>NZ_CM153145.1:0-2984365 GCF_056636515.1 Methylobacillus sp. DLP286
CTCACAGTTAACCAGCCTTCCCGCTAATGCCTGATACCGTCAGGCGTCGGTGTTGCTCCTGAACCTGCTACTTATCGCCATAGTGATAGCGGCAGGCCACAATATTCAATTCATTCTCCGTGGCTTCGTAAACCAACCTGTTCACATCATCAATGCGTCTGGACCAGAAGCCAGACAAATCCCCTCGCAATGGTTCTGGCTTGCCTATGCCTTCAAACGGCTCCCTGGCCGCTGCTTCCAGCAAAGCGTTAATACGCTTGAGGGTTTTCTTGTCCTGGGTCTGCCAGTACAGATAATCCGCCCAGGCGCTTGGGGTAAAAACAAACTTGCGCGCCATTATTCCTTGATCAGCTCTCTAGCTTTGCCTTTACCTGCTCGTAGTTCCGCAATGGACTTAGCCAGGTGGGCAGCATTGGATGGGTTTTGCATCAGGTGCAAGGTTTCCATCAGGCTGTTGTAATGGGCCAGTGACATCACTACGGCATCTTCCGCATCACGGCGGTTGATCACCGTGACATCCACATCATTGGTCACGTCATCCAATACCGACTTGAGCGAATTGCGCGCTTCTGAATAACTCACTACTCTCATGACAACCTCCAATACTTGTTCATCTATTTGTACAAGTATATTCCCGTCCAATGCTGTTGCATAGGGTCTAGGCTTGCAGCTGGATAATCTTTGCTCCAGCTTTCAGCTCATCCAAGTAATCAGCCCATTTCTGCATCATCTCTTTGCGTTGCTCAATAAACTTGGTACGGTTGTAGGCTGATCCCAGCGCGTCGGGCACCTTGTGAGCTAGCTGATGCTCGATCACATGAGGATCGATATTCAGACGCTCATGCAGGATTGTTCTAGCCATTGCACGGAAGCCATGGCCGGTGATCTGTGTCTTGGTGTCATAGCCCATACGCTTCAGCGCGGCGTTCACTGCGCTCTCACTCATAGGCTTAAGCGGAGAGTGGCCTCCCATGAATACCCACTCCCCGTGGCCGGATAGGGGATAAAGCTCCCGCAATATACTGACAGCTTGCGAGGGGAGGGGAACCAGGTGGTTGGTCTTTGTCTTGCTGACGTAATAGCGCCACTCGCCTGACTCCAGGTCAATATCTTTCCATCTCGCCTGGCGCAATTCGCTTGGCCGGACAAATACCATTGGCGCAAGCTTCAATGCGGTCAGTACAGTCAGGCTGCCCTTGAAGCCATCGATCGCTCTGAGCAGTTCTGCTACATCCTTGAGATCGGTGAAGGCTGGCATGTGTTTGGTGGTTGTTGGCGGCAGCGCGCCTTTGAGGTCTGCCGTCACATCGCGGATTGCCCGGACAGTTTGCACGGCATAACGGAATACCTGCCCAGCCGTTTGCAAGGTGCGGTGGGCAGTTTCCAGAATGCCCAGCTTTTCTACTCGCTTGATCGCCTCCAATACTTCCGGCGCCGTGATTTCTGCAATTGGGCGGCTGCCTATCCAGGGGAACAGATAGAGCTCAAAGCGCCGGATCACTTTGTCTCGATGAGTCGGAGCTTTGTTCGCCATGTGGCAGGCGAGCCATTCCCTGGCGACCACCTCAAAGCTGTTTGCCACGCTGCCGGCCCGGGCTGATTTATGGGCCTTGCGCTTCTCACTTGGATCGACTGGAGGGTCTTGGGCCAGCAACTTCCTGGCCTCGTCTCGACGTTCGCGGGCATTGGCAAGAGAGACATCGGGGTAGGTGCCTAGCGATAGCAACTTTTCCTTGCCGTCGAAACGGTATTTGAGTCGCCACCACTTACCGTTGGGGTAACTTGGATGAATAACCCGGCTTAGTCATAAAGCAGGCTTTATCACGTGGCTTGGCATTGCGTAAGGATACGTCTGAAAGTGCCATTTTGGGGTAACCAGTTAGTGGGGTAAGTATGTTACTTCTAAACTTACCCCTGTAAAACAGGAGATGTCAAGAGATGGTATGAGATGAAATGATACAAAAAAAGCCGCAGATTCAGTAATCATGCGGCTTTTTTGATACTCGGTGAAACGCTATGAGATAGCTTGTTGGTGGTGATGGGGGGACTTGAACCCTCGACCCCAGGATTATGAATCCTGTGCTCTAACCAGCTGAGCTACATCACCAGAACCCATAGGATTCAACCAAGCCCGCTATTTTATTTTCTTGTTTGCTTAAAGTCAAAGCAAATATGTGTTTTATAACGAGTAAGAGGAGCAGAGCTTGGGGAAAAGCGGGTCCTGAAAAGGTCGGGAGTTTTTCATTGAACGCCTTAATTAATTGAAAGATAAAGGGAATGTATGCTTTTCTCGGGATTGTGTTGATTTTCCTACGAAAACCGGCGGAATTGTCTGACGGTATGCGGGTCTACTTTTCTAGATAATTCCCTATATCTTAATCTTACTGGCATTGTAATGCGGGGGGTGTATCATGAAAGAGGTTACGCTGGATCGGGGCGTCGTGTCAGACGCTATTCCAAGCTTGGTATTCAGGCGCGATGTTTCTTCGATAGTATTCAAGCGTAATCCTCCGCAGCCGCTTTCTCAAGCGGCCTCTGCTCCCGCCCGTGATTTATTCCATGCCTTGGTTCGCCGCGCTGATGTTGATGGCGCATATAAATCCGCACGAACGTTTCTTAATGGGAAATTGGCCGAAGCAGAGTCGCTTGAGAGCGATTTGCCAGACGAGATGGCAGCATTGCCTCAATGGCTGGAGCAGCGTAGTGCGCGGGTAAAAGCTGGTTACCGGGCGTATTTGGCCGACAGGCATGCCGGGCAGAAAGCGCGATATTTCTCCTGCAAGGCGCATGCATTGCACTTCCTGCAGTCTGTTGCTCCCAGCCGTATGGTAGAGGGTGCCTGGCTATATGGGTTTCTCAGGCATTGGCGCGAGGCCAAATTTGCGCCGTTGTGCAAGATTTATCTCCGAAACCTGGGTGATGGCGACGAATGTTGCAACCAAGTCAAGCTATACCAGAAGCTGCTTGACCAAAACGGTTGTTCAGGTTGGTATGATTTGGATGACCAGTATTACGTGCAAGGAGCGATCAGGTTGGCATTGGGGCGCCATGTCGACGATTACTTGCCGGAAATCATTGGATTCAACTTGGGATACGAGCAAGTCTCTCTGCCGATGCTGATTGCGGCTTACGAGTTGAGCGAGCAAGAGGTTCAGCCGCATTACTTTACGCTGCATGCCACAGAGGATGACGCTTGCGTTGCCAGCGCCATCAAGTTGCTGAAATCACTTCTTGATGCGGCGGATGATGATGAAGAAAGGCAAGCTTTGCTTCATCGGGTCAATAACGGCTACAAATTGCATCAATTGGGACTGGATATCCCCAAGATTGTCGCTTCATTCGATCTGCAGAAGGCCTTCTTGGCAACAATACAGCCTTGTGCTGCTTATCTTGAGCGGGCCTACCGGATTGATTGCATGGAACGGGGTATTCGCGGCCATTGGACGAATAGCCTGCCATTGCCTTTGTTATTGCAGCAGTTATGCAATGAAGGCTGGATGCAGCCAGACGACAAAGGCAGGACCAGATTATGGCATGTGCTGGAGCGCGAAAGCCTGTTACCCGCACAAGGGTACCAGCAGCAGGTGCTGCTGGATTGGTTGGCATACAGCCAGGAGTATGGCAAGCATTTGCAGTATGCTGATGTCTCAGATCTGGTCGCCGCCCCGTCTGCACTTACCCTGATAAAGCTAGAGACCCCAGAGGAAAGCTTGGCAGGAGGGGTAAATGAGTCGAGCAACCAAATGGATGTGATGGATTACGTGATCCGTCTCATGTCTCCGCTGGTGCATCACACGCAGGAAGGGTTAAAAGCGACGCGGGTGTATAAATCCATACTGGAAAAAGGCAGCGAGCTTTATTCCCAGCATTATGCTTTTTTCCTGGAGCGCGACCAGGTGTAGAAAATCGAAGATAAATAAAAAGCCAGGAAGAAATTCCTGGCTTTTTTGTATCAGGCACCCATGAGTGAATAGTCATGGCTGCCTTGAAGGCCTATGAACTGCGGCGGCCCCCTTTGCGGCCTGCAGCGCGTGCCTCCTTGGAAGTAAATTGGTGCGCCGTGCCTTTGGCGTGGGCGGCTTGTCCGCCTTTGCGGCCTGCCAGCCGGGCGGAGGCGGAGTCGAATTCGTGGGCTGTGCCTTTGGCGTGGGCGGCTTTACCGCCCATGCTGGCGATCTGTCGTTGTTTCTCAGGACTCATTGCGGCAAAGCCGCGCGGACTTGCAGTCTGTACCATGATAAACCTCCATAACGAAGTTGATAGAGTGAGGCAGTTAGTCTTGCAACTCTCTCAAATGAAAAGAAAGTGTGTTCATTATTGGTCGGCCTAGAGCGCCTCGTTATAAGCCAGCGTCTTATATCCGTGTCAGAAAACTCGACATTCGCCTTGCCTGAGCTCAGTCGTCTTCCGTGGCCTTGATTACGGCGAGCAAGGCTTTTGCTGTTTCCAGATTCGATGTCGCTGGCGATAACTGCTGCAGGGCAAATGTCTTGATATCGGGGTCTTCGGTACGGTTGGCTACTTTGCCCAGCAATTTCACGATTTCCTCCTGGGACTTGACGCCGATAGTCTTGGCATAGCCCAGGTCGAATTCGGCACCGTCCTTGGAGGACAGGCTCTTGAACTTGGCTTTTTGCCAAAGCGATGGCTCCGTCGGGAGGTCGGCGCGTTTCTGGCTGGCCAGCTGCTTGAGCGCTTCGCCCAACTGGGTCTGTGCCTTGAGAATTTCCCGCGCGAAGTTCCGCACATTTTCATTGCTGGACTTGATCACGGCCAGTTCGCTGGCTTCGGTCTGTAATATCTCCAGGCGCGTAATGTCTTTCAGGTAACCTTGATCTTTTGCAGACAGCACCTCTGCCGCCGAGGCGTCATTCAGGATGAACATGGGGGAGGCGAGCAGTGATATTGCGAGCAGGTTAAGGCATTGCTTGCGTAACCATAATCCAGACATCATGTCGGGCTCCATTGGTTTGTGAACTTGCATAATGGTGCCAGATCGTCGTCAATGGGAATCGGACAGTGCTGATTCTTTTGTAGGAGTAGCGGGGACAGGTTGGAAGAAGCGGGATATTCGGTATTTTCCTACTTTTCCTACACTCTTTTGCGCAATCGGACTACACATGCTTCCCGTAAGACATGCTTAATATTGCGGCAATAGACTTGTGCGCGAGGCGGTAATGGAATTATTCACCTTCAGCGTTCCACCTTTGGAAATCATCATCCGGGGATCGTTGGTGTTCTGGTTTTTGTTCTTCATCTTCCGTTTTGTATTGCGGCGGGACGTGGGCAGCCTGGGAATAGGCGATTTCCTGTTCGTGGTGATTGTGGCCGATGCGTCCCAAAATGCCATGAGCGGTGATTCCAAGACGTTCGTGGATGGAGCGTTGCTGGTGGCGACCTTGTTAAGCTGGAACCTGCTGTTCGATTATCTGGGATACCGCTTTCCATTGATCCGGCGGTTTACCGAATCGTCCAGCATGATGTTGGTGCGCAATGGCGAAATCCAGTGGAAAAACCTGCGGCGGGAATGGATCACCAAGGAAGAGCTGATGTCCAAAATCCGTGAGGAGGGGCTGGAAACCCTAGACCAAGTCAAGGAAATGCGGCTGGAGCCGGACGGCAGGATCAGCGTCATCCACTTACCTTCCTAATGATGGGAGACATAAAAAAATCCGTGCTTGCGACACGGATTTTTTTTGAGTTACGGAGTGGATGAATGTTATACGTTGAAGCGGAAGTGCATCACATCTCCATCCTGCACGATGTAATCCTTGCCCTCCAGGCGCATCTTGCCGGCTTCCTGCGCGCCTTTCTCTCCCTTGTGCTTGACGTATTCGTCATAGGCGATGACCTCCGCGCGGATGAAGCCGCGCTCAAAGTCGGTATGGATCACGCCGGCAGCCTGCGGGGCGGTGGCGCCTTTGCGCACGGTCCACGCGCGCACTTCCTTCACGCCGGCGGTGAAGTAGGTCTGCAGGCCGAGCAGGTCGTAGGCGGCGCGGATGACGCGGTCCAGGCCCGGTTCTTCCAGTCCCAGTTCAGAGAGGAACATGGCCTTGTCCTCATCTTCCAGGTCGGCGATCTCGCTCTCGATCTTGGCGCAGATGGCGACCACGGGCGCGCCTTCCTTCTTGCCGAGTTCCAGCACTTTTTCCAGCAAGGGGTTGTTCTCGAAACCGCCTTCGTCGACATTGGCGAGATACATCACGGGCTTGACCGTGATCAGGCACAGCGGCTTGATCAATTTGAGCTGGTCTTCGTCCAGGCCCAGGGTGCGAACCGGATGGCCCTGGTCGAGATGCTTCTGCACCCTCTCCAGCACTGCGCACAATGCGATCGCTTCCTTGTCGCCGGACTTGGCCTTCTTGCTTTCGCGCTGCAGGGTTTTCTCCACTGTTTCCATGTCGGCGAGCGCGAGCTCGGTGTTGATGGTCTCGACGTCGGCCAGCGGGTCCACCTTGCCTGCGACGTGCACGATGTTGCCGTCGTCGAAGCAGCGCACCACGTGGGCAATCGCATCGGTCTCGCGGATGTTGGCGAGGAACTTGTTGCCTAGGCCTTCGCCCTTGGAGGCGCCAGCCACCAGGCCGGCGATATCGACGAACTCGACGATCGCGGGCTGGATTTTCTGCGGGTTGACGATCTCGATGAGCGGCTTGAGGCGCGGGTCGGGCACTTCAACGATGCCGACATTGGGTTCTATGGTGCAGAACGGGTAATTGGCGGCTTCGATGCCTGCGCGGGTAATCGCATTGAAGAGGGTGGATTTTCCTACGTTGGGTAGGCCAACAATTCCGCATTTCATGGTGATCTGCCTGTTCTTGGTTAAAGGTTAATTCTGCTTGGTTTTGGTGTGCAGCTTGAGCATGGCTTCCTCGAACTTGCCTTCGAGCAGTTGCGGCAATACGAGCGTACTGTCGTCCATGGCATATTCTATCTGCTGCAATTCGTCGCGCAGCGGCGCGTGCAGCACATAATTGACCACCGCGCTGCGGTCGCCTGGATGGCCGATGCCCAGGCGCAGGCGCCAGAAGTCATTGGTGCCCAGTTGCGCGGCGATGTCCTTGAGGCCGTTATGGCCGCCGTGGCCGCCCCCTTTCTTCAGGCGGGCAGCGCCGGGGGACAAATCCAATTCGTCATGGATGACCAGGATTTGCTCGGGCGGAATCTTGTAAAAACGCGCCAGTGCCGCCACGGCGCGGCCGCTGGCATTCATGAAGGTAGTCGGCTTGAGCAGCCAGGTGTCGGCATGGCCGTTGAGCCGGCCGCTGAGGCCGAAGAATTTGGCTTCCAAAGCGGTTTTGCTGGAAGTCTGCGCGCAGACCTGGTCTATCCACCAGAAGCCTGCATTGTGGCGGGTGTCTTCATATTGGGCGCCGGGATTGCCGAGGCCAACAAAAAGGCGGATACCGTTCATTATGATGATGTGACTCTTTAAAATGAATACGCGCGCCCCGGTCGCCCGGAGCGCGCGTTCAAGCATTGACGCCGGTATTACTCGGCTGCAGCTTCGCCTTCAGCATCCGCTTCGCCTTCAGCAGCAGCGCCGCCGCGTGGCTTGGCGATCGATGCGACAGCCGAGTCGTTGTCATGTGCCAGCTGGACGAACTCAACGCCCTTGGGCAGCTTGATTTCGGACAGGTGGATAGAGTGGCCGGCTTCCAGCTTGCCCAGGTCCACTTCGATGAACTCCGGCAGGTCCTTAGGCAGGCAGCTCACGTCCGCTTCTGTCAGGATGTGGGTCACAATGCCGCCGCCCAGCTTCACGCCAGGTGCAACGTCGGCGTTGATGAAGTGCAGAGGCACCTTCACGTGCACCTTCTCGCTCGCGCTGACGCGCTGGAAGTCGATGTGCTGAATGGTGTTGCGGACCGGGTGCAGTTGGTAGTCACGCAGAACGACTTGTTCCTTCTTGCCGTCCACTTCCAGGTTCAGGATGGAAGCGTGGAATGTTTCATGACGGAATTCGAGGAACAGTTCCTTGTGGTTGAACTCAAGGCTGACAGCCTCCTTGTCGCCACCGTAAACAACGCCTGGAACGTTGCCAGCGCGACGGAGACGGCGGCTCGCACCCGTACCTTTGCCTTCGCGTTTGGCTGCTTTGATTGTAATTGCCATTTTACTACTCCTAAAAAAGGCCTGTCGGCCTTGGGTTTGCCTGTTATCCGCGACCAGATAACAGAAAGGGCGGATGGGCATGCCCATCCGCCGGAACCGTGCTCCCGCCTAATCTACGAACAGGGAGCTCACTGAATCTTCATTGCTGATGCGGCGTATGGTTTCCGCAAACAGCTCGCCCGCGCTGACCACGCGTATCTTCGGCGATTGCTGCGCATTCGGGCGCAATGGAATCGTGTTGGTGACCACCAGTTCGTCCAGTTCGGAATTGGTGATGCGCGATACAGCCTCGCCGGAAAGCACAGGGTGGGTACAGTAGGCCACGACTTTCTTAGCGCCTTGCTGCTTCAACGCAATCGCGGCCTCGCACAAGGTATTGGCGGTATCCACCATGTCATCCATCAATACGCAGGTGCGGCCGGAAACATCGCCGATGATATTCATCACCTTGGCCACGTTGGGCTTTGGGCGGCGCTTGTCGATAATCGCCAGGTCGACGTTGAGGTGCTTGGCCGCAGCGCGGGCGCGTACCACGCCGCCGACGTCGGGCGATACCACCACCAGGTCGTCATGCTTCTGCTGGGTCAAGTCATGAAGCAGGATAGGGGTGGCGTAGATGTTATCCACTGGAATATCGAAAAAGCCCTGGATCTGGTCGGAGTGCAAATCCATGGTCAGCAGGCGGTTGACGCCTACCGTCGTGAGCATGTTGGCGATTACCTTGGCGGTGATTGCGACCCGTGCGGAACGCGGGCGCCTGTCCTGGCGTGCATAGCCGAAATAAGGAATCGCTGCGGTGATACGCGCGGCGGAGGAGCGGCGCAGGGCGTCGACCATGACCATCACTTCCATGAGGTGGTCGTTGGTCGGCATGCAGGTGGATTGCAGGATGAACACGTCCTTGCCGCGGACATTGTCCAGCAGCTCGATCATCACTTCGCCGTCGCTGAAGCGGTCAACGGTGGCCCTGCCCAGCTCTATGCCCAGGTGGCTAACCACCTCTTCGGCAAGCGCACGGTTGGCGTTGCCGGTAAATACCATCATGTCGCCCTTGGCCACAGTTGGAATCCTTATCTCTAACATAAACCGCGAGAAGTCGCTTCTATAAAAACCGCGAGATATCGCTTGTATAAATCGCGTGCAAAAAACAAAAGCGTGTAATTTTTAAGTTACACGCTTTTATTCTGGCTGGGGAGGAAGGATTCGAACCTTCGCATGCCGGAATCAAAATCCGGTGCCTTAACCAGCTTGGCGACTCCCCATTTGATCGTTGTTTCCATCAGGCTGCAAAACTGCGCAGGGGATGTTGATCCAGCCCTTTTGCATAGAATCCTGAAACCTCGCAACCCGCATATTCTTGCAATTCGCGCGTTTCATTCATTCTTGCCAGCACAGCTTCCGCAGCTTCCTGGTCGTCGAATGCTGCGAATACCGAAGCGCCAGAACCGCTCATGCGAGCCTTGGAGAATTGAGACAGCCATTGCAGGCATTTTTCAACTTCCGGGTACTGCCGTCTAACTACGGTTTCGAGATCGTTGTGAACCAAGTCCCTCAGAAAGGCCGCTATTGTCGTGGGATTCGTGTCCCTTGTCAATTGCTTCGATGCAAAAATTTCTGCGGTCGAAATATGGACGCGCGGGGTGATGACCAGGTAATGGGTTTGAGGCAATTGAATTGATTGCAGTTTTTCGCCAACTCCCTCCACCCAGGCGTTTTCTCCGAAAATGAAGAAGGGGACGTCCGCTCCCAGTTTCAGGCCCAGGGAGATAAGCTCTTCGCGGCGCAACCCGAGACTCCACGATCGGTTGAGGGCCAGCAAAACGCTGGCAGCGTCGGAGCTGCCTCCGCCCAGCCCGCCTCCCATGGGAGTGCGCTTGGTGACGTAGATATCGGCTCCCAGCTTGCAACCCGAATGCTGTTGCAGCAGTTTCGCCGCGCGGATGCACAAATCGCTTTCTTCAGGCACGCCGGGCGTATTTTCCGTGCGCCGGATGATATGGTCGGTTCGCGGCCTGATATGCACGGTATCGCCAAAATCCAGCAGGCGGAACACGCTTTGCAGCAGGTGGTAGCCGTCGGGCCGGCGGCCTGTGATATGCAGGAACAGGTTGATTTTTGCCGGTGCGGGGTAAGCGTGGAAATCTTGCATGGTCTTGAGGAGGCTGTTGCTTAACGCGATGGCAACTGCCATTGCTGCACGATCAGCTTGAGCGTGAGCCTGCTGGCATTGCGCAGGGTGATGCGCATAGGGAGCTGGTAATGGTTGACGGTGGCGTATTGGCCGTACTCGATATCCCAGCCGTCCTGCCTGAGCTTGACCAGGCGCCCGGCATCGTCCCATTGGGCGGCTTCTACCGGCTCTTTGCCTGGGCGCCCCAGCACCCAGTCCGACAGCCCGTTCATGGGCAGGCGCCAGCCCAGGTTCTGCTCAGTCAGGGTTTCGGCGTCCACGGCTTCGTAGCGTTTGTTGTCATTGGTCACCAGGCTGACATTCCCGCTGGTGCGCTCAATGGCGGCGACCTGGCTTCCCAGCGGAGAAAACAGCGAGATAGTGTCATGCCGGGGAGTATGCTGCCATTGCGTCGAGCCTGAGAAGCCCTTGGCTTCGGTCTGTACGCCGATACGCCCGTTCAGGCTGAACTGGTCGATTCCGGCAACGTTAGCCAAGTGTTGCTGATGAACCTCGGGCGCGCTTGGGACGGTGGTGGTGGGAATGCTGGCGCAGCCCGGAGCCGCCAATATGGTGCCCAGCAGCAGCCAGCGCTGTGCAGCTTGCATCTTAACGATTGAATTTCCTGTTGGTGCTGATCAAGACTTCGTTTTCAGGAAAGGCTGAAAGCGCTGCCTCCCAGGTCTTGACTGCCTCGTCGCGCTTGCCTTGCTTCCACAACACCTCGCCGAGGTGGGCGGCGATTTCCGGATCCGGTTGCTGCGAATAGGCGCGGCGCAAATACTCCAGGGCCTTGTCCAGGTTGCCCAGGCGGTAGTGTACCCAGCCTAGGCTGTCGAGTATGTAGTGGTCCTCGGGGCTTAGCTCGTGCGCTTTTTCAATCATCACCCTGGCTTCCTCGAGGCGGACATTGCGGTCCGCCAGCGAATAGCCCAGCGCGTTATACGCCTGCGCAAACTCAGGCTGTATCTTGATCAGCTTGCGCAGCTCGCGCTCCATCACGTCCACCTTGTTGACGCGTTCCGCCGCCATGGCAAAGTCGTAGACCAGTTCGGGCGAGTTGGGCAGGGTGTTGATGGCGTTTTCCAGGCGCGAGTAGGCTTCCTGGTGGCGCTTGGCCTGGGTCAGGACGTTGGCTTGCGCGTGCACGACCGCCGCGCGCTGCGCATCGGTCAGGTCCGGCAAGTTCTCCAGCGACTGGATGGCGGCGTCGATGCCTTCCCGGCGCGAAATGACGTTGGCAACGCCAAGCTGCGCGTCGACATAGCGCACTTTTCCAGGGGCGACCTTGCTATACCATTGCAACGCTTCGTCGTCGTTGCGCTTCTTCTCGGCAATCTGGCCGAGATAGATGTAAATCTGGTCCTTGTCCTTGAATCCCTTGCCCAGGGCGTCCTTGAAATATTTTTCGGCATCGGGCAGTTCGTTCGCCTGCAGCGAGAGCAGGCCCACCACCACCAGGATTTCCGGGTTGCCGTTGGAGGCCTCGATCAGCTTGATGAACTCGTTCTTGGCTTCGTCGAATTTCTTTTGTCCGGCCAATATCCGGGCCAGGGCTAGGCGCACTTCATTGGCATCCGCGTGCGTGGAAAGGAAGCCGCGGTAAAAATCCACGGCCTGTTCGGGAGACTTGCCCAGCAGCACCTGGCCTTGCATCAGCGCGGCCATTTCCCAGCCCGGGCGCAGCTTGTTCGCCTGGTTGAGTTCGTTGAGCGAAAGCTCGGTATTGCCTGCGTTCCAGGCGGCATGCGCGATTGCGAAATGCGCTTCGGGGAGGTCGGGGTAATCGCGCGCGAGTTCCTGTACCAGGCTCAGCACCGCGGCCTTGTTCTGTTGGCGGGAAAGCAGGTTGTTGAGGAACATGAAGCCGCTGGCGCGGCCTTCTTCATTGGCAAGCAAGGCTTTGAGGTGCGGCTTGGCCTCGTTCAGCTTGCCGGTGTTGATCAGCATCTGGGTCAGGGCCTGGTGTGCCTCCGTGGAACCGGGGTCAAGCTGCGACCAGAGGTTGGCCGCATCGATCGCTGTACGTCCGTCGTTGCCCATCACGGCGGTCTTGGCTGCACGCTCCGCAAGGCGCGAGTCCTGGTTGATCTGGGCCAGGTCGAGGAACAAGGCGCTTGCCAGGTCGAATTGGCCGCGTTGCCCGGCAATTTCCCCGATCAGGTATTTATAGACGAATTCGCCCGTGAGCGCAGGCGAGGGGCTTTCTGCCTTGTTTGCCGCAGTGGCGGCATTCCCCATGCCCAGCGTCATTGCTGCGCAGGCAACTGCAATTGCGATCTTTTTGCTAATAAGCATTTTCAAGGAAATCTCGTAGCGGGTTGATAATTAGCATATTGAGGCCTGCTGAGCTTGTTTTCAATGGGGTAGGCGCAAGTTTTGCACGATTTTGCACCGTCTTTCTTAGTCCGTGACAGTGTGCACAAGTTCACCCATAATGCGCGATGCTATCAACCGGATGCCGTATGGTTTACGTACCTGTATGCTTTAGGGCGCGGCCTCATGTCCGGCTATAGCGGTTTTAAACATGATAATTCAACAGCGTCGGGCTTGTTCTTGCGTTTTCGCGATGCCGAAAAGGCGAGACAAACTTGACAGGCGAGTGATGTTTTTCTAACTTAGCACCCCTTAAAACCGGATAATTCACTCACATATGACGACTATTACCGTAGAGGCTTCAGAGTTAACCCGTAAATATGGCAGCCGTGCAGCGGTCAACGACGTCAGCTTTACCCTGAACAAGGGCGAAGTGCTGGGTTTCCTCGGGCCGAATGGCGCAGGCAAGTCCACCACCATGAAGATGCTGACAGGCAACCTGGCGCCTAGCAACGGTTCGGTGAAGATTTGCGGTATCGACATGATGGAGCGTCCCAAGGATGCCAAGGCATTGATCGGCTACCTGCCCGAGCAGCCTCCCTTGTACCGCGAGTTGACCGTGGACGAGTTCCTTACGATTGCGGCCCGCTTGCATCGCGTCAGCCGCCAGCATATCAGGAAGGCGGTCGACATTGCCAAGCAGCGCTGCGGCCTGACCGAAATGGGCAAGCGCCTGATCGAGAATCTCTCCAAGGGTTACCAGCAGCGCGTGGGTATCGCCCAGGCCATCATCCACAACCCGATGGTGGTGATCCTGGACGAGCCGACCGTGGGGCTGGACCCGATCCAGATCCGCGACATCCGCGCCTTGATCAAGGAGCTGGGCGGCGAGCACAGCGTGATTCTTTCCACCCATATCCTGCCGGAAGTCGAAATGGTCTGCGACCGCGTGCAGATCATCCACAAGGGCAGCCTGGTGTTCAATGGCGGCATCGACGTTCTCAAGCAGCAGCGCCACGGCAACCGCCTGCTGCTGGGGCTCAGGCAGCCGCCCGCCCATGAGGCATTGCTGGGCATTCCCGGCGTGGAGTCGGTCGAGGCGCTGGAAGGCAACCTGCTGCGCATCCGGCATACGCCGGGCGAGGCGCCGTCCGAGGCGCTGGTGCAGGCTGCCGTCAGCCAGAACTGGGGCCTGTTCCAGATCAATCCTGACCAAACCTCTCTGGAAGAGGTCTTCGTCCAGCTTACATTCCAGGAAGCTGCCGCTGCCTGATGGCAGGCAGCCTGAGTTTTAAGGACTTCTTATGATCGTCAATATCGCCAGAAAAGAATTGAAGGGCCTGTTTTCCTCGCCCATGGGCTGGGTGATCCTCGCCCTGCTGCAATTCGTCTTTGCTACCTTCTACTTGATGGGGGTCGACCAGTACTTCCTCACCATGTCGGGTGCCATGCGGCCCGACCAGCGCATGGGCGTGACCGAGTTCGTCGGCGGCAGCGTGTTCGGCATTGCGCCTTTCATCATGCTGTTCGCCGTACCATTGCTCTCGATGCGCCTGATCAGCGAGGAGCGCCGCCAGCAAACATTGCCTTTTCTGTTCAGCGCGCCCTTGTCGCTGACCGAGATCGTCCTCGGCAAGTTCGTCGGCTTGCTGTCGTTCCTGTCCCTGAGCGTATTGCTGATCGGCGCCATGGTGTGCTCGCTCAACTTGTGGGCGGATATTGATTTTGGCTATTTGCTCGCCAATCTGCTGGGCCTGTTCCTGCTGGTGGCAAGCTACTGCGCGTTGGGGACTTATGTATCCAGCACCACGCAGCAGCCGGTGGTCGCCGCGATCATTACCTTTGTCGCATTGCTGGCCTTGCAGTTGATCGAGTATTTCCTCGCGGGTGATCCGAGCAATACGATCGCCAACCTGTCCCTGATGCGCCACTTCGAGCCTTTCTCGCGCGGCATGCTGGATACCCGCGACATTGCCTATTTCCTGTTGTTTATCATCACCTTTCTGACCCTGACTGTTCGTAGGCTGGATGCAGATCGCTTGCGTGGCTGATCGAGAGACTTTATGAAAACCAATCGCAAACTACGCTTTCAATTATTCGTGCAGAACAGCTTCTTCGTGGTGCTGTTCCTGATGCTGGTGTTCCTGCTCGGCTTCCTGACGTATCAATACCACGTCAGCCGCGACGTGACGCAGGGCGGCCGCAATACCCTGACCGAGGGCAGCGTCAATGTCCTCAAGGAGATGGAAGGGCCGATCAATATCACGGCCTACGTCGTCAAGGACAACGACACGCGCAAGTACATCAACAAGTTCGTCGAGCGCTACCAGCGCGTCAAGCCGGATATTACCCTGAGCTTCGTCAGCCCGACCGAGGAGCCCAAGGCGACGCAGGAAGCCGGGGTCAAGGCAGAGATCGAGCTGGTGGTGGAGTACAACCAGCGCACCGAGCACATCGTGCCGCCGCAAGCATTCATCGAGCAGGACATGACCAACCTGCTGGTGCGCCTGTCCCGCACCAACCAGAATGCCGTGATGTTCCTGGACGGGCACGGCGAGCGCAGCCTGATCGGCGTCAAGAACCACGACCTGGGCGACTTTGGCCGGCACCTGGAAAAGAAGGGCTTCAAGCTGTCCAATCCCGACCTGCTGATCGCGCAGGAAGTGCCGAGCAACGGCGCCATGCTGGTGATCGCGAGCCCGGAAGTGGACGTGACCGAGGTCGAGGTGCAGAAGATCAAGCAATACTTGGAAAAGGGCGGCAACCTGCTGTGGCTGATCGACGACGAGGTCAACCTGCACGGCTTGCAGCCGATTGCCGAGTATCTGGGGTTGCAACTGACGCCGGGTATGGTGGTGGACCTTTCCGCGACCCGCTACGGCGCGGATGCCAAGGTGGCGTTCGCCAACCAGTACGGGGTGCATGCGATCACCAAGAACTTCATGCTGCGCACCTTGTTCCCCGAAGCGCGCATGATCCATGCCGAGGATTCCTTCGAGAACGGCTGGCGTTCGTCCAACCTGGTGGAAGTGGCGCCCAATGGCTGGCTCGAGACCGGCAAGGTGGACGACAACGTCAGTTTCGACAGCAAGAAGGACTTGCCCGGCCCCATCAACATCGCGGTGGCGCTAGAGCGCAAGTACGGCGAAAAAGGCCAGCGCGTGGTGGTGGTGGGTAACGGCAACTTCCTTGCCAACACTTTCCTCTCCAATGGCGGCAACCTCGACCTGGGCCTGAACATCGTCAACTGGCTGGCGGGCGACGACAGGCTGATCACCATCCAGCCCAAGCCGCGCAAGGACGTGAATATCGTGATTCCTTCCGAGGGCTGGGCCAACCTGCTGGCGCAGTTTGTCTTCATCGGCTTCAGCCGCATCCTGCCGCTGGGCTTGATCGTGATCGGCGTGGTGATCTGGTGGAGGCGTCGCAAGGCATGAGGTCGAGATGGATCGTAAACCTGGTGCTGTTGTTGCTGGTGGCGGGAATCGTGGCGTTCCTCTACCTCAAGCCGCAGGACCAGGAAGAGCAGGCGACCACCTATGAGGTGTCCAGCCTCAAATTGTCGGATTTCGACAAGCTGAGCATCGAGTTTCCCGCCAAGGCGCCGGTGGTGTTCGAAAAGACCGACGGCTTCTGGTACCTGGCCCAGCCATATGCCGCCCGGGCCGACCAGGTGACTGTGCAGCGGATCGTTTCGATCGTGGCCGGCACCAGCCGCGAGAAGTTTTCCGCCGCTGACCCTGCGCGCTTCGGCCTGGACAACCCCAGGCTGAGAATCAGGCTCAATGACGAGGAATTCATTTTCGGCCTCTATAACCCGGTGACTGCCGAGCAATATGTGGCCTACAAGGATTCCGTGTACCTATTGTCCGGCTTGTATTCGGAAACGGCGGCGACCCAGTTGCTGGAAATGCTGGACAAGAGCCCGCTCAAACCCAAGGAGGAGATTGCAGGGTTCGACTTCTCGCGCCTGGAGCAATGGGAAGAGGTTCGCCTGCAGCTCGACCGCGATGCCGATGGCAAATGGCAGGTGTCCGTGCCTAATGCCAAGCCCAAGCAGGAAGAGCTTAACGAATGGTTCGACGAGTTCTGGACAAAAATCCGCGCATCTTCTGTCGAGCCATACACTCCCGACCGCAAGAATCGCTATCCCTCGTTCTCGGTCAAACTCAAGGATGGTAAGCAAGTGCATTTTGAGAGGCTGCAGGAATCTCCACAGCTGATCCTGGGACGGCCTGATGAAGGGATGCGCTACTATTTCCCGCCTGATATCGGTTTTACCATGCTTAACCCGCCCGTGGGCCTGGGCAAGTAGCTCATGAGCTGATGCCGGAATTACCAGAAGTCGAGGTCACGCGTCGCGGCTTGGAACCCTTGGTCGGCGCCACTGTGACGCAAGCCGTGATTCGCCAGCCTGCCATGCGCTGGCCCATTCCTGCCCATTTGCCGCAGACTTTGCATGGCTCCAGGCTGCTGGAACTGACGCGCCGCGGCAAATACATTATTGCCCGTTTTGAAAGCGGCTGCCTGATCCTGCACCTGGGTATGTCCGGGCGGCTTTGCCTGCTGGAGCGGGATACCTCGCCTGAGAAGCATGACCACTTCGATCTGCATTTTGCCGATGGCCGCGTGATGCGCTTGCGTGATCCGCGCCGCTTTGGCGCGGTTTTGTGGGCGGGTGAGCACCCGGAAGCGCATAGCCTGCTCAGTGTGCTGGGGCCCGAGCCGCTTGATGAGTCTTTCAATGGTGAGTTTCTTCACCGGGCCATACGCACTCGATCATCTCCGATCAAGATCGTGATTATGGACAGTCACCTGGTGGTGGGCGTGGGCAATATTTACGCAAGCGAGTCCTTGTTCCGTGCCAGCATTCATCCGCAGACACCGGCCCGGGTGCTTAGCCTGGCGCAGTGCGAACGGCTGGTGCAGGAAATCAAGGCTACCTTGCACGATGCCCTGCAGGCCGGGGGCAGCAGTTTGCGCGACTTTTTCGGGGCAGATGGCAACCCTGGCTATTTCCAGCAAACCTATTTCGTCTATGCCCGTACCGGCGAACCTTGCCGGGTATGCGAGAAGCCAGTTGAAACGTTGCGCCTGGGGCAGCGTTCCACCTTTTACTGCGCTTCTTGCCAAAAATAATATTGATATAATTAATTTAATATTTCAATAAAATTAGTCTATTTGGACTATATTTGAATATATCTTTATTGCTTATGATGGAAATCTATTTATCAATAGGGAGTCATCATGAGAGCAATGATCGCGACATTGGTACCTCTTCTTGTCGTAGCGGGGATGGCAGCGCCTTCGGCGCAAGCGGCAGAGCCGGCATTGGCCGAGATATTGCAGGGAGTTGAGGCGACCGGTTGGACCCAGATAGATTACGCTGATTTTATCGGTGGCAGCTGGAACCAGATCGACCAGAAGCTGACTTTCACCTTTGTGGCAGAGCATACTGCCCATGCGGCAACCCAGGAATTCTGGCTGGACGCAACCTTTACGCCAGATCCTTATGGATATTCCTCGGTGATTTTCAGTGGCGCGGATGTTCCTGGCGCCACGTTGACCGTGACGCTGGAAAGCGTAGCCAGCCGAATTCTGTTCAATTCCAGCATCAATGCTGATCAATTGGCTCCGGGAGGAGCTGCTGGCGATTTGCAGGTTTGGTTGAGTGCTAGCGGCACTTATGCATTGGCCTATGAAGATTGGATTTACGATGGGGCTGACTATAACGATTTTGTCGTGACTGTCTCCGCGGTGCCTGAACCAGAAAACCTTGCAATGCTATTGGCAGGGCTGGGATTGCTGGGGGTTGCCGCAAGGCGCAAACGCAATTAACCTGGATCAATCTGCGTGAATAAAAAGGCTCGAAAGAGCCTTTTTTATTGGATGTCGCTGCGTTTGCAGTTTGGCGTTTTAATAGTGTCTTGGCCGGTTATATGCCTTTTTACTTCAGTTCCTTAACGGTATTTTCTGGACGGAAACGCTGAGATGTTTTGGGCATGGACGCCGGGAGTTTTTCTAAAAACCATTGCCAAAAGTTAATTTAATCCTCAGAATATACAGATCTGTATATTTATTGACGCGGGTTGAGGATGGATATGGCAAGTACAGCAACGGATGGCCAGTTAGCGGACTGGAGAATGCGCGCCTTGAGGCTCGAGGAAGAGGTCAAGAGCGTGATTGTAGGCCAGGATGCGGCCATACGCTTGATCAACATCGCGATTTTCGCGCGCGGGCATGTCATGCTGGAAGGCGGTGTCGGCGTCGGCAAGACCACATTGCTGCAATCGGTGGCGCGCGGCATTGGCGGCGCATATGAACGGATAGAGGGCACGGTGGACCTGATGCCCAACGACCTGGTCTACCATACGTTCCTCGGGCCTGAAGGCCGCCCGCAGATAGACGAGGGGCCCTTGCTGCGTGCAGGGGAGAACCTATCGGTGTTCTTCTTCAACGAGATCAACCGCGCTCGTCCGCAGGTGCATGCGCTGATGCTGCGCGTGATGGCGGAGCGCCATCTGCATGCCTTCAAGCGCGAATACCGCCTGCCGCACATGGTGGTGTTTGCCGACCGCAACCAGGTGGAGAAGAACGAAACCTTCGAGATTCCTGCCGCCGCACGTGACCGTTTCATGATGGAGATCCCGATCCATGTGCCGGAAGACAAGGCCCTGCGTAAATCGCTGGTGTTCGACACGCGCTTCCAGCATGCGGAGCAGCTGACGCGCCGCGTGGAGTCGGGTTTGCTGCCGTTCAATATGCTCAATGACTTCTCCGACGTGGTGCAGAACCATGTGCAGTCTTCCCAGGCGCTGGAAGATTACGTGATCGACCTCTGGGATGCCACGCAAAAGCCGCAGGATTTCGGCATCACGCTCGAAGGCGTGGATATGCAGCGCCTGATCCAGGCCGGTGCGAGCCCGCGCGGCATGGGCATGCTGCTCAAGGCCGCCCGCGTGCATGCCTGGCTTATGGACCGGGAGTATGTCTACCCTGAGGATATCCATGCCGTGTTCCATGAAGTGATTGCACACCGCCTGGTGTTCAACTCCATGTATGAAAGCCGCCGCACCGTGCTCGCACGCGAGCTGACGGCAAAAATCCTGCAAACGGTGGCTGTGCCGGCTTAGGAGCATGCTTTAAACCATGCTGCCGTCCTATATCAAGCCGTTCTCTTACCAGATTCCGTGGAAATCCTCCAGCGTGCACGCTGGAGACCACCTTGGCGTGCAACGCGGGCTGGGATTCGAGTACAAAGGCAATACTTCGCTGATCGATTACCCCGACCTGCGCCGCATGGATTTGCGCCAGAGCCTGCGCGATCCCTACGAGCAGGTGCAGGTGCGCCTGTTCTACCATGACTCGATCACGCCGGTGTATGCCGTATGCGACCTGTCCAGCTCCATGCAATACAAGGGCGGTCGCCGCAAAATCGAACTGGTGCAGGAGGTGGCCGCGTCGATCGCGTATTCGGTATCGGCCGAGAACGACGTATTCAGCCTGATCGGCTACGACCAGCATGTGCTCGATGACTACGTGCTGCCGCTTGGCTACCAAGTGCATGAAGCGCTGGAACGCATCGATGCCTTTACCGGCATAGACGCGCTCGGGCGGGGCTCGACCGGCATCCTGGAGGTAGGTCCCCTGTTGAGCCAAAACAAAGGGCTGGTGTTCTGGATATCGGATTTCCACATGCCGTTCGACACCATCATCCAGGCCATGAACATGCTTTCCCGTCACCAGGTGGTGCCGGTCGTGCTGTGGGAAGAAGAGGAGTACCGGCGCTTGCCGCACTTCGGCCTGGGCACGATGCTGGACCCCGAGACCGGGCGCGACCGCACGATTTTCTTCCGCGAGTCGGTCCGCGCCAAATTCATTACCGCATTCGAACAGCGCCGGGTGGCGCTGGAAGACCTGTTCCTGGCTTTCGAGAGCCCGCCGCATTTCGTCAGCGGGGTGTTCGAGGCCGAGGCAATGACGCATTATTTTGAGAAATACCTGACAGCATGAAAAAACTGACGACCTTGTTTTCCATCTGCCTGCTTCCTATCGGCCTTTGCGCGGGAGCTATGACATATGCAGCGGAAGCCGTCCTGGTCAGCCTGGACAATCCGCGCATCGCGACGGGTATCATGATAGGCGACGTACTCGAGCGCAGGCTGGTGATCGAGGCCAGCCCTCCCTATGAGTTGCCCAAGTCATCCCTGCCTCTCAAGGGCGAGCGCGTCGACGGCATAGAGCTGGTGGGCGTCGCGCTGCAGGGCGAAAAGACGGCAGGCATCCAGCGCTATGAAGTCAAGCTCAGCTACCAGGTGTTCGCCGCGGCAAGCAAGCCCAGCGTCATGCGCTTGCCCGCCGTGACGTTGGCGCTAGGCGGCGGCGATACGCCAGCGGAGGTGAATGTGCCTGCCTGGCATTTCTGGAGCTCGCCGCTGACGGCGGGCAACATTCATACCGCGCGCAGCAATGCGCAGCCGCAACGCAAGCCGGCCTTGCTGGATACCGGGCCGGAGCGGCTGGCGCTTGCGTTGGCCGTGTTCCTGGTAGGCGCAGTCGGGCTGGTCTATATCAATGCCGACCGTCGCTGGCTGCCGTGGATGGGCGGCAGCTTCGCCCAGGCTTATCGCAAGCTGCGCAAGGCGCCTGCGCAAGCCGGGCACCAGGCGCAGGCGCTTGGCTACGTGCACCATGCATTCAACCAAGTGCATGGAAGCACCTTGTTCCGGCCGCAATTGGGCGAGTTCTTCGCGCAGCATCCGCAGTACCAGCCGCTCGCAAAAGATATCGACAGCTTTTTCCAGCGCTCCGAGACTTTGCTGTTCACCGGCGAAAACGCAGGTAGCCCAGCCCTGCTCAAGGAGCTGCAGCAGCTTTGCCGCCGCCTGAGGGATTGTGAACGGGGAATCGCATGAGTTTGCTCAATCCCTGGGCCTTGCTGCTGTTGCCGCTCGCACTGGCGCCTTTCTGGCTCAGGAGCCTGCAGGGGCAGCGTTACTCCTGGCTGGAGATGGTGCCGGAAGACCCATTCTCGGACAATATCGTCTTGCTGCTCAAGGTGGTGACGGCCGTCATCATCGCTAGTCTCGTGCTGGCCCTGGCAGCACCGCAAGGCAGCGACAAGGTCGTGAACCGCGTCGGCAAGGGCGCGCAGACTGTGATGGTGATCGATCGCAGCGTGAGCATGGATCATCCCTTCGCTGGCGACGCCACCAGCGGCCGTGCCGGGGAAATCAAGTCCGGCGCCGCACGCCGGCTGATCACGCAATTCATCGACTCCAGGCCGGACGACATGATGGGCGTGGTGGCGTTTACCAATTCCGCCTTGTATGGCGTCAAGATCACGGCCAACCGCGATGCCATCCATGCCGCGATCAATGCCGCGACCAGCGCCGGCATCAACCAGACCAATATCGGTGCGGGCATCACCCAGGCGGCCAGCTTGTTCGACAGCATCCAGAGTTCGGGCTCGCGCGCCATCATCCTGTTGTCCGACGGCGCGGGCAAGTTGAGCCCCCGCGTCAAGGCGCGCATCAGGGAAGAGCTCAAGGACAAGGATGTCAAGCTCTATTGGATCGTGTTGCGCGAACCGGACGACGTGAGCATATTCGGCGACCGCGTGTTCGAAGAGGACAGGGGGCCTGCGGCGATCCAGCTCGACCGTTTCTTCAAGTCGCTCAAGATCACCTACAAGGCTTACGAGGCGGATAATCCCGTCGCGCTGCAGATGGCGATCCAGGATATCGACAGCCGCGAGAAGAATACGATCCAGTATGCCATCACCGTGCCAGGGCGCGATTACGCGCGCGACTTGATTGTAGTGGCCCTGGTGTTGAGCCTGGGCATGTTCGTCATTAAAAATTTCAGGGTAAAAGCATGGGAATCCGCATAAAAGGCCTCAACCTGCTGTTTGGACTGCTGGCGGTTGCCGGGTTGGCGGGCAGCGTCTACGAAGGCAATACGCTGATGCAGCGCCATGATGCCAACCGGCAGATCCAGGCCGGAGCATTGGTCACTCACGACGGCTATGGTTTCGAACAGAAGTTCATGGCGGCTTACAAGCTGGGAGAGTCCGGGGATTACAAGCACGCGGTGCAAAGCTACAGCCAGCTGCTCGAAACCGGCTTGAGCCAGCCGCAGCAGGCGCTGGTGCAGTACAACATCGGCAACAACCTCCTGCAGTCCGGTTTGAAGCGCCGCCTCAATGACGACGGCAGCCTCAAGGACGAGGCGAAATACGACTTGTCTCAGGCACAGATCGCCTATGAGCAAGCCTTGCGGCTAGACCCCGCATTCAGGCAGGCAAAGTTCAACCTCAGCCTAATGCTGCTGGTGCAGCCCAATGGCATCGAGGGGTTGAAAAAGGAACAGGAAGGCATGGAGCTCAGCAACATTCCGGTGGGCCTGCCATGAAGTGGCAGTTGAGGCTGCGCCATGGCTGGCGCTGGGCCAGGGATCATTACGAGTCCGGGTTGTACCTGTTGGTGGTCGTGTTGCTGCTGCTGGCGATCTTTAAGCCGGAAATACAGCTCAAGCAGCGCGTGCATAACTACCTATTGCTCGCCGATGTCTCGCAAAGCATGAATGCCGAGGACGTCAGCCTCAACGGCAAGCCGGTAAGCCGCATGGCCTACACGCGCCACCTCATGCGCAAGCTGGTGGAGAATTCGCCCTGCGGCACTTACTTCAGCCTGGGCGTGTTTGCCGCGGAAGATGTCGCGCTGTTGTTCACGCCGCTGGAAACCTGCGCCAACTACGACATCATCGTCGATGCGATCGAGCACCTGGAGTGGCGCATGTCCTGGCGCGGCAACAGCCGCATCAGTTTTGGCGTCAAGGGAGCGGCCAAGGCCTTCGACTCGCTCAATGCGCCTGCGCGCCTGCTGTTCTTCACCGACGGCGACGAGGCGCCCAAGGTGAACGCGATCAACAAGCTCAAGCTCGATGACGTGCAGATCGGCGAGAATATCGTCTTCGTCGGCGTCGGCGGCAACGAGGACGTGCCGATTCCGCGTTACAACTCCAGCAACAAATGGGTGGGCTATTGGTCCTCCGATGCCAAGGAGAACTCCGCCGGTGCGGTCGGCGTCACCTACAACGATACCAGCCGCGACGATCCGGATCCGGTGGTAGCTTCTGCCGACTACGACCGCTATCTTTCCAAGCTGGAAGAGGCATATCTGAAGGAACTGGCCGAGGAGATCAATGCCCAGTACGTGCTGGCCCAGGACAAGCCCGATTTCTATACCTTCGTGCAGAAGCAGAAGCCGGTCGCCAGCTTTGTTACCGCCTATTCATTGCGCTGGATCTATCTCTTGCTGGCGTTGGCATTGATTCTCGCCAGCTATTGGCCGTATGTCCGCCAGCGGTTGAATACAGCAGCTTCCTGAGTCTTATCAGGAAGGTTGTTCATCCCCGGCTAGGCGTTACAAAGTAATAAGGCTCAACGCCTACAGGATTGTTAACTGCCTTTATGCGGCACGTGAGGATGCGCCGCATGGCCATGCAGGTAGCTTGGTTGCTCATGGCGGCGCTGGGGGGCGATCTTCTGCGGCAATAGCGACCCCGCCACCATGCCGATGATGCTGACGCCCAGCCCCAGCAATTGCGGCGGGATCAGCCCTTCCTCGCCCGCCAACACTTCCACCAATATCCAGGTGCTGATGCCGCCGATGATGGCGGCCAATGCGCCCTGGTTGGTCGCGCGTTTCCAGAACACGCCGAAGAACAGCGGCACGAAAGCGCCTGCGAGCGTGATCTTATATGCGGATTCCACCATGCGGAAGATGGAGAGCTCGGTGTTCAATGCATAGACCAGTACGCAGCTGGCGAAGCCCACCAGGCAGATGCGCATGATCTTGAGGAAACCGCGGTCGTTCAAGTGCGGGAAATAGCCGCGCACGATGTTCTCGGCGAACGAGATGGAAGGTGCGAGCAATGTGGCGGACGAGCAGCTCATGATCGCCGACAGCACGGCGCCGAAGAAAATCACTTGGGCCGCGATCGGCATATGTTGCAACACTAGCGTAGGCAATACGCGCTGCGAGTCCTGGTCGATCAGGGTGTTGAAGAAGCCTGGGTCGATCAAGGTGGCCGAATAGGCGATGAACATGGGCACGAAGGTGAAGCAGAAGTAGACCGATGCGCCCAGGACGGAGCCCCAGATGGCGACCTTGGCGCTCTTGGCCGAGGTGATGCGCTGGAACACGTCCTGCTGAGGGATGGAGCCCAGCATCATGGTCATCCAGGCGCCGATGAAGGTGACCCAGAGCCAGGGGTCGGCTGGCGGAAAGAAGTCCAGCTTGCCGGCCAGACGCGCATGCTCGATGACGGGCGCAACGCCGCCGGTCATGCCGGAGACCATATAGGCGATATAGAGCATGCCACCGATGATCACGCTCATCTGCACGAAATCCAGGATGGCGACCGAGAGCATGCCGCCCAGCGTGGTGTAGGTGAGCACGATGGCCGTGCCGAGGATCATGCCGGCTTCCTCGCTCACCGCGCCGTCGGTGATGATGTGGAAGATCAGGCCTAGCGCCTTGATCTGCGCGGCAACCCAGCCCAAGTAGGAAATGACGATGGCAATCGTGGTGAGCACTTCCACGGTGCGGTTGTAGCGCATGCGGTAGAAGTCGCCCAGGGTGATGATATTGAGCTTGTAGAGCTTGGTCGCGAAGAAGAAGCCTGCGATGACCAGGCACATGCTGGAGCCGAACGGGTCGGCGACGATGCCGTTGAGGCCATCCTTGACGAAGGTGGCGGAGACGCCGAACACGGCTTCCGCGCCGAACCAGGTGGCGAATACGGTCGCCATCACTACCGGCAAGGGCAGGTGGCGTCCGGCTACAGCGTAATCCTTGGTGGTCTTGACCCGGGTGGCGGCAAACAGGCCGATGCTGATGGACACCATGACGTAGAGAATGACAAACCAGATCAGCACTAAACCAGCCCTTTGCTATGAGGTTGATGTGGATAAAAGCGATGCCTTTTCAAAGGAAGGCAGATTTTAGCAAAAACTTATCCTGAAAGTAGGCTTTATCTCTGAAAATCAATGGGTTTGCAGAAATAATCCGGCTGCGTATCAGTGTTGGCCGAACCACCAGAACAGGATAGCCGTGCTTTGCAGCAGCACGAGCAAGATCAATGCCATGGTGATGAGGCGCAGCCAGCGGGTCTGGCGCTGGTGTTCCTCAAGCATGCGTTGCAGCTCGGCATTGGTGGGAGGAAGTTGCAGGCCGCGCTCCAGCTGCTGGTGGATCAGGCGCGGCATTTGGGGAAGAATTTTGCCCCAGTAGGGCAGCTCGGCTTTCAGGTTGTCCAGCGCGCTGCGCCAGCCTATCTGTTCCGACATCCAGCGCTCCAAGTAGGGGCGCGCGGTCTTCCAGAGGTCGAGATTGGGGTCGAGGTCGCGTCCCAGGCCCTCGACGTTGAGCAGAGTCTTCTGCAGCATGGCGAGCTGGGGCTGGATTTCGACGCCGAAGCGGCGCGAGGTCTGGAATAGGCGCAGCAACACCTTGCCGAACGAGATTTCCTTGAGCGGCTTGTCGAAAATGGGTTCGCACACGGCACGGATCGCGGTCTCGAATTCGTCGAGCGGCGTATCCTTGGGTGCCCAGCCGGATTCGATATGTGCGCGCGCCACTTCGCGGTAGTCGCGGCGGAAGAATGCGAGGAAGTTGCGTGCCAGGTATTGCTTGTCCTCGTCGTTGAGGGTGCCCATGATGCCGAAATCCAATGCGACATAACGGCCGTCGTCCGCTACCTGCACATTGCCCGGGTGCATGTCGGCATGGAAGAAGCCGTCGCGGAACACCTGGGTGAAGAAGATTTCCACGCCGTCGCGCGCAAGCTTGGGAATGTCGACGCCGATTTCGCGCAGGTAGGCGACCTGGCTGACTGGCGTGCCGTTCATGCGCTCCATCACCATCACCTGCTCGTGGCACCAGTCCCAATAAACTTCGGGAACCAGCAGCAGGCGCTTGTCGGCAAAGTTGCGGCCTAGCAGGCTGCAGTTGGCTGCTTCCAGCATGAGGTCGAGCTCGCTGTGGATATGGCGCGCGAATTCGGCCACCACTTCCCGCGGCTTCAGGCGCTTGCCGTCCGAGGAGAGCGTCTGCAGCAGCCATGCCGCGCCATCCAGCAGCTTGAGGTCCTTCTCTATGACCTTGCTGATGCCGGGCCGCAGAATCTTGACCGCCACCGGCCTGCCGTCGGGCAGCTGGGCGAAATGCACCTGGGCGACCGAGGCGCTGGCGATCGGCTCGACGTCGAAGCTCTGGAACACGTCCAGCACCGGCTTGCCGTAGGCCTGCCTGAGGATGGCTTCAACGTCATCGTAGCCAAAGGCCGGCACCCGGTCCTGCAGCTTCGCCAGCTCGTCGGCGAGGTCCAGCGGAATCAGGTCGCGCCGCGTGGAGAGCATCTGGCCGAACTTGACGAAGATGGGACCCAGCGACTCGAGCGCCAGGCGCAGCCGTTCGCCGCGCGGGCGGGACGTGTCGCGCCAGAACAGGAGGATGCGCACCGGACGCTGCAATGGGCGCAGGCTGGTGTGTCCGAGGACAAACTCGTCCAAGCCGAAGCGCAGCGTGACGAAGATGATGTTGAGCAGGCGCAGCCAACGCATGGGAATTCTTTCTAGTGGTCCGCCTGCAGGCGGGATTTCAGCTTGTCGATGCGCTTTTGCAAACGCTCGGTGTCCTCGCGCAGCGTATCCACGTCGCGCACGAATTGTTCAATATGGCGTTTCTTGGCAATCAGCGGTTGCTCCTCCTGCCAATATTCCGCCAGCATGCCGGCCACATTCGCAGTCTGGCGTTTTGCCTGCGAAACGGCGGCGCGGCCGAGCTTGACGGCTTCATGCGCCGGAATGTCGCCGATCACCCGGCACAAGTCTTCTTCATATTCCCATGAGATGCCTTGCAATACCCTTGCCAAAGCCGCGGCGAACTCGGTATCGCCCGAGACGGACGCGGCAGCGCCGGCCGATTCGTCGCCAGCCAGGATACGCAGTGCCACGGAAGGGGGCACTGTGATGGTGGCGTCGGTATTGGCGGTTTCGCCCGCGATCGCCAGGCCGCCATCCTCAAGCACGGCCAGCGTGGCGCTGAACGGGGGCAGGATCAGGCGGGCGTGCTTGCCGCCGAAGGGTTGCAACTGTCCGGCAGCCCAGCTGTTCTGGGCCAATAGGTGGTTGAGCAGGCGGGTGAGGAGCGGCTTCAGCATGGTGGTTCGATTCCAGCGCGTTAGGCAAGGGCGGTCAGGTTTTCCAACCTTTGTGCAGGGCGACCACGCCGGCTGCCAGGTTGTAATAGTCGACCTTGCCGAGGCCGGCATCCAGCATCATTTGCTTCAGGGTTTCCTGGTCGGGATGCATGCGGATGGATTCGGCCAGGTAGCGATAGCTGGCCGCGTCGTTGGCGAACAGCTTGCCCATGATGGGCAGCAGCTTGAAGGAGTAGGCATCGTAGATCGGCGCCAACGGTTTCCATACCTGGGAGAATTCCAGCACCAGCAGGCGGCCGCCTGGCTTGAGCACGCGCTGCATCTCGGCCAGCGCCTTGTCCTTGTGCGTCATGTTGCGCAGGCCGAACGCGACGATGACGCAGTCGAAATACTCCTCGGGGAACGGCAGCTGCTCAGCGTCGCATTGCAGCGCGGAAACAGCCTTGCCGTCGTCGATCAGGCGGTCGCGTCCCACGGCCAGCATCGAGGCGTTGATGTCGGTCAGAATGACCTGGCCTGCCGGGCCGACCTTGTTGGAGAACAGGCGGGACAGGTCGCCGCTGCCGCCGGCCACATCCAACACGCGGTCGCCGGGCCTGACGCCGCTGACCTCGACGGTGAAGCGTTTCCATGCGCGGTGCAGGCCCGCGGACATGACGTCGTTCATGAGGTCGTACTTGCGTGCCACGGAGTGGAATACTTCACCGACCTTGCGGGCTTTCTCGCGTTCATCCACAGTCTGGAAGCCGAAGTGCGTCTTGGCGTTGTCGCTCATGGTGTTTGCCTTAAATCAATTGTCTGCATCGCGGCTGGCGCCCGCTTGTGCAAGCCGGTCGAGGTATTGTTGCCACAGCGCGTCATGCCGCTGCAGCAATTCATAAAGATAATCCCAGGAGTAAAGGCCGGTGTCGTGGCCATCGCTGAACACCAGCTTCACCGCGTAATGGCCGACCGGCTCTATACCGGCGATGTTCACCTCCCGCTTGCCGGTTTGCAGTACCGGGTTGCCATGCCCTTGCACTTCCGCCGAAGGGGAATACACTCGCAGGAACTCGCACGGCAGCATGCCGCTGACGCCGTTGTCGAAGGTGATTTCCAATGCGCGCGAAACCTGGTGCAAGCGGATATCGGTGGGACGTGGAATCTCTGGGCTCAAGCCGCTCATCTGCCAAATGCCGGAATTTACTCAAAAGGCGATGATAGCAGAATGTATTCGCGCGCTTCAAAATACCGTCACGCTGATGATGCATGATAGGTGGCGGCAAGGTTCAGAAAAGGGATTTAGGCGGCTGATTCATTTGTGAATTTACATAAGCATGCTAGAGTAGCGCTTAAATAATAAGCATCGGGGGGTGCTATGGCCGACAACAAGCTTGAACGTCACTTTCAGGCATATTCCGAGTGGCGTAAAGCCTTGGTGGAAACAATCTGCGATTACCGCAACTGGTTGAACGAGCAAGAGCTCAACGATGCACAGATAGACCTACGGCTGCAGCAGTTGCTGGAGCGCCTGCGCGAGGACAAGCTCAACGTGGCGTTCGTGGCGGAATTTTCCCGCGGCAAGTCCGAGCTGATCAACGCCATCTTCTTCTCGGCTTACGGCCAGCGATTGCTGCCCTCGAGCGCGGGCCGCACCACCATGTGCCCTACCGAACTGCTGTACGACCCTTCCAAGCCCACCTCCCTGCAGCTCCTCGCGGTGGAAACCCGCACCTCGGACGCCACCACTACCGAATACAAGCGCTATCCCGAGGAGTGGACCGTCCTGCCGTTCGACGTGAGCGACAGCGATAACATGGTGGAGGTGTTCAAGGAAGTCAGCCGCACCAAGCGAGTATCCGTGGAAGAGGCCGAGCGTTACGGCCTGTTCGACCCCAATAGCGCCGACGATGCCTTGGCGGTCAACGCGGACGGCACCGTGGACATTCCCTGCTGGCGCTATGCCGTCATCAACTTCCCGCATCCCCTGCTGGAGCAGGGATTGGTGATCCTCGATACGCCGGGGCTCAACGCCATCGGCACCGAGCCGGAACTGACCCTCAACATGCTGCCGAATGCGCATGCCGTATTGTTTATCCTGTCCGCAGACACCGGCGTGACCAAGTCCGAGATCGATGTCTGGCGCCAGTACATCAGCGGCACGCGCTGGAAGCAGAAGGGCAGGCTGGCGGTGCTGAACAAGATCGATGGCCTATGGGACGAGTTGCGCAACGAGACCGAAATCAGCCGCGAAATTGCCAAGCAGATCGCGTCCAGCGCGGAGCTGCTGGGGCTGGAGCAAGGCCAGATCTTCCCGATTTCGGCCCAGAAGGGTTTGCTGGCGAAGATTGCAGGGGATGATGCCCTGTTGGAGCGCAGCGGGCTATCCACCCTGGAAAGGGCGTTGTCCGAGGAGTTGATCCCCTCCAAGCGCGAGATCGTGCGCGACAATACCATCAGCGAAATCGACGACTTGGTGAAGAACTCCAACATCCTGCTCGATGCCCGCTTGTCCAGCCTCAATGAGCAATTGGACGAGCTGCGCGGCTTGCGCGGCAAGAATGAAGACGTCATCGAGCACATGATGAACAAGGTCAAGGTGGACAAGGAAATCTTCGAGAAGGGGCTGCAACGCTTCCAGGCCCTGCGCAGCGTGTTCTCGCAGCAAACCAACAAGCTGTTCACCTTGCTCGGCATGGAGGCCCTGCGCGTGCAGGTGACGAATACCCGCAGCACCATGGTCAATGCCAGCTTCACCAAGAGCATACGCAGCGCGATGGACGGCTTCTTTGCCGACCTGCGCGACCGCCTGCTGAAATCCGAAGCGCAGATCGACGAAATCAAGCGCATGATGGACGCCATGTATGAGAAATTCGCGCAGGACCACGGTTTGCGCAAGGCTGAGCCGCCAGCGTTCTCCACCCTGCGCTACCAGAAGGAGCTCGGCAAGCTGGAGCGCGCGTACCGCGAGCAGTTCAATACGACATTGAACATGCTGACGAACGAAAAGATGACATTGACGTCTAAGTTTTTTGAGACACTGGCCAGCCGCGTGATCCATGTATACGAAGTCGCCAACCATGATGTCGAGAACTGGCTGAAGGCGGTGATCGCCCCGATGGAGTCCCAGGTGCGCGAGCACCAGCTGCAACTGCGCCGGCGCCTGGAGAGCATCAAGCGCATCTACAAGGCGACTGATACGTTGGAAGACCGCATCGGCGAACTGGAGGCCATCGAAAAAAACATCCTGGCACAGATGGCCGATCTCAAGATATTGCGCCAGCACATGCACAATGCGCTGATATTTGACAACAGGATAGTAGAGGAAGAAGCGGCATGAATCTTACCAGCCTGCTGCTGCAACTTGGCCTGACATTCGTGTTCATCGGCTTTGCCGCAGTGGGGATTCTATGGGCGATCAAGAGCGGTCAGTATGATGACTTGGAAGGCCCTGCGCAGCGTATCCTGATGGACGACGACGACCCCCTGATTCCATTTAACCACTTGAAGACTGGGGCTAATCAGAATAAAATCAAGAAATAACTTGCTGGGGAATTTGAATGGCTACTACCACCAATAAAGCGGACGAAGGTTTCAGGTCCTATTTCACTTTCGAGAATCTGCCGCTCACTATCACGATTGCCCTCATCGCCGTTTCGTGGCTGAGCGCGTTGTCGGTGATACTGTTCGGTTAAGAACGGAGTCAATAAAAAAGGCTGCAATTGCAGCCTTTTTTATTTGGGTGTCGCATTGAGGTTAGGCAGAAGCCAGGAAGCCCTTCATTTGCTTCATGGCTTTTTGCTCGATCTGGCGGATACGCTCGGCAGATACGCCAAACTCTTCGGCCAAGTCATGCAGGGTGGCGCTATTGCCTTCCTGTAGCCAGCGGGCTTCCACAATGCGGCGGCTACGATCGTCCAGCTTGGCCAGGGCGGTTGAAAGCCCCGTCGTATGCAGTTGCTCGACTTCCTGCTCTTCCAGGATTTCGGAAGGCTCGGCATGGGTCGCCTGCAGGTAGGAGATGGGGCTGAATACATCCTCGTTCTCATCGTCCGCATTGCCTTCAAGCGCAATCTCGTGCCCGGACATCCGGGCCTCCATCTCCAGCACCTCTTCAGGCTTCACGTTCAGCTCGCGCGCAATATGCGCCACTTCATCCGAATGCAGGCTGGCGGATTGTCCTTTTTTCATGCTGCGCAGGTTGAAGAACAGCTTGCGCTGGGCCTTGGTCGTGGCTACTTTCACCAGGCGCCAGTTGCGCACGATGTATTCATGGATCTCTGCCTTGATCCAATGCATGGCAAACGACACCAGGCGCACGCCGCGCTCCGGGTCGAAGCGGCGCACCGCCTTCATCAGGCCGATGTTGCCTTCCTGGATCAGGTCGGACTGCGGCAGGCCGTAGCCCGAATAGTTGCGGGCAATGCTTGCCACCAGGCGCAAGTGGGACACTACCAGGGTTTTGGCAGCCTCAAGGTCGTTTTCCTTTTGAAGGCGGGTTGCCAGCTTCAATTCCTCTTCGGCGCTGAGCACGGGAAAGCTCTTGATGGCACGCATGTACTGATCAAGGCTGTCGAAAGATGAAATTGCAGGTAATGTCATGCTGTTGGTCATATTTGAAACCTCCGTCATGGAAACGATTCTAGCACTCACTGTTTGAGAGTGCTAGTGGTGAAAAGTTTCGCGTTGAGAGGGAAGAATATTCCATCGCCACATTTCTTCGGCTTGATGACAATTCTTCTCCCCAGCAGTGACCTTCTTTCCTATGACGTCTTAGTTTGTTTTTAGTTTATACGGCATGAGGCGCTCGGCCTTGATGCGGTACCCAGCGAAGCCCATCGCGGTATTGCTGGAGACGGTCTCCATCAAGCCGCTGACGGAGACTGGGCCATATTGTTGCGCCGCCTGGTTCAATGTTTTTTGTTGGTCCTTGGGTAGGCTCTTGGGCAGGACGATATGGATCACCTGGTTGCTGGGCGGCGGGGGCACATGGATGCATGCGCCGAAGTAAGGCACCAGCAGGAATTCGCGCACCTGCGTCCCGTTCATGTCGAGCGGGACGACAAATCCCGGGATCTGTACGCGCTGCTTGTCCAGCTTTTGCACGATAGGGGCGTCGTTCCAGGCGCTGCGCATCTGTTCCAGCGCTTCGATCGCGCGCGGGTCGGCGTCATCCAACTTGTCCAGATCCAGGCCCTTGAGCGATTTCATCGGGTCCCAGTCCCCGGGCATCATGTCGTCCCAGTCCAGGGTCTTATAGGCCGGGTTCGCTTTCGATACCGCCTTGGCCTCGCCGATACGCTCGCCCACCTTGTAGTCGGCAGCCAGCGCCGGGGTGTGGCTGGCGATGGCGGCGATCATGCCCAGCATCCAAAAAGTTGCTTTCATCCTCTTACTCCGATTGATTGATCCTACCGTACGGTTACAGCTTGGGCGTGAGGCCGTCGGCCAGCGAGAGCCTGTAGGCCATCCAGGCCGGGAACAGGCTCGTCAGCACGCCGACCAAGGCCACGGCGGCAAGCAGGCGAAATTCTTCCAGGCTGGGCCAGCTGGTTGTCATGCTGATGCCGAAATGGGTTTGCATGGCTGGGGCTGCGCATAGAGTGGCAGCAGTCAAGGCGAGCAGGCCGGTCACGATGCTGACCAGGATGACGAATATCCCTTCATACATCAACAGCAGCAGGATTTCCCTCGGCTGGGCTCCCACCGCCCGCAAGATGGCGAGCTCCCGGCGGCGCTCGTTCAAGCCGGCCATGATGACGGCAACCAAACCGCTCAGGCTCACCACGACCACGATGGCGGATACCGCCATCAGGCTTTTCTCCGCCACCCCGACCACTTGCCACAATTGTTCCAGCGCCAGGCCGGGCATGACGGCGAGCAAAGGCTCGTCCTTGCTTTCATTCACCATCCGTTGCACGCGGAACACGGCGGCCCGGCTTTTCAGGCCGATCAGCACGGCGGTGACGTCCTTGGGCTGCAGGTCGAATTTCTGTACGTATTGCGGCGGAATCTGGAAGCCTGGGGCTCGCGCTCCCCCCACCCAATCCAGATGGATCGCACTGATGGCTTCCAGGCTGACATGGACGGTACGGTCGACCGGCGTGCCTGTGGGCTTGAGGATGCCGACGACGACAAATGGCTTGTCGCCGTGCTCCGCCAGGCTGTTTGTGCTGTTGCCCATGCCGTGGCTCAGGGTGATGCGGCTGCCCACCTCGTAACCGAGTTGCTTGGCGACATCGGCGCCCAGCACGGCGTCAAAGGTGGCATTGAAAGGCTTGCCCGAGGCAAACTTCAGGGCCAGGTGGTCGCCGTAACGGTAATGCCTGAAATAATCCTGATTGGTGCCCAGCACGGCGAAGCCGAGATGCGAATCACCCAGCGAAATGGGTATGCTCCAGGCCACCATGGGATGCTGTTTCAGTTTCTCGTAGCTGGCCCAGCTGATGTTGTTGGTGGCCTCGCCGATGCGAAACACCGAATACAGCATGAGCTGTACCGGGCTGGTACGCGCGCCCACTACCAGGTCGGTGCCGGACACGGACAGGCCAAACCCCTGGTGCGCCTGATCGCACAGGCGCTCGACCCCGAGCAGCAGAGTAACGCTCAGGGCAATTGCCATCACGGTCATGCCCAGCGTCAGCTTGCGGTTCCAGGCGCTGTGCAGCGCCAGTTTCAGCAGGTATCGCATATTCATGCCGTCACCTGCGTGGCAACGCGATTGAGTTCGGCGAGCGCAATGCTGCGGTTGAAGCTGGCGGCCAGCCGGTGGTCGTGGCTGACGAATATGAGGGCGGTGGCAGAGGCAAGGCATTCCTGCATCAGCAGGTCAATGAATGCCACTTGATGCTCCGCGTCGAGCGCGGAAGTGGGTTCGTCGGCGATGATGATTTCCGGCCTGCCGATCAATGCCCTGGCTGCGGCGACGCGCTGCTGCTGCCCTATGCTCAAGGCCGTGACCTTGCGGGACCAGAGCGCGGCATCGATACGGAGCGCCGCAAGCAGGCGCTGCGCTTCCTGAACCACGTCGCCAGCAATGTTGTTGCGCCGGTATGGCGAAAAGCGGCAGGGCAGCAAGACGTTGTCCAGCACCGAGAGATAGGGAATCAGGTTGAATTGCTGGAACAGGAAGCCGATATGGTCGGCGCGGAAACGGTCCCGTCCAGCGCCGTTCAGCGCGTCCAGCCGTTGGCCGAGGATGGTGACGGTGCCAGCTTGAGGGAGATGCACCCCGCCGAGCAAACCCAAGAGCGTGCTTTTACCGCCGCCGCTTGGCCCGTGCAGGAAAATATGCTCCCCCGGCGCGATGATCAGGGACGGGATATCCAGGCAAGGTTGCCCTGGCGACCATTCAAATTGCAGGTTCTCGATCTCGATGACCGGAGAAATCATGCCTACCATGCGACCTGGTTTTGCCCTGGGGTGAGTCTGGTAATTTTCTGGATTTGCCCGGCCACGATCTGGACGTCGATCTTGTGCAGGTGGGGAAACCGCTCGAACAACTGCACGCTCAGCCTTTTCAATTGGCCTGGCTGTTTGCATTCATAGGCAAACTCGGCATCCAGGTCGGCATGATGGCTGTCATGCTGGTGGATATCATGTTCGAACAACGGGGACTCCAGGTCGATTGCAGTGCTTTCGCATTCTGCCTTGGCCGGCAACTCGAACAACTGGGCAGGCTTGGAAAGCTGTTTTTTTAACGCATCCACCGCTGCCTGCTCTTGAGGGTTGCGGGGGGCATGTTCAAAGCCCAGCAAGCTTTCCATAGGGCTTTCCAGTGCAAGAATCAATGACTTGCCCTCAATGGCGATGTTCAATTTGGCGGCGCCGTGTACATGTGCATGCTGCTCGTGCGCGTGCGCAGGCGTTGTGATGAGCAACAGGCTGCCGACGCCATATATGAATAATCTGGAGTATGAATGCATAGGGCTCCTTCTTGATCCTGTCCACGCCAATGCCGTGGTTAGTGGTGGTGAAGATGCTGGGCTGCCAACGACACGGCAACCCCGCCGAGTATCAATGCAACCTGGACTGCGCCATCCTTCAATGAGCGTTTACGCTGCAATTCCGGCACCAGGTCCGCGACGGCGATATAAACAAAGCTCGATGCCGCGATGACTAACATCACAGGAATTGCGGTTTGCATGGTACCCAATGACAGCCAGCCGAGAAAGCCGCCCAGCACCATGGCCGCACCCGAAAAGGCATTGAGCAATAGGGCACGGCTTTTTGACAGGCCGGCATTCAGCAATACCATGAAATCCGATACTTCCTGCGGTATCTCATGCATCATGACCGTCACCGCCATCGTCCAGCCCAACGCGGGATCTGTCAAAAACGCGGCGGCGATCAGCATGCCATCGACAAAGTTGTGCAATCCGTCCCCGATCACGATCATGGACACCGTTTGATCAAGGATGACCGCGCCATGCGCATGCTGATGGTCGTGTCGCCATAATGCCATTTTTTCCAGCAAGAAGAACGCCAAGATGCCAGCCATCAATATCCAGCCGGCATCATCGGGCGATAAGCCCGATTCGATCGCCTCGGGCAAGATGTCGGTCAAGGCAAAGGCCAGCAATATCCCGACGGCGAATGCCACCATCTTGTCCGCGACCCGAGCCAGGACGGTGAGCGAGACGATAGATGAAATCAGGACTGAAACGACGCCACCCAATAGCGTGGCAATGAAGATGGAGAGCAGAAGCATTGAGTGACGGAGCTGATTAAAGTGTAGAGAATGAGATTGAGAGTTCGTTGCCTTGGTTCGTGCGATGTTTTGGGCAGGCCGTCAAAGGTCGATCCGCATGCCGATCTCGATATTGCGGCCCAGTTCCGGCGTGTAATAGCGCAGGAACGAGGTGCTGTTGCGGATTTCCGCATTGGTGATGTTGCGCATGTTGATGAACAGGTCGCCGGTGAACCAGTTGGATACTTCAATACTACGGCGTAGCGCGATATCGACCTTGTTGTAACTGTCGGTACCGGGTTCCGGCATCATTTCGTCGCCTTCGCCTGTTGGCATCGTGCCAGTGCGCGTTTGTGCGCGAACATGGGTCAGGCGGATATCGCCATCCCATTTCCCTATGCCTGCCTGTATCAGCAAGCCATGGCGGGCTGGCGTGAGGCGCGGCACGTGGGTGTTGTCGTCCAGCATGCCGCGCACCTCATCGGCAAACACGCTGGCGCGGAATTTGCGCATGCCGGGGATCTGCAGGGGTAAGCCAACTTCAGCCTCGTAACCGTAAAAGCGCGCATCCTGCTGTTCGTATCGCATATTAAACATGCAAGAGCCACCACAATTTGCTGACCCTGGTTTCGGATAGTAGAATCCACTACTCTCACTCAGAATCATAAACCCAACATTCTGTTGATAAATATAATTTTCAGCAGAGTATTTGAACAGGTTGAGGTTGGCATCCAACTTACCGAGTTTTTGCTGCAGGCGGATATCCCAGCCATTCAGGGTTTCTGTTTCTAAATCTCTGTTACCCACATCATATGTTTTAGTCGCCAGATGCGGCCCAAATGCCGCAAGCTCCTGAATATCAGGCGCCCGTCTGGCGATCCACCGGTTGATAGTGATGCTGCCGGTTTTGTAAGTACGCTTCAATGCCAGTGTATAGTTTTCAGGGCTAAAATCTTTCTTTGCTGCAGGAATAACCCCTGGAAAGATACCAATATGAATAGGCTGCGCATTGGCATTAACCTTACTTTTCTCTTTGCGAAAACCAAACTCCAATTGCCAGGGATTGAAATCGAGCGTTTCAATTAAGTAAAAGCCTTTTGTATCTATTTTGGATTCGGGTACGAATGCCTCTATGCCCAAGGCAGCAAAATCGCGATTGATGCCATGGAAGCCCAAGGTGCCGGAAAGGTTGGGAAACAGCCGGTGGTTGAATTCCAGCCGGTGTTCAACCACATCGTTGCTGAAGCGGGTCTGTGCAATGCCATTGCTGAGTTCGTCGTGATGGTAATTGGATTTGCCAATGCGCAACGCAATGCTTTCCAGCCACTCATATGGCAAAAATAACTCGCCTTTGAGATCGATGCGCTCCTGCTCCATGTCGATGCGTACGCGTTCCGCATCGACAACCGGAGCGCCGGGGTGGCTATGAGGGAGGCCCATGGGGATGCCATAGTTGTTGGCATAGTGGCTGAGCGAAACGCCCATGTAGCCCATCTCGCCAAAGATACTGGCGCCGACACTGCCCCCCTTGCTGCGGGCATTGGTATTGCCTGTGTATCCATGAGTATTTTTGTCGCCTGGAGGTTCCATCCACATATAGGCGAGTGCAGCTTCATCAATGGCCATGCCTGGCACGTGAATATCGTTGCTCTCCCGCCCGTGCACATCGGCATGGAAAGCCACCTGGCCTGCCTTGGTGAGCAGTTCGGTCGCCATGATGCGCTCGTCATGGTTGGTATTGAAGCGCAACTGCGTAGTGACCTTGGTCTTGGCCGGCAAGCGCTCGGGAATGCGGCCATCCGTGATTTCCACCGCGCCGCCGATGGCGCCGCCGCCATTGCGTATTGTGGCCGGGCCGCGCAATACCTTGATCTCCTTTGCCAACAGGGATTCCACCGTGGTGCCGTGGTCCGGGCTCATGGCGGAGGCGTCATGCGTGCCTACGCCGTTGACCATGACCCGGGTGCGCGAGCCATGCTGCCCGCGGATCAGCGGCAGGCCCACGTTCGGGCCGAATGTGGCGTTGGCCACGCCCAGTTCGTCCTGCAGGGTGGCCCCCAGCGTCGCCGCGCTTTTCAGCATCAGCTCCTTGCCGGAAAGCGTGCTAGACGGATCCAGCGAGTTGGTCAGTTCTTCCGGCGCAGCCTGTACTTCAATGGCGTCCAGCACAATGGAAGGGCCTTCTTCGCTTGCCTTTTCTGCCGCGAATGCCAGTACCGATAGAAAAGCGCCGGGAAAAGCCAGGGAAATCAGTGCGGCAAGGCGGCAGGAGCGTGAGGGGTCGACAGGGGGACGCACATCTAAACCAATAAATTATCTGAAGTTTTCATGATTGCAATCATTGTAATGCTACTAAGTTGCATTATGCAACAGTGTTGTATATCATGGATTACGGTTCAGATAGTGTATCTGGATGGGAATTTATATCTTCTTGTTTATAAAGGGAGTAATGCCATGCGTCATTTGATCGCAACTATGTTTGTAAGCGCGAGCTTGTTCAGCGGGGCTGTATTTGCAGAGGACCTGCATGCAGGTGATATCATCGTGACACTGAACAATGGCCAGTTCGAGGTGGGTAGCGCTGACTCAGGGCTGCACTATCAGGAAGGCACCGGCTATGCCATTTTCGAGGGCGATTTCCGCGATTTTGCCCGCGGTCCTTACGCGACAAGCAATCCTGGCTTCGATAGTCCAACCAATAGCTTTGCCCCTGATACCATCATCGGTTATCAGGCCATTGGCAACTTGTGGTCTTGGACTGGCGATGTTTGGACCAATGTGGTCAACAATGGTGAAAGCATCAGCGTTGCAGGTGCCTATGGCGAAACCACCACATGGGATGTGAATGGTATCAATGGTGATACTTTTGGCCTGATTGGCCAAGCCGGTTCCTCAGGCAAGATTCACTCTCATCTCGACTTTAGTATCAGTTCAGCTTCAGGTTCTCCAACTGATGGCATTTACTTCATTACCCTGCAATTGGTTGAGCTCGAGTTGCAAGGCAACCAGTTGGTGCTTTCCGATAACGGCTATCTATCTTCCAATCCCTTCTATCTCGTGCTTAACAACGGCTTGAGCGCCAGCGATGCCCACCATGCGCTCCACGACCTGCAAGACAATCTGGTTGTAGCGGTGCCGGAGCCAAGCACTTATGCCATGTTCCTCGCCGGTCTGGGCTTGATGGGTTGGCAATTGCGTCGTCGTCAACAGGCTTGAATCCTTTGAGAAAAGCACCCCCAGGGGTGCTTTTCTTTAAGTCATGATTGGGGAGTAAGCAATGATCAAATCTTCTATATTGGCACTCGCCATGTTGGGCTATGCCACCTTTGCCCAGGCTGTGCATTATGATGTGCGGGTCGATACCAGCAACGGTCCGGTTGCCGGCAGCAAAATCGACATCGATTTTTATGGTGATTTCGACCTAGCGGGCAAATTACCTGTCGATACCCAAACCGGTTACAAGATTTTCCCGGGATATTTTGACGATCTGGAAGGCGGGCCACGACTGACTGACGATCCGGGGTTCCAATCCTTTGCCAATACTTTTAAGTATGGTGAAGAGGTGCATTTCAGGGCGCTCGGAACCCTTTCATACTGGGATCCGAGCATCGGGCTCTGGGGCGATGCTGCCAGCGGCGCAACGGTGACGCTTTATGGTGCCATTCCAGCAGATGTTTTTGTCAATTACATGTTGAACCCACGTAATCCCACTTATGCGGCACAGTACAACTACTATGCAGGAGGCACTGTTTACAGTGCCGACGGCATCAGTGGGCCGCAAACGGCTGCGATCGATGCAGCTAGTCGCGATGGGACTTTCCATTCTCATCTGGATTGGGCGCTATCCAGTTCCGCACCGGCAGGGGCTTACCTTCTGACGCTGCAGATATGGTCGCCGGCCATGGAAAACGGCGAGCAGAAATACATAGACTCGGACCCTTTCCATGTATTGTTCAAGTCTGCCGGCATTACCCAGGCGCAATATGATGAAGCCTTCAACCTGCGCATTGCGGCGGCAGTGCCTGAGGCCGATACTTGGGCGATGCTATTGGTTGGCTTAATGCTGATGATCGGCTGGCGGTTGAAAGCAAAGCGATAGCTGGTTTGTGTATTAAAACCCACGCCTGATTTCAAAGGTGTGGGTGTTCGTGCTGAATGCTTCGTCCTATTTTATCTGGTATTTTGCTGCGCCAGATCGAGCAAAATCTCTCCTTACGTTCGTTCACTTGCCTAGCTTTCCAGGCCGCTCCTTTACCCCATCTTCAGACATAGTATAGGCCGCATCGTCTTCAGCATCTGCCACAATAAATTTGTAGGGTGGGGCTATGTTCATCATCCGGTCTGTTTTGTTCGCCGTTTATAAACGGGGCAAAATAATAGACTAGTTCTTATGACATATTATTGTCATGTAAATGACATCAAGCTAGGTTACCTTGTTTGAAGTTCAAGGATGAGCTTCGTGTCGTTCAAAGGGAGATTGATCATGAGAGCTTATATATACCAGGCAGAGTATTTCACCAAGGCATCGGAGCTGAGCGACAAGAAGGCCGAACGCCTGTTGTCCCGGATGAGCGTGCATTTGCATTCCCAGTTGGTGCAGGAAGGCTATTCGCGCCAGGAGATCATGGCGATCCAACTGCAGATCGAGGACGAGCAATTGCGAGATTGGCGGGAACGTGTGGCACAAGTGCGTCGGCAAGATCAGTTATGGCTAGAGCAAAATGCGCATTTGGCTAATAGAGCCTCTCTCAACTGAGTTTTATTTCTATCCTAAATGTTGGATAGTTATCATATGATGTTGCGTTTCATTTTGACGTCAGATCTATGTCTCTTTTGGGAGACATGATATTGTTATTTAAAAACATATAGTTAATTTTGTTTCGTAAAGCAGGTTCAATGGATTGCGTCTCTTTTTGGAGACATCTTCGAGCGGGCAATGTTAGATAAATAATATTTATTATTATTTTAATCAATAACTTATTTAATTTGGCATAAAAGGTGCTTACTAGTGAAGTGAAGTACCAGCCTGTTTTTAGGCTACCTAGAGTCCATGCCATCCCCCCCCCTGGCGGAAGACTCAAAATCCGACGCCGGGCTTTTTGCCCGGCGTTTTCATTTCATATGCTCGACATCATTCCGGTTGCATGCTTGGGATAAGCGGTTTGGAAAGCCTGGCAAGCGGATTATTGCGAGCGCAAAGGCGTGAGTAGGCCGGAGAGGCCGTTGTGGTCCAGCTCCTGCATCAACGCCAATAGACGTCCAATTTCACCAGGGGGGAAGCCTTCGCGGGCAAACCAGTTGAGGTAGTTCCCGGGCAGGTCGGCGATCAGCCGCCCTTTGTATTTGCCGAAAGGCATGGTGCGGGTGACCAGCAACTCTAAGTCGCGAGTGTCCATCGATTACCCTTTCACCAGGCTGGAGAGGAGGGCGATGGCCGAGGGGATGTCAGGCGCGCCGAGTTTTGGCGTGCAGCAAATACCTTCCAGCGAGGCGTGAGCGCGGATCAACATCAGGACTTCCGCCAACGAGGCGGAGCCTGCCGCAGTTAGGCGCTTGTTCCTATCTAGATCAAAAATCTTCCCTTCCGCATCGATGAGCTTTGCCGATGTAGAACCTGCTTGCCATGCCCCGAACGTACCCGCATCAGGAATGAACTCAAGCTCGGCATCGCCATGATGCTGGACCAATGCCGGCCATACGGGCGGTTGTGCAGTCGCAAGCGTCATCAGGCGTTCTTCAGTATTGATCGGCCCGCCGCGGGCAGGAAATTGGGGACTTGCTGGCATTGTGAAGGCATGGGCGTTACCATAACGGCTTTTTGCTCCTGTTATCCAGGAACATGATTTTAAAACGCCTCTTTCAATATTGGAACAATATTGAAAGAGGCAATACTGAAAGTATATCAATGAGCAAGATCGTGATTGAAAGCAAGCCGTCCGCCGCCCGCCTGGAGCAACTGGGAGTCAGCAAGTGGCCGACCTGGTCCAAGGAAGTCTCGACATTCCCATGGGTGTTCCCCGAACAGGAAATTGCCTATGTGCTTGATGGAGAAGTGGTGATTACGCCTAACGATGGTGGCGCACCCGTGACTTTCCGCAAGGGTGACCTGGTCACTTTCCCTGCAGGCCTGCGCTGCACATGGGAAGTCAAGCAGCCCCTGCGCAAGCATTACCAGCTGGACGGCACCCTCATCGGTCGCATTTACCGCCGCATCAAGCTGTTCTTCACACGTTAAGTGTCACGCCGGCCTGTGGATTCCATGCAGGCCGGCCTACCCCTGGCACTCATTTTTCATTCCCTGCCAATGCACGCGGTATCGTGCATAGTGCTTGGGATCGAATCCCACGGCCAGCCAGATTGCCACGGCAAAGACGGCTGCCAAGCCTATCCAGACTAGCCCGAAATGATGCATGGTGTCCCTCATGACGCCTGCCAGCATGGGCAATATCCCGGCGATCAGGTAGCCAACCCCTTGCACGCGAGCGGTGACGATGCCGGCTGCTTGTGCGTCCTCCAGGTGATCCATGCAGATGATCAGGCTGAGCGGGAACAACGCGCCGACGCCAACACCCGCTAGGACAACGCCGAGCCATGCGGCATTTGGCCCTGCGTTCAGGCAGAGCATTCCCGCGATCGCCAGCAGCAATGCCAGGATGACCCAGGGACGCCTATCTGCCGACCTTGCCGCCAGTTGCGACAGCACCAACCCCGAGACGACTTCAGTGGCGCTCAGCAGGGCGAGCGCCAGCCCGGCTTGGGTGGGAGGATAGCCGAGGTCGAGGAAATGCGGCGGCAGCCACGCCAGCATGCAGGTAAAGCCGGAGGTGCCCAGGCCGAAGAAAACCGCCAGGCGCCAGAAACGCCCGGGCGTTAGCGATGATGTATCGGCAACGGCGCCTTGCGGCGGGATGACGGGAACCAGCCGAAGGAACATCAATAGGGCGGGGGCGGCCAACCATCCCCAGCTGCCCAGCGCCAACGCGGCACCGGCATGCTCGAGCAATATGGGAGCGCCTGCGGCCGAGATGGCCGCCCCCGCCATGATGGCGGAGACGTAGATGCCCATGAATGAGGCGGTATGCCCAGGCCACTGCCGTTTGATGACAATCGGCAGGAAAGCCTGCGCCAGCGCGATGCCTAGGCCCGCCATGACGGCAGAGGCAATCATGGTTGCCGGGCTGTGGTCTATCAGCCTGCATAGGGTGCTGATGCCCAGAATGAGCAGTGCGAATGAGATCAGCCGCCGTAAGTCTGCAAGTCGCAAAAGCCGATAGCTCGTGAGCGCTCCCAGCCCCATCATGATGATCGGCACACCGTTCAGTAACGAGATCCAGCCATAGGATAGCTGCCACTGGTGGAGCAGGTAATCGGTCAGCGGCCCTATGGTGGCCATGATGGGGCGCAGGTTGATCCCCAGCACTACCAACATCACGACGATGAGCACATTGCGCCTCATTGCGATTGCTCCAAATGCAGTAGTAATTGGCGCAGGCCTTGATTGATAGCCTCCCTTTCATGTTCCTGAACCGGACTCAGGGCGGAAGATAGCTTGGCAAGATAGCGTTCGAGCAATGGCTCGAATAGCATCCTGCCATCCGCCGTTAGTTTGACCACGGTGCCGCGCTTGTCTTGAGCGTCTGGCGTACGCTCCACCAATCCTTTGGATTCCAGGGTGTCCAGCCGGTTGGTCATGGCGCCCGAGGTAATCAGCAGACGCTGGTAAAGCGCGGTCGGGGACAGCGTCCCGCCGTTGCGGTAGAGCGTGGCGATGACATCGAACTCCCCTTGGTTCAACCCTGCATCATTGATGACCGGCATGATGTCCTTCATGAGCAGGGTGACGGTGCGCAACAGCCGCGTCGCCAGCTCCATATCGCGATAGTCGCGCCCGGGGCTGATGTTTTCCCAATTCGCGATCAGCTGGTCGATATGGTCTTGGGCGGAGGATTGGCTTCCCATAATATCTCGATGTTAAGTTAATTTATCTTGATATTAAGATAAAATCTCCTGGCCAGCAAATCTGCAGGTTTGGCCTATCAGTATTCTCCTACGTCAACTTCAGGTGCTTCCTACTGCGCATCAGGTGCCGCTCAAGCATGATGGCGCCTCCTCAATCACATCAAGAATAAATCGGGAAGCTTGTATGGAACTGTTCAAGGTATGTGTTGCGTTTGACGACGGCGGGGATATCTACCTGAGTGATGCTTTCGAGCACCAGGATGATATTTGCCTGGCGCTCGACTGGCATATGGGGCCTGCGCGGGACAGGAATCATCCCGAGCGCGTAGTGCGCCTGCCCAAGGAGCAACTCAAGGCCACTACCGATTCACTGCATTATGAATACCTGCTGCCTAGGTCGCTGCCAGCGCAACTGCGAACCGCGAGGCATGCGGCAGAAGTGCCCGCTGGCTACGCGGTGGAATTCAGCCCCAATTACATTTTTACCCTGCAATAACTCACGAAGACGCGGTGATGGCTAATGGGAAGGTGCAGCGTACGCATAGACCGCCATCATCGCAATTGCTGAGCGAAATGCTCCCCTGATGGTGTTCGATGGCCCGCTTGGCAATCGCCAAGCCCAGGCCATAACCGATATGTCCTGCCTTGTCCGTGCCGCGCACGCGGTAGAAAGGCTGGAATACCGACTCCACTTCCGTTTCCGGCAAGCCTGGGCCATGGTCGCGCACTTCCACCGTCACGGAATGATGCTCCTGCCTGATGGATACCTCGATCGGTTCGCCGGCCTGGTTGTACTTGAGCGCATTGCGGATGATGTTCTCGAACGCGCGGCGCAGCAATTCGTAATGGCCGTGCAATATCACTTCGTTCGACGCATGGAACGCGATATTGCTGCCGACGGCTTGCGCCTCGAAATTGGCGTCCTGGACAATGGTGGCGAGCAGGTCATTGAGGTTGAGTTTCTCGCTGCTTTCGCTGCTGATGCCAGATTCCAGGCGCGAAAGCGTCAGCATCTGGCCGAGCAGCTCGTCCAGCCGCTCGGTTTCACGCTCGATGCGGCTGAGCGCCGAGGCCAGCTTGTCCGGCTGCTGCTGGGCCAGGCCCACCGCCAGCCGCATGCGGGCGACCGGCGAGCGCAGCTCATGCGAGACATCGTGCAACAGCAGGCGTTGGGCATCGAGCAAGGTTTGCAGCCGCGTTGCCATATAGTCGAAATCTTCGCCCAGCTCTATCAGTTCATCGTTGCGATTGCCAAGATCCGGGCTCACGCGCGTGCTCAGGTCGCCCTCGGCAAGCCTGCGGCTGGCCTGGCGCAGGAGCTTGATCGGGCGGCTCAGGTAGAGCGCAAACCCCGCGCTGAACAGCAGGCTTGCAAGCAGGGCGATGAAAATCTGCAGCTGCAGGTTGTAGCGGGGCGGGCCTGCAGAGTCTGCGCTATCGGCCGGGATGAAGAGGATGTATTGCTTGCCGTCGCTGGCCTGCACGCGCCGCACGCTGGGGATGGGCGGCGTTTGGTCCAGCGCATGGATGGCTTGCTGCAGGGTTTCGGGCCGGACCGTGCGGTTGAGGATATCCTCATGGTCCTGGCCTATTACCAGTACGGTCGGCACCTTGTGCCCGGGCCAGTTATCGAACAAGGCCTTGGCGCCCGCTTCCCCGCCGTATTGCAGGGCATTGGCGGTGATGCCGACAACGAAATCCGCCCTGCGGTCGCGCAGGAAGCCTTCTTCGCCGGAAGGGTTTCTTTCATTCAGGTAGATTGCACCGCCAACGCCTGCGACAGTTACCAGCAACGTCAGTGAGAATCCAAGAAATATTTTCCAGAATAGCTTGCCCATGGATATTGTCCGGTCAGGTTAACCCGCGATGAACTGGTAGCCGACGCCGCGCACGGTCTGGATCGGCGAGCGCCCGTCTTCCAGCAGGCCCAGTTTCTGGCGCAAGTTGCTCACATGCACGTCCACGCTGCGGTCATAGCGGCTTTCCGGCCGCCCCAATGCCTGGGTGAAAAGGTCGGCCTTGCTGACGACGCGCCCGGCATGGCGGGCCAGGACTTCCAGCAGGGCGTATTCGCTGGTGGTGATGTCCAGCGGTTCGCCTTTCCACTCGATAATGCACTCGGAAGGGTAGATGGCGATTTTGCCGACGCGAGTGATGTTGGGCGTGCTCTGGCTGTGCAGGGCTTCGTCACGCACAACGACGCGTCGCTGTATGGCGCGAAGGCGCGCCACGAGCTCGCGCGGGTTGAACGGCTTGGACAGATAGTCGTCGGCTCCCAGCTCCAGGCCTACGATACGGTCTATCTCGTCGCCTTTGGCCGTGAGCATGATCACCGGGATCTGGCTGCTGACGCGAATCAGGCGCAAGGTGTCGAAGCCGTTGAATCGGGGCATCATCACATCCAGCACCACGAGATCGTATTCACCGGAAAGGGCAAGGCGTGCACCTTCTTCCCCGTCATGGGCGATCGTCAATGTGAAGTCCTCGGCCCCCAGGTATTCTTCCATCATCTGGCAGAGTTCGACGTCATCATCGATGAGCAGGATACGTAGCACTGTGTTCACCTTTCACTTCTTTAACATTGCAAACGGCATTCTGCCGCAGGCTTTATAGCAGGAATCAGCATCTTACAAAGTTTTACGCACAATTACACCGATTTGACCAAAGGCAACAAACATTTAGCCGAGGTCTGGATCATAGTATGCAGACAAGGTTATTTGTCGTTCTTCACAACCAAAGGAGCATTCATCATGATCAAGCCACGCAAATTCCTGGTTCCATCCCTTATCCTCGCTTCCTCCTTGCTGGCAATGAATATTGCAGTGCATGCCGAGTCGGGGCATGGCGACAAGAAATGCGACAAGGATAAAAAGCATGCCGCGTTTGGCGAGCATCGCGGTTTTTCCGAAGGGCGTTTCCTGGAACGCAAGCTCAGCAAGCTGGACCTGAGCGGCGAGCAGCAAACCCAGGTGAAGCAGATCGTCGATAAGCAGAAGCCGGTGCTGGCTGAAAAGCGCCAAGCTTTGCACGCTTCATTCAAGGCCCTGGCTTCAGCTTCCGCGAATGATCAATACGATCAAAAGAAAGTGCAGGAGATCGCCAGCGAACAAGCCAAGCTGCAAGCGGATTTATTGGTGTTGCGCAGCAATACGCTGCATGAGGTTTACCAAGTGCTGACGCCCGAGCAAAAGCAGAAATGGGCCGAATTCCAATCCAAGGTACGCCCCAAGCATGATGAAAAGGCTTAAGAAGAGGTGGCAAGATAACACTCTTAAGCATCAATTCACTATGTAATAAAAATGCCCGGTCTGCGCCGGGCATTTTTATTGAGCAGGGCAACCTTGGAGCGGCTAACAGAACTCAGCGAAGCGATCCTGGCTAGGCGCTCTGCCGCAGGCAGTACAAGCAGTACGGTAAGGCAGGGCAACGACACGAGGAGAGTTTTGTTGACCGCTCTTAATGAAGATGTTCCCTGATGGCGCTTGATACCAGGGGATTGAGGCCGCTATCCGGATGCTCGCCGATATGCTGCAGGATCTGCTGGCGCATCTGGGGCGCCCAGAAACGCTGCAAATGGCTCGCAATATCCTTCTTCGCCTGTTCATGGTCAGGATAGGAACGGAAGAAATCCCCGATTTGGTTGGCCATCTTCACCAACTGCTCGATGTTCATGCTCATGCCAGCTCCTTGTGTAACAAGCGTTCCGCGACGCTATAAACGACATGCTGCTCCTTGCGGGCGAATCCGACCAGGGTCAGGCCGCAGCCCTGGGCCATGCGGATCGCCAGCCCGGTGGGCGCGGAGATTGCCACCAGCATGGGAATATCCGCGCTGGCGGCTTTCTGCACCATTTCGTAGCTCGCCCGGCTGGAAGTCAGCACAAACCCCTCGCGGGACAGCTGCCGCTCGGCGAGAGCGCCAATCAATTTATCGAGGGCATTGTGCCGCCCGACGTCTTCCCGCACCAGCAGCACCTTGCCTTCCCGGTCCGCCCAGGCCGACGCGTGGGTCGCACCTGTCCTGCCCTGCAATACCTGCTGGGCCTGCAATTCGCGCTGGGCACGGTATATGGCTTCGGCATCGAAAGTGATATCCGCAGCCTGTATCCTGCGGGGCACCCTGATGGCCTGGTCCAGGCTTTCCGAACCGCAAAGGCCGCAGCCTGTGCGTCCTGCCATGCTGCGCCTGCGTTCCTTCAGGTGGACGAAATTCTCGCTGGCGATTTCCATCTGCAGCTCGATGCCATTGACGCGCTCGACGATGTCGATGCCGTACAGCTCTTTCGGGTCGGACAATATGCCCTCGCACAGCGAGAAGCCGAGCGCGAAATCGGTCAGGTCGTCCGGCGTGGCCAGCATGACGGCGTGCGATATGCCGTTGTAGATCATGGCGACCGGCACTTCCTCGGCGACTTGGTCCTGCAACTCATGCAGTTCGCCATGCTCGTACTTGAGCACCGTCACACGGCTGTCGGTCGCTTCCGCTTCAATCAAGAACTCTGATGCATTCATCCTTATTCCACACGGGCTGTATCCCGTTGTTTGACCAGGGCAATCTGCTCGTCGCTGAATTCCTGGTAGTGGCGCTGCCAGTCTGACAGCTGCGACACGCGGGTGACCTGCACCGCAGTGACCTTAAATTCAGGGCAATTGGTTGCCCAGTCCGAGTTATCGGTGGTAATGACGTTGGCGCCAGATTCCGGATGGTGGAAGGTGGTGTAGATCACGCCGGGCTGAACGCGCTCGGTAATCTTGGCATGCAGCACGGTGTTGCCCGCACGGCTGGTGATTCCCACCCAGTCGCCATCCTTGATGCCGCGGTCTTCCGCATCCTGGGGATGGATTTCCACCACGTCCTCGGGATGCCAGGCGACATTGTCGGTGCGGCGTGTCTGGGCGCCCACGTTATATTGCGACAGTATACGCCCGGTGGTGAGGATGAGGGGGTACTTGCCGTTGACCTTTTCCGAAGTCGGCACGTATTCCGTGATCATGAAGCGGCCCTTGCCGCGCACGAATTCATCCACGTGCATGATGGGCGTGCCGTCGGGATGCTCTTCGTTGCATGGCCATTGAACGCTGCCCATTTCATCCAGCTTCTTGAAGCTGACGCCATGGAAGGTCGGCGTGAGGCGCGCGATTTCGTCCAGGATTTCCGAGGCATGCTGGTAAGGCATCGGGTAGCCCAGCGCTTCGGAAAGCAGGGCGGTGATCTGCCAGTCCTCGTAGCCGTTCTTCGGCGTCATCACGCGGCGCACGGGCGAGATGCGGCGCTCGGCGTTGGTGAATGTGCCGCTCTTTTCCAGGAAGGAGCAGCCGGGTAGGAACACGTGGGCGTACATCGCGGTCTCGTTGAGGAACAGGTCCTGCACGATCACGCATTCCATGGAGGCAAGCGCATGGGTGACGTGCTGGGTGTTGGGGTCGGACTGGGCGATGTCCTCGCCTTCGCAATACAGCGCCTTGAAGCTGCCGTCGATCGCGAAATCGAGCATGTTGGGGATGCGCAGGCCGGGTTCGTTGTCGAGCGGCCTGCCCCAGGCGGCCTCGAACAAGGCGCGGGTAGCGTCGTCCGACACGTGGCGGTAGCCCGGGAACTCGTGCGGGAACGAGCCCATGTCGCAGGAGCCCTGCACGTTGTTCTGGCCGCGCAGCGGATTGACGCCCACGCCTTCGCGCCCGATGTTGCCTGTAGCCATCGCGAGGTTGGCGATGCCCATCACCATCGTCGAGCCCTGGCTGTGCTCGGTGACGCCCAGGCCGTAGTAGATCGCGGCATTGCCACCCGTCGCGAACAGGCGCGCGGCGGCGCGGATGTCGGCGGCGGGTACGCCGATGGCTTCCTGCATGGATTCCGGCGAATGTTCGGGCTGCGCGACGAATTCGCTCCAGTACTGGTAGGAATCCCACTCGCAACGCTCCCTGACGAAGGCTTCGTCGGCCAGGCCTTCGGTGACGACCACATGCGCCATGGCGGTGATCAGCGCGACATTTGTGCCTGGGCGTAGTTTCAGGTGGTAATCCGCCTTGACGTGCGGGCCGGATACCAGGTCGATCGCGCGCGGATCGGCGATGATGAGTTTCGCGCCTTCGCGCAGCCTGCGCTTCATCTGCGAACCGAATACCGGGTGGCCGTCGGTCGGGTTGGCGCCGATGACCATGATCACGTCGGATTTCATGATGGAGTCGAAAGTCTGCGTGCCGGCGGATTCGCCCAGGGTCTGCTTGAGGCCGTAGCCGGTAGGCGAGTGGCAGACGCGGGCGCAAGTATCGACGTTGTTGTTGCCGAAAGCGGCGCGCACCAGCTTCTGCACCAGGTAGGTTTCCTCGTTGGTGCAGCGCGAGGAGGTGATGGCGCCTATGGAATTGCGTCCATGCTTGGCCTGGATGCGCTTGAGCTCGCTGGCGGCGTAGCCGATCGCTTCCTCCCAGCTCACTTCCTGCCATGGGTCGTGGATGCTCTTGCGTATCATCGGCGTGGTGATGCGGTCGCGATGGGTGGCATAGCCCCAGGCGAAGCGGCCCTTGACACAGGAGTGGCCGTGGTTGGCGCCGCCGTTCTTGTCCGGCACCATGCGCACCACCTGCTCGCCCTTCATCTCGGCGCGGAACGAGCAGCCGACGCCGCAGTAGGCGCAGGTCGTGATGACGCTGTGCTCGGGCTGGCCGTGCTCGACCACGGTTTTTTCCATCAATGTCGCGGTGGGGCAGGCGGCGACGCAGGCGCCGCAGGAGACGCATTCCGAATCGAGGAAATTGTCGAAATTGCCTGCGGCAACCTTGGAGTCGAACCCGCGGCCCTGGATGGTGAGCGCGAAGGTGCCTTGCGTTTCCTCGCAGGCGCGCACGCAACGCGAGCAGACGATGCACTTGGAGGCGTCGAACTGGAAATAGGGGTTGCTGATATCCTTGCCGGAGGCCAGGTGGTTTTCGCCGTCATAGCCGTAGCGCACTTCGCGCAAGCCCACGGCGCCGGCCATGTCCTGCAGTTCGCAATCGCCGTTGGCGGAGCAGGTGAGGCAGTCCAATGGGTGGTCGGATATATAGAGTTCCATCACGCCGCGGCGGATGTCGGCCAACTTGGGCGTTTGCGTATGCACCTTCAGCCCTTCATCGACCGGGGTGGTGCAGGAGGCGGGATAGCCGCGCCTGCCTTCGATTTCCACCAAGCAGAGCCTGCAGGAGCCGAACGGCTCCAGGCTGTCCGTGGCGCAGAGCTTGGGAATACTGACCCCCGCCTCCATCGCGGCGCGCATGATCGATGTGCCTTTGGCGACCGTCACTTGCATGCCGTCAATTTCCAGCGTGACTTGCTGCTCAGTTGTCCGGCTCGCTGGGGTGCCGTAATCCGCTTGCTTGTCCATCACTTTCTCCTCTTGACCACTTTGGCAAACCCCGCTTTTTATGTGGGGCAGGGTGGTTTGCCGGATGTTTGCTGCGTTAACTCATGCCGCGCGTTCCTTCTTGCTCACGCCAAAATCCTCGGGAAAATGGTTGAGCGCGCTCAGAACGGGGTAGGGCGTCATGCCGCCAAGCGCGCAGAGCGACCCGTTCAGCATGGTATCGCTGAGGTCGCGCACCAATGCGATGTGCTTGGCGTGATCGGTGCCTGCCATGATCTTGTCCATGACTTCCACGCCGCGGGTGGAGCCGATGCGGCATGGGGTGCACTTGCCGCAGGATTCCACGGCGCAGAATTCAAAGGCATAACGCGCCATGTGCGCCATATCCACCGTATCGTCGAAGGCAACGATGCCGCCGTGGCCTAGCACGGCCCACAATTTGCCGAATTCCTCGTAATCCAGCGGTGTGTCGAATTGCGATTCCGGCAGGTAAGCCCCTAGCGGGCCGCCGACCTGGACAGCCTTGATCGGCCTGCCACTGGCGGAGCCGCCGCCGTAGTCGTACAGCAATTCGCGCAGGGTGACGCCAAAGGCTTTTTCTACCAGGCCGCCATGCTTGATATTGCCTGCGAGCTGGATTGGCAAGGTGCCGCGGGAACGGCCCATGCCGTAGTCACGGTAATAGACGCTGCCCTTGTCGAGGATGATGGGCACGCTGGCGAGGGAGATGACGTTGTTGATGACGGTCGGCTTGCCGAACAGGCCGGAAATGGCGGGTAGCGGCGGCTTGAAACGCACCAGCCCGCGCTTGCCTTCCAGGCTTTCCAGCAAGGCGGTTTCCTCGCCGCAGACATAAGCGCCCGCGGCACGGCGCACTTCCAGGTAGAAGTCATGCTGGCTGCCGAGAATGCCCCGCCCGAGATAACCTGATTCATAGGCGCTCTTGATCGCCAGGTTGAGCGCGGCGATCGAGTGCGGGTATTCTGAGCGTACATAGATATAGCCTTGCGTGGCGCCGACGGCAATGCCTGCGATCGTCATGCCCTCGATCAGGACGAACGGGTCGCCTTCCATGATCATGCGGTCGGAGAATGTCCCTGAGTCGCCTTCGTCTGCATTGCACACAATGTATTTTTGCTCGGCTGGCGCTTCCAGCACCGTCTTCCACTTGATGCCGGTCGGGAAAGCGGCGCCGCCACGCCCACGCAGGCCGGAATCGGTGACCTGCTGCACAATATCTTGTGGTGCCATGTCAATCGCGTTGCGCAGGCCTTTGTAGCCGTCATGGGCAATATAGTCCTGCAGCGACACCGGGTCGGTGATGCCGACGCGCGCAAAGGTCAGGCGCTCCTGGCGCTTCATCCAGGGCAGCTCCTCCGTCGGGCCCAGGCTCAGCGCGTGCTGTCCGCCATCAAGAAAGCCTGCGTCAAACAGGGATGCCACCTGGTCAGGCGTGACGGGGCCGTAGGCGATGCGCCCCGCACTCGTTGCTAATTCGACCAACGGCTCTAGCCAGAACATGCCGCGGGAGCCATTACGGATGATATTCAGTGGAATATTGCGCGATTCGGCTTCCTTGGCGATGGCTGCGGCCACCAGGTTGGCGCCCAGTGAAAGGGCGCTGGAATCGCGGGGAATGTAAACGGTATTCATGGATTGTCCCTCCGTGCGTCGGCGAGAAGGGATTCGACTTGCTGGGGGCTGACGCGGCCGTAGATTTCGTCATCGAGCATGATGGCGGGAGAGCAGGCGCAGTTGCCTAGGCAATAGACGGGTTCCAACGTGATGCTGCCGTCGCTGGTGGTTTCATGGTAGTCGATGCCCAGCGAGGACTTCACATGGGTCTCCAGCGCGCCGCAACCCATGGCCTGGCACGACTCGGCGCGACATACCTGCAGGACATGCCTGCCTGGCGGCTTAGTGCGGAAATGGTGATAAAACGTCACCACGCCATGGACTTCCGCGACAGAGAGATTAAGCGCCTTGGCGATCAAGCCGTAGCACTCTTCCGGGATATAGCTTAAATCGTCCTGAATCGCATGCAACAAGGGCATTAACGCACCGGCCATGTGTTGATGTGATTCGATGTGCGATTTAATGCGTGCCATCTGGTCATGCATTACTTTCTCCTCGAATCCACCAGAACCTGTTCAAGGTCTTTTTATCGGTACGCATGACTTCAAAACGCGTCCGATCAAGACGCAGTCCGCAGGGGATGCTTACTGCCCTCGTCAAGGACTGCAACGCAGAGCGGGCGCGTTTTCAAGCCATGCCCTGCGGGTTGATCCGGTAAGGCAGCCGCTGCTGCGTTGCAAATCCTCGCCGTGCTATCAGCACGCCTGTGGTTTGCGCCTTGCTTCGGCTGCCTTACCGGATCAACGTATCCCATAAAAAGACCTTGAACAGGTTCTAACTACGACTACGTTATTGTTATGCTTGCTTTGCTTATAGTACGAACTATATACCGAATTGTACACGGTCGGACAATAAAAACTACCATGCGAAGTAGGGCTATTTTCAGCCGTAAATAACGGCTTTCAGGTCAATTATTGCGGTGATTCCAGCGTTATCTCGTGAAATCCATCCGCTGAGCCCGCTATACCCGACCGTGTAAAAATAAGACAGCAATATTCGGCAATGGTTTGAAATCGGCCTGCGTCAGTATGCTGATGCTGTCACAGCCTCTGCACTTCCGTTTCGCTCGGCATCAGGGCGCTACCGTCGCTGGCTTGCGGGGCCATATAAGCGATAGGCTGCTTGGTTTTTCGGTCGATCAGCAGGGAGTGATGTTCTTCCTGGGTAAACAAATGGCGTTCCCCCCATTGCCGCAAGGCCACCACCACCGGAAACAGGCTTTCCCCCTTGGGCGTCAGTGCATATTCCTGATAGGCAGTGCCATCTGAAGCCGGCCGGGTTTGCAGGATGCCTGCATCGACCAGCCGGCGCAGACGGTCGGACAGGATGTTGCGGGCCACGCCCAGGCTGCGCTGGAAATCGCCGAAGCGGTGCATGCCGTCGAAAACGTCACGCACGATGAGCAGCGACCAGCGGTCGCCAACCACATCGACGGAGCGTGCTACGGGGCAGGTTTCAGGTTTTTTCGGGTTGCGGCGAGGCATGGTGTTCCCTTCGTCGGGATATCTGAATTAAGGTTGCATTTTAAAACTAGATTATCTACCATTCAATGAGTTTTATTTTGAAACTAGATTGATGGTAATGAAGCATCCTGTCTTAATTCCCGCATCGATGCGCCATGGCAATACGATGGAACCGCCAGCGCGCATGTCGTCGAGCATGGTCTTGCTATTCGCTATCGCCAGCGGGCTGAGCGTAGCCAATGTGTATTATGCCCAGCCGCTGCTGGATGCGCTGGCCCTGGAATTCGGCATCATCCATGCGGCGGTCGGCGGCGTGGTCACCGCAACGCAAGTCGGCTGCGCCCTGGCTTTGCTGTTCCTCGTGCCGTTGGGCGACTGGGTGGATCGCCGACGTCTCATGATCGTGCAGTTGCTATTGCTGGTGGGGATGCTGGGCATGGTGGCGTTGGCGCAATCCGTCATCGTCCTGTTTGCGGGCATGCTTGGCGTCGGCTTGCTGGGCACGGCAATGACGCAAGGGCTGATTGCTTACGCGGCTTCTGCCTCCGCTTCACATGAGCAAGGGCGAGTGGTCGGCGCGGCGCAAAGCGGCGTATTCATCGGCCTGTTGCTGGCCCGCGTATTTGCCGGTGGCATCAGCGACCTGGCCGGCTGGCGAGGGGTGTATGCCTGCTCCGCGGCGTTGATGCTGGCACTCGCGTGGCCGTTATGGCGGCGGCTGCCAGCGCTGCCTGGTATATCTAGTACTTTGAGCTACCCTCGCCTGATTGCTTCAATGCTGGTTTTGCTGCGGGATGAGCGGGTATTGCAGATTCGCGGCATGCTTGCGATGCTGATGTTCGCTGCCTTCAATATCTTCTGGGTTGCGCTGGTGCTGCCGTTGAGCGCGCCGCCTTATGGTTTTTCCCATACCGTGATCGGCGCTTTCGGGCTGGTAGGCGCAGCGGGCGCCCTGGCTGCTGCCCGTGCCGGCCAATGGGCAGACCGTGGATTCGGCCAGCGTACCACTGCCGCCGCGCTGGCGGTATTGCTGCTGGCATGGTGGCCGCTGTCGTTGATGGAGTGGTCTTTGTGGGCGCTGGTAACCGGCATTGTGCTGCTGGATATCGGCGGGCAGGCGCTGCATGTCACCAATCAGGGCATGATCCTGCGCACCCGCCCGGAGGCGCATGGCCGGCTGGTCGGGCTTTATATGCTGTTCTACGCGGTCGGCAGCGGGCTGGGGGCGATCGGCACGACCGCCATATATGCTTCTGCAGGCTGGCAAGGCGTGTGCATCCTCGGAGCCGGGGTCAGCTTGCTGGCGTTGGTGTTCTGGGCCGCAGCGCGGCGCTACATGCCGGAGGCGCCCCGTGCTGAGCCGGGTTGCGCTACAGGTCGAAGATCTTGCCCGGATTCATGATTCCATTTGGGTCGAATACCTTCTTCAGTTCGCGCATATAGCCGATCTCGACCGGGTCGCGGGTGTATGCGAGGTAGTCTTTCTTGGTCATGCCGACGCCGTGCTCGGCGGAAATCGAGCCGTTGTATTTCTGCACGGTCTCGAAGACGAACTGGTTGACCACCTTGCATTTCTCGAAGAACTCGTCCTTGGTCAGGTCGGCCGGCTTGAGGATGTTGAGGTGCAGGTTGCCGTCGCCGATATGCCCGAACCAGCAGACTTCGAAGTCCGGGTAGTTGTCGGCCACGATCGCGTCGATGTCGGCAATGAACGCGGGCACGTGGGTAATCAGCACAGAGATGTCGTTCTTGTAGGGCGTGAACGGCGCAATGGTCTCGGAGATGCCTTCGCGTAAATGCCACAGCGCCTGTGCCTGGGCTTGCGACTGGCTCATGACGCCGTCGAGTATCCAGCCTTGTTCCATGCAATGTTCGAATATCTGCATGGCGTCGTCGATCACGGCCTCGAAGCGGCCCTCGAATTCGAGCAGCACATATAGCGGGGATTCGGTTTCGAAAGGGCGCGCCGCATGGCCGTGGGCCAAGACTTTTTCCAACGCCACCTGGTTGAAGAACTCGAATGCGGTGAGGTCGATGCGCTGCTGGAACGCATGCAGGATGGGCATGACCGCCGCAAAGTCGGGCACGCTCAGCACCAGCACCTTGAGGTCCTGCGGCGCGCGTGTGAGCTTGATCTCGGCCTCGGTGACGATGCCCAGCGTGCCCTCGGAGCCGATGAACAATTGGTGCAGCGCGTAGCCGGTGGCGTTCTTGATCATGCCCTTGTTGAGGCGCAGGATGTCGCCCTTGCCGGTGACCACGGTCAGGCCCAGCACCCATTCGCGTGTCATGCCGTAGTGGATCACCTTGATGCCGCCGGCATTGGTACCGATGTTGCCGCCCATCTGGCTTGAGCCGGCAGCGGCGAAGTCCACGGGATAGTAAAGGCCCTGTTGCTCGGCATATTGCTGCAATTGCTCGGTGACCACGCCCGCCTGTATGCGCACCAAACGGTCGGCATGCAGGAAGGACAAGACCTTGTTCATGCGGTCCAGGCTGATGACGATCTCGCCATTGGCGGCGACTGCCCCGGCAGAAAGCCCGGTACGGCCGCCGCTCGGGGTGACGGGAATATTGTATTGGTTGGCCAGCTTGACGATGGCCTGCACTTCCTCGGTGCTGCCGGGAAAGACGATGGCGGATGGACGGGGATCGAAATGCTTGGTCCAATCCACTCCCCAGCTTTTCAGGCTGTCTTCATCGGTCTTGACGCGTTGTTCGCCTACGATGGTCTGCAATTGTTCCAGAAGGGAGGAGGGAAGGCTGGCGGGTGCATTCATCAAACATTTACCTGTGAAAATGGCATTAAAAACGTCAATGTAAAATAGTCAACGGTCAAGCGACCTAATCAGCTATTCTAGCAGTTTTATAATTGATATTGATTCCCGATCTCAGTTTTATCCGTGCTGCCTGCATTTGCGCTCGACGGGGGCCGTATCCCTGATTTGATAGGGGTTTAATAAGTTTGCCGGTATGCTACGATCACTGATTTTTGGCCTTTTACCGGAGCCGTAATGACCCAACAACTTTCCCTGCCAAAAGACAAGATCCGCTTTTTGCTGCTTGAAGGCGTGCACCAGAACGCCGTGGACGTGTTGAACGCCGCGGGTTACCGCAACATCGATTACCGTAAGACCGCGCTGGACGAAGACGCGCTGATCGAGGCGATCAAGGATGTGCATTTCCTTGGCATTCGTTCCCGCACCCAGGTCACCAGCCGCGTGCTTGATGCCGCCAACAAGCTTACCGCCATCGGCTGCTTCTGCATCGGCACCAACCAAGTGGACCTGGATGGCGCGCTGGAGCGCGGCATCCCGGTATTCAACGCGCCTTATTCCAATACCCGCTCGGTGGCGGAACTGGTGCTGGCGCAGACCATCCTGCTGCTGCGCGGCATTCCCGAGAAGAATGCGCTGGTACACAAGGGCGGCTGGACCAAGTCGGCAGAAGGTTCGTTCGAGGCGCGCGGCAAGACATTGGGCATCGTGGGTTACGGTTCCATCGGTTCGCAATTGTCCGTGCTGGCCGAAAGCCTGGGTATGAAGGTGATCTACTTCGACGTGATCGCCAAGCTGCCGTTGGGCAACGCACGCCAGGTCGGCACGATGGAAGAGCTGCTGTCGCAGGCGGATGTCGTCTCCCTGCACGTGCCGGAACTGCCTTCCACCATGAACATGATGCGCGCCGAGCAATTCGCGCAGATGAAGAAGGGCGGCATCTTCATCAATGCGGCCCGCGGCACCTGCGTGGATATCGACGCGTTGGCAACGGTGATCGAATCCAAACACTTGGCAGGGGCGGCGATCGACGTGTTTCCCGTTGAGCCCAAGAGCAATGACGAAGAGTTCCTCTCCCCGCTGCGTCCGTTCGAGAACGTCATCCTCACCCCGCATATCGGCGGCTCGACCCAGGAAGCGCAAGCCAATATCGGCATCGAGGTCGGTGAGAAATTCGTGCGTTATTCCGACGCAGGCTCCACGATTACGGCCGTGAACTTCCCAGAAGTCTCCATCCCGCAACAGCCCGGCACCCACCGCCTGTTGCACATCCACCGCAACGTGCCGGGCGTGCTGTCGGCCGTGAACAGCCTGTTCGCGCGCAACAACATCAACATCGCTGCGCAAAGCATGATGACCAAGGGCGATATCGGCTACATGATCATGGATGTGGAAGCCTCGGCTTCAGATGCCGCGATCGAGGCGTTGCAGACGGTTGAGGGAACATTGCGCACCCGTGTGCTCTATTAAGCTGTGAAACAGCGCGCTTCAAGCGTGCAGTATTTTGCGAATCCTTGGCTTTTGCCAGGGGTTTGTTGTTTATGGGGTTTTAGCTTGTTGTTCAGTGGAGTGCGCACCTCTTAAAACCAAGGGCGAGCGCAGCGATGCCAAGTGTGGGTTTGACGTTGGTTCCCCGTTTGGCTGCGCCGAGTAGCGGAAATCTGTCTGGAAAAAGCGCTTGCGTCTGTTTGAGCGCAGCGAGTTCAGCAAGCGCCCAGACAGATTGAGCAACGCAGGGAACCGGGAGCTTGCTCCCGGCGCTGACTCCGGGGTCGCCTTTTGTTTGGTTCCTTTATTTTGGCGAAGCAAAATAAAGGGACTCGCTGGCAAGCGAAAAGCAACCGCTCAATGGCTTGCAATAAGGGTTAAGACCATCGCTGATCCAAGGATCCAAATCCAATTCAACTTCACGAGCGCCGGGCTACATCAATACTGCGATTAGCGAGAGGATGGGTTTCGCCCCGCCGGGCGAGTCCATTTCTTTTGTCTCGCCAAAAGAAACAGGACCAAAGAAAAGGCGACCCGATTGTCTGCGACCCGGAACTTCGTTCCGGGCAACCTGCGTTGCTCGCTTTTAATGGGGGCTGGCTGAACTCGCTTCGCTCAGACAGACGCCAGTCCTTAATCCATTAAAAGCTGCGCTACTCGGCGCAGTCAGACGGGGAGCAACGTCAAACCCACACTTGGCATCGCTGCGCTCGCCCTTGGTTTTGTTGGATTTTTTACATGCTGACGTAGTTTGGCCCGCCGCCACCTTCCGGCGTACGCCAGTTGATGTTTTGCAACGGGTCCTTGATATCGCAGGTCTTGCAGTGGATGCAATTGGACGCATTGATTTGCAATCTCGGATTGCCCTCGTTGGTGACGATTTCATAGACCCCGGCCGGGCAATAGCGCTGTTCTGGCGCGTCGTACTGCGGCAGGTTGATGTCGACCGGGATGCTCTGGTCGCGCAGCACCAGGTGGCAGGGCTGGTCTTCTTCATGCATGACGTTGGTGAGATAGACCGAGGAGAGTTTGTCGAAGCTCACCACGCCGTCAGGCTTGGGATAGGCGATTTTTGGGCTGGTGGCTGCGGGCTTCAGGGTTTCATGGTCGGCCTTGCCGTGTTTGAGCGTCCATGGCGTGGTGATCCCGAACGAGGCCAGCCACATTTCCATTCCGCCGTAGATGCTGCCCAGGATGTTGCCTAAGCGCGAGAGGGCGGGCTTGACGTTGCGCACAGCCTGCAGGTCTTTCCATATCCACGAGTTGCGGACTTTTTCCGGGTAGTTTTCCAGCGTGGCGCCGAATGTTTCCTGCGCCAAGGCGTCCACCACGGCTTCTGCCGCGAGCATGCCCGACTTCATGGCATTGTGCGAACCCTTGATGCGCGGCACGTTCATGAAACCGGCGGTGCAGCCGATCAGCAAGCCGCCGGGGAAGGCCAGGCGAGGGATGGATTGCAGGCCGCCTTCGGTCAGCGCGCGGGCGCCGTAGCTCAGGCGCTTGCCGCCTTCCAGCAGCGGGCGGATGGCGGGGTGGGTCTTGAAGCGCTGGAATTCGTCGAACGGGCTCAGGTGCGGGTTGCTGTAGTTGAGGTGCACCACGAATCCGATGGCTACGGTGTTTTCCTTGAGGTGGTAGATGAAGGAGCCGCCGCCCGTGCTGTTGTCCAGCGGCCAGCCTTGCGAGTGCATCACCAGGCCGGGCTTGGATTTTTCCGGCTCGATCTGCCAGATTTCCTTGAAGCCGATGCCGAACTTCTGCGGCTCGGACAGGGCGCGCAACTGGAAATGCTCAGTGAGGTCCTTGGTGAGCGAGCCGCGCGCGCCTTCGGCAAACAGGGTGTAGTGCGCGCGCAGTTCCATGCCCAGCGCAAAGCCCGGCTTCTCGTTGCCTTCCTTGTCACGGCCCATGTCGCCGGTGATGACGCCCTGCACCACGCCGGCTTCGTCGTAGATCACCTCGGCAGCGCTGAATCCGGGGTAGATTTCCACGCCCAGCGCTTCGGCCTGCTCGCCCAGCCAGCGGCAGACGTCGCCCAGGCTGACGATGTAGTTGCCGTGGTTGTTCATGAGCGGCGGCATAAGCTTGGTTGGGATGTTGAAGCTTTTTTCCTTGCCAAGTACCAGGAACTGGTCGTCAGTGACGGGGGTATGGAGCGGGGCGCCTTTTTCCTTCCAGTCGGGAATCAATTCATTGAGGGCGATCGGGTCGATCACGGCGCCCGAGAGGATATGCGCGCCTACCTCGGCACCTTTTTCCAGCACGCAGACGTTGATTTCGCGTTCCTGCTCCAGCGCCAGTTGCTTGATGCGGATCGCGGCGGAAAGCCCGGACGGGCCTGCGCCGACGATCAGTACGTCATAATTCATTACATCGCGTTGCATGCTAAAACTTTCATGGAATATACGGTATGTTGATTTCGTCGCTGCGCCGCACGTCGCGGGTCAGCAGCCGACAATGGTTGAGGAATTCGCGCACGGCGGCGGTCTGGTATTTCTTCTTGTGCCAGACGAACATGAACTGGCGTTTCAGGTCGAGCTCGGGCGTCGCCAGCGCTACCAGGTTGCCGCGCGCGATATCGTCCTTGAGCGCGAGGCGGGAAATGCAGCCCAGGCCGATGCCGGATTCCACGGCGCGCTTGATGGCCTCGGTATGCTCCAGCACCATGCGCACGTGCAGGCGGCTGTGATGGTGGCGCAAGGCGTAGTCGAACGTCTCGCGTGTGCCCGAGCCTTGCTCGCGCAACACCCAGCTTTCGGCAAGAATGGCCTCCAGGCTGGCGCTGCTCTGTTTGGCGAGAGGGTGCTGCGGCGAGCAGAATACGGTCAGCTCGTCTTCGATCCACGGTTCGACCTGCAGGTCGGGGTGGTGGCAATTGCCTTCGATCAGGCCGAGGTCGAGATCGTACATCGCCACCTGCTGCATGATGGAGTTGGTGTTCTGCACATGCAATTGCACTTGGCAATCCCGGTGCTGCTTCATGAACGAGCCGATCAGCAGGGTGGCGAGGTAGTTGCCTATCGTCAGCGTGGCGCCGACTTTTAGCAAGCCAAAGGCGGATTTTCCCTGTAAAATGCTCTCTATTTCAGCGGCGCGGTCCAGCACGGCGGCTGCCATTGGCAGCAGGCTACGGCCTAGTTCGTTGAGTTTCAGCACTTTACCCATGCGGTCAAACAGTTTGCAGTCAAACTGTCGTTCCAGTTCGGCAAGTGCAGTACTGGCGGCGGATTGCGACAATGACAAATCCTCGGCCGCTCGTGACACATTCTCCAGGCGTGCAATGGCAACGAATACTTCGAGTTGTCGTAAGGTGTGCTTCACCTGAGAATGATTCTCATATCGATGTGATAGATATGTGATATAGTGATAATTGATTTAACAGATATTTTACCGCTGATTAAAATGTGCGGCAAATGATGGAGTGGGATCACAATATGAAAGTCTTAGTTGCTGTAAAGCATGTGGTGGATTACAACATCAAGCCCCGCGTGAAGCAGGATGGCTCCGATGTCGATATCGCCGGCGTCAAGATGGGCATTAACCCGTTCGACGAAATCGCCGTGGAAGAAGCGGTGCGCCTGAAGGAGCGCGGCATTGCGACCGAAGTAGTGGCCGTGACCATCGGCAAGGCCAATAGCCAGGATACCCTGCGCCATGCATTGGCGATGGGCGCCGACCGGGTGGTGCTGGTCGAGACTGACGCCGAACTGCAGCCATTGGGCGTCGCCAAGCTGCTCAAGGCCGTGGTGGAGCGCGAGCAACCTCGCCTCATCATCCTCGGCAAGCAGGCCATCGACGACGACCTGGGCCAGACCGGCCAGATGCTCGCCGCATTGATCAACGCAGGCCAAGGCACCTTTGCCTCCGTGATCGAGGTCAAGGGCGATGAAATCGAAGTCACGCGCGAAATCGACGGCGGCACCGACGTGGTGGCGCTCAAGCTGCCTGCGGTGGTCACCACCGACCTGCGCCTGAACGAGCCGCGCTTCATCAAGCTGCCAGCGATGATGATGGCGAAGAAAAAGCCGATCGACAACATCAAGGCGGCCGACCTCGGCATCGATATCGCCCCGCGCCTCAAGCAACTCAAGGTTGCCGACCCTGAGCCGCGCAAGCCCGGCATCAAGGTGGCGAATGTGGCTGAACTCGTTGAAAACCTACGTCTTGCGGAAGTCCTGTAATGAGCATCCTGATTCTGGCCGAACACGACGGCAAACATATCAAGCAATCCACCCGCCAGGCAGTCAGCGCCGCTGGCGCATGGCAACTCCCGGTCCACGTCCTGGTCACCGGCTCCAATAGCGCAGCCCTGGCCAAGGAAGCCAGCGAAATCGCCGGCGTCGCCAAGGTGCTGCATGCAGAGGCAGCGCATTTCGAGCATCCGCTGGCTGAAGACGTAGCCGCCTTGCTGGTGCAACTGGGTGCTGACTATAAGGTCATCCTTTCCGCGCATACCGCATTCAGCAAGAGCGTATTGCCGCGCGTTGCCGCTTTGCTCGACGTAGCGATGATTTCCGATGCGGTGAGCATTACCGCGCCGGCGACTTATGTGCGCCCGATCTACGCAGGCAACGTGCTTTCCACCGTCGAAAGCAGCGACGCCATCCAGGTGGTGACCATCCGCGCAACTTCCTTTGCCGCTGCTGCAAACGGCGCCAATGCGGAAGTGACGGCAGTGAACGTGCCAGCGAGTGCCGGCCTCAGCCGCTGGATCAAGGAGGACAAGACCGTGTCCGACCGTCCTGAACTGTCTTCCGCGCGCGTCGTGGTTTCCGGCGGCCGCAGCCTGGCCGAGCGCTTCAACGAACTGCTCGAGCCGCTGGCGCACCGCTTCGGCGGCGCATTGGGCGCAACCCGTGCCGCAGTCGATGCCGGTTTCGCCCCCAACGACATCCAAGTCGGGCAGACCGGCACCATCGTGGCGCCCGAACTGTATTTCGCAATCGGCATTTCCGGCGCGATGCAGCACTTAGCCGGCATGAAGGACAGCAAGATCATTGTCGCGATCAACCACGATCCCGATGCGCCTATCTTCCAGCATGCGGATTACGGCCTGGTCGCCAACCTGTTTGACGCCGTGCCCGAGCTGACCGCCGCCTTGAGCAAGTAACCAAAAATTTTAAAGAGAATCGAATATCAATGAGCGCATTTAATTCCGAGAAAGTATTGAGCGTTAAGCACTGGAACGACAGCCTGTTCAGCTTTACCACCACCCGCAACGAATCCCTGCGTTTCGAGAACGGCCAGTTCGTGATGATCGGCCTGCAGGTAGACGGCAAGCCGCTGATGCGCGCTTACAGTATCGCCAGCCCCAACTACGCGGAAAACCTCGAGTTCTTCAGTATCAAGGTGCCGAACGGCCCCCTGACTTCCCGCCTGCAGCACCTGAAGGTGGGCGATGAATTGCTGGTCAGCCGCAAGCCGACCGGCACGTTGCTGCTGTCCGACCTGAAGCCCGGCAAGCACCTTTACCTGCTCTCCACCGGCACTGGCCTGGCACCGTTCATGTGCCTGATCCAGGACCCTGAAATCTACGAACGTTTCGAGAAAGTGATCCTGGTGCACGGCGTACGCCGCATCAACGACCTAGCTTACGAAGAGTTCATCACCAAGGAATTGCCGGAAAACGAATTCTTTGGCGAACAGGTCAAGAACCAGCTGATCTACTATCCCACCGTGACCCGCGAAGAGTTCCGCAACCAGGGCCGCCTGACCGATCTCATGGAAAACGGCAAGCTGTTCCAGGACATCGGCTTGCCGCCGCTCAACCCCGAGACCGACCGCGCCATGCTGTGCGGCAGCCCGCAAATGCTGGTCGATACCTGCAAGATTCTCGACGCTGCAGGGCTCAAGGTGTCGGAGCGCATTGGTGATGTCGGGGATTACGTGATCGAGCGGGCGTTTGCCGAGAAGTAATTCTCAAGGTAAGCAGTTGTCGTTTTATGAAAAGCTGGCATAGCAATATGCCAGCTTTTTTATTGAGCGCAATCTGGCGCCCACATATGCAAAAGAAGCGGAGGGATTGAGTGATTGGACTATGAGCAGAGTCATTATTCTTTCATTTGATGGTGATTGAATGAGCAACTCATAAACTAGAAAAATAGTTCTCAATGAAACACTAGAAAGCATTGATTGCCGTTCTGATCTGGATCGGCGCTATGTTGGCTTCTACTTTTTCCCATGCAGGTGTGACTTTATGTGCTGATGGGGGCTGCAATACAGAGGGTATCTATCCTGTAGAGGTGATAGAGATAGGTCCCATTGCTGAGTTTCCTGTACATATCAGGCCCAGCCTATTCCAACTTATCCCATTCAAAAATGAGGACGGGTGGAATTATGCGTTCGCGCTTTCTACACAGGCTGTCGCTAGTTTGAAGCTGCCTTATTTTGGTGATTGGTCGCTTGAGCAGGCGGTGATGCCAGAAAATTGGTCTGTGGCGATCGGTTACGACGACGAAGCGTTGTTGCCTGTAGCCTATTGGAACAGAACAAATGAAAAGGCTGATACCGGAGCAATTTTACTAAGCTATGTATCGCAATATGCACCTGCGCTTGCTGGTCTCACTATCTTGACGACATACGACAAGCAATTTCAAGATGAATTATGGATTCCGTTATCGCCGGAAGCAATGCTGGCTGGATTTGGACCAGCCACTTTACCAGTCCCTGAACCGTCTAGTGTCGCGTTGCTATCTCTTGGTTTGATATTGCTTTTCGCACGCCGCCGCCAAGCTGCTTGGCAGCGTTAAGGCACCGGATACCTAGGCGGTCCAGGCGGTGGCCTGCGGCGCTGCATGTCCAGGTAGCGCATGTCGCCATCGCCGAAGAATTCCTTGATCAGGAAGTCCTCCAGGCCGGCGCTGTCTTCCATGCGCGCGGACAATACCACCACGCGGCCCATCTGCCTTGATTCCCAGTTGAAGTCCCCTGAGTAGTGGCGGCGGATCAGTTCTATCATCTTGCGCACGGTGGCGCGCTGGATGTCTTCGCCCGCCTTGGCCTCGATCTGGAATACCTCGCGCTTGGCGGTGCTGAAATCGTTGATCCAGCCACGGAATTCAAAGGTTGAAGTGTAGTTGCTCATGCTGAGGATGCGGAAGACGCCGCTGGCACCCGAGGACAGGTTTTTCTTGATAGTTTCATCGCGCTTTTCTTCATCAGACAGCGAGCGGCTGCCGGATTCGCGCTGGGCGCGCTGGTTTTCCATCATCGCGGCATAGTTGTTGTCCGTGGCGCGGCGGTATTCGCGCATGGCGGCCATATAGGAAGACATGTCAGAATATTGCGAGGGGTCGGGCTCCTGCGGGCGCGGAGGCGCTGGCGTCGGGGCAGGCTGCGGCTCAGGTCGGGGAGCCGGTTTTTGCTCGGGCTGGGGCAGGGGCTTGCTCTTGCCGGTCACGACGGGAGGCGTGGGTTTGCTTTGCTTGGGCTGCCTGGGCGTGGGTTTGCTGGCGGCAGGCGGCGGAGGCGGGGGCGCAGCAGCTGGCGGCGGCGCCATTTCGGGTTGCGGTTTTTTCTCCGGCTGTGCCAGGCTCACGACCAGCTCTTTTTGCCCGCCATCCTGCTCGGACTCTTCCCCTTGGTCCATCGTCGGCATGATAAAGCCGAAGAACAGGATCAAGTGCAATATCAGGGAAAATATCAACGCATACAGCGTGCGGCGGCTGATGCGGAATTCGATGTATTGCTCCCGGTCGGCCGGCGATTGCCAGGGGAGGTCGGAAGGGTCCGGCTGAGTGGGCGCCTTGCCGAAACGGCTCGCGATCAATGCATTGAGATGGCGAAACAGGCGCGGTGCAGCCACGGTAAATTCAGTCCGGGGTTCTTAGGTTGGTTAGTTGGGGTTGAGGCGCGCCAGTGAGCGGTTGACGGCAATATAGGAACCCAGCCAACCCAGCACCACAGCGCATGCGATTACTCCCAGGCTGATTTCCCAGCCAGGTAACACTAAGATGAAGCTGCTGCCATAAAGTTCTGCCAAATCTGCCACCGAGAGGTTAAAGATTGTAAGAATGCCGTTGACGAACCCCAGCGCAAGCAGGCTGCCGCCGAGGCCGTACAGCGTGCCAGCGTAGAGGAAGGGGCGGCGGATGAAGCCGTCGGTGGCGCCTATCAGTTTGCTGACTTCGATTTCTTCGCGCTGGGTGGCAATCTGCAGGCGTATGGTATTGCCGATAATCGCCACCAGTGCAAACCCGAGCAGGCCGGAGAGCACCCATACCGCTTTCTTGCCCAATTGCAGCAGCGCATAGAGGCGTTTAGCCCAGTCGGCGTCCGCCAGCACGTGCTCTACGCCAGGCAGGCCCTCGATTTCATGCTGCAAGCGGGCGATGCCGTCGGGCGAGTGGTCCTTGGGTTCGATAAAGAAGGCATCGGGCAAGGGGTTCTTTGCCAGCTGGCTCGCGACGTCCTGTTCTTGCTGCATTTCCTGCCAGGCCGCTTCCTTGCTGACGAATTGCTGTTTTGCAACGCCCGGGTGCTGTTGCAGTTTTTGCTTGAGTTCCTGAACCGCGGCCGCCTCGGCATCCAGTCTCATGAAGACGCTGATCTGCGGCTCGTTCCTGACCCCGCCTGCCAGTTGGTTGAGGTTGTCGATCACGACATACAGGATGGCGGGCAGGCTCAGCGCGATGCCGATGACGCTCCAGATCATGAGGGTGGAAAGCTTGTTGCGCATGATGCGCGACAGGACGAGGCGCCAGACCTGGGTGTGCTGGTTGATCCAGTGTTTCATGATACCGAGAGCTTTCCGTGGTCGAGGTGCAGGACTTTCGCCGGGATGTTCTGGATGCTGTGCGCATCATGAGTAGCGATGATGACAGTGGCGCCTACCTGCTGAAAGGCGCTAAACAGCTTCATGATATCGGTGGCATATTCCTCGTCGAGATTGCCTGTGGGCTCGTCGGCAATGAGGATGGCCGGGCGGCTGACTACGGCGCGGGCGATGGCGAGGCGCTGTTGTTCCCCGCCTGACAGCGTCACGGGGATGGCCTTCTCCTTGGAAAGCAGGCCAACCTTGTCGAGCGCCGCGCGGATGCGCTTGGCGGCCTCCTGGCCGGTAATGCCGTTGATGTAGAGCGGCAGGGCGACGTTCTCGAAGCAATTGCGGTCGTAGAGCAGTTTGTGGTCCTGGAACACCAGGCCGAACTTGCGGCGCAGGTAGGGGAGCATGCGCGGGCGCAGCTTGCTGATGTTCTGGTTGCCGATGAGCACGGTGCCGCTGGTCGGGCGCTCGATCCCGGCCATCAGTTTGAGCAGGGTGCTCTTGCCTGCGCCTGAATGCCCGGTAACGAACACCAGCTCGCCTGCCGCGATCTCGAAAGTCACATGGCGCAAGATCTCGTCGCTGCCGCGGTAACGCTTGTTGACCTGGTCGAAACGTATCATGCGCGAGTGGTTTCCTTATTCGAGCAATGCATGTGATTCAAGTAGCGCATTATTCGAATAATGCCTCTATGAACTCGCTGGCCTTGAACGGGCGCAGGTCGTCAATGGATTCGCCCACGCCGATGTAGCGGATGGGCACGGGGCGCGATTGGGCGATCGCCGCGATCACGCCGCCCTTGGCGGTGCCGTCCAGCTTGCTCAGCACAAGGCCGGTGACGCCCAGAGCATCATCGAACGCCTTGACCTGGGTGACGGCGTTCTGCCCGGTGTTGGAGTCGAGTACTAGCAGGATTTCATGCGGCGCGCCGGGCAACGCTTTGTCGATGACGCGCTGCACTTTGCGGATCTCCTCCATGAGGTTGAGCTGGGTCGGCAGGCGCCCCGCGGTGTCTGCCAGCACGATATCGATGCCGCGCGCCTTGGCCGAGTTGACGGCGTCGAAGATCACGGCAGCGGGATCGCCGCTTTCCTGCGCGATGACATGCACGTTGTTGCGCTCGCCCCAGGCCTGCAATTGCTCGCGTGCCGCGGCGCGGAAGGTATCGCCCGCCGCGATCAGCACCGATTTGCCTTGCGCCTGGAATAGGTTAGCAAGCTTGCCGATAGTGGTGGTCTTGCCTGCGCCATTGACGCCGGCCAGCATGATGACGAAAGGTTGCGCGGTGGCGGTATCCAGCGGCTTTTCCAAAGGTGCGAGCAGTTCCAGCAAGGATTGCTTGAGCGCTTCCTTCAGCTGGGTGGTGTCGTTGAGGTTCTGGCGCTTGACGCGGGTGCGTATCTGCTCAAGCAAGGTCTGGGTGGCGGCGATGCCGACGTCCGAGGTCAGGAGGATGGTTTCCAGTTCCTCGTAGACGTCCTCGTCAATCTTGCCGCCGCCGAACAGGCTGGCCAGTTGCAGGCCCAATTGGCTGCGGGTCTTGGCTAGGCCGCGCTTCAAACGCTCCGTCCAGCTCAGGGTCGGCTTTTCCTGGGTGGGGACCTGGGGCGTTGCCGGCGCTATGTTCTCCGGTTCGGGAGTTGCGGCAGGCGGATTTTTGTCTTTTTTGAAGAAATCGAACATGAAATGTGTTTTTAGCGGTAAGCGGATATTTTAAAGCAAAACAAGGCGCTTGCAGCGGCTCAAACTGGTTATTCTGACCATATCTTCAGGTATTTTTACCTATCGGCAACATTACTGCCATATATCGCATGCATATACCTGCCCTATGAAAAGATCGTGAACAGGCTCTAAGAACTAATGTTGAAATGGCTGTGTCAGAGCATCGTTGCATGGCATGTCGCCACAGGTGCGGCCAGGCAAGCGCATTGGTGCAGGCAATCGGGCACTACCGCTATAATGCATGAATAATGCGGCTAAAGGAGAATCGCAAGGTGTTTATTCGAGGAGTGTGGCTCGCGCTGGCGTTGATGCCGATCGCAGCCCAGGCAGCAGATACGCACGAGTTCAAGCTCGACAACGGCATGCGGGTGATCGTGCAGGAGGACCACCGGGCGCCGGTGGTGGTGTCGCAAGTTTGGTACCGCGCCGGCAGCGTGGACGAAGTCAACGGCAAGACCGGCGTCGCGCACGTGCTGGAGCACATGATGTTCAAGGGCACCAAGGCCGTGCCGCCAGGACAGTTCTCGCGATTGATCGCCGCTGCAGGCGGGCGCGAGAACGCCTTCACCGGCACCGACTATACAGCCTATTACCAGCAGCTGGAAAAATCGCAATTGCCGTTGGCGATCAAGCTGGAAGCCGACCGCATGGCCAACCTACAGCTGACCAAGGAGGAATTCTCCAAGGAAATCAAGGTGGTGATGGAGGAGCGCCGCTGGCGTACCGATGACAAGCCGCAAGGCATGCTCAACGAACAGTTCAATGCGGTCGCCTACCAGGCCCATCCTTACGGCCGCCCCATCGTCGGCTGGATGAACGACCTCGAGAACATGACCGTGGAGGATGCCCGCGAGTGGTACCAGACTTGGTACACGCCGAGCAATGCCATCCTGGTCGTGGTGGGCGATGTCGATCCGCAGGGCGTGCTCAAGCTGGCCAAGCAGCATTTTGGCGCCATCAAGCCGCATGCATTGCCCGCGCGCAAGCCGCAGCTCGAGCCTCAGCAGATCGGCGAGCGCCGTACCGTGGTGAAGGTGCCTGCCGAACTGCCTTACGTGCGCCTGGGCTTCCATGTGCCGGTATTGCAGGATGCGGACAAGGACTGGGAGCCGTACGCGCTTGAAATCCTCGCCGGCGTGCTGGACGGCAACGCCTCGGCACGGCTCAACCAGAACCTGGTGCGCCAACAGCAGCTGGCAGTGGACGTGGGCGCCGGTTATGACCTGATCCAGCGCGGGCAGGTCGGGCTGTTCGAACTGGAAGGCACGCCCAGCGAAGGCAAGACCGTGGCCGAACTGGAGGCCGCCCTGCTGAACGAAGTGGAGCGTATCAAGCAGGAAGGGGTGACCGATGAGGAGCTGCAACGCGTCAAGGCGCAGGTGATTGCGGCGGACGTGTACCAGCGCGATTCCGTGTTCTACCAGGCCATGCAGATCGGCCGCCTGGAAACCACCGGTTTCTCATGGCGCACGCTGAAAAGCTACCCTGCCAAACTGAAGGCGGTGACGCCGCAGCAGGTGCAGGATGTCGCCCGCAAGTACCTGGTCAGGGACAGCATGACGGTTGCGACCCTGGACCCACAACCGATTGACCCCAATGCAAAACCAAAAGGCAAGCCACATGCGCATTAATCTTTCTTGTGTCCGGCGCGCGCAGCAGGCGCTCGTCATTGCAGCCGGGCTGCTGTCCGCCCTCCATGCACAGGCCGCCCTCAACATCCAGCACTGGCAGACCGGCAACGGCAGCGCGGTCTATTTCGTCGAGAACCATGACCTGCCTATCATCGACATCAGCACCAATTTTGCCGCAGGCAGCGCCCGCGACGGCGGCAAGCCGGGCCTGGCGGGTATTACCCGCTATCTCATGACCTTGGGGGCTGGCGGCCTGACCGACCAGCAGATTTCCAACGGCATGGCCGATGTCGGCGCGATACTCGGCGGAGAGCTCGATGCGGACAGGGCGGCGCTCAAGCTGCGCACCCTGAGCAGCGAGCGCGAGCAAAAGACGGCGCTGGATATCTATACGAAAATCCTGCATCAGCCGGATTTCCCCGAGGCAACGCTCAAGCGTGAAAAAGCCCGGATCATTGCCGGCCTCAAGGAAGCTGCGACCCAGCCTGCGAGCATTGCCAACCGCACCTTCCTCAAGGCCTTGTACGGCAACCATCCCTATGCCGTGGAAGAAGAGGGCGAGCCCGAGTCGGTGAATGCGCTCACTCAGGCGGACCTGCAACAGTTCCACCGCCAGTATTACGGCGCTAAAAACGCCGTGATCGCCTTGATGGGCGACATGACGCCGGAGCAGGCGCGTGCGATCGCCGAGCGCATTTCCGCGGGCTTGCCGGACAGTCCTGCCGCTGCAGCCCTGCCCGAGGTGGCTTATCCGCAGGCGGCGGTGGAGCGCCGTATCGCGCACCCGGCAAGCCAATCCCACATCATGCTGGGCTATCCTGGCAACAAGCGCGGCGACCCTGATTATTTCGCCCTCTATGTCGGCAATTACATTCTGGGCGGCGGCGGTTTCGTTTCGCGCTTGACCGAGGAAGTGCGCGAGAAGCGCGGGCTGGTGTACAGCGTCTACAGCTATTTCATGCCGATGCAGCAGCTCGGGCAGTTCCAGATCGGCCTGCAGACCAAGCGCGACCAGGCCGAGGATGCGCTCAAGCTGGTGCGCGAAACCCTGGCGAACTTCATCAGCAAGGGCGTGACCGAGGCGGAGCTCAAGGCCGCCAAGCAGAACATCATCGGCGGGTTCCCGTTGCGTATCGACAGCAACAGCAAAATCCTCGACTACCTGGCCGTGATCGGTTTCTACAAACTGCCATTGAATTACCTGGATGAATTCAACGCCAAGGTAGAAGCGGTGACGGCGGCCCAGGTCAAGGATGCGTTCAGCCGCCGTATCGACCCCGGCAAACTGGTGACGGTGGTGGTAGGCGGTACCGAGAGTGGCGGCAAGTAACCGCGTACGCATCAGCGGCGGCGAATGGCGCAGCCGCCTATTGAGCTTCCCGGATGCGCCGGGCTTGCGGCCTACGCCAGATCGCGTGCGCCAGACCGTGTTCAATTGGCTGGGCCAGGATATGCATGGGCGGCGCTGCCTCGACCTGTTTGCCGGCACCGGCGCGATGGGGTTCGAGGCATTGTCGCGCGGCGCCAGCGCGGTGGTGCTGGTGGAGAAATCCGCGCCTGCCGCGAAGTCTTTGCAGCAGAACCAGTCCCTGCTCAAGGCAGGCGCCGCACGCATATTGCAGCAGGATGCCGTGCAGTTCCTGGCGCAGAACCGCGAACGCTTCGACGTGATCTTCCTTGACCCGCCCTACCAGCAGGGTTGGCTGCCCAAGCTTCTGCCCCATCTCCCAAGCCACCTGGCTGAGGGCGGATTGGTCTATGTGGAGGCCGAGTTCGCCCTCGATGACGAGCCGCCGTGGCAGGTCGTCAAGCATGGCAAGGCGGGCAATGTTTTCTATCACCTGTTAAAATTGGCAGACAGATCAACCGATTGACAGGCAGCTTGCCTGCTTCGCCTTGCAAGGATTGTGCATTTGAGCCAACTGAAAGTCGTCTACCCAGGCACCTTCGACCCGATTACCCGCGGCCACGAGGACATCGTGCGCCGCGCCGCCGGGTTGTTTGACCATGTGATTGTGGCGGTCGCCAGGAGCCCGGGCAAGCATCCCATGTTTACGCTGGACGAGCGCGTGGAGCTGGCTTCCAGCGTCTTGTCCGATTGCCCCAATGTGGAGGTGCTGGGGTTCTCCGGCCTGTTGATGCAGTTCGTGCGCGAGCAGGGCGCGCGCGCCGTGGTGCGCGGGCTGAGGGCGGTATCGGATTTCGAGTACGAGTTCCAGCTCGCCGGCATGAACCGCCAGCTCTTCCCCGAGATGGAAACCATCTTCCTCACCCCGGCCGAACAGTACATGTTCGTCTCCGCCAGCCTGGTGCGCGAGATTGCCCAGCTCAAGGGCGATGTCAGCCAGTTCGTCTCGCCGCTGGTGCAGGAGCGCATTGCGCTCAAGCTGGCGTGAGCGAGGCAGGGAGTCCGCCATGGCGCTGATGATCACCGATGAATGCATCAATTGCGACGTTTGCGAGCCGGAATGCCCGAACGGCGCGATCTACCAAGGCGAGGAAATCTACGAGATCAATCCCAGCCTCTGCACCGAGTGCGTAGGCCATTTCAACAACCCGCAGTGCCAGGACGTTTGTCCGGTGGCTTGCATCCCGCATGATCCCGACCGTGTGGAGACACAAGAGCAACTACACCAGAAATACCTGCGGATCATGCTGGTGAAGCAGGCTTGAGCTTGCCTGTAACCAAGCCGTACTTTTCATCCTGGTAAAGATAGTTTCCTTCCAGGCATATTTTTTGCCTGTCTCGGATGTCTATCGTTTTCCATGCAGCCTCTTCGCCAGGCTGTTCTTCTACCATGAAGCTGATTACCTCCTTGCTGGCCTGGATATGCCCGGCCTTGTCAGAACCCGCACAGGGCGAGGGTTTGCAACCGCAGCCGCCAGCAGTGGGGGTGGGCCAGGCGAGCCGGCATTTGGCTGCATTGGCCTTGCGCCTCGGGCATTTGATGCGGCAATTGCTGAATACCGAAAGCACCCAGTCGGCGCGTTTTACCGAGGTGGAGAGCCGACTTGGTGCAATGACGGCGGAAGTCGGGCAAACCACTGCCCGCATGCGGCATAGCCTGGAAGAGGCCGAAGCCTTACGCAGCAAGTCGCAGGAGGATTTTTCCCTGGCCAGCAGCGAAATTTCCCAGGGCTTGCTGGGGCTGGAGCAGGCCCTGGCCAGCAAGTTGTCGCGCGTCAACGAGGTGGTGCAGGGGCTGGAGCGTATCGGGCGCGAGCTGGAGCTGATCGCGATCAATGCCGCGATCCAGGCTGCGCATGCAGGCGAGGCCGGGCGCAGTTTCAGCGTGGTGGCGGAACATGTGCGTGAACTGGCGCGGCATACTGTCAGCAATTCCAATGAAGTTTCGCTGATGCTGGATTTCAGCGATTTCCAACAGCAATTGATCGGCTTCGGCCATTCCAGCCGAGACAACGTGGAGCGGGTAGACAGGGATACGGCGCAGGCTTTTGGCACCGTGCAACAAGCCTTCCGCGAGATCAGCGCTTCCATGCAGACCTTGCTGGAGCACGGCAATGTCATCGAGACCATGCATCAACTGGATCGCGGCAGCTATGCGGCACAACGCCGGAAAGTCGGCTGGGCGCAGCAGCTCGCCACTGACCTTGCAGGGCTGGAAACCTGCCCTGACCTGCAATTGGGCGATGCGCTGTCCTCGTTGTTGCGCGCTGATGGCGGCTACAAGCCGCCAGGCTACGACCGCCTGGCGGATATCCAGTCGCGAGGCGTGTTGCGGGTGGCGATAGAGCCTGCCTTCAAGGGATTGTCGTTCCGCCTGCGGCCTGGGGAACCCTTGCGCGGGCTGGATGTGGAATATGCCACGGCCTTTGCCCGCGCGATAGGCGTCGAGGTCGAATTTATCGAGCACCCCTGGGACCAGTGCGTGGAGTTGCTGCATATCGGGCGCGAGCGTGGCGAACCGGAGGCCGATGTCGTCTGGAGCGCGCTGCCGCCGAGTGCCAGCTACCACCAGGTGGCATATTCCGAGGCCTATACCTACCTGCATTACATGCTCGCCAGGCGCAAGGGCGACCAGCGCATCGGCGGGTTGTCCAGCCTGGAAGGAAAGGTGCTGGGCTGCATCAACGACCCGGCGGCATTTGCCACCCTGGAGGCGGCAGGCTTGCGCTGGAGCAAGCACGGCAAGGCCGAGCGTGGCGCCGTCAGGCTGGCCAACCTCATCGGCTATACCGACCAATCAATCATTCACGATGCGCTGGCCAGCGGCAAGGTCGATGCCTTTGCCGTCGATCAACCCATATTCGCCTGGGCCTGCAACGGGCAAGACAGTCCTTGGCATGGCCGTATCGAGCTGTTGCAAGGCAATCTTGCGGCCAGTCCCTGGTACTACGTGGCGGCGGTGGCAGATGACCCATCCAGCTATACCTTGTTGCGCGAGATCAACCGGTTCATCCGGGAATTCCGCAATACCCCTGAACGCCAAGCGCTCGAAAAACGCTGGCAGTTTCATGTGGTCGAAGGCCATGCGGGCTACCGGGACGAACCGGGGAAGCTGAGAGGGGAGGAGGAACTATACCATGCACGCATGAACCCTCAGGCGGCATCGCCGGGGGCGCGCGTCGAGGCCCATGCATGAATCAATCCTGCCTGGAAGAATTGCACTGGAGTCTCGAAGCCTCCTGACTCGATCATTGACGCAATCCTGCCCGGCGCAAGCACTCCGACATCATTGGCATAGGCTTGGCGCATGCGCTCCATTCCCTCAGGCGAAATGTCTGCCGCCGCCATCATGTTCATCCACGCACGCAGCAAGACCTCATATTCGGGCGACTCCACGTCCGAAGCCAGGTCGGAGCTTGCCAGCATCCCTCCCGGCTTGAGTTTGCGTGATATCTCTCGAAAGAACCCGGAGCGCGCGGTTTGATCGAGAATGAATTGCGAGACCAAGAAACAAGTGGCTGCGTCATATAGCCCGGTGTCCGCAAGCGAATCCAGATAGCCTTCGTGGAAATGGCAACGGGACGCGACACCCTCCTGTTCCGCCCGTTGCCTGCACACGTCCAGCATGGGGCCGGAAGGCTCCACCGCAGTGAACCGCCACTGAGGGTTCTTCTGGGCAAGATGAACCAGTTCCGCTCCCGTCCCGACGCCGACACAGAGAATGCGGGCATCCACAGGTAGTCCGGCAAATATCGAGTCCAGCAGCAAGTGCAAGCAGTTGCGGATAGGCAAGGTCTTCGCCCACTGTGCGTCATAGCCTGCAGCCTGCTGGTCGAATATTGCCTTGATCTCGTCTTTGCGCATCCCGCTCTCCATGTCATTGCCGCCTAATATCCAGGTTCAACTGGCTGACCATTTCTTTTCTGTTCCGCCAACCTCAAGCGCATTGGATATTGAATGAATCGCTACCCGTCAACTGGCGCATGCGGAGTTTGCAGCACAAGCTGGTAGAACGCCAAATCAAGCCAGCGGCCGAATTTGAAGCCGGCTTGCTTAATGGTGCCGGCGTGGCTGAACCCGAGCCTTCGATGGAGCATGACGCTAGCGCCATTGCTTTCATCAATGCCTCCGATCATGACGTGGTTTTGCTGCTCCATGGCTTTTGCGATGAGTCGCTCCATGAGGATTCGTCCCAGGCCCTTGCCGCGATGATCTCGGCGGATATAAACCGAATGCTCAATAGAGTATTTGTATGCAGGCCAAGCGCGAAAGGTACCGTAGCTTGCAAACCCAAGAAGCTCGCCATCCGGTGAAATTGCGCCAATAACGGGGAAGCTGGACGCTTGCTTGGCCTTGAACCACTCCGACATATTTTCAAGGCTGCGCGGCTTATAATCGTATAGCGCGGTGGAGTTTGCAATGGCCTCGTTGAGTATCGAAAGGATGGCTGAGGCGTGTATTTCTTCGGTACAGGTCACGAACTCCACGAAATTTGAAAGGTTGAGCTCCCTTAGGGCATCAACCATGACAAACCACAGGTGACCAGCAAAGCCGTGAGAAAGAATAGCGGGATCAGGAATATTGCAAAGACCAGACAATGAATCAGCACATGAAGGCCATGTGCGCTTCGCAGATGTAAGGACTCGGCTACCTGAAAGGCAATGGCGCTGGATAACTCCTAGGGAATGGCCCCTGCGGCTGAAAAAAGAACGTCACCGATCATGATGCCGTCTCCAAGACCGTACTATATCGAGATCGCAGCATCGTATGAGAGCATGGCGGGACAAGTCAAATTCTTTAACCCGCAATAGGTGAAAATTCATTGCGGTTATAATGAACCTTTCAACAACAATCATTGGAGAAAGTGCCGTGCGCATATTGCATACCATGTTACGGGTTGGCGACCTGGAGAAGTCGCTGGCGTTCTATACCAATGTGCTCGGCATGAAATTATTGCGCCGTCACGAGTATCCCGATGGCAAGTTCACGCTGGCCTTCGTCGGTTATGGCAGTGAAAGCGACCAGGCGGTGATCGAGCTGACCTATAACTGGGATACCAGCAGTTATGACAAGGGCAATGCCTACGGCCATATCGCCATCGAGGTTGACGACGCCTATGCCGCCTGCGAGGCGGTCAAGCAGGCGGGCGGCAAGGTGGTGCGCGAGGCCGGCCCCATGATGCACGGCACGACGGTGATCGCCTTTATCGAGGACCCGGATGGATACAAGGTGGAATTCATCCAGAAGGGCACCTGGACTCCGGCTTGAACCAAGCCTTTGCGGACGAATCCCGTGACTGACGGAATGAGATTCCTTCGATAGGTTGGCAGCACGCCCAATGATTGTCTGCAACAGCGGGATACTGCCGGAGGCAGTCAGACACATGCATCGATAATAAAGGAGCAGCCGATGTCACCAGCCTTACCCCTGGCCCGTCCAGGCCAATCCCAGGATTTGTTGCAGGACCTCATCCGCTACGCACAAGGCTTGCCCGCTGTGCGTACGGGCGTGGTGCATCCTTGCGATGCCGTCAGCCTGGCAGCGGCACTGGAAGCAAAAGCGCTGGGGCTGATAGCGCCTGTGCTGATCGCTCCGCGCAGCAAGCTGGAGTCGGTGGCCCGGCAGGAGGGGCTGGTGCTGGGCGATGTCGAGATCGAGGATGTGCCGCATAGCCATGCGGCTGCGGCAAAAGGGGCGGAGCTGGCGGCTGCGGGAGAGGTGCAGGCGCTCATGAAGGGCAGCCTGCATACCGACGAACTGATGTCCGCCATCCTGCCTTCCAGCGCGGGGTTGCGCACCAAGCGCCGGGTGTCGCATTGTTTCCTCATGCAGGTGCCGACCTATCCGCGCGCGTTCATCATCACGGATGCGGCGATCAATATTGCGCCCGATCTCTTGGCCAAGGCGGATATCGTACAGAATGCCATCGACCTTGCCAGGGTGCTCGGCGTCGAGTCTCCCAAGGTCGCCTTGCTGGCGGCGGTGGAGACGGTTTCCCCACACATGCAGGCGACGATGGATGCGGCCATCCTCTGCAAGATGGCGGATCGCGGGCAGATCAGCGGCGGCGTACTCGACGGGCCGCTGGCGTTTGATAACGCCATTTCTTCCGAAGCTGCGCAGATCAAGGGCATCCATTCCGAGGTGGCAGGCGCGGCCGACATCCTGGTGGCGCCGGACCTGGAAAGCGGCAACATGCTTGCCAAGCAGCTCGAGTATCTTGGCAATGCGCATAGCGCCGGCATCGTCGTCGGCGCGAAAGTGCCGATCGTCCTCACCAGCCGGGCCGACCCCAAGCTGAGCCGGCTGGCATCCTGCGCGGTCGCCGCCATCCTCGCACAGCATTACCGGGGGAATCCACCATGAGCAAGCTGGTGTTGGTGTTGAACTGTGGTTCCTCCAGCATCAAGTTCGGCCTGTTCGACATCGGCCACGCCGAGATTCCGCGCAAGCCGCGCTGGAACGGTAAGGTGGACGGTATTCTTGGCCCCAATCCCAGCTATGGGGACAGCCTGACCAAGCCCCACCAGGTTGAGCTCGGCAGCGAGCATCCCTATTCCGAGGCGTTGCGCTACATCATCGACCGCATGCAGGCGCAACTGCACGGCGACAAGCTGGCGGCGATAGCGCACCGCGTCGTGCATGGCGGCAGCCGCTATTTCAAGCCGGTGCGTGTGGATGAGGAAGTCTTGCGCGACCTGCGCAGCTACATTCCCCTCGCCCCGCTGCACCAGCCTTTTGCGTTGGAGGCGATAGAGCGGTTGCTGGAAATCGACCCCGGCTTGCCGCAGGTCGCCTGTTTCGATACCGCCTTCCACCATACGCTGCCCGAGGTCGAACAGGTGCTGCCATTGCCCTATGCGGCGTTCGAGCGCGGCATCAGGCGCTATGGTTTCCATGGCCTGTCCTACGAATACATGGCTGTGCACCTGCCCGAATTGGCTGGAGACCGGGCCAGCGGGCGGGTGATCGTCGCGCACCTGGGCAGCGGCGCCAGCCTGTGCGGCATGCAGAACCTGCAGAGCGTGGCGACCACCATGAGTTTTTCCGCGCTGGACGGCCTGATGATGGGCACGCGCTGCGGCGCGCTCGACCCCGGCGTGCTGCTGCATATGATGGAGGTGGAACATCTCACGCCTGCGAGGGTAGGGGAGATGCTGTATCACGAGTCAGGGTTGCTGGGCGTGTCCGGCATCGCTTCCGATCCTCGCATCCTCCTCCAATGCGAGGCAGCGGAGCCGCGCGCGCGGCTGGCGCTGGAGTTGTACGTGTGGCGCATTGTGCGCGAGATCGGCGCCATGACGGCGGCGCTGGGCGGGCTGGACATGCTGGTGTTCACTGCCGGGATAGGCGAGCACAATGCGGAAATCCGTCAGCGCGTGACGCAGAACCTGGCGTTCCTGGGCATGCGGCTCGATGACGCCGCCAACCAGTCGCACGCCACGGTGATTTCCTCTGCCGCAAGCGCCATCCCGGTGCTGGTCGCCCTGACCAATGAGGAGTGGCTGGCGGCACGCCACGCACAGGCAGTCCTGCAATCGGGATTGTAAGGCTTTGTAAGCTGCCGCAAAAGTAAAGCGACCGGTATGTAGGGTTGTGTAAATTAGTTTGCGGCAAGCGAAACGGGCAAATAATATTATGCGCAAGAATACAGCTTGATCGTGGCGGTTAAAGTATCGCCAGACTGCTTCCATTTTTCAATTTATGTCTTAAATTCCTATGTCCAGCCCATTATTGAAAACCCTGCGCCCCTGGTTAATCTTGTCTATCGTATTGGCTACTGTTGCGTATGCACTGTGGAAATATGTGCCCTTGTCCTCTTCCAGCAACCAGGGACCTCCAGGGATGGGGCAAGGTATGCCGCCGGGCGGCCCTGGCGGCCCCGGGGCAGGCGGCCCGCGGCCAGGTGGCGGTTTTCCCGGCGGTGGTCGGCGCGGCATGTTCGGGGAGAGCATGCTAGTGAGCGTCGGCGAGGTGGCGCAAGCGCCGCTTTCCGTGCAGCTGGATGCGGTGGGCACGGTGACTTCGCTCAATACCGTGAATGTTACTGCGCGCGTGGAAGGGCAGTTGAGCCGGATATTGTTCACCGAGGGCCAGGAGGTCAAGCAGGGCGACGTGCTGGCCGAGATAGACGCCCGTCCGTATGAGGCCGCGCTCAAGCAGGCCGAGGGCATCGTCAGTCAGTATCGCGCCCAGCTCAAGAATGCCGAGATAGACCTGGCTCGTTACCAGGAGTTGAAGGACGAGGACTCGATCGCGATCCAGACGTTGGATACGCAGGCGGCGCTCGTGCGCCAGTATCAAGGCAACCTGGACAATGCGCTGGGACAGTTAGAGGCAGCCAAGCTGAACCTCGACTTCACCAAGGTACGGGCGCCCATCAGCGGACGCATCGGCCTGCGCCAAGTCGATGTCGGCAACCAAGTCACCGTTAACGCCACCACCCCGATCACAGTGCTGGCGCAGACGCGCCCGATCAGCGTGGTGTTCAGCCTGCCCGAACAGCAGCTTTCCACGGTGAGGCGACAGTTGAAGCAGAACCCCGACAAGCTGGTGGTCGAGGCGCTGGATCGCCAGCGCCAGGTGCGCATCGCCAAGGGCAAGGTGGCGAGCATCGATAACCAGATCGACGTCACCACAGGTACGTTCAAGTTGCGTGCGCGGTTCGATAACGGCGACGACAGCCTGTACCCCAACCAGTTCGTCAATGTGCGCCTGCATGCCGCGGAAGTGACCAATGCGCTGCTGATCCCAAGCGGTGCCTTGCAGCGCGACGACCAAGGGACCTACGTTTATACGATCGATGCCGAGAAAAAGGTAGCCAAGCAGCGTGTCACCGTCGGCATCAGCCAGGCCGAGCAGGTGGAAATACGCCAAGGGCTGAATGCCGGGCAGCGGATCGTCATCGACGGCGTGGACCGGCTGTCGGACGGCATGGTGGTGCGCGTTGCCGGCGAGGATGACGCCCAGCCTGCGGCAGGCGCCCCTGGCGAGCGCAGGCGAGGCCAATGGCAGGGTGGCCAGCCTGGGCAAGCCGGCGGAGACAACCAGAACAGGGCAGGTGCCCAGGGCCCGCGTTCATGAATCCCTCCCGGATTTTCATCGAAAGGCCGGTCGCGACTACGCTGCTGATGCTGGCCTTGCTGATCTCCGGCATCCTGGCCTACCGGCTGCTGCCTGTCGCCTCGCTGCCGGAGGTGGAGTATCCGACGATACAGGTCAAGACGCTGTATCCGGGCGCGAGCCCGGAGGTGATCAACTCCATGATCACGGCCCCGTTGGAAAGCCAGCTCGGCAAGATAGCCGGCCTGGACGAGATGTCGTCCAGCAGCGCGGGCGGCGCTTCGGTGATCACGCTGCGCTTCAATCTCAACACCAGCCTTGGCATTGCCGAGCAGGGCGTGCAGGCGGCGATCAATACCGCTTCCAACCTGTTGCCTAGCGACTTGCCGAGCCAGCCGGTCTACAGCAAGGTCAACCCCGCGGATGTTCCCGTGCTGACCCTGGCGGTGACGTCGGACGCCTTGTCCATGCCCAAGGTGCAGGACCTGGTCGATACGCGTCTGGCGCAGAAAATCGCGCAGATTTCCGGCGTCGGCATGGTGAGCATCAGCGGCGGGCAGCGCCCCGCCGTGCGCGTGAGCGCCAATTCCACGGCATTGGCCTCGTACGGCCTCAGTCTTGAATCCATCCGTACCGCGATTGCCAGTAACAACCTCAATGGCTCCAAGGGCAGCTTCAACGGGGCGACCCGTTCCACCACCATCGATGCCAATGACCAGATGCGCAGCGTGGAGGAGTACCGCAACCTGATACTGAGCTACCAGAACGGTGCGCCGATACGCCTCAAAGACGTAGCGCAGGCTTACGACGGCGCCGAGAACGAATACCTTGCCGCCTGGGCGGACGACAAGCCGGCCGTGATCGTCAATATCCAGCGCCAGCCGGGCGCCAATGTGATTGACGTGGTCGAGCGCGTGCGCGAGCTGTTGCCGGAGCTGGAGGAAAGCCTGCCCGAGAATGTGAAGGTTTCCATCCTGAGCGACCGCAGCCATACCATCCAGGCCTCGGTCAAGGATACGCAGTTCGAGCTGCTGCTCGCGATCGCGCTGGTGGTGCTGGTGACTTTCCTGTTCCTGCAGGATGGCCGCGCGACCCTGATCCCGTCCATCGCCGTGCCCTTGTCGCTGATCGGCACCTTCGGCGTCATGTACCTCTCCGGCTTCTCACTCAACAACCTCACCTTGATGGCCTTGACGATCGCCACCGGCTTCGTCATCGATGACGCCATCGTGATGCTGGAGAACATCGAGCGCTACATCGAGCAGGGCGACAATCCACTGCAGGCGGCATTGAAGGGTTCCAAGCAGATCAGCTTCACCATTATTTCGTTGACGATTTCGCTGGTCGCGGTGTTGATTCCGCTCCTGTTCATGAGCGACATCGCGGGGCGCTTGTTCCGCGAGTTTGCATTGACCCTGGCGATCGCCATCCTGGTGTCGATGCTGATCTCCCTGACGTTGACCCCCATGCTGTGCTCATTGTGGCTCAAGCATGTGCCTGATACAGAGAAAGGCCGGTTCTCCCTGGCCGGCGCGCGCATGATGCAGGGCGTGATCGACCGCTATGGCCGCGCATTGAAATGGGTGCTGGCGCACCAGCTGCTAACGTTGCTGGCGGCATTGGTGACGCTGCTCATCACCGTCTTGCTCTACCTCTATCTGCCCAAGGGGTTCTTCCCAACCCAGGATACCGGGCTGATCCAGGGCATCAGCGAGGCGCCGCAGTCGGTGTCCTTCGCCGCCATGGCGAAGAAGCAGGAGCACCTTGCGCGCGTGATCAAGCGCGACCCTGCGGTGGAAAGCGTGTCATCCTATATCGGGGTGGACGGCACCAATGAGGCGCTCAATACCGGGCGTGTGCTGATCAACCTCAAGCCGCATGCGGATCGGGACGTCAATGCCAGCGAAGTGATCGCCCGCCTCAAACAGGCCACGGCGGACATCCCCGATTTCAAGCTCTACCTGCAGCCGGTGCAGGACTTGACCATAGAGGACAAGACCAGCCGCACGCAGTACCGCTTCCTGCTTACCGATCCTGACATTGCCGTATTGCAGTCGGCGATGCCGCGCGTGATGGAGAAGCTGCGCCAATTGCCGCAGATCACCGACGTTGCGAGCGACCTCCAGGACAAGGGCCTGCAGGCCTACCTGGTGATAGACCGCGACAATGCCGCCCGGCTCGGCGTGACCGTCTCCAATATCAATGCGGTGCTGTACAACGCCTTCGGCCAGCGCCTGATTTCCACCATCTATACCCAGGCCAGCCAATACCGCGTGGTGATGGAAGTGCCGCCTAACTTCCGCAGCGGCCCGGAAGCATTGGCCAATCTCTATGTGCCGGGCAGCAGCACGGATAGTGCGGGCAATACCGTGACCACCCAGGTGCCGCTCAATGCGCTGGTGCGGGTGGAGGAACGCAATACCCTGCTTACCATCAACCATATCAGCCAGTTCCCGGCAGCTACCGTGTCTTTCAACCTGGCGGACCGCGTCGCGCTCGGGGATGCGGTGAGTGCCATCCGCGAGGCGGTTGCCGAGCTGCAATTGCCGGGCAGCGTACAGACCCGTTTCCAGGGCGCCGCATTGGCGTTCGAGGCATCTCTGTCCAATACCCTGTTCCTGATCCTGGCAGCGCTGGTGTGCATGTATATCGTGCTGGGGATACTCTACGAGAGCTTCATCCACCCTGTCACCATCCTGTCCACCTTGCCTTCCGCAACGGTCGGGGCCTTGCTGGCCTTGTGGGTGCACGGGCAGGAGATCGGCATGGTGGCGATCATCGGCATCATCCTGCTGATCGGCATCGTCAAGAAAAACGCCATCATGATGATCGACTTTGCCCTCGCTGCGGAGCGCGAGCAGGGGCTCAAGCCGGTGGACGCGATCTACCAGGCCAGCCTGCTGCGTTTCCGCCCGATCCTGATGACGACGATGGCTGCATTGTTCGGCGCCTTGCCATTGATGTTCGCGACGGGCGCCGGGGCGGAATTGCGCCAGCCCCTTGGTATCACCATGGTGGGCGGCCTGCTGCTGTCGCAGTTGCTGACCATCTTCACCACGCCGGTGATCTACCTGTTGTTCGACCGCCTGGTGCGCCGCCGTACCAGGGTGGAAACCCGCATCAGCGATGCGGACGAGGAACTGGCGTGATGCTGGCGGAAGGTCGCATATGAAGCGCATCATTTCCTGGTCCAAGCTCAGGAGCGACGAGCGCGGGCCTGCCACCCTGTTCATTCTGCGGCCGGTGATGACCTTATTGGTGTCGCTGGGCATGATGCTCGCAGGCTGGCTGGCTTTCGGCCTGCTGCCGATCGCGCCGCTGCCGCAGGTGGATTTCCCCACCATCAACGTCACAGCGTCGCTCGCAGGCGCCAGCCCGGAAACCATGGCTTCCTCGGTGGCGACGCCGTTGGAGCGCAGCCTGGGACGGATCTCCGGCATCAGCGAAATGACCTCGTCCAGCTCGCAGGGCAGCACGTCGATTACCCTGCAGTTCGACCTCGACAAGGATATCGACGTGGCCGCGCGTGAAATACAGGCCGCGATCAATGCCGCTGCGAGCATGCTGCCCAGCGGCATGCCGAACCGGCCCAGCTACCGCAAGATGAACCCAGCGGATATGCCGAGCATGGTGCTCACCATGACCTCGAAGACCAAGAGCATGGGCGAGCTGTACGACCTGGCGTCCAATATGGTGTCACGCAAGATTTCACAGGTGCAGGGCGTGAGCCAGGTCAATGTCGCCGGGAGCTCGCTGCCTGCGGTGCGCGTGGATATCAACCCCGACGCCCTGGTGCAGCAAGGGCTTTCACTGGATTCGGTGCGCAACGTCATCAGCGCCGCCAACGGCAACGGCCCCAAGGGCTATCTGCAGAACGACGAATATAGTTGGCAGCTGGATGCGGACGACCGTTTGCTGCGGGCCAAGGATTACCGCTCGCTCATCATTGCCACCAACAATGGCGCGATCACGCGCCTGAGCGACGTCGCCAAGGTGTACGACTCGGTGGAGGACATCCGCAACGTGGGTTTCCACAACAACCAGCGCGCCATCCTGCTGATGGTGAGCCGCGAGCCGGGCGCCAACATCATCGAAATGATAGACCGTATCCGTACGGAGCTGCCGAGCATCCAGAGCAGCCTGGGCGAGGACATCAAGCTCACCGTGGTCGAGGACCGCAGCCCGAATATCCGCGCCTCCCTGCATGAGGCTGAATTGACGTTGGTGATCGCTGTGGCGCTGGTGATCCTGGTGGTGTTTCTCTTTCTACGGAACGGCCGAGCGACATTGATCCCTGCGCTGGCCGTGCCGGTATCGTTGATTTCGACGTTTGCGGCCATGTATCTTTGCGGGTATTCGCTCAACAACCTCACCTTGATGGCCTTGATCATCTCCACCGGCTTTGTCGTGGATGACGCCATCGTGGTGGTCGAGCATATCAGCAAGCGCATCGAGCAGGGCGAAGCCCCGTTCAGGGCGTCGCTGCGCGGCGCGCGCGAGGTCGGCTTCACCGTGATTTCCATGAGCCTGTCGCTGGTGGCGGTGTTCATCCCGCTATTGTTCATGGGCGATATCACCGGCCGCCTGTTCCGCGAGTTCGCGGTGACGCTCTCGGTCGCAATCCTGCTTTCGCTGTTCGTCTCGCTGACGCTGACGCCGATGCTGTGCGCCTACCTGCTGCGGCGCAAGGACGCCATGGCGATGGAAGGCGAGAACGCTGCAGGCCAGCCCAGGGCGGGCTTGTTCCAGCGCGTACAGCGTCGCTATCGCCGGAGTTTGGCCTGGGCGCTGGATCATTCATTGTGGATGATGGTGATTCTGTTATTCACCATTGCGGTCAACGTCTATCTGTATATCGCAATCCCCAAGGGGATGTTCCCGGACCAGGATACCGGCCGCCTGTTCGGCAATGCCCGCGCTGACCAGGGCGTATCGTTCAATGAATTGCAGAGAAAGCTGGAAGCGTTCCGCAGCATCCTGCTGACCGATCCCGCGGTGGACCAGGTGATGGGGATGTCGGGCAGCGGGCGCGGCCCGGGCGCCTCCAGTAATTCCGGCAACTTCATCATCATCCTCAAGGACATCCATGAGCGCGAGCCTGCGGAAACCATCATTGCACGCTTGAGGCCCAAGCTGGCGCAAGTGCCCGGGGCCTCCATGTTCTTGGTCAACATGCAGGATCTGCGCATTGGCGGCCGCTCTACCGACTCCAGTTACCAGATGACGCTCAAGAGCGACGACATCAAGGACCTGCGCAAGTGGGAAAACAAGGTGCTGGAAACCCTGCAGTCCGTGCCCGAGATCACCGATGTCGGCGGAGGTGGCCGCAGCCGTGCGGTGCAGGTGTACCTCAATATAGACCGCGAGGCGGCCAAGCGCCTGGGCATCGACGTGGAAATGGTGATCGCGCTGTTGAACAACTCTTATGCACAGCGCCAGATTTCCACCATCTACGAGGACCAGAACCAGTACCGCGTCGTCATGGGCGTGGACGACAAATACATGCAGAGCCCCGATATCCTGTCCAGCCTCTATGTGCTGACCACCAGCGGAGCGCGCGTGCCGCTCTCCAATTTCGTGACGCTGGGATACAACACTTCTCCTGCATCGGTGCAGCACGAAGGCCAGTTTGCCTCCATTACCTATTCCTTCAACCTGCCTGAAGGCGGCAATCTGGAAAATGCCAAGCAGCAGATCAGGAACGCACTGGCCGACCTCAAGATGCCGCTCAACGTGCAGGCGACCTTTTCCGGCACGGCCAGCGCCCAGGGCAAGGTGCTCAAACAGATGCCGTGGCTGATTTTGGCTGCGTTGGTCTCGGTCTACATCGTCCTTGGCATGCTGTACGAGAGTTACGTGCACCCGCTCACCATCCTCTCGACCTTGCCTTCTGCCGGCGTGGGCGCCTTGCTGGCCCTGATCCTGTTCGATACGCCGCTGACCCTGATCGCCTTGATCGGCATTATTCTGCTCATCGGCATCGTGAAGAAAAACGCCATCCTCATGATCGATTTCGCGCTGGTGGCGGAGCGCGAGCGCGGCCTGTCGTCCAAGGACGCCATCATGGAGGCCTGTCAGCAGCGCCTGCGCCCCATCCTCATGACTACCATGGCGGCATTGCTGGGTGCCTTGCCGCTCATCATGGGCACTGATGGCGATGCGCCATTGCGCCGGCCGCTCGGTATCGCGATCGTCGGCGGCCTGCTCTTGAGCCAACTGCTCACGCTATACACCACGCCCGTGGTCTACCTTTATTTGGATCGTCTACGCTTGTGGGTGTTGCGTCGCAAGCCCCAGGCTGCAATGTTGGAGAAAATGGAATGAGTCCCTCTTCTGCCAAGCTCGGCATCATCAGCTTGTCCGTACTGTTGTCCGCCTGCATGGTCGGCCCGGATTACCATAGGCCGCAGACTGTGGTGCCTGCGGCATTCAAGCACCAGGAAGGCTGGAGCATCGCCGCTCCAGCGGACGAGGCGCCGAAGGGCGAGTGGTGGGAGCGGTACGGCGATAGCGAACTCAACCAGCTTGTGGCGCGGCTCAACGGCAGCAACCAGACCGTGGCCCAATACGAGGCGCAGTACCGCCAGGCTTTCGCCCTTGCGCAAAGCGCCCGCGGCGCCTTGTGGCCGCAACTGGATGCAACCGTGGGCAAGACCAGGGCGGGGCAGGGCACAGGCAGTTCGACCTCCAGCCAGGCGGTGCAGACCAGCGGCATACGCACGACCTATAACGCAGCCCTCAATGCTAGCTGGGAAATCGATATCTGGGGCCGCCTGCGGCGTACTCTGGAGGCAAACAAGGCAAGCGCCGATGCCAGCATCGCCACCCTGGCGGCGATGCGGCTCAGCATGCAGTCCGAACTGGTGCAGAATTACCTGCAGATCAGGGTGATGGACCAGCAAAAGCGCCTGTTGACGGAAACTGTGGATACCTATCGCCGCGTGGTGCAGCTGACCGAGAGCCAGTACAAGCGCGGCGTGGTGGCGAGCGCCGACGTGGCCGCGGCCACCACCCAGCTCAAGAACGCCGAAGCCGACCTGGTCGACCTGGTCTGGCAGCGCGCGCAGCTGGAAAACGCCATTGCCGTGCTGATCGGGGAGGCTCCTGCGAATTTCAGCGTGGCTGAAAGCGACCAGATGCCGCAATTGCCTATCGTGCCGGCATCGGTGCCCAGCCAGCTGCTCGAGCGCAGGCCGGATGTGGCGGCAGCGGAGCGCTCGGTCATGGCCGCCAATGCCAATATCGGCGTTGCCAAGTCCGCCTATTATCCTAGCCTGACCTTGTCCGCGACGGGCGGCTACCGCAGCAGCACGTTCAACGACTGGATGAGCATGCCGAACCGCTATTGGTCGGTCGGGCCACAGCTTGCCATGACCTTGTTCAACGGCTTGCAGAACAAGTACAACGTCGTGCAATCCGAAGCCAGCTACGATGCTGCGGTGGCAACTTACCGCCAGACGGTATTGACCGCATTCAAGGAGGTGGAAGATTACCTGGTGGCTTTGCATACTCTGGGCGAAGAATCCGCATTGCGCGAGGAATCGGTAACGGCGGCGCGCAAGGCGCTCAAGCAATATACCAACCAATACCGCGTGGGCCTGATCGGCTTCCTGGACGTGGTGACTGCGCAAACCACCGCGCTCAACAGTGAGCGCACCTTGCTGACCTTGCAGCAAAGCCGCCTGATCAGCAGCGTGCAGTTGATTGCCGCGCTGGGCGGGAGCTGGGAAGGCTTGCCGGTACAGGACTGATCGGCGTTTCCTGGCTTTGGACTTGCCCCAGCCATGCTGATCTTGCGAGCTGAATCATATGCCGGCTTGCCTGTCTGACTCTGAAAAGGAGGCAGATGGTCACAATAGATATGAACCCCGGCCATTCATTCACGGATGGGCCGATCCTGGATGAGCTGGCGGCTGAGATACGCCAGTGCAGGCTATGCTCGCCCTATCTCCCGCTTGGGCCGCGCCCCGTGCTGCAGGTCGGCGCTACGGCACGCATCCTGATCGCCTCACAAGCGCCTGGCCGCAAGGCGCATGCATCCGGGCGTCCTTTCACCGATGCGAGCGGCGAAAGGCTACGGGCATGGCTGGGCATGCCGCGCGATGTATTTTATGACCGCAGCCAAGTGGCGATTGTCCCCATGGCATTCTGTTATCCCGGCACCGGCCGGGCCGGTGACCTCCCGCCCAGGCCGGAGTGCGCGGCAGCATGGCGGGCAAGGCTGCTGCAATATCTGCCGCATCTGCAACTGACGCTGGTCATTGGGCAATATGCCATGGCGTACCACTTGCCCCATGCCGGGAGAACCGTCACCGACATCGTAGGCAACTGGCGGCAATATTGGCTCGACACCGTGAGCTTGCCGCATCCCAGCCCGCGCAACAATCTATGGCTGCAGCGCAATCCGTGGTTTGAAACGGAGTTGATTCCGCAGCTGCAGCAGCGCGTCGGCGCCATTCTGCAACAGGGTTAGACGCTTCTGACAGAGTTGTCAGCGATTGGCTGACAGACTGGAGCCGACAGGGTTGCTAGAGTCGGGATTCACTACAATCTGAGCCGGAGATATATCGTGAATATCCTTGACCCGATTATGCATACCCTGATGCCCGAAACGGACCAATACAGTGGCGTGGAGCCGAAAACCCGGGCATTTCTCGAGGAGCTGGCGGCATCCGATAGCAAGCCGGTGGAAGAGTTGAACCCGGAAGAGGCGAGGAAGGTGCTTAGCGACCTGCAGGCCGGCGTGGATGTCGAGCTGGGCGGCGTGACCGTCGAGGAACGGGAAATCGCGATCGAGGGCCACTCCATCCACCTGTTCATCGTCAAGCCGGCGGATATCGCGATTGACCCGCCCGTGGTCATGTTCTTCCACGGCGGCGGCTGGGTGCTGGGCGACTTTCCTACCCATCAGCGCTTGGTGCATGACCTGTGCGTAGCCTCAAACTGTGCGGTGGTCTTCGTCGACTATTCCCGTTCGCCGGAGGTGAAGTACCCTACTGCGATTATCGAATGCTACCTTGCCACCAAATGGGTTGCGCAAAACGGCGCGGAAATCGGTGTTGACCCAGCCCGCCTCGCGGTTGCCGGCAATAGTGCCGGAGCCAACATGGCGACTGTCGTCTGCATGATGGCCAAGGAAAAACGCGAGCCATTCATCAAGCACCAGACCCTGTTCTGGCCCGTGACCGACGCCAGGTTCAATACAGATTCCTACCAGCAATTCGACGATGGCTATTTCCTTACCCGCAACATGATGAGATGGTTCTGGGACAATTATCTCGAGAACAAGGACGCACGCGAGGAGGTTTATGCGTCGCCGCTCAATGCCAGCCTGGAACACCTGGCAGACCTGCCGCCTGCCTTGATCCAGACTGCAGAATTCGATGTCTTGCGTGACGAGGGCGAAGCTTATGCCCACTTGTTGATGGATGCCGGCGTGAGCGTGACCTGTACCCGCTACCTGGGGGCGATTCACGATTTCGGCCTGCTCAACCCGCTTGCCAAGACTCCGCAGGCATACGCCTCCATCATGCAGGCTGCGGGTGAAATCAGGAAACATATCTAGCGTATCATCGTGGACGGAGGGCATCGGCTGTCGGCTGGTTTTAGCCACAGGTTTGACAGGGACGGTGCCTTCTGTTTATGATTGAGTGCATTATGCAAATCCAGCAGTCCACATCATTTGTGTTTTCTTCCCTGGCTTTCCTTAGCCTGGGCCTGCTGCTGCGCTTCGCGCGCATCTAATCCTACCTCTTCCTGCCAGTTAGTTTGTTTTGTCCTCGTCGTTGGAGGGCGGAGCGATATTGTTTGAATTCCGGTTTATTCCAGAAAGTATTTGCATCATGCGTCACACGCCATATCATTTCCGGCAGTTCCGACTGCCCCGCGGTTGTCAGGCCTTGCGTGAGCGGTAGCCTGCCAGCCGTGGTATTGTCATGCCGCTGACCAAAGTGATATATCGAACTGAGACCTTGAGAGAATAATGATGTTAAAGAATCCAAGCAGCAAATACCGCCCGTTTACCCCGATTGACTTGCCCAACCGGCAATGGCCGGCCCGCACCATCACCCAGGCGCCGATCTGGATGAGTACCGATCTGCGCGACGGCAACCAGGCCTTGTTCGAGCCCATGAATGCTGAGCGCAAGATGCGCATGTTCAAGATGCTGGTCGAAATCGGCTTCAAGGAAATCGAGGTGGCATTCCCTTCCGCCTCGCAGACCGATTTCGATTTCGTGCGTACCTTGATCGAGAACGGCCATATTCCCGATGACGTGACCATCGAGGTATTGACCCAGGCTCGCGAGGACTTGATCCGCCGCACGTTCGAATCCTTGCGCGGCGCAAGGCGGGCGATCGTCCATGTCTATAACGCGACTTCCCCTGTGTTCCGCGAGACGGTGTTCCGCACCGACAAGGCCGGGGCCAAGAAGATTGCCACCGATGCTGCCCGCCTCATCAAGCAGCTTGCGGACGAGCGCCCGGAAACCGAATGGGTGTTCCAGTACAGCCCGGAAACCTTCACCGCGACCGAGCTGGATTTCGCCAAGGAAGTCTGCGATGCCGTCACCGACATCTGGCAGGCGACCCCCGAGCGCAAGGTCATCCTCAACCTGCCCGCGACGGTGGAGATAGGCACGCCTAATTATTACGCCGACCAGATCGAATGGATGCACACCAACCTGGCGCGCCGCGACAGCGTCATCATCAGCGTGCACCCGCACAATGACCGCGGTACCGCGGTGGCGGCGGCGGAATTGGCCGTGATGGCGGGCGCGGACCGTATCGAGGGCTGTCTCTTCGGTCACGGCGAGCGCACCGGTAATGTCGATTTGGTGACCCTGGCGCTCAATCTCTATACGCAAGGCGTCGATCCCGGTCTGGACTTCTCCCAGATCAACAGCATTGCCCGCACCGTAGAGGACTGTACCCAGTTGCCGGTGCATGCCCGACATCCCTATGCAGGCGACCTCGTGTTCACGGCATTCTCCGGCTCGCATCAGGACGCGATCAAGAAAGGCTTTGCCGTGCAGCAGCCAAACGATCTTTGGCAAGTGCCTTATTTGCCGATAGACCCGCATGACGTGGGCCGCACCTACGATTCCATCATCCGCGTCAACAGCCAGTCGGGCAAGGGCGGCATCGCCTATTTGCTGGAGTCAGGCTATGGCCTCGCCATGCCGCGCCGCATGCAGGTCGAGTTCAGCGGCGCCGTGCAGCGCCTCACCGACAGCAGCGGGCAGGAAGTGAACGCCGAGGGCATCTGGCAATTGTTCAACGAGGAATATATCGCGGCGGATGAGCCGGTGCGCTATATCGACCATGTGCTCGACGAGCAGGACGATATCCAGCATATCAAGCTCACCGCACGTATCCACGGCGTGGAAACCGTGCTCGAAGGCCGGGGCAACGGCCCGATCGACGCCCTGGCGCAGGCTTTCGGCAGCAAGTTCCGCATCCATGACTACGAGGAGCGCGCCCTCGGCGCGGGCGCTGCCGCCAAGGCGGTTGCGTTTGCCGAGCTGGAGAAGGACGGCCAGCCCGGCACCGTGTATGGTGCGGGGATACACGACAACCTGGTCACGGCCTCCATCCTTGCCGTCATCAGCGGCATCAACCGTTTGTACCAGCGCCTTGATGCGGCTGCGCAGCAGGCATTCCTGCCGCAATGAGTAGTTAGTAGTTAACGCTGACGATCGAAACAAAAAGCCCGCGAATAGTCGCGGGCTTTTTGTTATCTGCTATGTCGCCGGATATAGCGCACGATGATCAGGCGGTGCGCCAGCCATGCTCCTATGCCGCATCCCGCCATGACCGTCACCATCGGGAAGGTCGTACCGTCGTGCAATAGATTGACGAGGCCGCCTGCAATTGTAGCCAGGCCGAACTGCAGCGATCCCATCAAGGCGGACGCCGTGCCTGCCTGCTGGCCGTGGGTAGCCAGCGTGGCTGCGCCCGCATCGGGTCCGATATAGCCGATGCTGGCGACAAAGAGGAAAATGCCGATCAGCAGCAGAGGCAGGGTGATGTGCCCGGTGAGCGACAGGCCCAGCAGCAACACGCCAATGCCGCCAGGCAGCCACAGGGCGCGTGAGAGCAGCACGGTGGCCCTATGCTTTTTCAGGCGCCAGGCGTTGATCTGGCTGACCAGGATCAGCCCCGCGGCGTTCAGTCCGAATATCCAGCCGTAATGCTGTGCTGGGATGTGGTAATACTCGATGAAGACAAAAGGCGAGCCGGCAATATAGGCAAACATCCCGGCACGCGCCAGGCCGCCGCTCAGCGTATAGCCGATGAATCTGCGGTCTACCAGCAGTTTGCCGTAGTTCCGTATGATGCGGCCCAGCGCCAGCGGCGGTTCGTGACGCGTGTCATGGGTTTCCTCGAGCTGGAAATACACCGCAATCAAGCCCAGGATGCCAGCTACGCCCAATGTGATGAACAGGGCACGCCAATCGAACACTGTCACAATCCAGCCGCCGACGAGCGGCGCGAGAATGGGCGCCAGCCCCATCACCAATATCAGCATGGAAAATGCGCGCGCCGCATCATTCGCGCTACAGCGGTCGCGGATGACCGCCATCGCCACCACCATCCCCGCACAGCCGCCCAGCGCCTGCAGAAAGCGCCAGAAAATCAGTTCGGGGATACTGCTTGTGAAGGCGCAACCGAACGAAGCCAGGATATAAATCACCAGCCCGACGAGCAGGGGAGGACGCCGCCCGAAGCGGTCGCTGAGCGGGCCGTAGAACAACTGGCCGATTGCCAGCCCGACAAAATAACTCGCCAGCGTCAGCTGTGCGCTGCCTGCCTGGGCGAGCAGGCTTTTCTCGATCGCGGGAAAGCCTGGCAGGTACATGTCGATGGATAGCGGTGCGAGGCCGGTGAGGACGCCTAGTAGGAGCAGCCAGCCGCTTAGTAAGGAAAGTGAAGAAGTATTGTTTTTTTGCATGAGGGCGGGATATTTGTTTAGGCTTATTATGTGAGTATTATCCAAGCAGTCAGTTTCACTAAGGGCCATAATTACTAGAGGACATAATTCGGGAGGGGTTATGAATGACAAAGAGTTTTTTTATGACATTGCCAAGTTTGAAGTACAGGCTATCTATCAAAGGAATAATTTTCTACTGGTGTTTCAGTCAATGTTGTTTGCAGCAACTGCCTTAATAGCACAGCAATCAGTGTTTTTTTCGATATGGGTCCCTATGGGGCTCGGTTTGGTACTTTCTATTATATGGCTGTATTTGAACTGGCTTACTCAAGTGATTGAGGTCGGGGCGATGAATAAGTTATTAGATATCGATCCGCGTATGGTGGAATTGCTAAAAGCCAGAGAGAGCAATTTCCTATTATCCAAGGGTAGCGTTTCCTTCATCGTTGCGTTTGTTTTTCCAGTGGTCATGCTGGTATGTTGGCTCATAATAATTTTCTTTTATGTAGCGTAGTAGAGGCTAGGTTTTTTGAGATGCAAACAAGGAATTTGCATAAGCAAAAAGAAAGGCACGGTCAAAACCGTGCCTTTGCTTACAATGCCCTGGCAATCAAGGCCTACTGAAAGAAATCCTTCACCTTCGTCATCCAGGATTTGGCCCGTGGGCTGTGTTTCCCGGAATCCTGCTGGTTGATGTCTTCCAGTTCGCGCAACAGCTCCTTCTGACGCTCGGTCAATTTGACAGGCGTTTCCACCACGACATGGCACATGAGGTCGCCTATGTCGCTGCTGCGCAATGGCTTGATGCCTTTGCCGCGCAGGCGGAATACGGCGCCGGTCTGGGTTTCCGGCGGCACTTTCATCTTGGCGTGGCCGTCCAAGGTCGGGATTTCGATCTCGCCGCCTAGCGCCGCAGTGGTGAAGCTGATCGGCATTTCGCAATGCAGGTTGGCGCCGTCGCGCTCGAAGATTTCGTGTTTCTTCAAATGCACCACGACATACAGGTCGCCCGGAGGGCCGCCGTTGACGCCAGCTTCGCCCTCGCCGGAAAGGCGGATGCGGTCGCCTTCGTCCACGCCTGCCGGAATCTTGACCGACAGCGTCTTGTGTTGCTTGACGCGGCCGCCGCCATGGCAGGTCGGGCAGGGTTCCTTGACCATCTTGCCTGAGCCGTGGCACTTGGGGCAGGTCTGCTGCACGGAAAAGAAGCCCTGCTGCATGCGCACCTGGCCGTGGCCGCCGCAGGTGGTGCAGGTGACGGGCTGCGTGCCGGGGCGTGCACCCGAGCCGTGACAGGTCTCGCATTCCGCCATGACGGGGATGCGGATCTTGGTCTCGGTGCCGCGCGCGGCGTCTTCGAGCGAGATTTCCATGTTGTAGCGCAGGTCTGCGCCACGGTAGACGTTGGAGCGTCGGTTGCCGCCGCCTCCGCCGCCGAAAATATCGCCAAAGATGTCGCCGAACGCATCGGCAAAATTGCCGAAGCCGCCGGCACCTGCTCCAGCTCCCGCGCTCGGATCCACGCCGGCATGGCCGTATTGGTCGTATGCCGCGCGCTTCTGGTCGTCGGACAGGATTTCGTAGGCTTCCTTGGCTTCCTTGAAGCTTTCTTCGGCCTTGGGGTTGTCCGGGTTGCGGTCCGGATGGAATTTCATCGCCAGCTTGCGGTAAGCCTTCTTGATGTCATCGTCCGAGGCATCGCGGTTGACGCCCAGTACCTCGTAATAATCTCTTTTTGCCATATTTCTCTACTAACAATAAATGAGGCACAGCAGGGAAAACCCTGTGTGCCTCATGAGGTTACATGGTAAAGGATTTACTTCTTGTCATCCTTGACTTCCTCGAACTCGGCATCCACCACGTCGGCGTCCACGGTCTTTTCCTGCGGCTCGGCTTGCTCGGTACCGGCTTCGGCCTGGCTCGCGGCGTAGACCTTCTCGCCTAGCTTCTGCGAAGCCTCGATCAAGGCGGTGGTCTTGCTCTCGATGGCGTCCTTGTCGTCGCCCTTGACGACATCTTCGAGCTCCTGCACGGCCTTCTCGATGGCTTCCTTCTCGGCGGCGTCGAGCTTGTCGCCGTGTTCGGCCAGGGACTTCTTCACGCTGTGGATCGCGCCGTCGGCGCTGTTGCGCGCGTCGACCAGTTCACGCAGCTTCTTGTCTTCATCTGCGTACTTGGCGGCGTCTTCTTCCATGCGCTTGATCTCTTCATCAGACAAACCGGAGTTGGCCTTGATGGTGATTTTGTTTTCCTTGCCGGTCGCCTTGTCCTTGGCCGATACGTGCAGGATGCCGTTGGCGTCGATGTCGAAAGTGACTTCGATCTGCGGCATGCCGCGCGGTGCAGGCGGAATGTCGCTGAGGTTGAACTGGCCCAGGCTCTTGTTGCCGGAAGCGACTTCGCGCTCGCCCTGCAACACGTGGATGGTCACGGCAGACTGGTTGTCGTCGGCAGTGGAGAACACTTGCGATGCCTTGGTCGGGATCGTGGTGTTCTTCTGGATCAGCTTGGTCATCACGCCGCCCAGGGTTTCGATGCCCAGGGAGAGCGGAGTGACGTCGAGCAGCAACACGTCCTTCACGTCGCCTTGCAGCACGCCGCCCTGGATGGAGGCGCCGACCGCTACGGCCTCGTCAGGGTTCACGTCCTTGCGTGGCTCCTTGCCGAAGAATTCCTTCACTTTTTCCTGTACTTTTGGCATGCGGGTCTGGCCGCCGACCAGGATCACGTCCTGGATGTCGGAAACCTTAACGCCAGCATCCTTCAATGCCACTTCGCAAGGCTTGATGGAGCGCTCGATCAGGTCTTCCACCAGGCTCTCGAACTTGGCGCGGGTGATCTTCACCACCAAGTGCTTGGGCCCCGAAGCGTCAGCCGTGATGTAAGGCAGGTTGACTTCGGTCTGTGTGCTGGAGGAAAGCTCGATCTTGGCCTTTTCGGCAGCTTCCTTCAGGCGTTGTTTTGCCAGCAGGTCGTTGCGAAGGTCGAGGCCGTTTTCCTTCTTGAACTCGTCGGCCAGGAAGTCGATCAGGCGGTTGTCGAAGTCTTCGCCGCCGAGGAAGGTGTCGCCATTGGTGGACAATACTTCAAACTGGTGCTCGCCGTCGATCTCGGAGATTTCGATGATGGAGATGTCGAAAGTACCGCCGCCCAAGTCGTAGACTGCAATCTTGCGGTCGCCTTCCTGCTTGTCGAGGCCGAAGGCCAGCGCAGCCGCAGTCGGCTCATTGATGATGCGTTTGACTTCCAGGCCGGCGATACGGCCGGCGTCCTTGGTGGCCTGGCGCTGTGCGTCGTTAAAGTAGGCTGGCACGGTGATGACGGCCTCGGTGACTTCCTCGCCCAGGTAGTCTTCCGCAGTCTTCTTCATCTTGCGCAGCACTTCCGCGGAGATTTGCGGAGGCGCCAGCTTGCTATCGCGCACTTCCACCCAGGCGTCGCCATTGTCTGCCTTGGTGATGGTGTAGGGCATCAGGCCGATGTCCTTTTGCACTTCCTTCTCATCGAAGCGGCGGCCGATCAGGCGCTTGACGGCGAACAGGGTGTTCTTGGGGTTGGTCACCGCTTGGCGCTTGGCTGGCGCACCAACCAGGATTTCACCGTCTTCCTGATATGCAATGATGGATGGCGTGGTGCGGGCGCCTTCGGCGTTCTCGATCACGCGTGGCTTGCCACCTTCCATCACGGCTACGCAGGAGTTGGTGGTGCCTAAGTCAATACCAATAATTTTTCCCATTGTCTTGATTCCTTGTGTTCTTTTGACTCTAAAAGTGGATAACTATGTTGCCAAAGTGGGGATAGGCGATGCGATTTCAAGCCTGGTTTGCAAAAATCATCTGCAAAATCCCGATGGCAAAGCTGGATGGTTTTATTTTGCAACCATGACCAGCGCCGGACGCAGCACGCGTTCGTTGAGGGTGTAGCCCTTCTGCAGCACGTTGACCACGGTGTTGGCTTCCTCATCGCTTTCAACCGCGCCGATCGCCTGATGCTTGTTGGGGTCGAATTTCTCGCCGACCGGGTTGATCTCGACAATGCTGAATTTCTCGAATACGGAAGTCAGTTGCTTGGCAGTGAGCTCAACGCCGTCGCGATAGCTTTCCAGTGTGGCGGAACCCACGTTCAGTGCGGCATCCAGGCTGTCCTTGACGGCGAGCAGCTCGTTCGAGAACTTTTCCAGCGCGAACTTGCGCGCCTTGTCGATATCATCCGCTGCACGGCGGCGGATGTTTTCGCCTTCCGCCTTGGCATACAGCACGGCGGCTTGCTGCTCGGCCAGCTGGGCTTCCAGTTCGGCAATCCTGTCATCAATCGAACCTGCTGCGCCAGCTTCTTGTGCTGGAGTGGCGGCATTTTCCTGCAGGTCGGTTTCTGGCGTCTTGTCTTCGTGTTGCATGATAGTCCCTGTTGGTGATGATGTAACAACGAAGCAAATGGGGGTATATGCCCGGATTACAAGAGGGGCGGAGTAATTTTATTCGAGCGGGATTGGGTTAACCGGCTAGCGTGCTATTGTGCCGTGATCTGCGCCAAGGCCTCCAGCACGGCATCGACTGTCGGAACCTGGCCTTGTCCGCCCAGGTTGCTGATCTTGTGCTTGTCTTGCGCAAGCACCCCCGTCAGCCGCGGGTCGGTGTCGGTATAGATCGCCACGGTGGGTCGGTTGAGCGCAGCGGCGAGATGCACCAGGCCGGTATCGACGCCGATCGCGGCATGGCTGCTGCCGATCACGGCAGCGAGCCGGGTGAGGGACAGCCGCGGCAACACCACGCAGCCGGGGACGGCGCTGGCAATGCGCTGCGCGCGGGCCTCCTCGATTGCGTTCCCCCAGGGCAGCACCAGTGCCAGGCCTTGACCGAGCAAAGCGTTGCCCAGCTGGGCCCAGTGGTTTTCCGGCCAGAGCTTGGAGTCCCGGCTGGTGGCGTGCAGCCCGGCAATATAACGGCTGGGCAATCCCAGCGCGGCGTCGGGAGCTACGGCATGAATCCTGTAGTCCGGCGGGCTGGATGGAATGGCATAGCCCAGCGCGCGTGCCGCCAGTTCTCGGTTGCGTGCGACTGCGTGCTGGCCGCGTGCCACGGGATGGCGTTGCTGGTAGAGCAGGGCCGCCCAGGATTCCCGCGCGGATGCGCTGTCCTGTCCATGATAGGCGCCGCGGGCTTGCCAGCCGATCAAGGCGCTTTTCAGCAGGCCTTGGGTGTCGATGACATAGTCGTAATCGTGCGCGCGTAACTGGCGCCGCATGTGGCGGATTTCCTGCCAAGTGTTGGCCTGGAACAAGTGCTTGCGCCAGCGCCGGACTGCGACAGTAATGACTTCGCTTACGCTCGGATGCAGCCTCGGAATATCGGCAAAACTTTCTTCCACCACCCAGTCTATCTCCATGCCGGGAAACATGGCCTTGATGTCCGTAATGGCGGGCAGATTGTGGATGACATCACCCAAGGAAGTGGTTTTGATCATGAGCAAACGAGGCATGGGCGGCATTTTCGCATACAATTCAGCTTCTTTTCCCAATTGAAGGCTAGAGCCATTGAAGTTTGCTTTCCTGATCTTCAAATATTTCCCTTATGGCGGCATGCAGCGCGACATGTTGCGCACTGCCACCCGGCTTGCCAAGGCCGGGCATTCCGTGGACATTTTCACCATGTCTTGGGACGGCCAGATGCCAGGGGAGAGCCTGCCGGAACGTAATATCCGTGCGCACATCATGCCGGGCAATGGCTGGTTCAATTTCCAGAAATATCAGGATTTCATCCGCCAGGCGCAAGCCCGCATTGCGTGTGAACCCAGTTTCGACCTTATGGTGGGGTACAACCGCATGGGCGGCCTGGACGTGTATTTTGCCGCCGATCCCTGTTTTATCGAGCGCGCCCATAGGCAGCGCAACTGGCTGTATCGGCTGACGCCGCGCTACCGCTGGTTCCAGAAGATAGAGCAGGCCATTTTCTCGCCGCAGGCGAAGACGCAGATGCTGATGGTGGACATGGCGGAAAAAGCCGTATTCCAGCGCTGGTACCAGACCCAGGACGACCGTTTCCACTACATTCCGCCCTATCTTTCCGGCGAACGCCTGCAATTGCATGACCGTGCGGAAATGCGCGCCTATCTGCGCAATGCATTCAACCTGCCGCCGGAGACGAAGATTGCCCTGCTGGTGGGCTCAGGGTTCTACATGAAAGGGCTGGATCGCGCCGTGCAGGCCTTGGCGAGCTTGCCTCCCGACATGCGCAAGGATTTCAAGCTGATCGCGATCGGGCAGGACAAGCCTGCGTCGTTCATCAGGATGGCAAACAAGCTCAAGGTGGCGGACAACCTGATCATTTCACGCGGCAGGCCCGACATTCCGCAATTGATGCAAGGCGCGGATTTCTACCTGCATCCGGCCTACCGGGAAAATACCGGGTTGGTTATCCTGGAAGCGCTGGCGAGCGGCTTACCGGTGCTGGCGACAGCCAGCTGCGGCTATGCGGTGCATGTCCAGGAGGCCGATGCCGGGCAAGTGGTGTCGGTGCCGTTCGAGCAGGCGACATTAAATCGGATGCTGTTGGAGATGGTGTCGCTTGTGCATGCAAGGGACACCCGGTTGGAGAGGTGGCGCGACAACGGTTTGCAATATGCGCGCAGATTGATGGCGGAAAACGACGGCAGCGCCGAGGCTGCGATCATGCTGCGTATTGCCGGGCAAAAGCAGGAGGCTGCGATATGACTTGCGAAGCGTTGCAGTTGTCGCCGGAACTGACGCAGGCGCTGGGGGAGGGGGACGTATTCGCGCGCGTGATGGCGCTGGAGGGGGAGGTGTTCCGCGATGTGCCGGGACGCAAGACCATACGCGTGGAGATTGCCGGCCAGCCCTATTTCATCAAGCAGCACTTCGGCGTGGGCTGGAGGGAGATTTTCAAGAACCTGCTGGCGCTCAAGGTGCCAGTGGTCAGTGCAAATACTGAGAAGCAAGCGATAGAAAAGCTGGGCGAGATCGGCATCGCCACCACGCCGCTGGCAGGTTTCGGCAGCCGCGGATGCAGCCCGGCAAGCCGGCAATCGTTCCTTATCACCCGCGACCTAGGCGAGATACTGTCGCTGGAGACCCTGGCGGACCAGTGGATGCAGGCGCCGCCCGAGCCACGCTTCAAGCGCCGCTTGCTGCTGGAAGTCGCCGCCTTGGCAGCCCGTCTGCATGACAGCGGCCTCAATCACCGCGATTTCTATATCTGCCATATCTGCCTTGACCTGCCGCGGCTCAGGCACGGAGATATCCATTTGTATCTCATAGACCTGCACCGGGTCGGAATTCGTGAGACAATCCGCCCACAGGATCGCATGAAGGATATAGCAGCATTATATTTCTCTGCGATGAATGCGGGACTGGCTCCTAGGGATTATCTGCGTTTCCTGCGCCGTTACCGTGGCAAGCCTATTAGGCAGGTCATGCGCGAGGAGCGTGATTTTTGGCAGCAGGTGCAGGCCCGCGCCATCAAACTTTATATCAAATTACACAAGGTTGAGCCTGGGCTGCACCAGATTGGCGGTATGATCGGCTAATGCATGGCAGCTCTGGCGTATAGCCGGAAAATCTATGCAAATGTCATTCAAGTTCGCCTGGAAGCGTTCCGACTGGAGCGCTTGGTTCAACTACTACCTGTTTTTCTTCTATTTCTCCGGCATCACGCACATCCTGCTGCAAATCAGCGGGGCGACCATCTTTGTCGGCATGCGTCAAGCGGTTGTGATGAGCCTGCTGTGGCTGATACCAGTCATGCTGGTGCCGCGCCAAGCACGCAAGATAGCCGCCGTGATCGGGCTGGTGCTATGGGTGTTCTCGCTGGTCAGCCTGGGGTATTTCTGTATTTATGGGCAGGAGTTCTCGCAAAGCGTGATGTTCACGATTTTCGAGTCTAACGCGGCCGAGTCCAGCGAGTTCATTGCCCACTACTTCGTCTGGTGGATGATCCCGGTATTGCTATTGCATAGTGGGGTGGCGTACTGGCTCTGGCGCAGGCTGGGGCCGCTCCAGATCAGCGCACGCGCGGCTTGGGCAGTGACCACGGGCATCCTGGTCTTGCTGTTCGTGCAGCCGATGTTCAAGCAGTTGGTACTCAACAAGGCAAGCCTCGACGATGCCGTGGAGAAATTGCAAATACGCATGGAGCCTGCCGTGCCCTGGCAGATGGTGATAGGCTACATCCACTACCGCAAACAGCTTGCCAATATGGAAACCTTGCTCGAGCAGAACAGCAGGATTCCGCCGCTATCGAACCTGCTGGACGCCAACGCAGGCCAGCCTGCGACTTTGGTGCTGGTGCTGGGCGAATCGACCAACCGCCAGCGCATGAGCCTGTACGGCTACCATCGCAAGACGACGCCCAAGCTGGACGCCCTACGGCAAGAGTTGAGCGTGTTCGGCAATGTGGTGACGCCACGGCCCTACACGATAGAGGCATTGACCCAGGCGCTGACTTTTGCGGACCAGGAGCATCCCGAGCTATATCTCACCAAGCCTTCGCTCATGAACATGATGCGCCAGGCGGGTTACAAGTCGTACTGGATCACCAACCACCAGACGATTACCAAACGCAATACCATGCTGGCCAACTTCTCCAAGCAGACGGACGAGCAGTTCTACATGAATAACAGCCGCGCACAGAACTCCCGCGAGTATGATGCCAATGTGTTTGCCCCGTTCGAGGAAGTGCTGCGTGATCCTGCGCCCAGGAAATTCATCATCGTGCACTTGCTTGGTACGCATATGAAATATGAGTACCGTTACCCTGCGGAATTTGACGTCTTCAAGGGACGCGAGGGCGTGCCCGCGATACTGAACGAGGGGCAGGCCAAGGTCTATAACCAGTATGATAATGCCGTGCTCTACAATGATTACGTGATGTCCACCCTGATTGAAAGCCTGCGCAAGCGCGCCCCGAACAGCCTGCTGGTCTATTTCTCCGACCACGGCGAAGATGTCTACGATGCACCAGGCCATGGCATGCTGGGGCGCAACGAGGCCAAGCCCACCCTGCCTATGTATACGGTGCCTTTCATCATATGGGCGTCCGAGGAGTGGAGGGAGGGACATGACATGCGCTTCGACGGCATGTTGGAACGTCCCTATAGCAACGCGCATTTCATCCATACCTGGGCGGATCTGGCTGGCTTGAGCTTCGACGGCTTCGAGCCGTCGCTCAGCATTGTGAATGCGCAATTCAAGGAGCACCCATTGCTGATTGGCGACCCTTACCAGCCTGACACCATCCGTCCGCTGGACATTCATGCCCATGACTGAGCCCGCTGCGCCCTCCATCCCTGATTTGCAGCAATATGCAAAAGGGGCTGCTGCTGCAACATTCGGCCTGGTGCTGGATGATGGCAGCGAATTGCAGTCGCTGGAGGTCGTGCGTCGTGTCCCGGGCAAGCGCCTGGTTTGCTGTGGTTTGCTGAAGGGGCAGGCCATTTACGCCAAGTTTTTCATCGGCGGCCAGGCGGCCAAGTATGCGGCGCGCGACAAGCGCGGCGCCCTCTGGCTGGCGCAGAAGGGGCTTGCAACACCGGCCTTGCTGCTTGAGTCCCGTGTGGCGGATCAGGTGTGCGAAGTCCTGCTCTATGCAGCCGTTCCAGCCCGCAATGCCGAGCAGGTTTGGCAAGATATGGATGCCGGGGAGCGGCTTGCGTTGGCCCGGCGCCTGGTCGCGGAGATTGCCAGGCATCACCGTGCAGGCTTGCTGCAGACGGATTTGTACCTGAAAAACTTCCTAGTGGATGCGCAGGCTATCTATACCCTGGATGGTGACGGCATACGGCAGCTGCGCGCCTTTGGCAGGCAGCGGCAGCAATGGGACAATCTGGCTCGGCTGATCTCGAAGTTCGATGTCGATGCAGTGCCTGTCTGGTTGCCCGGCCTGTTGCAACAATATGCGGCCACGGCAGGCGAGCAACTGCCCGATATCGCCAGTATGCAGCGGCTTATCGCGCGGCACTGGCAATACGAGATGCGCCAGTACGCGAGGAAAGTGCAGCGCCCGTGTACCGATGTACATGTGGAGCAAACATCCCGGCATTACCTGGCGGTCAATCGCGCCAAGGACAGCCAGATATTGCGGCAGGCATTGGCCGCGCCCGACGGTTTACTCGATGCAGCAGGCGCATTGCGGCTCAAGAGCGGGAACACCTGCACCGTGGCTGCGATTGAAATTGATCAGCGCAAGATGGTGATCAAAAGGTACAATATCAAGAATTTCTGGCATGGCCTGGGCCGTGCGTGGCGGCCTTCCAGGGCGCTTGTATCATGGGCAAACGCCTTCCGCTTGCAGGTGAAGGGCATTGCCACTCCGACGGCCGTGGCCGTGCTGGAGCGCCGGTGGCTGGGTTTGCGGCGCGAGGCTTATTTGCTGACCGAGTTCGTGCATGCCTGTGATGCGGCGGAGTTCTATGCCGACGCGTCAATCGATCAGGAAGCGCGCGAGCAGGTAGCGCGGCGCATCGCCAGGCTGTTTTTCCAGTTATTTTGCCTGCAGCTGGAGCACGGCGATTTCAAGGCGACCAATGTCTTGATACATGACCAGCATCCGTTGCTGATCGATTTGGACAGCATGCGGCAACATAGGTGCAGAAAGCGGTTTGAGCGCAGGCACGTGCGCGACCTGCAGCGGTTCTTCAAGAACTGGCGGGCCGATGTTGCGACTTGCCGGTTGCTGATGACGGCCTTCAGGGCGGTTTATACGGATGGCCGCGTGCTGGACCAGGCGGGCATCGTAGTTAAATAAAGCGAAAAAGACGAATGATCATTCTAGGTTTATCAGGTGCGTTGGGGCATGACGCCTCGGCTGCCATTATTGTGGATGGAAAAATTGTAGCGGCCGCGGAAGAAGAGCGTTTCATCCGCGACAAGCATGCCAAGAACAAGTTTCCGCTGGAAGCGGCAAAATACTGTCTGCGCGAGGCCGGGGTGCGGCCCGAGCAGGTCGATATCGTCGCATTTCCCTATGGCGAGATTCCATTGAGCAGCAGTGCGCGCTGGCATTACGCCAAGCGCTACTGGTATGCGCCTGACCGTGCACTCGATGCCATTTTCAACGGCAACCGCCGTTTCCGTCGCAACCGCGACAAATCCCTGGACCTGATGCGCGAGCTTGGCCTGACCAAGGCGCGCTTCGTGCCGGTCGAGCACCACCTGGCGCATGCCAGCAGCGCCTATCACCTGAGCGGATTCAAGGAAAAGACCGCGATTGTCGGCATCGACGGCAAGGGCGAATACGCCACGACCTTCTTCGGCTACGGCGAGAACGGCAAGATCCACAAGATCAAGGAATTCTACGACCCGGACTCCCTGGGCGGCATGTACGGCGCGATCACCGAGTACCTCGGCTTCGAGATGCTGGACGGCGAATTCAAGGTCATGGGCATGGCGCCCTATGGCGATCCCAAGCGCTACGATTTGTCGCGCCTGGCCAAGTTCGAGAATGGCGAACTCAAGATCAATACCGATTACGTCAACGTGGTCGGACTGCGCCGCTACAAGGAAAAAGGCAAGGGCTTCTACTTCACGCCCAAGCTGATCGAGTGGCTGGGCCCCAAGCGCCAGGGCGACGAGATCGACGACCCCTATATCCATTACGCCGCCTCCGTGCAGCAGTTGCTGGAAGACATTGCGCTGGAAATGATCGAGTACTATCTCGGCGACATCATTCGCGAGACCGGCCGCATTGCGATGGCAGGCGGCGTGGCGCTCAACGTCAAGCTCAACCAGCGCATCATTGCCTTGCCGCACGTGAAACAGTTGTTCGTGCAGCCTGCATCCGGCGACAACGGCACCTCGCTGGGTGCCGCCAGCTATGTGGCTGCGGAGATGGGCGAGCCGCTGGAGCCGATGCGTCATGCCTACCTCGGCCCATCTTTCACCACAGAGGAGTGCCTGGCGGCCTGCGAGGCGCATCCTGCCAAGCCCAAGTTCCAGCGCATTGAAAACGCGCCGCAGAAAGGCGCTGAAATCCTGGCAGCCGGCAACCCGCTGGCCTGGTTCCAGGGCCGCATGGAGTTCGGCCCGCGCGCGCTGGGCTGCCGCAGCATCCTCGGCGATCCCAGCCATCCCGGCGTGGCCGACCGCATCAATGCGCAGATCAAGTACCGCGAGCGCTGGCGGCCGTTCTGTCCCAGCATGCTGGACCGCGTTGCGGCGGACATCCTGCAGACCGACCATCCTGCGCCTTACATGACGTTTACTTTCGATGTGGCCGAGCACTGGAAGCCGCGCATTCCCGAGGTCGTCCATGAGGACGGCACTGCACGCGCGCAGATCGTGACCAGGGAAACCAATCCGCGGTATTACGCCTTGATCGAGGAACTCGAACGCCTGCGCAATGTGCCTGTGGTGCTCAATACTTCATTGAACCGGCGGGGCGAACCGATGATTTGCAGCCCGACGGATGCACTCAATATGTTCTACGGGTGCGATCTCGAATATCTTCTGATGGAAGATGTCCTCGTGACCAAAAACTAGGCCGGGCAGGGCTTGCAGCGAGAGAACAGATGTTGCAAGCCCATGGTTTTTTTACCTTATCCCAGTCGTGGTTAATTTGACGATGCCCGGCGCTTTCAGCGATAATTCCCGGCTAAATTCAACTTTTCAGCAGCACACCATTAATGACACAAACCCTGATAGAAGTCACCGAGCGCATTCGGGAACGTAGTGCGCCGACCCGCAAGGCATACCTGCAACGCATCGACCAGATCATCAACCGCACGCGCGGCGCTGACCGCCTGGGCTGTGCGAACGTGGCGCATGCCTTTGCCGCCCTGCCTAACAACGACAAGTTCCGCGTCGTGGCGGAAAAGGCGCCGCATATCGGTATCGTGACGGCTTACAACGATATGCTGTCGGCACATCAGCCATACGAGACCTATCCCAATATCATCCGGGACGAAGCGCGCAAGCATGGCGCAACCGTGCAGGTGGCGGGCGGCGTGCCCGCGATGTGCGACGGCATTACCCAGGGCGAACCCGGCATGGAGCTGAGCTTGTTCTCGCGCGATACCATCGCGATGAGTACGGCGGTCTCCCTGTCCCACGATGTGTTCGATGCGGCCTTGATGCTTGGCGTGTGCGACAAGATCGTGCCGGGGCTGCTGATCGGCGCCTTGCATTTCGGCCACTTGCCGACCGTTTTCGTGCCTGCGGGCCCGATGGCGACCGGCATAGACAATACCACCAAGTCCAAGGTGCGCGAGAAATACGCACAGGGCCTGGTTGGCCGTGACGAGCTGCTGGCTTCCGAGTCCGCCGCCTACCATGGCGCTGGTACCTGTACCTTCTTCGGCACCGCCAACAGCAACCAGATGCTGATCGAGGCGATGGGGCTGCATGTGCCGGGCGCCGCCTTCGTGCATCCGCACGACGATATGCGCGAGCTGTTGACCCGTGAGGCGGTCAAGACCGTGCTGTCCATCACCAAAGGGCAGCGCTTCACGCCAATCGGCAAACTGGTGGATGAGCGCGTCATCGTCAATGCGATCGTGGCGTTGCTGGCCACCGGCGGCAGTACCAACCACCTGATTCACTGGGTGGCCGTGGCCCGGGCGGCTGGCATCATCATCGACTGGTCCGATTTCTCCAAGCTGTCGCAGAACACCCCGTTGCTGGCACGTGTTTATCCTAACGGCACAGCCGACGTGAACCAGTTCCAGGCGGCTGGCGGCCCAAGTTTCGTGATCCGCGAGCTGGTGGATGCCGGCTATATGCATGGCGACGTGAGTTCCGTCGTGATTGGCGGTTTGCGTGATTTCGGCAAGAAGCCGGTCAAGTCCGACGACAGCCTGATCTGGGTCGACTTGCCGAAGGAAAGCCCTGATGAAACGATCGTGCGTAACGCTTCCAAGCCGTTTAGTTCCTCTGGCGGCCTGCGCCTGTTGACTGGCAATTTGGGCCGTTCCGTGATCAAGAGTTCTGCCGTGCCGGAAGACCGCCAGATCATTGAAGCCCCTGCCATTGTGTTCAACGGCCAGGAGGAATTGCTGGCCGCGTTTGAGCGCGGCGAGCTGGAAAAGGATTTCATCGCCGTCGTGCGCTTCCAGGGACCGCGCGCCAACGGCATGCCTGAGCTGCATAAGCTAACCCCGCCGTTGTCCGTATTGCAGGGCAAGGGTTTCCGCGTCGCGATCGTGACCGACGGCCGAATGAGCGGCGCCTCCGGCAAAGTGCCGGCTGCGATCCACTTGAGCCCGGAAGCCGTTGCCGGCGGCGCGATCGGCAAGATCCGCACGGGCGACATGATCCGCCTCAATGCGATTGTCGGCACGCTGAACGCGCTGGTAGACGATGAGGAGTGGCAGGCACGTACCGTGGCGGTGATGACCGAAGCCCAGCGTAACAACAATGGCCATGGCATTGGCCGCGAATTGTTCGGCGGGATGCGCAAGAATGTGCACAGCGCCGAAGAAGGCGCCGTCACCTGGCTCTAGCTCATTTGAAAATGCGCGGGGGACTGCGTTGTTTTTCGCTTGCCGTACTAGCGTACTGTCTGCGCTCAAACGCCTTGTCCGCCGCGATTTTGAAATGGCAATATAGTTTGCCTTCCCACTTGTAGATTTTTAATAATCAACCATAGGTATATAGAACATGAGCACACTCGATTTAGCCAACCATGGCCCGGTAATCCCGGTCATTGTCATCAACAAGGTGGAAGATGCCGTGCCTATGGCGGAAGCATTGCTCGAAGGCGGCATCAAGGTGCTGGAAGTGACCTTGCGTACGCCAGTGGCGTTGCAAGCGATGGAAGCCATCGCCAAGGCCGTGCCTGATGCGATTGTCGGCGCTGGCACGGTGCGTAGCATCAAGGATGCGCAGGCTGTGAAGGATGTCGGCTGCAAGTTCGCCGTCAGCCCCGGCTATACCAGCGAGATCGGCCGTGCGGCGCGTGAAATCGGTCTGCCGTTGCTGCCGGGCGTTTCCACCGGCAGCGAGATCATGCAGGCGAATGCCGATGACTACTATTTCCTCAAGCTGTTCCCCGCCGTTGCCGTGGGCGGCATCAACCTGCTCAAGGGCTTTGCCGGCCCGTTCGGCGATGTCAAGTTCTGCCCCACTGGCGGCGTGACGGTGGAATCCGCACCGCAGTTCCTTGCACTGCCTAACGTCGTGGTTTGCGGCGGCACTTGGCTTACGCCTGGCGATGCCGTGGCGCGCAAGGATTGGGCGCATATCACCAAGCTGGCGCGCGAAGCCAGTGCAATCAAGGCTGCAGCCTAACTAGCTCATCACAGGCCCCTCGGGGCCTGTGTTCTTCATACTTCCGGTATGTTTTGCCTTGCCAGTGGCATCAACCTTCAGGTCGCGCTATGCTGAATCTCGAGCAATACCACACATGGGTGTTTGATTGCGATGGCGTCATCCTCAACTCCAACCATCTCAAGATCGAGGCGTATTACGCCACTGCCAAGAACTTCGGCGCGGACGACCAGCAGGCGCAGGCACTGGTGGATTACCATATCAAGCTGGGCGGTATTTCCCGCTTCGTCAAATTCGAGTATTTCCTCAAGCAAATCCTGAAAAAGCCGTTTGCTCAGGATGATGTGGAATTCCTGTTGCAGGATTTCGGCCGAGAGGTGCGCGAGCGCCTGGCAAATTGTGAAATTGCGCCTGGGCTGCAGGCACTGCGTGAAAAAACCGCAGCCAGCAATTGGCTAGTGATTTCAGGTGGGGACCAGGAAGAGTTGCGTGCCATTTTTGCCGAGCGTAAGCTATCCTCATTGTTTGATGGCGGCATTTTCGGCAGCCCGGATAACAAGGACGAGATCATGGCGCGCGAAACCGGCCGCGATAATATCCGCCGGCCCGCGATTTTTATCGGCGATAGCCGCTACGATCATGAGTCGTCGAGCCGAGCCGGCCTGGATTTCGTCTTTCTGCACAAATGGACCGATTTCCCCGGTTGGCAGGCTTATTGCGCCAGTCAGGATATTGCTACATTGCCCGATATAAACGCCTTGTTAACGCATACATGCTGATTCCCCGCCTGAATATTCGCAACAGCCACCTGCTTACCCCGGAACACTTCGCGCAATTAAGCCGGAACGCCAAGGTGCTCGAGCAAGATGAGCGTGGCATCAAAGTGCTGCAGATGGTGAATGGCAATATCCTCAAGGTATTTCGCGTGCGCCACACCTTTACCCTGGCCCGCATTTACTCCTACGCGCGCAAGTTTTGCCGCAATGCAGATAGGCTAAAGCGGCTTGGTGTTCCTACGGTCGAGATTGTGCAATTGTTCCATTTCGAGGAAAGCACCGATACCGCCGTACTTTACCAGCCATTGTTAGGTCATACATTGCGACAATTGCATATCTCGGGCTTGGCGGATCATGCCATCATGGAAAATTTGGGGCGCTTTGTCGCGCAATTGCATGAGGATGGCATTTATTTCCGCTCGCTGCATTTCGGCAATGTTGTCAAGACGCCGGAAGGAAGGCTTGGCTTGATCGATATCGCCGACCTCAAGGTATATCACCATAGCCTGACCAACTGGCATCGCGCACGCAACTTCCGCCATCTGCAGCGTTATCGGGATGATTGGATGTCGCTGTCTATGGCTGAACGCAAGGCTTTTGCGGATGGCTATTTCACAACGGCGCAATTGTCACCCAAAGCCGTGTCTGTGCTTAGGCAGAAGTTGAAGTTTTTATCTGGTGCTTGAACCATGTACGTACTGCATATCTGTCATAGCTATTATCCTCCCTTCCTCGACTGCGCACGCCAATATGCTGCCTTGTTCAAGGATAGTCCCTACAAGGTGGTGACGGTCTATCTGACCGGGAAACCCGATCCCGAAGTGGAGCGAGGTAGCGCTTCCGATGAAGTGATTTTCCTTGGTTATAGCAGCAAGCAAGTAAAAGGGCTCAAACTGGGGGCGATTGCCAAAATCCGACAATTGGTGAAAAGCCGGAACTTCGCATTTTGTATTGCCCACCGTGCCAAGCCGACCTATGTGGCATTGCTCGCTACTGATCTGCCAGTGGTGAGCGTGCACCATAACTACAACGACTACGGGCGGTTCACGCGCCGCATCCTCGTCAACTTTTACCGCAAGCGCATATTGATGCTATGCGTGTCGAATTCCGTACGGGACGAAATGCGCCAGCACCTCAAGCACTGGCCTACCGAGCAGATACAAACACTTTACAACCGTATTGATGTCGACGCCGTCAAGCAATCCCTGTTGCCTAGGCCCGATGCCCGCCGCTTTCTCGGCCTTGATGACGATACCTATGTCATCGCCAATGTTGGTCGCCTGCACCGCGATAAAGATCAGGCTACCCTGTTGCGCGGCTTTGCCCAGGCCTTGCCGCAGTTGCCAGCCAACACCTTGTTGCTGATCTTAGGCAAAGGCCCACTGGAGCAGAATCTCAAGGCCTTGGCGAATACGCTGGGACTGGCTAACCAAGTTAGATTCGCTGGGCAGGTCCCAGATGCACGGCGCTATTTCCGTGCGTTTGATCTCTTTGTTCTGAGCTCGGATCATGAACCATTTGGTATGGTGTTGCTCGAGGCCATGGCAGCAGAATTGCCGATTATTTGTAGTGATAGCGGAGGGGGTGTTGAGGTGGTCAGGGCTTTTGCACCTTTATTTACTCTTGGGAACGCAGAAGAGTTATCCCGGGAATTAATCAACGCTGTCGACTCTGAAATACCATTGGCCTCTGATATTTTGAGACGTAGCTTCTCAGACGAAGCTGCGAGAATAAGATTCTTTGAGCTCATTGATCGCGCAGGGATACACAACAGGACACTACCATCGCGCGTATAGCGCTAGTCTTTTAACTCCTTGGGCGATGCAGATTTATTACATATCATCATTACCAGCCCATCTAAGGCACTACTCAAGAGTGGAAAAGCTTCATCATGAAAAAATTATTGATATTAGATGGTATTGCAGGGGTGCCACTTGGTGAGGAGTTGGCGCAGGCTTTTCGCCATCTGGACATTGAAACCACATATTACAATCTGTTGACTATACCGAAGATCCCATTGTATGGCTTGAAATCGGCGGTAACTAAGTTAGTGAATCGAGCCAAGGACAGCAGCGGCGATGCGTTTTTTCACCTACCAAAAGGTAAACTTGCGGCTATCTCGGCATTGATCCAGCAAACACGGCCTGATGCCATCCTGGTGGTGGGGTTTATCTATAAATTTATTACCCCAGCTGCGCTAAAGGCGCTGGCTCAGCAATATCAGCTTGATATCTATTTGTATGATACGGATAGCTGTAACCTTTATACCAAGCGTCGTGAATTTATTTTCTTTCTGGAGCAGGAGCTGCCCATCTACAAGAAAATATTTTCATGCTCCAAGGTGACGGCCGATTTCTTCAAGGATACCAGGCAACTGGATGCCAGTTTTGTGCCCTTTGGGGCGAACTTTATTGCGGCGCCCAGTGCATCCGATCATGAAAAAAAACACGAGGTGCTATTCGTCGGAAGTGGCGATTTGCGCAGGATTCTTGTCCTGGAAAGCCTACGTGACCATCTTTCCATTTTTGGTAATCGATGGAAGCGCAATTTTCCCTTGATGTCGCCAGAGTTGATCAAGCGCGTGGATGACCATGCGGTTTGGGGGGCTGATCTGCATCAACTACTAGCTGGCGCAAAAATTGTCCTGAATGTCACACGGGGCCCCTATTATGCGGCGGGTACTGGCGTGAACTTGAGAATTTTCGAGGCGCTCGCGGCAGGGTGTTTCTTGATCACGGATTATTGTGACGAGGTCGCTGAGCTCTTTAAGCCTGGGGAGGAAATTGAAACCTTCCATGGGCCTCAGGAGTTGCAGGAAAAGGTACGCTTCTATTTAGCTCACCCAGAGAAGCGCATGGCAATCGCCCAGCAGGGACACGCTGCTTACCTCAAGCGTTTTACCTGGGAAGCGAGGGCGCAGGAGATGTGCGCCCTCATGCAAAATAAGCTATAGATGCCAAGCGTAAGCGAATCACATCGTTACCTGAGTAGAGTTCTGATTGTTTTGCTTGATTGAGCGATGTAAGTCTTGCGCAATCAGCAATGCCAGCGGTAAATGGAAAAGTAGCCAGCGCTGACTTGTGCTGTGGAACAAGCTGCTTCCATCAAAGCATAAGCCCAATACGCCCACTGTGAAGTACCAACCTGCCCAAGATTTTTCCCGCAAGCCTCTGGCGATTGCCCAGGCGGTAAGAATCACAAGAGGAATGAACCCAACTATACCGGCTTTGTAAAACTGGGTGACGAATACACTATGTGGGTGCACGATAAGCACTTGATCTTGGGTGGTGAAAGTAAACTCATGTTCTGGCCCACAACCTAGCCAGACGCCACAGCGCAATGTTTCCGCAATAAAACCACCCCATATTTCAAAGCGATAGAATTTGCGTGCGAGCAAACTATCGCCAATCGAGCTGAAGAAGACCAGTCCAATCATCATGATGATAAGTACCAGCCCAACGGAAATCAGCGAGACCATGAGCTTGCGATTGGCTAGTCGCTGGCGATAAAGGGAGAGCCCAGACAATAGGGTGATTAACGCCCAAATACCGATGATGCTTCGTGTTTGCAGTATAGTCAGCGCAAAAAATAGAACGAGTATGTGAGCGAGGAGTACTGCACGATAGCGTTTGGCCTTAAGCCCAAGAAGTGTGATGATCGCCAGCATGCCTCCCATGCTATTGGTGACGTAAATGACGTTTTCAAGTTTTGCATACAGCTCACCTAGTCTCGAACCTAAGGCCCAGCTGCCTTGTATAGATTGCAGTACGGCGTTGAAAATCACATATGCAATCAACAAGCCTAAAAATGCCCAAGCTGCTTTGTAAACTGTTTCATCAAGGAGCAGTGGCAATCTTGCCACTGCGAGATAAAACAACAAAACAACTAGGCCGAACTTGGCTTGTTTCCAGGGGCTGCCGTCTCCAATGCAGGCCGAGAAAATAAGCGTCAAGATAACGATGAGAAGTATTTTTGCTAAAGGGTGCCGAAAAAATTGCTTAATTTCTTTGAATTGCAATGAAATCAAGACCGGTATGAATAATAGGAGATAGCCCGCATTGTTATGAGCTTGTGAGCCTGCAATAACGAGGAAACTGATTATCCATGCACTGATTGAGTATAGTGCAAAGGTTGGACTGCGTAAAAACTGGAGAAACCTCATGAAGCTCTTTCTTAATTGCTTATAGTCGTTTCGATAAGCTGGCGATAGCTTTGGCGGTAGTGATCAATGCCATGGTGCTTTACCAGATAGCGGAACCCATGTTCTCCCTTTTGTTGGAGCGCATGGATATCCATAGATAAATAGGCACGTAGGGCCTCGGCAAGGCCATCGACATCTTTGGGTTTTACGGCGATTCCACCAGCCCCCAAAATAATATGACGTAATTGTGGAATATCCGAAGCAATCAAAGGTAGGCGGCCAGCCATTCCTTCCATCAACGCTAGCGGCAGGCCTTCCTGCAGCGAAGGGAGTGTCCAAATATCAAAGGCTTTGGCATATTGTGCCGCATTGTCGCGCCATCCGAGCATATCTACACGATCAGCAATATTGGATTCCTTGATCAGTGTATTCAGCGCACTTTCTTCTTTGCCATTCCCAATGATTGCCAATCGAGCAGAGGGAAATTCATCCTTGATACGTGCGAAGGCGGAAATAAGATAGCGATGCCCCTTGACGGCCACTAATCTGCCGAGTGCGCCGACGATGATGGCATCCTGGGGTAATCCAAGATGTTCTCTAGCCCTATGTTTCTCCAGTTGCTGTGCAGCAACCTTATCGATGTCGATCGCGTTCTGAATAGTGACAGTATTGTTTGTCTTGAAGCCTGACTGGTATGCAATGAGTCTCTCACGTACAGTTTCTGAAACGCCCACAAAGCGCCAGTGCTGGTCGGACAGTAGTTTGACCTGCCATTGCCGATATTTGCGCTTGTATTCATCCATGCTGTGTGCAATGCCAATGCATAAAGGCACACGCATGATCTTGTTGAGCTGAAGAACTAAACTGATTACCTTGAATCTATTGCAGATAATGACATCAGGACGATGCTTTTGACAGAATCGGTAAAGTTTCCACATGGCTTTCAGGCGCAGGCCAGTGACGTCCTTTTCTTTTAAGTCGAAATATTCAATATGCTCGGCAATGCTGCTTGGTTGCGTGCTCGTGGGGCGGCCAGACAAATAGCCTGAGAACACTTCATATTGCTCTACCGGCAGGCCCTTGACGATTTGCTCGGCCAGATCGGAGGCATCATTGGGCTTTACATTGTAATCGGGCTGTAGCTGTAATACTTTGATGCGGTTTTTCATTGTTCAGTATTCAGTGAGCAGTGCTGAGATAACGGTTATCGGCTGAATCTGCTTCAAGCAATTTAAATGACCCAGTGGGCATTCACGTTGAAAGCAGGGGCTGCATGCCAGCCCGAGATATTCAATGACCGCCTTGCTGCTCATGGGCGGTGTATGGTGTGGGTCAGAGGAGCCGTAAATGGCGATGAGTTTTATATCCAAGGCCGCCGCCACATGCATGAGGCCTGAGTCGTTGCTGACGATTGCGTCGCATAGCGACATGAGGTCAATGGCATCGCCCAGCTTGGTCTTGCCGCCGAAATCCTCGCATACTTGACCGCTCAGCCGGTTGATCTCGGCGGTGTAGGGTACATCCTTGTCGGAGCCGAACAGCCAGACCTGCCAACCATGGGCATGGGCAGCGCGCGCCACTTCAGCATAATGTTCCAGCGGCCAGCGTTTGGCTTCGCCATATTCTGCGCCTGGGCAAAGTCCCAATACGGGGGGGTGTGGTGCTGCTATACCGAGTTTTTCCAGGCAGGCAAAGGCATTATCTCGGTTAGCGACCAAGCTGGGGTTGGGAATGTGGCTGGGCATACTGCTCTGGGCATCAATGCCGAGAGCGACGAAGCGATCCACCGTGCGAGGTAATTGGGTTTTATCCAATAGTCGGATATCGTTAAGCAGGCCATAGCGCATTTCACCGAGAAACCCGGTGCGCTGCTTGATTCCGCTGGCCGCGGGCAGGATAGCGGATTTCAAGGAGTTGGTGAGCATGATGGATTGGGTGTAGTGCCGTTCCTTCAGGCTGCGGCCAAAGCGGATACGCTCTTTCAATGCCAACTGGCCGTGCTGGAAGGGCAGAGCAATGGCATTATTCACTTCCGGCATGCGCTCCAGCAACGGCAACGTCCATGCCGGCGCTGCGACTTCGATGATGCAGTCCGGTTTTTGCTGCTTGAGGGTCTTGAACAGGCTTTGCGCCAGCACCATGTCGCCTACCCAGGAAGGGCCCATGACGAGGATTTTGTCTTGCCGGTTGTTGACCATCTAGCGAACCTCGGCCATCAGGATGCAAGCTTCCTGATGATATTGCTGGTGCTACGGCCCGGCACGACATCGATCAATGAGACCTTGCCGCCCCAGGATTTGACTTCCGCGCCGCCTACTACCTGGTCTTCCGTGTAGTCGCTGCCCTTGACGATGACGTCAGGGCGGAGGGCCTTGATCAGGTCGATAGGCGTATCTTCATCGAACAGGATGACGGCATCCACGGATTCGAGCGCGGCAAGCACACGGGCCCTGTCCTGCTCATGGATCACCGGGCGGGTCGGGCCTTTCAACGCACTCACCGAGCGGTCCGTGTTGAGGCCCAGCACTAGGCGGTCGCCGGTGTTGCGGGCTGCCTCCAGGTAAGTGACATGCCCGGCATGCAGCAGGTCGAAGCAGCCGTTGGTAAAGACGATACGCTCACTGTGATTGCGCCAGGTTCTTACCCGGGCTAGCAGGCTGTCCAGGTTGCAGACCTTGTCCGCTTGCGCTGCGGATTGCTGGGATTGCAGCTCATGTTCCAGTTCCGCCTTGTTGATCGGCACCGTGCCGACCTTGCCCACCACGATGCCTGCCGCGATGTTGGCGAGCTCGATCGCATCGTGCAGGGGAAGGCCGTGTGCCAAGCCTGCAGTGAGTGTGGCGATCACGGTGTCGCCGGCGCCTGAAACGTCGTAGACCTGGCGTGCAGTGGCAGCCAGATGCGCGCTGCCCTGGCGATCCAGCACGGTGATGCCTTCTTCTCCGCGGGTGACGGCGAGGAATTCGAGCTGCAGCGCGCTGCGCAGCTGTTCTGCAGCAGCAAGCAGTGCCTGGTCGTCATGGATGGCGACATGGCAGGCTTCCGCGGTTTCGCGTTTGTTCGGGGTCAGCCCGCTCGCGCCCTGGTATTTGCTGTAGTCGCGCCCCTTGGGATCGACCAGTACCGGGATATTGGCGGCTGTGGCTTGCGCAATCACCGACTGGCACAAGGTTTCGCTCAGTACGCCCTTGGCATAGTCGGAGAGGATGACGGCGGCTGGTCCGTCCGTCAGTGCCGTGCTGATGGCGGCTTGCAGGGCAAGTTGTTCTTCTGCTGAAAATGCCGCGGCGTCTTCCTGGTCCAGGCGCATCATTTGCTGGTGGCCGCCAAGGATACGGGTCTTGGTGATGGTGGGCCTGAGCGTGCTGCGATGGACGTGCTGCGTGTCTGCACCGATATTGCGCATCAAGCCGAGCAGGGTCTGTGCTTCGTTATCCTGTCCAATCACGCCCGCGATCCTGGTCTTGATTCCGAGGCCGGCCAGGTTGGCCGCCACGTTGGCCGCCCCCCCGGCGCGCTCGTCTTGCGACTTGAGCAACACGACAGGCACCGGCGCTTCCGGCGAGATGCGCTGGACATCGCCGAACAGGTAGCGGTCCAGCATGAGGTCGCCGATGACCAGTATCCACAACGGGTCATGTCCGAAGCGATGCTGAATGGTATTGAGGAAAAACTCGCGCATATGGGTAAATATGATGAAGTGTTAGTCGGCTTCCACCAAGTCGCACAGGCTATGCCCGATCAGGATGTGGGCTTCCTGGATGCGGGGGGTATCGCTGGTGGGCATGGTCAGCACGTGGTCGCAGAGGCTCGCGAGCTTGCCGCCACTGCCGCCAGTCATGGCCACGGTGACGGCGCCGATTTCGCGTGCCTTTTCTATGCCCAGCACCACATTGCGGCTATTGCCCGAGGTGGAAAAACCAATCACCAGGTCTGCGGGCAGGCAGAGCGCTTCCACCTGGCGGGAGAAAATAAAGTCGAAGCCGTAGTCGTTGCCGACCGAGGTGAGGATGGAGGTGTCCGTAGTCAAGGCGATGGCTGGCAATCCCCGGCGCTCTTTCTTGTAGCGCCCGACGATTTCAGCGGCGATATGCTGGCTGTCGGCGGCGCTGCCGCCGTTGCCGAACAGCAATATCTTGCCGCCGTTGGCGAGGCAGGCGCGCATCGCTTGCGCCACATCGGCGATTTTGGGCAGCAGCGGCTCCAGCGCGGCAATGACGGCCTGGTGTTCGCTGAAAGCTTGTTTCAAGGTGTCGACAGCATTCATGGTGTTCTCCTGGCTAGGCTCAGCAATAAGGGTCGGCTTGCATGAGGTATTGCTGGACGTAATCCTGCACACCTTGCTCCAGCGTGTGGAACGGGGCGGTGTAGCCTGTATTGCGCAACTTGCTGATATTAGCCTCTGTAAAGTATTGATACTTGCCCATGAGGTCTTGCGGCATGTCGATGTATTCGATGCTGGGTTCGCGGCCCATGCTGGTCATGACGGCGGTGGCTAAATCCTTGAATGCGCGCGCCTCGCCTGTGCCGATGTTGAACAGGCCTGAATGCTGGGGTTGCTCGAGGAAATGCGCCATCACGGCCACGGCGTCCTTCACATAGACGAAATCGCGCAATTGCATGCCATCCTCAAAACCGGGCTTGTGGCTCTTGAACAGCTTGACATGGCCTTGCTCGCGGAACTGGTTAAAGGTGTGGAAGGCGACGCTGGCCATGCGTTCCTTGTGGTATTCATTCGGGCCATAGACATTGAAGAACTTGAATCCGCACCATTGCGGCGGGGTTGCCAGCCCTTCGCTGCTTTGACGCAGAACCCACTGGTCGAAAAACTGCTTGGAGTAGCCGTAGCCGTTGAGCGGCCGCAACTGGTCGATCGCCGACTCCTCGTCATCATAGCCGAACTCGCCCCCGCCGTAGGTGGCGGCGGAGCTTGCGTAGAGGAACGGGACTTCGTTTTCCGCACACCAGCCCCATAGCAATTGGCTATAGCGGATATTGTCCTGCACCAGCTTGTTGAAATCGCGTTCCGTCGTGGCGCTGATGGCGCCCATATGGATGATGGCATCTATTTTTCCGATCTTGGGCAGCCAGCCGAGTAGTTCGTCCTTGTCCAGGTAATTGGCATAACGGCGGTGGCAAAGGTTTTGCCATTGTTCGGGGTGCGCAATGCGGTCTACGATCACAATATCGTCGCGTTGCAGCACGGTATTGAGATGCCAGGCCATCATGCTGCCTATCATGCCTGCGCCGCCAGTGATGACTATCATTGTTTGAATCCGTTTCTAGCTAATTCGAGAGTATAGCAAAAGCCCATTCCCTATTGGGCGAGGTTTAACCAAGATTAACGCAGACGCACTAACGCAGCGCCACCCAGCCCTGCAGATTGTCGAGGGCGATTTCACGCATGGCTTTTATCCAGGTATCCCTGTCGTTGAGGGCAGGAATGTAGTGGTATTCGCCGCCGCCACCTTCAAGGAACAGGGTTTTCCCCTCCATGGCAATTTCCTCCAGGGTTTCCAGGCAGTCGCTGGAAAAGCCCGGGCATACCACGTCCACGCGGCGCAGTTTTTGTTTGCCCAGCGCCTCGATCGATGGGGCGAAGTAGGGTTGCAACCATTCCGCGGCGCCGAATCGCGACTGGAATGCAATCAGGTATTGGTCTTCCGTCAGGTCCAGCGCCTGGGCAATCAATTTACCGCTGGCCTGGCATTGATCGTAATAGGGGTCGCCCAGGTCGTAGGTGCGGCGCGGCACGCCGTGGAAGCTCATGACCAGCTTGTCGGGCTTGCCATGCTGTTGCCAATGGAGGCGGATGCTTTCCGCCACTGCGTTAATATAGGCCGGGTGCGTGTGATAGTCGCGTATGGTGCGGATTTCCGGCATGTTGCGGGTACGGATCAGCGTGCGCATCGCCTCGTCAAGCGCAGAGGCGCTGCTGCTCGCGGCATATTGCGGATAGAGCGGGAACAGCAGGATGCGGTTGCAGTTCTTTGCCTTGAGCTTCTCGATGGCGGACTGGACCGAGGGTCGGCCGTAGCGCATGCCGAGCTCCACGGCATAAGGCGAAGCCACCTGCTCGTGCAGGTAGCCCTCCAGCAGCCTGGCCTGCTTCTGGCTGTTCACCATCAAGGGCGAGCCATCCTTGTCCCATATAGTGGCGTATTTATGCGCGGATTGCCGCGGGCGCAGTACCAGAATGACGCCGTTGAGGATGAACCACCAGATGAAGCGGGGAATCTCGATGACGCGGCGGTCGCTGAGGAATTGCCGCAGATAGGGGCGCAGGGCCTTGGCGGTAGGGGCTTCCGGGGTGCCCAGGTTCATGACCAGGATGCCGGTGCGTTCAGGCTCCTGGGCGGAGATGTTCGGCTCTTTCAAGTAAAAAGACATGCACGTTCCTCTTGTTGGGTCACAGCTTGCCACGGACGTCGCCTGGCTAGCTCTTGAAATGCTGCAAGCCGGTCTGGCGTGGCTTAGTGGTTGTTGGACAATGCATTCGACAGTAGTTTCGCCGTGATGTCCACGATGGGGATCACCCGCTCGTAAGCCATGCGCGTCGGGCCAATCACACCCAGCGTGCCGATGGTTTGCCCATTGGTTTCATAAGGGGCGGTCACCATGCTGCATTCATCCAGCGGCAGGTAGCCCGATTCTCCGCCGATGAAAATCTGCACCCCGCTGGCTTTCTGGCTATGGTCCAGCAGTTGCATGAGCGAGGTGCGGCGCTCGAACATCTCGAACAGTTTGCGCAAGGAACTGACATTGGTGGAAAGATCCTGCACGTTCAGCAGGTTGCGCTCCCCCGCAATGACGACGCCGTCCTTGTTATTGTCCGCGGTCTTGCTGCTGGCCTCCAGCGCTGCAGCCATGAGGCGCGTCATGTCGGACTGCATCTGCTTCAGTTCCTCATGCAGCTTTTGCTTGACCTCGTCCAGGGTATTGCCGGCATAGTTCTGATTGAAGAAGTTGCTCGCCTGCGTGAGGTCTGCCGCGCTATATGGTTTGTCTGCGAGGATGATGCGGTTCTGTACCGTGCCGTCCGTTGTAACGATGATGACCAGGATGCGTTTTTCCGATAAGGGCAGGAATTCCAGGTGGCGGAATGCAATGCTCTGGCGCTTGGGGATCAGGACCAGGCCGGCAAAGTGCGTCAGGCTGGACAGGAGCTCCGCGGCAGAGTTGATGAGTTCCTGCGGGTCAGGGGACGACAGCACATGCTCCAGCTTGCGGATTTCCTGGTTCTGCAAAGGCTGCACTGTGAGCAGGGTATCCACGAACAAGCGGTAGCCGCGCTGGGTGGGAATGCGGCCCGCAGACGTGTGCGGGCTGGCGATAAAGCCATGGTCCTCGAGCTCCGACATGATATTGCGGATCGAGGCCGGGCTGAGGTCGAGCCCGGAGGCCACCGACAGCGTGCGCGAGCCCACGGGCTGACCGTCACTAATGTAGTGCTCTATCAGGGTCTTCAGCAATATCTGGGCGCGTTTGTCTAGCATATTCTTATAGATGAGGATGTGACATTGCTAATTCAATGCATAAATTCAATGCATATCGACAGGCTTCAATAAATGAAAAAATTATCCGATACAGGCCGGTCTTGCGCAATCTATTATTGATCCCGATGATTGATTTGACATGCGGCAGGGTTTTACGCGCCAATCTTCTATGATTTAATGCCAGCCATGAAAAGTGCGTTCCAGACAGTGGCATTGATCGGCAAGTACATGAACCCGGAAACCCGGGATCAGATTCTTGCCTTGGCGCGGTTCCTCGGGGAACGCCATATCGGCGTGTTCATCGAGGAAAAAACGGCGCAGCATTCCAGCATCAAGGGCTATACCACGCTGCAGATGAACGCCATAGGCGCTTATGCCGATCTGGCGATCGTGCTGGGCGGCGACGGCACCATGCTGACGGTGGCGCGGGCGCTGGTGGATTACAAGATTCCGCTGGTGGGCGTCAATCGCGGCCGTTTCGGCTTTCTGACCGATATCAATTCGGACCATATGCTGGAAAGCATGGCCGCGATCCTGGACGGCGTGTTCGATACCGAGCAGCGCATCCTGCTCGAGGCGTGCATCGTGCGCGAAGGCAAGACGGTCGGGCAGGGATACGCCTTGAACGATGTGGTCGTGAACAAGAACGGCCTGGCGCGCCTGATCGAGCTGGAAATCCATATCGACGGGCACTTCGTGCAAAAGCAGCGCTCTGACGGTCTGATCGTCGCGACCCCCACCGGGACGACGGCTTATTCATTATCCGCCGGCGGGCCCATCCTGTATCCAACGCTCGATGCGATCGCCCTGGTCCCCATTTGTCCGCATACGCTGAGCAACCGCCCGATTGCGATCAGCAGCGCCAGCGACGTGGTGATCCAGGTAGTCCACGCCGAGGATGCCAGCGTGCACCTGGACGGGCAAATGAAGATGGCGTTGCAGCCCGGCGACCATGTACAGGTGAAGCGCGCGAAAAACACCATTACATTGCTGCATCCGCCGGGGCATAACCATTTCGACGTCTTGCGTGAAAAGTTGCATTGGGGATAGGCATGCTCACAGAAAATTCATATCCGCGTTGCCAAGACAGAGGGAGCAGGCCATAGATGCTGCAGACACTCTCGATCCGTGATTTCGTCATCGTCGATAAGCTCGAGCTCGAGTTCAGCCCCGGCTTTACCGTATTGACCGGTGAAACCGGCGCTGGCAAGTCCATCCTGATCGATGCATTGTCGTTGGTGCTGGGCGCTCGCGGGGAGGGCGGCATCACGCGCGCCGGAGCGGAAAAGGCCGAGATCAACGCAGTGTTCGATATCGCAACCCTGCCGGATTTGCAGGCTTGGCTGCGTGAAAACGAGATCGACGCGGATGATGCGCAATTGTTGCTGCGCCGCGTCATCTATGCCGACGGGCGCTCGCGCGCCTTTATCAACGGCTCGCCTGCGACCATCCAGCAGTTGCGTGACATAGGCGAGTTCCTGGTCGATATCTATAGCCAGCACGCCCATCATGCCTTGCTCAAAGCCAGCACGCAGCGGCAGGTGCTGGATGCCTATGGCGGCCTGCAAAGCCAGGCGGCGGAAGTCGCCAGTGCCTACCAGGCCTGGCAGGTGCTGTACCGCAAGCGGATGGACGCCGAGAAGAATGCCGAAGCCTATGCCGCAGAGTTGGCCGAGTTGCGTGACCAGGTGCGCGAGTTGGCTGCGCTGGCGCCTTCCGCCGAGGAGTGGGAACCATTGCAGCAGGAGCATGTGCGCCTCGCCCACGGTGCCAGCATATTGGCCGGCGGTGAGGCCTGCCGGGAATTGTTGAGCGAGGGCGAACTGGCCGCGATCAGGCAGTTGAGCAGCGTGCAGCACAAACTGCAGGAACTGGTGGCGTACGACAGCGGATTGCAGGAGGCGCTGGACACCCTGGAAGGCGCCGTGATCCAGCTGGAGGAAACCGACCGTTTCCTCAACCGTTACTTGCAGCGTGCGGACCTGGACCCCGAGCGCCTGAACGAGGTTGAAAGCCGACTCCAGGCCTTGCATGCCGCGGCGCGCAAATACAGGTCGCGGCCGGAAGAGCTGCCAGGGTTGCTCGCATCATGGCAAGCGCGCGTGGCGGAACTTGAATCCGCGAACGACAACGGCCAGTTGCAGCAAGAGGAAGAGCATGCGCGCGCCGGCTATGATGCGTTGGCGCAGCGCTTGAGTGCCGCGCGCCGGCAGGCGGCGCTAAGCCTTGGCGACAAGATCAGCGCCGAAATGCAGCGGCTTTCATTGAGCGGCGGCAAATTTGCCGTGGCGCTCAATGCGCAGGAGCCTGCTGCGACAGGAAATGAACAAGTCGAGTTCCTGGTGGCCGGCCATGCCGGCGTGGCGCCCCGTCCTTTATCCAAGGTGGCTTCGGGCGGCGAGCTGTCGCGTATCAGCCTGGCGATTCGCGTTGTCACGGCGCAGCAGGGCGATACGCCGACCATGATTTTCGACGAGGTGGATGTCGGCATCGGCGGCGGCGTTGCCGAGGTGGTCGGGCAGTTGCTCAAGACATTGGGCAATCAGCGCCAGGTGCTGGTGATTACCCACTTGCCGCAGGTGGCGGCGCAAGGCGCCCAGCATCTGCGGGTAAGCAAGCATCTGCAGGATGGGCAGACCCTGAGCCGGATCGAGGCGCTGACGCATGCGCAGCGTGTAGACGAGGTAGCGCGCATGCTGGGCGGGGTGGAGATCACCGAGACGACGTTGCAGCACGCGAGCGAGATGTTGGCTGCCAGCGCTTGAGCTATCTCGGCATGTAAAAATCTGGCATGGCGGCAATATGCCTGAAAACCGGCTTTAATGTCGTGGTATATTACGCCATTTCTTGCCAAAGTCATGGTGTGATGCGTCATATAATCCTTTTAGCTGCGCTGCTGTGCGTAGCCTGCAGCTCTGCACTGCCTTCCTTCAAGCCTTACAAGATGGACATCCAGCAAGGTAATGTCGTGACATCCAAGATGATGTTGCAATTGCGGCCTGGCATGACGAAGTCGCAGGTGCGTTTCATCATGGGGTCGCCCCTGATCCAGGATAGCTTCCATCGCGACCGCTGGGATTATTTCTATCAGATGCGCAAGGGCGGCAAGGTCGTAGAACAGCGCCGGGTCATCATGGAGTTCGAGAACGACGCCTTGAAGCGTGTGCGCGGCGACGTCGTTCCCGCCTCGCCGGAAGATACCGCGGTGACGGCGGCAACGCCTGCCACACCCATCGTGGTAGAGCCGAAGGCGCCGGAAAAGAAGGGCATGCTCGATCGCCTGAAGTTCTGGAAGAGCGATGACGAGCAGCCCAGCGGAGCCGAATATTACGATATGAAGCCGACTGCCCCGGTCGTGCAGGAAGACCCTGTCGCGCCGAGAAAGGTTGTGCCGGAGCTGGCAGCTCCCGGTGTTGCGCCTGCAGCTGCTCCAGCTACAGTCCAGCCGTCGACACCTCAGTCCGCTACCCAGCCGGCGCCAGCGAAGCCTGCGGCCAAGCCCGCAGCGCAACCTGCCGCCGGTGCAGCTGCGGCAACCCAGCCAACCGTTGATACGGATGAAGAAGAGGATGATGACGACTTGCCATCTGAGGATGAGCCCGGCTACTTCGAACGCATGCTGGAAAAGATCGGCTTCTAGGTTTGCGTGGCAGTTTAATCAATCAATGAATGTGGTTTGAAAATGCAAAAAATCGTCATTGCCGGTTGTTCCGGCCGTATGGGGCATGCCCTTCTCGAAGGGGTGTTTGAGGATGAGGGGCTGGAATTGCATGGCGCGCTCGACCGTGCGGACAGTCCGCAGATCGGGCGCGATGCCGGCGAGCAGTTCGGCCGCGAAACCGGCGTCAAGATTACCGCTGACATTGCCGCGGCAATCAATGGCGCGGACGTGCTGGTGGATTTCACCCGCCCTGAGCCCAGCCTGGAATACCTGGAAGCCTGCCGCCAGGCGGGCGTTAAGTTGGTGATCGGCACCACGGGCTTCAGTGCCGGGGAAAAGCAGCAGATCGAGCGTGCGGCGCAGGACGTCGCCATCGTGTTTGCGCCGAACATGAGCGTGGGCGTGACCCTGTTGATCAACCTGGTGCAGGCCGCGGCCAAGGTGCTGGACCAAGGCTACGATGTGGAAATCATCGAGGCGCATCATCGTTTCAAGGTGGATGCGCCTTCCGGCACGGCGTTGCGCCTGGGCGAAGCGGCCGCCGAGGCATTGGGCCGCAACCTGGATGAAACTGCCATCTATGGCCGCCAAGGTGTGACGGGCGAACGCGATTCCAATACCATCGGCTTTGCCACTGTGCGCGGCGGCGACGTGGTGGGGGATCATACCGTGCTGTTCGCCGGCATCGGCGAGCGTGTGGAACTGACGCACAAGGCGTCCAGCCGCGCCACTTTCGCACTGGGGGCACTGAGGGCGGCGAAGTTTCTCGCTGGCCGCAAGGCCGGGCTGTACGACATGCAGGATGTGCTTGGCCTGAAAAAATAGCGAATCGGCGGCTTGCGGTCGTGCCGAATGGCCGTAGTATGAAAATTGTTTAATGCGCGCGTTGAAGGCAATGCCGCTTTAGGCTATAATTCCGCAAAAATTAAAGCGGGATGGGCGGGAGCCCGTCCCGCTTTGCACATCCGCTTTCCGTGCTTGTCTTTGTGCGGAATATCAAATAGTTACAAGGAGTTAGAATTGCCGCAAACCCCAGCCGTACTTGTGCTCGCAGACGGGACAGTGTTCAGGGGCATTTCAATCGGTGCCTTGGGTGAGACTGTAGGGGAGGTGGTCTTCAACACCTCCATTACCGGTTATCAGGAAATTCTCACCGACCCATCCTATACCAAGCAAATCGTCACATTGACCTACCCGCATATCGGCAACGTCGGGGTCAATGTCGAAGATGTCGAGTCCGGGCATGTCTACGCAAGCGGCCTCGTCATTCGCGACCTGCCCTTGCTGAGCAGCAGCTGGCGCAGCGAGAAACCCCTGTCAGAATACCTGGCCGAAAACAACGTGGTGGCCATTGCCGATATCGATACCCGCAAGCTTACCCGCATCCTGCGTGAAAAGGGCGCGCAGGCCGGCTGTATCATCGCAGGCGAGGTGGACGAGGCGCGCGCGCTGGAGTTGGCGCGCAGCTTCCCTGGCCTGGCCGGCATGGACCTGGCCAAGGTGGTGAGCCGCAAGGACGCAGGCACGTTCGAGCTGGGCGAATGGAAGCTTGGCGAAGGCTATGCCGCCCAAGATCATGCCAAGTTCAACGTGGTCGCTTTCGACTACGGCGTCAAGCACAACATCCTGCGCATGCTGGTGGAGCGCGGTTGCAAGGTGACCATCCTCCCAGCCCAGGCGACTGCCGAGGAAGCGTTGGCGTTGAATCCCGACGGCATCTTCCTTTCCAACGGCCCGGGAGACCCGGAGCCTTGCGATTACGCGATCAAGGCCATCAGCACATTGGTCGATACCGGGGTGCCGGTATTCGGCATCTGCCTGGGGCACCAACTGCTGGCCCTCGCGAGCGGCGCCAGGACCGTCAAGATGAAGTTCGGCCATCATGGCGCCAACCATCCGGTGCAGGACCTGGACGACAAGCGTGTATTCATCACCAGCCAGAACCATGGCTTTGCAGTCGATCCGGAAAGCCTGCCAGCCAACCTCAAGTCTACCCATGTCTCCTTGTTCGATGGCAGCCTGCAAGGGATCGCCCGTACCGACAAGCCTGCGTTCAGCTTCCAGGGGCATCCCGAAGCCAGCCCGGGCCCTAACGAGATGAGCTACCTGTTCGACCGCTTCATCAACCTGATGGGACAGCAAAAGCAATAAATACCATGGCAAAACGTACCGATATCAAATCCATACTCATCATAGGCGCCGGCCCGATCGTGATCGGCCAGGCCTGTGAATTCGACTATTCCGGCGCCCAGGCCTGCAAGGCGTTGCGCGAAGAAGGCTACCGCGTCATCCTGGTCAACTCCAACCCGGCGACCATCATGACCGATCCGGACATGGCGGATGCAACCTACATCGAGCCTGTCACCTGGCAGATGGTCGAGAAGATCATTGCCATCGAGCGCCCGGATGCGCTGTTGCCGACCATGGGCGGGCAGACCGCGCTGAATTGCGCATTGGACCTGGCCAAGCACGGCGTGCTGGAAAAATACAATGTCGAGCTGATCGGCGCTTCCAAGGAAGCCATCGACAAGGCCGAGGACCGCGAGAAGTTCAAGCAGGCCATGACCAAGATCGGCCTCGGCTCCGCCCGCTCCGCAGTGGCGCACAGCATGGAAGAGGCGTTGCAGGTGCAGGCTTCGATCGGTTATCCCGCCATCATCCGCCCCTCGTTCACCATGGGCGGCAGCGGCGGCGGCATCGCCTACAACCGTGAAGAGTTCATCACGATTTGCGAGCGCGGCCTGGAGGCCTCCCCGACCAGCGAGCTGCTGATCGAAGAATCCCTGCTCGGCTGGAAAGAATACGAGATGGAAGTGGTCCGCGACAGCAAGGACAACTGCATCATCATCTGTTCCATCGAGAACCTTGACCCGATGGGTGTGCATACCGGCGACTCGATCACTGTCGCTCCTGCGCAGACCCTGACCGACAAGGAATACCAGATCATGCGCAACGCCTCTCTCGCCGTGTTGCGCGAGATCGGGGTGGATACCGGCGGTTCCAACGTGCAGTTCGCGATCAACCCCGACGACGGCCGCATGATCGTGATCGAGATGAACCCGCGCGTGTCGCGTTCATCCGCCTTGGCATCCAAGGCCACCGGTTTCCCGATTGCCAAGGTGGCGGCAAAGCTCGCGGTCGGCTTTACCCTGGACGAGCTGCGCAACGAGATTACGGGTGGCGCGACACCGGCTTCCTTCGAGCCTTCCATCGATTACGTCGTCACCAAGATCCCGCGTTTCGCGTTCGAGAAATTCCCGCAGGCTGACTCCCGCTTGACGACGCAGATGAAGTCGGTGGGTGAAGTGATGGCCATTGGCCGTACTTTCCAGGAATCATTCCAGAAGGCCCTGCGCGGCCTGGAAGTAGGCGTGGACGGCCTGGACGAAAAGACGACTGACCTGGACGAAATCCAGAAGGAACTTGGCGAGCCCGGCCCTGAGCGCATCTGGTACGTTGGCGATGCGTTCCGTGCCGGCCTGACGGTGGACCAGGTATTCGACCTATCCAAGATCGACCGCTGGTTCCTGGTGCAGATCGAGGACATCATCAAGCGCGAGCAGGCGCTCAAGGGCCGCCACCTCGCCGACCTGGATCGCGACGCGCTGTTCCAGCTCAAGCGCCGCGGCTTCTCCGACAAGCGCCTCGCCAGGCTGCTGGGCACCGACCAGCATGCCGTGCGCGCCTACCGCCAGGCATTGAGCGTGCGCCCGGTCTACAAGCGCGTGGATACCTGCGCTGCCGAATTCTCGACAGACACCGCCTATATGTACTCCACCTATGAAGAGGAGTGCGAGGCACAGCCGACCAGCAAGAAGAAGATCATGGTGCTGGGCGGCGGGCCTAACCGTATCGGCCAGGGCATCGAGTTCGACTATTGCTGTGTGCATGCCGCCTTCGCGATGCGCGAGGACGGCTATGAGACCATCATGGTCAACTGCAACCCGGAAACCGTATCCACCGATTACGACACTTCCGATCGCCTCTATTTCGAGCCGTTGACGCTGGAGGACGTGCTGGAGATCGTGGCGCTGGAAAAGCCGGAAGGCGTGATCGTGCAATATGGCGGACAGACTCCGCTCAAACTTGCGCGCGACCTGGAGAAGGCCGGCGTGCCCATCATTGGCACCAGCCCGGACGCGATCGACCGTGCGGAAGACCGCGAGCGCTTCCAGCAGATGCTGCAGGAACTCGACCTGAAGCAGCCGCCCAACCGCACGGCGCGTACGCCTGAGGAGGCGATCCGCCTGGCGCAGGAGATCGGCTATCCATTGGTGGTGCGTCCTTCTTACGTACTGGGTGGCCGCGCGATGGAAATCGTGCACGAGCAGGCACAGCTCGAGCGTTATATGCGCGAGGCCGTCAAGGTTTCCAACGAGTCCCCGGTATTGCTCGACCGCTTCCTCAACGATGCGCTTGAAGTGGATGTGGATGCGCTTTCCGACGGCGAAGACGTCATCATCGGCGGCATCATGGAGCACGTCGAGCAGGCCGGTGTGCACTCAGGCGACTCCGCATGCTCGCTGCCGCCATACAGCTTGTCTGCTGCGATGCAGGACGAGCTGCGCGAGCAGACCGTCAAGATGGCCAAGGCGCTGGGCGTGGTCGGGCTCATGAACGTGCAGTTCGCTATTCAGGGCAATACCGTTTACGTGCTGGAAGTCAATCCGCGCGCGTCCCGCACCGTGCCCTTCGTGTCCAAGGCCTGCGGCTTGCAGCTGGCCAAGATCGCGGCGCGCTGCATGACCGGGCGCAAGCTCAAGGACCAGGGCGTGACCCGCGAGGTCGTGCCGCCTTACTATTCCGTGAAGGAAGCGGTATTCCCGTTCATCAAGTTCCCGGGCGTGGATACCATTCTTGGGCCGGAAATGAAGTCTACCGGCGAAGTGATGGGGGTAGGCAAGACCTTTGCCGAAGCCTTCGTCAAGTCGCAGCTCGGTTCCGGCACCAAGCTGCCCAAGGGCGGCAAGGCGTTCATCAGCGTACGGCGCGAGGACCGCGAGCGCGTGGTCGAAATCGCACAGGCCCTCGCCGGACTCGGGTTCCAGTTGGTGGCTACGCGCGGCACCGCTGGCGCGCTGACCGAGGCCGGATTGAGCGTGACGCCGGTGAACAAGGTGGCGGAAGGGCGCCCGCACATCGTGGACATGATCAAGAATGGCGAGATCAGCTTCATTGTCAACGTGACCGAAGACAAGCGTGCCGTGGCGGACTCCTATGAAATCCGCCGCAGCGCCCTGCAGCAGAAGGTGACGTATTACACTACGCTGGCTGGCGCCAAGGCCGCCTGCATCGGCATGGCGCATATGCAGGAACTGGAAGTGCAGTCCTTGCAAAGCTTGCATAAACAGCTTTCTAAGTAATAACATAGTTACTGACCAGACCACGCCTGTACAAGCAGGTGTGGTTTTATTTTTATCCGGCATGCCTGTTGCGGTTCGTTTCGGCAGGCAATGCATTGTTTTCAAGCAAGTTGTGGATGCCAAGGAATAACAAATGAATCAAATCCCAATTACCGTCAAAGGCGCTGAACTCCTCAAGGCCGAATTGCAGCGCCTGCGCAGCGTGGACCGGCCTGACGTGATCCAGGCCATTGCGGAAGCGCGCGCCCAAGGCGATCTTTCCGAAAATGCGGAATATGATGCGGCCAAGGAGCGCCAGAGCTTCATTGAAGGCCGGATTGCCGAAATCGAGGCCAAGCTTTCCAATGCGATGGTCATTGATCCCGCAACCTTGAATGCCGAGGGCCGCTGCGTATTTGGCGCCACGGTTGAGGTTGAAGACCTGGATAGCGGGGACGTGGCGACCTATCAGATCGTAGGCGACGACGAGGCGGACATCAAAAGCGGCAAGATTTCGATTGGTTCGCCGATTGCCCGTGCATTGATTGGCAAGGTCGAGGGGGATGTTGCTGAAGTGGCGGCTCCTGGCGGCCTGCGCTCCTACGAAGTGCTCAACGTGCAGTATATCTAGAGAGGCTAGGCGAATGAATGCATGGTCTGACAGGTTGGCATTAATCGTCATTACCCTTTGGGTAGGAGCCTTGTGGATAGTCGGCTATGTCGTGGCGCCCAGCCTGTTCAGCCAACTTGCTGCAGACAAGCCATTGGCGGGAAATCTTGCGGGACGTTTATTCGAACTGGTGGCCTACATCGGCTTTGCAAGCGCGGTCTACTTGCTGCTGCACCGCCTACTGCGTTCAGGGTTTTTTGCATTCAAGCAAGGCTTTTTCTGGGCTGTTGTCATCATGCTCCTGATCGCGATCGGCGGGCAGTTCGTCATACAGCCCATGATGGCGGATCTGAAGGCGCAGGCATTGCCTGCCGATGTAATGCATAGCGACTTCGCGGACCAGTTCAGCCTAGTACACGGCATCGCCAGCGTGGGCTACTTGGTTCAGAGCTTGCTTGGCCTGGTGCTGATATTCAAGGCAAAGCCATAACGGAGAAAAGCCGCAATTCACAATGATGATGAGTTGCGGCTTTTGTCTTAGGTAAGGGCTCGTTCTATTTCGGAATGGCGATCTTGGGCTGCTCGGCCTGGCGGTAGATGATCAATTGCTTGCCGATATGGTGCACGGGAATGGCGCCGGTCTTCTCGCAGATTTCCTGCAGCATGGCGACGCGGGCCGCCCGGTCGTCGCCGAATACCTTGATCTTGATCAGCTCGTGCGACTTCAGGCTGACCTCAATCTCTTTCAAGACCTGTTCTGACAGGCCGTTATTACCTATCATCACTACAGGATGCAGGTCGTGGCCCAGGCCACGCAAAAAGCTGATTTGTTTGGAATTCAATTGATTTATCTTGTTGATTCGAAAAGGCTCGCAGTTTAGCAGATGAAACGCCGACCTACCAGTAAAGCTTGGTTGCAGGAACATGTGAATGACGAGTTCGTCAAACGTGCCCAGCGTGACGGCTACCGTGCCCGTGCCGCCTACAAATTGCTCGAAATTGATGAAAAAGACCAATTGATCAAGCCGGGCATGACCATCGTCGATCTGGGCTCTGCGCCTGGCAGCTGGTCGCAAGTGGCAGTCCAGCGCCTTGCCGGCCAAGGGCGCGTGATCGCGCTGGACATTCTGGAAATGCCGCCGGTGCCTGGCGTCGAGTTCATCCAGGGGGATTTTCGCGAGGAGGAAATCCTGCGGGCCCTTGAAAAAACCCTGAACGGAAAGCCGGTAGACCTTGTAATTGCCGATATGGCCCCCAATATCAGTGGCATCAGCGACGTGGACCAGGCAAGGGCGGCCTACCTCACCGAGCTTGCACTGGAGTTTAGCCGGGAATGGTTGAAACCGGGGGGCAATTTCCTGGTCAAAGTATTCATCGGCTCCGGCTTCGACGAGATTGTGCTGGCAATGCGAGAAAGTTTCGAGAAAGTGGTGACGCGCAAACCTAAGGCGTCGCGGGACCGCAGCAGTGAAGTTTATCTTCTGGGCCTGAAGCGCAAGAATGCCTGAATTGTAGGGCATGACGGTGCAAATAGGTTTAGAATAAAGCAGTAAATGTCCATTGAATAAGGATCAGGACTTTGAATAACATCGTAAAGAACGTTGCCATCTGGCTGATTGTGGCCCTGGTGCTCATGACGGTTTTTAACCAGTTCGGCCCCAAGGGTTCTTCTGAGAGCCAGGTGGTGTATTCGCAGTTCATCAATGAGGTGAAAGAGGGCAGGATCGCCAAGGTCACCATTGATGGACGCGTGCTGCGCGGCGTGACCAACGAAGGCCGCAAGTTCAATACCTATGCGCCTTCCGACCCATGGCTAGTGTCCGACCTGCTCAAGAACAATGTGACGGTGGAAGCCAAGCCCGACGAAGAGCCATCCATCCTCATGAGCATCTTCGTGTCATGGTTCCCCATGCTGCTGCTGATCGGCGTCTGGATTTTCTTCATGCGCCAGATGCAGGGCGGCGGCAAGGGTGGTGCGTTCTCGTTCGGCAAGAGCAAGGCGCGCCAGCTCGATGAAAACTCCAACCATACTACCTTCGCGGACGTGGCCGGTTGCGACGAAGCCAAGGAAGAAGTGTCCGAACTGGTGGAATTTCTGCGCGACCCGACCAAGTTCCAGAAGCTGGGCGGACGCATCCCGCGCGGCGTGCTGATGGTGGGCCCTCCTGGGACCGGTAAGACATTGCTTGCCAAAGCCATCGCCGGCGAAGCCAAGGTGCCTTTCTTCACGATTTCCGGTTCCGACTTCGTTGAAATGTTCGTCGGCGTGGGCGCGGCGCGCGTGCGCGACATGTTCGAGCAGGCCAAGAAGAATTCGCCTTGCATCATCTTTATCGATGAAATCGATGCCGTGGGCCGTCACCGTGGCGCAGGCACCGGCGGCGGCAACGACGAGCGCGAACAGACCCTCAACCAGATGCTGGTGGAAATGGACGGCTTCGAGGCCAATTCCGGTGTGATCGTGATTGCTGCGACCAACCGTGCCGATGTGCTCGACAAGGCGCTGTTGCGTCCGGGGCGTTTCGACCGCCAGGTGATGGTTGGCTTGCCCGATATCCGGGGCCGAGAGCAGATTCTCAAGGTGCATATGCGCAAGGTGCCGATTGATGCCGACGTCAAGGCAGATATCCTGGCACGCGGCACGCCCGGCTTCTCGGGTGCCGACCTGGCCAACTTGGTCAATGAAGCGGCGTTGTTTGCCGCGCGCCGTAACAAGCGCACCGTCGATATGCAGGACTTCGAGGATGCCAAGGATAAGATATTCATGGGGCCTGAGCGCAAATCCATGATCATGCGCGAGGAAGAACGCCGCAATACGGCCTACCACGAATCTGGCCATGCCGTCGTGGCTGCTCTGTTGCCGCATGCCGATCCCGTGCACAAGGTGACCATCATGCCGCGTGGATGGGCGCTTGGCCTGACCTGGCAGTTGCCTGAGCATGACCGTATCAGCAACTACAAGGACAAGATGCTGGAGGAAATCTCCATCCTGTTTGGCGGCCGCATTGCGGAAGAAATTTTCATGAACCAGATGTCCACTGGCGCCTCCAACGACTTCGAGCGGGCCACCAAGATCGCACGCGATATGGTGACCAAGTACGGCATGTCCGATGTGCTGGGTACCATGGTGTATGCGGGTAACGAGCAGGACTCCATGTTTGGCAGTATGTCAGCCAAGACTGTGTCCGAGGCGACTCAGCAAAAAGTGGACGCGGAAATCCGCCGTATCCTGGACGAGCAATATGCCGTGGCGCGCAAGCTGCTGGAAGAGAACCGTGACAAGGTGGAAGTCATGACGGCAGCTTTGCTGGAATGGGAAACCATCGATGCGGAACAAATCCAGGACATCATGGAAGGCAAGCCGCCACGTCCGCCCAAACCAGCGCCATCCAGCAGCAAGCCTGCCGCAGATAGCGACAATGGCGGCGGCACGACCACAGAGCCAGCGCCGCAGCCTGCTGCAAAAGCCTGATTCAGTTTCCGCTTCTAGGCCACATTGACTCGAAAGCAAATACTTCGGGACTTGTGGCCTTTATTGTTTCCGTCTGTTGATGAAATATGCAAATCTCTAACCAATTCATTTGCGGCAAGTACCAACTTGACCTCACCCGGCCCCATGTCATGGGCATCGTCAATGTCACCCCGGATTCCTTTTCAGACGGCGGGCGCTATGCCTCGACCGAGTTGGCCGTCTCGCATGCCTTGCAACAGGTAGCCGAGGGTGCCGATATTCTCGACATCGGCGGCGAGTCTACCCGGCCTAATGCAATCCCTGTCGGGCTGGAGGAGGAGCTGGACCGGGTAATCCCCGTAATAGAGCGCCTGGCAAGGGAAGTCGATGTACCGCTTTCCATTGATACCTATAAGCCGCAAGTGATGCGCGAAGCGGTAAAAGTCGGTGCCGCCATCATCAACGACATTCGCGGCTTGCAGGAGCCTGGCGCATTGCAGGCGGCTGCGGAGGGCAATGCCGGGGTTTGCGTCATGCATATGCAGGGGACGCCGCAGACCATGCAGAAGGACCCGGTTTATCAGGACGTGGTGCAGGAAGTAAAGGCATTCCTCCTGCAACGCTTGCAGGCATGTGAGGCGGCGGGCATTCCTGCTGAGCGCATCGTGCTCGACCCGGGCTTCGGCTTCGGCAAGCGCACGGCGCATAATATTGCCCTGCTCAACGGCCTGCCGGATATCCTAGAGCTGGGCCGCCCCTTGCTGGTCGGCTTGTCGCGCAAGTCCGTGCTTGGGCAGATCGTCGGTAGTGACGTTGATCAACGGCTGCATGCCAGCCTGGCGGCTTCGGTGATTTCGGCAATGAAGGGCGGCCGTATTGTGCGGGTGCACGACGTGAAGGCCACGGTGGATGCGCTAAAGGTAGTCGATGCCGTCATCAATGCATGAGCGGCGCTGGTAAAAAATTTAACGAGTCATAAAAATGAGCAGAAAATATTTTGGTACGGATGGTGTGCGCGGCAAGGTGGGGACGTTTCCCATCACCCCTGATTTCGTCATGCGCCTTGGCTATGCGGCCGGTCGTGTGTTGACGCGTATGGACCATCACCTGGCGCCCGGCACCAAACCGCTGGTGATTATCGGCAAGGATACCCGCATCTCGGGGTATATGTTCGAGACGGCACTGGTCTCCGGTCTTTGCGCAGGCGGCGTCAACGTCCGTATCACCGGGCCGTTGCCGACGCCCGCCATCGCCCATGTGACCCGTGCGCAGCGTGCGCAGGCCGGCATCGTGATTTCGGCATCCCATAACCCGTTTGACGATAACGGCATCAAGTTTTTCTCGGCGCAAGGCACCAAGTTGCCGGACGAGGTAGAACTCGCCATCGAGGCCGAATTGGACCAGCCCATGGAGCTGGTCCCGACGGAACAGATCGGTCGGGTTAAGCGGATTGACGATGCAGCAGGCCGGTATATCGAGTTCTGCAAGAGCACCTTCCCGAATGCGTTGGATTTGCGCGGGCTGAAGATCGTGCTCGATTGCGCCAACGGCGCGACCTACCATGTGGCGCCGCCTGTGTTCCACGAGTTGGGCGCCGAAGTCATCAGCATCGGTACCCAGCCGAACGGCCTGAACATCAACCTGGACGTCGGCTCCACCCATCCAGAGTCCTTGCAGCAGGCCGTGGTCGAGCATCAGGCCGACCTCGGCATCGCGTTCGACGGCGATGGCGACCGCGTGGTCATGGTCGATAGCCAAGGCCAGCTGTTGGATGGCGACCAGCTGCTCTACATTATCGCCAGCCATCGCCATCAACGTGGCCGGTTGGGTGGCGGTGTAGCCGGTACCCTCATGACCAACCTAGCGCTCGAACATGCGCTGGGCAAAGAAGGCATCCCATTCCAGCGTGCCAAGGTTGGTGATCGCTATGTACTGGAATTGCTCAATGCCAATGAATGGCAGCTGGGCGGGGAAAACTCAGGGCACATCCTCTGTCTGGACAAGCATAGCAGCGGCGATGGCATCATCGCCGCATTGCAGGTGCTGCATGCCTTGCGCGCCTCCGGCCTGAGCCTGGCCGATTGGGGCAGGCGCTTGCCACTCTATCCTCAGGTACTCATCAACGTCAAGGTCGCGCAACGCATTGACCTGGACGGCAATCCAGAATTGCAGGCGGCGGTGAAGGCTGCCGAGGATGCATTGAACGGCAGCGGCCGCGTCTTGCTGCGCGCTTCCGGCACGGAGCCCAAGATTCGCGTCATGGTCGAAGGGCAGGACCGGAACCTTGTGCAGAGCTTGGCCGAGAATATTGCCGCTGTGGTGCGGCAAGCGGCAGGAAACTAAGAGCGGCTGTCATCATAAATTCAGCGTAGTGACACGGTTTTGTCATGAGGGAGTGCCAATCTGCGCCCATGCATAACCGACTGCTGACAAATTATCTTGAACGTATCTGTGCGCTGGACAGTGCCTTGTGCATCAAGGTCAATCGCAGCAGCCATTACCGCCTGGTACGCTGGAGTTTCCGCCTGGTGAGCCGCCTGGGCGATGGCGTGTTCTGGTATGCCATCATGCTGGGCCTGATCCTCACACAAGGAGAGGCTGGCATTGCGGCCAGCCTGCATATGATGGTCGTAGGCCTGAGCGGCACGTTGATCTACAAATGGCTCAAGGGCAAAACCTTGCGTCCACGACCTTATGCTGTCCACCAGGACGTGTGGCTAGCCGGAAAACCGCTCGACAAGTTCAGCTTCCCCTCGGGCCATACCCTGCACGCAGTCGCATTCAGCATGGTCGCCTTGGCCTATTATCCGGAACTTAGCATGCTGATACTGCCGTTTGCTGTGTTGGTGGCGATGTCGCGCGTGGTGCTGGGGTTGCATTATCCGAGCGATGTGCTGGCAGGAGCTGCAATTGGCGCTTTGATCGCCTCGGTATCTTTCTTGTTCGTCTAGCTGTTTCTATTTTCCTCACATCATCGCAATGGCGAGCGCAGCGAAGCCAAGTGCGGTTTTGACCTTGGGCTCCCCGTCTGGCTGCGCTACTCGGCGCAGTCAGACGGGAGGTAAGTCAACGGCGGCTTGGCATCGCTGCGCTCGCCCTTGCGGGCAGGTAGGATCAGTAAAAATACTCGATCGGGCTATTGAGCCTGCGCTTAAGGTCAGCCAGGCAACGCTTGCGCCAGCGTTGCATCTGTTCGCTGGGCACGTGGTTGAGTTCCGGCTCCCAGTGCGGCCTGCCGCCTTGCAATAACGTGCCGATATGGCTGAGTGCGCTCTGGGTCCTGGCGATGTAGAAGGCGAAATTGCGGAACAGGCGCTTATCCATTAAACGCATGCCATGGTAGATCATGCCTGGCAGGCGGGACACGCGCAGCAGACGGTCGGCTTTTCCCAGTCTTGATATTGTGCGGATGGCTTCCGCCGGGCTGCAGTTGAAGTAGGGGGCGATAAAGTGTCCCAAGGTGTGCCGATGGTTGAGCAACAGTTGGGCAGGGGTATGCTCTAGCAAAGGGGCCAGGTAGGCATCCATGGCCCATTCCGCGCCGATGTGCGTGATCATGCTGCCTTCCATCCACATGGCTTCATGGGCGGGAACGAAGTGGTTGTGCGCGATGACGTCTATGTAGAGGTGGCTGGCGTAGCCGATGGCAATCGCGGTTTCCTCATCGCCGCTGGCATTGGCCAGCATTTGGTGGGCGTTTTCCCAGTAATGGCTGTGGCTGAAGCGCGGCGATACGATGGCGAGGTCCGGCAGGCACGCTCCCGCCATTACCAGTTGCGGGAAGCGGCTGATGGCGCGTTGCAGGCGCGGGTCGAGCAACGGCATGGCCCAGAGCAGCGAGTGGGCGAAGTAGACGTGGGTCACCAGGCCCCAGGCCTGGGCGTCCGCACTGTAGCCCACGATTGGTGTGAACCACAGCAATGAAGTCAATATCTTGCCGGTATTCATGCCGTTAATGTGCTGGCTGGCAATGAATGGATTGTGGCAATTCCGTGATGTTATCGTGACAATGGCAGGGGCTGCTGGCAATTTGCTATACTGCCGCGCTCAATCTCCCACATTCTGTTCCGAGGAATTCATGGAAAGTCCGTACAAGGGCAAGACCGGTTTGCGTCGTCTGATCAATGCGTTTGGCTACTCTGTCGACGGGCTTGCGGCCGCTTACCGCAATGAGGACGCGTTCCGTCAGGAAGTGCTCATGGCGATGATCATGATTCCCTTGGCCATTTACCTTGGCAACGATGCGATTGCCAAGGCCTTAATGATAGGCAGCGTGCTGCTCGTGATTATCGTCGAGTTACTCAACTCGGCGGTTGAGGCGACCGTGGACCGGATTTCGTTGGAAAACCACCAGCTTGCCAAGCGCGCCAAGGATATCGGCAGTGCCGCCGTATTGATTTCCCTGATCAACCTGGTGGTGGTCTGGTGTCTGTTGATCTTCGGCTAAAGTATTTTCGCCCGCCGCAGCCGTGCCTCACCAAAGCGGGGCAGAGAGCAGGCGCAAGCCGATGCTGAGCCAACGCTCGTCGCTATTGTTGTGCATGCGGTTGCCGTAGGTGGTGTCGATCTGTACCCGGTCCTGTACCAGCCAATAGCGCAGGCCTGCCTGGTAATAGGGACGCGCGCGATGGTCTCCATAGGTTTCCGCAATCAGGTCCAATTTGCCTGCGAGCGGGATTTCTGAGCCAAATCCCCAAGTCATGTCCGTCCGGCTTTTTTCCTTGTCGTGTAATGCGCCCAGGTTGGCGTGCAGGATCAATTTGTCGCTGAAGAACGAGGCGCTGACCGGGACATAGGCATAGGCGTTGCCCACCATGCTGGAATTGTTGTCCAGCCTGGGATGCTGCGCATAGCCTACGACCAGGCCATAGCCGTAGCTATTGGTTTCCAGCGGCTTGAACAATGCTTTCGCCTGCATCATCAGGTCGGTGTTCTGCGAGGCGCGGTCCTCACGGGTAATAGCCCCACCCAGTGTCAGCTCCAAGTTCTCCGCCGGGCTGCATCCGGGCAACGCCCAATATTCCGTGCTGTTACGGTTGCGTTTTGCCCATGATTCGAGCTGGCAGCTTTGCGGATCTACAACACGCGCATCGTCGGTAATCATCGGGCGTGCTGCCATGGCAGCTGAGGGCGCCAATAGGGCGAACAATACGAATGAACAGAAAAAATTCCTCATGGCGCAAGTCTAGTCAAAAAATGTGACGAGCGCATGGCAATTCATTGAAGCGTCACAATCCATAGGTATCTTCACCCATATGTGTTTGTTGATACTGGAGCAGGGCGCGTGAAGATATTGTTCATCTCGGATGTGTATTTTCCCCGTGTGAACGGGGTTTCCACCTCGATCCGTACTTTTGTGAGCCAGATGCAGGCGCTGGGCCATGAGGTGCATCTGATCGCACCGGATTACGGCGTCTCTACGGAAGATGAAGCCTGGATCAAGCGCATTCCCGCTCGCAGCATCTATTTCGATCCGGAGGACAGGTTGATGCGCTACGCTGCCGTACTCAAGCTGTTGCCGGAATTGCGCGACGAGAATTACGATGTCGTGCATATCCATACCCCCTTCGTGGCGCATTATCTCGGCATCAAGCTCGCACGCTTGCTGGATATTCCCTGCCTGGAAACCTACCACACCTTCTTTGAAGACTATATGCACCACTACCTGCCATGGATACCCCAGTCCATGGCCCGCAAGATCGCGATCAGTACCTCACGGCGGCAGTGCAATGCGGTCAACGCAGTGATCGCGCCATCGCAGCCCATGCTGGATGCGTTACGCAGCTATGGCGTCAAGGCCAGCGCGGAAGTGATTCCGACCGGCTTGCAGGAAAAAAGCTTTGAAGAGGCCGACGGCGAGGCTTTCCGCGACCGTTACGGCATTTCACGCCAGCGGCCCGTGGCTTTGTTCGTGGGTCGCGTCGCGCATGAAAAGAATATCGATTTCCTGCTGCGCATGGCCAATGAGCTGCGGCGCCAGCAGCCCGACATGTTGCTGGTCGTTGCCGGGGAAGGGCCGGCGCAAAAACACCTGGAGGATTTGAGTGCCGAGCTGGCGCTGGGCGACAACATCAAGTTCATCGGCTACCTGGACCGCAACACCGAACTGAATGCCTGCTACAAGGCGGCGGATGTCTTCGTTTTCGCCTCCAAGACCGAGACGCAAGGACTGGTGCTGCTGGAGGCGATGGCACAAGGCGTACCCGTCGTGGCACTGGCGGAGCTGGGCACCAAGTCCATCCTGATAGAAGGGGAGGGCGCGATGATCGCCCCTGAGGATGAACGTATTTTTGCCTCCAAGGTGTTCAGCCTGTTTGCCAACCCAGGCAAGCGCGCCAAGCTGGGCCAGGCAGCCCGGCAATATGCGGTAAAGCGCTGGACCGCACGCTTGCAGGCCGAGCGCATGCTGCAGTTTTACCAGCGCGTGCAAAGCCGCAGCGCATTCCATGCAATGAATATGGACAACAACCTCAAAGCCCGGGGCGGCTGAGAGTTGCTGAGAAAATTAAAAGCCGCTGACAAAATTCAGTGAAACGATTCTGGCCAGGGGCTCTGTGGAACGCAGTACATGGAGTACGGCAAGGCTGAGCAACAACGCCAGAAGGATTTTGTTCATGGCTCTAAGCGGTAGGCTCTGCCTCGCCCAAGATGCCGGCTTGATGCTAAGCTAGCCTTATCTGGCATGGTGAGGAGGCAATGTGAGAGTGATCGTCCTGGGCAGCGGCGTGATCGGCGTGACGACTGCCTGGTATCTTGCCGAAGCCGGACATGAAGTCATCGTGCTGGACCGGCAGCCCGGTCCTGCGCTTGAAACCAGCTACGCCAATGCCGGGCAGGTTTCTCCCGGCTATTCCAGCCCCTGGGCAGCGCCCGGCGTTCCCCTCAAGGCGCTCAAATGGATGCTGCGCCGCCATGCGCCATTATTTATCAAGCCGGACGGTTCCTGGCAGCAGCTGCGGTGGATGTGGCAACTGCTGCAGAATTGCACGGCCGCGCGTTACGAGCAGAACAAGGCGCGCATGGTGCGCCTGGCCGAATACAGCCGCGATTGCCTGGATCGGCTGCGTGCCGATACCGGCATTAAATATGAAGGCAGGCAGCAAGGTACCTTGCAACTGTTCCGTACCCAGGAGCAGCTGGATGCTGCGGTGCGGGACATCGAAGTATTGCGCTTTGCCCATGTACCTTTCGAGTTGCTGCCGAGATCATTGCTGTCTAAGGCAGAGCCTGCCCTGGAACGTGTTAATCAGAAGCTGACGGGCGGCTTGTGGCTGCCGCATGATGAAACCGGGGATTGCCACCTGTTCACGACCCGCCTGGCGGAAATGGCCGCAGCCAGGGGCGTACAGTTCCGTTACGGACAGGAAATCTCCCGTCTCGATATTGAATTTGGCAGTGTCCAGGGCGTGGTGGTGAATGGCGAGCGATTGCAGGCGGATGCCTATATTGTCGCCTTGTCCGCCTACTCGACCAGTTTTCTCAAGGGCGTGCTCGACTTGCCCGTTTACCCAGTCAAGGGCTATTCCATCACCGTTCCCATTATTGACGAGGCCTCAGCGCCTGTTTCGACAGTGTTGGATGAAACCTACAAGACCGCCGTGACGCGCTTCGACAATCGTATCCGCGTGGGCGGCATGGCCGAATTGGTCGGGTTCGACCGCCGCCTCAGTCCAAGACGAGAAGGCACGTTGAAACTGATCGTCGACGACCTGTTCCCCGGCGCCGCCGACCTGAGCCAGACTAATTTCTGGACCGGCCTGCGCCCCATGACCCCCGACGGCACCCCCACTGTCGGAGGCACGCCCTTGCCAAACCTCTACTTGAATACCGGTCATGGCACGCTGGGCTGGACCATGGCTTGCGGATCAGGGAAACTGCTTGCCGATATCATCTCGGGTAAGGAAGCGGATATCCAGCATGACGACCTGGGGCTGGATCGATATGCAAAATAAAAAAGCCGGAGCAATCCGGCTTTTCTGACATTGCCTGAAAACTCGATTAGCCGAACTTGCCGGTAATGTAGTCTTCGGTTTCCTTGCGGCTGGGGTTGGTGAAGATCTTGTCGGTGTCGTCATACTCGATCAGTTCGCCCAGGTACATGTAGGCCGTGTAGTCGGAAACGCGCGCGGCCTGCTGCATGTTGTGTGTCACGACCAGGATGGTGAGCTTGTTGCGCAGTTCGGACATCAGCTCTTCGATGTTGGCGGTGGCGATCGGGTCCAGCGCCGAGGTCGGTTCGTCGAACAGCATGATCTCGGGGTCGGTCGCCAATGCGCGGGCGATACAGAGGCGCTGCTGCTGGCCGCCGGAAAGGTTGAAAGCCAGGTCGTGCAGGCGGTTTTTCACTTCGTCCCAGAGGGCAGCGCCCTTGAGCGCTTCTTCCACCTTGTCGTCCACCACGCGCTTGCTGCGCTCGCCGCGTACGCGCAGGCCGTAAGCGACGTTTTCGTAGATGGACTTGGGAAACGGGTTGGGCTTCTGGAACACCATGCTGATGCGCATGCGCACTTCGATCGGGTCGACGCCGTTGTCGAGGATGTTGGTGTTGTCCGGGTGCATGACGATCTGGCCGTCGTACTTGTTGCCGGGGTAGAGGTCGTGCATGCGGTTGAAGCAGCGCAGGAACGTGGACTTGCCGCAGCCGGATGGGCCGATCAGGGCCGTGATGCGCTTTTCGTACAGCGGCATGGTGATGCCCTTGAGCGCCTTGTGGCCGCTGCTGTAGTAGAAGTTCAGGTTGCGTGATTCGGCTTTGACCGGGCTAGTTGTTGTTACCATGATGTCAATATCCTGATTCTGAAATCGTTCTGTTTGATGTGGCTTACCACTTGATGTTCTTGCGGATGCGGTAGCGCAGCCAGATCGCCGTGCCGTTCATGAGCAAGGTCACGACGATGATCAAGGCGCCGGTAGCCGCAGCGTTGATGTGGAAGGCATGGTCGGGGCGCGACAGCCAGTTGAACATCTGGATAGGCAACACGGTGAAGCCGGATTGCAGCCATTCAAAATTGATGAACGGCGCCACATCGCTGACTGGAGATGGCGGCAGGAAGGCGATAAAGGTCAATGCGCCGATCGTGATGATAGGCGCGGTTTCGCCCAGCGCACGCGCCATGCCGATGATGATGCCGGTCAGGATGCCGCCGGAGGAGTAATGCAGCACATGGTGGAAAACCACCTGCCATTTGGTTGCTCCTACGGCATAGGCCGCTTCGCGGATGGAAACCGGGATGCCGCGGATAGACTCGCGCGTGGTCACGATGACGATAGGCAGGATGAGCAAGCCAAGGGTCAGGCCCGCGGTCAGGATGCTTTCGCCGAAGCCCAGGCCATAGACGAACAGACCAAGCGCCAGCAGGCCATAGACGATCGAAGGTACGCCAGCCAGATTGGTGACGTTGATCTCGATCAGATCGGAGAACCAGTTCTTGGGGGCGTATTCTTCCAAGTAAATACCGGCAGCCACTCCCATGGGAACGGCAGAGAAGAATGTCACCAGCATGACCAGCAGGGAGCCCACCCAGGCCGATAGCAAGCCGGCACTGGCTGCACGGCGGGATGGATAGTTGGTCAGGAAGTCAAGGTTGAAGCGGGGATAGCCGTCTGCCACCAAGTCGATGAACAGGGTGAGCAGGGTAAGCAGGCCTATCATCAATGCCAGCAAGCCAACGATGGAGAAAATGAAGTCGTTGCGTTTGTGCTTGCGGATCATGGTCCGCACTTCGGCGAGGTTTTCCAGTACGGATGCTTGTGTCGTCATGATTAATATACCTCGCGGAATCTCTTGCGGGTGAGGTGGCCGATGATGTTGAATGTGAGCGTCATCAGCATCAGCACCAGGCCGGCAGCAAAAATACTTTGGTAACCGATGCTGCCGTGCGGCAGGTCGCCCATGGCGACTTGCACGATGTAGGCGGTAATTGTGGCCGCGCTTTCCATCGGGTTGAAGGTCAAGTTGGGTTGCTGGCCAGCGGCGAGCGCTACCACCATGGTTTCACCTACGGCACGGGAAATACCCAGGATGTAGGCTGCGATGATGCCGGAGATGGCGGCAGGCGTCACCACGCGGATGGCGGTCTGGAAGCGGGTCGCTCCCATGGCGTAGGAGCCCTCGCGCATGCTCATGGGCACGGCGCGCATGGCGTCTTCCGCCATGGAGCTGATATAGGGAATGATCATGATGCCCATGACGATACCTGGCCCGAGCATGTTGAAGCCGGGCAGTTCCGGGAAGATTTTTTGCAGCAGCGGCGTGACGAACAGCAGGGCAAAATAGCCGAACACCACGGTCGGCACGCCGACCAGCAATTCTAGGATGGGCTTGACGATTTCACGGGTACGGTGCGAAGCGAATTCCGAGAGGTAGATCGCGCCTATGGTACCCAGGGGAATCGCCACGGCCAATGCGATGGCCGAGGTGGTCAAGGTGCCGGACACCAGGGGCAGGATGCCGTAATGGGCGTTCTCGAACAGGGGCGTCCATTCCGTATCGGTCAGGAAGTCCCACAATGATACATGCTCAAAGAAAGTGAAGGATTCATACAGCAGAATCACGACGATCGAAATCGTGGTGGCGACGGCGGAAAGCGCCGCCAGCATCAGGATGAATTCAATGACCCGCTCCAGGAGGTGACGGCGGACATTCTTGGCCAAGCGGGCACTGATGGGGAGTTCGGCGGGTTTTTGTAACACTTGAGAGACCATGATCACATTGATAATCCGTGCATTGTAACGGAATGCAGTTATGCAGGCGATGCTGGGAAGCCTGAAAATATCCGGCTTCCCAGCATCGTAAGTATTACTTGATACGCTTCAGCAGATCAGTGATCTTGACGCCCACTTCAGGCTCGCCGCCAAAGCCGGTGCCGACTTTCTGTGCCTTCCAATGCTCGTTGACCGCAGCGTATTCATGCGCAGGCAAGGCGACATATTTCACCTCCTCGACTAGCTCCTTGCTGTTCGCCAGGTAGAAATCGATGAACGCTTTGACGTTGGGATTGTTTTTTGCGGCTGTTGCGCTGACGTAGATAAAGAGCGGGCGTGACAACGGTTGGTACGTACCGTTCATCACGGTTTCGCGGGATGGCAGCACCGCAGGCGCGCCAGCCTTGGCCACGATAGGCACGGCCTTCACGCGCTTGCTGTTCTCTTCATAATAGGCGAAGCCGAAATAGCCGGTGGCGGCGACATCGCTGGCAACGCCCTGCACCAGGACGTTATCGTCCTCGGAGGCGGTGAAGTCGCCGCGGCTGGACTTGGCCTTGCCGACAATCGCCTCGGTGAAGTAGTCGAACGTACCGGAATCGGAACCGGCGCCGAACAGTTTCACTGGAGTGTCGGGCCAGCTTGGGTTGACTTGCTTCCAGGTCTTGATCTTTCCTTGCGCTTCAGGCTCCCAGAGTTTCTTCAGTTCTTCGACGGTGAAGCTCTTGATGAATGCGTTTTTCGGGTTAACCACTACGGTCAGGGCGTCATAAGCCACCGGCAGTTCGATGAATTCGATGCCGGCTGCCTTACAGGCTTCGATTTCCTTGGTCAGGATAGGGCGGGAAGCCTCGGAGATGTCGGTTTCGCCGCGGCAGAATTTCTTGAAGCCGCCGCCAGTGCCGGAAATGCCCACGGTCACCTTGATGCGCTTGGCCTTCTGGAATTCTTCGGCCACCGCTTCAGTGATTGGGTAAACGGTGCTGGAGCCGTCGATGCGGATAATGTCGTTTTTTGCTGGCGCTGCTTCTGCATGGGGCATGGAGAATACAGCGGCAACGAGGGCAGCAACACCTGCTGCCTTCAGTAACTGGCTTGGAACAAATTGGGATTGCATATAGGCTCCGTAGATTGGTCAAGTGTTGCCTGGAGCCTCAATATCAATTATGCCCCGATGACAACCCGGCAAATATAAAGCGTAAATATTTCATATTTGTGACAAATAGGCAAAATGTCATGCTGCCGGGCCTGCCTTGCGGTGAGCGCGCCTGGCTTCCGCGAGCGGGCAGGCGAGCAGCGCAATGCCAAGTATCAGCAGTATATAGGAGGCCGGTTCGGGAACGGCGCTGACCTGGGCCACAGCGAGGGCCGGCAATGTGCTGGAGCCGGAAGGCGTGCCCACCCAGTTCAATTTCTGGTGGATTGCCTCGTCGGGATCGGTAGGAGTGTAAAGCAGCATGGTGATATCCAGCCAGTCGTGATAGGCCGATGGCTGGACGTAGCAAGACTTGTTGGTCCGGCAAATGGCGGAGGCGATGCCGCCCAGTATCAGATCATCTTCATCGTGTGCGCCCAGGAATAACCCGCTGCCGCTATCCCCGCCTTGCACGATCGCGCTGCCATTGGGCGTGCTATCGGTGATGATCCAGTGCACGTTGTAGCTTCCGACATGGGCAATATTGTCGACCAGCGTGGTTTCCACATAGCGTCCATCGCCGTTCCCGCTCGCATTGGCCAACGTCACCGTGCCATATGGCTCGACATCCTCGATATAGGCCAGGTTCAGCGCCGTGTAGCTGTCAGCGACAATCGGCGTGGCCAAATGCAGGAGCGCCAGGTCGTTGCCGGGGAACTGGTAATTGGGAAGCACGAATTTATCATCGATCACGGCATCGCCGTACCCCGAAGAAAACACCTTGCCGGTCGTGGCCGCATGCCCGGCAGTCAACACCCAATTGGGCGCCACCAGCACGCCGTCGGCGCCGCCCACAATTTGCCCTACCAGGCCAAAGTCGGTGGTGGGCGTGCTGCCAACCAACGCCAGCGCCGGCTGGGTGAAGATCAAGCTGGCGATCAGCATGAGGTACGCAGGATTGGGTGTATGCATGGTGCATCCTAAATTAATATGATGCGTTGAATTCTAGATAAAACCGGTACATGAGAATACATGATTGCGGGCATGGGTATTCTGCACGGCAAACAGCGGCCGTCTGGGCATTAATGTATAATTACGCGCTTTGAATTCAGTCAGTTCGGACATTGCATGGAAGCGGAACAACTTAATCTCATCGCCAACCGCCTGGATGACCTTGCGGAGCGTCACCAGGCCCTACGGGGGTATCTTTGACTTCGAAACCAAGCAGCAACGCCTGGAAGAGGTTTCACAGCTTTTAGAAGACCCCAACATCTGGAACGACAACGAGCGCTCGCAGAAGCTGGGCAAGGAGCGCCGCGAGCTGGAGTTCGTCGTCAAGTCGCTGACCGACGTCGATAACGGCGTCCGCGACAGCCGCGAGCTGTTCGAGATGGCGCGCGAGGAAAACGACGACGATACCCTGCGCAGCATAGACGCCGATACGCAGGCGCTGGAAAAGATCGTTGCGGAAATGGAGTTCCGCCGCATGTTCGCCCACCCGATGGACCCGAACAACTGCTTCCTCGATATCCAGGCCGGCTCCGGCGGCACCGAGGCGCAGGACTGGGCCTCCATGCTGTTGCGCATGTATTTGCGCTATTGCGAGAACAAGAGCTTCAAGGTCGAGGTATTGGAAGAGTCCGAGGGCGACGTGGCCGGCATCAAGAGCGCGTCGCTGAAAATCTCCGGCGACTATGCCTACGGCTTCCTGCGTACCGAGAGCGGCGTGCACCGCCTGGTGCGCAAGTCGCCGTTCGATTCCGGCAACCGCCGCCATACCTCGTTCGCCAGCGTGTTCGTCTACCCCGAGGTGGACGACTCCATTGTGGTGGAGATCAACCCCGCCGACCTGCGTATCGACACCTACCGCGCCTCCGGCGCGGGCGGCCAGCACATCAACAAGACCGATTCCGCGGTGCGTATCACCCACTTGCCGACCAATACCGTTGTGCAGTGCCAGAACGACCGCTCGCAACATCGCAACAAGGACGAGGCGATGAACATGCTGAAGGCGCAGCTGTACGCGCTGGAGCTGCGCAAGCGCAACGAGGAAAAGCAGGCGATGGAAGACGCCAAGACCGACATCGGCTGGGGGCACCAGATCCGATCCTACGTGCTCGACCAATCGCGCATCAAGGATTTGCGCACCAACGTCGAGGTCGGCAATACCCAGGGGGTGCTGGACGGCGACCTGGATCCGTTTATTTCTGAAAGTTTGAAGCAGGGAGTGTAAGGGTGAGTGACGCACAAAATTCCAAGACGGCGAATGAAGCAGCCAGCGCGCGGCAGGATGAAAACCATGTGATCGCCGAGCGCCGCGAGAAGCTCAAGGCGATCCGCGAGCAGGGCGTGGCTTTCCCCAACGACTTCAAGCCCGAGCATGCCGCGCAAAGCCTGCATGACAGTTACGACCCGGTCGAAGGCGAAGAGCTGGAATCCCAAGCGCTGGGCGTGGCGATCGCCGGCCGCATGATGCTCAAGCGCGTCATGGGCAAGGCCAGTTTCGCCACGGTGCAGGACAAGAGTGGCCGCATCCAGGTGTTCGTTACCAGGGAAAATGTCGGCGAAGAAACCTACGACGCCTTCAAGAAGTGGGACCTTGGCGACATCATCGCGGCACGCGGCACCCTGTTCAAGACCAAGACCGGCGAGCTTTCCGTCAAGGTGAGCGAACTGCGCCTGCTGACCAAGTCCCTGCGTCCCTTGCCGGAAAAATTCCACGGCCTGGCAGACCAGGAAACCAAATACCGCCAGCGCTATGTCGACCTGATCGTTTCCGAGGAAACCCGCAAGACCTTCGTGGCCCGCAGCAAGATCGTCGCGGCGATCCGTGCCTTCATGCTCAGCCACGAGTTCCTGGAAGTGGAGACGCCCATGCTGCATCCGATTCCAGGCGGCGCGGCTGCCAAGCCGTTCATTACGCACCACAATGCGCTGGACATGCAGATGTACATGCGGATTGCGCCCGAGCTCTACCTCAAGCGCCTGATCGTCGGCGGCTTCGAACGCGTGTTCGAGATCAACCGCAATTTCCGCAACGAAGGCCTGAGCGTGCGCCACAACCCGGAATTCACCATGATGGAATTCTATGCGGCCTACACGGACTACAAGTGGCTGATGGATTTCACCGAGAGCTGTATCCGCGCTGCGGCGATCGCTGCCTGCGGTTCTGCCGTGGTGGAGTACCAGGGGCGGGAGCTCGACCTTGGCAAGCCGTTCGAGCGCTTGACCATTGTCGGCGCGATCCAGAAATACGCCCCGCAATACACATTGGAACAATTGAACGACCAGGCTTTCCTGCGCCAGGAGCTGAAGAAATTCGGCGTGGAGGTGTTCGCCCACCTGGGCCTGGGCGCCTTGCAGCTGGCCTTGTTTGAAGAGACAGCAGAAAGCCAGCTCTGGAACCCCACCTATATCATCGACTACCCGGTCGAAGTCTCGCCGTTGGCGCGCGCATCCGATACCGATCCTGCGATCACGGAACGGTATGAGCTGTTCATCACTGGCCGCGAGATCGCCAATGGCTTCTCGGAACTGAACGATGCGGAAGACCAGGCGGCGCGCTTCCATGCCCAGGTGGCTGCCAAGGAGGCCGGGGATGACGAGGCCATGTATTACGACGCGGACTTCATCCGCGCGCTCGAATACGGCATGCCGCCGACAGGCGGATGCGGCATCGGCATCGACCGCTTGGTGATGCTGTTGACCGATAGTCCCAGTATCCGCGATGTCATTCTGTTCCCGCATATGCGGCCGGAACACTAATCCTGCCAAGGCCGGTCATACCGGCCTTTTTTATTGCTTGCATAACTCCAAGATTGTTGTCTGTCAGCGACACGCGCTTCGGCTGTAGGACTCAATGACGATTTTCAGGCGCCGCATCTGCATGGCTGATATAACGTTGTTTGCCGCTGTATCCCATACGGCTTTAATCCTCACCATGCTGGATCGCTGAGATGGCGAGGCCCGCGACGTCGTACATCAGCGACATTTTGAGCAGCAATCTCTTGTTGAATATGAATTTATTTTCATAATAAGTTGATTATGAACAATTAATATTGCATGGCATATACCTTGCTGACTGTCGATGGTCTTGGCCTATTGATCAAATAGGCCTGTCTGTCATCAATTGAGAGGTTTATCTATGTTAAACAAACAAGGTCTATTCAACCGTACTTCCACCCCCCAAAGCAGTTCCAGCGTCAACCCAGTTTCTACCCCCTTGAATAGCAAGCCGGAAACTACCTCGGTGCCGTACCAGGCCACGCCCGTCACCAATACGGCCGCTTCCGCCTCCAAACCAGAAACCTCGTCGACGGCAGGCGTGCATGCCGATGCCCAGACCGGTAGCCGCCTGATTGTCGGGCCCGACGTCAAGTTGAAAGGAGCCGAGATCCAGGACTGTGACATCCTGGTGGTGGAAGGGCGCGTTGAGGCCACGATGGATAGTCGCGTGATCCAGATCGCTGAACATGGCGCCTTCTCCGGCAAGGTGGGTATCGATGTGGCCGAGGTGCATGGCAATTTCGAAGGCGAATTGACGGCACGCAGCCAGCTGATCATTCATTCCACCGGCCGTGTGAGCGGGAAAATCCGTTATGGCAAGATCCTGATTGAAGAAGGGGGGGAGCTGTCTGGCGATATCGCTTCCCTCTCTGCGGATGAAGGCAATAGCAAGGTCAAGCGTATCCAGTCTGCATGAGGCGCGGTGCCCGAGATAATAAAAAAGCCCCTGACGGGGCTTTTTTTATTATCTTCTACTAGCTGCTGATCAAATGCCGTTGGCAGCCGCCGCCTCCTTGGCGTGGTATTTGCCAATCAGGCTATCCCATTCGATAGTGACATTGCCGCCAGTCATCTGATACTGCTTTTGCCAGCCATTGAGCAGCTCGATGCATGCATGATCGATGTATTCGAGATCGTCAAACTGCACATGGATATCGCGACCGGCCTCCAGATGGTCCAGCACGGAAACCAGCTTGGGGATGCCGAGCTGCGTGGCGGAGCCCTTCAGGTGCAGCGTGGTTTGCTTGCTGTTGGGCTGGTGCTCCGCCTTGATGGAGACATGGGAGAACACGTACAGCAGCTTTGCAATCGACAATGCCAGGCCGGTGACGACGCCTGCCAGCAGGTTGAAGCTGACGATGGTGACGATGGTGATGATGTAGATTGCCAGCTCGGCCTTGCCGTAAGCCAGCAGTTCCTTGGCCACCTTGGGGTAGGCCAGCTTGTAGCCGGTGTACACCAAGACGCCGGCCAGGGTGGCGACCGGGATGTATTCCAGTGTAAACAGGAAAATACTGATGAACAGCAGCAGCCACAAGCCGTGCAGAATGGTGGAAACGCGGCTGGTGGCGCCTGCTTCGACGTTGGCGCTGGATCGCACGATCACCCCTGTCATCGGCAATGCGCTGAGGAAGCCGCAAATGGCGTTACCCACGCCTTGCGCCATCAGCTCGCGGTCGTACTTGGTACGAACGCCCTGGTGCATCTGGTCAACCGCGGCGCAAGACAGCAATGACTCCGCACTGGCAATGAAAGCAAGCGACACGACCGCGAGCAGCACGCCGGCTGTCATGGAGGCTTCAACGGTGCTCATCGTCGGGGTGATGATGGTGCCTAGGATGTTCTGCAGGTTGGTCGGGCCGTCGAACAGGTCGGTGAGGTACTTGATGTCGAAGCTGAACAAGTTGGCGACGATCACCGCCAATACCACCCCGATCAATGCGCCCGGAATCAGCTTGAGCCGAGTAGGGGCATAGCGCGTCCAGAGTACGATGGACGCAATGGTGATGATGCCGGTAATCGCGGCGTAAATATTGCCGCCATGCGATTCGAATGTTTCCAGCAGGCCGTTGGGGATGTCCAGTAGGTTCTTGATGCCGCTAGACAGAGGATCGCGGTCAAGCATGATGTGGAATTGCGAACCGATGATCAGTATGCCAATACCGCCCAGCATGCCGTGGATCACCGCAGGCGAGATGGCGCGGAACCACACCCCGAGTTTGAACACTCCGGCGAGTATCTGCACGAAGCCTGCCGCCAATACGATCACGCCGTAAATGGCAAGGCCGAACTCGGTGACGATATCGGCCACGATCACGACCAGGCCTGCGGCCGGGCCGCTAACGGTCAACGGGGAGCCGGAAATCGAGCCGACCACAAGGCCGCCGATAATCCCTGTGATAATGCCGGCTGTCGGCGGGAGGCCTGAGGCAATCGCGATGCCAAGACATAATGGCACTGCCACCAAAAATACCACAATGGAGGCAAAGAAGTCTTTGCTGAGGCTGCCTGCTTTTACTTCAGCCGTATTGGTTTGAGTTGTCATGCTAGTTTAATCCTGAGAAAGAGGAGTCGCGGTTCGCCTAGTTCTGCACCAAGGGATGGTCTGCGCTGAATATCTGGTAAGTCTCGGGGAAGTTCACCTTGGCTGTGGCCAGGTCGTAGACGCCGCCGACAATGCCGATTTCGCCTTTGTTCAAGAGGTCTCGCAGGATATCGCTGGAGTTCCAGATGGTGTCGATCTGGGTCTTGACGTTGAGTTCGCACACGTGGCCGACAAAGGTATCGTTCGAGGATGAGCGGTTTTCCTTGGTCTGCTTTTCAGCTTCGACGGCAGGAAAGATCATCTTGGTGATTTCGCCGATATGGCCGCCGGAGAAACCGTCGCAGGCCGCCTTCACCGCGCCGCAATTGGTATGGCCAAGCACGACGATCAGCTTGCTGCCCAGGTATTTGCATGAGTATTCCAGGCTGCCAATCGCCTTGCGCGAAGCAATATTCCCCGCCAGGCGCACGCTGAAAAGATCGCCCAGGCCCTGATCGAAGATCAGTTCCGTTGATGTGCGCGAGTCGCTGCAACTGAGGATGGCGGCAAAAGGGTGCTGCTTGTCCTTGGTGATATTCACCACATTCAGCAAATCCCGGTGGGCTGAAATATTCTGGGTAAAGCGTTCATTGCCTTCCAGCAGGATGGCCAGGGCTTCTTGCGGCGACATTTTGTCGCGGTCTTGTAGTGGGTGTTTGTACATGTTTTTACTTCCCCTGCTGAGTTAAAAATTTATCGTATTAATGGATGATGTATGTGTAATCGGTCTTATGAAAGACATAATAGGAATTATTTTGTTCCGTATAAATATGATTATTATAGGTAAATTTTATTGTTTCTATAAAAAACTTATTGTAAAGAAATGTAAGTTTGTGAAAGGATTTGGCAAAAATTTCATCGCATCATGCAGTTAAACCATGACGGTTTGATGAAAATAATGGAAAGGAAAGCGGTTTTCTAGTTCTTTTTTGATGCCAGAATTTACCTGGATGTCATAAAACTGTCATTTTCAGTACATCATTCAGTCACATTGCAACCACATACTGCACGCCATATCGCTGTGAAAGCCAGGCTCCATCAGCGATAGGCGGCCTTTGCCGCCACGAGCAGGTATCAAGCTTGATACATAGACCTAAATAAAATAAGTGCATGGATTGTAAAGTGATTGCGATGACAACAGGGAAAACGGCCCGCAAAGCCTTAGCGACAGCAGTAATACTGGCAACGACATCTGCCACTGCAATGGCGGATGCGCAAGTGTTGGAGTTATATGTGGACTCCACGACCAAACAGATTTTCTCCGAACCCGGCCCTAACCGGGTGAAAATGGGGACCTTCAAGTCAGTTGATAGCACAGCAGAAGCCAAGAGCGAGAACGCTGCCAGCATCGATCTGGTTGAAATGAAGCAGGAGTTGGAGCTCAGGCAACGGGAGTTGGAGGAAAAGCTCGACAAGATCGCCATGGCGCCTGCGCCAAAGCCGGCCAAGAAAAACTGGTCGGAAACCATGAAAGTACGCGGATACATGCAGATCCGCAGCAACCCCATCATCGGGGGCGACAAGGATATTTCCCATCAGGCGGACCGCTCGATTGGCGATAATACCAACTTCCTCATCCGCCGCATGCGCCTGGTGTTCTATGGCGACATCAGTGAACGTTTGTCCTACTACATCCAACCAGATTTTGCGAGCCGGACAGGCGATGGCACTGGCAATATTGCCCAGCTACGCGACGCCTATGGCGACATCTACTTGACCAAGGACAGGGTGCACCGCCTGCGTGTCGGCCAATCCAAGATTCCCTACAGCTTCGAGAACCTGCAATCGAGCCAGAACCGTATCGCGCTTGACCGTAACGACGCATTGAACAGCTGCTGTAAGGATGAGCGGGACTTGGGCGTGTTCTACTACTACACGCCGAAGGACAAGCAGGAGATGTTCAAATATCTCGTGGACAGCGGCCTGAAGGGCTCGGGCAACTACGGCGTGTTCGCCTTCGGCGCCTACAACGGCACCGGCGCCAACCGTTCCGAAAACAACGACAACCTGCATCTGGTCTCGCGTTTCACTTATCCGGTCAAGTTCGAAAACGGCCAGATTTTCGAGGCTGGTATTCAGGGGATTTACGGTACTTTCAAGCCGAGCAAAGATACGGGTATTGCAGTCAACTCCAAGGAAGATGGTTTCAAGGATCAGCGCGTAGGCGTGCATGCTGTATTGTATCCGCAACCTTTCGGCCTGCAGGCGGAATGGAACTGGGGCAAGGGGCCTTCGCTGAACGACGCGGGCACCATGATCGAGGAAAAGTCGCTCAATGGCGGCTATATCCAGGCCATGTACCGCATCAAGGATTTCTTTGGTTATGGCGTGATGTTGCCGTTCGTGAAGTGGCAGTATTATGACGGCGCGCAGAAATTCGAGACCAATGCCCCGCAGAACAGGGTAAATGACTGGGAGGCCGGTTTCGAGTGGCAGCCATCGCCTGAACTCGAGTTCACTGCTTATTATGCCAAGCTGGATCGCAGCAATCTCAAGGATTCGCCTTACGCCAAATATGACAGTGATTTGCTGCGTCTGCAGTTGCAGTATAACTTCTAGAAGAGTTCGAATCTTCTGCTTCAGCCCGCCATGTGCGGGCTTTTTATTTGTTGAAAGATTTTTAACCGCAGTTGTAGGAATTTACTAATACAATGCGTAGATTATGTATATATCAAGTCACCAGTCTGCTCAACGAACCAGGCCGATCCGATATTTGCTGATCTCAGTGGCGATAGCCCTGGGATATTTCCTCCTCGGGCATAGCACGATCCAGCTCGGGACGCCCGCCACCTTTTCCACTTTCATCTGGCCGCCTGCCGGGTTTGCGCTGGCGGTGTTGATACTGGGCGGGGCGCGTATGCTGCCTGGACTGCTGTTCGGGGTGGTGGCGACACAATATAGTGCCGGCCTGCCCTTCGCCGCCGCACTATTGGTCGGTGCCGGCGCGCTCGCCGGCGCTGTCGCAGGGTACTACATCCTCAAGCGCTACCTCAGGTTCGAGCCTGCGATGACGCGTCTGCGCGACCTCATGGGAATGGTGCTGGTCGGTGCGGTCTTCAGCCCATTGCTTAGTGCAAGCCTGGGCAGTCTGGTGCTGAAACTATTCGGCGTCGTGCAGGGGCCGGCCCTGTATGTCACCTGGCTGCAATGGTGGATGGGGGATGCCCTGGGCATCATCCTGTTGACGCCCGCCATCCTGGCTTGCTTCTACTACGAGCCTATCCGCTGGACCAGGACCAGGATATTGGAAGCCGTCGCTCTGGCCGGCATGCTGCTGGGCTTGTGCTTCCTTGCGTTTAATGATCTTTTGTCCCAGGCAGGGGAACTGGAAGCCAAGGCGTTCCTGGTCTTTCCGTTGGTGATCTGGGCGGCATTGAGCTTTCATCAACGCGGGGCGGCCTTAGCCTCCATGCTGATCGTCATGACGGCCTTGTGGGGCGGTGGAGGCTACCACGGCTATTTCAGTATGGAAATCAGCAATGCGGCCTTGTTCAATTATTGGATGTTTGCGTTGGTGACCGTGTCGATAGGCGTGGGCTTGTCGGGCCTGCATGTCGGGCGCCTGCATGCGGATGAGCAGCTCAGGCGGCAGCTCGGGCTTTACAACGCGTTGAGCAATGCCCAGTCCGATGCCGGCGAAGGCGTGGTGGTGATCGAGGACGGCAAGATCATCTACGCCAACGAGGCCCTATGGAAAATCGGCGGATACGATGCCCGTGACATCCCGATGGGCTCAAGCTTCCTCAGCCTGATCCATCCGAGCGACCGCGAGCGCGTGGCGCAGCATTATGCGCAACGCATCCGCGGCGAATATACGCCGAGCCGTTACGAAGCGATGGCGATCAGCAAGTCGGGCAAGCCGATCCCGATCGAGGTGGCGGCGGCCAACTATCGTGACGGCAGCGAGCGCGTCGTGGTGCTGATCATCGATATCAGCAGCCGCAAGCAGGCGGAGGAGGCCTTGCTGCAAAGCCGGGCGGAATACCGCGAGCTGGTGGAGTCCGTGAAGGCCGTGGTGTGGCGGGCGACGCCGGATGCGGCCTTCACTTTCGTCAGCCAGGAGGCAGAAAGCCTGCTGGGATACCCGATACAGGAATGGACGGGCAATCCTGGTTTCTGGGCGGAGACCATGCATCCGGACGACCGGGAGTGGGTGGTCGACTTCTGCGCCTGGGAAACCCAGCAGCTCAAGGACCATGTATTCGAATACAGGATGCTGGCCGCGGATGGCAGAGTGGTCTGGCTGCAGGATATCGTGCGCGTCATCCCTGACCGGTTCGGCAAGCCGCAGGAATTGCTCGGCGTGATGCTGGACATCACCGCCCGCAAGGCCGCGGAAGCCAGCCTCAAGCTCTCCAAGCAGGTGTTTGACAATACCAGCGAAGCCATCCTGATCGCGGATCGCGACCTCAATATCCTGGAGGTCAACCAGGCCTACCTGGACATGACCGGATGTGAACGCGGGGATTGCATCGGTGTGCGCTTGTCCCTGCTGGATGAGCCCGGCGACGGCGGGCAGACGATCGGAAGCCTGGTACAGCAGGATGGGAAATGGATGGGCGAATTGCTCGCCCACAAAAAGAGCGGCGAATACTACCCGGAATGGGTGTCCATCAGCACCGTGCACGATAGTAACGGCATCTTGCAGAACTACGTCGTGGTGTTGACGGATATCAGCCAACGCAAGCAATCCGAGGAGCGGCTGCAGTTCCTCGCCACGCATGACGGCCTGACTGGGCTGCCAAACCGTGCATTGTTGCAGGAGCGTACCGAGCTGGCCTTGTTGAGGGCGCAGCGCTATCAGCAGCGGATAGGGGTGCTGTTCATCGATCTCGACCGGTTCAAAATTATCAATGACACGCTGGGCCACCAGGCCGGCGACATGCTGCTGCAGGAGGCGGCGAGCCGGTTGAGGGAGTGCTTGCGGCAGACGGATACCATTGCCCGCCAGGGCGGGGACGAGTTTGTGGTGCTGGTGGAGGACTTCACCGAGCAGCAATACCTGGCTGGCGTGGCGCGCAAGATCATGCATGCGTTGGCGCAGCCGTTCATCCTGATGCAGCAGGAGCTGTACATCAGCGCCAGCATCGGCATCAGCGTCTATCCCGAGGACGGCGTCGATATCTTCTCCCTGCTCAAGAATGCGGACATGGCCATGTACCGCGCCAAGGACGACGGCAAGAACACCTTCCATTTTTATTCCGCGGAAAGCAACGCCAGCAGCGTCAGCCGCCTGACGCTGGAAAACAGCCTGCGTCGCGCACTGGAGCGCAACGAATTCACCTTGCTGTACCAGGCCAAGCTGGACCTGGCCGAGCAGGGCATCATCGGCGCGGAAGCCTTGATCCGCTGGCATAGCGCAGAGCTCGGCCTGGTGTCTCCCCAGGACTTCATCCCAATTGCCGAGGAAACCGGCCTGATTATCGAGATCGGCGAATGGGTGCTGCAACAGGCATGCCGCGACGCCTGCCGCTGGCAGGCAATTGCAGGCCGTCCGGTCCGCGTGGGCGTGAATATTTCCGCGCGGCAGTTCCGCGAGGACAGCCTGCACAAGGCGATCAGCAATGCATTGGAGGAAAGCGGCCTCACGCCGGATTGCCTGGAACTGGAAATCACGGAGAGCATGATCATGCAGAATGCGGAACGCGCCAGCCAGATGTTGCAGCATTTCCGTGACCTGGGCAGCCATGTGCTGATCGATGACTTCGGCACCGGTTATTCATCGCTGGGCTATCTCAAGCATTTCCCCATCGACTCGTTGAAGATCGACCGATCCTTCGTGCGCGACATCCCGCAGGATAGCGACGATATGGCGATTACGCAGGCCATCATCGCCATGGCGCACAGCCTCAAGATCAATGTGGTGGCCGAAGGAGTGGAAACCCAGGCGCAGCTCGAATTCCTGCGGGGGCAGGGATGCGACCAGCTGCAGGGGTATATCTTCAGCCGTCCGCTCGCGGAGGAGGATTTCCTCGGCATGCTGCGCTTTGACACGGCGCGGCGCGCAGGGCGCACCCATATCCGTGGTTTGCAGCTTGAGGAGCCCGGGCTGACCGAGGCCTGAGCCGGGGATGGTTCCGGCTAGTGGGGCGGCTCCTTGGCCAGGTTGAGGGAATAGATCGGTATTTCCACCACGATATCCTCGTCCCCGACGATGGCCTGGCAGGAAAGGCGGGAATTGGTCTTCAGGCCCCAAGCCTGGTCCAGCATGTCCTCCTCTATTTCCTCAGGCTCGGATAGCGAGTCGTAACCCTTCTGGATATAGACATGGCAAGTGGTGCAGGCGCATACGCCGCCACATGCGCTGTCGATCTCAATGTCCTGCTTGTGCAGGTTATGGCAGATCGACCTGTCCGGCTGCGCTTCGAACGTCTTGCCCTCAGGGCAGTATTCCGGATGGGGAAGAACAGTAATTTTTGCCATGGCCTAGAGTTCCAGAGTATTCAGTGATTGCCCGGCAAGCGCCTGCCTGACCGAGGCATCCATGCGGCGCGCGGCAAAGGTTTCCGTCGCGTGGTTGAGGGCATCGACGGCCTGGTTGATCGCGTCGCTGTCCTCCTGTCGCGCACAGTTGCGCAGGTTTTCCATTTGCGCGGCGATCTCGGTTCTTTCCTCGTCGTTCAGCAGCGCGGCGCCATCCTGGCGCAGGGCTGCTTCGATTGCTTCCAGCAGCCTGGCGGCATCGACCCTGGCTTCCTGCAACGCGCGGGCGTGCTTGTCCGCCTCCGCAGAGGTGAAGGAGGCTTGCAGCATGCTGGTGATCTGGTCCTCGCTCAGGCCATAGGACGGCTTGACCACGATATTGGCATGGGCGCCGCTGGCCTGTTCCTGCGCCGATACCGAGAGTAGCCCGTCGGCATCGACCTGGAACGTTACGCGAATGCGCGCCGCGCCTGCCGCCATCGGGGGGATGCCGCGCAATTCGAACCTGCCCAGCGAGCGGCAATCCGTCACCAGCTCGCGCTCCCCCTGCAGAACGTGGATGCTCATGGCCGTCTGGCCGTCCTTGAAAGTAGTGAAATCCTGCGCGCGCGCAATAGGCAAGGTGGAGTTGCGAGGAATGACTTTCTCGACCAGCCCGCCCATGGTTTCCAGCCCGAGGGATAGCGGGATGACATCCAGCAGCAGCAGTTCGTCGTCATGACGGTTGCCCGCGAGGATGTTGGCCTGGATGGCGGCCCCGAGTGCGACGACCTGGTCCGGGTCCAGGTTGGTCAGGGGTTCCTGCCCGAAAAAGCCGGTGACGGCCTGGCGTACTTGCGGCATGCGGGTCGCCCCGCCGACAAGCACAATGCCCTTCACGTCCTCCACCGCCAGCGAGGCGTCCCGCAATGCTTTGCGTATCGGGGCCAAGGTGCGGTTGAGCAGTTGCTGGGTGAGGCTGTGGAATTTCGCCTGGCCCAGGGTCAGGTTCACTATTTCGCCATCGCTGAGCACGGCGGTGATGTTGGCGCTTGCATGCTCGGTGAGCCATTCCTTAGCTTCCTTGGCCTTGGTCATCAGCAGGCGCGTATCGGCAGGATTGAGGGGCTGCAGGCGCGCTTGTTCCAATATCCAGCAGAATATGCGGCGGTCGAAGTCGTCCCCGCCAAGCGCGGAGTCGCCGTTGGTCGACAGTACCTCGAAAACGCCCTTGGTCAGGCGCAGGATGGAAACGTCAAAAGTGCCGCCGCCAAGGTCGTAGATGACGTAAATGCCTTCCGAGGAATTATCCAGGCCATAGGCGATGGCGGCCGCCGTCGGTTCGTTCAACAGGCGCAGCACGTTCAACCCGGCAAGGCGGGCGGCATCCTTGGTGGCTTGGCGCTGGGCATCGTCGAAGTAGGCCGGCACTGTAATGACGGCGCCGGTCAGTTCTCCACCAAGGACCTGCTCGGCACGCGTTTTGAGCGTTTTCAGGATTTCGGCGGAAACCTCGACCGGGGTCTTGATCCCGGCGCGGGTTTCAATTTGCACCATGCCCGGCATTTCAACAAAGTGGTACGGCAGATGGTTGGTATCCCCGATATCACCCAGGCCGCGCCCGAGGAAACGCTTGACCGATACGATAGTGTTCTGCGGGTCCTGGCTTTGCTGTAGCTGGGCAGGGTGGCCTACCTCAATCTGGCCGTCGGCGGTGTAGTGCACGACGGAAGGGAGCAATGCATGCCCGGCTTCGTCCAGCAAGACCGTGCTCAGTCCGCTGCGCACCGTCGCGACAAGGGAATTGGTCGTGCCCAGGTCTATGCCCACCGCCAGGCGATGCTGGTGCGGCGCAGTGCTCATGCCGGGTTCTGATATCTGTAGTAAAGCCATAGCTTGCCGTTACTCGTCTTCCAGTTTGCTTATCTTAAGTTCGACATCGCTGCGTATCTTGTCGACGAAACTCAATTTGCGCACAATGTCAGCGGATTCCTGCCATGCATGTTGCCGGTCCAGCGTGTCGGCCAGCGCCTGTTCCAGAATCTTGGCCTGTTCGCTCATGTCCTTGAGCAGGGCGTCCAGGGCCGTGACGTCGCCCTCGTCAAACGCTTCTTCCACTGCTTCACGCCACTCCATTTGCAGCATGAGGAAGTCGGCGGGCATGGCCGTGTTGCTTTCCTCCTCAGTGTCCACCCCTTGCAATTGCAGCAGGTACCGAGCGCGCGACGTTGGATGCTTGAGGGTACGGTAGGCCTCGTTGACCTGGGTTGCCCATTGCATGGATTGAATGCGCTCGTTGGGCGAGGCCGCCACGAAACGGTCGGGATGCACTTCTGCCTGCAGTTTTCGGTAGTGCTGGTCCAGCAACGCCATATCCAAGGCAAACCGGGCTGGCAAGCCAAATAACTCAAAGTGGTTCTGCTGTATATTGAACATAAAGGGTGGAGATTGAACAGGAGAGGGCAGCCAGGCTACTGCTGGCCGCCAGCGGCAGGGGAAAGCTGGCTATACCGTAAAGCTTTCACCGCAGCCGCATTCGTCCTTCACGTTCGGGTTGTTGAACTTGAAGCCTTCATTGAGGCCTTCCTTGGCAAAATCCAGTTCCGTGCCATCGATGTAGACCAGGCTTTTCGGATCGACGATCACCTTGACGTCATGGCTTTCAAACACCAGGTCTTCCGGATGGATGTCGTCAACGAATTCCAAGGTGTAAGCCATACCGGAACAGCCCGTCGTCTTGACGCCCAGGCGCAGGCCGACGCCTTTGCCGCGGTTGGCGAGGAACTTCTGCACCCGCTTGGCTGCAGTTTCTGTCAGCGAAATTGCCATGCATGACCTCCTTTAGGCTGCCTGCTCGTCCTTGACGCCCCGTTTGGCCTTGAGGTCCGCCACTGCTGCACGGATGGCGTCTTCTGCCAGCACGGAGCAATGGATCTTGACTGGAGGCAGCGCCAGCTCTTGTGCGATGTCGGAATTTTTGATTTCCATCGCCTGGTCGAGGGACTTGCCCTTGATGAGCTCGGTCACGAGCGAGCTGGATGCAATCGCGGAGCCACAGCCATAAGTCTTGAACTTGGCGTCCTCGATGATGCCGTTGTCATTGACCTTGATTTGCAGTTTCATCACGTCGCCGCAAGCGGGAGCGCCTACCATGCCGGTGCCGACAGAGGGATCGTTCTTGTCCAGGGAACCTACGTTACGTGGGTTCTCGTAGTGGTCGAGTACTTTGTCTGAATAAGCCATTTTTCTACTCCTCAATGTTGCCAATATGCCGCTGTTATTGAGTCACTAGCGCTGCACATTGGCAGGTGCATTTATCAATCTTGCCACCTGTGTGGCCAACCAGCTTGTTGCCTTGGGTATTCCCTAATGCGCTGCCCATGCCACGCTATTCAGGTCCACACCTTCCAGATGCATTTCCCAAAGCGGGGACAATTCGCGGAGCTTGCCGATCTTGCCTTTCATCAGTTGCACGGTGTAATCGATATCCTCTTCCGTCGTGAAGCGCCCGATCGAGAAGCGGATGGAGCTATGCGCCAACTCGTCGGAGCGTCCCAGCGCCCTCAGGACATAAGAGGGCTCCAGGCTAGCCGAGGTGCACGCGGAACCGCTGGAAACGGCAATATCTTTTACTGCCATGATCAACGATTCGCCCTCGACAAAGTTGAAGCTGATGTTCAGGTTGTGGGCGACGCGGTGTTCGAGATCGCCGTTGACATAAACCTCGTCAATTTCCTGCAAGCCTTTGAGCAACCTGTCGCGCAACTGGCGAATGCGTACGTTCTCGCTATCCATTTCCTCACGGGCGATACGGAAAGCCTCGCCCATGCCGACGATCTGGTGCGTTGCCAGCGTGCCTGAACGCATGCCGCGCTCATGGCCGCCGCCATGCATCTGCGCCTCGATGCGCACGCGCGGCTTGCGGCGCACGTACAGGGCGCCGATACCCTTGGGGCCGTAAGTCTTGTGGGCGGAGAAGCTCATCAGGTCCACAGGCAGCTTTTGCAGGTCGATATGCACTTTCCCGGTCGCCTGCGCGGCATCCACGTGGAAAATTACGCCTTGCTCGCGGCAGATATTGCCGATCGCTTCGATATCCTGGATCACGCCGATTTCGTTGTTGACCAGCATGACCGACGCCAGCACGGTGTCCGGGCGCAAGGCCGCCTTGAATTTTTCCAGATCCACGAGGCCGTTGGGTTCGGGGATCAGGTAAGTCGCTTCGTAGCCGAGGCGCTCCAGCTCGCGCACCGTATCAATCACGGCCTTGTGCTCGGTTTGCACCGTCACGATATGCTTGCCCTTCGAGGGGCTGTAGAAATTGGCTGCGCCCTTGATCGCCAGGTTGTTGGACTCGGTCGCGCCTGAAGTCCACACAATTTCGCGCGGGTCCGCATTCACCAGCTTGGCTACTTCCTCGCGTGCGTTCTCCACGGCCTTTTCCGCTGTCCAGCCGAAGGCATGGCTGCGCGATGCCGGATTGCCGAAGTGTTCGGTAAGGTAGGGGATCATCTTTTCCGCCACCCGTGGATCGATCGGGGTGGTGGCTGAATAATCCAGATAAATTGGCGTGCGTACTGTCATTTTCCGGTTTCCTAAACTGCGATAGCAGTTAACTTTCTCAATCTTGCGAGTTCGCGTTCCAGCGCTTGCAGGAAGGCGTTGACCTCATCTATGTCGTTATTCGCGCCCAGGCTGACCCTGATCGCACCGCGGGCGACATCCGGCTGGATGCCCATGGCCAGCAAAACATGGCTGGGCTCGGTATTGTCGCTGGAGCAGGCCGAGCCGCTGGCAACGGCAAATCCTTGCTTGTCCAAGGCCATGACCAGGGTTTCGCCTTCGATGCCGCTAAAGGCAAAAAAGCTGGTATTGGGTAAACGCTCGGCTCCTGCGCCGAAAATAACCGCATCCAGTTTGCGGATGCCTTGCTCCAAATGCTCGCGCAGGAAGGCCAATTCGCTGCGGCGTTGCCGCGCTTCAGCGGATGCCAACTCGCAAGCGGCGCCAAAACCCACGATCGCGGCGATATTCTCGCTGCCGCTCCTCAGGCCTCTTTCCTGCCCGCCGCCATAGAGTAGCGGCTGGATATCGATCCGCTTGTCCAGGATCAATGCGCCGGCGCCTTGCGGGCCATTGATCTTGTGGGACGACAGGCTCATGGCATGCACATTGAGGCTGGCGAAGTCCACGTCCATCTTGCCCAACGCCTGCACTGCATCGGTATGCATGTAAGCCTTGTGCTCACGGGCAAGCTCGCCCAGGCCGGCGACATCCTGTACCACGCCGGTTTCATTATTCGCCAGCATGACCGATACCATGTCGGGCTTATTTTGCAATATGGATTCCAGCGAGGTTTTTTCAACCTGCCCATGCTGGTTGCTGGCAATCCGGTCAAGCTCCCAGCCTTGCCACCTGAGCGCTTCGGCCGGCCGGGAAACCGCAGGGTGCTCCAGGCTGCTGACGGCGATCCTGCCTTGACCCAGCGCATTGGCTACGCCTGTGATGGCAAGGTTGTCGGCCTCGGTGCCGCCGCTGGTGAAGATCACTTGCGAAGGATGCGCGCCAACTGCATCCGCCACCCGCTCGCGTGCCTGGTCGATGGCATTGCGGGCCGAGCGGCCATAAATGTGGCGGCTGGTGGCATTGCCTTGCTGTTCAGACAAATATGGCAACATGGCCTGCAACACCGAGGGGTGGAGGGCTGTGGTGCCATTGTTGTCAAAATAGACCGGGCGCATGTTGCAATCCTTGGCCTAGGCCGCGACCTGTACCTGCGAGCGCGAGGTTTCGCGGCGCACCGTGAAGCGGATTTCCTTGCCTTCACGCTGCGAAGCCACCAAGTCGGCAAGCGCAACGCCAGAGAGGTATTCCAGTATCTTGGCGTTCAAGCTGGACCAAAGGTCGTGCGTCATGCACGGCTTGCCTTCGTGGCAGTTTTCCTTGCCGCCGCACTGGGTGGCGTCGATCAGCTCATCCACGGCAGTGATGATGTCCGATACGGAAATGTCATGGTGGTTTTTGGCCAAGCGGTAACCGCCGCCTGGGCCGCGCACGCTCTTCACCAGCCCATTGCGGCGGAGGCGGCTAAAAAGCTGTTCTAGGTAGGAAAGGGAAATGCCTTGGCGCTCGCTGATGCCAGCAAGAGTGACCGGCTTTTCCTCTTCGTTGAGGGCCAGATCCAGCATCGCAGTCACTGCAAAACGGCCTTTTGTGGTTAATCGCATGTTCGGTTCCTAAAATTGTTCGGATGGCGCGCCATTACTGGATTGGCGCGGCTTTTTCACGACGGATTTCTAGACTGGAATTCTAGAATACCTGAACACTTTAGTCAACTATTTTGTTGATGTAGTTCACATCGAAAGCGTGCCCGACTTCGGCATCCGTTTCGATGTCTGCACCGAGTTTTGCCAGCTGCTGCTTGACCTCCTGCAGTTGATTGTCCTGGTAGGCGATATGTTCGATGAGGGCATGAATGGCCTTGTTCAATGGGTCGTTCATGTTTTCGCTGACGGCATAGGCGGCAAAGCCGATCTTTTCCGCCATGTTGTCCTGCTGGCGTGGCTGCTCCTGGTCGACGATGCGCGCGGGAATGCCGACCGCGGTGGCATTGTCCGGAATGTCCTTGACGACAACGGCATTGGAGCCGATCTTGGCTTTGGCGCCGATCGTGATTGGGCCGAGCACTTTCGCGCCCGCGCCGATCACGACGCCGTTCAGCAGCGTGGGATGGCGCTTGCCTTTGTTCCATGAGGTGCCGCCCAGGGTGACGCCGTGGTACAGGGTACAGTCGTCCCCGATCACGGCAGTCTCGCCGATGACCACCCCCATGCCGTGGTCGATGAAGACGCGCCGGCCGATGACGGCGCCGGGATGGATTTCAATGCCGGTGAACCAGCGTGCGATATACGAGCTGAACCTGGCCAGCCAGTAAAGGCGCAGCCGCCAGAGCCGGTGCGAGACCCGGTGTATGAGCAGGGCATGTACGCCCGGATAGGTGGTGAGGATTTCCCAGCGCGTGCGGGCAGCAGGGTCCCGCTCGAATACGACGCTGATGTCTTCTTTGATTTTGCTGAACATCCTACTATTTTACTCTGAAATTGGAGGCAAGCGTGATGTCTCAAGGGGATGGCCTTCGTGGCGGATAGGGCTTTTGCGTGGCGCTGAGTATGCCCCGCAGGATGTTGACTTCCTCCTTTTCCAGACCTGCGCGGCCATACATGCGGCGCAGGCGCTGCATCAGACGCTTGGGTTGTGCAGGGTTCAGAAAGCCGATCTCGACCAATACCTGCTCCAGGTGCGCGTAGAAACGCTCGACCTCGTCGCTGGTGGCCAATGGGGCGGATTCGGTGCTGACTGGCTGTGGATTGTCCAGGGCCGCCATGCGCAGTTCATAGCTGATGACCTGCACGGCAGCCGCAAGGTTGAGCGAGGAGTATTCCGGGTTGGCGGGAATCATGGCGAGTAATTGGCAATGGTCGAGTTCCGCATTGGAGAGCCCGCTCATTTCCGTGCCGAACACAATGGCGACAGGGGCGCCGTGGGCTGCGTCAATCGCGCGTTGCACGCCAGCATGCGCTGAGACCAGCGCATGTGAAAGTTCGCGCCTGCGTGCGCTCATGCCGATGGCAAGCGCCGTACCGTGCAATGCCTCCGCCAAGGTTGCGCATACCTGGGCGTTATCGAGGACGTCCGTCGCGCCCGATGCCATGGCGGTCGCCTCGGCATGGGGGAACGATTTTGGGTTGACCAGCACGAGCCGTGACAGCCCCATGGTCTTCATGGCGCGCGCAGCGGCTCCTATGTTGCCGGGGTGGCTTGTCTGGCAGAGCACGATACGGATTTGTTGCAGCAGGTTGGGTTTGGAGGTCATGGCAATAAAGCTTAAAATATCATTTTAACAGTTTAGGCCCTGTGCTCGAAAAAGCACATTTGCCACTTGTTCTTTAAAACCAGCCCGGCCTGCCGGGACATCGATAACGGAAAGAATCTATGCATTTGTTGAACAATGCGGTCAAGGCCGCCCGCCGTGCAGGCGATATTATCAATCGTGGCTCCTTGGATGTGGGCGCCCTGACGGTGCGCAGCAAGGATTACAACGATTTCGTCAGTGAAATCGACCATGCTGCCGAGGCGGCCATTATTGATGTGCTGAAGAACGCCTATCCTGACCATGGTTTTTTTGGCGAGGAAAGCGGCAAGCAGGACGAGGATGCGGAAAACGTCTGGATCATTGATCCGTTGGACGGTACGACCAATTTCCTGCATGGTTTCCAGCAATATTCCGTTTCGATCGCCTTGAGGCAAAAGGGTCAGATCACGCGTGCGGTCATCTACGATCCCAGCCGGAACGATCTGTTCACGGCCATTCGCGGCGGCGGCGCTTTCCTGAACAACAAGCGTATCCGCGTCACCAACCGTCCCAAGTTGCAGGATTCCCTGATCGGCACGGGTTTCCCGTTCCGCGACTTCACCCATTTCGAGACTTACCTCGGCATGTTCAAGGATATGGTGAAGAAAACCGCCGGCTTGCGCCGCCCCGGCTCTGCCGCGCTTGACCTGGCTTATGTCGCGGCCGGATGGTTCGACGGCTTCTGGGAAATCGGCCTGTCTACCTGGGATATTGCGGCTGGCGCTTTGCTGGTGCACGAAGCAGGCGGCTTGGTCGGGGATTTCGAGGGGAACGAGGGTTTTCTGGAAAGCGGCAATATCGTGGCCGCCAACCCCAAGGTATTCGCACAGATGTTGCAGGTCCTGGCGCCGCATTTGACCGAAGAGTTGAAGACCAAGAAAAAGTAATGTCCAGGGCAGCGGATGTTGCCCATTTCAAATCTACATATCCATAAAAGAAAAAAGCCAGCGTGAGTTTTCACGCTGGCATTACACTATGGAGAAGTTGCAAAGAACATGGAGTGAACTCTTAACTTCTGGGAGTCATTCTAGAGAGTGAGCAGGCCGGTGGCTGTAGGAATGTGTCACTTGGGCAGGGGGAAATGTTCATTCAAATTTCGTGCTGAATGGATAGGTGTCGGGACTTTTTCCCGTTTCTGTTTTCGGAGAACTGATTTAAATTGCGCAATCACCCGCAACCTCCTGCTCAATCAAGTTCGCCGATGAACCTAAAATTACGTCTCAACCTGATCATTACCCTGCTGTTGGCATCGGTGTTGTTGCTTGCTGCAATCATGATGGTCCATAACGCGCGGGATGACGTGCGTGCGGAAGTGCAATCCACCGCTACGCTGGCCATGCACCTGCTGGATGCGGAAATACTGCATTACACCTCCGACTTCGCCTGGCTGCGCGAGACTGATGGCCAAAACTCCAATTCCATGTTCCGGTTGCACAGCCTTGGAAACGTCCGGCACCTGCGCATCGAGTTTTTTGATGCGAACGGGCGCCTGCGGGACAGCAATATCGAAGGCGACAAGCAGGAGCCAACCTCCTGGCTGGTACGGACCATGGGATTCATTTCCCCGGCCATGCCTGAAATCCGCCGCAAGATTTTTGTCAGCGGCCGCATGATCGGCGAGTTGGTCGTCACCCCCGATCCTAGTTATGAAATCCAGGAAGTGTTGGGCGATATCATGGGGCTGCTGCTGCTGGTCGCGATCTTCTTTGTAGCCGTCAATGCGTTGGTGTATTGGGCGGTGGGACGCGCGATGCGGCCTGTCGACAGCGTGATGACGGCGTTGAATGAGCTGGAGCGTGGCAACCTCAAAGCGCGGCTGCCGGAGTTTGAGCTGCCGGAGCTGGCTGGCATCAGCCGGAAGTTCAATGCCATGGCCGAGACGCTGGAAACGAGCATTCACAACAATCATAAGCTCACGCAGCAGATGATCCGCCTGCAGGAGGACGAACGCAAAAACCTGGCTCGCGACCTGCATGATGAAATCGGGCAATACCTCACGGCCGTGCATGTGGATGCTTCCGCTATCCTCAATGCCAAGAATATCGAAGGGGCCAAGGAAAGCGCCAAAGCCATCAGCGCAGTGGCGCGGCAGATGATGGATATCGTGCATGACATGTTGCAGAGGTTGCGTCCATCGGGCCTGGATGCGTTCGGGCTCAGCACTGCCGTGACAGACCTGGTGAATACCTGGAAGCAGCGTAACCAGCAGGTTGAAGTGCGTTTTGACATTCCCGAGCGTCTCGACGACGTCCAGGATGAGACGACGGCTATCGCGGTCTATCGCATCGTGCAGGAGTGCCTGACCAATGTGACCCGGCATGCCCATGCCAGCCAGGTGGATATACGGATCAGTATCGAGGGCGCTATGCTCAGGATTACGGTTGAGGATAACGGACGAGGATTCAATACTGCCCAGTTGCCATCCGGTTTTGGGCTGGCGGGCATGCGGGAGCGCGTGGAAGGCCTGGGAGGGCGTTTCTCATTGGAAAGCGCTTTGGCTGCCGGCGCGCGCGTCAACGTCGAATTGCCATTACAAGAATCAGTAGGGGATAAACAATGAGTGTGAATATTCGCGTCATGTTGGTGGACGACCATGAGGTCGTCCGCTCCGGTCTGCGGCGCTTGCTTGAGCAAAATGACGGCGTGGAGGTCATTGCCGAGGCGGACAGCGGGGAGCAGGCGTACCAGTTCTATGGCGAGCATGTGCCCGACGTCGTCGTGATGGATATGTCCATGCCGGGTATGGGCGGGCTGGAGGCCTTGCGGCGCATCATTGCGCGTTATCCCCAGGCCCGTGTGATTATTTTCTCCATGCATGAGAATGCGGCGTTTGCATCACAGGCTTTAGGGGCGGGCGCCAGGGCTTATGTTGCCAAGTCCGGCGCGGCGGACGATCTGGTCCAGGCGGTGCGCGAAGTGGCACAGGGCAAGGGATACTTGAGCCCGGGCATTGCCCAGCAGATTGCGTTGCAAACGCTTTCAGGTAGTGACGATCCTACGCGCTTATTGTCCGCGCGCGAGTTTGAAGTATTCCGCTTGCTGGCCGCGGGCAAGGGGATAGAGGAGATTTCCACTATCCTGAAGATCAGCCAGAAAACCGTAGCGAATTACCAGACGCTGCTGAAGCAGAAATTAGGTATCACCAGCCCAATCGAGCTGGTCCGACTCGCTATCAAGCATGGCGTAATTGAAGGTTGAAGCATGATTCCTGGGTTTTTCGAAACACCTTCCCGAAAAGCGCAAGATTTTGTCATTGTCGGGAATAATTCCTGGTGTTTTTGGGGAATTAATGCGATGGCTGATTCAACCGCTTAGGCATAGGATGCTACCTAACAGCTTGGATTTTTCAGCAAGACGTTTCCCCATCAAGCCTGTTGTTCAACTCCATACCACTAAGGATGTATCAAAACCAGGCTGACACCTGGTTTTTTTTTGCCTTGAATCAATTCAATCCCGTTGCTGGGTGATGCCGAAGCGTATCGCCATATGCACCAGTTGCCCCGTGGTTTGCACGTTGAGCTTCTGCCTTACCTGTGTCTGGATGTTGGCGGCGGTCTTGTAGCCGATGTGCAATTGTTCCGCGATGCCGGTCAAGGAAACGCCTTCGGCAATCCGGCGGAACACTTCGAACTCCCGCGGGGAGAGTTTTTCCAATGGATTCTCGGTAGGCGTGAAGCGGTCCATGGCGAGGTGCTGTGCCAGTTCGTGGCCGATGTAGCGTCCGCCGCGCAACACTTGCTTCACCGCCTCCAGCAATACTTCCGGCGCGTCGGTCTTGACGACATAGCCCTTGGCGCCAGCCTGCATGGCGCGCGCTGCATAGATATTGTCGTTGTGCATGCTGAAGATGATGAGGCGGGCATTGCCATCGCGCGCAATGATGCGGTGCAAGGTTTCCAATCCGCCGATCCCGGGCATGTCCAAATCGAGAATCCCCAGGTCGGGGTGGTGTTCCTGCCAAAGCGTGCAAGCGCGCTCGCCGTTTTCCGCCTCGGCGGTCACCTGGTAGCCCGCGTTTTCCAATAAGGTGCGTAAACCGCTACGCACTACTGCGTGGTCGTCTGCCAACAGTATTTTCTGAGCCATGTTAATTAACTTTCCTGAATCGCCTTGGATGCTGTACTGAAGGGTAGCGTGGCCGAAATGACGACCCCTTTCTCCCTGCTGCGTACGTTAAACACGCCGCCTTCCGCTTCAACGCGCTCGCGCATGCCGGATAGGCCGAAACCGGCTCTGGGCAGGTGGGGGTTGAAGCCAACGCCGTCATCATGAACTTCTATCGTCAACGTGTCGGAAAGGATGCCGCGCGTGCGGATGAGCTTGATCGAGATATGGCTTGCATGCGCATGGCGCGCGATGTTGGTGAGCGATTCCTGCACGATGCGGTAGGCTACGATGCTGGTTTTTTCCGGCAGGCTCAGGCAACTCTTGTCCAGCGCCAATTGACACTCGATCGCCGGATGCTGCTTTTTCCACTCGCTGACCAATTGTTCAATCGCCTCCACAAGCCCATGGGCGTCCAATGCCGTAGGCCGCAGGCGGTGGATCAGTCCCCGCACCGCTTGTTGAATATGCTCGACATGCGAGTTGATGCGCGCGGCAAACTCTGCCAGCGGATGTTGCTTGTCCTTGGGCAGGCTGGCTAATTCCAGGCGGATTGCAGTGAGGTACTGTCCCATTTCGTCATGGACTTCACGCGCAATATTGCGGCGCTCTTCCTCTTGAACCTGCATGGCATGGCGTGCAAGCGCCTGGTTCTCCTTGAGTAGGACAGCCAGTTCACGCTCAGCCAAGTGTTGCTCCGTGATATCGGCAAAAAAACCGTAGATATTTTTTTCGGAGGTGTGCGGATTGTCCAGGGCGCGTGTCAGCCGGGCCGTCACGATCCATGGCGCATTATCGGGACGCGCAACCGTGAGTTCCGGAATATCGACCTTTTCTGCCGTTTGCAGCTTTTGGCAAAGCTCATCCCAATGCTTGCCAATTGCCTTCTTCAGGTTGAGCGTGGAGGCGCTGTTGCCAGACATGGTGCTGAATGCCTGGTTGCACAGCAAGATATTGCCTTTCATGTCAGCAATGAAATTGCCGCACAAGCCTTGATCGAACAGCGTTTTGAACATGCGCTGGCTTTCTTGCGATGCATGTTCGGCTTCTGCCCTGCGGTTGGCTTCAGAGATCATTTCGCGCATTCGGCGGCGTGAAAACCAGATGGCGACAAAAGCTGCGGCGAAAAGCACCAATGGAAACTCGTCCAGCTGCAGCGATTCATGAGCCAGCGCCCATGCAATGAATTTTTCCGAGAGGTCCAGCTTTGCCGAGAGCAGGAAGACGCTCATGATGACAATCAGGGAGATGACAAAATCACGGGCAGACTGAGAAATGCGTGTCCAGAATGTGATCATAGGAATGGAGTTTTGAGTGGTGCTCATTATCGCGACATTCTGATAGAGATTATTCATTCCATGGAAGTGATTTTTTCCTGAAATCGCTTGCTGGACGCGGGTTTGTGAGTTTCTCCCGTTTTTATGTGTGATTAATTTTTATTTGCATTGAAATATTTTCAAAACATATTTGGGATTTATTCCCAATATTATTTGTGATTAATTCCCCTTCTTGAATTGAACCAATCCTTGGAAACTCTCAGCTGTCACTGGTTACAAATTTTTACAATTAAAGAAAACCGGTGATATTTATGGAGAAGTGCTGGAAAAACAATGCTATTCCAGCGTTCAAATAATACTGAGAGGGAATTCAAACGTGATTAAAAAACCAATGATGGGGATGGCGGCTTTGATCCTGACCATGCCAGCGTTCGCGGCAGAACAGGCAAGTCAACAAATCGCCGCTTCTGAGGCGAATGAGGAGAACATTGTCGCAGACAAGGTCAAGGTGACCGGCATTCTGCCAGATCGCTTGGAGGCGGTGCCTGGCTCTTTCAATGTGGTGGATGAAAAGGAATTGAAGGCTCGCCAGCCATTCAGCGTGCGCGAAGCATTAAACCAAACACCCGGGATTAATATTGTTGGTGAAGATGCCTTTGCGCTGGCGCCCAATATCGGCGTTCGCGGCCTGAATCCCCGCCGTACTTCACGTACTTTGCTTATGGAAGACGGCGTACCTTTGTTCCTGGCGCCTTACGGCGACCCATCAGCCCATTATTCCACACCGCTTGACCGTGTAAGCCGGATCGAAATAGTAAAAGGCTCCGGGCAGACCCTATACGGCCCTCAGACGGTCGGCGGCATGATCAACTTCGTGACCAAGCCGGTGCCAAAAGAGTTTCAGGCAAGCGTGATGGCGATTATCGGCAATAACAATTTCAGCGGCGGCCACGTCAATATCGGTACAGGCGGCGACTGGGGCGGCATCATGTTGGATGCGGTTAACCGGAAGGGTGATGGTATTCGCGACAACCATGATTTTGAGATCAATGAATTGACATTGAAAGGGCAGTTGAACCTGGATGACCGAAACACCTTGATTGCCAAAGTGGGCTGGTATGAAGAAAACTCAAGTATTTCTGAAACCGGTCTAGGGGCGGTGGAATATGCGGAGGATAAATACCAAGCACCGACCGGCAAGCAGGATTATTTTAACCATGAAAGAAAATCGTTGCAGTTGCAACATCTATTTCAAATCAACGATCAAGCCAAGCTTAGCACGCAGTTCTACTATGCTAAGTCCGAGCGCGCCTCTTTCCGTCAGATTAACGAGCCTGGAGAGTTGAACGGGCGTTCACAAATGGATCGCTGTTCAGGGGTGGTGGCAACGGAGGCGAATTCAGCCCAATGTGGCGGCCGCTGGAGACCTCGGGATTATGAATATTGGGGTATCGAGCCTCGTTTGGATTTTAGCCATAACCTGTTCGGGATTGCCAGTGATGCGGTGATCGGTTTCCGTTATCACAAGGAGGATATCCAGCGGGATCAGTGGCGCGACAGCAATCCGCTGGCGCAAAGCTTGGGTTGGGCCAGGGCCAATGGCAGCCACCGTGAAGATATTGCGATCAACGTCGAAGCGAAGTCCTATTATGCGCAGAATACATTTTATGTTGGCGATTGGTCTTTGACGCCGGGAATCCGGGTGGAAGATATCCGCATTGCGACTAATATCAAGCGTGCTGAAGGTGTGGCTCACAATAATCCCGAATCGGATCTGACGAATAGCCATACTAAAGTATTACCAGGATTCGGCGTCGCTTGGAATGGAATGGAAAATACGACAGTTTTTGCTGGGGTACATAAGGGGTTTGCGCCCCCTAGGCCAGATAGGGATGTCACAGTTGTAGAGGATGTGTCGGGTGATCCTGTTCCCAACTCAGCGGTTGCTCACAAAGTAAAGCCTGAGGAAAGCACTAATTGGGAGTTGGGTATTCGTTCCAATAACCTGAGAGGTATTGCATATGAAGCAACATTGTTCCATACGCAGTTTGACGAAATCGTGATCAGCAATGGCTTTGGTTCATTCAGAAATGGCGGCGAGTCCCACCATACTGGTATCGAGTTAGGCGGGCGTATTGATTTTGGCACTCTTTACAATACCGCCCATAACTTTTATATCAGCGGGGCTTATACTAACCTGTTTACCGCTAAGTTCAAGAAAACCAGCTTGGATGATGACATTCGCAGCGGAGACCGTCTTGCCTATGCGCCCAAGCATATCGCTTCGCTGAACTTCGGTTATGAGCATCCAGTCGGGTTCAATGCCCGCATCGGGGTGGATTATGTTAGCGAGCAGTATGAGGATGTGCCTTTCCGCGAGGGGCGCAGCGAATATGATGCGCTCAACGGAAAGAGCGGAAAGATTCCATCCTATACCTTGCTTAACGCTTCGGTCAGCTACCGTCCAGTGGGCAGCAAGGCTACCTTCTTCATCAGCGGGCATAACCTGGGTGACAAGGAGTATCTGGCAACTCGCGTCGATGGCATGCATGCAGGTCGCCAACGTCAGGTATTCGGCGGTGTCCGTTACGATTTCTAATCCTTAACCGCATCCTTCCTCCGGCTTTGTTGCTGGAGTAGTTGTACTGACGCCCCGTTATCGGGGCGTTTTTTTTGCATGGTAGGCATGACGGCGGCGGCGTTATAATCAAGGTTTGTAGTGATGTGCTGGCGTTGGCGAGCATGCATGAATAGGCAATCAAGTTGACTACCTTAGACAATACCTTGGAACAGCATACGCCGATGATGCGCCAGTATCTCGGCATCAAGGCGCAATACCCCGATATGCTGGTGTTCTACCGCATGGGGGATTTCTACGAATTATTCCATGACGATGCGGAGAAGGCATCGCGCTTGCTCGGCATTACGCTCACCAAGCGCGGGAGTTCCAATGGCGAGCCTATCCGCATGGCGGGCGTGCCTTATCATGCGGCGGAGCAATACCTGGCAAAACTTGCCAAGCTGGGGGAGGCCGTCGCCATTTGCGAACAGGTGGGCGACCCTGCCAAGAGCAAGGGGCCGGTGGAGCGGGAGGTCACGCGCATCCTGACGCCGGGCACGCTGACCGACGCGGCCTTGCTGGACGACACGCGCGACAACCTGCTGCTTGCCATTGTGCGTGGCGAGGGCGTATTGGGGATTGCCCGCATCAATCTTGCCTCGGGACGCTTTGTCCTGAGCGAAATAGCGCCGGGGCTGCTGGCGCAGGAGCTGGAGCGCATCAGCCCGGCTGAAATTCTGTATCCCGATGATTTTTCCCATGTCGCGCTGGAGCAGGTGAAATGCTCCAAGAAAAGGTTGGCACCTTGGCAGTTCGACCTGGATTCATCGGTCCAGACCCTGACCAAGCAGTTCAGCACCTACGACCTGGATGGCTTCGGCTGCGCCGATATGCAGGCGGCCATCATGGCGGCTGGCGCCTTGCTGGATTACGTCAAGCATACGCAGCGCACCAGCCTGCCGCATATCCAGGGGCTGACGGTAGAGCAGGGAGGCCAGTTCATCCAGCTGGATGCCGCGACGCGCCGCAACCTGGAAATCGACCAGACCTTGCGCGGGGAGCCGTCGCCGACATTGTATTCCTTGCTGAATACCACCGTGACGGCCATGGGCGCGCGCTTGCTGCGCAGCTGGCTGCATCATCCCCTGCAGCACCAGCCTGAAATCCAGGCGCGCCTGCAGGCGGTGACGGGCTTACAGGCGCAATATGATGGCTTGCGTCCATTATTGCGCAATGTCGGGGATATCGAGCGCATGACGGCGCGCGTTGCCCTGAAAACGGCGCGTCCTCGCGATTTGTCCGGCTTGCGCGATAGTTTGCAACAACTGCCGTTGTTGCAGCGTGTATTGCGTCCTGAAAGTTCGTTGTTGCTGCAAGCCTTGCAGCAACAGTTGGATGTCCCGCAAGCCGCGTTGGTGATGTTGCTGGCGGCCGTCAAGGACGAGCCTGCCGCCGTATTGCGCGAAGGCGGCGTGATTGCCGATGGTTTTGATGCCGAGCTGGATGAGTTGCGCGGCATCCAGAGCAATTGCGGCGAGTTCCTGCTCAAGTTCGAAGCGCAGGAGCGCGAACGCAGCGGCATCGGCAACCTCAAGGTGGAATACAACAGCGTACATGGCTTTTACATCGAGATCAGCCGTGCGCAATCCGAGAAGGTGCCCGCCGAATACCGCCGCCGCCAGACCCTGAAGAACGTCGAGCGCTATATCACGCCCGAACTGAAGACGTTCGAAGACAAGGTATTGTCCGCCAATGAGCGCGCCCTGGCACGTGAAAAAGTGCTGTTCGACGCATTGCTTGAAAACTTGCAGCCTGCGCTGACTGCCTTGCAACGTAATGCCGAAGCCGTGGCGCAATTGGATGTGCTGGCAACATTTGCCGAGCGTGCGGACGTGCTGAAATATGTCGCGCCCCAATTCAGCAATGATGCCGGCCTGGATATCGTGGACGGCCGCCATCCGGTAGTGGAGCAGTTGGCGCAGCCGTTCATCGCCAATAGCGTTTCCTTGTCGCCTTACCGCCAGTTATTGTTGATCACTGGCCCCAACATGGGCGGCAAGTCGACTTACATGCGGCAAACCGCGCTGATCGTGCTGCTCGCGCACTGTGGCTGTTTCGTTCCGGCGAAATCGGCGAAGATAGGCCCGATAGACCGGATTTTTACCCGCATCGGCGCTTCGGACGATTTGGCGGGAGGACGCTCCACCTTCATGGTGGAAATGACCGAGACCGCCAATATCCTGCACAATGCGACGGAACAGAGCCTGGTATTGCTGGATGAAATCGGGCGCGGCACCTCGACCTTTGACGGCTTGTCCCTGGCATGGGCGGTGGCCAGGCAACTGCTGGAGAAGAACCGCAGCTATACCTTGTTCGCCACGCACTATTTCGAGCTGACCAGGATTAGCGAAGAATTCAAGCATGCGGCCAATGTGCACTTGGATGCGGTCGAGCACGGCAACGGCATCGTGTTCCTGCATAACGTGGAAGAGGGGCCCGCAAGCCAGAGCTACGGGCTGCAGGTGGCGCAGTTGGCGGGCATCCCGCGTTCGGTGGTGAATGCCGCGAAGCGGAAGCTGGTGCAGCTTGAACAAAGCCAGGTGATGCAGCAATCCTCTTCCGGGCAAGGAGATATGTTTGTCGCGGTGGATAGTGCGCCGGAACCCGCCATGCACCCGGCGGTTTCCGAGCTTGAAAGCATCGATCCCGATGGCTTGACGCCAAGGCAGGCGCTGGATGTTTTGTACAAATTGAAAAAATTAATATAAATATCAGCAATAATTCGACATAGTTTTGAAACAACTCCCTGCCACAATGTGAACCGTAGTCCTTACCGGGACTGCGGTTTTGTCAATTTAGATATCCCAAAAGGAAAATATGGTTGTCGAGTATTTCATCAAGATAGTGATTCCGGTGGTGTTTGCATCATTTGTTGCCATGATCGGCTGGTTTGCCGGTGAAAAGCAGGGTGCGATGGTTGCCGGTGGAGCTTCCCTTGCCCTGTCGATTGGCTGGACCAGTTACAGCTGGTCATTGTCCATGAGGCAGTCGCGTATCAATGCGCGTTTGGCCAGACGCAAGCAGGCGCGTGCCAAGAAGGCGGTACGCAGCGTGTCTTGCGCATGATGTAAGTCAAGCGGCTTTTCTTTAAGCCGCACTGGATATGAAAAAGGCAGCCTGATGGCTGCCTTTTCTATTGGGCGTACAGCCCAGGTTCAGCTCATCGACGCCAACTAAGCCTAGTGATGGTGCCCACCTGCGCCATGCACGTGGCCGTGCTCTACTTCTTCCTTGCCCGCTTCGCGCACGGCGGTGACGGACGCCTTGAACAGCACGCGTTCGCCAGCCCAGGGATGGTTGCCGTCGACGATGACCTTGCCGTCTTCGATATTGGTCACGGTATACAGCACCACATCGCCGGTTTCGTCTTCGCCTTCAAATTGCATGCCGACCTTCAATTCTTCCGTAGGAAAAGCGGAAACAGGCTCTATTTGCACCAGCTCCTCGTCATAGTCGCCGAATGCGTCGGCCGGTTCCAAGGTCAGTTCGATGGAGTCGCCAACGGATTTGCCATGCAGTTCTTCTTCTACTCGCGGGAAAATATTGTCATATCCGCCGTGCAGGTAGCTGACGGGATCCTTGCTGGCCTCCAGAATATTCCCATCGCTATCGCGTAGTTCATAAGTGATGGTGACAACAGTGTTCATGGCGATCTGCATGAAAGATCCTTCTTTTAAAGTGATTTGATAAAGTTGAGTATTTCTGCGGCATGGCCTTTGGCCACCACCCCATATTGTGCCAAGCGTACCACTCCAGTCCGGTCGATGACAAATGTGGAGCGGACGATGCCCATTTTTTTGATGCCGTCCTTCTCTTTTTCCTGCCATACGCCATATTGGCTGCATACCTCGCCATCCTCATCGGATAGCAGTTGTACTGCCAGGCCATGCTTGTCGCGGAAGTTGGCGTGGCTCATGCAATCATCCCGGCTGATGCCGATCACGAAAGTGTCATGGCGCTTGAATTCGTCCTCCAGGTCGCTGAACTCAATGGCTTGCAATGTGCAACTGGGGGTGTTGTCCTTGGGATAGAAATAGAGCACCACATTGTGTCCGCGCAATGCGGAAAGGCTGATAGTCTCGATATCTGCATCTAGCAGGGAAAAGTCAGGGGCTGGCGTATTGGGCTGCAGCATGGCTTGCTTTGCAGTTGGGGATGACGGGAAAGATTCTAACCTAATTTCTTGGCAGCGTAAGCAATACGCTATCATGCGAACATGAAAAAAGAACAAATTTCACAAGAGATCCCGCTGACCTTGCTTGGCGGTTTGAGCGCAGAACAATTCCTCGCCGAATACTGGCAGAAAAAACCTCTGTTGATCCGCCAGGCCATTCCTGGCTTCCATGGATTGCTGAGCCCGGATGAGTTGGCAGGATTGGCTTGCGAGGAGGATGTGCAGTCTCGCCTGATTTCATTCAAGCGCGGGCGCTGGAGCGTGGAGAGTGGACCGTTCGACGAAAACCGCTTTGCCAAGCTGCCCGAGCGCGACTGGACCCTGCTGGTGCAAGGCGTCAACCATCATTTGCCGGAAGCGGCGGAATTGTTGCAGCAGTTCGCTTTCGTGCCTTACGCCAGGCTGGACGACCTCATGGTGAGCTTTGCGCCCGACCAGGGAGGCGTGGGGCCGCATTTCGATTCGTACGACGTGTTCCTGTTGCAGGGCGAAGGCGAGCGTTTGTGGCGGATCAGTGAGCAGCAGGACTTGAGCTTGGTCGAGGGCGCGCCGCTGCGTATCCTGCAAAATTTCAATACCGAGCAGGAATGGGTGTTAGAGCCAGGGGATATGCTGTATTTGCCGCCCCACGTCGCGCACTGGGGCATTGCAGCGGGCAATGCCATGACGTACTCCATCGGCTTCCGGGCGCCTTCGGCGCAGGAGCTCGCCAGCGAATTCCTCAATTACCTGCAGGACAAATTGCACGTGCCTGGGATGTATGCAGACCCGGAATTGCCGCTGCAGTCGCATCCGGCGGAGATTGGCACGCGGATGCTGGACAAGGTCAGCGCGATGCTGGAGCAGATCCGCTGGCAGCCCAATGATGTGTCCGATTTTCTCGGACGTTACCTTTCAGAGCCCAAACCGCATATCGTGTTTGATGAAAATGAGGCGCTGGGATTGAAGCAGTTTGTGCAACAACTCCCAAAGCACGGCATTGCATTGTCTGGCAAGAGCCAGATGTTGTTCCATGGAAACCAGTTCTTCATGAATGGCGAGCAGCTGGCGGCAGTGGTGCAGCATCAGCCGGTTCTGACGGCATTGGCGGATGGTCGCCGGCTTGAGGCTGCTTGCTTTGATTCCGCTATCCTGCAGGATGCTGCATTGATGCAGCAGCTATATGGCTGGTATCTGGCGGGTTATTTGCATTTCATGGAGTGATCGCGTAGCTTACGCAAAAGCAATATGCAAGGTGGAGTGATATCTCTCTACCGGAAGTGGCGTCACTGCCAGCCGTAAATTAGGAGTATGCATTGGCCAGGGATGAAATCATGCGTGCCTTGTTGATGACCATGTGTCTGGTTTGCTTGCCTGTCCAGGCGGCAGGGTTGGATTTTAAGATGATTACGCTGCAGCATCGTTTTCCGCAGGATATCCTGCCTGCGGTACAACAGCTAGTCGGCCCCGAAGGTTCGGTCACCGCGATAGACCATCACTTGGTCGTGCGCGCCACAGCCGACAAAATGGATGCGGTCGAGGCCTTGGTCGAAAGGTTGGATACCGTGCAACGCAATGTGCGGATCACGATCCGCCATGACGATTATGCCGCCCAGGATAATCGCTCAATGGGTGTTGACGGAAGCCTGCGGCACGGGGATGCCGAGATCGGCATCAATGATGCTTCCGGGCGCGACGGCTTGCGCTTCAACATGGATGACAGCCAGACTGCAAGCCGTCGCAGTGGGGAGCAGTTCCTGACGGTGCTGGATGGCGAGCGCGCTTTCATCCGGGTCGGGCAATCCGTGCCCTTTACTCAGCAGTGGGTATTGCTGACCGCGCAATATGCCAATGTACAGCAGACAACAGAATTCCATGACATCACGACTGGTTTTGCTGTCAGGCCCCGTTATATCGGTAATGAGGTCGAGGTGGAAATCACGCCGCGTATCGCGCGCCTTAATGCGATGGGTTTCATTGATTTCGAACAGTTGTCGACCATTGTCCGCGCCTCGCGGGGACAGTGGCTGGATATCGGCGGCGTCATGCAGGGGCGGGATGAGGTCAGCCGCGCCATTCTCTCGCAAAGCCAGTTTGCAGAAGGAAAAAACAGCCGCTTGCAAATCAAGGTTGATTGAGGGATTTGCCGCCTGTTTTTTTATTCGAAAAGTGGCAGAATATTGTGCTAAATAAGGCTGGTAGCCAAAAAACAGTGGTATTTTTTATCGGAAATGGTAGAATTTTTGGCACTCGGTTGGTTTAAAGGCTTACCGTAACTGGTTTTAAAATTTATTGTCTACACACATCTTTAAGGGATAAAAAATGACACGTTCCGCTCTGCTTGCCGCTCTGCTCGCACTTGCTTTGACTGCTTGTGGTCAAAAGGAAGAAGCACCTGCCGAAGCTCCTGCTGTTGAAGAAGCTGCTCCTGCTGTTGAAGAGGCGCCAGTCGAAGCTCCTGCAGAAGAAGCTGCTCCTGCTGTTGAAGAAGCTCCAGCTGAAGCTCCTGCAGAAGAAGCACCTGCTGAAGAAGCTAAGTAATTGACATGCTGGCTTCATGCCAGCTTCAATTATCTGGATCGAAAAGCCGGCAATGCCGGCTTTTTGTTTTTTAGTGCTCAGCTTTCCTTAAGTTCTTCTAAGATACTTGCTTCATTTGATTTGACGCCAGTCGAACCCTTCTTGCTGGCTGGCAATCCCGATCCAGTGTTCTTCACAGTTGAGAGTGCGGCTTAATGCATTATTGACCAAGGCTGGCTGGTTATTTTTTTCACTCAGGTGTGCAGCCACGATGTGCTGCAGCTTGCTGGTATCCAGTTTGCCCAGCAGGTTCGCTGCGCTTTCGTTGTCCAGGTGCCCCAGGCGTCCTCCCACGCGTTGTTTCAGGGAGCGAACGTAAGGGCCATTATGCAGCATGTCCAGGTCATGATTGCATTCGAGCACCAATGCGTCGCAGGCGTTGAGCGTGGCTTCGATATGCGGGGTCGATATGCCTGCATCGGTGAGCACGCCGAGCTTGTGTTTGCCGTCTTCAAAAGTGTATTGCACCGGTTCGCGTGCATCGTGCGGCACCGGGTAGGGCTGGACCTGCAAATCGCCGATGCCGAACGACTGGTGGCTGTCTATGATATGCAGGTCGAACCCGCGTTCCTTTGGCATAAGTCTCTGGCTCGTGACGTATGTGCCGTGGGTGAGCCACACCGGGATGCGATAGCGGTTGGCGAGCTTGAACACGCCGCTGGTGTGGTCGTCGTGCTCATGGGTGACGAGAATGCCGTCAATCTCTTCCGGCTGCAGGCCTAGCTTGGCGATGCGCCGAACTGCGTCGCGCAAGCCGAAGCCGCAATCCAGCAATAGGCGGGTGGCGCCTTGCTCGATGATCAGGCCGTTGCCTGCGCTGCCGCTGCCGAGTGAAGCGAATCGCATATCAGCAAGTGCTGATCAAGGGCGGTTGCCGTTTTAATGCAAACAATTCGACAACCGTCCTGAATGGGTTATTTGAGTTGCTCGAACAGCAGGTTGATGATGCGGTTTGCCGTGCTGGTGCGTTCGCGCTGGCCGTCCTTGTCTGTGATGGTGATCAGGGAGTTGCTATCCCCCGAGCTTTCCACCCTGACTTGGTACTGGGTGTCGCCGGACTTGCGCTTTTTGTTGCCGTCCTTGTCGGCCTTGTCGTTGCCCCAGAATTTCAGGGTCTCGAGCAAGCCTTTCTTTTCCTTTGGCAGTTCGTCAATATCGTTGTCCGTGTAGCGGACATAGAAAATGCCGCTGGAGCGGTCGCGATCCTCGACGACGAAGCCAATGCGGTCCAGCGCCAGCCCTACGCGGCGCCATGCGCGGTCGAACGCGTCATTGGTGCTGAGGCTGAGCGTGCCGTCGCCTTCCTTGTTGATGTTGGCGCGCAATTCAGGAGAGGCATTGGCTATGATGGTGCGGGATTTCTTCTCCTCGACGCCCAGGCGTACCATCAGTCTGCGTAACAGTTCCGCATCGATGTCTTCCGCGATGGCGCGGGACTCTTCGGCGCCAGTGCGCTTGGTCTTGGTGGGAGCGTAGCCCATTTCCACCTCGCCGGCGATGGTGCGCACCTTGACCTTGCCGTCGTCGGGCACGTTGCTGACGGCGCGATGGCTCATGTAGATTTCAGTCGTGCCTTGCTCTGCGCCATGGTCGATGCGGGTGCGGAATTTCTGGCGGTTTTGCAGGCTGTTCAGCTTGTCCAGCCAGCCCTGGAATTTCTCCAGGTAGGTCTTGTCGCCAGTATCCAGCGAACTGGGGTCGACCCATTCCGTTTCCATGACGCCGGTTTGCGGGTTTTCCACCTGGACGGCAAACCCAAGGTCGGTCCAGAATTCACGGATGACGGGCCAGACTTTTTCCGGCGCGGCGTTCACCACCAGCCAACGCTGCGCTCCCGCACGCTCCATGCGGACGCCGTCCGCATTCGGCAACACTTTATCCTGCTCGTTTTCTACCTGGCCGCTTTCATTCAACGACTGGCTGTAATCGGAATAATTGGTCGCGGCGCCGGGAATGGCGTAAGCGTCGCTGGCCGAGATATTGGTGAGGTCGGGCGGAACTTCCAGGGGGCGTGAGCGGCCTGCCGCCTTATAGTCCGAGCTGGTATCAATGAACGGAATGGAGCAACCGCTGACGGTAAGCAATGTAGCCAGTAAAACAGGTTTGATTGTGAATCGATTCATGGTTTCTCTTGACTGAATAACGGTGGCATCAAATGGCAGCTTGCTTCATGGCGCTGCGCAATGTGTCATGGAATTGGGATGATAGTGGCACGAGCGGCAGGCGAATGCCACCCTGGATCAGGCCCATCTGCTGCAACACCCATTTCACCGGGATCGGGTTGGCCTCGACGAACAGTTTCTGATGCAATGCGAACAGCTTGGCGTTGGCGCTGCGGGCGGCCTTGGTGTCGCCTGCCAGGGCCGCCGTACACATGTCGTGCATCAGCCTGGGGGCCGCATTCGCCGTCACCGAGATGACGCCGTGCCCGCCGAGTAACAACAGCGCCAGGCTGCTGGCGTCATCGCCGCTGTAGATTGCAAATCCTGCCGGTGCGCGCAGGATCAGGTCGGTGCCGCGCTCGATATTGCCCGTGGCGTCCTTAATGCCGACAATGTTCTTGATCGCGGCAAGGCGAAGCACGGTATCGTTTTGCAGGTCGCAGCCTGTGCGGCCGGGGACGTTATACAAAATCTGCGGAATGTCCACTGCCGCGGCAATCGCCTGGAAGTGCTGATACAGGCCTTCCTGTGTCGGCTTGTTGTAATAGGGGGTGACCAGCAGGCATGCATCTGCGCCTAGCTCTTTCGCCTTGCGGGTGAGGGCGATAGCCTCGCTGGTGGAGTTGGCGCCCGTACCGGCAATGACCGGGATACGGCCAGCACTATGCTCGACCGTGGTCTTGATCAGCAGGGCGTGTTCATCAAAGTCGACAGTGGGGGATTCGCCTGTTGTGCCCACCACCACGATGCCATCGGATTTCTGCTCGATATGGTAATCGATGAGTGAGCGTAACGCCTGGATATCCAGGCTGCCATCGTCGAGCATGGGGGTGACGATGGCAACGAGACTGCCTTGCAGCATGGTTATACGACCTGATAATGATTAAACCTGCCCATTTTAACTGAAACTGGGAGGATAATAATATGATTTTATGCCCTTTCATGGCTGTAAATCATTGTGAGGAAAGTGATCCGGGGCGAGGCGGAAATGTTAAGGGAGCATTATTTTCTTATAATACCCGCCAATGTTTCCAGAAATGACGGATCGATGAAGCCTGATGTAATGAACAAGCCGGCCATGGCTGCGGTGGCCGGCCTGTTTTCCATGTTGTCGCATGCCAATGACGCAGCGTTGAGCAGCGAGCAGCCTGCCATTCCCGAGCCCATGCTGTTTGATCTGGTGCGGCCGCTGGGTTCTCCCAAGGGTGAGCTGGAGGTGAACAATCTGGCGGAACACTCGCTACGTAATGGCGATATCCAGTGGGCGCCGGAAATTGAATATGCGTTTGCCGACGGTTACGCGCTCGAGATCGAGCTGCCGTTCGAGAATTCCTCTCTATCGACTTACAAGCTGGCGTTGCAGGGGACGCTGGATTCTCCCGCGAGCGAGCGGATGATTCATGGTTGGCAGGTGATTGCCAAGCGCAAGGCGCATGAGAATACGTATTCTGCAGACGCTTTGTATTTGCATGGATACCGTATGAGTCCTAAGTGGAGCACGTTCAATATGCTGGGTGTGCGGCGCACCGAACTGGGCAGCGACGGCAGGAACGTGGTGCTTTCGAACAACAGCCTGTTTTACAGCTACTCCAGCCGGCTCGTGCTGGGGCTGGAGGTGAACAATGAGATCGACCACCGCATGAAATGGCGTTATCGCATCACTCCCCAGTTGCACTACAACTTCGACAAGCACCGCACTTTGCAGTTTGGCATCGGGCCTTCGCGTCTAGGCGACGACATGAAGACCGAGTGGCTGGCGTCATGGCGGCTGATTTATGCTTTTTGATGCTAATGACCGCCAGGTGGAAGCATATCCATCATGCTGGTCACGATGAGGTCGGTCCGGGCAAAGCGGTGATGGCCGCCGCCGGGCAGGATCAGCTTGGCCTTGCCGGAGAAATTGGCGACGCTCTCCATGTAGGGAATCAATTCATCGCCTTGTTCGTGTAGTACGGTTACCCTGCCGGGCTTTCCGCTCAGGCGGTAAGCGGCATATTTTGCCAAATGGGCTTTGGTCAGCCAGCCTTGCTCCTGCGAGTAGAAATTTTCCACTTTGCCGACGTAGCGCTGCAAGCTCAACTCAGGGTGCATGCAAGGATTGATCAACAGGCAGGGTTGGCGATAGCGGCATGCGAATTGGTAAGCCCAGAAACCGCCGAGCGATGAGCCCGTGAGCAAGACGCCTTGGGCCAGCAACGGCAGGATGGCCTGTTCGAGCTGAATGTAGGAAATATCAGGATCCCAGCTGTTGTACTCAGGAATGACGGCCTGGGGAAAGTGTTGCCGCAGCAGCGAGGATTTTTCACTTGCCGGGCTGGAGTTGAAGCCCGGCAAATAAAGAATGTTCAAGCGCATACTCTCCTGAATGGTGTCAGTCTTGCAATCCTAGCAGTGCAGGCAGGTCGGCGACAGAGTCTATCACCATGTCGGGCGCAACTGTTGCGGAGGCAAGGTACTCCTCGCGAAACTTGCCGGTGCGCACCAGCACTCCGCGAATGCCCGCTTTTTGTGCACCCCCGACATCCGAATCGACATCATCCCCGATCATCAACACCTCCGATGCCGGGAGCTTGAGGTCGGCGAGGGCGATCTGGAAAAACTCGGTAGCGGGCTTGCCGATAATCATGGCTTGCGTACCGGCGGCATATTCCAGCGCGGTGATGAAGCCGCCGATATCCATTTGCAGCCCAGCCTCGGTTTGCCAGAAGCGGTTCTTGTGGATCGCGATCAGCTTCGCGCCGTTCTTGAGGCAGTTGAACACCTCGTTCATGACGTCGTAAGTCCAGGCCTTGCCTATGTCGCCCACGACGATGTATTCCGCCGCGGTGTTGGATTGGCGAAAGTGCGAGAAGTCTTTCTTGACGTCGTCGGCCAGCAGGAAGCGGCAAAGCGGGTTGCCGAGCTGTTCAAGATATTTCAATGCGGCCTCGGGTGCGCTGATGATTTCCTCCGGCGCGACATAGAACCCCATGCCGAGAATTTTCTGGTGCAAGGAATAGCGCGAAAGGGTGCTGGTGTTGGTGACAAAGCGGCAGCCAAGGCCGCGTGTGCGCAGCAAGTCGACCGTCTCTATCGCGCCGGGAATCGGGCTGTTGCCTATATGCAGGACGCCATCCAGGTCGAACAGGACGGCGTTGACCGATGAAGTGTCCATATGCGTACCTCCTGGAATGTTCATTCATGGGCAAGCAAGGCTCGTGCCGGTACAAAAACAACGGAGGCCGCCAAGCCTCCGTTATGCTGTAGCTAGCTGCCCGAAACAGCCATTAATTCTTCAAGTCTGCTTCCCAGGCGTTGCCATAGGTCTTGCCATTGCGCGACAGGATCAGCATTTGGTACATGCTGGTCACCCACATGAACGTGGACGCAATGCTGTAGCCAATGCCGCCAATGATCGTGAGCCAGGCGAACCCAGGGTTCAGCTTGGTCAGCCACCATGACAATACGTCGAGGATCAGGAACGCGAACGGGAAGGCGATCGCCAGGATTTTCAGGATGCGCGGCACGTTCACGGCAAAGCTGAAGATGAACGCCATAAGAAAGAAAATGAAGCAAATGCCGAATAAGTGGATATGGGAAACCCGTGTCAGACTCTGGATGGTGGCGCCTTCATTCACGGCGGACACTTGCTTCACGCCCTCATAGGTCCTGTAGTCGGGGATGCCGGGGATTACGCTGTGGCACATGACGCAGCGCTCCGCGAACACGCCTTTGAAGTGGTTTTCCCATTGGTCCTCGGGCGCGCCGTTGCGTACCCACTTGATGATGTCGAGGCGCACTTCAGGGGGCGCATGCGGTTTCATCGAGCCGTTGAGTTTGCTTTCGAGCTTGCTGCCGCTCCGGTCGCCGTAATAGCTGTAGACGATATCATCCTTGGACAGGCCCAGCTTTCCATCCGCCATGCCGTGCGTGAGCATGATCTGCAGGCCGGCCATGCAAAGGCCGACGCCGATTACCAGAAGGTAGCCAATAAACAGGGTTTTGATCGAAGTGGGAAGGTTGGGGAGGTTGAGCCAAGGCAGGCTGGAGGGCGTTTCTTTCATGGCATTCTCGTCTAGCGTTAAAAATACAAGCAACGCAAGCATACCTCAATTTGAGATATAGCACCTAGTTTTAGTAGGGTTATTGCAAATGAAAAGCCTTACTGTCGAAGTAAGGCTTGCATCGGTGGAATAAGTCAGTGCGATGAGGCGTTTTCTCGCTCTTTGCGGGCGTTCAGTATGCAGAATCCAATCCAATAGCTGATGACGATAATGGTCAGGATGATGGTGCCGATCGATGCAATGCCCACCCACGAACCAAACAGTACTTTAAGCATAGCAGCCTCCTTTTAGCGTTATCGCGGTGTAAAGATTAATACCCATAATATTTTTATGGGTATGCTACGCTTTTGCCGGAAAGAGCAAAGACCTTTATTTAAAAGTGGTTAAATTTTATCCTGCTGCATCGGTGTTACCTTGTCTCGCTATCTGACATCAGCAATAATCTGACGGATAAAAACATGAGCGGGCAAGCCATGGTTTGCCTGGGATAATAAGCGCAATTAAGAACAAGCCATCATGACAGACATCATTGAAAATCCGCCTGAAGCAGAAAACGACGGGCCGGAAAAGGTCGGGTTTGAAGAAATCAATCTGCAACCAGGAACTCGGCTGCAGTGACTGCGGCATCGAGGCCACACCCCCGTACAATATCTTTCCACCTTTATCGGCATGGAGCGCAATGAATACCTGCTGTTGCGTTTGCCCAAGGCGCAGGGCACTTTCCTGACTTTTTACGATGGCGAGAAAGTCACGGTGCGTGTTTTTTCCGGGATCATGATCAGCAGCTTTGACGCCAGCGTGATCCAGACGATTCAGCATCCCTTGAATTGCTTATGCATTTCCTTTCCTCATGCCATCCAGGTAAAGAAAATCCGCAGGGAAATGCGGATCAAGGCGGATATTGAAGGACAGCTGGGTTTGGAAGATCGTACAACCGTGCCGGTGAAGTTGACCAATATTAGCGCCACTGGATGCCAGGTGTTGGTTGATCGTGACATAGGCAAGATTGACGGCCAGCTGGTCTTGAATTTCAACCTGCCCCAATTGCATGAGGATGAGACGTCCGCCATTACCCTGGAGGCCAGGGTGCGCAACGTGGTGCTAGTAGCTCCGTCAGGCGGCGCAAGCTTTCTTGCCGGCCTTGAGTTTGTGGCACTGGAAAGCAACGTGCAATTGATCGTGCGCCATTACGTTTATGAATGCCTGGTCGATAGACGGCAAAACCTGGTCTAGGCACGCTCTGAACAAGGGAGCACAAGACTGTTAAATCGCTATGGTAAGGAAAGCTGTTTTTTGCATACAATCGCGCTGGGATATAGCCCTAGGTTCTGCAGTCACTTTCAATGAAGTAACAACTTGCCAGGAGATCACATGAAGAAAATTGCACTCGCGTTACTAGCATGCTGTACTCTGAATAACTCTGCCAATGCTGTGGATGGTATTGCGTTCACTGGCGGCTCCGGCCCTGATGCCAACATGGCCGCGGTTTCGCTGACGTGGGATTGGGACAAGCGCTGGTTCACGGAAGGCGATTGGCATCTCGGAGGGTATTGGGAATTGACCGGCACGGCCTGGAAAGGCGACGGACCTTCTCCCGAAAAAGAGCTGTATGCAATCGGCATAGCGCCGGTGTTCCGCTTGCAGCGCTCCGAACCTCCAGGGATATTCAATCCCTATGTCGAAGCCGGCGTAGGGGCCTATCAATTCTCGGGCCGCCGCGTGCATGGAAGCGTCAGCATGGGGACCCGTTTCGAATTCGGCAGCCATCTCGGCTTTGGGGTCACATTCGGCGACCAGCAGCAATATGACCTCGGCTACCGCTTTCAGCATTTCTCCAATGCAGGCATTACCAGTACCAATCCAGGCGTCAATTTCAATGAAATCCGCTTTGGCTATCATTTCTAATTTATTTTAATAGGCAGATTCATCTCGGGCGGCGGGTATAATTCTGTTATTCATTGATGGCACATAACGGAATGATCGAACTTGCAGATCGCATAGACGCCATATTGCCGCAGACGCAATGCACGCAATGCGGATATGCTGGCTGCCGCCCATATGCAGATGCGCTCGCCCGGGGAGAGGCAGGCATCAATCAATGCCCTCCCGGCGGCGAGTCCGGGATCCATGCGCTGGCGCAGCTGCTCGGTCAGCCTTATGCACCTTTAAGCCCGGTTCACGGCGTTGTTCGCCCCAAGATGCGAGCTGTCATCGACGAGGGGAGTTGCATAGGATGCACTTTGTGTATCAAAGCGTGTCCTGTAGATGCAATCCTGGGCACGCACAAGCAAATGCATACGGTGATTGCGGATGAATGTACCGGCTGCGAGTTGTGTGTGGCACCTTGTCCTGTAGAGTGTATCGATATGGAGCCTTTGGCAAACCAGGATTGGGATTACACCCTGCCGGCAAGCCCTGCGCGCCGGGTGGCCGATGCCGCCCGCAGGCGGTATCAGGCTCGCTTGCAGCGTCTTGACCGCAATTCTCCAAAACCATTAGCGGACGCCAGCTCTCGCGAGGCTGACGGCCAGGCTCCCAATACAATAGACGCCAAGAAAGCAGCCTTGGCCGCCGCCATGGCGCGTGTCCGTGCCCAGCGGAAAACAGATATCCCACAAAAAGCATGAACGCAGAAAAACGCCAGGAATTGTTCCGCCGGCTCAGCCTTGCCATTCCGGAACCGACGACCGAACTCGTGCATACGAGCACATTCGAACTGCTGATCGCGGTCATTCTCTCGGCCCAGGCCACCGACAAGGGCGTGAACATCGCGACGGCGAAGCTCTTCCCGGTAGCCAATACGCCCCAGGCAATCCTTGATCTTGGCATCGAGGGCCTGGAAAGCTACATCAAGACGATAGGCCTCTACCGCAGCAAGGCCAAGAACGTAATGGCCACCTGCCGCCTGTTGGTGGACCGATATAATGGCGAGGTTCCGGATACGCGCGAAGCATTGGAAAGCCTGCCGGGCGTGGGGCGCAAGACGGCCAACGTGATATTGAATACGGCATTCGGCCAACCCACCATTGCGGTGGATACGCATATTTTCCGCCTGGGCAACCGCATCGGCCTGGCGCCCGGCAAGACACCGCTCGAGGTGGAAAACAAGCTGATGAAAGTGGTGCCCAAGGAGTATTTGCATGATGCGCATCATTTGCTGATCTTGCATGGGCGCTATGTCTGCGTGGCACGCAAACCCAAGTGCGGCGAATGCGTGATTTACGATCTTTGCGAGTTCAAGGCCAAAACGACGCCGGCTTCCGCTGCGGTGGGGGCTGTTTGAAGGTAGGGACAGGACTGGCGCGCGGGCGTCAGCCGCTGCCAGAGCTCGCTGCACAAGCCGTCAGGCAGGCCCTGGATCAAGCAGGGCTTGATATCGCCACTGGGGTGCTGCTGTTCCTGAGCGAGGATTTCGCACAAGACCCGCAACCGGCCTTACGTGCCGCCGCGACGGCGGCGAGCACCACCCAGGTCAGCGGCTGTTCAGCGCCCGGGATTTTTACGCAGGACGAGTGGGTGCTGGACGGTTCCGCTGCTGCTGCGCTGGTGCTGGGCGATGGCGCGGCTATCGCTATGGCGAGAGACCAGAAGGATGGCGTATTGTTGACGCTGACGGCGCCAAACGCATTCAACGCATCCTGGATGGAGTCGCCCGGAATACGCTTTGGCGGGGTGGCAGGGGATGCGACAGGCCAAGGGCAGTTCTCGCTATGGGGCAATGGCAAGGTCTTGACCGGGCATTGTGATCTGGCGCTGGAGGGAGCCGCGGGCGTGGTCGATGTGGCGCACCCCTTCAAGCCGGTTGGCGTGTCGCAGCGGATCGACCAGGCCAGCGGGCATGACTTGTTTGTATTATCCAATCAATCCGCCTCCCGCCAATCCGCATGGTCGAGCTTGACCGGCGCGCTTGATGGTCAAGCCGTCAACTATGAGGCGGGGATTCCGTGTCACCGAGTGATGCTGATGCTGGCTGAGGATGAGGCAGGATTGTTGCGGGGGAAATGCCAGCTAATCCCCATCGTGGGGGCCGATGCCGTCGCGCAATCAGTCACGCTGGCAAAGGAGGCTGTGCCGGGCCATTGGTGCGCCTGGGGAATATCGGATCGTGATGCCGCGCAGCAGCATCTTGCCGCTAAGATTGCCTCCCTGGACACCCGCTTGCGCAATGAGCCCACTTTTGGTTTGATGTTCTCCTGCTTGGCGCGCGGACCACATTTTTATGACGGGGTGGATCATGATCTTGCCCTGTTGAAGCGCTATTATCCCGGCATGCCGGTGATCGGGTTTTACGGCAATGGCGAAATCGCTCCGGTCAATGGCCGCAATGCCTTGTGGCAGCACTCTGTCGTGCTGGGATTGTTTACTGCTGAAAGTTGAATGATGAATGTATCACCATTGTTGAATGCCGCTGCCACCAACCGTTATCCTCGCGTGCTTTCCATCGCGGGCTCGGATAGCAGCGGCGGCGCAGGCATACAGGCCGACCTCAAGACGTTTTCCGCACTGGGCTGCTACGGCATGACCGCCATTACGGCCCTGACCGCGCAGAATACCCAGGGCGTGCGCGCCATTCATAGCGTGCCGCCCCAAATGCTGCGCGACCAGATCGACGCCGTGGTGGAGGATATCGGCGTCGACGCGGTCAAGATCGGCATGCTGCATTCGCCTGAAGTGGTCATGACCGTGGCGGAAGCGCTGGATGCGCACGGTCTCAAGCAGGTGGTGCTGGACCCGGTCATGGTGGCGGCCAACGGTGCGAAGCTGATTTCGGACGAAGCCATCTCGGTGCTGGTCAACGAGCTTTTCCCCCGGGCGCTCGTCGTCACGCCCAACCTCGATGAAGCCGCATTGCTGCTGGGCCGACCGCTGACCGGGACCGACGAGCTGGAGCAGGCTGCGCAGGAACTGCTCGGCCAGCGCGCCCATGCCGTCCTGCTCAAGGGCGGCCACCTGCCCGGGCATGACGTCCTGGACATACTGGTGCAAGCCAATGCGGCAGGCCAGGTGACCGAACTGCACAAGCTGCATTCGCTGCGCATTTCCACCCATAACCTGCACGGCACGGGATGCACTCTGTCATCGGCGGTCGCGGCATACCTCGCATTGGGCTTCAACTTGCCGGATGCGGTGCAGGCGGCCAGGATTTACGTGCGCTCCGCCCTGTATGCCGGCTCGAACGTCAGGACCGGCGCAGGAGTCGGGCCGCTGAACCATGGCTTTGCCCCGCAGGCCATGAAGGTGTGGGAAGCCTGATGGCCCTGTTCAACCCCAGCCGCGACCAGGTGCGCCAGTTTTTCTTCGATGCCTGGGCCAAGTTTCAGCGGCAGCAAGTGTTGACCGACCTCGAGACCATGGCTGTCGGCATCGTGCAGGCCCATCCTGAATACCATCACGTGCTGGATGCGCCAGAGCGTTATCTGGATCAATCCTATTTTCCCGAAATGGGGGAAACCAACCCCTTCCTGCATATGAGCCTGCACCTTTCCGTGCTCGAACAGGTGTCCATAGACCAGCCGCCAGGCATCAAGGCTGCCTACCACGCCTTATGGCGCAAGCATGGCGACGCGGTCGAGGCGCAGCATGTGCTGATGGACTGCCTGGCAGAGGCCATCTGGCAAGCCCAACGCACTGGTGCCGGCCTGGATGCGCAGGCTTATGCCGCTTGTATCGAGGCCAAGGCGCGAGGGTAGCGCAATGAGCTCCGCCGGATATCCAGCGACAGCTCGGCCTCAGTGATGCTCATGGCCGTGATGGCTGTCCAGCAAACTATAGTAGTTGGACGGTTCCAGCACGGTAGGCACGGCTTCGTCGGCAAGGAAGGGATAGTCCTTGCTGTAATGCAAGCCACGGCTTTCCTTGCGCTCCATCGCGCTCTTCACGATAAGTTCGGCAACCTGCAATAGGTTGCGCAATTCGATCAGGTTGTTGCTGATGCGGAAATTGCTGTAGAACTCGTGCACTTCGTCGCGCAGCAAATGGATGCGGTGCAAGGCGCGCGTCAGCCGCTTGTTGGTACGGACGATGCCGACATAATTCCACATGGTGCGCCGCAGTTCGCTCCAGTTGTGGGTGATGATGATCTCCTCGTCGGCATCCGTAACGCGGCTTTCGTCCCAATAGGGCAGGGTAACCACCGGCATCGGCGGCTGTGCAAGGATGTCATGGGCCACGGCTTGGCCGAACACCAGGCATTCCAGCAGCGAGTTGCTGGCGAGGCGGTTGGCGCCGTGCAGCCCGGTACAGGCCGTCTCTCCAATCGCATACAGCCTGGGAATGTCGGTGCGGCCGATATGGTCGGTCATGATGCCGCCGCAACTGTAATGCGCTGCGGGCACGACGGGAATGGGTTCGCGCGTGATGTCGATGCCCAGCTCGAAGCAGCGGCGGTAAATCGTGGGGAAGTGCGAGAGGATGAAGTCGGCCGGCTTGTGCGATATGTCGAGGTATACACAGTCCAGGCCGCGCTTTTTCATTTCAAAATCAATCGCACGGGCCACGATGTCGCGAGGCGCCAATTCGGCGCGCTCGTCATGCCAAGGCATGAAGCGCGCGCCGTCAGGCAGCTTGAGTATGCCGCCTTCGCCCCTCACGGCTTCCGTGATCAGGAACGACTTTGCCTCCGGATGATAGAGGCAGGTGGGATGGAACTGGATGAATTCCATGTTGGCAATACGGCAGCCCGCGCGCCAGGCCATGGCGACGCCGTCGCCTGAGGCTACGTCGGGATTGGTTGTGTAGAGATAGACCTTGCCTGTCCCGCCTGTGGCCAATACCGTGTGCTGCGCCCCGACGGTGAGCACTTTTCCCGTCGTATTGTCCAGCACGTAGGCGCCCAGGCAGGCGCTGCCTTCCATGTTCACCTTGCCCGCAGTGATGAGGTCCACCGCGATATGCTCTTCCAATACGGTAATGTTGGGGTGCTGGCGCACTTTCTCGGCCAGGGTTTTCTGGACAGCGTGCCCGGTGGCGTCGGCAGCGTGAATGATGCGCCTATGGCTGTGTCCGCCTTCACGCGTAAGGTGGAAGCCGCTATTGTCGTCCTCGCGCGTGAAGGGCACTCCTTCTGCGATCAGCCATTCCACGGTTTCCCTGCCGTGCTCGGCCACCAGGCGGGTGACGGCGGCATCGCATAAACCCGCGCCAGCGATAAGGGTATCTTGAATATGTGCTTCCGTTGAGTCATCATCTGCAAGCACGGCGGCAATCCCGCCCTGCGCCCAGTTGCTGGAACCGTCATTGATGCCGCGCTTGCTGATCAGGCAGACTTTTTTATCCGCCCCTACCTTGAGCGCGAGCGTGAGGCCAGCCAAACCGCTGCCGATGATGAGGACGTCGTATTGCTGCATAAGAACCTAGAAATGGATGAACTTTAGCGAGTGTAGCGCTGTCTGTAGCACTAAGCTAGTCATGAAAATACAAAGGGAAGGTCATGATCAAGACAAATAATTTCGAGGAATTTTCGCGCATGGGCTTCGTCGATACGGGAGTCCGCGGGTATACTCCGTCTGTCAAGAAAATACAGACAGGGAGCATGGCCGCGATGGCAGTAACCCCGCCGGCGGGCAATCGGGAGTTGGACCAGCAGCTAGTTGAGCGCGCGCAAAGCGGCGACAAGCGCGCGTTTGGCTTGCTGGTGGACAAGTACCAGCGCAAGCTGGGGCGTTTGCTCTCGCGCTTGATCAGGGACCCTGCCGAGGTCGAGGATGTCGTCCAGGAATCCTTCATCAAGGCTTACCGGGCTCTGCCCAGCTTTCGTGGCGATAGCGCGTTTTATACTTGGCTGTACCGCATTGGCATCAACACCGCGAAGAATTACCTTGTTGCGATGGGGCGCAGGCCCCAAGCCACAGGTGATATCGAAATCGAGGATGCTGAGAATTTCGACGATGGTGACGAATTGCGCACCATGGATACGCCTGAAACCGAATTGATGGGCAAGGAAATTGCCCAGACTGTGAACGATACGGTAGCCTCGTTGCCGGAAGAGTTGCGTACGGCGATCACCTTGCGCGAGATAGAAGGCTTGAGCTACGAAGAGATTGCCACGATGATGGATTGCCCGATAGGGACGGTACGTTCGCGAATTTTCCGTGCCCGTGAAACGATTGCCCAGAAGTTGCGTCCTTTGCTGGACACCCCCGAAAACAGGAGATGGTAATGAAAAGTCAAATTTCGGCGCTGATGGATGGCGATATAGCGCTTGAGGATGCAGAGTACCTGTATACGACTTTGAAGTCTGGAGTCGAATCCGCCCAGGCGTGGTCTGATTATCATCTGATCGGCGACGCCATGCGCGGCAATCCTGTTTTCAAGCCCGACTTTACCGAACGGCTGTTAGCCAGCCTCGAGGACGAGCCTGTGCTGCTGGTGCCCGCCGTCAAGCGCAAGCAGGCCATGCTCAAGAGCAGCAAGCTCTGGTCTGTGGCTGCATCCGTCTCCGCCGTGGCGTTTGTCGGGTGGGTGGTATTGCAGCAGCAAGTGCAAAGCGGGCTCGAGGATGACGCGACGCCGATGGAAATCGCGCAAAGCCTGCCTTCCGACTACTGGTTGGCGCACCAGTCCCAGGCTTCCAACAATTCCGCCTACTATATCCAGCCAGCCAATTACGCGGAGTAGTGGGTAGATGAAGCGTTTCCTGCTGGCTTGTTTGCTGGCAACTCCGTTTGTGGTTGTGCATGCCGAACCTGAAGACCCCTGGCTTGTCCTGCAAAAGGCTGCTCGCGCAGCCCACGACTTGAGCTATAAAGGGGTCTTCATCTACCAGTCGGGCGACAACATCAAGTCCGTGCAAATTACCCATACCAATTCCGGCCAGGGCGAGTATGCGCGCATGGTAGTGCTGGACGGCACGCCGCGCGAAATGCTCAGCCAGGGCGGGGACGTGGTCATTTTCAGCTCCAAGAATGAAAAGGTCATCATGGAAAAACGCCGGGCGCACAACCTGTTCCCGGCAGTCCTGCCTGACGACATGGAGCTCCTCAAGGCCAGCTACCAAGCCAGGATAGGCGGTACGGAACGAATTGCCGGCCGCGATGGCCGCGTTGTCTTCCTCGATCCACGCGATAGTTTGCGCTATGCCTACAAGTTCTGGGCAGACCGTGAATATGGCTTGCTGCTCAAGTCCTTGATGCTGAACGATCAAAAGCAGTTACTCGAGCAGATGGCTTTCAGTCAGGTCAATATGATGGAAGACCAGGGCATGGACTGGTTCCACCCGAATGTTGATCACAACAAGCACTATATTCTCGAGGAAGCTCATGCCCAGCCGGCACAGGAAGTAGCGTCAAGCTGGACGGTAGGCGCTTTGCCCGCAGGCTACCGCAAGGTCGAGCAGGTCACCCGCCTCGTGCCGGGCAAGAGCGCTCCTGTCACGCAAGTCATTTTCACTGACGGACTGGCTTCCGTCTCCCTCTTCATTGAACCTTTGTCCAAAGGTATTCGTCCTAAAATCGGCCAGACATCGAAAGGGGCTACCCATTTCTATGCCAATGTCAGCAAGGGTTATCAGATACTGGTGGTAGGCGAGGTCCCCGCTGCGACGGTGGCACAGATAGGCAGCGCGGTCAGTTTCAAATAGCTGTTCGAGGTCTAAAGCGCGGTTTCGTTGTATCCGAATGCCCGCCTTGCAGCATATAAGCTATGCGGTCTGAGTATCATGATGAATTCGTGAATGGTGTGTGAGTTTGCCGCCGGTTGCCTAGGCGGCGTGTGAGTGTGACGTGTTAACGAGGTGAATCAATGTTCAAGAAACTAATTGCCGTGTCAGCAATTTGTTTATCTGTTGGCCTGGCTGCGGCAACACCGGTATTAGCCAAGGAGTTGCCCGATTTTACGGAGTTGGCGGAAAAGCAAGGGGCTGCGGTTGTCAATATCAGCGTGACCCAGGTGATGCAGTCAGGGCCTGGCGGTTCTCCTTTCCAGGGGTTGCCCGAGGACGAGGCGTTGAACGAGTTTTTCCGGCGTTTTGGCATCCCCGGCTTCCCTGGAGCGCCGCGCGGGCAGGGCGGTCCGCAGCAGCCTGAATACAAGTCCCAGTCCTTGGGGTCGGGTTTCATCATCAGCAACGACGGTTACATCCTGACTAACGCCCATGTGGTTCGCGAAGCTGACGAAGTGATCGTCAAGCTCAATGACAAGCGCGAGTTCAAGGCCAAGATCGTGGGAGCGGACCGCCGTACCGATGTGGCGTTGCTCAAGATCGAGGCGACTGGCCTGCCCAAGGTGACGATCGGCAATCCGGAGCAGTTGAAGGTAGGCGAATGGGTGGTGGCGATCGGGTCGCCATTCGGGCTTGAAAGCACTCTGACCGCCGGCGTGGTGAGCGCCAAGGGCCGCGCTTTGCCCCAGGAAAACTTTGTGCCTTTCATCCAGACCGATGTGGCGATCAATCCGGGCAATTCCGGCGGGCCGCTGTTCAACCTCAAGGGCGAGGTGGTCGGCGTCAATTCCCAGATTTACAGCCGTACCGGCGGTTACATGGGCTTGTCGTTCGCCATCCCGATTGACGTGGCGATCGATGTTTCCAACCAGCTCAAATCTTCCGGCCGCGTGTCACGCGGCTGGCTTGGCATCGGCATCCAGGAAATCACCAAGGACCTGGCCGAGTCGTTCGGCATGAAGAATACCAACGGCGCGCTGGTGGCTGGAGTGGAAAAGGGCAGCCCTGCCGAAAAGGGCGGCCTGGAGGCGGGTGACGTCGTCGTCAAGTTCGACGGCAAGGCGGTCAATGTTTCCTCCGACCTGCCACGCATCGTCGGCGCCACCAAGCCGGGCAAGCAAGTGCCGGTGGAAGTACTGCGCAAGGGCGCTAGCAAGACGCTGAGCATTACCTTGGGCGAAATGCCGGCCGACAAGGACGAGGTCGTGCCCGCTTCGCAGCCTAATGCCAAGCCGGAGTCCAACCGTCTGGGATTGACCTTGCGCGAGCTGACGCCTCAGCAACGCCGCAACCTGAACGGCCGCAACGCTCTGGTAGTGGTGGATGCGCAGGGCGCTGCGGCGCAGGCAGGCATCCGCCGTGGCGACCTGGTGCTGGCATTGAACAACACTGAAGTGCAAAGCCTGGAGCAATTCACCAAGCAGGTGAACGCCGTGCAGGCGGGCAAGACGGTCGCGTTGCTGGTGCAGCGGGAAAACAATACCCTGTACGTGCCGGTCAAGATCGGCAAGTAAGGCATGCCAAGTAAATATGCTGAGAGCCGGTATTTGCTGTAAAATCCGACTCTAATTAGTGTGTTGTAAAAGGGCGCTTCGGCGCCCTTCTTTACTTGGCTTAATCTAGAATAACTACATGAAGAATATCCGCAATTTTTCTATCATCGCTCATATCGACCACGGCAAGTCCACGCTGGCGGACCGCATCATCCAGTTGTGCGGCGGACTCTCAGACCGTGAAATGGAGGCCCAGGTGCTGGACTCCATGGATATCGAGCGCGAACGCGGCATTACCATCAAGGCGCAAACTGCCGCGCTGGAGTACAAGGCGCTGGATGGGCAGGTCTACAACCTCAACCTGATCGATACGCCGGGCCACGTCGACTTTTCCTACGAAGTCAGCCGTTCCCTCGCCGCCTGCGAGGGCGCTTTGCTGGTGGTGGACGCTTCGCAAGGGGTGGAAGCGCAAAGCGTGGCGAACTGTTATACCGCGATCGACCAGGGCGTCGAAGTGGTGCCTGTGCTCAACAAGATCGACCTGCCTGCGGCGGACCCCGAGCGCGTGATGCAGGAAATCGAGGACGTGATCGGCGTGGATGCTTCCGAGGCCGTGCGCTGTTCCGCCAAGACCGGCGTCGGCGTGCAGGACGTGCTGGAAAACATGATTGCCAAGATCCCGCCGCCTGTGGGCGATCCGGAAAAACCCTTGAAGGCCTTGATCATCGATTCATGGTTCGACAACTATGTCGGCGTGATCATGCTGGTGCGCGTGGTGGACGGGGTGCTCAAGCCCAAGGACAAGATCCGCATGATGGCGACCAAGACGACCTATCTTTGCGAGCAGGTCGGCGTATTCACGCCCAAGTCGCGTCAGCGCGCTTCGTTGTCCGCGGGCGAGGTGGGTTTCATCATCGCCGGCATCAAGGAGCTCACCAGCGCCAAGGTCGGCGATACCATCACTTTGGCCGACAAGCCCGCGAGCGAGGCCTTGCCCGGCTTCAAGGAAGTGCAGCCGCAGGTGTTCGCCGGGCTCTATCCGGTCGAATCCAACCAATTCGAGGCCTTGCGTGAGGCGCTGGAAAAGCTGCGCCTTAACGACGCTTCGCTGCAGTTCGAGCCGGAAAACTCCAGCGCATTGGGCTTTGGCTTCCGTTGCGGCTTCCTCGGCCTGCTGCACATGGAAATCGTGCAGGAGCGCCTGGAGCGCGAGTACGACATGGACCTTATCACGACGGCGCCGACGGTGGTGTATGAGCTATTGCTCAAGAGCGGCGAAGTGGTGCAGATCGAGAACCCTTCGCGCCTGCCCGAGCCATCTCGCATTGACGAGATCCGAGAGCCCATCATTACCATCAACCTGCTAATGCCGCAGGATTATGTCGGCCCGGTGATGACCTTGTGCAACAACAAGCGCGGCGTGCAGCGCAACATGCAGTATATGGGGCGTCAGGTGATGCTGAGCTATGAAATGCCGCTCAATGAAGTGGTGCTGGATTTCTTCGATCGGTTGAAGTCCGTATCTCGCGGCTACGCTTCCATGGACTATGAGTTCCTTGAGTTCCGCGCGGCCGACCTGGTCAAGCTCGACATCATGGTCAACGGCGAACGCGTCGATGCGTTGTCGTTGATTGTGCACCGTTCAAACAGCGTCTACCGAGGCCGCGAATTGGTATCCAAGATGCGCGAGCTGATTCCGCGCCAGATGTTCGATATCGCCGTACAAGCCTCCATTGGCGCCAACATCATCGCGCGCGAAACCGTGAAGGCCATGCGCAAGAACGTGCTGGCCAAGTGTTACGGCGGCGATATCACGCGTAAGAAGAAGCTCCTCGAAAAGCAGAAAGAGGGCAAGAAGCGCATGAAGCAGGTAGGTAACGTTGAAATTCCACAGGAAGCATTCCTGGCTATTTTGAGGGTTGAAGACAAATGATGTTTGCATTGTTCATGTTGGCGGTGCTGGTGATCACCGGGGTGATCTGGTTGCTGGATAGCCTGTTCTGGCGCAAGAGGCGTGCTGCGGATGCGGCAGACCCCGTGATCGTGGAGTACTCCAAGAGCTTCTTCCCCGTGATCCTGGCCGTGTTCCTGATCCGGTCCTTCATTGTCGAGCCGTTCAAGATTCCATCCGGCTCCATGATGCCGACGCTGCTGGCCGGCGATTTCATCCTGGTGAACAAGTTTTCCTACGGCTTGCGCGTGCCCATCCTCAACAAGACCTTCTTCGAGGTCGATCATCCGCAACGCGGGGACGTTTTCGTCTTCCACTACCCGCCTGATCCATCGATCGATTACATCAAGCGCGTCATCGGCGTGCCGGGCGACCGCATTGCCTACCGCAACAAGCGCCTGTACGTGAACGGCCAGGCAGTGCAGACCGATTATGTCGATGATTACAAATATGTCGGCTCCGGCCTCAACATGATCGCGACCAAGCGCTATCAGGAGCAGCTTGGCGAGGTCAGGCACGATATCCTCATCGAGGAAAACGGCATGGCGTTCGATGGCGAAGTGGAAGTGCCGGCAGGCCATTACTTCGCGATGGGCGACAACCGCGACAACAGCAAGGACAGCCGCGTCTGGGGCTTTGTGCCCGAGGACAACCTGGTCGGCAAGGCGTTCTTCATCTGGTGGAATTTTGACGACTTTGGCAGAATTGGCACTAAGATCAAATAAATATCGAGTCAATGTAAAGGGAGAGCCAGCATGAAGAAACAGCAGGGCATGACATTCCTGAGCCTGGTGGTCGTCATCGCGATAGCCGTGTTTTTTGCAGTGCTGGCAATGAAGCTCACGCCTTCCTACATCGAGTATTTTGCCGTCAAGAAAGCGATCAGCCGCATTGCCCATGACCCGGCGTTTTCCAGCATGAGCAAGGCCGACATGATTACCGCTTTCCAGAAGAGCGCGACCATAGACGATATCCGCAGCGTCGAAGCCCGGGACCTGACCTTCCTGCGCGATGAGAACGGCAAGACGGCGCTTTCGGTCGATTACCAGGTCGTGGTGCCCTTGTTTTCCAATATCAGTGTCTTGCTGGACTTCGAGGCATCTACCGACAATGCCCGTTGATCGTCAATCTTGCCCTGGCCGTGTGGCTTGCATGGCTTTTTCAATGCTGCATGTATCCCGTGGCGGGCTGCCGTTTTGAGCCAGAACAGCCTGGTACGCCAGCTTGCGTACGAATTCAAGGATAAAAGCCTGCTGACGCTGGCGTTGACGCACCGCAGCTATTCCGGAAACAATAATGAGCGCCTGGAGTTTCTTGGTGACGGCGTGCTGAATTTCCTGGTGGCGCATCAGTTGTTCCAGCGTTTCCCCAAACTGCCCGAAGGCGACCTCAGCCGTTTGCGCGCCCAGCTGGTCAAGGAGCAAACCCTGAGCGAGATTGCCACTGGCCTGGATGTCGGCGAATTCCTCCGCCTGGGCGAGGGCGAGCTCAAAAGCGGCGGCTGGCGCCGCCCCTCCGTGCTGGCCGACGCCATGGAAGCCATCATCGGCGCGGTTTTCCTGGACGGGGGCTACCCGGCTGCCGAGGCGCTGGTGAAGCGCTTGTTCCTGCCGCGCATGGAAAGCATAGATCCCAAGGCGATCGGCAAGGATGCCAAGTCCTTGCTGCAGGAATTCCTGCAAGGGCGCAAAATAGACCTGCCCGAATACAACGTCTTGGCAACCGAGGGCGAAGCGCATTGCCAGACATTCCGGGTGAGCTGCCATATCACCAAGTTCCAGATTACCACCGAGGGCAAAGGCTCCAGCCGACGTGCGGCTGAGCAGCAGGCCGCCCAGCTGGCTTACGAGCAATTGCTCGAAAAAGGAAAGAAATGACATCATCCAACGCTTTTCGTTGTGGCACCGTCGCCATCGTCGGCCGTCCCAACGTGGGCAAGTCCACCTTGCTCAACCATATCCTCGGCCTCAAGCTGAGCATTACGTCACGCAAGGCGCAAACCACGCGGCACCGCCTGCTGGGCATACATACCACGGAAGATACGCAGTTCCTGTTTGTGGATACGCCAGGTTTCCAGCAAAAGCATATCAATGCGCTCAACCGCAACCTGAACCGCACCGTCACCCAGGTGCTGAGCGAGGTGGATGTGGTGTTGTTTGTGATCGAGCCCATGCACCTGGGAGATGCGGACCGCAAGGTGCTGGAGCTGCTGCCGAAGAATCAGCCAGTATTCCTGGTCGTCAACAAGGCTGACCTGATGGGCGACAAGGGGAACCTGTTGCCGTTGATTCAGGATTTCGACCTGGAGTTTCCATTCACCGGCATCATTCCCGTAAGCGCCAAGAAAAATCTGTATCTGGATGAGCTGCTGGCTGCCGTACGTGAACACCTGCCTGAACAACCGGCGATTTATGGCGAGGATGAGCTGACGGACCGTAACGAGCGCTTCCTGGCGGCAGAAATGCTGCGTGAAAAGATATTCCGCTTGCTGGGAGACGAAGTGCCGTATTCCGTAGCGGTGGAGATCGAGAAGTTCGAGCAGGAAGGCAATTTGCGCCGTATCCATGCCGCCATCATTGTCGACAAGGATAGCCAGAAGCCGATGCTGATCGGCAAGGGCGGCGAAAAGCTCAAGCGCATTTCCACCGAGGCGCGCCAGGATATGGAAAAGCTGTTCGGCGGCAAGATCTGGCTCGAGACCTGGGTGAAGGTCAAGGGCGGCTGGGCGGACGACGAGCGCGCCTTGAAATCCCTGGGCTACTGAGAGCCTGTTCACAATTTTTTCATAGGGTACGCATGGCTCCAAAACGTGTCTGGTCAAGGCCCAGTGTGCAGGTAATGCTGCAACGCGGCGGACGTGTTTTAGGGGCATGCCCTCCGGGTTGCTCCGGCAGCGCAGCCGCTGCTGCGTTGCAAATCCTCGCCGGGCAATGAGCCCGTCTGTGGTTTGCGTCTTGCTTCGACTACACTGCCGGAGCAACGTACCTCATGAAAAAATTGTGAGCAGGCTCTAAAAGCCGACCCTAGACCAGAAGAACAGGATATTGCCGTTGCCCCGGCCGCCAGGCACATAACTGGTGTTCACCGAGTATTGCCTGTAGTTGAGCGACGCAATCGGCAGTACGCCGGGGATGGGGAAGTTCTTGTAGATATCGGCACGCGAAGTGAGGAATGCCGTGTAGCCGACGCCGGCATGCAGTCCCGACCGAGGTCCCATCATCCATTGGTGTCCATAGCCCAGCATAGGTTGCACATTGCTGTGCGAGTCCGAGAATGCCATCAAGTAAACACCTTCCCAATTGCCTGCGGCATTGTAGCGGCTGCGTCCGTATCCCAGGCCCCAGGTGAATTCACGGAACGAGTCGATCTTGTCGTTATCGTAGGCAAAGCGCAAGTGGTAGGTCCAAAGCGGGATGTAGAGGTCATGATCGCCGTTTTTCCAGGTATCCGAGATGCGCTCGCATGACTTGTCTATCCATGAGTAGTCCGTGTTGCACGCGGCCTCTGCCGCCAGTGGGACGAGCAGGGTACTGCTCATCGCGATGATGCCGTGCCTGATATTCATAAGCCTATACCTTAACCATCTGCTAGACCTGACAGCAGAGCATGAGGAAAGGTTTCTCCACTGCGCTGATATGGGCGAGGAAACCTGAGATAAAATGCGTGCTGGTTCTTAATCTAACATAAAGTTTGCATGGCACTCAGTAACATCCACCGCCAAGACAATCAGCCTGTTTATGTGCTGCATACCTATCCGTTCAAGGAAACCAGCCTGGTGGTCGAGTTGTTCAGCCGCGAGTTCGGCCGGGTGGCGGCCGTCGCCAAGGGCGCGAGGCGTCCGCGTTCGGCCATGCGCGGCATGCTGCAGGCGTTCCAGCCATTGCAGGCTACCTGGTCGGGCAAGGCCGAGCTCAAGAACCTGCACAGCATGGAATGGGGGGCGGGCTTGCTCCTGTTGCGCGGCGAGGCATTGATGTGCGGCTTCTACCTCAACGAGTTGCTGTTGCGCTTGCTTCCTCGCGAGGATGGGCATGACGCCCTGTTCGACTATTACTGTCAGACCTTGCGCATCCTTACGCAAGACCAGGTGCCACCCGCGACCACCTTGCGCCGTTTCGAGCTCAAGATGCTGCAGGAGTTGGGTTATGCCGTGCCGCTGGAACATGATGACGCTGGCAATGCCATCCAGGCTGAATATGTATATTCCTATGTGGCCGAGCAGGGCGCGGCCCGCACAAGCCAGCATGCAGCGCCGGCAAATGGCGTACAATTATCCGGCAGGACATTGCTCGCCATGGCGCAGGATGACTACAGCGATGCCTTGACCCAGCAGCAAAGCAAGCAGTTGATGCGCACCTTGCTGGCGCATTACCTGGGCGACAAACCCTTACATACCCGACAATTACTCATGGATTTGCAGGCATTATGAAACTAGGCGTCAATATCGATCATGTAGCCACCCTGCGCCAGGCGCGCGGCACCCAATATCCCAGCGTCGTGCAGGCCGCCCTGCGTGCCGAGGAGGCCGGGGCGGACAGCATCACCATCCATCTGCGGGAGGACAGGCGCCATATTCAGGATGCGGATGTGTTTGCCTTGCGTCCGTTGTTGCAGACCAAGATGAACCTGGAAATGGCCGTGACCGACGAAATGGTCGGCATCGCGCTCCAGGTCAAGCCGCAGGACGTCTGCCTGGTGCCTGAGCGCCGCGAGGAGCGGACGACCGAGGGCGGCCTGGACGTGGCCGGCAACCTGGGCACCATCAAGGCAGCCTGCAAGACGTTGGGGGATGCGGGTATCCGCGTCTCCTTGTTCATCGGCCCCGATCTGGAGCAGGTCGAGGCGGCCAGGGCCGCCGGCGCGCCCGTGATCGAGATTCATACCGGCGCATTCGCCGATGCCAAGACGGATGCCGAGAAGCATGCCGAACTGCAGCGTATCCGCATGGCGGTGGACCATGGGTTGGCGCTGGGCCTGACCGTCAATGCCGGGCACGGCCTCAATATACACAACGTGCATGAGATTGTCGGCATCCCCGGCATCGAAGAACTCAATATCGGCCATGCGATCGTGGCCCATGCCTTGTTCGTCGGCTGGGAATACGCGGTGCGCGAAATGAAGGCACTGATCGTGCAGAAAGCGAACTAGGCGGTTCGGCCAACATCCAGCATGATTTACGGGATAGGTACCGATATTGTCGAGGTGGTGCGCATAGAGGAATCGCTCAGCCGCTTCGGCGATGCATTCGCCCAGCGCATCCTCAATGCCGCCGAATGGCAGGAATACGAGGCGAGCCGGGTCAAGGCCAGGTTCCTGGCCAAGCGCTTCGCCGCCAAGGAGGCGTTCGCCAAGGCGTTGGGCACGGGCATACGCGGCGCAGCCAGCTTCGAGAATATCGGCATCGGGCATGATGACCTGGGCAAGCCGGAGTTTCGGCTTGCCCCCTTGTTGCAGGCGTGGCTGGCGGAAAAGGGAGTGGGCGGCCTGCATCTATCCATCAGCGATGAAAAAGCGCTTGCCGCCGCCTTCGTGGTATTGGAAAAAGCCTGAACGATGCGTAGCCTGTGGTTTGCCTGCCTGCTATTTGCAGGCGCTGCGACGAGTGCCGAGCAATGGGAGCTGGCGGGGGAGAGCAGCGTCGGCAAGCACTATGTCGACCAGGCCAGCGTGGTGCGCAATACCGCGGAGCAGAAGTTTACCGTGCAGACCAAGGTGGAGCAGGCTGATGGCATCTGGGTGACCACTATGCAGGTGGATTGCAGGGCCAAGCGCTTCAGCTACCTCAAGGGGTTCCAACTCAAGGACGGCAAGCAGGTGGTCAGGTTCGACGCCCCGCGTGCGGAAGAGCCGATCAACCCAGGCTCGCTGCCGGACCAGCTGGAGCAGCGGTATTGCGCCGCTCCCGTTGCGACGCCTTCGTCATCGGTACCCAGATGGGAAGTGGTCAGCAACAGCAATGCGGGCGAGGTGGCGCTGGACCGCGCTTCCCTGCAAACACTGCCCGGCCAGGTATTCAGGGTCAACACCCGCGTTAAGCTGTTCAACAAGAATGAACAAACCCTGAGCGCGCTGCAATTCAATTGCGGCGAAGGCACCTTCAGGATATTGCAGGCGCAAAGGCTGCGCGACGGCAAGGCCGAGCCCCTGTTCGACAAACCGCAACCCTTTGCGCCAGTCGACAAGTCGGCCACGGCGCAGCATCTTGCCAAGGCGATTTGCAGCCCGGCAGCCAAGCCCGCGCGCAACCCGTTCCAGGAGGATGCCTGCAAGGCGACATTGAGCGACTTGCAGGCGCTGGAAGCGCGCGTGCAGGCCGATGTCGACGCCCATGCCCTGTATTGCGACACCATGCAGAGATACCTCGATCAGCTTGCGCGCATTGCCGATGACGCGGAGAAAAACCATTGCGCCATCCACGGCCTGGACCAATACCAGCGCGAGATCCGTGCCGCCGGGTGCGAGGAGCCGCCAAGTGGGCGATAGCCGGGACATCGATTGGGAACGCAGGTTCGGCGGCGTGCGCAGACTGTATGGCGAGGCCGCGCTGGAACGCTTCCGGCATGCCCATGTCGCCGTGATCGGCATGGGAGGCGTGGGCTCATGGGCGGTCGAAGCACTGGCGCGCAGCGCGGTAGGCAAGCTGACTTTGGTTGACCTAGACAATATTGCCGAATCCAACGTCAATCGCCAACTGCATGCTGTCGAGGGCAATCTCGGCCTCGCCAAGGTCGCCGCCATGGCGCAGCGCGTGCATGCGATCAACCCGCTGGCCGAGGTGCGCGAGATCGAGGATTTCATTACGACGGACAACCTCGACGCGCTATTGGCTACGCGTTTCGATGCCGTGCTGGATGCGATCGACGATGCCCGGGCCAAGGTGGCATTGGCTGCCTGGTGCCGCAAGCTTGGGATTCCATTGGTGATGGCAGGCGGGGCGGGGGGACGTGTCGATCCTACACGTATCCGGGTGGCGGACTTGGCAGAGGTGCACGGCGACAGGCTGCTGGCAAAGGTACGCAACCAGTTGCGGCGCGATCACGGTTTTCCGAAAGGCCTAGATGGCAACAAGCCAGGCAGTAAAAAGAAATTACAGAAATTCGGCATTGCCTGTATTTATTCCGACGAACCCATACAGCAGCCGGATGCCAGTTGCAGTGCGGACGCAGGCGGCATAACGGGTCTCAATTGCGCCGGGTACGGCTCCTCGGTCGCCGTCACCGCCCCATGCGGCATGGCCGCTGCGGCGGAAGTGCTCAAGCTATTATTGGCGGGATAGCTTGGATTGTTATCGGGATATGGTGCGCTCGTATTCCGGAAAATAGCGCGAAATCACGGAGAGGTCGAAGCTGCGCAAAATGCTGGTGTTGGATTCGCGCTCCAGCAGAAACTCGAAAGAGCGCCGGATCAATTCCTCATTGTCAAAGCGTCCCAGGCTGAGTTTTGTCGCGTAGTCTGGCGCCACTGTCACCCGGTGCGTAGTCGCCGAGCCTGCCTCAACGGCTACTTCGAAAGCATGTTCATCCAGTTTGTTGACGGTGATCTTCGCCATCGCAATCCCCTTTGATGAGTAGGGCATAGTGTAGCGTGAAATATGGTTATCTACATAAAAAATCAGCCACCTGCTGCGTAAGCCAGGTGGCTGGTCCCCTTTAGGTATTTTGCCGGGTTAGAAGTCGTAGCGCAGGCTTGCTCCAACGGTGCGTGGTTGGCCGGCCGAACCGACATAAAGATTGCTGCCTGCATTGGTGACGCCGAGGAAATAGCGCTTGTCCAATAAATTCTTGGCCCATAGCGACAAATCCCAACGGTGCTTGCCGCTGGTTACCCGCAAGCCGGTGCTGAAGTTGAGGATGCTGTATCCAGCAATCTTCGAGTATTCCGAGTTGTTGACGTCGCCATAGTTTTCGGAGCGCCAGCTGTATTGCGCATTTGTGTAGTGCTCAAGGTTGTCGCCCGGGTTCCAGCGGAGGTGGGCGGCGGTGCTGAATGCCCAGCGTGATGCGCCGTTCACCCGGTTGCCCGCGATGCTGCGCGTGCCTTTGCCGTAACCGCTGTCGCTGGTGCCACCAGGGCCGTTGAATTCCTCGGCCGGGGTAGGGGCGGTGCCGCGGTCAAAGCTGGCGTCGGTGTAGGCTCCGCTAAGGCTAAGGCTGAGGTGCTGGTTGACCTGGGCGCGCAAATCCAGCTCGGCCCCCTTGCTGGTCAGGTCGCCTACATTGGTGAGCAGGCCGGTATAGGTGCCGTTGATGGATGTGCCGGTGATGGTCTGGTAATCCTTGACCTTGGTCAGGAATATACTGGCATTGGCGACGAGGCGCTGGTCCAGCCAGCTCGACTTGATGCCGAATTCGAGATTTTTGGCTTTTTCCGGGTCTATGTTCAAGGCGTCCGTGCCCAGCACCGCGCCAGGCGAAGCTACACCGTTGATGTTGAAGCCGCCTGATTTCTCGCTGGATGAGTAGGTGGCGTAGCCAAGCACGCGGTCATTCAGCCAATAGCTCGCTGTCAGCAGGCTGGAAAGGCTTTCATCCTTTTGGCGTTGCACCCCGGTATCGTAGTGATCGAGCAAGGGAGAGAGGATCGGCGGCAGCGGGGTAATCTGGTTTTGCACCACTCTCGCTTCTTTTTTCTCCACCGTGGCGCGCAGGCCTGCGGTCAGGTCCAGCTTTTCCGTCAGGTGCCAGGTGCCTTGGCCGAAAAGCGCGTAGCTGTGGGTCTTGGCATAGCCGGACCCGGAAAACGCCGAATTGTCGGGGTATATCGTGGTCAGCGCGAAAGCGTCCGGCCCGGTGATGTACTGCTCGTGGTTGGAAATGTCCTGATAGTAGTAATAAGCGCCCGCCACATAGTCGAATACGTCGCTCAGGGGCGAGGCCAGGCGTATTTCCTGCGAGTATTGCTTGTGGCGGGCATCGACGCCGCCGTCGACTGCAAACAGGTCGGTGCGGTCGAGGTCATTGTCTGGCTTGAATTGCCATTGCCGCCAGGCGGTGATCGAGGTGAGGGTGTAGCCATTGAAATGCCAGTTGGCCTCTGCCGAAAGGGCGTCCTGGCTGGTGCGGGTGCGCTGTCTGCCGTCCAGCGTGACCTTGTAGTCCTTGGGGTCGTAGGCGCGATTGGATGCGCCCTGGCCATTGGCGTGGGTGATGGCGTCGGTGGCATTGGAGCCTGGGGTACCCGCTGGTGTATTACGTGAAAAGGAAAGATCTGGAATAAGAATTGGTCGTCCCGTAATAGGATTTACTCCGATAGATATCAATGAGTTAGGAGTCCATGGCCCACGGCTATAAGGCACCAGCGTGCCGGTGCTGGAATCTTCCTCGTTGTGCTCGGCAATCAGGCGCAGGTCGAACGACTCGCTGGGTTGCAGCAGCAATTGGCCGCGTGCGCCGGTGCGGTTGATCTCGTTGAGGTTCTTGCCGTCGTAGGTGTTCTTCACCCAGCCGTCGTCATGGGTTTTGTAGGCGGCAATGCGAAAGGCTGCGATCTCGTTGATCGGTTGGTTGAGCATGACCTTGTATTGCTCGAAGTCGCGCGACCCATAACTTACTTCCGCCGAATATTCCGGCTTGAAAACAGGCTTGCGGGTGGTGATGTTGAGCACGCCGGCGGTGGTGTTCTTGCCGAACAATGTGCCTTGCGGGCCGCGCAGCAGTTCGGCCTGCTCGATATCCAGCAGGTCGAACACGGCCAGGCCGGGTCGGCCGAGAAATACGTTGTCGAGATAAATGCCGGCGCTGCCTTCCAGCCCCTCGTTGGCCGGGTTGTTGCCGATGCCGCGGATGGCGATGCTGGACTGGCGCGGATGCAGGAATTGCGCCGTGAGGCTGGGCATAAGTTGCGGCAAGTCCTGCAATTGGTAAATCCTGCTGGCTTCCAGCTGTTCGCCCTTGACCACGGACACGGTCGCGGGGACGTCTTGCTCCTTCTCCAGGCGCCGCCTGGCAGTCACCCTGGTGGCTTCGAGTTCCTGGATTTGCTCGGTTTCGGCTGAAGGCGGTTCATCATGGGCATGGCTGGGGCTGGACGTGGCGATGACGGCGAGCATGCTGCCGCCCATGATGCAGTACTTCAAGACTGGAACTCCCTTGTGAGGTTGGCAGAACCGCCATCTCGTTAATGACAACTGTATGACTTAATTTTGATGATTTTTTATGTATTTTATATCTAAATGGCGGCATTTGATGCCAGGCGCTTGAAATTTGTTAAGCCGTCCTTATATACGGAGCATTGTCATTCAACTGCATAACGGGAGTTAGCAAGATGTCCACAGAGACACTACAAAAGGAAACCCTGGGTTTCCAGGCCGAAGTCAAACAGCTGTTGCAATTGATGATCCATTCGCTCTACAGCAACAAGGAAATCGTATTGCGCGAACTGATTTCCAACGCCAGCGACGCCGCGGACAAGCTGCGGTTCGAGGCGCTGGCGGATAACAGCCTGTACGGCAATGACAGCGATCTCAAGATTCGCGTCAGCTTTGACAAGGAGGCGCGCACCGTCACCATTTCCGACAACGGGATCGGCATGAGCCGCGAGGAAGTGATCCGCAATATCGGCACCATTGCCAAGTCCGGCACTAAGGAATTCTTCCAGTCCCTCACCGGCGACCAGGCCAAGGACGCCAACCTGATCGGCCAATTCGGCGTCGGCTTCTATTCCGCGTTCATCATTGCGAGCAAAGTGACCCTGACCACCCGCCGTGCCGGCAGCAACGAGGCCGTGCGCTGGGAGTCGAGCGGCGAGGGCGACTACACGCTGGAGCCTGCCGACAAGGAAAGCCGCGGCACCGACATCGTCCTGCACCTACGCGAGGGCGAAGACGAGTTCCTCAATGACTGGAAGCTCAAGTCCATCATCCGCAAGTACTCGGATCACATCACCCTGCCCATCGTCATGAAGAAGTCCGAGTGGAAGGACGGCGAGCAAGTGGCCACCGATGAGGACGAAACCGTGAACAAGGCTTCCGCCTTGTGGGCACGCAGCAAAGGCGATATTTCCGAAGAGGAGTACCAGGAGTTCTACAAGCATGTCTCGCACGATTTCGAGAATCCGCTGACCTGGAGCCACAACCGCGTGGAGGGCAAGCAGGAATACATTTCCCTGCTCTATATTCCGTCTAAGGCGCCGTTCGACCTCTATGACCGCGAACGCCAGCACGGCATCAAGCTCTACGTGAAGCGCGTGTTCATCATGGACGATGCCGAGCAGCTGATGCCGCAATACCTGCGCTTTGTGCGCGGCGTGATCGACAGCGCCGACCTGCCGCTCAACGTCTCGCGCGAAATCCTGCAGCATTCCAAGGACATCGACGCGATCAAGACCGGTTCCGTGAAGCGCGTACTGGGCCTGCTGGAAGACCTGGCGGAGAACAAGCCGGAAGAATATGCCAAGTTCTGGAACGAATTCGGCCGCGTGCTGAAAGAAGGCCCGGGCGAGGATTTCGCCAACAAGGAAAGGATCGCCGGCCTGCTGCGCTTTGCCAGCACCCATGCCGATACCGACGCGCAGGTGGTTTCCTTCAAGGACTACATCGGCCGCATGAAGGAGGGCCAGGAAGCCATCTACTACATTACCGCAGATAGTTTTGCCGCGGCCCAGCATAGCCCGCACCTGGAAATCTTCCGCAAGAAAGGCATCGAGGTGTTGCTGTTGTCCGATCGGGTCGATGAATGGCTGTTGGGCAGCCTTACCGAGTTCGACGGCAAGAAGCTGCAATCCGTGGCCAAGGGCGACCTGGACTTGGGCAAGCTGGAAGACGAAGCCGAGAAGGAGCAGCAGAAGAAGGTCGAGGACGAATACAAGTCCCTGGTCGAGCGTATCCAGTCCACATTAGGCGACAGCGTGAAGGAGGTCCGCGTCACGCACCGCCTCACCGATTCCCCGGCCTGCCTGGTGGCGGGAGAGAACGACCTATCGGGCAACCTCGAGCGCCTGCTCAAGGCCGCAGGCCAGAAGACGCCGGGCAGCAAGCCTATCCTGGAGATCAACCCGGATCACGGCATCGTGCAACGCCTGAAGGCGGTGACGGACGACGCCAAATTTGCAGACTGGGCTCATCTCCTATTTGACCAGGCTTTGCTGGCGGAAGGCGGCCAACTGGAAGACCCGGCCGCCTTCGTGCGTCGCGTGAACGCCATGCTGGCCTGAGCGCGGCCACGTTGCTGCCTTGCCGCGTCTGGCTAAAGCGGCAGGCACTCGAAAAACCGCCATTGACGCTTGGTCAATGGCGGTTTTTTATTGTATAATCCGCGGCTTCGTGTAAAGCCACGGGCTTACGCGGAGTTTGTAGTGTGCAGGTATGCCATGCCTTGCAGGCATGGTGATAGCGTCGAGCTATCCATCCCGAACATGATTGCCGGGGTGCAGGAAGCTATTTGTCAGGTCAGCCTGATCAATCCAACTATTGAAGGAGTTTTGAAGAATGTCTAGATTCACCGGCCCACGCCTTAAAGTAATGCGCGCACTTGGTATTGATCTGCCTGGCTTGTCCCGCAAGACCATTGAGGCGCGCCCAACCCCTCCTGGCCAGCATGGCGCCAAGAATACACGCCGCAAGAAGTCCGATTTCGGCGTCAAGCTGCAAGAAAAGCAAAAGCTGCGCTTCAACTACGGCCTGTCCGAAAAGCAACTGCGCCGCCTGGTGGTAGATGCGCGTAAGGGCAAGTCCCCTACCGGCGAAACACTGCTGCAACTGCTGGAGCGCCGCCTCGACAACGTCGTGTTCCGCGCTGGCTTCGCACCGACGATTGCCGCTGCACGCCAACTGGTTTCCCACCGTCACGTATTGCTGAATGGCAAGTCCGTGAACATCCCGTCCATCCGCTTGCGCGTGGGTGACGAGATTTCCCTGAAGGCCAGCAGCACCAAGCTGCCTATCGTGGTGGAAACATTGGCCAACCCGCCTTTGATCCGTCCAGAGTGGATCACCTGGGCAGAACAAGCACAGCAAGCCAAGGTTGCCCACTTGCCAGCAGCGGAAGATGTTCCGTTCCCTGTTGACGTTCAGCAAGTTGTTGAATACTACGCCAACCGTCTGTAATTTCTTGACGGAATCGAAAAGGCCGCTATCAGCGGCCTTTTTTGTTTTGTGCGGCAATTTGACGCAGTGCGTATGCATATTATATGCAAGAAATAATAAGAATCGTGCTTAATTAGCTGCTAGAATGCGTATTATTCTTGACTGCATATATGAGAATAGTTATCATTTTTCGCTCTTGTTGCAAGGGTAGCCTTGCATCATTGACTGCAACCCCAAACAACGAGCGGGATAACGATGAAGACAGCGAACAATTGTAGGCGTGTAGTGCTTGCTGGAGCTGAAGGATGCAGGGTGTTGTACTGTGAGGAATGTAATGTCATGGAAATTGAAGTCGGTGCGTTGAGTTTGCGCCTGGAAGACCACGCGTTCAACTCGCTTGCTGAAATGATTCAGGAAGCGGCGACCCGGCTGGCAATATATAGTGCCAACAAATCTCATAGTCAATTCACTGCCAGCATCAAAAATGTCCATTGAGTCTTCACTTGCACGCCTTTCAAAAGAGCAATATGTTGAGGGGCAATTGAGTCAAAAACCAACGCGCAATTTAGTTCCAAAACGGGTTTTCCGAGAACAAGACACACAGGATTTTTCTGCCAAGGCGCTGATCGCCACCGTGGCGATCCATGCCGCCGTGTTTGCCGCCCTGATCGCCGTTTCCACCAGGGAGCCCCACAAGGAAGAGGCCGCGCCGCCTATCATGGTGAGCCTGGTGAAAAGTCCGGAGCCTATTCCCGAGGTGGCGATCACCGAGCCGGAGCCCCAACCCCAGCCGAAACCGCCTGAGCCCAAGCCAAAACCGAAGCCCAAGCCGAAGGTGGTGGACAAGCCGGTTCCAATCGAGGCTCCCCAGCCTGTCGAGCAGGTGGAGGAGGTCAAGGAGGAAGTGTCCGAACCGCAGCCCCAGGAAGTCAAGCAGGCGCCTTCGCAAGCGCCCGTCCAGGACAAGCCCGTGGTTGCCGAGAAGGTGGAGCCGGTCAAGCCGCCTGAGCCCAAGGACCAGCCTATCCCGGAAGTGGCGATCAGCGGGGTTTCATATTCGCATCAGGAAATTCCCGTTTATCCCGCCATGTCCAGAAGGCTGGGAGAGCAGGGCGTCGTGATGTTGCGGATACTGATCTCTGAAGCAGGGGTGCCCGAGACCATCCAGATCGAGACCAGCAGTGGTTCCGAGCGGCTGGACAAGGCCGCGCTGGAGGCGACTAAGAAGTCCAGGTTCAACCCGTACAAGCGTAACAACAAGCCGATGAAGGTGTCCGTGATTGCCCCAGTGCGGTTCTCCATCTCGGATTAAGCAAGTTCAACCAGGTTAGTCATACTTTAAAACATATAGGATTAATGCAATATGGAAAATGCATACGAATTTAGCAGCTTGGATTTCATTCTGGACGGCGGTCCGGTTTCCATTCTGGTTGCAGTCGTGCTTGTCTTCATGTCAGTGGCAAGCTGGTATCTCATGGTCGTCAAGTTCTATCAGGCACTGACCATCCGTAGCGCTAACCGCGAGTACAGCAATAACTTCTGGCAGGCGCCCTCGATCGAGTCGGCACTGCGCCACAAGAGCGGCGAAACCATCGTTTCCCGCGTGGCAAACCAGGCAGTGGACGCTGCCGAGCATCATCAGGCACATGTCGCCAGCAATGTCGAAGAGGCTTGCAACAAGGATGAATTCATCGCCCGCGCCATGCGCCGTCAGATTTCCACTGAAAGCGAGCGCATGGATTACGGCCTGACCATGCTGGCGTCGGTAGGCAGCGTGGCGCCTTTCGTCGGCCTGTTCGGTACGGTATGGGGTATTTACCACGCCTTGGCGAGCATCAGCCAAAGCGGCCAGGCCACGTTGGACAAGGTGGCCGGCCCGGTAGGCGAGGCTTTGATCATGACCGCGCTCGGCCTGGCGGTGGCGATTCCTGCGGTATTGGCATACAACGCGCTGGTACGCCGCAACCGCCTCATCCTGGGCGAAGTGGAGGGGTTTGCCAATGATCTGCATATCCTGCTGACCACCGGCGCTCCATTGAACCCTAGCAGCAAGACCACCCCAGGCGCCGCCGCTGTCCGTACCGGCGCCACATTGAAAGAGGTGACGGCATGATGGCAGGCGGCGGAATCGGCGGCGGGGAGGGCAACAGCCGTCCCATGTCCGAGATCAACACCACGCCGCTTGTGGACGTGATGTTGGTGTTGCTGGTGATCTTCATCATCACCGCCCCCTTGCTGACGCATGCGGTGAAGATCGATCTGCCGCAAGCGACGAGCCAGCCTTCCCCGGAGAAGCCGGATATCATCGATGTCGCCATCGATAGCGCAGGCGCCATGTACTGGAACGACCAGACCCTCACGCTCGAAGAGCTGAACGTGAAGCTGCACGAGGTTGCCAACAAGGACCCGCAGCCGGAACTGCATATCCGCGCCGACAAGGAGACGCGTTACCAGGTGCTCGCCGAGGTCATGGCGTATGCGCAGAATGCAGGCGTGCAGAAGCTCGGGTTCGTGAGCGATCCTACGCCCAAATAACCTGCGGGACTGAAATGCAAAAAGCCGGGCATGCCCGGCTTTTTTGTTTTGCTTTGGCCATGTCGCTTCCCTGAGCCAGTAGGGAAGATGCGAAGATGTTTTCGCAATCGCTGTTCAACTTTTTCCCACTATTGTAGTCTTGTAAAAGAGTTCACCTGTTGTGGGCGTGATGGATTGTCCTGCGCGTAATACTGCTCCTAGAGTGGCCTGATTTTTGCTGGTTGAAAATTAGTGCATCAAGTTCGCAAGAATTTCATGTTGGCCATTCAATATGAGCTTCTGAACTCAAGCCAACGGGTGGCATTTTGTAAACTCACACGGAAAGACGCCAATGACCGCTGAAAAAGAACCCAAAAAGCCCAAAGCCTCCACGCCTGTGATTACCACCGAGAAAACCCCGATTGCCCAGGCACTGCAGAACCACCTGATCTTTTCCGCATTCAAGACCAGCGAGGCTTCGACGCCGCGCGACTGGTATGTGGCGACCGGATACACCATACGCGACCATGTGGTTGAGCGCTGGGTCAAGACCGCTGAAGCATATAGCGAGCAAGATCCGAAACGGGTGTACTACTTCTCGCTGGAGTTCCTGCTTGGGCGCATGATGCAGAATGCCGCACTGAATCTGGGCATCGAGGGCGAGGTGCAGGAGGGTTTGAAAACATTGGGGCACAAGCTGGAGGACGTGGTCGAGCTGGAAAACGACGCCGCGCTGGGCAATGGCGGCCTGGGGCGTTTGGCGGCGTGTTTCCTCGATTCGATGGCCAGCATGGACATCCCGGGCACGGGTTATGGCATCCGTTACGAATACGGCATGTTCCGCCAGTCGATCAGCCAGGGCCAGCAGGTGGAAAACCCCGACAACTGGCTGCGTTACGGCAACCTCTGGGAGTTCCAGCGGCCGGAAAGCCAGTACCCGGTGAGGTTCTATGGCAAGGTGGTGGAGTTCCCGGCTGCCAAGGGTACGGAATACCATTGGGTGGATGCAGAAAGCGTGCTGGCCATTGCCTACGACATGCCGGTGCCCGGCTACGACACGGAAACCGTGAATACCTTGCGCTTGTGGTCTGCCAAGGCGGCGCGTGAGTTCGACCTTGCGCACTTCAATGAAGGCAATTACGAGAAAGCTGTCGAGGAGCGCAATGCCTACGAGAATATTTCGAAGGTGCTGTACCCCAACGATACTTCCGTGCTGGGCAAGGAGCTGCGCCTGAAGCAGCAGTATTTCTTCGTCTCCGCTTCGATCCAGGACATCCTGCGCCGCTTCCTGGCTAAGCATGACGACTGGAGCGTGTTGCCGGACAAGGTGGCGATCCAGCTCAATGACACCCATCCTGCGATTGCGGTGGCCGAGCTGATGTACCAATTGGTGGACGTGCACCACCTCGACTGGAACAAGGCCTGGAAAATCAGCGAAAAGGTATTTGCCTACACCAACCATACCTTGATGCCGGAGGCGCTAGAGACCTGGCCGGTGGAGATGTTCGGCAGGCTGCTGCCGCGGCACCTGGGCATCATCTACCGCATCAACCATGAGTTCCTGCAGATCGTGAACCACAAGTTCCCGGGCGAGACCGATCTGCTGACGCGCGTTTCCATTATTGACGAAGAGCACGGTCGCCGCGTGCGCATGGCGCACCTGGCCGTGGTCGGCAGCCACACCGTGAACGGAGTGGCGGCATTGCACAGCGAATTGCTGCGATCTACCTTGTTTGCCGATTTCAACCGCATCTTCCCGGGCCGCTTCATCAACGTCACCAACGGCATCACGCCCCGGCGCTGGCTCAACCAGTGCAATCCCGGCTTGACTAGCCTGTTGGAAAGCGTCATCGGCAAGGACTTCCACCATGATCTCGACAAGCTGCGCGCATTGGAGCCATTGGCTGACGATGCCGATTTCCGCAAGGGTTTCCTCGCGGTCAAGCATGCCAACAAGCAGCGGCTTGCCAAGCGGATTGAACAGGTGACAGGAGTCAAGCTGAACCCTGCCGCCTTGTTCGACGTGCAAATCAAGCGCATCCATGAATACAAGCGCCAGCTGCTGAATGTGCTGCACATCGTGACCCTGTATAACCGCATTCGCAGCGGGCAGGCCAAGGACGTGACGCCGCGCGCCGTCATTTTTGGCGGCAAGGCGGCGCCAGGCTATTGGCTGGCCAAGCTGATCATCCGTCTGATCAACGACGTGGCCTCCATCGTCAACGAGGACCCTGCCGTAGGAGACAAGCTCAAGGTGGTGTTCTACCCGAATTACGAGGTGTCGGCGGCGGAGCTTTTGTTCCCGGGCAGCGACCTTTCCGAGCAGATATCCACCGCCGGCACCGAGGCATCGGGCACCGGCAACATGAAGATGGCGCTGAACGGCGCCCTCACCATCGGCACGCTGGATGGCGCCAATGTGGAAATCCGCGAGGAAGTGGGGGAAGACAATATCTTCATTTTCGGCCTGACGACGGAACAGGTGGCCGAGGTGAAAGCCAACCATTACAACCCATGGGACTATTACCACGGCAACTCCGAGCTGAAGCAGGCGCTGGACATGATCACCAACGGGTTTTTCTCCGTGGACGAGCCCGATCGCTACCATGCGATCGGCGACGCCTTGTTGAACAACGGGGATCAATACCTGCTGCTGGCTGATTACGCGAGTTATATCGAGACCCAGGATGCCGTGGGCAAGCTCTACAAGGACAAGGATGAGTGGAGCCGCCGCGCAATCCTCAATGTGGCGCGCATCGGCAAGTTCTCCAGCGACCGTACCATCGGCGAATACGTTGAGAAAATCTGGCGCGTCAAACCGGTGCAACATTAAACGGTAATACTGTGCGCATGCTTCGCCGATGAGGTTAAAATGCGGTGAGAACCTCAATTCACCATCTAGGAGGAGCCATGCGCCATCTTGTGACTGCATTATCATTCGTTGTTTTTTCCAGCCATGCCGCTGCGCTGGACCTGGGCGGCATCAGCAATGCCGATGCCAGCCAGGGCCTCAAACAGGCGCTGGTGCAAGGCGCCGAGCGCGCGGTCAGCCAGCTCGGCCAGGCAGGGGGCTTCCTCAATAACCCGCAGGTCAAGATTCCCCTGCCTGAATCCATGCAGAAGGCCGAGAAGGCCATGCGCATGTTCGGCATGGGCAAGCAGGCGGATGAATTGGTGCTGAAGATGAACCAGGCGGCGGAAGCCGCGGTGCCTGAGGCCAAGACCTTGCTCGTGAATTCGGTCAAGCAGATGAGCGTGCAGGACGCCAAGGATATCCTGACCGGCGGGCAGGACTCCGCCACGCAATATTTCCGCAAGACCACCTCTGCGCCGATGGCGGAGAAATTCCTGCCCATCGTGAAAAAGGCGACGCAAAACGTCGACCTGGCGCAGCAATACAACAAGTTTGCCGAAATGGGCAGCAAATACGGGCTGGTCAACAAGGATCAGGCGAACATTGAACAATATGTGACCCAGAAGACATTGGACGGGGTCTATCTCATGATGGCCGAAGAGGAAAAAGCCATCCGCCAGGACCCGATGGGACAGGCCAGCAGCTTGCTCAAGAAAGTGTTCGGCGCTGTCAAATAATCTGGTTTTTACCGCCGTGCGGGGCTTGAGGGAGAACTAAAGCCCAGAAAGTGTTCTAACCACATATTGCCGTGTGGGGAGGAACATGCAAGCAGGGACTGTCTATATCATCCATGGCTACCAGGCTTCGCCGGAAAGCCACTGGTTCCCATGGATCAAGAACGCATTGGAACAACAGGGGTTCAAGGTCACGGTGCCGGCGTTGCCTGCATCCGACCATCCTGACATCGAGCGATGGCTTGATTGCCTGCGCACTCATATTACCCAGCCGGATCAGCATACCTTTTTTATCGGGCACAGCCTGGGCTGCATCACCTTGCTGCGTTATCTCGAGCAGCAAGAGCGGCCTGTAGGAGGCATGGCATTGGTATCGGGATTTGCCGAGCCGTTGAGTTTCTTGCCGGCGCTGGACGCGTTCACCGCCGCGCCGCTGGATGTGGCAAAGCTGATCAGGCTGGTTCCCAGGCGCATCGTGCTGGCTGCCCAGGATGACCATATCGTGCCTTATCCCTATTCGTTGCGTCTGGCGGAAAAGCTCGATGCGGATTGGGAGTTGTTTGAACGGGGAGGCCACTTCATGGCGCAAGACGGCTTCACCGAATTTCCTGCGCTATATGACGCCATTGTCAGCATGCGCGAACAATAGCGGCTAACAAAACATTCCTGGCGTCGTTGCCCTGACTTTGTCGTGCTGTTTGTATTGCTTGCGTCAGGACGCCTAGCCGGGAACGCTGCGCTGATTTTTGTCAGCCGTACTAAGCCACATTGCAGAAGGAGGGGAGCATGAAAAAAGTCACACAGCATGTCATTCCGGCGATACGCGTCGCGTCATATGCGTTAAGCAAGCCATACTATGAGAAACTGGGGTTCCGCGAATTGTGGACGCACCAGTTCGAGCCCGGATTCCCCTTTTTTGCCGCCATTGCCCGTGGCGACATGCAGATATTCCTCACTGAGCATACCGGCGATTGCGCCTTCGGTGCGCTGGTGCATTTTTATGTGGACGACGTCGATGCGGTGCATGCGGAATTCGTAGCGCAAGGCTTGCACATCACTGAGCCGCCCGGCAATGACCTGGGCCCGACGGTGCGCAATATGCTTATGGTGGACCCGGATGGCAACCGGCTGAGCTTTATCACCGTGACGGAACTGTGATAGATGCAGCACTGGGAGCTGCCTGGGGATTGCCATCCTGGCCAAGATGATTGCAATATCGGTACTCAAGACCAGTGAGGACTTTAGGCAATGGCTAACCTGCTTGCCATGGTCGGCATAACGTTGATCATCGCGGGCGTGGTGTTCATGCACTTGTTTTCCAGGATAAGGGACATTGAAGGATATTTGCAGCTTGATCGATAAACGGGGCGTTGCCCTTGTGAATGAAAGGAATGGATTGTGGCCGCACCATGGCTGACTGTATTGAAGGTGGTTCCCTGGATCGAGGTGATCCGCAAGGCGCCCGAGATTGCCGAGGGCGCCAGGAAGTTCTGGCAGGCCGTATCCGGCAAGCAGCAACAGCCCGAGCCCCAGGTGTATGACGTGCCTTATAGCGAACTTGGGAGCGATGACGACAAAGAGGCCCGCATCCAGTCGCTGGAAATGCGGATCGCCCAATTGCAAACGCAGATGGTGGAATCCTCGAAACTGCTCAAGACCCTGGCGGACCAGAATGAGCAGTTGGTCGCCAAGCTGGAGGACGGTCGGCGCCGCATTGCAAGACTATCGAGAGTCGTGGTGGTGCTGGTGATCGCCATGCTCGCCGTTGCAGCATGGATTTGGCACCTGCCGCCCTTCGTTGCATAGCCGCTCCTTATTGCCAGCTTTTGTGCTGAAATTACAAGGCCAGGCTTTAAGCCGCTTGCGCCGCCGTGATGCGGTTTCGGCCATGGTGCTTGGATTGATAGAGCGCCGAGTCGGCTTGTTCCATGAGTTTGTGCAACGAGCTGCCAAGCTGTTCGCTGGCCGTGACTGCGATGCCGATGCTCAAGGTCACGGCCAGGCCGTCATGCTTCAATTTGTCAGTCGCTTGGGCAAATGCCTTTTGCAGCCGCTCGGCGACATCCCTGGCTTCCTTTTCGCCGCTCGAGGGCAGGATGATGACGAACTCGTCGCCGCCATGGCGCGCAAACAGGTCGGAACTGCGCAATTGGTGATGCACGATATCCGCGAAGCTGCGCAGCAGTTTATCGCCGAATGCGTGTCCCAGCTGGTCATTGACCTGTTTGAAATGGTCGATGTCCACCAATAGCAAAGCCGTGAACGGATGGTCGTCGGAATGGCGGCGCATGGTATTGTTTTCCACGGCGGCCCTGAGCCCTTCGCGATTGAGCGCGGCTGTGAGCGGGTCCCGCAAGGCGCGGCCGATCCAGTTGCGGTTGATGCGCTCCATGATCATGAGCAGCATCGACATGTTCCATAGCGGGCCGATGCCCGCAGCGAGCAGGATCACCCACATATTGACGCCGCCAGGGGAAAATATCGAATCCCCGCCCAGATGGTGGGTCAGGCCAGCCAATATCCGCAAGCCGAAAATCAGGGCTGCCAGCGTGAATATCCCGGAAACTAGGTAGGCCGAGACGATATCCTCCTCGCGCGCGATGCGTTGCGTGATCTTGGCGACGCGCAAGGCATAGTACCCGCAGGCGATCGAACTGAGCGCGGTCCTCTCGGCATAGTAGTTGTCCGCATCCTGCATCAGCAGGAACAACCCGGTCATTAAGCCTAGGAACAGCAAATGCGGCCGCCACGGCATATGACGGTAGTACAGGCGTTGCGCCGTGGCCATCAACAGGAAATAGCCGGCAATGGCGAGCATATTGGCCACTACGATACTGTAAAAATCGGGGACGATATCGCGGAAAGTCAGCAGCAGGATGCCGGAACCCGTGCACAGGTTGCTGATTCCCCAGTATTTCAGCCAGCGGTCGAAACGCCCTGTCATGGTGAGGATGGACAGCACTACACCGGTGGTCGTGGCGAATAAGCCGACTAGGAAATAAATGGTTTTGACATCGAGCTGCAGCATCTCTGCGGGCAATAAGCCTATTGGGAGCAGGTGATTATAGCGGCTTATCCCTGGAAAATCTTAGCGTTCGTCGCGATTGTGCTGTTCTGTTTCAGTGAGAAAGGGTGACAAGACTATGAATGGAGCGATTAGCCTCTGTGATTGGCTGTTTATAGCCGTTTGGTGGTTGTATGTGGTTGTTTTTAGCCATATATAAACTAAAATTATTAATTAGCTACATAAAATCAGGGTGTTAATGCTTTGGCATTGAAATTGCAATTGAATAGCCAATATATAGGATATCTGCAATGCCACAAGATTCATTCTGCAAACAGGGCGTCATCCAGTTGCTTTATCAGGAGCATCATGCATGGCTGCGCGCCTGGATCAACAAAAAGCTCGGCGGCCACAACAGTGCCGCAGACCTCGCGCAGGACACGTTTCTCAGCCTGTTGCTCAAGGCCGAGTTGCCGGTATTGCACGAGCCTCGTGCCTACCTCAGCAGGGTTGCCCATGGCTTGATGGTCGACCACCTGCGCCGCCGCGACCTGGAGCGCGCTTATCTCGAGGCCTTGGCACAATTTGCGCCTCCCGAAGTCGGCTCTCCTGAAACTAGGGCCATGGTGCTGGAGCTTCTGATCAAGCTGGACATCATGCTGGACGGCCTGCCGGTCAAAGTGCGGACCGCCTTTCTGCTCCTGCAACTGGAAGGCCTCAGCTACACTGAAATTGCAAAGCAGTTGGGCGTGACGACCCGTACGGTCGGCAATTATGTCGCCAAGGCCATGCTGCAATGCATGGTCCTGCTCGAAGAGTAATGCGATGGAAATGCAACGTCGGGCATGAACCCTAGCACAGGAAAGCCAACCCCTGCCATGCAGGCCGCCAGCGTATGGTACGCCAAGCTGGCCTCAGGCGAAAATAACGAGCAGACGCAACATGCCTGGCGTGCTTGGCTCGATGCTGACCCTTCCCACCTACAGGCCTGGCAGCAATTAGAACGCGTGACGCAACATTTCGGGCGAGTACCGCGCGAGATCGGCATGGCGACACTGCAGTTGCCGCCGGTGACGGACCGCCGCCAAGTCATCAAGCAGCTGGCGCTGTTCCTGACTGTCAGCGCCACGGGCCTATATGCCTATCGCGAGCGTCCCTGGCGCGGCATGCTGGCAGATGCCAGCACCAAGGTCGGCGAGCACACCCAGCTGGCCATGGAGGATGGCACCCGCCTGCACCTGAATACCGATACCGCCGTCAACGTGCGGTATTCCAGCACGGAGCGGTTGATCGAACTGGTACAGGGCGAGATATTCATCGAAACCGCGCAAGAGCCCACCGGCAATTACCGGCCGTTCAAGGTGCAGACCCGGCATGGCGAGGCGACTGCACTTGGGACCCGCTTCAGCGTGCGCGACTTTTCGCACAAGACCAAGGTCGCCGTGTTTGACGGGGCGGTCGCAATCCGGTCGCATTACTCGACGGATTTGCCGCAACGGATCGATGCCGGGGAGTCTATCGAGTTCACCGGCCGCAAGCTCTCCGAAAAGCTCCCAGTGCGGGCCACGGACATGGCCTGGATCAATGGCATGATCGTGGTGTATGCCATGCGCCTGGAAGACTTCGTCCAGGAACTGGCACGCTACAAAACCGGCATATTGCGCTGCGATCCCGCTGTAGCCAATTTGAAGATATCAGGCTCTTTCCCGATACGGGACATGGAATCCGTCCTGCAGACATTGGAACGCAGCCTGCCTGTGAGGGCGGAGCGCTTTACCCGGTTCTGGGTCACACTCGTTGCTACATGACGCACAATGATTAAAAACTTTTAAAAATTGCTTTCCGGATTTTCATTTTCATTCGGCATAGCAGCAAAACAACACATTTTGCTGTGAAGCGGGAGGGGAAATTGAAGAACGGATATAGTTACAATCACGCGCGGCATAAGGCTGCATTGGTACGCATCAAAGCGCTGACGCTGGCGTTCATGGTCTGGAGTGGCTCATATGCCATTGCGGCTGAGCCGCTCAACAAAAACATCCCGAAACAAGCCTACGATATCCCGGCAGGCGACCTCAGCGATACCCTGCCAAGCTATGCCGCGCAATCAGGCGTATTGCTGGGATTCGATCCCAGGCTGACCCAAGGCAAGCGCAGCCTTATGCTGCGCGGCCGATACAACGTCAACGAAGGCTTTGAGGCGCTGCTTAACGGAACCGGGCTGGAGGTCGTGCAGGATGCGCAAGGCCGGTATCAACTGCAGAGAGCCGTTCCTAAAATAGAGGACAGGCTTCCCGGAGAAGCAACATCTATCGACTTCCAGCAAGTAGATGCCGTGGAAGTTCGCGCCAAACGCTTTTATGAAATTGGCCCCTTGCCAGGATTGGGATTAACCAAAGAAGAAATCCCCGGCAACGTGCAAAGCCTCACTGCCAAGGATATCAAGGAAGCCCATGCCTTGAGCTTGACGGACCTCATGAACTCCAAGCTGCAATCGGTCAACGTCAACGACTACCAAGGCAATCCGTTCCAGATGGACGTGCAATACCGTGGCTTTACGGCAGGTCCCCAGATCGGGACACCACAAGGCTTGTCAGTCTTTTTTGACGGTATCCGCGTCAATGAGCCTTTCGGTGACGTCGTGAACTGGGACCTCGTTCCCTTGAATGCCCTTGCCAGCTTCGATGTGTTCCCCGGCTCTAATCCCATCTTCGGCTTAGGCACCCTGGGCGGTGCCCTTTCCATGAAAACCAAGGACGGTTTCAATAATCCTGGTGTGGATGCTGAAGTCCTTACCGGCTCCTTTGGCCGGAAACAGCTCCAAGCCACAGGCGGCTGGAATAACGGTACTGTCGCCGGCTTCGCTGCCGCTAATATCTTCCTCGAAGATGGCTGGCGCGAGAATTCACCAAGCAAAGTTAATCAAGTCTTTGGTAAAGGTAGTTACCGCTCCGACAAGCTAGACCTCAACCTCAGCACCCTCATTGCCTGGAATGACTTGGTAGGCAACGGTATGTTGCCAAGTGAAATGTACAAACAGGATAGAAATGGGGTGTATACCTCTCCTGACACTACCGACAACCGCCTATTGCAATTTCAGCTCTCAGGTAGCTATTTCGTCAACGATAATTTCACAATTACGGCTCAGGCATATAGAAGAAACAGTAAGCGCAGGCAAAAAGGAGCCGATGTTTATACGGAGTGGGAAAACCAGCTAGTTAAGAGAAACTTGAATCAGGGAGAGCAATATACATGCACTTTTAATAGCAACAATGACTACGGATTACCGGACTACTACCTGGTTCCGATACAGAATGGCGATTTCTGGAGCGAGGTATGGACAAATCCAGAACTTTCAGCGTTTGCTTCAGCAGCCACTGTTCAAGAGGCGTTCGATAGTCTTCCTACAGCGTGGCGTAATCAAGCTATTCCTGATGTAGCGGCAGGGTTCGTGCAAAGAGCTCAGGATAACTTCAGAAGAGTCCGGAATTTTTTGCAATCCAACCTTTACTCACCCGGCGGTATCTCCGGCCCGGAAGTTCCCAATGGCGCTGAAACAGATTACTCGAACTTTCAAGATTCCTATGTGTTTGATGCAACAGTAAACTTAACCACATTAAACGCTGCGGATCCCTTTACTATCGCAATGCTCGCCGACATGAACTTCTACTTTTATGTGCCAGATACAGATGATTACGGCGATAACACTCCGGGAGATGGTCAAGGCCAAAAATACTTGATGTTGATCAAGCCCGCAGTCAACGCTGATACATGCCAAGGAGAGACAGGATCTGACTTAACAGTGGCAGGCCCAGATGGTGCTCCTCAGACCGTTGATGGAGCAGCCTACGGTGGTACAGGTACCGGTTACGTGGAGGGGACCCCCACAGCAGTACTCACTGATACTACGATTGATCAGGAAACCGATGGTGCTTCGATTCAATTCAACTGGAATTTCGAGAAGCACAAGTTCATGATTGGCGCCTCTGTAGACATGCCTTCTGCCACTTACAAGAGCGGCCAAATGCTGGGTATGCTGGATGCTGAACGCGATGCATATCTGTCTCCCGATGAGATCCGCGACCAGTATGCTGCTGCGAGTACGGAAATCAGCAATAACAACTTCAAGGGACACCAAGTCACCAAGAGCATTTATGCCAGCGAAACCTGGAGCCCGATTGAGACATTGCATTTCACCGGGGCACTCCGTTATAACGAAACCCGCGGTAAGAATAAAGTAGCTTCCCGTACCTATGGCACCTTTGTCTGGGATTTAGCGCAACTAGAGGCCTTTCCTGACTATTACAACATTTGCGTAGGAACTTGGCCTAACTGCGCCAACAATCCCACTACAGGCTATACCGTTCCCGATGCATCGCAAATACTTAACCCTCCAGAAACTGAAAAATTTAGTTACTACTCGCTAAACCCTTCCTTTGGCACCACTTGGCAGGCGACACCTGATCTCAATATTTATGGGAATTGGGCCCAAGGCACCCGCGTACCTTCTGTTGTCGAGTTGGGATGTGCGTTTGACCGAACCCCCATTCCACAATACGGTGCCAATGGGGAAATTATTGGCTCCATACCTAAAAGTTTGGCTGAAAACCGGGCCTGTTCGCTGCCAACGACTCTCTCGGGAGACCCCTATTTACCTCAGATCAAAGCCACTACTTGGGATTTCGGTATGCGCGGCAGGTTTAACGACAACGTCGAATGGAATTTGGGAGTTTACCGTACGGATCTCAAAGATGACATTTATATGATCGGGTTCCCTGGCAACCGTAACTTCTTCGACACTATTGGCGATACACGTCGTCAAGGACTAGAAGCTGGGATTACTGCCGCGTTCGAGAAATGGAGGTTAAGGCTGAACTATGCATTAACCGAAGCTACTTTTCAAGATAGCTTTTGGATGCCAGCCAATGACAACAGTAGCTCAGTGGAAGAATTCTATGGCAATCACGACTATAGCCGCCGCATTCAGGTCAAGCCGGGTAATCGCATGCCCGGCGTACCGCTACACAACCTGAATGCTACATTGAGTTATCAGGTTACCCCCAAATGGCAAATTGGCCTTACAGCTGTAGCACACTCCTTTGCTTATGTACGTGGCAATGAAAATAACAAGCACAGGCAAGGAGAAACCATTTATGAAACCAATGGGAATGGTCAATTGATTGCACGGCCTGTGCAATCAAACAATCCTGGTATCACCCCTGGCTATATGGTGTTCAACTTGCAGACCAGCTATCGGATCAATTCCGAATGGACACTCGGCTTACGCATTAACAATCTCCTTGACAAGGAATATTTTACTGCGGGCCGTTTAGGCAGAAATCCATTCTCACCTTCGATTTATGGCGCGATTGGACCGAGTGGATACAACCATAACTCGAACGATTGGCTCATGACAAACTTCCTCGCCCCTGGTGCGCCAAGGGCTGCGTGGATCAGTTTGAGCTATTCGTTTGATCCTAGAAAATAGATAGCCATGTTATCGCTCCAAAAATACCTCTTAGTATTCAAGCGTAAGTGGCGACATATGCTGGTACATCAAAGTTGGCTGATCATTTTACCGGGCGTGGTTTTCTTACTGCTGATACTTGAAGTCAGTTTACTTATGACAGGATGGTTCTGGTTGTGATTGGCTGTTTATAGCCCTTAATTGGCTATAAACAGCCAATTAAGGGCTAAGGTGATAGTGGTTATTGTAATTTAAATTAATAAAATCAGTTAATTGTAGTTTTAAGCTCTGATGGAATGAATTTTGCGGGTTAAGCACCTCCAAATGCTATATTGCATTAGCCAGAAATGGAATAGAGGGCAACGTATGGAGGAGCAAGCCGTTTCGGAGTCGCCGGTGACAGTGATGAGTGCAGTCGGGCAATTGTATGTTGAGCACCACCATTGGCTGGTGTGCTGGCTGCGCAAGAAGCTGGGTTCTGTGCATCATGCGGATGATTATGCGCAAGATACTTTCTTGCGAGTTCTGTTGGCGCCTGACAGCAAGGTATTACGTGCGCCCAAAGCTTATCTGGCTGCCACGGCAACCAATCTGATGATTGATGCTGCTCGCCGTCGCAAGTTGGAGCAGGCGTATCTCGAATCTCTCATGCTGATTAGCGAGGATCAGCATGAGTTTTCTCCTGAGCAATATCAAGAGGCGATTGATGCTTTGAATATGTTGGCAGCCATGTTGAGCAGTTTGCCTGAGAAGGCTTGCCGGGCGTTTTTAATGAGCCGTCTGGAGGATTTATCCTATGAAGAGATTGCCCAGCGGCTGGGTGTTTCCGTTAGTATGGTCAAGCAGTATCTCGCCAAGGTGATTGTGCATTGTTATGCCTTGTTGCACCCTGCGCCTTGAAGCATGTCGTCTATACCTCATACAGATCAGATTGCAGATCATCAGCTCCCTTCTTCAGAACCTGATTCGAAGGTAGTGTTGCAGGCAGCGGATTGGTACGTTCAATTGCGGGCGGAGGATTGTACAGATGCCGACCGTGCAAAATTCAATGCATGGTTGGTGCAAGACGCATCCCATGCCGTGGCTTACGAACGCATCGAGAAAATGTGGGGTAGCCTGCATGGTGTCAACTCAGCACCTGCATTGCATGCCCTTGAACAGGTGTTGACACCCGAGTTCAAGCCAGTGGGACGTAAGCTCTCGGCCAAGGCGCTTGCGCTAGGGGTCAGCCTGGTGGCGGGCATATTTTTGGGTGTGCAGTCCGACACGGTTTCCTACCTGATGGCGGACTACAGTACGGCCGTGGGCGAGCAACGCGTGATAGAACTGCCTGACCATACCCGGATCACCCTGAATACTTATTCAGCAGTCGATATTGATTATTCCGATTCACAGCGCTTGATCAAGTTACGCCAGGGCGAAGTGCTGGTGGACGTGGCAAAGGATGCCTCTCGTCCACTGATCGTGGCGACCAGCCATGGTACGGCGCGAGCCTTGGGCACCGAGTTTGTCGTCAAGCGAGAGGCTGATGCCACCAGGGTAGGCGTGATCGAATCCATAGTGGAGGCGTGCACACTCAAGCGCATGTTCTCCCCGCTGGCAGCACCAGTGTGCGTTACGCTCCATGCTGGAGAAGGCACACGGATTGAACATGACCACATCGACCAGCCTGGAAATATTGATTTGTTTACCTTTGCCGGTTGGTCCAATGGCACTTTGGCCGTGGATAACCAATCCCTGACGGAAGTATTGCGTGAGCTGGAGCGCTATCGCCATGGCAGAATTCATTTCAAGGCGGAAGATATTGCCGAACTGCACGTATCCGGCGTGTTGCCTCTCAATGATACGGATCGAGCATTGGAAATGCTGACGGCTTACCTGCCTGTGGATGTGCGTTACTACACTCCATTGATCGTGGTAGTGGAGCCAAGACATCATATTGATTAATGCATAATGTAGCGGTCTTGCCATTGGAGGCGGCTGACAACACTTAACAAGTAAAGCGCCCCTGGCTAGGCGCGACATTTTCAATCAGAAGTTTTTTAATCCCCTGACTGTACTTTGCCCTGAGTTGTTCGTCTTGGTGAGGAACATAATAGAACTCAGGGAATATTCATGGAGAAGCCGCGTTTCAAACCCACCTCAATCGCTGTGATGTTGCGTTGCGCACTAATTTTGATGGCTGGTGCATCACAATATGCAACTGCTGCCGGGGAAAGCGTCGTTTTCACCGCAGACATAGGCAAGCAATATGAAATCCCTCCTGGTACTTTAACTCAATCCCTCAACCGTTTTGCCCAGCGTGCTGGCGTGGTCCTGGTATTCGATCCCGCCTTGACTCAACATATAGACAGCAAGGGGTTGAGTGGAAACTACACCGTCAAGCAGGGTTTCGATGCTTTGCTGAAAGGCAGCGGCCTGGAGGCATTCAGCGATCAATATGGCGGTTTCTTCCTCGACAAAGCGGTTCCTTTGCCAGCCAAAGATAGCCTTCCCGGTGAGAAGTCAACGATTGATTTCAAGGTCGATGCGATAGAGGTGAGGAGCAAGCGCTTTTATGAAGTGGGTCCGTTACCGGGTTTAGGCCTTACAAAAGAAGAAATTCCTGGAAACGTCCAAAGCCTTACCGCCAAGGAAATCAAGGCAGCACAGTCACTGAGTTTGACCGACTTGCTCAACTCCAAATTCCAATCAATCACTGTCAACGACTATCAAAGCAATCCTTTTCAAATGGATTTGCAATATCGTGGGTTTACCGCCTCTCCACAGCTAGGCACAGCTCAAGGGATATCTGTCTTCCTGGATGGCATCCGCGTCAATGAACCATTTGGCGATGTCGTCAATTGGGACATGATTCCGATGAACGCACTATCGGGGCTGGATATGTTTCCCGGATCAAACCCTATATTTGGCTTGGGCACCCTGGGAGGCGCGCTTGTGATGAGAACAAAAAGCGGCTTCGATAATCCTGGCGTAGATGCACAGGTACTTACAGGTTCATTCGGCCGCAAACAACTACAAGCATCGGCGGGCTGGAACAATGGCGTTGTCGCTGGTTTTCTTGCCGGCAATTTCTTTTTGGAAGATGGCTGGCGGGATGACTCTCCGAGCCGGGTGAACCAAGTATTTGGTAAGGGGGAATGGCAAAGTGACCGCGCTCGTTTAGGGTTATCTGTGCTGTATGCAGGCAACAAATTGACAGGCAATGGCTTATTGCCGCAACAGATGGTTGATCAAAATCCCAAGCAAGTCTATACCTCCCCCGATGAAAGCAGGAATGACCTGCTTCAATTTCAGTTTTCTGGTGTTTGGGATGTGACCGACACCTTCAATATCACTGGTCAAATCTATAATCGCAAGAGCAAGCGCAAATCCAAAACCTCGGATATCAACGAGAACTTTGGTGGCACAGATGGGCGCCCGAATTTAGCAACAATTAGGGATGCTAGCCGACAATTGTTGTATGGCTTACCAGACATCAATCGGGATGGGCGGCCAGACTACAACGATTATGCAATGAATGTAGCCGCTGATGCTAATGGTAACCCACTAACTGTAACCGGCGATGTATGTACCGATCCATTCGACCCTTGCGTCAATAATCTAGCCTATGGCACCAACTTCAATACACAAGCAGTTAATGGGCAAGCACAAGTTACTGCTGCTGATGGTTCAGGTACTCAAGTATGGAACTGGACTTATGATCCTAGGAGATACATGGATGACATTCTCCAGCCATCCACAATTCCAGGTGTTTTCAATGCACCAACAACATCTGAATACGAAAATCTTGTGCGCAATGCTATTGCAAATTATGGTCGTATTCTCGCTGGCATAGATTACTCTCAAATGAGTTCCGGTATTAACCATCCTGGCAGTGGTCAAGTAACTTATTCTTATGACCTGACCACCGCAATGGGAACTTCTGGTGTGATCGGCGGCTATACTGATGATGCCGGTTTTTACCATGATTATTGGGAATTATTGGTCGCGATTAATGCTGCAAATGTGACTAATCCATTGGGAGCAGTAGGTGGCTTATCATACATTCCATCAATAGGCCCCCTTGCTGTCGATACCAATGGAAATTTGATTTTCAGGGATGGTAAATATGGTGGTGGCGCGGGCCTACTGAATACAGGATATATTGAAGGCACGCCCACAGCTATTTTCAGCGATACCCAAATCGACCAGTTAGGTAAAGGAGCATCACTTCAGTTTAATTGGAATCTCGATGAACACAAATTCATGGTGGGGGGGTCAATAGACAAGGCAGATGCCGAGTATGCAAGCAAACAATATCTTGGACTACTGGACGCAAACCGCCACGGGTATGTGGCACCCAATCAATTAGGCTGGGAATATTACGCCAACACTCCAGAACGGGGGCATGCCCTAAACGACTTTCAGGGCGACGGTCTCACCAAGAGTATTTATTTCAGTGAAACTTGGACCCCGACACAAACCCTCAGTGTCACAGCATCTGCCCGTTACAACCGTACTTACGTAAACAATCAGCTAGCAGTATCGAGATTGTCATCGTTTACCGATGTCAACACCATTCTCAACTACCTGAACTTAATCCGCTTATGCACCGACAACAATAACGATGGCACCATAGATCCGAACACAGAATGCCCAAATGGTTTAGATGATGCCATCATACCGTTTGATCCCAGTACATTCCCAGTCGATGCATTTGGACAGGGCATAGCCTCTTTGAGGCCTCCGGAAAAAGAAAAATTTAAATACCGCTCCTTTAATCCATCAATTGGTTTTACTTGGCAAGCTCGTAAGGACTTGAATGTTTATGCAAATTTGGGACGTGGTGCAAGAACGCCAAGTGTGATCGAATTAGGATGCGCTTTTGATCCCACTCCAATGTCGGATGGCCGACCTCGTTCCATTGTAGAGCAGCGAGTATGTAATTTACCCGGCGTCATGTCGGGAGACCCCTATCTCAAACAAGTGCGTTCCACCAGCTTTGAAATAGGTGCACGAGGCAAACTCACTGACAACATTGAGTGGAATGCCACGGCCTATCACACGGACCTCAGCGATGACATCTATTTTGTTTCAGTCAATGCCACCAGCAGTTATTTCCAGAACATTGGGGACACCCGCCGCCAAGGATTAGAGTTTGGGCTCAAGGGAAAATGGGGCAAAGCAAGCTGGGGAGTTAATTACGCCTTAACAGATGCCACCTTTCAGTCAAAAATGCAGATAGCGAGTCCCCACAATAGCAGTGCGGGAAACGTATATGACCTGAATACCCAAACACAGATGGGCACTTACCAACAAATCACAGTTAATCCGGGTAACCGCATGCCTGGCGTGCCTCTGCATAATCTGAATGCGAACTTCGGTTATGACATTACTGACAAGTGGCGCATTGGCCTGACTGCCGTTGTGCACTCCGAGGCATTCGTGCGAGGCAATGAAAACAACAAGCACCGCGCGGGAACTGCCACACCGATCACGGGCCCATTTTGTATCGATCCTGTCTCTGGAGTCTCTGGTCAAATGTGCTCTGTTGATCGCGCAGATTTTGGCCCAGGAAAAACGGCTGGGTATGCGGTATTTAATCTCCATACCTCCTACAAGCTGGCGCCGGAATGGACATTGGGCCTGCAAATCAACAACTTGTTTGATAAGCAATACGCCAGTGCCGGGCGTCTTGGACTCAATGCTTTCTCCCCCTCAATTCGTGGCGCAATTGGCGCAAGCGGCTTTAACTACAACAGCGCGGATTGGCAAGGCAGCAGCTTTTTGGGTATAGGGGCACCAAGGGCGGCCTGGGTCAGCTTGACGTATGAATTCGATCCCAGGAAGTAAACACGTGGCTATGCTGCGACTACCGAAAAGCCTCATGGTGCCCAAACGCTGGCTAAAGCGTATTTTGATGCACCAAAGCTGGCTGGGGATCCTGCTGGCGGTGTTTTTCCTTCTCTTGCTCTGGGAGTTGTGCATGTTGTTATTGGTACTGGCTGGAGGCTGATTTTCCTTAATCCTCAAAGCAGTAAGGCGGGGCATAATCTGGTAAAATCCCGCTTTTGCCATCACTTCGAATTTCTTCATGTCCAGCCCAATGATCAGTCTTCGTGGCAGTGCCGCCTTATCCCCGTTCCGTATCGAGAAAATCCTGGCTGCGCTCAAGGGCGCTGCGCCGCGCATCACGCATTTGTACGCCGAGTTCTGGCATTTCGCCTGGTCTGATCAGCCATTGAGCGATGCGCAGCAGGAGGTGCTGAAGCAGATTCTTACCTATGGGCCGCGCATGAGTGAGGAAGCGCCGGCAGGGGAGTTGTTCCTGGTGGTGCCGCGTCCAGGGACGATTTCGCCCTGGGCTTCGCGCGCGACGGACATTGCGCGCCATTGCGGCATCGAGGCCATCCAGCGCCTGGAGCGCGGCATTGCGTTTTACGTTGCCACGGCGGATGGCAGCCCGCTCACGGATGCGGAAAAGGCCGCATTGCGCCCCTTGATCCATGACCGCATGACAGAGGCGGTGTTCGCCGCCCTGGAAGACGCGCAAAAGCTGTATCACACGGCAGAACCTGCGCCCTTATCCACGGTGGATATCCTCTCGGGCGGCAGGGCGGCACTGGAAGCCGCCAATGCCGAAATGGGCCTGGCGCTTTCCCCGGACGAAGTGGATTACCTGGTGGAGAATTTCCAGCGCATGGGCCGCAACCCGACGGATGTCGAGTTGATGATGTTCGCGCAGGCCAATTCCGAGCACTGTAGGCACAAGATTTTCAATGCGGATTGGGTGATCGACGGCGTCGCCCAGGCGCAGTCGCTGTTCGGCATGATCCGCAACACGCACAAGCTCAACCCCGGCAAGACCGTGGTGGCCTATGCCGACAACGCCTCCATCGTCGAGGGCGGCAAGACCAAGCGTTTCTATCCGCAGGCGGAAGGCCAATACGGATTTGTGGAAGAAGACATGCATTTCCTCATGAAGGTGGAAACGCATAACCACCCGACCGCGATCTCGCCGTTCGCGGGGGCCGCGACCGGCGCGGGCGGCGAAATCCGCGACGAGGGCGCGACCGGTTCCGGTTCCAAGCCCAAGGCCGGCCTGACCGGCTTCTCGGTTTCCAACCTACATATCCCCGGCTTCAAGCAGCCGTGGGAGCAGAACAACGGCAAGCCCGGCCGTATTGCCTCGGCCTTGCAGATCATGGTGGACGGCCCGCTGGGCGGCGCGGCGTACAATAACGAATTCGGCCGCCCGAACATTGCCGGTTATTTCCGCACGCTGGAAATTGAGGCGGCAGGTGAAATCCGCGGCTATCACAAGCCCATCATGCTCGCGGGCGGCGTGGGCAATATCTCGGCCAAGCATTCCAAGAAAAACCCGATTCCCCCAGGCGCGGCGCTGATCCAGCTCGGCGGCCCAGCGATGTTGATCGGCCTCGGCGGCGGGGCGGCATCGAGCATGGATACCGGCGCGAATACCGAGAACCTGGATTTCGACTCCGTGCAGCGCGGCAACCCCGAGTTGGAGCGCCGCGCGCAGGAAGTCATCGACCGCTGCTGGCAGTTGGGCGATAAGAACCCGATCCTGAGCATTCACGACGTGGGCGCGGGCGGCATTTCCAATGCCTTCCCTGAACTGGTGAACGACGCGGGCGTGGGCGCCAGGTTCCAGCTGCGAGACGTGCACAACGAAGAGCCTGGCATGTCGCCGCGCGAAATCTGGAGCAACGAGGCGCAGGAGCGCTACGTGATGGCGGTGCGCAAGGAAGATTTGCCGCTATTTGCCGAAATCTGCGAGCGCGAGCGCTGCCCGTTCGCCGTGGTGGGCGAGGCGACCGAGGAAAAGCGCCTGACCGTGGCCGACCGCCATTTCGGCAACAACCCTGTGGACATGGATTTGTCCGTGCTGCTGGGCAAGCCGCCCAAGATGACGCGCGACGTCAAGCATGTGGCGCGTGAGCTGCCAGTTTTCGAACATTCGCGTGTTGACTTGAAGGAGGCAGCTCAGCGCGTGCTGCGCCTGCCCGGCGTGGCGGACAAGACTTTCCTCATCACCATCGGCGACCGTACCGTGACCGGGCTGATCGCACGCGACCAGATGGTCGGCCCGTGGCAGGTACCGGTGGCGGATGTGGCGGTGACGCTGGCAGGTTATGAAACCTATAGCGGCGAGTCATTCGCCATCGGCGAGAAAGCACCGCTGGCGCTGATCGACGCTCCCGCTTCGGGACGCATGGCGATTGGCGAGGCGATCACCAATATCGCCGCCAGCCTGATCGACGATATTGCCGAACTCAAGCTCTCCGCCAACTGGATGGCCCCGGCTGGGCATCCAGGCGAGGATGCCGCCCTGTTCGACACCGTCAAGGCCGTCGGCATGGAACTGTGTCCGCAACTGGGCATCAGCATCCCGGTCGGCAAGGATTCCATGTCCATGAAGACCGTGTGGGAAGAGCGTAATGAAAAGAAGGCGGTGACCGCGCCTATCTCGCTGGTGGTGACGGCATTCGCGCTTACGCCAGACGCGCGCAAGACCCTGACTCCGCAACTGCGCACCGACCTCGGCGACACCCGCCTGGTCCTAGTCGACCTCGGTGCGGGCAAGAACCGCCTGGGCGGCTCCGCCCTGGCGCAAGTGTACGGCAGCGTAGGCAATGCGGCGCCGGACCTCGAGAATGCGGATAGCCTCAAGCATTTGTTCAATGCGGTGCAGAAGCTCAACCGCGAAGGCCGTCTGCTGGCCTACCATGACCGTTCCGACGGCGGGTTGTTTGCTGCCGTGGTCGAAATGGCGTTTGCCGGACGTACTGGTCTGGAGCTCGACATTACCGGCTTGGGTCATGACGCTGTCGCTGCGCTTTATAACGAGGAGCTGGGCGCGGTATTGCAGGTGCATGCTGCCGATGCGGACGTTATCGTCGCAGAGTTGGAACAGACCCTGGCAGGCAGGGTGCATGTGATCGGCGCGCCAGCCAGCCATGGCGATATCCTGATCCACCAGGCAGGCAAGCTGGTGTTTGCCGAGAGCCGCGTGGCATTACACCGTGCTTGGTCTGAGACCACCTACCAGATGCAGAAGCTGCGCGACAACCCGCAATGCGCGCAGCAGGAATACGATCGCCTGCTGGATGAGCGGGATATCGGCCTGCATGCCAAGCTCAGCTTCGACCCCAGCGAGAATATTGCCGCGCCCTATATCGCGACGGGCGCACGTCCCAAGATGGCGATCCTGCGCGAGCAGGGCGTCAACGGGCAGGTGGAGATGGCGGCCGCATTCGACCGTGCAGGCTTCAATGCCTTCGACGTGCACATGAGCGACATCATCAGCGGGCGCGTCAGCCTCAAGGACTTTGCCGGCTTCGTCGCCTGCGGCGGCTTCTCTTACGGAGACGTGCTCGGCGCTGGAGAAGGCTGGGCCAAGTCCATCCTGTTTAACCCGCGCGCGCGCGACGAGTTTTCCGCGTTCTTCAACCGTACGGACTCGTTTGCGCTGGGCGTGTGCAACGGCTGCCAGATGATGAGCAACCTGCACAGCATCATTCCCGGCGCCGAACAGTGGCCGCATTTCGTGCGCAACCGTTCCGAGCAGTTCGAGGCGCGTGTCGCCATGGTGGAGGTGCTGGAATCGCCGTCGCTGTTCTTCAGCGGCATGGCCGGCAGCCGCATGCCGATTGCCGTGGCGCATGGCGAGGGCTATGCCGAGTTCGCCGATCTGGCGGCGCAACAGCGTGTGCAGGCGGAGCAATTGGTGACGCTACGCTATGTCGATAACAACGGCGTCCCGACCGAGGTGTATCCGTTCAACCCGAACGGCTCGCCCAAGGGGATTACCGGCCTGACTACCGCCGATGGCCGTTTCAGTATTATGATGCCTCATCCTGAGCGGGTTTTCCGCACCGTGCAGCACTCATGGCATCCCGATGGCTGGGGTGAGGATGGGCCCTGGATTCGTATGTTCCGCAATGCCAGGAGGTTCATCGGCTAGCGGTCAACAACGGGTACGAGATGTGCGTTAGGCTATGGGGTGCGGAAGCGATGTCTTCGTGCCTCGCAGCCTCAACAATAATAAGCACACTTAATTAAATGATGATTACTATGGAGAAGTCGCATGAAGAAGATGTTGAAAGTTATCCTGGCAACGTTGGTGCTTGGCTGGGCCGTGATGGCGCATGCCGAGGATCCTCAGGTGGAATATACCGACGCCATTGGCAAGGGGGACATGAAGGTTGTGAAGAAGTACTTCAACAACCCGTATAAGGTCGATGAATTGTTCTTTGCCTGGACCGCCCTTGAAATCGCGGCCAACAAGGGCCAGTTGAATGCAGTGAAGTTCTTCGTCGAGAACGGTGCTGATGTGAACTACAAGCACCCGATCACCAAGATGACAGCATTGCACCTGGCTGCCTATCAAGGCAACAAGGAGGTCGTCAAATACCTGATCGACCATGGTGCGGACGTCAATGCCAAGCTGCGCGGCAATGTCTCCATCATCCGCGCCCTGAAGGACGAGGGCCGTACTGACATGGTGGAGTTCCTGACCGCTGCCGGCGCCAAGAACGACGGCTGCCAGGAAGAAAAGTGCCATTGAGTTGACAATGATGCTGGTTGCAAACGCCATGTCAGGCATGGCCTTGCCTGCCGCATAATGGGTGCCGGACTTGTTCCGGCATTTTCATTTCTTGAAGAACCCGTTCACAGGGGAACCTAAGCTTGATCCCGGGCTCGTAATCTCTGACGATCAACTTGATTGAGCATACATAGATAGGGGGAGCGCGATGAAGAAACTTTCGATGAGTGTACTGCCTGCGCTGGCCGCCAGTGCAGCCCTCATGGCATGCACCACCGTAGCCGCGGTGAGCAAGGCGCCGGACGACGTTGCGGGCAGCCTGACATTGCCGCCGGGTTTCAAGATCAGCACCTTTGCCAAGCTCAACCCGGCCAAGGGCGATTATTTCCGTGGTCCGCGCTTCATGGCGTTCGGGCCGGACGGCAATCTGTACCTTGCCAGCAGCGTGGACAATACGGTGTATATGCTGCCGGACCGCAACCATGACGGCGTGGCCGATGACGTGGTGCCCGTGGTGGAAGGGCTGAACGCGCCCAATAGCCTGGTTTTTGCCGGCAACACCATGCTGGTGGCGAACCAGGATGGGGTGGTGCGCGTCGAGCAGGCGCAGGATAAAAAGCGCCCGGCCGCCAAGCTGGTGCCCTTGATCAGCAATCTTCCCAGCGGCGGGCATACGCTCAAGACGGTCAAGCTGGGACCGGATAACCACCTTTACCTGAACGTAGGCTCCAGTTGCAACGTCTGCGTGGAAAACGATCCTCTCAGGGCCACCATTTTGCGCTATACCCTCGACGGCAAGCCCGCCGGGGCGCCGGACGGCAGCGTGAGCGGCGCCAGGAGCGCGGTCTGGGCGAGCGGGCTGCGCAATTCGCAAGGGTTGGCCTGGCAGCCTGGCACGGGCGATCTCTATGCCACCAACAACGGCGCGGATATGCGTTCCGAAACCAAGGGCGGCGCCATGAACGACGAACTGCCGCCCGAGCATATCAACAAGATCGAGCCGGGCAAGCATTACGGCTGGCCGCATTGCTGGGGCAACCGGGTGACGGACCCTAACTTCCCCGGCAAACCCGGTTTCTGCGGGAATACCCAGCCGCCTGCCATCACCTTGCGCGCGCATTCCACGCCGATAGGCATCACCTTCCTCGATAAGGCTAATTTCCCCGGCGAATACAAGCAGGATGCGATCGTGGCCCTGCACGGTTCCTGGAACCGCGTGCAGCCATACGGCTACAAGCTGGTGCGCATCCGCTTCCAGGACAATAAGCCGGTGGCCGTGGAGGATTTCGTTACCGGCTGGCAAACCAAGAACAGCGCCTGGGGGCGCCCCGTTGATGTGATTACTGGGCCCGATGGCGCGTTGTACGTCTCGGATGACCGGGCGGGTTTGGTGTATCGTATTACCTACAACAAGAAATAACCGTGTGAGGAGCAATGCAATGAAAAAGCGCGTTATTGGGTTGGCGGCCTTGCTGTTGGCGTCAAGCCTGGTCCATGCCGAGGAGCTGCAGCCGACCAGCAAGGTGGCGGTGTATATCAGCCCGTACGAATACACCAACGAGATCAAGCTCTGGCACTTCATGAAGGATTACTGGTTTGCCCAAGGCCCCTTGATCGAGCCGGTACTCACCAAAACGCTTAGCGCCAGGCTGGGTGAAACCGTGATGTGCGATGCTGGCGTCACAGCCAACGTGTTGCTCTGGGTCAAGCCCAAGATGTTCTACAACCCGCATATGCGCAATTTCTACGGCACGATCAACGCCACCGTCTACACCGGCAGCGGCAAGGCGATTGCAAGCTATACCGGGGAGTCGCGCTTGAGCGGCGACCTGGACATCCTGCCTGCCAACACGGTGCAGGCCACTTACGACCTCGCAATCCAGCAAGTGGCGGACAAGATACAGGCCGATCCGGCCATCAAGAAGCTGATCGACGACGGCCTTTCCGACAGGGAGTCCTATACTCCCTGCGCCATGATCGCAGTATTGCCCGGCCTGAAAAAGCCATAAGCGGTGCGACCCTGCGTAGCGCTTGATCCGCGCTACGCAAGATAACGTATGGTGTGTCGCGTGACCGCCATACTATATTGCTGCTCATCTAGATCGTGCATGAGAGCAAAATCCGTCCATGGCAACATCCCTTGAAGCTGCGTCTGTGCCGCAGCGTCCCGCGCGGCCTGTTTCAAAAGTCCCTGTCGGTTTTGCCATCGCGGCGATTATCCTGGTCGCGATCGCCTTGCGTCCCGGCATTGTCTCGATGGGACCCTTGCTTCCCGCTATTATCGACGAGTTCCAGCTTTCCCACAGCACTGCGTCGCTGCTCACCGCCATCCCGGATTTATTGATGGGTCTGCTTGCCTTGCCCACCCCTTGGCTGGCACGGCGGTACGGGCGCAACCCCGTCTTGCTGCTGGCATTGCTGTTGCTCTGCGTGGCCATTGCGGCGCGCGCGTTTTCCCGCAGCGTGGACATGCTGCTGCTGAGCACGGCCGGCGTCGGTGCCGGGATCGCCATCGCGGGTGCGTTGATCGCCGGGTACATCAAGGGCAATTTCCCGCACAAGGCGGCGATGGTCATGGGCATCTACGCCACTGCGCTCTCTTTCGGCAGCACATTGTCCGCCGCCGTCTCCGGCCCCGTCGCGATGCACTCCGCAGCAGGGTGGCGCATGGGCGCCGGCATATGGAGCCTCTGCGCGGCTATTGGCTTGTTGTGCTGGCTTTGGATCGCAAGACTGGAGCGGGGACTCGCGCAACCACCAGCCCGCCCGGCCCGCTTGCCTTGGGACAACCGCACTGCCTGGCTGGTGGCCTTGTTCTTCGCCGCCGACAATTTCCTGTTCTATGCGGTGTTGTCATGGACGGCGCCCATGTATATTGAATACGGCACCGCGCCTTCGGTGGCCGGCTTCATCCTCGCGACGTTCACCACGGTATTCATGATATCCAACCCCATACTGGGCGCGATCAGCAAATCGACCGACAGGCGAGGCTTGCTTGCAGCTTGCGCGGCTTTGGCCGTCATCGGCCTGCTGCTGATGGCGGTTGCGCCTGCCTGGTCGCCATTCATCAGCATCGCCATTTGCGCTTTCGGCCTGGGCGGCGCATTCACCCTGGGCATGACCTTGCCCCTCGATAACACGCATAGCGTTGATGAAGCCAACGCCTGGAACGCTTTCGTCTTGACGGTAGGCTATTTGATCGCGGCCGCCGGGCCGTTGTCGGTGGGGTTCCTGCGCGACCTGACGCAGGATTTCCATCTGGCGAGCTGGCTGCTGGTGTTGGTGGCAGTGCTCATGCTGCTGGCGACGCCATTGTTGAAGCCCCATCATAGCCAATAGGGCGCATACCTGCGTGGCAGGTTGAGTTCGCCTGCGTTCGACCGCATAATCCCAGGCATGGCATGATGCCAGGACAATAATATAGATGAACGCAGGAGGCGTAGATGGTTAAAACCGTAGTGGCTGCCTTGCTCGGCAGTGCGTTAATGTTTTCCGGCGTGGCCTCAGGGCACGAGGTTAAGGTAGTCAAGGGTTTCAAGAACCCGGAATCCGTGCTTGCGGACAAGGCGGGCAGGGTGTTTGTCTCCGAGATCGGCGAGTTCGACAAGGACGGCGACGGGCAGATCAGCGTGATCGAGCCGGACGGCAAGCGCAGCGTGTTTGCCAAGGGCATGAACGACCCCAAGGGGCTGGCCTTGGTCGGGAGCGAGCTCTATGTCGCGGACAAGGACCGCATCCTCAAGGTGGACAAGGATGGCGAATGGGTGGTGCTGGTCGATAAAAGCGCTTTTCCTGCGCCTCCAGGCTTCCTCAATGACCTGGAGCCTGATTACGAAGGCAAGTACCTGTACGTGAGCGACAGCGGCGACATTGCCAACCAGGGCGGCGCCAGCGGCGCGATCTACAGGATTACCCTCGCCACAAGCAAGGTCGATACCGTCATTCACCACCAGCATGATGCCAGGATCAAGGCGCCCAACGGACTGTGGATGGACGATACCGGCGAAGTATTGATCTATGTTGATTTTGCCAGCGGCGTGTTGTACAAGCTCGATTTGCTCAACCGCCACCTGATCGAGCTTGCCAAGGGGTTCGGCGGCGGTGACGGGCTGGCGCTCGGGGCGAACCGCAAGCTTTACATCAGCGATTACATAAACGGCAAGGTATTCAGCCTCAGTATCGACGATGAAGTCACGCTTGAGCACGAGGGGTTCCAGAGCGCAGCCGACATCGGCATTACGCCAGACGGCAAGGTGTTGCTGGTGCCCGACATGAAAGCGGGCACGGTGACCTGGCTGCATTTGCATTGATGAGAAGCGGCTGACATTCTGGATTAAGTTTGCCGGTCTTATCAGCCGTTCTTGCTCTTAGCCTGTCTCGTATTGTCGTGCGTGGCAGGTCTCAGTGATGGTAAACAGCGCAGGCACGATGCACTGTTTTTACCTGCTAATTGACTCTTTTGAGCAGGTGCTTGCTCAACGACTTCGTCGCTTCAATCACGTATTTCCGGTCTTTTTCCTCCAGGTTCTGCAAGATCGCGACCAGTCCCTCTATGTCGGGGTCGACGGATACGGGGCTCGATGCTTCAAAAAATTCCTGTATCGGGCTGGATAATTCATGTGCAATCTTGTTGAGGGTCTTGAGCGACGGTGCGGTGACGCCACGCTCGATTCTCGACACAGTTTCGATCTCAACCCCCAGCCGCTGGGCGACGAATTCTTGCGTCAATCCCAGGTTCTTCCTGCGGGTTGCGATGGACAGGCCCAATTTCTTTCTGAGTGAATCCTTCATGGACTTGATCCTATATGTCTACATTTTAATAGACATATAGGATCGCTATTGACCTTGCTGTTTATAAGGAACTAATATGTCTATTAGAAAATAGACATTAAATATCTATATTTTGTGCGATTTATTTAATGACCTGATTTGAAATGAAAAATAAGGTGGTGGCGTGCTGCTGACCAAGGCAGGGGAGAAATCATATGTATCGGCACTGGACAGAACGTAGCGGTCAATATGGCGGTAGTGCATGCTAATACATAAGTATGTCAAAACGTTGAGACAGGTTGAGCAACTGAAGGACGAGATATTCAGGCAAAGACAGGAGTTTGAGCGCCAGATCCATCTCCAGCTGGTGCATATCACGGATTTGCGCGACGAATACCAGACGGAGCTGGAAAGCAAGGACGTTGCTTACCGTACGGCATTGCGCAAAATACATGAAGAGGCCTTTCATGCAGGGGCGCTCAGCGAACGGAACGCCATGCGCAGCAAACCGGAGCTGATGCTGCGGATTTCCCCTTGCATCCAGTTGGTGCAGCAAGCCGGCCTGTTGCGTGTAAAGCGCTCTTGTGAGTTCTGCCTGCATTATCAAGTGATGTTGCGGGGCACGTCATGGCTGGAACCGCATGTCCAGCTCTTGGAAAGCCAAGTCGTGGTTGATGCCGAGCATGAGTGGGATATCCTGCTGAAGAAGGCGAAGGAGATGACCGAGGCCGTTATCCAGGACAACCTGGACGGGGCCGGGGTCGGCTACCTGGTCGAGCTTTCCGAAAGCACCGTGATCAACAAGCTATCAGCCGACCGCACCCTGCTTGAGTCGATCAGCCTGGGGCCGTCCAATACCACCAGGGCGGCCCTTGACGAGACTTTACCGCAGTTGCCCTGAGCCTGGTTCGCCAAGAAAAAGCCGCTTAGTAGGCGGCTTGTTGCCTATACAAGTTATTTGAAATTATAGTTTGCCGTGAACATCACCATGCGCGGATCGCCGGGATAGCAGGCGTTCCCGTTGCAGCCTGAGATATATCGCTTGTCTGACAAGTTGCGCCCGTTCAGGGCAAATCGCCATGGGCCGGTGCGATAATAGATTGCAGCGTCGAAAACGGTATAGTCCGGCACGGTATACGTGTTATTCGCATCGCCAGCTTTGCTCCCGTTGTATCGGGCCCCAGCGCCTATCCCCAGGCCGGGAAGCCACTGCGATAGGTCGTAGCTTGCCCAGATGTTGGCGATGTTCTTGGGGACTAGGATCGGACGCTTGTGCAGAGTCGCTTGGTCGGCAGGCCTGGGGCCCGCCTTGGTGATTTCCGCGTCGATATAGGTATAGGTCGCAACGATATTGAGCCTGTCTGTCAATTTTCCGGTGATGTCAAATTCAAAGCCGCGGTTACGTTGTTCGCCGACCTGTACCCGGAACCCATTGTTGTCGTTGTAGCCGGCATTTTCCATCCTGATCTCGTAAAGCGCAAAGTTGGCGCCGAAACGCTGGCCGGGCGACTCGTACTTGATCCCGGCCTCTCTTTGCTTGCCTGTCACCGGCTTCAATTGGGAACCATCCTCGGTGACGCCCAATTCAGGCATGAAGGACTCGCTATAACTGATATAGGGCGCGAATCCGTTGGAGAACTCATAGAGCAGGCCGGCACGGCCTGAAGTAGCGCCGGGGTCGGTCTTGCTGCGACGCGTTGCCGCCGTTGTCTGCAACGGACGTTTCTGCAATAGGCTGGTTTCGTCACGCCTCAAGCCGAGGACGACGTTCCAGCCGTCGCCGAACTTGATCTGGTCTTGCAGGTAGAGGCCGTATTGCGACAGTTCGTCAGAGCCCTGGTGTCCTGACGCCGTTGGCGAGAAGTTGCCGACCGTGACGTTGCTGTTGTTGGGGTTATAGAGGTTCAATGCCGTCAAAGAACGGGTGCCGAATTTTTCCCTGCTGCTACTGATGTGCAAGGTGTCAACACCTAGCAGGATTTGATGATGCAGGTCTGCGGTCTGGAATTGGGTGGAGATTTGGCTGTCTGTTGCCAGGGACTGGTCGTCGATCTCGCGCACCGCCATCTGGCGGTTCCAATTGCTTTGCGTGGAAGAGAAATTGCCGTTGCCAATCGCCCAGCTGCCGTCAAAGTTGAATGTGTTGTAACGCACGCTCTGCTTGAATTTGGTATTGTCGCTGAATGCATGCGTGAATTCATATCCCAGCAGGGTTTGCTCGGTCATGATCTTGTCCATGCCCGGGACGCCGACATAGCGGCTGAACGGAATCCTGCCGTTGATATTGGGCAATACAGTGCCGGCAGCAGGCAACCCGCGTATGGAGACATATTGGCTTTTCTGGTAGCTGGCAAGCAGCGTCAAGCTGGTTTTATCGCTGATATCCCAGGTCAGGGAGGGAGCCACGTAAGTGCGCTGGCGGTCAGCGTAATCTACCTGGTCGTCGCTGGCTGAGGAAATTGCGACCAACCTGTAGCGCAGGCTGCCGGAGTCATTGAGCGCGTCGGAGAAATCTGCCGTCAGTTGTTTTTGCTGGTAATTGCCGTAACCCAAGCCGATTTGAGCGATAGGCTTGTCGGTCGGGCGTTTGCTCACAAGATTGACGAGACCGCCAGGAGCGGATTGTCCATAGAGCACGGAGACCGGGCCTTTCAAAACCTCGATTCGCTCCAGGCCGAACACTTCGGTTTGTCCCCAGGCCTGGTCAAGAAACATGCGCATGCCATCCCGTAATACAAACTCGCTCTGGGTAAAACCACGGATCGTGAAGTCGTCCTGTCCGCGTCTGCCATACTGTCCCGCATCCACGCCCGCCACGGAACGCAACGCTTCGGCGACGGATTGCGCGCCCTGGTCGCGGATTTGCTCGCTGCCCACTACAGTGATGGATTGCGGGGTTTCGGCCAGGCGGGCATCGGTTTTCGTAGCGGTTTGCGCACTGTTTGCCTTATAACCTTCGAAAGGCGCGGTGGCGGGCTCAAGGTCGCGCGTGGTGCGCACCGTGATTTCCGGCAATTTATCCTGGTTGGACGTCTCATCTGCGGCCGCGCTGCCTGCAGCGAGGCACGCGCATGCACAACTGCAAGCCAGCAATACTTTCTTACTCATTCTTCATTTCCCTGAAATTGTGATTGGCTGAACGCCAATCCGGATTTTATCAGAGAATGAGATTCGTTATTGTTTATAATGGCGCATTAGGGAAATGTGCAATATGCGCCTCGTCACATTAAGCCTGGACTTCAATCTCAGGCTTCACGCGGCTGCCATCTCCAATCCCGGATTTCCGGCATGTCCTCGCCGTGCTGCCAGATGTATTGCTTGTGCTGCGCGAGCTTCTCGTCCATGAGCGCGTCCAGCACCGCGGCGTTCTCAATATGCGGCAGCCAGCGCAAGGTGTTCTTGACCAAGCTGTAGCGGTCCAGGCGGTTGAGCACGGTCATGTCGAACGGGGTCGTGGTCGTGCCTTCCTCCAGGAAGCCGTGCACGTGGAAGTTGGCATGGTTGTGCCGCTTGTAGGCGAGGCGGTGGATCAGCCCGGGGTAGCCGTGAAAGGCGAAGATCACCGGCTTGTCCTGGGTGAACAGTTCGTCGAAGGCCTCATCGGTGAGGCCGTGCGGATGCACTTCGTGAGGCACCAGGGCCATGAGGTCGACCACGTTGACGTAGCGTATCTTGAGTTCAGGCACGTGCTCGCGCAACAGCATGACGGCAGCGAGCGACTCCATCACCGGCACGTCGCCCGCGCTGGCGATCACCAGGTCGGGCTCCTCGTCTGCCGCGCAGTTGCCGGCCCAATCCCAGATACTGGCGCCGCGGCGCGCATGTTCGATCGCGGCGGGCATGTCCAGCCATTGTCCTTGCGGCTGCTTGCCCGCGACGATGACGTTGATGAGGTTGCGGCTTTGCAGGCAATGGTCGGTGACCGCGATCAGGGTGTTGGCGTCGGCGGGCAGGTAAATGCGGATGATGTCGGGCTTCTTGTTGGCGGCATGGTCGATGAAGCCCGGGTCCTGGTGCGAGAAGCCGTTGTGGTCCTGACGCCAGACATGGGAGCTCAGCAGGATGTTGAGCGAGGCGATCGGCTTGCGCCAGGGGATGTGACCGCATTCCTTGAGCCACTTGGCATGCTGGTTGAACATCGAGTCGATGATGTGGATGAATGCCTCATAGCAGGAGAAGAAGCCGTGGCGGCCGGTGAGCAGGTAGCCTTCCAGCCAGCCTTCGCAGCTATGTTCGGAGAGTATCTCCATCACGCCGCCATGCGGCGCGAGGTTCTCGTCGCCTTCTAGACGCTCCGCCATCCATTGCCGCTTGGTGACCTCGAACAATGCCTGCAGGCGGTTGGAGTTGTTTTCATCCGGGCTGAATACGCGGAAGTTGTGCTGATTCAGCCGCCATACCTCGGCCAGGTATTTGCCGAGCTCGCCCGTGGTGCTCGCCTGGCGTTTGCCCGGCTGGGTCACGGCGTAAGCGAACTTGCGGAAATCCGGCAGCTCCAGCGGCTTGAGCAGCAGGCCGCCGTTGGCGTGCGGGTTGGCGCCCATGCGGCGTTCGCCCTTGGGGGCCAGCGCGCGCAGTTCCTCCTTGAGCCTGCCTTGCCCGTCGAACAATTCGTGCGGCGCGTAGGATTGCATCCAGTCTTGCAACAGCTTGATATGCTCGGGCTTGTCCAACTCGCCGAAAGGCACCTGGTGCGCATGGAAGGTGCCGGTATTCGGCTTGCCGTCCACCTCCGCGGGCCCGGTCCAGCCCTTGGGCGAGCGCAGGATGATCATGGGCCAGCGCGGACGGCTGACTTCGCGTTTCAGGCCGGCTTCGCGCTTGATCTGCTGAATTTCCCCGATGACTTGGTCCATGACGCTTGCCATGCGCTGGTGCATGAAGTCCGGGTCGCTACCCTCGACGAAATAGGGCTTGTAGCCGTAGCCTTCAAACAGTTTCTGCAGTTCCTCATCGCCGATGCGCGACAGGATGGTGGGGTTGGCGATCTTGTAGCCGTTGAGGTGCAGGATGGGCAATACCACGCCGTCGGTCTTTGGGTTGAGGAATTTGTTGCCGTGCCACGAGGTGGCCAGCGGACCGGTTTCCGCCTCGCCGTCGCCGACCACGCAGCAGGCGATCAGGTCTGGGTTGTCGAATACTGCGCCGAACGCATGCAGCAGGCAATAGCCCAGCTCTCCGCCCTCGTTGATCGACCCCGGCGTCTGCGCCGAGGCATGGCTGGGAATGCCGCCCGGGAAGGAGAACTGCTTGAACAGCTTGAGCATGCCGGCCTCGTCCTCGGTGATTTCCGGGTAAAGCTCGGTATAGCTGCCTTCCAGGTAGGTGTTGGCGACGACGGCCGGGCCGCCGTGTCCCGGCCCGGTAATGTAGATCATGTTGAGGTCGTGCTCGCGGATGACGCGGTTGGCGTGTACGTAGACGAAATTGAGCCCCGGCGTCGTTCCCCAATGGCCCAGCAAGCGCGGCTTGATATGCTCCGGCAGCAATGGCGTCTTGAGCAGCGGGTTGGCGTAAAGGTAGATCTGGCCGACCGAGAGATAGTTGGCGGCGCGCCAGTAGGCATGCAATTGCGCCAATTCTTGTTCATCCAGGGCGTGGTCCGCGGCTTGGGGCTGCATTTACATTCTCCTTGGGAGGGACGTTGTTTCATGATAACAGCAGGGACGGGTATGGCAACCTTGAAACCGTGAAGTTTCATTGCTGGCGGCTGAGGCAGGCTGGTTCTATACTTTGCAGCATGAACGTACAGACCTTGATGCAATTGTTGCAGGAAATCGAAAGCGAGGACCCGGTCGATTTCTCCGGCTTGCCGTTTGATGCCGATGACTTGCGTCAACTCGCCTGCATCAATGTAGCCGAGATCATGGAAAGGTTCCGTGAGGACAATCCTGCCGAGGACCGGGAAATGGTGATGGCGGCGACCGTGACGCGCCTTATCCTGGAAAACATGGTGCTGCAGGCGAGGCTGGCCATCCTGTTGCAGGATGAGGGCTGATTGCCCTAGCCGATCAATACGTAGATAGCACCAGGCGGCATGACGTAGCCGCCTCTTCCGGTAGGGTCGCCTATGCGGGCCGCAGGCAAGCCATTGATCAGGACGGTCGGCGATCCCTCCACGATGACATCGGCACCGGCGCCATGCCCCACGCAGGCTGCAGGCATGCCGCCGATCAAGACCGTGGGGCAGCCATTCATGATGCGGCTGATGCGGGGCATCATCATCCGGTCAAGGGTCAGAAGGTTGTCTCCCGCGCGTGCAGCTGGTTTCATCGGGTTCCCCTGCAGTTAGTTGATGCTGACCAGGCTGCCCTTGAGCTTCAGGTTGCCAGAGGTGCTTATTTCCATGCTGGTTCCGCTCTTCAGGCGCAAGGAGTGTTTGGCTTCCACGTCCACATTGAGGCCCTTGAGCTTGAGATTATCGCTTTCTAGGACGAGTTGGTGGCTCTGCAGGTGCATCCCGTCACTGGTAAAGCGGATTTTATTCTGTTGCTGATCCTCGAGCAGGAAGGTTTCCGCGTTATCCTGGCTCAGGTATAACTTGGCGCCGTCCTTGGCGTTGATCACGATTTGTTGTTTCTCGTCGTCAAAAGCCAGCTTGAGCTGGCCGGGGCTTTGAAATCCGTGCAAATCGGCATTTTCCCAGGGCGCAGGGGTGGCGCTGCTGTGGCAAGCGCCCAATACCACAATGTCGTCCGGATTCGCGCCGAAGAGCCCCAATATCACCTCGCTGCCTACGACCGGGCGGAACACGGTGCCTGAATTCATGCCGGCTTGCAGGGTGGCAAGCCTGGCCCATGTACCGGCTCCATGCGGGTCTATCAAGGGCGAGGTGACCTTGATCCTGCCGGCGGCTTGAGGGTCGTTGTCGGTTTCGAGCACTTTCCCGATCAGCAGGCCTGAAAACCCCTGGGTTGTTTCTTGGATATCCGTGGGCAGCGGCAAGCCAATATCAAAGTGCGTTACCGGTGCGGCACCAGGGGATAGCTCATATGTGATGCCGGCAATGAAATATTGCCCGGAAAGGTGACTGCCGCATTGCTCAAGGAGCAGCGCCTGGCCTGGAGAGGCGGTATGCAACCCATTGGCTGTCACCTTGCCGCGGATCATGGCAAGGCGCGATTGCGCAAGCTGCGCATTGGCCAGGGTCTGTAGTTCCTGCAGCGAGTATTCGCCAGCGAGGCGTTTGCTATAAATGCCTTGCTCGAGCAACTGGAGAGTAGCCGCCAGGCGGTCGTTGGCTGGGAAATCGACAGCCTCAGCCTCCACTTGCATAAGCTCCTGGTCGTGAGGGTTCCAGGCGGAAAGTTCGAGCTTGGCAACTTGCCGGCTGGCGTCAACGGCAATATCCGCACTGATAAGATCTTGCACTGGCAGGGAAAAGCCATGTGTTGTATCCAATGCCGGTGTCGCGGCGATCACGGCGTGGTCACTGCAATAGGCCACCAGCCCATTAGCCGCCAGGCGCTGCAATACGAAATCCCAGTCGCTGAGATTGTGCTGGACCACGCTATCGAGATGGAGAGTAGGCGCGTTGATTTCGGCGCTGATGCCATGTTCAGCCAACACCTCCTCGATAATTTTGCCATCGGGAATGTCGGTGAAATAACGGCTGCGTGGCTGTGTTGCCAATGCACCGGCAGGGTGAGCGCATTCGAGGATCAGCAGGCATCCTGCTTTTGAATAGTGGATGCTGTGCTTTGTAATTTTCCCGGTGAACAGGGTTTGCTCGCCGTGGCGAAACTCGATCGGTTGGCCCGGCAGCAGGCCGCTGCCAGCCTGGTCAAGCTCGTCCATGGAACTGAACACCAGCTGCACCGAGGCGCGAGGCAGGGCATTTAGGCGATGCTCGATGGATAGTGCATCAAGATTGCGAAATACCTTGTCCTGGGCGACGACATATAGTTGCGGGGCCGGCATCAGGAGGGTTCCAGCGATGGCGGCTTGGCTTGTGTGGCGGCAATGTTCTTGATCGCGACATTGAGCGGACTGGTTTTAGCGCGAACCCTGGTTTTCTTGGGCAAAGGCGCTGTTTTGCGCGATGCCGGCGTCGTGCGTTTGCGGTCTGCCGCGACGGCGTGCTGGATTCTCAAGGCCATGAATTCGGCAGGGCGGACGAATGCCAGGCCAATGTCGATGATGAGGCGTCCGGCGGCTACATCCTCGCTGGTCATGGTCTCATTCAGGCCGGACTTCACATAAAAAGCCTGCTCAGGCTTGTTGCCGGCCAAGCCGCCTGCGCGCCAGAATGTAAGCAGGAATTGATTGAAGCTTTCGCGGACGGCTGTCCAGGTCGCGGCGTCATTTGCTTTGAAATGATTTGCCGCCAGATAGCGGTGAAGCGATGCATTGATAAAACCATGGGTGCGCGCCACGGAGATATAGCGCCATTCGGCGTCATTGCCCGCCAGCGTGCGCCCTCCCCACAGCAGAATCCCCTTGCCGGCGAAGCGGCGGAGGACATTGATGGATTTTCCTTCATCCTTATCTATATTCAAGGACGCCTGGCGCTCATCGTTGATCTCTGCAGCGAGGGATTGCACCTCTTTGATCTGGACATGGCTGGGAAGCTTCCATACGCCACGTTGCAGGTCATTCGCATGAAAAAGCCCGATGACGGTGGCGCTGGGAGGAATCATCCGGCTGACGGCCATATCGGGAGATTCCAGCATGCGTTTGCGCAGCAGCGTGGATTGGAGCTTGGTTGCCTTGTGGTATTGGCTCCAGGCATTGGCTACGCCAGGAGTGTATTTGATCTCCAGGTGGGCAAACTGGTGAGTGCTTGGTATCGCCACCGTCAGCCACGGCAGGAAGGCGGCCCCATGGCGCAGGCCCTGCTGGCCCATGTGGTGGCGGAATTGCGCAACGGTAGTGTTCAGGGATATGTCGTTGCAGTAGGGGACGTCCAGCACCGCCAGGCAATGGTGCTGTTGCTCACAATATTGCAATAGCTGCTGCTGCAATTGGGGAAGCTCTTCCAGCGAAACGGCATCCGGGATGGCAACCATGGTGAAAGAGGGATTGGCCGGCAGCTGGGCGATCGCCGATGCAAAGGTTTTTGCATGCGGGGCTTCCGGGAACGGCCCGAGCGAAAGGATTTCGCAAACTCCACCGCAATTGGCAAAATATTGCCGCATGCAGGCGTGCAGATAAAACGGGCTGTAGCTTTCCTTGGTGACAATCCGGCCATGCACATCGAGCATGACCCGGAGGATTTCCGGCGCCCCTTGGCCAAAGCACCGTTCATACTCTGTAAACGAAGTGATGGCGCACCGTTCGCCGCGAGCAAGTAAGCGCCCATCCTGGTCGATTGCCTTTTCGGTATAGCCGATGAATAAGGGCAGGCAGGTTACTGTGGATTGCACGATACTGGTGGTGTGCGGTATTTCTTCCACATAAACCCCGGGAACTTCATACCCTCCCATGATTTGCTCCCTAGTTTATTTTAAATATATCCATATTACTGCAAATTCTGCTTTGTATTTCAGCTTGATGTAAATTTTTGTAAGCCCGGCTTGCCGTTGGTGAACGGGACGCGTGCGGTTAGAATGCGCGCATGACATTGCAAGCAGAAACAGGCCTGTTCCAGGGTAGCGGCCAAGAGTTGCGCCATGCGGCATTGGCGCTGCTTTGCCTGCGCTCGCCCGAAGACAAGGCGCAAGCCGTCAAAGCCTTGCGGCAATCCTGGCTCGCGGGCGAGCTCAGCGTCGATCCGCAGGCGGCTCTGGAAGCGACGGGGCCCATCCCCGGCCGTCCCGACAAGCCGGAGCTGGTATCGCCGCTGCTGCTGGAGCGGCGCTCGATGAGGACCGCCGAGGGCAGGGCGGCGCTGATCCATGCTCTGGCCCATATCGAGTTCAATGCGATCAACCTCGCGCTGGATGCGGTCTGGCGCTTTGCCGGCATGCCGCCGCAATACTACGCGGACTGGCTCAAGATCGCGGCGGAAGAGGCGCTGCACTTCACCATGCTGCACGAGCACTTGCAAGGCCTGGGCTATCGCTACGGCGATTTCACCGGGCACGACAGTTTGTGGGAGATGGTGGCGAAAACCAGTGACGACGTGCTGGCGCGCATGGCATTGGTGCCTCGGACCCTGGAAGCGCGGGGGCTGGATGCTTCGCCGCCGCTGCGGGCCAAGCTGGCGCAGGCGGGCGACCTCGAGGCGGCTGCGATTCTCGATATTCTGCTGCGGGACGAAATCGGCCATGTGGCGATCGGCAACCGGTGGTATGGCTGGCTATGCGAGCAGCGCGGGTTGGAGCCCGTCTTCACTTATGCCAGGCTTACCGCGCAATACCAGGCTCCCAAGCTGCGCGGCCCGTTCAATTTCCCGGCACGCAGGGCGGCAGGCTTCAGCGAAGCCGAACTGGCGCTGATGGGCGACCGTCACGAATAGCAAGCCGCATTACATTCAGGGCTAACTTTTGCTAGCCATTCCAAAGTGCTATTTACACCAGATTCATTGCACGCATGCGCCGGTAAAGCGTATTGCGGCTGATGCCGAGTTGCCGCGCCACTGCAGAGACATTGCCGGCATGCGCTTGCATGGCGGCCTTGATGGCTTCCGCCGTCAGGCTGGTCAATGAAGGGGGTGTGTCCTCATCGGCGGCGTTTTCCATGTCGTCGAGGAAATCCTGCGTCAGGTGCATCATGGAGATGGGTGCGGTCCCAGACAGCGCCAGCGCCGTGCGCAGTACATTATGCATTTGGCGGATATTGCCCGGCCATGGATGCGCCTTGAACAAGGCCGTGACATCCTGGTCGATCGCCTTTCCTGAAGCGTTCTCGGTGTGCAGGATGGTCTCCACCAATGCAGGCAAGTCCTGACGCTGCCGCAAGGCGGGCAAGGTGACGGTGAGGCCGTTCAGGCGGTAGTAGAGGTCGCGGCGGAATTCGCCGCTCTCTACCTTCTCGCGCAGTTGCTGGTTGGTGGCGCTCAACAGCGCGAAATTGACGGGTTTGGATTTGGTGCTGCCCAAGGGCGTGACGCTGCGCTCCTGCAATACCCGCAATAGGCGCGCCTGCAAGGCCAATGGCATGTCGCCGATTTCATCCAGGAACAGGGTGCCGCCGTCGGCTTGCTCCAGTTTGCCTGGGCTGCCCTTGCGGCGCGCGCCGGTAAACGCGCCTTCCTCATAGCCGAACAGTTCCGCCTCGATCAGGCCCTCGGGCAATGCCGCACAGTTGACGGCGACCCACGGGCCCTGGCTGCGGTCGCTGGCTTCGTGGATGGCCCGCGCGAACAATTCCTTGCCTGCGCCGGTTTCACCCTCGATCAGGATGGGAATGTCCTGGTTGACGACAAGCTCTACCTGGCTGATGACGCGGGCGACGCGCGGGTCGCCGGTATTCAGCATCTGCAGGCTGGCAGGGCAGTGGCGTTTGCTGGCCGAGGCGCTGCTTGCGCGCGCATTGCGGGCGGCAAGCGGCTGGCGCAGCTCGATCCGCGCATATAGCCTGGCTTCGCGGGCGGTGTACAGCGGCGTAATCAGGGCGTTTGCCTGAGATGCCTGCATCAGGGTTTCCGGCCTGCTGGCGAATAATTCGCTGAACAGCGAGTCTTCCATTTCCTCATGCGTCATGCCGAGCTGGAACTGGCCGCTGCGGTTCAATGCCACCAGGCGATGCCGGTCGTCGAAGATGGCGATGCCTTCCCACAAAGTGCCGATGAATTCCGGGCGTGCATGGAAATGCAGCGAGTAAGCCCCTTCATGGCTGGCGGTGAACAGCCGGTTCTCGATCATCTGCGCCGACATGCGCACCAATGCCAGGGTATGCTGCTGCGGCATGCTGGCGTCTGTCGACACGTCCAGCGTGCCCATCACCTGGTTGCGGGCGCTCAATATGGGCACTGCCGAGCAGGCCAGTACATGGTTGCGCTCGAGAAAGTGCTCGGCGCCCTGCACCGTCATGGCGGAACGCTCTACCAACGCGGTGCCGATGGCATTGGTGCCGCGCAGGCTTTCCTGCCAGGAAGAGCCGGGAATCAAGGCGACGCGCTGGGCATCGTCGAGGAATTCACTATTGCCCTGGCTGTGCAGGATAAAGCCATGCGGGTCGGTCAGCACGATGACGCTGCGCGTGTGGCTGATCTGCTCGTTGAGGCTTTCCATTTCCGGCCGGGCCTGGGAGAGCAATAGTTGGTTGGCTTCCTGCTTTACCAGCAGTTCCTGACGGGTCAGTATTTCGGTACGCACCTGGGCGCCGGCTTCCATGCCGTTTTCCACGCACCTGCGCCAGGAGCGCTCGATCTCCTTGGAGACGCCGCCGCTTTCCACGACGCCGTGCGCAAGGAATTCGCTTCTTGCATTCAAAAGCAGGGTTTCGTCAAGGGCAGGATTTTGCATGGGTTAAGTACCTGATTGTAAGGGATTGAACTAGTGTGCCAGCCAATGTAGCACCTGTTCATTCATGACACAACTATCCCTTGTTTTTCTCTGTCGCCGTATGGGCGGGAGGGCATTGGTGGTCCTTTGCAATCCCTTGTCCAGCCTGGGTCTTGGCTGTTATTTCTATAGTTTTCAACAGGCTGGCACAGGCCTTGCCATAGTCAATTGCCGGGAAAAACTCCCGGGTCAGTATACGACATAAGAAAATAATTCGTGAACGATAGACTATGGAGAATGGCATGAAGGCTAGAACGATAGCGATGGCGGTTGGAGCCGGTTTGCTGGGGCTTGCAGCAATCCCCGCATTGGCGACCGACCTGGAAAACCTGATGAAGGACGACGGCCAGTGGGCGCATCCGCGCAAGGATTACGCCAACACCGGCTATAGCGGCCTGTCGCAGATCAACAAGAGCAATGTGAAGAACCTGAAGTACGCCTGGACCTTTGCGACAGGCGTGAACCGCGGCCATGAGGGCGCGCCGTTGGTGATCAACGGGGTGATGTATATCCACACCGCGTTTCCCAACAATGTGTATGCGCTCGACCTCAACAACAACCAGAAAATCCTCTGGTCGTATTTCCCCAAGCAGGACCCTGCCGTGCAGGCACTGCTGTGCTGCGACAACGTCAACCGCGGCCTGGGGTTCGGCGACGGCAAGATATTCCTGCAGCAGAACGACGGCATCCTGGTCGCGCTGGACGCCAAGACCGGCAAGAAGCTCTGGGATGTGAAGGTGGTCGATACCAAGGAGGGCGCTTCCACCACCAACGCGCCGCACGTGATCAAGGACAAGGTCGTGACCGGCTGTTCGGGCGGCGAGTATGGCGTGCGTTGCTATATCTCGGCCTACAACATCAAGGACGGCAGCCTGGTATGGCGTGCCTACAGCACGGGTTCGGACGCGGACGCATTGATCGGCAAGGATTTCAACAAGGACAACCCGCATTACAGCGCCTTGTCGCTTTATGAGGACGTGAACGGCGGCAACAAGGAGGGCGGCTCCTTCAAGCCCCTGCCCAAGGAAAAGCTCAAGTTCCCGGAAAAGGACCTGGGCATCAAGACCTGGCTCAAGCCGCAGGCTGTCAAGAACGGCTGGGAGCATGGCGGCGGCCCGACCTGGGGCTGGTATTCCTATGACCCGTCCCTCAACCTGATGTATTACGGCACGGGCAATCCCGGCACCTGGAATCCGGACGTGCGTCCCGGCGACAACAAGTGGTCCATGACCATTTTCGCGCGCGACGTGGATACCGGCGAGGCGCGCTGGGGCTACCAGATGACGCCGCACGACGAATGGGATTACGACGGCATGAACGAAAGCATCCTCTGGGAAGCCGACGGCAAGAAGCTCGCCACCCATTTCGACCGCAACGGTTTCGGCTATACCTTCGACCGTACCAATGGCACATTGCTGGTGGCCGAGAAAATGCATCCGTTCGTCAACTGGGCGAAGTCGATCGACCTCAAGACCGGCATCCCGAACAAGGACCCCAAGTATTCCACCCATCAGGACTACAACGCGCAGGGCATCTGCCCATCCGCGCTGGGCGTGAAGGACGAGCAGCCGGCCGCGTTCTCGCCGCGCACCAAGATGTTCTATGTGCCGCTCAACCATGTGTGCATGACCTACGAGCCGACCGAGTCCAAGTACATCGCGGGCCAGCCTTGGGTAGGGGCGACCTTGACCATGTTCGCGGGGCCTGACGGCGTGATGGGCGGCTTCATGGCCTGGGACGGCCTCAAGGGCAAGGCGGCCTGGTACAACAAGGAGAAGTTCTCGGCCTGGGGCGGCGCATTGGCAACCGGCTCTGACCTTGTGTTCTACGGCACGCTGGACCGCTGGTTCAAGGCGCTGGATGCCAAGACCGGCAAGGAGCTATGGAAGATGCAGGTCGGCTCCGGCGTGGTCGGCAACGCGATCACCTATACCCACAAGGGCAAGCAATATGTCGGCGTGCTGTCCGGTATCGGCGGCTGGGCCGGCGTAGCGATGAACCTGGGCCTGGAAGAAGAGACCGCGGGCCTGGGCGCTGCTGGCGGCTACAAGGAACTGAAGGACTGGAACGCGGCTCCTGGCGGCGGCGCCATGAACGTGTTCAGCCTGTAAGGACGGTTTTATTGATGTATTGACGCATCATCTCCTCGACTCATTCTGGCTCATCTCCACTGAGTAATGTCTGAGTCCTTTTGCCCGGCCCCTTCCTGCCGGGCTTTTTTTTGTCAATGAACGGATAACTTAGAGGTTTATAAAGGTTTTGCGCGACCTCAATTAGGCGCGAAAATTTTCGCTAGGCGGGACATTGCATTCATTGTCGCGATACAGTGGCATGAGGCCGTGCAGTGGTTCGCCAGGCTTCGCGTTGGTCTGGCGAAGGCCGCCTGCGTTACTAGTCCCTCATTCATGCTGAGGTCATCGCCGGCGGAGAGACTCGCTCCATTCATTTTTGCTCATGTTGATTAGGGGAGTTGTTATGAAGCTGAAGTCTATCGCTCGAAATCGTTTTGTCGCCGCTGCCTGGATCGGGATCGCGCTCGGCGGGCAGCCGCTGCTTGCCGTATCCGCCGCCGGCACGCTTCCTGGCCAGTGGTCCTTCGGTCTTCTTACCGACACCCAGGGTGCCGGCGACCCGCGTGGCGTATCCGTCAGGCTGATGCAGCCGGTGGTGGACCGCTTTGTGAACAACCATAACATCGACCTGCTCATTTCCATCGGCGACCTCACCGAGAACGGCACGTCGGCTGAATTCGATACATGGAAACAGGCTGCGAAGCCGCTGGCCGACGCCGGCATTCCTCTCTACCTGACGCGCGGCAATCACGACGTGCGCGCCGAGAGCGCCATCGGGGGCATCGACCCCTTGCTCGGGCCTTCGGCTTACCGGGGGACGGACACCTGGTCCTCGGCCTTTCCCAGCTTGAGCGGGCCGACGGTCACGACGGGGCCGGGAGCGTCCTACTCCTTCGCCTACAATAACACGCTGTTTGTCTCGCTCGACTTATATGGCGCGATGCCCAGCGAGCTGATCGGCTGGGTAGGCAGCCAGCAGAAGGGCAGCTACGACCACATGTTCGTCTACGCCCACGAGCCTTTCTTCGGCCGTGCGCGCGAGGGCGTGCTTGGCGACAGCCCGCTGCGGATGCAGGTACTCAACCAGTTGAGCGAAAATGGCGTCGATGCCTACTTCAGCGGCCATGACCACCAGTACAGCCGTTCGGCGGCGGTCGACGGTCAGGACGTGCTGCTGCACCACATCGTCGCGGGTTCGAACGCCGAAAAATACTATCGCTTCGAGAATGAATTCAACGTGGGTGAAGAAGTCGGCGCCGCGCTGGTCAACAACGAGGTCGGCTACAGCGTCGTCGATATCGACGGGCCGTTCGTGACCTTCACGCACTATTCGGCGGCCCCGCCGGCCTCATCGGACTTCTCCGAGGCCTGGGAGCCCGAGTGGCGCGTGGCCGATCGCACCACGTTCTCGACCAACGGCAACTCGTATGCCGTCAACGTCGGTGAATCCTATGCCGGTCTCAAGAGCGCGATTGTGGAGGGCAATGGCTTCGTTGGCACCAAAGCCGAGATCCTGGCTGGGCAAAACCTTGATGGCCGCTTCGTGACCACCGAACCCGATTCGGGCGCAGGCATCACCCAGCAGCTTGGCAACATCGTCAATTTCGGCTGGGTGGCGAGAACGGACGGACTGTACAGCGACATTCTCTACCTGGGCGGCATGGACGACCTGCTGGATGGCGTGGCCGACCCCTTCGTGCTCACCCTGAGCTACGGCGAGGATATTGCAATCGACGAAGCGTTGCTGCGCCTGGTGTATCAGCTCGACGGCCAATGGGTGCTCGCAGTGGACGCCAACACCGAGGGCACGTCGCGCTTCGTCATTGGCGCCTGGCAAGCCTCGTATGGCTTGGGCACCTATGGTGTGGATACGGCCAATAATCTAGTATGGGCTGTGATCGACCGCAATGGGCAGTTCGCCGTGGCTGCCGTGCCGGAGCCTTCCGCGCTGGCGCTCATGCTGTGCGGGTTCGGTGTGCTATTGGCATTGCGCTGTCGCCGTGCCTGAGTGCCATATCTTGGACTGCGCCACATAATTTAGAAAGAAAGGACTGCTGTGGCAGTCCTTTGTTTTTGCAGACTACATTAATGGGCCGGCAATCAACCGCCCGGCTGCTGGTTGTGAAGGCCTGCCAGGGTCATTTTGCAAAGTAGCTTGCCGTCAGGTTCTCTGCCGCATTGGGCTGCGTTTGCGGTGTGACGCTGACAATGAAGCTGGGGATGCTGGCGGCCACTGCCGGCGTCAGGGATACGCTGAAACTGCTGGCGTACGACTTGCCTGCGGGGATGGTGATTTCCTCGCGTCCCTTGAAGCTGCCTGCCGGAAGCCCATGCGCCTGGATGGCATAGGTTTCCGTATTGCCGGATTTGTTGCTGATGCGCAATTCATAGCGGTTGCGCAGGCTGCCGTCCGCAAGCTGGGTGACCAGCGGCTGCCTTTGCTGCTGCACGATGGCGGTGAAAGGGGTGAGTGTGCTGATGGAATGCCAGGTGAAGGCGATGCTGGCGATCAATACGCAGAGGTAGCCGAGCCGTTTTGCCTTAGACCACCGTTGCATGCGCACGTCGGGCTCCTGGATGTTCTCGTCACGGTCGAAGCGGATCAAGCCGTGCGGCAGCTTCAGGCTGTCCATGATGTTGTTGCAGGCATCCACGCACAAGCCGCACGAGATGCAGCCGATCTGGAATCCCTTGCGGATATCGACGCCTGTCGGGCAGACGTTCACGCAGTAGTTGCAGTCTATGCAGTCGCCGAAGCCTTGGCTGCGGCGGATTTCCGCCGTCTTGAGCTTGGCTGTCGGCGCCTGGCGGCCATGCAGGCCTTCGCCGCGTGCCTGGTCGTAGATCACCGTGACGGTGGAAGGGTCCTGCATCACGCCCTGGAATTTGCCGTAAGGACAGGCGACGAAGCATACGTCCTCGCGCGCGAAGCCTGCGGCGACATACGTAGTGGCGGTAAGCACGGAAATGGTGACATAGGCAGCAATCGCCGCTTCTCCGGCGAACACCTGCTTTAGGAGCGTGCCTGCCTCGGCAAAATACAGGGTGAAAGTGACGGCCGTGGCAAATGACAACACCAGCCAGAGCGCATGGGTGCTGCCGATCAGTGCGGCTTTGCGCAGGCTCCAGGATGCTTGCTGCAAGCGCTTCCTGGCCTGGGCTTCACCCTGTATCCATTTTTCGATAAAGCGGAAGGCATCGGTCCACAAGGTTTGGAAGCAGAAAAAGCCGCAGAATATCCGCCCGAACATGGCTGCGGAGACGAAAAGCAGGCTGGCAGCCACCACCATGATGCCCACGAGCACCATCAAGTCCTGCGGGTAGAGCACCAGGTTGAACAGATGGAAGCGCGAGTTTTCGATATCAAACAACAATGCCTGCCCGACCTTGTTGGGCCAAGGCAGCCACGGCAGGAGGAAATACACGCCGAAAGCGGCATTGAGGATGATGGACTTCAGGTTGCGGTAACGCCCCTTCACCGAATAAGGCACGATGGGAATGACTTTGCGTGCCGCACTCGGGCGGGCGATGGTGGCTTCTGCTTGCATGGCAATTCCTGAGTGAATGATGCTATATGGAATTGTGCGGAAGCGGGCAGTTTTGTAACAGATTCAGATATGGATTAATTTATAGTATCAGATTGTTGCAATGCATTGCTGCGCCTGTGTTTGTTCAGACAATCAAGGCTGCCGCCACCTGGCGGCTTTCCGCCATCAGGATGTTGTAGGTACGGCAAGCGGCTTCCGTGGTCATGCATTCCACGCTGATGCCGGCGGCAATAAGGTCGCGGACTATGGAAGGATGCAGGAAGCGGTGCCTGTTGCCTGTGCCGAGCAGGATCAGTTCGGGCTTGAGCGCCAGCAGCTCCTGGAAGTTCGCCGCTTGCAGATGGTCGAAACTCTCGACCGGCCACGCAGGCAACAGGCTGCCCGGCAATACGATCAGGCTGTGCTCGTGGCGCTGGTGGTTGACTTCGACCCAGCCGGCGCCGTAACCGGTAATCAGGTGGCTGCCCGCAGCCTGGGTAAGGTGTAATTTCATGAGAGATATATCGAATAATCTAATGAGGTCTTTTGGGGTGTCATGCTTCAATTGCATGCCAACTCAATGTAAGATAGCACATTTTCCCCAACCGGAATCTGCGGGTCGCCATGCAAGAAATCTCCAAGTCCAGCAAGCTCAGCAACGTATGCTACGACATCCGTGGCCCGGTGCTGGACCGAGCGCGCCAGATGGAGGAGGACGGGCACCGCATCATCAAGCTCAATATCGGCAATCCTGCGCCTTTTGGCTTTGCCGCCCCCGAGGAAATCCTGCAGGACGTAATCCGCAATATGGATTCCGCCTCCGGCTATACGGATTCCAAGGGCCTGTTCGCCGCGCGCAAGGCGATCATGCATTATACCCAGCAGAAGAACATCCAGGGCGTGACCATAGACGACATCATCATCGGCAACGGCGTTTCCGAGCTGATCGTCATGGCCATGCAGGCCTTGCTCAACAATGGCGACCAGGTGCTGGTGCCGATGCCGGATTATCCTTTGTGGACCGCGGCCGTGAACTTGGCGGGCGGCACTGCGCGCCATTACGTCTGCGACGAGCAGACCGGCTGGCTGCCCGACCTCAAGGATATCGAGAACAAGATCACGGCGAATACGCGCGGCATCGTCATCATCAACCCGAACAACCCGACTGGTGCTTTGTATCCGCGTGAAACGCTGGAAGGCATCATCGAGATCGCGCGCCACCACGGCCTGGTGATCTTCGCTGACGAAATCTACGACAAGGTGCTGTTCGACGGCAATACCCATACCTCGATCGCCTCATTGGCCGATGACGTGCTGTTCGTGACCTTCAACGGTTTGTCCAAGAACTACCGCACCTGCGGCTATCGCGCCGGCTGGCTGGTGATCTCGGGCGAGAAGCGCCATGCCAAGGATTATATCGAGGGACTCAATATGCTGGCCTCGATGCGCCTCTGTGCCAACGTGCCCGGGCAACTGGCGATCCAGACCGCGCTGGGCGGCTACCAGAGTATAGACGACCTCGTGGCGCCTAGCGGCCGCTTGTGCAAGCAGCGCGACCTCGCCTACAAGATGCTGACCGACATTCCTGGTGTGAGCTGCGTCAAGCCCAAGGCCGGCCTGTACCTGTTCCCGCGCCTCGATCCCAAGATATACCCCATCGAGGACGACCAGCAATTCATCCTCGACTTGTTGCTGGAGGAAAAGGTCTTGCTGGTGCAGGGCACGGGCTTCAACTGGCGCGCGCCGGACCATTTCCGCGTCGTGTTTCTGCCGAACGTGGACGACCTCACCGAAGCCTTTACCCGCATTGCCCGCTTCCTGGAAAACTACCGCAAGCAGCACAGCACCCTCACCGTGGTGGACGGCAAAGCCTCGAAAGACACGCAAGCAAGACCGCAGAACGCGACGGCATGACCGCGCGGGTCTTGATACAAGATTGAAAAGCAAGATAACTGGAAACTGAATGAAACCCATCAATGTTGGCCTGCTCGGCATCGGTACTGTCGGTGGCGGCACCTATACCGTTCTTACACGCAACCAGGAAGAAATCGCGCGCCGTGCCGGCCGCCCAATTGCCATCACGCGCGTCGCCGACCGCAATCTTGAATTGGCCCGCAAGGTAACGGGAGGCCAGATTGACGTCACCGACGATGCATTCGCCGTGGTGGCAGACCCAGACATCGACATCGTGGTCGAATTGATCGGCGGATACACCATCGCGCGCGAACTGGTGATGAAGGCGATCGAGAACGGCAAGCACGTGGTCACGGCCAACAAGGCGCTGATCGCGTTGCATGGCAACGAGATTTTCGCCGCTGCACAACAGAAGGGCGTGATTGTGGCGTTCGAGGCGGCAGTGGCGGGCGGTATTCCCATCATCAAGGCCGTGCGCGAGGGGCTGGCCGCCAACCGTATCGAGTGGATTGCGGGCATCATCAACGGCACCACCAATTTCATTCTCTCGGAAATGCGCGAGAAGGGCCTGGCCTTTGCCGACGTGCTCAAGGAGGCGCAGCGCCTAGGCTATGCCGAGGCCGACCCGACCTTCGACGTCGAGGGCGTGGACGCCGCGCACAAGCTCATGATCCTGGCCGCGATCGGCTTCGGCATCCCGATGCAGTTCGACAAGGCCTACGTAGAGGGCATCAGCAAGCTGGATGCCCTTGATATCCGCTATGCGGAGGAACTGGGCTACCGCGTCAAGCTGCTCGGCATCACCAAGCGCACCAGCAAGGGCGTGGAACTGCGCGTGCACCCGACCCTGATCCCCGAGAAGCGCCTGATCGCCAATGTCAACGGCGCCATGAATGCCGTACTGGTGAAGGGCGATGCAGTCGGTCCCACCTTGTATTACGGCGCGGGAGCGGGTGCCGAGCCCACCGCGAGCGCCGTGGTTGCGGATATCGTCGACGTGACGCGCACGCATACCACCGACGTGCACCAGCGCGTGCCGCACCTGGCTTTCCAGCCCGACCAGCTCGTGGACTTGCCGATCCTCGCTATCGGCGAGGTGAGCAGCGCCTATTACCTGCGCCTGCGCGCGGTGGACAAGCCGGGCGTGCTGGCCGATGTGACCCGCATCCTGGGCGACCGCCAGATTTCGATCGATGCGATGATTCAGAAGGAACCGCAGGAGGGCGAAGATCAGGCCGACATCATCATCCTGACCCATGTCACGGTCGAGAAGAACATGGATGACGCGATTGTCGCCATCGAGGCATTGCCTGCCATTTCCGGCAGCGTGACCCGCTTGCGCATGGAAGAGCTAAGCCGATAACTTGAGGAAAGGGTTGCAGGCAGGCATAGCGCCTGCTGCATCAGTTGTGCCATGAAATACGTTTCCACCCGCGGGCAGTCGCCCGCACTGTCGTTTACCGAAATCCTGCTTGGCGGCCTGGCGCCCGACGGCGGCCTCTACCTGCCCGAGCAATATCCGCAATTCAGCCAGGACGAACTGAATGCGATGCGCGGCATGAATTACCGCGACCTGGCGTTCGCTATCCTCTCGCGCCTGATCGACGATATTCCCGCTGACGACCTGCGCGCCATCGTCGACAAGACCTATCGCGCGGATGTGTATGCTTATGCGCGCCCGGGCCAGGACGCCGAGGACATTACGCCTACCTATAACCTGGAGGACGACCTGTACCTGCTGTCGCTGTCCAACGGCCCGACCCTGGCGTTCAAGGACATGGCGATGCAGTTGCTAGGCAACCTGTTCGAGTACGTGCTGGCGCAAAAAGGCGAGACTACCAACATCCTCGGCGCGACCTCCGGCGATACCGGTTCCGCGGCGGAATACGCCATGCGGGGCAAGCAGGGCGTCAAGGTGTTCATGCTTTCGCCGCACCAGAAGATGAGCCGTTTCCAGACCGCGCAGATGTTCAGCCTGCAGGACGACAATATCTTCAACATCGCGGTCAAGGGCGTGTTCGACGACTGCCAGGACATCGTCAAGGCAGTGTCCAACGACCATGCCTTCAAGGCAAAGAACAAGATCGGCGCGGTGAACTCCATCAACTGGGCGCGCGTGGCGGCCCAGGTGGTGTATTACTTCAAGGGTTATTTCGCTGTCACCGCGGACAATGCGCAGCAGGTCAGTTTCGCCGTGCCTTCCGGCAACTTCGGCAATGTCTGCGCCGGGCATATCGCTCGCATGATGGGCCTGCCGGTCGACAAGCTGGTGGTGGCGACCAACGAAAACGACGTGCTGGACGAGTTCTTCAAGACCGGCGTCTACCGTCCGCGCGGTTCTGCCAATACCTACCATACTTCCAGTCCCTCGATGGATATTTCCAAGGCGTCCAATTTCGAGCGCTTCGTCTTCGACCTAGTGGGTCGTGACGCCGCTAAGGTGCGCGAGCTGTGGGGCAAGGTGGATGCGGGCGGCAGTTTCGACCTCAATGAAGGTGGCTGGTTCGCCAAGGTTGCGGATTACGGCTTCGTTTCCGGCAGCAGCAACCATGCCAACCGCATGCAGACCATCAAGGCGACGCATGAGCGCTATGGCGTCACCATTGATACCCATACCGCGGACGGCCTCAAGGTGGCGCTGGAGCACCGCGAGGCAGGCACCCCGATGCTGGTGCTGGAAACCGCATTGCCGGCCAAGTTCGAGGATGCGATCGTCGAGGCATTGGGACAGAAGCCAGAGCGTCCGCATAGCCTCGAAGGGCTGGAAGCCCTGCCGCAGCGCTTTGAAGTGATGGAGGCCGATGCCGCCGCCATCAAGCAGTTCATTGTTGAGCATATTTGATCGGGAGATGTCATGAAGGTCTATCACGACTTGATGCGCCACGTACTGGAGCACGGCCACAAGAAGGAAGACCGTACCGGCACCGGCACCTTCTCGGTGTTCGGTTACCAGATGCGCTTCGACCTGGCCGAGGGCTTTCCGCTGCTTACCACCAAGAAAGTGCACCTGAAGTCCATCATCCATGAGTTGCTCTGGTTCCTGCAGGGCAGCACCAATATCGCTTATCTCAAGGATAACGGCGTCAGCATCTGGGATGAATGGGCGGACGAGCAGGGCAACCTGGGCCCGGTCTATGGCTACCAATGGCGTAGCTGGCCGACGCCGGATGGCGGCCATATCGACCAGATCAGCCAGGTGGTCGAGGCGATCAAGCGCAACCCAGACTCGCGCCGCCTGATCGTGTCGGCATGGAACGTGGCGGATGTCGACAAGATGAAGCTGCCGCCTTGCCATGCGTTCTTCCAGTTCTATGTGACGGACGGCAAGCTCTCTTGCCAGCTGTATCAGCGCAGCGCCGATATCTTCCTTGGCGTGCCGTTCAATATTGCCTCCTATGCCTTGCTCACCATGATGGTGGCGCAGGTGTGCGGACTCAAGCTTGGCGATTTCGTGCATACCCTGGGCGATGCGCATATCTACCTCAACCACCTCGAGCAAGTGAAAGAGCAATTATCGCGCGAGCCTTATCCTCTGCCTGTGATGAGGATCAATCCCGAAGTGAAGGATATTTTTGGTTTCCGCTTCGAGGATTTCTCGCTGGAAAATTATCAGTCTCACCCTGCCATCAAGGCGCCTGTCGCAGTGTAATTCCCTGGTTTGACTCTATGTTGTTCTCCCTTCATGCTGTTGCGATGCGGGCGCCGATGGTTGCGCGTTTATTTTTCGTATCAATCTGTCAGCGTTATCGATTCATGGTCGTAGTGTTTCATGGTTAATTCCGCACATCATCAACCTGTGCCGCCCAAACTGCGTGTGGCGCACATCCTGGCGGTCGGCCTGGCACTGTTGATTGCCACCGTGACACTCATCAGCATGGAATATGCTTCGCTCAGGCACAATATGGCCGTCACCATGCAGATCCAGATGCGCATCATGGCGGGCAATATTGCACAGGCGCTGGTGCGCGGGGAGCGGGAAGTGGCCTCTGAAGTGCTCGCCAGCCTGGCCGAAGCGCCGGAGATAGATACGGCGACGCTATATGACATGCGGCAAAATCGTTTTGCCGAATATGTGCGGCCTGGCAGCCTGTTGCGCCCGTTCGACATGATGGTCGTGGCCCAGGCCCAGCGCCAGGCGGATTTGCAGAAGATCGAAATATGGCAGCCCGTGATATCTGACGACATGCAGATTGGCGTGCTGTATATGCGATCCAACATGAAGGGGCTGTATCGCCAGCTGCTTTGGTACATCGGCACCACAGTGACGGTGATGCTGGTCACCTTGTTTGCTGCCGCCTTGTTGTTGAGCCGGCTGCAGCGTGCAATGCTGAAGGCCGAGGAGCGTGCCGGCTTTCTCGCCAATTACGATACGGTGACCGACCTTCCTAACCGTCATGCTTTCAACCGGCGATTCCATGCATTGTTGGACGAAGCGCGCCATCGTCATGGCGTATTGGCATTGCTGGTGTTCGATCTGGATGATTTCAAGGTCATCAACGATACCCTCGGCCATGATGTCGGCGACAGATTATTGCATCTGGTCGCGCAGCGCTTGGTGTCTGCTGCGGGCAAGAAAGACACGGTCTACCGTGTAGGAGGGGATGAGTTTGCCATGATCCTCAACCAGCCGGCCGATGTCGAGAACGTGGAGGCCGTCGCCAACCGCTTCATCCGGGCGCTGACACAGCCTATCGTAATGAATGAGCGGAACTTCTATATCGGCGTCAGCATCGGCGCGAGCATCTATCCTTACGACGGGGATGACGCCGCCCATCTGCTGCGTGATGCCGATGCAGCCATGTATTACGCCAAGAGCCGTGGCAAGAACAACTTCCAGATGTTCTCGGCAGAAATGCATCATAAAAGCTCGACACGCTTGATCCTCGAGACGGAAATGCGCGTTGCGTTGGAAGAAAGACAGTTCGAACTCTACTACCAGCCGCAGTTCAGCCTGCCGGGCCGCAAGCTGGTCGGCGTAGAAGCCTTGATACGCTGGCATCATCCGCAACGCGGCATCTTGTATCCAAGCAGTTTTATTCCGATCGCAGAAGAAACCGGCCTGATCGTGCGCATTGGTGAGTGGGCGTTGCGAGAGGCTTGCAAGCAGGCCATGGAATGGAAAGAGATGGGAGTGGCGCTGCGCATGAGCGTCAACCTCTCGGGCCGTCAGTTCCGCCAGGAGAACTTGGTGCAGGCCGTGACCAAGATCATTGAGCAAACTGGCATGGATAGCAGTTTGCTGGAGCTGGAAATTACTGAAACCGTGCTGATGGAAGATGCGGAAGTAACGACTGCCCGTCTGATGGACCTGAAGGCCATGGGCATGCACCTGGCAATCGATGATTTTGGCACAGGCTATTCGTCAATGGCGTATCTCAAGCGTTTTCCGGTCAGCCGCCTCAAGATCGATCGCAGTTTTATCCGGGATATTCCATACGATGCCGATGATGTCGCGATTACGACGGCCACCATCCAAATGGCGCACAGCCTGAAGCTCGAAGTGGTGGCGGAAGGGGTGGAGACCAAGGCTCAGCTGCAATTCCTGCTGGAGCAGGGGAGCGACATGGTGCAAGGCTATTTGTTCAGCCACCCGATGGATGCAACCCATATGACGGAAATCGCCCTGGCAAGCAAGGCACGGTAAATTTAATCGTGATTTAATCCTAAATAAATAGGGAGTTTATCCCAACTCTTGCTTCTTCATTTATAATTGCAACATTAGATAATGACTACATGGAGCTTAATTATGGGAAAAACCGTCGTTGCGATAAGCGCGCTGGCCTTGGCCGTATCCAGCAGCCTGGCGTTTGCCGACCATCACTTTCCTAAAGGCAAGGTAAGCCTGGAAACCTGTCTGGAAGCTGCGCTCAAGACCAAGCAGGGTACCGTGGTGAAGGTGGAGTACAAGCTGGAAGGCAAGACGCCAGTCTATGAATTTGATATTGAGTCTAGCGATGGTACCGCTTGGGATGTAGAATGCGATGCTAACATCGGCAAGATCGTGGAAGTGGAGCAGGAAGTCGATTCTGCAGACCATCCCCTTTTCAAGGCCAAGCAAAAGGTAAGCGAAGCTGACGCACGCAAGACAGCGCTGGCTGCACATCCTGGCGAAATTATCGAGGTTGAGTATGAGATCGAGGAGAATGGCGCTGCCTCCTACGAATTCGATATCAAGACCAAGGATGGCAAGGAATTCAAGGTTGAAGTAGACGCAACTAGCGGCAAGATCGTGGAATCCCACCAAGAGTTCTACCAGATCGGCAAGGAATAATGGGTTTTTGACTGGACGGACAGTCGACAACGCTCCTTCGGGGGCGTTTTTTTTGCCTGTTATTAATGGAATGGAAACCAGAAAGTTGGCAGGCAAGGCTTAACTTCCGCTCTGGGGAGCCGTTAATCAATATATCGAAGTTATTGATGGGAACCACAATGGATGTCAATGCAATTGCCAGTGTCGCCACCGACCTTGCGGCTACGCGCTTGCAGCAGGAAGTCGGGACGACGGTATTGAAAAAGGCCTTGGATATCAGCTCGGCCAATGCCTTGGCTTTGCTGGAGGCATTGCCTTCACCTCCTGCCGCCAATTTGCCAGCGCACCTGGGACAAAACGTGAATACGACGGCTTGACAATTTAAGCCAAGACAAAAATAAAGCCCTGCTTTTGCAGGGCTTTATTTTTTGAAGAAAAAAAGCAGACCTTCTCGGGGAGGATAAAGGCCTGCTATGAGGAGCTTGGAGATTCAATACATGCTATGCACTCACTAACCGGCCACTCTTGAGCTTGACATTGTCTCCCACGGAGTAGCGCGGCGTACTGTACTGGGTAATGGTATGAAAGTGTCCATCACCCATCTTGACCTTGATAAGATAAGTTGCGCCAGCAACTTTTTCATTCATCTTGTAACTGTCTGCCATATTGTTCTCGAAAGAACGGATCGACACGATAATGCCGCAGTCCGTGCAGGTGGAGCGGACTGGCTCGCTCTCGCGGGAATTTTCCATCCCCTGGTTGAGCGTGTTGCTGATCACCATGGCTGCATTGGGATCGGTAATCAATTCCTGCGCCAGGTCAGGACGATAGGTATGCGCGACAGGAATCAGGCCGGTAATCGCGGCGCTTCCAACCAGGCTGAATATCGTCATGGCCGTTGCAGCGACCAGAACCATAGGGTGCGTTTTCTTGATATTGGATCCCATACTTTTACATCTCCGACTATTGATTTTGCTTGGTGTATGCAGCCGAAATATTTAATGACTATATAGCGAAGAGTGTGCCAACTTAATTAAATCTTTAATAATCAAATAGATAAGGTTTTATTGGGAGTATTCTCTCATAAGGATTTTGTCTCAAAAGTGAGACAAAATCCTTAACGTTTGATTAACTTATTGAAAATAAAAGAATAGCCACGTCTCCTGAAAGAGACATCAGTTGGGGGTGTTGTCGTTTTTGAACAACGCTGGCGTAAGTTGGTGGCGCTGTAACAATTTATAGAACTCGGTACGGTTTCGTTGGGCCAGGCGTGCCGCTTGCGTCACGCCGCCATTGGTGGCCTTGAGCAGCTTGACCAGGTAGTCGCGCTCAAAGTTCTTGCGGGCGACTTCGAACGGCACGATGCCGCCGATGTCTTCTTGCAGCGCTTTTTGTACCAAGGTGGCCGGGATCAAGGGCGTGGTACAGAGCACTACCGTTTGCTCGACGATGTTCTGCAATTGGCGGACATTGCCCGGCCATGGCGCGGCAATCAGCAGCTCCAAGGCTTCAGGGGCAAAGCCGTTGAGTTTTTTGCGGTATTTGCTGGTCAGTTCATTGAGGAAGTTATTGGCCAATAGGGAGATGTCTTCGCGCCGCGCAGCCAGGGCCGGGATTTCAAGGCCGACTACGTTGATGCGATAGTACAAGTCCTCGCGAAACCTTCCCGACTTCATTTCCTCCGCAAGGTTGCGGTGGGTCGCCGAAATCACCCGCACATCGATATTGATGCTGGCATTGGCGCCTACAGGCCGGATGGCGCGCTCCTGCAAGGCGCGGAGCAGTTTTACCTGCAAGGGGAGCGGCATGTCTCCAATTTCATCCAGGAACAGGGTGCCGCCATCGGCGGTCTGGAACAGCCCCTTGTGGTCGCGAAGGGCGCCGGTAAATGCTCCCTTGCTATGGCCGAAGAGTTCTGATTCCAGCAATGCTTCAGGGATGGCGCCGCAATTGATGGCGACAAAAGGCTTGTCCCGGCGCGGGCTGGCGTGGTGGATGGCGCGTGCAAGCAGCTCCTTGCCGGTGCCGCTCTCCCCCTGGATAAACACGCTGGCATCGGAAATCGCCATGAGCTTGGCTTGCCCGAGCAGGTTTTCCATCTGCGGACTGCGGGTGATGATGCTCTTGCGCCATTCGTTGTCCTCATCCTGCGCGTTATGCTGCAGCGACCCCGTGCCGATGCGCAATGCAGCCTCTACCTGCTGCAGCAACGACTTGCTGTCGAACGGCTTGGTGAGAAAGCCGAATACGCCACGCTGCGTGGCGTCCACAGCCTCGGGGATCGAGCCGTGGGCCGTGACCATGATCACGGGCAAGGAGGGATCGGATTGATGGATGACATCGAACAAGGCCAGGCCGTCCATGCCCGGCATGCGTAAATCCGTGATGACAAGGCTAGGCCGGCTGATGGCAATTTGCGACAGTGCTTCCTCCGCGTTGGTTGCCGTTATGACCTGATAACCAGCTGCCTGCAGCCGCATGCCCATGAGCTTGAGGATATCGGGGTCATCATCAACGGTAAGAATTTTCTTTGCTGCTTCAGTCATTTACTGCTGCTCCGGTTCGGATCTTTCAGCGATTTCTGCATCATGGTCCTCTCAATTTTCTTTAATTCGTCCAGCTTTTGCTGCAGGCCATTGGCTTTTTGCTGGTTTTCTTCAGCGCGCCGCAGTTCCTCGCGCAGGCGCTGGTTGAGCTTGGCGGTTTCTGCCGCATTTTCCCGGAGGATGGACACAATGGCGCCTTCTTCCTTGCTCAGCCGTTTTTCGCGCGCCAACTCATCAAGCAAGGGTTGTGCCTTGAGCGGGTCGCGCAGCTTGCTGGTCGGGATGGCATAGATGATTGCGAGCCGCGTTTTCTGATGTAAGTCGTTATTGTTGCTGCTGATTTTCTGCAAGGCTTCTGCCAGTTCCTTTTTCTGGGACTCCAATGGCAGCTCGGAAAAATTGCTGACGAATTCCAGCAAGTCGGGGGCGGGATGGTGTCCTTTGTTGACGGCAGGCTGAGCGGCCTGGCTTGACAGGGCTTCCTGGCTGCCGGGGGCGGCAGTTGGCTTAGCCTGGTGTGCGCATGCGTTGAGCAGCATGCCTGTCATTGCAATCGGGAGCAGGTATTTCGGGTTCATTTGGTCGCAGCTTTCAAGGGGAGGGAGACGCGGAAATGAGCACCGCGTTCTGAAGGTAATAAAATGATTTCACCGCCATGGGCGTCAACGTATTCCTTGGCTATTGACAGTCCGAGGCCGCTGCCGCTGACCAGGCTTTCATAGACGCTGTCGCCACGGTAGAACGGATCAAACAGCTTGGCCTTGTCGGCAGACATGACCCCTGGTCCGCCGTCATGCACTTCGATGATGGCCTGGTCAGCCTGGTGCGTGATGCTGATGCGGATGCTACTAGATGACGATGTGTATTTGATGGCATTGGAAACGAGGTTGTCCAGCACGGAATGAATTTTCTCGCGGTCTGCCTGGATTTCGGTAGGGAAGAAATCCCGTTGGATGTCGATATTCTTGCTGCTGATGGTCAAGGAGTAATCTGCCAGGATTTCCTCTGCGAGCTTGGTCAGGGCGACGGGCTCCAACTTGAGCTGCGGCGCATGAAATTGCACGGCGGTGTAACTCAGCAGGTTTTCTATCATTTTTTGCAGCCTTAAGCTGCTTTCACGCAGGATACCGGCAATTTCGCGCTGCTGAGGCGTTAGGGTGCCGCCGACTTCGTCGCTGAGCAGTTCGCTGCCTTCCCGGATTGCAGTGAGCGGGGTTTTCAGCTCATGGGAGACATTGCGCAGGAAGCGTTGCTTTTGCTGGTCGAGCTCGTTCAGTTGCGCCCGCAGCCAGTCCAGGCGCTCGCCCAGGTTGCGCAGGTCGCCGGGCCCGTCAATGCTGATGGGTTCGGTATAGTCGCCTTCGCCTAGCTTGCGGATGGCTGCATCCATGCGCCGGATCGGCTGCGCCAGCAGGAAGGTGATCATAAGTGCGACCAGCAATGCGACCGGGATCAAGGTGAGTGTCTGCCAGAGCATGATTTGCTGGGTGCGCTCGGCAGTTTCGGCGAGGATGGCGGATTCCCGGTCTATCTGCCGGTTATTTTCATCCAGGATATCTTGGGCTTGGGCTGTCAGGTCCGCAAAGCGGCCAACGATTTCTTCGATAGGTGCGGATTCGCTAGGATATTGTACGACGCTTTGGAAAAGCGATTGCTCCTCGGCGGAGAGCCTGACCAGGGCAAGCTTCTGCTTGCTGGTCATGGGAAGCTGGTCCAGGTCCTGCCATGAATCGACAAATTTCTCATGCGCTTTTTCATAGTTTTCCAGCAGCGATTCATCTTCCAGCACGAAATACTGCCGCGCGCTGCGCTCCATGAAAGTGATCTGCTCGACGAGGGCACGGCTTGCGCGCGTGGCCTGTACTGCCTGGGTCACTGCATCGCGGCTCTGGGTAGCGAGCCGGTCTAGGTAGAGGGCGGCGTTGCCAAACGCGAACAGCAGCGGCAGCATGGCTAGCGCAAAGCCGATCAAGAGCAGCTTGAGAAAGGATTTTGGGTAGGCAATCTGCAAAACTTGTGTTCCGTTTCTTTATCGTTAGCGATGCTTGAGTGATGGAGGAGGAAACCGGCCTTAATCTTAAACTATCTCATTTGGAACGGGCATACGCTTGTCCTACAAAACCTTGGCAAGCAACTCCAAGTATAATGATGCCATGGCTAATCTATCTCTTATCGTCGCTGTTGCCCAGAACCGTGTCATCGGCCTGAACAACACCTTGCCCTGGCATCTGCCGGAAGACCTCAAGCGTTTCCGCGCCTTGACCACGGGGCATCATATCATCATGGGCCGCAAGACTTACGAGTCGCTCAATCGCTTGCTGCCGGACCGTACCACTGTCATTGTGACGCGCAACCAGGATTACCAGGTGCCAGGCGCCGTGATTGCCAATAGTTTGGAGCAGGCGATTGACCTGGCTGCGAATGACGACGAGGCATTCCTGATCGGCGGGGCGGAGCTATACCAGGCGGGATTGAAGCTGGCCGACCGCCTCTACATCACTGAGATTGACGCCGAGTTTGCGGGCGATGCCTTCCTGCCGGAGTTCGATTTGCAAGACTGGCGGGAAGTGTCAAACGAGGCAGCGGTCAGCGCCAAGGGCCTGCTGTTCCGCTACCTGACTTATGAACGCAAGCAATAGCGAGCGAGACAGGTAACGCAACAGCTTGGAAACAGCTGGGTTGAACCTGCGTGGTCTCGCAGGTTCAATTTAAGTCTCAATTGGCAACGCAATCCACAAAGTAGCGCGCCTTGCCATCCACGACCTCCTTCACCAGTCCGTGTACGTCGGTCTCGAAGCCAGGAAAGCGCTCGTTGAAGTCGCGCGCGAAACGCAGGTAGTTGATAATGACCTTGTTGAAGCGCTCGCCGGGAATCAGCAGCGGAATGCCAGGCGGGTAGGGCGTCAGCAACACCGCGGTAATGCGGCCTTCCAGTTCGTCGATCAGGACGCGGTCGATCTTGCGGTGGGCCACCTTGGCGAACGCATCGGTAGGCTTCATGGCAGGGATCATGTTGGACAGATACATTTCCGTTGTCAGGCGCGCCACGTCATTGGCTTTGTATATTTCGTGGATCTGGGTGCACAATTCGCGCAGGCCGATGCGCTCGTAGCGCGGATGCTTGGCGACAAACTCCGGCAACACCTTCCATAGCGGCTGGTTCTTGTCGTAGTCGTCCTTGAACTGCTGCAAGGCCGTCACCATGGTGTTCCAGCGGCCCTTGGTGATGCCGATGGTGAACATGATAAAGAAAGAGTAGAGGCCGGTTTTCTCCACAATCACGCCATGTTCGGCCAGGTACTTGGTGACGATGGCGGCGGGAATGCCGATCTCGTCGGAGAACGCGCCATCCACATCCAGTCCCGGCGTGATGATGGTGGCCTTGATCGGATCCAGCATGTTGAAGCCTTCGGCGAGATTGCCAAAGCCGTGCCAGCGTTCGCCGGCCTTCAGCATCCAGGCGGCGCGCTCCTCTATGCCTTCCTCGGAGAGGTCGTCCGGCCCCCAGACCTTGAACCACCAGTCGCTGCCCCATTCCTCGTCCACCTTGCGCATAGCGCGGCGGAAATCCAGGGCTTCCATGATGGACTCCTCTACCAGGGCGGTGCCGCCCGGCGCTTCCATCATGGCTGCGGCGACATCGCAGCTGGCAATGATGGAGTATTGCGGGCTGGTCGACGTGTGCATGAGATAGGCCTCGTTGAAGAGGTCGCGGTCCAGTTGTATGTCCTGCGCGTCCTGCACCAGGATTTGCGATGCCTGGCTCAAGCCGGCGAGCAATTTGTGGGTGGACTGGGTGGAAAACACCATGGATTCCTTGCAACGCGGGCGATCCGCGCCGATGGCGTGGTAATCGCCATAGAAATCATGGAAAGTGGCGTGCGGCAGCCAGGCTTCGTCGAAATGCAATGTGTCGATCTTGCCGTCGAGCATCTCCTTGATCTCCTCGACGTTGTAGAGCACGCCGTCGTAGGTGGACTGGGTGATGGTCAGCACGCGCGGCTTGACAGTCTTGTCGCCGATGAAAGGATTCGCTTCCAGCTTTTTTTGGATGTTTTCCCAGGAGAATTCTTCTTTCGGGATAGGGCCGATGATGCCGAAATGGTTGCGAGTCGGCATCAGGAAGATCGGGATCGCGCCGGTCATGATGATGGAGTGCAGTACCGACTTGTGGCAATTGCGATCCACGATCACCACGTCGCCCGGCGCCACGGTGGAATTCCAGACGATCTTGTTGGAGGTGGAGGTGCCGTTGGTGACGAAATAGAGGTGGTCGCAATTGAAGATGCGTGCCGCATTGCGCTCGGAAGCCGCCACCGGTCCGGTGTGGTCGAGCAGTTGCCCCAGTTCGTCCACTGCATTGCAGACATCGGCGCGCAGCATGTTTTCGCCGAAGAACTGGTGGAACATCTGGCCGACCGGCGACTTGAGGAAGGCGACGCCGCCGGAGTGGCCGGGACAGTGCCAGGAATATGAGCCGTCTGCCGCGTAATGGGTGAGGGCGCGGAAGAAGGGCGGCGGCAGGCTGTCCAAGTAGGTGCGGGCTTCACGCACGATGTAGCGCGCGACGAATTCGGGCGTATCTTCGAACATATGGATGAAGCCATTCAGTTCGCGCAGGATTTCATTGGGTATATGGCGCGAGGTACGGGTTTCGCCGTGCAGGAAGATGGGGATTTCCTCGTTGCGGAAGCGGATCTCATCCACGAAATTACGCAGGTTTTCCAGCGCTTCCGGCGATTCCTCGATGAACTCCTCGTCATCTATCGACAGGATGAAGGCAGAGGCGCGGCTTTGCTGCTGGGCGAACGAAGTCAGGTCGCCGTAGCTGGTGACGCCCAGCACCTCGAATCCTTCATCCTCGATCGCCTTGGCAAGTACGCGGATGCCGAGACCGGAAGAGTTTTCTGAGCGGAAGTCCTCGTCAATGATGACGACGGGGAAACGGAATTTCATGAAGCCTCCTAAAGGCATACAGGGTCTGTTGCCAGATTGTTCACGGACAACCTGGCAACAGACCCCTCATTAAAAAAGCGCAATATAGCACAATCACTCGCGATTAATATGACCGCGGGCCATGTGTTGCGGTCAGATTTTTGGCAGGGTGACTCCCACCTGGCCCTGATACTTGCCGCCCCTGTCCTTGTAGGAGGTCTCGCATTCTTCATCAGATTCGAGGAACAACACCTGGGCACAACCTTCGCCGGCATAGATCTTGGCCGGCAGCGGGGTGGTATTGCTGAACTCCAATGTAACGTAGCCTTCCCATTCCGGCTCGAAAGGGGTGACGTTGACGATAATGCCGCAACGCGCGTAGGTGGACTTGCCCAAACATACGGTCAATACGCTGCGCGGGATGCGGAAATACTCGACCGTGCGTGCCAAGGCAAATGAGTTAGGCGGAATAATGCAGAAATCGTTCTTGAATTCGACAAATGAATTGGGATCGAAATTCTTGGGATCGACAATCGTGCTGTTGATATTGGTGAAGACCTTGAATTCATCAGCGCAACGGATATCGTAGCCATAGCTCGAAGTGCCGTAGGAGACGATCTTCTGGCCGTTGACCTCACGGATCAGGTTGGGCTCGAATGGCTCGATCATGCCATGCTGTTCTGCCATGCGGCGTATCCATTTGTCGGATTTGATGCTCATTATGTTCTTCCGTCAGAAAGACAAAAAAGCGAAGTGTACGGATAACCGGCTTTTCTCGCCAGTCATCCGGATCACTACGCTTTGATCAGTTTGTCAAAAATTCAAAAAGGCTTAGAGTGGTTACAAAACTGAGCGAAGCGCTCCTGGCTAGGCGCTTTGCCGCAGACAGTACAAGTCGTACGACAAGCAAAGCAACAACGCCAGGAGAGTTTTGCAGCCGCTCTTAATGCTTGTCGCCGCCCAGCTTGATGCTATAGCGCCAGAACTGGTCTTCGTGCTCGAAAATCACCTTGGAGGCTTCCGGGTCGCTGCTGCCGGCAGGGTATTGATACACAGGCTTGCGGTCCTTGGCCCAGGCCTCGATGATCGGGTCGACCAGGCGCCACTGGGCTTCCACCTCGCTGATGTGCAGGTAGAGCGAGTTGTCGCCTTCCATCAGGTTCAATAGCAAGGCCTCGTAGGCGTCGATGGTTTCATCGCCTTCCTGGCGGTTGGCGCCATCGAGCTCGATCGTGCGGGTAGCGATATCCAGGCCGGGAATCTTGGACTGGATTTCCAGCTTGATGCACTCACGCGGCTGGATGCCGATGATGAGCCAGTTCTGGTCTTGCCCGTTGCCCAGTTGCAGCGGCGCTTTCTTGAAGCGGATCGCGATGCGGGTGTCTGCCTCGTGCAGGCGCTTGGCAGTGCGGATATAGAAAGGTACGCCTTCCCAGCGCGGGTTGTCGATGAACAGCTTGAGCGCGGCATAGGTTTCCACCACGCTGCTATTGTCGCCGAGTTCTTCCAGGTAGCCAGGCACTTTTTCGCCCTTGACTTCGCCTGCGGAGTATTGCGCACGGAATGCGTTCTTTTCCAGTTCGTTGACTGGAATCGGGCGAATGGCTTCCAGCACCTTGATCTTTTCGGCGCGGATATCATCCGGGCTCAATGATGCGGGCTGCTCCATGGCGGTCAGCGCCAGGGTTTGCAGCACGTGGCTCTGGATCATGTCGCGCAAGGCGCCCGTGGCATCGTAGAACTGAGTACGCTCGCCGACGCCGAGCTGTTCGGTGTTGGTGATCTGTACGTGGTCGATGTAGTTCTTGTTCCACAAGGGCTCGAGGATGGCATTGGCAAAACGTTGCAGCATGATGTTCTGCAGGGCGGATTTACCGAGATAATGGTCGATGCGGTAGATCTGGCTTTCCTTGAGGTGCTTGGTGATCGAGGATTGCAGCTCCTGCGCGGTCTTCAAGTCAGTGCCGAACGGCTTTTCCACGACGACGCGACGCCAGTATTTGTCTTCCTGGGTCAGCCCGACGCCAGCCAGCTGGTCGACGATGGTCGCGAAGTCGGAAGGGCGCACGGAGAGGAAATAAGCCAGGTTCTGCGGGAAAACGGCCTCGTTCGACAAGGTCTCCTTCAGGCGGGTGAAGGAGGTGGCATCATCGGGCGGATTGGCATGGTAGTGGTGGCGCTCGATGAAGCGCTTGAACACTGCCTGGTCATAGCCCTTGGGAAACTTGGCATCCAGCATGCCCTTGATGTCGGCCAACCAGGCTTCGCGGGCAACCTGGCCCCGCCCGACAGAAAGGATGGCCATTTTTTCCGGCAAGCGGCCTGCCTGGTCAAGACGGAACAGGCCAGGCATGAGCTTGATGCGGGAGAGGTTGCCGCTCGCACCAAACAGGACAAAGGTACAGGGGTCTATGACTTTCATTCAGTATTCTCTAAATAGGATGGATATCATAAAAGGCCATGCCTGGGCATGGCCTGGGCGTATTACTTGGTCTTGACTGCGTGGCCGCCAAACGCGTTGCGCATCAGGGACAGCAGCTTGTAGCTATAGCCTTTGGAGTCCTGGCTTCTGAAACGCGCTTGCAATGCCACGGTCAATACTGGAGCCGCCACGCCTTGATCCACGGCTTCCACCACGGTCCAGCGGCCTTCGCCGGAGTCTGCGACGTACGGGGCGATCGTGGAGAGTTCCTGGTCATGCGCCAATGCTTCGGCGGTCAGGTCCAGCAGCCAGCTGCGGACGACGGAGCCATGACGCCAGAGTTCGGTGATCTGGGCAAGATCGAGGTTGAATTCTTCCTTGCCCTTGAGCAGGTCCAGGCCTTCGGCAAACGCCTGCATCATGCCGTACTCGATGCCGTTATGGATCATCTTGGTGAAGTGGCCGGAACCAATCGGGCCGACATGAGCCCAGCCACGATCTTCGTGAGTCAGCGCCTTGGCAATTGGCTCAATGGTATCGGCTGCTTCCTTGGTGCCGCCGTACATCAGGCAGTAGCCGTTTTCCAGACCCCAGATGCCGCCGGAAGTCCCACAGTCAATGAAATCAATGCCATGCTCGGCCAGCCATGCGCCACGGCGTTGGCTATGCTTGTAGTTTGAGTTGCCGCCATCGACGATGATGTCGCCCTTGCCCAGCAGTGGCACCAGGTCCTTGATCTGGTTTTCGGTGATCTCGCCGCTAGGCAGCATGATCCAGACGATTTTCTTGGCTTCGCCCGACAGCTTGGACACCGCATCTGCGACGGAGGTGGCGGGAACCATGCCGTGGGTCAGGGAAATCTGGTTCACTGCATCCTGGTTGAAATCGAAGCCGACGACTTCGATGCCGTGTTTCAGGAGGCGGCGCGCCATGTTGCCGCCCATTTTTCCTAGACCGATGATTGCGAGTTTCATTGAGTTTTTTCCTTGATGAGGATCATGCCATCGTCACTTTGAGGCGCTTCCTTTTGGGCAAGACCGTTTTAGATGAGATGGGCCTGGGTTGATAATGTTAAAATTCTCAAGATAGAGCTCGGTAATTATAACGTGAAGGTTTTATATCATGCAAAATACAACACAGTCCCTGGTGATTAATAATCAGGTGAGCCGATGGCAGGTGTACAGCGCGCAGGAGGCGCTATACAGCAGCGCCGTCGAGCATATCGAAGAGGCTGCGCGCAATGCCATTGCGGGCCATGGCAAGTTCAGCATCGTGCTCGCCGGCGGTAGCACCCCCAAGAGCATCTACCAGTTGCTGCCCAGGATCGACACCGACTGGAGCAAATGGCATGTATTCTACGGCGATGACCGTTGCCTGCCGCCTGAGCATGAAGAGCGCAATAGTCTGATGGCGCATGAAGCCTGGCTCAAGCATGTGGCGATTCCCTCATCCCAGGTTCACGACATTCCAGCGGAGCGAGGCCCGGTGGAAGCGGCACAGGCGTACAACCAGACCTTGGCAGCGGTGGGCGACTTCGATCTCGTGTTGCTGGGTTTGGGCGAGGACGGCCATACCGCCAGCCTGTTTCCCGGTCATAGCTGGGACGACGCGCAGTCGGCAGTGCCGGTGTTCGATGCGCCCAAACCTCCGCCGGAGCGGGTCTCCATCAGTGCCGCGCGCCTGAGCCAGGCACGGGAAGTCATCTTCTTCGTCACCGGCGCGGGCAAGCAGGAAGCCGTGGACAACTGGCGCCGCGGCGAGCCTATCCCGGCTAGCCTGATCAAGCCCAAAAACGGCGTGGATGTCTATATATTTGGCGTGAATTTATAAAGCTGACATGTCAAACCATTAAGGCCCGGCGAGGGCCTTGATGGTTTGGGAGGCCTGAAGTCTCTGTCTCAGGTTTTCTGGATCACGATATTGGGGAACTTGCTGCTGTAATCCTGGCTCAGGTCTGCCAACTTGACCGCGGCACGGCGGGCAATCGATTTGTAGATGCCGGCAATCTCGCCTGCCGGGTCGGCGGCGACGGTGGGCTTGCCGCCGTCAGTCTCTTCGCGGATGCGGATATCCAGCGGCAGGCTGCCCAATAGTTCCGTATCGTAGTCGGCGCACATCCTGGCCGCGCCCCCGGCGCCGAATATGTGCTCTTCATGCCCGCATTGCGAACAGATATGCGTGCTCATGTTCTCGACGATGCCGAGGATGGGAATGCCGACCTTCTCGAACATTTTGAGCCCCTTGCGTGCATCCAGCAGGGCAATGTCCTGCGGGGTGGTCACGATGATGGCGCCGGTGACCGGCACTTTCTGCGCCAGGGTGAGCTGGATGTCCCCTGTGCCCGGGGGCAGGTCGACCACCAGGTAGTCCAGGTCCTTCCAGCGCGTGTCGCGCAGTAATTGCTCCAATGCGCCCACGACCATCGGGCCGCGCCAGACCATGGGCGTATCGACATCGACCAGGAAGCCGATGGACATGGCCTGCACGCCGTAGTGTTCCAACGGCTCCATGCTCTTGCCGTCAGTGCTTTCTGGCTTGCCGCTCAGGCCCAGCATCTGCGGCTGCGAGGGGCCATAGATGTCTGCATCAAGAATACCGACGCGCGCGCCTTCCGCGGCCAGGGCCAGGGCCAGGTTGACTGCCGTGGTGGATTTGCCGACGCCGCCCTTGCCAGAAGCGACGGCGATGATGTTCTTGACGTTGGGGATGAGCTGTACGCCGCGTTGCACCTTGTGCGAGACAATGCGGCTGGTGACGCCCACCGTGACGGTATCTACATCGGGCAACGACTTGACCGCTTGCGTCACCAAGTCCCTGATGTCTCCCAGAACGCTGCGTGCCGGGTAATCGAGCACGATATCGACCGAGACATGGCTGCCGGCAATGGCAATCTGGCGTGCAGACTTGCTGCCGACGAAGTCCTTGCCGGTGTTGGGGTCAATCACGGCGCGAAGGGCATCCTGCACCTGGGATTCGGTAAGCGGCATGTGGTTTTCCTGCAGATTCGTTGGATGGGACATTCTAGCGCATGCGGATTGCTTATGTGAAACCGTGGCAGTTTGCTAGAATGCGAGATTCTCTTTTGTCGTTTAATGATTGATGATCATGTCCGGAAACACGCCTGCCAACACCGCGTCACGCAAATTACTGGTTACCTCTGCTTTGCCTTATGCCAATGGCAGCATTCATCTTGGCCACATGGTGGAGTACGTCCAGAGCGACGTCTGGGTGCGTTTCCAGAAGATGCAGGGACATACCGTGCATTACGTCTGCGCCGACGACACCCATGGCACGCCCATCATGCTGCGTGCGGAAAAAGAGGGCATCACGCCGGAGGAGCTGATCGGCCGCGTACACACCGAGCACTATGCGGACTTCAGCGATTTCCTGGTGGCTTTTGACAACTATTATTCCACCAATTCCGAGGAAAACCGCGAGTTGTCCAGCAGGATTTACCGCGAGCTCAAGGCGAACGACAAGATCGCCACGCGCACGATCGAGCAGTATTACGACCCAGTCAAGAACATGTTCCTGCCCGACCGCTTCATCAAGGGCGAATGTCCCAAGTGCCATGCCAAGGACCAGTATGGCGACTCCTGCGAATCCTGCGGCACGACGTATAGTCCGACCGAATTGATTGCGCCTTATTCCGCTGTGTCGGGTGCGACGCCGGTGCGCAAGGAAACCGAGCATTATTTCTTCAAGCTGAGCGAGTGCGAGGATTTCCTCAAGCAATGGACGCGCTCCGGCACCTTGCAGCCGGAAGCCGCCAACAAGATGGGGGAATGGTTTGCCTCGGGCCTGTCGGACTGGGATATCTCCCGCGATGCGCCGTACTTCGGTTTCGAGATTCCCGATGCGCCGGGCAAGTATTTCTATGTCTGGCTCGATGCGCCTATCGGCTACATGGCGAGCTTCAAGAACCTTGCAACGCGCGAAGGACTGGATTTCGACGAGTACTGGAAGCAGGACAGCCAAGCCGAGCTATACCACTTCATCGGCAAGGATATCCTGTATTTCCACGCCCTGTTCTGGCCCGCCACATTGAAATTCTCCGGCTATCGCCAGCCCACGCGGATATTCGCCCACGGCTTCCTCACCGTGAACGGCGAGAAAATGTCCAAGTCGCGCGGCACCTTCATCACCGCGCGCAGCTATCTCGACCACGTGAAGAATCCCGAGTACCTGCGCTATTACTACGCGGCCAAGCTCAACGGCACCATGGAGGATATCGACCTCAACCTGGAGGATTTCGTCGCGCGCGTGAACAGCGACCTGGTGGGCAAGTACATCAACATTGCCAGCCGTACTGCCGGATTTATTGCCAAGCGCTTCGACGGCAAGCTGGCCGCCGTGGGCGAGAATGCGGTGATTGCCGAGTTGCGCGCCGCCGCGGACGGCATACGCGACAGTTTCGACAACCGCGATACCGCACGCGCCCTGCGCGACATCATGGCGCTGGCGGACAAGGCCAATGCCTATGTGGCTGAACACGCGCCATGGGAGTTGGCGAAGCAGCCCGAGCAAACGGCCGCGCTGCATGAAGTCTGCTCTGCCGCCCTGGAAATATTCCGCCTGCTCACCTTGTACCTCAAGCCGGTATTGCCGGGATTGGCGCAAGCTATCGAGACATTCCTCAATATCGATCCGTTGACCTGGGCGGATATTGACCGCCCCTTGCCGGCCGGCCACCAGATACAGGCCTATCAACACCTGATTACCCGTATTGACCCCAAGCATGTGGAAGCCATGGTCGAAGCGAATAAGGAATCGCTGCAAACCCAGGCCGCTGCGGTGCCAGCACAAAAGCAGGCAGCGCAGGATGCGGCACAGGAAGATGCTTACATCTCGATCGACGATTTCACCAAGGTGGATTTGCGTATTGCACGCATCGTCAATGCAGAGCATGTGGAAGGCGCTGAAAAGCTGCTCAAGCTGAGCCTGGACATTGGCGAGGAAAAGCCGCGCCAAGTCTTTGCAGGTATCAAGTCCGCCTATGATCCTGAAAGCCTGAAGGGGCGCTTGACCGTGATGGTGGCGAACCTTGCCCCGCGCAAGATGAAGTTCGGCCTGTCGGAAGGCATGGTGCTTGCTGCGAGCGACGAGCGAGGCGGGCCATTTATCCTCTCGCCGGATAGCGGCGCCCAACCAGGCATGCGCGTTAAATAAATAGATTGCCAGATAAAGCAAAAGCCCCTATGAAGGGGCTTTTGCTTTTTAATGCGGCGCTTATTTCTTGTCGTTTTTCGCCGTTGTCGCTTTTTCCGCCTTGGGCGTTTTGCCGACGGAAAGCTCACCGCGCAGGTTGTCTACGCTCTTCTTGCCAAACCCTTTCACGTTGCCCAAGTCGTCAACCGACTTGAAATTGCCGTTAGCCTTGCGGTAATCGACAATCGCCTGGGCTTTTGCCGGGCCGATGCCTTTTACCGATTCCAGTTCCACCGCAGAGGCGGTATTGAGGTCAACCGCGGCCATGGCATTGAACGTCAACCCAAACAAGATCAGGACTGCAAACAACAAAGACTTCATGATGCTCTCCTCTAAAATGTTGGTAAGACCCTGTTGTTCCAGGGAAAAGCCATCATATGCCACATGTTGAGCATGAGCTATTGGAGGAAAGTATAGTTTTTTTGTAAGCGATTTTCCTTATTTTTCCAGGATTGATTCCCGGATATGATGCAGGACGGCCAACGGGTCGACAGCCTTGGTGATGGGACGGCCTATCACCAGATAATTGGAGCCCAGTGCAAGTGCATCGGCAGGAGTGACCACGCGGGACTGGTCGTCGATGGCGGCATCGGCAGGGCGGATGCCGGGCGTCACCAGGCAGAAGTCATTGCCCAGTGTCCGGCGCAGCACAGGGGCTTCCTGGGCGGAGCAGACAACGCCGTCCAGGCCTGCTTGCTGCGCGAGTGCTGCCAGGCGTAGCACATGCTGTTCAAGCGGGGTAGCAATTCCCAGTTCTGTCAGTCCTTGCTGGTTCATACTGGTCAAGACGGTGACTGCAATCAGTAATGGCGAATGGCCGCTGCGGGCAACGCCCTCGCGTGCTGCCTGCATCATCTGGCTGCCGCCTGAAGCATGCACGTTGAGCATCCATATGCCGAGTTTGCTTGCCGCTTCGCAAGCCTTGGCAACCGTGTTGGGAATGTCGTGGAACTTGAGGTCGAGGAACACGCCAAAGCCGCGCTTGACCAGCTCTTCCACCAGTTGCGGGCCGGCAGCCGTGAACAGCTCCTTGCCTACCTTGAGCCGGCACAGGGTAGGGTCGAGTTGCCGGGCCAGCCCGAGGGCGCTTGCAGCATCGGCGTAGTCAAGGGCGACGATAATCTTGGGGTCGGTCATACGGCGGATTCTTTGGTTTCGGGTGAGAGGGATTCCCAGGCATTGCATGCCGGGCATTGCCAATGGAAGTTGCGCGCGCGGAAGCCGCATTGGTCGCAGTAATGCGCGCTGCGGTTGCCAATGGCGTAACGTACGGTCTGCTGCATCAGCAAGGCATCCTGCTGGTTGGCACCTTCCAACAGCGATTGCGCACGCAGGAACTGATCCAGGGTCTGCAGGCTGGGTTTGCGGCGCAGTTCCTCCCGCGCAAGTTCTTCGGCGCTGGCCGCCCCTTCTTCGCTCAAGGTGGTTTCATAGACCAGGTTGAGGATGGCGGGAAGCTTGTATGTCTGCAAATAACCCTTGAGCAGGGCGATGCCCTCATCCAGGCTGTTCAACGCCTTGTAGCTGTTGAGCAGTTTGGGGGCGACGAGCCCGAGATATTCGGGACGCTGGAACTCCACGCGCTTCCAGAAGGAGATGGCCTGTTTGTGGTTGCCGGTGCCGGCCTCGAGATCGCCCAGCATGATGTTGGCGCGGACACAGCGCTTGTCGGCTTCAATTGCCGTTTCCAACTCATGGCGCGCGCTATGTGCATCATGTTCAAGAATGGCCTTCATCGCGATTTCACAGTGGAATTGCGCCACTTCCTTACGGAAGGAAATGCCGGACAGGCGTTCGAGCTCTATGGCGCTTTTGATGGCATGGTGCCATTCGCGCTCGCGGATATAGATTTCCAGCAGCGCGCGTAATGCGGTCTGCTTGTAGCGGCTGTCGTGCAATGAGCTAAATAGCTCTTCGGCGCGGTCGAACAGGCCGGCCTTGAGGTAATCTTGCGCGAGCTCCGCCATGACAGCCTGCTTCTGCTGGTCCGGCAGCTCCTTGCGCTCCAGCAGGTTGAGGTGCAGGTGAATGGCACGGTCTACCTCGCCACGGCGGCGGAACAGGCTGCCCAGCGCGAAATGCAGCTCCATGGAGTCGGCATTGGCTTGCACGGCTTCGATGAAGGCTTCTATCGCCTTGTCATGCTGGTCGCTGATAAGGAAGTTCAAGCCCTTGAAATAAGCTGCGGGCAAGGCGGTGGATTCGGTCAGCAGTTGATTGATATCCACGCGTGCGGCCAGCCAGCCAAGCGTGAAAAAAAGGGGGAGGGCGAGTAGCCACCAGTATTCAAATTCCATGATCGGTTTCCAGGCCTGTAATCAACATGACAGGCATTCAGCTAGAGATGGCATCACAAGTCATACGCTTGTTATTTGTTCATCTTCAGGTTCTTGATTTCTTTTTCCAGTGCCAGCAGCTTGCGGCGCTGGCCGATCAGCGATCCCAGACAGGCAATGACGCCGGCAATGATGCCGCTGAAGAATGTGATCAGAAGCATGAGGGAAAGCGGAGCTTTCCAAGAATAGCCCAGGTAATAGGCAAGCTCGACGGGCTCTGCGTTCTTGAAGGCAAATCCAAGCAGCAGGATGAACAGCAAGACGCCAAGTATCGTATATAAGGTGCGCATGCCCCGATTTTACCCAAGCATCGCCAAGGCGTGCAGGATTTGATGTAAAAAAATAAAAAAGCGGTAGCACCTGAATGCTACCGCTTTTCCTAGCACAGCAGTCTGCGTGCTTAATCGCTGTTGCCGTCTACACGCTCACGCAACTCTTTGCCTGCCTTGAAGTGAGGCACATGCTTCTCGGGCACCTGCACCTTTTCGCCAGTCTTGGGGTTGCGCCCCAGCCGCGGTGGACGGTAGTTCAGGCTGAAGCTGCCGAAACCACGGATTTCAATGCGTTCACCAGAAGCAAGATTATCCGTCATGGAGTCAAGAATCGCCTTGACGGAAAGTTCTGCATCCTTGACGACCAGTTGCGGAAAGCGCGCAGCCAGGTTGGCAATCAACTCCGATTTGGTCATGACGCTATGACCTTACTCGTTGTTTTTGCCGTCAAGCTTGGCCTTCAGCAATGCACCAAGGTTGGTGGTGCCTGCAGAGCCGGCATCATTGCTGAACTTCTGCAACGCATCAGCTTCATCGGCAAGGTCCTTCGCCTTGATGGACAAGGCAATGGAGCGGTTCTTGCGGTCGATGTTGGTGATGCGGGCTTCGATTTCTTCGCCTTCCTTGAGTACGGTAGAAATGTCGTCTACCTTATCGCGGGAAACTTCGGAAGCACGCAGGTAACCTTCAACTTCGTTGTCCAGAGCAATCACGGCGCCCTTGGCTTCGATGGACTTGACGGTGCCCTTGACGATGGCGCCCTTGTCATTCAGTGCGGTGTAGGCGCTGAACGGGTCGCTGTCGAGCTGCTTGACGCCCAGGGAGATACGCTCTTTCTCAACGTCGATGCTCAGCACAACAGCTTCGAGCTCGTCACCCTTCTTGAAGTTGCGGATCGCTTCTTCGCCAGGCTGGTTCCAGGATAGGTCGGAGAGGTGCACCAGGCCGTCGATGCCACCAGGCAAGCCGATGAATACGCCGAAATCGGTGATGGACTTGATCTGGCCGCTGACCTTGTCGCCCTTCTTGTGGGAAGCAGCAAAGTCATCCCATGGGTTGGCCTGGCATTGCTTCATGCCCAGGGACAGACGACGACGGTCTTCGTCGATTTCCAGGATCATCACTTCTACTTCGTCGCCCAGTTGAGCGATCTTGGCAGGGTGAACGTTCTTGTTGGTCCAGTCCATTTCGGAAACGTGCACCAGGCCTTCGATGCCTGGCTCGATTTCAACGAATGCGCCGTAGTCGGTCAGGTTGGTCACCTTGCCGAACAGGCGTGTGCCGACTGGGTAGCGGCGGCCCAAAGCAACCCATGGATCGTCGCCCAGTTGCTTGATGCCCAGGGAAACGCGGTTCTTCTCTTGGTCGAACTTGAGGATCTTGGCTTCGACTTCTTCACCTACGGTCAGCACTTCGGATGGGTGCTTGACGCGGCGCCATGCGAGGTCGGTAATGTGCAACAGGCCGTCGATACCGCCGAGATCAACGAACGCACCGTAGTCGGTGATGTTCTTGACGATACCCTTGACCACTGCGCCTTCCTTCAGGGATTCGAGCAGTGCTTCGCGGTCGGCGCCCATGGTTTCTTCCAGCACGGCGCGGCGGGAAACCACAACGTTGTTACGCTTGCGGTCGAGCTTGATAACCTTGAAGTCCCATTCCTTGTTTTCAAAAGGAGTGGTGTCCTTGACAGGGCGCAGGTCAACCAGGGAGCCTGGCAGGAACGCGCGGATGCTGTTGACCATGACGGTCAAGCCACCCTTGACGCGGCCATTGACCATGCCCTTGATGATGCGGGATTCGTTCATTGCCTCTTCGAGGTCTTGCCATGCCGCGAGGCGCTTGGCCTTTTCGCGCGACAGCTTGGTGGAACCATAACCATCTTCCAGGGATTCGATGCAGACCTTGACGAAGTCGCCTGCATTCACTTCGAGTTCGCCGCGGTCGTTGCGGAACTCGGAAGCGGGGATCACGCTTTCCGACTTCAAGCCGGCGTTGACAATAACGAAGTCGTCATCGACGGAGACAACTTCGGCGGTGATCACTTCACCGGAGCGCATTTCCTGGCGAGCCAGGCTTTCCTCGAACAGGGCTGCGAAGCTTTCCATGGAGGAGGTTGTGGTTGAAAGGTTAGCCATTAAAAAAATATCCAGATAATCCCGCCGTGCAGCGGGTCAAATTAAAAAAACCATGAACCGGTGAGATTCACGGCACTCGTACTACTACAAAACTTGATTTCCAGTGTCAGCGCGGCTGTAATCCAGTATCGCATCGACCGCCTGATCTATGCTAAGGTCGCTGGTTTCCAGCAACCTCGCGTTCTCGCTTTTTTGCAATGGCGCAACGGCTCGTTGGCTGTCCCTTGCATCGCGGGTTTGCAAATCCTGCAAGATTTCCGCGAGATTAGCATGGATTCCTTTTTCTATCAACTGTTTATAGCGTCTCTCCGCCCTGACCTCGGCACTGGCAGTGAGGAATATCTTGGTTTGGGCGTCAGGGAAGACCACGGTCGCCATGTCGCGTCCATCCGCGACCAGGCCGGGCGCCTTGCGGAAGCTTTGCTGCAGGTCGAGCAGCGCACGGCGCAATGCCGGGTGGACGGCGACTTCCGAGGCGCCGCGGCTGATTTGTTCGGTGCGTACGGCTTCAGTGATGGTTTCGCCGTCCAAGTAGATTTCCCCATCGGAAAAGCTGATGTCCAGGTCTGAGGCCATGTCTGCCAGCGCGGCTTCATTCTGCCAGCTGATGCCGCGCCTGAGTGCTGCAAGGGCGGCAATGCGGTAAATGGCTCCCGAATCAAGGTAGTGATAGCCCAGGGTTTGCGCCACGCGCTGAGCAACGGTGCCCTTGCCCGAGGCGGATGGGCCATCGATGGCGATGACGGGAACGGCGGATGTTGGTATATCGGTCATTGGAAATACGGAAGCAATCTTGTTTTACGCTTGCAGCAGCATGGCAAAGCGCTCGAAATAATCAGGAAAGGTCTTGGCGACGCAATTCGGATCGTTGATCACGATAGGCACGCCGCCGAGGGCGACCAGCGAGAAGCACATCGCCATGCGGTGGTCGTCATAGGTGTCGATTTGTGCGTTGGGAACTAGTTCCGGAGGAGGCGTGATGCGCAGATAGTCGCTGCCTTCCTCGACAATCGCTCCGACCTTGCGCAGCTCTGTCGCCATGGCGGTGAGACGGTCGGTTTCCTTGACGCGCCAGCTCGCGATATTGCGCAAGGTGCTCGGGCCGTGGGCAAACAGCGCCAGGATGGCCAGCGTCATCGCCGCATCCGGGATGTGGTTGCAGTCAAGGTCTAGGGCCCTGAGCTTGCCGGGCGTCGAACGGACTTCGATCCAGTTGTCCCCGGTGCTGACGGCGGCCCCCATCAACTCAAGCGCTTCTATAAAGCGCACGTCGCCCTGGATGCTGTTGCGGCCTACGCCTTCCACCTTGACGGGGCCGTGGCCTATTACTCCCGCTGCCAGGAAGTAGGAGGCGGAGGAGGCGTCTCCCTCGACCTGGACAACGCCCGGGCTCTTGTATGTGCTGCCGGCAGGGATGGTGAACGCGTTCCAGCCGTCGCGCAGCACTTCGACGCCGAACCTGCGCATGAGGTTGAGCGTGATTTCAATATAAGGTTTGGAAATCAGTTCGCCGACGACCTCAATGCGGGCTTCCCGGCCCGTGAGCGGCAAGGCCATCAACAGGGCGGTCAGGAATTGGCTGGAGACGTCGCCGCGCACGCGTAGCGCCTGGCTGGTGTCCAGTTGTGCCGGGCGGATATGCAAGGGAGGGAAGCCTGGGTTTTGCAGATACTCGATGGCGGCGCCAGCAGCATTGAGCGTATCCACCAGGTCGCCGATCGGACGCTCGTGCATGCGCGCGATGCCCGACAGTTCGTATTCCCCTTGCGACAAGGCCAAGGCCGCCGTCAATGGGCGGAAGGCGGTGCCGGCATTGCCGAGGAACAATTTGGCCTGCTTGACCGGAAGTTGTCCTCCCGTTCCCTCCACCTGCCATTGGTGAGTGCCGGTCTGCTCCAGCTTGACGCCGAGCGTGTGCAGGGCTTCGAGCATGCGTTGCGTATCGTCAGATGCCAGCAGCTCGTGAATCTCGGTATTGCCTTGCGCGAGCGCTGCAAGCAGCAATGTACGGTTGGAGATGCTTTTCGAGCCTGGCAGCTTGACTGTGCCGTGGGCGTGGCGTGCGGCAGGCAGGGTGAGGGTTTCCATGCTTAATTCTTCCATGATGCGGATGTGTTGCGCCCGGCCCAGGCATTGCGGGCATGGCTGGCACGTTCGAAGATGGCTTGCAGGCCGGCTGCATTGCCTTGTTCCAGGGTATGGCGCAGATCGGCAAGGGTTGCCTGGTAGCGGTCCAGCTCCTGCAGCAGGGCGGTGCGGTTGGCGAGGCTGATGTCGCGCCACATTTCCGGCGAGCTGCCCGCAATACGGGTGAAGTCGCGGAAGCCGCTGGCTGCGAACTCGAAGAACTGGTCCGCATCCGGGCGGGCGGCCAATTCGTCCACCAGGGCAAAGGCCAGCAGGTGCGGCAGGTGGCTGACCGCGGCAAACACGGTGTCATGCCCGCTAGGGCTCATTTCGCGCACGACGGCGCCGGTGCTGGCCCAGAGCGCGCGAACCGCCTGGACTGCTGCCGGGTCGGTATGCTCGCCCGGGGTGAGAACCACGTTCTTGTTCTGGTACAGCGTGGCTTGCGCGGCAGAGGGCCCGCTTTTCTCCGCGCCTGCGATCGGGTGGCCGGGCACGAAGCGCGATGCCGCCTTGCCGAGGATATGGCGTGATTGTTCGGCGATATCGGCCTTGGTGCTGCCAGCGTCGGTGACGACGGTCTTGTCTTCGAGATACGGCGCAATACGCTGCAGGATGGGGGCAATCTGGGCCACCGGCGTCGCAATCATGACCACATCCGCATCCTTGAGCGCTGTGGCGATATCGCTGGCGGCTTCATCGATGATGCCAAGGGCGAGGGCTTCCTGCAGGCTGTCGCCTGCGCGACCTACGCCAGTCACATGCCAGCCTGCATTGGCTGCCTTGAGCGCAAGGGCAAGCGAGCCGCCAATCAGGCCAATGCCGAAAACAAGCAGTTTTTTCAAGATGGGGATGCAGCGCGGAATTAAAAGCGCAATTGTAACATGCCGGCCGTCGTCGGCTGGATGGGGAAAAGCAACCAAGACGTTTTGTGCGAAGGCAGATAAGCACAAAACGCCGGTTGCAGGAGATGACAAGGAGTAATTGCTAGGAGTGGCGAAAGCGGAATTGGTTCACTGCAGGAAGTATTATTTTTGTTGTTCAGACTGTTCGATATGGGGCTGTTCTGCATGGATCGGGCGCCATTCGCCGTCGATCAGGCCTTCCTGGGGCAGGAAGTTTTGCTTGTAGGCCATCTTGCGGCTTTCCTTGATCCAGTAGCCCAGATAAAGGTAAGGCAGGTTGAGGCTTTCGCACCATTCAAGCAGCCACAGGATGTTGTAAGTCCCATAGCTCGCGTGTTTGTCGGCAGCTTCATAGAAGGTATAGACCGCGGAAACGCCGTCACGCACGATGTCCACGACGCTGACCATTTTCAGTACGCCGTCTTCACGGAATTCCACCATCAGGCTTTCCACATTGCTCTGTACCAGGAAGTTGCGGTATTGCTCCGCGGTTTCCGGATCGCCGGAGCCGCCTTCGTGCCGGGCGACCTGGTAGGCGGAATAGAGGGCGAAGTGTTCTTCCGAGAAAGTCAGTTCCATGAGGGCGACGGACAGGTTCTGGTGCTGTTTCCAGGCCCGGCGCTGGCTGCGGCTGGGCTGGAAATCCGCGACCGGCAGCCTGACGGGGATGCAGGCGTGGCAAGTCTCGCAATGGGGACGGTAGGCAAACTTGCCGCTGCGGCGGAAACCAAGCTGTATCAGGCCGCTGTAGGCATGGGCGTCAATCAGGTGGTGCGGTGTGGCAATCAGCGATTGCGCTGGTTTATCTGCAAGGTAACCGCAGGAATACGCCGTGGTAGCGTAGAACTGGATTTTATGCAGGTGCTGTTCGCCGGGCAATGTCATGTAGGGTAGTGTACCAATTCATGCAGCCGTTGTGAAAATTCTGCACGTGGAATCTCGCGTGCGCCCAATGAGGCCAGGTGCTGGGTTTTCATCTGGCAATCGATCATGCCGCAACCCAAAGCCTGGAGGCGTTGCACCATATGCACGAATGCGAGCTTGGAGGCGTCAGTGGCATGGTGGAACATGGACTCCCCATAGAACATCCTGCCCAGGCTGACGCCGTACAAGCCTCCTGCCAGTTTGCCGTCCATCCAGGTCTCGGCACTATAGGCGTAGCCCAGCCGGTGCAGCGCGGTATAGGCCTCCATGATGCCTTCGGTGATCCAGGTGCCGTCCTGGCCTGCGCGCGGGGTGGCGGCGCATGCAGCGATCACTTCGCTGAATGCCGTGTTGAAGCGGACTTCATAATCCCGGCGTTTGAGCCGCTTGGCCAGCGACCTGGATATTTTCAACTCAGTGGGGAACAGCACCATGCGCGGGTCCGGGCTCCACCACAGTATGGGTTCTCCTTCGCCGAACCAGGGGAATATGCCCTGGCGATATGCGCTGAGCAGGCGTTCGGCAGTCAGTTCGCCGCCAATGGCGATCAACCCGTTGGGCTCCTGCAATGCAGCCTCCAAGGGAGGAAAGGGCGTATTCGCCTGCAATGCCCGCACCAGGCCGCCAGGCAAGCGGTAGTATTGATGGCTCATAGGGGTTAACGAGGGATGGATTGTGGCGATATCGTCAAGATGGGCATTAGCATAATGCAGTTGCGGCTTTGCTGCATGTCCTGATTGTGCTATTTTTCTTCCATGCGCCTTTATCGCACCATCATCCTGTTGCTGCTGACCATGTTCCTCGCGGATACCGTGGCGGCCAGCAGCAGCCTGCATCTGCCTGCCGTTTCCCCTGCGACAGCGCAGCCAGCGGCGCATCAGCATCAAGCTACCCACGATCATGCGCAGCATGATGACGGCGCGTATCAGCATGATGAGCAGCATGGCGACAATTGCAGGAACTGCCATGATTGCCTGTCATGCTTCAGCGTATTGCCTATTTCCATCCGCATGTCTACGCCCGATTTGCCGCCTCGCCAGGTGGATATCGCGCCAAGCCTGATTTATTTCCCGCCTGCCTTGGCGCAATGGCAGCGCCCGCCGATCCCGCTCTCCATCTGATTTCGTCATGGCCGCTATTCCTGCGGCTAGGTTTTAACGGCCTGCTTGCATCAATCAGGCCCACATCATGAATGGAGAGCATCATGCGATTCAATATAGCCTTGTCAGCTTTAGGCTGCCTGTGCCTTGTCCTGCCCGTGGCGGCAGCAGAGGCTGAAACCGAGCCGAGTCCGGCCTTGCGCCATGAGCCGGTCCTCGGGCAATACCAAAAATTCGAGCGGGGCGCCGCAGCCGCCCCGCTGCAGCCGCATGCCGGACACGATATGCACCACGACCATGCCGGCCATGAGCAGCATCAACATGACACGCAGCATGATGATGGGCAGCATGGGGACGGGCAGCATGACGGCCACCATCACATGCATGGGGAATGATCATGGCCAAGTTGTTGCCTGGGCAATATGTGTCCTGCCTTCCCGTCGTCGCTCTTGCCATTGTCACTGGCCTGCTCGCCGGCTGCGCCACGTTCAGCCGCGACGGCGGCATGGACGATGTACGCTCCACGGTTGCCCAACGCCTGAAACAGGACGTGGTCTTGGATAGTGCCGGAGAGGCGTCTTCACGGCAGCGGACGGAGGAATTGCTCGCCAAGCCGCTGGGAATCGAGGAAGCCGTGCAACTGGCCTTGTTGAACAACCAGGGCCTGAAAGCCGGATTTGCCGAACTCGGTATTGCCGAAGCAGACCTTGTGCAGGCCGGGCGGTTGCCCAATCCGCGTTTTTCCATGCTGTACACGCGCCATGACGGCGACTACAAGATAGAACAGTCGTTCACCTTCAACCTGTTTTCCCTGCTGACGATGCCGCAGGCCAAGGCCGTGGAGCAGCAACGCTTCGAACAGGCCAAGCGCGAGGTCAGCCTGCAGGTGCTGGCCTTGGCGCAGGCAACCCGGCAGGCCTGGGTTGCGGCTGTCGCGGCGGAACAATCGTCGCTGTATGCCGCGCAGGTGATGCAGGCGGCGGAAGCGGCGGCCGAGCTGGCGCGGCGCATGCACCAGCAAGGCAACTGGAGCAAGCTGGACCAGGCGCGCGAGCAAAGCTTTTATGCCGATGCCGCGCTGGAGTACGCGGCGGCGCGCGAACGCCAGCGCATGACGCGCGAGCGGTTGTCGCGTGCGATCGGGCTGGGAAACAGCGAGCAATTTACGCTGCCGCCGCGCCTGCCTGATCTACCGGCCAAGGAGGAGGACCTCCTGCAGGTGCAGCAGCAGGCTTTCCTGCAGAGGCTGGACTTGCTGGCGATGCGTGCCGAAGTGGATGCGCTCGCCAAGCAGCTCGGCCTGAGCAAGACCACGCGCCTGATCAATGTGCTGGATATAGGCCCGGCACGCGTGCTGGAGGGCCGGCGCGGCGAGGCCTACAAGAAGGGCGTCACCCTGGGCTTCGAACTGCCGCTGTTCGACTGGGGCAGCGCGCGCGTGAAGCGCGCCGAGGCAATCTATACGCAGGCGCTCGAGCGTACGGCGCAGACGGCTATCGATGCGGAAACCGAGGTGCGGGCCGCCTATGCACGGTACCGCGTGCGCTACGAAATGGCGCGCCATGTCCAGGACGAGATCGTGCCGCTGCGCAAGCGCATCCTGCAAGAGCACCAGCTGCGCTACAACGGTATGCTGCTCAGCGCCTTCGAATTGCTTGCGGACGCGCGGGAGCAGGTCGGCAGCGTGAGCCGGTATATCAATGCCGTGCGTGATTTCTGGCTGGCGGACGCCGGGCTGACGATGGCGACCATGGGGCCCGTGGCATCCCTGGATGAGAATGGAAGGGGAGAATGATGTTGAATCGCCGTGATTTTTTCAGGCTCGGAGCGGCTGCCGTAGCTGCGGGCACGGTCAGCAAGGTGGCGATGGCGGCCTTGCCGGAAATTGCCAGCATGGGCGGCGCGGAAACCCAGGTGCCCCGCGCGCCTGGCAACGGCAGGCCTTTTCACCCGGTGGTGACCTTGAATGGCTGGAGCCTGCCGTGGCGCATGCGCGATGGCGTCAAGGAGTTCCACCTGGTGGCGGAACCCGTGGTGCGGGAGATCGCGCCCGGCATGCAGGCGCATCTGTGGGGTTACAACGGCCAGAGCCCTGGGCCGACGATCGAGGTGGTGGAGGGGGATCGTGTGCGCATCTACGTTACCAATCGCCTGCCGGAGGCAACCAGCGTCCACTGGCACGGGCAGCGTCTGCCCAACGGCATGGACGGCGTGAGCGGCCTCACGCAACCGGCAATCCCGGCCGGCAAGACCTTTGTCTATGAGTTCGAGGCCAAACGTGCCGGCACCTTTATGTACCATCCGCACGCCGACGAAATGGTACAGATGGCCATGGGCATGATGGGGTTCTGGGTCACGCACCCTAAAAACCCCGATTTCATGCGCGTGGACCGGGACTATGTCTTCCTCATCAACGCCTATGACATTGACCCCGGCAGTTACACGCCCAAGGTGGCGACCATGCTGGAGCACAATCTCTGGACTTTCAACAGCCGTGTGTTCCCGGGTATAGCCCCCATGGTGGCCGGGCTGAATGAGCGGGTGCGCATACGCGTCGGCAACCTCAGCATGACCAACCATCCTATCCACCTGCACGGGCACGAGTTTACCGTGACGGGGACTGACGGCGGCTGGGTCCCGCCTGCGGCGCGCTGGCCGGAAGTGACCGCCGATATCGCCGTCGGCCAGATGCGCGCGGTCGAGTTTGTCGCCGACGCGCCGGGGGACTGGGCTTTCCATTGCCACAAGAGCCACCATACCATGAACGCCATGGGCCACCAGGTGCCGACCATGATAGGCGTCGAGCAGAAAGGGCTGGTCGACAAGATCACGCAGTTGCTGCCGGACTACATGCCCATGGGGGAAAGCGGCATGGCGGAAATGGGCGAGATGGACATGCCGTTGCCGGAAAATACCCTGCCGATGATGAGCGGCAAGGGCCAGTTCGGGGACATGCACATGGGAGGCATGTTTACTGCGGTCAAGGTGCGTGCGGGGTTGAAGGCCGGAGATTACAGCGATCCGGGAGATTACCCGAATCCCCCCGGCACTGTGGCGCACGAAGTCGACGCCAGCGGGGTGCCGGTGAGCAGGGCGCCCGCTGCAAGCGGCGAGGGGCATACCTTGCATATCAGGAAGCCGGGCGGACATGAAGGGCATTAGCGTCATGCCCTCCGGGTTGATGCGGCCGCTATTCAGGCGTGTAGCCGGCTTCGCTGATCGCATCGCGAAAGCGGGCGATATCGGCGTTGCTGTCTATATGCACGGCCTTTTCCGCGAGGTCCACCGTGACTTTTGCCTGCGGGTCGACCGCTTGCGCAGCCTGGGTGATCGCCTGTACGCAATGATTGCAGCTCATGTCGTTGACCTTGAATGTATGCATGAAAAGCTCCAGATTGAATATTGAGAATTGGTTGGATACAGGCGCAACAGTATGCGCCTTTCCCGCATGGTAAAGTCAAGCCTTCGTCTTGTGAGAGGCCCGTGCAAGATTGATATGATAAGGAAGTTGCCGCGATGACAAAGCAGCCACCATTGGAAAAACTGGATTTCGCCATTACCGGCATGACTTGCGCGGCTTGTGCCGGGCGCATCGAGAAATCCTTGAACAAGCTGCCGGGCGTGCAGCTGGCGAATGTCAACCTGGCAACCGAAAAAGCGCATGTGGAAGCGGTTGGCGCCGATCTGGCGCAACAGGTCGAGCAGGCGGTGTCCAAACTGGGCTACCAGGCCCGCCTGATCAGGCCGGACGCCCCCATTGCACCTGTCGAGGATATACAGGGCGGCTGGAAGGTCGGCATCGCCGCCTTGCTGACCTTGCCGCTGGTGCTGCCGATGGTGGGAATGCTGCTGGGACAGCACTGGATGCTGCCCGGCTGGGTGCAGTGGCTGCTGGCAACGCCGGTGCAGTTCTGGCTGGGCGCCCGGTTTTACCGTGCGGGATGGAAGGCCGCGATCAATCTTTCGGGCAACATGGACTTGCTGGTTGCTATCGGGACTTCCGCAGCTTACGGGCTTTCCGTGTACCTGCTCTGGCAGCACTCCGCGCACCTGTATTTCGAGGCCAGCAGCGCCGTGATCACCCTGGTCCTGCTGGGCAAGTGGCTGGAAAGCCGGGCCAAGCGCCAGACTACCGAGGCGATACGCGCATTGCAGTCGCTGCGCCCGGATACTGCGCGCATCCGCCGCAACGGCCTCGAGCAGGATGTGCCATTGGCCGAAGTCATGGTAGGCGACATGGTGCTGGTGCGTCCGGGCGAGCGGGTGCCTGTGGACGGGGAGATACGCGAAGGGGGCAGCCATCTTGATGAATCCATGCTCACCGGCGAAAGCGTGCCGGTCAAGAAAGGCGTGGGGGGCAAGGTGACAGGCGGCGCCGTGAACCTGGACGGCGTGTTGCTGGTGGAGACGACGGCGATCGGCGCAGAGACGACCCTTTCCCGCATCATCCGCATGGTGGAGGATGCGCAGATCGCCAAGCCGGCCATTCAGCGCTTGGTCGACAAGGTGAGCGCCGTATTCGTGCCGCTGGTCTTGCTGATTGCCGCGCTGACGTTGGCGGGGTGGGTATGGCACGACGGGCAGTGGGAGCAGGCGGTGCTCAATGCGGTGGCGGTGCTGGTGATTGCCTGTCCTTGCGCGCTCGGGCTGGCGACGCCTACTGCCATCATGGCCGGGACCGGCGTCGCGGCGCGTTACGGCATCCTCATCAAGGATGCGGATGCGCTGGAGCTGGCGCATAGGATCGATACGGTGGCATTCGACAAGACCGGCACGCTGACGGTGGGCAAGCCTCGTGTAGCCAAGGTGGCCAGCATGCCGGGGCGGGAGCTTCAATTGCTCAGGCTGGCGGCTGCACTGGAACGGGGCAGCCACCATCCGTTGGCCGTGGCGGTACTGGAGCATGCACAAGCCGCAGGGATCGAGGCTGCCACTGCGACAGATGCCGTGGCATTGCCGGGCAGCGGCCTGATGGCGAAGGTCGATGGCCGTCGCGTCTGGCTGGGCAACCAGCGTGCCATGCAGCAGGCGGGCGTATCGATGGAAGGCATGCAAGCCGAGCTTGCGTCGCTGAAGGAACACGGGTACACCATTTCCTGGCTCGCTGCGGATAACGACGTCGGGCAGCCTGAGCTGCTTGGCCTCATGGCATTCGGCGATGAGCTCAAGTCCGAGGCTGCGGCGTCGATACAGCATCTACACGCGCTCGGCATCAGGGTGTTGCTCTTGACTGGCGACAACCCGGCCAGCGCGGAGCGCATCAGCCGGCAACTGGAGCTTGACGAGGTGTACGCAGAGCAGTTGCCTGATACCAAGGCATCAGTCGTGACGGGTTTGCGCCAACGGGACAGGGTGGTGGCCATGGTCGGGGATGGCATCAATGACGCGCCGGCGCTGGCTGCGGCGGATATTGGCTTTGCCATGTCCAGCGGGACGGATGTCGCGATGCATACCGCAGCCGTCACCTTGATGCGTAGCAGCCCATTGCTGGTGGCGGATACGATCGCGATTTCGCGCCGAACTTACAGCAAGATACGGCAGAACCTGTTCTGGGCGTTCATTTACAACCTGGTGGGGATCCCGCTGGCGGCCATGGGCTTGCTGAACCCCGTGGTGGCCGGTGCGGCGATGGCGTTGAGCTCGGCCAGCGTGGTCACCAACGCCTTGATGTTGCGGCGCTGGCGGCCTGCAGGAATGGCGCGTTCAGGGGGTGATGGCGATTGACCGGGTATTGTGGAACATTAATTGCTTGAGTTCCATTGCTTGAACTGCTTCATGGGGGGGATAGCGCTTTTAGGGTGTGATTCAATGCCGGAATCGGATATCCGGTATTCGATACTTAATAAAAATTAGCTGAATGATGCAAGTGCGGCCGCCGCCCAGGCGCCCGTCTCAAACGCTCAGTTCATGCGTATGGATCGGCAAGGCCCGGTAAAACTTTTTATGCTGGGGTCGGCGGCAGCATTGTAGAATGCTCAGCCAAGCATGGAGGCCTTCGGGTCGGCCGGTTCATACAGCTTCATTCAGGGGAGGGAATGGTTGCGTTCATGCCATTGATGGTGAAAGCCATGCCGATCAAGCGCTGGACTATGCGCTGGCTGTTATCATGCCTGTTGGCGTGCCAAGTGCTATTGGCACACGCCCAACCGTTGGCAGGGAGCGGCACGTGGTATGAAGCCGTCGAGCATGACGGCTCGAAAGAGGCATGGCACGAACAGGACCGATTGAAACCTGTCGCCAGCCCCGCCAAAACCGGCGGGTATTTCATCTACAAGGCTGCATTCGACCTGGCGAAGACTGGGCATTACGTCATCGATTTCGACAGCTCCAGCGTCATCGGCCATTTTACCCACCATATCTATAATGCCGCGGGGGAGCAGGTGGCGGAGCTCAAAGGCGGAATACAATCCCGCGTCGCCAACCCCTACATGCTGCGCCATGGGCGCGACATCATGCTGCCGGCAGGGCGCTACGAACTGGTGAGCGAGGTCAGCGCGCCGTTTTTCCTTGCCCATCCGCAGCCCTACATCGCCACGCTCCCGGAATACCAGCAGTCGATCAAGTTCGGCAACGCCGTCGTACTGGTGTCGTACGGCGCCATGCTGATCCTCGCGATCTACTACGCCGCCCTGGGCTATATCCGCAAGCAGGCAACGGACCGCATGTACGCCCTGTTCATCCTGGGCAACATTTTCTATAACGGCACGGCATTGTTGATCCTGCCCGACCTGTTCGGCGTGCATTGGTTTTACCTGATCAGTTTTCCCATCCTGTGCTCCAATATCGCCTACGTCTATTTCGTGATCTACCTGCTCGAGCTGCGCAGGTATTCCGATTCCAAGCTGTGCCGGCTGGGGCACGGCATTATTTTCCTGCTCGCACTGTTCATTCCAGCAGCCCTGATCTGGCCCAATATTTCGCTGGAGCTCGCGCGGGTCGGGGTCGGCATGATCATGCTGTATGGATTGACGGCGGGGATCAGGAAGGCATGGCGGGGAAACCTGATTGCGAAGTACTACCTGGGCGCGATTTCGGCCTTTTTCGTGATTGGCGCGTATTCCATCACCAATACGCGCGTGAGCGGGTCGCAGACTTTCTATATAGAGCACCTGGGGATGCTGGCGGTGACGGTCGAAATGGTGCTGCTGGCCCTGGTGTTGGCGCGCCAGTTTGCCTTGCTCAATTATGAAAAGGAGCATGCCCTGACGCTGTCGAAACGGCACCTGAAGATCGCCCATACCGATGCCCTGACCGAGCTGCCCAACCGTTACGCGCTGGACCAGGAGTTGTCCGCGCTGCCGGTCGACGGCGTGCTGGTCTTCATTGATATCGACGGCCTCAAGTTCTACAACGACAACTACGGCCACAAACGCGGCGACGAACTGCTGCGTTCTTTTGCCTACACGGTGAATGAGGCGCTCGGCGAATTGGGCGTCCTGCATCGGATCGGCGGGGATGAGTTTGCGATTACCAGTCCGCAAGGCAATGTGCAAAAGCTGGAGGCATGCCTGGCGAGGTCTATCGATATGCTGCGGAAGCAGGGGTTCGAGTTTGCGGGCATGAGTTACGGCATCGCCCATGCCATGGAAAGCCGTGACAGCAACATGCTCAAGTATCTGGCGGACACGCGCATGTATGCGCAGAAGCGCGAGCGCCAGCGTAGTGCCGAGCAACATCCGAGAAAAACAACGACAATCGTTTGATCACAAGGAGGATAAAAAATGAAGAAATGGCCTTTGCTTTGGCCCGTGCTGGTCTGTCTGGCACTGCCATTGATCGCTGCATGGTTCGCCTATCCCGATACCCATCTGCCGCCGGGGTTCGGCGTATTCCCGCCGGATTACGACCAACCTGTGCCGGGGTTCAACCTGACGATATTCATCGTCATTGCCCTGGTGGAAACCGCCTTCGGCATTTTCCTGCTGTTCCCGGGCTGGTTCGGCTTCAAGCCGGTTCAGCCCTCACCTAAGCCGGCTAAAAAGCCGTTCCCGCTCTGGTTCTGGATAGGCGCGGCATTCACCCTGTTCTTCTGGTGGCTGATGTGGGCGCGCGTCACGCCATTCGGCAACCTGGTCTATTATGCCTTCAGCCCGATGTGGTGGGGTTTCATCCTTGTGCTGGATGGCTGGACCTACCGGCGCAACAATGGCGTCTCGCTGCTGTCCAGCAAGCCGAAAACCTTCGCCATCAGCGCGCTGGTATCGGTATTCGGCTGGCTGTTCTTCGAGTATTACGACTATTTCGTGCTGGGGAACTGGTATTACCCCAATACGCACATTCCCGGCTTGTCGCACGGCCTGATCGTGGCCTTGTTCCTCATCGCCTACACCACCGTGTGGCCCGCTATCTTTGAATGGTACACATTGCTCAAGACCTGTCCAAAACTGGCTAGCCGCTATAGCCAGGGCCCGAAGCTGGCATTGCCTGCCTGGCTGTTGATCTGGGGCGGGTTTGCGCTGATTTTCCTCATGACCTTCCTGCCTTACCCATTGTTCTGGGTAGTATGGATCGGACCGTTCGCAGTGGTGGCGGGCATACTCATGCGCCTCAATATCTGGAACCCGGTCAGCGCGCTGGCCCAGGGCAACTGGACCCCGATGATCCTGGTGGCGCTGGCTTCGCTGTTCAACGGTTTCTTCTGGGAAGTATGGAACTACGGCAGCGCGCATCCGTTGCCCGAATTACAGACCAATCCCAACTACTGGATCTACAACATTCCCTATGTCGACGTGATCCACATTTTTGCGGAAATGCCGTTGCTCGGCTTCTTCGGCTACCTGCCGTTCGGGGTGCTGGTATGGGTGGTGTTCATCTGGGCGGGCAAGGTGTTCGGTTTCGACTCCAGCATCGAGCTGGAGCAGAAGTAAGGCCCCGGCATTGGGCGCGGCAAACGCGCCTGATGCCTATTGCCAGCGGCGGCTCAGCATGAAGTGCAGGAACAGGGCCTCGTTCCGCAGCTGGGCATCGCCGAATGGCAGCTCTCTATTGTTGTAGTTGACCTTCACCACCGGGGAGTACTCCAGACCGCCGGTGAACGTCCATTCGGGACTGAACTTGTAGGCGGCGCCAAAGGTGTAGTGGTGCTCGAGTATGCCCGCGATGAACGGCGTGGTGGACGCCCTGGGCATGGGATTGCGCCCGTAGTTGTATCCGGCATAGAGCGTGGTCTTGTCATTCAGTTCGTGGGCGAGTCCCAGCGCCAATACCACCTGGTCATGCCAATCCATGCGGTTGCTGCTTGTGATTCGGGAGGGCGCGAATGCGCTGTCCGGATTGCGGGCGGTCAGCGTGGTGGACTTCAGCGCCTCGGACCAGTTGATCCAGTTGAGCTTAAAGGCGAGCAACCAATCGGCATCGGGCTTCCATGCCAGGCCGACCGCCACTTCCCTCGGTGTGGCAAAACCGTCCAGCTTGGCGTCGTCGTAATGGAATGTCTGGGTCCCGGCATTGAGCGAGAACGACCCTCCGGTGAGGGGCAGCTTGGTTTTTTCCGTGTAAGCCGCACCAAGGGTCAATGTGGGGCTGAGTTTGTACTGCAGGCCGATCTTGAAGTTGGGGCGTATGCCGTCGGCATCCTCCAGCTTGATGCCGCCAATGCCGGGGGAGTCGCGATAAAGCGACTGTTGGATACTGGCGTAGGTTAACCCTACGGTGGTTCCCAGCGATAGCCGCTCAGTCACCTGGCAGCCTATGCCGACACCAATCTTGGCAATCCCGAACTTGGCAGAGAAATTATCCTGGCCGTTCTGTGATGTATTGATGTGGCGGAATACGCCGCCGGCGCCTCCCTGCACGAAGGTGCCGACTCCGGCCGTACATGGCAGGCTTTCCAGGGATTGCACATAACCGCCTCCCGCCAAGGGCGTGTAACGGTTGGAGGCATGCACGTCGCTGCCGTGTTGATCCGCATGCGATAAGTCCAATGTGCGCAACACGCTGCCAAAACCGTCGAACGCCTTGCCCTGGACCTGGGCGAGCCCGGCAGGATTGGTGTTGATGGCGGAGCTGTCGCGCGCCACCGCCACATCGGCGCCGCCCATGAGCAGCGATTCCGCCCCGAAACCTATCAGGTTGAACCCGTTGGTGGCGTGGGCCGGCATCGCCAGCGTGAATAACAAGGTTGCCGCTCCCCGGCCCGCTTGCCGCGCCGTCAAGCGCATGAAACTGGTTGTCATTGAATTAATTGCCTGATTTATCAGTTGAATTTATAAATTTTTAGCGTGTTTTCATCATGGTGTAGGTATTCCAAGGTAAAATGCGGACGCTATGGAATTACGACCGGAATCACCACGTTTACTGAGCGCTTATCGGCCATACTGGGCCAAGCGCTTCGGCACCGCCCCCATTTTACCCATGACGCGCGAAGAAATGGATAAATTGGGCTGGGATAGTTGCGACATTATCCTGGTCACGGGCGACGCCTATATCGACCACCCCAGTTTCGGCATGGCCTTGGTGGGCCGCTTGCTGGAGGCCCAGGGCTTTCGTGTCGGCATCATTGCCCAGCCAGACTGGCATTCTGCCGATCCGTTCCGCGCGTTGGGCAAGCCCAACCTGTATTTCGGCATTACGGCCGGCAACATGGATTCCATGGTCAACCACTACACGGCGGATCGCAAGATCCGCTCCGACGACGCGTACACCCCTGGCGCGATAGCCGGCAAACGGCCTGACCGCGCCGTCCTGGTATATTCGCAGCGTTGCCGCGAAGCCTTTCCTGGAGTGCCGCTGGTGATCGGCAGCATCGAGGCCTCGTTGCGCCGGATTGCGCACTACGACTACTGGTCCGACAAGGTGCGCCGTTCGGTGCTGGTCGATTCCAAGGCGGATATCCTGATCTATGGCAACGCCGAGCGTGCATTGGTCGAGATCAGCCACCGCATCGCCAAGGGAGAAACCGTCAGCGAGATTACCGATATACGCGGCACCGCCTTCCTGCGCAAGCACGTGCCTGAAGGCTGGGAGGAAGTGTCCTCCACCGCTCTGGACCGCCCGGGCAAGATAGACAAGCCGGTGGACCCCTATGCGATGGAACCGGCAATGGAGCAAACCGGCGAGTCCTGCGCATCCACAGCCGCCGCTGCGGCCAACAAGGGCCTGGAGCCGGGCGTGCAGGCCATCACCATCGTGCGCAAGCCGAATAAGCCCAAGGCAGAGCGCAGCAGGCAGTTCATCCGCCTGCCTGCCTTCGAGGAAGTTTCCCAGGACCCGGTGCTGTATGCCCACGCCTCGCGCGTGCTGCACCTCGAGGCCAACCCCGGCAATGCGCGCGTATTGGTGCAACGGCACGGCGACCGCGAAGTCTGGCTGAATCCGCCGCCGATCCCGCTGACGACCAAGGAAATGGACTATGTCTACGACCTTACGTACGCGCGCACGCCGCATCCGGCATACAAGGGAGAGCGTATCCCGGCCTGGGAGATGATCCGTTTCTCGGTCAATATCATGCGCGGCTGTTTCGGCGGATGCACGTTCTGCTCGATTACAGAGCACGAGGGCCGCATCATCCAGAGCCGCTCGGAGGCCTCCATCCTCAAGGAGCTCGAGGAAGTGCGCGACAAGGTGGAAGGGTTCACCGGCACCATCTCCGACCTCGGCGGGCCGACGGCGAACATGTACCGCCTCGCCTGCAAGAGCGAGACCATAGAGAAGAGTTGCCGCAAGCTTTCCTGCGTGTTCCCGGGCATCTGCGAGAACCTCAATACCGACCATTCGCACCTGATTCAGCTTTACCGCAAGGCGAGGGCGATCCCCGGCATCAAGCGCATCCAGATCGGTTCCGGCCTGCGTTACGACCTCGCCGTGAAATCGCCGGAATACGTAAAGGAACTGGTGCAGCACCACGTCGGCGGCTATCTCAAGATTGCGCCCGAGCATTCCGAGGAGAACGTGCTCAGCAAGATGATGAAGCCGGCGATGACCGCCTACGACGAATTCAAGGAAATGTTCGAAAGGTTCTCGCGCGAGGCGGGCAAAGAGCAATACCTGATTCCCTACTTCATCGCGGCGCACCCGGGCACTACCGATGAGGACATGCTCAACCTGGCCTTGTGGCTGAAGAAATACGATTTCAAGCTCGACCAGGTGCAGACCTTCACCCCGACGCCGATGGCGATGGCGACCGCCATGTACCATTCGGGCAAGAACCCCTTGCGCAAGGTGACGCACGACAGCGAAGACGTGCCGATCCCCAGGGCGGGCGGCGTGCGCCGTCTGCACAAGGCCTTCATCCGCTATCACGACCCCAACAATTGGCCGATGCTGCGCGAGGCATTGAAGAAAATGGGCCGAGAAGACCTGATCGGCAACGGCAAGAAGCATTTGGTGCCCGCTTGGCAGCCGATCTTGCCCAAGGAGCAGGCCAAGGCCAACGGCAGCCGCCGCGCGGCCAAGCCTGCAGCAGCTGCGCCACGCCCGGCGGGCCGCGCGCCTGTCGCCGGCAAGCGGCCTGCCGCTTCGCATTCCGGCAGGCCTGCCAGGAAGCCTGGCCGTCCGTAAAGCTGCATGACGGGGATGCGTACTTTCTTAAGCCTCACAAGTTTGCTCTTGCGGGGCTTTTTTTCCGCCTGCTGCCTGTGGTCCGCCGTCGCCATGGCGGCTGGCGACGGCATGCTGTGGAAGGTGCAGGCGGGCAACGGCACTGTCAGCTACCTGTTCGGCACCATCCATGTGGACGATCCCAGGGTGACGACCTTGGCAGAGCCCGTCAATACGGCGCTTGAGTCTGCGCAATCGTTCATGATGGAGGTGCTGCCCTCCAATGACGTCTCGCCTTACTATATGCAGGGCAGCCTGGCTCAAATGCTGACCGAGGCGGAGCTGGAGCAGGTCTATGCCGCTGCCGATTTTCACGGCCTGCCGCGCGACATGGCGTTGCGCATGAAGCCGTGGCTGCTGTCCATGGTGTTCGACCTGCCCGTATCGCAGTCTCCCTATACCCTGGATGTGCAGCTTTACCTGCAGGCGCAACGCGCAGGCAAGGCCGTCGAGGCGCTGGAAACGCCGCAGGAGCATTTTTCCGCGCTGGAAAGCATCAGCCTGGAAGAGCAATTGCTGATATTGCGCAGCGTGCTCAAGCGCAGCCAGGAGCAAAAGGAAAAAGACTTCGAACTGCTGATACAGGCTTATCTTTCCGGCAATCTGGATAAAGTGGCCGCGCTGGATTCCGAGCTGACGGCGGATGACCTGCCTGCCGGGCTATGGGAAAAGCTGCGTGTCAAGTTGCTGGACGAGCGCAACGTGCGCATGGCGGAGCGCATTGCCGCTGCCGCAGACCGGCAGCCGGTATTCGTGGCTGTCGGCGCTGCGCATTTGCCTGGAGAGGGCGGCGTCATCGATTTGCTCAGCCGCTCAGGTTTTAACGTGTCTCCCGTCAAATAGCCAATGCCTCATTAGCTCTGCGCTTGCTTGGCATTTTGTCTAGCGCTTGTTCACATTCCAGGCGCGCTATAATCAAGCTATCCCACATAATGCATATGGATTGATTATGGCGATGCCCGACCGCATCAACTTGCGCCCGCTGGAGCGCAACGACCTGCATTTCGTACACAAGCTCAACAATAACGATACCATCATGCGCTATTGGTTCGAGGAGCCTTACGAAGCTTATGACGAGCTGGTCGCCCTGTACGACAGGCACATTCACGACCAGAACGAGCGGCGCTTCATTATCGAGCTGGAAAACGGCGAGCTGGCAGGGCTGGTCGAGCTGGTGGAGATCAACTACATCCACCGGCGCGCGGAGTTCCAGATCATCATCGCGCCCGATTATCAGGGCCGCGGCCTTGCCAAGTCGGCGACGCGCATTGCGGTGGGCTATGCCTTCCGCGTGTTGAACCTGCACAAGGTGTACTTGGTCGTGGACACGGACAACCAGGCGGCGATCCATATTTATGAAACCTGCGGCTTCGAGGTGGAAGGGCATTTGAAGGAAGAGTTCTTTTCCAACGGCTCTTACCGGGATGCCTTGCGCATGCGCTTGTTGCAGGACGATTACCTGCGCCATGTCGGGCCGGCGCCCGTGGATGCCTCGGTCTTGAGAGAGTGGCAGGATGACTGATCCTGCCTTCCTCCTCATTGCAACACCGTTACGATACGAGCTTCAGGCCGATAATGGAGCCGATCAACAGCAGCAGGAACATGATGCGCAATGTGCCGGCCGGATCGCCGAACAGCCAGATGCCGATGACGGCGGTGCCGCAGGCGCCGATGCCGGTCCAGATGGCATAGGCGGTTCCCAGCGGGATGCCTTCCAGCGCCTTGGTGAGCATGAAGAAGCTCAGGATCGTGAACACCAGGAAGCCGATCGAAGGCAAAGGCTTGCTGAAGCTCTCGGAAAATTTCAGGCAGGTGGTGAAGCCGATTTCAAACACACCGGCCAGTAACAGGTATATCCAGGACATATGCAACCCTTTCATGCAGCTCGGGCCGTCCCGGGATCGTGGAGCATGATGGGGCCGTCCCCATCACGTGAGCGCTGGCTGAGAATACCGCCAGCGACAGACATGGATTGATTCTTTCACGTCCCGGCACGGCTGTCAAACCAGGCCGGGAAGTACCGCCGTTCAGGAATGCAGGCCGATCGCCTGCATGAAAAGCCGCATGAGAAATGCGGCAGCCAGCATTGCAGTGACGCTGGCCGCCCAGATCAAGGCGAGCCAGAGCAGGCGCTTGATCCAGGCTGGGCGCGCCTTATCCTGGTCAGTGGTAGCCATCGCCGTGCCGCACCTTGCCCTTGAAGACGCGGTATGACCAGATCGTGTAGACTAGGATGACGGGGATGATGGCCAGCGTGCCGACCAGCGCGAACTTGAGGCTGGCGGGGGGCGCCGCGGCTTCCCAGATCGTCACGTGCGGCGGGATGATCTGCGGCCAGATGCTGATCGCCAGGCCAAACAAGCCCAGCAGCACAATGATCAAGGCGGCGATGAAGGGCTGGCGGTCATAGCCCGACTTGAGTTCGCGCATGAGGGAATACAGGCTGATGGCGACCAGCACGGGCACGAAGGAGAGGAAGTAGAAGTTGGGCAGGCTGAACCAGCGCTCGGCGATACTCGGGTGAGCGAGCGGCGTCCAGATGCTCACGCCCGCCAGCGCTATCACGACCAGCCCTACCAGCGGACGGGTGACTTGCAGCATGCGTTGCTGCAGCTTGTCTTCGGTCTTCATGATGAGCCAGGTGCTGCCCAGCATGGCATAGGCGACCATCACGCCTAGCCCGGTAAATAGCGAGAACGGGCTGATCCAGTCAAATGCGCCGCCGGAGAATGCGTTGCCGCTCAGCACGATGCCGTTGATATAGGCGCCTAGCGTCACCCCCTGGAAGAATGCCGCAGTGACGGAGCCGCCGATAAAGGCCTTGTCCCAGAACGCCTGCTCGCGCTCGGGCGCCTTGAAGCGGAACTCGAACGCCACGCCGCGGAAAATCAGCCCCAGCAGCATCAGGATAATCGGCTGGTACAGGGCGCTCAGCACCACCGCGTACGCCAGCGGGAAGGCCGCCATGAGGCCGGCGCCGCCCAGCACCAGCCAGGTTTCGTTGCCGTCCCAGACGGGAGCCACGGTGTTCATCATCACGTCGCGGTCATGCTTGTCCTTGACGAACGGGAAGAGGATGCCGATCCCGAGGTCGAACCCGTCCATGATCACGTACATTGCGATGGCGAACAGGATCACCGCCAGCCATATCATTGGTAAATCAAAATCCATCTACTACGATTCCTTAGCGTTATGCGATTGCGATTCTAGCGAGAAAGAGGCGTCGGGGGCAGACAGCGGACGCATAGGCTGCCTTGGCTGGCCCGGACCGCCTTCGGGTTCCGGCGACCCGTGCCGAACGGGCAGGCGCATAAGATGCATCAAGTAGCTGATCCCAATGCCGAACACAAAAAAGTAGACTGCGACAAACAAGGCCAACGAACCCGCAAGGGAAGATATATCATGGTTGGAAACCGCATCAGCGGTACGCATGATGCCATAAACCACCCAGGGCTGGCGTCCTATTTCCGTGGTGAACCAGCCCGCCAGGATGGCAATCACGCCGGCAGGGCCCATCCACAATGCCATGCGCAGGAAACCCCTGTGAGTATACAAGCTGCCGCGGTAACGCAGCCATACGCTCCATAGGCCCAGCGCGATCATCATTATTCCCAGCCCGACCATGACGCGGAAAGACCAGAAGATGATGCTGGCATTGGGGCGGTCTTCAGGAGGAAAATCCTTGAGCGCCGGCACCCGGCCATCCCAGCTGTGCGTGAGGATCAGGCTGCCCAAGTGCGGGATGCCAACAGAAAAGTGCGTGGTTTCCGCCTCCATGTCCGGCAGGCCGAACAGCAACAAGGGCACGCCGCCTTCATGATGCTCCCAGTGTCCTTCGATGGCAGCCAGTTTGGCAGGCTGGTGCTTGAGCGTATTCAGGCCGTGGAAATCGCCGACTACCGCCTGCAGCGGGGCAACGCCGACCAGCATCCACATCGCCATCGACAGCATGGTGCGCGTCGCTTCAGTCTTTTGCCCCCTTAACAGGTGCCAGGCCCCGGCGGCACCCACCATCAAGGCGGTTGCCAGGAAGGCGGCAATTCCCATATGCACCAGGCGGTAAGGGAAGGATGGATTGAAAATGATGGCCCACCAATCGACCGGCACCACGATGCCGTTCGCGATCTCGAAGCCTTGCGGGGTCTGCATCCAGCTATTGGATGCCAGAATCCACGTGGCTGAAATCAATGTGCCCAATGCCACCATCGCAGTTGAAAGCAAGTGAAGTCCTGGCCCGACCCGGCTCCACCCGAACATCATCACCCCGAGAAATCCGGCCTCAAGGAAGAAGGCGGTGAGCACCTCGTAGGTAAGCAAGGGCCCGGTGACGCTGCCGGCAAAGGCGGAGAAGCCGCTCCAGTTGGTCCCGAACTGGTAGGCCATGACCAGCCCCGACACTACGCCCATGCCGAAATTGACGCCGAATATCTTGAGCCAGTAGTGGTACAGGTCCTTGTACACCTCTCGTCCGGTTTTGAGCCACATGGCCTCGAGCACGAACAGGTAGCTGGCAAGGCCGATGGTGATTGCCGGGAAGATGATATGGAACGAGACGGTGAAGGCAAACTGGATGCGCGCTAGGTCGAGCGCTGAGATGTCTGGCATGGCGGTGTTCTGACTCCTTGATAACCAACCTGCAGGCACGCTTGGTAAACGGTGCCTGAAACGCAAGACTGCTAGCTTACTGTGTGCCCCTTTGCCTCAAAAGGCCCAGATTCATCAATAAACACCATCACAGATTGTAACGGTGGCTTATGCGGTAAATCGCGCTGCCTGGGCTTCTATCGTCTCGATGGCAAGGTCGAAGTCCATGGACTTGTCAAAAAAGTGGTCTACGCCCAATTCATTCGCCATTTGGCGGTATTGCGGATAGGCATGGTTGGTGAGGATCAGGTAGGCCGGGCGCGGGAAGGGGAAGTCCGGCCGCTGCGTGGCCTTGATCACTTCGAAGCCATTGCCTTGGGCCAGCTCGATATCCACCAGCAGCAAGTCATAGGGCTGCTCATAAAGCTGCGCAATGGCTTCATCCTGGCTCAGCGCGACCCCTTCGAAGGACAAGCCCCTACAGTCGGACAAGATGTCCATGATCGTTTCGCGCAAAAGCCGCGAATCCTCGACGAGCAACACTTTCATTGCTCTAGTACCCGGTTCCACACCACTGGGACTTTCTTTCATGATCGTATTCATAGGCTCAAAAATCATTGCTTGTGAATTCTATCGGGCAGCAGGGGGGGGAGCCATCCGCCTTAATCCTACATCTTCTTACGTTGACGGCAGCCATGCTTATGATATCAGCTGGTTCTTGATGGCGTAGTAGGTGAGGTCCGCGTTCGTCTTCAAGCTCATTTTCTCCATGATGCGGGTACGGTAGGTGCTGACAGTTTTCACGCTGATGCAGAGTTCCTCACCGATTTCAGTGGCGCTCAGCCCGCTCGCGAGCTTGAAGAATACCTGGAACTCACGGTCGGAGAGGGTTTCGTGGAGAAGCTTTTCCGAGGGGTTGCTCAGCTCGTTGGTCATGAGCTCGGCCAGTTCCGCCGAAATGTAGCGCTTGCCGTTGGCGACGGTGCGGATCGCCTTGATGATCTCGTCCGAATCGGCATCCTTGGACAAATAGCCCTTGCAGCCGCTGCGCATGAGGTTGAGCGCATATTGCTCCTCGCCGTAGCCGCTCAAGATCAATACCGGTAGTTCGGGTGCGACATGGCGCAAGTCGTGCAGGGTGTCCACGCCATTCTTGTCGGGCATGGCGATGTCCATGACGATGGCATCATACTGGTTACTTCTGACCAGCTTGATGGCTTCCAGCCCGGACGCGGCTTCGCCGGCTACCTCGAGGTCGGATTCCAGCTCGATGAGGTTGCGCAATCCCTGTCGGACAATATTGTGGTCATCAACTAATAATATCTTTTTCATGTGTGCTGACGATCCTTATTATTGGTTGGTCATTCTTTATCTATATGGATACTAAGATGGCTTGCCGGTATCCGCAAGCCATCTTCAAGACCATGCCATGAGGTCGACATGGACAATGCATCAATCGTCCTTGCTCAAGGCATATCCGACCAGGACGCCAGCTCCCACGGCAAGCGACAATGTGAGCAACGAGCGCTTATGCAGCCATTTGCGTGACTGGATGCGGCTGCTCTTCAGAGCCTGAGACAATTCCTTGTCCAGCGACTCGGACCAGTCCGAGAAGTTTTCCGTGAGCTGCTGTATGACATGCTCCGTAGCGCTGCCGTGCGCATCCGGGTCCAGCACGTCCTTGAGGCTTTCCAGCAATGCGATCGCTTCTTTCTTGCTGTCGCGGGCCTTGCTTTCCAGTTTGCGCCCCAGCTTGCGAACGGAGGCCTTGCCGGCCTTGGCGCTATCGCTCAAGGCTTCCTGGGCGGTTCCCGCCAACTCGGAGGCTTGGTCTTTAATCTCGGATTGTGTGTTGCTGTTGAACATGTCGTGCTCCAATACTGTCTATGGGGGGATTTCGGTGAGTCTGGACTATTTTCCTGGTGGATATCGAGCGGTTGGTCAGCGTTTATGGAAAATGCCGGCAACCAGCGACACGATGGTGATGATCAGGAAAACGAAGAACAGGATCTTGGCAATTTCTGCCGCACCTGCCGCAATACCGCTAAAGCCGAAAAAAGCTGCAATCAGCGCGATCACGAAAAATATCACGGAATAATGCAACATTATTTTTCTCCTTGGTTGTTCGGTGTACGGTTTACACTGTAGGCTTTTGATCGGCCCGGAATTAGCAGACAGCCACTGAATCGCTTGTCAGAAAAGACTTACACGATGTTTGGAATACCATGAATATCAAAGCCATCGGCAACAAAATAACCGGATGGGGCGAAAGCTTGATCAGGCGGCTTGGCGGAAGGGTGCTGGCTATTCTGTTTGCCTCCATGATCCTGGCATTGGTTTCCGTCATGTTCACTGACGCCTGGCTGGTCGAGCTTGAGCAGCAAAACGCCCAGATAGACCAAGTGCAGCGCAATATCAATGTGCTGCAGCAATTGCGTACCAGCCTCAATCTGGCCGAGAGCGCGCAGCGCGGATACCTGCTGACCCAGCGCCAGGAACTGGTCACCACCTTCAATCAGGAAATCGAGGCCTCGCGCCGCCATATCCGCAAGATTGAAGGCTTGTTCAACGGCCAGACGGTCGTCATGCGCGGCAAGCAGGAGCAAAATTGGCTGATTGCCTTGAACTCGACCCTGGAAGCCAAAAATGCGGAAATGAAGCTGGCCATTTCCCTGGTGCAGTCCGGCAAGGCGGAAGAGGCGATGCAGGTGATCAAGCTGGATCAGGGCGTCATCGAAATGGCGAGGTTTATGCAATATTCCCAGATACTGCTCGATCAGCAGCACGAAGCTCAATCGCAGCTGGTGAAGAAGCGCGAACAGACCATCGTCATCACCCGGATTGCCTTGATCGGCACGGCGTTGATCCTCCTCCTGCTCGTGATCATGGTGATCCGTCAACTCGTGCAGGAAATGAACAGCCGCGACCATTTGCGCCAGCAGCTGGCGCGCGACTGCGCAGCTTACGAGGAGCGCATCCGCAGCAACTCTTATATGATGAAGACGCTGGCGCTGGATTACCAGTCCGACGTGGAGCGCGCGCGGCAAAAGCTGGCGCGCGACCTGCATGACGAGCTGGGCTCCATCCTCACGGCCACCAAGATGGATATTTCCTGGACGATACGCCGCGTGAAGGACCAGGACCCGGAGATCGTGGAAAAGCTCGATAAGACCATGCGCTACCTGAACCAGGGCATCCAGTTCAAGCGGCAGGTGGTGCAGAACCTGCATCCTTCCATCATCACCACCATCGGCTTCTGGCCGGCATTGAAGTCCCTGATCGAGGATATGGCGGAACGCAACGACTGGAAGCTGGACCTCATCCTGCCGAATGAGCAGATCGAGCTGCCCGAAACGCTGGGCCTGATCGCCTATCGCGTGGTGCAGGAGAGCCTGAATAACGCAAGCAAGTATGCCTACGCCACCAAAGTGTCGGTGCATATGGTGGATGCGCTGGATTACCTCAAGCTGGAGATCGAGGACAATGGCGTGGGGGCTGACCTGGATAAGGCCGCCGCCAGCACCCACGGCCTTTCCGGCATCCGCAACCGCATCATGGCGATCGGCGGGCGCGTGGATATCACCAGCGCGCCCAACCAGGGATTCCACCTGGTGGCGATCATCCCGACCAAGCTTTAAGAGCAGGTTTAAGGGCTTTTAGCTAGAAACGCAGGAACAGCGATGTGGAAAGGACGTGGTTCATGCGGTCGAACTCATGTCCGCGGACATATTGGTTGACATAGCCGATCTCGAGCCGGGCATTTTGCGCCGCCTGCCAGGCCACTCCGGCAAACGCGCGGTTCTGGTCGAAACCGCTCATGGCTCCCCAGTCGGTGCTGCGGGTGCTGACGAACAGTTCATCCCATAACAGCCAGCTCAGCGATTCCTTCCCCTCGATCTTCTTGATGGCGCGCACCAATTGGCGCACGCGGTGGCCTGTGTCGTGCCCGGTATCGAAATTGCGTTGTTCCAGCCGCGTGCGGCTGGTGATGACGATGCCGTTCGAGGTCGGGGGAAAGGTGTACATGAATTGCTGCCACCAGCGCTGCTCGTGGTTGGAGCCTTGCGCCGTGTGCGTCCTGACGTCGGCATAGCCAAGCCAGATGCTTGCGCGGTCTGAAACCCAGTAATTGACGGCCGGCCGGATGATGGTCTGGTCGTGCAGCCGCCCTTCCTCCTTCAAGCGCGGCTGCAACTCCGCGTACCAGCCGATGCGGCTTTCCTTCGCCAGCTTGCCTTCCATGGTCAGGTTGAACCAGAAGCGGCTATCTTCCTCGACCTCGGCATATGTCCAGCAGGCGCTCGTGCTCATTACCCCAATCGACAATCCGCGCAGCAAGCGTATGGTATTAAATCTCATGCAATTTCCTTCTCTTGATCCAATCTGTCGTTGTGACGACCGGCAAGGTTGATCGTTGAGGGTGTGACTGTAACCCACGCATACATAAAAGGCGAATTTGGAAAGGCGAATCCGGAGCCCGGTTGTCAGCTGTCTCTGACACGATTTGCAGCGGCGCGCTGACGGTGAGGGATGTCGGATGACATTACCATGCATGCATGTTCCACGATTTACCGTCCTACCTACAGAGGAGAGCAATATGCATCGTTCCATCAAGACCAATATCATTTCCGCCGCCATCAGCGTATTGCTGGGAACCGCCGCAAGCGGTGCGTGGGCGGTATCCATTTCCGACGAGCTCAACCAGAGCCCGGACGTAAAGCAGTTCCATGAACTGGACACCAATAACGACGGCCACTTGAACTATACCGAGGCCAGCCGCGACAGCTTCTACACCAAGGAGCATTTCAATGCCGCCGACAAGAACAAGGACGCCAAGCTGAGCCAGGAAGAGTACAGCAACTACAAAACCGCCCAGCAGAAAAAAGAAGTGGGCCGAGTAGTGGATGACAGCACCATCACTGCCAAGGTCAAGGCGAACATCCTGAAGGAGGAAGGCTTCAAGGGCCTGCAAGTCAGCGTGGAAACCTACAAGGGCGTGGTGCAGTTGAGCGGTTTCGTCAACAGCAAGGCCCAGATCCAGAAAGCCGGCGAAGTCGCCAAGGCGGTTGAAGGAGTGAAGTCGGTCAAGAACAACCTGATCGTCAAGGGCTAAGCGAGCAAGTAGCCATATAAAAAATCCTGTGGACAACCACAGGCTTTTTTACTTTCTACCGCTAGCGGCGCATGGTGTCCTGGTGCGGCAGCTTCATGCCGGGCTGTGCGCCATGCTCGACGAAAATCAGTTTGCTTGTGTCGAAGCCAAAGTGCTGGGCCCTGGCAATCAGTTCCGCCTTGACCGGGTAGGACAGCTCCGGCGTGCGCGAGAGTATCCAGAGATATTCGTGATTGGGCCCCGCTACCAGCGAGAAATTGTAATTGACGTGGTCCAGCACTAGGATGTTGTAGGCGCCGTAGAACGGGCCGAAGAAAGATACCTTCAATTTGCCGGTATCCGGGCTGTCGACAAAATAGGCTTTGCCTTCCGCCTCTTTCCAGGCCTGCTTTTCCGGGTCGTATCCGCGGTTGATCACTTTCAGGCCGCCGTCCTCGCGTTTGCTATAGGTCGCGGTGACCTGTTGCAAGCCTCGCTCGAACGAATGGTCCAGGCGCGCGATCTCGTACCAGGTGCCCAGGTATTGGTCGGGCTTGAAATGGGTGATGGGCTGCAAGCCCTGGGGCGTGCCGGTGCCGGTACAAGCCAATAGGCAGCATGCGAGCATCAGGCAAAATACGCTTTTCATTGTCATCATGTTCCCTTCATTCAGTCCTTCTATTTCCCTGGCGCCCGCCGCGCAATGAAGCGGTCCAGCGCAGCCGCAAACGCCTGTCGGTCTGCCTGGCTGAACGAGGCGGGGCCGCCCAGTTCCACGCCACTGCTGCGCAGATCCTCCATGAAGTGCCGCATGGCAAGCCGCTCGCCTATGCTGCCCATGTCGTACATTTCCCCGCGCGGGTTGAGCGCGTGGCCCTCCTTGGCGATCACTTCCGCCGCAAGCGGAATGTCCGCGGTAATGACAAGGTCGCCCGGCTGAAGTTTTTGCACGATCTCCTTGTCTGCCACATCGAACCCGCCTGGCACCTGCAAGGCGCGGATATGGGGCGAGGGCGGCACACGCAGCAGTTTGTTGGCGACCAGCGTGACCATGATGCCGGTGCGGTCCGCAGCGCGGAACAGGATTTCCTTAACCGCTACCGGACAGGCGTCCGCATCAACCCAGATCTGCATGGCGGCAGGCCTTTGCGTTAGTTTGCATATTCTTCCAATACCTCCAGGAACGCGTCGCCGTAATGCGCCAGCTTGGCGGCGCCTATGCCGCTGATGCGGCCCATTTCCGTTAGGCTGCCGGGTTTCTGGTTGAGGATTTCCAGCAGGGTGCTGTCGTGGAAAATGACATACGGCGGCACTTCCTGCTCGCGGGCGAGCTCCAGCCGCTTGGCCTTGAGCGCGAGCCAGAGCGGGTCGTCCTGCACTTCCATGTAGGCTTCGCGGCTGCGGCTGGCGCGTTCGGCCTTGCTTGCTGTGCGCGTGACAGGCGGATCGCTGCGCAGCCAGATTTCCGTTTCCCCGCGCAGCAACGGCCTGGCTTCTTCTGTAAGTCTCAATCCGCCGTAGCCTTCCATGTCGGTGGAAAGCAGCCCGGCCGCCACCAGCTGGCGGAACACGCTGCTCCATTGCGCCTGGCTCAGGGCCTTGCCGATGCCGAAGGTGGTCAGCGAATGGTGGTTGAAGCGCTTGATCTGTTCCGTCGTCTTGCCCAGCAGGATGTCGATGAGGTGGCCCGCGCCGAAGCGCTGGCCGCTGCGGTATACGCATGAAAGCGCCATTCGCGCGGCCTCGGTGCCGTTCCAGGTGTCCACCGGGTTGAGGCAGTTGTCGCATTGCCCGCAATTGCCCGGATGCTGCTCGCCGAAATAGCGCAAGATAGCCTGGTGGCGGCAGGCGGTGGATTCGCAATAGCCGAGCAGGGCGTCCAGCTTCTGGCGTTCCAGGCGCTTTCTTTCCTCCGGCGTGTCGCTGTTGTCCAGCAATTGGCGCATGTTGACCAAGTCGCCCAGGCCATACACCATCCATGCGTCCGCATCCAGGCCGTCGCGTCCGGCGCGGCCAGTTTCCTGGTAATAGCCCTCCATGCTCTTGGGCAGGTCGAGGTGGACGACGAAGCGCACGTTGGGCTTGTCTATGCCCATGCCGAAGGCCACGGTCGCGACCATAATGATGCCTTCCTCGCGCAGGAAGCGCTGCTGGTTGGCCTGGCGCAGGCTTGCATCCAGCCCGGCATGGTAGGGCAGCGCATCCCAGCCTTGCTCCTTGAGCCAGGCCGCCGTTTCCTCCACCTTGCGCCGCGACAGACAATAGATGATGCCTGCGTCGTTGGGGTGTTCGGATTCGAGGAAACTGAGCAACTGCTTGCGGGCGTTGTTTTTCAATGCCACGCGGTAGCGGATGTTGGGGCGGTCGAAGCTGGAAACGAATTGCCGCGCGCTTTCCAGGCCCAGGCGCTCGACGATCTCGTTGCGGGTCGGCGTATCGGCGGTAGCGGTGAGCGCGATGCGCGGCACCTCGGGAAACTCCTGGTGCAGCACCGTGAGTTGGCGGTATTCGGGCCGGAAGTCGTGCCCCCATTGCGACACGCAATGCGCCTCGTCGATCGCGAACAGGGCGATGCCGAAGCGTTGCTGGATTTCGTGCAAGGTGCTGAGGAAGTTTGGCGTCATCAGCCGCTCGGGCGCGACATACAACACTTTCATCTCGCCGCGCATCAACGCCTGGTAGACGTTGCGCGCGCTATCGCCGTCCAGGCTGGAATTGAGGAAGGCGGCTTGGATGCCAAGCTGGCGCAAGGCATCCACCTGGTCCTGCATCAGGGCGATGAGCGGGGAAACGACAATGCCGACGCCTTGCCGCAAGAGGGCGGGAATCTGGTAGCAGAGCGACTTGCCGCCGCCGGTCGGCATGAGCACCAGCGCATCGCCGCCGTCAGCCACATGGTTGACGATGGCTTCCTGCTCGCCGCGGAAGGCGCTGTAGCCGAAGGTTTGCTCCAGCAACTGCTGGGCGGCAGTGTTCGCCTGCATGCTGGCTAGGCTCTAGCGGCGGCCCCGGTTGGGACGCTGCCCAGGGTTGTTGTGGAATTGGCGCTTGGGCGGCTGCGGCGGCACGAACAACCCCACCTGCGGCATGGCCTGGTGGCGTGCGGCTTCGGACAGTAGCTTTTCCGGCTTCTTGTTGGCTTGCTCTGCCTGTCCGCGGGGCTTGTTGCGTTGCCCTTGGGCTGGTGGCTGCTGGTTTTGTGCGTGCTGTGGCCGGGGTTGCGCTTTGGCTTGGTTGTTTCTGCCCTGGCGAGGTTTAGCGCTATTGCCAGCGGCATCGCCGCGCTCGCGCTGCTGGCCTTGCGGACGGTTGTTCCTCGCCTGGCGGGTTTGTGCAGGCTGCTGTTGTCTTGGCGGGCGGCTTTCTGCGGCAGGCTGTTCGCTGGGCGCAAAGTCACCAGGGATATCCAGGCGCGGAATCTCGCGCTTGATCAGGCGTTCGATCCCCTTGAGCAGTTTGACTTCCTCGTTGTCGACCAGGGAGACGGCAGCGCCCGTGCATCCGGCACGGCCGGTACGGCCAATGCGGTGTACGTAGTCTTCCGGCACGTTCGGCAATTCGAAATTCACCACCTGCGGCAATTGGTCGATGTCGAGGCCGCGTGCGGCAATATCGGTCGCCACCAGCACCGGCAGGGTGCCGTCCTTGAACTCGGCCAGCGCCTTGGTGCGGGCGGATTGGCTCTTGTTGCCGTGAATCGCGGCAGCGGCGATGCCGTCCTTGCTGAGTTTTTCCGCGAGGCGGTTGGCGCCGTGCTTGGTGCGGGTGAATATCAGCACCTGCTTCCAGTCATGGTGGCGGATCAGGTGCGCGACCAGTTCGCGCTTGTGTCCCTGGCTGACCAAGTGCACGGCCTGCTCGACCAGCTCCGAAGCCGTGTTGCGCCGCGCCACTTCCACGTAGCCTGGGTTGTGCAGCAGGCCGTCGGCCAGTTCCTTGATTTCGTCGGAGAAAGTGGCCGAGAACAGCAAGTTCTGGCGTTGCTTGGGCAGCAGGGCCAATACGCGCTTGATGTCGCGGATGAAGCCCATGTCCAGCATGCGGTCCGCCTCATCCAGCACCAGGATCTCGATCGCGGACAGGTCTATCGTTTTCTGCGCCGCGTGGTCGAGCAGGCGGCCGGGCGTGGCGACCAGGATGTCCAGCGGTTTTTTCAGGCGCTCGATCTGCGGGTTGATGCCTACGCCGCCGAACATCACCATGGATTTCAATTTCAGGTGTTTGCCATAGGTTTGTACCGATTCTTCCACCTGGGCGGCAAGCTCGCGCGTCGGCGTCAGGATCAGGCAGCGCGGCTGGCCTGCCTTTACCTTGACCGGTTTGGAATGCAGCAGGTGCAGCAAGGGCAGGGTAAAGCCCGCTGTCTTGCCTGTGCCCGTCTGGGCGCCTGCCAAGAGGTCGCCGCCGTTCAGCACCAGGGGAATGGCCTGGGCCTGGATCGGGGTCGGGTTGGTGTAGCCGGTATCGGCAATGGCGCGCAGAATGGGTTCTGCCAGGCCGAGATCGGAAAATTGTATGTTGGAAAGCGCAATGCTTACGTCGGAAGACAAGCTGAAACTCCATTATTCAAGGGTGTTTTTGTCGGCCTGTTACGATGACATAACTCCAATCTAGGCAGACAGCAGGAAGGTATCTGTTAGGATTCAGGACCGCTGCGCGGATTGGATGTAGCGCAGGGAAAGCAGATTATACGGCAAAACCCCATAAGCTGGGCAATGAATGATGAGAGTTTTTTAGATATATATTGCGAGACCGCTATGCCTGGCGGACTGGCGATACTGCTTCCAGCATGTCCGCATCCAGCCAGCGCCATTCCCCCGGTGCCAGGTCGTCCGGCAAGGCAAGGCCGCCGATGCGGATGCGCTTCAATGCCTCGACCCGGTTGCTCACCGCGGCCAGCATGCGCTTGACCTGGTGGTATTTCCCTTCTGCCAGCGTCAGGTGCAGCACATGGCCGCCGACCACTTCTGCAGCCAGCGCGGCAACCGGCGCCGGTTCGTCCAGCAAGTGCACGCCGCCCAGCAGCGAGGCGATTTGCGTTTCATCCAAAGGATGCTTGGTGGTGACTTCGTAGACCTTGGGCACTTTCCACTTGGGCGAGCCCATGCGGTGGATGAACTGCCCGTCATCGGAGAGCAGCAGCAGTCCCGTCGTGTCCTCGTCCAGCCTGCCTATGCTCTGCACGCCGCGTTCCAGCAGCGGCGCGGGCAGCAGGCTGAAAATGCTCGGGTGGTGCTGCGGCTTGTGCGAGCATTCATAGTGCGCCGGCTTGTTCAGCATCAGGTAGGCTTGTGCGCGGAATTGCCATGCTTCGCCGCGCACGGTGAAATTGAGGTTCTCGGGATCAAACTCGGAAAAGGGGAAATCGCACACCTCGCCGTTCACCGTGACCTCGCCGTGGCGGATCAACGAGCGGCAAATCTTGCGGGAGCCAAAGCCCTGCGAATGCAGGATACGTTCAAGTTGCATAAGGTTGGAATAAAGAATTAGGGCTGATAAGTAGGAAGATCGGCATCGCAGGCGGGCTTGACCCATTTGCCGCTGATGGATGAGTTCTGGTTCACGGGCAGGCCCTGCGCAGTGCCCTGCATGGAAATGCTGCCCTGGAAAGCGCTGTCGCTGAGCAAGGTCATGTCGAAGCGGCCGTTGCCCTTGATCGCGCCGTTGCAGCTGACGTCCCCGGTCACGTTGTCGCCGTTGTGCTGGTAGTTGCGCACGCTGCAGCCGTCTTCCGTCTGCGGCAGCAGCGGCTGCTTCAGCTTGGCCTGCTCAGGCGTAATGCATTGCTGCGTCACGATCGCATTGCCGCCTACCGGCAGCTCGATGCCGAATTGCCGCAACTGTTCCAGTTGCTCAGATGCAATGGCGGGCAGGCCTTGTATCGTTACGGAGGTTTCCCACTGGCCCGGCTTGATCTGGTCGATGGCAAGCGCGGGCAAGGGACTGAGGAACAGGGCGCACAAACATAATCTTGCAATGCGGTTGGGCATGGGCTGGCGTGGTGTCGACAATAGTGGGACAAGTATAACACCCGGGAGGCGGCAGCCTGGAATCAAGCGAAGCAACCAAGGAAAGTGCGCAGCCTTTGCAGGCAGGGAGCATTAAAATATGCTGACCGATGCCGCTACATGCCCAGCCTTGAAGTTATCCACTCTTATGCGAGGACCCCATATGAAGCCCTACGTCGCCTTGTTCATGCTAATTGCTTTTTTTCAAGTGCTTCCAGCCAATGCCGGGGAGAAAAGCTGTACCGCGGAGGCGGGCAAGCGCCAAGCCGAGATGCTGGTGAAATGGTGCAGGAACGTCAGCCCCGCGACGCATCCGCCCTGCAATGCGGCGAATAGCGGCGGCTTGGTCATTGACGAGATCAAGCGCGGCTGTGCGTTCCTCAAGAACGAGAAGAACCCGCCTTACTATTGCCGGCTGACATATGCCGATAGCGATGAGTAAAGCATTTCGCCAGGGATGTTCTCTTGGCGGTGTCGGCATGAGAATCGTGCATAGTTCCAGGCTGATCATGGCTACCAGGGTAGGGGGTGTATAATAACCACGTTGCAATATTGGTTAATCGGCAGCCGATGATGTGCCGAGGCTTGCCATGCAACTTCTTTGTTTAATTTAGAAGCGAGTCAAAATGAGCGAATTACCTAATTGTCCCCAATGCAGTTCCAGCTATACCTATCAGGATGGCGGCCTATTCATCTGCCCGGAATGCGCGCATGAGTGGACAACCGACAGCGAAGAGGCGGCAGGCAGCGATTTCATCGTCAAGGACGCCAACGGCAACCTGCTGCAGGACGGCGACACGATTACCGTGATCAAGGACCTCAAGGTCAAGGGCTCTTCGCTGGTGGTCAAGGTAGGCACCAAGGTCAAGAACATCCGCCTGGTGGATAGCGACCACAACATCGACTGCAAGATCGACGGCATCGGCGCGATGAAGCTGAAATCGGAGTTCGTGAAGAAGGCCTGAGCCATGAACGACATCAGCTTCGAGGATTTTCTCAAGGTGGAGTTGCGCGTGGGCGAAGTGGTTTCCGCCGAGATATTCGCGGCAGCCCGCAAGCCCGCCTACATATTGCATGTCGATTTCGGCCCGGAGATCGGTGTGCTGAAATCCAGCGCCCAGATCACCGTGCACTATCAGCCGGATGACTTGATCGGAAAGCAGGTGGTGGCGGTGGTGAATTTTCCTGCGAAGCAAATCGGCCCGATACAGTCGCAATGCCTAGTTACCGGATTTCATGATGAGAATGGCGCGGTAGCTTTGTGCGTGCCGGATAAGTTGGTGCCTAAGGGGACGAGGCTGCTTTGATATGATTTTTTTATGCGTAAGTGTAGCTACTATATGCGATACAGCATGATCTGATTATCTGCAAAATTTTAGGCGAGCTAAATTGCTGATATCAATCCTATGGTATTAAAGTATTGGCATGGTGATTGACTTAGGTCGCCATGCTTCAATACCATCTGTCCATCTAAAATATAGTTAGATTGCTTTCATGTTCGATATCTCGATTCCAAAAATTGGAAACAAATGGTGGCTGCAAGCCCCAATTTTCGGTGTGGCCATTACTCTCGCTTTTTGGTTTACACGATCCGCAGGGATTGAAGCTTTTGCAAGTCCTATAGATCCTGCCAAAATTATCGTTTTTGGATTGTGCCTAATCGCTATCGAAAGAATAATTCGCTTTTTGGTCTGGCTTGTTATTCTTCTTGTGAACCCATCGTTTATAAACCGTGAAACCTAACTATCAGTTAAATCGATCACCAAAAGCTCAACTTTTGCCGTCGGGTTAATTCAGGCGGTATGTGGAGTAGCGAGAGTTTCAAGTCATCACTAGGAATACTTTATGGAAACGCAAGAACTGCATCGAGGCCGCTTGATCGATCATATTCAGTTGGTAGTGCAAGACCTTTCTGCCAGCCAAGCCTTTTATGCCGCTGTCCTTGCTGCTCTCAATGTACCACTGGGTGGCACTGGTGACGGTTATTTCTGGGCTGATGAACTGTTTGTAACGTCTGTTGATAGCCCAGCAGCGCTGGGAGCCTTGACTGGTCGCCATCATCTAGCGTTTCAAGCGCAGGATCGAGCGATGGTCGATAACTTTTACAAGGCCGCGCTTGCGCATGGCGGCAAGGACAATGGTGCCCCCGGGGAGCGTGTTTATCATCCCGGCTACTACGCTGCTTTTGTCCTAGATCCAGATGGCAACAATATCGAAGCTGTCTATCACGGTGAGGCGATTCGAAGTTCTGCCTCTGTGGTGATCACTTTCTAGCCGTGATGTTTATTAAATGAACAATGGTCAATCCAAAATACCAATGCCGCTGAATGCGGCATTGGTATTTTCAGGCAATGGTTTTTCAGCACTGCCAGCGCAACGCGGCAGTATGCACCGGGCTATCCCAGTGTTGCCTAATTTCGTCATCAAGCAGAGTGACGGTGATGGAGGCGCCCGCCATGTCGAGGGCTGTGGTGTAGTTGCCCACCAGTGAGCGGCTGATGACCAGGCCATGCGCTTGCAGCAGTTTGGCTACGCTGTTGTAGAGCAGGTACAGCTCCATGAGCGGGGTTGCGGCGAAGCCGTTGATCAATAGCAGCACTTCGCTGCCCGGCGTCGGCTTGAGGTCTTCGAGGATGGCGGCGACCAGGTCTGCGACGATGGCGTTGGCGTTGCGCATCGCTTCGCGCCTGCGTCCAGGCTCGCCGTGGATGCCGACGCCTATTTCCAGTTCGGTTTCGCCAATATCGAAGGTCGGCCGGCCCGCTGCGGGCACCGTACAGCTGGTGAGGGCGACGCCCATCGAGGCGGTGCGGCGGTTGACCTTGTCGCCGAGCGCCTTGCAGGCGGCGAGGTCGGCTCCGGTCTCGGCCAGGCTGCCCACGACCTTCTCGACGATCACGGTGCCTGCCACGCCGCGGCGGCCGGTGGTATAGGTAGAGTTCTCCACCGCGACATCGTCGCTGGTGAGCACGGTGGCGTTCTCGAACGGCAGCATCTCGGCCGCCATCTCGAAGTTCATCACGTCGCCGGCATAGTTCTTGACGATGAACAGCACGCCCTTACCGGCATGCACGGCTTCGGCCGCTGCCAGCATCTGGTCGGGCGAGGGGGAGGTGAACACATGGCCGGGACAGGCGGCATCCAGCATGCCGTAACCAATATAGCCGCTGTGCAGCGGCTCGTGGCCCGAGCCGCCGCCTGAGATAATGGCGACCTTGTTTTCCGCTTTCTGTCTGCGGGTAAGGAAGTGCGGTTCCAGGTTGAGGCTGATGATATCCGCATGCGCCGCGGCAAAGCCGCTCAGGCTTTCGGTGAGGATGTCGTCGACGTTATTGATGAATTTTTTCATGTTTTTTTCTCCTCCTTTGCGCTGGCTTAGAGCCTGTTCATCATCTTTTCATCAGGCACGCATGGCCTCAACACGCGTCCGATCAAGGCGCAGTCCGCAGGTAATGCTCATTGCCTTGCCAAGGACTACAACGCGGAGCGGGCGTGTGTTGGGGCCATGCCCTTCGGGTTGCCCCGGCAGCGCAGCCGCTGCTGCGTTGCAAATCCTCGCTGAGCAATAAGCCCGTCTGCGGTTTGCGCCTTGCATCGCCTACTCTGCCGGGGCAACGTGCCCGGTGAAAAGATGATGAACAGGCTCTTTGGCAGCCTGGTGCTGTTTTGCCAGTTCGGTAATGGTGTGGATGATGATCTGGCTGCTGCGCGCGCCGGGATCGATATGGCCGATGGCGCGTTCTCCAAGGAAGGCGGCGCGGCCCTTGGTGGCGATCATGTCCTTGGTGGACAGCATGCCTTGTTCGGCGGCCTGCTGGATTGCGTCGAATACCTGGACCGGGTCGGCGTCCGCTGCTGTGAGGCGGCTGAAAGTGTCCGCTACCGGGATCAGGGTATCCAGCATGGTTTTCTCGCCTGCATCGGCCTTGCCGCGCTGCTTGATGGCTTCGACGCTTGCATGGAAGGCGGCGGCGATTTCAGCCAGGCTGCTGATGTCGCCGGCTTTTTCCACCTTGGCCATGGTCATGAAGAAGGTCGCGATCAGCGGGCCGGAGGCGCCGCCTATGGTGGAAAGCAATTTCATGCCGATGCGTTGCAACGCGTCGGCAGGCGCTAGCGGCGCGAGCTCTTCACGCATGGCGAGCAGGGCGGCGCAGCCGCGCTTGAGGTTGATGAAATGGTCGCCGTCGCCGATCTCGCGGTCGAGCGACTCCAGCTCGGCCTCGCTGTTGAGCACGGCCTCATTGACCGCGGCGATGGCTTCAAGGATGAATTCGGTTCTCATTTAAATCTTTCCAGGCCTCTTCCAGATTTCTTCCACCTGGCCGTTGTCGGCCACGAATACGGCATCGGCAAGCTCCTCGAACACGCCATGCTCGACTATGCCCGGGACGTCGTTGAGCAGCTGGTTGAGCTCATCGCTCTTGAAGGTTTTCGGCAGCGCAAGCTCCAGCACCAGGCTACCGTGCGAGGTGATGGCCCAGCCGTCCTTGGCGGCATTTTGTCGCAGGCTGCTTGCGACGCCGAGTTGTTGCAATGAGGCCTGGACCAGTTGCCAGGCAAATGGGATGACTTCTACCGGGATGGGGAGTTTCTCGCCCAGGTGGCCCACCAGCTTGCTTTTGTCGACCAGCACGATGAAGCGCTCGCTGGCGCGGGCCAGCAGTTTTTCGCGCACGAGGTCGTAGCCGCGCCCCTTGAGCAGGGCAAGGTTGGTGGTGACTTCATCGGCGCCGTCCACGTAGAGGTCGAGCTTGCTGAGATGTTCCAGCGCTACCAAGGGCAAGCCTTGCTCCTGCGCCTTGATGGCGCTGGCTACCGAGCTGGCGGCTGCGGTGATACGCAGGCCTTCCTCGCGGTGGCGGCGCGCGAGCTCCTCGATAAAGTAATTGGCTGTGGAGCCTGTGCCCAGGCCCACTACCATGCCATCTTGAACATGGCTTGCCGCCTGGATGGCGACTAGCTGTTTGTCGTTCATCGGGTTTCTCCTCCGGGTTACGCTGGCGTTTTTGCACGGGCTTTAACTTGCTGTTCGGGTAAAATGCTCTGCATCTCAAGTCCCGTGCGATTTTTCATGACATTTAAACATATCACTTCCCGCGATAACAGCCTGTTCAAGCAATTGAAGAAACTGGCCGACAATGCGCGGGAGCGGCGCAAGAACAATGAAACCCTGCTGGACGGGGCGCATTTGCTCACGGCCTATATCGAGCGTTTCGGCATGCCGAAACTGCTGGTGATTGCCGAGGGCGAATCCACCAACGAGGTGGTCGGCCTGTTACAGGAGCTTTCCGATGTGCCGACGGTGATGTTCACGACCTTGATGTTCGCCGAACTGTCGCCTGTGGCGACGCCGACAGGGATTCTTGCGCTGGTGGATATTCCGCAGTTGCCGCTGCCCGAGCAGCCGGATTTCCTCCTGATGCTGGAGGATATCCAGGACCCTGGCAACCTGGGCAGCATGCTGCGTTCCGCAGCCGCGGCCGGGGTCGAGGGAGTCTACTTGTCCCTGGGATGTACGGATGCCTGGTCGCCCAAGGCCTTGCGCGGCGGACAGGGGGCGCAGTTCGTATTGCCGATTGTCGAGCGCGCCGATCTGGCCCAGGCGGCGCAGGCATTTGCCGGACAGACGCTGGCGACTACGCTGGTGGGGGAGCCGCTCTACGGCATGGATTTGCAACAGCCGACGGCGTTCGTGATCGGTAATGAGGGGGCTGGCTTGAGCGAGGCGCTGATTGCCGCCGCCAGCCGCCAGGTGAGCATTCCCATGGCCGGGCAGGTGGAGTCGCTGAACGCCGCGGCGGCAACTGCGGTATGCCTGTTTGAGCGCAGCCGCCAGAAGGCGGCGCATAGTTAGGATAGCCCGGCTAGTGGCGGACGTTGTTGCCGGGCAGGACGATTTCCGCGGTGAATAGTTGCTCGGCGTCCACCTGGTCGAAATGATATTCCGCGTTGCAGAAGTCGCAATTGATATCAATGGTGTGTTGCTCGGCCAGGATGTCGGCGACTTCTTCTTCCCCCAGCATGCGCAGCATGTTGCCCACGCTCTCGCGCGAACAGCTGCAATGAAATTTGATGGCTTGTTCCTTGAACAGCCGCACGTCTTCTTCATTGAACAGGCGCTTGATCAATGACACGGCGGCGAGGTCGAGCAGTTCTTCGTCCTGCACCGTATCCGCCAGCATGGTGATGCGGTTCCAGGCATCGGGGTCGGCATTATCGGGCTGGTCGGGCAGTTTCTGCACCAGCATGCCTGCTGCGCTCTTGCCGTTGCAGGCGAGCCACATGCGGGTATCGATCTGCTCCGAGCGCTGCATGTAGTTCTGCAGTATTTCGGCGATGCTGCTGCCCTCGACCGGCACAATGCCCTGGTAAGCCTGGCCGCCGTCGCGCGGATCCAGCGTGATGACGAAATGACCGTCGCTGACCATCTCGCTGAAGCTCATCCCGCCGAGTTCTTCCGACCATTTTGCCGTGGCGCGTATGCCGAGATCCGAAGTGCATTCCACCACCAACAGCTTCAAGGGGCCCTTGCCCTGCACCTGTAGCACCAATGCGCCGCCTTGCAGCTTGAGCGTGGCGGCCAGCAAGACGCTCGCAGCCATGAGCTCGCCCAGCGCCTGGCTCAAGACGGAAGGGAAATCATGGTGTTGCAATGCCTGGCTGAAACTTTCGTCCAGGTGGACGATATTGCCGCGCACGGAAGTACTTTCAAACAGGAAGCGGTGCAGTTGGTCACTGATTTGCATGGAATCTCAAGAGGTGATGAATATTGCTGTTGACGGTAATGATACCACCGTGCTGCCGGGATATTGCGCGCTGTTAGTGCTGAGGCTGTTGATTCTGCGTCGGGATGGCCCGCCGGCGTGGGATCCGGCTTGGCTGCCAATGTTGCATGGCCCATCGCCATATACCGGCACAAGAATCTCTACGCAACTCATCAGGGGGTGATTGCTGCAAAAATGCCAATACTTGCCATAAATCCTCTGTTTTATTACGGCTGTCCAATGCTTGTGCCAGCGTCTGCTTGCTGAGCTTTTCCCCTGCGGCGTTGGCTGCGACGGGCACGTGCAGGTAGGAAGGAGTGGCGAAACCCAGCGCCCGCTGCAGGAAAATCTGTCTCGGCGTGGAGTCCAATAGGTCGGCGCCGCGTACGACATGCGTGATGCCTTGCATCTCGTCGTCCACCACTACCGCGAGCTGATAGGCAAACAGGCCGTCGGCACGCTTGAGGACGAAATCCCCGATATCGCGCGATAGCACCTGGCTGATTTTCCCCTGCACCGCATCATGGAAGCTGATGGGGCGGTCGTCCGCCTTGATGCGCCATGCGCGGGCGCTTTTGCCGGGAGCCAAGCCGTGACGGCAGGTGCCCGGATACACCAGGCCGTCAGTGCCATGTACGGCGGAATCTGCAATCTCCTTGCGCGAGCATCCGCACGGATAGAGCAGGCCGCGTGAGGCCAGCTGCTGCAAGGCATCCTGGTAATACGCATCGCGCTGGCTTTGGTACACCACCTCGCCATCCCATTCAAAGCCGTATTCCTCCAATGTGCGCAGGATCAAGCCGGCGCCGCCCGGCATTTGCCTGGGCAGGTCCAGGTCCTCGATGCGCACCAGCCACTCGCCTTGCCTGCTGCGCGCATCCAGGTAGCTTGCGACCGCGGCAATCAGGGAACCAATATGCAGCGGTCCGGTGGGAGAGGGGGCGAAGCGGCCCCTGGCCTTGGGGGTCTGTGCCACCGCAGCGGGCCCTAGTAAAGGGGGTTGGACGGCACAGGTTGCAGGTAGGGCGGGATATGCCAGCTTTGCAGGTGGCGGCCCAGCATGACCAGCTCGCAGGAAAGGCGGTCGCTGCCACGCGCGCTGACCTCGAATTGATAGGTGCGCCGCAATTGCATGCGTCCGCGGCTGTTTCGGCCGAACCAGACCTTGCTGCAGGAAACGGTTTCGTCGAGCAGTTGCAGGTTCCAGCGTTCTGCCAGCTCCCGTCCGCAGGCAATGGCTTGTTCGCGGCTGGAGATGCTGTCTATCCAGTACCAGGCGGCGATGACGGCGATGATGAGCAAATAGAGTTCCATTATGGCTTCAGTGGGTCGGGTTCTTCTTCGGGTTCGTCTTCATGCAGCGAGAGCGTGTCGATGCGCGCGCTGTTGTCTTCTGCGGCGGCATGCTTGCCGTGCAGCTTGAAGCGCAGGCGCAGCTCGTTGTAGGAATCGGCGTTGCGCAGTGCGTCCTCTTCCGTGATGCGGCCTTCCTCGCATAGTGCAAACAGGGCCTGGTCGAAAGTCTGCATGCCTAGCTCGACCGATTTCGCCATCGCGTCCTTGATCATATTGGTTTCGCCCTTGAGGATGAGGTCGGCGACCAAGGGCGAATTGAGCAGGATCTCAATCGCGGCGCAGCGTCCGCCGCCTTTCTTCGGCACCAGGCGCTGCGAGATGAAGCCGCGCAGGTTGAGCGAGAGGTCCATGTGCAGCTGCGCATGCCTCTCTTCCGGGAAGAAATTGATGATGCGGTCTATGGCCTGGTTGGCGCTGTTGGCGTGCAGGGTCGCCATGCACAAGTGACCGGTCTCGGCAAAGGCGAGGGCGAACTCCATGGTTTCGCGGTCGCGGATTTCACCGATGAGGATGACGTCGGGTGCCTGCCGCAAGGTATTCTTGAGCGCGCTGAACCAATCGTTGGTGTCGCGCCCGACCTCGCGGTGCGTGATCAGGCAGTTCTTGCTCGCATGCACGTATTCCACCGGGTCTTCCACGGTAATGATATGCCCGTGGCTGTTTTCGTTGCGGTAGTCGATCAATGCCGCGAGTGTGGTGGACTTGCCCGAGCCGGTGCCGCCGACGAGGATTACCAGGCCGCGCTTGGCCGAGATGACTTCCTTGAGTACGGGTGGCAGGCCGAGGTCATCGAAGCGCGGAATCTGCGTGGTGATGGTGCGCAGCACCATGCCAACCTTTTCCTGCTGGATGAAGACATTGACGCGGAAGCGGCCGATCTCCTTGGGCCAGATGGCGAAATTGCATTCCTTGCTCTGCTCGAACTCCAACCGCTGCTTTTCGCTCATAAGCGCGTAGGCGAAGGCCTTGGTGTGCTCGCCGCTCAGTTTCTGCTGGGTGACCGGCGTCATCTTGCCGTCTATCTTCATCGCTGGCGGAAAGTCCGCGGAGATGAACAAGTCGGACGCCTTCTTCTCCAGCATGGAGCGTAGCAGCGTGTGCATATAGGCCAGAGCCTGTTCCTGATTCATGCCAAATCCAATCCGGGATGCGGGTTAAAAGGGCCGTAAATAGCCGATGGGCAGACGCCATATTAAATGAGGTCAAACGCCGCTGTCATTATGTCCGGCTCCGGTTGCGTTGTCTTCATTGCTCAGGGCGGCTAACAAACCTCGGCGAAGCGTTCCTGGCTCGGCGTGCTGCGCAGGCAGTACGAGCAGCATGGCAAAGCGGGGCAACAACGCCGGGAGAGGTTTGCTAGCCGCTACGCAAGCCGCATCCGGGAAATGAAGCACGCATGTAGCTTATATGGGGTCATGGATTCTTACACTCAAGAGCCTAAATTTAATTTGGCGGATGCCGCTAATATGCTTACACTGCCATGGCGTTTCCATTGGAAACTGTTTTCTGAATTGACCGCAAGCGAGTTGTACCAAGTCCATGAACGATATCCGCGAACGCGAGGCCATGAATGCCTATCTCAAGCTGCTCAAGAACAAGGGAGTCGACAATGAGGGACTGATGCAGCGGGAGCACTGGCTTCTTGCGCTGGTACCCGCCATTGCGGGGCAACCGGCGGATGGCCTGATCTACCGTGAAGCCGTCGAGCACCTGCTGACCGAAGTAGAGCGCGAGCAATGGCCGTTCTTCCTTTCCGTGGTGCGCGAGTATTACCATTTCTGGAATCACGACATCAAGGCGATTGCGGCCTTGAACGCCGGTCAGGAATTCGAGCTCAACCCGACCAAATGGCAGCCTGTCGAGCAGGATCTCAAGACACTGTGGCAGCGCCTGGACAGCGAGAAGTTCGGCGTGGCCGACACCTGGCCGCTCAAGGCCTATAGCCATGCATTGCGCCAGGAGGGGGCGGACCAGGCATTGGTCGATACCCGGATGCGGCTGGTCAAGCTGCTGTTGCTCAAGCTGCGGGATGCGCCGGAACGCGATCACAAGGTGTATCGCCAGGCGGTGAACGCTACGGTCGGCATTTTCACCATGAAGCCCACCCAACGGTTGTTTCTTGCCGTGGTGCGCGAATTCTATTATTTCTGGATCGGCGACCCGGACGCGGTCAGCCATATCCAGATCGAGCGGGCGGACAATCTCGCCTGAGCGGGGCGCCTAGCTGTGCTTTTCCGGCGACCGTGTTTTCGCATGCGCCTCGCTGCTTATTTCAATGCGTCGAGCTTGCGCTCCAGCTGTTCGCAAATGGTCTTGAGTATCTTGATGCGGGCATATTTCTTGTCGTTGGATTCGACCAGGGTCCAAGGCGCCTGCTCCGTGCTGGTGCGGTCTATCATGTCGCAGACGGCGCGCTGGTAATCGTCCCACTTCTCGCGGTTGCGCCAGTCTTCCTTCGTGATCTTGTAGCGTTTGAACGCAGTGTTTTCTCTGGCTTTGAAGCGCGTCAACTGTTCTTCCTGGTCGATATGCAGCCAGAATTTCACTAGCACGATGTCGTGGCTGACCAATTGCTCCTCGAAGTCGTTGATTTCCGCATAGGCGCGCATCCAGTCCTGCGTGCTGCAAAATCCTTCCACCCGCTCCACCAGCACGCGGCCGTACCAGGTGCGGTCGAATATCGTGACGCGCCCGCGCCTGGGCAACTGGCGCCAGAAGCGCCACAGGTAGGGCTGTGCGTTTTCCTCGTCCGAAGGCGCCGAGATCGGGACGACGCTGTAAGTGCGGGCGTCCATGGCCTGGGTGACGCGGCGGATGGCGCCGCCCTTGCCGGCAGCGTCGACGCCCTCGAACGCGATGATTACCGAAAGCTGCTGGAATTTTTCATGGCGGGTGAGCAGGTTGAGCTTGCCTTGGTACTCCTCCAAGCGTTCTTCGTAATCGTCCTTGTCCAGGGATTTTTCCAGGTCCAGTGTGTTCAGCACATTTAGGCCGTCCGTCGCCGTTAATGCTAGCGCGGGGGCTGCCGCCTTGCGCGGAGGGGGAGCCTTGCTGTCCAGGCGGTTGCGTATGGTCTCCAACAGATATTTGCCCGTGGTCAGGCTGCGGTAATTGGCGTTGAAGCCTTCGATGACCAGCCAGGGCGCGTTGGCGGTGCTGGTCTCGCGGAGGATATGCCCGGTGAGCGTACGGAATTCGTCATAGTGCTTGAGATGCTGCTTATCCTGCTCCGTGACGCGCCAACGGGTCTTGGGGTTGGCTTCCAGCTCGGCAATGCGGGTTTTCTGCTGTTTTTTGGAGAGGTGGAACCAGAGCTTGATGACGAGCGCGCCTTCGTCAGTGAGCATGCGCTCGAAGCGCACAATGTCGCTGAGATGGCTGTCGAGCTTCTTGCGGAGTTTTCCGGCCGACAGGTTTTCCAGAATGGGCGCGGTATACCATGAACCGAAGAAAATCCCGATCTTGCCCTTGGGCGGCAGCTCGCGCCAGAAGCGCCACATGCGGGGCCGCTCCGCCTCATCTTCCGTGGCAGGGCCGAAGGCGCAAGTATGGATCAGGCGCGGGTCCATCCACTCGTTGAGCAGGTTGGCGGTTTCCCCCTTGCCCGCTCCATCCACGCCGCCGATCAAGATCAGGACGGGGAAGGCCTTGGATTCCGCCAGGTCGAACTGCAGGTCTAGCAGCGCCTCGCGCAAGGCGGGCACTTCCTTTTTGTAGAGGTCGTCGTCGATGCTGTGGCCGAGCTCGGCGGATTCAAACATGGCAGGTTTCCTGGGTGGCGTTTTTAGTTGGTGTTGAATTCATGGTGCAGAATTTCAGGGTAAGTGTCAAAGCTCCTGCTGTATTTGCACGTCATTGGTGCAATGCACAATAGGCAGTTCATATTTGGTGCGTTTATGTCTATGAAGTTTTATAAAACCTTTTAAAAACAATGAAATGTTGAATGGCGCGGTTTTTGCTAAGTATTTCCCGCGATAAAAATAAACGGAGGAGATGACATGGACTCAACACAGTCGGGAAATGACGTGTTTTTCATATTGCTGGGCGCCATTATGGTGCTCGCCATGCATGCGGGGTTTGCCTTCCTGGAGGTGGGTACCGTGCGCCGCAAGAACCAGGTCAACGCCCTGGTCAAGATTATGGTGGATTTCTCGGTATCCACCATCGCCTATTTTTTCATCGGGTATGGAGTGGCCTACGGCGTGGGTTTTCTGCAAGGGGCGGAGGCGCTTGCTGCGCAACGTGGATATGAGCTGGTGAAGTTCTTTTTCCTGCTGACGTTTGCCGCCGCCATCCCCGCCATCATTTCCGGCGGCATTGCCGAGCGGGCCAAATTCAATCCCCAGATTGCCGCGACCTTTGTCATCGTCGGCGTGGTATACCCCTTTTTTGAAGGTATCGCCTGGAACGGCCATTTCGGTTTCCAGGATTGGCTGGAAGCGGCTTTCGGCGCTCCCTACCACGATTTTGCCGGCTCTGTCGTCGTCCATGCGATGGGCGGATGGATCGCGCTGGCGGCCGTATTGCTCCTTGGCCCTCGCATCGGCCGCTACAGCAAGGATGGCAGGCTGCATGCCTTTCCGCCGTCCAGCATTCCTTTCCTGGCGCTGGGCGCCTGGATACTCACGGTCGGCTGGTTCGGCTTCAACGTCATGTCGGCCCAGACCGTGGATGCGGTAACGGGCCTGGTGGCGCTCAATTCATTGATGGCCATGGTCGGCGGCACGCTCGCGGCATTGCTTGCGGGCAAGAACGACCCCGGCTTCGTGCATAACGGCCCGTTGGCAGGCCTAGTGGCGATTTGCGCGGGCTCGGACGTGGTCAATCCCTTGGGCGCGCTGGTGATAGGACTAGTGGCAGGCGCGGTGTTCGTCTGGACTTTTACCTTGACGCAGAACCGCTGGAAGATTGACGACGTGCTTGGCGTCTGGCCCCTGCATGGCATTTGCGGCGCTTGGGGCGGCATTGCCGCTGGCATCTTCGGCGCAACAGCGCTGGGCGGCATGGGCGGTGTCAGCCTGGTGTCGCAACTGCTGGGCACGGGATTGGGCCTGGTCATTGCACTGGCAGGCGGTTTCGTGGTTTACGGCGTATTGAAACTGCTGGTTGGGCTGCGGCTGGATGCCGAGCAGGAGTATGACGGCGCCGACCTTTCCATCCACAAGATCGCGGCTACACCCAACCTGGCTGCGGGACAGGATGAATAAGCGCGGCTAAACCTTGTCCTTGGAAATAGCGCCCACCCCTGATTCAGCGCTCTGCCTGGGCGATTGGGGCATGAACATGGTATCTTGCGAGCTTATAGTGACGAGACGTATTGATGCTCAGGCAGACCAAGATATTGTTGTGGCGCTTACTAGCCGTAATTGCGCTGATTCTCGGCGTGATCGGGGCGTTCCTGCCGATCATGCCCACAGTGCCGTTCGTGTTGCTGGCGGCATGGGCGGGCGGGCATGGATGGCCGCAGCTTGAGCATTACCTGCTCAATCACCCCAAGTATGGCCATCACATCCGCGACTGGCGCGAGCGCGGCGCAGTGTCGCGCAAGGCGAAATATCTTGCGGTATTCATGATGTCGTGCAGCGCAACCGGGTTATGGTTCTCGCCGGCACCCTTGTGGGTGAAATGGGGCGTGACCCTGACTATGGCGACCGTGGCAGTCTGGCTGTTGCTGCGTCCGGAACCTGTGCCCTGCAAGTAAGGGCAGTTAATAAAGATTGTAGTTTAGCCTTGTATATAGTACTCGTATTCCCTGGGGCGGAAGGCCTTGCATAGTTTTGTCAGCTGCCCGAAGCTAAGGCTGTGCTGGCGTTTGCCCGTGCTAGAATGCTGCCCATGCCGAAATTTCATGTCCTGATCCCGGCAGCCGGCACAGGCAGCCGCATGGGGTCCGAATTGCCCAAGCAATATTTGCCGTTGAACGGCAAGCCGCTCATTCATCATGCCTTATCCCTTTTTTCCGCTGCTTCCCGCATTAGCGCTGTTCATGTCGTGATTGCTCCGGATGATCGCTTATGGTGCGAATATAGCGCTGCCGGCCTTGACGCAAAGGTGTCCGTCCATGCGCTGGGCGGCGCAACCCGTGCAGCCACGGTGCTGAGCGGACTGGAAGCGATTGCATCCCAAGCGGCGGATGACGACTGGATATTGGTGCATGACGCAGCACGACCCGGATTGAGCATGGCGATGCTGGACCGGTTGCTGGATAGTTTGCAGGATGACGCGGTGGGCGGACTGCTCGCGATCCCGCTCGCCGATACGCTCAAACGGGCCGATGCCGGGCAACGCGTCGCCAATACGGAGCCAAGGGAAGGCTTGTGGCAGGCGCAAACGCCGCAGATGTTCCGTTACGCCTTGTTGAAACAGGCGTTGCGCCAGGTGGGCGGCGCCCCGACCGATGAAGCCCAGGCGGTCGAGGCGCTCGGCTACAGTCCCAAGCTGGTGCCCGGCGAACTCAGGAACCTCAAGATTACCTATCCGCAGGATTTACAACTGGCAGAAGCGATTCTGCTTGCAGATGCCAAGGAGCAGAAAACATCATGATCAGAGTGGGAAACGGATTTGACGTGCATCAACTGGTGGAAGGGCGGCCTTGCATCATCGGCGGGGTGGACATCCCGTTTGCGAAGGGCTTGAAAGGGCACTCGGATGCCGATGTGCTGCTGCACGCCGTCAGCGACGCCTTGCTGGGGGCTGCGGCATTGGGCGATATCGGCAAGCATTTCCCCGATACCGACGAGCGCTTCAAGGGAGCAAATTCCCGGGCCTTGTTGCGCCATGTCGTAGCCTTGCTCAAGGCCAGGCATTACAGCGTCGTGAACATTGATGCTACGATTATCGCGGAAGCGCCCAAAATGGCGCCCCACATCGCGCAAATGGTACAGCATATCGCGGAGGACTGCGGTATCCCGGCGGACTGCGTCAACGTGAAGGCCACCACCAGCGAAAAGCTGGGTTTCACCGGGCGCGGCGAGGGCATTGCGGCGCAGGCGGTATGCCTGATCCAGCGCTACCAGATTTAAAGCGCTGCGGGGGCATCCGGTTGCTTTCACAAAACTGCTCTGAACTGGGGTTTTCCGCATGTTTCAATGCCGGGCGATTTGCATGGATGCCCCCGGAGCCCTTCGTCATTTCGTGTGATTTAGCAGGCTCGGATTGAGCCGGTATAACGGATATATGCTTATGCCTTGAGCAGGACGATGACGGCGCCGCTGCCGCCATCCTGCTGCCGAGCCTGGGCATAGGCGATGACTTCATCCTTCTGCATCAGCCAGTTGCGTAATTTGTGCTTGAGCACGGGCTCGCGGTTGCGCGAGCTCAGGCCCTTGCCATGGATGATGCGCACGCAGCGGATGCCGCGCTTCCTGCAGTGGGCAAGGAATTCGGCAACATAGACGCGCGCTTCGTCGCTGACCATGCCATGCAGGTCTATCGCGGCCTGCACCACCCAATGGCCGCGGCGCAGCTTGCTCAGGATGTCGGGGGAATGCCCATCGCGCAGGTAGAGCAGCTCTTCGCCGCTTTCGAGCTCGTGGGCGGGAATGTAGCCGTCGCTCAAGGAATCGGCCAGGGCCTGGCGCTCGTCGCGCAGGAACTGGCGCGGAATGGGCTTGGGAGAAGGCGACTGATGGTATAGCCGGGATGGCTTGAGCGGGCGCACATCCTTGACTGCATCAAGGAACAGCCTGCTTTCATCGTCCTTGTCGTCTTGTTCTGCCATCTGCTGCTAACCGAAAAAGAGGCCCGCAGGGAGGCCCTGCGGGAGTGTGGTTTAGGACAATTGGTCCAGGTAGCGCTCGGCATCGAGCGCCGCCATGCAGCCTGTACCGGCGCTGGTTACTGCCTGGCGGTAGATGTGGTCCTGCACATCGCCGGCAGCGAATACGCCGGGCACGCTGGTGGCAGTGAAGTTGCCTTCGCGTCCGGCCTTGGTGACGATATAGCCGCCCTCCATGTCCAACTGGCCCTCGAAGATGTCGGTGTTCGGCTTGTGGCCGATCGCGATGAACACGCCCTTGAGCGCGATCTCCTTGGTCGAGCCGCTGTTGACGTCCTTGAGGCGGACGCCGGTGACGCCGGAGTCGTCGCCCAATACTTCATCAAGGGTCTGGAAGGTTTCCAGCACGATACGGCCTTCCTTGACGCGCTCCATGAGCTTGTCCACCAGGATGGCCTCGGCCTTGAACTTGTCGCGCCTGTGCACCAGGGTGACCTTGCTGGCAATGTTGGCAAGATAAAGCGCTTCTTCCACTGCGGTGTTGCCGCCGCCGATCACGGCGACTTCCTGGTTGCGGTAGAAGAAGCCGTCGCAGGTGGCGCAGGCGGACACGCCCTTGCCGGCGAAAGCTTCTTCCGAAGGCAGGCCAAGGTACTTGGCGGAAGCGCCGGTCGCAATGATCAATGCATCGCAGGTGTATTCACCGGAATCGCCGACCAGCCGGATCGGCTTCTCGGCGAGATGGGCGGTGTGGATATGATCGAAGATCATCTCCGTGTTGAAGCGCTCCGCATGCTTCTGGAAGCGTGCCATCAACTCCGGGCCTTGTACGCCGTCGGCGTCGGCTGGCCAGTTGTCCACCTCGGTGGTGGTCATGAGCTGGCCGCCCTGGGCGATGCCGGTAATCAGCACGGGCTTCAAGTTGGCACGTGCCGCATACACGGCGGCAGAATAGCCTGCCGGGCCGGAACCCAGGATCAGCAAGCGAGCATGTTTTGTTGCCATACAGTGAGTACTCCTAATGCAATATTTCTAAAGGTGCGATGTTCGAAAGGTCGGAATATTAGGGTTTTTCCAGCAGGCTGCGCAACATCCATGCGGTTTTTTCATGGATTTGCAGGCGCTGCGTCAGCAGGTCGGCCGTTGCTTCGTCAGCTGCCTTTTCCGCGGTCGGGAATACCGAGCGCGCAGTGCGCACCACGGCCTCGTGGCCGGCGACCAGCGCCTTGATCATGTCCTGGGCATGCGGGACGCCGTCGGTCTCCTCGATGGAGGTGAGCTTGCTGAATTCCTTGTAAGTGCCGGGAGCGGGGAAGTCCAGGGAGCGGATGCGTTCAGCGATCTGGTCGACTGCGGTCCACAGCTCGTTGTATTGCTCCTCGAACATCAGGTGCAAGGTGCGGAATTGCGGGCCGGTCACGTTCCAGTGGAAGTAATGGGTCTTGAGGTACAGCGTGTAAGTATCTGCAAGGAAACGCGCAAGCCCTTCAGCGATTTTCTTGCGGTCTTTTTCACTGATGCCAATATCTACCATCTTATTCTCCTTTATTTGAGGTGAAGTACCATCCGCAATCAATGCATGCGGAATCTTTGCGGATGAGCTTAAGCCTGCTTGTTACCAGACCATTATGGCAATGCTTAGTTTCGCTAGTTTAGGCGTCGCTACAGGGGAGTGCAAATTGATTATGTTTATAGGAATGATAGCCTGGGTTAATTGCCGCGGCCCCATCAAAAGAGCCGGCAGGCGATATGAACATGGGTAAAACGGCGAAGTAGGAACTATCTGACAAGGATGTCATCCAACTGCGTGACGGGAACACAATTCCTGTCGAGTCGATTCACCTCCCAAAAGGAAAAGGAAGCAGCATATGTTGGTACTAGAAGTTCGTTCCCCTTCAGGACATGCGGACGAAGTTCTGCATCCTGAGCAAGTTGTTCCGCGTTTCAACCACGCTCAATATGTTCCCGCAGAAAATGTCGCAGAAAAAGAAGCGGCATTCGACCGTATCAGCCGCGCAGGCAATCAAGGCGCGCTGGTCAGGAACATCGATGCGTTTTGCGATTGTGTCTGAAGCGGTTCGATAGCACGAGTGGAAATGGCTGGGGCGCGCTCCGGCCATCATGTATTTGCCGCTTCATGCTGCTGAGCAGCATGCCGGAGCGAAACAGGGTTGATGCTGATATAATCGGGACAGCTTAATTTTGTGCCGGGTACTGAATCATCTTGTTTTTCCAGAAAAAAAGCACGCCGCTCAATAGCCGTCGTCAAGCCGAACCTGAAGCCACCCCTGGCATCGTCAAGGAAGCCTGGTGGCTTGTGTTGGTCGTCGTCGGCCTTTATCTCGCCTTAATCTTATTCACTTACCGCAGCACCGACCCTTCCTGGTCGCACAGTACCAGCGACGGCGACGTGACGCAGAACGCAGGCGGTGCGCTGGGCGCCTGGCTGTCCGATATCCTGCTGTACCTGTTTGGTTTTTCCGCCTGGTGGTGGGTGGTGCTGGCGTTTTACGCCATGTGGCTGGTATACCTGCGCCTTGAAGTCGTCGATGCCGAGCGCAAGCCATTGATCTGGCTAAACCTGGCCGGGTTCGCCATGTTGCTGCTGTCCTCGGCTGCATTGGAGGCAGGGCATTTTTACGCCATGACGGTGGAATTGCCGCTAGCCGCCGGCGGTATGCTGGGTTCACTGGTGGATGCCGGCCTGCAGGCGATACTGGGCTTCGCGGGTTCAACACTGGTGCTGCTGTTGCTGCTTGCGGTGGGCTTTAGCCTGTTCACGGGCTGGTCGTGGATCGCGATTGCGGAAAAATTCGGCGCCGGGCTGGAGTTCAGCTATCACTACGTTATCGAGCGCTGGCAGGATTACCAGGACAGGAAAGTGGGCAAGGCCGCCGAGCAGCAGCGCAACGAGTTCGTGGGCAATGAGCGCAAGCGCACCGAGGACCGCCAGCCTGTACAGATCGAGGTGCCGCCTACGTTCGAGATCGCGAAAAGCGAGCGGGTGCAGCGCGAGAAGCAGACGCCGTTGTTCGAGGCATTGCCGGATTCTCCTCTGCCGCCCTTGCATCTGCTGGATGAACCCAGCGGCGTGGTGGAAGTGCAGTCTGCCGAGACCCTCGAATTCACTTCGCGCCTGATTGAGCGCAAGCTCATGGATTTCGGCATCGAAGTCAAGGTGGTGACCGCATTGCCCGGCCCGGTGATTACGCGCTATGAAATCGACCCGGCGGCAGGGGTCAAGGGCAGCCAGGTCGCCAACCTCTCCAAGGACTTGGCGCGGGCCTTGTCTGTCATCAGCGTGCGCGTGGTGGAGACCATCCCGGGCAAGACCTACATGGGCCTGGAAATCCCCAACCCCAAGCGCCAGATCGTCTATCTTTCCGAGATTCTCGGCTCTCAGGTGTATGCCGACGTGAGTTCGCCATTGGCGATCGCCATGGGCAAGGATATTTCCGGCAAGCCCGTAGTGGCCGACCTTGCCAAGATGCCCCACGTGCTGGTCGCGGGTACCACCGGCTCGGGCAAATCGGTGGCGATCAACGCCATGATCCTGAGCCTGGTCTACAAGGCGGAACCCAGCAAGGTGCGCCTGATCCTGATCGACCCCAAGATGCTGGAACTGTCCGTGTACGACGCGATTCCGCATCTGCTGGCCCCGGTGATCACCGACATGCGCCAGGCGGGCAATGCGCTCAACTGGAGCGTGGCGGAAATGGAGCGGCGCTACAAGCTGATGTCCATGCTCGGCGTGCGCAACCTTGCTGGCTACAACCAGAAGATCCGCGATGCGGAAAAAGAAGGTAAGTCGATTCCGCACCCGTTCAGCCTGACGCCGGACGAACCCGAACCGCTGGAAGAACTGCCATTGATCGTCGTGGTGATCGACGAATTGGCCGACCTCATGATGGTGGTCGGCAAGAAGGTGGAAGAGCCGATCGCGCGTCTCGCCCAGAAGGCCCGCGCCTGCGGCATCCATCTCGTGGTGGCGACCCAGCGTCCGTCGGTGGATGTCATCACCGGCCTGATCAAGGCCAATATCCCGACCCGCGTGGCGTTCCAGGTCTCGAGCAAGATAGACTCGCGCACCATCCTCGACCAGATGGGCGCGGAAGCGCTGCTGGGCCAGGGCGATATGCTCTACCAGCCGCCCGGCACCAGCGATCCGCAGCGCGTGCATGGCGCCTTTGTTTCCGACCAGGAAGTGCACCGCGTGGTGGAATACCTCAAACAACAAGGCGAGCCGAATTACATCGAGGGCATCCTCACCGGCGGCAGCGAGGATGGCGGCGAGGCAGGTGAACTCGGCGAGAGCGGCGGCGAGGCAGACCCGCTCTACGACGAGGCCGTCGCCATCGTGCTCAAGTCGCGCCGCGCGTCCATTTCATCTGTCCAGCGGCAGTTGCGCATCGGCTACAACCGCGCTGCGCGCCTGATCGAGGAAATGGAGCGGGCCGGGCTGGTGTCTGCCATGCAGAGCAATGGCAACCGGGAAGTGATTGCGCCCAATAACCATGAATAAGCACGAAAGATTGAGCAAATGAGGGTTGTAGCAGCGTTGTTAATGATGATGCCATTGATAGCACAAGCTGATGGTGTCGAGTCGCTCAAGGCGTTTTTCAAGTCCACCAGCGCCATGCGCGCGCATTTCCACCAGGTCGTCACCGACGCGCAGGGCAACAAGGTGCAGGAAGTCGCAGGCAATATGCAGTTGCAGCGTCCCGGCAAGTTCAGGTGGGATTACGACAAGCCCTATGTGCAGCAGATCGTGGGCGACGGCGAGAGGGTCTGGCTCTACGATCCCGACCTCAACCAGGTGACCGTGCGGGCGATGGGCAAGGCGATCGGCTCCAGCCCGGCCTCTCTGCTGGCCGGTGCGCAGGATGCCGAGCGCAATTTCACCTTGACCACTGTCAGCCGGTCCGACGGCCTGGAGTGGGCGCAGGCGGTGCCCAAGGCGGAAGAGAGCGGCTTCGACAAGGTATTGCTCGGCTTCAAGGGCGACGAATTGCAGAAGATGGAGCTGCACGACAGCTTCGGGCATACCACCAGCATCCAGTTCAGCAAGTTGCAGCGCAATCCCTCTATCGCCAACAGCCAATTCAAGTTTGTGGTACCTGCGGGGGCCGATGTGGTGGGCGAGTAAGTGGCCGTATTCAAGCAATGTATGGCGGGCAGCAAGGCTGTATTGTACAGGGCCGCTTTCCACGGCATGGTGGGGGCGGCCTTGCTGTTGATGGGCGGAGCTGCGGCTTGCGCGCAGGATGCTGACTTGCTCGACAAGGCAGGCAGTCTGATAGCGGGCCGCGACTATGCTGCCGCCTACGCCTTGCTGGAGCCGGTGGAGTCCGAGCATTCGGGCGACCCGGCGTATGACATGCTGTTCGGGCTGGCCGCGATTGACAGCGGGCATGTGACGCGCGGCGTGTTTGCTCTCGAGCGCGTGCTTGCGGTGCAGCCGGATAACGCCAACGCCAGGGCGCAGATCGCCCGCGCGTATTTCCTTTTGGGCGAACAAGAAGCCGCCCGCGCCGAATTCAGGAACGTGCTCGACCGGCAGCCGCCGGAAGACATGGCCCGGGTGATCAATCGCTATATGAGCGCGATCGACAAGGCCCAGGGGCTGGCGACGACGTTCTCGGCGTATCTTGAAGGCACGCTGGGCCATGATTCCAATGTGAACAGCGCCACCGGGGTTTCTTCAGTGGCGGTTCCCTTGTTCGGCGGGCAGATCATCATTGACCTTGACCGGGCATCCCGTGAGACTAGCGATAATTACATGAACCTGGCCGGCGGCGTCTCGCTCCGCACCCCATTGGCAGACCGGCTCACTTTTTTTGCCGGCATCAATGCTTCGCAGCGGTTGAACAATCACGAGAATGAATTCGAGATCGGTATGCTTGATGCCAATGCCGGACTCAGCTACCGTAAATATCGCGATACTTACACCGTGGCGGCGCAGGCCACTCACCTGAGCTTGGATAAACAGATCTATCGTCGCACCCATGGCATTAATGCCCAATGGCAGCGTGATATCAATAACAAGAACCAGGTTAATCTGTTTGCGCAACTATCCCGCCTTGAATATCCTGATAACGATATTCGGGACGCGGACCGCTATGTGGCAGGGGGCGGCTGGGCGCATGTGTTCGATGGCGACCTGACGCCGCTGCTATTTATCAGCGGATATGCGGGCCGGGAGGAGACGCGGGACAGGCGGTGGGATTTTCTCAGCAATCGGCTCTACGGCATCCGCGGTGGCGGGCAATTGACGCTAAAGCCTAAGCTGGTGGCGTTCACCACCCTGGGATACGAATACAGGACGCATGACGAACAAGAGCCGTTGTTCTTGAAGGACAGGATCGACAGGCAGTGGGACTTAAGCCTGGGCTTGCGCTATCTGCCTGGGTACAATTGGGTCATAAAACCGCAACTGACTTATATTAGAAACGAGTCGAACATTGATCTCAACGACTTTGACCGCTACATGGTGTCCGTCAGCGTCCGCCGTGAGTTCAACTGGTAATGGAGGCTATTGATGCAGATCGCGACGACAATCAGGATTGCACTGCTCGCGCTGGCTACTGCGGCGAATGCCAGTGTCGCCACGGCCGCTGCGGGCAAGGTGGAGTTTGTGCATGGCGCGGCGAGCATTGTGGACAGCTCGGGCAATGTGCGCGAGGCCAGCAAGGGCAGCCAGTTCGATGAGGGGGAAACCCTGCTCACTGCCGATGGCCGCATGCAGGTTAAGTTTATCGACGGCGGTTACATTTCCCTGCAGCCCAATACCAGCTTCAAGGTCGAGGAATATCACTACAACGGCCGGGAAGACGGTAGCGAGCGCGGCATCTTCCGCCTGGTAAAGGGAGGCTTGCGTGCCATTACCGGGGTGATTGGCCATGCCAACAAGCCGAATTACCGCATGGATACGCCGGTTGCCACCATCGGCATACGCGGCACCGAATTCACCGCCTCGCTCGACGATGCGCAAAAGCTGCTGGTCAAGGTGGGCGACGGCGCGGTATTCATGCAAAACGACGTGGGCAACCTCGTGCTATACAGGGGGCAGGCAGGGGAAGTATCCAACGCAGGCAGCCGTCCGGGCTACTCCGAGGTCTTGCCGGTACTGGTCGCCGCCGGCCCGCAACAGGGTACTTTCCAGGATACCCTGGAAGAGAAACATGCATCGGATGCCAGTCAAAAAGGGTTTGCCAACGCCGATATCAGGAGCGATCAGGGGGTGCCTTGCGCTATGTCTAATTGCCTGGCCTTGAACGAAAATGAAATCGAGTCACCGACGCCATTGTTACCGCCACTGCCAGGAGGAAGCGGGGATGACATTGCCGCACAAGTTGGCAATGCCATCAAGGAGAATATGACAGGCTCTTGGAGCGGCAGCAATGAGGTTAATGGACGTTTGCTAGGATTTTCAGTACCTCTTATGGCAGAAGGCAAGTTGGATGTGAATTTTGGCAGGTCGGAGGCAAGTTTCAGTGTGGACATTAGTGGTTGGATGAATCTCGTTACGTCACGAGCGGCTGATGGCCGATTGAATGCCGATGGAAGTTTTACTTTCAGTGATGGTGCCATGACGGGCAGCGCGTGCATCACGGGTTGTACCTTGACGGTGAATCAAGGGCAACTGAGTGGTGAAGGGCTTGGAAATGCCGGTATTAACTTTTCTGTGCAGGATTTATTTAAATTGATTACTTTGGTGAACCGGCAGAACTTGCAGTTACAGGGGGGGCTTACTGCTCCCTAATCTCTGTAGTTTCTAAACCATACGGGCGGTAGAATAGGGCTTTTTGATGCTCCCAGGTCTACTGTCACGTGGTATTTCTTCGCATGAATCATCAACAACAACAGGCACTGCTTTGACCGGACTATTCGAACCCGTTGCTCCCCAAGCCCCGCTGGCAGAGCGCCTGCGCCCTAAGTCACTGGATGAAGTGGTAGGGCAAAAGCACCTGTTGGGCGAAGGTAAGCCTTTGCGCTTGGCTTTCACCTCGGGCAAGCTGCCGTCGATGATACTGTGGGGGCCGCCGGGCGTGGGTAAGACCACGCTGGCCAGGCTGATTGCCAATACCGCGGATGCCGAGTTCATTCCCTTGTCCGCCGTGCTGGCCGGGATCAAGGACATCCGCGAGGCCGTGGAGCGCGCCGAGCATACCTTGCAGCAACGCGGCCGCCGCACCATCCTGTTCGTCGATGAAGTGCACCGCTTCAACAAGGGCCAGCAGGACGCTTTCCTGCCGTTCGTGGAAAGCGGCCTGATCACCTTCATCGGCGCCACCACGGAAAACCCTTCGTTCGAGGTCAACAGCGCCCTGTTGAGCCGGGCGCAGGTGTTCGTTCTTAACGCCTTGTCCGAGGACGAATTGAAACAGTTGCTCGAGCGCGGCAAGCAGGAAATGCAGCTGGATATCCCTTTGACGCCGGATGTCGTGGAGCAGGTGCTCGGCTATGCGGACGGCGACGCCAGGCGGCTGCTCAATTTTGCCGAAGGCTTGTTCAATGCGGCGATTGCGGCCGGCGTATCGGAGATCAATGCCGAATTCTTGCAGTCGACCATGGCGAGCAAGCTGCGCCGGTTCGACAAGGGCGGCGAGGCTTTCTACGACCAGATATCCGCCCTGCATAAATCCGTGCGCGGCTCCAACCCTGATGCGGCCCTGTACTGGTTCCTGCGCATGATTGACGGCGGGGCCGATCCGCTTTACCTGGGCCGCCGCATCGTGCGCATGGCAGTCGAGGATATCGGCATTGCCGACCCTCGCGCGCAGACCATGGCGCTGGAAGCCTGCCAGATTTACGAACGCCTGGGGTCGCCGGAGGGGGAGCTGGCATTGTCCAATGCCGTGATCTACCTGGCGGTGGCGGCCAAGAGCAATGCGGCCTACATGGCCTACAACCAGGCCAAGGCTTTTGTCGCCAGCGACAAGTCGCGCCCTGTGCCCTTGCATCTGCGCAATGCGCCGACCAAGCTCATGAAGGCATTGGACTACGGCAAGGAATACCGTTACGCGCACAACGAGCCGGGGGCTTATGCCGCCGGCGAGGACTACTTCCCCGACGACCTTGAGGCGATGCAGTTTTATGTGCCCACGCCGCGCGGGCTTGAAGGTAAAATTGCCGAGAAAATGGCGCACTTGAGGGCGCTTGACGAGGGTGCCCGTGCCAAGAAGCGGAAAAAATAACTCAACGTGCCTATGCACACTTGAAATCAAACCCAGGAATTTTCATGTTAGACATCCAGCAGTTACGCAATGACCTCGATAACGTCGTGGCGCGCCTTGCCAGCCGAGGCTTTGCTTTTGATACCGATGCTTTTACAGCACTTGAGAACGAGCGTAAGACCGTTCAGACGCGTACGCAGGATTTGCAGGCCAAGCGCAATGCCACTTCCAAGCAGATCGGCATCGCCAAGTCCAAGGGCGAGGATGTCGCCCCCATCATGGCGGAAATCGCCGGCCTGGGCGCCCAGTTGAAGGAAGATGAGGAACGATTGGCAGTTATTCAGGCCGAGCTGCAGCAACTCCTGTTGAACGTGCCAAACCTGCCGCATGAAAGCGTGCCTGCCGGCAAGTCGGAAGAGGACAACGTCGAGGTACGCCGTGTAGGGACGCCGCGCAGTTTTGACTTCCAGATCAAGGATCATACCGACATCGGCACGCCGCTGGGCCTGGATTTCGACACCGGCGCCAAGCTGGCCGGCGCGCGATTCACCCTCATGCGCGGGCAGATCGCCCGCCTGCACCGCGCGCTGGCGCAGTTCATGCTGGATACGCAGACGGAAAGGCACGGTTATACCGAATGCTATACGCCCTACATCGTCAACGCCGACACCCTGCGCGGCACCGGCCAGTTGCCCAAGTTCGAGGCGGACCTGTTCGCCGCGCAGAAGGGCGGGCAGGAAGGCGACAGCAACGAAGCGTTTTACCTGATCCCGACTTCCGAGGTGACGCTGACCAACACCGTGCGCGACGAAATCGTGGCGCTGGACAGCCTGCCGATCAAGCTGACGGCGCATACCCCATGCTTCCGTTCCGAGGCAGGTTCTTACGGCCGCGATACGCGCGGCATGATACGCCAGCACCAGTTCGACAAGGTGGAAATGGTGCAGATCACCCATCCCGAGCTCAGCTACGAAGCGCTGGAAGAGATGGTCGGCCATGCCGAGCATGTGCTGCAGGCGTTGGGATTGCCATACCGTGTCGTGCTGCTGTGCACCGGCGACATGGGCTTCGGCGCGGCCAAGACCTATGACCTGGAAGTCTGGCTGCCTGCGCAGAATACCTATCGCGAAATCTCCTCGGTATCCAACTGCGAGGCGTTCCAGGCGCGCCGCCTGCAGGCGCGTTTCCGCAATGAAGGCGGCAAGCCCGAGTTGCTGCATACCTTGAACGGTTCAGGCCTGGCAGTGGGCCGTACCCTGGTGGCCGTGCTGGAGAACAACCAGCAGGCCGACGGCAGCGTGGTGGTGCCTGAGGCGCTGCGCCCTTACATGGGCGGGCTGGAAGTCATCAACGCCTAGAAATAAGCAAGTCTCCGTCAACTGATGCCGCAGCGAGCAATCGCTCGCTGCGGCATCAATGTTCTTCCTTTTCCTGGCTCAACGTTTCGATCAGGGCAATCTGCATGCGGTAGTGCAGTATCACGAACCAGCGCCAGAGCAAGGCGACCAGTCCTGCGACGATCAGCAGCACCACAACCCAAACATCCAGCGGCGGCATGATGCGATGGCTCAACGCCAGGATCAGCAATGCCATGCCAACGACAGCCAGCACGTTCACCGCCTTGGCGATAAAGCGCTGCACGCGGCCACAATCGTTTCCCGTCATGCCTTGCGTGGTATGGTCGGCAAGCAGCAGGCCGAGGGATTGCAGCTTCCTGAAGGCCGCGATCAGGAAAGGCGCTGCCAGCAGCAATGCCGAACCCCAGGTGAGAGCTTGCTGCCACATGATGTCGCGCATGGGAGACGGCAGGCTGACCAGGTGCACATTGACTAGCCAGACAGCTCCCAGGAACAGCGCGCTGACCATGCACAGGTTGACGAACACTTGCAGCAGCAGCTTGCGGTAAATGCCGGCGAGGATGGCGCCGTCGCTGTCCGGGGCATGGTTATTGGAGGCCAGCCAGTCGCTGTACAGCCGGAAGAATTGTGAAATCCTGGCCGGCATGTTGCGGGCCAGGGTGCTGGACAGCGGGTCGGCGGCCTTGATGAGGTAAGGCGTGGTGAGCGTGGTAATGACGGAGGCGGCCACGGCGATCGGATAGAGGAACGAGCTGGTGACGCCGAGCGTCAGGCCCAAGGAGGCGATGATGAACGAGAACTCGCCGATTTGCGACAAGCCCATGCCCACGCGCAAGGAAGTGCGTCCGTCGTTGCCAGCGGCCATGGCGCCCAGGGTGCAGGCGAAAATCTTGCCGAAGATGATCACCAGGATGACCACGATCACGGGGTCGGCATATTCGATAATGATGGCGGGGTCAAGCATCAGGCCGATGGCGACGAAGAAGATCGCGCTGAACATGTCGCGGATCGGCATGATCAGCCGCTCGATCACCCGGATGCGGCGCGATTCCGCCATGATGGCGCCGATCATGAATGCGCCGAGCGCCACGCTGTAGTCCAGCTTGATCACCAGCAGGCAGAAGCCGAAACACAAGCCGAGGATGGTGATCAGCAGCATTTCGTCGCGCTTGAAGCTGGCGACGTATTCGAGCAGCTTGGGCACAAGGATAATGCCGAGCACAAGCGCAACCACCATGAACAAGGTGAGATTGGAAATGGTGACGGCGGCATCCAGGGTGGATACCTGCCCGGTGGCTGCAATGCCGGAAAGTAGCGCAATAATGCCGATACCGAGGATATCCTCGACGATCAGCACGCCGAAGATCATCTGGGCGAAGCGCTCGTGCTTCATGTTGAGCTCGTCGAGCGCCTTGACGATGATGGTGGTCGACGAAATCGCCAGCATGGCGCCCAGGAAGATCGAATCCATGGATTTCCAGCCAAAATAGCTGCCTATCTCGTAGCCCAGCCAGACCATCACGACGATTTCCACCAGCGCCGCCACCACGGCAGTGGCGCCTACCGCTCGCAGCTTGCGCAGGCTGAACTCAAGCCCCAGCGAAAACATCAGGAACACGATGCCTAGTTCGGCCAGGATCTCGATCGTATGGTTGTCGTGCACCATGGAGAAGGGCGGGGTGTGCGGGCCCAATATCAGCCCGGCAAGGATGTAGCCCAGCACCACCGGCTGTTTCATGCGGTGGAAGATAATCGTGACCATGCCTGCCACCAGCATGATGACAGCCAAGTCCTGTATGAAGGCGGCGGCGTGCATAATCGTAAATTTTCTCTATGGTAGAGACATGACTGAAGCCAATGGCTGCGTCATGTTTTGATTGAATAGAACTGTTTCAGCCCTATTTTATAACGATCCCGGCAGAGCCAAGGGCAGGATAAAGCTTGATTCTGCTACTTATTCTTGGCTAAGCGTATTGCCGAAGCCGTTCAAGCTTGCCACCTCGAAACTCGGGAAGATGGGCGTATGCCGGGGCTCACGCCGCGCCAGTATCTTGTGGTAGGTACGCACGGACTCCACAAACACGACAGGAGCTCCACCGCGTGCAAAACCATATTTGAGCGTTGAAAAGTGTTCTTCCTTGCTCAGCAACGGCAAGGCCTTTTTTACGTCCACCCACCGGTCAGGATTGAGCTTCAACCGTTTTGCCAGGATGCGCGCATCCTGCAGGTGGGCATAACCGATGTTGTAGGCCGCAAGCGCCATCCAAGTCCGGTCCGGCTCATGTACGCTGTCCGGGATTAGGTCCTTGAGCATAAGCACATACCGTGCCCCGGCAATAATGCTCTGGCGCGCATCCAACCGGTCGGTGACGCCCAGCCTGTCGGCGGTGTCCTCTGTCAGCATCATCATGCCCCGTACATTGGTGGGCGAGGTGTTGAACCTGTCCCAGTGCGATTCCTGATATGCAATCGCGGCCACCAGTCGCCAATCCAGCCCGGTCAGCTCCTGGGCTTCATGGAACAAGCGTCTGTATTGAGGCAGCAAGGTTTCGGAACGCTGCATGAAGGTGGTGACGTCAATCGGCTTGAGGCGGTCGGCATGGCCATAGTAGCGGTCGATCAGGTTGCGCAGCGTGCCGTCCTGGCTGATGCGCGTAAAAAACGCATTGGCCTTTTCATACAGCCATTTGTCGCCGGTTTTCGGAAAGGCCCAGGCCACTTGCTCGGGCTTTCCCAGTGTCAGGCTTGCACCAAGGTTGGGATAATAGTTCTGTACCAGTGCAATCAAGTGCCCGTCTGCCACGGTGAAATCCAGCTCGCCTTCGGCGACTTGGGTCATCAGCTCGTCGGAATTCGCATTGGGGGTTTCCGTCCAGCTGAGTTGGGGCTCGTGCTCCTTCAAGCGTTGCAGGCGTTCCGAGTAGCTGGTGCCGGAGGAGACGGTAATTTGTCGGCCTAACAGTTCCTTGATATTTTTTGGCGCTTTTGTCAGCTCGCTGTTAAAGACAATTTGCTGCTGCACTTTCTGGTAGGGCAGGGTGAACCTGACCAAATGCTCGCGCGTATGCGTAATGCTGAGGTCAGCAGCCGCAAAATGCGCCTTGTGCTTGAGCAGTGCGGGAATCACCTGCGAGATATTATTGACGACGAGGAATTTGACACTGTACTCAGGACCGAGCTCACGTACGAAGTTTCGCACCAGATCGTGCTCAAGCCCGGCATATTGATTATTGCCGCTGTAGTAGTACGTACTTGGTCCATTGTGGGTGACCACAATGATTTCCTTGGTGGTGCGAGGGTCTGCCAGCGGTTTGGGCGCTTCCTTACAGCCCATCAGCAACAGCGCTAATAAAAAGATAACCAGTGAACGCATCCGGTCAAGTTTCCTAAAGATTGCTGTCTTTGTCCAGTCTGAGCATCTTTTAGTTCTTGCCCGCAAATGAAAATACTTGTATTTATTTTATTTAACAATGGGTTAGAGATAAATAAACAAAAAGGCTGCGGAAGCCGCAGCCTTGAAGAAAACTTGATTGCTGATTAGGCGAACTTGCTTGCGTTCTTGCGGCTGCGAGCAGCAAAACCAACCAAACCAAGACCCAGTGCCAGCATGCCATAGGTAGATGGCTCAGGAACCGCAGCGGTGAAGGTGATATTACCGCCGTAGGAGGCTTTGGCAAATTCGGTGGAAGTGATACCAGCCACACCGGAAATGGTGAGGGTATACGTTCCTGCAGACAAGTTGGCAAGGGAGAAGGTCCAGGTTTCGGTGGTGGAAGTAGCACCGCCGAGGTCTAGTGCCAATTGAGTTGGGCTTGCATTCTCACCAGCCAGCACAACACTGGTCAAATCAACGCCTTGATATACCAAGCTGCCAATTGATAAATAAGTGGAGCTCGCAGTTCCGGAAACATCTGTTGGGCTGGTAAGAGTGAATTGAAATATGTCTGTAAAAGACACACCAGATGCAAAATCATTACCGAAGTGAATAGTACCATCGGTAACTGGAAGAATGATTGGATCAGCAGCAAACGCGCTGGTTGCAGCCAGTGATGTCAGGCCGAAAGCAAGTGCAACGGCACTTTTCTTGAATGTAGTAGCTAACATGATAAACCCCTAAAAAATTTAAGTATGGACAACTAAGGTCAAGCTTCTATTGAATTTATTGTCAGCCTGTGGAACAGATATTCACTGATCTCTCGTTCCTCCTCAATAGTGCGAATGGACTAAATAGTCTGATCGGACTAGAGGTGAGGAATCAAACGAAACGCAAGGGATTGGATTGGGATTGCAGAGATAGAATTACGGATGGCGGAGAGGGAGGGATTCGAACCCTCGATACGCTTTCACGTATGCCTGATTTCGAGTCAGGTACATTCAACCAGCTCTGCCACCTCTCCGGGAGCGCGGATTATAGCTTACGGACCTTTCTAAGTAAAACTCATCGTCTACAAGCCTGTTGGAGAAAAGAAGTCTCTACTTAAGTCCTGTTAGGCTGCCGTCCTGGATTTCTGCGATAGCACCAGTATGCCGCTGGTGCAGATGATGGCGATGCCAATAAAACTATATAGGTCCGGCACGTGGCCGAAGATCAGGTAGCCGATCAGTCCGGCGAATATCAATTGTCCATAGGTGAAGGGGGCCAGCGTCGCGGGGTTGGCATGATGGTATGCCTCTGTCATCAGCAGGTGGCTCAGTAGGGCGGAAACCCCCAGTGCAAGCAACAGGATGGCATGGTGTGCGCTGGGGGTTTGCCAGAAGAAAGGCGCAATGAATGTCAGGGCGGCGCTGCCTATCAGGCCGCTGAGCAAGTTGGTCGTGGCGGAGCTGTCGGTAGCGTTGAGCTTGCGCGTGATGATCTGATACAGGCTGAAGGTGAATGCCGCGCCTACGGCAAGCAGGCTGACGGGGGTGAACAGTGCGCCGCCAGGCCGTAAAATCACGAGCACGCCTATAAAGCCAAGCGATACGGCAAACCATTGCAGCGGCCTGACCCGCTCGCCCAGTAATGGACCGGACAGCATGGTGACGATCAACGGGGTCAGGTAGACGATCGCGGTGCCTTCCGCCAGGGGAATGTAACGCAAGGCGGAAATGAAGAACATGTTGGTGCCTACCATGCATAAGCCGCGCAGCAGCTGCAAGCCTGGATTGCGGGTTTTGAAAATGGCGAAGCCGGAGCGCGGGAACAAGACGGCCAGCATGAGACTGCTGTGGATGACGTAGCGTATCCAGATGATCATAACGACTGCATAGAAGCCTACCAAGTATTTAGAAAGCGCGTCGCTGCCTGCAAACAGAAAAATGGCGCCACACATGCAGAGGATGCCTTGGAGCAGCTGATGCTTGAAGGTTGGGTTCATGTCGGGATAACTTGAAAGAATGCAGCAGATGGTTCGATGCTGTAGCTGCGGAGTGTATCACGGCCATCGATGCAATGATGTATCGGGCTCATCAATCACGTCGTTGCGAGTTTCCACATCAAATATCCAATACGAAACCCTGTGAAGCCTCTTTCGCTGCCTCCATCAGGTGAGCGCGTATAATGCCGTACTTTTCGGCCATGCCTTTCGGGCGCTCATGGGTAGTGATCATGCATTGTGGAATAGATTACGGGACTTCCAATTCGTCGCTGGGAGTCGTGAAAGACGGAAAGGTCGTTCAGGCCAAACTGGAGCAGGATAGCGTTTACCTGCCTTCGGCGATCTATCGGGCGTTCCCGGAGCATGAGCTCAACGAGGATATGGAGTCGCGCAGCATACGCCAGCAGTTGGGCAACGCGCAGGGCTTGTTGTATGGTTCCGAGGCGATTGATGCCTATATCCGCAACCCGGGCGATGGCTTGTTCATGAAGTCGCCCAAGGTGTTTTTGGGGAGCGACCTCAATAAGGACCAGATGGATTTTTTCGAGGTGGTCATTGCCAAGATGATGACGCACATCTTGGAGCAGGCCAGGGCTTTTTACGGGAAGGATCTGCGCCAGGCAGTCATCGGCAGGCCGATCCGCTATCACGGCATCCGCGGCGAGCAGGGCGATAAGCAGGCATTGGCGATCATGGAACATGCCGCCGCCGAGGCAGGGCTGGAAGAGATTGTCTTCATGTATGAACCGCTGGCTGCGGCGCTGGATTATGAGCAGGGGCTCGACCAGGACGAAGTGCTGCTGGTGGTGGACGTGGGTGGCGGCACCACGGATTGCTCGGTGGTGAAGGTCGGGCCATCCTACCGGGACAAGCGCGAGCGCAGTGACGATCTGCTGGCATATTCCGGCAACCGCATCGGCGGGGTGGACCTGGACGTCAACCTCGGCTGGCATAGCATCATGCCGCTGTTCGGGCGCGGCACGGACGAGCTGCACAACAAGGCGTTTGACGCGATTGCCGTAAACAGTATTCCCAGCCAGCAGGCATTCTATTCGCGCTTCGAGATGCCGGTGCATGCCAAGGCGGATACTGCGCGCGAACGGCTTTACAAGGTATGGCAGGATAAGCTCAGCAGTCATCTGGTGCGCAGTGCAGAGCTAGCAAAAATTGAATTGTCGACTACCCAACGGCACACGCTTGGGCTGGAGTATGTCGAAGATGGTTTAGATGTGCAGGTGGCACGCGAGGATTTCCGCGAGGCCATTACACGTTCTACAGAAAAAATCCGGCAGGTGATCGACGATGCACGGCAGGCGAGTGAGTCTAGGCTCGACAAGATTTACCTGACCGGCGGTTCCGCCGTCTCTCCCGTCATCCAGCAGGTGATCCGGGAAGTGGTGGGCGATGCCGTGCCGTTCGTTTCCGGCAACATGCATGGCAGCGTCGCATGCGGCCTGAGCGTGTTCGCCAGCCGGCATTTTTCTTAGCGCTTGTTCACCGTCTTTTCATGGGTACGCATGATTCTAAAACGTGTCCGGTCAGGGCGCATTCCGCAGGTGATGCGCATTGCCCCGCCAAGGATTGCAGCGCGGAACAGGCCCGTTTTGGAGCATGTTCTCGTGGGTTGTCCCAGCAGTGTAGCCGGGCAACGCACTCATGAAAAGATTCTGAACAGGCTCTTAATCCTTGCTGTCACTCCATTGAATCATATAAAGTATTGCCATGTAACAGCGGCTTAGCCATTGTGGCTGGTGTTGCGCGTGGATACTTGTTTTCGTCACGATACGGCCGCAGCTCTTGTTTCCAGCCGATCCTGACCAGGCATGGATATTGGGGGTGTCCATCCACGTAGTGTTTAAGCACCAATAGAAGCATTGTCGAAGAGGTAACGAGATACTGGCAGCCAGGCTGCATCTCGCGTACTTCATAACAATTACACTTGACGAAAGTGCTTATGGGAAAGAAAAAGCATGGCTGGCCGTTGGCACTGGGCGTGTTCATTCTCGGCATGGTGGTTACTGCGATCATCGCCCGCGCCCAGTTCTATAACAGTAGCTTGCAGTCGCGCCAGTTCGAGTTGGCGAGGGCGGCCGGGCAGGAACTGCACCACTCCATCCAATCCGAGATACAGCATGCCGTAGATTTTGTACAGGCCACGGGATGGCTGTTCAATGCGAGCGAATCCGTCAGCCGCGCCGAGTTTACCGAATTTTCGGTTAACGCAATCCATCATAGTCATTTGCTGAAAGAACTGCAGTGGCGGCCAAGGGTCAAGGCTGCCGATGTGCCGGGCCTGGTCGAGGCCGCAGCTAGAGACGGACTGACCGGCTTCCGTTTGCTGGAGCAGGACGCCGGCAGTGACGCGTTTATCCCAGCCCGCGCACGTGACGAGTATTTCCCCATCTTTTATAGCGAAATGGCTTTCGAGGAAACGGCAAACCCTTCCTTGCTGGGGGTGGATACATTGATCGGCACGCCGGACTTCAAGACGCTAGAGCAGGGCATTGCCAATAAGCACAGCGTGGTGATGTCCATCATGGATGCGAATCAATTCATGGTCATGGTGCCAGTGTTTGCTGGTGATGAACGGGATATTGAGCATCTTGCCGGTTATGTGGCCGGGCGTTTGTCTATCCAGCAGTTGCTGCATACCTTGGAGCAGCAAGCGGCGAAACTGGATATGGACGTCATCCTGCTGGACCGGGCAGGCATGAGGCTTCCCATATTGCAGGTGGTGGCTCCTGGTAGTCCTTTGCGCCAATTGGATTCTCAACAGCCCTATGAGCCTGAAATATGGGATGTCAGCCTGCCTTTCAGCATTGCCGATTTTTCCGGTACGCTGGTCGTGCATCCCCATGCCAGCCTGTCTTATCAGCATGCCGGGTCGATACTGGCGATCGTCGTATTGGGCATGTTGATTTCCGCACTGCTTGCGGGCTTGCTTTATCGCATGCTGGGTGAGCAGCGCGCGGTCAAGCTGTCCGAGGAGCAGTTGGATAGCCTGACCGGCAATCTGCCTGTGGGCGTTTTCCAGATGCATGCGGGCAACGGTACGCCAGCACGCTTCACCTTCGTCAATGCCAGCGCCTGCCAACTACTCGATGTGCCGGAGGAAAGGATACTGGCGGATTGGCAGAACGCGTTCCTCCACGTGGTACCGGAGCAAAGGTTGGAACTGTTGGCTGCTCTGCGCCGGGCCAAGGACAACAAGCAGGTATGGGACGGAGAATTCAGGCTGCAAGTAGGGCCCGATACGCGCTGGCTTCGTGCGCGTGCCGTTCCTAGGCATACGATGCTGGGGGAGCTGGTGTACAACGGTTTCGTCGAAGACGTGACCGAGCGCAGGCGGATCGAGCAAGAGGTCAGGTCGCAAAGCCTCTTCCTGCAGCAGTTGATCGATAATATTCCCAGCCCCTTGTTCTTCAAGGGCAGCGACAGCCGCTTCCTGGGCTGCAACCGCGCCTATGAGCATGAGTTCGGCGTGTCCCGCGACCGCATGATAGGCAAGACCGTGCTGGAGATGGAGTACTTGCCATACGAAGACCGCATGGCCTACCAGGAGGAGGACGAGCATGTGATATCCACCGGCGCCACCGTGCATAAGGCGCTGTCCCTGCGGTTTGCCGATGGCAAGATGCACCAGGTGCTGTACTGGGTGAGCGGGTTCAAGTTGCCGGACGGCTCTGTTGGCGGGATGGTGGGGTCCATCGTCGATATCACCGCCCAGCGCGAGGCGCAGCAGGCGCTCAGCGTGGCGATCGACCAGCAGAAGGCATTGTTTGATTCCGCCCCGCTGGGCATCATCGAGCTGAAGAACCGCCGCGTGGTGCAATGCAACCGCAAGTTCGAAACCATGCTGGGATACCAGAGCGGCGAGCTGTTGGGCCATTCCACCCGGGAATGGTTCAGCAACGACGAGGACTTCGCTGCGGTAGGCAAGGGCTATGAGGTATTGCGCCGAGGCGAGACTTATACCGGCGAGCACCAGTTTACCCGCAAGGATGGAAGCAAGTTCTGGTGCCGCATCTTCGGCCACGCGGTGGACATCGACGACCCCGAACACCACAGTGTCTGGCAGTTCGAGGATGTCACGGAAAAGCGTGCGGCCGAAGAGCAGTTGCACCTGGCGCGTGATATGGCGGAAGAGGCGACGCTTGCCAAATCCATGTTCCTGGCCAACATGAGCCATGAAATCCGTACGCCGATGAACGCCGTGATCGGGCTTGCCCATTTGGCGCTGAAAACCGAGCTCGACGCCAAGCAGCGCGATTACGTGACCAAGATTCACAGCGCGGGCATTTCCCTGTTGTCCGTCATCAACGACATCCTGGATTTCAGCAAGATTGAGTCGGGGCGGATGGATCTCGAGCAAGTGGAATTCTCGCTGGACCAGGTGCTGAGCAGCGTGACCAATACCTTGGCGTATACCGCCACCGAGGCAGGGCTCGAGCTTCTGTTCGACGTTGCCGATGATGTGCCAAGTAACCTGGTCGGCGACCCCTTGAGGCTGGGGCAGATATTGCTCAACCTGGTCAGCAACGCCATCAAGTTTACCCACGAGGGCGAAGTCATCATCCGCTGCCAATTGCTGGATTCCAACGATCAGCAGATCAAGTTGCAGTTCCTCGTGATCGATTCCGGCATCGGCATGGACGATGAAACCTGTTCGCGCCTGTTCCAGCCGTTCGTTCAGGCCGACGGCTCCACTACGCGCAAATACGGCGGCACAGGGCTGGGGCTGACCATCTGCAAGCGGCTGGTGGGCATGATGCAAGGGGATATCTGGGTGACCAGCGTCCCCGGGCAGGGCTCTACGTTCACGTTTACCGCATGGTTCGGCAATGGGCATCCGGCCCGGCCTTATACCCTGACCAACGAGCTCAACGACCTGCACGTGCTGGTGGTGGATGACAACCTCACGGCGAGGAGTATCCTTGCCAGCCAGCTCGGCTTCCTGCCGTGCAAGATCAGCCATGCCAATTCCGGAATGGAGGCCGTGGCGACGGTACGGGACATGCAGCATGTATTGCCGGTGGACCTGGTATTGATGGATTGGAAGATGCCGGGGTTGAGCGGTCTCGAGGCGGCGCGCCTGATCAAGCACGATGCCAGCTTGGGCAAAATACCCGCCATCATCATGGTGACCGCGTATGGTCGCGAGGAAATCCGCAAGGAGTGCGATGACCTGAAGCTGGAGGGCTTCCTGGTCAAGCCGGTCAGCCAGTCCACCCTGGTTGATACTTTGGTGGGCATTTACAGCGCATCCGTGGAAAACTGGTCGTATGTGTCGCAGAGCCCGAATTACGATCTCAGCGGCATGCGGCTGCTGGTGGTCGAGGATAACGAAATCAACCAGCAGATCGCTTCCGAACTGTTGCAGGCCGTAGGGGCGATAGTGCAGATTGCCGAGCATGGGCAGGAGGCGCTGGACAAGCTGAACGAGCAAGGCGCGCATTACGATGCGATACTGATGGACCTGCAGATGCCGGTGATGGACGGCTATGAGGCGACACGCCGTATCCGCGCCAATCCCGCGTTCGATCACTTGCCGGTGCTGGCGATGACGGCACATGCCACCGTCGAGGAGCGCCAGCGCTGCATCGAGCTCGGCATGGCGGCCCACATCACCAAGCCCATCAATCCGGATATGCTGTATCAGGCCCTTGCCTGTATTCATGTCGGCCACGAGGCTGCGCCGGGAGACGCAGCACAAGCCATAGGAGGATATGCCGAATTGGAAATTGAAGGGTTCAATGTCCCGGAAGCGTTGCGACGCGTCGCGGGAAACCAGGAGCTGTATCGCAGACTGTTGCGGCAGTTCATCCAGAGCCAGCAGGGCATGCCTGATCAGATAAGAAACGCCTTGCAGGAGGAGCGCCGGCCCGATGCCGTCAGGCTGGCCCATACGCTGAAGGGCGTGGCGGCCAACCTGGGGGCGCAGGCATTGTCTGATGCGGCGGCCGGGCTTGAGCAGGCCTTGGTGGAAAATGCTGATACCGGGCCGGCCCTGGCGCGGCTTGAATCGGACCTTGCCAGTGCGGTTGCCGCCGTGGCGCGCGTATTGGGCCAGCAGGCAGCCGGCGCTGGGTCATCATCTGTTCATGTCACGCAGCAGGAAGGCCAGGTATTGTTGTTGCGATTGACCCAATACCTCGAAGCGAGGGATGCCAGCGTGCAGGATTTTCTTGCAGACCAGGCCCAGGCGCTGAGAGCCATGCTGACAGCGCAACAATATGACAAGCTGGTGGGGCTTGTAGGCTTCTACCAATTCGATGCGGCTTTGCTCGTGGTGAAGCCGTTATTGGCAACGGCTTCACATGAGAACCTATCCTAAGGACAAGCGGCGATGGACAAGATATCGGATACAAACAGCAAGCAAACGATCCTGGTCATTGACGACACACCGGAAAACCTGTCGGTCATTAATGCCCTGCTGAAGGAGTTCTACCGGGTCAAGGTCTCCACCAGCGGCGTCGATGGATTGAATATAGCGCAGATGCTGCCTCAGCCCGACCTGATCCTGCTGGACATCATGATGCCGGACATAGACGGCTACGAAGTTTGCCGCCAGCTCAAGGCCAACCCGGTCACGGAGAGCATCCCGGTCATTTTCCTCACCGCCAAGATCCATATGGAGGACGAGCAGCGCGGGTTCGACGTCGGGGCGGTCGACTACATCGTGAAGCCGATCAGTCCGCCGATCGTATTGGCGCGTATCCAGACGCATTTGTTCCTCAAGGACCAGCGCCGGTTCCTTGAATACCAGGTCGAGCAGCGCACGCGCGAGATCGCCTTGATCCAGAATGCGACCATCTTCGCGCTGGCTTCCCTTGTGGAAGCGCGCGACAACGAAACCGGCAACCATATCCGCCGCACGCAGAACTACGTGCGCCTGCTGGCGGAAAAACTGCGCGAGCATCCGCGATTTGCCGCGCAATTGACTACTCCGGTGATCGACCTGATATACAAATCCGCGCCCCTGCACGATATCGGCAAGGTGGGTATCCCGGACCGCATATTGCTCAAGCCCGGCCCGCTGACCGAGGAAGAGTACGAGGTGATGAAGAGGCATGCGAGGCTGGGCGCCAATGCCTTGATCGAGGCGGAGAAGGTGATCGGCCGCGACAACAATTTCCTGCAGTATGCCCGCGAGATCGCCATGTGGCATCACGAGCACTGGGACGGCTCAGGCTATCCCGACGGCTTGCGCGGGGAGGACATCCCGGTCTCCGCCCGCTTGATGGCGATTGCCGACGTCTATGATGCCTTGATCAGCGAACGGGTGTACAAAAAGGCGTTCGATCATGAAGTGGCGGTACAGATCATCCTCGAAGGGCGCGGCAAGCATTTCGACCCGGATATCGTCGATGCCTTCATGTCGGTCAAGGATGAGTTCTGGCGCATCGCGAAGCAATACCAAGACCGGTACGCCGGCAAGGCATGAATAAAAAAGGATGGCATCTGCCATCCTTTTTTATCGAGCAGGGCTTACTCGACGCCCTGGCTTGCCAGGTAATCCTCGTAATTGCCGAGGAAGTCGACAATGCCGTCCGATTTCACTTCCAGAATACGCGTGGCGAGGGAGCTGACGAACTCGCGGTCATGGCTGACGAAAATCAGCGTGCCCTTGTACTTGTCCAGCGCGGTATTGAGCGCCTCGATGGACTCCATATCCATGTGGTTGGTCGGTTCATCCATCAACAGCACGTTGGTGCGGGCCAGCATCAGCTTGCCGTAGAGCATGCGGCCTTTCTCGCCGCCGGAAAGCACTTTGACCGATTTCTTGGTGTCCTCGCCGGAAAACAGCAAGCGCCCCAGCATGCTGCGTACGGACTGATCGTCGTCGCCGGGCTGGGTATGCAATGTCATCCAGTCGAACAATGATTCGCCGTTCTCGAACTCGTATTCGTGATCCTGCGCGTAGTAGCCGATCTTGGCTTTTTCCGCCCACTTGACGCTGCCGTGGTTGGGCTGGATGTCGCCCGCGATGCAGCGCAGTAGGGTGGTCTTGCCCACGCCGTTCTCGCCGATGATGGCGATGCGCTCTCCGGCTTCCACCATGAGGTTGAAATCGTTGAACAAGGATTTGTCGTAGCCATGGCTGAGCTTCTCGATTTCCACGGCCTGGCGGTGCAGTTTTTCCCTGTCGTCGAACTCGAAGCGGATGAACGGGTACTGGCGGCTGGAAGGCTTGAATTCCTCGATCTTGATCTTGTCGATCATCTTCAGGCGGCTGGTGGCCTGCTTGGCCTTGGACTTGTTGGCGGAGAAGCGGCGCACGAAATCCTGCAGCTCGGCCACCTTTTCCTTGGCGCGGGCGTTGTCCTTGGCGGCCTGGGCACGCGCGGCGGTGGAGGCCTCCATGTAGTCGTCGTAATTGCCCGGGTAGACCTTGAGCGTGCCGTAATCCATGTCGCAGGTATGCGTACAGACCTGGTTCAGGAAGTGCCGGTCGTGCGAGATGATGATCATGGTGCAGTCGCGGTTGTTGAGCACGTCCTCCAGCCAGCGGATGGTGTTGATGTCCAGGTTGTTGGTCGGTTCGTCCAGCAGCAAGACGTCAGGGTTGGCGAACAGCGCCTGCGCGAGCAGCACGCGCAGCTTCCAGCCCGGCGCCACGGAACTCATGAGGCCGTTGTGCTGGTCGGTGGGAATGCCCACGCCCAGCAGCAGTTCGCCCGCGCGCGCCTCGGCGGTGTAGCCGTCGTATTCGGCGAACACGGTTTCCAGCTCGGCGGCTTTCATGTAGTCGTCTTCGGTGGCTTCCGGGTTCATGTAGATTTCGTTCTTCTCTACATTGGCCTTCCACATTTCCTCGTGCCCCATCATCACCACGTCCAGCACGCGCTGGTCTTCATAGGCAAACTGGTCCTGGCGCAGGAACGCCATGCGCTCGTTCACGTCGAGCGCGACATTGCCGGCGGTCGGCTCCAGCACGCCTGCCAGGATTTTCATGAAGGTGGACTTGCCGCAGCCGTTGGCGCCGATCAGGCCGTAGCGATTGTTGTCGCCGAACTTGACCGAGACATTCTCGAACAAGGGCTTGGCACCGAACTGCATGGTGATATTGTTTGCGATTAACACGTCGGTTGTATTCCTAAAGTAAAACTATCGATCAATGAATTAAAACTTGTTGCGGATGACGACTTCATCCAGTGCCAGCTGGCCGCCGCGCGGGCGAGGGGGCTGGATGCCCTTGCCAATGGCGACAAACATCGCCGGGATATGGTCGGCAGGCAGGTTGAGCAGCTTGGCGACCGCGTCGAAATCAAAGCCATCCATCGGGCAGGAGTCATAGCCCAGCTCCTTGGCAGCGAGCATCAGCGTGGCGGCCGCCATGCCGCAGGAGCGCATACCCTCGTCGCGTTGCACCTGCTCCTTGCCGCGGTAGTAGTTGTCGATGGCGTTGACCAAGTAGTCCTGCACGGGCTGTTCCGCATTGCGCCAATAGCGGTGCGGATCTTTTTCCCAGGCTTTCAGGTCCGCCGTCAGCACCACCAGCAACGAGGCATCTGTGACTTGAGCCTGGTCCCAACTAGCGGCGCGCACTTGCTTGCGTAGCTCAGGGTCCTGCACCAGCACGAAGCGCCAGTTCTGGATATTGAATGCCGTCGGCGAGAGCACGGCGAGCGACATCAATTTCTCTATCTCCGCCTCTGGCATCACATGGCTGGCGTCATAGGCTTTTACCGAGCGGCGGCTTTCAATCGCCTCAATCACATTCATGGTAGCGAATTCCTCAATAGTGGATTGCAATAATTTCCAGTTCCAGGTCGCCCGCCGGGCGATGCCAGACCACGCTGTCGCCGACTTTCTGCCCGATCAGCGCCTTGGCTAGCGGCGATACCCAGCTGACGCGGTTTGTGGCAATGTCGGTTTCATCCTCGCCCACAATCATGAACGAATGGGGTTCGCCTTCCTCGTCCTCGACATCCACCGTCGCGCCGAAGAGGACGGTATCTGCCGGCTGCGCGGCAGGGTCAACCAGGATGGCCGATTCCAGCCTGGCCTGAAGATAGCGCAGGTCGCGGTCTATCATGGCCAGCCGTTGTTGCGCCACAGGGTCCTCCTTGCGCTGTGCGAGCGGCAGCCGTTCCTGCTCCAACTCGCTGGCTTGCTGCTGTAACTGCTTGAGGCCATGCGGGGTGACATAATTGGGATGCGGGCTGATCGGGCGTTCCGGCAGATCCGTGCCGGCATGCTCCAGGTCATCCTCTTTTACAAATCCACGGCTCATAGCGTGACCTATAAAACGTTGAATTATAACTCAAGTAGAGTGAGGCGCAGCGCCTTATTCCTGACGTGGAACAGAAGGTTTATTTTTAATGGCGAAAATGATGGGGCGGGGAAACACAATGTCATGAATATGCATCAGTACATAATGTTTACAAGCCGGGAAAGCAGAAAATAAAAAACGCGACCGGCAGGTCGCGTTGGTGTGAAGCTCGGTGGGCCGAGCCATCCATACTACCGAAATGTGATATTCAGAAATAATTCAAACCCAGTGCGGCCTTCACCTCGTCCATGGTCTTGGCGGCGACTTCGCGCGCTTGCTCCGTACCTTCACGCAGCAATTGCAGGATGTAGCCCTTGTCTTCAGCCAGCTCGGCACGGCGGGTACGGATCGGTTCCAGCAGTTCCTGCAGTACGGCTTCCAGGCGCTTTTTCACGATGCTGTCGGCCAGGCCGCCGCGGGTATAGTGCGCTTTCAGTTCGGCTACTGCAGCCTTGTCGGTGTCGAACGCATCCAGGTAGGTGAAGGCGATGTTGCCTTCCACGTGGCCCGGGTCTTCGATCTTGAGGTGCAGCGGGTCGGTGTAGACTTTCTTCACCGCCTTGCTGACCTCGTCCGCGCTGGCGCCGAGGTTGATGACGTTGCCCAGGGACTTGCTCATTTTCGCTTTGCCGTCGATGCCTGGCAAACGGCCGATTTCCGGCACCAGGGCCTTGGTTTCCACCAGGATTTCCTGCTTGGTGGCCGGATTCTTGTACTGGCGGTTGAAGCGGCGCACGATTTCGTTGGTCTGCTCGATCATCGGGATCTGGTCTTCACCCACCGGCACCAGCGTTGCCTTGAAGGCGGTGATGTCGGCAGCCTGGCTTACGGGATAGGTGAGGAAGCCAGCGGGGATGTCGCGCTCGAAATCGCGCAGGCGGATTTCTTCCTTCACCGTCGGGTTGCGTTCGAGCCGGGCGACCGTCACCAGGTTGAGGTAGTAGAAGGCAAGCTCGGTGAGCTCGGGCACCTGCGATTGGATGAAGATGGTGGATAGCTTGGGATCGATGCCGACCGCCAGGTAATCCAGGGCCACCTCGATCACGTTGCGGTGCACCTTGTCGATATCATCCATATTGTCGGTGAGCGCCTGGGCGTCGGCGAGCATGATGTACTGCTTGTATTCATGCTGATAATGCACGCGGTTGCGCAGGCTGCCAACGAAATGCCCGAGATGCAGCGGGCCAGTCGGGCGGTCGCCCGTGAGGATAATGGGTTTTGTGCTCATCATCTTTCTTTGTTAAGTTATTAAGGGGTAAGAGTTATTTAATTGTTTTATTTGGCTATCTTCATTTCGTTGAGGCGGTTTACCGTGCGCGCAAGACTGGGCGATCGTTCTAATGCTATCAAGGGTCGCCAACAGTGTGCTGCAAAGTCACGTAAGTGTACGTTGTAACCCGTGCCTGGTTTGCTACGGTCATTGGTGGAGATCATTTCCTGACGAAGGTGGCGTTGCTTAGAACGGAAGACCACATTGAGTATTACGCGTTTCGCATCTTGAATTTCATCTGGGTTATCGGGGATGATTGTTTCCGATACTTGAAGGAATTCAGCCAATGCGTGTTTGTCAGCCATGAGCCAACTTTCAATTTCTGGGATAGCAAACCGCAAATGGAATTGTGCGGGCACACCTGTTGGCGCAGCTTGCTTATGCGCATCAAGAACGCAACGACCGTCAGTATCAGCAATGCAAAGGACAGGGAATAAATTTGCAATTTGAGTATAGCGAGCTAAGTTTTTTCGTAAGTTGGTAATGCCTTTGGTATCGATCGCTGGCTGGGCCAACTCCCACTTAAGCACTTGCTCGACAAGCTTGGTGCCTAATGTGCAGCACAGCACATCCTCACCGATAACAAAAACTCTAGACATTAGAATAGCCCCATCTGATCGATACGATCGGGACGAGTTTTCGGCAGTAGTACTTCAGCCGCATTTAGGCCAAGCTCCATGGCTTGACGTTCTTCTTCGTTGGGAGGGCGTATCTTGGTTCCATTTTCTCCAGGAGCAAGTATGATGACCGAGTTTGGATCTCTTACCTCACCAATCAGGTTATCACTATGGGTCGTGCTGATAACTTGCCTCATTGCTTTTTTGCGGCTACGCAACACTCGATCAATCATGAGCGGAATGTATTCGACGATAGCATCATTGAGGGATAGTTCTGGCTCTTCTAACAGCAGTAAGCCATCACCTTCTTGCAGAGCCCAAAGTAAGCCAATTAGACGTAAAGTACCATCAGAAAATTGTTCCTCGCGTTGCCAGGATCCATGCTCGCGCCAATGCTGGAAACGTGCTTCTAGGTGTGGTCTTCCGCTAATGTCATCTTGTTTAAATCGCAATTCTGAGAACTGCGGCACAGCCACTTTCAATGCTTCGCCAATACGCCTGAGGCGTGCATCGCGTGTCTTGCCTGATTCACTTGCTATTCGCTGTAACAATCCTTGACCAAATGGATCATTTTCAATCATACGACCGCTGATTTCATCGCCGAACTTGAGCAGTTGTGGCACTAGATGTAGATAGGTCGTAGAAGAAAGAAATTCGGCTAATTCTCTGAACTTATAGTTGTTGTTGATTTGTTCAAGGTGAGTCTGTGTCAACCTGACAATATCTTGTTTGTCTTCTTGATTAGGACGAGACAGAATGGTTTCTCCATTCTTGATGACAGACTCTCGTGAGATGAGAACGCGTTGCGCTCCCTTTCCTTCGGACTTGAACGCTAGCACATAAACCCAGCGGATTGAGTCAGGAGCCGTGGATTCGGCAATCTCGATTTCAATACCCACCTCAGGATTTGTACGTGCGTGCAGGCTACGCAATTTGCTCATGCTACCGCGTTCTTTAATGGCTTTTTGCAAACCTCCACCTTCGGTTTGAGCAACAGCGCGGAGAAACCGAAAGACATCGAGAAGATTAGATTTTCCCGAAGCATTGGCGCCAATTACATAGGTGCGAGGCCATAGCTCAATGTCCACAGCGCGGAAGTTACGCCAGTTGGTAAGCTTTAAGCGAGTAACAATCATCTCAGTTCTCCAGATTTATCACCATAACGACTCAATGCTCCGTTATTCACAATTGTAGCGGTATCTTCAGGTATAAATGCTTTTGAAAAGCAGACCGACTCATTCTCCTACAGCATGTCTAGCACCGTTAGTACAAGCTGAAATCAAACACAGTGGAGCTGGAGTGTAGTTGTTTACACTTATTCCCACTCAATCGTTGCTGGAGGCTTGCCGGAGATATCGTATACCACGCGGTTGATGCCGCGTACTTCGTTGATGATGCGGTTGGATACCTTGCCCAACAGATCGTAGGGCAGTTCGGCCCAGTGCGCGGTCATGAAGTCGGTGGTGACCACGGCGCGCAGGGCAACTACATAGTCATAGGTGCGGCCGTCGCCCATCACGCCCACCGATTTGACCGGCAGGAACACGGCAAAGGCCTGCGAGGTCTTGTCGTACCATGATTTACCATCTGCATCCTTGTTGTTGCGTAGCTCCTCGATGAAGATATGGTCAGCCTGGCGCAGCAGGTCTGCGTATTCGCGCTTGACCTCGCCCAGGATGCGCACGCCGAGGCCGGGGCCGGGGAAGGGGTGGCGGTAGACCATCTCGTGCGGCAGGCCGAGGGCAATGCCGAGCTCGCGGACTTCGTCCTTGAACAGTTCGCGCAATGGTTCGAGCAATTGCAGCTTCAGGGTGTCGGGCAGGCCGCCCACGTTGTGGTGGCTCTTAATGGTGTGGGCCTTCTTGGTCTTGGCGCCGGCGGACTCGATCACGTCCGGGTAGATGGTGCCCTGCGCCAGCCATTTGGCGTTGGGCAGCTTGGCGGATTCCGCCTGGAATACTTCCACGAATTCGCGGCCGATGATCTTGCGCTTGGCTTCCGGGTCGTTGACGCCCGCCAGGTCGCCGAGGAATTTGGCGCTGGCGTCGACGTGGATCACCTTGACGCCGAGGTTGTTGCCGAAGGTTTCCATGACCTGCTCGGCCTCGTTGAGGCGCAGCAGGCCGTTGTCGACGAAGACGCAGGTCAGCTGGTCGCCGATCGCGCGGTGGATCAATGCTGCGGCAACGGAGGAATCTACGCCGCCGGAAAGGCCAAGGATGACTTCGTCGCTGCCGACCTCTTCGCGGATACGCTGCACGGCGGTTTCCACGTAGTCAGGCATGTTCCAGCTCTGGTCGCAGCCGCAGATGCCGTGCACGAAGCGGCTGAGCAGGGCCTTGCCTTGTTTGGTATGGGTGACTTCGGGGTGGAACTGCACTGCATAGAAACGGCGGCTTTCATCCGCCATCCCGGCAATCGGAGTAGAGCTATTGCTGGCAATGATCTTGAAGCCTTCGGGCAAGGCCGTGACCTTGTCGCCGTGGCTCATCCAGACGTCCAGCAGGCCGTGGCCCTCGGCGTTGCTTTTGTCCTGGATGTCCTTGAGCAGGGCGGAGTGTCCCTGGGCGCGGAGCTCGGCATAGCCGAACTCGCGCTTGGCGGCATTTTCCACTGAGCCGCCGAGCTGTGCCGCCATGGTCTGCATGCCGTAGCAGATGCCCAATACGGGCACGCCCAGCTCGAATACGCTTTGCGGGGCACGCGGGGTTTCATCCTCGTAGACGGAGTTGGGGCCGCCTGACAGGATGACGCCAGCAGGGTTGAAGTCGCGGATGAAGTCATCGCTGACATCCCACGAATGCAACTCACAGTAAACATTGGCTTCGCGCACGCGGCGGGCGATCAGTTGGGTGTATTGGGAGCCGAAATCGAGAATCAGAATTTTTTGTTGCATGGAAGCTCAAGCGCTGGGAATAAGGTTGAAGGGTGACCGGCCAAGTAACATCAGCTCGCATGGCATCAGTCGGAAAGGTAATACTCTACCGTGGACACCACACGGACTTTCTTGATATGCGCGGTGCCGGCGTCGCGGTTCTCTATGCTGAACGTGCCCTGATTGGCGCGCTTGATCTTGCCCAGCGTGCTGTCGGAATCCTTGGCGAACTTGTTGGCGGATTCGCGCGCGCTCTTGGTGGCTTCTTCTATCATGGCGGGCTTGATCTCGTTCAGCTTGCTGTAGATGAATTGCGTATTGTAGCTGTCGCCCGCAATCGGGATGCCTTGCTGGCCCAGTTCGGCGACCTTGATCATGGTGTCCCGCACCTTGTCGACCTGGGCGGAGTACACCGTGATGGTGGAGCTGGCGGTGTAGCGGTACCTGGCATTGGCGCCGGCGTCGCCGTATTCGCGCGCCTGCTTGTCCACGACGGAAGGCACGGAGACGCTTGCCTCCTCAGCATCGAAGCCGTTGCTCTTCAGGAATGCGAGCACGCTGGCGTTTTTTTGCTGGATGTTCTGGTACAAGGCGCTGAGGTCGTTGTCCGCGACACTGAACGTAATCGGCCAGATCGCGATATCGGCCTTGACTTCACGTTCGGACAGGCCTTTGACTTCCACCGTGCGCTCGAGCTGCTTGATTTGCAGCGCGCTATGCGCAAGCTGATAGCCGAGACCGCACAAACCTGCGAACAGCAGCACGCCAAGAATGGCATAAGCAGGGATGGATGCGGTCTTTTCGGTTGCCATGGCTTCTCGCTGGTTAGTCGACGCGGTAGTTAGGGGCTTCTTTGGTGATCTGCACGTCATGCACGTGGGATTCACGCATGCCTGCCGCCGTGATCTGCACGAACTCGGCACGGGTGCGCATTTCCTCGATGGTGCTGCAGCCGACATAGCCCATGGAGGCGCGTAGGCCGCCCATCAACTGGTGGATCACCGCGAGCACGCTGCCCTTGTACGGCACGCGGCCTTCGATACCTTCGGGCACCAGCTTGTCGGCGTTGCCGTTGTTGTCCTGGAAGTAACGGTCGCTGGAGCCTTTTTCCATCGCGCCGATGGAGCCCATGCCGCGGTAGGACTTGTAGGAACGGCCCTGGAACAGCTCGATTTCGCCAGGTGCTTCCTCGGTGCCGGCGAACATGCCGCCCAGCATGACGGAATAGGCGCCTGCCGCAATCGCCTTGGAAATGTCGCCGGAGAAGCGGATGCCGCCATCGGCGATGAAGGGCACGCCAGTGCCGCGCAAGGCTTCTTCCACGTTGCTTACCGCGCTGATTTGCGGCACGCCGACGCCGGCCACGATGCGGGTGGTGCAGATGGAGCCGGGGCCGATGCCGACCTTGACGCCGTCGGCACCGGCATCGACCAATGCCTTGGCTGCGCTGGCGGTGGCGATGTTGCCGCCGATCACTTGCACTTGCGGGAAATTCTTCTTGACCCAGTTGACGCGGTCCAGCACGCCCTGGGAGTGGCCGTGGGCGGTGTCCACCACGATGACGTCCACGCCGGCCTCTGCCAATGCGGCAACGCGGTCCTCGGTGCCGTCACCGACGCCGACGGCGGCGCCGACGCGCAGGCGGCCCTTTTCGTCCTTGCAGGCATTGGGGTGGTCGCTGGATTTCTGGATGTCCTTGACGGTGATCAGGCCCTTGAGCTCGAACGCGTCGTTGACCACCAGCACGCGCTCCAGGCGGTGTTTGTGGAGAAGCGCGGTGGCTTCTTCCAGGCTGGCGCCTTCACGCACCGTCACCAGGCGTTCGCGCGGGGTCATGATGTTGGAAATGGCCTGGTCGAGATTGTTCTCGAAACGCAGGTCGCGGTTGGTGACGATGCCGACTACCTTGTTGCCGTCCACGACCGGCAGGCCCGAAATCTTGTGCTGGCGGGTCAGCGCCAGTACATCGCGTACGGTGAGGTTGGGCTGGATGGTGACCGGGTCGATCACGACGCCGGACTCGAAGCGCTTCACGCGTGAAACGTGCGCTGCCTGGTCGGCAATGGTCATGTTCTTATGCACGATCCCCATGCCGCCTTCCTGGGCCAGCGCGATCGCCAGCGGCGCTTCCGTCACGGTATCCATGGCGGCGGAGATCAAGGGAATGTTGAGAGTGATGGAACGGGTAAGCTTGGTAGCGAGGCTTACTTCGCGGGGCAGCACGTTGGAGTGTGCAGGTACCAGTAAAACATCGTCGAAGGTAAGCGCTTGTTGCAACAGACGCATAAAATATCTTTCCGGCAAAAGGCAATTATACCGGGTAGTGCCGTCATGGTAAATCTCCCCGACATTTTGCCGATAATGATTTGGGGGCCGAGTTTTTCAATTGACGGCAGGGATGAAGCTGCTTACTGTGTGGGCGGGATTTCGATGATTCGGGGGGTTCATGAGTAAAGCTCGATGGCTGGCATTCGGCATGATCATGGTATTGCCATGGATGGCACATGCCCAAGTATACAAATGGAAAGACAAGAACGGCGTCACGCTGTACTCCGATTCGCCCCCACCTGGCAATGTGCCTTACGAGCTGGTGGACAACGTCAGGTCCGCGCCTAAAACAGCCGCTACTCCCTCGGGCAATGCCGAGTCCCAGGCTGCGCGCAATGCCGCCGCCTTGCGCCGCCAGGCAGAGGCTGAGCAGGAACGGCGCAATGACGAAAAGAAAAGGGCGGAAGACGAGGCTAGGAAAACAAATTGCCAGAACGCCAGGGCGAATTACCAGAATTTCAAGGTGGGCGGGCGGATTTACAAGATGACGCCCGAAGGCGAACGCGAATACTTGGGGGATGAGGATATACAGCGCGGCCTGGAAGAGGCCACCAAGGAAGTGAAGCAATATTGCTCGGATGAAGAGTAGCTAAACAGTCCGCTATCTAGCATGCCCCGTGCTCTGTAGGGCATGCCCAATGAATGGCCAGAGCGCGGGCGCTCAACGCGTCCTGACCGCAACAGGCGGGGCCTTGCGCCGCACTTTGCTGGCGGCGGCGTTTTGCTTGGCGCGGTTGCGTCTCGCCAGTTTCGGGTCTGCCTGCAGCGGCCGGTATATCTCCACTCGATCCTGCGCCTGCAGCACGGTATTGGCCGCCGCCACCTTGCCAAATATGCCTAGCTTGCTTGTTTCGATATCCAGTCCGGAAAAGTGCCCGGCAATGCCGGATTGCCTTACGGCCTCGATTGCCGTTGTGCCGGGCTCCACTTCCAGCTTCAGTATCAGCTGCTTGGCCGGCAACGCATAGGCGACCTCGATGGCAAGCTTGGCGCTCATGGCGTCTTGTTGTCGCTTTCTGCCCGCTGCACGAAGGCTTCGACGAAGGTGTTGGCGATATGGCTGAAGACCGGGGCGATCAGTTTTTCCAGTATGATGCTCGAGAATTCATATTGCAGCTTGAATTGCACCTTGCACGCATCGTCTGCCAGCGGGATGAAATGCCAGAATCCTTCGAGGTGCTTGAACGGGCCGCTCTTGAGGCGGATTTCCATGCTGGTGGGAAACACCTTGTGGTTTTCCGTGGTGAAGTTCTGCTTGAGGCCGTGGTAGTCGATATGAAGCGTGGCCTCGGTCACGGCTTCGTCCCGGCGGTGCAGGTCCACGCCGCCGCACCAGGGCAGAAAGCGCGGATAGAATTCCACATCGTCCACCAGATTAAACATGCGCTCTGCGGAATGCCCGACCAGGACTGTTTTTTCAACCTGTGCCATTCGTGTTGCGATCTAGAGTAAAATGCCAATTTTAAGTCATATTTTCCGGTTGCTAGCAAAATGGCGTGAATTGACCTGCCATCGCATATCAAGCCAGGCGGGAAAACGCCCGGGCACCGGCCTCACATTGAAGCAGCAAACACCATGAGTATCGCTCAGAACAAAAAAGCGTTTCACGATTATTTCATCGAGGAAAAATACGAAGCCGGGATTGTGCTGGAAGGCTGGGAAGTGAAGGCGATCCGTGAAAACCGCATCCAGCTCAAGGAAGCCTACGTCATCATCCAGCGCGGCGAGATCTACCTGATCGGTTGCCATGTGACGCCGTTGGGCTCCGCGTCCACCCACGTGCGTCCCGATGCGATCCGTACGCGCAAATTGCTGCTGCATTCCGAGCAGATCGCCAAGCTGATCGGCAAGGTCGAGCGCGCCGGCTATACCCTGGTGCCGCTGGACATGCATTACACCCGCGGTCGCATCAAAGTGCAGATCGGCCTGGCCAAGGGCAAGAAGCAATACGACAAGCGCCACAGCGAGAAGGAAAAAGATTGGAAGCGCGAGCAAAGCTCGCTGATGAAGAAATACGTCAAGACCCAGGCCGGTTCCTGACCGGCTGTATCTCGGAATCATCTGACACGCATCATGGCGATGCGCTGACTGTCCATGGTTCAGCTCCCTGGTATGGTGTGGCTGGTACATTTACCGGGGACACGACAATGAACATCTTCGAAGCCTTGCGGCAAAGCCATGAGCGCCAGCGCGACCTGCTCGCGCAATTGGTCAATACCAGCGGGGACACGCCCGAGCGCAAGCAATTATTCCTGGACGTCCAGCTCGAAATCGAGGCCCACGAGAGGGCGGAGGAGCGGCATTTCTACCGTCCCATCATGATGGACGACAACGGTATTGACCCTTCCCGGCATGGGATCGCGGAACATCACGAGATCGACGAAATCCTGGAATTGCTGAACGAGACCGAACTTTCCTCCCCGGCATGGCTGGTGCATGCCAAGGAGTTGCAGCACAAGGTGCTGCATCATCTGGAGGAGGAGGAACACAAGTTTTTCCAGATGGCGGGCAAGATCCTCAACCAGCAGGAAAAACAGCAGCTTTCAACCAAGTACCTGCGTGATTACGAAGAGGCGCTTGCGCAATAATTGCTCATCATGGCTTGGCGCGCCGGTATTCCCAAGGGGGAACCGGTTTGGCGTCCTGCCATAATCCCTGCTTGTCGCGCTTGGCCTGGTATTCTGCCTGGGCGTAGCTTGAGCGGTCTTCGGGCTCCTGTTCCCGCTCGAAATACTTGTAGTGCCAGGCCATGCCTTTCTGGATTTGCTGCAGGTTGATATCCTGCCCGTTGTAGACCACCTTGCCGACAATCCGGCCATAATCGTCCCGCTTGTTCCAGTCCACGGTGACCTGTTTGCCATTGATGGCGCGGTTGAGCGCCACGCGCGATTGCTTGCCGTACGCCTGGTTTTTTTCGGGGGCGTCTATGCCCAGCAACCTGATCTTGTGCTGGGTATTGTTCACCATGATGGTAAGAGTGTCGCCGTCCGCAATATGGATGACCTTGCCGGTCAGCGTTTCGGCATGCGCGTTGAAAGTAAGCAGTGCGCCAGCCAATACCTTTAGCAAGATGCAGGCTGTATTGGATGTTGTGTTGCGCATGCCGGCTGCGGATATATCGAATATGGCGGGTTTCATGGATAAATTATTGCGCGCATGGCGTCCTATTGTCCAGAACGGCCGCCTGATGATCGCAATGCAGTAGCTGATGCCCTGCGGCGTCAGCTACTCATTCCCACAGATTTGATAAGGGATTCAGGCATGGAGCCGTCTGGTTATAAAGTCAGTATCCACTGGACGATGGTCTTGATATCTTCATCCTTGACGTGGGCATTGGGCGGCATCGGCATGTCGCCCCAGTTGCCGCTGCCGCCGGCCTTGACCTTGGCGACCAGCTTGGCCTCGGCACCTTTGTCGTGTTTGTATTTTGCCGCGACTTCCTTGTAGGACGGGCCCAGAACTTTTTTATCCACGTTATGGCAGGCAAAACAGCCGCTCTTTTTTGCCAATGCTTGCGCTGCGCCGGCATCCGCTGCGTTTGCAGATATACAGAATAGGGCATGTGCCATTAACCCTGCGCATAGGAATTTTTTCATATGTCACTTTCTCCAGATATTGTTGGAAAAACCTTGATGCAATGCCCTGCGGCAAAAACCATGTTCCAGGCATTGTTTAAATGATAGGGCTTCGGGCCGGCTTTATGAATGCGGCAAATTGTCACGGAGGGGCATTGGATCAGCCTGTAGCCCGCAGTGAATGTGGCGGTAGTATTGATAAAAAAGCCCGCAGGGCGCGGGCGTTTAATGAAGAACGTCGCTCGGGGCTTACGCGGGATACATCACCTCGGCTGTCCAGGAAGCTTGCGGTTGCGAATGCAATTGCCAGAATTGTTCCGCAATGTCTTTTGCCTCTTTCGACTCTGGCGAGACGAAGGTGGCGACCGTGACAGTGGCAATATGCACATTCTTCTGCTTGGCCGACTCGAACAGCCCCAGTGCGATGGTGCGTGTACCGGCCTTGCCGATGCTCAGGGATAAATAGTCCGGGCTCGGATATAGCGCAAAACCGCCGCCCGTAATCAGGATGGTGCCTTCCCCTCGATTTTCCTGCCTGGGCTTGATGGCCTGAACCGCGGCAAGCGCGCCGCCAATGTTGACGGCCAGGTCGCTGACGAAGCTGTCGGCAGGCTGTTGTTCCACTGTTGCCTGGCGAAGATTGGCCGCGTTGTAGTGCAGAACGTCTATGGCCCCAAGGGTATTCTCAATCTCATCGACCAAGGCGATTACACTTGCCGGGTTGCTGGCGTCGACTGTGCGCACCTCCACCTGGTGATTCGCTTCCCGCAATGCCTTGGCCAGCGCATCAAGCTTGTCCGCATTGCGGGCGCTGAGCACTACGCGGTAGCCTTCCCGGGCAAAACGCGCTGCGGTTTCAAACCCGATTCCAGGGCCTGTGCCAATGCTTAAGAAAGTTTTCATCTCCATCTCCATGTCAAATTGAAGGGATATTGTATAGATGTGGAATCAATGGATAATGGATGGTTTCAGCAAATGAAAACTGCAGAAAATGCATGAATTGCTAAGCCGTGTCTCCCTGGATGAGCTTGTCGCCTTTATGGCAGTGGCGGAAACCAGTAGTTTTTCCGCTGCCGCCAAGCGCATTGGGAGGGATGCCACCATCCTGTCCCGCAGGGTGAGCCAGCTGGAAAGCCGCCTCGGCGTGCGGCTGTTGACCCGCACCACCCGGCGGGTGGTATTGACTGAGGTGGGCAATTTCTACTACCCGCGCATACGCACCATTATCGATGAACTGGATGCCGCCAGCCTTGAAGCCAGCAGTTTCGCCTCCAGCCCGCAGGGGCTGCTGCGCATATCGCTGCCGCTCACATTCGGCAAGCAATGGATAGCTCCGCTTATTCCAGGCTTCATCGCACAACACCCACGGATCAAGGTAGACGTCAGGTTCACCGACCGCCTGGTAGACCTCGTGGCCGAAGGCTACGACATCGCGATCAGGCTGGGCTCTTCCTTAAGCAGCAGTTCGCTGACTGCGAAGAAAATTGCGCCATTCCGCTACGTGCTGCTTGCCGCTCCCAAATTCATCGCAGAGCATGGGCTCCCTGCCGGCCCTGAAGATTTGGCGCATTATCCTTGCCTGGGTTTCACCAGCCTGTCGACCTGGCCTGAATGGAGGTTGAAGAACGGCGCTCAACGAAAGACGATCCGCCCAGAAGGGCCGCTGGTGACCGATAACTCAGAAGCCTTGCTCCTGGCTGCTATCCAAGGCGCCGGTATCATACTCACTGCGGATTGGTTAGCTGCTGCAGCAATACGTGAAGGAGCATTGACCGAAGTCCTGCCTGGATGGGAGGGAGCGGGGGAAGGCGGGATTTATGCCGTCATGCCGCCAGGGCGGCTCATTCCGACAAAAACCAGGCTCTTCGTGGATGAAATTACTGCATCAATACGCAAGGGGTTAGGCTGATCAAACAATCATTGATGAGCGAATACGCAGTTCTCTTCCGTAGACATCGGCCTCAAGCTTGTCTCAAGCTGTTCCACTGTAAGGGAATGTCGGACTATGTCCGATAGTGACGATACGGCTCCGAAGATAGTATTGCTTAAGCGGATTGTTATTCCTTATGGATAGGCCGGAGATGGAGGTTTCCACGCCATGCGCCTCATCGGATGCTGGGAACCCAAGCTATAAGCTATTGAGGAGATTGGATACGATGACTCGGAAGAACCTGTCGAACATCCTGATTTTTATCATTCTTTTATCCGTATTCAGCGGGCTGGGGCTGTGCCTGTTCTACTCTTTGTCGATACCGGTAAAGTGACCTTGCCAGGAAATCCAAAAATAAAAAAACCTGCTGTTCAAAAACAGATGAAAACAGGTTTTTTATTTCGTAGCAGAGCCTTAAAATACCAGTGCGGCAGATGGAGTTGCCGGCCTCATTATTGACGGTTGAAGAGTAGAGATATTTCTTTTCGGATCGGAATACCTCTTTTATCAATGTTGCTCCCGCGGCGGTTCTGGTTCAACAGGCTCTTCTGCCAATGGAACTGTCATCCATTTGCTGGGGTTGTTGTCTCCATCAGCCTGATCCTCGGCAGCACGCTGCTCTATAACGCGTGCCTGCGTCTCGAGTTCGGTACGGGCCGGCTCAGGCAGTGGTGGTTCCGGTCCGATAACGCGATAAATGCCTATGCCGGCCAGCACTGCAATGAACAAGCCTAATAGGGTCCGTTGCAGAGAACTCAAACGGCGCTTGTCTGGTGTGCTCATCTTTAGACCTCTCGTGTAAGGGGTAAAACCATACGACAATCAATATGCGCCAAGGTGCCGTCCAGCATTTCATTGGCGTTTCACAGTTTCATTGATTGATGCCATATTCTTTTTCAATAGCGGTAAGCGGCCAAGAGATTTTTGCGTGCCAGAATGTAAGACAACGCCCGATAGTGAAAATGAAATTCCCTCTATATGATCCTTCTTAAAATGATTCAACAAGTTAAGGATAAACAATGGAAAACCTAAAGGGAGACACTATGCGACCAGAGCTTGAACCTTGGATTGCGCTGGGATTGGCTTTTATTGGGACGTTGTTGATGGGTGTCATTTGTTGGATGTATCAGTTTTACCTCACTTGACCTTAAGTCGTTACGTAGGAGGTTGGTATGCTGAGTCGACAAGAAGTCGCCGAAATTAGCATTTGGGTGCTCATTCTGTTAATGATCAATGGCGTGGGGCTATTCGTGTTTTACCAATTAATGTCCTACGCAGAGTGAGCCTATGCCCGGCGGCGTAAAATACATCAATCCCAAGGGCGAGGATTTAGAGATTTACTTTCCCGATCCCCAAGCTTATCTGCCCGTACAGCGTAAGTTGGGCCTAATCGAATGGTTGAAGTGGGGCAAGCGTGACGAGGAAACCGCTCCCGAGCTTGCTGAGTTCCTGCAAGGAGGATGGGCTCGCAAGGAGTTGCTTGATGCAGGTGAATGGAAACAGTTAGACACAGAGATCGTGAGCCTGGCTGTGCATGCCTTTATGGAAAAGGACGAAGACAACGCTCCACTCTGGTTTGAGGTTCCCCAGGGGCATGCGATCCAGGCGTTGATTATTAAAGAGCACAATGAAGAACGTGTCTATGTGATCATTTCTGATCCGCCCTTGGAATATTCCTGGTTGCATGATGGATGGCCCTTGTTGGCTTCGATAGACCAGTTGACCGGTTGACTAAGCGGGCAAAGCGACAAAACCTGTCTTCAGTGTTCCCTGAAGGACAATGTAAGACAAAAGCCGATGTTTGCCAGTGAGAGTCACGTTTATGCTTGGTAGCGCTGGTTGGCTCAGGCGGGATATTAATGGCTTCTCCCCAGACATTGCTCCCGGTTCATGGTTGAGCCGATCAGCAACTCCTCTACAAAGCCCCTGGCTACTTGATAATCCAATATCAATCCCCATTTGGCAAACGTCAAGACATGACAAACGCGCGCGGGAAATCTGAAGAAAGGTTATAATCCCGGCTCTCGTGAGAACTTTCATTCTCAAGGGGAGTCATACGATAGCTTTAAACCATCAGGGGCCGACCAGGTTTCGACGTGGGTTGCAAAGCAGCGCAGGGCATACCGAGGCCTAGTCACCTCGTAAATAAACTAGAACAAGTATAGTCGCAAACGACGAAACTTACGCTCTAGCCGCTTAATCCCGGCTGGACGCTGCACCGGAAGGCCTCTCGGCCGGGCGGGTAACCGCAGCAGCGTCATTTAGAGAGGATCGTGTTGTATTGGGTTACTTAATACAACATTAAATCCAAGGTAACTCGCCTGCTGTTCGCTTGCTCGTTGGTGGGCATCAGGTTAAATCAAACAACACAGCTAAGTATGTAGAACTGTCTGTGGAGGGCTTGCGGACGGGGGTTCGATTCCCCCCGGCTCCACCAAATACTAATTCAGCGCAATTCAAAGCGGTACACAAACCCCGGTAATCCCAGTGATTCCGGGGTTTTTGTTTATTTCCTTTCAAACAAGGAGTTATGAGATAACTTTGGGTAACAGGACTTACCCATTTATATTTGATGCAAATAAGTTTAACGCTTTTAAAGCAGCCTATTGTCTTGAAGCGGTCAGCGATCTCCCGCAGGAGATTATGGGAAAGAAAACATTGGGGCAAGATCAGTTCGCACTACGAATTCCATCATTAAAAAACAGCATTCAAAATCCATTCTCATATTTTGATGATTTCTCAGAATCAGCCTGCGGTAACTCAGATAATGCCTCAATGACTACCCGATACTCAGGCTCGCGAAAATGCTGTCTTAAACCGTCAAGGATATGATACTGCGCATCTTCACTCCAAGGCGTGAAAAACAAAGGCCAGTAAGCTGATTTGGGGCCGCCCCACGTACTTGGGGTTTTAAGGAGTTGTTCCACAATTACTCGATATTGTACTGTCATAAGGTAGGGCCGTTTTCAAAGCATGAGGCCAAGTGCGTCACTTAACCAGCAAAAGCATTATTATGGCAATAATCGAGATGGTGAGTGCTTTCAATTAATTGCTTCCCTATGGAGAGCGGTGTTTCCATTGCTCATGCTCAGCAATGGTCTCTTCAGGCTATCATTGGCCTACCGGCGCGCTACCTCGGAAAGGATGTACGGAAAGCAGGGCGAACCCTGCTTTCCTAATACAGAGTGAGGCTATTCGATTATTTCTTTACCTTGCGCTGCAGGTTTCGCGCTTCCGCTAAGTGATGCTGCAGGGTGGGCAAGGTCTTGGACGCCAATTTCTTGACGTCGGCATCGTCCGCTTCTTTCGAGGTTTCATCAAACAGCTTGACTGCATCTTCATGTGCGGCCACGCCTATTTCCTCTGCATAAGCTTCATCGAAATCCTTGCCGTCTTTGCTTTCCAGCAATTTGGCCTTTCCTTTTTGTACTAGGCTTGGTTCTGTTGGGATTTCAACGCCTTTCTGCTTGGCAAGGTCGCTCAATTCGCTGTATGCCTTCTTATGATCGGTAATCATGGTGTTGGCAAACTTGAGCACTTCCGGATTCTTGGACTTGGTCTTGGCAAGTTCACTAGCTGCGATTTCCGCCTTGTCCGCTTGAGCCGCATTTTCTATGAAGTGCTTATCGGCCATGGATAGATCAGCGGCAATCCCGGACGATGCGTATACCAATGATACAAGCCCAAATATCAGGCAGGGCTTGGCTAATGCGTAAGGCAGTGTTTTCATTCTGGTCTCCCACTTGGATAATGAAGAGGGGAAACGTATCACTTTGAAATGATTGCACTAATAAGAAGGTGTCTGATTGATATGTCGGAATTTAACAATATAGTCGTACTCCAGATGCCGTGATGCAATCAAGGCGCATTGCCGGTATAGGCAAGCTCAATCTCATCCATGAATAATCCGCAGGTCCAGCCAGACTGTGCGATGTGCATTTCGCCTACGCACGCCTCCTTAAGCTCCTACCCTTTTTCAAGCTTCTCTCGTACATCATCCTTGGCGCGAATGGTTCATAGTGATGTCGCTGGGTTTTATCAACAAAATATAAATCTAGGAGATACCATGACAAGAACTGTAACTGGATTATTCAAGGATAAGGATAGCGCCGAGCGCGCATATCTAAGTGCTACAAATGCTGGTTACCGGCCTGATGAGATCGATGTTGTCATGTCGGAAGAGACCCGTGAACGATTTTATGGCAAGGATACGACCCTTGTTACCGAGGTAGGCAACAAGTCAGCTGAAGGCGCTGCGGTAGGAGGGGCTATCGGCGCCTCTGTCGGCGCGATTGCGGGCGCAATCGCCGCTACCGGGACAGTGTTGGCGCTGCCTGGGCTCGGCTTGGTGATTGCTGGCCCCCTGGCGGCCGCAGTGGCTGGCGCCGGCGCGGGTGGCGTCTCCGCAGGGATCGTAGGAGCCTTGGTGGGCTGGGCCATTCCTGAGGACAGGCTCAAAGAATATGAGGAAGGCGTGAACAGGGGCGGGATACTGATAGGCGTCCGCTCCCGCAGCGATGAGGATTCCCGTCGGTTCGCTGAGGACTGGGAATCCAATAAGGGCCATTATATCCATTCCTGATCAGGGCCTCGCCCTTGTTGCCAAAACGCGCCTTGAAGGCGCGTTTTGCATATCTGGGAACCAAGAAAAGTTGAATGGTAGCTTGGGTTTGCAACCACCAAAGAGCTTCTCACCCCGTATGCTTATTTCTCCTAACTGGAGCGAGGGCCAAATCGCTGATGTTTATTAGTGCTGGGTGATCAAAGCCTCATTGGGCTCGCCGTTCTTCTGGAACAGGTTGGCTTGGTGCTTGAGCAATTTGGTGATGTTTTGAGCGGGCAGGGGTTTGCTGAACAGATAGCCCTGCATTTTGCTGCATCCCATCCTGTGCAGGGTTCTCATTTGCTGCAAGGTTTCCACGCCTTCTGCGATCAGGTCCAGTTTGAAGCCTTTGGCGATTCCCGAGATGGCCGTGATGATGGGCACGCTTTCGTTATGGGTGTTGATGTCGCCGACGAAGGATTTATCGATCTTGATATTGTGGATGGGGAATTGCCTGAGGTAGGAGAGGGAGGAGTAACAGGTGCCGAAATCATCCAAGGCGATTTTGATGCCTTGCTTGCCCAGCGCCTTGAGTTTTGCGACGGTGTTCTCGAGGTCCCTGACCAACAGGTTTTCGGTGATCTCGATTTCGAAGAATTCCGGTTTGAGGTGCTGGGCCTGGATGTAGTTGAGCGTTTTGGCGACGAAGTTTTCCTCCTCCACCAGCTGGGGCGAGATGTTGATGGCGAGCCTGAAGCTCAACAAGCCTGCTTCCTCCCATGACTGCATCTGCTGGCAGGCTTCTGCCAGCAGCATCTCGCTGAGCGAGAAGATGAGGCCGGTTTCTTCGGCCAAGGGAATGAATTCCGTGGGCGATATGATGCCGAGCTCGGGGTGGTGCCAGCGCGCCAGGGCTTCGAGGCCGATGATCTTGCGGGTTTCCACGTCCACCTGGGGCTGATAGTGCAGGATGATTTGCTTTTTCTCGATCGCGCGCCTGAGCTCGTTTTCCATGGAAAGCTTTTTGTGGAACATGGCGTTCATGCTGGCTTCGTAGTATTGATAGCCGTTCTTGCCACGCCACTTGACGTGGTACATGGCGATGTCCGCGCTCTTGATCAGTGTTTCGATAGAGTCGCCATGGTCCGGGTATAGCGCAATGCCGATGCTGGACGAGATGAAGATTTCGCGTTCGTCCAGCAGGAACGGGCGCTTGAGTTCCTCCACAATCTTGGCTGCGACCAGGCTGGCGTCGTCGGGCTGCTGCAAGTCATGCAAAAGCAGGGTGAACTCGTCGCCGCCCATGCGCGCCAGGGTGTCCTGCGCGCGCAAACAGCCTGAAAGGCGTTGCGCAACGTGCTTGAGCAGCTCGTCTCCGTAAAAGTGGCCCAACGTGTCGTTGACCCATTTGAAGCGGTCGAGGTCAAGGAACATGATAGCGAGTTGCTGCTGGTTGCGCTTGGCGTGGTTCAGGGCCACATTGAGCCGGTCCTTGAACAGGGCGCGGTTGGGCAGGCCTGTCAGGGTGTCGTGATAGGCCTGGCGGGTGATGACTTCTTCCACCTTCTTGCGGTCGCTGATGTCGCGCGCGACGCCATAGGTGCCGCTGAAGGGGGTGCCTGACTCATGGGTGCCGGCGTAGGTGCCGGTCGCATTGAGGACGACGGTGATGAAGTTGATTTCAAAATGCCGCACTTCAGTTTCGCGGTCCTTGCATTTCAAGCGCAGCTCGATGTTGCGTGTGGCGCGGTTGCCGGTACGGCGCTCATTGAAGGCATAGGAGGCGCGGTCGAAATCATCGCTATAGATGATTTCCGTGTAGTGCTTGCCGATCAGGGATTCGCGCCTGTAGCCGAGCAGGGTTTCTACCCGGTGGTTGATGAAGGTGAAGCGTCCGCTGTCATCCAGGGTGTAGATGATGTCGGGCGAGCTGTTGACCAGGTAGCGGTAGAGGTTTTCGGATTCCTCGAGCCTGGCGTGGATGCTGCGATTCTGGGTTTCCAGGCGCGATTTCTCGATCGCGTTTTCAATCGTATGCAGCAATTCTTCCGGCTGGTATGGCTTGCGCAGGAAATCGTAAGCTCCCAGGCGCATGGCTTCGATGGCGGCGTTGAGGGTTTTCGTGCCGCTGATGACAATGACGGGAGGAGGGGCCGTGTGGGTAGCGAGCTCGGTCAGGACGTCGAAGCCGTTCATATCGGGCATGGAGAGGTCGAGCAGCATGAGGTCGAACTTGATGTCCATGACCAGTTGCAGCGCGTCCTCGCCAGATGAGCACATTTCGGCGTTGTAACCGTGTAATTGCAGCAATTGCTGCAGGCTTTGCGCCAGGCGCTCATTGTCGTCGACAATCAATACATTGGGCCTAGACATCAGTTTGTTCACGACTTGCGAAGGGGTGGAAGCGGCCATCGGGTTTGCCTTATTTGATCAGCTCAGGTTGCGGGCTGGCTTGGATGGGCAGGCGGATATCAAAGCTGGTTCCCGCGCTGGAGGTGCGGCAGGCAATGCTGCCGCACAACCCTTTGACGAGATCGTGGCTGATGGACAGCCCGATGCCGCTGTGTTTCCCACCCTTGGTGGTCTCTACGGGCGTGAACAGCTTGCTGAGCACGCTTTCGGGAATGCCGGGCCCGGTGTCGCTGACCTGGATCAGGATGCCTTGGCCCGAGCCTGACTGGTTTTCCACGAAGGTGGAAATGCTGAGCTTGCCGCCGTTGTGCATGGCTTCCGCCGCATTGCGGATCAGGTTGACGAGCACTTGCCGTAATTGGTAGGGGATGGTCGTAATCTTGGGCAGGCCGGGGTGCAGGTTCAGCGCAACTTCTACCCCAGCGGGCTGCAGGTAGGTCTGGCGATGCAGGGCGACGATGTCCTGGATCAATTCGTTGATATCCGTGCTGGCGGCAATATGATCCTGCTCCTTGGAGTAGAGGTTGCCGATTAGCGAGCCGACCCGGTCGATTTCTTCGTTCACGATCGCGATGTCGCGATTGGGCATGCCGTTCAGCAGCATCTTTTGCTCGAGGATGGCGAGGTAGTTCTTGATCGTGGATAGAGGCGTGCTGGTTTCATGCACGAAGCGCTTGAGGCGCTCCTCATGCACGGCGGCCTCAAGCTCGGGTTCTGCCGGATTTTGGTCTGGCGCCAGGCGGGAAGCGACGATTCTTGCTAGGGCGGATTGCACATTCAGCTGTTGTTTTGCAATCAAGAATTCCGCCTGGTCCAGCGCGAATACCATGACGCCGACGATTGTGTCTTTTGCAAACATCGGGAAGCAAAGGATGCCGCCCACTCCGCACAGCCGCATGATCTGTTGGTCCGGCAGCGACGGCTTGAACCCGTCAAAAGCCTGGAAGCTATGGCAATGCGACCTCTTGATCCAGGCCGCGGTGATGATGCTGGTGGCGGGCTTGATGGGAAGGTGGAAGCTTTCGATCCAGTCCTGGTCGGCTGAAATGGCTTTGCCGGAGAGATGCTGCCTGGCCTCGTCTGGCACGAACAACAGCACCTCCCGCGCATTGCACAGCAGCTTGGAGAGTTTGGACAATAGCTCAAAAAAGCCGTCTTGCTGTTCTGCCTGGCCGCAGGTGGACTCGAGGTGGTTGATCAGGGCGGTGTCCATCACGCCTTTGACCAGCTTGTTCTTGCTGGAGGATGAGGAAGCGTGGGTCGGGCTGAAGTTCTTGCCTAGGGCCTGTACCAAAGCCTCGATGTCCGGCTCCTGCTTGTCCCAGTTGTGCTGGCTGGTATGGGCATTGCCGATATTGATGCCAAGCGAGTCGGAAAGGATGTGCACCTGGGAGATTCCCTGGCTCATGATGTCGTTGATGACTGTACTGTCGAGCTGGAACCATTTGTTGGCGAGGATCAGCGCCGATTGGCGTTCCGACCTGCGTTCGGTCAGCAGCAGGTTGGCAAGGTAGACGATCTTGACCAGGGCAGGCGTGTGTTCCACCTGCGCAGCAGGGAGATGATGGTACGCCACCGCGTCTTCAAGGAAGGATTTGATGTTCCAGTTGCGGATGATCCAGGCGCCGAGTTCGCAATGGTCGATGCCGAAATGGGCGACCTCGCTTTCCAGGTAGCCGGGCAATGAGTCGTCGATCGCGAAGAATGGCGGGTATTTGTTCTTGAATCCTGCGAGCAGGCCAAGCCTGCCGATGTTGTGCAGCAGCCCGGCGACATAGGCTTCGTCGGCGGAGGCGGCTCCGGTGCGCGTGGCAAGCGATTTGGCTATCACGGCGCAACGCAGGGAGTGGTACCAATAATGCTCGATGTCCTGGTTGCTCTGTTCATAGTAGTCGTTGAACATGCGTTGGCAGATGATGCTGAGCGTCAGCATCTTGACCATGTCCCAGCCGAGGATGATGATGCCGCTGCGGATCGAAAGCACGGCATGGCGGTCGCGGCGGTAGGCCGCCGAATTGGCGACCTCCAGCACGCGTGCGCTGATGACGACGTCCATTTCAATCAGGTTGGCCAGTTGCTCCAGGCCAGAGTTCTCGTCCTGCAGCGTTTCCAGTAGCTTGGTCAGGATTTGCGGAACGGAAGGTAATGCGCTGATTGTGGCATTATTCAGAACAATTTGGGCTCCTGCTGCACTGCACATTCTCTAAACGTTCCCCATTAGGTGTCTTGCATAGTAGGCCAGTCACTTATTGTCGGCTTGAGTAATAAGTATTGTGCCGAACTTTATTCGATGTGCGAGCCGCGTGGACGGCGTTATAGCGTGAGGGGCCTTGTGCCATTAAAGATTGATTTTAGGTTTATCAATAAATCGCTTTTAATATTTCTTAAGAAAGTACTTTAACATTGCATTTCAAGATAGTTAATACTTTTTTGCGTACGGATCTCGGCGCTTCAGTCAATAACGGCTTTGGAAGCCTTTTATTTAGCCGATCCAGCTGGTTTTTCATTGTACGGCCTTTTATGGCATCGACATGAAACGAGGTATGGTCTATCGATTGGTCAAAACACTCTGGCAATGGCGGGAGTTTTTGACATTGCAAGCACGGTTGCCTGCCTCTAGACTGGTGCGGCGATGAGAGTCGCCAAGTAACGATAATGATGAGATAGAACCGAGGAGTGATCATGGCCGTGCAGCATTTGAACAAGAGTAACTTCAAGCAAGCGATAGAAAGTAATGCGTTTGTGATCGTCGATTTCTGGGCGCCGTGGTGCGAGCCCTGCGTGTCATTCACGCCTGTCTTCGAAGCTGCATCCGAGGCGCATCCTGATGTGGTGTTCGCCATGGTCAATGTCGATGAGGACCCGGAAATCAGCAATTATTTCAACGTGAAGCAGATTCCTGCAGTGATGCCGATCCGCGACCAGATCGTGGTGGATGCGCAAGTCGGGGAAATGAGCCGTGCCGAGCTGGAGAATGCGATCCAGGCCTGGGCCGCCTTCGATGTGACTGAAGTCAATCGCCACTTCAATGAAAAGGCGTCGGCATAGGCTAGGAAATACGCAATAAAAATGCCGGGATAGCCCGGCATTTTTTATTGTCACTGCGTTGTCTTGAGCTGTTTCAGGTCGTCTATGATCTCTTGGGAATGGCGGGAAGTGTCCACGCTCAGGTAGGTCTTGGCTATATTCCCCTTGGGGTCGATCAGGAAGGTATAGCGCTTTGCAATCTTGATGATGCCCAGGTTGGTCAACGCGCCGTAACTGTCCGCCACTTTGCCGTCCACATCGGAGAGCAGGGGAAAGGGCAGGCTGTATTTCTCGGCGAACTTGGCATGCGAATCCGAGTCGTCTACGCTGATGCCGACCACCTTTGCGCCGAGTTTTTCCAATTGAAACAGGTCGTCCCTGAAGCTGCACGCTTCTTTGGTGCAGCCCGGGGTATCGTCCTTGGGGTAAAAGTACAGCACCAGCCATTGGCCGGCATAATCCGTGAGCCTGTGCTGTGCTTTCTTGGCATCCGGCAGTGTGAAGCTGGGCGCCGGCGATCCCGGTTTGGGAACGGGCGCGGCATGGGCGGAACGGAAGATGAGGAGGGCCGCCAAGCCCAACACGATAACGATAGAAAAAATTTTCAGCATGTTTTCTCCGGAAGAGTATGCAAGCAAGGCGGCCTATACAGGCAAGCGGCCTGGCAAGTAATTGAAATAGAATGACATCAGTATAACGCGCCGGGGCGAAATGATTGAGCCCCTGTTTACTGAGGTTGGGGTTTGTGCAAAAAAATTAATTCGGCCTCTTCCCAAATCAAAAAAATGCTGTAGAATGCCGCTCCTCAGTCAGGCACGGGTGATTAGCTCAGTTGGTAGAGCGTCGCCCTTACAAGGCGAATGTCGGCGGTTCGACCCCGTCATCACCCACCATCCTTGCCTGGTGAAAAAAGCAGGAAAGCCATCAGGCGTGACAACCTGGTGCAGAGTTATGGAGCGGTAGTTCAGTTGGTTAGAATACCGGCCTGTCACGCCGGGGGTCGCGGGTTCGAGCCCCGTCCGCTCCGCCAGAAAAAGCGAATCTTCGGGTTCGCTTTTTTATTTTATATGCGTCATTTGACTGATATGCATGGTCGTTTATGTATAGCAACATCGTGCTCACTGTCAGGAGTTAACGCATATGTATCCATACATCTTGTTATCTGCAGCCTTGTTCCTGTCTCCAACCAGCGCCCTGGCCACGGAATGGGAGTCGTTGGTCAAGAAAGCTGGGGCCGAGTTGTCGGTGGACCTGGATTCTTATGACGAGAAAGGGGCTTATTCTTCAATACTTGCCAAGCGTGAGGTATATGGCAAGCAGGCCGTTGCCAAGCAGATGAAGCTGGAGTTCGATTGTAGCAAGCAGACATACCGCACGCTTGCGACGGCGTCGTTCGACGCTAAAGGCAAGTTGTTGAGCCAGACGACAGGCACCAGCGAATTCCAATCCCTTCAACATGATGAAGATGCCAGGACCATTGCAGGCCTGGTGTGCCAAGTCAGGCGGATGGTGAATCCATCGTCCTGACGGGCGGTGCTGATCTATATTATTTTGCGCGCGATCTTAACAGTGAATGAGAATTTCACATGTATTCATCAACTATTGATTGACATACCGGGAATAAGCACGTAAAACCTAATCTAAGGTGTTTGAACTTTGATTTTTTTACAGAATTTGAAATACAAACTTTTGGGGCGCCTTCCCCACAATGAAATGAATGGAATAAATTATGGCAACAGGTGTAGTTAAGTGGTTTAACGATAGCAAGGGCTTTGGGTTCATTACGCCGGATGAAGGCGGCAGCGATTTGTTTGCGCATTTCTCCGCTATTGTGAACGAAGGCGGCTACAAGAGCCTGACAGAAAACCAGCGCGTCAGCTTTGACGTGACGGATGGTCCTAAAGGCAAGCAAGCCAGCAACATCAAGCCTGAATAGTGCTTGATATAAAATAATGAACTATTGGAATGCCTGTGCATTTCCAATGCGGTTCATCAAGTGCCCGGCATGTCCGGGCATTTTTACGGGCAGCGCTTATAGGGCTCGATAGAGATTTCCAAGGAAATTAAGTAATCATTTCCTACATGGCTGCGGCCTAGCCTCCGATAGGCAGTATTAAGTTGCTCCTATTACAGTCGAGCTATATTAATCCGGCCATGATGTCATGAGCAATCTCAAAGAAGGCAGACCTTATCCTCGTGGTGCCTATTTCGATGGCAAGGGCACAAACTTCGCATTGTTTTCCGATAATGCTGCCAGCGTCACGTTGTGCCTGTTTGATGAGCATGGCGAATCGGAAACCGAACGTATCAACCTCCGGGAATGCACGAATGGCGTCTGGCATGGCTACCTGGAGGGCGTAAAACCGGGGCAGCTCTACGGCTACAGGGTAGATGGCGTTTGGGCGCCGGCAGAAGGTTTGCGCTTCAATCACAACAAGCTGTTGCTTGATCCTTATGCACGCAAACTCTCAGGCGAGATCCAGTGGGACAATGCGCTGTTTGGCTACACCATCAGCGACGATCCGGATGCCGACCTGCATATGGACGAGCGCGACAGTGCCAAGTTCATGCCCAAGGCCATCGTGGTCAAGCCCGATGTCCTGGTCAAGTCTCCCAAGCCCGATATCCGCTGGCCCAAGACCGTCATATACGAAGCCCATGTGCGCGGCCTGACGATGCAGCACCCGCTCATCCCGGGCGATATCCGCGGGACATTCGCCGCCCTCAGCGATTCCGCCATCATCAGCCATTTGCAGCGCATAGGCGTCACCGCCATCGAATTGATGCCTATTCATGCGTTCGCGCAGGACCGCCATCTCCTCGACCGCAACCTGTCCAATTACTGGGGCTACAACACCTTGGCGTATTTCGCTCCCGAGCCGTCCTACCTGGGCTCGGGCGCGCTTGAGGAGATCGCCAAGACGGTAGATGCCCTGCACGACGCCGGGATAGAGGTGATACTCGACGTGGTCTACAACCATACCTGCGAAGGCAACCACCTGGGCCCGACCTTGTGCTGGAAGGGTATAGACAACCTGAGTTATTACAGGGAACTGCCAGGCAATCCGCGCTATTACGACAACCTCACCGGCTGTGGCAATGCGCTCAACACCTCTCATCCCAAAGTGATGCAGATGATCATGGACAGCCTGCGGCTTTGGGCTTCCGTCTACGGTATCGACGGCTTCCGTTTCGACCTGGCATTGACACTGGGCAGAAACGACAACGGCTTCAGCCGGGACCATGCATTGTTCCATGCCATGTTGCAAGACCCGATATTGACCCGCTGCAAGCTTATTGCCGAGCCTTGGGATGTCGGTCCGGGAGGCTTCCAGCTTGGCTCGTTCCCGCCCGGCTTCTCCGAGTGGAACGGCGACTATCGCGATGTCACCCGCGATTTCTGGGCGGGCAAGGAGAGCATGTTGTCCCGCTTTGCGAGCCGTTTCGCCGCTTCGAGCGATTTGTTCAACGACCAGCATCGGCGGCCATGGTCCAGTGTGAACTTCATCACGGCGCACGACGGTTTTACCCTGCACGACCTCGTTTCCTATAACGAAAAGCACAACGAGGCGAATGGCGAGGACAACCAGGACGGCGCCAATGACAACCACAGCTGGAACTGCGGTCACGAGGGGGACACCGACCAGGAAGAGATATTGGCGCTTCGCGCCCAGCAAAAGCGTAATTTCCTCACTACGCTGTTTTTATCGCAAGGCATTCCCATGTTGCTGGCGGGCGATGAGCTCAACAATAGCCAGCAAGGCAACAACAATACCTATTGCCAGGATAACGAGATCGGCTGGGTGAATTGGGACAATGCCGACGACGCCTTGATCGATTTCGTCGGGGAGCTGGCGCAACTGCGCAAAAAGCACAGCGCCATTTCGCGTGCCGAATTTGTCACGGGCAAGCTGAACGAGCATGGCAACTCAGACGTGGCCTGGTTCAACGTCAACGGGGAACCCATGAGCAACGAGGACTGGAATGATCCGTGCAATAAAGCCATGACAGTCAAGTTCGTGCCTCCTGACAAAACAGGGCGTGCGATATTGGTCATGATCAATGCTTCGCATGTGACAGTGCCTGCCCGTATTCCCTACTGCGATAGTTATGATTGGAAGCTGTTGCTGGATACGCCGCTCAAGCCGATTCCCAACCAGCAAGGGGAAGAGTTGGAGTTGGAGCCGCGCTCCATCTATGTCTACGAAGGCAAACTGATCGTGTAGGTGCGCCGCTAGAAATAAAGCGTATTCAGTATTGCCAAGTCTTGGCTTATGCCGCTTTCCTGTTTTCGAGCTTGTTGCAGAACATCTTGATTGAGGACTTCATCGGGTCTTCATGCGCCTTGCTGTTGTAGTCTTCCCAACATGCAGCGATTGCCGAGTCGTCATACTGGATTGCCATGCCGGAAAAGGTGTGCGCTTTCTTATAGGCGAAAAACAGCAGCGTGGACAATATAATCGCCAGCACCCAAAACCATTTTATTTGCCTTTCCTTTTTATATCCGCAAGATGGGCACCACAGGCTCAGTGCACCGGTCTGCTTACCGCATTTTTGGCAACGAGTGCTGGACATGGCGACCTCCGGTTCAAAAAGGGCAAGCTAGCACGGTGAGGTGAGGGGTACTGTAAGAAAGCGTCTGATTGAAGCAGAGGAATTGCTTAGCAGAACAAGAGGAGGCGGAAGCATTGTGCCGCTGTTGGAAGTTGATAACGCCGGTAACGCAAAAATTAAAGAGGAGAGTATGAGGGGCCATCCTGATTGATCATACTTTGAAGGGCTGTCTTTACCGGATTTCTCAATCTGGCCACTATGCACCGCTACAGAATCGTATGGATGTTATGTAATTCGCATATATAAAAAGCAACACGAACATGACTGTAATGACTCAGAAACGACTGACATGCAAATCGGACGCCATCTCCTTCAAGTCATTGGGCAGCCGGCGGTATGATGCTCTTAACCATGACGACAAGGAAAAGCATCATGTTCAAATTTAGCCTGACTGAAATTACGATCTTGTTTATTGCCATGTCTTGGCTGACATACAATTTTTTGGTGCTGTAAGCCTACTGTAAAGCAAACTTTATCAAAGCCAAAACACTAAGGCTTGCTTTCAACTCTCTTGCCGGTAAGCTGGCCTAGAGTCTTGCGAGCCAGCGTGCGTTCTTGTAACGGGCTGCCGGCTCAGCCTGTCAGAATTCTCCTGCAAGAAAATCAGCCTCATCCTATAGAGGCTTTGCAGCAATATTCCTATTATTATCCCGCTGATTGGCTCAGGTCGAGCTAGCTTTCCGGCGAGGCTCGCTTATATACGGACAATAAGAGATTGGGCTGATCAGCCATTGAGCACGAATAATTCATGCTATTTGAAAGGCGTATAGACCCTATCAAAGCATTATTTATTGATTATGAAGGAGCCCGATTTTTTCTTTTGGTTTGTCATCGCAGTAGTCGTATTGTTCATCCTTTTGATGGCGACAGGCTTAAAACTAATTTAGTTCAAGCACCTCTTATCGAGCGCCTCTGATCGATTCAAGCAGGGCGTACTTTTCCCGATCGATTTCGCTTCTGGTTCGAACTCCCAGCCTTCGCAAGATGGGCAGTGGAGGGCACCACCCCTGAAGGCCATGCTGCAACAAAAAAGTTAATACACCGGCAGGCAACAGAAGCCATCTCTTATTGACGAATACCCCAAGCGCCAACCCTGCGAGGGATAGGGTAGAGGCATTCACTTCCAATACCCTCTCAATATCCCACTCCTTATCCAATTGCTGGATACGCGCTTTTATTTCCTCTTCGCTGAGCGCGGAAAACGTTTCAATATTGCGATCGGTTTGACGGTCAATCTCATCGTTGACGGTATCGGACGTAGCATTGCGGACCCGGTCGGTATTGTTGTTAAGTTCAAGATTATCTGTCGGCATGATGATTTCCTTGCAGTGTCATTTGTTGAACAAATAAGACCTTTTTTATGCTGCTTAATTCCTGGGGTTTTTTGAGATTGTCAATTTATAAACAAGATTATGGCGCTTATTTTTAAGTTATTAATTCTTACAAGTTGCTAGGGTTTTGCTGACAAACGACATAGATGTCCGCTGATATGTATTTTTCAGGAGAGCTGCTTAAATTCGGTCGTAGAAAGTCAATAATAGGGGCTAAAATGATAGAGTCATTTAAGTACAAAGATTTCGATGTGCAAATCAAAGGGTCTAATTTTGTTGATGCAGGGTTCACTTATTCCGTCTTGATTGACCGCATAGAGCATCATCCTTGGGTTAAGCCCCTGTCATCTTGGGAAGAGGCAAAACTTCAGGCTCGTCAATATGCCATTAAATTGATTGATCAAATCTTTTGATCAAATTTTGCAATGGATCAGATGGAGTTTCTCCATGAAATGGATAGTGATCGCCACGGATAACGCTAAAAGGCTGTTTACTTTAAAAGCCTATTCCTCAGGGAAATACTCTGTGGTCGAAACATCTGAAAATATCCCACAAACTTCCATGATGCAGTATTTGGCGACTTCCACTCGGTAGGTTTCCGATCCATGGAAACCGCTAGTGGCCAGAAATTCCTTATAGAGGTGAAATTGGCCGACGTGGGAATGGTCGATGCGTTGAAAACTACATTAAGTAACGGCGTTCCCGCCCGCTTGAAAAAGATCGCCCCTGGGATGATTTCGTGAATCAGGCAAGGATGCACAACAACCGGGCGTCAATTAAGCACGGCGCGGCCGCGTCTGGAGTGTAGTTTTCAAACACGGCATTATTAGCACTGCCTTGATTATTCAGGATCTTTCGACAGGCTATCTACCAAGGCTATGTTGCCTTGTACTGCTTCATGAATTTTCTCATGCAGGTCGCAATTCGTTGGCACTACTTCCAATGCACTGATCAACAAGTCTTGCATTCTCAGGTTGGAGGAGACGATCTGGGAAAGGATATTATCGGCGTCCATATGAACCTCTTAGTAGAAAACCCGCGTATCGCGGGCTTTCCTTTTGCATGCGAGCATCAGCAAAGGGTGGACCCATTCGCTGATGTATGCCTACACTTGCTTAGCGGTTTTTATGGCTTTGGCTACCTGCCTTGGCATGCTGCTCCCGGCTACCGCCGCGGGTATTGCTGCCTGCCGACTGCGGCTGGTTTTTGTGGCTTTGGCTGCCAGCCTTGACGTGCTGCTCATGGGTACCGCCTTGTTTGTTTTGTGTAGTATTTGCCATGGTTTATCTCCTTTGGGTCCTTGTCCAGACGGTACGTTGCTGAAAATGTAATTCATCTGGAGCGAGGATCATTGGTTAAAAGCAACGTGATTCCACTTTATGCCGTTCGCGCTTACCACTTCATCCGTCATTGGCTGATAGGTTTGTCAGATTTCCGCAACGGACCGGCTGCTTGGCTGTTTCGCGCAAAACGCATATCGCAATTCGAGTACCAGCTTTATCTGGAAGCATCGGTATGTTTGGGCTCTTAATAAAAAAGCTTCAATAGCGGGCAGTTTTCTATCGCAGAAGAATTAATTGTGCGATGCCGGATTTCTCGTAAAACACAATGGCGTTCTGGTGATACTGCCTGCCTAGCTCCATTGCAGAATCCAGGGTTATGCCGATCACTGCGAAATTTTCCTCAGGCCACTGGTTGGACCTTGATCTTGCCAAGCCTTTCCTGAATTCAAGATGACGGCTCCTGAGCTCCTTGCCCAGTTTCTCGGTGTTTTGGATGTTGATGGCCTCATCCGCTGGCTTGCTGAGCGGGTTGAACGCGGAAATGATGGCCGCGGCGGTATCCGCATGCTGCTCTAGGATTATGTTCATTTCCGGGCTGCCAAGGCCGATTCGCATTACGAAGGCCTGTTGCTCATGGTTCACCACATAGTCGGCATCCTGATATGCCTCAATCAATTCTGGCGATAGGACGGTTTGCGCTTGCGAGATATTCATGAAAGAGTCCCAAAAAGTTAGTCGACAAAAGTGTTTTACAAATAAAGCGGCAATCCGGCCTACCGGTCGGTTCCGGGCTGGGGAAGCAGCCACCGCAAGCTGATAAAGAGCGCCACCAGCAAATAAGCCAAGCTTGCTGGAACCCACATGATCAGGCCTCCAAGCTGTTGATCTTCCAATAGGTCCAAACCCAATGCCGTCGTCGGCCTTAGATAGGCCGAATACCATATCGCCGTGGAGAGCGTTAGCAGGGTGCCAAGCGCTGCGGTATGCAGCATGGTGGTAAATACCAGCAACATGCTCCATCCGCGCTGGGCAGTATGCATCCCATTGATCACTGCCCACCAGAACAACAGTGCGGATAGAAAGAAACTGGCATGTTGCAGCACATGGATGCCTTCATTGCGGAGCGCCGCCTGGAACAGCGCGGGGATATGCCATAGCCAGAGCGCCAAGGCATGTAGCCACCAGGCGGACAAAGGGGCTGTCAGCCCCCGCCAGCCGAGGCGGAGCCAGCGCATATGCGTTGCAAAATGCAGCCGATGGCGGCAGGACTCGGGCAAGGCCCAAGCCCATGCGCCGAGCGGGCGGCCCGCCACTATCAGCGGGGCGGCAATAATCATGAGGATTTCATGCTGCAGCATATGCGCGGAAAACAGCCAGCCGCTGAGCGTATCGATCGGGGAGCAGAGCGCCACGCCCAAGGCCAGCCAGCCGAAAGAAAAGCAGGCAGCCTGGCTGCGGCTGACGCCATGGCCGATGCCGGCCTTGCGCCACAGCCGTAAAACACCTTTTCCGTAACCGTAGGCGCTTGCCAGCAGGCACGCAAGCACCCACGGCTCGAATGTCCATACCCAAGGCAAAGGCTGGATATCGGCAAGGCCATGAGCTTCTGCCTCTTGGCTAAAAGCGATACCCACGGACAGGATAATGAATAGCATGTTCATTGATAGCAGGGAGAAATCAGCCAGGCGGTCAACCATAACATGGCGGTCACGATGGAAAACAATATGCCGCTCAAGAGCGCAATCCAGGCGACAAAAGCCTGGCGAGATTCGACGCGGCTTGATTGCCTGCGTCCGGCAGGATCCGCTTTATCCTTTGTTTCCACCTACCGCCATGCGCGCAGGGCCACCGCATTTCCCAGGAGATTGCTGTCAACACCTGGAAAGTGTTCATGGCGCAGGGTATCGATTCCCCCAGCAAAATCTCCAGCAATACTTGGCAGCAACTGGTGAACCTGCTTGGCGAGGGCCACTATAAGCGCTATGACGAATCTACCGCGCGCAACATGCTGAATAAGGTGGCAGAAATATTCCTGCGGGATGTGAAAACATAATTATCCGCCTCGATTTGGGGTCAAAACGCCATCAGAATTGATGCAATTGCATTCTCCGAACGGGGCTAATCTTGGTAATGGAATGTAATAAAACCTTGCTGAATGCATGAAAAGCATAGTCCATTGGGACCTCATACACAGCAGATAGCACCTGGTCGGTGTAGCTCGGCGGAAAGAGCCGCGAACGCAATGATAGCAAGGGTTTGCATATTATTAATTCTGGAAATTTTTAAGGATGAGGTTATTTGAAAGTTATATAGGAATAACTATAAGTTCTTTGTGGCGAGGCAGGTCTGTTTATAATTTGTCTGGGGGGAATTTCATCGACAACAACTTTTAAGGAGTCTGTATGAATATTCTCAAAACAGCGATTGGTTCCGCAACGCTCATAGTTGCTTCCTCTGGCGCGTATGCCGCCGATGTGGTGGATCTTGGCGAACTGCATGCTGGTATCAATACTTATACCAATACTGTAGCCGCTGATACTACATTCACCAATACCTTCAACTTCAGCTTGGCTGATGTCTCCACAGGCACATTCTCGCTCAGCGACTTGCCGCTTACCAACGGCGATGTGAACGTTCTAGGCTTTAGCGACCTCAGCTTCAGCCTCTACAACAGCTCTGACACATGGCTTGCAGGTTCTGTGGCTGGCGGCGAATTCACTTTTGCCAATCTTGAGGCCGGAAACTATTACATCAATGTAGAAGGCACCGCCAATGGAGTAGCTGGCGGGGTCTACAGCGGTGCAATTAGCGTTCAGGCCGTGCCTGAGCCGGGTTCATATGCACTTCTGGGTGTCGGTCTAGCACTGATAGGTGCTGTCGCTATGCGCAGGAATAAAAACCTGGGCTAATTCTCCAACCTGATAAAAGCCACCTTCGGGTGGCTTTTTTGCTTTTTGAAGACAGATTTGAAACAGAAGCAGATGAAGACTCTATCGAAGGTCGTTATCTGTAGATGGTTTTGAATTCGTTTGGACAGTCAATTGGTGTCCCCGTCAGGACTCGAACCTGAAACTGACCCTTAGGAGGGGCCGGTGATATCCGTTTCACCACGAGGACATCCAAGTCCGCTATTCTACCTTCTAAGCAGCCTGAGCGGTACTGTTTCGCTTGGTTTTTGACCGTTGCGCCGATCTTCGGCTTTTGGCCTTGTATCGTGAGTACCGCTGCAGTTTAGTGGCGGATCAGGTGCTCGAAAGCGCCTAACGCGGCTTTTGAACCTTCACCCATTGCGATGATGATCTGCTTGAATGGCACAGTGGTGACGTCGCCCGCGGCGAATACGCCAGGTTCCGAGGTCTGGCCTTTGTCATCCACTTCGATCTCGCCGAATTTGCTCAGGGTAATGGTGTCCTTGATCCAGTCGGTGTTGGGCACCAGGCCGATCTGGATGAATACGGCAGCCAGGTCGATGCGGTGCGATTCGCCGGTTTGCCGGTTGGTGTAGGTCAGGCCATTGACCTTTTCGCCGTCGCCGTTGATCTCGGTGGTTTGCGCGCCGGTGATGACGGTGACGTTGGGCAGGCTGAACAGTTTTTTCTGCAACACGGCGTCGGCACGCAATTCGCCGTTGAATTCGATCAAGGTGACGTCCTTGACGATGCCCGCAAGGTCAATCGCGGCTTCGACGCCCGAATTGCCGCCGCCGATCACGGCGACGCTCCTGCCCTTGAACAAGGGGCCGTCACAATGAGGGCAGTAGGCCACGCCGCGGCCGCGGTATTCCTTTTCGCCGGGAACGTTGATTTCCCTCCAGCGTGCGCCGGTGGCGATGATGACGGACTTTGCCTTGAGCGTGGCGCCGCTTTCGAGCCTGACCTCGGTGAAGCCGTCGTCATGCGCCGGCACCAAGGCTGCTGCGCGTTGCAGGTTCATGATGTCCACGTCGTAGCTCTTGACGTGTTCTTCCAATGCCGCAGCCAGCTTGGGGCCGTCGGTTTCCTTGACCGAGATGAAGTTCTCGATGGCCATGGTGTCCATGACTTGCCCGCCGAAACGCTCGGCGACCACGCCGGTGCGTATGCCTTTGCGGGCCGAGTAGATGGCGGCAGAAGCGCCGGCAGGGCCGCCGCCGACGATCAATACGTCGAAAGGCTCCTTGGCGGAAAGTTTCTCCGCTTCTTTCTTGATCGCGCCGGTGTCGATCTTGTTGAGTATTTCCTGCACGCCCATGCGTCCGTGGCCGAACTCCTGCCCATTCAGGAAGATGGTGGGCACGGCCATGATCTTGCGCTCGTCCACTTCCTTCTGGAACAAGGCGCCGTCGATCATGACGTGGCGGATGTTCGGGTTGATGGCCGCCATCAGGTTGATGGCTTGTACAACTTCAGGACAGTTGTGGCAGCTCAACGAGATGTAGGTCTCGAAATTGAATTCGCCTTCGAGGTTGCGGATTTGCTCGATGACTTCCGGCTCTGCCTTGGGCGGATGCCCGCCGACCTGCAACAGCGCGAGTACGAGCGATGTGAATTCGTGTCCCATGGGCAGCCCGGCAAAGCGGATGCCGAGGTTTTTCCCTGGGCTGTTCAAGCTGAAGGATGGCTTGCGCTGAGTGTCATCATCACTTTGCTGGACGGTGATGCGGGAAGACAGGCTCTTGAGGTCGTCAAGCAATTCCAGCAGCTCGCGCGATTTGTCGCCGCCATCTACAGAGGCGGTGATTTCGATAGGCTGGGTGAGTTTTTCGAAATAAGCCTTTAATTGTGTCTTGATATTTGCGTCCAACATGATGTGCTCTCAATCTGTATTGATATTGCTGCAAAAAATGCCCGGGCAGAAAGGCAGGGAGTTTGCGGTTGCCCGGGCACGGTCCAGCTTGGCTAGCGGTTAGATCTTGCCGACGAGGTCCAGGGATGGAGCCAATGTGGCTTCGCCCTCTTTCCACTTGGCTGGGCAGACTTCACCAGGGTGGCTGGCAACGTATTGCGCGGCCTTGATCTTGCGCACCAGGTCGGAAGCGTCGCGGCCAATGCCTTCTGCGGTGACTTCAATTGCCTGGATCACGCCATTGGGATCAATGATGAAGGTACCGCGGTCGGCCAGGCCCTGGTCTTCGCGCAATACGCCGAAGTTGCGGGTGATGGCGGCGGTCGGGTCGCCGATCATCGGGAACTTGATCTTGCGGATGGTATCCGAAGTATCGTGCCAAGCCTTGTGCGTGAAGTGGGTGTCGGTAGAGACGGAGTACACTTCAACGCCCAACTTTTGCAATTCATCGTAGTTGTCGGCGATGTCGCCCAACTCTGTGGGGCAAACGAAAGTGAAGTCGGCTGGGTAGAACACGACGGCAGTCCATTTGCCTTTCAAGTCTGCATCGGTGACGGTGACAAATTCGCCGTTGTGGAATGCGGTGGCCTTGAATGGCTTGATTTCGGTATTGATAAGGGATGTGGTCATTGCAATCTCCTAGGGTGGTTGAAATAGTGAGATTGCAGTTTAGGGGATTTGGTTGATTAAATAAAATTGATTGTTTAAATTTATATGATAAGTGAATTTTATTGATTATCGGCTTCGATGCTGTATTGCAGCATGCAATTCCGGCCTGCGGCTTTGGCGGCATATAAGGCGGTATCGGCACGGTGCAGCATAGCTTCCCAGCTTGCAGACAGGTCAGTGTTCGGGTTCCAGGTATACAGGCCCAGGCTACAGGTGACCTGGCGATTATCGCAGTGTTGATGGTGCAGGTTGCGCATGGCTTCCAGCAGGCGCTCGCCCAAGGCAGTGGCTTCATCCTTGGTCGTGTGCGGGCAAATGATGCACAGCTCCTCGCCGCCATAGCGGCCGATGATATCGGTATTGCGGCAGGTGTTGCTCAAGGTCAGGGCCACGCTTCTCAATACCTTGTCTCCCGCATCGTGGCCATAGGTATCGTTGATCAGCTTGAAGTGATCCAGGTCCAGCATGAAGATGCTGATCGGGCGCTGATAACGGTGCGCCAAGTCGATCTCGCGCCGCCCGAGGTTGACCAATGCCCGCCGGTTGTAAATCTTGGTAAGCTCGTCGTGTGTCGCCAGGTGTTCTTTTTCGTGGATGATGGATTCAAAATACATCAGCAGCAAGCCGAGGGACCCCAGCAGGTTGCACCACATCGGGATCAGGTAAAGCCCGAATACGTTGATGGGATCATGGCTTTGCGGCGTGAGGTCGATGCCGCCGCTGATGGCGAGGATGCCGCGCAGGATGAAGTCTGCCGCCGCCAATGTATAGGCGATGATGACCAGGCTGTTGGCGAACGATAGCCTGACCCCCCTGGCCAGGACAACCTCGACCACATTGAGGAACGTCAGCAGCGCCAGCATGAGCGAGAAGAACAGGGTGCGGATGCCGACGGCCAGCTGCAGCAGGACGATCAGGCTGTAGCCAATGAAAAAGCCCAGTACCAAATACCAGCCGACATAAGCCGGCTGCTTGCCGAAGAAAGCCTGGGTGCCCCACCATTTGGCCGTCATGGCCGCGATCATCAGGGTGGAGCCGGTAATGAGGGGCAGATGCCCGAACTTTGAAATGCTGAAGGCGGTGAGCGTGGAGCCGAATACGCTGATCAGGCCGGAGAGCGCCCAATAGCGCGTACAGCGCTCCGTGGGCGCGAGGAAATACATCCCGCCCATGATGATCGCGATGCACAGCTGGCTGATCGAATAGGCGATGTTGGCGGTATATGAATTCCAAAAAGAATCCAAGCTATTGTTCCCTCAGGTATTCACAGTGCAATGAGTCATAAGTATTGCAAGGGAGGCATGAGCGATATAGCGCCCACGCAACCTCTGCTCACTCTACGCTAATTTCTGCTTTCCAGTTCTTCCCAGCGCAACATGGCCTGGTCAATTTCCGTGCCGATCTCGCTCAACCTCTGCTGCAGTGCGCGCGCTTGTTCAGCGTTTTCCCGGTAGATGTCCGGGTTCGCAAGCGCCGTATTGATTGAGGTTTGCTCTGCTTCAAGCGCTTCAATCTTGGCGGGCAGGCTTTCCAGCTCACGGTTTTCCTTGAAACTGAGTTTGGCTGTGGGTTTCTTTGCAGGAGCTTCTTGCCGGGGCTTTTCGGCCGGGGTTTTTGCTGCTGTTTTCTCAGCTGCCCGTGCCTGCGTGTGGCGGGACCAGTCATCGTAGCCTCCGCCGAATTCGCTCAATACGCCATCGCCTTCGAAGGCGATGATCTGGGTGACGGTATTTTCCAGGAAGGCGCGGTCGTGGCTGACCAGGAACAAGGTGCCCTCGAACTCCTGCAGCAGGCTTTCGAGCAGTTCCAGCGTTTCGATGTCCAGGTCGTTGGTGGGTTCGTCCAGCACCAACACATTGGCCGGGCGGGCAAACAAGCGGGCCAGCAGCAAGCGGTTGCGCTCGCCGCCGGAAAGCGACTTCACCGGCGACCTCGAGCGCTGTGACGGGAACAGGAAGTCTTCCAGGTAGCTGATGACATGCTTGCGCTCATTGCCGATCTGCACGAATTCGGAGCCGGGGCTGATGGTGTCGGCCAGGGTGGCCTCTTCATCCAGCTGTTCGCGCATCTGGTCGAAATACGCCACGTTGAGGTTGGTGCCGCGCTGGATGCTGCCGCTGTCAGGCTCGAGTTCACCGAGAATCAGCTTGAGCAGGGTGGACTTTCCTGCACCATTGGGACCAACGAGGCCGATGCGGTCGCCGCGCATGATGCGGGTGCTGAAATTCTGGATCAGGAGTTTTTGATCGTATGCCAGCGAGATACGGTCAAGCTCCGCGACCAGCTTGCCGGAGCGTTCTCCGCTATCCAGCGTGAGCTTGACGTTGCCTTGGCGCTCGCGCCGGGCGGCCCGTTCGAGGCGCAGGGCCTCCAGCCTGCGCACCCGGCCCTCGTTACGGGTGCGCCGCGCCTTGATGCCTTGGCGTATCCAGACTTCTTCCTGCGCGAGGAATTTATCGAACTTCGCGGCATGCGTCGCTTCCACTGCCAGCAGTTCTTCCTTCTTCACCTGATATTGGCTGTAATTGCCGTGGAAATCCGTCAGGCGCCCACGGTCCAGCTCGACGATGCGCGTGGCAAGCCGGTCGAGAAAGCGGCGGTCGTGCGTGATGAACAGCAGGCTGCCCTTGAAGTCCAGCAGCAGGTTCTCCAGCCATTCGATGGCGGCAAAGTCCAGGTGGTTGGTGGGTTCGTCGAGCAGCAACACTTCCGGCTCCGCCACGAGGGCGCGGGCGAGGGCGACCCGCTTGCGCCAGCCGCCTGAGAGCGTGGCAATCTTCGCCTCAGGTTCAAGCTGCAGCCGGCTCAATACGGCCTCGACGCGTGCTTGGGATTGCCAGCCCCCTTGCGCCTCGAGGTCGTGTTGCAGGGTTTGCATGCGCGCGATCAGGCCGTCAATGTCGGCCCCGGGCTCCGCCATCTGCTGCGAAACTTGATGGTATTCCACCAAGGCCTGGCGCAAGCCGCCTAGGCCTTCGGCCACGGCCTCGAAAATGGTATGTCCGGGCGACAGGGACGGTTCTTGCGGCACATAGACGATGCGGGACTTGGGCGCGCGCCAGAAGGTGCCGTCATCCAGCTTGCTTTCGCCGGCGATGACCTTGAGCAGGCTGGATTTCCCGGCGCCGTTGCGGCCAATCAAGCCGACCCTTTCTCCGGCGTCGAGCTGGAAATCGGCATGGTCGAGCAAGGGATAATGTCCATAAGCCAGGCTGGCTTGATCTAGGGAGATATAAGGCATGGGGCGTATTGTATCAGTAGGACCGAGGCTGCTATATGGCCCGTTTGGGCCTAGAGGCGGCCGCTAAACGGGCTTTGCGTTCAATGTCCGGGAACGGCAGGCACAGGTGCTTGCTGTGGCGGTAGGGTCTTGTCGTCTGCAGGCGCTTTGGCCGGTTTTTGCGATGAGTAGGCGTTGAGCGCCTGGCTGCAATTGTAGGCGTTGCTTTTGGAGCCTGTATCCAGGTAAGGCAGGATGGCCGCTAACGGGTTGACGAAGGCAAGCGCCACGCTGCCGAGCAGACGTGCGGCGATCGGCACAGCTTCCGGGCGCACCTTGGGATCGACGAAGCTGCCTTGTACCTTGATCGGCGAGCGTACCGTCAGGGGCGAGAAGTTCTTAGGTTTGGCAGCAAGCAGTAAATCCAGTTTTTCCTGGCCGAGGTCGATATTGCCGTCGATCAATACTAGCGTGACCGGCGTGTCGATGAGCGCGACTTCCGGCCGCACTACGCCATTGGACGCCTTGAGGTCCATGACTGCGCATTGCAGCCGTTGTGAATGGTCTCCGCCCAGCCAGGCGCTCACGCTTTGCGCGATATCCAAGCCCAGCAGCTCCATTACCAGCCGCGATATTTCCCCTTGCTCGATGAACAAGGTGGTCTTGCCGTTGAGGGAACCCAGCAGTTCGGCGGTGGTCGAGCCCTTGCCGCTGAGGTCGGTGCGTCCGTTGAGGGTGCCGGTGATATAGGCCGGCGGCACGGGTTTGCCTTGTTTCTTGGCTTCTTCCTGACGGGCTTTGGAGACTTGCAGCCACTTGCCGAGATCGATGTCTTTCCAGCCTAGCTTGATTTGCCATTGGGGCGGATATTTACCCTTATCGGCGTCTTTGCTTTCCTGGGCGTCGACCGAGAAGCTGCCCGTCAGGGTGCCGTCCGCAGTTTGCGCGAGGATATCTCCGACCATGAACTTGCCCTTGTCCAGGCTAAGTTGGGCCTTGAACGGGGAAATCGGCAGGGCGAAAACGCTGCCGAGCTCCATGTAGTCCAGTTTGATGGTGATGTCGGCATCCATGCGGTTGAGCGAGGGCAGGTCCAGCGGCCGGTTGGGAATGGCGCGCCCCTCGACAGGCTTGGGCTTGCTGCCGTCCGCTTGCAATGTGCCGAACGCAGGTGCCAGGTCGGCCAGGTAAAAGCGGCTGCCGTCGATATGCCCGTTCAGTAGCGGAATGCCGGTGGTCTTGCTGCGAGGGTTGTATTTGAACACGGCTGTGAGACTGCTCCTGCCGATCTTCGCCGAGTCCACGTTGACATCCCAAACGTCGCTATGCTTGCTCAAGCTGGCACTGAGGCGGAATGGGTCCGTTGTCGGGAAAACGCTGCCGACCAGCTCGCCCAGCACTGAAAGCGAGGGGCCGGTGACCACGGCGTTGCCCTCGATGTCCTGCCGGCCGAAAAGGTCGGCCACTTGGCCGTCAAAATCCACCCTGAGCTTGCCGTATTCGAGCCAGCCCTTGGATTTGATCGGCGGGGAGTCCTTGTCTTGCGTGGCGATGGGGAGGAATCCGGGCGTTTCGAGGAAAGCCTTGAGCGGACGATGCTGGAACTGGCCATCGACGCTGACTTCGGAGCGCAGCTCTTCCTGACTGGCGCCTTCCTCGGTCTTGAATTTGGCTTCCAGCGTGGTGGCGCTGATCGCGTCGTCGATATGGCTGCTGCCATTTCTCACGATCAGCGTTTCAATGACGGGGAAGGGCGTGGCTGGTTGGCTCTCGTCCTTGGGAAATTCCCAAGTGGCGCTGCCGTCCGCGTGCCGTACCAGTTGCGCGTCGATTTCATCCACCTTGATTTCGCGGATGCGCAACTCGCCATGCTTCTTGTAGTGCCAAAGATCGCTATAGCGCAGTTTGATGCTGATGTTGCCGGCATCCACCAGATGCGGGACATTGAATTTTTCCGGAGCAGATATGTAAAGGTGGCCGAGGTCGAGCTGTACTCCTGCCCATAAATGCAGCTTGAAAGGCTTGTCCAGCTTGATGTCGCGCTCCAGCTGCTTGCTGAGGAATGACTGGGCGGGCTCGCGCAAGAACGTCCAGCCTTGGATTTCGCAAATGACCAAAGCCAGGACCAGACCCAGGAGCAGCCAGAGCAAGGCTTTGCTGAATTTGATCAAGCCGCGGGCGGGTTGCCCGGCAAATTGTTGCGCCATTGTTCACCTTTGCTTTTGTCCAGCCCAGGCAAAGCTTGCAGGAGCTGATGGTTATAGGTTCTTTTTTCCGTAGTGCTGCATGCTGTACAACGTCAGTAACGCCCCGCATACGGCGACGGCCGCACTTGCCAAAGCGACGGCAGGCAGCCCGAAGCCGAAGTGGATCACCGCACCGCCGAGAAAGGCGCCGCCCGCATTGCCCAGGTTGAATGCGCTCTGGTTGACGGTAGATGCCATCAATGGCGAGTCGCCGGCCTGCGCCATGGCGTTGGTCTGCAGGCCAGGCCCAACGGCAAAGCTCACCATGCCCCAGATGAACGCTGTCGCGATGGCTGCAAGCGTGAACTGCATGCTCCAGGCGAATACGATACCCAGTAAGGCCATGCCTGTTAGTGAGAGGGTAATTGTCGGCAATAGTTTCCAATCCGCCATTTTTCCGCCGATATTGAGCCCGATGGTGGCCGCGATTCCCATGGCGATCAGCATGAAGCTGACGTGGTGGGGCGAGAGCCCGGACATGTCTTCCAGGATCGGCGTGATATAGGTGAAGATGGTGAATACCCCGGCGAAGCCGATGGCGGTGATCGCCATGGCGAGCAGTACGTTAGGCTGGAATACGGCGTGCATCTCGCGGCGAATGTCTGGCCTGGGCATGGCGCCGAGGTCGGGAATGAAGCGCCAGATGGCATATATGGCAACCGCGCCGCAAGCCGACACCGTCCAGAATGGGACGCGCCAGCTGGTTTCCTGGCCTAGCAGCGTGCCTAGCGGCACGCCGAGCACGTTCGCCATGGTAAGGCCGGTGAACATCAGTGCCAGGGCGCGGTTGCCTTGGCCGGGAGGAGCCAGGTAGAGCGCGACCACGGCGGCGATGCCGAAAAACGAGCCATGGCTCAATGCGGTGAAGATACGGGCAGCGGCCAGGGTAAAGTAGTTCGGCGCCAGGGCGCACAGCATGTTGCCGAACGTGAAAATCGCCATCAAGCCCAGCAGCGTGGCCTTGCGCGGGCGGTTGATCGTAAGCGCCACCATCAAGGGCCCGCCGACCACCACGCCAAGGGCATACACGGTGACCAGGTTGCCGGTAGCCGGGATGGAGACGTCCAGCCCGTGTGCAATGTCGGGCAACAATCCCATGGGAAGAAATTCGGTCATGCCGATGCAGAACGCACCCGCGGCCAGCGCAATCATCCAACTGCCCATACTTGCCTTAGTCAATGTGTAGAGAAATTAAAGCTTGAAAAGAAAATCCTGTGCTTCCGAATGAGCGGAGCGCACGAAAGGAGGGGTCATCTAAGGGCGCTACTTTACCATGCGGCGATGTACTGGATATGAATTTATGACCCGGTCAATATCAGGAACTACCGCCTGTTCCGCCACCTAGCATGGCGCGGATTTGCGCCATGCGCTGGCGCGCATTCTCCTTGTTGGCGGCCGGATCGCTCTGCGGTTGGCCGGAATGGCGCACGTCGTCTTCCGGCAGCTCGGCGATGAAGCGGCTGGGCTCGCAGGATTCATGTTCCCCGGCACGCTTGCGCTTGCGGCACCAGGAAATATGGAGTGATTTCTGCGCGCGCGTGATGCCGACATACATCAGGCGCCGCTCTTCCTCGATCTTGCCCTGGTCCACGCTCTCGCGGTGCGGCAGGATGCCTTCCTCGCAGCCGACCAGGAACACATGCCCGTATTCCAGCCCTTTGGAGGCATGCAGGGTGGAAAGCTTGACGGCATCCGGCTCGGCATCCTCCCGGCCTTCCAGCATGCTCATGAGCGAGATCATCTGCGTCAGCGCGAGCAGGTTCTTTTCGTCCTCGTCGCCTTTGCGCGTGAGCCAAGCAACGAAGTCGAGCACGCTCTTCCATTTGTTTTCCGCACTGCGGGGCTCTTCCGTATCGTAGAGGAAGGCCTCGTAGTTGATGGCGTTGAGCAGGTCGTTCAACACCTCGCCTGCAGGGTCTTTCTCGGCGCGTTCCTGGATACGGTTGATGAATTGGCAGAAGGTCAGCAAGTCTTCCAATTGCCGGTTGGCCATGGTGCGCTGGAAGTCCCCCTCGAACGCGGCCTCGAACAACGACATCTTGTGCGCGCTGGCATATTCGCCCAGGCGTTCCAGCGTGGTGTTGCCTATGCCTTTCTTCGGCGTGGTCGCGGCGCGGATGAACGCGGGATCGTCATCTTCGTTGGCAATCAGCCGCAGATAGCTGACGAGGTCCTTGATTTCCGCCTTGTCGAAGAAGGATTGCCCGCCCGAAATGGTGTAGGGAATCTTGTGCTGGCGCAGCTGCTGCTCGAAAATGCGCGCCTGGTGGTTGCCGCGGTAGAGGATGGCGTAATCGAGGAACTTGGTGCGGTGCTCGAACTTGTGCGCGAGCAGCTTCATCACCACGGACTCCGCCTCGTGATCCTCATCCTTGGCGGCGCTGACCTGGATCAGGTCGCCCGTGCCGAGTTCGCTCCAGAGCTTTTTCTCGAACAGCTTGGGATTATTGGCAATCACCTGGTTGGCGGCGCGCAGGATGCGCACGGTGGAGCGGTAGTTCTGCTCCAGCTTGATGACCTTGAGCCGGCTGAAATCCTCGGTGAGCTGGCGCAGGTTTTCCACGTCGGCGCCGCGCCAGCCGTAAATCGCCTGGTCGTCATCGCCCACGGCGGTGAAGCGGCCCTCCACGCCGGTGAGCATCTTCACCAGCTTGTACTGGCAGGCATTGGTGTCCTGGTATTCGTCGATCAACAGGTATTTCAGCTTGTGCTGCCATTTGCGCAATGCATCCGGGTGCTGCTCGAACAATTCCACCGGCAGCTTGATCAGGTCGTCGAAATCCACCGCCTGGTAGGCTTTCAATGTCTGCTGGTAAACCTGGTAGACCTTGGCTGCGGCATGGCTGAGCTCTTCGTCCGCGGTCGCGGCGGCCTGGTCCGGATTGATGAAGGCGTTCTTCCAGCTGGAAATCTGCCATTGCGTCTTGCGCAGCAATTGCTTGTCCGTGGTGGCAAGCGCATCGGAGAGGATCTTGAAACTGTCGGACGAGTCGAGGATGGAGAATTGCGGCTTGTAGCCCAGCAGCTCGGCTTCCTGGCGCAGCATTTGCAAACCGAGCGAGTGAAACGTGGCGATGGTGAGCCCTTTGGTATTGCTGCCTTGCAACAAGTGGCCCACGCGCTCCTGCATTTCGCGCGCGGCCTTGTTGGTAAAGGTGATCGCGGCGATTTCCTTGGGGGAATAGCCGCATTGCTCGATCAAGTAGGTGATTTTCTGCGTAATGACGCGGGTCTTGCCGCTGCCGGCGCCGGCCAGCACCAGCAGGGGGCCGTCTAGGTATTTCACAGCTTCGCGCTGCTGCGGGTTCATGGAATTCAGCATGTTGATCTGCCTGCGGCTCTATAGATGAATCTTGGGAAAAGCTGCTACAAGCATGTAACAACATCGGCCCTGATTTTATCTTGAGCCGGGTTTTGAAGCTAGCCGATACAGTTCATGGCAGGCATAAAAAAAGCCCCGCCATATCGGGCGGGGCTGTGAAAGCGATGTGTCGCGATCAGGCGTAAAGCTTGTGGCTGCGGCGGCGCGCGGCAAATCCGACCAGGCCGAGACCCAGCGCCAACATGGCATAGGACTCGGGTTCGGGTACGGCAGTCACCCTGTAAAGCGTGAAATCGGACTTATCCTTGAGCGAGGTCAGCGAGAAGGATTTGACGGCAAGGTCACCGAAAGGGTTGTCCAGGCTCCATACGCCGCCCAGGTCCTGAATTGCCGGGCTCAGGTTCGTCACGGAGCCGAGGCCGGTCCAAGACGCTGTGGCATTGCCTGTGGCAACCAGTTTGAAAGTGCTGGTGGAATTGTCGAAATAGGTGACGGTGATGGAGGCTTGTTCCTTGTTGTCGCCGTATTCCGGGCCGTTGAACAGCAGACCCAGGGTGATGTTGCTGATGACCTGCGCGTCGTCGAACTTGGCGATAATCCACTCGTTCTTGTCGATTTCACCCACGGTGGTATCGCTGCCCTTTTTCGGGGATACGCCGACGCCTTGATAGCCGTCTTGCGCGGGCTTGTAACTGAACACGGCGTCTTTCAGATTCTTCTTACTTGTGCCTGTCTTGGCATAGAAGGTTACGCTGGTATCGAGAATATTAGTGGTGTAGCTGGAACCAGTGCCGAATTCCGTGCCGTAAACCGTATCGGTGGCGGCAGCACTGAAGGAAGCGGCCAATAGTGCGCTCGCCGCGGTTGTTGCCATTATCTTGGAAATGCTCATTTGGATCCCCTCTTAGCGTAATGAATATGAATTTAACTAGTTGTTTGTGTTATCGATTGACAGCACTTGCATGCTAGCTCTGCAATAGGGATCGCTCAATAGTCTGTTGTGGCTGATACGTTTGGACTAATCATTTCATGTTCGGTGGGGGATTTTTTTTATAATTCCATGATAAATATAGAAAATGTTTGAAGAAAATTTCGGTGGTGGGGACGATTGTTGGTATGGGCACCCATGCCCGGCACAGCTTGTGAAGAAGCAAACAGCCTGCTCCTGGCTCTAATTTGATCGTATAGGTTTTTAGCCCTGATCTATTGCTGTATCTTGTTTATCTTGCTCCTGATTTTGCGCCTCAACGGCAGCTAACGCTTCCGCCATCATTTCGGCGCGGGATTCGGGAGTTTCCAGGCTGATGCGCCCTAATGTGCCGGAGCGGTAATCCACCAGAAAAGCCATCGCGGTCTTCTCCATATCCAGTTCGCCGCCTTTGAGCAGGTAGCCGCGGCGTTTGCCGACTGCCTCGAGCAGGTCGATTGCGTCCATATTGCTAACATCGGTTTTGTAACGCGCCTGCAGCAGGGCGGGGTAGCGTTGCAGCAGGATGCCGGCGAGAAACTCAGCCACGTCTTCATCGATGACGGCATTGCGGCCAATGGCATGGCTGGCGGCGAGCATGTAGCCATCGCTCTCGTATTTGATCTTGGGCCACATCATGCCGGGGGTGTCGGTGATGCTCATCTGGTCATTCAGGTCGAAACGCTGCTGGCTCTTGGTCACGGCGGGCTCGTCGCCTACCTTGGCGATGCGGCGGTTGAGCAGGGCATTCATGAGCGTGGATTTGCCTACGTTGGGGATGCCCATGATCATCATGCGCAAAGGTTTGAGGTTGGTGCCCCTATGCGGTGCGAGGCTACGGCAGAGGCCGGGGATTTTTTTCGCATCGCCAGGCTTCTTGCACGAAAGCGCTGCGGCCTTGACGCCTTCCTGTCGGTTGAAATGATTGAGCCATGCCTGGGTGACGGCAGGGTCGGCCAGGTCGGCCTTGTTGAGGATTTTCAGGCTGGGGCGCTGCCGGAAAAGGCGCAGGTCTTCAATCATGGGGTTATGGCTGGCTTCCGGCACGCGCGCATCCAGCACTTCGATCACCACATCGGTGAACTCCATGGTTTCCTCCGCCTTCTTGCGCGCGGAAGTCATGTGTCCCGGGAACCATTGAATTGCCATGATGAGCTGCTCTATGTGAATGCGTTGATGAAAAAAGATCGGGCTTTTTGTGTGCTGCTTGCGGCCAAGCCTGTCATGGCTGTCATTTTAGCATCCCGGCTGCTATTCCGGCCCCGTTTTGCATCTTTGTTGCAGAAATGAAGGGTTGAATACGCCATGGACTAGTCCATTAGGACTATTTTGCATCCATATATCTAACACAAGCGCTTCCTAGTATGGCTCCCGAACCGTTTTCTACTCTTACTCTTTTAAAGGGGAATCACCATGAAGTTACAAAAACATAGCGTAGCGCTGGCCCTGGCTGGCTCCGTGCTGTTCGCTGTTCCTGCATTCGCGCAGGAAGTCATCGTCAACGGCGGCTTTGAAGCCGACGCTGCCGAAAGCTACAACCCGCAAGGCTGGCAAGTGGCCGAGCAAGGCATTGCCGGCTCCGTTCTTGCGACAGATGCTACCGAGTCCTACGCCAGCGGCTACAAGACCGTCGGCGCCGCCAGCGGCCAGTTCTATGGCTTCCTGGATTCTTCCTACGCCAGCAGCCAAGTGCTGTACCAGAACTTCTCGATCAGCGCCGTGACTTCCGCCGTGCTGTCTTTCCAGATGTTCGTGAACGACCAGAGCGACAACGGCATCGTCTACATCAACCAGGCTGGCCTGGATGCCACTACCGGCGGCAGCTATGAAGCCAACCAGCACGTCCGCGTCGATATCCTGCGCGCCGATGCCGATCCTTTCTCCATTCATGCTACTGACATTATCGGCACTTATTATCTCGGTGGAGCAAACGGCCGCCGTTTCGATGGCGATGACAACGTGAACAACTACGTAGATTACAGCTTTGATATCAGCGACGTACTCGCCGCAGGCGGAGATTACACCCTGCGCTTTGCCGCAGTGAGCAACCAGGGCGCCTTGCAGGTCGGCCTGGACAACATCAGCCTGAACGTCACGCCTGTGCCTGAAGCCGATACCTACGCCATGCTGCTGGCCGGCCTGGGCGTGCTTGGCCTGGCATTGCGCCGCCGTAAAACAGTTTAACCACAATGGGAGTGCATAAAATGAAAAAGGCAACAATGAAGGTTTCCGCCTTGGCGGTCATGATGGCTCTGTGTGGCCAGGCCATGGCGGAAGACGCCAACACTTGGTACCAGGATGGCCAGGAGGCCTTGGCAGCCGCCAAGAAGCTTTACCCCAACAACCGCAAGGCCAAGAACGTGATCCTGTTCGTGGGCGACGGCATGGGCGTATCCACCGTGACGGCCGCCCGCATCCTCGAAGGCCAATTGCAAGGCCGCGACGGCGAGCGCAACAAGCTGGCATTCGAGAGGCTGCCTTACCTGGCTTTGTCCAAGACTTATTCCGCCAACCAGCAGACTTCCGACTCCGCGCCTACCATGACCGCCATGGTGACCGGCGTGAAGACCAATGACGGCGTCATTTCTGTCGACCAACGCGTATTGAACGGCGACAAGGACAACAGCAAGGTGCAGGCTGCCAAGCTCGCGACCATCCTTGAGCTGGCCGAGCAGAACGGCCGTGCCACCGGCGTGGTTTCCACCGCTCGCATCACGCACGCTACCCCTGCAGCGACCTATGCGCACACTTCCGCGCGTGACTGGGAATCCGACAACAATGTGCCCGCGGATGCGGACGTGAAGGACATCGCTGCCCAGTTGATCGACAACTTCGGCGCCGGCGCGATTGGCGACGGTATTGAAGTGGTATTGGGCGGCGGCCGCAGCCGCTTTCTGCCCAACACCGTGGACGATCCTGAAAACGCAGGCCGGAAGGGCGACCGCCGCGACGGCCGCAACCTGGCGCAGGAATACGTGAACAAGTTCGGCGGCAAGTTCGTCTGGAACCAGGCGCAATTCGATGCCATCAACCCTGCCAACACCAACCGCCTGCTGGGCTTGTTCGAGCGCTCCCACATGCAATACGAGCATGACCGCCCGAACGACACAGGCAAGGAGCCGTCCCTGGCCGACATGACCGGCAAGGCGATTGATATTCTGCAGAAGAACCCCAAGGGTTTCTTCCTGATGGTGGAGGCCGGCCGCATCGACCATGGCCACCACGCCAACAACGCCTACCGTGCGTTGACTGACACCATCGCCTTGTCTGACGCAGTGAAGAAGGCGCTGGAAAAAGTGGACCTCAACGACACCCTGGTGATCGTGACTGCCGACCACAGCCACACCATGACGATTGGCGGTTACCCTGAGCGCGGCAATCCTATCCTCGGCAAGGTGACGGTGGACGGCCAGTTGACCAAGGCGACTGACGGCAATCCATACACCACGATTTCATATGCCAACGGCAAGGGTTACTACCCCAACGTCCCAGGCGAGGATGTCTATGGCTTCCCTGCACGCAGCGGCCGTATCGAGGACATGACCAACGTCGACACCAGCGACCCTGACTTCCACCAGGAAGTGACCGTACCTCTCGATTCCGAGACCCATGCGGCTGAAGAAGTGGAAATCTTCGCAGGCGGCCCCAAGGCCCACCTGTTCCAGGGTGTGCAAGAGCAGCACTACATCTTCCACGTCATGAAGGATGCTTTCGGCTTCTAATGCAGCGCTTGATGTTGTGTGACTGAGACGGATGGGATGGCGCAAGTCATCCCATCCATTTTGCTTTTGAGTTTGTGAGAGTATGAACATGCAAAACAACATGAGATATGCCGGGGCATTGTTGCTCGCCCTGTTGCCCAATCTGGCCGCCGCCGAGGCATTGCCCAGCCTGGATGCGCGTTTCGAAACGTCGCAATGCGCGGTGCCCTGCCAAAAGCCGGTCAAGCGCGAATGGCTGATGCTGCGTGAGGCCAACCAGGTCGAATTGCGCGACTTCAACGCCAAGCACAGCGACCTTTGGCAGTGGCAGGACGGCACCCTGGATTACGTCTACCTGATGCATGATGCAAAACGCGCGATCGACTATACCTCCATCGATCTGCGTTTGCTGGGCATTGGCGCCAGCGAAGATAAATGGCAGGCATTGGCGCAATTGGTGAAGACCAGCGAACTCGCCAGCCTGCAGAAGAAGCCGGGCCAGCCCTATGAAAAGATGGCGACCGAGATTTACCAAGGCAAACTGAACGGCGTAGACACCGAGATCACCTGGATTCCTGCATTGCAGATCCCATTGCAGGTGGAATACCGCTACCCCAAGCATCACGTGACCGTGAAGCTGATGGAGCGCTACCAGGGCAAGCCGCCGGTGGAAAGAACCACTAACCAGGTGCTGCAGGCATACCAGCATGTGGATTTTGTCGATATCGGCGACATGGAGCATGACAAGCAGGCCGTGGCCTGGTTGGCCGAAGCCAAGGGCGCGCCTGGGGTGCATGTGCATCGCCATGATCATGACGAGCCCCACGACCATCAACACCAGCACTGAAGCATGCGTGAATCCTGCCTGCCAGCGCATTTGTTTATTTAGCATGATGCGCTGGTGAATAGGTTGGAAGGGCGATGCTAAAATAGCGGCATGACGCTCATCCCGGAAATCAAGCCCCAGCAATCCGTCGAACTCCTCAAGGAGCTGCACATCCTCACGCGGGAAGGCAAGCTCAACCAGGATACGCGGCGCAAACTCAAGCAGGTATACCACCTCTACCACTTCATCGAGCCGCTGCTGCTCGAAGTGATGGAAAACAATGCCAATCCCATCCTGGTCGACCATGGAGCGGGCAAGTCTTATCTGGGGTTCATCCTCTATGATTTGTTCGTCAAGCAGCAGGCGGCAGGGCGCATCGCCGGGATAGAAACCCGCGGCGAACTGGTGGAAAAATCCAAGTCGCTCGCGGAAAAGCTGGGTTTCGAGCGCATGGATTTCCTGCACTTGAGCGTGGAAGAAGCGATTACTTCGCCTGCCTTGCCCGAGCAGGTGGATATCGTCACCGCATTGCATGCCTGCAACACGGCAACCGACGATGCGATCCGTTTCGGATTGGAGAAGAAAGCCCAGTTCATGGTGCTGGTGCCTTGCTGCCAGGCAGAGGTGGCGGAAGTGCTGCGGCGCCACAAGAGCGATTCGTTCGGCAAGACGCCGTTATCCGAGATCTGGCGCCACCCGATCCACACGCGCGAATTCGGCAGCCAGATCACCAACGTGCTGCGCTGCCTGCAGCTGGAAGCGCATGGCTACCAGGTGACGGTGACGGAGCTGGTGGGATGGGAGCATTCGATGAAGAACGAGCTCATCATTGCCCGCTATAAAAACAGCCCGCGGCGCAACGCCCAATCCAGGCTGGAACAGATCCTCGAGCAGCTTAACCTCCAGGACCTGCATCACCGCTTTGTCTATTGATGCTCGATACTGCAGCCTAGTGCCTTACTTGCGGGGAATCCTGTCCGCCGGGATGTCGCGCAGGCTGCCGAACGTAAGCGCATATTGCCGCGTGATTTCAGCGCCGAAGAAGAAAATCTGCGCGGAGTAATACACCCAGAGCAGCAGGGCAATCAAGGAGCCTGCCGCGCCAAAGCTTGATGCGACAGCGCTGTTGCCGAGGTATATCCCGATCAGGTATTTGCCCAGGCTGAACAGGATGGCGGTGAACGCGGCACCGACCCAGACATCGGACCACGGCAGTTTGACGTCCGGCAGCATCTTGAAGATGACGGCGAACATCGAGGTGATCACGCCGAAACTTACCAGTGCGGAAATATGCTTGAATATGCCGATCGCAGTGATGAAGCGGCCGACGAATTCCGCGAAGAACTGTTCCACCAGCGCCAGGCCGGCATTTACCAGCAATGAGGTCAGCAGCAGGAAAGCGAGCGAGAGGATGATGCTGAACGAGAGCAGCCGGGTCTTGATCAGGTTGCCGACTGCTTGCCTGCCGCCCTGGGCTTTTTCCTTGGTGGTTTCCCAGACTTCATCGAGGCTGGCTTTCAGCTCGGCGAATACTGTGGTTGCACCTACGAACAGCAGGGCAGAAGCCACCAGCGTCGCAATAATCCCGGATTTGGGGTTGCTCGACCGAGCCAGCATGTTCTGAATCACCTGCGCGCCGCTTTCGCCCACCAGGTCCGACATTTGCGCGACGATTTCGCCATGCGCGGCACGCTCGCCGAGGAAGTACCCGGCAATCGCAATCACCAGCACCAGGATGGGCGTGAGCGAGAACATGGTATAGAAGGCCAGCGCGGCTCCCTTGCTGGTGGCGCGGTGGGAAAACCAGGACAGCACCGACTGGATCAACAGCTGGCGCAGGCATTTGAGCCGGTGCAGGGCTTGCTGGCTGAGGCCTTGTATTATTTTTGCAACCAAAGCGTTCTCCTGTTTATGACGGCGGCAGGCGGATTAATGGGTGTGATGTTCCATGCCCTGATGGGCGACGGCGCGACCGTTGAACACGACGTCTACGCTCTCACGCGCGGCTTTCTTGTCTTCAAACACCAGGGTGAGCGGAATGGTGTCTCCTGCCTTGACTGCATTCTTGATTCCGACCAGCATCAGGTGCAAGCCGCCAGGCTTCAATTCCACCGGCGTGTTCGCCTTCAGCTCCAGTTGCCTGAGCGGGCGCATCCTCATGATGCCGTCATCCATCTGCATCTCATGCACTTCGACCTTGTCGGCAAAGCTTGAGTTCGCCGAGACCAGGGCGACATCCTTGTCCGACACGATGCGCACATAGCCTGCCGCCACCTTTTGCCCAGGCGCGGTGGTGCGTACCCATGGCTCGACGACGGTGACTCCGGCTTGCGCCTGCAGGCTGCACAGCAATAGCAGGCTTAAGAGCCTATTCATGGTTGTTCTCCTATGGTAAGCGGCTCAGCGTAGGCGCTGATGCCGGGCAGGGCGAATGCGGTTGGCCCCAGCGTCAATGCCTGCGAGACGAGTTGGTGCGAAAGCGCCACGCACGCAATGCATGGCGTGAGGGGCTTGGTGCCGGAAGCAGGGGTAACAATGCAGAGTTCGCCAAAGAAATCCGCATCGGCAGGGCCGTCGCCCATGGTCGCGGTCTGCAGCAATAACCAGCAGCCGAATCCAAACAGCAGGAAAAAAGCGCTCAGCCCGCCTACCAGCTTCAATTGATCAAATTCCATGCCGCTATCTTATCACGCAGGCTGGAACTGCTTATGCGGCATGTTGCCGCGGATGCTCCAACGGTGCTTAAAAGCCTTCCAGTACGATTTTGCCTATCGTATTTCCTGCTTCCAGTTGGGCGTGGGCTTGCCTGAGATTGGCGGCATTGATGGGCGACAGTACCTGGTTGACCGTGGTTTTCAAAATGCCTTGGTCCACCAGTTGCGCGACTTCGTTGAGCAGGTGATGCTGCCTCACCATGTCCTCGGTCTGGTACATCGCGCGCGTGAACATCATCTCCCAGCAGAACCGCGCGCTCTTGTTCTTGAGCGGAGCGATATCGAGCAGGTTCGCATTTTCCACGATGCTGCATATTGCGCCTTGCGGCGCCACCAGTTCCACCGCCGCTGGCAGGTGCTGGTCGGTGTTGTTGAGGATCAGCACATAGTCCACGAACTTGTAGCCAAGCCCTTGTACCTGGCCGGCCAGATCGCCGTTATGGTCTGCAATATCATGGGCGCCCAGCTCCCGGCACCAGGCGGAGGATTCGGGGCGCGAAGCAGTCGCGATGACATGTAAACCAGCTACCTTTGCCGCCAACTGGATCGCGATCGAGCCAACGCCGCCTGCACCGCCAATGATCAGGATCGTCTTACGGCGCCCGGGTTGCGGCGGCATTGCCACCATCAACCGATCAAACAAGGATTCCCACGCCGTGATGGCGGTCAACGGCAGGGCGGCGGCCCCGCTAGGCGTCAGGGATTTCGGCCTGTGGCCGACAATCCGCTCATCTACCACCTGAAATTCGCTGTTGCAACCTTGGCGCGTGATGTCGCCGGCGTAATATACCGAATCGCCGACCTGGAACAGCGATACCTCGCTGCCGATCCCGACCACCGTGCCGGCCGCATCCCAGCCCAGTATGCGCGGTTCCTTCTCGATCTTGTCCTTGGGCGCGCGCACCTTGGTATCGACCGGATTGACCGCGATCGCGTCTATCCTCACCAGCAGGTCGCGCGGTCCGGGAACTGGGACAGGGAGGTTCATATCGTGCAGGGATTCGGGATGGTAAATCGGCAAATAGCGGGTCAGGGCGACGGCTTTCACGGGTAATCCTTAAATGAATGAGCGAATGATGTGATCATTTTAGCCGCGCATGCAGGACTGACAAGTACGCACAATTTCTGTATATAGTGCATAAATCGATACTAATGTGACTGGATGTGACCACCATGGCAAAACACCAATCCTTCGACTGCGTGGCAGGGTGCCCGGTCGAGGCTACCCTGGAACTGATTGGCGGAAAATGGAAAGGCCTGCTGCTCTACCACTTGCTTGACGGCACCAAGCGTTTCAATGCGCTGAAGCGGATGCTGCCCAATATCACCCAGCGCATGCTCACCAATCAATTGCGGGAACTCGAGGCCGCAGGGTTGGTGCACAGGCAGGTGTATGCCGAAGTGCCGCCGCGTGTGGAATACAGCCTGACCGAACAGGGAAGGAGCCTGGAGCCGGTGCTGCATGCATTGAAGCAGTGGGGAGAGCGCTATATAGGGAGCCAGCAAGGACTGCATGAGCCGGGCCTTTTGTGAAAGCACGATTGGCACGGGCAGCCATGCTAAAATCCACGCCTATCTATGAGTACACCCAATCCCGTTTCCGAGCGCCAGATGCTGCAACGATTGCAGGCGCAGCTTCCCGAATGCATGTTGCAGGACCAGTTTCTGTTAAGGCGGCGCTTGCAACAGCTGAATGCCTCGTTGCAGCAGAAAAAGCCTATTGACCAGTCCTTGGCGGATGTGGCTGCCAAGATTCAGGCTTCCGCACAGCGGCGCAAATCCCGCCTCGAGCAGTTGCCCAAGCCCGAATATCCCGCCGAGCTGCCGGTCAGCAACCGTAAGGATGAAATCGCTGATGCAATACGCAAGCACCAGGTGGTGATAGTGAGCGGCGAGACCGGCTCAGGCAAGACGACGCAATTGCCCAAAATCTGCTTGGAATTGGGGCGTGGTGTCACTGGATTGATTGGGCATACCCAACCGCGGCGGATTGCGGCGCGCTCGGTGGCGTCGAGGATTGCGCAGGAATTGAAGTCCCCGCTGGGAGAGGCCGTGGGTTACAAGGTGCGCTTCAATGACCGTCTTTCGGAAACAACGTATATCAAGCTGATGACGGACGGCATCTTGCTGGCAGAAACGCAGGGCGACCGCTTCCTCAATGCCTACGATACGATCATCATCGACGAGGCGCACGAACGCAGCCTGAATATCGACTTCCTGCTCGGCTACCTGAAGCAATTATTGCCGCGCCGGCCCGACCTCAAGGTGATCGTCACCTCGGCGACCATCGATGCCGAGCGCTTCTCGCGCCATTTCAATGGCGCGCCCGTGATCGAGGTGTCCGGGCGGACTTATCCGGTGGAAATCCGCTACCGTCCCCTGGGCAGCCGCCGTATGGCGATCGCGCCGCCGGCGCCAGTCGCTGCGCCTGTTCCCGTAGTGAAACGGGGAGAAGAGGCGCCGCAAGAAGATATTATTGACATCGGCATCAAGCGCAAGGCGGGCAATATCGACCCCTCCATCCGCAAATGGCTGGATGATGACGATGATGTGGAGCTGCTCGGCCAGGACATCATGGGCATCCAGCGCAAGCCGCGCGCCGAGGCCAAGTGGCTGGAAGAGGACGATGCCGAGGAGGCGATGGAAGAGGCGATCCTCGATTCCGTGGAGCAGCTTTCCCGGCTCGGCGGCGGCGATATCCTGGTATTCCTGCCTGGCGAGCGCGAGATTCGCGATACGGCGGATTACCTCAACAAGCACCTGCGCCATGTCGAGATATTGCCCTTGTTCGCGCGCCTCTCCATAGAAGACCAGCAGAAAGTATTCCGCTCCAGCGGCGGGCGGCGCGTGGTGCTCGCAACCAATGTGGCGGAAACATCGCTCACCGTGCCCGGCATCAAGTACGTGATCGATACCGGCCTGGCGCGGGTCAACCGCTACAGCGCGCGCGCCAAGGTCGAGCAGTTGCAGGTGGAGAAAATCTCGCAGGCGGCGGCGCGCCAGCGCGCGGGCCGGTGCGGGCGCGTGTCCAACGGCATCTGCATCCGGCTTTACGACGAGGCGGATTTCAATAACCGTCCCGAATTCACCGACCCGGAAATCCTCCGTTCCTCGCTGGCCGCCGTGATCCTGCGCATGGCCGCGCTCAAGTTAGGCAACGTGCAGGAGTTCCCCTTCATCGAGGCGCCCAGCTCGCGCTACATTGCCGACGGCTACCAGCTATTGCAGGAGCTGGGCGCGGTGGATGCGGAGCAGAACATCACCGAAACCGGCAGGCAATTGGCCCGGCTGCCGCTGGACCCGAGAGTCTCGCGCATGATCCTGGAAGGCAAGAAGCAGGGTTGCGTAAGGGAAATCCTCATCATCGCCAGCGCGCTGGCGATCCAAGACCCGCGCGAGCGCCCCATGGACAAGCGCGAAGCAGCCGACCAGGCGCATGCCAAGTTCAAGGTCGAGCATTCCGATTTTCTCGGCTTCATCAAGCTGTGGGAATGGTACGAGGACGCGTTCAAGACCAAGAAATCGAACAAGGACTTGCTCAACAAGTGCCACAGCAATTTCCTCTCGTTCCTGCGGCTCAAGGAGTGGCGCGAGCTGTACCAGCAACTCCGGGAGATCGCCGACGAGCTGGAACTCAAGCTCAATGAGCAGCCTGCCTCTTATGAGCAGGTGCATCGCGCCTTGCTTGCCGGGTTGCTGGGCAATATCGGTTTCAAGGATGGCGAGGCGGACAATTATCTCGGCGCGCGCGGTATCCGTTTCCATGTCGCGCCCGGTTCCACCTTGAAGAAAGCCCGCCCGAAATGGGTGATGGCGGCGGAACTGATGGAAACCACCAAGTTGTATGCGCGTTGCGTAGCGAAAATAGAACCGGACTGGATCGAGCCGCTGGCGCGCGGCCTGACGCAGAGCCATTACAGCGACCCGCGCTGGGACCGTAAGCCGGCGCAAGTGGCGGCCTGGGAGCGCGTGAGCTTGTATGGCCTTACCGTGGTGCCGCGTCGCCGCGTGCATTACGGCCCGATCAACCCGAAGGAATCGCGCGAGATTTTCATCCGCGAGGCGCTGGCGAACATGGAGTTCGATACCCGCGCGCCGTTCTTCGCCGCCAACCGCCGCCTCATTGCCGAGATCGAGGAGCTGGAGCACAAGGCGCGGCGGCAAGACGTGCTGGTGGACGAGCATACGCTGTTTGCGTTCTATGACGCGGTTATTCCAGAAGGCATCGTCAACGGCGCCGGGTTCGAGAAATGGCGCGAGGACGCGGAAAAGGACAATCCGAAAATCCTCTATCTTACGCGCGACCACCTGATGCGCCACGGCGCGGCGGGCATTACCGAGGTGCAGTTCCCGGAAAGCCTGGAGCTGGACGGCGTGAAGCTGCCGCTCAAGTACCGCTTCGAGCCTGGGCATCCCTTGGATGGCGTGACGGCCACCGTGCCGCTGGCCTTGCTCAACCAACTCAACCCGGTGGAGGCAGAATGGCTGGTGCCGGGCATGATTCGCGACAAGGTCACGGCGCTGGTCAAGGCGCTGCCCAAGACCTTGCGCCGCGTCTGCGTGCCGGTGCCGGATTTCGTGACCGGCTTCCTGGAAACAGCATCCAAAAAAGACGGGGCATTGCTGCCGGCGTTGGCAAGCTATGTCCAACAGCGCACCGGCTTGAAGCTGGGCGCCGGGGAATGGCAGGCCGATGCGCTGGATGCGCACCTTTACATGAACTTCCGCGTGGTGGACGAGAAAAACCGCGAGCTTGGCAGCGGCCGCGACTGGCATGCGCTCAAGGCGCAGCTGGGCCAGGCGGCGCAGCTGACTTTCCGCAGCAGTTCGCCCGGCATCGAGAAGTCCGGACTCAAGCAGTGGGATTTCGGCGACTTGCCGCCGACCCTGAGCTTCAGCCGCGACGGACGCCAGTTGACCGGCTACCCGGCATTGGAGGACAACGCCGACAGCGTCGCCATCAAGCTGTTCGATACCGAGCTGGCCGCCCGGCTATCGCATCGCGCCGGGGTGCGTCGCCTGATGCGCTTCGAGCTCAAGGAGCAGATGAAGCAACTGGAAAAAGGCCTGCCCGGCTTCAACCAATATGCCTTGCAGTTGCGCAACATCATGAATCCGGACGAGTTGCGCGAGGACATGCTGGTCGCGATCAGCGACCGGGCCTTCATCGGCGAGGATGAGCTGCCGCGCAGCAACCAGGACTTCATGGCATTGAAGACCCGTGCGCGAACGCGCCTGCCGGCGGTGGTCGAGGGTGCGGGCAGGCTGGCGACGGCAATTGCCGCGGAATACACGCAACTCACACAAAAGTTGAACGCTGCTCCTGCCAGCCTGTCCAGAATCAAGAAGGAGCTGGAAGGCCAGCTCGCGCGCTTGCTGCCCAAGCGTTTTTTCAGCGCGACACCGTGGGAAACCCTGCAGCACTTGCCGCGCTATATCAAGGCCATGCGCCTGCGCCTGGAGAAGTATCCAGGCGCGGTAGAGCGCGATACGCGCAGCGGCCAGTCCGTGCAGCAAGTGTGGGAGCGTTGGGAGTCGCACGTGCTGGGCTTGCGCAAGGCTAACCATGAAGTGCCGCCTGCCGTGCTGGATTATCGCTGGCTGATCGAGGAGCTTCGCGTTTCCTTGTTTGCGCAGGAGTTGAAGACACCGTTCCCAGTATCGGTGAAGCGCTTGGATAAGGCCTGGGAAGACATGGTTCGTGCTTAGAGCCGCTAACAAAACCCTTTTGGCGTCGTTGCTCTGCCTTGCCGTACTTGGTGTACTGTCTGCGGCAGAACGCCTAGCCGAAATCGCTTCGCTGGGTTTTGTTAGCGGCTTTTAATACGCATTGTCGCCAGCTAGTGCCTAATTTAATGATGCATTAAGCATTGCCGCAATTATTAAGGAGGAAGCGTTGTTCAAATTGCGCCGTTCGCTAGTTTGTATATTGGCTTGCAGCCTGTTCTACACCATGCTGTCGCATGCAGACGGGCAAAGCTTTGACGAATGGGTGCAGGATTTCAGCCGCGATGCGCAGGCGCAAGGGATTTCAGCAGCGACGTTGCAGGCTGCCCTGGCGGATGCCCAGCCGATAGACCGCGTGGTCGAGCTGGACCAGGCGCAGCCTGAGTTCGTACAGACCTTCCTCGGCTACCTCGGCCGTCGCGTGACGCCAAAGCAGATCGCGCGCGGGCAGGGCTTGCTGCAGGAGCAAGCGCCTGTGCTGCAAGTCGTGGAGCAGAAGTACGGCGTGCCCGCCGCTGTATTGCTGGCCTTCTGGGGGCTGGAAACTAATTACGGGCAGACGCTTGGCAGTTTTTCCACACCCAAGGCGTTGGCGACGCTCGCTTACGAGGGGCGGCGCCATGCGTTCTTCCGCAGCCAGCTGCTGGATGCCTTGCGCATCATCGATGCAGGCCATATCGAGGCCGGCAACATGGTGGGGTCATGGGCGGGCGCGGTCGGGCACATGCAATTCATGCCCTCGACCTTCCTGGCCTATGCCGAGGACGGCGACGGGGACGGCAGGATCAACGTCTGGCAATCCATCCCCGATGCCATGGCTTCCGCGGGACATTACTTGAGCTCGATAGGCTGGAAGCGCGACGAGCCTATCGCCGTCGAGGTGGCGTTGCCCGAGGATTTTGCCTGGCAGCAGGCCGCCATCAACCAAAAGCGCAGCGTGGAGCAATGGCAGGCCATTGGCGTGCAGGCGGCGGACCAGACCGCGCTGCCAGCCGGCCTCAATGCGGCGATTGTCCTGCCGCAAGGCTGGCGTGGCCCGGCCTTCATGGTGTTCGATAATTTCAACGTGGTGATGCAGTGGAACCGTTCCACCAGCTATGCGCTGACAGTGGCGCACCTAGCCAGCCGCCTGCAGGGCGGGCCTGCCTTGGTTGGCGGCGCCGGGGCCGAGCGGGAGGCGGTGAGCATCGATGCCGTCAAGCGCCTGCAGCGGCAATTGACGGACCTGGGCTTTGATACCGGCGGCAGTGACGGCTTGCCCGGCCCCAAGACCCAGGCGGCGATCCGCGGCTATCAACTGGCCCATGCCTTGCCTGCGGACGGTTACGCATCGCCCAACCTCATGCAGCATGTCGCCATCACGCTTGCCAGCCAGACGGTGGATACCGAATTGATCCCAGGCTTTCCCGGTACGCAGCCTTGACCAAGCTTGCTGACAAAATTTCAAACAGTGAAATATTCAAACAATAGTTAAAGGAGAACCGCACATGAGTCAGGATCGCGTGAGTCAAGATCGAAAGCTGCGCTGGGGCATACTGGGCGCGGCCCGCGTCAACGAGCGCCTGTTGCCCGCCATCGTCGATGCGGCCAATGCCGAGCTGGTGGCGATTGCCAGCCGCCGTCCGGGTGCCGCCGCTGCAACCGTGCAAAAGCATGCGCCCCAGGCGGCAAGCGCGGTGAAAAGTTATGACGAGCCTGAGGCATTGCTTGACGATGACAATGTCGAGGCTGTTTACTTGCCGATGTCCAACCACGAGCATACTGAATGGGCGTTGAAGGCGATCGCGAAAGGCAAGCACGTGCTGATCGAGAAACCGCTGGCGCTGACCGTGGCCGACGTGGATGCCATTGCCAGCGCGGCAAAGCAGCAGGGCGTGACCGTCATGGAAGGCTTCATGTACGTTTTCCACCCTCAGTTCGCGCGCGTGCAGGAATTGCTGCGTTCCGGCGTCATCGGCGACGTGAAGTTCGTGCGCGCCAGCTACTCCTTCATCATGAAGCCCGCGCGGCTCTACCGCCTGGAAAAAGACGTGGACCATGGCGGCGGCGCGATGTGGGATATCGGGCCCTATGCCATCCATTCGTTGCGCAGCTGTTTCGGCACCGAACCCAAGAGCGTCGTGACGATAGCGCAATACACTGAAAGCGGGGCGGACATCGCCACCAGCGGCGTATTCGATTTCGGCGAAGGCAGGCAAGGGCAGTTCGATATCGGCTTCGAATGCTCGCGCCGCTCCGAATACCAGGTGACCGGCAGCAAGGGCGGCCTGAAATGTCACACCGTCTGGCAGCAGGCGGGCGACGTGCCGGTGATCACCTGGTGGACCGAGGATGGCCGCTTCTGGGAAGAGCGCCTGCCCGCGAGCAGCCATTTCATCCTCGAAATCGAGCATTTCAGCGATTGCGTGCTCAACGGCAAGCCGCCGTTCCTCAGCCTAGCGGATGCGCGTGGCAATGCAAAGGCGATCGTGGCGGCGATGCAATCCGCCGCGCAAGGCCAGCGGGTCGAGATTTCCCAGGATTGAGCCGGGAACGGCAGGCCGCCAACGGCCCTGCCGTTATACGGTCTACGGGCCTTTCCTGCCGGGTAGCTGAGGCAGGATCGCTCGACCCTGTCCTGCAGCAGGCCCAGGCCGCCTTCCGTGCCGCCGCCTGGTCAGGCTTGCCGGCCGATATAATTCCTGCTCCAATTTTCCAAACTCGCTTTTTGAAAGGTATGTGATGAATCAGCTAATGCTCGTGGCCTTGGGGGGCGCAATCGGCTCAGTTGCACGCTTCAAGCTTTCAGGCTTGGTTTTGCGCTACAGCCTGGATTGGCGGTTCCCGTTCCCCACTTTCACTGTCAATATCATCGGCTGCCTCATCATTGGAATCCTGGCCGGGCTTGCCTCGAGGGAGGGATTCATTTCAGCCGATATGCGCGTCCTGCTTTTTACCGGGTTGGTGGGCGGGTTTACCACGTTTTCCGCCTTCGGGCTGGAAACCATGGTATTGCTGCGCGAAGGCCATATCGGCATTGCTGCCGCGTACGTCGTTGCAAGCATCGTCGTCGGGCTGGCGGTGATGTGGCTCGGTTTCGAGCTGGCCAAGATTGCGATGCAGGCTTGAACGCATTGTCCGGCTGAGGCGCGGCCGGCAAGCGGAAGGTTCAAAGCAGCCTGATGTCGTTCAGCCTTTCCGCGCAGGTATCGCGGATGATGCGTGCAAGGTCGTGCGTGTAGGGCCTTGCCATGACGTCCGGCATGCCGAGCGCATGCAGCTCGGACCACAGCCCCTTGCGGCCGATGGGCTTCGCAATCACGTACTCATGCTCCACGTAGCTCTGTATGCCCCAGTTGGGCAGGGCGGCAATGCCGCGGCGGCTGGCGACCAATTGCATGATGGCGATGGTGAGCTCGCTGGTGCGGCGGCTGAATTCGATATTGGCAGGTTTGAGCACCTGGCGGATGACGTCGATGCGCTCTTCCGGCACGGGGTAGGTGATCAGGGTTTGTCCCGCGAAGTCTTCCGCCATCAGGCGCGGCTTGTTGCGCAGCTCGTGCTCGGGCGGCAACACCCCCATGATCTCGAACTTGAATAGCGGAATCGCGCCGAGTTCGCGCTGTTTCTCCGGCAGGCTGCCGATCACGAGATCGGCCTTGCCGTCGTGCAGCAAGTGCCAGGGATCGCTATGGAAACCGGCCACCAAATCCAGCTCGACTTCCGGCCAGGCGCGGCGGAAGGCGTCCATTACCGGGGTGAGCCAGTCGAAGCAGGTGTGGCACTCCAGCACGATCCTCAACTCCCCCGATTGGTCGCTCTTGAGGCGGATCAGGTCGCGCTCGGCCTTTTCCTGTGCCTCCAGCATTTCCTTTGCCAATGCCAGCAACCGTTCCCCGGCGGGCGTGAAGCGGATGCCGTGCGCGGTGCGCTGGAACAGGGTGGTGTCGTAATGTTTCTCCAACACGCGGATCTGGTGCGAGAGCGCGGATTGCGTGAGGAAGACCCGCTCTGCGGCATGGGCCAGTTTTCCAGTGTCGGCAATCGCGATCAAGGATTTCAGGTGGCGGATTTCCAGCATAAGAAGCTTGGATAGATATGAAATGAATTCAATTTTACCAAAAAAACTTTCGCTTTTTTAAATTGCTTGCCTGCCGGAAAATTCGCGGTTTCGTTAAAAATTCAAGCAAGGCATTGGGTATGGCAAGCGCACATATTCTCGGGTATCCGCGCATCGGTGAAAAACGTGCGCTCAAATACGCCCTGGAGGCGTTCTGGAAGGGCGACCTGACTGCGGCGGGATTGCAGGAAATAGGCAAGGGTCTGCGGGAGCGGCATTGGAGCAAGCAAAAGCGGCTGGACTTCATCACCGCAGGGGATTTCTCATTTTACGACCACGTGCTCGACCATGCGGTGATGTTCGGCGCGATTCCCAGAAGATTTGGCTTTCAGGGCGTTTTATCCGAACATGACTATTTTGCGCTGGCGCGCGGCAATGCCGTCCAACCGGCCATGAAAACCGCCAGGTGGTTCGATACCGACTACCACTATATCGTGCCGGAGCTCGATGCGGATACCAGCTTCACGATCAACGCCCATGAATTCCTGAGCCAGCTCGACGAAGCGCAGGCGCGTTCCATGCCGGTCAAGGCGGCGTTGCTGGGGCCTGTCAGCCTGCTGTATTTGAGCGGCGCGGATGGCTGCGACCGTTTGCAGCTGCTGGATAGGCTGGCGGAACAGTATGCGCATTTGCTGAAGGAGCTGTACCACCGCAAGATTGCCTGCCTGCAGCTTGAAGAGCCCATTCTAGCCTTGGACCTGGATGATGCATGGCTGGGCGCTTTCGAACGCGCATATGCCTGGTTCCGCACGCAGCGGCCGGCGATATTGCTCGGCACCTATTTCGGCAATGTCGCCCGCTATCAAGGCTTTGTCACGCATTTGCCAGTGGACGGCATTCATCTCGACCTGGTCAGTGCGCCTGAGCAATTGGCGCCATGGCTCAATGCCTTGCCTGGGCATTGGATATTGTCCGCCGGCATCGTGGACGGCCGTGGCATTTTGCGCAATGACCTGAGGCAGAGCCTCGGTCTGTTGCAGCCATTGGCGCATAAGCTCGGCGACAGGCTTTGGGTAGCCCCCAGCTGTTCCTTGCTGCATGTGCCGGCGACGCTGGCGCATGAGCAGGCGATGGATGCGGCAACCAGGTCCTGCCTGGCCTTTGCCGATGAAAAGATTGCCGAGGTGGTCGCGCTGGCGCGCGGCCTGAATGAAGGCGAGGCCAGTATTGCCGAAGATTTGCTGGTCTCCGACGCCGCTGTGCGGTTGCGTCACGCTTGTTGCGTGAAGGCCGATGACAATCTGACTGTCCTGGTAGCCCGTAAACCGGTGGCTTGAAAAGGGTGTAGCGCTGGATTGTTAGGATGAAGGCAAGTGCGCCTGTAGCAGCGCCGAGATGTCTTCCCGGCTTTCCGGGCGCACCACGCGCCCGACTTCCGTCCCACCCCGCAACAGGATCAAGGTAGGCCATAACTTCACCTTGAAGCTGCGGCCCAGCCGCCTGCCTCTGCCGTCCTCGATGCGTTCGTGACGCAGGGCGGGGAATTGCCGTAATGCCGCGCTGAGCGAAGGCTGCGCCGCCTGGCAAAAGCCGCACCAGCTGGCGCCGAACTCCAGCAACAACCATCCCGGCGTTGCATCGATATCGTCGCGGCTTGGTTCTGGATTCAGGGCTGGTTTCATTATCTGGCTTGGCGGAACTTGCGTTTCATGATAGGGGATTGTGGCATGGTGGCCGTGTCCATGAATGACCAAAATCCGAGTAAAAAATTCGCAAAAAAATTCCCCTTAAAAATCCTGCATATATCTCAAAAAAACAATATCTAGTGTTTTTGAGTGTACACAAGCACATTTTATTGCGCTATAGTCCATCCCATCTACGGTGTTCGACGGTTGTTCGATTGAGTCGGAAAAAGGGAATGCGGTCGCAGGGCGGTGCCTTGCCAAGCCGCAGCTGCCCCCGCAACTGTAACCAGTGAGTGGCATGCCAACAAGGGTCACTGGGCCTGAAAGTGTGAGGCCCGGGAAGACAGGCCGGTCATGTGGACCTGGGAGCCAGGAAACCTGCCGTAGATCATTTTCATAACGTTTGAGGCGGGGTGTCCTCGGCCGGATAGGGTATTGCGCTGATGCGTCGGCGCCTTGCCCGTCATGCTGCTTTGTGATTGTTGCTCGGTTGCCTCGGCAATCGATGCGTGGTCATGAGGATGCCTTGCTTCCTGACAGGGAGCCTTAGATGACAAAGTATGAATCCATGAATGCCACCAAGCGGGATGGTCGCCGGGAACCGATCAACCTGGACAAGATCCATCGCGTGATCGATTGGGCGGCGCAGGGACTGGACAACGTATCGGTATCGCAGGTCGAGCTGAAATCGCATATCCAGTTCTACGACGGGATTCGTACCGACGTCATCCATGAAACCATCATCAAGTCCGCCGCGGACTTAATCTCCGAGGATACGCCGGATTACCAGTACCTGGCGGCGCGCCTGTCGATTTTCCACCTACGCAAGATTGCCTACGGCCAGTTCGAGCCGCCGCACTTGTTCGACCACGTCACCAAGCTCACCGAGATGGGCAAGTACGACCAGCATCTCCTCGCCGACTATAGCCGTGAAGAGTTCAACGAGCTCAACGACCATATCGACCACTGGCGCGACATGAATTTCTCCTACGCCGCCGTGAAGCAGCTGGAAGGCAAATACCTGGTGCAGAACCGGGTGACCAAGAAAATCTACGAAAGCCCGCAGTTCCTCTATATCCTGGTGGCGATGAGCCTGTTCGCCAAGTACGAGGGCAAGGCGCGCCTGGAATACATCAAGCGTTTCTACGATGCGGTGTCCACTTTCAAGATTTCCCTGCCTACGCCCATCATGTCCGGCGTGCGCACGCCGACGCGCCAGTTCAGCTCCTGCGTGTTGATCGAGTGCGACGACAGCCTGGACAGCATCAACGCCACCACCAGCGCGATCGTGAAATACGTCTCGCAACGCGCGGGCATTGGCGTCAACGCGGGCCGCATCCGCGCGCTGGGCAGCGAGATCCGCGGCGGCGAGGCGCAGCATACCGGCTGCCTGCCGTTCTACAAGTTGTTCCAGGCGGCGGTGAAGTCCTGCTCGCAGGGCGGCGTGCGCGGCGGTGCGGCGACCTTGTTCTATCCCTTGTGGCACCTGGAAGTCGAATCGCTGCTGGTGCTCAAGAACAACCGCGGCGTCGAGGAAAACCGCGTGCGCCACCTAGACTACGGCGTGCAGATCAACCGCCTGCTGTACCAGCGCCTGATCAAGGGCGGCGACATCACGCTGTTCTCGCCGCACGACGTGCCCGGCCTCTATGACGCCTTCTTCGCCGACCAGGACGAGTTCGAGCGCCTGTATACGCAATACGAGGCGGACGACAGCCTCCGCAAGCGCACGCTGCCGGCAGTGGACCTATTCTCGCTCCTGATGCAGGAACGGGCGGGCACGGGCCGCATCTATATCCAGAACGTCGACCATTGCAATACCCACAGCCCGTTTAACCCCAAGCTGGCCCCGGTGCGCCAATCCAACCTGTGCATGGAAATTGCGCTGCCGACGCACCCGCTCGAGGATATCAACGACGAGAACGGCGAGATCGCATTGTGCACCTTGTCCGCGTTCAACCTCGGCGCGCTTGAAAGCCTCGACGAACTGGAAGGGCTGGCCGATCTCGTCGTGCGTGCATTGGACGCCTTGCTCGAATACCAGGATTACCCGGTCAAGGCCGCGCTCAACGCTACCGACAAGCGCCGCTCGCTGGGCGTGGGCGTGATCAACTACGCCTATTACCTCGCCAAGAACGGCACCGGCTACACCGACGATGCGGCGCTGGGGCTGACCCACCGCACCTTCGAGGCGATCCAGTACTACCTGTTGAAGGCCTCGGTGCAGCTCGCGCGCGAGTTCGGCCCTTGCGGCGCGTTCAATGAAACCACTTATTCGCAAGGCCTGCTGCCCATCGACACCTACAAGAAGGACCTCGATGCGGTGTGCCAGGAAGCATTGCAACTGGACTGGGAGCAACTGCGCAAGGACATCGTCGCGCACGGCTTGCGCAATTCCACCCTGACCGCGCTGATGCCTTCCGAGACCTCCAGCCAGATCGCCAACGCCACCAACGGCATCGAGCCGCCGCGCGGCCTGGTGTCGGTCAAGCAGTCCAAGGACGGCATCCTGCGCCAGGTGGTGCCTGAGATCGAGCGCCTGCGCAACCAGTACCAGCTGCTGTGGTCATTGCCCAACAACGACGGCTACCTCAAGCTGGTGGGCATCATGCAGAAATTCGTCGATCAGTCGATTTCCTCCAACACCAATTACGATCCCAAGCGCTTCGAAGGCGGCAAGGTGCCGATGAAGCAATTGCTCAAGGACCTGCTGCAAGCCTACAAGCTGGGCGTGAAGACCCTGTACTACCACAACACCCGCGATGGCGCGAGCGAAGGCGGCGATGCTGGGGACGACGGCTGCGAAAGCGGCGCGTGCAAAATCTAGGCAACGGGACTAATTAATGGCTAACAAAACTAAGCGAAGCGCTCCTGGCTAGGCGCTCTGCCGCAGGCAGTACAATGAGTACGACAAGGCAGGGCAACAAAGCCAGGAGAGTTTTGTTAGCCGTTCTAAATAGAGCAGGGCGGCCATGCGCCGCCCTGACGGGATATATCGGGACAAGTCATGGCATACAGCATTTTTTCCAAGGTCGACAACGAACAACTGAAAGAGCCGATGTTCTTCGGGCAGCCGGTCAACGTGGCGCGTTACGACCAGCAGAAATATCCGGTGTTCGAAAAGCTGATCGAAAAGCAGCTTTCCTTCTTCTGGCGTCCGGAAGAGGTGGACGTGTCGCAGGACCGCATCGACTACCAGGGCCTGCCCGACCATGAGAAGCACATCTTCATCAGCAACCTGAAATACCAGACGCTGCTGGACTCCATCCAGGGCCGCAGTCCCAACGTCGCCTTGTTGCCGCTGGTGTCGCTGCCGGAGCTGGAAACCTGGGTCGAGACCTGGGCGTTTTCGGAAACCATCCATTCGCGCTCCTACACCCACATCATCCGCAACATCGTCTCCGACCCGGCGCTGATCTTCGACGATATCGTGCGCAACGAGAACATCGTCGCGCGGGCGAGCGATATTTCCGCCTATTACGATGACCTGATCCATTACACCATGCTGTATTCGCAATTGGGCGAGGGCGACCACGTCATTAACGGCGAGACCAAGACCGTCAACCTGCGCGAGTTGAAGAAGCTGCTGTACCTGTGCCTGATGAGCGTCAATATCCTGGAGGCGATCCGCTTCTATGTCAGCTTTGCCTGCTCGTTTGCATTCGCCGAGCGCAAGGTGATGGAAGGCAATGCCAAGATCATCCGCCTGATCGCGCGCGACGAGGCGCTGCACCTCACCGGCACCCAGCATATGCTCAACATCATGCGCAGCGGGCAGGACGACCCCGAGTTCGCCGGTATCGCCAGCGAACTGCAGGACGAATGCTTTGAGATGTTCAAGCGCGCGGCGGAGCAGGAGAAGAAATGGGCCGACTATTTGTTCAAGGACGGCTCCATGATCGGCCTCAACCGCGACATCCTCTGCCAGTACGTGGAATACATCACCAACAACCGCATGGCCTCGGTCGGTTTGCCTGCCGCGTTCCCCAATGCCAAGAGCAACCCCATCCCTTGGATCAATACCTGGCTGGCGTCCGATACGGTGCAGGTCGCACCGCAGGAAGTGGAGCTGAGCTCCTACCTCATCGGCCAGATCGATTCCGAGGTCAGCTCCGACGATCTCGGCGACTTCGAGCTTTGAGCACGGTCCGCACCCAGCACACCAGCTTTAGCCTCATCCCCCAAGAAACGCTGCTCGACGGCCTCGAGCGTACCGGCCATGAAGTGGAGTACCAGTGCAGGGGAGGCTATTGCGGCATGTGCCGGGTGCGCCTGCTGGACGGCGAGGTGCAATACCTCGAGCAACCATTGGCATTCGTTGCCGCCGACGAAATCCTGCCGTGCTGTTGCGTGCCCCGGTCGGATGTCAGGGTGGATTGCGAGCTCAGGCCCGAACTGCGGGGTTGGCAAGGGCAGGAAGACATGTTCCCCGTGCAGCAGCCGCTTTTCGCCGATGCGTTGTCTCTACCGGAGCAGCCTCCTGCGAAGAAAACACGTAGAAAAAGAACCACCAAATCCGCTGCATCGGCAAGCAATTTATCTTTATTCTAAAAATTGTTGTTTTTTTGCCGAACTCATCAGTACAAAAGTGTAAATAAAATGTAACAATTATTATTTACCAATGCTGTTGAGAATGATTTTTAATAAAATCGCTGCTTTTCTTTTGTCAGGGAAAAGCAATGAAGCAAACTCCAATATTGGCAGTCCAGAAACCAAAGCTTGTGTATCTCGTGGTCGGCGCATTGTTCGCAATGCCTGCCATCGCAGCGGATAGCGATAGTTCGGTATTACCGGAAGTAGCCGTCGTCGGCGCCAAGGCTGGCGATGAAAGCGGCAGCTATGTCGCCAAGAAGACCAAAAGTTCAACCAAGACCGATACGCCCGTCGTAGAAACGCCGCAATCCATTTCGATTGTCGACCGAAAGGAACTGGACGACCGTAATGCGCAGACCTTGAACGAGGCAGTTGCATACACTGCAGGCGTGAGATCCGAGGTCGGCGGTATGGATAGCCGAGCCGACAGTTATTCCATTCGCGGTATCAAAGGCGGTATGGAAGCCGATGCTGGTATCTCCAATCTATTTCAGGACGGTCTCAAAGTACCCGCTGGCGGCATGTGGAACCGTGCCAGTTTCGACAACTTCGGTTTGGAGCGTATAGAAGTGCTCAAAGGACCATCGGCCGCCGTGTACGGACAGATTACTCCCGGCGGCATGATCAATCTTGTCAGCAAACGGCCAACGGCAAACCAGGTCAACGAAGTGCGTTTGCAAGGCGGCAGCTTCGATCAATACAAAGCAGCATTCGATATCGGCGGCAGCCTCGCTGACGATCAGTCGGTTTTGTTCAGGCTGGTGGGTTCGTTCAATGATGGTGGTTCCCAGATCAAACATAACGATTTGCAACGGACCTACTTCGCACCAAGTCTGCTCTGGCAGATTTCGGACAAGACTAGCCTGACATTGTTGGCACAGTATCAACGTGACAAGGGAGGAGCAACTTTCCAGTTCCTGCCATATTACGGCACGGTGGCATTCAACTCTGCGATTGGCGGCCGTCTCGATCGCGATACGTTCTATGGTGACAAGGACTGGAATACTTATGATCGTGAACAGTCTACGGTAGGCTGGGAATTCGACCATCGTTTCAATGATACATGGCAGTTCCGCCAGAATTTGCGATATACAAGTATTGAGAATACCTATAAGTCGGTAATTGGTGGAAGAAATGATGGCTCTAATGGATTACTTCAGCGTCGGTCTACTTTGGGTGAAGGTAAGTCTGATGGCGTAGCGGTTGATAATCAGTTGCAAGCCGATTTTGCGACCGGAGAATTGCAGCACACGGTGTTACTCGGATTGGATGCGCAACGGTTCAGTTGGAAGAATGAACGTTCTAATGGTACTGCAACTGATATTTCCCTGTTGAATCCAAGATATACCAGTGCGGGTGACTATGCGATGACATTGGGTTGGTCTCAGGATGTAGATCAAAAGCAAACAGGCGCTTATATTCAAGAGCAGGCTGCATTGGGCAACTGGCGCTTCAGTCTGGGCGGTCGCTACGACTACTTCGACAATACGATGTTCAATGCCGTCAATGGTCGTCGATTTGCTTATAACGATCATGCGTTTACATGGCGTACTGGCGCAGTTTATCAATTCGATAATGGTATTGCTCCGTTCATCAGTTACTCCACCTCGTTCGATCCAGGCATGTTAGGCGTTGCCATGCTGAACGATGCAGATGTGAAGCCTGTAAAAGGTAAGCAGTACGAAGCAGGCGTGAAATACCAGCCACCAGGCAGCAATAGCTTGATCACTGCTTCTGTATATGAGTTGACGCAGGCTAATCGGGTAGTGACGGCTGGTGTCCCTAATACAATTGTTTGCCCAGATGCAACCGGGAATACGTGTTATACGCAGGTCGATGCGAGGATACGTGGTTTCGAGCTGGAAGGTAAAGCTGCTGTTACCGATAATCTGAGCTTACTCGGTAGCTATACCTATATGGATAGTGAAATTACCAGTAACAACAGTTTGACCGAAAGCAAAGGCGCGGCTATTCCTCAAGTTGCCAAGCACATGTCTTCATTGTGGGCAAATTACGTTTTTACTACTGGTTATTTGGATGGTTTAAGCGTAGGACTAGGCGCTCGCTACGTTGGTGGGAGTTATGGTGTCGCCCGTGCTGCAGGGCCAGCAGATAATCTTTATCTGCATACCGATGCATATACGACTTATGATGCCGCACTACGATATAACCTGAAGTCATTGGGATATGCTGGCGCCGAGTTTGCAATCAATGCCAGCAACCTGACGGATAGGTTGTATGTGACTACTTGTACAGGCTCAACTGCCTGCTACTACGGTTCAGGCCGTGTAGTCAACGCTACCCTGAAGTACAACTGGTAATGTGATCCAGGGCGATTGTCCGCGATGAGCGGGCAATCGCTTTTTTATGGATGAATAATGTGAAGCTGAATCCGATTTTATTTACAGGCCTCTTGTATTTATGGGCAATGCAGCCTGGTGCCAGTATTGCGGAAGAGAATAGCGCCTGGCGGGAAGCGACTTTGCCGATAGCCCAGCAGCAGGATATCCGTTCGGCAGCGACAGGCAAGACTTACCGTATTTTTATTTCCAAGCCCATGTCTGAACCGCCTGATGGTGGCTTCCCCGTGATTTACGTGCTGGATGGGAATGCATTATTTTATCCGGTTTCCATGCTGGTACATGGGCAGTCCCAGCGGCGCGATGCGACCGGCATAGTGCCGGCAGTGGTGGTGGGAATAGGCTATCCGACGCAGGCAATGCTGGATGAGACGTCCCGCGCCGAGGATTTGACGCCGCCAGCACCCGACTTATCCAATACTGGCGACCAGCGTGCTCCCAGGCAGGGAGGGGCAGACAGTTTTCTGGATTTTGTCGAGCACGAGTTGAAGCCTATGATTGCCAAGGAAGTCAATATCGATCCGAAGCAACAGGCCTTGTTTGGACATTCCTACGGCGGCTTGTTTGCCCTGCATGCATTATTCACACGCCCCCAGGCTTTCCAGGTTTACATCGCTTCCAGCCCTTCCATTTGGTGGAACAAGCAATTCATCCTCGAGGAGCAGAAACGATTCTCGACGCATTCGTCTATTGACCTGGGACAATCTCGCTTGCTGCTGATGGTGGGTGGTCTGGAGCAACGGCCGCTGGCCGGCTCCGCTTCACAATCGCCCAGAATGGCCCATATGCAGCAGAGGCGCATGGTGGATGCCACGCGCGAGTTGGCTGAAGAGTTGCAGCATAGCCGTCCGCATGGGTTGGATACTTTCTTCCGGTTGCAGGAAGGGGAGAATCATGGCACCGCCATGCTGACGGGCAGCATCCGGGCAGTGGAGTTTTTCCTGGGCAGGCATGAGCAATTCAATGCGGGAACATTAGGTCAATGAAACCGTCTCGCGATATCGGCTTGAGAGTGCTGGCCGCGTTTGTCGGCGGTTATATCCTGACGGCCTTGTTCAACCTGGTTTGGGTGCTGTGGTGGCCCGGTCATCGTGCGGATGCGGTCTATTACGGCACCTTGTTGCCGTGGACGGTATATTGCGCGGTGATGATATGGGCATTTTCCGCGCGCAGCGCCTGGCGCGCCTGGGGCTGGATTGTCCTGGTCGCGCTTGTGCTTGCCATATTGTGGGGACTGGCCCGGCTCGTAAAATGAAGAAGACGTTTTCCTTATCGATGGCATGGCTGCACACCTGGTTTGGCTTGTACCTGGGATGGCTGCTGTTTGCGGTATTCCTGACCGGCACCATGGCGGTATTCGAGCACAGCATTACGCACTGGATGCAGCCCGAGGCCAGCATTGACCGCTCTGCTCCGCTGCCTTCCTTTGAAAAGCAGCTTGAGGTAGGCCAGGCTTACCTGGAACAGCACGCGCTTAGGGAGAAAGGCAGTCTTTGGAGAATTATCCCGGCGGGGGAGCGTCATCCCACTTTGGATGTTGGATGGCGTGACAAGGGAAAGAATCATGAAGTGGCCCTTGATCCTTATTCCGGCCAAGAGATTGATATACGTGAAACCGAAGGCGGGGAAATGCTCACCCATTTCCATTACACCCTGTTGGCCGGTATCCCCGGCACCATCATTGTCGGGCTGGCTGCGGTCGTGATGTTGGTAGGGCTGATTAGCGGCATTGTGATCCACAAACGCATATTCAAAGACTTTTTCACATTTCGCAAGCAATCATCTTCACAGCGCTCATGGCTAGACACCCACAACGTAGCAGGGGTCATGATGCTGCCATTTCTCTTGATGATTACCTATACAGGATTGGTAATGCAGCCGCTGGTTTTCCTGCCTTTGGGTATCAAGGCCGCGTATGAGGACCCTCGGGGACTTCGTGCAGACGCGGTGCAGTCTTTCGACCTGCCTTACGTCGGCGAACAGGCAGCATTGCTCAATATATCTTCATTGCTACCACGGGCGAGGGAGTCACTTGATGTCGTGGAGTGGGTGGTCATCAAGAACGGCGGCGACGCTTCCGCGGTAGTCGAATTCTACGAGAGCATCAATCACAAGATTTCGGCCGTGGCTAATCATGCCGCATTCAATGGCGTCAACGGGGAGCTGATCGGGGCGCAGACAGAATGGCGCGACTCCACCTACATTTTCCGCGCTTTTGTCGGCACGCATGTGGCGGTGTTCGGCGGCTGGACGGTCTCCTGGCTGTATTTTATTGGCGGCATCGTGAGTTGCGGCTTGATTGCCACAGGGCTGGTGCTGTTCACCATCAAGCGCCGCAAGCGTCCTGAAAATGAGTTCGGCGCTGCCAGTGGCTGCGTCTACCGGTTGATCGAGGCGCTTAATGTGGCAGCCGTGATGGGCAGCATCAATGCCATATTGATCTATTTCTGGGCGAATCGCATATTGCCGGCTGACCTGGCAGGGCGCTCCGACTGGGAGGTGCGCGCCTTCCTGTTCACATGGCTGGCAAGCCTTGCGCATGCCTTGGTACGCAAGCCATTGGCTGGCTGGCGCGACCAGCTTGTCTTTGCCGTTGCGCTGTGTTGGCTGTTGCCGGTGTACTCGTGGTTGAGCGGCCAGCCCAACTTGCTGTCTTTCTTGCAAAGAGGCGACGGCGTGGCGTTAGGCGTTGAAAGCACGATCGTGGCATTCGGCGTGTTGCTTGCCGTCGCGGTGCCCAAGGTTTCCGGCGCGATGCGGGGCGTGCCTGCCAGGCGGAAAGGCTAGCGTTTTTTTATTCCTTGATTGCTGAAGTGTGATTGTTCTGGCTTGGCATTGTGCTAGCCGATCCTGCTAAGAATACGGGTTGACTTGATGGGTAATACTTCTTTGTTGGCTGCTTGCTTTGTGACGTATGCCCTGGCTTATGCGGGCATGACTGCATTGTGCCTGGCCATGGAAAAACATTATGTCCAGGCAATGCGGGGAGCCGATCTGCCGCCGGGCAGGAAAAAGTGCTTGAAGGTGATGGGCTGGAGTCTTCTCGCCCTGGGGATATTGTCCAGCATCCATGGATGGAACCCGACCATAGGCATCGTGGTCTGGAGCGGCTTTGTGTCGGTGGCAGCGATCAGCATGGTGCTGGTGCTTTCCTATTTCCCCGGCCAGGTTGTCCGGATGGGTGCAAGCGCTTTGGTTATGGGCTTGCTCAGCCTGCTGGCTCTCATGCTCGGCTAAGCGCCGTGAACAAAGTACTTCGGGGTCGTTGCTCTGCCTTGCCGTACTGTGTTTACTGCCTCGGCAGGGAGGCTCACCAGAATCGCCGCACTGAATTTATTCGGGGCTTTCAAGGCCATTGTTGACGACTTAATTGGGCCTAATTCTTGTCAATGACGCGCGAGCTGGCAAAAATATCCCACATGGTGATGAACAGGGCGGCGATCAGCGGCCCGATCACGAAGCCGTTGAGGCCGAACACCGCCATGCCGCCCAGCGTGGAGATCAGCACCACGTAGTCGGGCAGCTTGGTGTCCTTGCCGACCAGGATGGGGCGCAGGATATTATCCACCAGGCCGATCACGAAGACCCCGAATGCAATGAGGATGATGCCTTGCCAGATGGCGCCTGTCGCGAGGAAATAGACTGCAACAGGCGCCCAGATCAAGCTGGCGCCCACCGCGGGCAGCAATGAGAGGAACGCCATGATCACGGCCCATAGCAGCGCCGCCTGGATGCCGAGTATCCAGAAAATCAGCCCGCCCAGCGCGCCCTGGGTAATCGCGACGAGAATATTGCCCTTGACCGTGGCGCGGATGACGGTGGTGAACTTGTTGAACAGGTGGCGCTTGTGTTCGGCGCTGAGCGGGATGGCTTGCTTCACGCGCATGGAAAGCGAGGTGCCGTCCCTCAGCAGGAAGAACATCAGGTAAAGCATGACGGCAAAGCCGACCACGAACTGGAAGGTGTTCTGCCCGATACTGAGCGCCTTGGTCGCCAACAGTTGGCTGCCCTGCATGGCAAGCTGCGAAAGCCTGTCCTGGAAGCTCCTGACGTCGGTCAGGCCGACGCGTTCCAAAACCCGGTGTACGGGAGCCGGCGCGGCATCCAGTATTTCCTGCGTATACACGGCAGGGTTGATCTCCCCCGTCTTGAGTTTCTGGAACAGCGTAGCGCCCTCATGCACCAGGGAGCTGGCAATGATGACGACCGGCACGATGACGATGATGATACAGGCGCTCAACGTGCCGAGCGCCGCGAGGTTACGGCGGTTTTTCGTGGCTGCAAGCAGGCGCCGGTACAGCGGCGTGAACAGGATGGAGAGAATCACGCCCCAGAATACCGCGCCGTAAAAAGGCAGCAGGATGATGATGAGCCCGGCGGAAACCAGCAGGAGCAGGAAGATGAAGGACTTATGATGAAAATCGGCACTGTTCATGAGGCGGGAGTCTACTTGTTAAACACGCTGGCGCACAGCCTATTTCCACATCACGTCGCTTTGGTTCTGAATCGCGGATTGCAGCAGCTCTATCAATGGCAGGGCTCTTTTCTTCAGGCTGACATGGACGGCTTCGTCCTCAGTGTCCGGCGATTCGGGACTGTCGGGCGCGGCAGCGCCTTCGAGACCTTGCTGCAAATGTTGCAATGCCCGCGGCACGTCGGCGGCGAGGATTGCTCCGGGAATCGTGCCGCTATGGCCCATGAGTTGGAGCAGTTGCTTGGCGACGTCGCCAAACAGCATGATGTCGCTATAACGGGCGGTGGAAAAGGTGACGAGCATGGTGGCGGCCTTGAACTTGAATATGTAGGCAGGCCATCTGGCAAACGCAAGACAGCCTGCGGTGGGGATTAGTCGGTTTTGCTGCCCGGGCCGGCCAGGTACCAGACGATCAGGCCAAGCACGGGGAAGACCAATACGCCAAGAATCCAGAGGATTTTCTTTACCGTGTCTGCCGAGCTCTGGATAATCTTGATAATCGCATAAATGTCTGCAATGAGGATCAATATACCGATGACGCTTTGCATGATGTTTTCCTTTTTCTTGGTGGTGGAAGAGACGGCAGAGACTCCCTGCTGCAGTTCGGATAGGAGCGTACGCTGCACATGCAATCCGTAATATCAGACTACACTGAATTACAAGTAGGACTTTACCGACTCGCCGCAGGGCTTGGCAAGCGGAGATTGAATGCCTTGACGGGGCAAATGCGTGGCTGACAGGATGCGTTTGCCAGTCACGGTGCTGACCGGGTTTCTCGGCGCCGGCAAGACCACATTGCTCAACCAGTGGCTGCGGCATCCGCAGGCGCAGGATACCCTGGTCATCGTCAATGAGTTCGGCGAGACCGGCCTCGACCACCTGTTGGTGGCGCACCAGCAGGAGCAGCCCATGGTGGTGGAGCTGAGCAATGGCTGCTTGTGCTGCCGGCTGCGTACCGACCTCAAGCAGACGTTGAAGGACATCCATTGGCGCTTTTCCCGCAACGGCGTGCGGCAATTCCAACGCGTGGTGATCGAGACCAGCGGCCTGGCCGATCCCGCCCCTGTCCTGCACACCCTGATGACCGATGCCTATGTTGCATCAGCCTACCAGCTGGATGGCGTGGTCACGGTGGTCGATGGCCTGTTGGGAAGGGCAACCTTGGAGCGCCATCCGGAGGCAATGAAGCAAGTGCAGCTGGCAGACCGTCTGTTGGTTTCGAAGACCGATCTGGCCGGCAGCGACGTATTGCATCGACTCGAGGCATGCCTGCACCAACTGAATCCTCTAGCGACGCTAACCAGGCTGGATCCAGCCCGGCCTGACGCATCAGGATTCTCACTCTTATTTGGGACGCCGCCAGCCGCAGGTTTCCCGCATTGGTTATCGGCGCTGGCGACACCGGCCTTGCATGGCGCGGAGGCAACCACCTTGAGCCTGGCGCTGGACAAGCCTGTTCCCAGGGCGGATTTCGAGCGATGGCTTGCGCTGTTGCGTGACGATGCCAGCCCCAGCCTGTTGCGCCTCAAAGGCGTGTTCCATATTGAGGGAGAGGCCGACCCGATAGCGGTGCACCGCGTACAGCACGTATTGCATGCGCCCGAGCCCTTGCCGCATTGGCAGGGCCGGGACCGACGCAGCCGACTGGTGCTGATTACCCAGTCGGGAATCGGTAATGACGAGAGGCAGCTGTTGCAGCCGCTTGCCAGGTTTATGGATTAAGTTTGGCAGCTCAAACCCGTGGTTGCCTTCTTGAGCAACTCATACTGCCCGCAATCAAAGCTTCCACAGGCACTATATCTGCATCAACGCATCGCGGATCCTGATTTCATCTAGCCCCTTGCCGATCAGGACAATCCGGGTAATCGGCTCGTCTTCATCCCAGCCTTGCAGCAGGTTGGGCGGGTAAAGCGTGTGGTGCACTGCATGCACCGCCAGCGGGGCCGGCTGGTCCTCGGCATGGATGATACCCTTCATGCGCAGCAGGTTTTCGCCATGCGTGGCGCAAAGCCATTGCAATACGGGTTCGAGCTGTAGCCAGGTCAACGGTTTGGGCATGGTCACGGTAAAGCTGCCGATCTCGTCTTCATGCACCGCTTGCGGCAGCATGCCGCGCCTGGCCTTGGAGCGCGACGGCGCACGCAGCCAGCGCTGCGGCTGCGCCTGCGTGCCGCCGGGGTTGAACAGGCCCGCGTCAATCACCGCGGAGGGATCTATCTCTCCATGGCTGATGCGGTATTGGGTGGCACCGGGGTTGAGCTCCTGCAGCGTGGCGGAGAGCGCGTCCAGGCTTTCCGCCGACGCCAGGTCGGTCTTGGTGATGAGCAGCACATCCGCCACGGCAGCCTGTTTGCGCGCCTCGCCGTGCCCTGCGATCTGCTGCAGGCCGTAGGTGCTGTCTATGGTGACCACTACCGCATCCAGGCGATAGGTGGAGGAAATCACCGGCTCGTTGAGCAGGTTGGCCATGATGGGGCCGGGGTCCGCCATGCCGGTGGTTTCGATCACCAGGCGGGAAAAAGCCGGGATCGCCTCCAGCTGGCGCTTGAAGAACAGGTCGCGCATGGTGTCCGCCAGCTCGTTGCTCAGGGTACAGCACAGGCAGCCGGATTCCAGCAGCACGGTGTTGTCGGCAATATGCTGGCTCTCGACGGTACGGGCGAGGATATGGTCCAGCCCGGCGCTGCCGAGCTCGTTGATGATGACGGCGGTGTCCTTCATGCCGGGGTGGTTGAGCAGCTTGTTGAGGAGCGTGGTTTTGCCGCTGCCGAGAAAACCGGTCAGCAACGTCACCGGGATACGATGGTCCAGCGTCATTGAAAAATTCCTTGAGTCCCTTGGGTATGTTGTGAGGATGACAGGATGCCGCATCGGGTTGCGGTATTCGCATTTTAAACGAGAATGAGCGTGCCTAGCGTGTCGGCGGCAGTCACGCGGCGCTTTCTTCCGGCTGACGATCCCAGATGGGGAAGGGGTCGTCGAAATCAGCCCAGGCCTGCATGCCGAGCATGAGTTCGGCATCCGTCAACAGGCAGTGGTCGAATTCCCGCCTCAGGTCGGCTTCGTCCATCTTGCTTCCGATCAGCACAATCTCCTGCTGGCGGTCGCCGAATTCGCCGGAAAAGCGCGAGCGGATGATGCTGAGCGATTCCATGTCCTCGGGCCAGTAGGCCTTGGGCGTGGCGGCCCACCAGTATCCGGCCGGTCCGTGCCGGGTGATGGAACCGGCCTGCGACCAGCTGCCGCAGTATGCAGGTCGGCTGGCAATCCAGAAATGTCCCTTGGAGCGGACGACGTTCGGCCACTCGCGCGAGAACCATCGCCACAGCCGTTCCGGGTGGAAAGGTCGGCGCGCGCGGTAAACGAAGCTCGTGATGCCGTATTGTTCGGTTTCCGGCGTGTGCTCGCCGCGCAATTCCCTGAGCCAGCCCGGGGCGGCCTGGGCTTCGGCAAAATCGAACAGCCCGGTGTCGAGCACCTGGTCGAGCGGCACGCGGCCGAATTCGCTTTCCACGATCCGGGCGCGCGGATTCAGGCTTTTCAGGATGCCGTGCAATTGCTGCAATGCCTCCTGGCCGACCAGGTCGGTCTTGTTCAGCACGATGACGTCGCAGAACTCCACCTGCTCGATCAACAGGTCGACGACGGTGCGCTCGTCGCCTTCGCCCATCGAGGAGCCGCGTTCCGCCAGCATGTCGTGCGAGGCATAGTCGCGCAGGAAATTGAAGGCATCCACCACGGTGACCATGGTGTCGAGCCGTGCGATGTCGGAAAGGCTGGCGCCGTTTTCATCACGGAAAGTAAAGGTTTCGGCGACGGGAAGCGGCTCGGAAATGCCGGTGGATTCGATCAGCAGGTAGTCGAAGCGTCCGGCTTCCGCCAAGCGCTTGATCTCGACCAGCAGGTCTTCGCGCAAGGTGCAGCAGATGCAGCCATTGCTCATTTCCACCAGTTTCTCTTCCGAGCGCGACAAGTCGGCCCCACCCTCGCGGACGAGTTGCGCATCGATATTGACCTCCGACATGTCGTTGACGATGACGGCGACGCGCTTGTCCTCGCGGTTGTTCAGGATGTGGTTGAGCAAGGTGGTCTTGCCGGCGCCGAGAAAGCCGGACAGCACGGTGACGGGGAGTTTGCGGGTGGTTTGCATAGTGGTTCCTGGAGTTTGATGATTCTTAAAGAGTGGCTGGCAAAGCTCTCCTGGCGTTGTTGCCCTGCCTTGTCGTACTGCTTGTACTGCCTGCGGCAGAGCGCCTGGCCAGGAATGCTTCGCTGAGGTTTGTTAGCCGCTCTTAATGGCTGTATTGGCGTTCGCGCCTTTCATGCCGCTCCTGCGCCTCCAGCGAGAGGGTGGCGGTAGGGCGGGCGAGCAGTCGTTGCAGGCCGATAGGCTCGCCGGACTCTTCGCAATAGCCGTATTCGCCATCGCGGATGCGCTGCAATGCCGCGTTGATTTTCTTTTCCAGCTTGCGCTCGCGGTCGCGCGTACGCAGTTCCAGCGTATGCAGTTCTTCCTGCGTGGCGCGGTCGGCCGGGTCGGGAAATTCTTCGTGTTCCCTCAGGTGCTTGCTGGTCTCGGCGGCGTTGTCGCGGATATGGGCGAGCTGCTGCTCGAGCAGGCGTTGGAAGAAGGCAAGCTGCTGCGGGTTCATGTAATGTTCTTCAGGCATGGAAAGCAATTCTTCAATGCTGACGACGTCTGGATTCGGCATGGTTTTGAATAATAAATGCAACAAAGTTGCATTTTAGGGTGTGGCGTCTTGATGTGCAACTGTATTGCAATTAATTTTATCTTAAGGGGAGGTTGATGCCTTGGATGCGTAAAGACCGGCCAGCGCCTTAAAGAAAGCCTGGCCTAGAGGGATCAGTTTCTTACGGAATTACAGTGGTCGCATTGACCTTTTATATTGAGTTCGACCGACTCAACGGTAAAATGGGAGGGTACGCTATTGGGAATGCGTGGCTTGACTTCGTCCAGGCAGAATATCTTGCCGCAGGAGGAGCATTCGAAATGCGCATGGTGGTGCTTGGCGTTGCGCTGGGTCAGCTGGAAGCGCCTGGCACGGTCGTCGCCCATGATGGGATGCACGAGGTTGCACTCCACCAGCCAGTCGAGAACGCGATACAGGGTGACGCGGTCGAAGGGCGCTTCCTTGGTCAGGGTTTGCAGTAATTCATGATGCGTGAGCGGGAATTCCGACTCCATCAGGACATTCAATACGGCAACACGTGAGGAGGTCGGGCGCTGCCCAATCTCATGTATCATTCGTTCGGCGTTATGCATAGGCGCTAAATTACAGACAATCATCACGTGCCGTCAACAGGGCACGTCCAAAAAGCAGGATTATGAACGTATTTTTTGAAGAAGAGGGCAGTTTCAAGGTTGCCTCGGTCATGACGGAAAACCCCAGCTCTCTCCAAGTGGAGGCCATTTCTGGCAAGCGCTCCAAGATCAAGTCCGCCAACGTATTGCTGCGCTTCGAGGGCGCATTGTCGGGATTCATGGAAAACGCCAGCACGGAGGCCGAGGGCCTCGATGTCCCATTCCTTTGGGAATGCTGCGGAGAGCCCGAGTTCGGTTTCGAGGAGCTTGCCGAGGAGTATTACGGCGGCAAGCCGACCTCCATCCAGGCGGCTGCCGTCGCCATCCGGCTGCATAGCGCGCCCATGTATTTTTACCGCAAGGGCAAGGGACGCTACAAGGCCGCTCCCGAGGAAACCCTGCAGGCCGCGCTGGCCGGGCTGGAAAAGAAGCGCCTGCAAGCCGAGAAGGTGGCGCAGTATGTCGAGCAGCTCAAGGCGGGGCAGTTGCCGGCAGAGTTTGATGGCAAGGTGATCGACGCCTTGCTCTACCAACCCGACAAGAACAGCCTGGAATGGAAGGCGCTGGAGCAGGCGGCGGGAGAAACCAACCAGCATGTCGTGCGGGTGCTGGCGTCGTGCGGCGCGATTGCATCCGTGCATGACTACCACCTCGGCGCGTTCCTGCGGGAATACTTCGCCGAAGGGCAGGGTTTCCCCGACATGGATACTCCCGTATTGCCGGCGGATCTGCCGCGTGCCGAGGCCGAGGCGTTCAGCATCGACGACAGTACGACCACCGAGATCGACGATGCCTTCACCCTGGTGCCGCTGGCGGACGGCGTGACCAGGGTGGGCATCCATATCGCCGCACCGGCGCTCGGCATCCTGCCGGGCAGCCAGCTGGACCAGGTCGTCATGCAGCGGCTTTCCACCGTCTATATGCCCGGCAACAAGATCACCATGCTGCCGGAAGACGTGGTGACGCCGTTCAGCCTGAACCAGGGCGAGTGGCGGCCGGCGCTTTCGCTTTACCTGGACGTGGCGCCCGACTTGAGCATCATCAAGCGGGAAAGCCGCGTCGAGCAGGTCAAGGTGGCCGAGAACCTGCGCCATGACACGCTGGAGCCTTTCTTCAACGAGAACACGCTGGAGCAGGATACGGGCCATCCCTATTGGCAGCGCCTGCTGTTCCTGTTCCGGCTGGCCGAGTCGCTGGAAAAGGCACGCGGCAAATACGATCCCACGCGCCCGGTCCAGCTCGACTACAACTTCTACGTTGACGACGGACGGGTGCGCATTGTCGGCCGCCGCCGCGGCGCGCCGATCGACAAGCTGGTGGCCGAACTGATGATCGAGGCCAACAGCCATTGGGGCGGCCTGCTGGCCGAGCACAATGTGCCGGGCATCTACCGGGCCCAGAACGGCGGCAAGGTCTACATGACGGTCAAGGCCGAGCCGCACCAGGGGCTGGGCGTGAACCAGTACAGCTGGAGCACTTCGCCATTGCGCCGTGCGGTGGACCTGGTCAACCAGCGCCAGATCGTTGCCGTGGTGCAGGGGCAGGAGCCTGTTTATCCGCCAGGTAGCGACGAGCTGGCGGTGGTGATGCGCAACTTCGACCTGACCTACAACGCCTATAACGAATTCCAGACGCGCATGGAGCGCTACTGGTGCCTGCAATACCTGTTGCAGGAAGACACCCATGAGATCGGTGCCACTGTCTGGCGCGAGAGCCTGGTGCGCCTCGACGGCATGCCGCTGATCGCCAAGGTGCACGGCATGCCCGAGCTGGCGCCCGGCAGCCGCGTGATCATTGAAATCCAGAAGGTCGATACCTTGCTGATCGAGCTCGAAAGCCGCTTCAAGTCGCTGGAGCATGCCGAACCCGCGGCAGAAAGCGAGGCGGCCTGATGTTCAGGGTAGGGCGCAAGATCGCGCGCAGCATACACAAGGCCATTACCAGCGAAGACAGCGTCGATGTGAGCGAGCTCGACGGCGTGCGCTCCCTGCACCTGGGGTCGGACACCATCCAGAGCTCGATGCGTATCAAGGACCCATACGCGCTGGAGCTGCGCTACTCGCGCGGCATGATGGTGTACCTGCTGTTCCAGAAGCAGCCGCGCGACCTGGTGGTGCTGGGGCTGGGCGGCGGCTCGATTCCCAAATACGTTTACCACCACATGCCGCAGGTGAAGACGCGGGTGGTGGAAATCAATCCGCGCATCATCGAGGTGGCGCGCAGCCACTTCTTCACCCCGGAAGACGACGAGCGTTTCGAGATCATCGAGGGCGATGCCGCCGCTTTCCTGCGCGACAACCCGGGCACGACTTCCATGCTCATGATGGATGCCTTCGGCAGCAACGGCTTGCCGCCCGACCTATGCTCGCAGGATTTCTTCGATTCCTGTTTCGAGGCGCTGACGCTGGACGGCATGTGCGCGATCAACCTCTGGGGCAGCGACAAGAATTACGACGTCTACTTGCAGCGTATCGAGACCAGCTTCCATGGCCGCATCCTGGTGATGCCTACAGGCAGGCCCGGCAATGTGGTCGTGTTCGGCTTCAAGCGGGCGCCGAACGACCTGCGCTGGAGCACGCTGCGCGTTCGCGCCAAGGCGCTCGAAGCAGAGCACAAGGTCGAGTTCCTTGAGTTCGTCGAGCGCTTGCGCGAGCACAACCCGAGTACCAGCAACCGCTTGTTGCTGGAATCCTAACAGCCTTCAGGATACCGCATGCATTATCAGTTTTTTGCCACCTGTCCGCGCGGACTGGAATCCCTGCTCGAAGACGAGCTGAAAAGCCTCCATGCGCGGCAAATCAAGCCGACCGACGGGGGCGTGGGTTTTGCCGGGGACATGCTGCTCTGCTACCGCGCCAACCTCGAGAGCCGCATCGCCACGCGCATCCTGCTGCAAGTCGGCAAGGGGCGCTACAGCAACGAGGACGAGCTCTACCAGGGCGCATACAAGATAGACTGGGCGCAATGGTTCGATGTGGAGCAGGATTTCATGGTCAAGGTGACCGGCGTGAAATGCCCGCTCAAGAGCCTGGAATTCGCGACGCTGCGCATCAAGGACGCCATCTGCGACCGCTTCCGCGAGGAAGTCGGCAGCCGGCCCTCCATCGACACACGCGAACCGGACGTGCGTGTGCACGCCTACCTGGGCGCGGAGGAGTACCAGCTTTACGTGGATACTTCCGGCAATGCCTTATATCAGCGCGGCCTGCGCCGCGCCAGCATCGAGGCGCCGTTGCGTGAAAACCTGGCCGCAGGCATCCTCAAGCTTTCCGGCTGGCAGCCCGGCACGCCCTTGCTCGACCCGATGTGCGGCAGCGGCACTTTCCTGCTGGAGGCGGCGATGATCTCCCTGGATATCGCGCCTGGAAGCAACCGCAGCTTCGGTTTCGAGCGCTTGAAGAATTTCAATGCCGGCGCATGGCAATCCCTGCTCAAGCAGGCGAAGAGCCGGGCCAAGCCCGTGACATTCCAGGGTATCTACGGCAGCGACGCGGACCTGCGCGCGGTGAGGGTGACCCGCAAGAACCTGGGGCAGGCCGGATTGCTGGAAGCAGTGCAAATTGCGCATCGCGATTTCACCGAGGCGGTTCCTCCTGCGGCCGAGGGCATCCTGGTCGCCAACCCGCCGTACGGCGTACGCATCGGCGAAGATGAAGAACTGGCGGTGCTCTATCCCAAAATGGGCGAGGCGCTGAAAAAGAAGTTCGCCGGCTGGAACGCCTATTTCCTCACCAACGACATGCGCCTGCCCAAGCTGATGCGGCTATCGCCCACCAAGCGCACTCCCTTGTTCAACGGCCCGCTGGAATGCCGCGTGTTCGAGATCAAGATGGTGGCCGGCTCCAACCGCAAGGAGAAAAGCAATGACTGACGACAGCACCCGGCCGGATTCCCTGGAAAACCTGCGCGCGAGGATCAACCATTTTGTCGCCGAGCGCGAGTGGGACCAGTTCCATACGCCCAAGAACCTGGCCATGGCGATGATCGTGGAAGCGGCGGAAGTGGTGGAGCATTTCCAGTGGGACAGCCCGGCCGAGAGCGCCACGCTGACCGATGAACGCAAGACCGAGGTCGGCCACGAGCTCGCCGATACCTTCGTTTACCTGCTGCGTATTGCCGAGGTGTGCGGCATCGACCTGATTGCGGCAGCCAATGCCAAGATAGACCTCAACGCGAAGAAATATCCCGCCGACAAGGCGCGCGGCAGCAACGCCAAATACACCGCATACCAGGAGCAGTGACAGTCGGTGACGAATGCCTGTCCTTGCGTCATGGCGACGAACGACATGCCACGGACAGGATCTCTTGCTACTATTGAGTCCATCCAACTCCAAATCCAGCCAGGAAGAAACGCCATCCATGTTCCCAGATACCGAAGCCGCGCCAAAAACGATCTACCTCAAGGACTACACGCCTGCGCCTTACCTTGCCTCGCATATTGCGCTCAAGTTCGAATTGTTCGAGGACAAGACCATTGTCAGGTCGGAAGTCGCCTATGTGAAGAACCCGTCGGCTACTTCGAACCGACTGGTATTGAACGGGCAGGACCAAATTGTCCGGGCGGTGGAGTTGGACGGGGCGCCGTTCGACGGCTATGTGCTGGAAGGCGACAGGCTCGTCATCGATGATGCGGCGGAGACATTCACGCTCGCGATCACGACCGAGATACACCCGGAAACCAATACCGCGCTCGAAGGGCTGTACAAGTCCCAAGGCACCTTCTGCACCCAGTGCGAGGCGGAAGGGTTCAGACGCATCACCTACTTCCAGGACCGGCCCGACGTCCTGGGCATCTTCTCGGTGCGGATCGAGGCGGACAAGGCGCATTACCCCGTGCTGCTGTCGAACGGCAACCTGGTGGCTGCTGGCGATCTGGAGCAAGGCCGCCACTTTACCGAATGGCACGACCCGTTCCCCAAGCCTTGCTATTTGTTCGCCCTGGTCGCCGGCGACCTGGTGCGTGTCGCCGATACCTTCCAGACCAGGTCCGGCCGCGATGTGGATCTGCACATCTACGTGCGCCAAGGGGACGAAGGGCAATGCGGACATGCCATGGCGTCGCTCAAGAAGGCCATGAAATGGGATGAAGACAAGTACGGGCGCGAATACGAGCTTGACCTGTTCAACATCGTGGCGGTCAGCGACTTCAACATGGGGGCGATGGAGAATACTTCGCTCAACATCTTCAACACCAAGCTGGTGCTGGCGCACCAGGAAACCGCGACCGATGCCGACTTCATCAGCGTCGAGGCGGTGATCGCGCACGAGTATTTCCATAACTGGACCGGCAACCGCGTGACTTGCCGGGATTGGTTCCAGCTTTCATTGAAGGAAGGCCTGACCGTGTTCCGCGACCAGGAGTTCAGCGCGGACATGAACTCGCGCGCGGTCCAGCGCATCGACGACGTCGACCAGCTGCGCAGGCTGCAATTTCCCGAGGATGCGAGCCCGCTGGCGCATTCCGTGCAGCCCGACCAATTCATCGAGATCAGCAACTTCTACACCATGACCATCTATGAAAAAGGGTCGGAGCTGATCCGCATGCAGCATACCCTGCTTGGCGAGGAGAAGTACCGCCAGGCCACCGATCTCTATTTCCAGCGCTACGATGGCCACGCGGTCACCATCAACGATTTCGTCCAGTGCATGGCGGACGCCTCAGGGCGCGATATGTCGCAGTTTTTCCGCTGGTACAAGCAGGCTGGCACGCCGAGCCTGCAGGCGAGCGGCCGTTACAACCCGGAAGCCGGGCAATATACGCTGACCCTCAAGCAATCCCAGCCGGACACGCCAGGACAGAGTGGCAAGCAGCCGTTGCTGATCCCGGTTGCGGTGGGATTGCTCAATGAAGCGGGCGAGGAGACGCATGCCACCCAGGTGCTGGAGATGACGCAAGCCGAGCAAAGCTTCACCTTCGACGACGTGCCATCGCGTCCCGTGCCTTCCATACTGCGCGGTTTTTCCGCGCCGGTGAAATTGTCCACCGACCTCAGCGACGACGACCTGCGCCTATTGCAGCTCAAGGACACGGACGGTTTCAATAAATGGGAGGCCGGTCAGACCATTGCGTTGCGCACCATTCAGCGAGTCATGGCCGACAATGAAGCGGATATCGCGCAATTCATCGCCGATTTTGGCGTCCTGCTAGAGCAAGGCTTGAGGGAGGACACAGACAAGGCCTTGTTGGCGCGCGCCTTGTCGCTGCCCTCCATCGCGGTCATCGCCCAGGCGCAGGAGGTGGTCGACCCAGCCGCGATCGACCAGGCGCGCACCGCCATCCTCAATGCCATCAAGCGTGCGCACAAGGATACGCTGGCCGCGCTGTACGAGCATAACCGCAGCACGGGCGAGTTCTCCATTTCGCCAGCGGCGATGGGCCGCCGCGCGTTGCGCAACGCCTTGCTGGATTTGCTGACCGTGACCAATGGCACCGGGTGCGCCGCGCGCGGCAAGGCGCATTACGACCAGGCCGACAACATGACAGACCGCGTGGCCGCCTTGTCCAGCCTGGCGGACAGCAACAAGCCGGAACGCGATGAGGTGTTTGCGGATTTCTACGAGCGCTTCAAGGGCTACCAGCTGGTGGTGGACAAATGGTTCTCCCTGCAGGCGATTGCCAACCGGGAAAGCACCTTCGAGGATTTTGCCCGGTTGCGCCAGCATCCCGAATTCAATATCCGCAATCCGAACCGCGTCAGGGCGCTCTATTCGGCGTTTGCCGTGAACAACCCGGTGAAGTTCCACGACCCCAGCGGGCAAGGCTACGCCTTGCTCCGGGACGCGGTCATCGAATTGAACGCGATCAATCCGCAGATCGCCGCGCGCCAGGTAACGCCTTTCCGCGAATGGAAACGCTACACGCCTGTGCTGCAATCCCAGATGCAGGAAGCCCTGCGCGCCATCATGGACACTCCCAACCTCTCGAATGACGTATTCGAGGTGGTAAGCAAGTGCCTGCAGGCATAGATGCCTGTAGCGGCTCACAAGATTTGATGAGCCGCTATGGGCTCTTAAACCCAGCACTTCAATTCAGCTTACTGATTTACGCAGTTTGCCTTGATTGTATTTTGACGGTCAATTGTTGAAACAATTGGTTTTCAAGCGGTTTTCTTAATCGAGCGACGAAGGAGAGAGCAATGGGCAACGATCCGATCTGTACGGAAGACGAAATCAAGGCATTGGTGCATGCTTTCTATGCCGACATCCGTCAGGACGAGCGTTTGGGACCGATATTCAACGGACATATCGCCGACTGGGATACGCACTTAGCCAAGCTGGAGGATTTCTGGTGTGCGATTTTGCTGGGAAGCCGACGTTTTTCCGGGACGCCCATGCCCAAGCATATTGCCTTGCCGGACTTGAGCGCTGAGCTGTTCGAGCATTGGCTAGCCTTGTTCCGCCAAACGCTTGCCGCTCAACCCAACCGGGCCATGCAGGCACAGGCCGAGCTCATGGCAGGCAAGATCGCCAACAGTTTGTGGATGGGCTACCAGATGCACCGCCAACCGGGAGAGTTGCCGGCCTGTCTGGCAACGGACTGACTCAAAGCCCGCTAAAAGTGTCGCGGGCGTGCAGGGCGCCCATTTCCAGCGCCTCCTGAAACCGCAACCTTGCGCTTGCGATACCGAACTGCACGATGACGACATCCCGCTCCCTGTGGCTGCGGTTGGGCGTGCAGCAGGCGCGGATGTATGATCAGTACGTCGCCTGCCTCGACATCCGGGTGGGCAGTAGCGTCTTTATCCAGTGTGTTCTTGTCCATGCTGTCGTCCAGGTGGCTGCCAGGAACGACTGCCGTTCCGCCGTTTTCCTGCGACATGCCTTGCAAGGGAATCAGCAGGCGCAAAAAGTTGTCATCCTCCGGACAGAAAAAGGTGTTTTCATTGTCGCGGTGCCAACTGATGGCCGGGCCTGTTCCGGCGGGTTTTCGCGTCAGGTTGGCGTAGTGGAATACAACCTTGTCGACTTTTGTGTTCAGCAGGTTCGCCGCGATCGACTAAAGCGGCTCTTCCGATAGCAATGAAACAAAGCGCCTGTCCAACGCAAGCATATCTCCAATGATGAAGGGCTCATTGATCAGCTTGCTGCCGTCAATGCCGGGATTGCGTTCGGGTTTCGCCAGGGCGAATTCTCCCAGGCTGACACCGTTCTGTTGCGCCAAAGGCTCATTGGCGCGGTATTGCCTGATGATGGATGCGATGGCATCGCGTGTGCGTTGCAGCCAGGATGGCGAAAGCGCATGCCTGAAAACTTGGAACCCATGCGTGGGGTAACGGGCAGTGTTGCCAGGGTGCATGATGAAGGGGGGAATGCAGCCGCGGGCTGGCCACGGCTGCGTAAGTCGTTACAGTGCGGCTAGTGCGGCGTCGTAATTGGGTTCGTTGGCAATTTCGGATACCAGCTCGCTGTGCAGCACCTTGTTGTTTTCATCGAGCACCACCACGGCGCGTGCAGTCAGGCCCGCTAGGCTGCTGTCGGCGATTTGCACGCCGTAATCCTTGGAGAACTTGGCGGTATCGCGGAAGGTGGAGAGCGTGACGACATTTTCCAGGCCTTCGGCGCCGCAGAAACGGCTTTGCGCAAACGGCAAATCTGCCGAAATGCATAGCACCACGGTATTCTCGAGCCCGCTGGCCTGCTTGTTGAACGTGCGAACCGAGGTGGCGCAGGTGGGGGTGTCGATGCTTGGGAAGATGTTCAATACCTTGCGCTTGCCGGCAAATTCGGCAAGGCCGACCAGGTTGCGTTTCGCATCAGCCAATTGGAAATCGGGAGCGGTTTCGCCTTTTTGCGGTAGGTTGCCGCCGATCTGTACCGGGTTGCCTTTGAGGGTGACGGTTGCCATAAATTAAGTCCTTTTCTATCTGGTTGAGTGGTGTCGGTTATTGACCAGCATCAGTGTTGCTATTGTTGAAGCGTCGTTATTTTAGAGCTCGGCTATCATAACGCTTCGCTCAGGTAACCTATGGTCATGGTCTGGTTGTGCAATACATTGTCCGTGGTGTTGGGCCGCGGACAGAATTCCCCGTAAGAGTAGAAGCCGGTCAGCACGGTCTGGCTGCCCAGCGTTTGCTGTACCGCCTGGATTTCATCCGCGATCTGGTCGGCCATGACCAGTTTGCGCCCGACGCAGCTGACGCACAAGGCCAGGCCGGGCTGGCTGGTATCCAGGTTGCCGGTCACCAGCCTCGCAGCGCCGCTTGCGCCTTCCACCAGCCGGTCGTGCGTGGTTTGGCAGAGGCGCACCGTTTCGCCTTCCTCCACATTGCCTGCGAAGGTGAGGCTGTTTTTTGCGGGGTCGATGGCAAGCAGGGTGCGGACTTTTTCCACTTCGCGCTTGCCTTCCTCGATCACTGCAAAGGGGAAGCGCAGGCCCGAACCGGGCAGGGTCTTGGCATTCTGCTCGCCGATGTACATGCGGTAGAGCGGCAGGGCGGGCTTGCCGTCCATTTCATACACCACGTTTTTTTCCGAGCGCGTGATCTTGCGTGGGGGGCCGTAAGGTTTCCATCCGCCCAATGCCCCGCTGGCGGTGATGAGCTTTTCGCCGTAGAGGCCGATGGCGATGACCAGGCCTTCTTCAACGCTGTCGTTGAGCAATTGCAGTGTCTTGGAAAACTCGGCATTGTCGCCCGCCATGCCACCGACGATCGGGATGTCGCCAAGTACGCTCTGAAAGCCCTGCAGCAATTCCGAGCCGTTGATGTGCAGGCCATCGGAAAAGACCAGGACGGTGCGCAGGCTGTCCGATTTGAGTTGCTTGGCGAGGTTGATGGCCGTCTCGGCCGACGTCTGCATATTATTGGCGCGGGCATGGGTGACGCGCTGCATGGTCTTGTCCCAGGCGATGGCCGTGATTTGCAGGCTATCGTCGGTAACGCCATACGGGCCGATTTCCCCCGAAGTGGTGCAGCCGACGATCTGGGCGGCAGGGTAGCGCTCCTTGAGTTGGGCCGGCAGCTTGCCATCGCTGAAACGCCTGACCGAGCCAAATACCAATACGAGGTTGGCATTGGGTAATGGTGAAGACGATGGCAAATCCTTGATGCTCATCTTCGTCGTGAGGGCTTCCTGTCTGACTAGCATGATCTCCGTTCCCTATACGGCCGCTTATGGTTGGCGCGGCGCTTCTGGTTATTGTTGTTTTGTGCGACTATGCAGATGACGTTCCAAGTCATCGTGCCTGATAGGCAGGTTATTTAACCTTTTTGTTCGCGGATTGACAACCTGCTTTTTATGGCACCGGTATTGCACGGCGTCGAAGTCTGTAGATAGAATGGTGTGAAAACCGGGCGCTTTCTCATGAGCGCCGATAAGGGTGGCTAACAAAATTCAATGCAGCGATCCTGGCTAGGCATCTTGCCGAAAGCGTTACAAGACAGGGCGGACCCAAGAGAGTTTTGCTAGCCGCTCTAAGCCTGCTGCTCAATGCAGCCTGTCAATACAGGGGATAAAGGGTGGGGGAAACTGATCTATCTGGTGTGAAGGTGATGGTCATTGATGACAGTCATACCATACGCAGGAGCGCCGAAATTTTCTTGCGGCAATCGGGCTGCGAAGTGTTTCTGGCCGAGGACGGCTTCGATGCTTTGTCCAAGATCGCCAATCATCTGCCGGACGTGATTTTCGTCGACATCATGATGCCGCGCCTCGATGGCTACCAGACCTGCTCCCTGATCAAGCGCAACGCGCGCTTCAAATCCATTCCCGTGATCATGCTGTCCAGCAAGGACGGCCTGTTCGATCGCGCACGCGGCCGCATGGCCGGTTCCGATCAATACCTGACCAAGCCCTTTACCCAGAATGCTTTGCTGGATGCCGTACGCCAGTACAGGCACAGTCCGGGCGAGCTGACCATGGAACAAGAATGAATGCGACGGGACAAAAATAAATGACGATCAAGAAAATTCTCGTAGTGGACGACTCGGCGACCGACCGCCTGTATTTGAGCGAGCTTCTGCAAAAAGCCGGCTTTGAGGTGAGTACGGCAGAAGACGGCCAGGATTGCCTGGACAAGGTGAGCGCGGCCATACCCGACCTGGTGCTGATGGACGTGGTCATGCCGCGCCTCAACGGTTTCCAGGCGACGCGGTCTTTATCCAAGAATCCCGCCACCGCGCATATCCCCGTCATCGTCTGCACCGGCAAGGAGCAGGCCACCGACCGCATGTGGGCCTTGCGGCAGGGCGCCAAGGACTGTGTCATCAAGCCTGTGGACGCGGACGAGCTGCTATCCAAGATCGCGGAGATCGATTGAGGTGGCTAAATCCAGGCTCAATCTCCAGGCTTATCAGCAAAGCATCTTGGAGCGCCTCCAGCATGTGACCGCCGACACGGGGTCGGACAGTTCCAGGCTGGGCATCCATGCCGGGGGGCAGCGCTACCTTGTTGCCTTGCGGGATATCAGCGAGGTGTTGCCGGTGCCGGAAATCCAGCCCGTGCCACTGGTGCAGCCTTGGTTTCTCGGCATGTCCAATATTCGCGGCAACCTCTATGCCGTCACCGATCTGGCAAGGTTCCTCGGGGTCAGCCATCAGCCATCAGTCATCACGGCCGAGAGCAGATTGCTGCTGGTACATGATGATTTCGACATCAATGCCGGCTTTCTCATCGACAGCCTGGCCGGGCTGCGCAACCTGGAGGATTTCAAGCCGCTGAACATGGTGGCGGATGTGCCATTCCATGTGGCGGCCCGGTACGAAGACGATCAGCATCATCAATGGGAGGTGCTGGATATAGCCCTCATTCTCGAAAAAAAAGAATTTCTGCAGGTAGCCGCCTGACGGAAAAGGGGAGATATTTATGGCAGCGAGTTTTGCAATATTCAAGAACCTATTCGGCAGGAAGAGGGCCGAGGACCCAGCCCTGCCGCAGGTAGGCAAGACCAGCAAGGCAATGCTGGGCGCCTTGCTATTGGCGCTGGTGCTTGCCTTGCTCGGTTTGCTGTTCAACCAGTTGCAGGTGGCCCGCAACAACCACTTCGCCGACATCGCCACCAGCCTGAAGGTGGCGGCGCAGCAAGTGGCGCGGGATGCCGCCTTGAGCGCGGGAGGGGACGCTACCGCCGGCGACCGTCTGCGCACCACGCTGGACCAGGCTTTTGCCCGCTTGGCGGATTTGCGCGAATTGCAGGAGGCTGCCTTGTTGCAAATCAGTGACGTGGCCGAGAACTTCACGCGGCTGGAGCAGGTTTGGAACGACCTGCGCGAGCAAGCCTTGTCCCCAGGGGAATTGGCCCAGCTGGCCTCGCAGAGCGACCTGGCCGTGCAGGCCACGCACCAAACCTGGCAAGCCTACCTTGATCAAGGTAAGGCAGGATGGTGGCTGGCCTTGTCAGTTGTCGCTGGCCTGCTGGCACTGGCCTTGCTCGTGCGCATCGGTTATCAGCAGGTTGCGGGCGCGCGCGGCCGGTTTGAGGAAATCGAACAGACCAACCTCAATAACCAGGAAGCGATCCTCAACTTGCTGGATGAGATGGGCGACCTGGCGGATGGTGACCTGACGGTGAAGGCCGAAGTGGCGGAAAACATCACGGGCGCGATTGCCGACTCCATCAACTACACCATAGACAGCCTGCGCGACCTGGTGACCGAGATCAACCGCGCGACAGAGCAAGTGAACCAGGCGACCGCCCAGGCGCAGGAAACCTCAGCCGCGCTCCTCAACGCGGCCGAGCTGCAGTCGCAGCAGATCACGGAAACAGGCGAGGCGGTCAACCACATGACCCAGTCCATCATGCAGGTTTCAAGCAATGCGGAAGAGGCTTCGGACGTGGCCCGGCGTTCGCTCGATGCGACCAACCAGGGCACGAGGGCCGTGCAGAACACGATCGCCGGCATGAACGAAATCCGTACCCAGATCCAGGAGACTTCCAAACGTATCAAGCGCCTGGGCGAGAGTTCGCAGGAAATTAGCGAAATCGTCGACCTCATTTCCGACATTACCGAGCAAACCAATATCCTGGCCTTGAATGCCGCTATACAGGCGGCGTCCGCCGGCGAGGCCGGCCGCGGCTTCACCGTGGTGGCGGAAGAAGTGCAGCGCCTTGCCGAGCGCTCCTCTGAGGCGACCAAGCAGATCAGCGCAATCGTGAAGACGATCCAGACCGATACCAACGGCGCCGTTGCGGCGATGGAGAAAAGCACGGAGGGCGTGGTGGAAGGCGCACGCCTGTCCGATGCCGCCGGCAAGGCCCTGGGTGAAATCGAGAATGTGACCAATAATCTTGCGCGCCTGATCGAGGAAATCTCGAATGCGACCGAGGCGCAAACCAAGGCGGCTGCCACCGTGAGTTTGAATATGCAGCAGATCCAAAGCATTACGTCCCAAACTTCGGAAGGCACCAGGAAAACGGCCAGTTCCATCGGCCAGCTCACCAGTCTGGCGGAGGAGTTGCGGGCCTCGGTGGCTGGCTTCAAGCTCAATTAGGACATATTGGTGGAAGATTTCGATATCGGCCCGCTGAGCTGGGTCAAGGGTGAAATAGACCAGGCCCTGGAGCAGGTGTTGGCGCAACTGGCCGCGCTCGGGGCCAACCCCGCCGATCTGTCGCCATTGCGTTTTGCCAAGACGCATCTTTATCAGGTCAATGGCGCTTTCGACATGGTGGGCCTGGAAGGATGCAAGCGCTATTGCAACGAAATCGAAACTATCGTTTCCAAGCTGGACAAGTCGGAGCTCAGCCTGGAGCCTGAGTATCTGGACACGCTGCGCTACGCCATCCTGCATTTGCAGCAATACCTGCAGGAGCTCATGAATGGAGAGCCGGACCAGCCCTTGCGCCTGTCGTTGCCCTTGCAGAAACTGGCGTCCTTGCACGGTGAAGCCTTGGAGGATTCGGAGCTGTTCTTCCCGGATACCAGCCTGCGCCTTCCCAAGGACATCCCCACCGAAACGCTGGACTCGCAAAGCTTGCTGGCTACCCTCAAGGAACAACGCGCCCAATTCCAGAAATCCTTGCTTTCCTGGCTGAAAGGCGATGCAGAGGCGTTACAAGACATGACCGCCGCGCTGGAGCGCGTGCAGCTTGTGCAATCCCAGTCGGCGCAGAAAACCCTATGGTGGGTGGCAACTGCATTCACCGAGACCCTGGCCGAGGAGAGCCATCGCCAGGCTGTCGGCGTCAAGCGGCTGTGCCGCCGTCTTGACCAGGAGTTGCGCTCTGCCGGCGAGGGCGTGAACCGCCCGGCCAGCCTCTTGTTGCGGGACCTTTTATATTTCCTCGCCATCAGCAAGCTCGCTACCGAACGTATTGTCCAAGTGAAAGCGTTGTTCGAGCTGGACGGGTTGATCCCCGCCGAGGCGACTTTCGTGCCCGACGTCGAAGAGCAGCAATATATCAGGCAATGCCAAGTGGCCCTGGATGCGCTCAAGGAGTTGTGGGCGCGCGCGCATGAAGGCGAAGCCGTCTTCAATGACTTCATGACCCGCTTTGCGGGCATCCTCAACACCTACCCGGCGTTATCGAATGAACCGGTGAAGCAGTTGTTCGCTGCAGTACATGACCAGGTATTGGCCTTGCAGCAAGGCCATCATCCCCAGCAGGATATTGCCCTGGTCGAAGTCGCCTCTGCCTTGACCTTGTTGTCGGATGCTCTGCAGCATTACGGCCGGCAAGGCGAGCAGGCTGAGCTTGAAATGGAAAAGCAACTGCAGCGCTTGCAAACCCTATTGCATGGCGAACTGCCCGCATTGGCGCCTGCGCCTGCGGTGCAGCAGGCGGCGCAGCATGCATTGGCGCGCGAGACGGCGGCGGCATTGCAAGAGGTGGAGCAACTGCTGGATGCCTATTTCCGCCAGCCGGGCGATGCCGCCCCGTTGTCTCAGGCAAGCACGCCTTTGCAGCAAGTCTCCAACGCCCTGGACATACTGGAAATGCCCGAAGTCAAGGCTCTGGCACAGGCCGCCCAAGAGGTGATCGCCGGGTTGCAGCAGGGGAGAATAGCTACAGGGCAGGAAGTGTTTGAATCGCTGGCGGACAGCCTGAGCCTGGTCGGGATGACGGTCGAGCAATATCCTCATGCCGTGAGCGGGGCGTTTGCGCTCGAGGATGCGCTGGCAAGGTTGAAGGCAGTGCAGAATGCAGAACCGGGGACGCAGCCTGCCGAGGCGGCGGAAATCCCAGAGACCCATACCGCAACGCCTGAATTGCCTGACGACGAGCTGCTGGATGTCTACCTGACCGAGGCCGAAGAGGTGCTGGCGAATGTCGCGCAGCATTTGCAGGCATTGCGCGTCAATGCAACCAATCACCAGGCCTTGGTCGAGGTGCGCAGGGGCTTCCATACCCTGAAGGGCAGCGGCCGGACAGTCGGCTTGGCCGATCTCGGCAATGTGGCTGCCATCGTCGAGACCTTGCTCAACCGCGTGATCGAACGCAAGCTCACGCCAACCAGCGCAATGATTGCCTTTATTGAGGATGCGACGGCTGCTTTCGCCGGCTGGGTCGCGTCGTTGCGCGACAAGGCACAGCAGCCGGTCGAAGCCGCGCTTTGGCAAGCGCGTGCGGATGAGCTGGAATCCAGCCTGTCTGGATCGGCGGCCAAGGAGCAGCCGGAGGAAGTGCTGATCGGTGGCACGCGCAAGATCAGCCGCGCCTTGTTCGAAGTGTTCCTGCAAGAGGCGGGGCAGCACCTGGAACAATTGCAGGACTGGCTGCAGGTCGTGCTGCATCGCAGCGAGCCCGTGCTCACGCCGGACAAGGAAACCTGCAGGGCCGCCCATACCCTGGCCAGCAACGCCGGTTCCACCGGGTTCAACGCATTGTCAGACCTGGCGCGCGCATTGGAGCATTGGCTGGACGCGCACCAAGGCAACTGGACGGAGCAAACCGCGGCTTTGTTGCAGAATGCGGTCTCCACCTTGGAGAAAATGCTGGGCAAGGCCCGCGAGCGCAAACAGTCGCGCGCTGCCACGGCCTTGTTGCGCGCACTCAAGAAAGCGGCGGCGGAGGCGGCGATACCGGTGATTGATGCCTCTACCGGCAGCAATGTCGTGCCATTGGCCCCGCGCCTGGCCAAGACCGAGGATGCCGTGGCCAGCCTGCTGGAAGCCGAGGCCAAGGTGAGCGGCCTGATGGAGCAGTCCCAGACGCAGGCGCCCTCGACGGAAACCGAAGAGGCCGCACCTGCTGAATCCGTTCGCGACCAAGATACCTCCGAAGCTCCGACTGCCGACCTTCCTGCCTCACAACAGGCGGTGGACCAAGAGCTGTTTGCCTTGTTCGTCGAGGAGGCCAGCGACCTCATGCCCATGATCGGCAGCAAGCTGCGCGCCTGGCATGCGGCCCCGTATGAGGCTGAGCATCCGGACATGCTGCAACGTGCCTTGCATACCCTCAAGGGCAGCGCGCGCATGGCAGGGCAAGGCAGCCTGGGCGACGCGGTGCATGGCATGGAAGACCTGGTCATGCGCGCCTTGAAGCAGGTGCCGCAGGCCGAGGATTTCGCCGAGATGTTTGCAGGGCTGGACCATATCGGCGCCTTGCTGGAAGATGTCCTGGGCGGGCAGACCACGCTGGCCACGGGCCGCCAGTCGGCGATCCAGCGCGCTGGGCGGGAACGCCGCGTTCAATACTTGCGGCTGCGCGCCGAGGCGCTGGACCGGCTGATCAACGAGGCGGGAGAAGTCAGCATCGCGCGCTCGCGCCTGGAGCGCGAAATGCAGGCATTCAAGCAGTCCTCGCTCGACCTGACCGAAAGCGTGCAGCGTCTTCGCAGCTACTTGCGCGAACTGGAAATCGAGGCGGAAAGCCAATTGCAGTCGCGCATGACATTGCTGCAGGAGTCGAACGAAACATTCGATCCGCTGGAATTCGACCGCTTTACGCGCTTGCAGGAGCTGACGCGCATGATGGCGGAAAGCGTCAACGACGTTTCCACCATCCAGCAGGGCCTGTTGCGCAACCTTGATGAGACCGAGGCTGCGTTGCAGCAGCAGGGGCGCATGAGCCGCGACCTGCAATATGGCCTCATGAACGTGCGCCGGGTGCCGTTCTCGCTGGTGACGGAGCGGCTGCATCGCATAGTACGCCAGACGGCGCGCGAGCTCGATAAGCGGGTCGAGCTCACGCTCGACGGAGCCGACACCGAGATCGACCGCAGCGTGCTGGACCGTATGGGCGCGGCGGTGGAGCATATCCTGCGCAATGCGGTGGCGCACGGCATAGAGTCGCCCGACGTGCGGCGCAAGCATGGTAAGCCCGCGGCGGGCACTATCACGCTCAAGGTGTGCCAGGAAAACGATGAAATCATGCTCACGGTCAGCGATGACGGCGCAGGCGTCGACCTGGGGCGGGTGCGGGAACGGGCATTGGCGCAGCACCTGCTGCAGCCCGACCAGGAGGTGAGCGACCAGGCTTTGCTGGCATTGATTTTCGAGCCGGGCTTCACCACGGCGCGCACCGTGTCGCAGATATCGGGCCGGGGAGTGGGGTTGGACGCCGTGCGCAGCGACATCACGGCGTTGGGCGGTCGTATCGACGTCAACAGCACCCAGGGCACGGGAACCATATTCAGCATCTTCCTGCCCGTGACCCTTTCCGTGTCGCAGGCGGTCTTGGTCAGGTACGGCAATCGCCAGTTCGCATTGCCGGCGGTGATGGTGGAGCAGGTGGTGAAGCTGAAGCCGGACGTACTGACGGCGGCGTACGCGGATGGCAAGTTGAGCTGGGCCGGCCATGATTACCCGATCTACTTCCTCGGCAGGTTGTGCGGCGATGCCCAGGCAACGGCGGAAAGCCAGCGCTATACGCCGGTCATGCTGCTGCGTAGCGGCCACTACCGTGTGGCATTGCATGTGGACGATATTGTCGGCAACCAGGAAGTGGTGATGAAGCAGATCGGCCCGCAACTTGCCCGCGTGCCCGGCTTGATTGGGGCCACCGTGCTGGGCGATGGCGGTATCGTGCTGATCGTCAACCCATTGCAGCTTGCCAACCGCGAGGCCTTGTCGGCAGGCAGCCTCAACATCGCCGTGACAGTGGACACCCCGTTGGCGTCAAGCAAGCCGGTGGCATTGCTGGTGGACGACTCCCTCACCATGCGCAAGGTGCTGGGACGCTTCCTCGAGCGCGAAGGGTACGAGGTCGTCACGGCCAAGGACGGCATGGAAGCCATCCAGGCCATGCAGCAGTCCTTGCCGGCCGTGATCCTTACCGACATCGAGATGCCGCGCATGGATGGTTTCGAACTCGCCCGCAATGTGCGCGACGACGAACGCACGCGCCATATCCCGCTGGTGATCGTGAGCTCGCGCACGGCGGAAAAGCACCAGGCCCTGGCAAAAAGCCTGGGCGTGGATGCTTTCTTCGGCAAGCCGGTACAGGAAGACGAGCTGGCTGCCGCGTTGCGCCAGTTGCTGGCCTGATATTGGTCCGGCCGGGAGGCCCGGATGCAATCTCCTGATAGCAAGGCCGCCTGAATCAGGTAAAATCAGGGCAGTATGTCGAATCCCTCATTCATCCATCTGCGTTGCCATAGCGAGTATTCCGTGGTCGATGGTACCGTACGCATTGGCGATTACGTCAAGCAGGCGGTGGCAGACCAGATGCCCGCATTGGCCTTGACCGACCTCAGCAGCCTGTTCGGTGCGGTCAAATTCTACAAATCCGCCCGCGGCAAAGGCGTCAAGCCGCTTATCGGCGCCGATATCTGGCTGGAAAATGAATCCAAGCGCGACCAGCCCCACCGCTTGCTATTGCTATGCCAGACGCATGCGGGCTACCTGCGCTTGTGCGAGCTGCTAAGCCGCGCCTTTCTGCAAAACCAGTATCGCGGCCGCGCCGAGGTCAAGCGCGAATGGCTGCACGAAAACGGCACCGAGGGCCTGATCCTGTTGTCCGGCGCCATGGGCGGCGACATAGGGCAGGCACTGCTGCAGGGCAACTACGCCCAGGCACAGGCGCTTGCCGGGCAATGGGCGGCGCTGTTCCCGCAGCGGTTTTATATCGAGCTGCAGCGGGCAGGCCATGCCCAGCAGGAAGCCTATATCGCCAGCGCACTCGCCCTCGCCAGCGAGTTGGAGCTGCCGGTGGTGGCGACCCATCCCGTACAATTCATGACGCCGGACGACTTCAAGGCGCACGAAGCGCGCGTCTGTATTGCCGAAGGCTATGTGCTTGCGGATAACCGCCGCCCCAAGCTGTTTACCCCTGAGCAGTATTTCAAGTCCCAGGCGCAGATGGCGGAATTGTTCTCCGACATCCCCGAAGCGCTTGCCAACAGCGTCGAGATCGCCAAGCGTTGCAACCTGACCCTGACGCTGGGCAAGAATTACCTGCCGCAATTCCCGACGCCCAATGGCGAGAGCCTGGATGAGTACCTGGTCGCCCAGGCCAAGGCCGGCCTGGAGGAGCGGCTCAAGGTGCTGTATCCCGATGAGGCCAGGCGTGAAGCAAAGCGCCCGGAATATGAGGCGCGCCTGGAATTCGAGACCAACATCATCATCCAGATGGGTTTCCCGGGTTATTTCCTCATCGTGGCGGACTTCATCAACTGGGCCAAGAACAACGGCGTGCCGGTCGGGCCGGGCCGGGGTTCCGGCGCCGGATCGCTGGTCGCCTATAGCCTGGGGATTACCGATCTCGACCCGATGCGCTACGCATTGCTGTTCGAGCGTTTCCTCAACCCGGAACGGGTTTCCATGCCCGACTTCGATATCGACTTCTGCCAGGAAGGCCGCGACCGCGTCATCGATTACGTCAAGCGCAAGTACGGCCTGGATTCGGTCTCCCAAATCGCCACCTTCGGGACCATGGCCGCCAAGGCCGTGATCCGGGACGTGGGCCGGGTGCTGGACCTGCCGTTCAACTTCGTCGATAGCGTGGCCAAACTGATCCCGAACGAGCTGGGCATCAGCCTCAGCGACGCGTTGGAGAAGGAGCCGCAGCTCAAGGAGCGCCGAGAGCAGGAGGAAGAGGTTGCCGAGCTGCTCGAACTTGCGCTGAGGCTGGAGGGCCTGACCCGCAATATCGGCATGCACGCGGGCGGCGTATTGATTTCCCCGGGCAAGATTTCCGACTTTTCCCCGATCTATTGCCAGGCGGGCGGCGAGAGCGTGGTCAGCCAGTACGACAAGGACGATGTCGAGGCCGTGGGCCTGGTCAAGTTCGACTTCCTGGGCCTGCGTACGCTGACCATCCTGGACATGGCGCTGGAAAGCGCCAACCAGCAGCGTGCGGAAAAGGGCCTGGAGCCGTTGCATTTCGAGACGCTGCCCATAGACGACAAGGCCAGTTACCAGCTGCTCAAGGCTGCCAATACCACGGCCGTGTTCCAGCTGGAATCGCGCGGCATGAAGGATATGCTGAAGCAGGCCAAGCCGGACGTCTTCGAGGACATCATCGCGCTGGTGGCGCTGTACCGCCCCGGTCCGATGGACCTGATCCCCGATTTCTGCCGCCGCAAGCATGGCTTGCAGCGCGTGGAATACCCGCACCCGGCGACCGAGGCTATCCTGAAAGAAACCTACGGCATCATGGTGTATCAGGAGCAGGTGATGCAGATCGCCCAGGTGGTGGCGGGCTACAGCCTGGGCGGCGCCGACCTGCTGCGCCGCGCCATGGGCAAGAAAAAGCCCGAGGAAATGGCGCAGCAGCGCAGCATCTTCATCGAAGGGGCGGTCAAGAACGGCACGCCTGAGAAGCAGGCCGGCGAACTGTTCGACTTGATGGAGAAGTTCGCGAGCTACGGCTTCAACAAGTCGCACGCGGCGGCTTATGCCCTGGTTGCCTACCATACGGCCTACCTCAAGGCACATTATCCAGCGGCTTTCCTGGCTGCCACTATGTCGGCGGACATGAACAATACGGACAACGTCCACCTGTTCTATGACGATTGCCTCGTCAACGGGCTGGAAGTGCTGCCTCCAGACATCAATGCCAGCGAATATCGCTTCAAGCCGATCAATGCCAAGCAGATCATTTACGGCCTGGGTGCGATCAAGGGCACGGGCTGGGCCGCGATCGAGCTGATTCTCGCCGCCCGCAAGGAAGGCGGCGACTTCAAGGACCTGTTCGATTTCTGCAGCCGCCTGGACTTGCGCAAGGTCAACCGCCGCGTGATCGAGTCGCTGATCCGCGCCGGGGCGTTCGACAAGCTCGAACCCAACCGGGCGGCATTGCTGGCTGGCGTCAGCCTGGCGATCAGCGCCGCGGAGCAGAGCGGGGCGGCGAGCGGACAGGACAGCCTGTTCGGCTCTGTGATCGACAGCGCCGTGCATGTACTGCCCGAAACGCCGCCATGGACGGAAAAGCAACGCCTGCAGGAAGAAAAGGCCGCGCTGGGTTTTTATTTCAGCGGCCACCCTTATGCGGATTACCAGAAGGAAGTCGCGACCTTCGTGCGCAACAACCTCGCCAGCCTCAAGCCCAGCGACCAGCCGCAGCTGCTGGCCGGCATCGTGATGGGCGTGCGCGTGCGCATGACAGGCCGCGGCAAGATGGCGATCGTCACGCTGGACGACATGGCGGGGCGCGTGGACATTGTCGTGAGCGGGGAGCTGCTCAACGAGAATGCGACCTTGATCAAGGAGGACCAGCTGCTGGTGGTGGAGGGGCGCGTCAGTCATGACGACTTCTCGGGCGGCTTGCGCGTCAATGCGCGCCGCCTGACCGATATCGCCGGCGCGCGCAGTGCATATGCCAACCTGCTCAAGCTGAGCTGCAACGGCCAGTCCGATGCCCACAAGCTACGGGCATTGCTGGCCCCTTATTGCAAGCCTGGCAATCCCGAGGCTGGGCGCGGCTGCGCCGTGAAGGTGGCTTACCACAACAAGGATGCGCAGGTGGAGCTCATGCTTGGCGATAACTGGCGTGTGGAACTGCAGGATGAATTATTGTATGGGCTGAAGGGTTGGCTCAGCGATGAAAACGTGAAAATACTTTATAATTGACGCCCTATGAACGCCAAAACCAACAACGTGAAAACCAGCTTCCTCGAGTTCGAGCAGCCGATTGCCGAACTGGAAGCCAAGATCGAAGAGCTGCGCTATGTGCAGGATGATTCCGCATTGGATATCTCGGAAGAGATCGAGCGCCTGCAACAAAAGAACAAGACCCTGACAAAGGATATCTACGCCAAGCTCACCGCCTGGCAGATTTCCCAAGTGGCGCGCCATCCGCAGCGGCCTTACACCCTGGATTACATCCGCGGCATCTTTACCGATTTTGAAGAGCTGCATGGCGACCGCGCTTTTGCGGATGATCCCGCCATCGTGGGCGGCATCGCCCGTTTCGAGGGGCAGCCGGTGATGGTGATCGGCCACCAGAAGGGCCGCGACGTGAAGGAGCGCCAGTACCGCAATTTCGGCATGCCGCGTCCTGAAGGCTATCGCAAGGCTTTGCGCCTTTACCGCCTGGCCGAGAAGTTCAGGCTGCCGATTATCACCCTGATCGATACGCCAGGCGCTTATCCCGGCATCGGTGCCGAGGAGCGTGGCCAGTCCGAGGCGATCGCGCGCAACCTTTATGTGATGGCGGAGCTCACTGTGCCGATTATCGGGGTGATCATCGGCGAAGGCGGCTCGGGAGGCGCATTGGCGCTGGGCGTGGTCGACCACCTGATGATGCTGCAATACTCCACTTATTCCGTCATTTCGCCCGAAGGCTGCGCCTCCATTCTATGGAAGAGCGCCGACAAGGCATCGGAAGCCGCAGAGACGCTAGGCATTACCGCAGCGCGCCTCAAGACGCTGGGCCTGGTTGACCGTATCGTGCCCGAACCCATGGGTGGCGCGCACCGTGCGCCGGAAGACATGATGCAGAACCTGCGCCGCGCCCTGGCTGACGAACTGGCCCATTTGCAGGTCAAGTCGGTAGACAACTTGCTGGAGGCGCGCCATGAGCGCCTCATGAGCTATGGCAAGTTCAAGGAAGTCCCTGTCAAGTAAGCCCTTATCCGGGAATGAGGGAAAACCTCCCCGTTCCCGCGATCCTGCCACCTCATCCACTTGCGTATCCGAGCTGATGCGCCGGATGGGTAGTTTTATTTCATCCCATACCAGGCCAGGACAGCATTTGCTGCTCGCATTCAGCGGCGGGCTGGATTCGCGCGTGTTGCTGCAGTTGCTTGTGCAAGCCAGGGCAAATCATGATTTCGTACTGGAAGCCATGCACGTGCATCATGGCCTGAGCCCGAATGCGGACCAGTGGGCCGAGTTCTGTGCGGCAGAGTGCCTCAGGCTGGAAGTGCCATTCCATTGTGCGCATGTGCATGTCGAACAGCAGTCTGGCATGGGCATAGAGGCGAGCGCCAGGCGGGCACGGTATGCTGCCTTGCTGGCCCACCACGCTGATTATGTGTTGTTGGCGCACCATCAGGATGACCAGGCCGAGACCTTGCTGCTGCAGTTGCTGCGCGGGGCCGGCGCCAAGGGGCTGGCAGGCATGGCGATGCACGACCCGTCCCGCAGGCTGCTGCGCCCCTTGATCGATGTTTCCCGTACCGAGCTCGAGGCGTATGCCAGGCAAGCCGGCTTGCAATGGGTGGAAGACGAAAGCAACCTGGATATGCGTTATGACAGGAATTTCTTGCGCCATGCAGTTTTTCCAGTTTTAGAACAGCGTTATCCTGCTGCGAAAAGCACGTTAGCCCGCTCAGCCATGCATATGGCTGAGGCGATGGCTTTACTGGATGAGCTTGCAGCGCTGGATGCTGCGACCGTGATCGCGGATGGCAAGGTCAATGTCGAGAGTCTGGGCATGTTGTCCGGCCAGCGCGCGCGCAACCTGCTGCGTTGGTGGCTGGCCTCATATGGCTTGCCGATGCCGGGATTGCCACGGTTGCAGGAGATGTTGCAGCAGCTGCAACATGCCGGTGACGAGGCTATCATCAAAGTCCGGGTGCATGAAGCGAATTACCTGCGGCGTTACCGCGGCTGGGCCAGCCTGAGCGTGGAGCCGCCTATTCCAGATCGGGCCGGTTTGCAGTGGCAGGGTGAAAATAGCCTGCTTTTGCCCGCGAACGGTCAATTGCTGGCCCGGTATGATGTTGCGAACGGCTTGGCCATGTCACGATTGCAGGGACGCAAGCTCGGCATACGCTACCGCAATGGTGGAGAGCGTTTCAAGCCTGATGCCAAGCGCCCGACCCGTACGCTCAAGCAACTCTACCAGGAAGCCAATATCGCGCCATGGCTGCGCGAACGCCTGCCGTTGGTTTACCTTGATGACGAGTTGGTGCTGGTGCCGGGGATCGGGGTTACAGAAGGTTGGCAGGCAAGGCCTGGCGAGCAGGGCATGATGCTGGATTGGCAGCCCCTGCAGCCGGGTTCGCCATACTGACGCATAAGGAGAAGCAGCGCGGCTGTGCTAGGCCGGCTTGCCGGACTTGAGCAGCGGCTCCAGCTGCTTCCAGACGTTTTCCAGGATGGCTTCCTGGGCATTGGCTTTGGGGTGCAGCCCATCCTGCTGTGTGAACTCGACCTTGCCGGCGACGCCCTCCAGCAGGAACTCGACCAAGGGCAGCTTGAATTCTTTTGCCAGCGCTGCATAGCTGGCAGTGAACTCTCGCGTGTATTTAGGGCCATAGTTCGGTGGAATCATCATGCCTACCAGCAGCACTTGCGCCTTGGCTTCCTGGCCGGACTTGATCATGCCGGCAAGGTTGTTGCGCATCTGGGCGACAGGCAGGCCGCGCAGGCCGTCATTGGCGCCTAGCTCCAGGATAACGATACCTGGCTTGTGCTGAGCGAGTGTTGCCGCAATACGACTAACCCCGCCGCTGGTGGTCTCTCCGCTGATGCTGGCGTTGACGACCTTGTAGCCGGGGTATTGCTGCTTGAGGCGATTTTCCAGCAGGGCTACCCAGCCTTGCTCGCGCGGAATGCCGTAAGCTGCGGAAAGGCTGTCGCCATAGACCAGGATGGTGGCGGCATGCGCGGTGTTGGCCACCATGGCGCAGGCAAGACTGAATAACAATATGAAACGGAACATCATTGATGCAAACACCTTTGGTAGTTGAAGCGGTTAATCTCGACAAATATATAGAAAACGGGGCGGGTAGGCTCGATATTTTGCAGTCGCTCTCGCTCCAGGTGGCAGCCGGGGAGAAAGTCGCCATTATCGGCAGCTCGGGCTCGGGCAAGTCTACATTGCTGAGCCTGCTTGCAGGGTTGGACAGTCCCAGCGGCGGAAAAGTGCTGGTCAACGGCACCGAGATCAGCCACCTGGACGAAGACGGCCGGGCGGCTATCCGCGGCAAGAGCATGGGTTTCGTATTCCAGTCGTTCCAATTGCTGCCTTCCCTTACTGCTTTGGAAAACGTCATGCTGCCCTTGCAGCTGGCTGGCCGCAAGGATGCCAAGGAAAAGTCCAGCGCCGCGCTCGAGCGGGTGGGGCTTGGACACCGTCTCTCGCACTACCCGCGCCAGATGTCCGGCGGCGAGCAGCAGCGTGTTGCGATAGCACGGGCTTTTGCGCCGCAACCCGCCATCCTGTTCGCCGATGAGCCGACGGGCAACCTGGACGAGCATACCGGCGAGCGCATTATTGAATTGCTGTTCGGCCTGAATGCCGAATCCGGCACGACCTTGATCCTCGTCACGCATGACATGCAACTCGCATCGCGCTGCCAGCGCAGGTTGCGCCTGCATGACGGCCAATTGCACGAAGAGAGTGACGCATGATGGCCTTCCTGATTGCCTGGCGCCAGCTGCGCAGCCAGTGGGCGGCTGGCGAGGTGCGCGTCTTGGTCTTCGCCCTTGTACTGGCCGTGGCTGCCACGACCTCGGTTGGCTTCTTTACCGACCGCATTGAGTCCGCCCTGGTGCGGCAGGGCGGTATGCTGCTGGGCGGCGACATATTGGTAGCAGCGGACCATGCCATCCCGGATCGCTATATCGATGAAGCCAGGCAGCGTGGCTTGCAATCGACGCATGCCACCGAATTTCCCAGCATGGTGCTGCATGGCGATGACAGCCAGCTGGCCGAGATCAAGGCGGTGGGGGAGGGCTTCCCCTTGCGCGGCGAATTGACGGTATTGCTGCAGCGGGTTGAGCCGGCCTTGATGCTGACTGGCGGACAAGCCGCAACTGGGATACCGGCGCCGGGTACGGTCTGGATAGAGCCGCGCCTGGCTTCCAGGCTGGGCGTGAACGTGGGCGACAGCCTGGAAGTGGGCGAGCGCAATATGCAGGTTTCTGCCATCCTGCAACGCGAGCCGTCGCGTGGCGGGGACATGTTCAGCATTGCGCCCCGCGTGATGCTCAATGCGGCAGACTTGGCCTCGACCGGGTTGATCCAGTTCGGCAGCCGGGTCAAGTACCAATTGTTGCTGGCCGGGGAGGCTGCCGAGATCGATGATTTCGCTGCCTGGCTCAAGCCTAAACTGGAGCGCGGAGAGCAATTGCAGAAAGTTACCGATGCCCGGCCAGAGATGCGCAACGCCCTGGAAAAGGCACAGCAGTTCCTCGGCCTGTCTGCCATGGTGAGCGTGATCCTGGCCATGGTGGCGATGTTCCTTGCCAGCCAGCCCTATGTGCAGAAAAGCCTGGATAGCTACGCTCTGATGCGTTGCTTCGGCGCTTCGCGGCGTTTCATTTTCCGTATTCTCATGAGCCAGACCCTGCTGATCGCCGCTTTCGGCAGCGGCTTTGGGGTATTGCTTGGCTTTGCCGCGCAGGCCGGCCTGGCGGTGCTGGCGGACAGGTTGCTGCTGGAAACGCTGCCGGCGCCTGGCATCATGCCTGCCGTGTCTGGCCTGGCGGCGGGTTTTGCCGCCATGCTGGCCGTGGTCTGGCCGCATCTTGCGCGCTTGCGCGATGTGCCTGCCTTGCGCATCCTTCGGCGCGACCTGGGCGAGCAATATCAGGCGCATTGGCTGCATTTCGTCCCGGCCCTGCTGGTATTGGCTGGGTTGATCTTGTGGCAGGCGGGCGATGCAAAGCTGGGGGCTATCGTGCTGCTGGCATTGGCAGGCCTGTTATTGGCAGTCGCCTTGCTGGCCTGGCTCGGCGTGCGTCTGCTCGCACGCTTGCCGCAGAACGCGACCGGCTCCTGGCTGCTGGGCCTGGCAGCCTTGAAGCGCAGGCCGGGCCTGGCGGTAGCCCAGGTGCTGGGGTTCAGCCTTGGGCTGACGGCGCTGATTTTGCTGGCCATCGTCCGGGGCGACCTGCTGTCGAGCTGGCAGCAGACGTTGCCGGAGGATGCGCCGAACCGGTTCATCATTAATATCCAGCCAGAGCAGATTAGGCCGATCAAGCAGTTCTTCGACCGCAGCGGCCTTCATCATGTCGAGATATTCCCCATGGTGCGCGGACGCTTGCTGGAGATCAACGGTAAGCCGCTTAACGTGGAAGATTACCAGGATGACAGGGCGCGGCGGCTGGCGGAACGCGAATTCAACCTTTCCTGGGCAGCTGACATGCAGCAGGATAACCAGTTGCTTGAGGGACATTGGTGGCAGCCGTTGGAACATGGCAAGCCCATGCTGTCGCTGGAGCAGGGGATCGCAAACGACCTGCACCTCAAGCTGGGCGATCGTTTGACCTATGATGTCGCCGGGACGCGGCTGGAACTGGAAATCACCAGCCTGCGCAAGGTGGAGTGGGATACCATGCGTGCCAATTTCTTTGCCGTGACGCCGCCAGGCGTGCTGGATAATTATCCTTCCAGCTATATCACCAGTTTCCACCTGCCAGGCGGCCAAGAACAGTTGCTCAATCAGCTGGTACGCGAGTTTCCCAATCTGACGGTGATTGATGTCGCAGCCTTGCTTGACCAGGTGCGCGAGATCATGAACAAGATGAGCCACGCGCTTGAATATGTGTTTGCCTTCAGTTTGTTGACCGGGCTGGCCGTGCTTTATGCTGCCCTGGTGGCCACTCGCGAAGAGCGCGTCAAGGAGGCAACGCTGCTACGCGTGCTGGGCGCTTCCAGGCGGCAGGTATTGCAGGCGCTCTGGACCGAGTTTGCCGTCATCGGCATCCTTGCGGCGCTGGTTGCCACGCTGGCGGCTGCCATCATGGCGTATTACCTCAGCAGCCAGGTGTTCAATATTCCTTACCAGTTCAACTTGCGGGGTGCCTTGGGCGTCATGGTGCTGGCTGCTTTGCTGGTGCCTGCCGCCGCATGGCTGGGCATGCGGCGCTTCCTCAATCAATCTCCGCGCGCTATATTGCAAAGTATATGAATGGGGTGGTTATATACAGCCAATTTGGCTATATATAACCACCATAATTGGTTGTTTATAACCGATTCAAATGAAGTTCTGATATTCTCTTTCACAGAAATCCATGAATACAATCACTTACCGCCTGCCTGAAATCCGGCATGAAACTTGATAGATGGGAGATGCCGGAATCATAAATATAAACCGGCGATCACAACAACTATGGAAGGATTGTATGTTAAAGAGAGAGAATCTGAGGTTGAGCACGGTTGCAGTGCTGGTTGCCAATGCCTGTATCAGCTTCCAGGCATATGCAGCAGATGCAACGCCTATCACTACGGATAAGGTCAACGTGGTGGGCACGACGCCGCTGCCTTCGCTCGGTCTGCCATTGGCGCAAGTGCCTGCAGGCATCCAGCTCATCACCGGCCCTCAAATGCAAAAGCAGCGCAGCGTCACGATTGCAGACTACCTGCAAAACAATGTGCCTGCGGTCAATGTCAACGATACGCAGAATAATCCGTTCCAGCCCGATATCAGTTTCCGTGGCTATTCCGCATCCCCATTGCTGGGTACGCCGCAGGGCTTGTCCGTATACGTGGACGGCGTGCGCGTCAATGAGCCGTTTGGCGACGTCGTGAGCTGGGACCTGATCCCGGTCAACGCGCTTGCCAATATGTCCTTGATCCCCGGGTCCAATCCACTGTTCGGCCTCAATACGCTGGGCGGCGCATTGTCCCTGCAGACCAAGAGCGGCCGCGACAACCAGGGTGCTGCCCTGGAGGCCAGCGTTGGCTCATGGGGCCGCAAGACTGGATCTGTCGAGTATGGCGGTGTTTCCGAGGACGGCTCGGTTGATTTCTTCATCACGGCCAATTCATTCCGTGAGGACGGCTGGCGCGACCATTCCCCGACTGATGTGCGGCAATTGTTCGCCAAGGTGGGCTGGCAGAATGAAACCACCAAACTGGACCTAAGCTATACCGGCGCCGACAATGACATGATCGGCAACGGGCTGGTGCCGTCGGAGATGATGCGCGCGCTGGGTCGTGACACTATCCTTACGCGTCCAGATCAGACACGCAACACCCTGTCGTTTCTCAACCTGACCGGTTCGCATTGGTTCAATGACGACGTGATGCTGAGCGGCAATGTCTACTACCGCCAGTCCAGGACCCGTACCTTGAACGGGGATGGCAACGATGACGTGGATGATAATGATTATATGGCGGACTGTAGTACTTTGACGGATCCAGAGGATGCCGAGGAGTCATGTGCAGGTGCTCTTAATCGCAGTCGTGCACGTAAGGACAGTTATGGCTTTACTACCCAGCTGAGCTTCAATCAGGATTGGTTGCAAAAGAAAAACCAATTCATCGTTGGGTTTGGTTTCGACCAGAGTAAGACACGTTTCAGCCAATCGACCGAGTTTGGAAACTTGACGTCAAGCCGCGGCGTAGACGGCATCGGATTGTTTGGCGATGAAGGCGAGGTCGAACTGACAGGGCGCACGCGTACCTGGAGCCTGTTTGCAACTGACACGCTATCACTGAATGATTTCTGGCACCTGACGATGTCCGCGCGCTACAACCATACAAAGGTGGAGAATCGCGATCATCTGATTCCTGATACAAGTAACGATGAATCATTGTCCGGCGATCACAGCTTCAATCGCATCAATCCGGCAATCGGCCTGAATTTCACGCCAACCAAGGATTGGACGTTCTATGGTTCCTACAACGAAGGCAGTCGCGCGCCGACCGCTATCGAATTAGGGTGCGCCAATCCTGAAGAGTCTTGCAAGCTGCCTAATGCGATGGCGGGTGATCCACCTCTGAAACAGGTGGTGGCGAAAACCTACGAAGCAGGAGTACGTGGCAATTTGACCGAGGACTTGCGCTGGACGGCCAGTGTGTATCGTGCGCAGAACTACGACGATATCCAGTTCATCTATGTACCTGGAACCAGCGGCAGGGGTTATTTCGACAATGTAGGTAAAACCCGACGCATGGGCTTGGACACCAGCCTGATGGGCAATCACGGCGGTTTCAACTGGATGTTGGGCTATAGCTACATCAAGGCGACCTATGAGAGCGATCTTGAGTTGGTCAACGAGGTGAATACCACCGCCTCTGGTGGCAGCATCAACGTCAACAAGGGTGATCGCTTGGCTGCTATTCCTGCCCACCGCCTGAAGTTCCGTGGTGAATATGCCATTACGCCGAAGTGGAGCATAGGCACCAATGTCCTGATGTTCTCCGATCAATATGCCCATGGCAACGAGAACAACAAGGACCAAGGGGAAGGTGCGAAACTGGGCGGCTACACCATCGTCAATCTGGATACCCGCTATAACTTCGGCAACGGCTGGCAATTGTTTGCCAAGGCCATCAATATTTTCGATCGCGAATACAGTAGCGGCGGCATGATCGGGGAATCCTATTTCCTGGCTGACGGCACTTATGATGGCGGCGAAGATCACAGGGCGAGCCTACGTGCCCCAGGCGCTCCACGCGCAGGCTGGATCGGCGTGCGCTGGGAGTTTGGCGGTCCCAAGAATGTAGCATCTTCCAACTAAGCTAAGTTGTATTAAGGAGTGACCTCGCGATGCAGGAACAGGTAGCTGGGCAGGATCAGAAGTTTCAGGTCGGACGATCTGGGCCCAAGGTACGTGTCCTGCTCGTCGAGGATGAAGTGATTTTTGCGCGTGCTGTGGCCAAGCGGCTGCAGCAGGCGGGATATGACTGCGAGCATGCCGCCACGCTTGAAGAGGGGCGTGAGCTTGTGCGGCAGATGGCGCCTGATCTGGTATTGCTGGATATGCGCCTGCCCGACGGCAACGGCCTGGATTTATTGCCAGAGCTGGTCGCCAAAGGCATTTCCGTGATTTCCATGACGGCCTACGGCGAAGTGGCGGATGCAGTGTATGCAATGAAGCTGGGGGCAACCGATTACCTCAAGAAGCCGGTGGATCTTGATGAGCTGCTCCTGACGATAGAAAAGGCGCAAGCTGCCACCCAATTAAAACATCATCTCGATTATTCGCGGCAGCGCAACATGCATGCTGCCGAAGGCGTCGAGCTTCTGGGCGACAGCCCGGCCATGAGCAGCGTGAAGGCGCAGATAGCGCGATTTGCGCAGCTGGTGGCTTTTTCCGATGCCATTCCGCCAACCGTATTGATCCAGGGAGAAACCGGCACGGGCAAGGACGTGGCCGCACGGTTGCTGCACTTGTCATGCGCGAACAGCGACCGGCCTTTTGTGCATGTGGATTGCGCTTCCTTGCCTGCCGAGTTGATCGAGAGCGAACTGTTCGGCCACGAAAAAGGCGCTTTCACGAGTGCGCAAGGCTCCCGTTGCGGCCTGATCGAGGCCGCCGAGGATGGCACCCTGTTCCTGGACGAGATCGGCGAATTGCCATTGGCCTTGCAGGCCAAACTGCTTAACGTGCTGGAAAGACGCATGGTGCGTCGGCTTGGCTCGACCAAGGAACACCCCGTGCTGGCGCGGTTCGTGGCCGCAACCAACCGCGACCTGCACCAAATGGTGCTGGAGGGCCGTTTCCGCTCCGACTTGTTCTACCGCCTCAACGTATTGACCATGAACATGCCGCCGTTGCGCGAACGCGGGGATGACATCCTGCTGTTGGCCAAGCATTTTGCCGCTCAAACCGAGCGGCGCTACGGGTTGCAGCCGCGGCCGTTCTCCGTGGACGCCAGCCAGATGATCCGCGATTACCACTGGCCCGGGAACGTGCGCGAGCTCAAGCACCAGGTGAGCCGTGCCGTGTTGCTCAGCCGCGAAAGCCAGATCATGCCGCATGACCTGGCCTTGCCGGGGAGCATACAGGCCGAGCAGGCCATGGCGATCCCGGAGCGTGGCGTCACCCTGGAATCCGCAGAAAAAGTGCTGATCGAGAACGCGCTGCGCCAATCCAACAACAATGTGTCGGAAGCCGCCCGCCAATTGGGCATCACCCGCATGGCGATGCGTTACCGCATGGAGCGTCACGGCATCAAGATTTGAGCGTGCAGGGTATCGTCTGGCGCTTGCCTGAACGGCGTCAATGCGCTGCTCGTGGTATCATTCCGGGCATTTCCATGCTATTCAATTCCGGAGTGTTCATGAAGATCGGTACCCCTCTCAGTCCTGTTGCCACGCGTGTCATGCTGCTTGGCAGCGGGGAATTGGGCAAGGAGGTGATCATCGCCTTGCAGAGGCTGGGGGTCGAGGTGGTTGCAGTTGATCGTTACCAGAACGCACCCGGCCACCAGGTCGCGCATCGCGCTTATGCCATCGACATGACGGACCCCGTTGCCTTGCGCGAGTTGATCGACAAGGAAAATCCCCACCTGATCGTGCCCGAGATCGAGGCGCTGAACACCCGGTTATTGGCCGAGGTCGAGTTGGCCGGGCAGACCCGCGTGGTTCCCACCGTCAAGGCCGTGCAGCTCACCATGAATCGTGAAGGCATACGCCGCCTTGCTGCGGAGGAGCTCAGGCTGCCGACTTCGCCTTATGCGTTTGCCGATAGCGAGCAGTCGTTGCGGGCAGCGATTGAAAGCGGCATCGGTTATCCCTGTTTCATCAAACCCACCATGTCGTCGTCCGGCAAGGGTCAATCCCGCGTCACTTCCCCCGAGCAGATTGCCGCCGCCTGGGAATATGCCGCCACGGCCGGACGGGTGAACCAGGGTAAGGTGATTGTCGAAGGGCAGATCGATTTCGACTATGAAATCACCCTGCTGTCCGTACGCGCCTTGAATGCAGGGGGCGAAGTTGAGACGAGCTTCTGCGAACCTATCGGCCATTTGCAGGAAAAGGGCGACTATATCGAGAGCTGGCAGCCGCAGCCCATGACGGCATTGGCATTGAAGCGTGCGCAGGAGATTGCACGGGCGGTGACCGAAAGTCTGGGAGGGCTGGGGTTATTCGGGGTCGAGCTGTTCATCAAGGGCGACCAGGTCTGGTTCTCCGAAGTCAGTCCGCGCCCGCACGATACCGGCATGGTGACGATGGGCAGCCAGCGTTTCAGCGAGTTCGACCTGCATGCGCGCGCTATTCTGGGCTTGCCGGTCAATGTCAGCTTGAGCCGGCCCGGGGCCAGCGCCGTGATTTATGGCGGGCGGGACAGCGGGCAACTCGTGTTCGAGGGCGTCGAGCAGGCGTTGGCCGTTCCGGAGGCCGATGTACGACTGTTCGGCAAGCCGGAGTCATTCGAGCGCCGCCGCATGGGCGTGGCGTTGGCGACGGCCGACAATGTGGAAGAAGCACGTGAACGCGCACGCAAGGCGGCAAGGCTGGTCAGAACGCACGATGGAATTTGAGACATGCTGGACAAGATAGGCGAGCCGGGGAGCAGCAAGGCAACCCTGTTCGAGCTGCTGGGCGGGATAGAGCAGATTCGCGCCATCGTGGAGCGCTTTTACGACATCATGGATACCGACCCGCGCGCTGCGGGAATTCGTGCCATGCATACGCCAGACCTGACGTCGGCACGCGAAAAGCTATTCATGTTCCTGACCGGGTGGACCGGCGGGCCGCAGCTTTACATGGAGCGTTACGGGCATCCCCGGCTGCGCATGCGGCATATGCCATTCCCGATTGATGAGTCCGCCCGCGACCAATGGATGTATTGCATGGTCAAGGCCATGCACGATACCGGCGTGGACGAGGCCATCATCGAGAAAATGGGGGCTGCGCTTTATGGCGTGGCGGATTTCATGCGCAACCGCGAAGGTTAGCCCAGGATGATTTGCAGGATTGTCTGAAGGTAATAAAAAGGCGCATTCAGCGCCTTTTTATTACTTGCGGTTCAACCCGCCGAGCAGGGCGGGAATCTCTTTCTTCGACTTTTCCCGGGAATGCATGGGCTTGGGCGTCGGTGCATCTGTGGAAGGCTCATATGGCTTGAAGAACCATTCATCTTCTTTATTGCGGGCTGTTTGGCGCTGGCGCGGCGCAACGCTGCCTGACTTCTGCCGCTGGGTTTCCTGGCCACGGCGTGAAGGCTGGAGAACAGTGGCCTGTTCCTTCGGCAATTCGCGCTTGATGAGCTTCTCGATTTCCTTGAGGAATTTCTCCTCTTCGCTGGCCACCAGGGAAATTGCGATGCCGGAAGCGCCTGCGCGGCCGGTGCGGCCGATGCGGTGTACGTAATCCTCGGCGGCGCTGGGCAACTCGTAATTGATTACCATGGGGAGCTGGTCGATATCGAGGCCGCGTGCGGCCACGTCTGTCGCCACTAGTGCCGTGATCTTGCCTTGCTTGAAGGCGTCCAGCGCCTGGATGCGCTCAAGCTGGCTCTTGTCGCCATGAATCGCGCCGGCGGCAATGCCCTCACGCTCCAGGTGGCGCGCCAGGCGGCTCGCGGAGAGCTTGGTCTTGGTGAAGACGATGGCCTGCGTCGCTTCCTTGCGCAGCAAGTCGGCCAGCACATGCTGCTTGTGCTCGCTTTCCACCAGCAGGATTTTTTGCGTGACGTTTTCGGAGGTCGCGTTGCTGCGAGCGACTTCGATCAGCGTGGGCTTGGTCAGGAACTCTTCGGAAAGCTTCTTGATTTCAGGCGAGAAGGTTGCTGAGAACATCAGGTTCTGTCGTTTTTTCGGCAGCAGCGCGAGGATGCGTTTGAGGTCGGGCATGAAGCCCATGTCCAGCATGCGGTCGGCCTCATCCAGCACCAGCATCTGCACCTGGCCCAGTTGCACTGTGCGCTGTTCGACATGGTCAAGCAGGCGGCCCGGGGTGGCCACCAGGATTTCCACCCCTTTCATGAGATAGGGCGTCTGGGTCTTGATATCCACTCCGCCGAAGACAACCAGTGAACGCAGCGGCGTATGCTTGGCATACGTCTTGACACTTTCCTCGACCTGGATCGCAAGCTCCCGCGTAGGGGCAAGGATCAGGGCGCGTACCGGGTGCCGCGCAGGTGAGGCGCTACTACTGGCGAGCGGCAGCAGTTTCTGCAACAAGGGCAGGGTAAAAGCCGCCGTTTTGCCAGTGCCGGTTTGCGCGCCGGCCATCAGGTCGCTGCCTTCCAGCACGACGGGAATAGCCTGAGCCTGAATCGGAGTCGGCGTGGTGTAGCCCGACTCATCCAGTGCTTTCAGTAACTCGGGCGCCAGGTTGAGTGATGCAAAGCTGGTAGTGTCTGTATTCACGTTGTCTTCAGGTTGAGTGTTCACAAGTTAACTATACAAAGCGATTAGGCAAAGCTGCGCGGGCGGCGTGCCGGACGGTCGCCATCGTGACGCTTGGCTGGTCCGCGGTTGGCGTCAGGGCGGCCACTGGCAGCCCGGTCGCCGAAGGTGCGGCCTTCCGAACGGTTGCCGTCGCGGTTGCCAAAACCTTGGCCTCGCGACTTGTAGCCGCCGCCATTGCCGCCCGGACGCTGGCCGGGGCGGCCGCTGCGCGGCTTGTCGTTGCGGTCCATGCGCGGGGCAGGCCGCTTGGGCTCCAGGCCTTCGATCACGGAAATTTCCAGGCGTTGGCCGGTATATTGCTCGATTTTGCGCAATTGGTGCCTATCCATATGCGAGGCGAAGGAGAGCGCCACGCCGGTATTGCCTGCACGTCCGGTGCGGCCGATGCGGTGGACGTAGTCTTCCGCAAACTTCGGCAGGTCGTAATTGATGACGTGCGTAATGCCGTGCACGTCGATGCCGCGGGCTGCGACGTCGGTAGCCACCAATACGCGCACGTCGCCGTGACGCAGCTTGGTCAGTGTGCGGTTGCGCGCGCCCTGGGTCATGTCGCCGTGCAGGGCTGCGGATTTGTGACCGGCGGCGTACAGGTCTTCCGCCAGCAGGTCGGCATGGCGCTTGGTGGAGGTGAAGACGATGGCCTGGTTCACTTCAGGCGCGATCAGCAAATGCTCGAGCAGCTTGTTCTTGTGCGCCATGTCGTCCACGAACAGCAACTTCTGCTCGATATTGGCGTGCTTTTCCTTTTGCGCCGCGATCTGGATGACCTTGGGATCCTTGAGCAGGGTCTTGGCGATATTGGCGATCTGGCCTTCGAACGTGGCGGAGAACATCAATGTCTGGCGTTCGCCCGGCAAGGCGGAGGAAATGCGCTCGATATCAGGCATGAAGCCCATGTCCAGCATGCGGTCGGCTTCGTCCAGGATCAGCATCTGCAGGCGGGACATGTCGATGCGGCCGCGTTCCATATGGTCGAGCAGACGGCCTGGCGTTGCTACCAGAATATCAATCGGCTGCGACAGCAGCTTGTTCTGCAACGGGTACGGCATGCCGCCGACGATGCTGACAGTACGGGCGCGCAGGAACTTGCCGTACTTGCGGGCCGCCTCGTTTACCTGGGTAGCCAGTTCGCGTGTCGGGGTCAATACCAGGATGCGCGGGCCGCGGCTCTTGGCTGGATGCGGTGTTGCAAGCAGGTTGAGTGCTGGCAGGGTGAACGCGGCGGTCTTGCCGGTGCCGGTCTGGGCAGAGGCCATGAGGTCATGGCCTTCCAGGACTTCAGGAATCGCCTGGGCCTGGATAGGTGTTGGGGTGTTGTAGCCAGCCTCGGTCAAGGCACGCAGGATGGCAGGATGTAGGTTCAAACTTTCAAAAGACACAAAATTCCCTTTCAAGGAAAACTGACGAGGCCTCGTAAAGGCCCCAAAAGGGCGCAAGCAGCCATCATGAACCTGCCTTGTTGGCAGTATCAGTATCAGGCGCAATGACTAAATTTTTTTAGCATTCTTACCGGCGCACGGGCATAGCCACTAACCGGTAACAAAAGCAAGAGAGCCGTAAAATTGCACAGGCTTCGAGAGGCTAGGGCGATGAATCATCAATCCGTCAGAATTGAATCAGTCCGGCAGTATATAGGTTGTCCTTAATTTGTCAAAGGTTTTAACGCGGATTTAATCAAGTCTGTGTTAAAATCGCGCACTTTTTCGCAAATAGAGTAATCACACATGTCGCGCGCCCTTCGTAATATCGCCATCATCGCCCACGTTGACCATGGCAAGACCACCATGGTGGACAAGCTCCTGCAACAGGCCGGCACATTTGCCGCCCACCAGCAGGTTTCAGAACGTGTCATGGATTCCGGTGATATCGAAAAGGAACGTGGCATCACCATTCTCGCCAAGAATACCGCCGTCAATTATGAAGGCACCCACATCAACATCGTCGACACGCCAGGGCACGCCGACTTCGGCGGCGAGGTAGAGCGCGTATTGGGCATGGTGGATGGCGTGGTACTGCTGGTCGACTCCGTAGAGGGCCCAATGCCGCAGACGCGTTTCGTGACCAAGAAGGCGTTGGCGCTCGGCTTGCGTCCCATCGTGGTGATCAACAAGGTGGACCGTCCCGGTGCGCGTCCCGACTGGGTCATCAACCAGACCTTCGACCTGTTCGCCAACCTCGGCGCCACTGACGAGCAGCTCGACTTCCCGGTGGTCTACGCTTCCGGCCTGAACGGCTTTGCTAAGCTGGACCTGAAGCAAGAGTCCGACAATATGCGTCCCCTGTTCGAGACCATCCTCAGCCATGTGCAGCCGCCTGTGGGCGATAGCGAAGCTGGCCTTCAACTGCAGATTTCCGCATTGGATTATTCTACTTATACCGGCCGCCTGGGCGTGGGCCGTATCCGCAATGGCCGCATCAAGCCGGGCCAGGTGGTTTCCGTCATGAAGGGCGACGAGCAAGTCGCGCAGGGCCGTATCAACCAGGTGCTGGGCTTCCGCGGCCTGGAGCGCGTGCAGGTGGAAGAAGCCGAGGCCGGCGATATCGTCATCATTTCCGGTATCGAGGAAATCGGCATCGGCGTCACCGTCGCCGACCGCGACAATCCCGTCGGCCTGCCTATCCTGGCGGTGGACGAGCCTACCTTGACCATGGACTTCATGGTAAACACTTCGCCGCTGGCCGGTACCGAAGGCAAGTTCGTCACCAGCCGCCAGATTCGCGACCGCCTGAATAAGGAGCTGCTGACCAACGTGGCGCTCAAGGTGGAAGATACCGCCGATGCGGACATTTTCCGCGTTTCCGGCCGTGGTGAGCTGCACTTGACCATCTTGCTGGAAAACATGCGTCGCGAGGGATATGAGATCGCCGTGGGCAAGCCGCGCGTGGTGTATAGGGAAATCGACGGCCAGAAGTGCGAGCCTTATGAAATCCTCACGGTAGACCTGGAAGACGACTGCCAGGGCGCCGTGATGGAAGAGCTGGGCCGCCGCCGCGGCGAGCTGCAGAATATGGAGTCCGACGGAAACGGCCGCACCCGCCTGGAATACAAGATTCCGGCACGCGGCCTGATCGGCTTCCAGAGCGAATTCCTCACCATGACGCGCGGTACCGGCCTCATGGCGCATATTTTCGATGAATACGCCCCGGTGAAGGCGGATATGCCTGGCCGCCGCAATGGCGTGCTGATTTCCTCCGAGCAGGGCGAAGCCGTGGCTTATGCCTTGTGGAAGCTGCAGGATCGCGGCCGTATGTTCTCTTCCCCTGGCGATAAGCTATACGAAGGCATGATCATCGGCATCCATAGCCGCGACAACGACCTGGTGGTCAACCCGATCAAGGGCAAGCAGTTGACCAACGTCCGTGCTTCCGGCACCGATGAAGCCGTTCGCCTGATCCCGCCTGTGCAGCTGACCCTGGAATCCGCGGTCGAGTTTATCGATGACGACGAACTGGTGGAAATCACGCCCAAGAACATCCGCATCCGCAAGCGCTACCTGCTGGAGCACGAGCGCAAGCGTGCGGCCAAGGACTAATCGTTCTTTTATCGCAGTAAACAAAACCCCGGCTTGCCGGGGTTTTTGCTTTTCTAAGCCTGGCAATGGCGTCGTGTTTAAAATTGTTTCAAATTTGTAACAGAAACTATTGCCAGGGCGATGCCCCTTCATGCAGAATGCCTATAAATATACAAAATTGTATATAACCCGCACCGTGGGGAACGGTACGGTTTTGCATCAGCGGCCGATAGAGCTGCAATGCATATAATGAACTATGGAGATGTGGTATGAAGCAAGGTGTGCAGGCGGCCAGGCAGCCTGGCCAGGGCGAGGTTCATGCGCTTTTTAACCTATACAATACTGGCCAGTTGAATGCGGCGGAGGCGAGGGCGCGCGCATTGCTCAAGCAATATCCCGGGGCGCTGGTCGTCTACAACGTGCTCGGGGTCGCGCTTGAGGGGCAGGGCAAGCTCCAGGACGCGGTGCAGTGCTACCGCAAGGCGCTGGCCATCAACCCTTCGATTTCCGAGATGCACTTCAATCTTGGATCGGTGTTGTCCCAGCTCGGGCATGACGATGAAGCGGTCACCTCGTATCGGCGGGCTATCCAGATCAGCCCGGCTCTCGCGGTAGCGCATTTCAATCTCGGCGTCTTGTTGCAGAAAAAACAGTCGCTTGACGAGGCGATTAAGCACTACCGCCAAGCCGTCGTGATCGAGCCGGGATTTTTCGAGGCTTATGGCGCCATGGGCACCGCCTTGCAGCAGCAGGGTCATCTCGATGATGCGATTGCATGCTATCGCCAGTCGCTGGCGATTTCCGACCATGCGCAAGGACATTTCAACCTGGCGACCGCCTTGCGCGACCGCGGCGGGCTGGAGCAGGCCATTTCGCATTACCGCCAGGCGATTGCCCTGCAGCCGAACTATGCCGATGCGCACAATAACCTCGGCGAGGTGTTCCGCGACCAGGGCAATATGGAAAACGCCGTGACCTGCTACCTCCAGGCCTTGCGTATGAAGCCCGGCCACCAGGCAGCCTCCTTCAATATGGCGCAGTTCCTTTACGATGCCGGGCGATTCATCGAAGCGATCCCCTATTTCGAGGATTCGCAGCAGGAAGACTGGCAAGAGAGAATCCTCTATTGCCTCTACAAGTCGGAGCAGTACGAGATATTTCGCCGCCGCTTGCTGCCCATGCTGGCAGCCAGGGAGCATGTCTCGCCTTTCCTCGCGACCTTGTCCACGCATTATGCGACCAACTTCCATACCGAGGATGCCTACCGCTTCTGCAAGCAACCCATGGATTTCATCTTTCATCGCAGCATCAAGCCCCTGGCAGAGCCGGGCAGCGCTTTGCTGTCGCAATTGCTCGACGACATCCAGCTCACGGAAATCGCCGAGCGCAAGCAAGGCCGCCTGCACCATGGCATGCAGTCTGCCGGCAACCTGTTCAAGCGCAAGGAGGATTCATTCTGCGAGCTCGCGGACTTGATCCGCGCCGAGGTATCGGCCTATGCGCAGGCATTCCAGGGACGGGACTGCGACCTCATGCGGCACTTTCCCGAACAGGTCGAGTTCGCCAGCTCCTGGTACGTGCGCATGCGCCAGGGCGGGCACCTGACTTCCCATATCCACGAGATCGGCTGGCTGAGCGGCTGCGTCTACCTGGCATTGCCGCGGCAGGTGGAGGGAGGCGACGACGGTTGCATCGAGTTCAGCACCCATGGCGACGACTATCCCAAGCTGCATGACGATTTCCCTGTGAAGACCATCAGACCTTCGGTAGGCGATATCGTGCTGTTTCCATCCTCGCTCTTCCACCGCACCGTACCGTTTCACTCGGACGAGGAGCGCATCTGCATTGCGTTCGACATCAAGCCGTCTGCGCGGTTTTCCCAAGGCATGCTGAGCTTCAACAGCATGAAGGTCATGGCATTGGCAGCATTCAACCTGGTTGTGGCCGAGATTGCGGAAATATCGGCCTGGTCATTGAGAGTATTCGTCTAGATCGTTTTCTGGCCGCCCCGGGCTTCTCCTTGCTTTCCCTGATCTGGTCCGGGCGGCCTTTTTTTGCTGGTTTTTTCTTCCTGCTGGGAAGCGCAATCCGGCCGCCAACTAAGAGCGGCTAACAAGACTCCGCGAAGCGATCCTGGCTAGGCGCTCTGCCGCAGACACTACAAGCAGTACGACAAGGCAGCGCAACAACGTCGGGAGAGTTTTGTTAGCTGCCCTAAAAGGTCAGCAGACGCCGGCGAGGGATGCGTTATAATTTCATCCCTATGATAGATATATTGCTCCTCCTTGCCGCATCCGCCTCCCTGTTGCTCCTGCTCTGGCTCGCCTATCGCCAAACACGGGGCGGTGACGCCAACCGGCTGCTGCAGCAATTGGAGGAAAAGCATCGCGAGATGCTGCGCGATCTCAATGACGGTCTGAATAAACTGGGGGACCGCCTTAATCAATCTTCAAGTGAACAGGCAGAGCGCCTGCGTGCCGCGGTTGCACAAGAGCTGCAACAGACGCGCGATGCCATGAAGGCCTTGGAATTGAGCCAGATAGAAAACCTGGCGCAAACGCGTGAAACCATGCTGGAGCGCTTGCATGTCATATTGGCCGAACAGGGCAAGGCCGAACAGGCATTGATCCAGGACACCATGCTCAAGGCCACGACGCAGCTCACAGGCAGTATCGAAGCCTTGACCAAGACGGTGGATGGCAGGCTGGAGCAGATCGGCGGCAAGGTCTCGGAGCGTCTCGACGAAGGCTTCAAGAAAACGAACGATACCTTTGTGCGCGTGATGGAACGCCTGGCCACCATCGACGAAGCGCAGAAAAAGATCGATGGCCTCACCACCAATGTCGTGAGCCTGCAGGAGTTGTTGGGCGACAAGCGTTCCCGCGGCGCTTTCGGCGAAGTGCAACTCGAAGCCTTGGTGCGCAACGTATTGCCCGTGACCTCCTATGCCATGCAGCACGTGCTCAGCAACGGCACGCGTGTGGATTGCGCCTTGTTCCTGCCCGAGCCTACCGGCACCGTGGCGGTGGATTCCAAGTTCCCGCTGGAAAACTATCACCGCATGTTGGATCGCGATATTGCCGATGCGGAACGCATTACCGCGCAACGCCAGTTCAAAACCGATGTCAAAAAACATGTCGATGACATCGCCGGCAAGTACATCATCCCCAACGTCACTTCGGACGGCGCGGTGATGTTCATCCCGGCAGAGGCCGTGTTCGCCGAGATCCACGCCTATCATCCAGACCTTGTCGATTACGCGATGAGCCGTAGGGTGTGGGTGGTGTCTCCCACCACCTTGATGGCGGTGCTCAATACCGCGCGCGCAGTGCTCAAGGACGTGGAGACGCGCAAGCAGGTGCATATCATCAAGGACGAGCTGGGCAAGCTTTCCAAGGAGTTCTCGCGCTTCGACGTACGCATGAAGAAGCTTGCCGACCATATCCGCCAGGCGCACGAAGACGTGCAGGACGTGCACACCACCAGCCAGAAGATTTCGCGCCGCTTCGCGCAGATCGAGCGCGTGGAGCTGGAAGGCGAGCCGCAGGCCGGCCTGGCATTGCCCGACAACGATTTAGAGGAGTAAACAATATGAGCGATGAACAAGGCCTGATCATGCTGATCCAGCAATATGCCAGCAAGTTCGGCATCACCTTCAGTTCGAGCCTGATGGACAATGAAGAGCACAAGCAAAAATTATTGGTGCTGATGATGGATGCCATCAATGGCAAGCGCGGCCCGGTGACCGACCAGGACGTGACCGGCGCATGATCCAATTGCTGTATTTCGCCAGGTTGCGCGAAACGCTGGGTAGCGATGGCGAACGCCTGGACTGGCCCGAGCCTGATACTGTCTCCGCATTGAAGCACAAGCTGGCCGGGCGCGGCGGTGCCTGGCAGGAACAGTTTGCCGGCAACGCCAGCCTGCGTGCGGCCGTCAATCAGGAGCTGGTGCCGGATTCGGCGCTGGTGCAGCCGGGCGACGAGGTAGCATTCTTCCCGCCCGTCACGGGAGGCTGAATGACGGCACGCGTGCAGGAGCAGGATTTCGACGTAGGCGAGGAAATCACCCGCTTGCGTCTGCAGTACCCCCAGGCGGGCGCGGTAGTGTCATTCACCGGGCAGGTGCGCGACCTGAATGACGGCGATGCCGTTTCCAGCCTGACGCTGGAGCATTACCCCGGCATGACCGAGAAATCGCTTGCCGCCATTATCGAGCAGGCAAGACAGCGCTGGCCGATACTTGATGCGGTCGTGATCCATCGCATCGGGACGCTACAGCCGCAGGCGCAGATCGTGCTGGTCGTCGTGGCAAGCGCACACCGGGGCGATGCCTTTGCCGCCTGCGAGTTCATCATGGACTATCTCAAGACCGAAGCGCCTTTCTGGAAAAAGGAAGCGACCCCGGAAGGTGAAAAATGGCTGGATTCCCGCGAAAGCGACCAGTCTGCGCGCGAGCGCTGGCAATAGCATTCCTGCAACCTCAACCCTGACAACATGCCCATCTGATGCTAAGCAAGCTGACACCGCAACAACTCAATATATCCATTCATCCGCACACCCTGGGATTCGATACCACCGCAGAATTGCTGCCGGATGACCGGCATGCGGCACAATGGATAGGCCAGGAGCGTGCATTTGCAGCGGCTAGCTTAGGCTTGCGCATGCAGCATCCCGGCTACCATATGCTGGTGATCGGCGAGCCCGGTTCCGGCCGGACCTCGTTGATGAAGAGCCTGATGGAACGGGCGCTGGCGCAGCAGCCGGTGCCGCCGGACCTGGTGTACCTGCTGAACTTCCAGCTGCCGGAAAAGCCAATCCTGTTGCGCCTGCAAGCAGGCAAGGGGAGCGAGCTGCGGCATTTGCTTGACCAATTTGCACGCAGGCAATTGCGGACCATTCCCGCCCTGCTGCAGTCAAGAATTCCGGGCGAGTCCCGGCATGGCAGCCCTGCAGCCGTTAGCCCCGAGGGCAATCTCAAGTCGTCTCTGGAGCAAGAGCTGGCGAAGATTCGCCAGCAAATACTGCCGGGCCTGCTTGAACCTGAACTGTTCGACCGCTGGTCAGCGCAGCTAGTGCAGGAAGTGCTCGATAATACCGAACTGTTCGCCTTGGCGACCAATAACGAAACCGATGAAATGCAGGAAGCTTTTCTCGGGCGGTTTCGCGCCAATCTCCTGCTCAGCAACCACGGCCTTGCCGGAAGCCCAGTCATCTATGACGACGATCCCAGCCATACCTCGCTGTTTGGAGGCGTGGAGGCATCGGCTGACCATCATTTGGCGGATTTCATGCGCCTCAAGGCAGGCAATTTGTTGCGCGCCAACGGCGGCGTGCTGATCCTGCACCTGGAGGATATCCTTGGCGACCAGCAGGCAGGGGCGAACCCATTGCTGGAAAAGCTGGGGCGCGTATTGCGCAACCGCAAGCTGCAGATCGAGGATGCGGGCAGCGCCTCAGGCAATGCCGCATTGAATGCGCTGACGCCCGATGCCTTGCCGCTCGATTTCAAGCTGATCCTGGTGGCGAGCCGCGACGATTATTACCACTTGCACGAGCAGCATGCGCCTTTCCTGGAATATTTCCGCATCAAGGTCGAGTTCGCGGACAGCGCAAAAGCCACGCCCGATGTGTATCGCCAGGTAGCCGGCTATATCGCGCGTTGTTCGGCTGAAAACGGCTTGCCGCATTTCACTGCCGCCGCGGTAGCGCGTTTGCTTCAGGTATTGCACGAGTGGGAGGAGGACCAGTCCCGGGTCAGCCTGGCGCTTGGGCGCTTGCTGCCTTTGCTGCATGAGGCGGCGGCCTTGGCGTCGCAGGGCGGCGCAGTCGATGCGGCAGAGGTCGAGCAGGCGTTGTCGGCAACGCGGCAGCGCCACGATTATGCCGAGGAGCAGATCAGGGATTCCATCCTCGACGGCGAGCTGAAGATAGCGGTGACGGGGCGCCAGGTAGGGCGCATCAACGGCCTGACCCATATCGACATGGGGGATGCCGCGTTCGGGTCGCCGGTGCAGATTTCCGCACGCTGTCATCCCGGCCGGCACGGCATCATCAATATCGACCGCGAGGTCAAGCTGACGGGGCCGCAACATGACAAGGGCATGTTCATCCTGCAGCACTGGCTGGCCGCCATGTTCGTGCAGCAGGCGCCTTTGTCGCTCAACGCTTCACTGGTGTTCGAGCAGGAGTATCACGGTGTGGAGGGCGATTCCGCTTCGTGCGCCGAGCTGTATGCCTTGCTTTCCAGCCTTTCTGGCCTGCCATTGGCGCAAGGCATCGCAGTGACGGGCGCATTGAACCAGCATGGAGAAGTGCTGCCGATAGGCGGGATCAACGAGAAAATAGAAGGGCATTTCCGCCTGTGCGAAAAGCTGGGGCTCGATGGCCAACAAGGCGTATTGCTGCCAGCGAGCAACCTGCGCCACGTGCTGCTGCATCAGGATATCATCCGTGCAATGGCGGAGGGCAGGTTCCATCTCTATGCCATGGAGCATGTGCTGGACGGGATAGAGCTGTTGACCGGGTTGGCGGCAGGCAGTGCGGATGCAGCCGGTGTTTATCCGGCCGGCAGTGTGCTTGGCCATGTGCAGCGCAGCTTGCAGGCATACCAGGACATCTACCAGCGTAATCACCACCCTACAGGCCGATAGCATGAGCGAACAGGACAACAAGTGCCGCCTGGACAAATGGCTCTGGGCCGCAAGATTTTTCAAGACCCGCAGCCTGGCGACGGATGCCATCGATACCGGCAAGATACATGTGGACGGAGACCGCGTTAAGCCGGCTAAGGAAGTCCGTCTGGGACAAGTGATTCACATCCGCCGCAAGGAGCTGGAAATGGAGGTGGTTGTGCGCGGGCTCAGCACGCAACGCCGCAGCGCACCGGAAGCGGTGCTATTGTATGAAGAGACGCCTGAGAGCATCGCGAAACGCGAGAACCTTGCCGTGACCCGTGAGCAAGAACATGCACAGCGCGAACGCGGCATGGGCCGCCCCACCAAGCGCCAGCGCCGCGACATCAAGAAGTTTACCGGTATTGATTGGTGACTAAGTACTGCAGGCTTGTTCGTTGCAATACCTGATGATATTAATGAAAAAGCCCTCATGAAGAGGGCTTTTTAAATTTAGATTAATGCTATTTGTCTAACTCAAGAACAGCTTCACAATAGCAATGGCAGCACCAAAAATACCGGCCACTGCGATGAATGGATACCATTTTGCTTCAGCATTGATCTTGCTGGTTTCAGCCATCAGTTTGGCAATCTCTGCGTCGATTTTCCTTAAATCGTGTTCTTGTGTGCTCATGTGCTAGACTCCTTTCGCTCGTATCTTACGCTTTTTATCTTGAGTGTCAAAATTCGACCTTTCATATTGGAGTATGATCGCGGCTTGTTGCTTCTTTTTGGAAGCGCGATATATTGCTTGTTCTAATCGAACAATCCAAATTGTTCAGGTTTTCCCGGTGGCCGGAACAGCCCGGTATTCATCTCCAGGCCGCGCTGATTGAGCCCTAGTTTCTTGGTCGTCAGCTTGAAGCGTTGGCGGATCATGTCAGCGAATATTCCGTTGCCTCTCATGCGCTCATGGAATTCGGACTGGTTGTTTTGCCCGTCCCGGCTTTGGCGGATGATGCTCATCACATGGCCGGCTTTGAGCGGGTAGTGGTGCTGCAGCCATTCCTCGAACAGCGGCGCGACTTCCAGGGGCAGCCGCAATAGCACATAGCCCGCACTGGCGGCCCCGGCATCGTGGGCAGCAGCCAGGATATCCTCGAGCTCCGGGTCAGTCAGCACCGGGATAATCGGCGCTGTCATCACGCCTACCGGAACCCCGGCCGCATGCAGGCGCCTGATCGTCTCCAGGCGGCGCTGTGGCGCTGCAGCACGTGGTTCCAGCGCGCGGCTGATCCGGTTGCTCAAGGTGGTGACTGAAATGAAGACCTGGGCCAGCCCTTCGTTTGCCATCTTGGACAGGATATCGATATCGCGCTCCACCATGGCGGCTTTGGTGACAATGCTGACGGGATGCTTGAACTCCGCCAATACCTGCAGGATCTGCCGTGTAAGCTGTTGCTGCCTTTCCAGCGGCTGGTAGGGATCGGTGTTGGTTCCCATCGCCATGGGCGCGCAGCGGTAATTCTTATTGCTCAACTCCTTGCGCAGCAGGCGTGCCGCATCCGGCTTGACCAGGATGCGGCTTTCGAAATCCAGCCCGGCCGAAAGGCCCAGGTAGGTATGGGTAGGGCGCGCAAAGCAATAGATGCATCCATGCTCGCACCCGCGGTAGGGATTGATGGAGCGGTCGAAAGGGATGTCCGGTGATTTGACCCAGTTAATGATGCTGCGCGTGCTGTCGATCAGCACTTCGGTGGCAAGCGGCGCCAGGTCTTGTTCCAGGTTGCTCCAGCCGTCATCGATATCCGCATGTTGCAGATGATCGAAGCGGCCGCTGTGGTTGCTGATCGCGCCGCGCCCCTTGAACACCAACGGGCGCAGCACGGCATGGGGGTGCAATGGATTACCAGGGGATTTCTTGTCCGTCATATGCATAAAACTTGCCTGCATCCGCAAGCGTGGCGTGGTCTATCACCTGGCGCAGGCCGCTAATGCTCTGCTCGGTGTTGATCAATGCGTTAGGGCCGCCCATATCAGTCAGTACCCAGCCGGGATGCAGCACCAGGGTCGTAATGCCTTCTTTTGCCAGTTCGATCGCCAGGCTTTTGGTGATCATATTGAGCGCGGTTTTGCTGGAGCGGTATATGTAGCTGCCGCCGCTGGTGTTGTCCGCAATACTGCCCATCTTGCTGGTCATATTGACAAGCTTCTTGACCTGCCCTTGTTTCAAATGGGGAGTGAAGGCCTGGGCCATCTTGAACGGCGCCAGACTGTTGATGCGGAATGCCTCGATCCATGCTTCATAATCCGCATCTGCAAAGAACTGGGTTGGGCTATCAGGGTAAATCCCGGCATTGTTGATCAATACGTCAATCGGCTGGCCTGACAACGAGGCGGCCAATTCGTCCACCTGGTGGAAATTGCCCACGTCCAGCTTATGCACGCTGACCAAGTCCTTGAAACGTGATGCAAGCTGCAACAGCTCCTCGGCCGATTCCGGCTGGCGACAGCAGGCCAATACATGCCAGCCGGCTTCGGCATATTGCCGTGTGAATTCAAGGCCCAGGCCCCGATTGGCGCCGGTAATGAGGACAGTTGCCATGCTTCAATGCTCCGTAGTGACTAGGGCTAACTAGGATAACATCCGGGGGTGAATTTTTCAGGGTTGTGAGGATTGAAAAGTTTTTGTAAACTGCGTTCATCATTTGAACGCAGTGCGATCCAATATATTCATGCTCACTGACGAATACCGGTACAAAATCCTCAAGCTGGTACAGGAAAAACCTGAGATCAGCCAGCGTGAGCTGGCGAAGGCTTTGGGTATCAGCCTGGGAAAGACGAATTTCTGCCTCAAGGCCTTGGCTGAAGTCGGCTTGCTCAAGGTTTCCAACTTCCGCAACAGCAAGAATAAGCTGGCCTATATGTATGTGCTGACGCCTAAAGGGATAGAGGAGAAAGCCGGTATCACCATGCGGTTCCTTAAATACAAAATGCAAGAATATGAAAACCTGCAGGCGGAAATCGAAGAGCTGCGCCGGGCAGCAGGTGAATCGGTGGATGAGGGAGTCAAATGAGCGAGCGCTATGCCGTGATGCTTTGCGGAGGTTCGGGTACGCGGTTATGGCCGTTGTCACGCACATTGCGGCCCAAGCAGCTTCTTGCCTTGAACGGCAAGGAAACCTTGCTTCAGCAAACTGCGCTGCGTCTTTCCCGTCATGTACAGTCCAGTAACCTGATTACCGTCACTCACGAGGATCACAAGTTCGAGGTCAAGGGCCAGCTTGCCGACATCCTGCCGGAGGCAATCAACGGCGTCATGGCAGAACCGTGCGCCCGCAATACACTGCCTGCCATTGCATGGGCTGTCAGCCGCATCCATCTTCAATCCCCGGACGCGATCGTCGGCGTCTTTCCTTCTGATCATTCGATTGATAATGAAGAAGCTTTCCATCAGGCTTGGACTGCTGCGGAAGAGGGAGCGGCCCAGGGATACCTCACCCTGCTTGGCATATCGCCCACCGAGCCGGCAACCGGTTACGGATATATCCAGCCTGCCGATACGACTGTCGGAGGCAATTCCGGGCATGCCATATACGAAGTCGCCCGTTTCGTGGAGAAGCCCGACCGGGCCAATGCTGAAGCGTTCCTGGCGCAAGGCTATTTGTGGAATAGCGGCATGTTCGTTTTCCGTGCCGATATCTTTATGCAATTGCTGGCCGAACATCAGCCTGAAATCAGTGCATTGATAAGCAAGCTCGATAGCGGAAACCTGGCCGAAGAATATGCAAAACTGCCCAATGTTTCCATTGACTACGGATTGGCTGAAAAAGTGAGCAGCGCCGCTGTCGTACCGGTCGATATGGCCTGGAGCGACCTAGGCAATTGGGATTCGATCTATCAGCGCAATGGCAAGAATGCCGATGACAATGTCTGCGAGGGCGACGTCATCGCTTTGGATACCAACAACAGCCTGTTATGGAACACGCATGGCTTATTGGCAACATTGGGTGTCAGCAACCTCGCCATCATCCAGACCGCTGATGCCACCTTGATCTGTGATCGCGGACGGACCGAGGACATCAAGCAGTTGGTGGCGTTGGTGCAGAAGCAAAAACCTGAGCTTACCGAGCTGCATCGGACAGTTCAGCGTCCCTGGGGAGCATATACCGTGTTGGAGGAAGGCATCAATTTCAAGATCAAGCGCATCTCGGTCAACCCCGGCGCCAGCCTTTCAATGCAAATGCATCACCACCGGTCTGAACACTGGGTGGTAGTGTCCGGCGTTGCCCGCATTACCAATGGCGATCGGGAAGTCACATTAACAGAAAACGAATCCACATATATTCCCAAAACCCACCGTCACCGATTATCGAATCCGGGAGATGTGCCGTTGCATATCATCGAAGTGCAATGCGGCGAATATGTTGGAGAGGACGATATTGTCCGCTTTGAAGATACTTATGGAAGGTGTGAGAAACAATGAGCAAGGTTGCTTTGATTACGGGTGTTACCGGGCAGGATGGCGCCTATCTATCTGAATTTCTATTGAATAAAGGCTATATAGTCCACGGCATCAAGCGCCGTGCATCGTTGTTCAATACCGATCGTATCGACCATCTGTACCAGGACCCGCATGTCGACAATCAGAACTTCATCCTGCATTACGGCGACCTGACCGACTCTACCAACCTCATCCGCATCATCCAGCAAGTCCAGCCGGACGAAATCTACAATCTGGCTGCCATGAGCCACGTGGCCGTCAGCTTCGAAACTCCCGAATACACCGCCAATGCCGACGGTATTGGCACCCTGCGCATTCTCGAAGCCATCCGCATCCTCGGTCTCGAGAAGAAGACCCGCTTCTACCAGGCCTCTACCTCAGAACTCTATGGCTTGGTGCAAGAAGTCCCGCAGAAGGAAACCACTCCATTCTACCCACGCAGCCCATATGCCGTGGCCAAGCTTTACGGCTATTGGATAACCGTCAACTACCGTGAAGCCTATGGCATCTATGCATGCAACGGCATCCTGTTCAACCACGAAAGTCCGCTGCGCGGCGAAACCTTCGTCACCCGCAAGATCACCCGCGCTCTGGCGCGAATCAAACTGGGGCTGCAAGACAGCCTCTACCTAGGTAATCTTGACGCATTGCGCGACTGGGGCCACGCCAAGGACTACGTCGAAATGCAATGGCTCATGCTGCAACAAGAGCACCCAGAAGACTTCGTGATTGCCACCGGCGTCCAGTACAGCGTCCGCGACTTCGTCAACGCCGCCGCCAAGGAGCTCGGCATCGCCATTACTTGGCAAGGACAGGGCGTCGACGAAAAAGGCTATGACAGCAACGGCAAAGCCATCGTCCAAGTCGATCCGCGCTATTTCCGTCCTACCGAAGTCGAAACCCTGTTGGGCGACCCGGCCAAGGCCAAGCAAAAACTCGGCTGGACTCCCAAGATCAGCTTCCAGGAACTTGTCTCCGAAATGGTGCGAGAAGACCTCAAGAGCGCCGAGCGTGACGAACTCGTCAAGAAGCACGGCTTCGCTGCTTATGACTACAACGAATAGCAGGGTAGGGCGCATTAATGAATAAGCATGCACGCATCTATGTGGCGGGCCACCGAGGCCTGGTTGGTTCCGCTATCGTCAGGAACCTCGAAGCCAAGGGGTATACCAACATCCTCAAGCGCACCCACGCCGAACTCGACCTGACCGACGAAAAAGCCACGGACCAATTCTTTGCCGAATACAAGCCGGAATACGTTTTCCTGGCCGCAGCCAAGGTCGGCGGCATCGTCGCCAACAACACCTACCCGGCAGAATTCATCCGTGACAACCTTGCCATCCAGACCAATGTCATCCACAGCGCCTGGAAGCACGGCGTTACCCGGCTCCTGTTTCTGGGCTCTAGTTGCATCTACCCCAAGCATGCCCCGCAGCCCATGAAAGAAGAACACCTGCTCACCGGTCCATTGGAACCGACCAACCGCCCGTATGCGTTGGCCAAGATTGCCGGTATCGAAATGTGCTGGAGCTACAACCGCCAATACGGCACTCAATACCTCGCCGCCATGCCAACTAATCTTTACGGCCCTGGCGATAATTACCACCCTGAGAATAGCCATGTTATCCCAGCCCTGCTACGTAAATTCAACGAAGCCAAGCGGAACCACCAACCCACCGTCACCGTCTGGGGCACTGGTACTCCCAGAAGAGAGTTCCTCTACAGCGACGACATGGCTGATGCCTGCGTTTATCTCATGAATCTGCCGCAAGACCAATATCGAGCATTGCTGGGTAGCGACGAAAGCCAGAGCGGCAGATTCGAACCACCGCTTATCAACGTTGGCGTAGGCGAAGACATCACCATCAAAGCACTAGCGGAGCTCGTCAAACAAATCGTGGACTATCAAGGCAACATCGAATTCGACGCCACCAAGCCGGATGGAACACCGAGGAAGCTCATGGATGTGACAAGACTTACGAAGGCTGGATGGAGAGCTAATACAGCTTTAAAGCAAGGCCTAGTCATAGCCTATCAAGATTTTTTGGTTTATCAATAGCATATGAATCAATTGTGGATTAAGTATTTGCCAAGATTCATCCAGAGTCGATTGGATGGGCGTGTTAATTTGCAAGCTGCACTAGGAAATAGTGGGTGGTTGATTGCTGATAAAGTGTTGAGAATGGGTGTAGGCCTTGTAGTTGGAGTGTGGATTGCTCGTTACTTAGGGCCGGAACAATTTGGATTGTGGAATTACGCAATTGCATTTACTGCATTATTTTCAGCATTTGCGACATTAGGTCTGGATAGCATTATTGTTAGAGATATTGTGAAGTATCCAGATCAAACAAATAAGCTACTTGGCACTGCATTTATTCTAAAGCTGTTTTCTGGATTGATAGCATTGATTATTACAATGCTGGCAATTTATTTTGTTAAACATGGTGAGCCCGATGTGATGTGGTTGGTTGGCATCACTGCAGCAGGTTTCATTTTTCAGTCACTCAATGTCATAGATTTTTATTTTCAGGCAAAAGTAAAATCTAAATATAGTGTTATTCCTGCAGTTTTATCCTTTACGCTGCTTAGTCTTGTAAAAATTCTCTTATTGTTAAATTCCGCTCCTTTAGTAGCATTTGCTTGGGCTGGTCTGTGTGAAATTGTATTAACCGGATTATTTTTGCTGGCAGCATATTATTATAACCATCTAAATATTAGATGGTGGAAGTTTGATAAGTGCGTGGCTTTAGAGTTATTAAAAGATAGCTGGCCACTTATTCTCTCAGGTATGGCAATCATGATTTATATGCGTATTGATCAAATTATGATTGGCGAAATGATGGATAGTGAGGCTGTTGGATTGTTTTCTGCGGCAGTCAGATTAAGTGAACTATGGTATTTTATTCCTATTGCAATAGTAAATTCTGTATTTCCTGCAATGATAGAAAGTAAAAAAGAGAGTGAGGAGATTTATTATTTAAGGCTTGAGAAATTGTTCAGGTTGTTGTTTTATTTTGCAGTTGTAGTGGCGATTTTTGTTACTTTCTTAGGTGATTTTATTATTTTATTTTTATATGGTGAACCTTACTCTCTTTCAACTTCGGTATTGGTGATTCATGTTTGGGCTGGAATTTTTGTGGTTTTGGGAGTGGCGAGTGGTAGCTGGTTTACAATAGAAAATCTGCAAAAGTACCGTTTTTATAGAGCTGTTTCAGGGTGTTGTGTTAATGTCGGTTTGAATTTGATTTTTATTCCAAAGTTTGGAATTAATGGAGCGGCTTTATCTACTGTTGCTTCTCAATTTTTTGCAGCATTTTTTTTTGATTTGTTTAGTAGAAAATCTCGACCTATATTTTGGGTAAAATTGAAGGCACTTCTTCCTGAGTTTTAGAGTAAATTTTTTCGAGATGTCTAAATTTTTTAATTGTAAAGTTAGGGTGTTATTTTTTTATATATGGAATATGCTCCAATAGTCTTATTTGTATACAATAGGCCTAATCATGTTGCTAGAGTTATTGATGCACTTAAGCTGAATAAGCTGGCGTGTGAAAGTGACTTGATAATTTATTCTGATGCAGCAAAAAAAGATAGTGATCTTGATGCGGTTGCAGAGGTGAGAACTTATATTCATAAGGTTGATGGCTTTAAGTCTGTAACTGTAATTGAGCGAGGTGAAAATATGGGACTTGCTCGCTCGATTATAGATGGAGTTACTACGGTTTGTGAAAAGTATGGAAAAGTAATTGTCATGGAGGATGATATAGTGACAAGTCCTGACTTTCTTACTTTTATGAATCGGGCATTGCATCATTATGTCGATGAGAAGAGAGTGTGGCATATCAGTGGATGGAACTATCCTATAGATTCGACTGATATTGGCGATGCGTTTCTTTGGAGAGTCATGAATTGTTGGGGGTGGGCAACGTGGTGGGATAGGTGGGAACATTTTGAGAAAAATCCAAAGAAACTGGTGACCTCCTGGAATAGTGAGAAAATTAAACGATTTGATCTGGATGGCTCGGGTAAGATATGGTGGAGCCAAGTTATAAGAAATCTTAGCGGTGAAATTGATACCTGGGCAGTTTTCTGGTATGCCACAATTTTTAATTATAAGGGATTATGTCTAAACTCAACACGTACTCTCGTTTATAACATTGGGTTTGATGGATCGGGAGAAAATTGTCCTGATGAGGAGATTGGACAGTTTTCTCTATCTCATGAGGAAGGCTTGGGCAATTTCCCTAATACTATTGTTGAGTCTGACTTGGCAGTCAATCGGATAAAAGAATGGATGAAAAAAAATCGAACCACCTTGATTGGTAGAGTCAGTAAATATTGCCGTAATATGCTGTGGGAAAGGTATAGAAATGACAGATATTAACATATGGGGATTTACTTTCCATAAAGAGTGGTTGACCTCTGATCAAGAAAGATACTTAACTGGCCTGCCTGCAAAGACTCCTCTCGTGCAGTGGGTGTGGGAGGAGATGGATAAGGTATGGGAGCAGTTTGGCTTAGATAACAGAAATAAGTTATCTTATGATGAGTTGTCAGGCTATTATGGCCATCCTGTCTGGTTGATGAACGGTATCTTTACCGCTGTTGATCCAGAGTCAATTTCTCATAGAAATGCTATAGCGCAATACTTACAAAAGCATAATATTGAATCTGTAATTGAATACGGAGGTGGTTTCTCTGAGTTGGCAAGGGTAATCGTTAACTCTATTAAAGATATCGAGGTTTTTGTGCTAGAGCCTTATCCCTCCCGAGTAGCTTTGGAACTTAATAGATTGCAAGGAAGAATTCAATTTATATCTACTATGGAGGGGTATCAGTATGATGCGGCAGTTGCCCAAGATGTGTTGGAACATGTTGAGGATCCAATTAAAATTGCATATGACATGGCATCTTCAGTTTCTGATCAAGGAATATTAATTTTTGCTAACTGTTTTTATCCAGTCATTAAGTGTCATTTGCCATCTACTTTTTATTTGCGGCATACATTTCCAATTGTTATGAGAGCGCTAGGATTGCAGTATTTGGGTAATTTGGATAAAGCGCCTCATATTCAAGTGTATAAAAAGAATGGTGCAGTGAATCTAGCCAAAGCGAGAGTGGCGGAGAGGCTAGTGAAAGTGGTTGGACCAGTTATTAATGGAGTTAGAAATTCCATATCTTATATCAAGAAATTATGGTCATTTTAAATGAAAGTTGCGTTAGTTAATTATTCTGATCAGGATGGAGGAGCAGCTAAGGCTACATACCGTATTCATCATGCATTGAGATCAATAAATATTGACTCTAGTTTATATGTTGAATCTGCTATATCTGATGATTGGACGGTGCAAGGTTATAGGGAGAAATGGAAGCAATTAATAACGGGATTCCGTCCATACATAGGAGCACTGCCAAAGCGGCTACATTCTACTACTAATCCCACCTTATATTCATTTGCAATTTTACCTTCAAAATGGCCTAAATTGCTAAATTCGTTGCCAGTTGATTTAGTTCACTTACACTGGGTCAATGCTGAGATGATGTCAATATCTGATATCGGGAAAATTCAGAAGCCATTGGTTTGGACTTTGCATGATATGTGGGCCTTCTGTGGAGCTGAGCATTATGCCGATGATGATCGATGGCGAAATGGATATTTGAGAGATAATCGGCCAATATATGAAGCTGGGTTGGATATCAATAGATGGGTATGGCTGAGGAAAAAAAAATTGTGGAAAAAGCCAGTGCATATAGTTGCTCCTAGTCAATGGTTAGCAGATTGTGCTAAAAACAGTGCTTTAATGAAGGATTGGCCTATCACGGTAATACCTAATGCTATAGATACGGATTTTTGGAAACCTGTAAATAAATCTGTTGCTCGTAATTTGTTGAGGCTTCCGAGCAATAAGAAACTCTTATTGTTTGGGGCGTCAAGAGGCACAGCTGATTTCAGAAAAGGTTTTGATCTTCTTAAGTCAGCTCTGAAAGAGCTCACAATTGATAATGTAGAGTTGGTAATTTTTGGCCAGAGTGAACCAGAATTTCAAGAGCACCTTGGTTTTCCAGTTCACTATGCTGGAGTTGTGAACGATAACTTGACATTGAGAATTCTTTACAGTGCTGTAGATGTAATGCTTATTCCTTCCCGACAAGATAACCTTCCTAATACTGGAGTTGAGGCATTGTCTTGCGGGACGCCAATTGTAGCTTTTAATACATGCGGTCTTTCTGATATTGCTTCCCATATGGGCACTGGTTATTTGGCAAAAGCATTTGATTGTCAGGATTTTTCTTTTGGTATTAATTGGGTGATTGAGAATGAATCTCGCCATGCACATTTAAGTCGCTCTGCTAGAGAGTATGCGCTTAATAGATTTTCTTATCATTATGTTGCGAAAAAATATCAAGAGATTTATGAAAAAGCCATTGATTAAGGTAAAGATAATTAATAGTTTTTGTTTAATGAAGGCTAAATTTTTTAAATGAAATGCATTAATAGCTATATAACGAAGTATGTAAGCTCAATCGTATGAGTAAAATCTCTATTGTTACAATATGTAAAAATGATCCTTTGGCGCTCGAGAGAACACTAAAAAGCGTTAAAGAGCAAAGCTATTCCGAATTTGAGTATCTGCTGATTGACGGCGGCGATTGCGATAGAACTCGAGCATTGGCTTTTGAATATAAAGATATTATCAATCATTATATTAATGAGTCGGATGTAGGAATTTATCATGCGATGAATAAGGGCGTGTTTGTTGCATCCGGAGAGTGGATATTATTTATGAATTCGGGTGATGTATTTGCTTCAAAAGATGCATTGTTGCGAGCTATCGACATTGCCAATAACGATGTGGATGTAATTTATTCTGACTGGATATATCGTCATAGTCGTCGATTGGTGAGGGCAAACATTAGTAAGCTAAATGTCAGGCATCAGTCATTAATATATAGAAAATCACTACATAATATATATGGGTATTATGTGGTAGGGAAACGAGTTTCTATATCAGACTATATATATTTTCTTTCTATTTCACATGTGCGATGGAGATATTGTTCATCGGTTATTTCAATATGTGATGAAGCTGGAGTTTCATCTGCGCCGATGCATTTCTATCAACGGATTGCTAGCGAGATAATATTTGGTAGGCGAAGCCGGATTAATGGGGGTTTTATTTTGCTTGCTTACCCATTATATAGATTTCTTAAACGAATATGGTTGGCTGTGCTCAAATGATCTCCGTCTGTATCGCTACATATAATGGTGCTTGTTTTATTGAGGCGCAATTGCGATCAATACTGCCCCAGCTAAATGATGAGGATGAAATCCTTATTTCCGATGATGGTTCAGTTGATAACACTTTGGATATTATTACAGCTGTTCAGGATGAGCGTATCAAGATTGTAAACCATGATGGAAATTTGGGTGTTGTGAGAAATTTTGAACGTGCGTTATCCCAAGCATCTGGCGAGTATATTTTTTTATGTGATCAAGACGATATTTGGTTGCTTAACAAAGTAGATAGATGTTTGCAGGTGTTGACTGACTATTTGCTCGTGGTTAGTGATTGCCGGGTTGTTGATAAAAACTTGAATGAATTACATCCTTCATTTTTTGGATTGAGAAAGTCCAGTGAAGGGGTTGTGAAAAATTTGTATAAGAATAGCTACTTAGGTTGCTGTATGGCGTTTCGGAAAGAGTTGCTGGCTTATGCCCTGCCTATCCCTGAGAATGTGCCTATGCATGATATGTGGCTGGGATTATTGGCTAACTGTGTTGGAAAAGTTAAGTTCCTTCCTGAAGCGCTGATGCTATATCGGCGACATGATAAAAATGCTTCACCTACTGCACAAAAAAGCAATTTTTCTGTGTATCAGCAACTTATCTATCGAATTAGGCTCTTTTTCTTGTTGATCAAGAGGCTGGTTTTATTACATAGCCAACGTAAATTAATTAAATCTTAAGACTAGTCCATTGAAAATTTCTATTATCACCGTTTGCTATAACAGTGCTGCAACCATTGCGGATACGATTGGTTCAGTGGCGTCGCAGCAATATAACGAGCGTGAGCATATTATTGTAGATGGTGCCTCTCAGGATAGCACCATGGAGATTGTAAAAAATGCTTCCAGTGTTGCGCAGTATGTCTCGGAGCCGGATCAAGGTATTTATGATGCGATGAACAAGGGGCTGAAGCTGGCGACAGGTGATGTGATTGGGCTGCTGAATGCGGATGATTTCTATGCCGATGATACGGTGCTAGATCAGGTGGCCAAGGTTTTCAAGGATCCGGATGTGCAAGCCTGTTATGCCGATCTTTTATATGTAGATCAATCTGATACGTCGCGCGTGATTAGGTACTGGAAATCTAGAGATTTTGAACCGGGTCTTTTCAAGCGGGGCTGGATGCCAGCTCATCCCACTTTTTTTGTGAGGCGCAGCGTCTATGAATCATTGGGAGGGTTTGACCTTCGCTTCCCACGACAGGCGGATTTTGAGCTCACGATGCGGTTTCTTGAAGTTCACGGTATCCGGTCAGTTTATGTCCCGCGTATCTGGATCAGAATGCGCGTGGGTGGCACTTCCAATAACAGCATCCGTGGCGTGATCAAGGGCAATCTGGAAGCGTATCGCGCATGTAAGCTGCATGGCTTGAATGTGGGGCCGCTGTTTATTCCGAGTAAGGTCTTGTCTCGCTTACCACAATTTTTCACTAAACCTCATATAGATAATACGAATTAATGCGTATTTTGATTACAGGGGCAAGTGGATTTGTTGGTCGAGCATTGTGTACTGCTCTGGCAGATTCTGCTCATAAAGTGGTCGCTTGTGCCAGAAGCAAGCTGTTTCAAGAAGTTGCCAAGCATGAGTATATTTTAGTACCAGTCGTTGATGGTCATACTGATTGGCAAATGTACTTGGCTGAGATGGATGTTGTTGTCCATCTTGCTGCCCGAGTTCATGTCATGCGTGAACCGCTTGCCAATCCTTTGGATGCATATCGGGAAACGAATGTTGAAGGGACAATGAACCTTGCTCGCCAAGCTGCAAAAGCGGGGATAAAGCGGTTTATTTTTATAAGCTCCATCAAGGTCAATGGCGAACAGACCCTACCTGGAAAGCCTTTTACCGCGAATGATGTCGCTACCCCTGCAGATGTATATGGCATTTCAAAGTTCGAGGCGGAGCAAGGTTTGTTGGCTTTGACGAGGGAAACTGGGATGGAGGTTGTGATCATTCGGCCTCCGCTGGTCTATGGACCTGGGGTGAAAGGTAATTTTGCCAATATGATGAATTTGATGCGGAGATCATTGCCTCTGCCTTTCGGCGCCATCCATAATCAGCGTTCCTTGGTGGCGATTGATAATTTGGTGAGCCTGATCATTACATGCATTGATCATCCAGCTGCCGCTAACCAGGTTTTCCTGGTTAGCGACGGCGAGGATGTATCCACTTCCGATTTGCTGCGTCGTTTGGCCAAGGCTGCTGGCGTTTCTTCCCGGTTAATTCCGATTCCAGCCGGTGTGTTAAACACGGGTTTGACCATGCTGGGTAAAAGGATGGTTGCCCAGCGGCTTTTAGGTTCTTTGCAGGTCGATATTTCCAAGACTCAGGAAATGTTGGGATGGGCGCCGCCTGTTACGGTGGATGAAGGTCTGCGACGTTGCTTTGGTTCAGAAAGTCAATCTTGATTCGGTTTTTTGATGTTGTATTCTCACTCTTGGGCTTGGTTCTCGGTGAATCGCCCCCACTTTCCTAGACAGCTCAAGAGCCTCAAACTATGGAAGTTGAGGAGACATCATGAGCAAGCAACAACGTTACACCGAAGAATTCAAACAGGCCGCCGTCAAGCAAGTCACTGAACGTCAGTTTTCAGTAGCAGAAGTCGCGGAGCGGTTGGGCGTTTCAAGCCATAGCATTTATGCTTGGATCAAACGATTCAACACGCCTGAAGACGAACTACAGCACGTCTCCAATCAGCAAGCAGAAATCCGTCGCCTTCAGGCTGAGCTGCGCCGCGTCACTGATGAGCGAGATATCCTAAAAAAGGCCGCCGCGTACTTTGCCAAGCTGTCCGGGTAAAGTACGCATTTATTCAAGAGCACGCCTGCTCTCACCCTATCCGACGTCTCTGTCGCATGATGAGTGTGCATCCCAGCGGTTATTACGCATGGCAACAGACACCACAGTCTGCAAGAGCGCAAGAAGACCAGCGCTTGCTAGGCCATATCAAGCAATCCTGGCTGGAGAGTGGTGGGGTTTATGGCTATCGCAAGATCAAAGATGATCTTCGAGCTTTAGGGGAGACCTGTGGCAAGCACCGTGTTGCGCGATTGATGCGTCAAGAAGGGTTACGTTCTCAAACTGGCTACCGGCGTCGCCCTGGTCAGCTTGGCGGACGGCCCGCTGTGGTCGCGCCTAATCATCTGGAGCGCCAATTCGACGTGAACACTCCCAACACAGTATGGGTGACGGATATTACCTATATTCGAACCCATGAAGGATGGTTATATTTGGCTGCCGTGCTGGATCTCTTCTCACGCCAAGTCGTCGGGTGGTCAATGGCACCTAGGATGGATCGTGACTTGGCGATCAGCGCATTGCTGATGGCGGTATGGAGGCGGAGACCAGATGGAGAGGTGCTAGTCCACTCAGATCAAGGTAGTCAGTTCAGCAGCTATGATTGGCAGGCTTTTTTAAAAGCGCACCGTCTCAAACCTAGCATGAGTAGACGAGGCAATTGCCACGACAACGCTGTCGCAGAAAGCTTTTTCCAATTGCTGAAGCGGGAAAGGATACGGCGGAAGATTTACGAGCATCGAGAAGCTGCCCGCCAGGATATATTTGATTACATCGAAATGTTTTACAACCCTAGGCGTCGACACAGTTTCAATAATGGCCTATCGCCAGTAGAGTATGAAAAGCGTTATTTCGAGGGGCTGGCGACTGTCTAGGATAGTAGGGGCGATTCACGGCTTACCATTACTGCTGATTATCTATGTGTTAGGGTTGTGGGATACAGGGGCACCTTTATTTCGCCAGGTGCGTGTCGGACGCTACCAGCAACCTTTCACCTTGGTGAAGTTTCGCACCATGCAGGTGGATACGGCTTCAGTTGCAAGCCATTTGGCTTCAGCTTCATCAATTACAAAGCTGGGAAGTTTTTTGCGCAAGACCAAGTTGGATGAGTTGCCGCAGTTATGGAATGTACTGAAAGGGGAAATGAGCCTTGTCGGGCCTCGGCCTAATTTGTTCAATCAAGAGGAGTTGATTGCCGAACGGGCAAAGCGAGGTGTCTATGATGCGCGCCCTGGCATTACGGGAATTGCGCAAGTGAATGATATCGATATGTCCGTTCCTAAGCTGTTGGCTGAAACCGATGCGCGAATGTTGCGCGATATGCGGATATCGCTTTATTTTAAATTGATATTCCAAACGTTGTTGGGTAAAGGCAGCGGTGATCGTGTCGTGCGTTAAGTAATTCAGGGCATGTGTTAATTGTTGTGAATCATGGGTTATTGGGAAACGGTTTTTAGTAGAATGCATTTATTTCATTTTGGGTTTGATGCGTGTTGAACATCCATCCAACATTTAAGTGGTCTAATTATATTAGCTTGAATAACCCACGGTCTTTAAGCGCGTGGCTTCATGATATTGTTGTTGCGGTGTTGGCATGGTGGGTGGCTTTTCTTTTCCGCTTTAATTTCGACATTCCGAGCAGTTTCACGCAAAGCATGCTGGAAAATGCTGCTTGGGTGATCCCCTTGCAGGCGCTCGTATTCTTGTTTTCGGGTCTTTATCGCGGGGTTTGGCGCTTTGCCAGCCTTCCAGATTTACAGCGCTTGATTCGCGCGATTGCCATTAGTGCCGCTGCTGTCGTTGCCATCTTGTTCATGTTCAAACCGGATGGCGTTGTCCCAAGATCGGTATTGCTCATGGATCCGATGTTGTTATTGCTATTCATGGGAGGCAGCCGTTTTGCCTACCGCGCCTGGAAAGAGCATCGTTTGTACGGTTCGGCGCAGCTGGCTGGAAAACCCGTACTGGTGCTCGGGGCAGGAGAGGCGGCGATTGCCTTGTTGAAAGACCTTTCCAAAAGCCGTGAATGGCATGTCGTCGGGTTGCTGGATGACAAGAAAACCATGCTTGGGCGGGAGCTGCTGGGTGTTAATGTATTGGGGGAGATTGAGCAATTACCGCAGATTGCCGATGATTTGTCCGTCAGCCATGTGATTGTCGCCATGCCGTCCGCGCGCCATCAACGGCGCAGGCAAGTGGTTGAGCTAGCCAACAAGAGCGGCTTGACCGCGCTCACCGTGCCGTCTTTTGAAGACCTGATGAGCGGACGCCTGAGCATGGCTCAGCTCAGGCCGGTGGAGGTGGAGGATTTGCTAGGACGCGAGCCGGTCAGTCTTGACGGGGAAGGTTTGCAACATTTGATTGAAGGGCAGGCGGTGCTGATCAGCGGCGCCGGCGGTTCCATCGGTTCTGAGTTATGCCGCCAGGTGCTGAAATATCGCCCGGCATGCCTGGTTTGCCTGGATCAGTCGGAATATGCGCTGTATCGATTGGAGCAAGAGTTCAACAGGGTTGAGACCGCTACCAGCATCGAGTATGTGGTGGGCGATGTGAGAAATGCCCGGCGGGTAAGGCAAGTGCTTGGGCGCTACATGCCCCAGGTGGTGTTTCATGCGGCAGCGTACAAGCATGTGCCCATGATGGAGAACCGCAATGTGGCCGAGTCATTGTCAAATAATGTCAACGGTACTTACACGCTGGCCGAGGCGTGTAAAACTGCAGGGGTTGCCAAGTTTGTGCTGGTCTCGACCGATAAGGCGGTGAACCCGACAAACGTGATGGGGGCCAGCAAGCGCTTGGCGGAGATGGTATGCCAAGGCTTGCAGGAGGAGTCGGGCACGCGCTTCGTCGTGGTGCGTTTTGGCAATGTGCTGGGCAGCAGCGGTAGTGTCATCCCTAAGTTCCGGGAACAAATTGCGGCAGGCGGGCCGATTACGGTCACGCATCCCGAGATTACCCGTTATTTCATGTCGATTCCCGAGGCGTGCCAGTTGGTGATGCAGGCCGGCATGATGGGAAGCGGAGGGGAGATATTCGTGTTGGACATGGGAGACCCTGTCAGGATTGTGGACTTGGCGCGTGATATGATACGGCTATCCGGTCTTAATGAAGATGACATTGAGATCGTATATTCTGGGTTGCGTCCCGGCGAAAAGCTCTATGAGGAACTTTTGGCCGACGACGAACTCACTTTACCGACGCCGCACGATAAGTTGCGTATCGCTGTGGCGCGGAACGTAGATGAGGCTTGGGTGCAAGCATTGCTGAAGTGGATAGACAGGGCATCGCTCATAGATGAATCTGTCATCAAGCAAGAGCTGGGCATGTGGGTGGAGGAGTATGCGGGGGACATCCATGCTAACCCGGCGCTAGTGTTGCCATCCGAGTCTTCAACCATACATTAAATCAAGAAAGACATTGAAGAGATGACCAAAAAAATTACCAAGGCAGTATTCCCTGTAGCTGGTTTGGGTACACGTTTCTTGCCGGCAACCAAGGCAAGTCCTAAAGAGATGTTGCCCATCGTAGATAAGCCATTGATCCAGTATGCGGCAGAGGAAGCCGTGGCGGCCGGTGCGACAGAGCTGATTTTCATCATTGGGCGCAACAAGCGCTCGATTCCAGACCATTTCGATAAGTCTTTCGAGCTTGAGGCAACACTTGAGATTAGTAAGAAGCTGGATGTGCTGCACCAGATCCAGAACATTCTGCCGAAAAATGTTTCCTGCATCTATATTCGCCAGGCTGAGGCGCTTGGCCTGGGACATGCAGTACTGCTTGCCAAATCTGTCGTCGGCAATGAGCCTTTCTCGGTGATTCTGGCGGACGACTTGATCGATGCCGACAAGCCCGCAATGCAACAAATGACAGAGCTGTTTGAAAAGGAAGGCGTCAGCATCCTGGGTGTTGAAGATGTCGAGCCTAGTGAGACTGCCAGCTATGGCATTGTGGATGCGACAGAGGTGAGCGGACCCAATGTCCTGCAGTTGAATGGCATTGTGGAGAAGCCGAAACCTGAAGAGGCGCCATCCAACCTAGCCGTTGTCGGCCGTTATATCCTTACGCCTGAGATTTTTGCATGCCTGGAGAACGTCAAACCTGGCAAAGGCGGTGAAATCCAATTGACCGATGGCATAGCCGCCTTGATGGAGCAACAAAAAATACTGGCCTACCGCTTTGACGGAAAACGCTACGATTGCGGCAGCAAGCTGGGTTACGTCAAGGCCAATGTCGAATATTCCTTGAAACATGAGGAATTCGGCACAGAGTTTGCACAGTATTTGCGTGACCTGACCAAGTAGTCGTTGTGTCTGTGTTACAGGGCAATCCCGAGCTCATCTTGCAGCAGTCCATTCTGATTCATGATGAGGAACATGTAGCGCAAGCAGTGGCGAGGGTTGCGCAGGAGGTGATTGCCCTGCTGAAGGAAGAGAAGCCCCTCGTCCTGTGTGTCATGGGAGGAGGGGTCGTATTCACCGGGCAGCTATTGCCCCAGCTGACATTTCCCTTGGAATTCGGCTATGTCCAGGCGAGCCGTTATCACAACCGTACGCATGGTGATGCGCAACTGGTTTGGAAGGTAAAGCCTGGGGAGGAGGTCCGCGGCAGGACCGTTTTGGTGCTGGACGATATCCTGGATGAGGGCGTGACGCTGGCGGAAATCAAGGCGCAATGCCTGGCGCTAGGCGCCAAACGTGTTGTAGTGGCGGTGCTGGTCGAAAAGGCGCTGGGGCGGGATAAGCCGATCAAGGCGGATTTCGTCGGCCTGGAAGTCCCGGATCAGTATGTTTTTGGCTGCGGCATGGATGCTTATGGCTGGTGGCGTAACCTGCCTGCCATCTATGCCCTGCAGGATTGATCTGACTTAGTAGTGTTTGGCCGGGGCATTGCTGTTTGCGAGCAGGGATTTGACGATTTCCGCCAGCCTGATCGGGCTGAAGGGTTTGACCAGGTAGTCGTCGCAACCTGAGCGATAGCCGTCCAGCATGTCTTGTTCTTGGGCGCGGGCGGTCAGGAAAACGATTTTCGTGTTCTTGAAGTCTTTCTTTCCCTTCAATGTGTCGCATATCTGGTAGCCGTTCATGATGCCCGGCATCATGATGTCCATCAGGATCAGGTCCGGTTTCAATTGTTCTGCCAAGACCAGGCCGCTATCCCCGTTGGTCGCTTCGTAAATGGCATACTGATCGTCTCCCAGGCTGATGTGGATGAGTTTGCGCACGTCTTCTTGATCTTCAATGATGAGTATCTTACGCAATTCGCGCTCCCCTTTTTTTGTTGGTTTTATTGGCATGACACCATAATGCTATTTATGAGTGGTATTCTTATCATTTTTATCATATTGATTAAATATGTCAACGCACATGATAGGGGAGTGAATCTATCTGATTGATTTTTATTTATAACTCAGGATAATGTCTATATTACATTCCAATAATAGCGTCATGGTTAATCAAGATACTGGGAAGGAAGAGTTCATATCCACGAGGGATGCCTCCAGGGTGCTGGAGGTTTCCTTGCGCACAGTACAATTATGGGTCGAGTCGGGGGTGCTGAAGGCGTGGAAGACGGCAGGGGGGCATCGCCGGATCGCGCGCTCTTCGATTGACCATATCCTCGGCCAGCGCAAGCAGGCCATTGCACATGCGAGCGGCGCGGCCGTAGCGCCAAAAGCATTTCATATTCTTCTGGTCGAGGATGACAGCGCATTGCGCAATCTCTTTACTTATTTCTTTTCCAGTTGGAAGCACCCTGTACGCATCGATGTGGCCACAGACGGGTTCGAGGGGCTGATCAGCCTTGGGCGTGAAGTCCCGAACCTTTTGATCACCGACCTGAACATGCCCGGCATGAGCGGCTTCGAGATGTTGCGTCACCTGAAAAGCTCCAATCGGTTCAGCAAGCTGAATATCATTGCACTGACGGCATTGAACGATGACTATATCCAAGACAAGGGCGGGTTGCCTGAAGGCGTATTGTTGTTCCGCAAACCAGTCGCCCTGAGTCAACTCGAACCCATCATTGAGTCGATGATCGCCAATGCATCGGACAAGGCCAGATGAAAGCTCATGCGTCAATTTAGGCCAGCGCTACAATTACCCCGTTCAATACCAGATTTCCTGGCTGCTTTTCCCTTCCATATCATTGTCGATGAACAACTGGTTATCCAGGAGTCGGGCGATGGGCTGCAGGTTTTGGATTGCGGGCGGCTGAATGGCCGCAAGCTGCCTGACTGCTTCGAGAGCATTTCCCCGGTTGAGGAGTTTTGCCTGGCGTCGTTGCTGAACATGCGCGGGCAGGCCTGCCTTTTGCGGCATAAGGTAAGCGGATTGCTGTTAGGCGGCAAGGTGGCATTGCATCAAGAGGACTGTGTTGCCTTCCTGCTGGTGCCCTGGATCGAGGATACAGCGGATGTGAGCAAACTTCGCATCGGCCCTAGGATTTCGAGACGTGCGGGATCCCGCATCTCCAATTCATCTGTAGTCAATATGCGCAAGCTGACTGTGCAGAAAAAACAGTTGTTCCAGGCGCATGCCTTGCTGTCAATGCGGGAAACCGAATCCAGGACGCTCACCCATATCGTCTCCATGACCGACAACTCCGTGGTCATTGCCAATGCGCTGGGCTATGTGGAATGGGTGAACGATGCCTATGTGCGTCGTTCGGGATACTTGCCCGAAGAGGTGATCGGCCGGTATCTCGGGGACCTGATGGACGGAGATGAGGAAACGGTTGCGCAGATCAAGCGGCAGCTAGACGCCAAGCAAAGCTTCCAAGCCGAGCTGCTGCGGACTGCAAAAGATGGCTCAGGCTATTGGGTTGACCTTGATATCGAACCTTTGTTCGATGCCAATGGGCAGGTCTTCAACTATATTGCCGTTGCGCGCGACATTACCGAAAAGAAAGCAGCCCAGGAAACCTCCAGCCGCCTGCATGGCATCATGCAAAGCACGTTTGAACTTAGCCCGGATGGTTTCGTGACCTTCAACAAGAAAGGCATCCTGAGTTCCTTCAATCCTGCCTTCCTGAATATGACCGGCTTGAAGCCGGAGCAATTGCATGCGATTTCCCAGGATGAGTTCGTCCGGTTATTGAAATCGCTCTGCCAGGATGAGCAGAGGGCGGCATCCCAGCACTTGCCGGATGCCGTGGTGATGCGGATGACGAAACCCAAGTTGACGGTCATCAAGCATTCCGTCCGCGAAGCGCATGACCCCGATGGTTATTTTGTCGGCAGCATCCATTATTTTCGCGACATTACCCAAGAGTCGGAACTGCATCGCATGAAGGGGGAGTTCCTTTCCATGGCGGCGCATGAACTGAGAACGCCGATGTCGAGCATCCATGGCTTCACGGAACTGCTCCTGAAGCGCGAGTTCACCGCCGAGCAGCAAAAAGACATGTTGGCCACCGTGCACCGGCAATCCGTGAGGTTGACCAAGCTGATCAACGACCTGCTCGACCTTGCCAAGATCGAGGCAAGGAAGGGGATGAGTTTCGATATCAAGCCTTATCGGCTGACGGACATTGTCGATACTGCGCTCAAAGAGTTTCTCGTCAGCGGCGATGGGCGGGCGATCAGCTTCCACTTCAACAATCATGCGCTCAAAGTGTCTGCGGATTTTGACAAACTGATCCAAGCCCTGGTGAACGTGCTTTCCAATGCGCATAAATATTCCGATCCGGGCACCGAGATCCGCCTGCATATCCAGGAACAGCAGCGATATCAGCATACCTATGTCGGGATTGCGATCGAGGATCATGGGATCGGCATGAGCAAGGAGCACATGGATCATTTGTTCGAGCGTTTTTACCGCGCCGATACCTCAGGCAGCATTCCCGGCACAGGCCTGGGGCTCTGCCTGGTCAAGGAAATCATGGAGATTCATGGCGGATGGGTCGACGTTTCCTCTGTCTATGGCGAGGGTAGTGTGGTCACTTTGTGGCTGAAGAAGCTCAAAGATTAAATTAGGAGCCATCAATTGTCTTGAAGTCAATTGGCTGATTTTCCTCTACCTTTCCAATATATAAGCCATTTCCCAAGCAATTCGGAAATGGCTTTTTTATTTTCATCGCATGAATACAGGAAAATAATTGACACTTTTGATAAAAGTGATAAAAATGATAAATATGTGGCTTATATATGAAATGAACAGTCACTGGATCGACAACAAGCTACCCAACAAGTCGCTTTATGTTATTTGGGCCGCTTGGCGTTATGTATGGAAACGGAACCAAGTACTAATTGGCTCCATCAACATTGAAGGGGAATGCAATGTCCACCAAATCAAAAGTGCCGCTGAACAATGCGATCAGCATGGCCGTCATCTGCTCTTCCATCGCGTTGGTCGGCTGCGATGGCGACGGTAAAAGCAACGTCAGACCAACATCATCCAGCAATACACCTGTGGTGACGACCACCTCGAATACGCTCAATGACACGATTGATACCGTCAACAGTCTGACCAATGACGTCATCGAGCCTGTTACCACCGCTTTGCAGCCAGTGACCGATCCGCTAGGAACGGCGCTGGATCCTGTGCTGACGCCAGTGGTTTCAGCCTTGCAGCCTGTGCTGACTCCAGTCATACATACTGTCAATCCGTTAACCAGCGCGCTTGCTCCCGTCACCGATAGTTTATTGCCCGTGACCGGCGCCTTGGGAGATATTGTCGCCCCCGTTGCTACGGCGCTCGGGCCTACGTCCGAATCACTTTCCGGTGTTGTCGCACCGTTGGCAACCGCCTTGGGCCCTGTGGCGGACGGGGTGAACGGAGCACTGCTGCCGCTGACGTCGGCAACCGGCAATGCGATCACCCCGGTGCTTGGCGGCCTTGGTGCAGTGATCGAGCCGATTGCCGGCCCGTTGGCGCCAGTGATCACTACGGCTGGCGGCGTCTTGCAGCCGGTGGTTGAGCCTGTGGCAGGCGTGCTTGCTCCGGTGGTGCAGACATTGTCGCCTGTCACGGACACGCTTGCTCCTGTGGTCAATACGGTAGCGGGGGTTGCCAATCCGTTGCTGGATACTGTCGCGGGCGTCACTGCCCCTGTAGCGTCAACACTGGCTCCTACCTTGCAAACCGTGGGTAATACAGTAGGCACGCTGGCTGGCGCAACTACCGCTGTCGGTGGCACTGTGGACGGCATCGTGACGCCCTTGACCACGACAGTCGGCGGCGTGGTGGGACAGCTTGGCTCCAGCCTCGGCAGCGCTATTCCTGGCGTTGAGGGCGGCTTGTCCCCAGTAACTGATCTGCTCGGCGGCGGCAATGGCTTGCCAGGCCTGGACGGTCTGGGCAACGGCCTGATCGCGCAAGTGGCGGATACCAGCAAATATGCGGTCGATGGCGTGGCCGGCCTGGCCAAGAGTGTCGTTGGTTCTGTCGCGGGCAATGGCACCTTGGCTCCGGTCACTAATGTACTGGCTGGGGCGGGCGGTGTCCTTGATCCCCTGGTCGGCACCAATGGCGTCCTGCCTTTGACCACCGCAGGCGGCGACCAGACATTGCTCGACCCGTTGGTGGGCAAGAATGGCGTTTTGCCATTGACTAGCGGCCAAGCCGGAAATGGCCAGCCGACACTGCTTGATCCCCTGGTGGGCCAAGGCGGCGTGTTGCCGTTGGCGAGTGCGGAGGGTAATGAGACAGCGTTGGATCCATTGATCGGCCCAGCTGGCGTCTTGCCGCTCACCAGCAGTGCCGCCGGGAATGGCAATGGCGGTGTGCTGGCGCCCGTTCTGAACCTCTCGTCGGGCAACCTGGGCGGATTAGGCAACGTGCTTGCCCCGGTCACCAATGTGCTGGCCGCTGGCACTGGCAATGTGAACGGTTTGAATGGGTTGCTGGCACCTGTAACCGGCCTGCTGGGAGGAGCATTACCCAACGGCAACTTGTTGGCCCCAGTGACAAACCTGGCGGGTAACGGCACATCTCTCAATGGCGGCTTATTGACGCCTCTCACCAACGTCTTGGCATTGGGCTCTGCAGAGGGGGGAGCTCCTGCAGGTAATCTTCTGACACCAGTCACGGCATTGTTGTCAGGCAATAATGGTGGTGGTCTGCTTGTACCTGTTACCAATATTCTGAGTGGCATCACCCAGAATGGGGGGGTGGCTGCTGCAAGCTCACCTGCGGCCAATGGCGGCAATTCTGCAGGGAATGGCTTGTCCGGCCTGTTGGGCGCTCTTTTGGGGCAGTAATGCCTTGAAAGCCATAAGGTCCCGGTAGTAGTTCCTACTGCCGGGATTTTTATTGAGTTGCATGGATGGACTGCATAGGGGAGAAGATGCAGAAGGGAAAAAAATGCCTGGCAAGGGCAGGAGTAGGCGTGCTGGTGGCCAGCATGCTGGCGGGCCCGCCTTATTCATACGCAGTGGAAAACCCGGTGGATACCTTGCCCAAGGCCGAGGCCCCAAGAACCAGGCCGCAAGCCGAAGTGCAGGTGGAGCAAAAAAGCGGGATATCCCCGGAGGTGCAGAAGATACTGGCGACGGAGGTGCAGCCTGCCAGTTTCGGGATTTATGGCGTGAAAGCGGTGCCGTTCGAGGAGGTCAGCGCTTTTTTCGCCCCTTATGCCAATAAAAAGATCACTATTGCCAAGATCATAGAATTATCCAACCAGGTCACCGAGTTTTACCAGAAGCGCGGCCTGCCGTTATCGTTCTGCTATATTCCCGCACAAAACTTCAATGAGCCGATCATCAAGGTCGTCGTCATCGAAGGGCATATCGGTTCCGTCAAGATCGAGGGCAATCCGGGAGCCACCGAAGGCAAGATCCGCGAGATCATCGCCCCGCTGCTGGCGGAAAAGCCATTGACCCGCCCCACCATGGAGCGTTATACGACCATGCTGGGCTTGTTGCCGGGCTTGAAGATACAAGCCTCCCTCCCATTGCCCCAACAGATGGATGGCGCGTCCGAGTTGTCCCTCAAGGTAGAGCGCAAGGCCATGGAGGCCTTGGGCCGGCTGGAGACTGTGCAGCCGTTCACGCGCGGCATCTTTACTGTCAAGGCAAGCGGCAATACCCGGCTGGCGGAGGAGATCACGGCATCCACCCTGATTTCCGCAGAGAACGAGCAATACTATGCGTTGAGCTATGCGCAGCCCATCGGCAAGGAGGGGCTGGTGGCGAGGGTGGAGGCCTCCGGTTATGACGGCAAGCCAACTGCGGAGCTGGCGTCAGACCTGGGCAGGCAGGTGAAGTCGCAGCGGCTGAGCGTCGGCCTGAGCTATCCCTTGGTGCTGCGCCAGGATAGAAGCCTGCTGGCGAACGTGTCATTGACCGCTAATAATTTCGAGGATGAGATCCACAGCAAGCAAAACGGCGCCGCCATTACCACGACCTCCGACGTGCGCACGCTCTCGGTAGGGGGCAGCTATAGCGACAGCACCGCGCGGCGCGGGCGACGGTTGCAGTTGACGATGAGCCGCGGCTTGGACGCCATGGGCGCTTCGAAGGAGATTGCCACCAATTTCCCTGCACCGCCCATTAACAGCGACATCGACTTGAATTTTTCCAAGTACGTCGTGAGCTTCGTGCAGCGCAACTACCTTGATGGGGCCTGGGGCACGTCGGTATCAGGCACTGTGCAGTATTCGCCGGATAACTTGCCCATCACCGAGAAAGTGCAGTTCGGCGGCTACCAGCATGGCCGCGCTTACCGTCCCGGCCGCTTGGTGGGCGATTCGGGGTGGGGGATCACCCTGGAGCTGAACCGTACCGTGCCATTCAATTACAAATTGCCGTTTTACCAGATGGTCGGCTTGCAACCCTATGTGTTGCTTGAGTCGGCGCGCATCTACGAGCATACCAAGACGCAGGACTTCGACCATATGAGTTCGGTCTCTCTCGGCGTGCGCTTGATCAGCGACCAGCCTGACCGTACCAACCTGGATTTTTCCCTTTCCAAGGCGATTACGTCGGGCGGGCGCGGCAATGCGTTGAAGGACCTCGCATTCGGCTTCAATTTCGGCATACCGTTTTAAAGCGGCATGAGTGAGCAGGCATAAAAAAAGAGCACCCCATGAGGTGCTCTTTTTGTGAAGCGGACAGGAACCTAGATCACGCCTTGCGCCAGCATGGCGTCGGCCACCTTGACGAAGCCGGCAATGTTCGCGCCGTCGACATAGTTCACGCTGCCGTCTTCACGGGCGCCGTATTGCACGCAGGCATCGTGGATGCCCTTCATGATGTCGAACAGGCGCGCATCGACTTCCTCACGCGTCCAAGACAGGCGCATGGCGTTCTGCGTCATCTCGAGGCCTGATGTCGCCACGCCGCCGGCGTTGGTCGCCTTGCCCGGCGCGTACAGGACGCGGTGCTCGTCGAACAGCTTCATGGCTTCAGCGGTACATGGCATGTTGGCGCCTTCGGCTACGCACAGCACACCATTTGCAACCAGGGTGGCCGCGTCATCCTTGGTCAGTTCGTTCTGTGTAGCGCATGGCAATGCGACATCGGCTTTGACGCTCCATGGGGAGGCGCCGGGGACGAAACGTGCGCCGACACGCTCGGCATAGTCCTTGATGCGGCCATACTCGACATTCTTGACCTGCATGAGGACTTGCAGCTTTTCGGTGGTGAAACCGGCTTCATCAATCACCGTGCCGCTGGAGTCGGAGGCTGTAATCACCTTGGCGCCCAGCGCCAGGGCCTTTTCAATCGCGTATTGGGCCACGTTGCCGGAGCCGGAAACGGCGACGCGCAGGCCCGCAATGGTGCGGCCGCTATGGCGCAGCATCTCTTCGGCGAAATAGACGGTGCCGTAGCCAGTGGCTTCGGGACGGATCAGCGATCCGCCGTAGCTCAGGCCCTTGCCGGTCAGCACGCAGTCGGCACGGTTGGTGAGTTTCTTGATCATGCCGGCCATGAAGCCGATCTCGCGCGCTCCCACGCCGATATCGCCGGCAGGGACGTCGGTGTCGGAACCTACATGCCGGAACAACTCGCTGGCAAACGCCTGGCAGAAGCGCATGATCTCGCCATTGCTCTTGCCTTTGGGGTCGAAATCGGAGCCGCCCTTGCCGCCGCCCATGGGCAATGTGGTCAATGCGTTCTTGAAGGTCTGCTCGAAAGCGAGGAATTTCAGGATGGACAAGTTCACGGAAGGGTGGAAACGCAAGCCGCCCTTGTATGGGCCGATGGCGCCATTGTGCTGGATGCGGTAACCGCGGTTGACCTGGACCTCGCCCTTGTCATCCACCCAGGATACGCGGAACAGAATGGCACGCTCCGGCTCTACCAGCCGGTCCAGGACGCCGTGTTCAGCGTAACGCGGATTGGCGCTGATGAACGGCCACAGGCTTTCCACTACTTCAGTGACTGCCTGCAGGTATTCCGGCTGACCGGGATTTTTTTGTGCGACAACGGCTAGGAAATCATGTGCCGATTGATACTTCATTCCCTCTTATCTCCATGAGCATGATCAAAAGTAGTGCATTTTCTCTTATTGAAGGTAAAAATGCACCAAAATAATTCATATGCTGATGATTTATTGCCCCAAATTCGTGCATTCGCGTTGTAGGTAGGGTATGGCGGCAAGTGGATGCTTGATTCAGCGATAGCGTGATAAGCTATCCCGCGCGATAAACCAGGCGCTGAATATGCAATCACGCCGGTTTCTCGAATCTCACCTTAATCCTATAAAGCTTTTCCGATGACAATGACGCCGTTTTCCACCCTGACCCCAGACCTGATTCTTGACGCCATGAGCAGCGTCGGCATTCTGGGAGACGGGCGCCTGCTGGCTTTGAACAGCTATGAAAACCGTGTTTACCAAGTCGGGGTCGAGGACCAGGCGCCGGTGGTCGCCAAGTTCTACCGCCCCGGACGCTGGAGCGAAGCGCAGATACTGGAGGAGCATGCGTTTTCATTGGAGCTCGCAGAGGAAGAAATACCGGTAGTAGCGCCGCTTGCGTTGGCAGGCAGAACATTGCAGCATTACCAAGGCTTCCATTTCGCGGTCTTTCCCCGGCGCGGCGGGCGCATCCCAGAACTGGACCAGCCAGGGCGCCTGGAATGGATAGGGCGTTTCCTCGGCCGTATCCATGCGATAGGGGCGCAGACAACATTCCAGCACCGGCCCGCCATCGATATCAGGAGTTTTGGCGAAGAGCCTGCCGCTTGGTTGATGGCCAACAATTTCATTCCCGCGGACATACTTCCCGCATACCGCAGCGTGGTGGAACAGGCGCTGGAGGGAGCGAGGTCCTGTTATCAGCGGGCAGGAAACGTGGCATCGCTGCGCTTGCATGGCGATTGCCATTTGAGCAATATGTTGTGGACGGATGACGGGCCGCATTTCGTGGATTTTGACGACAGCAGGACAGGGCCGGCCGTTCAGGACTTATGGATGCTGCTTTCCGGATCGCATGCCGAAATGAGCCTGCAGCTTGGCGAACTGCTCGAGGGCTACGAATGCTTCTATGATTTCAACCCGGCAGAGTTACACTTGGTCGAGGCGCTACGTACCTTACGCCTGATCCATTATTCCGCATGGCTGGCAAAGCGCTGGGACGATCCGGCATTTCCGATGACGTTTACCTGGTTCAATACCCAACAGTATTGGCAGGACCGTATCCTGGAACTGCGGGAGCAGGTGGCATTGATGCAGGAACCGCCGCTCTCGGCAGCAGGCGGCAATCGTTAGTGTGATTTTTAAGGAGGCAATGATGAGTAGTGCGATCAAGGTAGAGCATAATCCCAGCGCTGAACGGCTGAACGAGCTTGGCGTCTCCCGCTGGCCGACCTGGGCCAAGGAGGTCTCGGTATTTCCTTGGAGTTTCGGCGAACAGGAAATCGCCTATATCCTGGAGGGCGAGGTCACAATCACCCCTGACGGCGGCGGCGAGCCGGTCAATTTCGGCAAGGGCGATCTGGTCACTTTCCCTGCCGGCCTCTCCTGCACCTGGAGCGTCAAGCAGGCTCTGCGTAAGCATTATCAGCTAGGGTAGTGCAAGCTAAAACTGCAACATTGTTGCAATTTTGGCGGGAAGCGAGGATAATCCGGCAGGTTCTGAATGAGGAGCTTGTTATGAAAATCCTGTCGTCACTCAAATCCGCCAAGACGCGCCACCGCGACTGCAAGGTCGTGCGCCGCCATGGCAAGATATTCGTGATCTGCAAAAGCAATCCGCGCTTCAAGGCGCGTCAGCGCTGATGAGTCAAATTTGATGACTTAAAATTAAAGGGAAGCATAGCTTCCCTTTAATCTTTTCAGTTGTTACCGGTTTATTCCAGCACAAAACGCTTCGCGCCGGCTTTCCTGCCATGGTACAGGCCTGCGAGCGTGACGGCAGTGATGAGCCAGCCCGCTTTATCCCAATTGCCGCTTGCCTCATGAATGATCCCCAGCAACAAGGGACCCAGGGAGGCCAGGATATAGCCCAGCCCTTGCGACATGGCGGAAAGCTGCGCAGCCTGTACCGGATTGCGGGTGCGCAACACAATCATGGTCAGTGCCATGGCAAAACCTCCGCCTTGGCCCAGCCCCAGCAATACCATCCACCACCACATATAGCCAACAGGCGCATATATCGCGCCCATCAAGCCGGTATAGATCAAGGCGAACATGATGCCGTTGACGAGTTTCTGGTCCCGCATGAGCGAAGATAACCACGGAACCAACAAGGCCGAGATGACCTGCACCATCACGGAACCGGAAAGAAACAAGCCGGACTGCACGGCAGGGACGCCGCGGGCCTGCAATATGGTAGGCAGCCAGCCGAACACGCAATAGGCCAACGCGCTTTGCGTAGCCATGAACAATGTCACTTGCCAGGCAAGGGGATCACGCAATAAATGCGGGTTGCGGCGGCGATCCGCGACGGCGGAGGGGCTGCCTGCCAAGCGACGGAGCGGCCACCACGACAAGGCGGCCAGTCCTGCGGGCAGCGACCAGAAGGCGAGCGCCAATGGCAGGCTGCCCAAAGCTTCGAGCAAAGGCACGGAGAATCCCGCTGCCAGCGCCGTGCCCAGGCACAAGGCCATGGTGTAGACCCCGGTCATGAGGTCGGGGTGGCGCGGAAACTCACGCTTGATCACGCTGGGCAGCAATATGCCCAGCAAACCGATGCTCATGCCTGCGAGGCCGGTGCCGAGGAAGAGGCTGGCGGTATTCCATACGCCACGCAAGGCAAGGCCGGCCGCCAATGCCAGCAGCAGCGGTATGACCAGCCTTTCTGCCCCGTAGCGTTTTGCCAGCCAGGCAGCGAAAGGGGCGAACAGCCCGAGAAAAGCCACGGGCAGCGTCGTCAGCATGCCGGCGGCACTGCCGCTCAGGCCCAGGCTCAGGCTGATGTGAGCCAGCAACGGGGAAACGCTGGAGAATGCCGGCCGCAGGTTGATGCCGACCAGGATAACGGCGACCACGAGCAATACGGTTTGCGGGCGATGATGCGGACTGTCAGGGCTAGTGTTGATCATAAGCAAGCGTCAGCCCTGTCTGACGGGCATTTCGGAATAGGCTGATAGGGTAGGGAGTCGTTCATCTTTATGCTAAGGGTATCCGGCATCAAGTAAAGCACACAATCCATGGAGAATACCATGCGCCAATTTACCGCAATAGCCCTGGGCAGCCTGTTTGCAATGCTGGCTTGCCATGCTTACAGCGTCGAGCTGGACTTGGATGACCCGCTTACCCCGGGCAAACGGGATTCTGAAGTCCAGCCCCCGCCGACCCATAATTCGGACCCTACCAGGGATAAGTTGCAGCGTCCTGTCCGCTCCGATGCCGAGCAAAAAACTCCTGCGCCAAAGTCGCTGCCTAATAAGCGTAAGCCAAGCGATGCGCCCGCGATCGACCCCGATGCCGAACAAATCAACCGCGGAGCCGTGAGCCCGCGTTAAAGGCTTTCATTATTTGCAATTCACCTAGAAAAGGAAGAACAATGGCGGATTATCTGGATAGCGTGACCGGCATTTACCCGACCGTGGATGATGCCCAGAAGGCAGCCCAAGCGTTAATCGACCAAGGCTTTAGCCAGGAGCAGGTGCAAATCGCAATCGGACGCACCGACCATATTGAGCAGGATGAGGACGACAAGGAAACGCTGAAGAATGTCGTCGTGGATAGCGCAATCGGTACCGCGGTGGGTGCCGGGGTAGGCGCCCTCGGGCAATTAGCCATCGTGGCAGCCAATGTCAGCCTGTTTGTAGCCAGTCCGCTGGTGGGCCCTCTATTCATGGTGGGATGGGGGGCGGCCGTTGGCGGCTTCATCGGGGCAGGTAAAGGGATTTCCAGCCAGGATCGACGTTACGCTGAGTTGCTAGCGAATGCAGTAGAGAAGGGCCATGCCGTCCTGGTGGCATATGCCAAGACAGAAGCCGAGGCCGAGACTGCGCGCGTAGTGGTGGGGACCTCCATGGAGCAATATGCATAAACTGAGAAACAGGCAAATAAAAAGCCGTCGCATGCGACGGCTTTTTATTTGATCAAATAGACCTTGATCCCTGTCTAATCCTAATCTACCTTGACCTGATGCTCGGCAGCCGACGGCGTGCGGGCCGCGACCCAGACGCCATCCTTGCGCGGCTCCTTGAAGTCGATCGACATCATGACGCTCAAGGCCGTGATGGTCACGATCGAGAACATGAACAGTTTTTTTGCCCAGATCTGGTCGTTGTTCGTCTTGTAGCCGGCCAGTGCCAGACCCAGCCAATAAATACTGATGACGCCGGCCACTACCAGGTAGTGGTTACCGGTATAGCCGCTGAAGGTCAGCATGATGGTTGCGATCACGAAGGCCACGATATAAAGCACGATGTGCTTCTTGGTAGCGAGGATGCCTTTTTTCACCGGCAGCACAGGGATGGCTGCTGCCGTATAGTCCTTGAGCCGGAAAATCGCGATGGCGTAGGAGTGCGGCATTTGCCAAAGGCTGAAGATCACGAGCAGGATCACGGCCCCCATGTCGAACTCGTTGCTGACTGCACAGTAGCCGATCACCGGAGGCGCGGCACCGGACAGGCTGCCGATCAATGTGCCATAGACCGAGTTGCGCTTCAGGTAGAGGCTGTACGCCCCCACATAGATCGCAAACCCGAACAGGGACAGCCAGACGGTCAGCATATTGGTGGTGGCGTAGAGCAGGGCGATCCCTACAATCCCCAGCAGGCAGCCGTAGATCACGGCGTTCCTGGCTGGAATGAGGCCACGCACCAGCACGCGGTTGCGCGTGCGTTCCATCTTGCTGTCGATGTCGCGGTCGATGTAATTGTTGAGGACACAGCCAGAGGCAATCACCAGCGAGATGCCGATGGCGGTCGCCAGGAACAGGGCGAAATCGATCTCGCCCCTAGAAGCCAGGAAGAAGCCTCCGGCAACCGAGATCAGGTTGCCGAAGATAATGCCTGGCTTAGTGATGAGTAGGTATTGCTTCATCAATCTGGCTTTTAATGCCTCAACATGTTGTGGTTCAGGTGGAACATGACCCACAGCGAGCCTACTACCACGATCGCGAGAATGATCACGGTGAAGATGAAGGCCGTCACGTTCCAGCTCTGTTCCGACGAGGTGTTCATGTGCAGGAAGTACACAAGGTGCACCACGATCTGTACCACGGCGAACACCAGGATGGTGGCGAGGACTGTGGACGAGGACAGCTCGTTGGGGAACATCAACAGCCCGAACGGAATCACCGTCAGGATCACAGAAAGAATAAAGCCAATCAGGTAAGACTTGACGCTGCCGTGGCCTGCGCCAGCGCGCTCAACGTGCCCGTGTGACATTTACAGCACTCCCATCAGATAAACAACAGTAAATACGCAGATCCAGACAATGTCCAGGAAGTGCCAGAACAGGCTCAGGCACATCAGGCGGGTATTGTTGGTGTCGGTCAGGCCCTTGCTCCAGACTTGCGCCATCAGCACTGCCATCCAGATCAGGCCGCAAGTCACGTGCAGGCCGTGGGTGCCGACCAGCGTGAAGAACGCGGACAGGAAGGCGCTGCGGTCGGGACCGAAACCTTCATGAATCAGGTGATGGAACTCGTTGACTTCCATCACGATGAAGCCCAGGCCGAACAGGAAGGTGACGGCGAGCCAGTTCAGCACGGCCTGCTTGTTGCCCTTGTGCTGGGCAATCATGGCAAAGCCGTAGGTGATGCTGCTGAACAGCAGAAGGAAGGTTTCGCCCAGCACGTAGTCGAGCTCGAAGATATCCTTGCCGGTGGGGCCGCCGGCAAAGCTGTGGCTCAGGACCGCATAGGTCGCGAACAGGGTCGCGAACAATATCAAGTCCGTCATCAGGTAAATCCAGAACCCGAATATCTTCGTGGCGCCGGCGTCGTGGTGGTGCGCATGCTCATCGGCATGCGCGTGTTGTGTATGCAAAGTTTGACTAGACATGGTTACGCCTGACTCGCTTGTTTAACTTGAAGGTGCTTGTTTTCAACTGCCGTGACTTCCTCGACCGGCACGTAGTAGTCGATATCCTCGTTGTAGCTACGCGCGATCACGGTCACCAGCATGGCGATGGTGCTGAGGATCACCAGCCACCAGATGTGCCAGATGAAGGCAAAGCCGAACACCAGGCTGAACGCGCTGATGATCACGCCTTCGGAAGCATTCTTGGGCATGTGGATCTTCTCGTACTTGGCAGGCGCCTTGTTGGCGCTGCCGTCCTGCTTCATATCCCACCACGCATCCAGGTTCTTGACCACAGGTACATGGGCGAAGTTATAGAAAGGAGGAGGAGAGGAAGTGGACCATTCCAGCGTGCGGCCGCCCCATGGATCGCCAGTCAGGTCGAGGTTCTGCTTGCGGTCGCGGATGCTGACATACAGCTGGAGCAGTTGCACCAGGATAGCCGCGCCGATAACGAACGCGCCTACCAGGGCAACGTACAGCAACGGCGTCCATGCCGGATTGTCATAGTTGTTGAGGCGGCGTGTCATGCCCATGAAGCCCAGCATGTACAGCGGGATGAAAGCCAGGAAGAAGCCGCTGATCCACAGGTAGGCAGCGATACGGCCCAGCTTTTCATTCAGCTTGAAGCCGAACGCCTTGGGGAACCAGTAGACGAAACCAGCCAGGTAGCCGAACACCACGCCGCCGATAATGACGTTATGGAAGTGGGCGATCAGGAACAGGCTGTTGTGCAGCACGAAGTCGGCACCAGGCACTGCCAGCAATACGCCGGTCATGCCGCCGATGGTGAAGGTGATCAGGAAGCCGATGGTCCAGATGATCGGGGTGGAGAACTCAATGCGGCCGCGGTACATCGTGAACAGCCAGTTGAAGATCTTCACGCCGGTCGGGATCGAGATGATCATCGTCGCAATGCCGAAGAACGCGTTGACGTTGGCGCCTGCGCCCATCGTGAAGAAGTGGTGCAGCCAGACGATGAACGACAGGATGGTGATCACCGCGGTCGCCCATACCAGGGAGGTGTAGCCGAACAGCTTCTTCTTGGTAAAGGTCGCAACGACTTCGGAGAAGATGCCGAAGGCTGGCAGGATCAGGATGTACACTTCAGGATGGCCCCAGATCCAGATGAGGTTGACGTACATCATCTGGTTGCCGCCGAGCTCGTTGGTGAAGAAGTGGGTGCCCAGGTAGCGGTCCAGGGTCAGCAATGCAATGGTCGCCGTCAGGACAGGGAAAGCCGCCAGGATCAGGATGTTGGTGCAGAGCGCTGTCCAGGTAAACACGGGCATCTTCATCAGCGTCATGCCGGGCGCGCGCATCTTCATGATGGTCACGAAGAAGTTGACCCCGGTAAGCAAGGTCCCCAGCCCGGAAATCTGCAAGCTCCAGATCCAGTAGTCGACGCCTACGCCTGGGCTGTATTCAATGCCGGAAAGCGGAGGGTATGCCAGCCAGCCGGTCTGAGCGAACTCGCCGACGCCGAGCGAAATGTTGATCAGCGCGACACCGACCACGAACAGCCAGAAGCTCAGCGAGTTGAGGAAAGGGTAGGCGACGTCGCGCGCACCGATTTGCAGCGGTACGACGATATTCATGAGGCCGACCATGAACGGCATGGCCATGAAGAAAATCATGATGACGCCGTGGGCGGTGAAAATCTGGTCGTAGTGGTGCGGAGGCAGGAAGCCTTCAGCGCCGGCCGAGGCGACTGCCAGCTGGCCGCGCATCATGATGGCGTCGGCAAAGCCGCGCAGCAGCATGATGAGGGCGACGGCGATGTACATGACGCCGATCTTCTTGTGGTCGACAGACGTCAGCCATTCCGACCAGAGCCATTTCCATTTCTTGAAGTGGGTGAGGGCGGCGGCAATGCCTATGCCCAGCACGCCGACGACTGCCAGCGTGATCATGATAATCGGTTCGTGGTAGGGAACCGCTTCCAGGGTTAATTTGCCAAACATTTTTACTCCTTGCCCTCCGAGAGTGAGTGCGCATTCGAACCAGAAGAATGTGTGTACTTCGCGACAATTCCGTCATAGAGATCAGGCGTTACGGTGGAGAAACGCTCAATCGGATTGTTGAAGGAAGCTTTTTCAAGAGCGGTGTACTTGTCAGCATCGAGCGCAGCGCTGGATTGCTTGACTTGCTGTACCCATTCATCGAATTTTTCCTGAGAGGTCACGTTGGCATTGAATTTCATGCCCGAGAAGCCGTGGCCGCTGTAGTTTGCGGATAAGCCGTGGTAGACGCCTTCTTCGTTGGCGATCAGGTGCAAGGTGTTCTTCATGCCGGCCATGGCGTAGATCTGGCTGCCCAGCTGCGGGATGAAGAAGGAGTTCATGACGGACCCGGAAGTCACTTCAAAGCGCACCGGCACATTGGCAGGGAAGGCCAGTTCGTTCACCGTGGCGATGCCTTGTTCCGGATAGATGAACAGCCATTTCCAGTCCAGCGATACGACTTGGACCGTCAGGTGGGGATGCTCGGAATCGATGGGCTGGCGCGGGTCCAGGGAGTGGGTGGTTTTCCAGGTGATGGTGCCGAGAACCAGGATGATGAGGACGGGGATAGTCCAGACAACTGCTTCGATCTTATTGGAGTGCGCCCAGTCTGGGGCGTAGGTGGCTTTGGTGTTGGAAGCGCGATAGCGCCAGGCAAATACGATCGTCATGATGATGACCGGGACCACGACAATCAGCATCAGTAATATCGCGGTAATGATAAGGGATTTTTCTTCAACTCCTATCTGGCCTTTGGGATCGAACAGCACAAAGTCGCAACCGCTTAGCAACAACGTGACACCTAGAGAAGACAATAGACTGAAAAGTCTGGGATATCGCTTTTTTATCATTTCAGCATCTCAACATGTAAAAGACGTATAAAACCACTGCCATACATCCATGGACGGTGTTGTTGCTTACCGCCTAAGGATACCTATCATCGGCTGGTAAGCCGCCGATATCTTGAAGTGTTGCTTGTAAGCGACACTCCAGGCTGGTCATTCAATTGCCACCATCAAACCGTGATTAAGTAAGCAATCCTGGAAGGGGAGGAGTTGCTGCCCCTGACGATCAGTCCCCGACTCCTGGGTTGATCCCCTTACCAACCTTATATTTTATACGATTAAACGAATTAGGCCCACATCAAATAAGGACAATTTCCACTTCGATGGGCAGGGCTTGGATGGCAGCTGAAATAATTTGTTACAACTGTCGCCTGGCGGTAACAGAATGTTACAGATCAGCCTGGCTTAGGCGGTTGGGAGGAACGACCGGGAATAGGTCATTCCGGTGCGACAGTCTTGAATTCCTGCGAGGGCTGCCAGGTACGGTACCTCAATTCAAAACCTGCCGGGATATATACCACGACAGGCAGCTTGCTGTTGTAGCGCACGACGAAGCCGTTGCCGTTGGCAGCGACGAATTTCGAGGCCTCGGTGCCGGGCGGACAGGCCATCCGGGTGGAAACCGGGCCGTTGATGCTATCCACTTCGTAATAGGGGTAACCCCATCCCTGCACGGTATGCTCGACGAGGGTTGCGCCAAAGCTATGGCGGTTGCAGTCTACCTGCATGGTTTTGCCGACTTGCAGTTCCAATTTGACATCGTGCTCTTCGGCCAATGCCGGCAACTGGATGACATAGCGTTGATAGCCCGCTTCAGCCTTGGGATAGGGGACTTTCTCGTCGAGCTTGCCTGCATGGACGCAGCCGTTGAGCATCAGCAGCGCCAGGGCGGCGAGGGCGGTTTGATGGGACTGTAACGGCATGGCCGGGCTCCTCGGGAATGAAGGTAGCGTTACTTTACTCCGGGAGCGCGGTTTTGGTAAGCCGCGTGGGCAGGTCAGGCATGCCCTGACAGCTCGACGATTTCCACGACCCAATAGACCAGGATGTAGATGAGAACGGCGGCAATCGCGAAAATGAGGACTTTATGCATGGCTGGTCGTTACTGAATGATGAGGTTGACAGTATGCAGCGCATGGCATGAAGCAGGGTTCCGTTGTTATCTGAAACGCCTGTCGGAAAAACTAACGCAGCCCAAATGAAAACGGCGCCAGGAGTGGCGCCATTGTGATTAAGCAAACGCGTACGGTTACACGCGCTCGGGGCGGAACGGTTCGAGCACGCAGCGGATTTCCAGTACCTTGGATTCGTTTTCCACGCCTTCTTCCTTGGTGAAGCTCACCTTGGTGTTGCGCGGCGCGGTGTACACCACATTCCCGGCTTTCTTGATCTGTTCCGCGGTGTTTTGCAGGCGGGCGGAACAGGACTCGATATCGTCATGGACGGAAGTCTTCAACAGGTAGTGGTTCTCCAGGTGATCGAAAATCGCGATCACCGTGCTCCACTGCCCGGGTTGGGGATCAAGCTTGGACACGTCTTCAGCGGCATAGGCCTGTGCAGAAAAAGCACCGATCATGGTCAGCGCGGCAAGAGTACGTTTCATCATGTTAGCCTTCCTCATATGGTTATTCATTTATTGGGTGTTGCCAGTCCATCTAGACCGCCACCGGGCCAAAAAGTGCCCGCATCGTTCGATTGCACCGTTTCATGCACATATTCTGTGGATAAAATTGTGGGTGCTATCAGGATTGCGGCGCTAAGTGCTTGTGGGGGCAGCGCAAGCCCAGGCTGATCATATTTTCAGCAAGGCTGGAAGCGGCTCTCGGAGGGGTTGGGAACTCCCGGGGAAAACTGTTGTAAAAGGCAGTGTCGAATACAACGATGGCAAATTGATGACATAATGCATCATGGTTTTTGTTCCTGATCTCCTCTCTCAAGCCAGCGAGCAAGGGATGCTCGATGTCGAGTCCTGGCTCGCGTCGCTGGACAAGCAATTTATTCCCGAAGAAGTCGCGCTCATCCGCAAAAGCGCGGATTTTGCCGCGCCACGCTATGCCGGCCACCATGAAATCACGGCCGTGCCGGTCCTGCACCACGTGCTGGGGGTGGCTTCCATCCTGGCCGGCATGGGCATGGATGCCGAAACCATTGCCGCGACCATTCTCCATGCCTGCCCGGAGCACCTGCCCGAGTGGAAGGCGAAGCTGCAGGAAGCGTTCTCCCCGCAGATCGTGGCGCTGGTCGAGGGTATTGCGCGCATGGAGCAGATACAGGGCTTCAGCCGGCCTGACATCGGCCATGCCAAGGACCGCAAGAAGGACGGTGAGGCGCAGCAGGCGCAGGTCGAAAGCCTGCGCAAGATGCTGCTCGCCATGGTCGAGGATATCCGCGTCGTCCTGATCAAGCTCGCCGACCGGGTGGAAACCCTGCGCAGCCTCGCAGGCGCGCCTGAAGAAGAGCAGCAGCGCATCGCCCACGAGGCGAAGACGGTTTTCGCGCCATTGGCCAACCGCCTGGGCATCTGGCATATCAAGTGGGAGCTGGAAGACCTGTCCCTGCGCTTCCTCGAGCCCAAGCTATATAAGGAAGTCGCCAAGCTGCTGGCGGAGAAGCGCGTCGGGCGCGAGCAATATATCAAGGAGGTATTGGATGTATTGCAGCAGCAATTGCAGTCCGCGGGCATCCAGGCGGAAATGATGGGGCGCCCCAAGCATATCTACAGCATCGTCAACAAGATGCGGCGCAAGCAGCTTTCCTTCAACGAGCTTTATGACGTACGCGCGGTGCGCATCCTGGTCGACGATATCAAGGATTGCTACGCCGCGCTCGGCTTGATCCACAATCTCTGGCAGCCGATCCCCAAGGAGTTCGACGACTACATCGCGCGTCCCAAGAGCAACAACTACCGCTCGCTGCACACCGTGGTGATCGGGCCGCGCAACCTGCCGCTGGAAATCCAGATCCGCACCCATGAAATGCATCACCACTCCGAGCTGGGCGTGGCGGCGCACTGGCGCTACAAGGAAGGGGGAAAGGCCGACAGCAAGTTTGACGACAAGATCGTCTGGCTGCGGCAGATCCTCGAATGGAAACAGGACGTGTCGGACGACGGTGGCGCCATCGGCCAGTTCAAGAACGAGCTGTTCCAGGACAAGGTCTACGTGCTTACCCCGCAGGGTAAGGTCGTCGACTTGCCGCGCGGCGCGACGCCGGTGGATTTCGCCTATATCCTGCATACCGACCTCGGGCACCGCACGCGCGGCGCCAAGGTGGACGGCAGCATCGTGCCGCTCAACTACAAGCTGCAGAACGGCCAGCGCGTCGAAATCCTCGCGGCAAAGCAGGGTGCGCCGAGCCGGGACTGGCTGAACCCTAATTTAGGCTACCTGCAAAGCTCGCGCGCCCGCGCCAAGGTACGGCACTGGTTCCGCTACCAGAACTTCGAGGAGGATGCCGCCCAGGGCCGTCTACGGCTGGACAAGGAGCTGCATCGCCTGGGCGCGGTCGATATCAACCTGGAAAAAATTTCCCAGAAGCTGCATTTTCCCAAGCTGGAAGAGCTGCTGGCGGCGATCGGGCGCGGGGAAGTCGGCGAGCACCAGATCACCCAGGCCGTACAAAGCGAGCTACCGGCCAAGTCTGAGCAGGACGTGCCGTTCCTGCTCAAGTCGGAAAGCGATACCGATTCTTCAGGTGTTTTGGTAGAAGGCGTCGGCAACCTGATGACTTATATAGCAAAGTGCTGCAAGCCAGCACCGCCTGATGCGATTATCGGCTATGTGACGCGGGGACGGGGCGTGACCATCCATCGCCAGGCCTGCCCGTTCATCAAGCGCTTGCCTGAGGAAAAACACGGCCGGCTGCTGGCAACGCAATGGGGCAACCGCCAGGAAAAGCTTGCCGGCGTGGATATCGATATCGAGGCCTATGACCGCCAAGGCCTGTTGCGCGACATCAGCGACCTGTTTGCGCGCGAGCGGGTGAATGTGACGCAGGTCAAGACGCAAAGCCGCAATAACCAGGCCAGGATGAGTTTTTCCATCGAGATTGCAGACCTAGACCAGTTGACGAGATTGCTGGCCTTGTTGCGCCAAGTGCCTAGCGTGAATTTAGCGAAGCGGCACTTATAGCCCTGCTGTAAAACTTATCCAGCTTATAGCGCAGGATAGTTCCTGGGCACGCGCCACAGATACCAGGCGGCGCTGCTGCGGTGAGGGCTCCACGCCAATCCGATGTCCCGCAGGCTGCGTGGGGTGGGCGTCGTGCTCAGCCCCTTCATGCGGCGGAATCCCTCGCGTACGCCGAGGTCGTCGACAGGCAGGATGTCGGCGCGCCTCAAGGTGTGCATGAGCATCATTTCCACCGTCCAGCGCCCGATTCCCGGCAATGCGGTGAGTTGGGCGATCAATGCCTCGTCCTCCATTGCCAGCGCGGTCGCATGGTCCGGGATGCTCCCCGCGAGCGATGCCTCAGCCAGGCCGGTGATATATGCGATCTTGCGCCCGGAAAACCCGCAGGCACGCAATTGCGCGACATCGGTGGCCAGCAATGCGGCAGGTGCGGGGAATTGTCCGCCATGCAACTCCAGCAGCCTGCCGAGGATCGCGGCGGCAGCCTTGCCATGCAGTTGCTGGTAGGCTACCGCCCTGAGCAGCGCCTCATAGGGCTCCTGCGTGTCGGGGGCGATGTCGGGCCTGGGGCCTATCGTTTCCACCAGCCTGGCCCAGTCGGGATCGATCGATGCCAGGAACAGGCTGGCTTCTGAAGGGGATTGCATGGATATCAAGTGCTCTCAAGTTTCCGGGGAGAATGGCAGCATAACGCGCTTCGTCAGACAGATGGCGATAAATTCAATCGCAAGAAACACCCAGCCCATACCTGTTGAGTTTTGCTAGACTGATTGCATGACATGTAAAGACAAAACTGGTCAGGATGGAGCCAATGACCCCAATGAAGTCAGAAGACAAGCCAACGGGCGTCAGGCATAAACGCGATGCACGGTGACCTGTTCAACGAGGCATCGACTCTAGCGGCATTTGTCCCTGGCGCCTATATCCTGCGCGGTTTTGCCGGCAAGCAGGATCAGCAGCTCTTGCATGACTTGCAAACCGTATTGGCCCAAGCGCCATGGCGACATATGCAGACGCCTGGCGGCTTGGCCATGTCGGTTGCCATGAGCAATTGCGGCCCATTGGGCTGGGTGTCTGACCGTGCCGGGTACCGGTATGCCGCCCATGACCCCTTGTCCGGCAGGCCATGGCCGGAGATGCCGCCATCCTTTACCGCGCTGGCCCAATCCGCCGCCGCTACTGCCGGGTTCGACCAGTTCGTGCCGGATGCCTGCCTGATCAACCGCTACGAGGCGGGTGCCAAGCTCAGTCTGCACCAGGACAAAGACGAGCAGGATTTCTCGCAGCCTATCGTATCGGTGTCTCTCGGCCTGGAGGCCACCTTCTTGTTCGGAGGCCTGCGGCGAAGCGACCCGGTGTTGCGCACCGAGCTCCATCATGGCGATGTCGTGGTCTGGGGCGGCCCGGCCAGGTTGCGCTACCATGGCATCCTGCCGCTCAAGCCGGGCCAGCACCCGTTGACCGGCGATGTACGTATCAACCTGACTTTTCGCGCGGCAGGTTAGCGGTCGAGCTATCGTCTAAACCTATCGTCCAAGTTGCGTTTGTTGTTAAATGAAGCCTGTTTCATTCTTGACCACAATAACAAGGAACATGTCATGAAAACCGCTATCGCCTTGCGCCATATCGCGTTCGAGGACCTCGACGGAATTGCGCCTTTGCTCAGCCGCGCAGGTTACGAAGTGCATTACGTCGATACGCCCAATGCCAGGGGCACGGAGCTCAAACAGGCGCGCGATGCCGATTTGCTGGTGATATTGGGCGGTCCCATCGGCGTCTATCAGACGACGGACTTTCCTTTCCTGCAGACGGTGATCGACGTGGCAGAGACTCGCTTGCAACACGGGCAGCCGACATTAGGCATATGCCTGGGCGCGCAGGTCATGGCGCGGGCGTTGGGCGCCAGGGTCTATGCAGGAGAGGCGGGCAAGGAGATCGGCTGGAGCCCGTTGAGCCTGACTGCGGAAGGCCGGCAATCGCCCTTGGCGGCATTGGGCGAGGGCGACCCGGTGCTGCATTGGCATGGCGACACCTTCGACCTGCCGCAAGGCGCGGTCAGGCTGGCATCTTCGGCGTTGTACGCCAACCAGGCGTTTGCTTATGGCAAGCATGGCTTGGCCTTGCAATTCCATATCGAGGTGACGGCGGCAGGGCTGGAGCGCTGGTATGTCGGGCACGTCGGCGAGCTAGGCGGATTGTCGATACCCGAGCTGCGCAAGCAGGGGCAGGCGCTGGCGCCGCAGCTTGCACCCAAGCTCGAGCAAGTGATCGCGCAATGGCTGGATCAGTTGTCCTGACGCCATGGGTTACCGCACTAACGAATACGGACAGCCGGTCGGGGAACCCGTGCCAGGCTGGACGCCGCGCCCGCTCCCATCCCGCGTCACCTTGCAAGGCCGCTATTGCCGGCTGGAACCCATAGAAGATCGCCATGCGGCAAGCCTGTTTGCAGCATACCAGCAGGCGCCCGATAGCCGGGACTGGACTTACATTCCCTTGGAACGGCCGGAGAAGCTGGACGATTTCCGCACATATGTCGCGTCATTGCAGGCGTCGGCAGATCCGCAGCATTACGCGATCGTCGATCCTGCCACCAATCATGCGCTTGGTACGCTCGCCCTGATGCGGGTCGCTCCTGCGGCAGGCTCGGTCGAGGTCGGCTTTGTCGTGTATTCGCCAGCATTGCAGAAGACCACGGCGGCGACCGAGGCCCAGTTCCTGCTGATGCAGTATGTGTTCGACACCCTTGGCTACCGGCGCTATGAATGGAAGTGCGACAGTCTGAACGCGCCTTCCCGGGCTGCCGCGTTGCGGCTGGGCTTCCAGTTCGAGGGCATCTTCCGCCAGGCGGTGGTGTACAAGGGGCGCAACCGGGATACGGCCTGGTTTTCCATTATCGACCGCGAGTGGACTATGCTATCGCAGGCATACCAGCAATGGTTGTCGCCGGATAATATCGATGCGGCAGGCAAGCAGCGTCAGCGCTTGCAGGCCTTCATGCCAGAGCGCAGTCTTGCAGCTGGTTGAGGCGCTGGCCGGGCTGCTGCGCCAGCAACTGCCTCTTGATGCGGGTGAGGGAGTCCAGGTCCTGGTCGGTCAGGCCCAATAGCGGGTTGCACTTGACCAGGCGGTTGAAGCGTTCGGGGAATACGCCGTCGTCCAGCACCAGCCATTCCTGCTGGGTGCCGCAATACTGCAGCCAATCGAAAATCTCGCTCAGGCGCCAGTAGCGGTCATGCGCCTGGTCGCACGATGCCGGCGTGACGCCGAGCACCCTGTGCCGTACGTCCTCATTGAATAACTGGCGCAATTCCGCAATGTCCATGCTGTTGCGCCACTTGCTGCTGATCACGATGTTGACTTCGGGATGCTGCCTTAGCCATTGCTCGAGCATCGCGAGCCTGTCGAATTTCTGCCGGCGCTTTCCCGTGGCGTGCAATACGCCGTCGAAGCTGAGGAAAAGAATCATCAGGTTGAGCCTGTATTTGAGTGCACGGGCAGTGTGCGCCTTCAATATGAAACCCATATGACAAGCGCAGGCATCGTCAGATTATTGTCAGCCGGGGTTAAGGTTGATGTATGGACCGCCTGCCTACAATCCGGCCATCATGCAGAACATATGGAACCGTTTGCTGTGCATGGCTGTGCTGGCATCGTCTGGATGGGCCGTAACTCCTTTGCAGGCGGCAGAGCCTGAACCGTTGACCCTGCGCCAGCTGGCGCAGGAGCTGCGCGCGCGCAATCCGCAGTTCGTGCAGGCGGAGCAGGAGCGCGTGCAGATCGAGGCGCGCATTCCACAGGCGCTGGCATGGGATCGGCCCATGATCGGCATGGAGCAGACGCCGGTGCCGCGCAGCCCGCTCAATATCGACCACTCCCAGGGCATGAGCTACCGCTTGACGCAAACCATGTCGTTCCCGGGCAAGAAGCGCCTGGCCGCCGACATCCTGGAAGCCGAGGCAGGCAGCGCTGGCGCGCAGATCGACGGCTTGTATGTCGGCCTGCTGGCGGAATTGAAGCGCCAGTATTACCAGTTGCTCGCCCTGCAGCAACAGGCCGACATCAACCGCAACACGATCGAACGCCTCAACCAGATCAAGCAGGTGGCCAAGGTGCGCTATGCCAACAATGCCGCGGCATTCGTGGAGTACATGAATGCCCAGGTGGCGCATGGCAGTGCGGAAAACGACATCTACCAGACCCAGCGCCAGATCGAGCAGACCCAGCAGGGGCTGAACACTTTGATCGGGCGAGACCCAGCTCAGCCTCTTGCTGTCACAACCGAGACATGGTCGGAATTGGAACTGCCGCCGCTACCTGAATTGACCAGCCGGGCACAGGGCCTGCACCCCAATTTGCGCGATTCGGCCTACCGATTGCAAGCTGCGCGCAAAAGCCTGGACCTGGCGAAAAAAGCCTATTACCCCGACCTGCAGCTCATCCTCACCAAGCACAGCAACAACCCGCCCTACGGCCTGGCGGGCAATGAATACGGCGTGGAGGTGGACTTGATCCTGCCGACCTGGTTCTTCGAACGCGAGAAAGCAGGTGTCAGCGAGGCCAATGCAGGCGTGATTTCCGCTCTGGCCGGGGCGGAGCTGGCTTGGCGCCAGGTGCAACTGGGGATCGCCAATGCCTACAGCCAGTTGCAGCAGGTCATCAAGGAAAAGGAGCTGTTGCAACAGCGCCGCTTGCCGGAAGCGCAAGCCGCTTACCGACTCGCCTTGAACGGCTACGCAAACAACGCCGGGGATTTCAACGGGCTATTGCTGGCGCAGCAGAACCTGCGCGACATCGAGCTGTCAGCCGCCTGGGTCGATAGCGCGCTGCAGCAAGCCAAGGCCGCGCTGGATGCGGCAATCGGACAAGGGATGGAATCGCCATGAAGCGCCTCTTATTGCCGCTGGTATTTATGTCGGGTGTAGGACTGGGAGGCTGGCTGATTCCGTGGACATCAACCACGTCGCTCGAGCCGGAAGCCGTCAGCCAGCCAGCGCAGAAAGAAGAAGCGCTGAGCGCGGACAAGGTTGCTGCGGATTTCTTTGCTAGCGCCTTGCCCGAGCAGCGCGAAATCGATGAGATGGTGCCCGTGATGGGGCGGCTCGCGTTCAATGCCGAGAAGATACACCTGGTATCGGCGCGCATCGCCGGCAGGCTGGACCGCATCCTGGTGTTCGAGGGCGCGCAGGTCCGGCAGGGCCAGCCGTTGGCGGCGCTCTATAGTCCCGAATACGTTTCGGCGCAGAACGAACTGCTGCTGGCGCGCAATACCTGGCGCACCTTGCAGGCCAGCAAGGCGACGCAGGAACTGGCGCAGGATGCCGAGTCCACGCTGCAATCCGCGCGCGAGCGCATGCGGGTGATGGGCGCTTCCGAGCAAGACATCGCCGCCCTGGAGCAAAGCGGGCGCGTCAATGAGCACCTGTTGCTGCGCGCGCCGATCAGCGGCGTGGTCACGCAGCGCAACCTCGACCCGGGCGCTTTCATCAACCTGGGCGACAGCTTCATGTCGCTCGCCGACACTTCCACGCTTTGGTTTTTCGGCAACGTCTATGAGCAGGATTACCAGCGCATCCGCCAGGGGCAGCCGTTGCAGCTCGAGGTGCAGGCGCTGCCCGGCAAGCGCTATAGCGCGCGCGTCGATATCCTGTCTCCTACCTTGGATGTGGAAACCAATACGTTGCGCGTGCGTTGCCTGGTGGCGAACGACGGCGCATTGCGCCCGGACTTGTTCGCCACGGCCAGCCTCAATGTCGGCAAGCGTCCGGCATTGCTGGTGCCGGTCGATGCCGTGGTGCGCTCGCAGCAGGTGGATTACCTGATTGTGGAAACGCCTGACGGCAATTACCGCAGGCGGCAAGTGAACGTCAGGCCGTACCGGGAAGGCCTGGTTGCTGTCACGGAAGGCTTGTCCGCCAACGAGAAGGTGGTGGTGCGCGGCGCAACCCTGCTCAACCAGAAGCTCTCGGGAGCCATGTAGTGCAGGCAACCGGCACCTTCATCGCGGGCGTATTGCGCCGGCGCCTGCTGATCCTCGGGCTGTCGATCGGCTTGCTGGTGCTGGGCTATATCAGCTTCACCAAGCTGCCGATCGAGCCTTATCCGAATATTTCGCCGCTCAACGTGCAGGTGATCACCCAATGGCAGGGACGCGGCACCAACGAGGTGGAGCGACAGATCACCGTGCCGGTGGAAACCGCGCTCGCCAACCTGCCCAGGCTCAAAACCTTCCGTTCTGTATCGCTGTTCGGCCTGTCGGTGGTGACGCTGCAATTCGAGGACGGCACTGATTCCTTCACCGCTCGGCAGAACGTGCAGCTGCACCTGGATAGCGCCGCATTGCCGGAGGGCGTGCAGAGCGAGTTGAGCCCGGATGCGGATGCCCTGGGAGAGGTGTTGCGCTATCGCGTGGCCTCGGAGAGCGGCGACGATGTCATGGTGCTCAAGTCCTTCCAGGATTGGGAAATCTACCGCCAGCTCAAAACCGTGCCCGGTATTGCCGACATCAACGGCTTCGGCGGCCCGACCAAGCAATACCAGGTGCTGCCCGACATCCGCAAGCTGCAATCCTACAATATCTCGCTCAACGAACTGGTGGAGGCGCTGAGCAACGCCAACGCCAATGCGGGCGGCGGCAACCTGCGGGCAGGGGAGCAGCAGTACGTGGTGCGCGGCATCGGCCTGATAAAGACCCTGCAGGACGTGCGCAATATCGTGATCGTCTCGCGTAACGGCCTGCCGGTCCGCGTGGGCGACGTGGCGCGCGTGGAGTTCGGTTTCGCGCCGCGGCTGGGCGTGGTGCAATACAACCAGGACCCTGACGCGGTGGAAGGTATTGTACTGATGCGGCGCGGCGGCAATGCCTCGGAAATGCTGGAGCGCGTCCACCACAAGGTCGACGAGATCAACCGCGGCGGCATCCTGCCGCAAGGCATCAAGCTGGAGCCTTTCTACGACAGGCAGGAGCTGCTGGATTTGACCATGGGCACGGTGCACCACACCTTGCTGTTCGGCATGGCGCTGGTATTGATCGTGCTGTTCGTCTTTCTCGGCAGCCTGCGCGCGGCATTGGCCGTGGCCTTGGTGATCCCGCTAGCGCTCAGCGTTTCTTTCGCCGGCATGGTATTGGCTATTCCCGCCAACCTGATCTCGCTGGGCGCGATCGATTTCGGCCTGATCGTCGATGCGGCGGTGATCGTGATCGAGAACATCATGCGCCGCATGGAAAACGGCACCAGCAACCTGCGCCAGACCATCGTCGCGGCAGCGGCGGAAGTGCAGCGCCCGATGATCTTCTCCACCATGATCATCATCATGGCCTATGCGCCGCTGTTCATCATGGGCGGCGTGGAAGGCAAGATCTTTCATCCCATGGCCTATACCATGGGCCTCGCCTTGCTCGCTTCCATGGTGCTGAGCCTGACTTTCATCCCCTCGGCGGCTTCCTTCCTGTTCAAGCCGGACAAGCTCGAACATCGCCCGGGCATGATCAACGTCCTGGTCAAGCTCTACCGCCCCGTATTGGCAAGATTGATGCGCAACCCCGGCCTGGTGGCGCTGGCAGCCTTGCTGGCTTTTTCCGTCGCCTTGTTCGGCGCCAGCCGGCTGGGTACCAGCTTCCTGCCGACATTGGAGGAAAACAACCTCTGGTTGCGCATCACCCTGCCCAATACGGTGGACCTGCAATATTCCTCAGGCTTCGCCACCCAGGTGCGCGGCTACCTGCGCGAACAGCCGGAAGTGAAGACCGTCGTGGCCCAGATTGGGCGTCCGGACGACGGCACCGATGCCACCGGGGTGTTCAACGTCGAGTTCGGGGTGTACCTGAAAAAGCCCGAACTGTGGCCGCAAGGCGTCACGCGCAGCGACCTGATACGCCGGGTGGAGGCCTACCTGCAGCAGGTTCCCGGCATCGAGTACAACTTCTCGCAATACATCCAGGACAATGTGGCGGAAGCCCTGTCGGGCGTGAAAGGAGAGAACTCGGTCAAGATTTTCGGCGACGACCTGGAGGTGCTGCATGAAAAGGCGCTGGAAGTGCAGGCCATCCTGCAAGGCATCAAGGGCATGAGCGATGTCGGCATCTTCCGCGAGCTGGGGCAGCCGACCATGAATATCCGCGTCGACCGCGAAGCCAATGCGCGTTTCGGCCTCAATGTGGCCGATGTGCAGGCGCTGGTGGTGAACGCCATCGGCGGCAACCCGATCAGCAAAGTGTTGGAAGGCGAGCGTACCTTCGACCTTGCCTTGCGATTCCCCGAAGGCCAGCGCAACCGCCTGGACCTGATCCAGCGCCTGTTCGTCGATACGCCGGACGGGCAGCGCATCCCGCTTTCCATGGTGGCGCAGGTGGAGCTCAGCGACGGCCCGTTCTTCATCTACCGCGAATCCGGGCGGCGCTTCATCGCCATCCGCTTCGGTGTGCGCGACCGCGACTTAGGTAGCGCCGCAGCCGAGGCACAGAAGCTGGTGGCGGAGCAGGTCGAGCTGCCGCGCGGCTACCGCACGCAGTGGGACGGGCAGTTCAACCAGATGAAGGAGGCGCACAAAAAGCTGGCCATCATCGTACCGTTGACGCTACTGGCGATCTTCATCATGCTGTATTCCGCGTTCGGTTCCGCCAAGGACGCCAGCCTGGTGCTGCTTAACGTGCCGTTCGCCACCATCGGCGGCATTGCCGCGCTCTACCTGGCGGGAGAGGAGCTTTCCATCTCCGCCGGCATCGGCTTCCTGTCGCTGTTCGGCATCGCCATCCAGGACGGCGTGATCCTGATCTCGTATATCAAGAGTTTGTATAATCAGGGGGAGCACGCGCTGGACGAGGCTATTCTCGAAGGCGCCGCCATGCGCCTGCGCCCGGTGTTGATGACGGCGATGCTGGCCGGCCTGGGGCTGCTGCCCGCCGCCTTGTCCCATGCCATCGGCTCGCAGGCACAGCGTCCGCTGGCGCTGGTGATCGTGGGCGGCATGGTCACGACTACCTTGTTGACCCTGTTGGTGCTGCCTGTGGTGTTCGGCTGGATTTACCGCCATTATCCCAGGAGCGCCAGCACCCAGAGTGCTTATTAAGCTTAAGGAAAACCATGCGCATATTGGTTGTTGAAGACGATGCCATCCTCGCCGAGGGCACTTGCGAGTCGCTCTCCAAGGCGGGCTATGCCGTCGACCTGGCGGAAACTGGCACCAAGGCTAATGCCATGATAGAGGCCGGGCATTACGACATGCTGCTGCTCGACATCGGCCTGCCGGGCATGGATGGCTTTGAGGTGTTGCGCCGCCTGCGCAAGCACAACAGCAGCATTCCCGTCCTCATCATCTCCGCGCGCGACGATGTCGATTTCCGCATTTACGGCCTGGACCTTGGCGCGGACGACTTTATGCTCAAGCCCTTCGTGCTCGCTGAATTGCATGCGCGCACCCGCGCCTTGCTGCGCCGCCATACATTGAGCGAGCGCAACACCCTGGCCTGCGGCAAGCTGGTGGTGGATCTCGGCGCCCAGCGCGCCAGCGTCGACGGCGAGCCGATCGAGCTCTCGATCCGCGAATGGGACGTGCTGGTCTACCTGTTGCGCAATCTCGGCAAAGTGGTGCGCAAGGAGGCCATCATCGAAACCCTGTGCGACTGGAAGACGGACATCAGCCTCAACGCGGTGGAAGTCTACATCTCGCGCCTGCGCAGCAAGCTGGATGCGCATGGCATCCAGATCCGCACCGTACGCGGCTTCGGCTACCTGTTGGAAGAGCCGGCGCCATGAAAGCGGCTAACAGCCTACGGCGCAAACTGCTGCGCTGGCTGCTGGTGGCGCTGAGCGCGCTGGTGGCGGTCGGCATCCTCACCGATTACTTCATGGCGCTGGAGCCAGCGCGCGAAGTGTACGACCAGCACCTGCTCAAGCTGGCGTATAACCTGGAACGTTCGCTGCCGAACGACCCGGCAAAGTGGCATGAGGCCTATCCGCAAATCGAGCGCAATCTCTTGCGTAGCGAACAGGATAGCTACGATGCGGCTAAGGCCGCCATCTTCGACCTCCAAGGCCAGTTTATTGCAGGCGTGCCGGATCTGCCCATCCAGCTTCCTTCCACCGACAACAAGCCTTACTTCTACGAGGCTGAATACCAGGGCGACCCGATCCGTGTCGTCGCCATCAAGAGCCCATCACTGGATGCCGTGCTTTACCTGGCGGAAACCACCTACAAGCGCAATCGTCTGGTGCAGAAGACCCTGATCCACATGATCGTGCCCGAGCTCATTTTCGCGATTTTCTCGATCGTCGTGCTCTGGGTCGGGGTAGGGCGGGGCCTGCAGCCGTTGGCGCAAATCCGCGCGCAGATCAACGCACGCTCCGAAACCGACCTCAGCCCCATGGACGAAGGCAAGGCCCCGGTGGAAATCCGCGAGATCATCGTCGCGCTCAACTCGCTGCTTGCGCGGCTCGACCATTCCCTCAAGCTGCAAAACCAGTTCCTGGCCAATGCCGCACACCAGTTGCGCACCCCGCTGGCAGGCTTGCAGATGCAGCTTGAACTGGCCTCCGAACAAAGCCCGGAAGAAAGAATGCAGTCTCACGAACGCATGGTGGTGAGCACCCGGCGCATCGTGCGTCTTGCCAACCAGCTGTTGGCGTTGGCGCGTGCGGAAGGAGAGGGCGAAGTCAACAAGTTCGCCGAGCTGGACATCAGCAAGGCGATCGAGGCGATGGCGACGGAATGGCTGGCGCGCGCCGATGCGAAAAGCATAGACCTTGGCTTCGACCTGCATCCTACCAAGGTCATCGGCAGCCTGTGGCAAATCCAGGAAATGCTCGCCAACCTGGTTGACAACGCTCTGCGCTACACCCCCGTGCACGGCAACATCACCATCCGCTGCAGGCAGCAGGAGCAAGAGGTCGTGATCGAAGTGGAGGACAACGGCCCCGGCATTCCGCCAGACCAGAGAGAGAATGTATTCAACCGTTTCTATCGCCTGGACGAAGGCCCTGAAGGCTGCGGCCTAGGTTTATCCATCGTTCGCGAAATCGTGCGGCGTCATGGCGGGCAGGTTTCCCTGGAAACGGCAGCCCATGGCGAAGGCATTCTGGTACGGATCATATTGCCGGCAATAACGCAGGAGTGATCCAGTTTATCCGTTGACAGTTGGTTGTCACTCAGGAGGCTGATTGTTGAGTTTTAACGATTGATTTGCTGGTGCCCGGGGCCGGAATCGAACCGGCACGCCCAAAGGGCGAGAGATTTTAAGTTTTAATTTAAACTCACCTATATCGCCCAAAGCCCTATTTTGTTAGAGATTGAATGTCTTACCAAAGCAATGGGCGTCAATACCGTTGACAGATCTTTGACACCCAAATAGCTCATACCTTTTATGGAATTAAGGAATTAAATCAGATCACGTATTAACGGATTATGAGTTAATTATGATATATATCATTAACCCTCTAGGTCTGGATTTGGCTTATCACGCTTTACTCGAGACTTAACAGAATCAACTGTTTCAGATATTGCACCTTTAACATCTGGTAATTTATCAATTACTTGGCTCACTGCTTTTGATGCCAAAAATTCATGTGCTGGACTTCCGTGACTTTGTGTTTCTATCAATCTTAAGGGTGCCTCCTCTAGCCTAGATAATGCTGAACTAAATAACCGAGTTTCCAATTGCACATCTAAACGTGAAGCCTCTTTTCTATATCCTTCATATGCTTTAGCTACTGACGCCTTAAATCCATAATCCTCAGCTAATTTAAATCTATGTCCAATTTGTTTAGTTGCCATCCATGCGAACCACAGTGGTGCACCAACACTTAGTGCTGATAAAACCATATGTAGCATAATGACTCCCCATTCAGGAGTCTTCTGATTTAATGCATCGGAAAGTAGCTCTACTCTATTTGCACCTACTACTGCCCCAATAATCAAGGCCACTACTAGCCCACTCACCCAGACCCACATAGACTTCTCTAACGCTGATGCTCGTTGGTCAAAAGCGGCCGCCAATCCTTTAGTTGTTGTAATTTGATATGCCTCTTCGCATTTAGCAACGACCTTATCAGCCTCTATACCCTGATTTTGGATGCTTGCTAATAATCTTGTTGATTCAGCTTCAGATTGATTTATTTTTCCACATAATTCTGCGGCTTCTTTTTGAAAATTAGCAATTTTTTCATTTACATTATTAACACTATCATTAATTTTAATTTGTGCGGATTGCAAATCCTGCATGCTTGTAGGAAGCATATCCGCAGCGTCTCTAGCATCCTTAATTACTTCAATATCAGCTTTTAATTTTTCAATTTCTGGTTCAAGTTCTGCTAGCTTACTGTTCAACCCACTTAGCCTTATCCCAATACTTTTAGGAAGTAGATTCTTATCTTTAATTTCATGCCAATCAACATTTATCTTAAGAGGTAATAAATTAGTATTCAGCACCCGCTCAATATAATCAAAAAGCGCCATGAAAGCTGGGTATGCATTTACTCCATGACCATTAAATAAATAAGGTACTGTATTTTGTTGCATATTTCTAATTTTAGAAGGGATGTTTTGTATAAATTCTTGATACTCTTCTGGAATATCTTGTGGATTTTCTCTTTCTATTCGCTCTCTTAATATTCTTGGAATAGCTGCTATATCATTCACATCTAAAGCTGGACAATTCCAGCCCCAATGTTCCAGCATTGAAGAGTCATATCCACTTCCACTCGTCAGTATGTAATCCTCTAACTCAGACAATGAACTGCAAACATTCTCATATAATGGATTCATTTAAACCTCTTTTTATTTAAATGGTTATTTTTCTATTTATATTCTGATTACAAAATTTACACCTGCTGCCATCGTCTTTTATTAACTATCCATACCTTCTATACAGATAATTCAATTTATTCAGCGCTTCGCGTCGGGTGCCGCTATCCTGACTGTTGAGCAAGCGCCGCAATCCTGCTCGTTCGTTTTCATCGTCATAGCTGAGTTCTCGCACTTTTCTGTTTTTGAGGACATTGATTTCTGTGCGGGCTGCACTCATTTTTTCTGGGCTGGCCGTGATGGATTGCAGGTCCATTTCTAATTCTTTAATTCTTTTCCAAACATCCACTTCGGACATGTAGCGAATATCGCTAACTCTCAGTACTTCTGTATCACCTCGCACGGCCATGGCTCGCATTTGGTTGGCCTTGTTACGCAATACGCTAGAGTCGATGACGTTTTCTTGCACGCTCACGATTTGTGTCGTGGCTCCAACGCTGCAAGGTGATTCGCTGTACATGATGCTGCCGTCTGGATGTTTACATTTGTACACGGTCGGCTTGGTAGGATGAGGCACATATGCAGGCTCTGGCTTAGCTTGATAAGCTAGTTGCTCTTTATATGTTGGCTGCGGGGATTGCTCCCAGGCGCTGCTTGACTGATCGACCTGGGGTATTGGGGATTCTTCTTGCACTGTTGGCTTGCTGTGCTTGTTTTGATACAACACGTACAAGCTGCCTGATACGACTATCGAGGCAAGGATGAACGCCAAAAGGCCATGCGGGGTTTCTTTGCGTGTTCTACGCTGGAAGAATTCTTTGTCTTCCTGATCTAACTTCATGATGCTCCCTCCCTAGATACATCACTTACTAAACCATTTTGTTTTTACTTCTCGAGCGATTAACTCGCCTTTTTCTGATCTTCCAATTCCCGGGCCAAAGCTTCTAGGTCTGGATTTTTTTGTTTTACGTTCGTTTCGTCTGTTAAGAGATAAGCGGCATATTCAGGCCAAACTTTAGCGATAGTCTCCAAGACCCCAGCTTTTGGCTCATGCCTATCTTGCTCAATACCAATTAATGTGCCTTTAGGAATCCCGGTTAAATCGGCGAATTCCTGCCTTCCCATATCGAGGCACTCTCGGATTGCTCTAATTTTTCTTCCGACAGCACTTGACATCTATACGTAAATATCCTTACAGTGTGATCTAACGTATACGTGATTTCACGTATAGCCATCCAATGAAATATATAGAGGCCTATCGCGATTATGGACAGTCCAGTAGATACAAGTCAAATGCCATCTGTACCGGTGATGTCCCGGCGCAAGTTCGCAGACCTGGTCGGCGTCACCGAAGACACCGTCACAGGCTGGATTAATCGCGGTTACCTCCCAGTCATCGAGATCGGCAAATACCGTCTGGTCAACCTCGCCTTACTCAACAAACACGCCCTGGATCAGGAGTTTTCCCTGTAATGGCTTCCATTAAGCGCAAATTCGTACCTGTCGCAGACGCCCACGTGATTGCACGTGCCACGTTAGTGCAATCCGACTTTGACGCCATTAATGCAGAAGTACAAAAAGGCCTGCGCGAAGCTGCTGAGCGGGTTGCTGCGGCGGCGCAGGCGACAGCGTTAGCGGCGCCAGCGCAGACGCTGCCCCCCCTCTGTAACACGGGGGGAAAGAAATTTCAGTTAGTGACGGAAGGGGGAAAACTTCTCGAACTCACCGAAAGAAAGCATTCAGAAAATGAAGTCTGCTTTATCGACTGGCTGCATATCACCTGCCATGAGAGTTCGTTCGAGCTGAACGGCATCACGGATGAGCACTTCATCATGGATGTATCGCGCACTTGTGAATCCATCTTTGGCTTTGGCATTACCTCCAAACGTGATCGTGGCATGCACTTCTACAACACCAGTTACGTGTTGGGCGACAAATACGGCCATGTCTGCCACGGGGGCCAGCGCAATACCTTACTGATCCAGCTCACCGGGACGGGCTGCGCTGCGGCTAAGTATGGCTGGGAACGTCGCCTCTATGAATTCTTGAAATCTGCCACGGTAGGCAAGATCACCCGTATCGACTTGGCCCATGATGACTATGAGGGCAAATACCACACCCCGGAATCCCTAGAAAAGGCATACGACGATGGGCACTTTAACGCCGGTGGGCGCAATCCTGATGTTGAAATGCGGGGAAACTGGAAAAATCCTAATGGTAAGGGGCGCACCCTCTACGTTGGCACTCGCGGGAATGGCAAGTCATTCCGAGGCTATGAAAAAGGCAAGCAACTGGGTTGCCCAACATCCCCGTGGATGCGCTACGAGGTCGAATTCCTCGCCAAAAGCAGAGTTGTACCGCTTGAGTGTCTTATCAGGCCCCAGGACTACTTTGCTGCGGCTTACCCGTTGCTATCCACCTTCAGCGATCGTGCTGAACGTATCTTAACCACCCAAAAAACAGTGCAGGCCTGCTATGAGCGCACCAAGACATGGCTCAAGCATCAATGCGGGGCTGCACTGAACCTGATGTTCCAGATCGAGGGCGATGCCAAGAAAGTGCTTGATCTGGTCATGCGTGAAGGCAAGTTGCCCGATGGCATCAAGGTGCCTAGCTACCTCGATGCGGGCGAATTCCTGCACAACCTCGAAAAAACCGTCTTTCCAATGGCGGCTTACTACGAATCTTTTGACCTCGAAAGGGAATAACCATGCGTCAGCAATTCAAAGTTTTAGGCGTTCGCCGTTTCAATGACACGGTAGAGGGCACCAAGCACGACTTCACCAAGATCGTCGTGGAAACCCCGTTCAACGACAGTGACGATAAGGCCGGTTTTGATGCCGTGCATATCAACTTCGGCAAGTCGGACAATTTCGACAAGCTCAAGAACCTGCCTTTCCCGGTGCAGGCCGAACTGGATATAGAAATGACCACTTCCGGCTTTGTCTGCCGTGGCTTCTATCCATCCAAAGAAACCGCACAATCCAAGGCTGCCTAACCATGCTGCGCCGTGTCTATGTCATCCAGTACCGCCGAACAGGGGAGTTCCTTACCCAGGGCCTGTTCTATACGCGGTCACTCAAAAAGGCAGGCCGTCTATATGACCCACAAGAAGCCATAGACACGGCCATCAACAACATCGACGAGGGTGATTACGAAATCCACTCGTTCTTTGAGGGAGAAGAAGATGCGCCTCATCACTAACTTATTGTGGCTGGCGATCGGCCTCTGCCTAGGCGGCATGCTCGTTGTGGGCTTTGCATGAAATGCCTCATGGACATCGGTTCCGGCCAATACCAGGTCATGGAACCCCAACCAAGCGACTACACCACCTGCACGGCGCTCGTGGTGAGTCCTACCGAATTGCAGAACGGTGTGATGCATCTCACCGCTGCACAAGGTGTTCAGCTCTCGATTGCGATCGGGATTTGCTGGGCTGTAGCGGCTGCCTTCCGGGCAGTCATTCATATGTTGAAAGAAAAAGGAGATTCAAATGAAAGCCATTAACCAAGTGAAGAAGTACGGCTCTGCGTTCGCCCGTGGCGCTGTTGTCGCTGCACCATTGGCCATTGCCAGCGGTGCCGCACGCGCTGAAATCGACGTCACCCCCATCACCACCTTGCTGGGTGAAGCGGCAACTGCGGTCGGCCTGGTCGGCGTGGCCCTGCTGCTCGTGTGGGGCACCAAGAAAGCCTACGCTGCGGTACGCGGAGGTTAATCTGTAAAACCCAATCGGCCATGAGCGTAAAGCCCTCATGGCCTTTTTCGTTTAAGGGGACGGCAATGGAAGGCTGGCTGGTGATGTTGGGAATCTTGGGGGCGCTATGGATATTGTTCAACGCGTGATATTGGCAGTGCTGCTTATGCTGCCGTTGCTGGCGCATGCTGCCGATGAGCAAATACCCGCCAATCACAAACTATGGGTGTTTCAGGCTGCCGGCAGTGGTTATACCGGCGCATTGAACGGCCCTGATCCTGAGGCACTCTGTACGCCCTGGCTTGCTTGGTACACCGCACCGGGAAATTCCGGTTACGGGTACATTCCTGCTGCGGGTGCACAGACAGATCACCGTACCTATGGTTGCCGTGCGACTCATCCTAATTTGCCTGGTTATCACAACCTGACCTATTTGAATTTATATGTTTCCTGTACGGGCAATAACGGCACGTGGATCCGGCAGAATCAGGATGAGGCGACTCCTGTCATGTGTACGGTCCCGGCGTGTACGCCTCCTGAGGTACGCCAGCCAGACGGTTCTTGTGCCGAAGTACCACCAGATTGTGAAGCTGGCTGCAATGGGGCCTGCGGCGGAATGAAACGGTTCCTCAATTTCAGGACGCTTGCCTGCATTGACCAGTGCATTTATAGGCTGGGTAGTGGGATCGGCATCCAGACTACGGATGGCAGTTGGTACTACAGCAATGAAGTTCGTGAGAATACTGGTCAATCTTGTACTCCTGATATGGACAATTCGTTGCCTGATCCTGCGCCATGTCCCGAGTGCGAATGCGCAAAACAGGGCAAGTCCTGGGCGAGCATGAACGGCACGACTGTATGCCTGAATCCTGGCACCCCAGGCAGCCAGCCCTTGACCAAGCAAGACCCTCCGGAAACCAAGACGGAAACCCCGGCCCCTACACCAGAAAATCCCAATCCCGAACCAGTGACCACGGAAACGCCGTCACCGATCATCACCATCACGCCGAACCCGACGGGCGGATCGCCTGACATCACGGAAACCGTGACCAACCCGGACGGCAGCACGACTAGTACCACGCAAAGCCAATCCAGCTACTGCCAAAAGAACCCGACTGCTTCGGTCTGCAAACAGGCGGATGAAGAAGCCAAGAAGGGCTCCTGGTCCGGCAGTTGCGGGGCGTTCCAATGTGAAGGCGATGCGGTCAATTGCGCGATTGCTCGCAAGATTCATCAGGACCGCTGCGATGACCTGGAAGACATGCAGCAATTCGAGAATGCCGCCTCCCTGGGCAAAAAGCTGCTTAATGGCGAGCATGAAGCCGATGTCACGGCCTTCCTCAATGGGGAAGGGGATAGCAACAAGACCGTCAATGTCGGCGGCCTGGTCTCGGAAAACGGCGTCTACCAGTTCGCTGCGCAATGCCTTTCCGACATCCAGTTCAGCATTGGCGGCCATGCCATTACCGTGCCGATCAGCAAGGTATGTCCATACTTTGAAATGATCGGCCTCTTTCTGTTGGCTGCGGCCTATCTCGCGGCCCTGCGTATCGTGGAGGTGGTCTAAATGTTTTTGTTCAAGGGAATCGTCGCGTGGGTGGTCGCGGCCCTGGTGGGCGGCTTCGGCCAATCCATCATGCACGGCATCATCAAGCTGCTGATCGCGCTGGGCTTCGGCTTCATCACTTACCAGGGCGTGGACGTCTTGATCAACAACCTGATGCAGCATGTCTATGCCAACTTCAATGCCGTATCGCCGGAAATGCTCGGCATGCTGGGCGTGCTCAAGATTGACAAGGCGCTCAACGTACTCGCCAGTGCCTATGCTGCACGCCTGGTGATTCGCGGCATTACGGGCGGCCTCATCAGAAAGTTCGGGCTCACCAAATGATTACGCTTATTACCGGCTTGCCCGGCTCCGGCAAAAGCCTGTTCACCCTCAAGACAGTCAAAGACCTGGCTGACAAAGAGAATCGTCCGGTGTTCTATCACGGCATCCCGGAACTCACTCTGGACTGGCACAAGATGGACAAGGGTGAAGACTGGGTCGATTGCCCCAAGGGCGCCATCATCGTGATTGACGAATGCCAGACGACATTCCGCCCGCGGGCCAATGGTGCCGCCGTCCCAAAGCACGTCAGCCAATTGGAAGTGCATCGCCACGACGGCCATGATCTGTTCTTGATCACCCAGCATCCCATGCTGCTGGACGGCAATCTGCGTCGGCTGGTTGGCCGTCATTACCACGTGGTGCGCTTCTACGGTTTCCAAAAGTCCACCATCCATGAATTCCAGTCGGTACGCGAAAACGTCAAGAGCCTGAAAGACTCGATAGAAAAGCACTTCGTTTATCCGAAAGAGGTGTTTGGCTGGTACAAGTCCGCCGATATGCACACCATGAAGCGACGCATCCCGGCGCGCCTGGTGCTGGTTGTGCTGCTGCCTATGGTGTTCATTGCGGTGATCTGGTTCCTGATCAGCACCATCGGCGGGTTCAGCGACAGGCACGGCACGGAACCGGACAAAGCAGAGGGCGGCTTGATGCAAGTCCAGCCAGCGCAACCAATGCAGCCGCCGCCTGCACAAGCCCAAAAGCTCGACTGGTACGCGCAACAGGTGGAGCGCGTGCCGGGGCTGCCGCATACGAAGCCGGTCTACGATGAGATCACGAAGCCAGTGACCGCGCCGATCAACGCGGCCTGCGTCGATTTCCGTGGCCAATGCAAGTGCTACAGCCAGCAAGGCACGGAACTCAACACCGATGAGCCTATGTGCAAGCAGATCATCGCCAAGGGCTTCTTCGTCGATTTCGATCCGGGGCAGAGTGTCACCGAGCGTACTCAACAGGCGGAACGGGAGAGACTTCTTGCAGACCAACAGCGCCAGGACGAGCTTAGACGCCGTGACTTAGAGCGTGCTGCATCCGAAGCCCGAATCACTGATTCGGGAAACTCGGTAGCACCCGCGTCGGTAGACGTTCGTCAGCCACAAGCTGACGAAGTGCGTAGCCCGAGTTTGATAGCACGCGAACGCACTGCCGCTTCCCCATGGGCGTTTAACCCAAACCATAGCAACTAAGCATGACGATCAAGAAAGTAACCTCTGGCTGGCGAGTCGATATCCAGCCAGGCGGACAAGGCGCGAAGCGCTTCCGCAAGACCTTATCCACCAAAGCTGAAGCTTTGGCCTGGGAAGCCTGGGTGAAAACCCAGGTCATTCAGACGCCAGCATGGCAACCTCCCAAAAAAGACAAGCGCAAGCTAAGTGACCTGGTTGATTTATGGCATGAACATCACGGCCAGCACCTCAAGTCAAAGAACACACTGCCTAAACTCAAGAACATCTGCAAAGCCCTGGGCAATCCATTTGCCGATGACTTCAATGCCGAACAGTTCTCAGCTTACCGTGCAAGACGCCTTGAGGCTGGTATATCGGCCAACTTCATCAACCGTGACCATGCTTATTTGCGGGCCGTATTCAACGAACTGAAAAGGCTAGGATACTGGAACAAAGAAAACCCTCTTTCCAAAATCCGGCAATTCAAGATCGAAGAAAAAGAACTCGCTTATCTCACCCAGGATCAGATCAGGCAACTATTGGCTTGCTTGAGTGATGACGCATTGCGCATCACCAAAATATGCCTTTCAACGGGTGCTAGGTGGAGCGAAGCAGAGAGCTTAAAAGTCAGCCAGGTCAGAGATGGCATGATCCACCTGAGTCGCACAAAATCCGGCAAAAACCGATCGATCCCAATTGATGCAGCACTATATGCAGAACTGGCGGCACTCAAGCCAAAAACGCTAGGTGGCAATCTTTTCAAGCCAGCCTATAACCAATTCAGGCACGCTGTCGAAAAGAGCAATCTACAACTGCCACAAGGCCAGCTATCGCACGTGCTGCGCCATACCTTCGCCAGCCACTTCATGATGAACGGTGGCAATATCTTAGTGCTGCAACGCCTGCTTGGGCATTCCACGCTAGCCATGACCATGCGCTATGCACACATGGCGCCAGATCATCTACAGGAAGCAAAGACGCTCAACCCGCTTGCGAGATTGACACTTTATTGACACAAAGGGAGTTTCAAAAAGTGATGGAAAATATAAGTGATTGATTTTGCTTGGTGCCCGGGGCCGGAATCGAACCGGCACGCCCAAAGGGCGAGAGATTTTAAGTCTCTTGTGTCTACCAATTTCACCACCCGGGCAGGAGTGCTTGAATCGCACCGAACGGAGCGAGGCCGTATTCTATCACTGGATAGCGACGCTTAGTAGCTGAAAATGATAAAGCCTAGGCTGGAGGCCACTTTCAGTCGTATTTAATCTAAATCAGCAAGCCGATTAGGGATCTACTGACAAACGCTCATTATTGGATAGGAAACGTCTTGAGTAAGTGAGCTGCCTGCACGGGGGATGGTAAGTTCGTCCTGTTGCAGACATACCACCGTGCTGAAGGCCAGCACGGTACACTCATCCCAGAATAATCGCCTCAAGCCTGGCCAGTACCTCATCCATCACAAAATCAGGCGCAGCCTCTTTTAACTTGGCTTTGCGGATACGCCAGTCCAATGACTTCACTTGATGGCAATGGATAGCCCCCTGCGTATCTGTTCCGCATCCCATGAGCGTCACCACCGTGCCATAGCTACGTGCAGAGGCTGCAGCGCCTTGAGAGATTGGACAGATGACAGCAAGCCCCAGCTTGTTAAATGCTTTCTGACTGACGACCAGGCCAAAATGAGGGCCTTTCATTTCACTGCCTGCAGCAGGATCAAACTGAAGATGAACAATATCACCTCGATCTGGCGTATACGCCATTACAGTGTCTCTTGACCAAGCAAAGGCATATCATCCCAGCCCTCAACAGCAGGCAGCTCGCCCGCAGGCATCTCAGCCAGCAGATCTGTCAGCTTATAGTGTGGTCGACGCTCAGGCTTCAGTAACAAACCTTCCTTCGTGATCGACACCTCCAAGGCTGACCCAACCCTAGCACCCAATTGCTCCAAGAGTGCCGCCGGCAACCGAACACTGGCGCTATTACCCCATTTCTGAATTGAGAGTTTCATATGATCTCCGTTTAAGTATCTTCATTGTAGATACATTAAAGGCGGATATCAAAGAATTTCTGTGTCTACTATGTATCAACATGGATAAGTGTTGATATTAAGGCCAAGGGTAGGTGTGGTTTATGCGGTTCTACTCTGGATTCGCTAGCACTTAGGGACGTTTTTGTGCATCAGTTTGCTGAAAGGTAGAAGGCTCAATTGAGCCTTCTCTTGGTTTACTTTTTCCTTGGGTCGTCCTTGGGGTTGGTATAGGTAATATCCCAAGGGCCGGTGGCAATCAATTCCACGATGGTTTCATCACCCTCCGTCCATACGTAATGCGCATGGCCTGCAGGCAATACAAAGCTTTCTCCCACTTTCAGCGTTTCACCTTTTTTCTTGTCCAGAACATCCCCCATCCCATTGCCCAGCTTGCCCTTCAGCACGGTGATGACTTCGGTGAATGGATGGGTATGGGCGGGAATCGGGTAATTGGCAGGAAACTTGAGCCAGGCAATGAAGACGCCCGGTTTGGAAGGGTCGCCGAGGATAAGTGCGCTTTTGGCGCCCTTGGGCAGAATCGGCTCATCCTTCCAGTCGATTTGAGCCGGCCTGAATGACTGCATTTTTTCTGCCGTCATTCTTTCAATCTGATCTGCGGCTTGTGCGCCCGTTGCGGCGAATGCGAGGCAGAGGGCGGATATGATAGTTCTCATCTTTTCTTCTCCAATAGGTTTGCTTGATTATTTTTTGCTTAAATGCCTGAGCTGCTTAACATGCTTTTACAATGAAGCGGCACACATCATCGCTGATGGCGGGGCAAAGCCTATGCGACAGATGACTTAGTTTGAGGTACTGATCGTCATGATTTTGGGCTAGAGAAAATGATGAGAAGCATCCGGGCATGGCTTGAGCTCCAATCCTAAAATCGCTTGTTCACTGAACCTAACCCCGGATTGGCAGTCTTTTGGAAATACCCATCTGTCAGGTCATCATGAGAAAAATAATATTGTCGGCGCTTTTACTTTCATTGAGCGCATGTGCCGGGGTTGCGCTACAGAATGCATCAAGTACGCCGGTGCCGCCTGACCGGGTATATGCGTCCTATCCCAAATTCTTCACCGGCGCGTATGTCACGGTGCGCCGCGACCCTGCGCCGAAGGAAATCGGGATCGGTTGCGAGAACGAGCTTTATATCGACAACATCCGTTCCTACACCATCATGCCGGGGGAATATGTGACGTTCTTCCTCACCGACGGCAAGCACGTGCTCAAGGTGGATACGGGGCGCGGCTCGTGCCAGGGCAGGCCAAGTTCCGAGGAGATCAATGTTTCAAACGGCATTTCCCAGGAATACAAGATTTTCAGCCCGCCTGGCGATACGCTGCGGTTGTTCCGTATCATGTGATGCCGGGACATGGGTTTGCTCCTAGCGGGAATGCCCTTGAAATGAAAAAAATGATAATCTTGTGTTTCACGACTGGAACTGTCGCGGTTGACCATATTGATTAAGACAGGAGATTCAAATGCTAAAGAAAACGCTCGCCATCTGTATGCTGGCCATGCTGGGCAGCGCGCACGCCGCCACGCCTTCCGATGATCTGATTTTCAAGTTCATGGAGGTGTCCAACGTCAAGGGCGCCCTGGAGACCATGCGCGCCAATGCCGATACGGCGTTGCGGAACAACCTCCTGCAATCGCTGCAATACCAGCAGTTGAACGACAAGCAGAAGAAGATCGCGGAGGAGGCCGGCGACAAGGCGGTGAAGGTGCAGCAGGAGAATTTGTCTTACGACGCCATCGTCAAGCTGGTGTTGCCGCTATACCGCCGTACGTTCACGCAGGAAGAGCTGCAGGCCGCGATCAATTTCTATAGTTCGCCCGCCGGCAAGTCCATCAACCAGAAAATGCCGCAACTGGCGGCGGAGTCGATGAAGCTGACCAGCGAGCTCAACCAGAAGGTGATTCCGCAATATCAGAAGATCGCCCAGGAAGCGGTGGAGCGTATCAAGCAGGCAAAGTAAGGCGGGGGCGGATGATTAATCCGCTTTTTTCTTTTGTGGCGGGCTGTCATCTGCCGGGGGCGTGGGGATGATCTGCTCGACGCTTTGCGGCTCCGTCCGCAGCATCATGATGGAATCCAGCGCCTTCTGCTCGTCAAGAGGAGGCTCGTCGTGTTGCAGCAGCGAGTGCCAGTGCGATTGCACGATGTTCTTGACCTGGTGGGCCTCCTGCTCAAGGTCCAGCAATACCGGCAGGCGCACGACGCCGGTATTGGAAATCGCGAATAGCCCGATCGCCATCGTCAGCAAGACGATCACCCATTGAATGCGCGCGCTGTCGCGATGCCTGCGGTTTTCCTCCTGGAAGTCGCTCAGGCTTTTCCATGCCAGGCCGGTGACCTTGTAATGGCCCTTGGCCGTCATTTCCAAGTCATGCGTTTCCACCAGCGAGGCCAGTTGGTACTTCATTTTCTGCATGTACCAGATGCGGTCTTCCTGCGTGAAGCAAAGGTAGCCGACCATTTCCCCCATGAGTTCGTTGAGCGTGAACGGCGTTTCGGAGACGGCCTTGTGCGCGACGATGTATTTGAGCAGGTCGTAGCGTTCGCGGGTTTCGGTCGGCCTGCGGTTGAGGAACACGCTGCCGAGGAAGTGCTTGATGTTGGCGGTCCAGCGGTAGATGGGGGTGAGGATGAGCGGGAGCGCCAGCATCAGGCGGCCCAGCGAGGTGTAGCGGCGGAAGCGGTTGTTGCCTGCCACAGAATAGCGGTACTCGACCACGATGTTCTGGTAGGGAAAGCGCTCGACCGGGCTGGCGATCACGTTGCGCGAAAGCGCGCCCTCGGGATTGAGGGATTGCCCGTATACGTTGCTGCCGTCCACGGCCAGGATTTTCTGCACGCCGTATTGCGAAGTGGTGGCGACGATGTTGAAGGTGCGTTCGCGCTTGCCAAGCAACATGATCATGAGCAGCCAGAGGTTGAGCTTCATTGATGGACGGCAATATTGTTGGTTTGAATTGGGGTCATTTTACCGCGTAATCGCCGCAACCAGCCTAAGTCTTTGTAAAGCTGTGCAGTTTCCCGAGCTTGATCGCGATTTTCATCAAGTGCCCTATGTCTTCCTTTGTCAGCTGCACGGAGTTCGCCGGGCTCTGTGAATTGTCCTGCACCATGGCGATCACGGCATTGTAGCAATCCGCGGCATAACTGATCTGCGCTTGCTCCGGAGCGGAGCTGAAATCCGAACCGTAGAAATGCTTGCAGGCTTCAATGCAGCCGTGCAGCAGGGATTTGTTGATGCAGGGGTTGCAGGCCGTTGCCTGTTGCGGCGCGGTATTGGGTGGCGAAAGGGGCGGGAGGTGGTCGCTGTCGGAAATCCACCATTCCTTGGCAATGCCGGTTGCGTTGATCAATAGCTGGAAATTGGCTCCGCGGGGCATGCGGTCATGCTTGAGCCATTCATGAACAGTTTGCACTGGAAGGCCGTTTTGTTCGGCCCAGGATTTTGCAGATTGCCCGCCAATGACCTTGAGTAACTTCTTTGATATTCCACTCATCCGAATTCTTCTAAAAATCGGAAATTATTCCGGATGGAGTAAATGGCCCATAAACGCTTTTATATTTATGGTTCATCGTTATTATTTCTCCGTTATTACAAATAATTTTCCGATTGTTTACTATTGACATCCGAATTAGGATGTCTTTTAATAACTCATCTTCATTGATCATCAATCTGGATGTTTGGCAACAAGTCGCTATGAATGATGAAAAAAAATTGATAACTGGAGATTGGCATCGGGCAGACATCATTGCCGCCGTGCGCAAGACCAAAACCAACTTGCAGGCGCTATCCAGGCGGTACGGCTTGTCACGCACAACGTTGAGCAATGCTCTTTACAGCCCATGTCCTCGCTATGAGCGTCTGATCGCCGAGCATATAGGCGTCACTCCACAAACAATCTGGCCCAGCCGATATCACCTCGACGGCACGCCCAAGAGCGGAAAGGGCGAGCGCAAGCCGGATGGACGCCAGCTATATATGCTGAATGGTAGCATTGCCAGTGATTCGCGCAATCAATATCCGGTGCTGGCAGATCAATTATTTGCTGCTGGGCCTTCCAGGCCGGATGGCGTATCCCATTCTTTGCCGGATCAGTCCTACGATGCCGTGACCGGCTTGCCTGGAAAATCACTGTTCCTAGAACACCTCGAGCAGTTTGTCGAACATGCAAGGCGGCATCCATTGCGCAAGGTGGCGGTGCTGGTCGTGAGGGTGGCGCGGTTCGAGCAGGTGACGGAAGTGCTGGGGGAGCAGGCTGCTGCCATCCTGCTCAATGGCATTGCGCAGCGCCTGAACGACCGGATGCCGGTCGCCCACCTCAAGCGGGAGGAGTTCGCCGTCCTGCATACCAGCCATGATGCTGCCGATGCGGGCATCTTCAAGGTAGTGGAAGAGGTCAAGTCCCTATTCTCCACGCCTTTCCAGGTCGAGGGCGGCGAGGTCATCCTCTCGTGCAATATCGGGGTTGCCGTATATCCATGGCATGCGGAACGAAGCCTGGAGCTGTTGTCGCATGCCTCGTCCGCATTGTTGCCGTGCCGCGAGTCCGATGCGCGGGACGTCTATATCTATTCCGAGCAGGTGATCGGCTGCGAAAGGGAGCGCTTTTTCCTCGAGGCCGCCTTGCACCGCGCCCTGGAGCGCAATGAACTGAGCCTGTATTTCCAGCCGCAGATCGACGTGCAGGCAGGCAGGATCATCGGGGCGGAAACATTGTTGCGCTGGCACCAGCCCGAGAGAGGCGTGGTGCTGCCGGAGCGCTTTATCCCGATCGCGGAGGAGAGCGGCCTCATCCTGCCGATTGGAAAGTGGACCTTGCGGCAAGTGTGCAAGCGGCTGAAGGTATGGGGCGCGCAGGGGCTGAGGCTGGAGCGGATCGCGGTCAATATTTCCGCCAAGCAGTTCAGGGAAACGTCTTTCCCCGACGTGGTGGAAAGCATATTGCGCGAGTTCGAGGTCGACCCGGATTGCCTGGAGCTGGAGATCACGGAAAGCTTGCTGCTGGAAGACCTGGACGTGGTGGTGCCCGTCATGACGAAGCTGCGCAAGCTGGGCGTGCATATTTCCCTGGACGACTTCGGGGTGGGCTATTCCAACCTCTGCTACATCAACCGCCTGCCGGTCGACAGCATCAAGATCGACAAGTCTTTCGTCAAGAACATCGCCTCGGATTCCAACAGCATGGCGATTGCCGACGGCATTCTCTCGATTGCCAACCGCTTGGGCCTGCGCGTCATCGCGGAGGGCGTCGAGACCCGGGAGCAGCTCGACATACTCAGCAACAGCGGCTGCTATCTGATGCAGGGCTATTACTTCCATAAGCCCATGCCTGACTATGCTTTCGCCCAAATCATCGGCACGCCGTCGATCACTCATCTTCATATCACTGCGAATGCAGGCTAGGGCAGGCTGATCAACCAAGGTTGACCGGCTGCGCCATTCTATTTTTTTCAATCCAAGGGGAGGGCAGGGATGAACCGAGCTTATAAAACGATATGGAGCGCTGCGCGCCGGATGCACCTGGTGGTGCCTGAAACGGCCAAGAGCAAAGGCTGCGGCAGCGGGGCCGGCGTCAGTGCGGTCTTGGCCCTGCTGGCATGTTGCGCAGTATACTCGCCAATGGCGTCGGCAGAGCCCGCGGTCTATACGCCCTATGCGGTCGACATGGACCCATCGGCCTGGAAGAAGGACAGGGGCGGTTCCCCTTCGCTGGAGCGTGTGGAGTGGCAAGGGCGGGATGCCTTGAAGCTGGAGGTCAACCCGCCTGCGGCAAGCGACTCCTTCAATAACTGGCAAGGCTATTCGCAACAGACCACAGTGCCTGCGGGCGCTTCCTTCCTCCGGGGCGATATGTGGGTCGACGGGGATTGGCAGAGCGGAACGGCGACCGACTATGTCAATACCGGCATGTGGGGCAGCGCCATGCCTGAATCGGTGGTGGCGGAGGGGGCGTATGTCGATAGCGAGGCCGTATTTCCCATCATCCATTTCAACAACCAGGATGGCGTTGGTCGCCTGCAGGTATGGGACAGCGGCGATTGGGTGACGCTTGCCGAGACGGCCAGCCTGATCAAGTACGACGGTTGGAATACGCTGGATTTGCGCCTGCTGCCCGAGCAGAACCTGGTCGAATATTATTTCAACGGCGAATTGATCCACGCCTGGAACCCTCCCGCAACCGCCAGCGGCGAACCGTCCCAATTCTGGGCCATGTACCTCAAGGCCAGGAACAACGGCGAAACCGTATTCGACACTTACTGGTCCCGGCTGCTGGCCGGGAAAGTCTATGCCGACGGGGAAGTGATCGGCAATACGGATGGCGATATCGTCGTCGACGCGGGCGCGCATGCGCAAGTGGCACCCAACGCCACCATCGCGGGGAGCCTGCTTGCAGATGGCAGCGGCGAGGAACAGGCCTCGGCGGATTTCGCCGGCAGCACCGTCATTAGCGGCAGCCTGATCGGCAGCCAGGCCGGCTTCACTTTCAGCGGCGGTAGCGCAGACGTCGTCAGCATAGGCGGCAATGTCGAACTGGAAAACGGCGCATCGGCCACTGGAGCTAGCAACGGGCCATCTATCCAGGTCGGGGGCAACATCAGGCTGGACGATGCGACGCTGGGCGGGCGCTGGAACGTGGCGGACGGCTACCTCAATGCGGTGAACAATGCCTCGGCCTTGTTGGCCGACAGCCATTTCAACGGCACCGTGAATGGCGCCGCCAACGCCGTGGTGAAATCCGATGCCAGCGGAATTGCGATGACCGGCGGCGCTGTGGGCAATGCCGGCAGTGGCAGTGCCGTGCTGGCCGTTGCCGGCGGAACGTACGAAGGGTTCGGTGTGACAGTGGCGGCTTCGGGCAGCGGTCATGGCGCAGTGGCCAATACGGGCGGGCAGGTCAGCCTACAAGGCAGTAGCATATCGACCCTGGGACAGGGCGCGCATGGCCTGGTCGCCGACGGGAACGGCAGTGTGGCGGAGGCCAGCGATACCATCATCAACGTATCAGGCAGCCGTGCTTACGGCGCCTCTGCGACCAACGGCGGCCAGGTGCGGCTGGATGGCGTGACGGTCAGCCAGACGAACAGCGGCGCCTACGGGCGCGGGGTCAGCGCGACAGGGGCGGGCTCCAGCATTGTCGCGAACAATAGCGAGCTGATCGTCAGCGGCACAGGCACCAACGGCAGCGATGCTCCCGTAGGCGCTGCCGCATCGCAGGGCGCCAGCGTTGTCCTTAAAGGCGGCGCTGTGCGCATGACCGGCAGCGACCGCAGCTATGCTGTCCGCGCGGATACCGGCGGAAGCGCAGGGCTTGACGGAGTGGCGCTTTCCACCAAAGGAGAAAACTCCCATGCCGTGCTGGCGTGGGCGGCAACGAGCGGCGCGTTTGCCGGGCAGGAAACCGTGGTGAACATCGATAGCAGCAGCATCTCTACCGAAGGGCACAATTCCTATGGCCTGTTTGCGCAGAATGAAGGGGGCAGGATAGCGGCCGGCAATGTGGCGATCACGACGACGGGGTCCGTCGGCCGGGGGTTGTACGCATACAACGGCGGGCGTATCGACGTGGAAGCAGGCTTGATCAGTACGTCCGGCGACGATGCCGTGGGAATCCAGGCCAGCGGCGCGCAATCCCTGATCAACGCCAACGGCGTCACGATAGAAACCAGCGGCGCAAGGGCCATGGGCGTATCGGCTGGGTGGTTTGATGGCACCGGCGGCACGGTGGTCTTCGAGTCGGGCAGCATTACCACCGGCGGGGAGGATGCGTATGGCGTGTCGGCGATATTGGACGGCTTGGTGCGGTTGCAGGATACATCCGTGCTGACCAGCGGCAGCAACGTGGCGACAGCATTCGCCACGGCGGGCGGCAGGCTCGAGCTCAGCGGCTCCAGCCTGGTTTCCCAGCAGGGTGCCGGCATTCATCTTGTGAACAATGCCAGTGCAAGCCTGGGCAATACCAGCATCAATGCCGCGGGCGCTTCCATACTATCCGAGCTGAACGAGGCCGGACAGATGCAGGATATCTTGGTCGGGGCGGGTTCCAACCTCACCCGGAACAATGGCGTTCTGCTGCAGGTTAACCGCAACGAGCAGGGCATGGATGGCATCATCAATCTCACCCTCGCCAACGGGTCCGTTTCCAGCGGCGATATCGTGGATATCGACGGCCTGGAAGAGGGCCGCAGCGGGACGACCAACCTCATCGTCGGTTCCGGCGCGCAATGGGTGGGCATCGTCAGGGGTATCCATGACGTGACGGCCGGGGATGGCGCTACCGTCGTCAATACCGATGGCAGCCCGATCGACGGCAATGTCAGCGGCGGCGAGGGCACGACCATCGCCTTTACCAACGGCGCTGACATCGGGGGAGGCGTAGTGGCGGGCACGGGCTCCAGCGTGAGTTTCGACGGCCTTACCAATATCGCGCAGACGGTGGCTAGCAATGGCGCCAGCTTCACGTTCAACGGCGATACCAACATCGGCAGCAACGTCAGCGGAATCGACCATGCCCAGCTGCAATTCAACGGCGACGCGACGACCGTGGCGGGCGGCGTTGGCGGCAGCGACAATACGACGTTGGTGTTCAACAGCGGCAATACCGCGATCAATGGCGAGCTCAATCTCGGCGGCGGCTCCACTGCCGTGTTCAACGGCGATGCGACCATCGACGGCACCGTGCATGCGAGCCAGAGCGTGGTGTCCTTTGCCGGTGCGACGACCTTGAACAGCGGCCTCAATGCCGAGGATGCCGTTATCATGTTCAGCCGTACCGCCGCCACCAACATCGTGGGCGACGTGAACCTGGGACAGGGAGCGGCCACCCATGGCGGAACGGCGGCATCGCCTATCCTGGTGGTCGGCAATGCGGTCGTGGATAGCAGCGCCACCCTGGGCGGCAACTTCATTTTCAGCGGCTCGTTGAGCGGCAGCGGCACCATCGGCCCGGGCAATTCCATCGGTACGCAGACCTACGGCTCTGTCGCCGGTTTCAGCGGTACCTATGTCGCCGAAATCAATGCGGCAGGCCAGGCGGACCTCGTGCATATCACCGATACCGGCGTGTCCGACCTGGCGGGCATCAGCCTGGAGGTCACCCAGGAAAACGGCAACGGCGGCTACCTGCTCAACCACCGCTATACGGTGTTGACCACCGACGGCTCCATCGGGACGCCGTTTTCGTCAAGCACCTGGACCGGGGGCGGGCTGGTCAACCTCAATACCTTCTACAATACTGACAGCGTGGAAGTCAGCCTGGCTATCGACCAAGGGGCCGTTGATAGCGTGCAGTCCAGCCTGAGCCGTAACCAGCGGTCCGTCCTGGGCGGCGTATTGCTTGCCGCCGGGAGCAACCAATTTATTGATGCGGCATTGCAGCAGCAGGACACCGCGGCGGCAATGGACCAATTGTCGGGCGAAATCCATGCCTCGGCGCGCAATACCCTGATCGAGGACAGCCGTTTCGTGCGCAATGCGGCGATTGACCGCACCCGCCAGGCATTTGGCGCTGTGGCGGCAGCCCGCAATGGCGATGCCGTGGAAAGGGAGGGCTATACCGCCTGGACGCAGGCGCTGGGCAGCTGGGGGCATGATAGCGGTACCCAGGATGCCGCCAGGTTGAGCCGGCGCATAGGCGGCATCCTCTTCGGCGCCGATACCCAGCTGGGCGAACGCTGGCGCGCCGGAGCGCTGGCAGGTTACTCCGACAGCAGCCAGGATGCCAGCGGCAGGCGCTCTTCCGCCAATGTGCGCAGTTATCACCTGGGGCTCTACGGCGGTGCCGAGTGGGACGGCCTCGGCCTCAGGCTGGGGGCCAGCCACAGCTGGCATGACGTCAATACGCGCCGCAGCGTGGATTTCCCCGGGCTTGCGGCGGAAAGCAAGGCGGATTACAAGGGCCGCACCTTGCAGGGTTTCGCCGACCTGGGCTACCGCCTGGAGGCGGGGAGGCTCGCCCTCGAGCCTTTCGTGACGCTGGCGCATGTCAACCTGCATACCGATGGTTTCGATGAGAAGCAAGGCGCCGCCCTGAGAGGCCGCAGCCAAGGTACGGACACTACCTTCACCACCCTGGGCCTGCGCGCGGCACGCCAGCTCGAAAGCGGGGAGCGTACCCATGCGGTATTGCGCGGCTCGCTGGGATGGCGGCATGCGAGCGGTGATACCAGCGAGCGGTCGCAACTGGCTTTCAGCGGAGGGGAAGCCTTCGGTATCGCCGGGACGCCGGTGCGTCGTGAAGCGCTGGTGGTGGATGCCGGGCTCGACATAGTGACGGGTGATGCCTTGAGTCTGAGCCTATCCTATTTCGGGCAGTTTGCGCGGCAAGCCGAGGACCACGGCTTGCGCGCCAGTCTGAACTGGCGGTTTTGATCGCGGATGCCAATAAAAAAGCCTGCTTCGTGCAGGCTTTTTTATTGCTCAAGTGAGCGTGTCGGCTAGGCCAATGCGCGCTCGATACGCTCCAGCGCGTTCTTGAGGTTGTCCATGGAAGTGGCGAACGAGATGCGGAAGTAGCCCTCTGCTCCGAAAGCGGAGCCGGGCACCACGGCGACGCCTTCCTGTTCGAGCAGGTATTCGGACAGTGCCATGTCGGTGGCCTGCTTGATTTTGCCTGCGACAAATAGGTTGTTGATGGCTTCGCGCGCATCGGGGAACGCATAGAATGCGCCGCCCGCCTTGATACACTTCAGGCCCTTGATCTCGTTGAAGCGCTTGACGACGAACTCGTGGCGTTCGCGGAAAGCGTCCAGCATCGGCGTGATGCATTCCTGCGGGCCTTCCAATGCAGCCTGGGCCGCCACCTGCGAGATCGAGGTCGGGTTGGAGGTGGATTGCGACTGCAGGATTTCCATCGCCTTGATGATCTTGGCCGGGCCTGCGGCGTAGCCGATGCGCCAGCCGGTCATGGAATAGGCCTTGGAAACGCCGTTGAGCACGATGCAGCGCTCCTTGAGCTCGGGCGCGGCATTGAGGATGTTGTAGAACTTGTCCCCGGTGAGGTTGACGTGCTCGTACATGTCGTCGGTGGCGACCAGCACATGGGGATGTTTCTTCAACACCTCGCCCAACGCCTTGAGTTCTTCAAGGCTATATACCGCGCCGGTCGGGTTCGATGGCGAGTTGATCATGAACAGCTTGGTTTGCGGCGTGATGGCGGCCTCGAGCTGCGTGGCGGTGAGCTTGAATCCTTGCTCGATGCCGCATTCGATGATGACGGGCTTGGCGCCGGCGACCAGGGCGATATCGGCGTAGGATACCCAGTAAGGCGCGGGCACGATGACTTCGTCGCCCGGGTTCAGTACGGCGAGCGCGAGGTTGAAGATACATTGCTTGCCGCCCACGCCGACGATGACTTCCTTCTCGGTGTAGTCGAAGCCGTTCTCGTTCTTGAACTTGGCGACGATGGCTTTCTTCAGGCCGGGAATGCCGGCAACAGGGGTGTATTTGGTGAAACCTTGGTCAATCGCTTTTTTAGCGGCGTCCTTGATGTGTAGTGGAGTGTCGAAATCCGGTTCGCCTGCGCCCAGGCCGATGATGTCGCGGCCTTCTGCCTTAAGCTTGGCGGCACGTGCGGTGACAGCCAGGGTGGGTGATTCTTTGATGGATTGAACGCGCTGCGAGAGTTCCAAGATCTGAAATCCTATAGAGAAATAATGAAGACGACGGCAAAACGTTAATTTTACTCATATTATTCCCAATGCGGAATATGGCGGCGTGCGATATTTGGCTGGTGTTGCGCGATAGTTGAGGCAATAGGCGCAATTTACTGTGTAGAAGAAGCCGGCCTGGCGGCCATGTCGTTGCAGTCGTCGGCGCATGCGGTCGCCTTGCGGAATTCCATTGCCAGCTTCTCGCTGATCTTGCCCAGCGATTGCTCTATGGCATAGGCCTCGTCCTTCTTGCCTTGATGCGCCGCCATCAGGCCAAGGCGGAACATGGCGTCCGTATTCGCCGGATCGAGGCTGAGCGCCTGTTTGTAGCTGGCTTCCGCGGCCTGTGGCTGCTGCAGGTGTTCCTGCGCGTAGCCGAGCTCGTACCACGCCTCGCTGTTGTCGGGCTCCGCCATGGTCCATTGCGTGGCGATCCTGCTCAGGGCTTGCCAGTCCTTTTGTATTTCCGGGATGGCAATCATCAGGAAATAGAGGCGCGATTGCTCCGTCGCTTCCCACAAGGCCTGGCCGATCAAGGGAAAGCGGGTTTGCGGCTGGCGTTCCTCCAGCTGTTTCAGCCATTCCACCGGCAGGGCATAGTAGTAAGCCTGGCGGCCCAGCGTCTTGAAGGTGTTGATGCCCACAAGCTCGCCGGCCTCGTTGTACAAGCCGCTGCCGCTGGCCCCGAGCGCGAACCTTGCGGTGCTGCGGATAATGCTGCCGTGGTCCAGGGAGTAGAGCGACTTGATATTGCCTGCCGAGATCAGCGGGGAGGCAACGCCGTTGGAGTGGCCGATGGCGATGACTTGTTCGCCTTTCTTCAGCGCGGTGCTTTCTCCTAGCGTCACGGGCTTGAACGGCAGGGGAACAGTGTGCAGCAGGCAGAGGTCGTGCCAGAGGTCGGCCTGCACCGATTCGACCTGGTAGACATCCTCGCCGCGTGAAATCCAGGGCTTGCCGGATTCGCGCAGCACATGGCAGTTGGTCAAGACCCTGTCGCTGGCGACGACGATGCCGGAGCCGTAACCCAAGCCGCCATCCGCCCGGTAGGCCCTCACCATGACGGTGGAGAAGAAGGGCTCGATCATTTTCTCGCGGTCGATGGCATGGGCGGGTAGCGCTGGCGTCAGCAGCCATGATGCGGCAATCCACAGCAGATAACGCATAACTACCTCCAGGCTCGGGCAGGAAAAAGAGGCAACCGGGTTTGAAAGAAGGTGGATCAACAGGGACGTGAACTTCGCTTGCCTGTTAGAATCTCAGTTCTTTCTCATTGGTGATTGATGTGATTGTCACTTTCCCAAACAGCAAATACAAGCTTTTTCAGCCGTTCCCGCCCGCAGGCGACCAGCCGGCGGCGATCGAGGCGCTCACGGCCGGCGTGAACGAGGGCCTGAAGTTCCAGACCTTGCTCGGCGTGACGGGTTCCGGCAAGACGTACACCATGGCGAACGTCATTGCCCGTACCGGCCGTCCCGCGATCGTGATGGCGCCGAACAAGACATTGGCCGCCCAGCTGTACTCGGAGTTCAAGGAGTTCTTTCCGCAGAATGCCGTGGAGTACTTCGTCTCGTACTACGACTATTACCAGCCCGAGGCCTACGTGCCGTCGCGCGACTTGTTCATCGAGAAGGATTCCAGCATCAACGACCATATCGAGCAGATGCGGCTGTCCGCCACCAAGGCGTTGCTGGAACGGGAGGACAGCGTCATTGTCGCCACGGTGTCGGCGATTTACGGTATCGGCGACCCGGGCGAATACCACGGCATGGTGCTGCATATCCACCTGGGGATGAAAATCAGTCAGCGCGATATCGTCAACAAGCTGATCGCGATGCAGTATGAACGCAACGACTTTGATTTCTCGCGCGGCGCTTTCCGCGTACGTGGCGACGTGCTCGACGTGTTCCCTTCGGAAAACAGCGAAACCGCGGTGCGCATCAGCCTGTTCGACGACGAGATCGAGAGCATCACGGTGTTCGACCCGTTGACCGGGCAGATTTTCAACAAGATCCACAATTTCCGCATCTTTCCCTCCAGCCATTATGTGACGGCGCGCGAGGCCACGATCCGCGCGATGGAGACCATCAAGCAGGAGTTGCGCGAACGCGTGGATTTCTATATCAAGACCGGCAAGCTGGTGGAAGCGCAGCGCATCGAGCAACGCACGCGCTTCGACCTGGAAATGCTCAACGAGATCGGCTTCTGCAAAGGCATCGAGAATTACAGCCGGCACTTGACGGGGCGGCAGCCTGGCGATGCGCCGCCGACATTGATCGATTACCTGCCGAAGAATGCGCTCATGATCATCGACGAGAGCCATGTCACCGTGCCGCAGATCGGCGGCATGTACAAAGGCGACCGCGCGCGCAAGGAAAACCTGGTCGATTACGGCTTCCGCCTGCCGTCGGCCATGGACAACCGGCCGCTCAGGTTCGAGGAGTTCGAGCGCATCATTCCACAATGCATTTTCGTGAGCGCGACGCCGGCGGAATACGAAGCCACGCATCAGCAGCGCATCGCGGAGCAAGTGGTGCGGCCTACCGGGCTGGTCGACCCCGAGATCATCGTCAAGCCGGCCGATACGCAGGTGGATGACTTATTGTCGGAAATCAAGCTCAGGGTCGATGCGGGCGAGCGGGTGCTGGCCACCACGCTGACCAAGCGCATGGCGGAAGACCTCACTGATTACCTTTCCGAGCACGGCGTGCGGGTTCGCTATTTGCACTCCGACATCGATACGGTGGAGCGCGTGGAAATCATCCGCGACTTGCGCCTGGGCGAGTTTGATGTGCTGGTGGGGATCAACCTGCTGCGCGAGGGCCTGGATATTCCCGAGGTTTCATTGGTCGCCGTGCTGGATGCGGACAAGGAGGGCTTCCTGCGCTCGGAGCGGTCGCTGATCCAGACCGCGGGGCGCGCGGCGCGCAACCTCAACGGCAAGGTGATCTTCTATGCCAACAAGGTAACGCGCTCCATGAAGCTGGCGATGGATGAAACCCAGCGCCGCCGCGCCAAGCAGATGGCGTTCAACGCCGAGCACGGCATCACGCCGAAGGGCGTCAGCAAGCGCATCAAGGACATCATCGAGGGCGTCTACAGCAAGGAGGATCACCAGCGTGACCGCAAGGCGGCTGAAGAGCAGGCCAGCTACGGGAAGATGACCGAGAAGCAGCTGGTCAAGGAAATGAAGCGCCTGGAGAAAGCCATGCACGAGAGCGCAAAGAACCTGGAATTCGAGAAGGCCGCTGACTACCGCGACCAATTGAAAAAACTCAAGAACAGTTTTTACGGCGCCGAGGTGCCGGACGAACTGGCGGATTGAATCGCCCCGGAACCATTAGACGCTCCGAAGCCTTAAACTTAGGCAAAAGGAGAAGTCATGAGCAGCAAGCGTTACCCGGAAGAGTTCAAGATTGAAGCGGTCAAACAGGTCACGGATCGTGGTCATCCCGCCTCAGAAGTGGCGAGTCGATTGGGCGTGACGTTGCCGACCCTGTACGAGTGGCTGAAGCGTTACAGCGTGCCCGAGGTTGAGCGTAGCGAGTTGCAAGGCCAGGCGGCAGAAATTCGCCGACTCAAGGCCGAACTGAAGCGGGTCAGCGAGGAGCGCGACATCCTAAAAAAGGCCGCAGCGTACTTTGCCAAAGAGTCCCGGTAAGGTACTCAATCCCATGAAACGCAGTATCCGGTGCGCCGGCTCTGCCACATGATGGCCGTTCATCCCAGCGGCTATTACGCTTGGAAGGCCGAACCCGTGTTGCCTCGTCAGCAGGATGATCAACGACTGCTGGGGCTGATCAAGCAATCCTGGTTGGAGAGCGGTGGCGTCTATGGTTATCGCAAGATTGCACATGACCTGCGCGATCTGGGCGAGCGCTGCGGCAAACATCGGGTTTATCGTTTGATGAGGCAGGAAGGGCTGCGGGCACAGGTGGGCTACCGTCGTCGGGCCGGTCGCTACGGCAAGCCCGCGGTCGTGGCTGAGAATCAGCTGGAGCAGAAATTCGATGTCGAAGCGCCCAATCAGGTTTGGGTGACAGACATCACCTATATCCGAACCAACGAAGGCTGGTTGTATCTGGCCGTGGTACTGGACCTGTTCTCGCGTCAGGTCATCGGATGGTCGATGCGCTCGCGGATCGATAGCGAACTGGCAATCAATGCCTTGCTGATGGCGGTCTGGCGGCGAAATCCCACGGCGCCCGTGATCGTCCATTCGGACCAGGGATGCCAGTACAGCAGCCACAACTGGCAAGCCTTTCTGAAAGCCCATGGCCTGGTGGCCAGCATGAGCCGACGGGGAAATTGCTATGACAACGCTGTCGCTGAGAGTTTCTTCCAGCTACTCAAACGGGAGCGAATCCGCCGCAAAACCTATCTCGACCGCGAGGAAGCTCGCCGGGATGTCTTCAACTACATCGAGATATTTTATAACCCGAAACGTCGCCATGGTTATGCAAACGACGTTTCTCCGGTAGAGTTCGAAAAACAGCCCTTGGAAAGTCACGCTATCTAGATGGTCATGCGACTGATTGGGGGCAACAGTTCTGGGCGATGCTTTGGGATCGCAGCGGTGAAACTATCCTTGAATGATGGCTACTCAACGGGTATTTCGTTGTAGAGTTTTATCTGGATTAAAACCAAAAATATTATTGATTTATTGATTTATTGATTTATTGATTTATTGATTTATTGATTTATTGATTTATTGATTTATTGATTTATTGATTTATTGATTTATTGATTTCGGTAAAATTTGAACTCAAGAATAAAAAAGCCCTGACACAAGCCAGGGCTTTTTTGTTGCTGCTTGATATTACTTCTGGGTTTCCACCATCACCAGCTCGTCGTTGCCGGCTTCGTCCTTGGCCGCCTTTTGCTGCCAGGCCGCAGGCTTGCGCGGCGCGCGTTTTGCAGGTGCTTCCTCCACAGGGGCGGTTGCTTTAACTGCATCGGCCTTGGTTTCTACCAGTTGCAAGCCGGAATCCGCCAAGTCGGCCGGCTTTTCTGCCTCGGCCTTGCGGCGGCGGGGCGCGCGCGGCTTCTTCTCAGGCTTGGCAGCTTCAATCGGGGCTTCTTCAGTCACGGTTTCGGCAGCTTTCGCCGGCTCGGCGGCAGCAGGCGCGCTGTCCCCGGCAGGTTCGCTCTCAGGCGCTTTTGCCGCTTTGGTTGGTGCTGCCTTGGCTGTCGTTTCCACAATGGCCGGCTGGGTTTCCTCAACCGCGGCGGCTTCTGTCTTGGCGACTGGCAGAGGCGCTTCTTCGCGAGGCGCTGCTTTTGTTTCAGCCTGGGCTGCCTCGGCCTTTTCCTTCACTTGGGGAGCAGGAGCTGCTTGCGGAGCGGCTGCTGCCTTGGTTTCCACCGGCAGTTCGGCTGCTACTGTCGCAGCAACAGGAGCTTCTGCAACTGAACGCACGTCTTCTGCCGCTTGCTGGCGGTTTTCGCGGTTTGCATTTTCGTTGCGGGGCTGGCGCTCGCGGCGGCCATTGCGCCCACGGCGGTTGCCGCGTTGCTCGCTGCCAGCTTCTGCAGGCGTTTCTGCCTGCAGGGCAGGCGTAGCCTGCTGCTGAGCCTTGGGCGGGCGCTCGTTGCGCTCTGGACGCTCGGCCTTTTCCTGGCGTCCTTGGGCGGCGCGTTGTTCAGCCTGTTGCGGACGGCGGTCCTGCTGGCCCCGTGGCTCCTTGCGCTGTTCCTGACGCTGCTCGTTTTGCGCCTGGCGGTCATTGCTGGTACGTTCAGTACGCTCATTGCCGTTGCGCTCGTTGCGCCGGGTGTTATTGCGGCGCTGGTTGCGGCCATTGTCGCGGCGCTGGCTTTCTTCCTGCGGTTTGGCTTCGGGCTTGGGCGCGGTGACGCTGGCGAGCCAAGACTTGAAGCGGTTGAGCAGGGAGGTGCTGTTGGGATTTTCCTTGGCCGTTGGAGCAGGCGCAGGCGATGCGGGCGTAATGCCCTTCACGGCAGCTTCGGGTTTTGCGGGTCTGGGCTCCTGGGCAATCGCGGTCTCGATAGTCTCGGACGGCAACTCGACCATTTCATAGCTGGCGCGGCCTGTTTCTTCCACGTCGTCATGGCGGATGCGCAGGATGTTGTAGTTGGGGGTTTCCATGTGGATATTGGGGATCAACACCACTTGCACGCCCATGCGCTGTTCGATCTTGTGGATTTCCGAACGCTTCTCGTTGAGCAGGAAGGTGGCCGCCTCGACAGGGAGCTGTACCTGGATGATGGCGCTGTTCTCCTTCATCGCTTCTTCCTGCGTGATGCGCAGGATGTGCAATGCGGTCGATTCTATGCCGCGGATGTGGCCGGTGCCGTGGCAGCGCGGACAGGGAATATGGTTGCTTTCACCCAGGCTTGGGCGCAGGCGCTGGCGCGAAAGCTCCAGCAGGCCGAAGCGCGAGATCTTGCCGGTCTGCACGCGGGCGCGGTCGTGGTGCAGCGCATCGCGCAGGCGGTTTTCCACTTCGCGCTGGTTGCGCTGGCTTTCCATGTCGATGAAGTCGATGACGACCAGGCCGCCGAGGTCACGCAGGCGCAGCTGGCGGGCGACTTCGTCCGCAGCCTCCAGGTTGGTATTGAACGCGGTCTGCTCGATGTCGCTGCCCTTGGTGGAGCGGCCGGAGTTGACGTCCACGGACACTAGGGCCTCGGTGTGGTCGATGACGATCGCGCCGCCGGAAGGCAGGCGTACTTCGCGCGCAAACGCGGACTCGATCTGGTGCTCGATCTGGAAACGGGAGAACAGCGGGATCTCGTCGCGGTAGAGTTTGACGCGCGATACGTTGTTCGGCATCACGTGGTTCATGAACTGCACGGCTTGTTCATGAATGTCGGGCGTATCGATGAGGATCTCGCCGATATCCGGCTGGAAATAATCGCGAATGGCGCGAATGACCAGGCTGCCTTCCTGGTAGATCAGGAACGGGCCGCTCTGGATGGTGGAGGCGCTTTCGACGGCAGTCCACAATTGCAGCAGGTAATTCAGGTCCCACTGCAATTCTTCCACGCTGCGGCCGATGCCGGCAGTGCGCGCGATGATGCTCATGCCGTTAGGCACTTGCAGTTGCGCCATGGTGTCGCGCAGTTCGTTGCGGTCTTCGCCCTCGATACGGCGGGAAACGCCGCCCCCGCGAGGATTGTTGGGCATCAGCACCAAGTAACGGCCTGCAAGCGAGACGAAGGTGGTGAGGGCGGCGCCCTTGTTGCCGCGTTCGTCCTTGTCCACCTGGACGATCAGTTCCTGGCCTTCCTTCAGGACATCCTGAATGCGCGGACTGCGGCCTGCATCGCCTTCGTTCAGGAAATAGCTGCGGGCGACTTCCTTGAAAGGAAGAAAGCCGTGACGGTCAGTGCCGTAGTTGACAAAAGCGGCTTCGAGGGAAGGTTCTATGCGGGTGATGACACCCTTGTAGATGTTGCTCTTGCGTTGTTCCTTGCCGGCGGACTCGATATCGAGATCGATGAGTTTTTGTCCGTCGACAATCGCGACGCGTAATTCTTCTGATTGCGTCGCATTAAATAGCATGCGTTTCATTACGGGCTCCCGCGCTCTTCAAGCGGGCAGCAGGCCTTGCATGGCCTTGGGGCAGCAGCGGTATGACTGAAACTTCAATGTATGCGCCTGCTCAATGTAGGCAAGCGATAACAACACGATACGAGCAGATCAAAGTCCGCAGGAGGTAACGCGAAGCAATAGTTTCTCAATTTTTCAGCTAGGCAGTTGTTTGCCTTCAGGCCGCTTTTTCCTAATGTGCGTTTTAGTGCAGTTTAAAGGTGCCGTCTTGGGCCACCCGGAAAAAGATTTTCTAATACCGTTGTGCCACAGTATCAGCTTGAATTTGTTAACGAAAGCTTTCGTAAACTATTGGGTCTAAACCCCGGTACGTCTATTTCTGTCTCGGATTAGCCGTCATTATCGGCTAATATGCTATTTTTTCAGTATATCCTGGGCTGTTGCGCCACATGAGCCATATCGGTCTGCGGCGGCTAGAGCGCATTTTTGTTACAAATCGCTACTTGATGTTCATTGGCGAGCGAGTTAACCAAGGTGTTTTTTCATTCCAGTTGTCATTCTTGAAGAAGCGCTTAGCGCATTTACCTCAAGATGGTCGTAGTATAGGTGAGATGACTAATTTAAGCAAAACAAGAAATCAATTTAATCCCGCCGCTGTCAACCTGCTCACTATAGATGAAGCCAGTGAAGGCCAAAGAATTGATAATTTCCTGGCCAAAATACTAAAGGGGGTCCCCAAGAGCCATATTTACCGCATCCTGCGCAGCGGAGAGGTTCGCGTCAACAGCAAGCGCGTGGATTCGAGCTGCAAGCTCAGTCTGGGGGACCAGGTGCGTGTGCCGCCGGTGCGCATGGCGGAGCCGCAGGCCGAGTCGATGGCTAAGCCGCAGGCCTCCAAGTTCGACGATGCCATCATCTTCGAGGACGAGGCGCTGCTGGTGATCGACAAGCCGGCGGGGTTCGCCGTGCACGGGGGGAGTGGCATCAGCCGCGGCGTGATCGAGCAATTGCGCCTGGAGCGCCCGCATGCCAAGTTCCTCGAACTGGTGCACCGTCTCGACCGCGAAACCTCCGGCGTGCTGTTGCTCGCCAAGAAACGCGTGGCGCTGGTCAACCTGCATGACGCCATCCGCAACAACCAGACGGATAAGCGCTACCTGGTGCTGGTGCATGGCAAATGGACCGACCAGAAGCGCCGAGTCAAGTTGTCCTTGCACAAATTCGTGCTGCCGAGCGGCGAGCGCAGGGTGGCCGTGCAGGATGACGGCCAGGACTCCGAAACCATCTTTTATCTGCGCAAGCCCTTGGGCGAGTTCACCTTATTGGAAGCCCAGCTCGTAACCGGCCGTACCCATCAATTGCGCGTGCAATTGTCGCACCTGGGTTTCCCGATCGCCGGCGACGACAAATACGGCGACTTTGCTTTGAACAAATCCCTGCAGAAGCGCGGCTTGAAACGCATGTTCCTGCACTCCGCCGAAACCAATTTAAGACACCCTATCAATGGAGAAAAGTTGAAATTAATCGCACCTTTACCTAAGGAACTTGAGAAGTTTGTTGAGATATTGAATGCGGAGTCCAAGCATGGCCAAGCGCTTTGACCTGATCGTGTTTGATTGGGATGGCACGCTGGCCAATTCCACGCAGATCATCGTGGACAGCATCCGCAAGGGCGCTGTCGAGACCGGACTGGATGATCCGGGGCAGGAGGCCGCCAGCAGCATTATCGGCCTGGGCCTGCGCGAAGCGATCGAGCAATTGTTTGGCGTGATTACGCAGGAGCAGATCCAGCAGATGGCGGCACGCTACAATGTGCACTACAACGCGCACCAGGATGACGTCGTGCTGTTTGACCAGGCTTACGATACGGTAAGCAGGCTCAACCAACAAGGGTACATGCTGGGCGTGGCCACCGGCAAGGGCCGCCGCGGCCTGAACCATGCCTTGGCCCATAGCGGCCTGGGCGAGTTCATCCACGGTACGCGCTGCGTCGACGAATGCCTCTCCAAGCCCAACCCGCAAATGTTGCTCGAGCTCATGGACGAGTTCGGCGTCGAGCCCGAACGCACATTGATGGTGGGGGATACCAGCTTTGACTTGCAGATGGCGCAGAACGCCAAGGTCTCCAGCCTAGGGGTGACCTATGGCGCGCATCCGCTGGAGCGATTGCTGCCGCATTCTCCGCTGGCGCATTTCGATGATTTTGCTACACTCAGCCAATGGCTGGACGCGAACGCCTGATCTGCCAAAGCAGTGAGCTGGAAGACGGCGGCAAGGGCGTGCGCTTCGACCTTCCCGAACTCGGCAGCCATGTCACCGGGTTCGCGGTGAGGTTCGGTGGAAAAGTCTATGCCTACGTCAACCAGTGCGCGCATATTCCGCTGGAGCTGGACTGGAACCATGGCGAGTTTTTTGACGTCAGCAGGCAATACCTGATCTGTGCGACCCACGGCGCGCATTTCCAGCCGGAGACCGGATATTGCGTAGCAGGGCCGTGTCATGGGCGGAGCTTGCAGCCTGTGCGGGTCGAAGAGCAACAACAGCAAATATTGATCAACCTGGAAAGCTTAATGAATGTCTGACAACTATCCTAACGGCTCCAACTGGGAGCGCGAAACACTGCATCAGCTTGCCTTGGCCACGGTCAAGGAGCAGCGACGTTCTCGCCAATGGGGCATTTTCTTCAAGTCGCTCGGTTTCCTCTACCTGTTCATCATCCTGTTTTATGTCACCGGCTGGAACGAGAGTTCGTCCGCATCGGTGGAGCATACGGCATTGATCGACATCAACGGCGTGATTGGCAGCGATGACGTGGTGAACGCGGATAGCGTGATCGCCAGCCTGAAGTCGGCCTATGACAGCAAGGGCACCAAGGGCATCATCCTGCGCATCAACAGCCCTGGCGGCAGCCCGGTGCAGGCGGGCATCATCAACGACGAAATCAAGCGCCAGCGCAAGCTGCATCCTAATATCCCGGTTTATGCCGTGGTGCAGGACATCTGCGCTTCGGGCGGCTATTACATCGCCGTGGCAGCGGACAAGATCTATGTCGACAAGGCCAGCATCGTCGGTTCGATCGGCGTATTGATGGACGGGTTCGGCTTCACGGGCGTCATGGACAAGATCGGCGTGGAGCGGCGCTTGATGACGGCCGGCACCAACAAGGCCATGTTGGATCCGTTTTCTCCCGTCAATCCCAAGCACAAGGAATTCGCCCAGCAGATGCTGGACCAGATCCATGCGCAATTCATCGCAGTGGTGCGCGAGGGTCGCGGGAAGCGTCTCAAGGAAACTTCCGAAACGTTCAGCGGATTGTTCTGGAGCGGCGAGAGCAGCGTGGAAATGGGGCTGGCCGATGCCTTCGGCAGCTCTGACTATGTGGCGCGCGAGGTGATCAAGCAGGAAAACCTGGTCGATTTCACCGCCAAGGAAGGGCTGGCCGACCGGTTTGCCAAGCGCCTGGGCGCCAGCGTAAGCGCGAGTTTCCTCGGCAAGAAGCTGGGCCTGGAGTAAGCATAAGCATCAACGACTCAAGTAAAGTCGGTCGATGAAATAAAAAAGCCACGAATATCGTGGCTTTTTTATTGATAAGAGCTGAGTCCTTTAAAGCTGGCAGCCTATTTTCTCGACTTGAAGTAATTCATCAGGCCGTTGGTCGAGCTGTCATACTCGTTCGACTCCTTGCCGTCGTTCAATTGAGGCAGGATTTTCTTGGCAATCTGTTTGCCGTATTCCACGCCCCATTGGTCGAAGGAGTTGATGTTCCAGATGATGCCTTGCACGAATATCTTGTGTTCGTAGATGGCGATCAGCTTGCCCAGGGTCTTGGGGGTGAGCTTGTCGAACAGGATGGTGGTGCTCGGGCGATTGCCCTCGAACACCTTGTGCGGCAGCAGGATTTCCAGCTCATCGCCGCTCAGTCCTTGCGCGACGAGCTCGGCCTTGGCCTCATCCAGCGTCTTGCCTTGCATGAGGGCGCTGGTCTGCGCGAAGCAGTTGGCAAGCAGGATCAAGTGGTGCTCGTTGCCGTTCTTGCCCACGCTGTACTGGCTATGCAGCGGCATCATGAAATCGCAGGGGATCAGGCGGTTGCCCTGGTGTATCAATTGGTAGAACGCATGCTGGCCGTTGGTGCCGGCTTCGCCCCAGATGATGGGGCCGGTGGTGCATTGCACGATGCGGCCGTCGCGGGCGACGAACTTGCCGTTGCTTTCCATATCGGCTTGCTGCAGATAGGCGGGGAAGCGAGCCAGGCCCTGGTCGTAAGGCAGTATCGCGAGGCTGTCGGCGCCGAAGAAGTTATTGTACCAGACGCCCAGGAGCGCCATGATCACGGGGATGTTCCGCTCCAGCGGCGTGTTTTTGAAATGCAGGTCGATTTCATGGCCGCCTTGCAGCAGTTCCTCGAAGTTGTCCATGCCGATGTAGATGGCGATGGACAGGCCGATCGCGGACCAGAGGGAATAGCGTCCGCCCACCCAGTCCCAGAACTCGAACATGTTGGCGGCGTCGATGCCGAACTTGCCGACTTCGTCCGCATTGGTGGAAATCGCGACGAAGTGTTTTGCAACGTGCGCTTCATCCTTGGCCGCCTGCAGGAACCAGGTGCGCGCGGAGTGCGCATTGGTCATGGTTTCCTGGGTGGTGAAGGTCTTGGACGCGACGATGAACAGCGTGGTTTCCGGGTCGCATTGCTCCAGGGTCTGGGCGAGGTGCGTGCCGTCGATGTTGGAGACGAAATGCGCGTTCAGGCCGGCCTGGGCATAGGGTTTGAGCGCGCCGCACACCATGACGGGCCCGAGGTCGGAGCCGCCGATGCCGATATTGACGACGTCGGTAATGCGCTTGCCTGAGTAGCCCTTCCATTCGCCGGAGCGGATGCCGTCGCTGAACTTGCGCATCTGCGCCAGCACGCGGTTGACCTCCGGCATGACGTCCTTGCCGTCGACATATATAGGTGTGTCGCTGCGGTTGCGCAGGGCGGTGTGCAGCACGGCACGGTTTTCGGTGAAATTGATTTTCTCGCCCGAGAACATGCGGTCGCGCCATTCCTCGACCTTGGAGTCGCGCGCCAGTTTGAACAGCAGCGGCAGCGTTTCATCGGTGATGCGGTGCTTGGAATAATCCAGCAACAGGCCTTCGGCGTTCAGGGAGAATTTTTCGAATCGGCGCCCATCCTTGGTAAACATGTCCCGCATCTGCAGGGGGAGGATTTCGTGATAATGGGCGCTAAGGTCATGCCAGACCGGACAGTTTGTTGGGTTCGTCATTGCGGATTATATGTTTATTGGTAATCTTTTAAAGTGGTTTGGTCATCTGTCTGTTTGCGAGGTTTGGCGTAAGCTGGCATGTCAATCCGAACAGCTTGCTGCATATAATGACCAGGTTCAATCCTGATGATTCTATTCAATTCTGAGTAAATAGACAATTTTAGTATTCAGCGCTTTGCGCCTGAAGGCGGGATGATGCAGGTTGTGATGGATTAATTGATATTTTTTAGCTATACTTCCGGGTTTTCCACCTTGCCTCACCGTTGCGCATGCGGGAGGCTGTCAATCCAAAAGGAGATTCTATGCGACATTATGAAATCGTTTTCATCGTCCATCCGGACCAGAGCGAGCAAGTGCCAGCGATGATCGAGCGCTATCGCACGCTCGTGACTTCCAATGGCGGTACCATCCATCGCCTGGAAGACTGGGGCCGCCGCCAGCTGGCTTACCCAATCCAGAAAATCCACAAGGCGCATTACGTGCTGATGAACATCGAGGCTAGCCAGGCAGTGCTGGAAGAGCTCGAGCACGCATTCAAGTTCAACGATGCAGTATTGCGTCACCTGACCCTGAATACCGACGAAGCCGTGACTGCGCCATCCCCAATGATGAAGGAAGAAAAGTCCAAGTCATTGCTGGCCAAGGACGAAGCTGCTGCACCCGCTGCAGAGCAAGCCACAGCTTAATAAGTAGTGAGTTTAAACAGGCTGGAGTTGGACGGCGAGTTCACGCAGGTTGCGGAACTGCGTTACACCCCGGCAGGAATACCGGTATCGAGTTTCGTCCTAAAGCATATGTCTGAACAGGTCGAGGCGGGAATGAAGCGCAAGGTTGAATGTGAGGTGTCAAGCATGGCCATGGGGCCGCTGGCGCTGGAAGCACAGAAAATCAGCGAAGGGACGCAGGTGAAGGTGGTCGGGTTTCTCGCAAGGCGCAGCCTCAAGAGCTCGCAGCTGGTATTGCATATACAAACATTGGAAAGAATTATCTGAAAGGTTTTCATCATGGCACGTGACATGTTCAAACGCCGCCGCTACTGCCGTTTCTCGGCAGAGGGCATCAAGCAAGTGGATTACAAGGATGTTGATCTGCTGAAGGACTTCATCAACGAAAACGGCAAGATCATCCCAGCCCGTATTACTGGCACCAAGGCCAAGTATCAGCGCCAGCTGACTACTGCAGTGAAGCGCGCCCGCTTCCTTGCCCTCCTGCCATACACTGACAAGCACTAAGAGGTGAGACCATGCAAGTTATTCTGTTGGAAAAAGTAGTTAACCTGGGCAACCTCGGTGACATCGTCAAGGTGAAGGACGGCTATGGCCGTAATTTCCTGATCCCTCAAGGCAAGGCAAAGCGTGCGACCGAAGCCAACAAGGCCGAGTTCGAGGCGCGTCGTGCGGAGCTGGAAAAGCAACAGGCCGAGCAATTGGCTGCTGCGCAGAAGCGTGGCGAGAAGCTGGCTGGCTTCTTGTTGCAAGTTACTCAGAAGGCTGGCGTCGACGGCCGCTTGTTCGGGTCTGTGACCAATGGCGATATCGCTGAAGCGCTGACTGCTCAGGGCTTCGAAGTTTCTAAATCCGAAGTGCGCTTGCCAGAAGGTCCGCTCAAGGCGATTGGCGACCACCAGATCAGCATCGCGCTGCACCACGATGTTGTTGTCGAGATCACTGTTTCCGTGCTCGGCGAGTAATACTGCATCCGGCTTTCAAGCCATCGAAAGGGCTGCCATCGGCAGCCCTTTTGTTTTGAAGATTCCAGCGCATATTGCCGAGAACGGGCAACCAACCCGCAAGCCTAATTGTTATAATGCGCCATGGCTGACGATACACTAGAATCCCTGAAACTTCCCCCGCATTCCGTAGAGGCAGAGCAATCAGTATTGGGCGGCCTGCTGCTTGAAAATGAGGCGATGGACCGCATTGCCGATATCCTCGGCGCCGACGATTTCTACCGGCATGACCACAAACTGATCTTCCAGCACATCAGCCGCCTGTTCGAGCGCAGCAAGCCCGCCGATATCGTGACCGTGGCCGAATCGCTGGAAAACTCGGCCGAGCTTTCCAGCGTAGGCGGGCTGGCATACCTCGCGGCATTGGCGCAGAACACGCCGACCGCGGCCAATATCCGCCGTTATGCCGAAATCGTGCGCGAGCGCTCGGTGATGCGCAAACTGGTCGAAGTCGGCTCCAATATTGCCGAGAGCGCCTACAACCCCTTGGGACGCGACGCCCAGCAGCTGCTGGATGAGGCCGAAGCCAAGATTTTCCAGATTGCCGAAGGCGGCAAGCGCTCGACCCAGGGCTTCCTGGATATGAAGACCCTGTTGCCGCAAGTGGCTGACCGTATCGATTACCTTTACCAGCGCGACAACCACAGCGACGTCACAGGCATCCCCACTGGTTTTACCGACCTAGACGGCATGACCTCGGGCATGCAGCCCGGCGACTTGATTATTGTCGCCGGGCGCCCATCCATGGGCAAGACCTCGTTCTCGCTCAATATTGCCGAGAATGTGGCCCTGGACACTGGCCTGCCTGTCGCCGTCTTCTCCATGGAAATGGGCGCAACGCAGCTGGTGACCCGTATGATCGGCTCCATCGGTAAGCTGGACCAGCACCGCATGCGCAACGGCAACCTGGAGGACGAAGACTGGGTGCGCCTGACGACCGCGCTCGGCAAGCTGAACGAGGCGCCCATCTATATCGACGAAGGCGCCGGCCTGAGCTCATTCGAAGTGCGCGCACGCGCGCGCCGCCTGCACCGGCAAGTGGGCAAGCTGGGCCTGATCGTGATCGACTATTTGCAGTTGATGACAGGCACTTCCTCCGGCGGCGGCAGGAGCGAAAACCGCGCCACGGAAATTTCCGAAATCTCGCGCTCGCTCAAGGCCCTGGCGAAGGAGCTGGACGTGCCCTTGATCGCCTTGTCCCAGCTCAACCGCAGCGTGGAGCAACGTCCCGACAAGCGCCCGGTCATGTCTGACTTGCGCGAGTCCGGCGCGATCGAGCAGGATGCCGATTTGATCCTGTTCATTTACCGGGACCAGGTATACAACCCGGACAGCCCGGACAAGGGCACCGCCGAGATCATCATCGCCAAGCAGCGTAACGGCCCGATTGGCCGCGTGCGCCTGACCTTCCTTGGCGAAAACACCCGCTTCGAGAATTTCGTGGGGCAATACCAGGACAACTATGACGAGTAAGCATGCGTGCGACCAAAGCGACGATTGACATGGGCGCGCTGCGCCATAACCTTAATCTTGTGCGCGAGCGTGCGCCGGGCTCCAGGGTGCTGGCGGTGGTCAAGGCGGATGCTTACGGCCACGGCCTGTTGCGGGCAGCGCCAGGCCTGGAAGAAGCCGACGGCTTCGGCGTGTTGCGCCTGGGCGAAGCCCTGGCCTTGCGTGAAGCGGGCTATAGCCAACGCTTGCTGTTGCTGGAAGGGGTGTTCGGCATGGATGAGCTCGATGCCGTCGCCCAGCACGACATCAGCATTGTCGTGCACAACGAGCAGCAGCTCGCCATGCTCGAGGAGAGGGCGGCAGTCGCGCCCGCCAAGCCTATCTCGGTATTCCTCAAGATGAACAGCGGCATGAACCGCCTGGGATTCAAGCCGCAGGCCTACAAGCAAGCCTTGAAGCGGCTGGAGGCTTGTCCTGCGGTGGCAGACGTCAGCTTGATGACGCATTTTGCGACAGCGGATGACGAGCAGGGCATCGCCGGGCAGCTCAATGTATTTGATGCTGAGACAGCCGGGCTGAGCCATCCCGTCAGCCTGGCCAATTCCGCTGCCATTTTGCGCTTCCCGGAGGCACATCGCGACTGGGTCAGGCCGGGCATCATATTGTACGGCGCATCGCCGGTATCGGGCATCGGCGCGGCCAGTTTCGGGTTGCGGCCCGCGATGCGCTTCACTAGCGAAGTGATCGCTGTGCAAACGCTGGAGGCCGGGGATATCCTCGGATACGGCGCGCGTTTCACCGCGACGCAGACAACCAGAGTCGCCATCGTCGCCTGCGGCTATGCGGATGGATATCCGCGCCATGCGCCCAACGGCACGCCCATCGCGGTTGGCGGGCAGCTCACGCAAACCCTGGGACGCGTCTCCATGGATATGCTGTTTGCGGATATTACCCAGCTACCCGATGCCGGCATCGGCAGCGAGGTGGAGCTCTGGGGCGAAACGGTGCCGGTGGATGCGGTTGCCGAGGCTGCAGGCACGGTAGGGTACGAGTTGTTGTGCGCGGTGGCGCCGCGCGTTGTGTTCAGGGTGACAGGCTGATGGCGAAGGCAAAGACGGTTTATAGCTGCACCGAGTGCGGCGGGCAAACCCCGAAGTGGCAAGGGCAATGCCCCTCGTGCATGGCATGGAATACCTTGGTCGAAAGCGTGGTGGAAGCCGCCCCTAGCCAGAACCGCTATGCCGCGCTTGCGCAGTCCAGCGGCTTGCAGAAACTGGCCGATGTCGAGGCTGCGGACGTGCCGCGCCACCCGACCGGCATTCATGAGTTTGATCGCGTCCTGGGCGGAGGTCTGGTGCCGGGCGGCGTGGTGCTCATTGGGGGAGATCCCGGCATCGGCAAGTCCACCTTGCTATTGCAGACCTTGTGCCATATCGCCAGCATGCGCAAGGCTCTTTACGTTTCGGGCGAAGAGTCCGCGCAGCAGATCGCCATGCGCGCCAAGCGCCTGGGGCTTGACGCCGGCCCGGTCGAACTGTTGGCGGAAATCAGCCTGGAAAAAATACTGGCTATCTTGCAGCAACATAAGCCCGAAGTAGCCGTCATCGACTCGATACAAACCATGTATTCCGAGGCCTTGCAGTCTGCGCCCGGTTCCGTGGCGCAAGTCCGGGAATGTTCCGCGCAGCTGACGCGTTTTGCCAAGCAGGCGGGCGTGACCATGATCCTGGTCGGCCATGTCACCAAGGAAGGCTCGCTCGCAGGGCCGCGCGTGCTGGAGCATATAGTCGACACCGTACTGTATTTCGAAGGGGACCAGAACTCCAGCTTCCGGCTGGTGCGCGCCTTCAAGAACCGTTTTGGCGCTGTGAACGAGCTGGGTGTGTTCGCCATGACGGAGAAAGGCTTGCGCGAGGTCAGCAATCCCTCGGCGTTATTCCTGTCGCACCATGCAGAACAGGTGGCAGGTTCCTGCATCACCGTGACGCAGGAAGGCAGCAGGCCGCTCCTGGTGGAAGTGCAGGCACTGGTGGACGAGGCGCATGCGCCCAATCCCAAGCGCCTATGCGTCGGCCTGGAGCAGAACCGGCTTGCCATGCTGCTGGCCGTCCTGCACCGCCATGCCGGCGTAGCCTGCTTCGACCAGGACGTGTTCATCAATGCTGTCGGGGGCGTCAGGATCAGCGAGCCCGCCGTGGACCTCGCGGTGCTGCTTGCGATTGTCTCCTCGCTGAAAAACAAACCCCTGAACAATAAATTGATCGTATTCGGCGAGGTGGGGTTGGCAGGGGAGGTCCGCCCGGTCCAGCGCGGGCAGGAGCGCCTGCGGGAGGCTGCCAAGCTCGGCTTCACCCATGCGATAGTCCCCAAGTCCAACTTGCCCAAGCAGGCAATTGAAGGCTTGGACGTCAAAGGCGTGGAGCGTCTTGATCAAGCCTTGCAGCTATTGCGTAACGGATGACTGTGGCTGCGGCCTGTTATAACCTGATGATTTGGTATGGGTAAATGGAGTATTGCCCAAAAATTGTAACCATCTGCAATTGACTGGGTCGTAAAAAATACGCGTTTTCTTGGGCAAAACGCTTGGTCTGCGCCGGAGATTTAATATATAATCCGGCCTCGTTTTGCGGAGAGGTGGATGAGTGGTTTAAGTCACCACCCTGGAAAGGTGGCACAGGGGCAACTCTGTCGAGGGTTCGAATCCCTCCCTCTCCGCCAGCATTGTTCGAAACCCCGATAGGTCGGGGTTTTTGCATTTCTGGGCTATCAAATCAAGTGTTGATGGCAACCTTCCAGATGTTCAATCCATACATCTCTTTGGCTAAATCGGTGACGATGCTCGCTGTGCGCCTGAATGATATTCCTACAGTTGTTTCAGTTATACCTGGCTTATTTTATTGCCAGGGTTCAAGCATTATTCCTGCAACATAACTCTTAGGCGAATACCGTTTTCTAGGCTGTTGGAGCATGATTCCTGGCTTAATAGAAAACACTTTCTCCATTCACTCACTAACAAGGAGTACTGATTATGAGAGCAAGCCTTTTAGTATTACTGGCTTTAACAGTTGCATACCCGGCGGCAGCCGATATGGTTGAAGACAATATTCTCATTGCAGGCGCAGCAGGAACAGGCGCAGCAGGAACAGGTGCGGCAGGAACAGGTGCGGCAGGAACAGGTGCGGCAGGAACAGGTGCGGCAGGAACAGGTGCGGCAGGTACCTCGCCTAGTACTTCCCCAAGTACTTCACCCGGCGGTACAACAGGTACAACAGGTACAACAGGTACAACAGGTACAACAGGTACAACAGGTACAACAGGTACAACAGGTACAACAGGTACAACAGGTACAACAGGTACAACAGGTACAGGCGTTCAAGGGTCGCCAGGGGATCCGACCAATACAGGGTCGCCAAACAGGCCGGGAACACCGCCAGGCACTCCTCCCGGCGCACCTATAGGCACCCCCTCCAGTCCTGGCTCCACTTTTGATAACGGGGCAGACCCTTACGGGCAAGGTAACGGAGGAAGGGTTGGGCCTTGATGAAAATTGAATAGTGTTTGTTGGGACCAATAACCCGCCTTGATACGGATCGAGGCGGATTATTTCATTTAAGCAGCTTTGTTCGCTCTTATCGTGTTATTCGAGTCCCATGGCTGTGCTGTTGTCTGTCTCAGGCATGTAGGCAAATATCCAGTCTATATAGGCTTTTTTCTTTTCAAATTCCTGATAGGGCGGCGGGAAGTTCCGGGTTTTGAAAGGGCGTTCGCCCGAGAGGCTATATATTCCCATGATGCCGCCGCTGGGCGCGTAAAGCAGGCCCCAGCCTTCCCTTTGCGTGACGGGGTCGATATAGAGTTTGCGCAAATGGCGTTGCGGCGTGGGGAAGCGGTTGTCCTTCAATAGCGAGTCCAATGTAGGCGGAAACTGTTTCACCATACCGGGAGACTGGTTGTAATAGGACCCGATGGCTTTGCGTATGGTGTCGCCTACCTTCATCAGCTCCTGCTCGCGCTCGCGCCGCTGCATGTCGCTCCAGCGGTTTCCCGCTTCAGCCAGGGCCAAGCCCATGAGGATGATCACAAGTAGCGCGCCCATCAGCGCCATGCCTTGCTGTCGCCTACCATTCGGCATAGTAGCTCCCGTCCGCGGCCATGGCCTCCGAGCCGCTGCGGATGTCGTAGATTTCGCCTGGGATATTGGCATCCTCAGGCGGTACCAGCATCCAGGTCTCGGCGCTTTCGGTGATGGGGTCTTCCGGGATCGCGCGCAGGTACTTGCGTTCCACCAGGTCGTACAGGGTATCGGGATAACGCCCGGTATCGCTGTAGAACTTGTCGATGGCATCGCGCATGACGATGAGGTCATGCTTGAGAGAGTTTTCGCGGGCGCGGTCTATGCTGGAGAAATAGCGCGGAGTGACCAGGCTCAGCAGCGTGGCGATGATGGCAAGCACCACTAGCACTTCGATCAGGGTGAATCCCAGTATCCTTGCTGGTTTTTGTCCTGGACTTGGCCGCATGCTCACCATTCCCGGTACGGCTGCTGGTTGAGCCCGGTATCGCCGGAGAGGGAGTAGACGTCGTAGACGTCTTCGCCCTCGGCAGGCTCCTCGAACGAGCTGGCATAGCTGCGCTTGCCCCAGGTGGCTTCATTCGGCAGCTCGGGGTCGGAGGCGAACGGGTCGCGCGGAATGCTGCGCAGGAAGTGGATTTTCCGCTTCTTGGGATCGCGCGGGTTTTCCACGCCCTGCACCAGGATTTGCAGGCTGGGAGGGTAGCCGGATTGGCCGGGAGTTTTCTTGATCAGGCCGTCATCCACGGCTTTCTTGTAGGCGTCGATCGCATCGCGCAATTGCCAGAGGTGGCGCTTGAGTTCCTGTTCCTTGGCACGCTTGGCCGTCACCTGCATCACGGGCGCGGCCGAGCTGAGGATCAGCGCCAGCAGCACCAGCGCCACCATGAGCTCGATCAATGTAAAGCCGTAAGAGGGTTTTAAGGACTGCTTCATTGTCGCTCGTCCGGGCTCGCAATGTCTTCCACCGGACGCATGACCGATCCGGCAAAGGAGCGATCCGACTCGGCGCGTTCGGCCTGGGTTTCCTGCGGCGTCTTGACCGGCGCAGTAGGTGCGGCTTGCGCGGTGACGGCGCTTGGTTCCGCGGCCCGGCCCGGCCTAGATGCGCTGCGGTCTATCCCGGCCGGGAAGGTCGTGTAGATGGCATTTTCCGGGGTGAGGTTGCTGATGATGCGAGGCGTGATGAAGAGGGCGATCTCTTTCTTGCTCAGGTCGTTGTTATTGTTGTTGAACAGTTTGCCGACCAGCGGCAGCTTGGAAAGTCCTGGCACGCCGTTTGTGATCTTCTGTTCGTCGTTGCGCATCAGGCCGGCAAGGATTTGTGTTTCTCCATCTTTCAACCGCAGGATGGTGCTGGCGTTGCGGGTGCCTATGGTATAGGTGACGGTGCCTGAGCTCGTCTCCATGCGGTCGGTTTGGTTGCTGACCTCCAGGCCGATCTTGATCGACACTTCATCGCGCAGCAGGATGGTGGGCTCGACATCGAGTTTGACCCCTACCTCGATGTAGTTCACCGTCTGCGATACGAAGCCGGTGGAATTAGCGACGCTGGTGAGCACCGGGATGCGGTCGCCGACGTGTATCTTGGCTTTTTCGCGGTTCTTGACGCGGATATGCGGGTTGGCGAGCAGGTTGGTGTCGGTGTCCTGCTGCAGCAGGTTCAATGCTAGCACCGGGTCGCTGATGCTGAAGACGCCGAGGTTGGAATTGAAGTTCTTGAGCTCGTTGATGGTGAGCTTGCCTGGCGTGAGCGTGGTGGTGCCGTTGACGGTATCGCGACCCTGCACGCCGAGGCTGACATTGGTGGGATAGCGGATGCCGATATTCTCCAGGCTGCGGCGGTTGATTTCCAGCACCTCGACCTCGAGCATGACTTCCGGCTCGGCCATGTCTTGCGACATGATGAGTTTTTCCGCGGTGCGGATCGCTTCCGGCGTATCCCGCATCACCAGGGTGTTGAGCTTCTCGTCGATATAGATGTCCTTGGTCTTCACCACGGTCTTGATCATGGCCATGAGCTTCTTGGCATCGGTGTTGCTCAGGTAGAAGCTGCGCACGAAGGTTTCCTGGTATTCCTGGCTGCGGCTCAAGGGATAGATCAGCAGAGTGTTGTCATTGAGCACTTTCTTGCCGAGCTGGTTGCTCGCGAGGATGACATCGATGGCTTCCTCGATCGGCGTGTTGCGCAGGAATACGCTGGTGCGCTGGTCGCTGCGCAGTTCCTGGTCGTAGGTGAAATTGATCGCGGCAGCCTGGGAGATGAACTCGAACACCGACTTGATGGCGACGTCCTTGAACTCCAAGGAAATGGGGCGTTTGAAGGATGAGCGGATGTGCGGCGGGTTCACCGCCTTGTCCATGCGTTGTTGCTCGATCTGCTCGAACAGGGCGCGCGCGCTGCGGTTGCTGGAATCTTCCGCCAATACCGTGCGCGCCAGGTTCTGCGCGCCTTCCCAGTCCTGCTTGGCGAGCAGTTCGTCGGCGCGCTGCATCATGGCGTCGTGCGTGGTGGCGATGCGCATCTGCTGGATGCCGTTCTGCGCACGCTGGTTCTGGCTGTCGAGTTCGAGCACGCGCCGGTAGGCGATGTCGGCCTCGCCCCAGCGCTTTTGCTGCTTGAGCTGGTCTGCCTCTTTTAACGAGATAGCAAGCTGAATGTCCTGCTGCTGCTTGAGGTAGTTGCGGTATTCCGGATTGTCGGGGAAGGTGCGCACCAGGCTCTTGAGCCGCTCTATCCCGGCCTCGACCTGTCCGGCGTTGATCATGTCCCTGGCTTGCTGGAACTCCAGGTTGGTCTGGTTCTGCCGCATTTCCGTGCCGGAGCAGGCGGCCAGCATGATCGCGATAAATACCGCGCTGAATTTCAGGCTTGCGTGCGATGTGATGTTCAATTGCTTTCTCCAATCATCAATGGCACATCAGCACGCAATGGCTGATAGCTCAGGATCATGCGGGAAGGGGTGATTTCCTTGATCTTCCAGTCGCCGACGATATCGCCGGTCTTGACGCTGACATTTTTTTCTCCGAGGGAGAGAAAGACGGTGAATTGGCCGTGGTCCTCCAGCTTGCCCGCATACGTAAAGGGGACCGGTGGAATTTCCATGGCCTGCTGCACGATGGGTTGTTGTGCGGTTTCGGCCTGGGCGACGAGTTGCCCGCCGCCGAATAAATTGTGCTCGCTGTCCTGCCAGGGCGCGCGTCGCAGCCGGGCCATGTCCAGGGAGTCCGCACCCGCTGGCTTGACATCCGCGGTAGCCGTCCTGGATTTCGACGGGCCCTTCACATCGTTACGCGAACCCTGCGGGCGCGCCGCCGCGACTTGCACCTCGTCGGCCTGTTCGCCATTCAAGGCGGTCCACGCCGTGGCAGCCAGCGTCATGGTCAATGCTGCCCACACCAGCCACTGTCTCGGCGTCTGCTTCATTGCCCGTCCTTGCGCAGGTAGAGCGTGAGCTTGAGCCTGGCTTCGACATGGTCGCTCAGCATGTCTTCGCGCTTGAGCGAAATATCGTTCAGCGCGGCCGATGGCAGGGTGTTCATGACGTCGGCAATGAAGCGGCGGATGTCGAGGTATTGTCCCTGTAGCGGCAGGCTGAGCTGATACTTGGAGAACGCTGCCGATGATTGCCGGCTCAGGGTGTAGTCGACCTTTTCCGGCACCAGGCCGTGCTGTCCTGCAATGTCCAGCACCTGGTTCAGCAGGGTGGTGGCTTCGCTCTCGCGCGGCAGGAACTGGTAGAAGGCATTGAGCGAAGCCTGCGGCGAACGGTCTATCCACTGGCCCTGGTGCTGCGGCATGGCGCGGTGCATGTCGGCGACATCGAGCTTGAGCTGCTGCAATGCCCTGGCCTGCGGCCAGGCATAGGCGAGGGCAACGAGCAGGCAGGTTGCCAGCAAACCCAGCCCCAGCTTGCTGAGCCCGTCGAGCTGGCCGAGGCGGTAGCGCAGTTTATGCAGCTTGTCGACACTCATGGCTGCTGTATCCATACGGCCTCCACCACAAAACGCACCGGCATGGGCTGGTCGTGATGAAACTCATGCGACATCAACAGCACATCGTTGAATACGGACTGCTCGGAGAGGCCGTGCACGTATTTGAACATATTGACCACTTCATTGGTATTGGCGGTAATCCTCAGCTTGTGCAGCCTGGCGTTGGGCTCAATGCTGGCGAGCTTGATATCCGCGACCTTGATGCTTTCCAGCGCCAGGAACAGTTTCTGCCACGGCAAGGCGAGTTCGTGCATGGCGGCTTGCACTGCCGCGATCTCCTGCTGCTTGGCTTGGTCTTCCTTGGGATTGAGCCTGGGAGCGCTGACCGGGGCCTGCATCTGCTGCAGGTCTGCGTTCAGCCGTTGGCGCTCGGAATTCAATTGCTGCATCCAGCCCAACAGCGCGATGCCGCAGGCTGCTGCCAGCAGGAGCGTCACGATTCCCTTGACAGGCCGGTCTTGCAGCAGAGGGGCGTGGTTGATGGAGATGACGGGTAGCATTACTGCCATGCCTCCATGCCGTGTTGGTCTTGCGGGGAGGGCAGGATGTTGTGCACCTTGCGCCCGGGAAGCTGGAGCGCTGGCCGTCCGTCCGCGGCGTAGAACACGACAGGCCACTCGCTGTTGTCCACGCCTGCGATGATGGATTCGCGGTCCAGCAGTGCCTGGAACTGGTTTTCGATGTCGCTTTCCGCGGCATAGCTCTGCAGGCTCAGCCACTGCCCGTGTTGCACCAAGGCGATGGTGATGCGTTCGTTTTCCAGCATGACCAGGTTCAAGGCATTGGGTAAAGGCATGCGCGCCAGCTTGCGCCGGATGACATCGGTGGCGATCATCAGGTGGGGGTGGATGTGCTGCACCGGCATTCGCGCCTGGTTAAACTCCTCGCGCAGGGCTTGCAGCAGCTTCTCGTCAATGGCGCTGGCAAAAGTCGGGTGACCGTAGGCCACCGGCGTGGTGCGGATATCCCATGCACGTGAAAACTCGCCGTAGACCTGAGTGAAGTAATGCCTGACGAACGCGCTTTGCTCCTTGCGGGTATGCAGGCTGGCGTTCCACGGCACGATGGCATAGTGCGCGAAATAGTTGGAGACTACCACCCTGGGCTGGCAGCCTTGCCATTGGCGGCTTTGCAATTGCTGGTGCAGGCTGGAAACCGCCGGCTGCCAGAATTCCCGGTTCTGGAACGACTCGCTGGTTGAGCGCAATGCAATATCTTCCTTTGCCACGACCCTGGCCTTCATGCCGCGCTTGATCCTGAGCATGGTGAGCGTGCGCGGCTGGATCAGCACGCGCAGTTCGTCCCGCCATGGAAAGGCCCACGAGGCGGAAGGCCAGCTAAACGAGCGAGGTAACACGGTTAATCTCCTGTAGGGTGGTTTCGCCGCGCTTGACCATATCGAGCGCGGCTTCTCGCATGGTGCGGGTACCGTTTGCGCGCGCGGCTTCCTTGACCTTGCGCACCGGCTCCCGCGTGATGATGAGCTCGCGGATGACGTCGTTGAACACCAGCAGTTCCGCCACGGCCTTGCGCCCCTTGTAGCCGGTGCCATGGCATTGCCCGCAACCCTGTCCGGCGCGGAAGCGGTATTCGCCGATCGACTCCTGCGCAATGCCGGACTTGGCGATCAAGGCGGGGTCGGGTGTGTCGTCGATGGCGCAATGCGGGCAGATCGTGCGCACCAGCCGTTGCGCCATGATGCCGTTGATGGCCGAGACGAAGCTGTACGGGTCCACGTTCATGTTGGTGAAGCGGCCGATGACGTCGAATACGTTGTTGGCGTGTACAGTGGTCAGGACCAGGTGGCCTGTCAGCGCGGATTGCACCGCGATCTGCGCGGTTTCCGAATCGCGGATTTCGCCCACCATGATCTTGTCCGGGTCGTGGCGCAGGATGGAGCGCAGACCGCGCGCGAAGGTCAGGCCCTTCTTTTCGTTGACCGGGATCTGCAGCACGCCGGGCAACTGGTATTCCACCGGATCTTCGATGGTGATGATCTTGTCCTGGCCGTGGTTGATCTCGGAGATCGCGCCATACAGCGTGGTGGTCTTGCCACTACCGGTTGGCCCGGTCACCAGCAGCATGCCGTAGGGCTCCTCGGCCAGCAGGCGGAAGCGCGCCATGATGTCCGGCTCGAAGCCCAGCACGTCGAGGCTCAATCCCTGCGCCTGATCTGAAAGCGCCTTGCGGTCGAGGATGCGCAGCACGGCGTCCTCGCCGAACACGCTGGGCATGATGGAAACGCGCAGGTCGACTTCGCGTCCGAGCGCCATGACCTTGAATCGGCCGTCCTGCGGAATGCGCCGCTCGGCGATGTCGAGCTCGGACATCACCTTGATGCGCGAAATGGCTTGTTCCGCCTGCATCACGCCGTGGATGCTGCCCACGCTGCTCAGTACGCCGTCGATGCGGTACTTGATGGTCAGGCCGTGCGCGTCGGTCTCCATGTGGATATCGCTGGCGCCTGCCTTGAGCGCGTCATACAGGGTGGAGCGCACCAGCTTCACCACCGGCGAGGTGTCTTCTGCGATCGAGCGCAAGGAAATGTCCTCGATGGCGCTGCTGCCGCTCTCGCTCTCGACCTGTTCCGGCACCAGGCCATCCATGGCGCGCATGCTTTCCTCGAAACGGGAAAGGAAGGCGGCAATATCCTTGCGGTGGGCGATGCTCCATTGCGCAGGCTCGGGCAGCAGTTGATTCATGCGGCTGTATAGCTGCGCATCGAAAGGATTGGCGTGCACCATGTGCAGCTTGCCGGCCTCGTCGCGCAAGGCGAGGCATTCCTGCCTGCCGGCCTCGGCAAAAGGCAGCAGCTGGAAATCCGGCTGCCACTCGTACATTTGCAGGATGCCGAGCACGGGGTAGCGCATGAGCCTGCCAAGCGCATGCATGAAGGTGTCGGCATCGAGGCCGGAAATCTCTTCCAGCACGTCCAGCAGCGGCTGCTTGCCTTGCTGCGCCAGTGCGCGCGCCTGCTGCACTTTTTTCAGGTCGATCCGGGCAAGGCCGGAACCGGCCTGGAGCAGGGAGGGGTGGTCCAGCGGCTGGTTCATTGTATGCTCCCGGCCAGGTCGAAAATCGGCATGTACATGAGCACCACCACAACACCGATGATCAGGCCGATCACCACCATCAGCAGCGGCTCCAGCAAACGCGTGAACCAATCCACGGCGCGGGCGATTTCTTCGTCGTAGAAGCTGCCGATGCGCTCCATCATCTCGCCCATCCGCCCCGTACGCTCGCCCACGCGCAGCATGCGCAGTGCGATCGAGGTGGTCATGCCGTGCTCCTCCATCGCGCTCGACAACGGCTTGCCTTCGCGGATGTCATGCTCTGCCAGTTGCAGCTGGTGCTTCAGGCTGGGCTGCAGCAGGGAAGCGACCATCTGCATGCCGGTCACAAGCGGGATGCCGCCTTGCAATAGCATGCCCAGCGTGCGGTAGAAGCGAGCCAGCTGGTAGATGCGCATGGTTTCGCCCAGCGCGGGGATTTTCCATAGTTGCTGCAACAGGGTGTTGCGGACCACGGGGCGGCTCAAGGCCATGCCCAGCACGCTAAAGACAATGACGGAGGCCAGCAGGGCGACTTTTCCATGCTCGTGCAGCAGGCGGCCCCAGGAGAGCAATAATTGCGACATCCAGGGCAGGTTGTCCCCGGCGCTTTCATAAATGGCGCTGAAGCGCGGCACGACGTAGCCGAGCAGGAACAGCATGACCAAGCCGCCGACGACGATCAGCAATACCGGGTAGATGGAGGCCGTGGTGATCTTCTTCTTGACTGCATCCAGCTGGCCCTGGTAGGTCACATGGCGGTTCAGCGCCTGTACCATGTCGCCGGTGCGCTCGCTGCTGCGGATCAACGCCACATAGAGCGGGGGAAAGGTATTGGGGAATTTTTCCAGCGCGCCCGACAGCGGCAAGCCTTCATACAGCAAAGCCAGCAATTGCTTGAGCAATGTGCGCGATTCGGCATGGCCTTCCTTCTCTGCAAGGGCTTCAATGGCCTCGACCAGGCTCAGGCCCGAATCCAGCAGGGACAGCAGCTCCTGGCTGAACAGCATGAGGTTGAACCTGGGCTTGCGCAATCGGGCGCCTATGCCTGCGCTTTCAAGATGCTTCAAGCCCAAGACGCTGTAGCCCTGCGCTTCCGCCTGCAGCTGCGCTTGCAAACCATCGCTGGCCTCAAGGGTCAGCGATTGCACTTCTGCGCCGCGTGCGACTTTAAGCTCGAATTTCATGCGCGATGGTGTCCGTCAGGCGCTACTGCCAGCTCACGATGTCGGCAGATTCCTCGCTGCCGCCTAGTTGCCCATCCTTGCCGAACGACCACAAATCGTAATCCCCATGCTCGCCGGGAGAGCGGTATTGGTAAGGTTTGCCCCATGGGTCCTGCGGCAGGGCTTTTTGCAGGTAAGGGCCATGCCAGCGGGACTCGTCCGACGGCTGCGCATTGAGCGCCGCCAGGCCTTGCTCAGTGCTGGGGTAGCGCCCGGTGTCGAGCCGGTATTGGTCCAGCGCCTTGCCCAGCGCCTCGATTTGCGCCTTGGCGGTCTTGGCTTCCGACTTGCCGATCTGGGCGAAATACTTGGGGCCGACGTAACCTGCCAGCAGGCCGATGATCACCATCACGACCAGCAGCTCCAGCAGCGTGAAGCCGAGGTTTGTCTGCTTGGCAGGCAAGGGCTGAACGCAAGGATTGCCGGTCATATAAGTGTTGCCTGTCATATCAGTTTTCAATGAGCGGGTGCGGGAGAACGGCATGGCGGTATCCTCAAGGTTGCGGTGTTGTACTGTTGGTTGTGTGACCGGGTACGAAGCCAGGCACGCTGAGTTCGATAAAGGGAGCGATGGCCTGGCGCAGGCGGATCGCCTGCGGCTGTTCGGCCGGCGTTTCGTTGTTGCAAAGCGCTTTCACGTACAGCATGGGGGAGGCCGGGCGCTTGGGCAGGCCGACCAATGTCGTGAAATTGACCCAGTCGTCGTTCAGGGAAGCGGTTTGCTGGCTGAAGGAAGGAACGGCGCGCTCGGATGTTTCCACGCCGTTGATGGCTTCGCTGAAGGCAGGCTCGGTCAGGGGCTGGCGCTCGTAGCCAGGGCGCTTGTAATACTGCACGGCAGTAAAAGTGCGGCCGATGCGGTAGACGGGCTCCGCCCCCGTGGCATACATCGCATAGGCGACCTCGATGTCCTGGCCTGCAAAGCCGCCTCTCGCGATATCCGTGATGCGGAAGAACTGCTTGCCGGGCATTTGCATGTTGTAATCGGCATCCAGGCTGGACAATGCCAAAACTCTGGTGCCGTAGATGCATTCGCCCGCGGCCGGGTTGCGCCAGACCACATCCATCACGCTGGCGATTTTCTTGTCCGTTTGCCCCGTCAGCGCATTGTTCATCACGGCTTGGCGGTTGGCGTGCTTGAACAGCTTGAAGCCGGGCAACGGAGCGGCGATTTCGTTTTCGGGAAATATAGCGCAGGCATTGCTATGCTCGACCGTGGGTTTGCGCGGGGCCATATGGCGGCCTTCGGGGTCGAACTTGCCGGTTGTGTTGCAGAGAATATAGGCACTGCTGCCGTGCTCCAGCAGCACGCCGCTGATGGGCATCGGCTCGAAGCCCGTGGCATGCGCAGTGGACAAGAACATGAGCAGGCCGGTTGCCCAGCAGCGCTTAAAGCATGTGCCGGGCTTGCGGGAGGCGGGAGGCGTGGGCATGGCGGGCATCATGGTCAATTCGCCGCAAAATACTGGTTCAATGCATGCAGCTGGGCCTCGTTGAGCATTCCGGCGGCTTGCTTGAGATTGATGATGTCGTTGACCAGCACGTATTGCACGCGGCTGAGTTCCAGCCGGCTGCGGAACAGCTTTTGCTGCGCGTTCAGCACCTCGATATTGGTGCGTGTGCCCGCGGCAAAGCCTTTCTGCGTGCCTTCGAGGGCGATCTCGCTCGATTTCACCGCCTGGCGGTAGGCGGAGAGCGCCAGCAGCCCGCTGCGTATGCTGTTGAGGTATTTTTTCGTATTCGCCTCGATGTCGCGGATGCGCAGGTTGAGCAGCTCTTCGGCCGCATCCACCCTGTTGAACGCCTGGCGCACGCTGGCGCTGGTGAAGCCGCCAGCGAACAGCGGCATGTTGAGCTGCAACGCAATGGTAGTGGTGTCGAAGCGCGAGCCCAGGGTATTGTTGCTGTCGTTCTCGCTAAAGGAACGGACGCCGACCAGGTCCAGCGTGGGGAAGTGCCCCGCGCGCTTTTTTTCCACATCCTGCCTTGCAACTTCCACCGAGAGCCGGGCGGCGGTGATCTCCGGGTTGTTGCCCAGCGCCTGCTGCATCCAGAATTCAAGGTCGTCGGAATCCGGCACCCCGGCCGGCAGCTGGGCAATGTCGAGCGGGGCGATGTCGGTCACGGCGACGCCGCTCATATTGCTCAAGGTCTGCTTGAACACCGCCAGCGAATTCTCGGTGGTGATGAGCTCTGCCTGGGCCAGCTCCAGGTTGGCTTGCGCCTCGTTGATCTCGGTCACGGTGCCTTCGCCGTTGTCGTAACGCCGCTGGGCCTGGTCAAGCTGCTGGCTGGTGGCCGCGATATTGCTGCGCAATACCTCCACTTTCTCCTGCGCGTACAGGGTTTCGAAATAGGTGGCGGCAAGGCGGCTGATCAACGTAGCGTTTTCCTTGAGCAGCAGGGCTTCCTTGCTTTGCACGTTCGCCTCCGCGCCGCGGTAGGTGGCGATGTTTTCCTTGTTGAACAAGGGCTGCCTCAGGCTCAGCGCATAGTTCTGGATGTCATAGTTGAGCCGGGTGTCGATGGCGCCCAGGCTGGTTTGCGTGGTGCGGTCGGTGGCGCCGCGGCCGACGCTGGCGCCGAATTGCACCCTGGGCATGAACAAGGCGCGGCTCTTGTTGATCTCCTCGCGTTCCGCCGCCATGTTGGCCTCGGCCGCCTTGTACTGCGCATCGTACTGCAAGGCTTTTTCATAGAGGCTGAGCAGGTTTTCCGCGGCATGCAGCGGGGCGCTGGCGCAGATTGCCATTGCGCAGAGCATGCGCCCCAGCGCCAATCGGTTCAATTTCATGCGGTAACGGCGGGCCATCATTCTGCGGGCTCCTCACTCTTCCTTCATCGAGGCCGCAATCCGCTTCACCAGCGGGTGCATCAGGTAGGTAAGCAGGGTGCGCTCGCCGGTGCGGATCACCACCTGTACCGGCATGCCAGGTTGCAGGCGGCGGTCGCCAAGGGTTTTCATGCCGTCCTCAGTGATGTTGATGCGCGCGAGGTAATAACTGGAAGGCGCCTGGCCGCCCGTGCCGGGGTCTATCAGCAAATCGCTGGAAACCGTCTTCACCTGGCCTTCCAGCAGCAATTGCGGCGTATTGGAAAAGCTGGAGAAGCGCACGTCCGCATCCTGCCCGGTATGGATCTTGTCGATGAGGTGGGGGGGGATTCGGGCATCGAGGATCAGCGGTTCGTCGAACGGCACGATATCCATGATTTTCTGCCCGGGCTGGATGACTGCGCCGACGGTATGCACCTGCAAGCCGACGACCTGGCCGCTTACCGGCGCAGTGACGGTGATGCGCTGTAATTCATCCCAGAGCGGCTTGTACTTCTCGGCATCGGCCTGCACCGCGAGCTTCACCTGCGCCATCTCGGTGTCGATTTCCTTCTTCTCGGTTTGCTCGCGTGCGGTGATGCGCTGCTGCAGCTCGAGGATGGCCTTGCGGCTGCGCAGGATGTTCGAGTCGTTGGTCGCGATCATGCCGTAGGTCTGGGCCAGCTTTTGCTCAAGCTCGTTCTGCTGGTTGCGCGGCGCGAAGCCCTCGCTCACCAGTTGCCTGATGCCGGCCAGTTGCTGGGTCAGCAGTTCCAATTGCGATTGATAGCTGCCGGCCACCCCCTGGTAGCCTTCGATCAGGGCCTGCTGGCCCTGGATGGATTCGCGCATCGCCTCGACATCGGCGCGCAAGGCCTGCTGGCGTGCGCGCAGCAGTTGCGACTGGTTCAGCATGAGCTGCTGCACATAAGGGTCGCCTTGCTGCTTGATCAGCTCTTCATGAAACACAATGCTGCCCGCGCCCAGCTTTTCCGCGAGCAGGCGGCTTTCCTGCGCCAACAGCCCAAGGTAGCGCTGGCGCACCTCGTCGAAGCGCGCCTTGCTCGCGGTGGCATCCAGCGTGAACAGCACGTCGCCGGCCTGCACCGCCTGGCCTTCGTGAACCATCAACTGGCTGATGATGCCGCCGTTCAGGTGCTGTACGGTTTTATGCCGTCCTTCCACCGTCACCACGCCCTCGGTCGGCACGCCTTCGTCCAGCGGGGCCAAGGCGGCCCAGGCGAGAAAACCGCCAAAACCGAGCAGCAGGATGATAAAGCCCAGCCGGGTCGTGCGCTGTTCATGGACATGCCCGGCTGCCTGCTCGTGCAAGGGGATTACCTTGGATTCGTGCGCAGGCGCATCGGGCGCCGTGTGATGTAAAGGCAGGTTCATGTTGTTCATCCTTATGCCACCTTGCTTGCCGGGGTTTGCCTTGCCCGGTTGAGTTCTGCGATCACCTGGTCGCGCGGGCCATGGCAGACCATGCCGCCCTGGTCGAGCACCAGTAGCTTGTCCGTAATGTTCAGGATGTGCGTGCGGTGCGAGACGATGACGATGGCCTTGCCCTGGTTTTTCAGGAGCAGCAGCGCGGTGATCAGGCTGGCTTCGCCCTGGTCGTCGAGGTGCGAGTTCGGTTCGTCCAAGATGATGACGGCAGGCTGCTGGTAGATGGCCCTCGCCAGGCCGAGCAATTGGCGCTGGCCGCCGGAGAGCGCAGGCGCCTCGGCGTCGATGCGGGTGTCGTAGCCTCGCGGCAGCCGCAGGATGGCGTCATGAATGCCCGCGGTTTGCGCAGCCTGGATCACCTTCTCCGGGTCCGGCTGCGTGAAGCGGGCAATATTCTCGGCAATGCTGCCTTCCAGCAAGGCGACCTCCTGCGGCAGGTAGCCGATCGCTGCCGCATATACATTGGCAGGCAGACGCGAGAGCGCAATGCCGTCGACGAGGATTTCGCCTTCGCGGTTATCGCAGATGCCCGCGATGCAGCGCACCAGCGTGGTCTTGCCCGATCCTGAAGGGCCAAGGATGCCGAGAATCTCGCCCGGCTCGATGTCCAGGTTCAAGGGGCGGAGCAGGGGCTTGCCGCCGGATGCCTTCACGGCCACCTGCACCAGCGCCAGCCTGCCCTTGATCGGTTCGTCCGGCGTCGTCAGGTACGCAAGGTCTTCCTCCCTATGGGCGTTGGCAAGCAATTGGTCGATGTTGGCGGCAGATGCCTTGGCCTGGATGAACTGCTTCCAGGTGCTCACGATGACGTCGAAAGGCTGCAATGCGCGCGCGATCAGCACGTTGGAGGCGATCATCGCGCCGATCGAGATATCGCCTTTCACCGCCAGCAGGGCGGCTACGCCCAGCATGCCCGATTGCATGGTGTAGCGCGCAAACTTGTTGACCTGCTGGTTGCGGCTCTGCACTTGGTGTGCCTGGGCGTCCAGCGCATGCCAGCGCGACTGGATGCTGACCCAGCGCTGCCACAAGGAAGGCAGCATGCCGAGAACGTGCAGCGTCTCGATATTGCGCAGCTTGCTGTCGAGGAATTGCAGCCCCTGCTGGCGGGCCTCGGCAGTTTTTTCCAAAGGCAGCGCCGTACTGCGCTGGTTCCAGAGGGCAAGTCCGAACTGGACCAGGCACAAGGCAATTGCCAATGTACCCAATATCGGGCTGAGCACGAACAGCACCGCCACATACAGCAATGTCCAGGGCAGGTCGAAGAAGGCGAACAATCCGTTGCTGGTGACGAAGTGGCGGATGAAGGTCAGCTCCTGCATGGCCTGGTGCGTACCGTTCGATGCAGGCGCCTGCGTTGCCAGGCCGAGCGAGAACAGCCTGGAGGTCAGCAACTGATCGAAGCGCACGCCGGCCTTGATCGCGACCATGGAGCGCACCCAGTCTGAAAACGCCATCACCATGAACAGGAACACGGTGATGAGGGTGACGGCGAGCAGCGTCATCTCGCTGCGACTCAGCAATACCCGGTCATAGAGTTGCAGCAGGTAGAGCGTGGGTGCGAGCATTAATATATTGGTCACCATGCTGAATGCGGCAATGGCCCAGGCTTCACGCCTGAACAAGGTCAGGTAGCCACGCAGGGAGGCGGGCGGCCTGTTCATGCCTGCCTCATTCCCTTGTCATGCCGGGCCTGACCCGGCATCTCGTCGTTGCCAGAGGGAGCAGCAAGATTCCGGGTCTTCGCCCGGAATGACAGAGCAGGGAGGCGGCATGACAACGCAGGATAGCGGCATGGCGACACCGGCCTGCCTTGTTCCCTTGTCGTGCCGGGCTTGACCCGGCATCTCGTCGCGATACTGCGTATCATGCCTGCATCCTCGGCGTGTTGCCGGCTTGTTGCAACGAGGCCAGCACTTCATCCGGCTTGCCGTAGCGCAGCATCTGGCCCTTCATCATCACCATCATGGTATCGGCAACGTGCCGGATGCCTTGCAAGTGGCTGATGATGACGAAGGTCGTTCCCTGCGCCTTGAGTGTGCGCACCGCATGCTGCAGGCATTGTTCGCTGGCTTCGTCCAGGTTGGCATTCGGTTCATCCAGGACCACGACCGAAGGGCTGCCGTACAGGGCGCGCGCCAGGCCGACCAGCTGCCTGCGGCCGCCGGAGAGCAAGTGGCCCTCATGGCCGATGCGCGTATCGAGGCCATCGGGTAAAGAGTCTATCCAGGCTTGCAATTGCAGCAGTTCAACCACGCTTGCCAGCTTCTCCTGGTCTGGCGTGCCGAAGCGGGCGATATTTTCCGCGACCGAGCCGTCTAGCAGGGCGATTTCTTGCGGCAGGTAGCCCAGGTGCTGCCCGAGCTCCGCCTTGTCCCACTGGAAGGCATCCACGCCATCCAGCCTTACCTTGCCTGTGCTGGGTTGCAGCAGGCCGACCAGCAATTTCGAGAGGGTTGTCTTGCCGGAGGCGGAAGGGCCGCTAATGAGCAGCGCCTCGCCCGGATGCATGCGGAACTGGATATTGCGCAGCAAAGGTTCACGCGCGTTGTCCGGCAGGGCGTAACTGAGGTTTTCCACCGAGATCTGCCCGGTCGGCGCAGGCAGCGCCATGCCGGGCCGCTTGGCCGGGTGTTGTTCCAGCAATTCGTCTAACCTGCCGTATGCCTGCCATGCATTGGCAAGGCTGCGCCATTGGGCGATAAGCTGGCTGAACGGCGCCAGCACCCGTGCGGCCAGGATAGAGGCGACGATCATCATCGCGGCCCCGTTGACCAGTGCCTGGCTGACGACCAGGTAGCAGCCCAGCCCCAGCACCAGCGATGTCAGGGTGATTTGCAGGAATTTCGAATATGCCGCGTGCCTGCCTGCGATTTCGGAGGCCATGGCCTGCTTGCTGAGAAAGGCTTGCTGCTTGTCCTGCCAGCGCGCCTCGAGCGGCGCCTGCATGCCCATGGCCCTTACCACGTCGGCATGCTGTTGGATGTTGCTGAAATAACTTTGTGCCGCCAGGGCGTATTGATTGGCTTCCTGCAGTACCGGCTGCACGCGCACCTGGTTGAGCAGCGCGACCACGGTCTGTATTGCCAGGCCAAGCAGGGTCAGGTAGCCCAGGCTGCTATGGATGAAGAAGATCGCGACAACGAAGATCACGATGAAAGGAATATCGATCAGGCCGAGCAGGGCGGGGGAGTAGAGTATTTCCCGCAGGCTGCGATAGTCGGCAAACACGCGCTGTGCGGGGAAGCCGGCATTGGCGAGCTTGGCGGCGAATGCGGCATTGAAAATATGATGGTTCAATGATTGGTCGAGCTGGCAGGCCGCTTGCAGCATCATGCCGCGTCGCACCCATTCCAGGCTTTCCATGATCAGGTAAATAAAGACCACCATCATGGTGAGCATGAGCAAAGTGCCAAGATTGCGACTGAAAATCACGCGATCATAGACTTCGAGCATGTACCACGATGGCGCCAACACAAGAAGGTTGGTAAAAAAACCGAAGAAAATCACTCGACGGAAGAGAGAGATGAGATCCATCAAGGACTTCTTCAGTTGAGCGGAGTTGTTGCTTTTAGTCACGTAAACAGTATTCCTGGAAGTAAAAACGTAGAAAGCCGATTGGGCCGGTACGGGACCGGCCCTGTTGCCAGGGTCTGTTGATGCTTTGTTCGCGAGCCGCGTTGCTGCGACAAATGGTGATAGGCAAGGCGCGGGACGCAGGCAATGGTCATTCCCTTGTCAAGTCTCGCAACGCAGCATGGCATCATTTGTCACAGCAACCCGAAGGGCCGGGCCGGTTTTTTGCACGGTGCTGCGTTATTCGTCGTTTATTTGGAATAACCAAACTTCACTCCTCATGCCTTGCTCCGTACAAAAACTGGCTCTGGCGCGGTCGTGAACAAAACTTCAATAGACCCTTTTAAACAACCACGATATCTGCCGCAGTGATCGAGGTAACGCCTGTCAGGACCGCGATATCTACCGCTGTGCTTCCGCCATTGCCGTCTGCGTAATACTGCAGGGTATTGGTGGAAGTGTTGAACACAAGGTAGTCATCTGCATCGAGCGGGCCCGAACCGACCACCAGGTTGCCGGCATTGAAGCCGACCAACGAAGCGAATTGGTCCGTATTGAGCTCGATCTTGTCGACGCCGCTGGCGAAATCGGTGATGGTATCGGTGTCAGCGTTAGTGAGATCAACCCCGACGTTTTCATACCATTGCACTTCGTCGTCATCGCCGGTCACGGTCTGCGTCCAAATCTTGCCAAAGGCAAAGGTATCGGAACCAGAACCGCCAGTCAGGGTATCGTGCCCGCCGTTGCTAACGAAGCGGTCATCCTGAGTCGTGCCGATGAAGGTCTGGGTGTTGCCGTTGCCTTCAAAGGTCAGGCCGTTGGCTGTCACGCCGGAAGCATCCACTACGACATTATTGATGGTGCCGCCATTGTTTCCCCTGGCATTGGAGAGGTCGGCGACAGTACCACCAGCGTCGTGGAAGTAGTGGTCATTCAGCAATTGCAGGGCTGTGTTTTCCACGTTTAAGCGACCCACGGTGCCGCCTACCTGCACCACTTCCATTTCCTGGAAGTTGGCATCGTTGAGCACGATAGTGCCTGCAGCTTGGGTATTTGCACCGATGCCAGTGGTGATGCGCAGGGTATCGGTACCTTCACCGCCTACAATCACATCATGCTTCTCGCCAGTGGCGATCCACTCAGGGTTGCCATCGTCAGCCTTAGAGGTAGTGCCTTGTACGCCGCTGCCGAAGCCGCCGATCAGGAAGATGTCGTCGCCTTCGCCGCCGTCGAGGTAATCCGCACCGCCGTGACCAACCAGCAAGTCATTGCCGCCATTGCCGTAGACGACATCATCGCCCAGGCGTGCAGTCACGTAATCCACGCCATCGCTACCCAGCACGATCTCGCGCGCACCGTCGGTTTCATTGGCACCATCGATACGGACATAGCTGCCAGCCTCGCCTTCAGTGGCATCGTAGATGATGTCCACGTTATGGAAGAGCTCGGCAACGGAGTAGTCATCCACCTCAAATTCGGCAGCTTGATACTCTACCTCGTCAGCTCCTTCAACATCAGGCTCGAATTCTTCTTCCTCGAATTCCAGCTTGATGGTAACGGATTCGGTAGGACCGCCAGCAACGCCGTAGATATGAGTGCCAGGATTGAGTTCACCTAGGCTTAGAGACTCACCATTTTCCTCTAATTGTTCAGCGGAAAGAACGATATTGACGCCACTGGCTAATTCAATACGTTCAATACCGGAAAAAATTAATGATTCAGAGAAATCACCGGATTGAGTAAAGTAAATAGTATCAACAGCGTTATAACCAGCAATGCTGCTAGCATAAGTACTGATTGCACTTGATCCAGGACGAGTCACAAGATTAAGACGAACATCAGTTTGTGTTTGCTCAGCAATATCTATGTCATCAAGTGGTACAAATTGACCTGTAACGTTGTCATACGCAACGAAACCAGCATCTTCATTGCCCTCTTCAGCTTCTTGGATATCGGTATAGCGGGCTTGATTGCCGGAATTATCCAAACGAGAAGTTCCTCCCTGAATAATGACACCTTCAGCATCCTCTTCACTGCCAATGACAAAAGTATCATTACCGTCAGCACCCAATAATATGTCATTTGAAGTAACTAAGAAGATATCGCCATCAACTGTTTCGTCTCCTGCGGAACTGCCTCCCCCAGAGATATAGTCATTTCCTTCGCCACCTGTGAGGATGTCATCTCCACTACCAGAGAAAATGGCATCATCACCATCTCCTCCGTGAATAATATTGTTACCGTTGCCAGCATAAATATTATCGTTACCATTGCCTCCAAAAATTATATTATTGCCGTTGCCGCCATCAATAATATCATCACCATCACCTCCAAAAATTAAATCATTTCCTTCTCCCCCAAGTAGTACGTCATTTCCTCCTTTTCCAATGATGATATCATTTCCGTCACCACCATCAATAAAGTTATCAAGATCATTACCAATAATTAAATCGCTATTTGATGTACCTATATAGGTAGTTTCTGTACTATTAAATATTTTGATAGCCATGATATTTCCTTTATTTAATTTTTGGAGCAAGAGCAAATCTTGCTCCAATATTTGAGAAATAAAACTACAAATTAATTAATAAATCTAATTAAGGTGTACTGCCAATTGCATAACCATCTATAGCTATTTCTTTGAATGTTGTATTCTCCTGTGCCGTTTGTCTCAAACGGATTGCCTGATTTCCAGTAGTCACTGTCGGAGCAGCATTGCAAGAGGCTTCAATGTAAGTAAATGCTGAGGCAGCATTAGTCGAGCCATCATCATCTACATAAACAGTGTCCAGAGTAAAATCAACCCAGTTTGAATTTACAACAGCATCTTGAGTGGCCAATGTTGTGCTAGCTGGGGTGCTTGGGCCAATGGGAGTATTTTCCCCTGTAATGGCAGTATTTACACTATTTTTTGTCGGAAGGTCTAAATAATTAGTCCCATTCTGTTCCTTATTAGCTAAAGTATCGTATGCTAAAGCGCGGTGTTGTACAGATGTAAAGGTTCTTCCGGCTCTATATACAGGGGATGCTGTAGTTACAGGAGTTGTAAAAATAGTATATGCAATATCAACGTTAGTTGATCCACTAAAACCACCACGAGCAACGTCATTAACTTCAAAATATTGTGTGCCTGGAGTGCCGCTATCATGATCCGCATTGGTCATAATTACTTGAGTGGAAATAATGCACATATTTGTAGTGGAGTTACGCCATGCAATATCTGTCACAGTTCCAATGGAAGTAAACCCAGATGGTGCTCCAGTTACTGGAGGAATTGGAACTGAGCGGCTTCCCACTAATGTGTATCCTGTTTTTCCCGCAGGAAGAACAACGGTACTTGCTGGCTTAGCAACCCAGCAAGTATCGTTAGAACCAGTTGCTGGATAATTTGCAGCAGCAATAGGGTAGGAGCCAAAATTGCCTTTGACATTATTAGCGATACCGCCAGAAGGAATTACACGGCCATTGTTATAGCAATTGGTATAGGCTGAGGTTGAAAATCCTGTGCTGGGTAAAGTGACAAATCCTGCATGTGCTTGAAAAGAAAAAGAAAATGCAGAAATTACTGCTAAGTTAATCAACGAGCTTTTCATCATCATCTCCTTGAGATTACAATTAGCAGGCATTTGTGGCTGCCTGCGGGGTGCCAATCCACCACAATCCAATTAGTCCCGTTCAAGTTCTAAGCTGGTTGTAGTTGAATCTGGGTTTCAAAGGCAGTTACAAATGCCCTTGCTTTTTATCCTTTTATTTTCTTGAGTCAAATTCATATCGCAAACTAAACCAAATACCTCGAGGTGCACCCGGGGCAACAAAGTTTGTACTTAGCCAATCTCCTGAATTGTGGTTATAACCATCTGGGCCGATTGCACCATAAATCGAAGGCGAAAATGGGTTATGTCCTAAGCGACCTGCGCTGAAGTACTCTTTATCTAAAAGGTTGTTGATTAATAAAGAGGCAGTCCATTCGGTATTGATTTTGTAGCTGGTCTGAAAGTTGAAAACAAAATATCCATCTACTGTGCCTGGATTGCTCGTAGGTTGCCTGGCAACTGTTGTAGCTCCAATACCAGGAATGGTCAGTTGGCGATATCTTGTAACACCTTGGCGGTGTTCATTGTTTTCATTTCCCCGAACAAAACTTTCAGAATGTGCAACCGCACTTAAACCTACAGTCCATTTATCAGTAACTGCATAATTAATACTTGCATTTAAGTTATGGAGTGCCACTCCGGGCATGCGACTACCCGGTTTTACGCGAATAACCTCACCGTATTGGCCAAGTGAAAACGAACTACTGTTGTCACGACTAATCATCAAAAAGTCGTCTTCAAACGTAGCATCAGTCAATGCATAGTTTAGAGAAAAGCTAAATTTACTATAGATGCCTGAAATTCCAGTCTCTATTCCACGGCGCCTGGTTTTTCCTACTGTGTCAAAAAATCCTTGATTGTTTCCCACATTTACATAATAAATATCATCTTTAAGATCAGTTTGGTAAAGACCAAAATTCCATTTGATATTTTCATTGATTGTTCCACGTACCCCTATGTCATAGCTTGTAGATTTAATTTGTGGGAGATAAGGGTCTCCAGACATTGTAGTTGGCAAAGTACATTGTCTATTTTCTAATAAGCTCTTGGGAATTTCATATGAGCCACCTTGTCCATCAGAATAAAAAATTCCTGTAGGGCTATGATCTAATGCACAACCAAGCTCAACAACACTAGGAGTTCGTGTGCCTTTTGCTAAATTAACATATAAATTTAAATTTTCTTTTGCTTGCCAAGTTGCACCTAAGGATGGATTAAAAGAGTAGTAACTAAATTTTTCAGTTTCTGCAGAATTTAACTCATTGTATATTTGTGGAATTCGATATCCTGTTTCAATACCATCACAATTACCATTAGGGCATATATCGAATATCCATGGTAGTGATCCAACATCTCCAATACCGTAATTAGCTAATCCACGTCTTGCAGCAATTTTATTTTTTACTTGAGTTTCATTATAACGACCAGAGAAACTCAAATGTAATGATTCAATTGGTGTCCAGTTTTCACTGAAGTAAATACTTTTTGTGGTATTTGTTCCATCAAAATCATTATTGGCTAATGTAATATCAGCACCTGCAAACTGAGGGTTAGCTAAGTTTGGATCTAAAAATGCTTTGCGCTTAGCTGTAAGGAAACCTAATTGTTGAGTATTGGAATAGGAGGCATGAGCATCATCAATAGATGCTCCTATCATTAATTTATGCTTTTCAAAATTCCAGTTGAATTGAATAGATGCTCCATCGGTGATTTGATTAACTTGATTATCAGTAAACACTGCTGTAGGAGTGCCATCTACAACTCCAGGTTGTCCAAGACCAATACCATCCACTAGAATGGGATTTCCATTGGAATCAGTTTGTTCTAAACCAGAAGCTTGAGTTGTTAGACAACTTGATTCATTTGTGGCAGGTAAAACAAAATAATAATTTTTTGTAATATTACCGTTGGTATCTGTTGTGAAAAAGTAATTTTCAAATGTGGTTGATGCAACGCCTAATCCTCCGCTATCAATTGATGCATATGGGAAATTAAGATTTGCATTATAGATAGGTTCGTCAAAATAATTAGTTGATGTTGAACCTATTTCAGCAACATTAGGGGTATCCCTGTTATAAATAACATTTTCAGTAAAGTTTCTGAAAATTCTCGTTTGATCTCTCACTGCCGCTAGAAAATCTCCAGATAGTTCCGTGTTTATAAATGCTGAGTAATCATTAGGATTAATGCCGTCACCATCTAGTAGGTCAGCAAAGAAGCTACTTGTAAATATATTATTAGTATTAGGATCATAGTTTTCTACTGGAATAACTATGTAGTCTGGCAAGCCATAAGAATTATTACTATTGAATAAACATGTATAGTCAGACACTGATTTTTTATAGGATTTAAGCTCTTGGTCATAATCTGTAAATACATCAGCTCCTTTTTGACGTCTTTTGCTGTTTCTTCTGTATATCTGCCCGGTAATCGTGAAGTTGTCATTGACGAAATAGCTACCTGAAAGCTGACCTTGCCAGAGGCGATTGTCGGTAGTGTCGGGAGATGTAAATACGCTATTGCGATCTTGCTTATACATTTCACTTGGCAATACACCATTGCCAACCAAATCATTCCAAATGACCAAGGTACTGAGGTTAAGGTCGAGTTTGTCTCCCCGATAGCTGCCTTTTCCAAATACTTGATTCACTTTGCTAGGAGAGTTCTCGCGCCAGCCATCCTCCATAAATATATTGGCAGCAGCAAAACCAGCTATTGTCCCGTTATTCCAACCGCCTTCGGCCTGAAGTTGTTTTCTGCCATAGGAGCCGGTGAGAATTTCTGCATCAAAGCCGGTATTATTGAAGCCATCCTTGGTCTTAACGGTGAAAGCCCCTCCTAGTGTATTCAAGCCAAAGATCGGGTTGGAGCCAGGAAATACATCAACAGTAGCAATTGCATTCATGGGAATCATGTCCCAGTTCACTACATCGCCAAAAGGTTCGTTGACGCGAATACCATCGAAAAATACTGATAAACCTTGCGGAGAACCAATCTGCGGCCCTGCCGTAAAGCCGCGATACTGCACGTCCATCTGAAAGGGGTTGCCCTGATAGTCATTTACCGTGACGGATTGGAGCTTGCGGTTGAAGAGGTCTGCCATACTCAGAGAGTGGGCCTCCTTGATTTCTTTTGCTGTAATGCTTTGTACGTTGCCCGGGATTTCTTCTTTTGTGAGTCCTAATCCTGGCAAGGGACCAATTTCATAAAAACGCTTGGCACGTACTTCCACAGCATCTACTTGCTGGAAGTCGATCGCGGATTTTTCTGCTGCAGGCTTGATGACGGCATTATCTTTATCGATCGTGGATTCTAGGCCACTGCCTGCGAGCAGCAATCTAAGAGCTTCGTCCGCTTTCATGCGGCCTTTGACGGCTGGAGCCGTCTTGCCTGTGGCGAGCTTGCTGTCGAAGGCGACACTGATGCCTGTAGTGCGTGCGAGTTGCTTGAGTGCTGCATCCAGCGGCTGGCTGGGGATGTCGATATTGCTGGGCGCAAACGAGCCGGTGCTTGCATTGCTTTTTGGCAATGTGGTGTCGAGCTCGGCTGCCTGTGGCTGAAACGGCATGATTCCGACCATTGCCGTTAGCAGTACAGCGCTTTTATGGCTATAAACGCGGTGCAATGCATGTGATAGCTTCTTGAATTGTGGTGGTTCATGAAAAATTCTCCCTCTACGACTCATCCCTTGCTCCATATGTGTATGTCTAATAATTTTTTATTCTTGTTTTTGTGATCGAATTTCTCGGCATTGAAGGCACGGCCTGACGCCAGGCGGATTTCTTCAAGTCGGATGAAAAGTGCAAGATTCGCCCTTCATGTTTGTTTAACCGTTGAGTTTGAGAAACCCTGACGGCATTTTTTTGAGAAAAACTGAAAATTGATTGTGGCGATTAATTATCTATTTAAAACAATAAGTTAATCGTAAGGGAGATTTTCCTGACTTTTTTGGGATTTTTGGAAGGGAGGTTGGGAGTGTAAAAAACTGGTTTTATTTAGCAGCCGGCAGTGCGGCAAGAGGGATGTCGATTGAGGCGGCAGAGTTAGTATGAAAACCTTCCTATGTCGGGCTAAACCGGACATGAATAGGAGTTCGCTTGGTTTTTTAGCTTTTCAGCTAAACCTCGATTGGAATATTGCCGTTTGCCTACAAGGAAAACGAGAGGGTGCCGAGCAATATGATGAAGAGCAGTGCGGTCAATGCGATCACCATACGGTACATGAGCTTGAAGATATCCAATTTAATTCTCCTGAAAAATCGGTCTTACTACCGATATAACCGCCAGGGAAACAAAACCCTGATGTCTGTGATGAAAATTCGGAAATATTTTTATGGCGACTTGAAAGTAGGAAGGGGCAGGTACCAATACATTCTCCGCTCATGCGTGATGATTTGTTCCGACCTATATCTTGCAAACGAGCGATGCCTGTATAAAACAGTGTCGCAAGATGCTATTGCTTACGGGAGGCTTGGGTTTTCTTTGGCGTCAGGAGGGTCATGTCGCCCTCCGTGGTGACCTTGATCGGAGCAATGACAGGCAGTTCCTTGATGAAGCGCTCTACATATTTCGACTGGATGACGGCCGTGATGCTGACGTCCTGTTGAGCGGCGAACTCGGCGCTGACCGGCAAAGTACGGTAGCGGGAAAGGGTTTCCGCGATTTCCTCCAGGCCGGCCTGGTCGAAGGTGATGGTGCCGTACTCAAAGCTGAAGGCATCCTCCGCTGAGCGTTGCAGTCGCTTGGCCTCGCCGTTGAGGTTGATTTCCGCCACTTCATTGTCTCGCAGCGTCAAGACGTGCTCGGCATAGCGGTTGGGGGCGGTTTTTTCCGTGGTCAGATATTGCTGAGGCTCGATCCGCACCACGCCATGGTCGACGCTGATCCGCACTTTGCTGCTGAATCTGTTGACGGCAAACCGGGTGCCCAGCACGGTGATCCGGGCAAGGCCGCTATCGACGACGAAGGGCCGGTCGGGATTTTTTGCGATATCGAAACTGGCTTCGCCGCGTTTCAGGATGACGCGGCGTTCTTTGCGGGTGTAGGTGACTTCGATATCGCTATTGGCATTGACCATGAGCTTGGTGCCGTCTTCCAGTACCTGGGAGCGGATCTGGCCGATTGCGGTGCTGGCCGCCATGTGCATGGTGGGCTGGTTCTGCCATGACTCGTAGCCGTAATAGCCGCCGATGCCGAGAGCGGCAAAGAACATGACGCTGAGGGTGCGGGTGATGGTGGTGCGTATTTTTTTGCTGCGATCAGTCTTCTCGATGAAAATTTTCTGCTGCATGGCGCTTTCAAGATGCAGCAAGCGGTCGGAGGAATCCAGGTCCTCCCATAAGGCGCATACTTCCTGATAGGCACGTTGGTGCGCAGGGTGGGAAAGCAGCCATTCCTCAAAACGGCTGCGCTCGGGATGTTCGGTGTCGGCATCCTGCATGATGACAAACCACTTGATGGCGGCTTGGCGTGCGTTCCGTTGTGCAGGGCTATGGCTCATTTTCTTGGTTGGCGGCGGCGCCTGCAAAGGCGCTACCCGGATATGGCTAATTGATCAGGTCTTTTGCTTCGAGCAAGTCTAGCATGGCGCGCATAATATGTTTCTGCACCATGTTGACGGAGATGCCCAGTTTCTCGGCAATTTCCTGTTGGGCCAATCCCTCGATGCGGAACAGCACGAACACTTCCTTGCAGCGTGCTGGCATGTGGTCGATGATGTTGAGCAGGATGGAGAGCCGCTGCTGCATATCGAGCAAGTGCTCGGTGGAGGGCGCCACCGGCTGCTCCAGCTCATGGCTTGCGCCGATCTCTTCGTCCACCAAGGGCAGGAAGCGGGATTGGTCCTTGTAGCCATCGACCAGCAGGTTACGAACGATGGTGCGCAGGTAGGCATGAGGTTGTTCCATGCGCCCGGCATTGCTGGAGATGGCAAACCGGATCAGCGCATCATGCAGCACGTCGCAGGCGGTGCGACGGTAGCCGGTGTGACGGTAGATAGTAGGCAGCAAATCTGAATAAGCCCAGTGTAAGTCGATACCATGCCATGTTGGAGTGAGTCTCATGCTGATCTACCCTACAAAAGATGACCTTGTGGGAATAGGTAGCAATAAACAGGCCTAGCGCGTCAGTTATTTGTAAGGATGTGATTTGTATGGGATTGCAGCGATATCGTGTTTCTATTCAAAGAAAAGCTTGGCTGCAATATGGTGGCTGTTTACAACCAATTGGTTGTAAACAGCCAATATGCTTCTGGCTGGAAACAGCTCAAGTCAAAGGCGGCAACATTGCGCAAACAGGGCGTAAGCGGTGATAATCAGGCATGAGCCATCACTTTGAGTCCATTTCTTTCTGCGGGATGCAGCCAGGAAAGCGCCTGATCGTGCTGGGCGGCGTGCATGGCAACGAGCCGTGCGGCACGCTGGCAATCCGCCGTGTGGTCGATGAGTTGGAGCGCGGAAAACTCGGCATCGTCGTTGGCAGCGTGACATTCGTGCCGGTCTGCAACCCGCTGGCGCGTGCGCAATACAGCCGTGCAGGCGAGCGCAACCTCAACCGCAAGCTATTCCCGACAGACGATCCGCAGCAGTTTGAAGACCACGTGGCGAATTGGCTCTGCCCGTTGCTGGCTAGCCATGACGTATTGCTGGACCTGCATTCTTTCCATACCCCCGGCGAACCGTTTGCTATGCTGGGGCCCAAGAATAACCAGGGAAGCCTGGAGCCTTTCGAGCATGATGCCGAGGAAGAGTCGCTGGCCCGGCGGCTGGGCGTCAAGCTGTTCGTGGACGGCTGGCTGGATACTTATGCAAACGGCGTTGCCCACCGGCAAGCCCAGGCTGGGCAAGAAGACGCCGATGTGCGCTACGGCGTGGGCACCACGGAATATATGCGCTCGCAGGGCGGCTATGGCCTGACCCTGGAGTGCGGGCAGCATGAGGATGCTGTAGCGCCCGAAGTGGCATACCGGGCGATCCTGAATACATTGGCGTGGCTGGGATTGAGCGGCCAGCAAAAGCCGCAGGAAACCCCGGACAGGAAAACCCTGCGCTTGTTCGAGGTCGTGGACAAGCATCATCCCGAAGACCGCTTGGCGAAGGAATGGCGCAGCTTCGAGCGCCTCGATGCGGGGACGCTGATCGGGACCCGCCATGACGGGGAGGAAATCCGTGCGGCAGAAACGGTGCACATCGTGTTTCCCAATCCCGGGGCCGAGCCGGGAAGCGAATGGTTCTACCTCGCCAAGGCGATCGACCGGGTTTGATATTGAACAACAATAGTATATGGATGGAGGTTAGGATGAATAAGCTTTCTGCAGTCGCTGCGAGCCTGCTGGGCATGGGCTTGCTGTTTTCCCAGGGCGCCGTGGCGGACTGGGCGTTGAACAATGAGGCGTCTGTCCTCAATTTTGTATCGGTCAAGAAAAACACTATCGGCGAGACGCACCGCTTCAACCAACTGGCAGGCACGATCAGCCAGGACGGCGCCTTCAAGGCGACAATCAAGCTTGCCAGCGTGAACACCAATATCCCGATCCGGGATGAGCGCATGAAGACCATGCTGTTCGACCTCGCCAACTTCCCCCAGGCCGATATCACGGGGAATACCGTCAATGCATTCAAGGCGCCCGCTGCGGGCGAGGCCAAAATCGAGGCAGTGAAGCTGCAGCTTGCCATCAACGGCAAGAACATTCCGCTGGAAGCCCGCTTGCGCGTGGTCGGCCTTGGCAAGCAGGGCTTGCTGGTCAGCACCATAGAGCCGCTGTTGCTCGATGCCGCGGCGCTCGGTTATACCGAGGGCGTGGATAAACTGCGGGAAGTGGCGCAGCTGCCTTCGATCAGCACGGTGGTGCCGGTGACGTTCAGCCTGGTGTTCGATCATAAGCACTAGCGCGGGTAATCAATTCTCCTGGCGTTGCGGCTCTGTCTTGTTATACCTTTATATTGCCTTTGGCACAGCGCCTAGCCAGGATATTTTCATTGGGGTTCGTCAGTCTTTTCAATTCGGCATGACGGCCTGACATTAATCAAAGAGTGCGCTAACAGCAATAAGCCAGCAGACTGGCGAGGAGGTTTCCGATGGCAGATAGAAACATACTGGTGCAGAAAACCTGGCGGGCGTTGACCAGCCTGCCTTTTCTCATGGTGCTCGGGTTCTGGATATCCTATCTGCTGTTCGGCTACTTCGCCGTCAACCCGATTGTCCAGCGCTTGTTGCCGTGGATTGCCGAAAACAAGCTGGCGAGCCATTTAAAAGTAGGGCGGGTCGATTACGACCCCCTGCGGATTGCATTGACGATAGACCAATTGCAATTGACGACGAAGGAAGGCGCTTCGCTGGCAGGGTTCGAGCGCCTGCATGCCGACCTCGAACTGAGCGGGCTGTTCCGTTTCGCATGGCGGCTCAAGGATATCCAGCTGAGTGCGCCGCATGTGAGCTTCGAGGTATTGCCCGGCGGAGAAAGCAACTGGGCGGCATTGATCGCCAAGCTCAACGAGAACCCGGAGGAAGAGAAGAGCGAAGGCATGGCGCGCTTGCTCGTGGATCATATCCTGATCGAGCGCGGCGATATCGAATACGTGGACCGCAATCGTCCCGAGGCCTTCCGGGCAGTGCTCGAGCCGTTGGGGCTGGAGCTGGACGGATTTTCCACCTTGCCGGAAGACCTTGGCGATTACGCCATCCTGGCGAAATTGCCCGAACAGGGCGGCACGCTGAAATGGAAGGGCGAACTCGGCCTCAACCCGGTTGTTTCCAGCGGCAAGGTCGAGCTGGAGGGGTTGAAGCTGGCGAAGCTGCTCGAGGTATTGCCGCCCGATGCGTTGCCGGTCAAGCTGGAGGCAGGGCAGCTCAAGACGCGGCTGGATTACCAGTTCGCGCTGGTGCAGGACAAGCCTGAAGCCACCATCAACAACTTCAGCCTGGCGCTGGAGGATGCGGCCGCCGTCTTGCTGCAATCGCAAGCGCAGCAAGGCCGGCTTGAGCTGAAACAACTGGCGATCGAATTGCCGAGCCTGCAGTTCAAGATGCAAGACCAGGCGCAGGTGCAGTTCGATGCGCTCAAGCTCGTGCTCGAAGGCATCCAGCTGGCTCAGCAGGGCAAGCCTTTGCTGGAGTTGCCTTCGGTGACTGTTGCGGATGTCGCCCTCGACCTGCAGGCGCACAAACTGGATATCGGCAGCTTCAATATCGCGCAAGGCGAATTGAAGGCAGTGCGGCAACGGGATGGCGGTGTGAATTGGCAGCAATTGCATACCGCTTCTGAGCAATCCGAGGAACAGCCTGCCGAAGTCGATTCTGGTGCTGATGCTGCAGAAAATCCGTGGAATATTCACTTGAACCAGGCCAGCATCGACGGCCTCAAGCTGGACTACCTGGACGAAACCTTCAAGCAGCCCCTGCAAGTCGCCGTTGACAGCTTGTCGCTCAACCTCAAGTTTGCCAGCGAGCAAGGGCAAAGCAGGGTGGACGAATTGCAGAGCAATATCGGGCCGTTCTCCGTGCGCTCGGGCGCCAACGGCAAACCCGTCGCGCGCCTGGAAAGCCTTTCGGTACAGGGCGGGCAGGTCGACCTTGCTGCGCGCAAGGCCGGCCTGGAGGCGGTGGTGTTGAAGGGGCTGGGCGCGGACGTACTGCGCGACGCCAAGCAGGTCAATTGGCAGGCGATCCTGGAGCCTGCCCATCCATCCACGCCGCAGAAAAGCCAGCCTAAAACGGCACAGGCCAAGCCTGTCGCGGACGATGCTCCCTGGGCGTTCGACCTCAAGCGTTTTGCCGTCGAGGGCGCCGGCTTGCACTTTACCGACAAAAGCACGAAGAGCCCTGTGGCGCTGGATATTGAAAACGCCAGCCTGGAAGTCAAGGACGTGAGCCTCGACACCAAGCGGGCAGTGCCTGTCAGCCTGGCGTTCAAGGTGAAGCAGGGCGGCAGCTTCAACGCCAGCGGCAAGCTGGCGCCGGAACCCATGCAGGGCGACATCAAGCTCAAGCTCGCGGATTTCTCGCTCAAGCCTTTTGCGCCATACGTCAACCAGTTCGCCATGCTCAAGCTGAATAGCGGGGCGCTGAGCACGCAAGGCGACCTGAGCCTCAAGCAGGGCCAGAAGCTCGCGGTGCAGTACAAGGGCGGCTTCAGCGCCGACAGGCTGGACATCGTGGAAGAGGATACCGGGCAGGCGTTCCTGGGATGGCGCAGCCTGTCCACGAATAATCTTAGGCTGGCATTGGCGCCCGACAGCCTGCGTATCGGCGAATTGAAGATCAACGAGCCGCGCGGCAAGTTCATCATTTACGAGGACCGCACGCTCAACGTCCAGCGCATCCTGCGCGAGCAGCCGGCGGATTCTTCAGCCCAGGCTGCGCCGCCGTCCAATCAATCTACGGGCCAGCCTGCAGAACAGGCCGCCGACCCGTTCCCGGTCGCGGTTGAGCGTATCCGCATCGACAATGCCAACCTCGAATTCGCCGACCTCTCGCTCACGCCGCAATTCGGCACCCATATCAACACCTTGTCCGGCGTGATCAACGGCATGTCCACTAACCCGAGCACGACGGCCCAGGTGGAGTTGGACGGCAAGGTCGACGATTACGGTTCGGCGCGGATTCGCGGTTCCGTGCAGCCGTTCCAGGCAACGGAATTCACCGACCTCAAGCTGATATTCCGCAACCTGGAGATGAACCGCCTGACGCCGTATTCCGGCAAGTTCGCCGGGCGGCGGATAGACTCCGGCAAGCTGTCGGTAGACCTCGAATACAAGATCAAGAACCGCCAGCTCGCGGGGGAAAACAAGTTCGTCGTCAACAAGCTCAAGCTGGGCGAGAAGGTGGATAGCGAGGACGCGGTGAACCTGCCGCTGGACCTGGCGATCGCATTGCTGGAAGACAGCAGCGGCATTATCGACCTGGACTTGCCGGTGTCAGGCAGCCTGGACGACCCCGAATTCAGTTACGGCAAGGTGGTGTGGAAGGCGATCGTGAACGTGCTCGGCAAGCTGGTGACTTCGCCGTTCCGGGCGTTGGGCAACCTGCTCGGCATCAGCTCCGACAAGCTGGAGGCATTGGCGTTCGACCCTGGCAGCGCCGAGCTTGCGCCGCCTGAGCAGGAGAAACTCAAGGTGATCAGCGAGGCGTTGGCAAAGCGGCCAGCCCTGGTATTACAGGTGGCCCCCGTGGTTGACGAAAAGGCGGACGGGCGCGCCTTGCAGGAGCAGTTCGTGCGCAACCAGGTCGCCGCCAAGATGGGCATCAAGCTGCAGCCTGGCGAAAAGCCGGGCCCGGTGGATACTTCAAACAGGAAGGCAAGATCCGCGCTCGACAAGCTCGCCAAGGAGCAGCTCTCGCCGGAGGCATTGGATGCCGTCAAGGCGGAAAAGGACGAGGGTGTTTACTACGGCAAATTGCTGGATGCGTTGAACAAGCAGGCCAAGCTCGAACCTTCATGGCTCGAAGCCTTGGGCAACGCGCGCCAGGAAGTGGTCCAGCGATACCTGCTCGAGACAGTGGCGCTCGATGCCGGCAAATTGCAGGTGAAGCCCTTGAATAAGCAATCCAGCGATGACGGCGAGGTGAAGATGCCGCTGGAGTTGGGCGCGGCACGGAGGGATTAGGCGGATCGCACTTCTGCGGCATATTGCGGTCATAAGGAGATACGGACTGTTGTACCTTTGAATACTTTTTAATATCAACCAGATGGAGATCATCATGAAAGTGGATATCTATAAAAGTGCGACCAGCAACAACAAGTACATCTCGGTCAGGGCAGGGGCCGATATTTCCAAGGTGGACGTGCCCGACCCGGATTATGCCAAGCTAATACACCAGACCGCGGATGTGGAAGTGGACAAGGAGCAGCGCCACTTGCACTATGATGCCGGCCTGATCATCAAGGATATCGAGCAGCACGGCTATCACCTGCATCACGTGAAGCGGAATTTCAACTGATCAAACAAAAAGAGCGGCTAACCCGCTCTTTTTTTATATATTTTTCTGGAATAAGAGCCTATTCAAAGTCTTACAAGCTCAAAGCTCGCCAAAGTCAGGATTTTGCATTTCCGTTTGTGCGAAGAAATGGCCTAGCTTGTCGCGCTTGGTCAGCAGGTATTGCAGGTTGTCCTGGTTTGGCTGGATCACCAGCGGAATGCGCTCATTGATGGCCAGGCCGGCCTGCTGCAGGCTTGAGACTTTTTCCGGGTTGTTGGTCATCAGGCGCAGGGAGTGCACGCCCAGATCCTTAAGGATATCCACTGCGGCGGTATAGCTGCGCTGATCAATCGGCAGGCCGAGGTGCAGGTTGGCGTCGACGGTATCCAGCCCCTGGTCCTGCAACGCATAGGCATGGATCTTGTTGGCAAGGCCGATGCCGCGCCCCTCGTGCCCCTTGAGGTAAAGCAGCACGCCCTGGCCGGCTTCCGCGATCATGCTCTGCGCCAATACCAGCTGTTCGCCGCAATCGCAACGGTTGGAGGAGAAGATGTCGCCCGTCAGGCATTCGGAGTGCACGCGTACCAGCACGTTCTCATTGTTGAGCACATGGCCTGCCACCAGGGCGACATGCTCCTGGCCGGTTTGCACGTCGTGATAGACATGGATGATGAATTGACCGTACTTGGTGGGCAGGGTGGATGAAGAAATTTTACTGATCGTGCTCATATGGGTAATGCAATGGTTGAGTGCTGCTGCGAAACGCAGACAGGCAGATTAAAGTAAATCTGCCCATGACGCCAGGGTTTGTTGCCGTTTTGTTGGGCGGTCGAGTGTTGCGCCGGCTGGTTCCGGCATGTGGCGAATATCCTTGGGGCCCCGTCATTTCAATGCGGAAATCGCGCCCATCTTGATCAGCCTTGCCCGCACGATATTGCGGCTTACGCCCAGGAGACGCGCCGTCTGCACCTGGTTGTTGTGGCAATAGTGGTAGGCCGTGCGCACCACCGTGTCCTCGATATGCTCGTAGAGGCTTTCATGGCCGGCCTCGAACAGCTGGTGCAATGCGTGCTGTAGCGGGTCGCCTGCGCCATGGCCGTCGTGTTCCTGGCGGGCGCGGTGGAACAGTTGCATGGAAGAGAGTTGCAGGTCTTCGCTGCGCAAGCGGTGGCTCTTGCAGATCAGCAGCGCATGGTGGATGGCGTTCTCGAGCTCGCGGATATTGCCGGGCCAGGGATGGGCAAGCAGCTTGCGCTTGGCGTCCTCGTCGATCTCCACCTCGCCGTAACCCAGGCGGCGGCGGTATTCGCTGACGAAATACTCGGCCAGGGGCAGGATGTCGCCAGGGCGGTCGCGCAATGTCGGAATTTCCAGGAGGGCCACGCGCAGGCGGTAGAACAGGTCTTCGCGGAAATGTCCCGCCAGTACGGCTTCTTCCAGGCGCACATTGGTGGCGGCCACCAGGCGCACGTCGATCGGCGTGGGTTTGCGCGCTCCCAGGCGCACCACTTCGCGCTCCTGCAGGACGCGCAGCAGCTTGACCTGGATGCTCAGGGGCAAGTCGCCGATTTCATCAAGGAAGATGGTGCCGCCGTGGGCGGCCTCGAACCAGCCGGTCTTGGCGGAAAACGCGCCGGTGAAGGCGCCTTTCTCGTGGCCGAACAGCTCGCTTTCGACCAGGGTCTCGGAAAAGGCGCCGCAATTGACCGCCACGAAAGGTTTTCCCCGGCGGTGGCTCAAGTCATGCACGTGGCGGGCGATCAGCTCCTTGCCGGTGCCGGTCTCCCCGATGATCAGCACATTGGCGTCGCTGGGGGCGATTTTCTGGATGCGTGCGAGGAGCGCCAGGGATTTCGGGTCCTCGAACACCTGTGCCGTCGCTCGTATCGAGGTGCTGAGCGATTGCGAGTTGGGTAGTGTCAACAAGTTCATTTCATCCTCTTTCGAGTAAATGCCGTCAAATTCTTGGTAGGTGAGTCCCATGTAATCGTTGTCCAATATGTTCATGAGTAGAATGTCGGCGTCGGGTACTGCTGTTTCAGCGCCCATTCGCCCAGCTCCTTGATCTTGTAGTCAACGGGGTCATGCAATGTGTGGGTGCGCAGGTTGCGCCAATGCCGGTCTAGCCTGAGCCCCGCATGGGTGGCCCTCGATCCGGCAACCTCGAACATGCGGCTGGTGATGTCGAGGCCGGTGCGGGTGGCGATGATTTTGGCGGACGTAATGTCGATAGCGGCTTCGCCGCGCTCTTCCTCTGTCAATTGCCTTCCCTTGCTCCATGCCTGGTCGAACCTTGCCGCCGCAAGGTCGGTCAGCGCCCTGGCGCTTTGCAGGCTGGCCCAGAACTCGCCGTAATGCGCGAGGATGTAAGGGTCTTCCGTTTGATGCTCCAACCCGGAGCGGTGCCAGGGCCTGGCCTCGTTCAGCGTGTAGTGCCGCGCGTCCTCGAAAGCGCCTTCCGCAATGCCCAGATAGATGTTGGTCAGGATCAATTGGGCGAGCAGGGGGCGCAGGCAGGAGAACGGCGTGCTCAGCGGCCCGGGGTCGGATAGGATGTCGTTGGCCTCGACGCGTACCTTCTCGAAGTTGACGCTGCCGCTGTCTGTCTGCCGCTGGCCTATGTTGTGCCAATCCTGCAATACGCTGATGCCGGTTCTCCCAGTGGGTAACGCCGCCACGACGAGGTCGTGGCTGTCATGGGTATAGGCTGAAACGATCAGCATCTCGGAATCCAGCGCGCCAGAGCAAAAACTCTTCTTGCCGGAAAACTCATACCAGTTGCCGACCTGGCGGCTGGTGGTGCGGTCATCCAGCGGGTTGAGCGCGTTGCCCCAGAACCAGTTCAGCCTGGCGGTATGCTCGAACCATGGGCGCCACTGGTCGGGGCGTGCGAACAGCCTGACGGTAGCGAGCATGAGGTGGTGGAAGGCGAACACATGGGCAATCGAGCTATCCGCCCTGGCGAACTCGCGCACGACTTGCATGGTGTCCTGCCAGTTGGCGCCCAGGCCGCCCTCGGTTTCCGGGATCGACAATGCAAGCAGGCCGCTGTTGCGGATCAGGTCGCGCTCCGCCTTCGGCGTGCCACCTGCTTCGTCGCGTTCTACCGCCGTCAGGCGGAATTCCGCTGCCAGCGCTTTCGCGGTTTCCTGGATGGATGGCGGTTCGTGTACCTCGACATCGTCCTGGAGTATGGTCGTTGAAATAGCCAAAAGTTATATTCCTTAATAAATTAATAAGGATATAGCAGCTATCGTGCCATGCCGTCCTGCCAAGGCTTTGTCGGTATTCTGCTGCCAGGGAAGCAATACGCGAGGCTAGGCTGGGCTTGATCTCCCGTAAAGGCTGATGCAATCTGGGCTACTGGTTGTTGCTTGTTAATCAGCACAGGAGGCTGGGTGATGTGCTTTCCTATCAGCAATCGAGCAGTTTTGTGCTGATTAATAAGCACCTATGCGAATGTGGTTTTTATAACCTCTTAGAAAACATTGACTTGGCTCGTGGCATGGAGCTTGCTGAATAGGGCAGGTGATGTTTATCAGTTCAAGGACAACGTTAGATGGATATATTCTGGTTTCTTCCCACGCATGGCGATAGCCGCTACCTTGGCACCAGCCATGGCGGCCGTGCCGTTAGCCACCATTATCTGAAGCAGATCGCCCAGGCCGCTGACGAGCTGGGATTCAAGGGCGTCTTGATCCCGACAGGCCGCTCGTGCGAAGACTCCTGGGTGGTGGCGTCCTCTCTCGTCAACTTCACCGAGCGCTTGATGTTCCTCGTCGCGATCCGCCCCGGCATTATTTCCCCGACGGTATCCGCACGCATGGCGGCCACGCTTGACCGTATCTCCGACGGACGGTTGCTGATCAATGTCGTGAGCGGCGGCGATCCGGACGAGCAGCATGGGGACGGCAATTTTCTCAGCCACTCCGAACGCTATGCCGAGGCGGATGAGTTCCTCAAGGTATGGCGCGGGGTTGCGGCAGGCGAATCGGTGGATTTCGAGGGGCAATATATCAAGGTCAAGAATGCCAAGACCATGTATCCGCCAGTGCAAAAGCCTTATCCGCCGCTGTTTTTCGGCGGGTCTTCGCCGGAGGCGGTCGAGCTTGCCGCGCAGCAGATCGATGTCTACCTGACATGGGGAGAGCCGCCGGAAGCCGTGAAGGAAAAGATCGAGGCGGTCAAGGCAAGGGCCGCCGTGCATGGGCGCACGCTCAAGTTCGGCATCCGCATGCATGTGATCGTGCGCGAGACCAGCGAACAGGCATGGCAGGCGGCGGATGACCTGATTTCCCACGTCACGGACGAGACGATAGCCGCGGCGCAGAAAGCGTTCTCGCGATTCGACTCCGAGGGGCAGCGCAGGATGTCTGCCTTGCACGGCGGACGCCGCGACAAACTGACGGTGGCGCCCAACCTCTGGGCCGGCGTGGGGCTGGTGCGCGGTGGGGCTGGTACTGCGCTGGTAGGCAATCCGCAGGAGGTCGCGGAACGCATCCGCGAATATGCGGCATTGGGCATCGATTACTTCATCTTTTCCGGCTACCCGCATCTGGAAGAGGCCTACCGCGTTGCCGAGCTGCTGTTCCCGCTGCTGCCGATCGAGCAGCAGAATGCGCTCGGCAATATCAACCTGACAGGCCCGTTCGGCGAAATGGTGGCGAACGATATCGTGCCGCCGCCCGCCTCGGACAAGCTGTCGGTTGTCAAGTAAGAGGATATCCGTGAATCAAGTTGAAGTCATAGCTGCGCTGGAGTCTGGACATACCCGGGCAACTTCCCTGGATATTGCACGCGCGCTTGCCGCGCAGTTTGCCAAGACCGCCGTAACCAGGGATCAGCAGGGCGGCACTCCCAAGCAGGAGCGCGACGAGATACGAAGGAGCGGCCTGCTCGGGCTGATCATCCCCCGGGAGTTGGGAGGGACGGGAGCGAGCTGGATGGAAACCCTGGAGGTGGTGCGCGAGTTCGCGCGCGTGGACAGCTCGGTCGCGCAGGTATTCGCCTTCCAGCACCTCATGCTGGCCACGGTGAGGCTGTTCGGCACGGATACTCAATGGAAGCCGTGGTTTCGCGAGACGGCCAGGAACAATTGGTTCTGGGGCAATGCCTTGAATCCGCTGGATACGCGCACGAGCAGCCAAATCGTGGACGGACGGCGCGAATTTCATGGCAAGAAGAGCTTTTGCTCCGGTGCGACGGATTCCGACATGCTGATTGCATCCGCGATCGATGCTGCGACGCAGAAGCTCCTCATCGCCGCGATCCCGACGGCGCGCGAGGGCATCGTCCTGCATCAGGACTGGGACAATATCGGCCAGCGGCAGACCGACAGCGGCAGCGCGGATTTCGAGCACGTGCGCGTGGAAGAGTCCGAGCTGCTGACGCAGCCCGGCCCGCTCAGCACGCCGTTCGCCTGTTTGCGGCCATTGATCGCGCAACTGATCTTTTCCAATATCTACCTGGGCATTGCCGAAGGGGCGTTGGCGGAAGCGCGGCAATACACCCTCAAGCAATCGCGTGTCTGGTCCGGCTCGTTGGCAAGCCATATCCAGGAAGACCCTTATACCTTGCTGCACTACGGCGAATTTTGGGTCGGGCTGGAGGGGGCGAGGTTATTGACCAGCCGCGCTGCCGCATTGCTGGATGCCGCTTGGGCCAAGGCGGAAAGGTTGACCGAGGAAGAGCGCGGCGAGGTGGCGATTGCCGTGACCGCCGCCAAGGTGGCGACCACTAGGAGCGGCCTGGACGTCACCCAGCGCATGTTCGAGGTGACGGGCGCGCGCGCCACCACGGCAGCTTTGCGTCTTGACCGCTTCTGGCGCAATTTAAGGGTCTATACATTGCACGACCCGGTCGATTTCAAACTCAGGGAGCTGGGCGACTGGGCCTTGAACCAGCAATACCCCACGCCGTCGTTTTATTCCTGATGAAGAAATCAAAAAAGCCCGGATCTCCGGGCTTTTTATTGTCATTGCTTTAGCGAGCTAAACTTCAGATATTTAACGTCTTTATGTACTCGATAAACGCGGGAGAAACCCCGCGTTCATGCCATCGCGCCTAGTGCCTTTAAATCCACGGATGGCGCGGCGGATTGACGTTGTTGAGCGCGTAATTGCCCACGGCGTAGTATTTCCAGCGCACCGGGTCGTGCAGGGTGTGGGTGCGGGCGTTGCGCCAATGGCGGTCCAGGTTGAACTGGGCGAGCGTCGAGCGCGCACCGGCCAGCTCGAACAGCTTGCTGCCTGCGAGCAGAGCGGTTTCAGTGCTCAGCACCTTGGCTTCCGCCACGGCGATCGAGGCGGCGGCTACGGTATCCTCGTTCGGGTTGCGCTGCGCTTCATCGAGCAGTTCGCCCGCGCGTTTGAGCAGGGCATCGGTCGCATGCACGCGGATCTGCAGGTCGCCGATATCTCTGATCGTCAACGGGTCCTCATAGCCGTGCTCAAGGTCGCTGTCGATCCAGGGGCGGGTATGGTGGCGCACGAAATGGATGGTGTCGCGCAAGGCCGCTCGCGCGATGCCGGTATCGACCGCAGCCTGGATGATCTGCGCGACCGGCCCCATGCTGGTCGGCCGGTCGAACGCCTGGTGGTGCAGCAGGACGTAATCCGCCGGGATGAAGATATTGTCGAGGATGGTGGTGCCGCTGGCGGTCGTGCGCTGGCCGAAGCTGGACCAGTCATCGATCACGGTCAGCCCGGGCGTGCCTTTCTTGACGAAAGCCACGGTCGTGTTGTCGTGCTCGTTCTTGGCGATGACGGGCACCCAGTCCGCCAGCAATGCCCCGGACGAATAGAACTTCTTGCCGGAAAGCAGGTAGCCGCCCTCGGTCGGCGTGATGCGGGTCTGCACGTCATTGACGCTCTTGGTGCCGATTTCAGAGAAGGCATTGCCGAACCGCACGCCCTTCAGCACCAGGTCGAAAAAGAACTGCTTCTGGAACTCGGTGCCGTCGAGGCGTATGCCTTCCACCATGTAAAGGTGGTTCTGCGGGATCTGGCCGATACTCGGGTCGGCTTCGGAAACGATAGCGATTACTTCGGCCAATGTGGTATTGGAGACGAATGCGCCGCCGTATTCGCGCGGCACCGTGATGCCCCACAGCCCGCTTTGCGAGAACAGGTCGAGCTCTGGCGCAGGTAAGCGGCGCTCGGCGTCGCGGACTGCCGCCTCCTTGGCGATTTCCGCGGCGACTTGCCTGGCGACTTCAATGGCTTCTGCATCGGTCTGGATGATGTGCGCCGGCGCGCGAGGGAGGTCGGTTTCTTCGATCGGTACGGATGTGGCTGTCATGGATTACCTCTTTAAATAATGAATATGTGGGATACAACGATCCTGACCGAGATTTGCATTTAGCATGCCATATGGATAACTTGTTTAAATTCAATTGCTTAATTTTAAACTCCTTTTAATTGAGCGCTATTCATCAGCAGCATATTGCTGACAATATGCTGCTCAATCAGCAATCCCTTTACTGCCTGTCCTGCAGCAATCTTATTTTCCCTTCCTCAGGCTGCTGATACAGCAGCACATTTTCAGCATTCAGCCTGTCAAGCAACAGGTAAAAATTCTTATTTTTACTATCAACCATATGAATATTAATGATTTTTAGTTTTGGCACGGTTGCTGCTATCTACTAATTGTTATTTGCGGGCGAAGAAAGCACCGCAATTAGTAATAAGTAAACAGGAGGGCGGCAATGAGTAAAAGACTGAAGCTGGTCGCCGTGTCGGGAAGCCTGAGCAATCCGTCACGCACGACAACATTATTGAAGGCCATCGTTGCTGAATTGCAGCAAAGGCTGCCGCTGGACGTGCATTTCATCGAGTTGCAAAAGCTGGGGCCGTCGCTGGGAGGCAGCCTGAGCCGCCTCGAGCTGCCCAAGGCCGCCGTCGATGAAATCCTCAAGATAGAAGAGGCCGACCTGCTGGCCGTGGCGACCCCGGTATACCGCGCATCGGTCACTGGCCTGTTCAAGCACCTGTTCGACTTTGTCGGGCACGAAACCCTGGCCAATACCCCGGTGCTGCTCGCGGCGACCGGCGGCAGCGAGCGCCATGCCTTGGTGATCGACCATCAGTTGCGGCCCCTGTTCAGCTTCTTCCAGGCATTGACCCTGCCAGTGGGCGTATACGGCAGCGAGGCCGATTTCAAGGAGCTGGATCTGGGCGGCTATGCCATTGCCAGCCCGCAGTTGAATGAACGCATCAACCTTGCTGTGGAGCGGGCATTGCCCTACCTGCAGGCGATTGCCATCGACAATCCATCCGTCCAGAAGGCTAGGGCATGAGCAAGACCATCCGCTTCAATGCGTTCGAAATGAATTGCGTCGGCCACCAATCCCCCGGGTTGTGGCGGCATCCCCGCGACCGCTCCTGGCAATACAAGGACCTGGAATACTGGACCGACCTGGCGAAGATTCTGGAACGCGGCATTTTCGACGCCGTTTTCATTGCCGACGTGATCGGATATTACGACGTCTACAAGGGCAGCAACGACCACGCCTTCCTGCAAGGCGTGCAGATTCCGGTCAACGACCCGCTGCAGCTGGCCAACCCGATCGCGCTTGCCACCAGGCACCTGGGTATCGGCATTACCGCCTCGACTTCGTTCGAGCACCCCTATACGTTCGCACGCCGACTTTCCACGGCCGACCACCATACCAAGGGGCGCGTGGGCTGGAACATCGTGACCTCCTACCTGGAAAGCGGCGCCAAGAACATCGGCCAGGGCGGCCTCAAGCGCCATGACAACCGTTACGAGGTCGCCAATGAGTACCTCGAGGTGCTCTACAAGTTGTTCGAGGGCAGTTGGGAGGAGGGCTCCGTGATTCGCGACCGCGAGCAGGGCGTGTTCGCCGACCCCGGGAAAATTCACGAGATCGGCCACAAGGGCAAGTATTTCGAGGTGCCCGGCTACCACCTGTGCGAGCCTTCGCCGCAGCGCACCCCGGTGCTGTTCCAGGCCGGGGCGTCGAACGCCGGCAAGGATTTCGCTGCGCAGAACGCCGAGCTGGTGTTCATTTCCACGCCGACCCAGGAAACCACGCGCGCCTACGTGCAGGACATCCGCAACCGCGCCGCGGCGGCCGGGCGCGATCCGAAAAAACTGTTCATTTATGCATTGGTCACCATCGTCGTCGACGAGACCGACGCCAAGGCGCATGCCAAGCTCAAGGAATACCAAAGCTACGGCTCCTACGATGGCGCGCTAGTGCTGACCTCGGGCTGGACCGGCATCGATTTCGGCCGCTACGCCCCTAAGGACAACGTGCGCAAAGTCGAGACCAACGCCATCATTTCCGCGGTGGAGCACCTGGCCGAAGGCAGCAAGACCTGGACCATAGAGGAACTGGCCAAGTGGGCCAGCGTCGGCGGCCTGGGTCCGTTGTTCGTCGGTTCGGCCGCCACCGTGGCCGACCAGTTGCAGCAATGGGTGGAGGCTACCGACCTCGACGGCTTCAACTTGGCCTATGCCGTGGCGCACGAGACCTTCGAGGATGTGGTGGAGCACCTGGTGCCGGAATTGCAGCGCCGCGGCGTCTATCCCAAGGAATACCGCGAAGGCACGCTGCGCGAGAAGCTGTTCGGCGAAGGCCCTTATTTGCCGGCCAACCATCCCGCTGCGCGCTATCGCGACATCGAGCGCATCAAGCATGAACAGCAGGCGCCGTACTTGCAGGAGAAAACGGCATGACCTGGAGCGCATTGCTGGCAACGCCGGATTCGCAGGCGCTGGACGTTAGTTTCTCGCAGGATATCCTGGCAAATGTAGCCGACTGGGCGGCGCAGCGGCCCGATGCGATTGCATTGCTGCACAAGCAGCGCGGACGCTGGGAAGCGTTCCGCTGGCATGACCTGCCTACAGCACTGGAACGCCTGCGCCAGGGATTGGCGCGGCACGGGCTGGTTGCCGAGGCCCGCTTGGCGGTGAGCGGCGCATTGGAGCCGGAGCTGATCCTGCTGGTGCTGGCCGCGCATGCGGCAGGCGTCAGGGTGGTCACGGTCGATCGCCATGCGCAGGGCGAGCACCTGAGAAAAGCGCTGCAAGCGGCCGCGCCGACCCATACGTTCGTGCAGGACAGGAAAACCATCGCCTCGTGGCTGGAAAGCGGTTACGCCAGCGCCGGCCCGGCGACCCTGTTCACCTCGCAGCCGACCGGGCATCAGCACGCCTCGTGGCAAATCGTCGCGCTGCATGCAGTTACACAGTCGGTCGCCGATGGCGCGAAGCGTCCCGGTGTAGCCTCCGACCTGTACCGCAACCTGCGTTCGCAACCCGTGCTATGGGTAGACGAAGGCACCGAATGGCAGGGCGGGCTGGAACAGGTACTGAAAACTTGGCTGGAAAGCGGCATGACGTTGGCGGCGCCCGAGGTGGCGGCCTCGTCCGCGCGCGACCGCCATGAAATCCAGCCGCAGCATTTCGTGGCATCGCCCAAGAGAAAAATTCAGGTGCAGGCCGAGCTGGAAGAGCGGTTGCCGCCGCATGGCAGCTGGCAACGGCAACTGGCCGGCCAGGCGGCCGCGACACCGATTGCCAGGTGGCTGGCAGGACGCATATCGCGCCTGCACGGGCTACCGGCTGATGCGGGTGCCAATGCTCCGGCGGGAGCTGCGTCATGATGCATATCGTCAACAGCGGCGACGTCATCCTCGACGTGAAGGACATCTCGTTGTCCTTCCAAGGCGTGAAGGCGATCACCAGCCTGTCGTTCTCGGTGCAACGCGGCGAAATCTGCGCGTTGATCGGGCCGAACGGAGCGGGCAAGAGTTCGCTGCTCAACGTCCTGAACGGGGTATACGTTCCCGATAGCGGCGAAATCCATTTCGACAACGAGCACTTCCGCAGGCTGCATCCGTTCCAGGCCGCCCGGCGCGGCATCGGGCGCACTTTCCAGAACAATGCCTTGTTCAAGAGGATGAGCGTGCTGGACAACATCCTCAGCGGCTTGTCGCGCCACGGCCGCTCCAGTTTCATCGAGCAAGCGCTCAGCCTGCCGCGCGCACGGCGCGAGGCGGCGGATTTCCTGCAGAGAAGCGAGGCGGTGCTCGAGTTCCTCGAGTTGCAACTGCACCGCCACACCCTGGTGGGCAGCCTGGCCTACGGCCTGCAGAAACGCGTGGAGCTGGGCCGGGCATTGGTGTCGTCCCCCAGGCTGCTGTTGCTGGACGAACCCATGGCGGGCATGAACGCCGAGGAAAAGCAGGAGATGAGCCGCTTCATCAACGACATCAACCGCGACCTCGGGATCACGGTCGTGCTGATCGAGCACGACGTTGGCGTGATCATGAACCTGTCCGACCATGTGGTGGTGCTCGACTACGGCCGCAAGGTGGGCGACGGCACGCCGGCCGAAGTGCAGGCCAACCCCGACGTGATTGCCGCCTACCTCGGCTCGGTGCATTGAGGAGGGCGCGCGCATGATGCTTTTCCTCGAAACGCTGATCGGCGGCCTGCTGGCCGGCACCATGTATTCGCTGGTGGCGATCGGCTTCGTGTTGATCTACAAGGCCAGCGGCGTGTTCAACTTCGCCCAGGGTTCCATCCTGCTGTTCTCGGCCTTGTTCTTCGTCACGGTATATGAAGCCGGCGTGCCGTTCGCGCTGGCCCTGTTGGCAACCCTGGCGATGCTGGTCGTATCGTCGGTACTGATCGAGCGCGTGGTGCTGCGGCCGTTGACCAACCGCAGCCCGATGACGTTGTTCATGGCGACGCTGGGGCTTTCCTACGTGGTCGAAGGCCTGGCGCAAGGCGCGATGGGCGCCAATGTCCACGAGCTGGACCTCGGCATAGACGATGTGCCGGTATTCGTCGGCGACCTGCTCATCAGCAAGTTCGACCTGGTGGCGGCCATCACTGCCGTGCTGCTGGTCTCGCTGCTGGCGTTGCTGTTCAACAAGACCCGCATCGGCATCTCGCTGCGCGCAGTGGCCGACGATACGCGCGCGGCGCTGTCGGTCGGCATCAACCTCAACCGCATCTGGCAGATCGTCTGGACGGTCGCAGGCATCACCGGGCTGGTGGCGGGCATGCTCTGGGGCGCGCGCCAAGGAGTGCAGTTCGCCTTGTCGCTGGTGGTGCTCAAGGCATTGCCCGTGCTCATCATCGGCGGCTTCACTTCCATTGGCGGCGCCATCGCAGGCGGGCTGATCGTCGGCGCCGCGGAAAACCTGGCGGAAGCCTATATCGGCCCCCATATCGGCGGCGGCATCACCGGCTGGTTCGCCTATTTCCTGGCATTGGCGTTCCTGTTCGTGCGTCCTGCGGGCATCTTCGGCGAACGCGCGATCGAGCGGGTGTGAGCATGAGCGGGCTATTGAATCGAAAAGGCGACACCATGAGCGATACCCCTTTATTGACGCATTCCCGCCACTGGGCGCCAGTGCTGCTCAAGGACAGCAAACCGCCCTATGCCTTGCTCCTGCTGCTGTTCGCATTCGCCGCCGTGCCGTTGGTGGGCAGCGACTACTGGCTCAATGCCGTCATCATCCCGTTCCTGATCCTCTCGCTGGCCGGGCTGGGGCTCAACCTGCTCACCGGCTATGCCGGGCAGACCTCGCTGGGATCGGGCGGCTTCATGGCGGTGGGGGCTTTCGCCACCTATGCGTTCCTCATCCATCTCGACCTGCCTTTCCTGGTCGCGATTTTCCTTGGCGGCCTGGTGGCGGCGCTGGTGGGGCTGTTCTTCGGACTGCCCAGCGCCAAGATCAAGGGCTTCTACCTGATGGTGACCAGCCTGGCTGCGCAGTTCTTCCTGGAATGGGTATTCGTGAAGTTTCCATGGTTCTACAACTACAGTTCGTCCGCCACGATTTCGTCGCCGCGGCTGGAAATCCTGGGCTGGGAGATCGCCAGCCCGCTCACCAAGTATTACCTGGTGCTCGGACTGGTGGCATTGCTGACCTGGCTTGCCGTCAACCTGGTGCGCGGGCAGACCGGGCGCAACTGGATGGCGATCCGCGACATGGATACCGCCGCCGCGGTGATCGGCATCCGTGTCAACCGCAGCAAGATCCTCGCTTTTGCCGTCAGCTCCTTCTATCTCGGCATCGCAGGGGCATTGTGGGTATTCGCCTATCTCGGTTCGGCCGGGGTGCAGAGCTTCGGCCTGCAAAGGTCGTTCCAGATCCTGTTCATCATCATTATCGGCGGGCTGGGCAGCATCAGCGGCAGCTTCATCGGCGCAGCCTTCATCAGCCTCCTGCCGCTGGCGCTGGACTTCATTTCCCAGTCGTTGTTCGCGGGGAAGCTGGACGCCGGGCTGCTGCAGAACATCCAGAAGGTCATTTTCGGCAGCCTGATCATCTGGTTCCTGATCAAGGAGCCGGAAGGCATTGCGCGCTTGCTCAGCAACCTGCGCGGCAGGTTGTCGGTGTGGCCGTTGCGTTTTTGATTTGCACCATGTTTTCAAGGGGTTTAAACCATATGAAGTCTCCATTCTTCCTCAATACCATTGCAGCATTGACCATGTCGGCCGTGCTCGGCCTCGCTGTCCCGGCAGTGGGCAGCGCTGCGGAGCAGTACGTGCCGCTGCCGACCTACCGCGTCGGCCCCTATGCCTCCAGCGGCACCTTGTGGTGGGCGGGCACGCTGGATTATTTCCGCTATATCAACGAAGTCGAAGGCGGCATCGAGGGCGTCAAGATCAATTACGAGGAGTTCGAGACCGAGTGGAGCCCCGACCGCACCGTGGAGGTCTACGAGCGCGTGAAGAAGGGCAAGCACGGCTCTCCGCTGGCATTCTTCTTCACGCACAGCACGCCGGCTTCCTATGCGCTGATCGAGAAGGCTGCGGCGGACAAGATTCCCCTGATCGACCCGGCGGGCGGGCGTACCGAATCGACCGACGGCACGGTGTTCCCCTACGCATTCCCGTTGCTGTTCAACTACTACAGCCAGGCTTCCACCGGCATCAACTACATCGCGCAGAAGGAAGGCGGGCTGAACAAGCTTAAGGGCAAGAAGATCGTGACGGTCTACCACGATTCCGCCTACGGGCGCGAGACGCAGGCCGCGATCAAGCTGCTGGCGGAGAAATACGGCTTCGAGAACATCCAGATCCCGGTGGCCGACCCCGGCAACGAGCAATCGCCGCAATGGCGCCGCGTGCGCGAGATCAAGCCTGACTGGGTGTTCCTGCGCACCTGGGGCGTGTCGACCCCGGTGGCGATCAAGACCGCCGCGCGTTTCGGCATTCCGGTCGACCGCATCATCGGCGACGTCTGGGCCGGTTCCGAGGCCGACGTGATCCCGGCCGGTACGGCAGCCAAGGGCTACCAGGCGCTCGCGCCTTATCCCGGCGGCGCCGGTTTCGAGATTCACCAGCGCTTGAAGAAGCACATCCTCGATACCGGCAAGAGCGACCTGCGCGACAAGAAATTCTTCGGCGCCGTGTACTACAACATCGGCCTCGTCAATGCCGCACTGGCGGTGGAAGCGCTGCGCACTGGCTACAAGAAGTTCGGCAAGCGCCCGTTGAACGGCGAGGAGGGGCGCTGGGCCTTCGAGCACCTGGCGATCGACGATGCGCGCCTCAAGCAGATCGGTTTCCACGGTCTGTTGCAGCCGCTCAATATCACCCCGTACGACCACGAGGGCGGCGGCGCGGCGCGCATCCAGCAATGGGACGGCAAGCAGTGGCAGTTGAAGACCGATTGGATACAGGCGGACCGCAAGACCCTGCGCCCGCTGATCGAGGCGAAATCCGCGGCCTATGCCAAGGAGAAGGGCATCGCCCGCCGCGGCCCGGCCAAGGAACACTGATGCCGAACGGCACTGATGCTGAAGCAACCCACGATTTTATTTATTGACTTGGAGAGCACATCACTATGACGATCACGCGCGCCATGACCGTATTGGTCCTGGCATTGGGGATATCCGCCACGGCCCAGGCCGTGACCACTACGCCCGGCCCCGACGCCGGCAAGCAGTTCCAGCCCATCGCCAGCTACCGGGTGGGGCCTTATGCCTCGGCTGGGGTGCAGATATGGGCCGGGATCATCGATTACTACCGCTACATCAACGAGGTGGAAGGCGGCATCAACGGCGTCAAGATTGTCTGGCAGGAGTGCGAGACCGAGTGGACCGCGGAAAAGGGCGTGGAATGCTACGAGCGCGCGAAGAAGGGGCTGAACGGCGCCCCGGTCGCGACTTATTACCCGAACGGCGCCCCGGCCGCCTATGCCTTGTCCGACCGCGCACTGGCCGACAAGATTCCGCAGATCACCATGGCCTACGGCCGTACCGAGGCGGCGGACGGCACGGTGTTCCCGTATATTTTCCCGGTGCTGCTGACCTTCTACAGCGAGGCTTCCGCGCTGGTCAACTACATCGCGCAGCAGGAAGGCGGGCTCGACAAGCTCAAGGGCAAGAAGATCGTCACCCTGTACCATGATTCGGCCTACGGCCGCGAAACCATAGAGCCGCTCAAGCTGCTGGCCGAAAAATACGGTTTCCAGGACATCCAGGTGCCGTTTGCCGACCCTGGCAACGAGCAGTCGGCCCAATGGCGACAGATACGCCAGGCCAAGCCTGACTGGGTGTTCATCCGCACCTGGGGCGTCTCCTCGCCGGTGGCGATCAAGACCGCCGCTCGTTTCGGCATCCCGGCCAACCGCATCATCGGCGATGTCTGGGCCAGCTCCGAGGAGGACGTCATCCCGGCCGGCGCCGCCGCCAAGGGCTATCTGGCGCTGACGCCTTACCCTGCCGGCACCGGCTTCGAAATCCACAAGCGCCTGAAAAAGCACATCATCGATGCGGGCAAGAGCGATCTGCGCGATACCAGGAACTTCGGCAGCGTCTACTACAACTCGGGCCTGGTCAATGCGGTGATTGGCGTCGAGGCGGTGCGTGCGGCCCAGGCCAAATTCGGCAAGCGGCCGATCACCGGCGAAGAAGGGCAGTGGGGCCTGGAACACCTGAATATCGACGATGCGCGCCTCAAGGAAAACGGCTTCAAAGGCCTGTTGCAGCACTTCAAGCTCTCATGCGCCGACCATGAAGGCGGGGGCGCTGTGCGGGTGCAGCAGTGGGACGGCAGCAAATGGAAGCTGGTCAGCGACTGGATTCAGGCCGACCGCGAACTGCTGTGGCCGCTGATCAAGACCAAGTCGGCCGCTTATGCCAAGCAAAAGGGCATCACGCCGCGCGAATGCGGGAAGGAGTCGTGAGATGAGCGCCGTTTCCGTTCCCCAGGCCAATCCTAGCACAGAGGCTCTGCTGCGCGTGGACGACATCGAGGTCATCTACGACGGCGCGATCCTGGCTGTCAGCGGCGTATCGCTGGCCGTGCCCCAGGGCGGCATCATCGCCTTGCTCGGCGCCAACGGCGCGGGCAAGAGCACCACGCTCAAGGCGATTTCGGGCCTGGTGCGCGCCGACCGCGCCACCATCAGCCGGGGCGGCATTCACTTCAAGGGCCAGGCCAGCACGCAGACGCCGCCCAACCTGCTGGTGCAGCAGGGCATCGTCCATGTGCTGGAAGGCCGCCATGTCTTTCCGCACCTGACGGTAGAGGAGAACCTGCGCAGCGGCGGCTTTGTCAGGCGCCCCAGCAGGCAGACCTTGCAGGGCGGGCTGGAGCGTATCTATGCCTGGTTCCCGCGCCTGAAGGAAAAGCGCAAGGTGCAGGCCGGGTATACCTCGGGCGGCGAGCAGCAGATGGTGGCGATCGGCCGCGCCCTGATGACCAACCCCTCTCTGGTGCTGCTCGACGAACCTTCCATGGGGCTGGCACCCCTGATCGTGCAGGAAATTTTCGAGATCGTCAGCCAGCTCAATGAAAAAGAGGGCGTCAGCTTCCTGGTAGCCGAGCAGAACATCCCGGTGGCGCTCAAGCATGCGCATTACGGCTACGTGCTGGAAACCGGCCGCGTGGTGCTGTCCGGTACGGCGCAGGAGCTGTTGCGGAACAACGCCTTGCAGGACGCCTATCTGGGCAAAAAGCAATGAAGCAATACGCAGCACCAATGAATATGAGGATGGAAATAGAGCAATGACACAGATTTCACAAGCATGGGGCGCTGGGCCGAGCGAACGCTACGAAGCGATCACCGCGCAATACCGCCCCATTTTCGACAGGATCGCCCAAGGCGCCGTGGAGCGCGAGTTGCAGCGTGAGCTGCCGTTCGCGGAGCTGGAATGGCTGCGCGAGGCCGGGTTCATGGCGTTGCGGGTACCCGAGGAATACGGCGGCCAGGGCGTGAGCCTGCCGGAATATTTCAACCTGCTGGTCGAGCTGGCCCAGGCCGATTCCAACCTTGTGCAGGCCGTGCGCGGCCATGCCGGCTTTGTGGAGAATGTTCTGAACTCGCATGACGTCGCGTTCCGCGAGCATTGGCTGGCGCGCATCAGCGGTGAGAAGGTGTTCGCAGGTCCGGCCTGGACCGAGCCGGGCGATGCGCCGCAAGGCTTGTTCGCCACCAGGGTGAGCAGGAACGGCGACCATTACCTGCTGAACGGCGTCAAGTTCTATACCACCGGTTCGCTTTACGCCAACTGGATCGAGGTCGGTTGCATCAATGACGACGACGCCTCCGCTTCCGTGCTGGTGCGCCGGGACGATCCCGGCGTGCATATCGAGGACGACTGGGACGGTTTCGGCCAAAGGCTCACGGCCAGCGGCACGGTCCATTTCAAGAATGCGCGCGTCGAGGCGGCCAACGTGAACCTGGCGGAGGAGGGATGCCGCTACGCCACCGGCTTCTACCAGCTCTTCCACCTGGCGGCCCTTGCCGGCATCGGCCGCAGGCTGAGCGACGAGGCCGCGCTTGCCGTGCGTCGCCGCAAACGCAATTTCAGCCATGCCAATACGCCGCTGGCGCGCCACGACCCGCAAATACTGCAGGTGATCGGCCAGTTGCGCGGCGCGGCCTACGCCGCCGGCGCCGTCGTGCTGCAGAACGCCGCAGCCCTGCAACGCGCCTACGACACGCGCTTCCGGCATGACACCGAGGCGGAAGACAGCGCCAATGCGATAGCCGAGCTGGAAGTCAGCCAGGCGCAGGGCACCGTCATTTCATTGATCCTGCACAGCGCCACCATCCTGTTCGACGCCCTCGGCGCTTCGGCCACGTTCAGGGAATCCGCGCTGGACCGTTTCTGGCGCAACGCGCGCACGCTAGCCTCGCACAACCCGCGCATCTACAAGGACCGCATTGTCGGCGATTTTGCCGTCAACGGCACCTTGCCGCCGTATCAGTGGCGCATTGGCGTGGCGTGATGCGCATGATTGAAGAGTTTATGGCCTGCAAGGCAGGTGTTCGTACCATTATTGAAAGGATGAATCATGAGTGAAGGCAGCAAGGAAAATATCAAGTTCGCCTATTGGGTGCCCAACGTCAGCGGCGGGCTGGTAGTGAGTAAGGTCGAGCAGCGCACGGGCTGGGACCTGGACTACAACATCAAGCTGGCCCAGCTTGCGGAGCAGAACGGCTTCGACTACGCCTTGAGCCAGATCCGCTTTACGGCGGGCTATGGCGCCGAGTTCCAGCACGAGCCGGTCTCCTTCTCGCACGCCTTGCTGGCGGCCACCACCAGGCTCAAGGTGATCGCCGCCATCCTGCCTGGGCCGTGGAACCCTGCCGTGGCGGCCAAGCAGCTGGCAACCATAGACCAGCTCACCAAGGGGCGCGTTGCGGTCAATATCGTCTCCGGCTGGTTCAAGGGCGAATTCCAGGCGATTGGCGAGCCGTGACTGGAGCATGACGAGCGCTACCGCCGCTCGGAGGAGTTCATCCGCGCGCTCAAGGGCATCTGGACCACGGACAGCTTCAGCTTCAACGGCGACTTCTACCGCTTCCACGACTACACGTTGAAACCCAAGCCATACAACCAGAACCCGCACCCTGAAATCTTTCAGGGCGGCAGCTCTCGCGCCGCGCGCGACATGGCTTCGCGCGTATCGGACTGGTACTTTACCAACGGCAACACCGTGGAGGGCATCAAGGCGCAGATAGACGACATCAAGGCCAAGGCCGCCGCCAACGACCACAAGGTCAAGATCGGCGTGAATGCTTTCATCATCGCGCGCGACACGGAGGAGGAGGCTAGGGCCGTGCTGCAGGAAATCATCGACAAGGCCGACCCGGAAGCCGTGAACGCCTTCGGCGACGCGGTGAAGCAGGCGGGCAAGGCCAGCCCGGAAGGCGAAGGCAATTGGGCCAAGTCCACCTTCGAGGACCTGGTGCAGTACAACGACGGCTTCAAGACCAACCTGATCGGCACGCCGCAACAGATCGCCGAGCGCATCGTCGCGCTCAAGGCCATCGGCGTGGACCTGGTATTGTCGGCGTTCCTGCATTTCCAGGAGGAAGTGGTGTATTTTGGCGAGAAAGTGCTGCCGCTCGTGCGCGAGCTGGAGCAGAAACAGGTGGCCCTGGCCGCATAGGCGGTTTGGCATTCAGGCTGCTTTAAGAGCCTGTTTACGACCTTTTCATAGGGCACGTTGCCCCGGCAGGGTAGTCGAAGCAAGGCGCAAACCGCAGACGTGCTCATTGCCCGGCGAGGATTTGCAACGTAGCAGCGGCTGCTCTGCCGGGGCAACCCGAAGGGCATGGCCCCAAAACGCGCCCGTTCCGCGTTGCAATCCTTGGCAAGGCAATGAGCATTACCTGCGGACTGCGTCTTGACCGGACACGTTTTGAAGCCATGCGTGCCCTATGAAAAGGTCGTAAACAGGCTCTAAGCGCGGATGCTTGAATGCAGACCTATAAACAATGGAGATCATATGGCAGGCAATACCTTACCTCACTGGTTGACCCATCACTCCGCCATCCAGCCCGGACGGGTCGCGTTGCATCACAAGCAACTGGGCATCTGGCACGAGCAGCGCTGGAAAGACCTGCACGGCGAGGTCGCGCAGTTGGTCGATGCCCTGCACAAGCTCGGGTTCGGGCGCGGCGACACGCTGGTATTGCTGACCCATCCCCGGCGAGAGGCATTGCTGCTGTCGATCGCGGCGCAATGGCTGGGCGGGATTGCCGCGCCGCTGGACCCTTCGCTCGAAGACGGCACGCTGGCCTTGCTGCTCACGCATCTCGCCCCTGCATTCGTATTCGCCGAAGGGCAGCAGCAGGTGGAACAGACCCTGGCCAGCAGTCAGCCCGGCGTGCAGGTGATCTATGCCGAGGCGCGCGGCCTGGAGGAACATGCGCAGAGCGCGCTGCGGCAGTATCGTGCCTTGCTGTCGGCAGCCGGAGCGGTGCCGAGGGCGCCGGTGGCGGAGGCTGAGCAGTCCGCGTTTGCGCTTTACCGCGTGAACGGGGGACGCCATGTGCAGGTGGAGCACTTCCGCCACGACGAATTGCTGGAAGAGGGGCGGCAACTGGTGTTTGCCGAACGGCTCGGCTGCCATGAAGAAGCGTTCGCCGCGCGCGTTTTCGCCACCAGCGGCCATTTGCGCTATTTGCTGTCGCCATGGCTGACGGCAGGCTTCACGCTCAATTTCCCCGAAAACATCCTGACGCGGGACGCCGACAGGCGCGAGCTAGGGCCGACGCTGGTGGTCGGCACCCGCGACACCTACCAAAGGCTGGAATCCATGGTCAGGGCCAGGCTGCCGCTGCCTGACAGCCTGCTGGGCAGGTTCGTCACCTACGCCTTGCGGCCGGACGGCTCCATCTTGCAGCGTTTCCTCGGGTATTGGCTGGTGAAGCGCCCCTTGCGCGACGTCATCGGCTTCTCGCGCATCCGCGTGCCGCTGCTGATCGGCCCCGCCTTGGCGCAGGAGTCGCTGCAGTTCTTCAAGAGCCTGGACATCCATATCCACACCTGGGACAAGGTCGCCAACTGGCGTACCTTGCCGACCACCACGACGCGGCAGGTGCCGTCGCCCGAGTCCGGGGCCGACGGCATCAAGAGGGCATCGTGATGGCATCCGTTCCATTGCTCGAGTTGCAGGGCATTTCGCTTTCGTTCAAGGGCGTCAAGGCGATCACCGACATCAGCTTTGCCGTGGCCCGGGGGGAAATCTGCGCATTGATCGGTCCCAACGGCGCGGGCAAGAGCTCCTTGCTCAACGTCATCAATGGCGTGTACCAGGCGGACGAAGGCCTGATCGGCTTCAACGGCGCAAGCTACCGCAGGATGCGGTCGCACCAGGCGGCGCTGCAGGGCATTGCGCGCACGTTCCAGAACATTGCCTTGTTCAAGGGTATGAGCGTGCTCGATAACGTACTGACCGGACGCAACCTCAAGGTCAAAAGCAGCTGGGCGGAGCAGGTGCTCGGCATCGGCCGGGCATCCGCCGATGAAGCCGTGCAACGGAGGAGGGCGGAGGAGGTCATTGATTTCCTGCATATCAACCAGTGGCGCAACAGCATCGTCGGTACTTTGTCTTATGGATTGCAGAAAAGGGTGGAGCTGGCGCGGGCGCTGGCAGCGGAGCCCAGCCTGTTGCTGCTCGACGAGCCCATGGCGGGCATGAACAGCGAGGAAAAGGCCGAGATGAGCCGCTTCATCCTCGATACCCAGCGCGAGTTCGGCACCACCATCGTGCTCATCGAGCATGACATCGGCGTGGTGATGAACCTGTCGGACCACGTCGTCGTGCTCGATTACGGCCGCAAGGTGGGGGACGGCACGCCGGACGAAGTACGCAACAACCCGGAAGTGATCGCCGCATATCTTGGCGTAAAGCATTAAGAATGAATAATAAGGAAATGAAATAATGGAATTTTTCCTTGAAGTTCTGGCAGGGGGATTGCTGGCAGGGCTGATGTATTCCCTGGTGGCGATCGGCTTCGTGCTCATCTACAAGGCATCGGGCGTATTCAACTTCGCCCAGGGCGCGATGGTACTGTTTGCCGCGCTGACCTTCGTCAGCCTGCTGGAGCGCGGCGTGCCGTTCTGGGCGTGCTTTGCCGCGACCTTGCTCATCATGATCCTGCTGGCCTGGGGCATCGAGCGTGTCGTGCTGCGCCCGTTGGTGAACCGGCCGCCGATCACGCTGTTCATGGCGACGCTGGGCCTGAGCTACATCATCGAGGGGTTGGCGCAATTCCTCTGGGGCGCGCAGGTGCATGGCCTGGAACTGGGCATCAGCGATGAGCCGCTCGAGATCGGCGGGCTGCTGCTGTCGCAGTTCGACCTGTTTGCCGCGGCGACGGCCGGCGTATTGGTGTTGGTGCTGTCCCTGCTGTTCAACAAGACCAGGATAGGCATTTCGCTGCGTGCGGTGGCCGATGACCAGGTGGCGGCGCTCTCGGTGGGCGTGAGGCTGCAGCGCATCTGGATGATCGTCTGGGCGGTGGCGGGGTTCGTCGGCCTGGTGGCCGGATTGCTCTGGGGCGCGCGCCTGGGCGTGCAGTTCTCCCTGTCGCTGGTGGTGCTCAAGGCATTGCCGGTGCTGATCATCGGCGGCTTCACCTCGATAGGCGGGGCGATTATCGGCGGCCTCATCATCGGCGCGTCGGAAAAGCTCGCCGAGGTGTACCTGGGGCCGGTGATCGGCGGCGGCGCAGTGCGCTTCCAGCAATGGGACGGCAAGCAATGGAAAGTGATCTCGGATTGGGTGCAGGCCGACCGCAAACTGTTGCGCCCGATCATCGAGGAATCGTCGCATAAGTATGCCAAGGAGAAAGGCATTACGCCGCGCGATTGCTCAAAGGAATCTTAAGCTTCAAATAAAATCGGCCTCCCGTTACTTGCGGGAGGCCGATGTTTTATATGCAAATCAGAAAAATCATTGTTTACTTTGATCCTTGCAAAGCTTCTACAGTTTAAATCTGTATGGATTGATGGATAACTGCGTTGACTTAGCTCCAACTCATCAAATACGATGAGACTGTTTAAATATAGTTAGGCATTACAATTCATGGTGTCGTTATCATTTCGTAAACGAGACATCATCACTTTGGTGGTATTAGTTGGAGTTGCTATAGTGATTCCTAGCTTGGCTAACGCTAGGAATATTCCATTAACTGAATCGGCCAGAGTTTAATAGACACTTTTTAGCCTCATAATACTCACAGAGGAGAGCATTATGAGCACGGTCCGATTTACAGAAGAATTCAAACTCGAAGCGGTGAAACAAATCACCGAGCACCAGCGTCCGGTGGCCGATGTGGCCAAGCGGCTTGGTGTATCGACCCACAGCCTGTATGCATGGGTCAAGCGGTACAGCAAGTCGGCACCGCAGCGTGAGCAAGATTGCAGTGAGGCCGCTGAGCTTCGACGCCTGCGTGCTGAGGTAAAACGTCTGACCGAAGAGCGCGACATATTAAAAAAAGCCGCCGCGTACTTTGCCAAGGAGTCCGGATAAAGTACGCGTTCATTGAGCAATATGCGACTCAATATCCCGTGCGCAGGCTCTGTAAAGTGCTCGAGGTTCACCCCAGCGGCTATTACGCCTGGAGGCGCAATCCCTATAGCCAGCGCCATCATGAAGACCTGCGCTTGCTGGAGCTGATGAAGCCCTCCTGGCTTGAGAGTGGCCGAGTGTACGGGTATCGTAAAGTGCACCACGACTTGCTGGCCCTGGGAGAATCCTGTAGCCGGCATCGTGTCGCGCGGTTGATGCGTAGCCGTGGCTGGCGTGCCCAGGTTGGCTATCGTCGCCGTCCCGGATTCCATAGTGGTGCCGTGCATAACGTGGCGGCCAACATCCTGGACCGTCAATTTAATGTGGCCGCGCCCAATATCGCATGGGTAACTGATATTACCTACATCCGCACGCATGAAGGCTGGCTCTATCTGGCTGTGGTTGTCGACCTGTTCTCGCGCCAGGTAGTCGGATGGTCGATGGATGCCCGCATGAGTAAAGACGTGGTTCTACAAGCATTATTGGCAGCGGTCTGGCGGCGCAAACCCAAACAAAGCGTGATGGTGCATTCTGACCAGGGGAGCCAATTTACCAGCTACGAATGGGCCGCCTTTCTGGCTTCCCATAATTTACAACCCAGCATGAGCCGACGCGGAAACTGCCATGACAACGCTGTCGCAGAAAGCTTTTTTCAGTTGCTCAAGCGCGAACGCATCAGGCGCAGAATTTATCCCACCAGGGAGCTGGCACGCCAGGATATCTTTGACTACATCGAAATGTTCTACAACCCGATTCGTCGGCATAGTCACGCCGCGAACCTTTCCCCAGTAAACTACGAACGGCAATACTTTTCTGAGGCAACAAACTGTCTATAAAAGACTGGCCGATTCAAACTCCTGTGCCGTTTGTTTCACTTGTGATCATGGCACTGAGCGTTTTGACTGATGCTTACTACAATTCTTACAGGGAAAAGCGAGAGCTGGAGCTTTCTGTATATGAGCGTGCAGCTCCGCTTGCTGCTTTGCACAATCAGCTTACTAATGAAGTAGAGGTAGCACGTAAGGAGCTGGAAATTATTCGCGCAGAATCCGAAGGTATAAAAGCGATAATTGCAATAGGTCAACTAGATCGAGAAACCACAGTTGCGTTACTTCGAACATTGTCAAAACCAAAAAAATTTGAAGTCTGGCTAAACAGGGCAATCAGTTTCTTTCTTGGCGTGGCAGGAAGTATGCTTGCCAGCTACTTATATGCACTTATATAGGTCTAACAATTTATTCAAGTTGATGTTGCTTCACAGCAGGCCTTAATTCAGACGTTATGCAGAGCAAATATGGAATAGCTCAGTCAATGTAGGACAGGTCGAACTCCGCCTGCTGTGATTTTCTAGAAATATTTTCATTACTGATATGTTTTGCATAACGTATATATGGGGGATGCTACATCTAACGCAATGTACGTTTAGTAGAGGTTTTATAATGATGGGATGTACAAACCAAGAACAATAGAAAGCCGTCAGGCATGGATAGATGCCGATGGCATCAAGCTATACACCATTGCTGCACATGATGGAGTCGTGGAGCATACGGCTTATTTGCCGCGGCTTGCTGAGGTGAAGGCCGCTCGTTAGATTGATTGGAAAACTACGCCAGCTTTTGCGATTTTCCATGATGGTGCGGACTTGGATTATTTGATCCTGGCATGGTGGGGTAACGATAATGAGTTGTTTACTTCTGTGTCGGTAAAGCAGCAAGAGGTTTGGGTGGAAGATCCCACGCGTTATTCTTTTTGCTTATGGGATATGGAAGTTTTCTGGTTTGAGCGCAGCGCTTTTATCGACTGCCTGTATAGCGGGCAGCCTGATATAGAAAGGTATCGGGCGACACGATATAGCCCTGATTAGCCTTGGATAAACATAAAAAACGGCAGAACTTTAATACTCCGCCGTTTATGCCATAAGCAGCCTGTTAGAAAAAGTGTGCAATATGGAAGCGCACGGCGATGCCGTTGAAATCGGGCTGGCCCTGGTTGCGGGTTTCCTTGTAGTAGTAGGTGTCGATGCGCACATTGCTGCCGTTGATGAGGTAGCTGAAGCCCAGGTCGTAGCGCTTGCGTTCCAGCCCGGCTAGGGCTACGGCGTTGGTGTCGTCGTTCTCGAAGCGTTCATAGACGAACTTAGGCTGGATTTTCCCGATGCCGATTTCCTGGGGGAACATATAGCTTCCCGTGAAGAAAAAGCCCTTGCCCTTGGCAATCTCGGGGTCCAGAGTATTGTCGTTATCATAACGGTAGTACGAACCTTCCGCGCCGATCACGGCGCCGCCGGCAATGGCTTTTTCCAGGCGGCCGTCGATGTTCCAGTAGCGGTAATCTCCAGGATTGGCCTGCGTGCCGGCGCCATCCTTCTGGTAGCGGTAGGAAGCGCCAATCGCGAGTATGTCCTTGGCGCCGTCGTACATGGCGATATTGTAGAAGCCAGGCTCTGGGTCCCAGAAGTTGTAGGAAAGCCTGCCTGCAAAAGATAAATTATCCGACTGGTTGGAGGTGTTGGAGCCGCTGCGGCCTTCGAATGCGCCGACATGGTACTTGAGCTTCTGGTTCAGCAGCACGCCCCAGACGGAGGCCCCGTTGTCGCGGCCTGCGAATTTGCTTGGCGCCTGCTCCGAGAATAACCAATCGAATGTAGGAGGATAGTAGGGCGCAGATGCGGAAGCGCGGCTGGCCGGCGGCAGGAAGCGGCCGATGAAGATATTGAAATGCTCGTTCAGCTCCAGCCCGATGCGTCCGTCCAGCAGCTTGATGTCGTCATTGGCGTCCTTTTCGGTATTGAGTTCGAAGGAAACGTATTTATGCAGCTTGCCGTTGGTATAGAGACGCGCGCTTTCGATATCGAAGTCGTTCGACCTGTCCTTGCCGTTGGGCGCGGCGTCCTGTTGGGAGCGGAAACTGGCACGGGCCGCAACCCCGATATTGATGAACTGATCGTCGTTGCGGGCAAAAGTTGGGTCTGCATAGGCAGGCGCGGAGAGCACGCCCAGGCTGAGCAGTGCGGGCAATACCTTCGGTCGGTATTGAAAACTGGCTGTTGTCATGTTGTATACACCCTGAAAGATGAATGGAAGATTCGGCAGGGGCGGCAACTGCGGTTGCAAGCCTGACCTGCGCTACAGGGTGTATAGGCATTTAGTGTGCCTGGGTTTAATTATTTTTTATTTCAACAATTTAAAATATAAACTTAAAGTGATGTATTGCTGATGAAAAAGCAGGATGAGGAATGCATGCTGGCCTGCCAGCAGGCGTCTATCGCAGAAATGCCAGCCATGTTTTGTTGGCAGGGGCGGTTTCTCAGGAAGGCTGCCATTCGCCGCCCAGCGCCTTGAACAGGTTGATGCTGTTCGTCAGGGCCAATTGCTTGAGCTGGACTAGCTGTTGCTCCGAGTCGAACAGGCTGCGTTGTGCATCGAGCAATTCCAGGTAATTGGCAATACCCTTGTCGTAACGGCGTATCGCCAGGCGCAAGCGTTCGCGGTCTGCATTGGCCACCCGCGTTTGCGAGGCGATCTGCGCCTCGATCTGTTCACGGCTTAGCAGTACATCCGAGACTTCGCTGAATGCGGTCTGGATCGCTTTTTCGTATTCCACGATGGTGATTTCCTTGCGCACGCGGGCAAGGTCAAGGTTGGATTGGTTGCGGCCATAGTTGAATATGGGCAGGGTCAGTTGCGGATTGAAGGCCCAGGCCTTGTCGCTGCTGCCGGAGAACAGGTTGGTCAGGTGTTCATTGACCAGGCCGATATTGGTGGTGAGCTGGATGCGCGGGAAGAAAGCCGCCCTGGCCGCGCCGATGTTGGCATTGGCCGCCTTCAGCTTGTGTTCCGCCGCGCGGATGTCGGGACGCCTTTCCAACAGGCTGGAAGGCAGGCCTGCCGGCAAGGGGCTGAATTTCTGCTGGTCCAGCGACCCGTGCGCCGCCGCAAGGGCGAGCCCCGGCTGTCCGGCCAACAATTGCAGCGAGTTCACTGCCTGGGCATATTCGCGCTGCAAGGCGGCAATGCTGGCCTGGGCGGTTTCCAGCTGCATTTCCGCGGTCTTGAGGTCCAGAGCGTTGTCCAGGCCTGCCTGCTGGCGGCGCAGGATGCGCGAGTACGCCAGGTTGCGCGCGTTCTCGGTCTCCTTCGCCAGGGCCAGGCGCTCGGCCAGGGCGCGGACATTGATATAGGACGCGGCAACCTCGGCGATCAGGCTGGTGCGCGCGGTCTGCTGGGCTTCCTGCGTGGCGAAGTAGTCTTCCAGCGCGGCGGCGGCCAGGCTCTTGACCCTGCCGAAAAAGTCCAGTTCGAAGCCACTGATGCCGACTCCCACGCGATACATATCGACATCGAAAGACTGGCCGCGGGCAAAGATCATCTTGCTGCGCTCGTAACTCGCGGTGGCGTCGATGGAGGGCAGGCGGTCTGCGCGCTGGATGCCGTACTGGGCCCGGGCTTCCTCGATGCGCAGTGCGGTGATGCGCAAGTCGCGGTTGTTGGCCAGCGCAATATTGATCAAGCGCTGCAGCTCGGGGTCGGTAAAGTACTCCTGCCAGCTTGCGGGCTGTGATGCGGCCTTGCTCCCGGCTGCGGGATATTGCGCCGGGATCGGGGCTTCCGGCCTGCTGTATGGCGGATTGAGCGAGCAGGCGCCCAATAGCAGGCTGATGGCGACGGCGGCGGGTTTCAACGGAGTGTTCATGCAGGCTCCTGCACATGGTGCTGCGGGCGCTTGATGTAGCGGCCGATCACGGCAAAAAACAAGGGGACGAGGAAGATGGCGAGCAGGGTGGCGGTGATGATGCCGCCCAGCACGCTGGTGCCGATCGCAGACTGCGCGCCTGAGGCGGCGCCCGTTGCAATCGCCAGCGGCAACACCCCTACGCCGAAGGCGAGCGACGTCATCACGATAGGGCGCAAACGCAGGCGGGCAGCCTCCAGCGTCGCCTCGAGCAGGCCCATGCCGTCGGCATAAAGGTCCTTGGCGACTTCCACGATCAGGATCGCATTCTTGGCGGAAAGGCCGATGGTCGCGATCAGGCCGACCTTGAAGTAGATATCGTTGGGCATTTCGCGCAAGGTCACGCCCAGCAGCGCGCCGAGCACGCCCAATGGCACCACCAGGATTACGGCCAATGGAATCAGCCAGCTTTCATACAATGCCGCCAATGCAAGGAAGACGATCAGCACCGACAGGCCGAACAGCAAGGGCGCCTGTGCTCCCGAGCTTCGTTCCTCCAGCGATTGGCCAGACCAGTCGTAGCCGATGGTGCGGGGCAGGCTGCGCGCGATGTTTTCAATCGCCTGCATGGCGTCGCCGCTGCTGTAGCCGGGGGCGGCGCTGCCGTTGATGGTGAAGGATGGGTAGCCGTTGTAGCGCGTGAGCTGCGGCGGGCCAGATATCCATTCGAGATTCACGAGCGAGGACAAGGGCACCAGGTTGCCGTTGCTGCTGCGCACCCTGAGCTTGCGGATGTCCTCGAGCTCCAGCCTGTCCTTGCCGTCGGCCTGCATGACGACGCGGCGCACCTGGTTGCCGTGCATGAAGTCGCCGATATAGTCGGAGCCGAACATGGAGGCGAGCGTGACGTTGATTTCATCCATGCTCACGCCCAGCGTCTCGGCCTTGCGCCGGTCTATATCCAGGCTCACCAGGGCTGCCTCGGGCAGGCCGGCGAACATGAGGTTGGTCAGCACCGGGCTCTGCATGCCTTGGGCCATCAGCTGGTCCTTGGCCGCCAGGAATGCCTGGTAGCCTGCCGAACCGCGGTCTTGCAGCCGCAGGTCAAAGCCATTGGAGGAGCCCAGCTCGGGCAGGGGCGGAGTGTTGATCGCGAAGACCATGGTGTTCTTCAGGCCCATGAACTGCATGTTGACGCGGTCTACGATCGCCTTGACGTGATGCTCGGCATCCTTGCGCTCTTTCCAGTCCTTGAGGGTGGCGAAGATCATGCCGCTGTTGGAGCCGGTGCCGTAGAAGCTGAAGCCGCCGACTTCGTAGACGTATTTCACCGGCTCGTTCTCGTTCAGGTAATGTGCGATTTGCGCCAATGTGTCCATGGTTTCATGCATGGTGGCGCCTGCAGGCAGCAATACCGTGATCATGAAATCGCCCTGGTCCTCGTCGGGCAGGAACGCAGTCGGCAGGCGCACGAATATGAAGGCCACGACCGCGATGATGGTTCCGTACACGAGCAGCCAGCGCAGCGGGCGCTTGATGATGCCGGCGACGCGTTTCTGATAACGGCCGGTGAGGGCGGCGAAGGCCCGGTTGAACCAGCCGAAGAAGCCGCGTTTTTCATGGTGATTCTGCGCAATCGGTTTCAGTAACGTAGCGCACAGGGCCGGGGTCAGCGAGAGCGCCAAAAATGCCGAGAATGCGATGGATACCGCCAGCGACATCGAGAACTGGCGGTAGATGTTGCCTACCGCGCCGCTGAAGAACGCCATAGGAACGAATACGGAAACCAGTACTACCGTAATGCCGATAATCGCGCCGCTGATCTGGCGCATGGCCTTGATCGTGGCATGGAAGGGGGAAAGGCCTTCCTCTGCCATGATGCGCTCGACGTTTTCCACCACCACAATGGCGTCGTCCACCACGATGCCGATCGCCAGCACCATGCCGAACATGGTCAGTACGTTGATGGAAAAGCCCGCCGCATACATCACGGCAAAGGTGCCCAGCAGCGCGATCGGCACCACGATGGTGGGGATCAAGGTGGCGCGCAGGTTCTGCATGAACAGGAACATGACCAGGAACACCAGCACGATGGCCTCGAACAAAGTGCTGACCACTTTCTCGATCGAGATTTCGACGAAGGCCGAGGTGTCGTAGGGAATCTGGTATTCCACGCCTGCCGGCAGGTAGCGCACCAGTTCGTCCATGGTGGCGCGGATGCGCTTGACCGTGGCGACGGCATTGGAGCCGGGCGCCATCTTGACGGCCATGCCGGCTGCATTGTTGCCATTGACCCGGGAGACGAAGGAGTAATCGCTGCCGCCATATTCGACCCGCGCGACATCCTTGAGCAGGATGGCCGCGCCGTCGGCCTTGGTGCGCAGCGGGATGCGCTCGAAGTCTTCCGGCGTCGTCAGGGCGCTGTCGGAAATGACATTGGCGCTGATGGGCGCATGGTCGGGTACCGCCCGGTTCCCCAGGTCGCCCACCGTGACGCGGGCATTGTGGCTGCGGATCGCGGAAGAGACATCGGAAGCCGTGAGGTTCATCGCCGTCAATTTGGCAGGGTCGGGCCAGATGCGCATCGCATATTCCGGGCTCCACAACTGCACCTTGCCGACGCCTTCCACCCGGCGCAGGGCCTGCAGCACATTGGCCGAGGCAAGCTCGCCCAGCTCGACCTCGGTCAGGCGGTTGCCTTCGGAAGTGAGGGAAACGATCAGTTGGATGCTGTCGGCGGATTTCTCGATGAAAATGCCGTTGCGGCGCACCACTTCCGGCAGGCGTGCCTCCACCGTCTTCAGGCGGTTCTGCACTTCCACCGCCGCCAGGTCCGCGTTGGTGCCCTGGCGGAAAGTCAGGCTGAGGGAGGCGGTGCCCGGGCTGCTGGTTGCTGAAATGTACATCAGGCCGGGGGCGCCATTCATCTCGCGTTCGATGATGGCGGTGACCGATTCCTCGATGACTTTTGCCGAAGCGCCGGGATAGCTGGCGGCAATATTCACCACGGGCGGTGCAATGTCGGGGTATTGCGCGATAGGCAATCCGCGGATGGCCAGCAGGCCAGCCAGGATGATCAGCAGGGAAATCACCCAGGCGAAGACCGGGCGTTCAATAAAAAATCGAGCCATGAACTCTCAATCCATCAGTAATTAAGGCCGGCCGGCGGTTTTTTCGCCGTCACGCACCTTGACCTTGGCACCGGGTGCCATCATGGCCGGGTTGGTGACGATCACGCGCTCGCCGCCCTTGAGGCCGCTGGTGATGACCCAAAGTCCGTCCAGCATCGCAGGCGCTTGGACGGGGATGGCTTGCACTTGCTCCTGCTCGTCCACGACCATGACGGTGCTCGACTCCGCCGTGCGGATCAGGGCGTCGCGCGGCACGAGGACGGATGAAGGGTTTTCTGCCTGTTTCAGTTTGACCTGCACATAAGCGCCCGGCAGCAATTCGCGCTCCGGGTTGATGAACAAGGCGCGCATGGCCACGGTATCGGTATTGCTGTCCACGGCCAGGTCGGAGAAGAACAGCTTGCCGGGGTGCGCATATTCAGACCCGTCCGGGAATACCAGTTTCACCTCGATGCTGTTTTGCGCCATGCCTTTCATCTTGCCGCTCTTGATGGCGCGCTGCAACGCCATGACTTCTGTCGCCGGCTGCGAGAAATTGACGTAGATCGGGTCGATCTGCTCAACCGTGGTGAGGGGAGTGGGGGAGTCAAGCCCCACCAGGGCTCCTTCGGTGACCATGGCCCGGCGCGCGCGCCCGTCGATCGGGGAGGCGACCCTGGCGTACCCAAGATCCAACCTGGCCTTGTCCAGTTGCGCCTTGGCTGTCAGCACTTGCGCCTTGGCCTGCAATTCCTCTGCCGCTGCCGCCTGGTAGTCGCGCTCGCTCACGGAGTGGTCGCTGGCAAGGTCGCGGTAGCGTTCGAGTTTGTCCAGCGCATTGCGGTGGTTGGCTTCCGCGCTTGCCAGAGTGCCGGCCGCCTGGTCGCGTGCGGCAGTCAATAGCTCGGGGTTGATCAGGAACAAGGGCGTGCCTTTCTTCACCTCCTGGCCTTCCTGGTATAAGCGCTCGGTGACGATGCCCGCAACACGAGCGCGTACTTCCGCCTGGCGATAGGCCTCCAAACGGCCGGGTATGGAGGCTTCGATCGGTGTCGCAGCGATGCGGGTGACGTACACTTCGACTTCCGGAATATCAGCATTTTCTGCTTGTTGTTCCTGGCTGCAGGCGGTGAGGCCAAGCATGAATGACGCGAGCAGCCATGGCGTGCTGCGTCCAAATAATCCTGATGACATAGGCGTGCTCAATGAAGAGTAAGATGGAATGGTAGCTGGAATTGATTCAGCGTTTAAATTTTCATGCACTATATCATAATCAATCATGACTGATTAATTAAATTTTGGTTATAATGCCGGAATGCATAGCTAGTGTTAAATGGAGTGCCTGTGGCTAGAAAAACGAAAGAAGACTCCCTGCGGACGCGCTCCAGCATTCTGGATGCCGCTGAACGGGTCATTCTCGAGCGCGGCATCAGTTATGCCACCATGGCCGATATCGCTGATGCGGCGGGGGTGTCGCGCGGAGCGGTTTACGGGCATTTCGAAAACAAGATCGAGTTGGCGATCGCCATGTGCGAGCGGGCATTGGCCCTAGCTGCCACGCCAGAGCGCAAACCGGCAATGTCCGCGTTGGAAACGCTTTACGAGGAAGGTATATATTTTCTCAAGCTCTGCGGCGAGCCAGGCTCGGTGCAGCGCGTATTGCAGATACTCTACGTGCAGTGCGATACCAACGAAGACAACTTGCCTTTGCTGGAAATCCGCGACCGCTGGGAAATGCAGTGCCAGGCGGATGCGGAGAATTTGATCCGCGAAGCGGTTGCCAGCGGCGAATTGCCTGATGACATCGACGTCACGCTTGCCAACCTCTACCTGTTCTCTTTGTTCGACGGCATCTACAGCACCCTGTTCTGGACAAACCGCGTCAAGCAGGATCGCTGGCAAGTGGCCGAGACGCTGTACCGGGCTGGCTTTACAGCATTCAAGACGGCGCCCGAACTGCGGAAGAAGGCAGCGGGCTAGCCTGCGCCGTACAAGTGCTTGTAAAGAATCAGGCTGCCGATCCCGAGCAGGATCAACCCGCCGATGATTTCCACCGTATGCTTCGAGGCCGAGCCGAGCACGCGGCCCAGCATGACGCCTGCGCTCACCATGATGCAGGTCACGATGCCAATTGCAAACGCCACCGGCACGATATCGACATCCAGGAAGGCCAGGCTGACGCCGACGCTCATCGCATCGATGCTGGTGCCCAGCGCCGTCATCGCCAGCAGCATGAAGGAATGGCTGCGGGGCTTTTCGACCACTTCGCCTTCGGGTGTCAGGCCCGACCAGATCATCCGTATGCCCAGGATGAAGAGGATGCTGAAGGCGATCCAGTGATCCCAGGCCGTGATGTAATCGGCGGCTACGCGCCCCAAACTCCAGCCGACCAACGGAGTAATCGCCTCGATGACGCCAAAAATCAGGCCTGTGCGCAAAGCCTCCAGCAGGCGCGGCCGATGCAGCATCGCACCCTTGCCGATTGCAGCGGCAAACGCATCGGCCGACATGGCCAATGCCAGAAAAAGGATAGAAACGATATTCATGGATTCATTGCGTGGGGTTGGGCGCGATCAAATGGCCGCCAGACCGCCCAACCGGAACGTACTGGCATCCATTAGTCTCGCCAACCAGAATGGCTACCCGCACCACGACAGAAGCCGATTATGTTGATGCGGGCGCTTCGGAAAGAAGCAGGCTACTCCCTAAAGATAAGCGCATTTTACTATAAATCATCTAGGCTGACGAAGCTTTGCAGGCTTTTGTCCCGGGCTTCAGATGCCGCGCATGAGTCTGCCCGCGCGATTCCGGCCTGGATTGCATATGTGGCCGAAACCGTTCCGAGGCTGATGTGGATTGCGCTTTGAAACGCCAATAGCTTAGCTTTTCTTTTTGCGCTCGGAACGCGCCTGGATCTGCCTGGCGATCCATTTCATCGGCGTATTGAGCTTATCGACGCCATAGTATTGCTTGAGAAAATACAAGCGGGTCGTGCGGCTCAGGTGCATGAGGTCGCGATTGAGCGTGGCGAGGTCCTGCAAGGTGCGTAGCACCGGTAGCAGCTTGATGCGCGCCTTCTCCAAATCAATCAGCATGCTCTCGAAATTGCCGCCGGGTGTTTCCTTGACGAAAATATGCTTGGGGTAGAGGGCGCGGTGCTGGAAGCGTGCCGTGTGCAGTTTCGTCACCGTATGCGCTACGGATGCTACGAGTTTTCGTTGCTTTGCAATGCTGGCGTTAACATTGAAAATCCCGGCAGCGAGCCGATCCAACGGATAAAAGCCGACCAGTTCGGCCGTGAGCAGCACGGCATTGACGTCGTTCCCTTCCTTTTTTTCGGAGAAGAAAAGCGGCGCCGGCACCGGGACGCCTCGCCGGGAAAGGTGGAGCAGGTTCTGGTATTCGCAGTAAAAGGTGGATACTCCTTGCCACGGGTGGCGCCATGTCCTGCGCATGAAGTTGTGCTGGCGCTTGAGGAAAGCGTAAAACGGGCCGTTCCCGTCCGCATCCCTGCACAGGATGCGGTTGACGCCGCTCCATCCCTGGCGGTGTCGGTTGGGCGCTTCAAACCATTCTCCAGCATAATTCCAGAGGGACTCGAAATCCAATTCAGGAGTAGCGGCAGGCTTGCGATATGGCATAAGTGGCTAATTGGTGTTGTCATCAATATTTCATCAATGCTACTTATAAATTTAGTAAATCAGTGCTAGGAAGGGGAGCGGGAAGTGAAGTTTTTTGTGAAAAATGCAACTATGCTGACATAAATACAACAGTTATAGACGGCGCGTATTGAACATGTTTCATTTTTCGTTGGAATTGATGCTGAGCTTGATCGTGTTTGCGACGGTGTCCTCGATTACGCCAGGCCCGAATAACCTGATGATCATGTCATCGGGCTTGAACTACGGCTTCAGGCGGTCGTTACCGCATCTGCTGGGCATCAGCATCGGGTTCGGCCTGATGGTCTTGCTCATCGGTTTGGGCGCGCAAAGCCTGTTCGAGCGTTATCCTTTCCTGCATGCATTGATGAAGTATGTGGGCGCTACTTACCTCTGCTGGCTTGCGCTCAAGATTGCGACGGCTCCAACGGCTGAGGTGAACGGCACGACAAAAACGCTGGGAAAACCATTCAGTTTTCTGCAGGCCGCTGCGTTTCAGTGGGTCAATCCTAAAGCATGGGTCATGGCCGTCGCTGCATTGACTGCGTATTTGCCGCATCCATCGAGCATGGCTGATGTCGCGGCCTTGAGCGTGGTGTTCATGCTAGTGAACTTCCCTTGCGTTGGCGCATGGGCTGGATTCGGCGTGGGGCTGCGCCGCATCCTTTCCCAGCCGGGCAGGATGCGGACGTTCAACTGGGCCACTGCGCTGCTCTTACTTGCGTCGATTTATCCTATCCTGGCCAGCTAAAGGCCATGGAGATGCGATACGTAGTAGAAGAGGACGGGGCTGAGCAAAAGGTTCATGATGCTCAGGAAGTCCGTCGCCTGGTGCAAGCGCAACAGGTGATGGTGGCGTTTGAGGAAACGTAGCCGGAATTGGCTTTTGTCTTCCTTTTTTAACGATTTGATATCAAAGATGTAGCGGTCGGTGATGAAATTCATGCCCATGGAAACCGCCGTGCACAAGATCATGAAACCTAAACCCGTGAAAAACACATACGGATCGTCGGCGATATCCGTCATGAATAAAGCGAGCATCGGAAAAACATAGCCAACAAGCAACACGAAGAAGCTTGAATAAACATATCGCCTGGCCAGGGCACTGTATTCACTCATCTGGGGGGGAGAAGGTCAATGGCAATGCGTGAATATATCATTTCAAGCACGTTCACGGACGTGCTCGAGAGAGATATTTAAGCTCGGCATTAAGAGCGCGGTTGACAAAACTGTTGCTCTACTTTGCCGTGCCATTTGCGCCGCCTGCGGCAGACCGCCTGGCCAGCATCGCTTCACAGCGTTTTGTCAGTTGCTCTATGCAGGTTAGCCTGGCTGAATAATGACGCCCCCTAAGGGCGGAATGGTGACGACGAGGGATTGCGGGCGACCCATCCATGGCTGTGCTTCGGTCTGCAGGCCGTTGCCGTTGCCCTGGTTGCTTCCACCGTAATATTCGGCATCGCTATTGAAGATTTCCCGGTAATGCCCGGCCTGGGGTACGCCGACACGGTAGCCGCTGCGCAGAACAGGGGTGAAGTTGAGCAGCACCAGCACAAAACTGCCGTCCCGCGCCCGGCGCAAGTAGTTGATGATGGATTGGTCGCTATCGCTGCAGTCCACCCATTCGAACCCGTGGGAATCGAAATCGAGGTCATGCAGGGCAGGCAGTTGGCGGTACAGGTTGGATAAGTCCCGGTTCAGGCGCTGCACGCCCTGGTGCCAGTGCGAATCAAGCAGTTGCCAATCCAGGCTGCTGTTGACGTTCCATTCGCGTCCCTGGGCCAGTTCGTTGCCCATGAAGTTGAGCTTCTTGCCGGAAAGCGTCATTTGGTAAGTGACGAGCAGGCGCAGATTGGCGAACTTCTGCCAGGCATCCCCTGGCATCTTGTCCAGCAGGGACCGCTTGCCATGAACGACCTCATCGTGCGAGAAGGGCAGGACGAAGTTCTCACTATAGGCATAGAGCTGGCCGAACGTCAGTTTGTCGTGGTGGAAGCGCCGGTGGATGGGATCGTGCTCCATATAGGAGAGCGTGTCATTCATCCATCCCATGTTCCATTTCATGGAAAAGCCCAGCCCGCCAAGGTAAACAGGGCGTGAAATCATGGGCCAGGAGGTCGACTCTTCCGCCACCGTCAATGCGCCCGGGAAATCCTCATGCACCATGATGTTGAGCTGTTTGAGGAAATCGATGGCTTCCAGGTTCTCACGCCCGCCATGCCGGTTCGGCAGCCATTCGCCTGCCTTGCGGGAGTAGTCGAGGTAGAGCATGGACGCCACGGCGTCCACCCGCAGCCCGTCAATGTGGAACTCCGCCAGCCAGTAATACGCGCTGGCCAGCAGGAAGTTGCGCACCTCGTTGCGGCCATAGTTGAAGATGTATGTGCCCCAGTCCTGGTGTTCGCCCAGCCGCGGATCCTCGTGCTCGAACAGTGCCGAGCCGTCGAACCGCGCCAATGCCCAATCGTCCTTGGGGAAGTGGCCCGGAACCCAGTCCAGGAGGACGCCGATGCCGGCCTGGTGGCAATGGTCGATGAGGTAGCGCAGGTCATCCGGGCTGCCGAACCGGTTGGTGACGGCGAAATATCCCGTTGTCTGGTAGCCCCATGATTCATTGAGCGGGTGCTCGGAAATGGGCAGCAGCTCGATATGGGTGTAGCCCATTTCCTGCACGTAGGGCACGAGTTGGTGTGCGAGCTCGCGATAGGTCAGGAATTCGCCATCAGCATTGCGGCGCCATGAGCCAAGGTGGACCTCGTAGCAATTGAAGGGCGCATGCAGCCAGTCGGCCTGGGCGCGTTTCTCCAGCCACTGCGCATCCTGCCAGGCGTAATGGCCGTTTGCCGTGACTTTGGCTGCCGTGCCGGGCCGTTGTTCAAAGCTGAAGCCATAGGGGTCGGTCTTGGTCAGGATCTGGCCGCTGTGGCGGTTGCGGATCTCGAACTTGTACAGGTCGCTGCTGGTCAGCCCGGGGATGAAGATTTCCCATACGCCGCTGCTGCCGTGCACGCGCATCTGGTGTATGCGGCCATCCCAGTGGTTGAAGCTGCCGACAACGCTGACGCGTTCCGCGTTGGGCGCCCACACCACGAAGCGCACCCCGTGCACGCCTTGTTGTTCGCAAAGATGGGCCCCGAAAGTGCGATAAGCCTGTTTCAGCCTGCCTTCGCCGAACAGGTACAGCTCATCCGGCGACAGGGCGGTCCAGAATGAGTAGGCGTCATAGGTTTCCCAGTTGCGTCCTTCTTCCTCCAGCCTGATGCGGCACGGCACGGGCGGCGGCGTGCCGCCTTTCCACTCGAACAGGCCGGCCTCATGGCTGCGCTGCAGCGGCTCCCAGCCGGTTGCGGTTTGCAGCCAGGCTTTTTCTGCGAACGGCTGGAATATGCGCTGGACGTACTCCTTGCCGTCCTGGTGCAGGCCAAGATACGCGAAAGGATCATGATGGCGGGCATTAAGGATATGGGTGAATTGAGGGTCTTGCTTTGGTTTCGTCAAAATAAGTTCCCAGTGTTCTGTAGATGGTAAGTTCCCGAACAACTAGGCGGGAAGCGCTTTTCCAGTCAATTGCCTATAGCTTAGTAGGAAACTTCGTGCCTATAATGGTTCTACAGAGTAAGACTATTGCGAATAGGCCCGGTTCGCACTCTGTTGTTACAAGATATATGACCAAACTATAAATCAGGAGGGGCAAAAATGCAGCAGCATGAATTGAGTTCTTCTCGTTTTGTCAGCACCTTGACCAAGAATACGGTAGCCCTCATCCTCGCCGGAGGCAAAGGCAGCCGCCTCAGGGACTTGACCAACTGGACGGCCAAGCCGGCAGTGCCGTTCGGCGGCAAGTTCCGCATCATTGATTTCCCGTTATCCAACTGCATCAATTCCGGCGTGCGCCGCATCGGGGTGGTCACCCAGTACAAGGCGCACACGCTGATCCAGCATATCCAGCGCGGCTGGGGGTTCCTGCGCGGCGAGTTCAACGAGTTCGTCGAGCTGCTGCCGGCGCAGCAGCGCATACAGGAGGAATGGTACAAGGGAACCGCCGACGCCGTGTTCCAGAATTTGGATATTTTGCGCCAGACCAGCGCCGAATTCGTCCTGATTCTCGCCGGCGACCATGTGTACAAGATGGATTACGGCCAGATGCTGGCCGCCCATGTGCGCAACAAGGCGGACATGACGGTTGCCTGCATCAATGTCCCGCTCAAGGAGGCCAGCGCTTTCGGCGTCATGGGGGTGGATGAGAACGACAGGGTGGTGGACTTCGAGGAAAAGCCCGCCAACCCGACCAGCCTGCCGGAAGATCCCGACCATGCGCTGGCGAGTATGGGGATCTATGTATTCAACGCGGCTTTTCTTTACGAGCAGTTGATCCGCGATGCGGACGACCCGAAGTCCTCGCACGATTTTGGGCATGACATCATTCCCTACCTGATCAAGAAGTACCGCGTGTATGCCCATCGCTTCACCGACAGCTGCGTAGGCGCGGCCGACGGCAACTATTACTGGCGTGACGTTGGTACGGTAGATGCTTATTGGGAAGCAAACATGGAGTTGACCAAGGTCGTCCCCGAGCTGAACCTCTATGACAGGCAATGGCCGATCTGGACTTACCAGGAGCAACTGCCGCCCGCCAAGTTCGTATTCGACAATGAGGAGCGCCGCGGGCAGGCGACAGATTCGCTGATTTCGGGCGGTTGCATCGTCAGCGGGGCCAGCGTCAGAAACTCCGTGCTGTTTTCAGATGTCAGGGTGAATAGCTACAGCAGCATCGAGCAGTCCGTGATCCTGCCCAAGGTCGATATCGGACGGCATGTGACATTGCGGCGCGTCGTGGTGGATAACGGTGCACGCATACCGGACGGCATGGAGATAGGCGTCAACCTGGAGCTGGACCGCAAGCGCTTTCATGTCTCGGAGCAAGGCGTGGTGCTGGTGACGCCCGACATGCTGGGGCAGAACCTGCACTATATACGCTGACTTTCAACCCGGCGCAGATCGGGCAGCATGATCAACGCTTTATTCAGGTAAAGGTAGATATGACTGCATCGCTTCCAAAACTGTACCTCAATTTGTATTGGCACATGCACCAGCCGGATTACCGCGATATCCTCAGCGGCGAATACGTGCTGCCATGGACTTACCTGCACGCCGTCAAGGATTACACCGACATGGCTTACCACCTGGAAAACAATCCGGATGCGCGGGTGAGCTTCAACTTCGTGCCGGTGCTGCTGGACCAGCTTGAGGATTATGTCGACCAGTTCGACAGCGGCGACATCCGCGACCCGTTGCTGGCGCTGCTTTCCAAGCAGGATATGAAGACACTGACGCAGGATGAGCGCTGCCTGATCCTGCACAGCTGCTTCAAGGGCCACCATGAAAAAATGCTCGCGCCATTCCAGCATTACCAGTGCCTTTACAACATGTACGTCAAACTCGAGCCGTACGGCAAGAGCATGTTCAATTACCTGTCGGGCCAATACATGGCCGACCTGATCGTCTGGTATCACCTGGCCTGGACCGGGGAGAGCGTGAGGCGCAGCCACCCGGAAGTGCAGGTGCTCATGAGCAAGGGCAGCCAGTTCACCCTGGAGGACAGGCAAACCCTGTTCAATGTGATTGCCGACCTGATCCGCAACCTGATCCCGCGTTATCGCGCGCTTGAGTCGGCAGGGCAGGTCGAGATTTCCACCACGCCGCATTACCATCCCATTCTGCCGTTGCTGCTGGACTTCCGTTCCACGCGCGACGCCATGCCATACGCGCCATTGCCGCATAGTCAGCACTATCCGAACGGCAAGCAGCGTGCCAAGGTTCATATCGAGGAGGCGCAGGCTTCGCACCGGCGCCGGTTCGGTAAACCGCCCATCGGCATGTGGCCCGCGGAAGGCGCAGTGTCGCACGAGGCGCTGACCTTGCTGGCCGAGCACGGCGTGCAGTGGGCCGCGACAGGCGAAGGAGTGCTGGCCAACAGCTTGTACAAGTCATTCGACGCCAGCGAACTGCCGCCGCGCCATGAATACCTCTACAAGCCTTACCGCGTCAGCAATGGCAAGGACCACATCATCTGCTTTTTCCGCGACGACCACCTGTCGGACAAGATCGGGTTCGAATATGCCAACCAGCATGCGGATAACGCCGTGGCGGATTTTATCGGCAGCCTTGAACATATCCATGCCCAGAACACTAGCGATCAGTCGCCCGTGGTCAGCATCATTCTCGACGGCGAAAATGCCTGGGAATACTATCCCTACAATGGCTACTACTTCCTGAGCCAGCTCTATGCGGCGTTAAGCCGGCACGAAAACATCATCATGGTCACGCCGAGCGAGTTGGCTGCCCAATCTCTCAAACCCGGTTCCCGCCTGCCGATGGGCGAATTGCCGGCAATAGCGGCGGGCAGCTGGGTCTACGGCAGCTTCAGCACCTGGATAGGCAGTACCGACAAGAACCGGGGCTGGGACCTGCTGTGCGAAGCCAAGGAGGCATTCGACGCCGTGATGCAGGAAGGGAAGCTGAGCGAGGCCGAGGCCGAGGCCGCAAGCAGGCAATTGGCGATCTGCGAGGGATCGGACTGGTTCTGGTGGTTCGGCGACTACAACTCGGCATTGAGCGTGAGCAGCTTCGACCAATTGTTCCGCCGCAACCTTGCCAACCTCTACAGCCTGCTCAAGCTGGAGGCGCCGGAAAGCGTGGGACAGGCCATCAGCAGCGGCTCGGCAGACGCCACGGCAGCCAATGCCGGCACCATGCGCCGCGGCCAGGCCGTGGAATCGTCGATTTAACACTCAATTAACCCATAGAACGGGAGCAGGAATTGGCTAGAACTGTTGCGTTGTTGCTTGGCGTGCATGCCCACCAGCCGGTAGGCAATTTCGAGAGCGTGCTGGACGACGCCCATGCGAGGTGCTATGGGCCGTTCCTAAGGGTGATGCACGAATATCCGGCATTCCATTTCTCCATCCATCTCAGCGGGTGGCTGCTGGAATACATGCTCAAGCATTTTCCCGAAGACATGGCGTTGTTGCGGAAGATGGTGGAGCGCGGGCAGGCGGAGTTGTTCGGCGCTGGCTTTACGGAGCCTGTGCTGGCTTCCATCCCGGTGCAGGACCGGATTGGCCAGATCAACACCTTGTCGCATTTTCTCCGGCGCGAGCTGGGCGAGGCGCCGCAGGGCGCATGGCTGACGGAGCGGGTCTGGGAATCGGGCGTCGTGCCGGCGCTGGCGGATGCCGGCATCAGGTATGTTACCGTGGATGACTACCACTTCATGTGCGCGGGCAAGGATGCCGGCGCATTGAGCGGGTTTTACACGACGGAGGAGGATAATCGCCATGTCGACCTGTTCCCCATTTCGGAAGCATTGCGCTACCGCGTGCCGTTCTCGCCTGCCGACGAGGTGGTGCGCTACCTTGAAAGCCTGGCAGGCCAAGAGGAAGAAGGGCAGCCTGCCGCGGTGTATTTCGATGACATCGAGAAATTCGGTATCTGGCCTGAAACCTATCAATGGGTATACGAACGCGGATGGCTGCGCCAATTTGTCGAAGGCGTGCTCAATTCCGAAGTGATCAAGCCCATGCGCTATAACGACTATCATCAGCAGGCGCGGACGAAGGGCGTGGTCTACCTGCCCACCACTTCCTACATCGAGATGAACGAATGGTCCTTGCCCGTGCCTGCGGCGCACCATTACGCCGACCTGGTGGCGCAGGAGCGGCAGCACCAGCGCTACGACATCACCAAGCCGTTCGTCCGGGGCGGCATCTGGCGCAACTTCCTTATGCGCTATCCCGAGTCCAATTGGATGCACAAGCGCATGCTGGGCCTTTCCCGGCGCTACCACAGCCTGGAACCGGCCTTGCAGACGGCCGAGATGCTGAAGGTCCTGTATGAGGCGCAGGCGAACGATGCCTATTGGCATGGCCTGTTCGGCGGCTTGTATCTGCCGCACTTGCGGCGCGCGGTCTACCATGCGCTGATCAGGCTGGAAGCGTTACTGGATCAGGTCGATAAACGCCAGGCTGGGCAGGTGCTGGACATCGACCTCGACGGCCATGACGAGCTTTTCGTCCAGAATGGCTTGCTGCAGGCGGTGGTCAAGCTGGATGAAACAGCGGCGATTGTCGAGCTTGACAGCTATGCGCTTAACCATAACTTTGGCGATACGCTGACCCGGCAGGCCGAACACTACCATCGCAAGATCCATGCCGCGCCGGAACATCACCATCAGGGCGGGGGGATTGCCAACCCGCACGAGCAAATGGGTGCCAAGCATGAAATCCTGCCCGGCGACCTGGAGACCGACGCCTATCGCAAGGCCTTGTTCCACGACAGCTGGCTGGACAGTGGCGCCAACATCCCGATTCGATACCGTCAGGACAGCGCTGCCAAGGCCGGGTTTTCCGGGTGGTTGCCAGGCGGTAATGCGGCTTTTCTGCGCAAACAGTATAAGCTCGAGCGCAATGCGTTGCGGGTAGCGTACCAGGCCCTGGATGTGGCCGGGGCGACGGGCAGGCTGCGGGTCGAGATCAACCTGGCCATGCCGAGCTGCGATGGGCCAGCCGGGCGTTTCCGCCAAGGACATATCCTGGGCGGCTTCGGGCAGCCCCTCAGTCTGGACGACTGGCAGGAACTGTTCCTGGATGACGACGTGCTGGGCGGCGCCGTGCACCTGCACAGCAGCGCTCCGGCCAGCTATTTCAGCTATCCGCATTTTTCCGTATCCCAGTCGGAAGCCGGGTTTGAAAAAATCATGCAGGCGGTGACGATCATACTGGAGTGGCAGCTGGACCAGCTTGCTTCCGGAATCGAATTGAGTGTTGAAATAATTAAAAACAAATAGTTATTGGATTTTATTAATTTTAATTATCGGAATGAGTTCAGGCGGTCATGGCTAAATTGAGCTTGGGTGTGGACATCGGCGGCACCAACCTCAGGGTGGGGGTGGTGCAAGACAGGAAAGTCATTCACGAACAAAGGTTTCCTGCGGACTTCTCATCCATCTGCAAACAGCATGCGCCTGCTATTGCCTTGCAGGAAATCCTCCGGATCAGCCTTTCCGCATTGCAGCAGGCGATCAAACTGTACCCCGGTGTTGGCGCTATCGGTATGGGTTTTCCCGGCTTCATCGATCCGCAGTCGGGCTACGTCATGCAGTCGCCCAACCTGCCTGGCTTGCGCAACGTGGATATCGCCGGCGAGCTGTCCCGGCTGGTCGGCCTGCCGGTCAAGATGGAAAACGATGCGCTGGTGGCAGCATTGGGCGAGTTCATGTTGCTCGAAGCCGCACCCCGCAGCATGGTCTATATCGGCCTCGGCACAGGGGTAGGCGGCGGGTTGATCCATGCCGCCAGGCCTTATCCAGGCGAGCATGGCATCGCCATGGAGGTCGGGCACATCATCACGGAACCTGGCGGGCGCAAATGTGGCTGCGGCAACCATGGCTGCCTGGAGCAATATGCCGCCGCGCCAGGGGTCATTACGAGTTATGCGCTTGCGACGGGAGAGACACTCTCCGCCCGCGACATTGCAGACAGGGCGGCCCAGGGCGATGCCGCTGCCCTGGAGGCTTACGTCCTGGCCGGACAGCACCTGGGACGGGCCATCGCCCATATAGCCAAGATCCTGGACCCGCAACTGGTACTGATCGGGGGCGGCATGAGCCAGGCTTGGCCGTATTTTGCTCCTGCGATGCATGCCCAGCTCGACCAGGATTCGATTCCCGTGCTCAAGGGCAAGATCGACATCAAGGCATCCGGCAGCAGCGACCAGGCAGGGATTATCGGTGCAGCCCACCTAGTGTAGGGCGGATATCCATCGCCCTATCTTGCCGGACAGAACTATCTTAGAATAATAATAATTCGCATTTTTTAACCCGATCCCGCACATGAAAAACCCAGAGGCATTGAGCCTGGCCCTGATCGGCCAGCTGTATGCCGAACACCATCCTTGGCTGGTGAAATGGCTATACCGGCATCTCGGCTGCCCGCACAATGCGGCTGACCTTGCTCAGGATACCTTCACCCGCGTATTGACTGCGTGTGAAAAGCTCTACGTCGATGAGGCCAAGGCATTGCTGACCCTGATCGCCAAGGGCCTGGTGGTGGACCACTACCGTAGGTCTGCGCTCGAGCAGGCATTCCAGGACGCATTGGCCAGCCTGCCGGAAGCATCGGCGCCGTCGCCAGAGGCGCAGGCGTTGGCATTGGAGGCGGTGCTGGCCGTGGACCGCATGCTGGCTGAATTGCCAGGCAATGTGCGCAAGGCTTTCCTGCTTTCCAGGATAGATGGCTTGAGTTATGCAGAAATCGCCGAGCGGCTCGAGGTATCCGTCAGTTCCGTGCAGCAATACATGTTGCGGGCTTACGCTGCCTGCTATGCCGCGGCTTATCCCGCCTAGGCCATGAATCCCGCCCCGAATGTCGTCGAAGAAGCCATCCGCTGGATGGTGCTGCTGCAATCCGGCCAGGCTAGCGCCGAAGATTACGATGCCTGCATGCGCTGGCGCCAGGCGGATACGCAGCATCAGACGGCCTGGGACCGGCTGGGCGCGGTCAACCAGCAGGTGCAGCAGATCCCGCCGAAGGTCGCGCATGCCACGCTACATGACGAAGGCGGGACCCAGCAACGCATCAAGGCCATGATGCAGCGCCGCCAGGCGCTCAAGCTCGTCGTGCTGGCAGGCGGGACGGCCGGCTTATTCGGCCTCGGCTACCAGAAGCTGCCTTGGCGCCCGCTGCTGGCGGATTACGCTACCGGTTTGGGAGAAACCCGGCAATTGGCACTGAGCGATGGCAGCGACATCCGCCTGAATACCGCCAGCGCGCTGGACGTCGATTATGACGCCAATCTGCGTTTGCTACGCTTCTATCGCGGTGAAATTCTGTTCACTACCGGGCATGGGCATGGTTCGTCCGATCGTCCCTTTATCGTCGATACCGGGCACGGCCGCGTACGTGCCCTTGGTACGCGCTTCCTGCTGCGGGAGCAGGAAGACGGCATTATGGTCAGCGTATTCGAAGGGGCGGTCGAGGTTGCGGCCGCAGGCGGGAAGGCGACCGTGCCGGCAGGCCAGGCTTTATTCTTTACACGCCAATACCTAGGCGTTGTGCAAGCGGCCAATGCGGACAGCATCGCCTGGATCAATGGCGTGGTCGTTGCGCGCAATATGCCGCTCGGCGCATTGCTGAAAGAGCTGGAGCGGTACCGTCACGGCGCGATCAAGTGCGCTCCCGAGGTTGCTGAAGTGCGTATTTCCGGCGTATTCCCACTGAATGACATCGACAAGGCGTTGGAAGCCGTTTCAGACACGCTGGGGTTTGCCGTCAGGCGCTCATGGTTCTATTGGACATATGTCGGGCCCGCAGTACCGCCTTCAAGCTGAAAAATTTTCGTCGAAGATTGTAGTTTTTGATTCCTGCTTCGGTATGTCAGGTGAATCACTCCATTTTGACAAGGACCTGACCATGACATACCCAATGCGGGATCAAGCACCCGCTTCATTTCCATCCAACAAGCTCAGGCAGGCCCTCTGCGGTGCCTTTGTGGCATTGTCGCTCGGCGCTGTATTGCCCCCGCAGGCAGCCAATGCGCAAACGCCAGCGGCCGAAAGCCAGCAGCAGTACCAGGTGTCGGCAGGCACCCTGGAAAATGCCCTGGCCGAATTCGCCCAGCAAGCGGGCATATTGCTTTCGTTCGAGCCCGAACTCGTCGCAGGCAAGCAAAGCAGCGGCTTGCAAGGGAGCTATACGGTCAAGCAGGCGCTGAGCAAGCTGCTGCAAGGCACCGGCCTCGACCACGTCGCGCGCGACAATGGCGCATGGGGGCTGAGAAGGTTGCTGAACGCGCAGCTGCAGCAGGGAGGCAGCTTGCCCGAGGTCAAGGTCAACGCGGCAAGGCAGAATGAATCTGCGGATGCGTTGCTGCCCGCATACAGCGGCGGACAGGTGGCTACCGGCGGCAGGGTCGGCATACTGGGCAACCGTGACTTCATGGATACGCCGTTCAATATCACGGCGTATACCAGCAGTATGATCCAGAACAAGCAGGCGGCGACGATTTCCGACGTGATCGATAACGACCCCTCGGTGCGCAACGGCAACCCACGCGGCGGGCGCTTTGACCAGTTCTCCATCCGCGGCGTGACCTTCATGAACAGCGATGTGGCGTTCAATGGACTGTTCGGGATCCTGCCGACCTACGCAGTGGCGGCGGAGACCGCGGAACGCGTGGAAGTGCTCAAGGGCGCAAGCGGTATGCTCAACGGCATGATCCCCAGCGGCGGCGGTGCCGGCGGCATGATCAATATCGTGCCTAAGCGGGCAGGGGACAAGGACGTCACCCAGTTCACAGGCACCTACGCGAGCGAGTCGCAATTCGGCGGGCATATGGACATGGCAAGGCGTTTCGGCCCGGACAATGCGTTTGGCATCCGTTTCAACGGCGTGTACCAGGACCCGGGGGAAATGGCTTTCGACCACCAGGCGCGCGAGCAGTCGACCGGCGCGCTTGCCTTGGATTATCGCGGCGATGCCTTGCGGCTGTCGCTGGATATCGGGCGCCAGCGGCTGAATATCAACGCGCCTCCTGAGCGCGTGACGCTGGCAGGGACTGCGGCCGTTCCAGACGCCAAGCGCATCGACAGGAATTTCGAGCCGGCCTGGACCTACACCAATACCAAGGACAATTACAGCGCGGTGCGCGGCGAATACGACATCAGTTCCCGGTGGACAGTTTATGCGGCCGCCGGCGCGCGCCAGGGCGATTACGAGTTCCTTCGCGTCAATCCTTCCGTGACCAGCAATGGTGATTTCAATACCAGCGTGGAGGCGCGCCTATTCAGCCGCTACGAGCGCGTGCGCTCGCTGGAGGTCGGTGTGCGCGGCACCTTCGAAACCGGCCCGGTCAAGCATGCCGTCACACTGAGCGGAAACCGTTATCGCATGGAGTACGGCAACCTCGATCACAGACTGCCCCGCGTCGCGTCCAACATCTATTTCCCGGCAGCCGTGCCCAAGCCGGATACCAGCGGCTTGTCTGACGACATCAGCAAGACCAATACCAGCGATCTCGGCAGCATCGCGCTGGTGGACAACTTGAGCTTGTGGGATGACAAGCTGCAGTTGGTGATTGGCGCGCGCTCCCAGCATATCAATTCGCACAATTTTGATACCGATCGCCGCTACAACGAGAAAACCCTCACGCCAGTCGCAGCCTTTGTCGTCCGTCCGACCAGGCAGCTATCACTGTTCGGCAGCTACATCGAAAGTTTGCGTCAGGGAGATATCATCCCGACGACCGCCAACGGATGCAACGGGCAGGCTTGCCTCAATGCAGGCGGCATGCTGGAGCCGGTGAAGTCCAAGCAGCTTGAGATCGGCACCAAGCTCGATTTCGGCAGCTTTGCCGGCACCGTCAGCATCTTCCAGCTGGAGCAGCCCACCGCGTATGCGATCGGGCAGGTGTACGGCATCAACGGCAAGCAGCGCAACCGGGGCCTGGAGTTGAATATCTTCGGCGAACCGGTCGCGCATCACCGCCTGCTCGGCGGCCTGATGCTGCTGGATAGTGAAATGGTCAGGAGCATAGGCGGCGCCAATGACGGCAACCGCATTTTCGGCACCTCCAGGGCAAACTTCAACCTGAATTGGGAATGGGATACGCCGTTCGCGGAGGGGTTGACGCTGGTCGCGCGAACCATCTACAGCAGCTCGCAGTATTACGACGCGACCAATACGCGCAAAATCCCGGCGTGGACGCGCTTCGATATCGGCGCGCGCTATGCCACCACCGCCTATGGCCAGCCATTGACCCTGCGGGCAAACATCGAGAACCTGTTTGACCGCCAGTACTGGACATCGGCTGCCGCCGCTTCCGGCTCCATGGGGTTGAGCATAGGCACGCCGCGCATGCTGCTGATGTCGGCTACCGTGGATTTCTGACGCAGCTTGTCTAGTTTAGGTTTTACCAATAAAAAAACGGCTATGGATTCCATAGCCGTTTTTGTTTGCCGAGATTTTGCTTTCCGGAAATTACTCTTTAGGCTTGCTATCAGGCAGTTGCGCAATGATCTGGCAAGCCAGCGTGCTCCAGTAGGGCAGGGATTGCAAGGTCAGCATGGTGACCCACAGCTGCGCATCGAGGTTGCTGAAGCCGCGGGCGTAGAGCATCGCGCCGGCGGAAACGATCAATGCCAGCAATAGCAGGACTTCCTCGCGGATAGGCGTGAGCAGCCCGAAGATGCTGCCCTTGACGGCCTTGCCCTTGTTGGTGGTCTTGAACACGCCGCGTTTCTGAATCAGGCCCATCATGATGCCGCGCGCGATCGTATGGGAAAGGCCGAGGCCGGCCAGCGACGCGCCGAAGATGTCGGACCATTTGCAGTCCATGGTCTTGCGGTAGAGGATGGGGCCCAACGCGCCCTTGACCACCAGGAAGCACAGCACCGGCGTCAGCATGATGGAGACCGGCAGGCTGAACGACTTGGGGAAGGCCAGCATGGCCAGGGTCCAGCCGATCGAGCTCATGGTGAAGATCAGTTGCAGTCCGTCGCCCAGCCAGCCCAGCCAGCCGGTCAGGAAGTGGTAGCGCTGGCCAAAGCTGAGCGTGGACCTGCCCAGCAGCTTGGGCAGGTGGTGCTTGAGGATCTGCATGGCGCCGAAGGCCCAGCGGAAACGCTGTGACTTCAAGGCCTCGAAGTTGGCAGGCGTGAGGCCGCGGCCGAACACGCGGTCGATATAGCGTAGCTCGTAGCCGCCTTCCAGCAGGCGCAGGCCAAGTTCCGTATCCTCGCAGATGCACCACTCGGACCAGCCGCCGAGATCGACCAGGGCCTTGCGGCGCACCAGCGTCATGGTGCCGTGCTGGATGAGGGCATTGCGCTCATGGCGATGGTGCATGCCGATACGGAAGAAACCCTCGAACTCCCAGTTGCTCATGCGGCGGAAGAAGTTGTTCTCGAATTCGCGGTGCGCCTGAGGCGCCTGCACCACGGCCACGCCCTGATCCGAGAAGTGCGGGATGAGCACTGCAAGCCAGTCGCGGGTGACGACGTAATCTGCATCGACCACGCCCACCACCTCAGCACGCGGGTCGGTCTCCTGCAGCGCGAAGTTGAGCGCGCCGGCCTTGAAGCCGGGCCATTGCGGCAAGTGGTAGAACTTGAAGTTGTCCGGCAGCCTGGACATGTACTCCTCGACCGGCTTCCACTTGCTTTCGTCCTTGGTGTTGTTGTCGATCACCAGCACTTCGTAATTGGTGTAATCGAGCTGCGCCAGGCTTTCAATGGTGGCGATTACCATCTCGGGCGGTTCGTTGTAGCAGGCGAGGTGGATGGAAACAAAGGCTTCCTGCTCCGCAGGCACCGGAACGGCGGGCTTGTAGCCCCTGATCCAGTAGCCCTTGAACATGACTTCGCTGAACTCCACGGCATAGGTCATCAGCACCGCTGTGGTCATGAGCAGTGCAAGAATCAAGGCGACCAGGATGATCATGTCGCGCAGCGAATAGTAGTAGTCTCCCGGCAGGTTCCAGGTGACCACGAGCACGGTGATGCAAGCCTGAAGCAGGATTGCCAGGGAAATCTGCGCCCCTGTGCCCCAAGTACGGAACCGCACTGCAATGATGAGGATGGGAATGAAGGCAAGCAGCGAGCCCCATAATGCCTTGGACACCCAGCGCAAGTCCTTGGGCACGGCGCCGTGTAGGGAGTACTTCTCCTGGCGCTCCGCATCGAACATGCCCCAGTAAGCCCCGGCCCAGCCCTCGATCTTCACCTTCCATGGCTGGTCTATGGCCTCCATGAGATAGTAGTCGTAAGGTTCGAAAGCGGTCTTGGCGAGGAACTCGCGCACGAAACGGGCTTGGTTGACGTTGGAGGCGACGGAGGCATCGATGGTGGGGCCTTTGCTCGGCCAGCCGATTTCACCGATGACGATCTTCTTGCGCGGATATTTGTCGATCAGCTCCTGATACCGTTCCAGCGCGTAATCCACGGCTTTCTCGGCAGGCAGCCCCTCATGGTAGGGCAGCAGGTGCACCGTGATGAAGTCTACGTGCTTGACCAGCTGGGGATAGCGCAGCCAGACGTGCCATGGCTCCGCGGTGGAGACCGGCACGCGCGAGGTGCGGCGCGCTTCTTCCAGGTAGGCGATCATTTCGTCGACGGTGAGGTCGGCGCGCAGGATGGCCTCGTTGCCAACGATGATGCGTTCGATATTGGGATATACCGCCGTCCTTGCCAGCAAGGCTTCCAGTTCGCGCTGATTGTCCTCATGCTCGGGGCCCAGCCACGCTCCCGCTGTCACCTTGAGTCCCAGTCTGGCGGCAAGGGCGGTGGTTTCGGGATTTTCCAGCGCGCCGTAGATACGGATGCGGTTGGTGTACTTCTTCATGAGCTCCAGGTCTTTCAATATCTCCGTGGTGCTGGGATATTTACGTTCCTGGGGGCTTTGTCCGATTTGGTAGCCGCTGTAGGCGAAGCCGTTCACGATGGGCGGCGCGTCAATCAGCGGCAACGCCCGGTTGATGATCTCCCAAATGCCGAAATGCAGCAGGGTGACTGCCAATGCAATGATCAGGGCTTTGCTGTATTTATTGATGAATTTCATATCGTTGTCTTTGGTTTTTTACTATTGGCGCCAGACGCCCCCTCAAACCCTGGCTCCCTTGCGCGGCCAGCTCGCATATGCGAGCAAGGCGACCACGCCTAGCCATAAGAGTGCGTGCGTGTTCAACGGTTCCAAGATCAGGCAAATCAATGCTGTCGCCAGCGCGATGATGTTGAGCTTGCGATAGCGGCCGAACGTGGTGCGATGCAGCAATCCCAGCAAGGCCAGGCCGATGGCGTATTGCAATGCCGGCAGGGCGTAAAGCGCCAGCGGGAAATTGCGGTAGCGGCCGTCTATCGTATAGATGACGTAGCCGATCATCGGGTGCAGTTCGATATCGCGCGGGATGAAGCTCATTTTCGGGATCAGCAGGAAGCTGGTGACCATGCCGGCGAGCACGAGCACGAACAACAGGCTATGCGCCAGCTTGTTTTGCCCGCGCGCGATCAAGGCGGGTAAGTTGAGCAGGGCAACGATGCCGGCCAAGCTGATGCCGGCCAGCACGATCCACTCCATCGTGTCCCGGCTGGCGGCAACCAGGTAGCCCCACTGTACGTACGCGGTGGCCCCGGTCAGGATGCCAAGCGAGCCCATCGCCAGCAGGGCGGGCAGCCTGCGCTCCTTGCGCGCCAGGGTGAGGATGACGAATACCGCTAAGCCGGTCAGGGCCCAGATCAATGGCTGGATGCCGTCGCGGCGCTCCGCTACCGGCCCCTTGAATTCGAACTTGCTCTCCAGGCCGGTATCGTAAAGGCCCCAGTAACCGCCGACAGTGCCTTCAAGGTCGCGTTTCCATGGCTGGTCGATGGCCTCGATCAGGTTGTAGTTCCAGTCCTTGTCGTGCGCAGTCTGCACGAATTGGCGCAGGTAGGATGCCTGGTTGACCAGGCTGGGCACCGAGGCGTTGCGGTGCTTGCCGACCGACGGCCATCCGGTCTCGCCGATGAACAAAGGCTTGGAGAAGGTCTTGCCCATGGTCTCCATGACGAACTCTGCATGAGGGATCGCATTGTCTATGCTCTGCGGGTCGTCCTCCCAGTAGGGCAGGACGTGCACGGTGATATAGTCCACGGCCTGCTCCAGGCGGGGATGCTTGAGCCAGAATTCCCAGACGTCGGCATAGGTGACAGGGACTTCGGTGCTTGCCTGGGCCTGCTGCAGGTAGGCGAGCATGACATCCTCGGTCTGTTCCTTGCGCAGCAGCACCTCGTTGCCGATGATCAGGCCCTTGACCGTGTCGGGATAACGGTTCGCCAGCTCGATCGCCAGCTCAACCTCCTTGTCGTTCTCGAGCTTGACGTAACCTATCCATGCGCCCAGCAATACCTTCATGCCGAGTTTGGACGCGGCTTCGGGAACATAGTCCAGGCCCTGCTTGACGGAATAGGTGCGTACGCAGTCGAAACGTTCCGAGAGCAGGCGCAAATCGCGTTCTATCCTGGACTTGTCAGCCACTGTGGTGGCGATGAAAGGGGTTTCTCCCTTGCCGTAATAAGGCGCGTAGGAAACGCAGTTGAGCTTGCCGTTGGCCGGCAGTTCAGGGTCAGGCAATGCAACCGGCTGGTTTTGCTGCCAGAACCAGTGCGCCAACAATGCAATTAACAGGAGGTTGAAGATACTGTATCGCCACAAGGCAGCAGTTTTTAGCATGTTTTGTATGAATTTATGTTGGTATTGTTGGAGAGTCGCGAAAGCCGCGTTCGGTCAGCTATTTTGCGACGGACTATATTAAAGCACCTCGCCAGCAAATACAAAAAGGCAGCCTGTTTGAGACCTGTCCAGCATGGGATTGGTTGCACCGGCCTGGCAGGAAATATTTGCCCGGGCTTGCAGAGATGACATATATACGCGTTACAATAGCCCGCTATTGCCACAAGAATCAGAGTCCTTCGGATGAAAAAAGTAATAATCGTTTCGGCCATGCTGGCTTTTTCCGGCCTGGCTCAAGCAAAACCAGCGTTTACCGGCGTCAACTACACCGGCCTTTACGAATGCAAGGGGGAAAACTCCTCCATTGGCGCTTACGACCTCGTGGTTGCATTGCGCCTCAACCGCGTCAGCAGCCATGGCAAGTTCGGCGCCTATTACTATGAAACCGAAACCGTGAACTCCACGGTCTACCATGGCCAGGCGGTGGTCATCGGCAACCGCATGGCAATCAGTTTCAATATCCGCGACAAGAAGAACAACGTGGATCACAGCACCGGCCTCGCCACGATCAAGAAGGTAGGCAAGGACAGGTGGAGCTTCCGCAAGGAATACTTCGAGCCCGACGACAGCGGCGGCAGCTACGGTACCGAAGAGTGCGTCATGAAGGTGCTGACCCCCGAGGAAAAGGAAGCCCTGGAGAAGAAGAGCCAGGAAAAAACGCCTCCCAAACCCGCAGCGACAGCGCCGCGCAGCAGCAAGCCACAATAATGAAACAGGCCCGAAAGGGCCTGTTTCATTATCAGCATGCGGTATCAGCGAGCGAACAATTGGCTGGCTTTTGCCGGCCGGACGTCCAACTCCTGCAGCATTCCGGCAAAGCCGGGGCCGGAAAACACTTCATATTCAATTGGGCGGGCCTGCCGGATCGGGTCCGTGCCGTCCGTGCCAGCCAGTCCGGGATGGCACATCAGGGCGCACAGGCGTCCCTCCCCGATTTCCTTGCCTGCCATGGCAAGCCATCTCCTCAGCTGCTTTTGGTAAGTGGCCGCGCTGCTATCAAACGCATAGATGCCCAACAAGGTGTCGGTAACGGCAAACCCGCGGCTCAATGCCTGCCTGCGCATCGCCCGGCTTCCCAGAGCCGAGATCACCCAGCCTTTCACGCCGTCATGCGCGGGATGCGAAACCCTGATCCACGGCAGTTTCCCGGCATAGCGGGATTGCAGCTCGTCCAGTAATGCGTCGCGCACCTGCGGTAGCTGGTGCACATGTTGGTGGCCATCGACATAATCCGGGGCGCTGTTCATTTCCCGCTCGAAAACGTCCAGTTGCTGCGCGATCGTGGCCTTTAGCTGCTGACGGTCCAGTCTTCCCAGCAAGCTGCGCATGACCAATTGCGGATGCGGATGCCGCACGGGCCGGGAATAAGTGGTGAAATCCAGGTGCAGGCCGATGTCGGCCTGTTGGCTGATCTCAGGGGTGAGGGCTGCGGCTGCTTCACGCCAGCGCGGGCTGAGGCTCAGACATGAGGTGGCGGTGAGGCGTCCCATGCGGATAAGCTCCAGGATGCCGTGGTCGATGGCCGGCCCCTGGGCATAATCGTCCGCGCTGATGATCAAAGGGATGGCCATTTCAAGCTCCTTTCTTGAACGCCCAGAAACGGCTCAGCAGGTACGTCGATGCGGCCACGACCACCATCACGGCCGCCAAGGCCAGCCAGAAGGGAAGCTGGCTGAAGCGCAGCAGGCTCAGCAGCAGGAGCTGGTTGCCGGCAAACCCGGCGCAGGCCACCAGCAGGAAGCGGGGCAGGGCGTATCCGTGCGTATTGCCGCTGCCGGCAAACGACAAGGCATGATGGCCGATATAACTCACCGGGAAAGCCAGCAGGAAGGCGAGGAAGTTTGCCAGGCCGGGGCTGAACGCCAGCCAGCCTTCGAGGACAATCGCGCTGAGGTAGTGCACCAGCGCGGCGGCGGCGCCGACAATGGTGAACCACGAGACCGACCTGGCGTCCGCGCGGGCGCTCATGGCTGCGGCGGCTCGCTCTGGTAAGCGGCGGAGACTTCGGCGACGATGTAGGGAGGGCGTCCCTTCACCTCGTCGTAAATGCGTGCGATGTATTCGCCGAGGATGCCGATGAACAGCAATTGCACCCCTGAGAAGAACATCAGGCTTGCCACCACGGTGGGCCAGCCCGGGATGGATTCGTGGAAGAACATTTTTTCCAGGATCACCCAGATGCCGTAAATGAAGGCCAGCAATGCCAGCAATCCGCCGACCGCGCTCGCCAGGCGCAACGGGATGACCGAGAAGCTGGTGATGCCGGTCCAGGCCAGCTGCATGAGCTTGAGGCGGGAAAAGGTGCTGACGCCGTGGCTGCGCGGGAGCGGGGTATAGGGAATGCCGATGGATTTGTAGCCGACCCAGGCGTACATCCCCTTCATGAAGCGGTTGCGCTCGGGCAGGTTGCGCAGCGCGTCCACCACATTGCGGTTCATGAGGCGGAAATCCCCGGCATCGCGCGGAATGGTGATGCGCTCGCCCAGGGTCATGATTTCATAGAACACCTTGGAGCCCCAGCGCTTGAAGCCCGATTCGACATGCCGGTCCTGGCGCACGGCATACACCATGTCATACCCTTCGCGCCATTTTTCCAGCATGTCGCCGACCAGGGCGGAGGAATGCTGGCCGTCGGCATCCATGCAGATCACAATATCGCCGCCGGCATACTCCAGCCCGGCGGTAATCGCGTACTCCTTGCCGAAATTGCGCGAGAAGCGTACCAGCGTGGTGCGCAAATACGCTGGCAGGCCGCGCACGATGTCGGCGGTCTTGTCGCGGCTGCCGTCGTCGATGACGACGATGTCCCAATGCGGGGTCAGGATGGCGAGCTGGTTGGCAATGTTCTCGACGGTAGATGTGATCGCCGCCGCTTCGTTGAAGGCGGGTACGATCACGCTGATGTGGGGATTGGATTGGCTACGATCTGTTGTCATCAATACGCCCTCGCGTTTCAACGGCAGTTGGGTTCAATGTGCGCTGCCCGGAATGCGGGGCTTGCGCTGGTGTGCCAGGAGCTGGCGCCTGTCCTTGACCACCGCGAGGACGACGCCCATGCGCTCAACCTCGCCGATGATGATGCCTTTCATGACATCGTCGCATTCCATGTTGGTCGTGGAAAGGTAGAAATCCGCCGCTTCCCAATTCCTGGTGACGCTGAAGCGTTGGTCCAGGTAGGCGGTTCCCTGGATGTTCTCGGCGCAGACTGCGACCAGGTAGGGCACGATATTGCCGTCGGCGTCGCGCTTGGGCTTGGACGATATTTTCTCTTCCAATATGTCGGCCGCCTCGCGCAGGCTGCTGGACCAGTAATCGCCTTCCCATTCCTCTTCCGCCTCGGTCATGGTGCCGGCCAGGTTGTTGTAGTAGATATATTCATAGGGATGCAGGCGCCATAGCGTAGTCACCGTCAACAGGCATAGCGCGGCGTAGGCAATGCCTAGCCCCCGGCGTATGCGCGGCCATCTGTGCAGTGCATCCCAGCTCAAGGAGAGCCCCAAGCCTGCCAATACCGCGATCGGCGGCACGACAAAGGTGAAATGCCGGATGCCGTTGTAGAGCGCAGGCTTGTCGATGACATTGAACGCGATCGGGAACAGCGCCGCGATGAGCACCGCCAGCCAAGGGAGGAGCTTGCCGCGATGGGCGGACAGCTTGTCCAGGTGCAGTGCCGCGACCGCCACCAGGCCAACCAGCCCGAGCAGAAAGACTTCAGGCAGGCGTACCAGCAGGTAGGCGGGCAGGTAATAGCGCGGCACGTCACCTATCGGCATAACCCTGCCGTCCATGATAGTGAGCATATTGAATGCAAAATGCGAGAACGACTTGGCTGCCAGTAGGGGGTGGTCTGGCGACATCACGCCCCAGGGCCAGAAAACCGCCATGAGAATAAAGGCGGTAATGCCGGCAGGCACCAGGCGGATCGCGCTATTCACCCAGTAGCGCAGGCGGGCTTTCCAGCCTGTCGCATTGACCAACCCGGCCAGGCCCAGCAGCAAAAACAGGTAGATCACGGCAAATGCGCCGCCGATGCGCAGCCCCAGCGCGCAACCGACCGCGATGCCGAGCTTGACCGACAGCTTGAGCGGCGGGCGCGGCAGCTTTTCCACGACCAGCATGGTGTAATACAGGGCCCAGGCCATGCAGGCGGCGAAAGGCACATCCTTGGTATGGGTGAACATCGCGCCGGACCAGGCGCCCGTAATGGCGAGCAGCAATACCGTGAAAAAGCCGGCGCGCTCGCCGCCCAGCCGCCGCGCGATCTTATAGGCCGCGACAATCCCGGCGAGGCCGAACAGGGCGGACAGCAGGTGCCGCATGTCCCATACCCAGATCGGCAGGATGCGCTCGAGCAAGGCGGCGATCAGGTCGAATAGGCCGCCGTAGAGGAAGAGGTTGCGGTATTCGAATGCGGACCTGTCGGTGAAACCGGAGCTATAGAAGTCAAGCAGCAGGCGGCCATAGATATGCTGAACCTCTTCGTCGTTGCTGATGCCATACTGGAAGAAAGTGAAGGCAATAAAAAGGCCCAGGGCTGCAAACAGCGCTAGGCTCAAGCGGCGAAACACGAGAGGCGTGAACATGTGCCGGTCTTTATCGGATTTTGGAGCGGCGATTATACAATCGGGCCGGATTTTTTTATTACGGTCGAATAAATAAATTTCAGTCGTGGTTTTATCGCTGGATTCCATGCCGGTTCAACGCCCAGGCCACGTGTTCACGGACCAGTTCAGAAGGGTCGTTGCGCCGTTGCTCCAGCGCCTCGACCACCTCGGGCGTCGTGGCGGCGTTGCCCAGCCCCACCGCGATATTGCGCAGCCATTGGACATGGCCGATGCGGTAGATGGCGCTACCCGCCATTTTCTCCTTGAAAGTGGCTTCGTCCCATTTGAACAGCTCCACCAGGCTGATGTTGTCCAGGCCGTGGCGAACCTGGAAATCAGCTTGCTGCGTCACCTGGGCAAAACGATTCCAGGGGCAAGTCAGTTGACAATCGTCGCAGCCGTACACGCGATTGCCGATCAGCGGCCGCAAATGCTCGGGAATGCTGTCCTTGAGCTCGATTGTGAGGTAGGAGATACAGCGCCTCGCGTCCACCTGGTAAGGCGCGACGATCGCCTGCGTCGGGCAGACGTCGATGCAGGCGGTGCACTTGCCGCAATGGCCGGATATGGGCTCGTCTACGGGCAAAGGCAGGTCGGTGTAGATTTCGCCGAGAAAGAACCACGAGCCGGCATTCCTCGACAGCAACAGGGTGTGCTTGCCGCGCCAGCCCAGGCCGGCCTTCTGCGCCAGCTCGACCTCCAGCACCGGCGCGCTGTCGGTGAACACGCGGTAGCCGAACTCGCCCACCTGTTGCGCGATCATGTCGCTGAGCTTCTGTAGGCGGTTGCGCAACACTTTATGATAGTCGCGCCCCAGCGTGTAGCGTGAAATGAAAGCCAGGCCGGAGTTCTGCATGACTTCTTCGCTGTCGCGCGCTTTTGGCGGCATGTAATCCATGCGTGCGGAAATGATGCTGATGGTGCCCGGCACCAATTCCGCGGGCCGGGTGCGTTTCTCTCCATGTTTTGCCATATAATCCATGGCACCATGGAAACCTTGGGCGATCCATTCCCTGTGGCGCGGCTCGGCGGCCGACAGATCGGTATCGGTAATGCCGACCTGTCCGAACCCCAGCTCCAGCCCCCAGCGCTTGATATCCGCCGCGAGGGATTCCCAGTTGTTTAAAGTTTGAGACATATGAGTGAGAATTTTACACTGGCCTTGGCCGATGAGGCAGCGACGTTGGCATTGGGCGCCAAGCTCGCCCAGGTGCTGACGCCCGGGATCAATATCTACCTGCATGGAGACCTGGGCGCAGGCAAGACCACGCTGGTGCGCGGCATACTGCGCGCGCTCGGCCACGAAGGCAAGGTCAAGAGCCCCACCTATACATTGGTTGAACCTTATACGGTTTCTAGATTAAACTTATATCACTTTGATTTGTACAGGTTTGTTGATCCGGAAGAGTGGGACGCTGCCGGATTCAGAGATTATTTCAACCCGGAGTCCCTATGCCTGGTCGAATGGCCGGAGAAGGCCCAGGAGCTGTTGCCTGCGCCTGACATCGATATCCGCCTCCAGCCCGAAGGGCAGGGCCGGCGGGTAATAGCAAGCGCCAATACTGATTCAGGAAAGCAATGCCTCACAAAACTCGACCTTATTTCCTAGCTTGCCTGCTGGGGTGGATGTTCGCCCTGGGCCTGTTGCCTGTCTACGCTGCCGACGTCATCCAGGTTTCTGCGGCACGGGTTTGGCCTGCCGAGGACTACACGCGTATCACGCTGGAAACCAGCAAACCGGTCAGCCATAGCATGGTCATGCTGAAAGACCCCGAACGCCTGGTGCTGGACCTGGACAATGTCGAGCTTGGCGCCGTGCTCAAGGGCCTGGGCGAGAAAATCAACCCGAACGATCCCTATATCCGCCAGGTGCGCGTGGGCAACTTCAAGCCCGGCACCGTCCGCATCGTGGTCGACCTCAAGGCGGAAATCAAGCCGCAGGTCTTCATCTTGCCTCCCGCCGGCGAATACAAGGACAGGCTGGTGCTGGACATTTACCCGGCCCAGGACCCCTTGATGGCTATGCTGGAGCAGCGCGGCAAGCCAGAGAATGCGCAGGCGCCCTTGCCCGAACTGCAGGTGGCCCCGGAATCCCCCCCGGCTATCGCCGATGTCACTCCCGACGTCGCGCCCGGCTCGCCTTCCGCCGACAAGCCAGCCGCGGTGGTCGCGCCTCCGAGCAATAAAAAGCCCGATGCGCGCATACTCACCATTGCCATCGATGCCGGCCATGGCGGCGAAGACCCAGGCGCCAAGGGCGCCAAGGGTTCTTACGAGAAAAACGTGACGCTGGCGATTGCGAAGAAGCTGAAAACCGCGATCGACGCCGAGCCCAATATGCGCGGCGTGCTGACGCGCGACGGCGATTACTTTATTCCCTTGCACGGCCGCGTCGTCAAGGCGAGGAAAATGCAGGCGGACTTGTTCGTCTCCATCCACGCCGATGCGGCATTGAGCGCGCAAGCGCGCGGCTCCTCGGTATTCGCATTGTCGGAGACAGGCGCGACCAGCGCCATGGCGCGGCTGCTGGCGCAGCGCGAGAACGAATCCGACCTGATCGGCGGGGTGAGCCTGGGCGTCAAGGACCCCAACCTGGCCCGCACCTTGCTCGATCTCTCTCAGACCGCCACCATCAACGACAGCCTCAAGCTCGGCAAGCTGGTGCTGGACCATATGGGCACCATCAACACCCTGCACAAGCGCCATGTCGAGCAGGCCGGGTTCGCGGTGCTGAAGTCCCCGGATATTCCCTCCATCCTGGTCGAAACCGCCTTCATCACCAACCCCGAGGAAGAGCGCAAGCTCAACGACGGCGCGCACCAGGACAAGCTGGTGAGCTCCATCCTCTCGGGAATCAAGAAATATTTCGCGGCGAACCCGCCCTTGGCCAAAACCAGAATAGTAGAAAAATAAACATGCAAATCAGTTTTCTTGGCGCCGCCGGGACAGTGACAGGCTCCAAGCACCTCGTGACCAGCGGCAACCGCCGCATTCTGGTCGATTGCGGATTGTTCCAGGGATTGAAGGTGCTGCGCCTGAAGAACTGGGCCAGGCTGCCGGTCGACCCGGCGACGATAGACGCGGTGGTGTTGACCCATGCGCACATCGACCATACGGGTTACCTGCCGCTGCTGGTCAAGCAAGGCTTCCGCGGCAAGGTCTATTGCAGCGAAGTCACTTTGTCGCTGTGCCAGCTGTTGCTGCGCGACTCGGCCCACCTGCAGGAGGAGGAGGCGCGCTACGCCAACAAGCGCGGCTATTCCAAGCACAAGCCGGCCTTGCCGCTCTACACCAAGGAAGACGCCGAGGCGGCATTGGAGCACCTGGTTGCCATACCTTTGGGACAAGATACCGAAATCCTGGACGGTATCACCGTCAAGCTACAGCTTGCGGGACATATCCTCGGCGCGTGCACGGTGCTGCTGAAGGACGAGCAGACCTCCGTCCTGTTCTCGGGCGACCTCGGGCGCATGGAAGACCCGTTGCTTTATGCGCCCACGCCGCCCGAGGCGGCGGACTACCTCGTGGTGGAATCCACCTATGGCAACCGGCTGCACGAGAAAGCCGCGCCCGAAACCCAGTTGGCAGAGGTCATCAACCGTACCGCCAAGCGCGGCGGCATTGTGCTGGTGCCCGTGTTTGCCGTCGGGCGGGCGCAGGAAGTGCTGTACTACATACACAAGATCAAGCAGGAGGGGCTGATCCCCGACCTCCCGGTTTACCTGAACAGCCCGATGGCGGTGGATGCGACGCTGATTTTCCTTACCCACCATGCCCAGCACAAGCTCAATGCGGCGCAGTGCCGGGAGCTGGCGAAGGTCGCCAAGGTAGTGAGCACCATCGAGGAGTCGATGTCCTTGAACGAATTGCGGGAACCTGCCATCATCCTGGCCGCCAGCGGCATGGCTTCCGGCGGGCGCGTGGTGCACCACCTCAAGGCGCTAGGTCCCGACCCGCGCAATACCGTGCTGTTCGCCGGGTTCCAGGCGGCCGGGACCCGGGGCGCGGCGCTGCTCGACGGGGCGGAAAGCGTCAAGATCCATGGCGAGTACGTGCCGATGCGCGCCGAGGTAGCTTCGATAGACAACCTGTCCGCGCATGCCGACTATCAGGAGATCATGCAATGGCTGTCGCAATGCCCGCATCCGCCGAAGCAGACCTTTATCGTGCACGGTGAACCTGTCGCCGCGGATGCACTCAGACACAGGATAGAAGAGGAAAAGCAATGGAATGTCATGGTTCCCGAGTATTTGCAAACCGTGGAACTCAATGGCAAATAGGGGCTTTGCTGCCGGGTCCACCGACCAGCGGCACGACAGGCCCTAGCCGGCAAACCCAGGCTGGCACAAAAGGTGCGTACCAAAAGTACGTGAATGCGGTAACCGAGGAACGATGCAATGAGTAAATATGCGCTGTACATCAAGTTGGAAGCACGCCCGGAAAAGCGGCAAGAGCTTGAAATTTTTCTGAAAAAAACCCTGCCCGTGGTCAAGGAAGAGGATGAAACCAAGACCTGGTATGCCTTCAAGGCGGCGGAAAACATTTATGTGATTTTCGACACCTTCAGTAGCCAGTACGGCCGCGATGCCCATTTGCAGGGCAAGGCGGTGGAGGCGCTGCGCCAGGTGTCGGACGACCTGCTGGTGCGTCCTCCCGAGTTCGTGCCGGTCGATCTGCTCGCGCAGAAAGTCGGCCTGGAGACGGAAGTGGTGGGCGATACCGACGTCAAGAAATACGGATTACGCTTCATCGACGGCCTTTGAACGGTTGAGACATTAGCCTGGCACGGGCATGCCGGGGTAGAATAGGCAGCTTGATTGTCCTTGAAGCCTGCCTCATCCCAGTATGCCGTCCATCAAGCTATTACCAGACCAGTTAATCAGCCAGATCGCCGCGGGCGAAGTGGTCGAGCGGCCAGCGTCCGCGCTCAAGGAAATCCTGGAAAACAGCCTGGATGCAGGCAGCAGCGATATTGCCGTGGCATTGCAGTCGGGCGGCATCAAGCAGATCAAGGTCACAGACAACGGCGGGGGCATCGCGCACGACGAGCTGCGCCTGGCATTGACCCGCCACGCCACCAGCAAGATTGCCAGCCTGGAAGACCTTGAATGCGTCGCCAGTCTGGGCTTCCGCGGCGAGGCCCTGGCGAGCATCGCCGCGATTTCCCGTACCCAGATCACCAGTTGCCACCCAGATGAAAAGCATGCCTGGCGCATTGCTTCCGAAGGCTCCTTTCTGACAGATATCGAGCCCGCGGCACTGGATGCCGGCACCATCGTCGATATCCAGGACCTGTATTTCAATACGCCCGCGCGGCGCAAATTCCTCAAGACTGAAAACACCGAGTTCGGCCATTGCGAAGAAGCGTTCCGCCGCGTGGCGCTGTCGCGTCCGGATGTGAATATGCTCCTGCAGCATAACGGCCGTGCCGTCGCCAGGCTTGCCGCAGGCAACGCAGAGAAGCGGTTCGAGGATATCCTGGGCCGGGATTTTGCCTCCGAGGCGTTTTACCTCGACGAATCGGCCGCCGGGCTCAGGCTTTGGGGCATGGCCGCGAAGCCCACTTTCTCGCGCCATGCGCGTGATACGCAGTATGTCTACGTCAACGGGCGTTTCGTGCGCGACAAACTGATCAGCCATGCCATACGACAGGCTTACCAGGATGTGCTGCATCATGACCGCCACCCGGCATTCGTTCTCTTTCTCGAGCTCGACCCGGCCCTGGTGGACGTCAACGTCCATCCGAGCAAGACCGAGGTGCGCTTTCGCGACGGACAGTCGGTGCACCGTTTCATTTTCCACGCGCTCAATAAGTCACTGGCAACGCCTGTGGGGCTTCCCGGCTCCCTGGTCCCTGGCATTGCCCCTCCCACAGCCGGCGGGCAAACGGCGGAGTCGACGCCTGTGGCCAGCTATCCGCGCTTCCAGAGCAATATCGACCTTCGTGCCAACGAGGCTTCCAGCCATTTTTACCAAACCCTGTTCGGCGATTTGCAGCAACAGGCAACGCCCGTTGCAGAGCTGGCCGTTGATGGCGACGGCGCGTCGCAGCCGTCTCCTTTGGCCGCTACGGTCCAAGCCGGGGCTGAAGCGGAAGATTTCCCGCTGGGATTCGCCGTGGCGCAGATCCATGGCGTTTATATCCTCGCCCAGAACAAGCTGGGGCTGATCGTCGTGGACATGCATGCCGCGCACGAGCGCATCATGTACGAAAAACTCAAGAATGCGCTGGATGCCAGCCGTGTCGCCATGCAGCCCTTGTTGCTGCCAGTGAGTTTTCATGCCGACCGGCTGGAGGTTGCGACCGTACAGGAGCAGCAGTCGCTTGCTGACAATGGCCTGGCCCAGCTTGGATTCGACATTGCCGTGCTGTCGCCGGCGACGCTGGCAGTGCGTGCCATCCCGGTCATGCTCAAGGATGCCGATGCAGTCGCTCTTGCGAGAGACGTGCTGGCGGACTTGCGGCAATACGGCGCCAGCCGCGCGTTCACCGAGCGCCGCAATGAACTGCTCGGTACCATGGCCTGCCATGCCGCGGTAAGGGCCAACCGTATCCTCACCATTCCCGAAATGAACGCGCTGTTGCGCGACATGGAGGCTACCGAGCGGTCCGGGCAGTGCAACCATGGCCGGCCCACCTGGTTCCAGATGACCATGGGCGAGCTGGACAAGATGTTCATGCGCGGCAAATAGCTTGCTGCGTTTATTAAGTTCATAAGTACCGCATTGAGCATGCCCGTTTCCCATCCTCCCGCCATCTTCCTCATGGGGCCGACTGCCAGCGGCAAAACCGGCCTCGCGGTGGAGCTGGTGCAATCCATGCCGCTGGAAATCATCAGCGTCGATTCGGCCCTGGTTTACCAGGATATGGACATAGGTACGGCTAAGCCGGAGGCGGACATACTGCAGCAGGCGCCTCATCACTTGATCGATGTGATCGACCCCATGCAGGTGTATTCGGCCGCGCAGTTCCGCGCTGATGCCTTGCGCCTGATGGCGGAGATTACCGCCAGGGGCAAGGTGCCGTTGCTGGTCGGCGGTACCATGCTGTACTTCCGCGCCTTGCAGCAAGGCCTGGGTGGTTTGCCTGAGGCGGATGCTGACATACGCGCCGAACTGGACAGGGAAGCGGAGCAAATCGGCTGGCCTGGCATGCATGCGAAGCTTGCCTCCATTGACCCGGAAACCGCCGCGCGCTTGCAGCCTGCGGATTCGCAACGCATACAGCGCGCGCTGGAAGTATACCGGTTGACGGGGCAGACCATGACGGCCCTGCACCGGCAGCAGGCTGCCGAAACCCTGCCTTACCGCCTGCTCAAGATCGCCCTGCAGCCCTCTGACCGCTCCGTGCTGCATGCGCGGATTGCCGATCGCTTCACTGCCATGATACAGGGCGGCTTGCTGGAGGAAGTGCAGGGGCTGTTGAAAAAATACCCAGGCCTGCGCCCGGACATGACCTCCATGCGCTGCGTGGGCTACCGGCAGACGCTGGAATATATCGCGGGCAATATTGACCACGATGGGTGGAAAGCGCAGGGCATCGCCGCCACGCGCCAGCTTGCCAAGCGCCAGCTCACTTGGCTGCGCGGCATGGACGACACTTTGATGCTGGACTGCCTGGCGCCGGACTTGTACGGCCAGGCGCATCGCGCGATCAGCGAGTTCCTGTCGGCAGTCTAGGAGGACTTCGCTAGCTGGCGGATGCGCTCGGCGGCTTCCATGCATTCAGCCAGTGACGCGACCAGCGCAATGCGGATGAAGCCATGCCCGGGGTTGACGCCGTGCGCCTCGCGCGCGAGGAAACTGCCCGGCAGAACCGTGACGTTATAGTCGCGGTATAGCCGTAACGCGAAGTCCGTATCCGATTGGCCGGTATAGGCCCAGAGGTAGAAGGCGGCGTCCGGCAGTTCCACATCCAATACCTCCTGCAATACCGGCGTGACGGCGGCGAATTTCTCCGCATACAGGCGGCGGTTTTCCACCACGTGCACTTCGTCCTGCCAGGCTGCGACGCTGGCGGCCTGCACGGCAGGATTCATGGCGCAGCCGTGGTAGGTGCGGTAGAGCAGGAATTTCTCGAGGATTTTCACATCGCCCGCGACGAAGCCCGAGCGCATGCCCGGCACGTTGGAGCGCTTGGATAGCGAGCTGAACACCACCAGGCGGCTGTAGTCGCGTCCGAGCAGGCGCGCGGCCTGCAAGGCCCCCAAGGGCGGCTCGGTTTCGTCGAAATAGATTTCCGAATAGCATTCGTCAGCGGCGATCACGAAGCCGTAGCGGTCGGAGAGGGCGAATATCTCTTTCCATTGCTCCAGGCTCAATACCTTGCCGGATGGGTTGCCGGGCGAGCAGACGTACACGAGCTGCGTGCGTTGCAGGACGCTTTCCGGCACGGTTTCGAACGCCATGCCGAAATCGTTGCCGGGCAGGGTGTTGAGGAAATAGGGCTCCGCTCCCGCCAGCAATGCCGCGCCTTCGTATATCTGGTAGAAGGGATTGGGGCTGATCACTACGGGCTGCGGCAGGCTGCTGTCGATCACGGTTTGCGCGAATGCGAACAGGGCTTCGCGGCTGCCGTTGACCGGGATGATCTCAGTCTCCGGGTTCAGTGCAGGGATCTGGTAGCGTTTCGCGATCCAGCTGGAAATCGCCTCGCGCAGCTTGGCAATGCCGAGCGTGGTGGGGTAGGTGGCAAGGCCGGCCAGGTTGTCGGCCAGCGCCGAGGAAACCAAGGCCGGCGTGGCATGCTTGGGTTCGCCAATGGATAAATTGATCGGCTGGTATTCCGGGTTGGGAGCAGTGCCTGCAAACAGGTCGCGCAGGCGCTGGAAAGGATAGGGCTGCAGTTTGTAGAGGTCAGGATTCATGGGGAGCATTATAAACCCTGACGCTCTTTGGCAATAGTTGTGCGCGGGCAATAGCCGTACGCACCGGCGCTAGGCGCCGAATTCCCCCTTCGCGCTTTCGTTCGTGAACCTGATCTTGAGCGACAAGTCGTTGCGCGAATCGGCGCTTGCCAGCGCATTGCCTTCCGAGATGTCGCCTTGGCTGAAGAGCTCGAACAGGGACTGGTCGAAGGTGCGCATGCCGATGTCCTGGTTGTTGGCCATGACTTCCTTCACCTCTTCCAGCTTGGACTTGAGGATAAGCTCGGCAATGTAGGGCGTATTGATGAGCACTTCCGTGGCGACGACGCGCTTGGCCTTGATCCCGGGAACCAGGCGCTGGGAAATGATCGCCGCCAGGTTGAGCGAGAGGCTGAGCTGTATGCCTTGCTTGCCGTCCGGCGGGAAGAACGACAGGATGCGCTCGAGCGCTTGGTTGGCGTTGTTGGCATGCAATGTAGCCAGGCAGAGGTGGCCGGTCTCGGAATACGAAATCGCGTGCTTCATGGTTTCCATGTCGCGGATCTCGCCAATGAGGATGACGTCAGGCGCTTGCCGCATGGCGTTCTTCAGGCCATTCTCGAAGCTCAGGGTATCGATGCCGATTTCGCGTTGGTCCACGACGGATTTCTTATGGTCGTGGATAAACTCGATCGGGTCTTCCAGTGTCAGGATGTGGCCATCGCGGCTGGCGTTGCGATGGTCGATCATGGAGGCAAGCGTCGTGGATTTTCCCGAGCCGGTCGCACCCACCACCAGGATCAGTCCGCGCTGGCGCATGATGAGCTCGTTCAATACGGGAGGCAGCCCCAGGCTTTGCAGGCTGGGGATGATGTGCTTGATATAGCGGACCACCATCGCCACCTCGCCGCGCTGGCGGAAGACATTGATGCGGAAGCGCCCAAGGCCATGCAGGCTGAGGGCAAAATTCATCTCCAGCGTCTGTTCGAATTCCTTTTGCTGGGCTGGCGACATCAGGGCATAGGCAATTTCCTTCACCATGCCCGGGGCCATGACCTGGGCATTGATCGGGATGGTCTGACCTTCGATGTCGATATGGATGGCGGTGCCGGTACTGAAGAATAGGTCGGAGCCGTTTTTCTCGACCATGAACTTGAGTATGGGGGTGATGTCGATTGCCGCCATGTTGCTTTCCTGATTTTTGTTTGTGCCTACTGTATCACAAGGCGCAGGCTCCATGCTGGTGCGCCCATTGCACCGCAGCCCGGCGCGCGCACCAATTCAAGGCGCCATTCCTGGCATGCCCCCCGCATTGAGCGGGGGGCCGGCATGGCGAAACAGGATTGCAGGCCAGATTTCCATGAATGACAGGGCGGTTCTGCAAAAAATGGACAAAAGCATCATCACGTCATGTCGTTGGCATAAGGATTGCATTGCCTCATGCAGAATTTCCCCACTTTTGCGTATGAACAGGCCATGCAGCTCTATATAAAACTCTTGAACAGCCCCTTGCAATCAGCCTCCGAAGCGCATGCCTCCCAGGGAGCGTCGCCTGTGGTGCTGGCGTTCCCTTGCGACCACGACCAGGAACTCCTGCATATCCTCGACAAGGTCTCGCTCGAATATACGGAGCAAGTGCTCGAGGAGGCTTACATCTGGTATGGGCCGGACGGCAGCCAGGGTATCGAAGAGCTGATGACCGGCGTCATGCCGTTCAATACCTTTTATGCCCGCATGCGGCACCCGTGGCTGCTGGAAGACTTGAGCCGGCACGTGGAAATGCACTTTCAGCCCATCGTGGATTTCACCCAGAACGGCAAGATTTTCGGTTACGAGGCCTTGTGTCGCTTGCGCGACCCCGATGGCAGGATGTTGAGCGGCGAGGATGCGTTCCGCCTGGCCAGGCAGGTGAACCGCGCCGTCGAGCTCGACATGGTGTGTCAGGACCTAGCCCTGGCGGGCAAGGCCAAGGCCATTCCTAATGGCACGCCTTTGTTCATCAACGTCTTGCCGCAAACCATCATGCGCGGGGACTGGCTATCGGTGATGCTGGATGCGCTTGACCGCCACGGCATGGAGCACCGCGACGTGGTGATCGAAATCGTGGAAAGCGAGGAAGTGTCGCCCGAGGTGCTAGCCAAGCACTGCGACGTGATCCGCACCCAGGGGTTGCGCATCGCGCTTGACGATATGGGCTCGGGTTTCAACGGCCTGAGTACCCTGGCGGTCGTCAAGGCGGATTTCATCAAGATCGACAGGGCCATCGTGCACGAGGCGCAAGGCAGCCGCGTGCGCACCGTGCTGCTGGAGGCGATCATCTCCATGGCGCAGCGCCTGGGATGCACGATCGTGGCCGAGGGGCTGGAGCGCGTGGAGGATATTACCTATTGCCAGGATCTCGGCCTGGTGTATGCGCAAGGATTCTATTTTGCCAAGCCCGAAGCAGTGCCGGCCCAAATGGTGACGGCGCTGCCGGCGCGGGATGAGTCTCATCGCTCCTCGATCCCGGATGAATTCCGCATCAACGAATTCGTCAGCCGCGGTATCACCATCGAGGTCAACACTCCCATAGACCAAGCCCGGAAGATGTTCATTGAAAACCCGGACGTGGCCTGCGCCGTGGTGCTGGACAATTTGCGGCCTATCGGCTTGCTGAAGCGCGGCAAGGTATTCACCTACCGCAACGATGCCTTGGGCAATTACTGCGACCCATTGCCGCGCATGATTACCTCGCGCATGCCTTCGGCCACGCTGGCGCGCGGCCTGTACCTGGAACGCGGCGAGATCGAGCCCTGGATCATGGTCAGCGACGATGGCGTCTATATCGGCATTGTGCATCCGCTGGAAATCATGTCGCAGATCATCAGCCGCAAGACCAGTTCGGGCAACCTGCACCCCTTGAGTCACCTCACCACAGGGCCGACATTGCGCCAGTCCCTGGATGTGAGCTTGCGCAACAATCCCACTACGCAGCTGGTCTATATCGATCTCGACCATTTCAAGGCCTACAACGACCGTTACGGCTTCATCCGCGGCGATGCCATGATCCGCCTGTTGTCCGAGATCGTGCGCCAGGAGTTCAACAACCGTGCAGGCGTGCTGGTCGGCCATATCGGCGGGGATGATTTCGTCTTGATCCTGGATCATGAGGACCCGGGGCTGGTCAACTTGCTATTGAAGGTGGTGAGCCACTTCCAGGCACTGGCGGTGCACCTGTACGACAGCAGCGACCTGGAGCGCGGCTTCTTTACTACCGAGGACGGCAAGGACCATCCGGTCGCGAGCGTCTCCATCGCGGTGGTCAACGGCAACCAGGGGCGCATTTCCAATAGCGTGGCAGCAGCCGAGCGCGCCGCCTCGCTCAAGAAAATCGGCAAATCCAATATCGGCAGCATCATTGTCGTGGAGTCGGACCCGCCACGCCTGGTCATTCCCCGCAGCGATGAATACATTAACTGGCAATCGCGCGCGCTCAATGCGCTCAAGCTGCTGCAGACCGTACCGCGCAATGCGGATGCGCATTGCCTGGATAGCTGCTTCTCCGACTATCCGTTCTTCGAAGTGGTGTTCGAGCTCAACCCGGACGGCAGCCAGCGTTTCGCAAACTGGATCAATCCCAATATGTACGGCAAGATCAAGGCGGGCGGGGCAGGGGCCGACCGCAGCCTGCAGGCTTATTACACCGCGGTGCGCGATTTGCTCAACCCCTATATCTCGAGCATCTACCTATCCACCGCGACCGAGGATTTCTGCCTCACGGTATCCTTGCCCTTATTCGATGCGGATGGCGGCTTGAGCAGCATCCTGGTGGCCGACATCAATATCGCCGCCATGGCAATGCTGAGCAGCCTGCCTGCCGAGCCTGAGGGAGCTAGCCTTGCTTCAACTGCGATAGCCTGAGGTAAAGCGCTTCAATGTCGCGGGTAAAGCGCCCGGTATCGAAAAGCGCCGAATGCTCGCGCGTGCTCAGCAACTGGTCCCGGTACTGCTTTAACAGCGCCGGCTCATGGGCAAGTTTCAGCGCCAGCGCTTCATAGGCTGCCAGGTCCGTTGTCACGAGCTCGCCCAGGCCAACAGTCTGCAGCAGGCTGGCAGCCACGCGGCTGGCGAAGGTGCCGCCGTGGCATGTGATCAGCGGGACGCCCATCCACAAGGCGTCGCTTGCCGTGGTATGGGCATTGTAGGGGATAGTATCGAGAAACAGGTCTGCATGGGCATGCCGGGCAAGATGCTGATCCATCGGCACCCTCGGGGCGAAGACTAGGCGCGAAGCCGCAATGCCATGGCTTTCCGCCGCCTGCCGCAGATTCCGGCTGGCCTCGGGGTGGCCTTGCAATAGCCAGAGCACGCTGCCAGGAGTCGCTTGCAGCAGCCGCATCCAGCAGGAAAACATTCCGGGCGTAATCTTGAAGCCTTGGTTGAAGCAGCAATACACAAACGCATTTTCAGGAAGGGCGCAGGACTCCCGGCTGGGCGCCGGGGCCACCGGGCGTTTGCGATCGTTGGGCTGGTAAACATGAGGCAGCAATGCCAGCCGCTCCGAATAATGATCTTGCTCGGTTTCAGGCGTAATGACCGCGTCGCTGATCAGGTAGTCGACGAAGGGCGCCCCCATGGTACCGGGAAACCCTAGCCAGGAGGCTTGTACCGGCGCAGGGCGAAGCGCCAGTATGCCGCTGCGGCTGGACTGGGTATAGCCGGTGAGGTCGATCAGGATGTCCACCTCGTCGGCATGTATCCTCTGTGCGGCGGCTTGCAACGACAGCGGGCGGATATCGACGAAGTGGTCCACGGCTTGTTGCAGGCGCAATCTTGCAGGGGTGCGGTCATCCACTCCATAGGAATAAGCGCTGACCTTGAAATGTTCCCTGTCGTGCAGTTCCAGCATCTCGGTGACGAGCGAGGCGAGCGGATGCAGCCGGAAATCGCAGGACAGGTAGCCGATATGCAGCTTTCCGCCGGTTCGGGACTTTGCTTGCAGTAAACTTGCTTGTGTTAATGGCGTTGCAGATAAAAGCTGTCCGTGACGGTTGTTCGTCCAGTTCTGCGCGCATTTGAGCTGCTCCGCAGGCGTGGTGCCAGACATGGAGAGAAAGGCGAACGGCGACACCTGGGCCTCGGGAATGTCGTTGACCCAGCGCCTGATCTCGGCAATATCGGCATCGAGGTGTTGCCAATCGCAGAGGTGCTGCCGCTGGTGCACCAAATGCACGCGGGCATGGTAGAGCCTGGGATTGATCGCCAGCGCCCGCTGGTAGCAGGCGACGGCTTCAGGCAGTTGCTGCAGCTCGCGCAATACGTTGCCCAGGTTGTTGTGCGCATCCGCATCCTCCGGGGAGATTGCCAGCGCGCTGCGGTAGCTTTCCGCTGCCAGGGCTGCCTGTCCCTGCTCGCGCAAGGCGTTGCCGAGGTTGTAGTGCCACGCGGCGTTACCCGGCTGCAGCGCAACGAGGTCGCGGAAATGCCGTTCGGCCTCGGCGAAATGGCCCGCCTGCTGCGCCTGGTTGCCCAGGGCCTGCAACACATTGCCCAGCCCGGCATGGATGTCTGCATCCTGCGGCGAGCGCTGCCTTGCTTCAATGTACGCAGCCCTTGCAGCGGCAAGGTCGCCTGCCGCATATTGCGCCGCTCCGAGGTTCTGCCAGAGGTCGCCGTCGCCAGGCGCCAATGCCAGGCCCTGGCGGAATTGGTGGATGGCGGCATCAAGCTGGCCGTCGGCGCGCAATGCCAGCCCGAGGTTGTTGTGCTGGTCGGCATCGCCTGGGTTGATGCGGATGGCGTTAGCTATCAATTCGATAGCCTGCTGGTGCCTGCCGGACTGGTGGCAGAGCACGCCGTAATAATGCAAACCGTGGGCATGCCGGGGAGCGGCGGCCAGCAACTGCCGGTAGAATTGTTCCGCCTGTTTCAGTTGCCCCTGGCGGTGCGCATCAAGGGCCGCATGGAATAGCTGGTCTGGATTCATGCCCTGCATTAAACCATATTAAAGACAATCAACGCAGCGGGTGGCATGCCAGGCCGCGCACCAGGCGCTTCAATCCCAGTTTGCGCAACGCGAAGCGATTGGGGTCCAGGGCGGCAAGCAGCTCGCTATCGACCGGGGCGGGTTCGTGATGGATGGCGCAGGCCAGCATTTCCGCCGCGATCGGGGCGGTGGTGAGCCCCCTGGAGCCATGGCCGGTATTGACGTACAGCCCTGGCAGCCAAGGCAGGCTGGAGGCCGGATCGGCAGTGTAACGCGGCGGCTTGGCCTCCAGCAGGGCGGCATCCAGTACAGGGCCTACCAATGGCAGGTAGTCCGGGCTGGTACAGCGGATGGCGGCGCGGCCTTGAGGCGATTGCGGCGTCAGGGCGGCGTATAGCGACGGCGCCATGCGCTTGAGCATGTCCAGGTTCTGCTCGTGCTCTTCATCGCGCACCGAGATCGCGGTGTCTCCCGGGACAAAAGTCGCTCCCAGGCAATAGCCGTCATCGATCAACGGGCTGATGTAGCCGTCCGTGCACAGCAGGGTATGCAGCACCGGTGCTCCAGCGACATGTTTGAGCTGGCTGATCTGCCCGCGTACCTGCTCCAGCGGCAAATGGCGGGTCTGGGCAAAGCCGGCAGCTTGCGCGGCATTGGCGACGACGACGATGTCTGCCTCGTCCAATAGCTGTTCACCCGTCCATACCTGCCAGCCGTTGCCGTGCTGCCTTAACTCGGTGGCGCGCGCGACAAATGTCAGCATGATGTTGGCGTGCGCGGCCAGCGCTTCGCAATAAGCCCGCGGCCTGACCCAGCCGGCCTCGGGGAAATGCAGGGCGCCATATTGCAAGGCAATGCCCGCAATCCTGCCGGCCTGTTCCCGGTCGACCCAGTGCAGCAGTTCGGGTGAAAGCCCCTGCTCGGCGATGGTCCGGCAGCGCTCCAGCTCGCGTTGGTCGAAAGCCAGTTGCAGCATGCCGCAGCGCGCATGGAAGGCTGCATCCAGCCCAAGCTGCCGGAGCAGGCGCAGGCTATGCAGATACCCTGCAAGCGAAAGGCGGCCCAGCGGCACGTCCTTGCGCGCGAGCTTGGGATAGAGCACGCCCACTGGGTTTCCTGAGGCATGTTGCGCCAGCGCCGGTTCCTGCTCGACTAGGTTGACCTGCCAGCCCCGCGTGGCGAGCGCGTGGCTGCTGGCCGTGCCGGCAATACCGCCGCCGATAACGACGGCGCGTCCGGCTTGCCTGGCGGGACGTTCGCCCCACGTGAAGCGGCCGCACAGCATTTCGCGCTTGCGCCCGTGCCCGGCGACCTTGCGCACCTCGAAGCCGGCGGCCTGCAGGCCGCGCTTGACGGTGCCTGCGCTGGTGAACGTGGCAAAGGTGGTCTGCTTGTGCGAGAAGGCGGCCATGCTGGCGAACAGCTCCTCCTGCCACATCTCCGGGTTGCGCGAAGGCGCGAAGCCGTCCAGGAACCAGGCGTCGGCGCGGCTGTTCAATTGCGGCAGCAATGCGAGCACATCGCCAATCAATAGTGTCAGCTGCACCCGTCCCTGGCAAAACACCAGCCTTTGCCAGCCGGGAACGATCTGATGGTATTCGGAGAGGAGGGCCGCGCTGTAATGTCTTAACTCAGGCCATAAGTCCAATGCGCGGGCGAGGTCGGCGCGGCTGAGCGGGAATTTCTCGATGCTGACGAAATGCAGCCTTGCATGGGAAGGGGCTATCCGCTCCCACAATTCCCAGGCGCAGAGGAAATTGAGCCCGGTGCCGAAGCCGGTCTCGACAATCGTGAATGCGTCCTGCTGCAATGCCTGCCAACGTTCCGCGAGCTGGTTGTGGCGAAGAAACACATGGCGCGTCTCCTCCAGTCCGCTTTCCCGCGAGAAATACACGTCGCCGAAATGCGCAGAATAGGGCTGGCCTTCGTGCCATTCCAGCAATGCCTGATGGGGAGGTTGTGTAGACATGTTCTTTTTTGACCGGCTTGATTATAATATTTCGTTATATTTTAAAGAAAATAATGCAGTCGCTTGTCAAACCGCCATTTTCCAAAGAAAGCATATCATCATGAAATCAACTGCCTTGCGCCTGGCTTTATCTCTGAGCCTGCTATTCAGCCTGGCCGCACATGCGGAACCTGCGCGGGTCGCGGCGGCAGCCGACCTCAAGTTCGTCCTCGAGGAACTCACCCAGGCATTCGAGAAACAAGGCGGGGAAAAGCTCGCCGTCACCTACGGCTCCTCTGGCGCCATCACGACGCAAATCAGCAATGGCGCGCCCTTCGAGCTTTTTCTTTCCGCGGATGAGGCGTATGTGGCCAAGCTCAATAGCGGCGGCTTCACCCGGGACGAAGGCGTATTGTACGCTACCGGCCACCTGGTCATTGTGGCTCCCAAGCAAGCAGCATTGGAAGTCGATCCCGAACTCAAGGGTTTACAGGCTGCCTTGAAGACTGGCAAACTGCAACGCTTTGCCATTGCCAACCCCGAGCATGCGCCTTACGGCCGCCGCGCGGTCGAGGTGCTGAAGCATGCGGGCATCTGGGAGCAGATCCAGCCCAAGCTGGTGCTGGGGGAGAACGTCGCCCAGGCAGCCCAGTTTGCCACCAGCGGCTCTACGGACGGCGGCATTGTGGCGCTATCGCTCGTGAAATCACCTCAATTGGTCAATACCGTGAAATATGCAGAAATCCCTGAAAGCTGGCACAGTCCGCAACGCCAACGCATGGTATTGCTCAAGAGCTCCGGCAGCAATGCCAAGACATTCTACGACTTCCTGCAGCAACCTGCGGCTCGACAAGTGTTTCGCCGTTATGGTTTCGTCCTGCCCGGCGAGTAGACGCTGATGGATTGGATCGCCCTCGGGCTGTCACTCAAGCTGGGTCTCATGACCATTATCGTGCTGGTGCCGCTGGCGTTGCTGGCCGCGCGCTGGCTGGCCTATCGCCAGTTCATTGGGAAGCCGGTCATGGAAGCCTTGCTGGCCGTGCCCTTGGTTTTACCGCCCACCGTGGTGGGCTATTACTTGCTGGTCGGCCTGGGCAGCCAGTCATGGCTCGGGCAATGGCTTATGCAGTGGACCGGCCATCTGTTGGTGTTCCATTTTTCCGGCTTGTTGATCGCCTCCATCATCGTCAATATCCCGTTTGCCGTGCAGCCGATCCAGCGCGGGTTTGAATCCATTCCGCAGGAAGTGCGCGATGCCGCGGCGTGCTGCGGCATGTCCCCGTTGCGTACCTTGCTGACCGTGGAGCTGCCCTTGGCCTGGCCCGGCATTGTGACTGCCATGGTGCTGACGTTTGCGCACACGCTGGGCGAATTCGGCGTCGTCCTCATGGTGGGCGGCAGCTTGCCTGGCGAAACCAAGACCATCGCGATCAGCATCTACGACCGGGTGCAGGCGCTGGATTTCGATGCGGCGGGCAGCATGTCCTTGATGCTGCTGCTGTTCTCCATCATCGTGCTCGCGCTGGCCAACAGCCTTTCCAAGCGCTTTGGCCGTCGCGGAAACTACCATGAAATCTGAACTGCGGCTGGACATCCGGCAACAAAGGCCATTTGCCCTCAATGCAGCACTGCATTGCCGGGCCGGCGAGCTGCTGGCCTTGCTAGGGACGTCAGGCTGCGGCAAATCGACCTTGTTGCGCATGATCGCGGGCTTGCAGCATGCCGAATCCGGCCTCATCAGCCTCAACGGCGACACCTGGTTCAGCGATAGCGTCAAGCTGAAACCCCAGCAACGCCGCATCGGGTATGTCCCGCAGCACTATGGCCTGTTCCCCCACATGACGGCGCTGCAGAATGTCGCGGCAGCCTTGCATGGCTTGCCCAAGCAGGAGCAGTCGGCACGCGCCAGGGAATGGCTGGAGAAAGTGCAGCTGGGCGCATTCGCACAGCGTAAGCCAGCCGAGCTTTCCGGCGGCCAGCAGCAGCGCGTTGCGCTGGCGCGCGCCTTGACAGCCCAGCCCAGCATCCTGTTGCTGGACGAGCCTTTCTCGGCTCTGGACAGCATCACCCGGGATGGCCTGTACCGCGTCCTGGCGATGCTCAAGCCGCAACTCAACATTCCCATGATTCTGGTCACGCACAACCTCAACGAGGCCCAGCTGCTCGCGGACAAGATTGCCGTGATGGGGCAGGGCTGCATCCTGCAAGAGGGAACTCCAGGCGATGTAGTGAAGCAGCCCTTGAACCGTGCCGTGGCCGGATTGATCGGGGTGCGCAACATCTTCTCCGGCACGATAGTACGCACTTCCGGGGCGCGCAGCGTGCTGGCGGTGGGCGACCAGGAGCTAGAGTTGCAACGCATTCTTCCAGCTGGTACAACCTTGCATTGGTGCCTGCCGCAAGAGGCAATACGCCTGGCGGCATCGACAGGCGAGCCAGCCAGTCTTGCAGGCAATATCAGCCACCTGGTCCGCCTGGGCGAGCATTGGCTGGTCAGCGTCAGTTTGCCCGGGACAAGCTATATACTGGAATTGCAATGTCCGGCCACCATTCCGCTGGCTATCCAGCAACCGGTCCGGCTGGCAGTGCGCACTGAGCAAATCCACATTCTCGAGGCCTAGCTGCGTGAACTCCTTAACAATGCAAGCGTCATGTCCTTCGGCATGGCTGGTAGAACACAGCCATTACATCAAGCCCGGAGGGCGGGTGTTGGACGTGGCCTCCGGCGCCGGACGCAACGCCGTCTGGCTTGCACGGCAGGGCTTCAGGGTAACGGCAGTGGATCGTGATGCGGCGGGCTTGGCTACATTGAAAAGCCAGGCTCCCGACATTGAGGTGCAGGTACGCGACCTCGAGCAAGGCGCTTGGCCTTATGTTGGCGAATACTTCGATGCCATCGTGGTATGCCGCTACCTGCACCGGCCGTTGCTGCCTGTATTGGCGGGCAGCCTGGCGCTTCAAGGGGTGTTGATCTACGAAACCTTCATGCAGGGACATGAGCAATACGGCCGGCCGAGCAATCCTGATTTTCTCCTGAGAAGCAACGAGCTGGCCGACACATTCAAGCCGCTGCTGAGGATAGCGGCTTACGAGGAGGGGTTGTTGCAGCTGCCACCCAACCCTGCAGTATTACAGCGCCTGGTGGCACTCGCACTATAGTTTGCGGCGCTACAGTTTGAATCGACCGAACTTGAACGGGATCACCTTGCCGATGACCTTGAAGCGCTTGGCTTCTTCCGCGGTATAGACCTCTGGCGGCAGGTCGCCGTCGTTATCGTTCCTGACCACCACCGTGCCATCCAGGCGCAGCTGTACCCGCTTGATGCGGATGAAATCGTTCTGGCCGATCACGAACACGGCATTGTCGTCGAAAGAGCGGCAGCGTATATCCACCAGCACCTCGTCCCCGTCATGCATGGAAGGCTCCAGGCTGGTGCCCCTCACCGTGAATATCTTCAGGTGCTGGTAGGGCGTGTCCAGCTGGCTGCTGGCCGGATTGAAATCGATGCTTTCCACCAAGTACTCTTCAAGCGATTCGTAACGGTAGTTGGGTTTGTCATATCTCGCCACTCTGCTGGAGGAGACGACGTAATCATTCGCCACATGCGCCTTGGCGCCGGAGCCGGTACTGTAGCGGTGGGGTGCCGGGCGGCCGTTGGGATATTGCTTATTGATTAATTGCAGCAGTTCCGCCGGGGGATGGTATTTCTTCGTGCGGCCTTTCCTGCCTCTGCTCGCCACTTCGATATAGGGCCATTTTTCCGCATTGACGATGACATCCCAACCTTGGCGGGTTCCTGGCTTGCCGGGCAAGCGCAGCTCAGCCAGCTCTTTACATGAAAAATACAGTGATTCGTTCTCGACTTTAGGGGGAGTAGGGGTTTTCATAAATAAATATTGATTTAATTGTTGACAATTGATAATTTATTTTTACTATAAAATCGTTGTCAAAATTGAATTGAAAGCATCTTCATTTTCGTGATAGCCCAAGCAACTGCGCTGTCGTGCCGAGCCAGCAGCAAGGCGGACAGTGTCAATTGATTATCATACTCTTGATGAACCTATATGTAACCCATATATAGGGGCGCATGGGTTTGTTTTATTAATTGAGCGATTACAATTAATTAATACGCCGCCCGCATTTAAAAAGCTACCGGCTTCTTCACAGCATCCAGCATATATTTTCGGCTTCGGCTATTTTTACGCATGTCATCGATAAGGGCTATGTATTCCTCCGCGCGCGCTTGGGCATATCGCTGGAAGAGTCTTTGCAATATGCGGCGCTTTCCTATTCCGTTTCCGTGCATGAAGCATTGAAGCAAGGATGCGATATCCATAGACGCAATTACCTTGCTGCACCTATCAGGAACGCTGACGGTCATATCGTCGCCGTCACTACCATGCTGCGGGAAGGAGGGTGCAACTGGCGCCCTGAGGAAATTGCCTTCTTCCAGCCTGCGTTGGGCTATATCGAGCACCATGTAGCCGAGCATGACGCGGCACCAATTCACGCCTGAACTGTCCAACTTGAGCCATCCATGTTTAATATATGGTTATCTGTATTAATCCACGGTCAGGAGGATCATGCCTTTTTTTCAATATCATCGCGACATCATCATGGCGCCCGTCATGTTGTTGCTGTCATCCCAGGCATGGGCTGAAGAGCAGTGGTTGGTTGTCGCACAGGGGGAAACAATCAGCATTGGCCAACCTGTGTCATTCCAGGTGGTCAAGCCACAGAACATCCCCGCATGGCCTGCCAGCATGCGCTTGAAGCTTTCAGGCGCCGGCGTCAGCGATGAAATCGAGCTGACGGCGCAGGACGGCAATAGCAACCAAGTCAGCAAGGTGTATAGCGGTACCCCGCGGCAGGATTTCGTCGGCGTGGTGCGCGCGGCCTTGATCGAGCAATCCTCCAATACCGTGCTGCTGGTCGCCAGCAATGAAAATGTGGCGGCAGCGGTTGAGCCGCAGGTGGCGGCGGAGCCCGCGGCAAGCAGCAATGCGGCGCCGCAGGTCGTCATCGCCGCACCTGACGACGAACCGGCATTGAGCCCCGAGGAGCCGCTCTACTTCCTCTTCGGCAATGGGGATGACCATGGCGCGGATGCGCGCTTCCAGATCAGCTTCAAATACCGACCGTTCGAGCCTAAGGGCTCCGTGGCGCAATATGCGCCCTTCCTGAGCAACCTCTACTTCAGCTATACGCAGACCACCTTGTGGGATATCGGCGGGGATTCCAGCCCGTTCCGCGATACCAGCTACCGGCCCGGGCTGTTCTACCGTTGGGCGGGCAGCTCTAAGGGGCTGTTCCCCGACAGTTGGCGCATTGGCATAGAGCACGAGTCGAACGGGCAGGGCGGGGTGGATTCGCGCTCGCTTAATACCGCCTATGTGCGCCCGAGCTGGCACCTCGATTTTGCCAATGGCCGCCGCTTGACGTTCTCCCCCAAAATCTATGCCTACATCGACAAGGACGAGAATCCCGATATCCAGCATTATCGCGGTTATGCGGACTGGCAATTGCGCTACGGCCGCGAGGACGGGCTGATGGTCACCGGGCTTTACCGGCAGGGCACGAAAGGTTATGCGACGGGGCAGCTGGACATAACCTATCCCTTGAGCGACCGCATCCTGTCGCGCACTGGCACCTTTGCCCACCTGCAGATTTTCTCCGGATACGGCGAGACCCTGCTTGATTACGACAAGGACAGGGACACCCAGATCAGGTTGGGGATTTCCGTGACGCGGTAGGGTGTAAGGCAATAAAAAACCCAGCGGATGCTGGGTTTTTTATGCTGGCGTCCCCACGGGGATTCGAACCCCGGTTACCGCCGTGAAAGGGCGATGTCCTAGGCCTCTAGACGATGGGGACTTCATCGTCAGACGCCCGGCATCATCCGGGCATCTATTTTTGGTGGAGATAAGCGGGATCGAACCGCTGACCTCTTGCATGCCATGCAAGCGCTCTCCCAGCTGAGCTATACCCCCGAAAAAGAGCCGCTATATTAATGATCCAGGCCATGCCTGTCAACGCTTCTAGCCCAATTAATTCAAATAAAGCGCTATTTCTTCTTGAACAGGCGTTTGATGGCTTTGCGGCCGATGCGTTTTTTCATGCCGACCTTGAAATCGTACAGGTGAAAGGGCAGGCGCTGGCGCCAGCCGAACTCCTGCTTCATGGCTTTGAGGTACATGCCGACCAGTTGCTCGCGGCTATGCCAGGGCAGCTTGACGCATACGCGCGTGAGGTCTGAAAGCCGCTTGGACAACGGGATGCCATGATTGAAGAAATGGGCGCGGTTGGTATCGATGAGCGAGAATGCGAGCTGGCCATCTTCAAGCTTGGTGACCAGGATGTTGCCGCCGGAAAGGTCGCGGAAAAATACGCCCCTATCGTGCATGTTGAGCAGGTAGCGTGTCAGTTGCGGATAGATTTGCTCGGCAGTAATGCCGTCGTATGAGGTTTCGCCATTGTGGAAGGCAATAAAGATGTCGCGGATGGAAAAGTCGGTGCGGACGAATTCGCAAATATAGTAATTCTGCAGCAGGGAGCGGTCGCCGTGTTTCTCGAAATAGGCGATCGGCGCTGCCGCCTCAACGCCGCGGCGCAGCAGTTCGTTGGTGCCGTTCCAGCTGCGCTTGGCTTTCGAGAGCTTGAACTGGTCGAGCACTTTCTTGTGCACATGCATCTTGACCGGCTGCTTCACCACGAGCTTGCGGGCAGGGTCGCGCGGGTCCGCTATGGTCCAGATCGCGTTGCGCGCCTTGCGCAGGATGGCTTCCTTGGGCGGCTTGCCCAGCCGGGATGGGTGAAGCGCCTGACTGAGCAGGGCTGCCTCCTCGGCGCTGCCGGCGACCAGGATGCCGCGCCATTCATCATCCTGGTAGGCGTGGTGGTGTTTGTCTTCGCCCTGCTCCCCGTGCCGCTGGATCGACAGGTTCGCAAACAGGCCTTTTTCCGTTTTCAAGATGATGTTCCTTCCTGCTGGCCATGTGATATAGATCGGCGACTCGCTGGCGAGGCCGGGGCTTGTCGCCAGCCTTACTCCCTCGCGGCTGGTGTAGCTGGCATGCTGCAAGTCATCCAGTTGGTAATGGTCGGCCAGCACGGCGCCCTTGCCATTGGTGGTCCAGACCGCATGCACCAGGGTCTGGCTGTCCTTGAAGGCATGAATTTCCACGCCGTGGCTGCTGCGCAGCGCTCCCAGGTAATGCCGCCCGGGTATCAAGCGCACGAAGGCCTGCATGGTGTAGAAGCTCGGGCGAGGCCGGAACTGCTGGATATCGCCCGTGACGCTGGCATAGTGGGTTATGCGCTCCAGTGCCGGGTAGCTGTCGCTGCCGTCGTCGATCAAACCTTCGCGGTGGCAGATCAACGGCCCCCAAAACGCTTGGCGTAATGCCCCGGATGCCGCGCACAAAATCATGTAGCGGGCAAGATAGTCCGCCTGTTTCTGCTCGCCATCCGGCAACAGACGCAGGATGCGTGGCAAGGTCCAGAAAGCGGAGGGCGACATGACTTCGCGCACGCCGTAATCGGCCGTGATCTTGTGCAGCAGGCGCGCCTTTTTCACCAGGTTGAACTTGAGCGCGGTGGCTTGCCGGTATTTCAGAATGCGGTGGTCGAAGCGCTCCGGCTCGGTCGAGCGTTCGCTGAACAGGTTGTTCGTATGGACATCCGGCAGTTGGCCGCGCTGCTGAAAGATTTCCAGCAGGCCGATATTGTACAGCGGTTCAAAATCGCTGATATTCGGCCCGGCAAGCGTGATGTTGCGTTGCTTGACTTCGCGGTAGGCAATTTCCCAGGCCTTGAGGAACCCTTGCGGCGTATAGCCGGCCCAGCGCTTGCGGTTGACTGTCGAGCCGATCTCGACCATGGATACGCGGCTGCCGTAGCGATTCAGCACTTGTTGCAGGAATGCCTGCCAGGCCTGCTGGGCTGTCGCTTGCTCCATGGCGATGGCGGCCTCGAATGGCTGCACCAGGTGCAGCATGACGCTGAACCCCTTGTCGAGCAATGTCTCGAGCAAGCGTGCTGCATCATGCTCAAGGTCACCATAGCCGAAGTCCAGCCTGACCTGGCGCAGGCCTAATTCCTCAAGGCGGGCAATCACGTAATCATCCACCTCGGGATTGCCCGAGGTGGCGACCCCGACCCCGGCGAAATCTACCGGCACGTCATGGGCGGCAGGGGGGAGGTGGCTGTCCGGCACCATCATCTTGCCCTTGAGGATATACGCGAGCCCTTTGCGTATAATCTCCCAGGTCAGCATGGATGGCTGAGGCAATTGCGTCTTGGGCCCGGTGGGCTGGATGTATCCCTGGATGGGCGTTTTCTCTATCGTGTCCATACGCTTTATTGGGGCTTACTTTCTTGAGGCAGCATGTGATAAAGGCGTTCGCGGTACAGCAGCGACGGCAGCAGGGAGTTCGCCAACGCCCGCGCTTCGAACTCCGTCCGGTCCGCGGCAGGCTGCGCCTGGTTGAACTTCTTTGTCTTGACGTCCCAGGTGCCGTGCGCAGGCTCCTTGCCGGGGCGCAGCACCACCACCTGGTTTCCTTCCATCCAAGCGAAGTTGTTCTCGAACTGCATCATGGCGCGGCCGGGCTGGTCGCCGTCGCCATGACTCAAGTCCCGCCCCGTCATCGGGTGTTGCGCCTTGATGCCCATGAGGGAAAGCGCGGTCACCGGCAGGTCGATCTGGCTTGCCACGGTCTGTATGCGGCGCGGTTCGATATCCGCGCCCAGGATCAGCGCCGGGATATGAAAGTGGTTGATGGGCACCATGTCATGCCCATGGACGCGGATGTCGTGGTCGGCGACCACGATGAACAAGGTGTCTTTCCAGTAATCGCTCTTCTGCGCCTTGGCAAAGAATTGCCCGAGCGCGTAGTCGGCATATTTCACCGCGTTGTTGTCGGTCGCCTTGACCGGATCGTAAAGTTCTATGCGGCCGTCGGGAAACTCGAACGGCGCATGGTTGGACGAGGTGAAGATCAGCGTGAAAAAGGGCTTGCCGCTGGCGTGGCTGGCCATGATCTCGTCATGCGCCTTGTTGAACAGGTCTTCGTCCGAGACGCCCCAGCTGCCGACGAACACGGGCTTTTCATAGCTATCGAAATCCTGCTCGCGCTGGAACCCGTTGCCCATGAAGAATCCCACCATATTGTCGAAGTGTGACTCGCCGCCGTAGATGAACTCAGTGCTGTAGCCTTGCTGTTCCAGTAGGGAAGCCAGTGTGAAAAAGTTGCGCTGCGACAGGGATAGCTTGACGACGCTTTGCGCCGGCGTCGGCTGGAAACCCGTGACGACCGCCTCAATGCCGCGTACGGAACGCGTGCCCGTCGCATACATCTGCTCGAACCACCAGCCTTGCTCCTTGAGCTTTTCGAGGTTGGGGGTCACGGGCGTCCCGCCCAGCGATTCGACGAAGGTCGCACCCAGGCTTTCCTCAAGGATGATGACCAGATTGAGCGGACGCTCACGCGTGCGTGACGGCGTCAGCTGCGACAAGGTGGGCAAGCCGGGATGGTCTACGGGCGCAAAGCTCCCATCGAACCTGGCGCGGGTCTCCCTCACGATACGGTAGATTTCTTCATCAGGGAGAATGCCGTACATTTCGCTCGACTTGTTTTCATGCTTGAGGCTGTATACCGCGTGGATGAGCGACCAGGAGGAGTTCAGGATCACACTGTTGACCATGGAGTCCGTCGTGCGCGAAAACATGGCGGGATTGGCCGGGCGGTGGCTGATCGTACCGCGCACCACCAATGCCGCAACGATGAAAACGAGGGGCCAGCTCAGCCATACGGTCCAGTTCTTCCAGCGTTGTTGCTGCCTGAGCCATGGATGCATGAGCCAGCCCATGGCCAGGGCTGCCACGAATGTGCCGAGAACGCCGGCGAACAGATGCACCCTGAAGCCATTCCACAGCATGGCCCACACTTCGTTCGGGTATTTGAGATATTCCACGAAAAGCCGGTTGGGGCGCGCATCGTATTCCCCAAGGAAGCCGGGCGTTGCGAGTTCCAGCAATATCACCAGGCTGACGCAGAGCACCACCCAGGAATAGGTGAAGCCGCGCCACAGGCGCCAAAACCTGCCGATAGCGAGCAAAGGTGCCAGCAACAGCGCGGGCAGCCACATCAAGCCGATCTGAATGCTGTCCACGCGCAAACCGTTCAGCATGACTTCCTGCCAGCTGGAGACGGCCGTTACCCGGTCGTACTGCCAAGCGACCAGGCCTGCCCGGGAGAGGCTGAAGATGAGGAAGCTGACCAATGTCATGACGAGCAGGGGCGCGTAGGGGCCGAACCTGCCTGCCAGTGTCCAGAGTGAGCTGCGGCTACGTTCCAGCAAACCGACCATGTGATGACGACTTTCGTTAATTGATGGAATGTTTAACCGCGGATATTGGATTGTGGCGCGAATTCGGCCAGTTCGACGCGAGGCTGAGGCTGCCAGCCTGGCTTGCGGTGTTCGGCAACCACGTTGGTAAAGATGCCGCCGCGCACGTAGAACTTGGCAGTGAGGCGCATGAACTTGGGATCGGTCGCCGCCACCAGGTCATCCAGAATGCGGTTGGTCACGGCTTCATGGAAGCAGCCTTCGTCGCGGAAAGACCAGATATAAAGCTTGAGGCTCTTCAACTCGACGCACTTCTGGTCAGGAATGTAATCCAGATAGAGCACGGCGAAATCCGGCTGGCCGGTTTTTGGGCAGAGGCAGGTGAATTCGGGGATCTCCATATGGATGTGGAAATCGCGGCCGGGATTGGGGTTGTCGAAGGTTTCCAAAGCTTTGCTGGGTTGACTAGACATAAGGGCTACCGTATAAATCGGATTATCAAAAAAGTGTCATTATAGCCAAGACCTCCATCAATTGCGCCTGACTCATCTAAAGCTCGCTGGTTTTAAATCCTTCGTCGACCCCACTACATTGCATATCCATGGCCAGCGCGTAGGCGTGGTGGGCCCCAACGGCTGCGGCAAGTCCAACGTCATGGAATCGATACGCTGGGTGCTGGGCGAGTCCAGCGCGAAGGAAATGCGCAGCGAATCCATGGCGGATGTCATCTTCAACGGCTCCGGCAACCGCAAGCTGGCTTCCCGCGCCAGCGTGGAGCTCATTTTCGACAACAGCCTGGGCGGCGCGGCAGGGGAATGGTCGCAGTACGCCGAAATCTCCGTCAAGCGCGTGATCGAGCGCGAAAAAGGCTCCAGCTACTTCATCAACAATGCGGCCGTGCGCCGCCGCGACGTGGCCGACTTGTTCCTGGGCACAGGATTGGGCGGCCGCGCCTACGCCATCATCGGCCAAAACACGATTTCCAGGATTGTCGAGGCCAGGCCCGAGGAAATGCGCGTATTCCTCGAAGAGGCCGCCGGCATTTCCAAGTACAAGGAGCGCCGCCGCGAGACCGAGAACCGCCTGCGGGACACGCGCGACAACCTGGTGAGGGTGGAGGATATCCGCCAGGAAATGGACAAGCAGATCATGCGCTTGGAAGCGCAGGCTGCGGTTACCCTGCAATATCAGGGCCTGCAAAACAGCCTGCAACTGGCGCAAGGGCAGCTCTGGCTGTTGAAGAAGCGAGATGCCGGCAACCAGTGGGAGAAGTCGCAGGCCGCCATGAACCGGCTCGGCATCGAGCTCGAGGCGCAGATGGCGGCGCTGCGGCAGGCGGAGGGCGGCCTAGAGGCCTTGCGCCAGCAGCACCAGGCAGCTTCGGCTCAGTTACAGGCAGCGCAGGCGGCTTATTACGAAGCCAACGCGGAAGTCTCCAACCAGGAGCAGCAATTGCGCCACACGCAGGAGGCGCGCTCGCGCCTGCAGGCGCAATTGCAACAGATAGAGTCGCAATCGCATAAGCTCGACCAGCAGCATCAGGAGTTCAGTGAAAAACTGCAAACCCTGCAAGGGCAGCAACGGGTAGTCAGCGCTGAGGAAGCCGAGGCTGGCGAGCAACTGCAGGCATTGAAGCAGAAACTGCCGGAAATGGAGCGCGCCTTCCAGTCTACGCTGCATATCCACTCCGCCGCGCAACGGGCATTGCATGAGGCGGAGCAGACCATACGCCTGGAGGATGCCAGCCTCAAGCATGCCGAGCGCAATTTGGAGGATGCCAGGCAGCGCCTGCAACGCATGCAGCAGGAGGCGGGCAACCTCAAGATGCCGGACGAGGCAAAACTGCATGGGCTTGAAGCCGAATTCAAGGAAGCGGCCAGCCAGCAGGCCGAGCTTGAACAAGGCCTGCTGCGATTGCGGGAGCATGAACAGCAACAGGCCGAGCAGGTCAAGGCATTACGGGAGCAACTGCTGCAACATGAACGCCGGCTGGCACAGGCGGAAGCCGAAGCTGCCTCCCTGCGGAAGATACAGGCAGGCCTGGGCAAACAGGGACAATTGGAGGGGTGGCTGCGCGCGCGCGGCTTGCATGACGGCGAGCGGCTCTGGCAAAAGATCAGGATTACGTCTGGCTGGGAAACCGCGGTCGAGGCGGTGCTTGGCGCCCGCCTCAATACGATCCTAGGTGTGCCGGAGCAGGACATGGCACGCGTCGTGGCGGAGCGTCCTCCCGCAGCGGTGGTGCTTGCCCTTCCTGGCGATCAAGCCTCGGCCGCTGCTGATGCACAGCAGTTGAGCGCCATGGTCGAGGTACATGAGCCGGGGCTGCAGGGCCTGCTGGCAAACTGGCTGGGCAATGTCTTGGTCGCGCAAACGGCGGACGAAGCCGGGAAGCTGCGCCTGTCGCTGGAAAATGGACAGAGCGTGGTCACTGCCGCAGGCGATATCTACGACCGCCACAGCATCAGCCTGCATGCGCAGAACTCGGAGTTGCACGGCGTGCTGGAACGCCAGCGCGAGCTGGACATGCTGGAGACGGGCCTGCCGCAAATGCAGCAGGTGCTCCATGAGGCCAAGCATGCTTTGCAGCAGGCAGAACTCAAGCAGCAGGAGTTGCGCCAGCAACAACAGCAATTGCAGCAGCAGTTACGCGGCACGACCCAGGCGCAACACCAGCGCAGCTTGCAGATCCAGCAGCTCGCCCAGGAAAGGCAGCATATCGCGCAGCGCCGCCAGGGCCTGGAAAACGACATCTCCGCACTTACCAGGCAACACGATCAATTACAGCAGGACCGCCAGCAGCAACAGCAAAAACTCGGCCAGTTGCAGGCATCCCTTGGTCAATTGCAGTCCGAACGGCAGGAAACCCAGGCCAAGCGTCATGCCGCTGAAAACGAGCTGAATGCCGTGCGGGTCGCCTGGCAAAAAGCCGAGCGGGCCGCACAGGAAAAAACCTTCAACCACAAATTGCTGGCGACCAGCATCGCGGACAGCCAGAGCAGGCTGAACGCCATCCAGGAAGAACGGCAGAGCCTCGCCATCCGTCGCCAGGAAGCGCAAGCGCTGCTCGAGGCTGCGGCAATGGAAAACCTCAAGGCCAACCTCGAAGCCGCGATCGTCCGCAAGCAACAACACGAGGCTGCGCTGGCAGCCGCACGCGACGCGTTGGCGGAGGCCGACAATGCATTGCAGCAGCAGGAGCGCAGCCGCATGCAATACGAGCAGGCCTTGCACCCTTTGCGCGACAAGCTGGAGCAGGCGCGCCTCAATGAGCAGCAGGCGCGACTGCACTTTGAGCAATGCCAGCAGAACCTGCAGGAATGCGGGCTGGAGGAAGGGGCGCTGGTGCAAGGGCTGACAGTCAACACGAAAACCGGCGATCTGGAACGCCGGATCGCGGCATTGGGCGGGGAAATCGAGGGGCTTGGGCCGGTGAACCTCGCCGCGCTGCAGGAATTGGAAAGCGAGCGCGAGCGCAAGCAATACCTAGACAGCCAGTCGGCAGATCTGGAGCAGGCCGTCGCCACGCTCGAGGACGCGATACGGCGCATAGACCGCGAGACGCGCAGCCGCCTGCAGCACACCTATGACGAGGCCAACCGCAATTTTGCCGAATTGTTCGCGGAGTTGTTCGGGGGCGGGCAGGCCAAGCTGGAAATGCTGGGCGATGAAATCCTCGATACCGGCATGCAGGTGTTCGCCCAGCCCCCGGGCAAGAAGAACAGTACCATCCATTTATTGTCAGGCGGCGAGAAGGCGCTGACGGCGCTGGCATTGGTGTTCGCCTTGTTCCGGCTCAATCCGGCCCCTTTCTGCCTCATGGACGAAGTGGATGCGCCGTTGGACGATAGCAATACCGAGCGTTTTTGCGCCCTGGTGAAAAAAATGTCGGAGCGCACACAATTTTTATTTGTCAGCCATAATAAAATAACCATGGAAATGGCTCAGCAGCTCATCGGAGTCACCATGCAGGAATCCGGCGTCTCCCGTATTGTGGAGGTGGATATCGCGGCGGCATTGCAGATGCACGAGGCAGCATGAACAGGATTCCGCTCTTGGCGCTTGTCAGCACTCATGGCGCATCGGCAACACCCTTGAATAAACCAGGATCATTTTTCAGATCAAGAAGCGTGGAGTATTAAAATAATGACTGATCTACATTGGGCCTTACTGGGACTGGGCGCCCTTATCATCGGCGCTGTGCTGGCCTTCAACTGGTGGCAGGAACGCAAGTTCAAGCAGGAGGCCTTCAAGCGTTTCGACGAGCCCAAGTACGATGCATTGATGGAAGAGGCGCGCGCCATCCGCAATGAAGAGTTTCATATCGATCCCCATGCCGTACAGGATGACGAGGATGCTTCCGACGCTGAATACGTTGAGCGAGCTGATACATCCGTTCAACAGGCGAATAGCCTGGATGATGAACTCCAGTACGAGCCAGACTACGAGCCTGCTGGGGAGCGCGTGTCCTTCGCTGAAACGTATGAAGCCAAGGAAGATACTATAAAGCAAGATGCTCTAGAGGAAACGATAGTTGCCAATATCCCGGAAGAGGCAGAGGTGCCGCCATGGGAGGATGCCATCGAAGAAGAAAGCGTAAAGAAAGTCGAGGCGCTGCAAGCGGCTGTTCCCGAGCAGCCGCCAGAGCCGGAATATGCCCCGGAGCCGGCTACCCGGCCCGTCCTGACGATTCCCCCTGAAGTGAATCCCGAGATCGATTTTGTCGGCGTGCTTTCGCTGGCAGCGCCAGCCAGCGGCCAGGCGCTGCGTGAGTTCCTGCTTTCGATCACGGATATCGACAAGCCGGTGTATGCCTACGGGTTGGGCGGCGACCAGCGCTGGCATCTGCTGACGCGGGAGCAGGAGTCGGCCCATTTCAGCGCCGCCATCTGTACCTTGCAGCTAGCCGACCGCGCAGGAGCGGTCTCGACCGGCACCTTGTCGCGCTTCCACCTGGCAGTCGAGGAGCTGGCCCGCTCCCTGGGTGCGTCGATTGAGTGGCTGAACACGGAAAACCCGTTGCAGCAGGCTACAGAGCTTGACCAGTTCTGCATCGAAGTGGACCAGATGGTCGGTTTCCACCTCACGCAGGGGGCAAGCGGCCCATTCACCGGCACCAAGTTCCGCGGGCTCGCGGAAGCGGGCGGCCTGACGCTGGGCGAGGATGGCGCTTATCACTACATTGTCGAGGATGGCAGCGGTAACCAGCAGATGTTGTTCTCCGTGGTCAACCATGACAAATTGCCATTTACCGTCGAGATGCTGCGCACCTCGGTGATCCGTGGGCTTACCTTCCAGCTGGATATCCCGAGGGTGCAGAACTACACCGAGGCGTACAACCATATGGTGCTGCTGGCCAGGCAGATGGAGCACGGCCTGGGCGCCCGCCTGGTGGATGACAAGCAGCGCGAGTTGGGGGATGCGCAGATCGACAAGATTCGCCAGCAGATCAAACTGATCCACGACAAGATGATCGCGCACGGCATTGTGCCTGGCCAGGCTTACGCCTTGCGCTTGTTCTCCTGATATGGCGGACATGCAAGCAGGCCTGTTTTCGGCACATCCTCCAGCAACGCTGTCCGGCTTGGCTGGAAAGGCGGAAGCCTTGCGCGCCACGATACGGCGCTACGATCACGAATATTACGTGCTGGATGCGCCCAGCGTGCCGGATAGCGAATACGACCGCGTGTTCCGCGAGCTCAAGGCATTGGAAGAAGCTCACCCCGAGCTGGTCACGCCAGACTCGCCTACGCAGCGGGTCGGCGGGGCAGCCATGACGGAACTCGTGCCGGTGCGGCATCGCATCCCCATGCTGTCGATCGAGACGGAAACCGACATCACGCCCCAGGGCGCCTGCAATTTCGACGCGCGCGTGCGCAAGAAGCTGGGGCTATTGCCCGACGATGCGCCGATTGAATATGCAGCGGAACTGAAGTTCGACGGCCTGGCCTTGAGCTTGCGCTACGAGCATGGTTTGCTGGTGCAGGCCGCTACGCGCGGCGACGGCGAGGTCGGCGAAGATGTGACGCACAACATCCGCACCATACGCCAGATCCCGCTGCAATTGCACGGTGAAGCGCCTGAAGTGCTTGAGGTCCGGGGCGAGGTGTACATGAGCCGCCCGGATTTTGAACGCTATAACGCGCGCCAGCGCGAGCACGGCAAGCCCACCCTGGTGAACCCGCGCAACGGCGCTGCAGGCAGCATCCGCCAGCTCGATCCGCGCCTTGCCGCACAGCGGCCGTTGTCGTTCTTCGCCTATGGCCTCGGCGAGACCAAGGGCTGGAAGGTGCCGCCCACCCATGCCCAGGTGCTGGATGCGCTCAAGGCGCTCGGCTTCCCTGTATGCAGCGAGCGCGCCGTAGGCATGGGCGCGGAGGTATTGGCGGCTTTTCACCAGTCCATCGCCGCCAAGCGCGACCAATTGTCATACGACATCGACGGCGTGGTCTACAAGGTCAATCGGCTGGACCTGCAGCGCGAGCTGGGTTTCCGCTCCCGCGAGCCGAACTGGGCGGTGGCGCATAAATTCCCGGCGCAGGAAGAAATGACCGTGCTGGAGCACATTGACGTGCAGGTAGGGCGCACTGGCGCCATCACACCCGTCGCGCGCCTGAAGCCGGTATTCGTGGGCGGTGTGACCGTCACCAATGCCACATTGCACAACCAGGATGAAATCGACCGCAAGGACGTGCGCATTGGAGATACCGTGGTGGTGCGCCGCGCCGGCGATGTCATCCCGGAAGTGGTCTCCGTCATCAAGGAGAGGCGCCCAGCAGGCTCTCAGCCCTATGTTTTGCTCGAGGCGATAGGCCACTTGTGCCCGATATGCGGCTCCCATGCCGCGAGGTTGCCGGACGAGGCTGCCGTGCGCTGTACGGGCGGCCTGTTCTGCCCGGCGCAACGCAAGCAGGCCATCCTGCATTTCGCTTCCCGCCGCGCCATGGATATCGAAGGCCTGGGCGAAAAGCTGGTCGACCAACTGATCGACCAGAGCAAGGTCGAAACCCTGGCCGACCTGTATGACCCGGAGAAAATCAATCTGGACATACTTTCCAGCTTGGACCGCATGGCCGAGAAATCTGCCCGCAACCTGCTGGACGCCTTGCAGAAAAGCAAGCATGCGACGTTGAACAGGTTTATCTACGCGTTGGGCATCCGCAATGTGGGAGAAGCCACGGCCAAGGACCTGGCGCGCTATTTCGGCAAGCTGGACGTACTGCAGGCAGCGGATGCCGAAGCCTTGCAGCAAGTGCCGGACGTCGGGCCGGTGGTGGCGCGCTCGATCGCCGAATTCTTTGCCGAGGAACATAACCGTGAAGTGATCAGGAAACTGACGGACGCCGGCATCCATTGGGAGGAGAGCGAAGGGCAGCCGGCCAGCTCCGGCGCGCTGGAAGGCAAGACTTTCGTATTGACCGGCACGCTGCCCACGATGTCGCGGGAGGAGGCCAAGGAGCGCATAGAGGCAGCCGGTGGCAAGGTCAGCGGCAGTGTTTCCAAGAAGACCAGCTATGTGGTCGCAGGCAGCGAGGCTGGCAGCAAGCTAGCCAAGGCGCAGGAGCTGGGGCTGGCGATACTGGACGAGGCCGGATTGCTGGATATGCTCGCGGAATGAAGGATAGCCTCCTCCCTGCATTGATGAAGCTGGCGCATGAGGCCGGGGAGGCCATCATGCAGGTGTACCGCGGGGATTTTGCAGTACATCACAAGGAGGATCATTCTCCCTTGACGGAAGCAGACCTGGCCGCCCATCGCGTCATCAAGGACGGCCTGCAATGGTTGACCCCAGGGCTGCCGCTGATCTCCGAGGAGTATGAGCTTGCCCCATTCGCAGAGCGCCAGCAATGGCAGCAATACTGGCTGGTCGACCCCCTGGACGGCACCCGTGAATTCGTCAAGCGCAATGACGAATTCAGCGTGAATATCGCCTTGATCGATTGCGGCCGGCCCGTGCTCGGCGTCGTCCACGCACCGGCCCTTGGACTCAGCTATTATGCCGACGGCCAGGCTGCCTACAAGCAGCTGGACGGCCAGGCGGCGCAGCGCATCCATGCCCGTCCACTGGACCTTGGCCATATTACCGTCGCTGCCAGCCGCTCCCATCCCGGCAAGAAAATACAGGCCATGTTGCGGAATATTACTATCCAACATAGCGAGCCGCATATTGTCCATATGGGCAGCTCGCTCAAGATATGCCTGGTGGCAGAGGGAAAGGCCGATGTCTACCCGCGCTTGGGCCTGACGTCGGAATGGGACACTGCGGCCGCGCAGTGCGTGCTCGAATGCGCGGGCGGCCAATTGGTCGACCGCCATGGCCTTACCCTGCAATACAACCGCAAGGACACTATCCTCAACCCGGAATTTTTTGCCCGTGGCGCGACAGCGCACGATTGGAACCAATACCTGGAGTAATGATGCCGTTTTTTAGAATCCTGATGATATGTATGCTCGCAAGCAGTCTTGCGCATGCCGGCACGAACCCGGCCGAGGGTTGCCTCCGTGCATTGGATGAAGACGATGCCGATGCAGCCTTGACTCAGGCAGGGCAGGGCCTGGCAAAACAACAGGGGCAGCGCGACCTCTTGCTGTGCAAAGGCAGGGCGGAATTGGCCCTGGGACGCGGCGAAGATGCTGTCAAGAGCTTCACTGCCGCCGAGGCGCAGGCAACCACGGCGCATGAGCGCGTGGTGACCTATTTACTCAAGGGCAACGCCTACAATGCATTGGAGCAGTACGCACAAGCGCAATCCAGTTATGAAGCGGCGCTGGCGCTCGCCACACAGGAAAAAAACCAGAAGTTCCAGGCCATCTCACACTTGCTGGCAGGCGAGGCCCTGGTGCAGCGGGCATCGTTGCCGCAAGCGCAACAACATTATGAAGCAGCCCTCCAGCTTGCTGCCAATAACAACGAGCGTGCCGATGCCAACGAGCATCTTGCCCAGCTCAAAGCCAAGCAGGGGCTTTATGACGATGCCATCGCATACCAGGTCAAGGCCCTGGTCATGCAGGCGAGCGACGGTAGTTTCGATGCCTATGCGAATGCCGGGCTGGAGCTCGGCTCGCTTTACATCAATGCCAAGGATTTCAACAATGCCGAGAAAAACCTCAACAGGATCATAGGCAAGGCAAAAGAAGCCGGCGACGGCTACTGGGCAGCCAAGGGCTATTATTACCTGGGACTGAATTTCATCGCTGCCGGGCAGGCCGGCAAGGCGAAGGAGGCGTTGGAGCAGGCGCTCGAAATCGGCGAGGCCATAGGCGCAGAAAAGTTGACGGCGGAAGTGAACTTGCAATTGCAAAACTTATCACAGCGTTAATGCCAGCTCCGCCTGTCCCAGGCCCATGCAATGGCGCATCCGCTTGAAAGGTCGCCCATGTTGATAGGCAAGCCATCCGATATCGTAGCTTCCGAGATTACTCCCGCCCGCCTGTTCAGACAGAGGCGCGAACTCATCAAGGCCGCGGGCCTGGGCGCCATGATGGCGTTGGGCGGCTGGAGCAGTCTCGGTTTTGCAGCACAGGAAAAGGGTCAAGGACGCCGACCTGCCATCAAGAGCTACAAGAAAACCGCCTACGGACAGGAAGAAAAGCTGACTTCCTACCGGGACATCACCACATACAATAATTTTTACGAATTCGGCACCAGCAAGGAGCAGCCGGCAGAAAACGCCGGCCAGCTCAAGACTTCGCCCTGGACTATTTCAATCGAGGGAGAAATCCTCAAGCCGCGCAAATTGGGAGTAGAGGAACTCATGAAGCTTGCTCCCCTGGAAGAGCGTATCTACCGCATGCGTTGCGTGGAGGGCTGGTCGATGGTAATCCCTTGGGTGGGCATACCGCTTGCGCGCTTGGTCAGCCTGGCTCAGCCTACCGCTAATGCGAAATTCATCGAATTCATTTCTCTGGCCGATGAGGCCGTCATGCCCGGCGTTCGCGCCCCGATCCTTGATTGGCCTTACCTTGAAGCCCTGCGCCTGGACGAAGCCATGCATGAGCTTGCCATTCTCGCCGTCGGGTTGTACGGAGAAGTGCTTCCCGCTCAAAACGGGGCCCCGGTCCGCCTGGTTGTCCCGTGGAAATACGGCTTCAAGGGAGGCAAGTCCATCGTGCGCATCAGGTTCGTGGAAAAGATGCCGCAAACCACCTGGATGCGCGCAGCGCCAAGGGAATACGGCTTCTATGCCAACGTGAATCCCAGTGTCGACCATCCGCGTTGGTCGCAGGCCAATGAGCGCCGTATCGGCAGCAGCCTGTTCGCGAAACGGATACCGACGCTGATGTTCAACGGCTATGCCGAACAGGTTGCCCATCTGTACAGCGGTATGGATCTGCGCAAGCATTTCTAGGCATGATTCCTGTTTAAGCATGACTCCTGGCAAAACCGCCGTCGCTTGGATCAAGCGCAGCATATTCATCTTGGCATTGCTGCCTCTGGCGAGGTTGTTATGGCTGGGATTCACGGACCGGCTGGGCGCAAACCCGGTTGAGTTCATTGAACACTCCACGGGAACATGGGCCTTGGTCGGCCTATTGCTCAGCCTTGCGGTCACTCCGTTGCGCCTGCTGTCGGGCTGGGGATGGCTGCTCTCCTTGCGCCGCATGCTCGGGTTGTTCATGTTCTTCTACGGCTGCCTGCATTTCATGGCTTATCTGTGGCTGGACCATTGGTTCGACTGGCCAGAGATAGCCAAGGACATTCTCAAGCATCCCTATGTGCTGGTTGGTTTCCTTGCCTTGATATTGAGTGTTCCGCTTGCCGCGACATCCAACGACGCCATGATGCGCAAGCTGGGAAAACGCTGGAAAACATTGCATGCCCTCAGTTACCCGGTTGCCGTCCTGGCGGTATTGCATTACCTCTGGCTGGTCAAGCAGGATATTTCCCAACCCGTGACGTATGCGTTGATTTTGCTGGGCTTGTTATCAATTCGGATAGCTTATAGGCTGAGGAATAAATTTAAATTAATTAATAATCAATCAACTAGATAATTATCCTATCGTTCAATGTTAAGTGAAAAGGGTTATTTGTTTGCGGCCAATCCGCATTTACGAGAAAATACCCGACCTATCCTGGACGGCCGGGCATTACCGCTCTGGTTCAAAAGGCCTTGCTCATAGAAAACCTGTTCAAGGCCTTTTTATAAGTACGCATGGCTCTAGGACGCGTCCGGTCAAGGCGTAGTCCGCAGGTATGCTCATTGCCTTGCCAAGGACTGCAACACAGAGCGGACGCGTGTTGGAGCCATGCCCTTCGGGTTGTCTCGGTAGCGCAGCCGCTGTGGCGTTGCAAATCCTCGCCGTGCAATGAGCACGTTGACAATCCGCATACGCGTGGTTTGCGCCTTGCTTGGCTCCCTTGACAGGTCAACGTATCTCATAAAAAGGCCTTGAACAGGTTCTAGGGTCATTAATAAATAAACAAGGAGTGTGCTTATGCAACAGCAGATTGATATTTTTCTCACATCACTCAATGAATTCTGGAGTCAGGTAGCCTATTTCTTTCCCAAGCTGCTGGCGGTGATCGTCATCCTGGCTTTCGGCTGGGTTTGTGCCAAGGTGGCATGCCTGGGCGTCAAGCGCATCCTCGAGCTGGCCCAATTCGACAAGTTTGCCGATCGCTCCGGCCTGGAAGCGTTTCTCAAGCATGGCGATTTCGACCTGACCCTGAGCGGCGTCATCAGCCAAGTGATCTATTGGCTTGTGATCCTGTTGTTCGTCATCACTGGAGCCAATACGCTCGGACTCACCGAAGTCGCCCACATGCTGAACAACTTGGCAAACTACCTGCCCAAGATCATTGTCGCCATCCTGGTATTGATTTTCGGTACCTTGCTGGCACGGTTCGTCAACCGCCTGGTATTCGCATGGTTGCATGGCATGAAATATGACGGCGCGCTCAAGATCAGCACCACCGTCGAGTATGGCATCCAGATATTCGCCTTGTTCGTTGCCCTGGAACAACTTGATATCGGTACACAGTTATTGACTGCATTGTTTGTGATCGTGTTCGGCGCTATCTTCCTTGCGCTTGCCATCGCGTTCGGCCTGGGAGGGAAGGACAGGGCCGCGCGCCTGATCGAGGAAATGCAATCCAAGCGTAAATAACGCACGCTTGCTTGTTGCAGCTTCTCAGGGCCGCTTTTGCGGCCCTGGGCGTTTCCAGCTGTAGGAAACTGCCTACATCATAATCAGCCATTACTTATCCGCTGGGCTGCATTGTTGTTTTAGCATGCAATGGCAGTCAGTTAGTTATTTTTGGGAGAATGATATGGCACTTGGTACGGTTAAGTGGTTTAACGATGCAAAAGGTTTCGGGTTTATTTCCCCGGACGAAGGCGGCGACGATTTGTTCGCGCATTTTTCCGAAATTCAGGCGAACGGATATAAGAGCCTGAAGGAAAATGACAGGGTGCAATTCGAAGTGACTCAGACAGCGAAAGGTAAGCAGGCTTCCAATATCCAAAAGGCCTGATATCCAGACATCTAAATAAGGGCCGGTCCAGATCGGCCCTTTGTTTTAATCGCTATATTCTCAAGCTCCATCCCATCCCGTGACATGTCTAAGCAGTCTTGCCACGCCCGATTGTCCCGCTTTTTTCCTGACATTATGTTTTATAGTCACCTATGCTAGAATCTCTAGCTAATATTCATGTCCAATTCTTACCCAGCAATGGGTAAGATTGCAGCGAATGCTGGCGTAAAACTGGAGTTATGGTTTTGCAATTTTTTAATTTTCAATAAGTTGGCTCGCGCGACCGCTGTATTGTCGGCATGGTGCGCCAGGCCAAACAACTCGATTTAAGGAACACAGCAATGCAAGCAACCGTTGAGACCATCAGCAATCTTGAGCGCAGGATGACGGTTTCCGTACCAGTACAGCCGCTGGAATCAGAAGTAAATGAGCGTATCAACCGCTTGGCTCGTACTGCCAAGCTGCCGGGCTTCCGCCCGGGCAAGGTGCCATTGAATATTGTGCGTCAACAATACGGTGCGCAAGTGCGCAACGAAGTGCTTTCCGATGCGGTAGAGCGCAGCTTCAACGATGCTGTCGAGCAAAACAAGCTACGCGTGGCCGGATACCCCAACATCGAGCACAAGCCTTATGCCGAGGCAGATCAACAGATCGAGTACATCGCGACTTTTGAAGTTTTCCCCGAAGTGAAGATAGGCGACCTCTCCAAGGTGAAGATCGAGCGTCCTGCGCTCGAAGTGGGCGAAGCCGAAGTCAAGAAAACCATAGACGTATTGCTGCGCCAGCGCGCCACATTCGAGCCAGTCAAGCGCGCCTCCAAAAAAGGCGACAAGATCAACATCAGCCTGATCGCCTCCATTGACGGCCAGGAAGTAGAGCGTACCGATGAGAACGGCCTCGACCTGATCATCGGCGAAGGCGGACGATTCCCGGCATTCGAGAGCGAACTGTCCGGCAACAAGGCAGGCAGTAACAAGGTATTTGAAATTGCCTATCCGGAAGACCATAGGCCCGAGCAACTCGCAGGCAAAACCGTCAGTTACGATGTCACCTTCAATTCGGTCGAACAGGCGAAATTGCCTGAATTCGATGCCGACTTCGCCCGCAGTCTGGGCGTGGAAGATGGCGACGTGGAAAAGATGCGCGAGGAAATCACCGCCAGCCTGAAGCAGGAAGTGGAAAAGCGCGTGCGCGCCAAGCTCAAGGAACAAGCATTTCAGGCCCTGCTGGAGAGCACTGCGCTGGAAGTGCCCAAGGCATTCGTCAATGCGGAAATCGGCCGCCTGATCCAGAGCACGCAAAACAACCTCAAGCAGCGCGGCGTCGACCTGGCCAACGTCAACCTCGAGCCTGCATTGTTTGAAGAGCAAGCCAAGCGGAATGCAAGCCTGCGCCTCATCCTTTCCGAGCTGGTCAACAGGGAGAACCTGCAGGCGAATGCCGACCAGGTCCGCAACATGGTCAATGTCTTCGCGCAAAGCTTCGAGCGTCCTGACGACGTAGTGACCTGGTACTACGCCGATACCAAGCGCCTGGACGAACCCGCAGCGCTGGCCACTGAAGACAATGTGGTGGAATGGGTGTTGAAGTCCGCCAAAGTCACAGACAAGAAAGTCAAGTTCGACGACCTGATGGGAAATAGCTAATGATTCATTATCCTGCAACTGCGCAGAGCCAGTTTGAGGCACAAGGCCTGGGGTATATCCCCATGGTCATCGAGCAGAGCGGCCGCGGCGAGCGCTCCTATGACATTTATTCCCGCCTGCTCAAGGAGCGCATCATTTTCCTGGTTGGCCCGGTCAATGATGCCACCGCCAATCTGGTGGTCGCCCAGCTTTTGTTCCTGGAAGCGGAAAACCCGGACAAGGATATCTACTTCTATATCAATTCCCCAGGCGGCTCGGTAACGGCAGGCATGGGCATTTATGACACCATGCAGTTCATCAAGCCGGATGTCAGCACCTTGTGCGTAGGCCAGGCGGCCAGCATGGGCGCCTTGTTGTTGGCGGCAGGCGCGCAGGGCAAGCGCTTCTGCCTGCCCAATTCGCGCGTCATGATTCACCAGCCGCTGGGCGGCTTCCAGGGCCAGGCGTCCGATATCGAGATCCATGCCAAGGAAATCCTGTTCCTGCGCGAGAAGCTCAACTATATCCTGGCCAGCCACACGGGCCAGCCTGTCGAGAAAATCGCCCAGGATACCGACCGCGACAATTTCATGAGCGCCGAGCAATCGGTGGCGTACGGCTTGGTGGATAAGTTGATTGCCAGCCGGGCAGATGCTGCATAACATAGTAGGCAAACTTTAGTTTATTTTTAGGATAGTTTGATGACGACAAAAGCCGAGGGCGAAAAGTTACTTTATTGCTCGTTTTGCGGCAAAAGCCAGCACGAAGTGCGCAAGCTGATCGCCGGCCCGTCCGTTTTTATCTGCGATGAGTGCGTTGACTTGTGTAACGATATCATTCGTGAAGAAATTCAGGATGAAGACGGCCTCAAGCCGAAGAGCGGCAAATTGCCGACTCCTAAGGAAATTTGCGCCATTCTCGACCAGTACGTGATTGGGCAGACGCAGGCCAAGAAAAACCTGTCGGTGGCAGTCTACAATCACTACAAGCGCCTGGAGCAGGGCGGCCAGAAGGATGACGTCGAGATCGCCAAGAGCAATATCCTGGTGATCGGGCCCACGGGTTCGGGCAAGACCTTGCTGGCGCAAACCTTGGCGCGGTTGCTGGATGTGCCTTTCGTCATGGCCGATGCCACTACGCTGACTGAGGCCGGCTATGTCGGCGAAGATGTCGAGAACATCATGCAGAAGCTGCTGCAGAAGTGCGATTACGACGTAGAGAAAGCACAGCGCGGCATCGTATACATTGATGAAATCGACAAGATCTCGCGCAAGTCCGACAATCCGTCCATTACCCGCGACGTATCGGGCGAGGGCGTGCAGCAAGCCTTGCTCAAGCTGATCGAGGGTACGGTGGCCTCTGTGCCGCCGCAGGGTGGCCGCAAGCATCCCAACCAGGAGTTCGTCCAGCTCGACACCACCAACATCCTGTTTATCTGCGGCGGGGCATTCGACGGCCTGGACAAGGTCATCCGCCGCCGTTCCGAGAAGGGCGGCATCGGCTTCGGTGCGGAAGTGAAGAGCAAGGAGGATGCGCGCGCGATCGGCGAGGTATTGAGGGATGTCGAGCCCGAGGACCTGATCAAGTTTGGCCTGATTCCGGAATTCGTGGGCCGTCTGCCTGCCGTCGCCACGCTGGAGTCCCTGGACGAGGCCGCCTTGGTCACGATCCTGGTCGAACCCAAGAACGCGTTGACCAAGCAATACACCAAGCTCTTCAAGATGGAAGGCGTCGATCTCGAGTTCCGGGAAGCAGCGCTCCACCTGATCGCGAAGAAAGCGCTGGAACGCAAGACGGGTGCTCGTGGTCTACGTTCTATCATGGAGCATGCCTTGCTGGAAATCATGTACGATCTGCCCTCCATTCCCAACCTGCGCAAGGTAGTCGTGGACGAAGGCGTGATCAAGGGTGATTCCCCGCCTATCCTGATTTATGCAGACGAGCCCAGGCTCGAGACTGCAAGTTAAACTCGGATCAAAAGGCTGCTCTGCAGCCTTTTTTATGTGAAAATCCAAGCACGGGCACTTGAAGTGACGGTGCTTGTCCCCATTGATGTATAAAGCGGTCGGCATGTTGCCTTGCTGCTGACAACATTGAAAGTTTCCTCATGACAGAACAAACATTACCGGTTTTCTCCCCAGAATCTGGCTTGCTACCATTGTTGCCGCTGCGCGATGTGGTGGTATACCCGCATCTTGTCATCCCATTGTTTGTTGGCCGCGAAAAATCGGTAAAGGCATTGGAGCTTGCCTCGGAGCAAGACAAGCAAATTCTGTTGGTGGCACAGAAGTCCCCTAACAAGGACGAGCCTGATGCCGAGGATCTTTACGAGGTCGGCACAGTAGCGACAGTGTTGCAGATGCTCAAGTTGCCTGATGGCACAGTGAAAGTGCTGGTCGAGGGCCTGCACAGGGTAAAGGTGCTGGAATTCGTCGAAACCCAGGAATGCTTTGCCGCCCGCACGGAGAAAATCGAAAGCCCGGCAGGCGACGACAGCCAGACGCAGGCCTTGATGCGCACCGTATTCACGCAGTTTGACCAATACGTCAAGCTGAACAAGAAAATCCCGCCTGAAATCCTGACTTCGCTTGCCACCATCGACGATGCGGGCCGTCTTGCCGACACCATTACCGCCCACCTGACATTGAAGCTCGAGGAAAAGCAGAAGATACTGGAGATGTTCAGCGTGTCCGAGCGCCTCGAGCATTTGCTGAGCCTGCTTGAATCCGAAATCGACATCCTGCAGGTAGAAAAGCGCATCCGCGGCCGCGTGAAGCGCCAGATGGAGAAAAGCCAGCGCGAGTACTACCTGAATGAGCAGGTGAAGGCCATCCAGAAGGAGCTGGGCGAGCAGGACGAAAATGCCGACATCGAAGAGCTGGAAAAGCGCATCGCCGATGCGCGCATGCCCAAAGACGCGCTGACCAAGGCCAATTCCGAGCTCAAGAAGCTCAAGATGATGTCGCCGATGTCGGCTGAAGCTACCGTGGTGCGCAACTACATTGAAACCCTGGTCGGCCTGCCATGGAAGAAAAAGACCAAGATCAGCCGCGACCTCGGCATTGCCGAGGATATCCTGGACGCCGACCATTACGGCCTGGAAAAGGTCAAGGAGCGCATTGTGGAGTATCTCGCCGTGCAACAGCGCGTAGACAAGCTGAAGGCGCCCATCTTGTGCCTGGTCGGACCTCCCGGCGTGGGCAAGACCTCTTTGGGGCAAAGCATCGCCAAGGCCGTGAACCGCAAGTTCGTGCGGGTTGCGTTGGGCGGCGTGCGCGATGAATCCGAGATCCGCGGCCATCGCCGTACTTATATCGGCTCCATGCCCGGCAAGATTTTGCAAAGCATGACCAAGGTAGGGGTCAAGAATCCGTTGTTCCTGCTCGATGAAGTCGACAAGATGGGCCAGGATTTCCGCGGCGACCCATCCTCTGCGCTGCTGGAGGTACTGGACCCTGAGCAAAACCATACTTTCGTCGACCATTATGTCGAGGTGGAATACGACCTGTCGGACGTCATGTTCGTCGCGACGGCGAATTCCCTGAACATCCCTGGTCCGTTGCTTGATCGTATGGAAGTCATCCGCGTGGCCGGTTATACCGAGGATGAGAAGGTCAATATTGCGATGCGCTATCTATTGCCCAAGCAATTGCAGACCCATGGCCTGAAGGAAAGCGAGATCAGCATTTCCGAAGCGACGATCCGCGATGTTGTCAGGTTCTACACCCGCGAGGCCGGAGTGCGTAGCCTCGACCGAGAAATCTCCAAGATCTGCCGTAAGGTGGTCAAGGAAATCCTGACTTCCAAGCCCAAGACTGGCACAGCCGCCCGCAAGGTAACCGTCACCCCGAAGAACCTGGAAAAATACCTGGGCGTGCAACGATTCGACTATGGCGTGGCTGCGAAGGAAAACCAGGTCGGCCAGGTGACAGGCCTGGCGTGGACCGAGGTAGGAGGGGAGCTGTTGACGATCGAGTCCGTCCTGCTTCCAGGCAAGGGCAAGGTCATTACTACCGGCAAACTGGGCGAAGTGATGCAAGAGTCCATCCAGGCCGCGATGAGTGTCGTGCGTAGCCGGGCCAAGCGTTTGGGCTTCTCCGAAGACTTCTACGAAAAGAATGACATTCACATCCACTTGCCTGAGGGCGCCACGCCCAAAGATGGCCCGAGTGCCGGTATTGCCATCTCGACAGCGCTGGTATCGGTATTGAGCAATATACCGGTGCGCTCAGATGTAGCGATGACCGGGGAAATCACATTGCGCGGCGAGGTGCTGCCGATTGGCGGCTTGAAGGAGAAGCTCCTGGCCGCGCACCGTGGCGGAATCAAGACCGTGCTGATCCCGGAGCAGAACGTCAAGGATTTGGGCGATATTCCTGCCAACATCAAGAACCACCTTGATATTCACCCGGTGAAGTGGATTGACGAGGTGTTGCAGCTGGCGCTTGAGCACATGCCGGAATCAGCCGATGCCGAGGTGCCTGTGGCAGAAGTCAAACCCAAAGGCAAAACCAGCAAACCATCCCCTGTGACGAAACATTGAGGCTGGGTATTTTTAGAGCCTGTTTGCAATCTCTATGATAGGGTACGCATAGCTCCGACACGCGGCCGAAAGGCGCAGTCCACAGGTAATGCTCATTGCCTGCCAAGGGCTGCAACGCCGAACGGGTGCTGTTGGAGCTATGTTGTCTTTAGTTGCCCCGGCAGCGCGGCAACTGCTGCGTTGTAATCCTCGCCGGACGAACCCGGTGACAATCCGCATGCGTGCGGTTTGCGTCTTGCTTCTACTACTCTGCCGCGACAACGTACCTCATAAAAATATTATAAACAGGCTCTTAGCGCGGGAAAGGCTTGACATAGCCTTTTTCCGCTTGATATAAAGCAGGGCACAGGGTCTTTTCGCACCTGTTCTTAAACAATGTCGAAAGGGGATTTACATGGCAAACAAGTCTGAACTGATTGAGCAAATTGCTAAATCTGCTGGTCTATCCAAAGCTGCTGCTGGTCGTGCTTTAGATGCTACAACTGCTGCAATTACCAAGTCTTTGAAAAAGGGTGAGCTCGTTACCCTGATCGGCTTCGGTACCTTTTATGTTGGTAAACGTGCCGCACGCAACGGCCGCAATCCCCGCACTGGCGCCACAATTAAGATCAAGGCTGCCAATTCTCCCAAATTTAGGGCTGGCAAAGCGCTCAAAGATGCTGTAAACTAGCGGTCTTCGTTGGTTGAGACGGGTGCTTAGCTCAGTTGGTAGAGCGTCGCCCTTACAAGGCGAATGTCGGCGGTTCGACCCCGTCAGCACCCACCATCAATCATCGTAAAAGTCGTTGGTTTTGGAGAAAGCAACGCGAAGTCAAGGAGCGGTAGTTCAGTTGGTTAGAATACCGGCCTGTCACGCCGGGGGTCGCGGGTTCGAGCCCCGTCCGCTCCGCCAAGAAAAAGCGAACCGTCCGGTTCGCTTTTTTGTTTTCAGCATGCCGTTTCCTCGATAGTCAAATTTTCCTCCCGCTTCCTCATTACCTGGACTAGGCATGTCTTGCGTTCAGCATGTGTGGTATATTCAAGAGTTAGGTTTACAAGTCGGTCTTGGTTCGGGCTGATTATTTCAAAGATTGAAAATAAAGAAGGCATATTGTTATGTTGGAAGCAATTCGTGATCGTTCCAAAGGATGGCTGGCCAAAGTCATCCTAGCTGCCATTACCATCCCGTTTGCATTGGTCGGCGTTGATAGTTATCTGCGCGATGCAGGCTCAGGTGTCGCTGTTGCCAAGGTCGGGGGGGAATCCATTACCGCGCAAGAATACAGCAACGCCTTGCAAAACCTGCGTAACCGCCTGCAAAGCGAGGGCAAGGTCGACCAAGCCGTGATCGATGGCCCTGAACTGAAGCAAGCCGTGATCGACCATCTTGTCGAAGGCAAATTGCTGGCCAATGAGATCAAGCGGGCAAAGTTCGTCGTCAGCGACGAGCAGCTTTCCAACTACATTACCCAGGAAGAGTCATTCCACCAGGATGGCAAATTCTCGCAAGAGCTATACGACCAGTTCCTGGCGGAACGCCGCCGTACGCCTTCGCAGTTTGAAAACGAGGTCCGCGGCGACCTGCTGACGATGCAGGCGCGGGAAGGCCTGTCCGCCTTGGCCTTCGTGCCCAACGGCGTTGCCAACAATGCGATCAAGATCGAGCACCAGTCGCGGGAAGTCAGCATCGCCGAATTCAAGACCGCGGACTACATTTCCCAGGTCAAGGTCACTGAGGAAGAAATCAATGCCTATTACAAGGAGCACCAGGACAAGTTCAAGGTGCCGGAACAGGTCAAGCTTGAGTTCGTTCTGTTGTCCGCGAATGCATTGATTCCTAGCCAACAGGTGACAGAAGAGGAGGCCCGGGAATATTACGCCCAGAATGCGGCACAGTTCCAGGGCGACGAACAGCGTCGCGCCAGCCATATCCTCATCGGTTTTGGCGTTAGCCCCACTCCGGAGGCAAAGCAGAAGGCCAAAGAAAAGGCACAGGAAGTGCTAGCCCTGGTGAAAAAAGACCCCGAACAGTTCGAGCAGCTGGCCCACCAATATTCGCAAGACCCGGGCTCCAAGGACAAGGGCGGCGACCTCGGCCTGTTCGGCCCTGGCGCCATGGTCAAGCCTTTCGAGGATGCGGTGTTCTCGATGAAGCCGGGCACCATCAGCGACCTGGTCGAAACCGATTTTGGCTACCATATCATCAAGCTGACCGAAATCCACGGCAGCGGCCAGTCGTTTGAAAACGCACAAGGCCAGATCCGTGCGGAACTGATGTACCAGAAAGCCCTGGCTAAGTTCTCCGAACAAGCCGAGAACTTCAGCAATATGGTATACGAGCAGGCGGACAGCCTGGAGCCTGTTGCCAAGGAGTTCGGCTTGCAGGTCCAGACCAGCGGCTGGCTGAGCCGCGATGACGGCGCAAAGTTCTTCAAGAACGACAAGTTGATGAACTTCGTGTTCAGTGACGAAGTGTTGAAGGACAAGCGCAATACCGAAGCGGTCGAGATTTCGCCCAATAACCTGATTTCAGCCAGGGTCGCAGAGCATAAGCCTGCCGCCGCCCGTTCTTTTGAGGAAGTGAAGGCTGGTATCGAAGACTTCCTGAAGCAAGAGAAAGCGGCCAAGCTGGCTCGTGAAAAAGGTGAAGCTGCGCTTGCCGATTTGCGTGCAGGCAAGGCCGCTGCCCTCAACTGGACAGAGCCGGTGACCGTGGATCGCCGCAATCCGCAAAGCCTGACCGATTTATCGGTATCCACCGCGTTCAAGGCGGATACTGTCAAGCTGCCAGCCTATAACGGCGTGGCAGACCGCAACGGCTACCTCCTAACCAAGGTTACCTCTGTCAAGTTTGCAGTGGATAGCGATGAAGAGCAGCGTGCTGCGAAGGCGCAGTTGCAGGCGGCACTAGCTGCGGAGTATAGGCATGCCTATATCAGCTCCTTGAAACAAAAGAGCAAGGTCACGGTGAACAGCCAGTTGCTTAATTCCGATCAAGTCAATCCTTGATCCGGACTGGAAATGAAAAAAGCCCCGTTAGGGGCTTTTTTCATGATATCAAACGAACCGTCAGATACGGCCTGTCAGCAGCAAAATAATCAAGATCAGGACAATCAGCCCCAAACCGCCGCTAGGGCCATAGCCCCATCCCTTGCTGTAACCCCAACTGGGCAGTGCCCCGATAAGCAGAAGAACCAAAATAACCAACAAAATGGTAGAAACAGGCATATATTCTCCTCCGGTTGATTTAATACATTATTGAGGACGGTCTGCGACCGCGTTCTGCCGGGCTGGATGCCAGCAGAGTGTCATGAATGTAACAGCGGTACGGTTGAGGGCATTATCCGGCTGCCGCCTAAACCGCTGTCGGCGGTATCTGACACTATTCGCGCGAAAATAAGCGGCCACTGTTGACACGGGGGCGCCCGCTTGTCAGTTTAGTTGTTTTCTTTCAGGAAGAACCCCTCGGGGGGCGGCGCGATCTTCTCGCCCTGTCCATCTTCATCTTCGTCGATGATTTCAGGCTGGACATCAGGTTCGTCAGGCTCCACCGGAGTATAAGGCCTCTCAGGGTCGGGCTTGATGGGCTTGCCGTTGTCATGCGGGTTGGAAGCCTCTTTCAACGACTTGATCGCTTCTTCCTCATTGCCTTTGTCCTCGGAGTTTTGCAGCTTGTTACCAGCATGATGGTGCGCATCCTCTACGGCATTCATCAGAGTTTGGTGATGGAAACGGCTTTTCATCAGATCGCCCCTATTTCATGATTGTGATGGATTCACTATAGGCCGGGCGGCGTCCTGCGCAACATCAGCCAAGCACGCATACTGTTGTAAGAAACTGATACAACTGGATTATTCAGGCATCAGGTCGACAGCGAGCGCCGCCCAGGACAGCCTGGAAAACAAGTCACTAACGACAATTTGCCCGGCATAGATGTGGTACGAAAGCCCGGAAACGATGTTGTAGGCCTCTGTGTTGAGTTTTGCAGGAAGATGGACAACGGTGTCTTGCCAAACTTCTGCGGGAATGGCCAATTGTTGCCGCTCTTTCATGAGGGGGGCCGTCAGCCTCGGTACCACCACGATCAGCGACTTGTGGTCATCAGTCCGCATGAAGGCCAGGATATGGGCGGCACGCGAGCCGCTCACCTCCAATGGCCGGTAATCGCTGCAGTTGAACAGCGCGGCATGCTGCTTGCGGAATTGCAACAACTGTTGAATGATGTGCTGTTTGATGCTGCCATTCCGCCAATTGGCGATTTTCTCGTCCAAATCCGTTTGTGCCAAGAGCTGTTCCCTAGGCTCATATTCCACCGCAGAGCGGTTGTCCGGATCCAGTAAGCTGAAGTCCCAGAGGTCCGTCCCCTGGTAAAGGTCTGGGATGCCTGGTGTGGTCAGGCGCAATACTGTTTGGGACAAGCTGTTGGCGGCGCCAGCCGCGGAGATTTCCTGTACGAAAGAATACACGGACTGGAGGAAGGGCAGGCTTTGTTCGGGGTCGAGGATATTGAACAGCAAGTTGCTGCATGCATTCTCATATTCCTCGTTCGCCTGCATCCAGCCCGAAAGGCGTTTGGCTTCGCGTATGCTCTTGATCAGCCATTGGTTGAGGCGCTCGGCATATGCTTTCAGCCCTTCGCGGTCATCGATCTGCAGATAGTATGGCCAGGCCCCGGCGAGAATCTGGTACAGCATGATTTCATGCTGGGGACGAGGCGCACTGTAACTGACAGCGAGGTTTTCCTCAGGAAAGATATTCTGGTGGAAGCGCGCGTTCAGGACAAGCCATTCCTGTAGCAGCGATTCCCACCGCTGCGGCACCTGGCTCACGGCGGCAATGCGCATGCGCGTATCCTCGCCACGTTTGTGGTCATGCGTGGCCGTAGCCAGCATGGTGACCGGGAAGCGCTTGTGGCGCTGGATGCAGGCTTGGTGGAAATCTTCGGTGGAAAGCGAGAACATGTCCGGATTGCTGCCGACCTCATTACGGGACAATAAGCGCCCGAATCGGTAGAACGCGGTATCCTCCATGGATTTCGCACATAACGCAGGCATGAGCTGCTGAAAACGGGTAATGGCGCGTTGCGAGAGGTCTGAAAGCGGACTGCCAGGATCGGCAATGACCAGTTCCGCGCTTAGCCAGCCCAGCACGATGTCCACCAAGGCCTTATCCACCTGGCCAAGAGTGCGGCGCGCCTGTTGGGCCGTTTGCTCGAACAGCTCTCGGTCTATCTGGTCCGGGCCGTTGTTGCCCACGTAGCTGCGGTAGACGGGGAAGTGCGCCAGGATTTCCGTGAGCACCCGCTTGATGGCTGCGAGGGAGTAATCCCTCGTGCGGATCTCGGCACGCGCAATACGGTGTATGGCAGCGGCTGTGCCATTGAATTCACCGACCAGGTTTTCCGATAACAGTTGATAGCGGGCGCTGCGCACATGGCGGGCAAAGTCGTATTGATCACCGGTATATTTCTGCCAGCAGTCAGTCAGCGGCCTCGCTCCGCGCGGGTCATGCAGGACGGCGCTTACCTGGTCCATGAATTCGTAGCCGGTCGTGCCGTCAAGGCGCCAGTCGCTGCGCAGCCATTCCCCTGGCGCGAGGATTTTTTCGGCGATGATGTAGGGCGGTTGCTGCAAGTGCTTAGGCCTATGCTTGGTCAAGCGCTGCAGGCGCTGCCGTAACTTGTTGCAATACTCCTGGGGGTGGGCCAGGCCGTCTATGTGGTCAAGCCGCACGCCATCCACCAGCCCTTCGCGATACAGGCTGAACAGGAGCGAGTGCGTGGCCTCGAACACCTCGTCCAGCTCGACCCGGACGCCGGCCAGCTCGCTGATTTCAAAGAACCTGCGCCAATTGATCTCGTCCGCTGCATTGACCCACCACGTGAGGCGGTAGTGCTGCCGCTCCAGCAATGCATGGAGCTGCAGGCGGTGCTCGCTGTCGGCTTGGTTATAGTAGGCCAAGGCCGAATCGAGCGCGGCGTTGCCCGGCGGCGTGGCGGCCAACGCCTGCAGCATTTGCCTGGCTTGTGCCACCTTTTTCTCCAGTGCATGGTAAGGCTGCTGCCGGTCTAGCGCCTCCAAGTGGCTTATCAATGGCCGCAACAGTTTACTGTCGGCCTGTCGCAGGATGGCCGTATAGTCGAACAGAGAAACCGGAAACTGGTTGTCGAAATAGGCCACCACGATTTGTCCTGTGTCCGGAACATGGGCCAGCCGCAGCTCACCCTTATTGAGCACATCGCCATAAGGGTCTCCAAGAAAGGGGGCCAGCACCTTGTTATGCAGCGCCGGGTCGTTGGAATGCCAGTCGATGTCGAACCACGAAGCGTAAGGGCTGGCCTGGCCCCATTCGAACACATGCTGCCACCATGGGTTTTCCGCTCCTCCCACCCCCATGTGGTTGGGCACGATATCCATGATCAGGCCCATGCCAGTACTGCGCAAACCCTCGACCAAGCGCCTGAATCCTGGTTCGCCTCCCAGCTTGGCATCGATCTGGGTCGGGTCGACAATATCGTAACCATGGGTGGAGCTGCTGCGGGCCGTCAAGAGAGGGGACGCGTAAATATGGCTGACGCCCAGCTTGGTAAAGTAGGGGATGCGCGCCAATGCGTCCTCGAACGTGAAGCCTTGGTGGAACTGCAGGCGGATGGTGGCGGTGATGTCTGTTCTAGGCATGGCCTGGATGCTCCAGGCAGGCGAAGATGCTGTAGGCAGGCATTTCCCCAGCCTTCAGGGCGGCGTGCGCATTGCCGTGGTCCAGCAATACCTGCGCCGGGCCTGATACCAGCTGGTCGAGGTGCTGGGCGGCAGGGTCCGCGCCCAGGTTGGCGGCGACGGTCAGCATGTCGCCATTTTCCAGCTGCCATTGGGCATTGACGGCATAAGGCCCGAAAGCGGCATATCGCAGCGCGCGACACAAGCGCAAGTGCGGCAACAGGTACTGGTGGCGTAGTTGCAACAAATGCGTGATCCATTCGCGCCATGCGGTTTGCGCCTCGGTCTGGCCATCCCGGGGAATGGATTGCTCGAAGCTGGATTCCGCATTGGGATCGGGAATGCGGTCTGCAAGCGAGGTGTCCTGGAACTGGGGGAAGGCGGCAAACTCGGCTCTGCGGCCTTCCCGTACCGCGTTGACCAGGTCGGGGTCGCCGTGGCTGGTAAAGTAGAGGAAGGGTTCCGTCGCGCCGAATTCCTCCCCCATGAACAGCAGCGGCACCTGGGGACTCAGCAGCAACAGGGCGGTAGCCGCCTTGAGCGCCGGTTCCGGGACCAGCGTGACCAGCCGCTCGCCGAAGGCGCGGTTGCCGATCTGGTCGTGGTTCTGCAGGAACATGACGAAGCTGGATGGCAGCATCCCGCTGCTGGGTTCGCCCCGCGGCGTGTTGTGGCGATGCGCCGAGATTTCTCCTTGGTAGATGAAGCCTTCCCCCAGGCAGCGCGCCAGTTGCTCGATGGTGTTGTCCGCATAGTCGGAGTAATAGCCGCCGGTTTCGCCGGTCAGCAATACATGCAGGGCATGGTGGCCGTCGTCGTTCCATTGGGCGTCATAGCCGTTCTGCAGCAGCGTGACCGAGTTGTGGTCGTTTTCGACGATCAAGTGGATGGGGCGCTTGCCATGGAACTCGGTGCGTATGCGTCCGGCAATATTCACTAGGAACGCCGGGTCCCAGATGGCATGGCAGGCATCGAAGCGCAAGCCGTCGAACTGGAACTCCTCCAGCCAGTAGAGCGCGTTCTCGCCATAGAACTCGATGACCTCCTGCTGGGCGAAATCGATGGCGTCCCCCCATGGCGTCTGGTGCTCGTGGCAAAAGAACTGGGGAGCGTAATGGAACAGGTAGTTCCCCTCCGGGCCGAAATGGTTGTATACCACGTCGAGGTAAACACTCAGGCCCAGGCCGTGGGCATCATCCACCAAGGCCTTCAACTGGTCAGGCGAACCATAGCTGAACTGCGGAGCGAACTGCAATACGCCGTCGTATCCCCAATTACGGCCGCCGGGGAAGCTGGCAATCGGCATCAGCTCGATCGCGGTGAACCCCATGGCGGCCAACCGGGGCAATTCCGAGCGCAAGCCCTCGAATCCCCCCATGCAGCCGACGTGGGCTTCATACACGATCGACTCGTGCCATAACCTGCCTGCCCAGTCATCATGGCGCCAAACGTAGGATTGCGGGTCCACCACCAGGCTGTCGCCGTGCACGCTCTCGGCCTGCGCGCGCGACCAGGGGTCGGGCACGGCGAGCTCATGGCCTTGCTTGTTGAGGATGCGGTAGCGGTAGCGGTTGCCTGCATCCGCGGCAATTTCATTGCTGAACCAGCCTGCCTTGGAGTCGGCCGCCATTTCATGCTCTTGCTGCGCGCGCGGCTCGTCGTCCGCCTGCGGCCCAGATAGAACGACCCAAACTTTTTCCGCATTCGGCGCCCATATCCTGAACATGACCTTTCCAGGCTGCACGATATGCGCACCGGCAGGCAGCGAGCGGCAATGCGTGTTTCCTCCCTGAGGGGCATGCGGCTTGGCGTCCTGCTTGTCATCAATGTGCAGTTGTAAAGTCATTGTCTCGTATCCTTAAGGGTGAAGTGAGAGGGGTAGTGGCTCAAGGTCGTTCCGGATTGCCGTCGGCCTGCATGTCATCCAGGAGGCCGAGCAGGCCGCGCATGGGAATGCCGATCCAGGCAGGCCGGTTTGCAGCCTCGTATGCGATTTCATAGATCACTTTTTCCAGCAGGCACAGGTTCAGGATGGCCTGATCCCCGGCAGGCAATTCTTCAGTCAAGCCTGGAGCGGAATCACGCGCTTGAGATGGCGTGGGCAGATGGGAATGTGCAAAGTAAGCCTGCATGAAGGCGCGCTTCGAGCATCCCTCATAATCGCGCAACAGCCCCTGGCGCCGCTCCGCATCCTCGCTGGCAGGCTTGTCCATGTCGCTCTTCTCCACATGGGCGGCCGCATAGGAGAAAGAGCGCAACAGGCCTGCCACGTCGCGGAACGGATGGTCTTTCTGACGCCGCTGCTCCAGGCTGCGGGCCGGCTCGCCCTCGAAGTCGATGATCATCACGTCGCCGGAAATCATCAGCACCTGGCCCAGGTGGAAATCACTGTGAATGCGGATGCGGGGTTGACCAACCACATGCTGCACCAACTCATCGATTGTCTGGAGCAACTGCTCGCGGCGCGAACATATCGCCGATGCATGCTGGGCATCCGCATCGCCGGACCATGGTCCGCGGTCAAGCAATGCCAGCACATCGTCCGCCTGCTCATGCAGCTTATCGCGCCAAGCCTCGACCTGCGCGGCGGAAAATATCTCAGGGCTAAAGCTAGGGTTGTCCGTATCCTTTGTAAGCGCAATGTGCAGCTCAGCCAGGCGCTGCCCCAGCATGGCGGCGAAGTTGGTCAATTCCTTGAGCGGGCTGGCATCGTCCACGGCCAGCGCTTGTTTCATGAGGTCGGCGGAGAGGTTGTCGTGCAACACGCGGTTCAGCCTGTCCAGCGTCCACTGCCATGCATTGCCCTGGTTATGCACGAACGCCTGCATGATCACCTGGGTATGCGGCATGCCATCGGCATCGGTGAAAGTGACATCGCCCAGCAGCGGCGGCGTATTGGCATAGCCGACCTTGGCCAAGTGGCGGGCCACTTCAAGCTCGGGATTGATGCCGGGCTGCACGCGGCGCAGGAGCTTCATCACTGCCAGGTCGTTGATAATCAGCGAGCTGTTGGATTGTTCCTGGTCCGTACGCCTGATTTCAAGCTCGGTTTTAAAGTCGACCTGATGCAGCGATGCCGTGCTGTTGAAATGGATGCTGCCTTGCTCGCTGTCCAGCGTGCTGTCGTTTTTCAGGTGGTGAAGCACGGCCCTCACGAAGGCATCGAGCGCGAAAGCGTCGGTGAGGGTGCCCACACGCGGCCCTCGGCGCACATGGGCCAATGCCATCTTGCGCACCAGCGCAGGTGTTTCCTGTTCGTCGGACACTACGCCCATGGGAAGGAAGTAGCGCTCACTCCCTGTGGCGGTGGAAGCCTCGACCTGTCCCAGCAGGAAAGGAGGCTCCCCGGGCTCGAGCGCATCCAGCACACCCAGCAGCATAAGCTTGATCGCGGAAAGGGTATCCTTCTGCTTGCCTGCGTACCAGCGCTGATAAGAGAGATAAGCCGGAAGAATGTCCTGTTCCATGGTTCTGCGCAATTGCGGCGCAAACAGGCTGGTCAGTTGCTGGTTCAGCACCAGGGTGAGGTATTCCGGCAGGCTGCCGTCCTGCTCGCCTGCACCGTTGAGCGGTTGCTTGTTCCTGGTCAGGCGGAACCAATAAAAATCGTAGGCGCCCAGGGTCAATACGTAAGGCTGCTGCCCGATGCGCGGGAACACCGAGCCTCCCATCATTTCCATCGGGTCGTAGCCGGAGAACTCGGCAAGATCGAGCTCCACCGCCTGCGCAGTGCTCGAGATATTCGCCACGCAGAGGATGATCTGCTCTTCATCGGCGCTCTCGCCGCCCGGGATATGGGTGCGCAGATAGCTCAATATCTTGCGGTTGTTGGGGTAAAGCAAACGCATGCTGCCGCGCCCGAACGCGTGGTACTGCTTGCGTATCGCCAGCAGGCGCCGCATCCAGTTGAGCAGGGAGTGAGGATCGCTGCTTTGGGCCTCCACGTTGATGGCATGGTAGCCGTATTGCGTATCCATGATCGGGGGAAGGACCAGCCGGGCCGGGTCGGCATGGGAAAAGCCACCGTTGCGGTCCGGGCTCCATTGCATCGGAGTGCGCACGCCGTCGCGGTCGCCCAGGTGGATGTTGTCGCCCATGCCGATTTCGTCGCCGTAGTAAATGACCGGGGTGCCCGGCATCGACAACAGCAGGCTATTGAGCAGTTCCAGGCGGCGCCTGTCGCGCTGCAGCAGCGGCGCAAGCCGGCGGCGGATGCCCACGTTGAGGCGGGCGCGGCTTTCCGTGGCGTAGAAGTTGAGCATGTAAGCCCGCTCCTTCTCGGTGACCATTTCCAGCGTCAATTCATCGTGGTTGCGCAGGAAGATCGCCCATTGGCAGGCGGGCGGGATTTCCGGCGTCTGCCGCAGGATGTCGCTGATGGGGAAGCGGTCCTCCTGCGCCAGCGCCAAGTACATGCGCGGCATCAGCGGAAAATGGAACGCCATATGGCATTCGTTGCTGCCGTCGCCGAAATATTCCTGCACGTCCTCCGGCCACATGTTGGCTTCGGCCAGCAGCATGCGGTCCGGGTAGTTCTGGTCTATTTCGCTGCGGATGAACTTGAGGATTTCATGGGTTTCCGGCAGGTTCTCGTTGGAGGTGCCTTCGCGCTCGATCAGGTAGGGCACGGCATCGAGCCTGAGGCCGTCCACGCCGAGGTCCAGCCAGAAGCGCATGATGTTGATGACGGCTTTGAGCACGCGCGGGTTGTCGAAGTTGAGGTCGGGCTGGTGCGAGAAGAAGCGGTGCCAGTAATAGGCGCCCGCCACCGGGTCCCAGGTCCAGTTCGATTTCTCCGTATCTGTGAAGATGATGCGCGTCTGGCTGTAGGCGGTATCCGTATCCGACCAGACATAGAAATTGCGTGCCGCGGAGCCGGGCTTGGCCTGCCGCGCACGCTGGAACCAGGGATGCTGGTCGGAAGTATGGTTGATGATGAGCTCGGTGATGACCCGCAGGTTGCGCTTGTGGGCCTCGACGATGAAGCGCTTGACGTCGAACAGCGTGCCGTAGTCTGGATGGACGCCCTTGTACTCGGCAATATCGTAGCCGTCGTCGCGGCGTGGCGACGGGTAGAACGGCAGCAGCCAGATGGTGTTGACGCCGAGCTCGACAATGTAGTCGAGCTTGAGGATCAGGCCCGCGAAGTCGCCGATACCGTCGTTGTTCGCATCGAAGAACGACTTGATGTGCACCTGGTAGATGACGGCATCCTTGTACCACAAAGGGTCGTCGTTGAAGCGCAAGTCTTTTTCCGCCTTGAGTTTTCTCTGCAATTGCCGCTTGTTCATGGTAACGGCCCCTTCCTCTGCAGCTGCCAGATGGCGTAGGGCATGTCGTGCGGGTCCATGCGCAGCTGCTGCCATTTGCCATGCCAGTCGAAGCGGTAGCCGCGCGTCAGGTCTTCCACTGCAACCGAGTCGTGGTCCTGCAGGCCGAGCAGGTGCAGCGGCAATTCCATGGTGCCTTCCTGCACGTGGTGCGGGTCGAGGTTGACGGCAACGACGATCAGGCGCTCATGGGGCAGGGCGGAACCCGGCTCATGCTTGGAGTAGAAGATGACCTGGTCGTTGTGGAAAGTATGGAAAGCCACACCTAGGTGGGTCTGCAAGGCCGGGTATTGGCTGCGTAGCCTATTGAGCGTGGTGATGTCCTCGATGATGTTGCCGGGACGCTGCCAATCCCAGGCGCGGATTTCGTATTTTTCGGAGTTGAGGAATTCCTCGCTGTTCGGCAGGGCTTCCGCCTCGCACAGCTCGAAGCCGCTGGATATTCCCCAGAGTCCGGACAATGTCGCCGCCAGCGCTGCCCTGACGAGAAACCCCGGCCGGCCGGAATGCTGCAGGTAGCGGGGGTTGATATCGGGGGTATTGACGAAAAAATTCGGCCGGAAGAACTCTACCTGGGCCGGATCGTTCAATGTCAGCAGGTAGTCGGTCAGCTCCTGCTTGGTGTTGCGCCAGGTGAAATAGGTATAGGACTGCGTGAAGCCTATCTTCGCCAGGCGGTTCATCATCTTGGGATGGGTAAACGCCTCGGACAGGAAGATCACGTCAGGGTATTCATCCTGAACTTCGCGGATGACCCATTCCCAGAGCGGCAACGGCTTGGTATGGGGGTTGTCCACCCTGAAGGTATGCACGCCTTCGCTTGCCCACAGCATCAAGACATCGCGCAAGGCCAGCCATAAATCCGGCACGGCCTGGGACGCATAGAAGTCGACATTGACGATGTCTTCGTATTTCTTCGGCGGGTTCTCGGCATAGCGGATACTGCCGTCCGGACGCCAGTCGAACCATTCCGGGTGCTGGGTGAGCCAGGGATGGTCGGGCGCGCACTGGATCGCAAAGTCCAGGGCCAGGTCCATCCCCATCGCTGCGGCCTGCTCCCTCAGGCGGCGAAAATCCTCCCAGGAACCCAGTTCAGGGTGTATCGCGTCATGGCCACCTTCCTCCGAGCCGATTGCATACGGGCTGCCGGGATCCCCGGGCTGGGCCTGCAAACTGTTGTTGCGGCCCTTGCGGTTGAGGCGGCCGATAGGATGGATAGGGGGAAAGTATAAGGTGTCGAACCCCATGGCGCGAATGGCTGGCAGGCGCTCGATCACGTCGTCGAAAGTGCCGTGGCGGGAGGCGTCTCCGCTTTGGGAGCGGGGGAACATTTCGTACCAGCTGGAAAATGCCGCCGTCTTTCGGTCGATGCGTAACGGGAATTCACGGCTGCGCACCACGAAGTCCCGGGTATGGACGTGCCCGCTCAACTCGGCGGAAAGCAGTATGCGCAGGAAGTCCTGCTGGCTTTCTGCATAAGCTGGCAGAAAAAGGTCAAGGTCGGAGGGCTCCAATGGTTCCAACTCGGATGCCAGGCGCTTTGCGTTCCCTGGCGCTTCCAGCGCCTTGACGGCCTTCGCCAGGAAGCCCTGTTGCGGCTCATGGCCTGGATAGGCCTGGAGCCGCGCCAGCAAGAGCTGGCCCTCCTGTATTTCAAGCGCGACATCTGTTCCAGCCCGGACTTTTTTCAACAAGCCGTCCCGGTAGGTGGCGAATTCGTCTTGCCATGCTTCCACCGCGAACTGGTAAAAGCCCGGAACAGGAGGCGTGAAGCTTGCGCTCCAACGGTGGTTGTCCACCAGCTTCATTGGCACTGCGTGCCAGGTATCGATATCGCTTTTCCGCCATAGCAATTGCGCCCCCAGCTTGTCATGCGTATCCATGAAAATATCGGCTTCCACTTCCACAGGTTCGCCTACGCATCTCTTGACGGCAAACCTCCCTTCGTCGATGGAGGGGCTGACCTGTTCCACGACAACCCTGGGGGCATCCAGCAAGGCCAAATACTCAAAATTCAGGCTGCCAGCGCCCTGTTCGGCAGGAAGCTGTGTTTGTGCATCGGAACGCCGGGCTGCTCTCGCCATAGTCAATGATTTCCCGCATGGATCGGTTAAAGGAGGGTGGTACAGGACATTGCCTCCGGCGTGAAAAACGCCAGGGCAGTCGATTCATCATAAGAATGGGAACGAGCTGCTACCGATCAGTGCGCTACTGATTTGTTTGTAGGAATTCTTTTCCGAATAAATATTTTTTACTTAATAATCATTATGTTGCATGATTTATGTGCATCTCTTGCTGTGTTGCAAGCAATCGAAATAAGCGGTTTCATAGGCAAAAGCTTAGCCAATTCATACAGCGGCTAGCATGGTCTCCACATTGACAGTAACGACAGTACTGGAGGATAGGAAATGAAACATGGTCCGATATGCCTTGCTGCCTTCCTGCTGACGAGCGTCATGGTCGTCGGCGTACAGGCAGACCCCGCGCCTGTAGACAATACGGTGCCGCCTTGCGACCACAGTGACGCGACCAGCAAGCCGGATTGCAAAATGGATTCCGACAGCCTCAAGGTTCCGCCTCCGGTCCCGGGCGAGCGTGAAAGCGTGATCGTCCCGCCCGAAGTTCCTGCGGAGGGGCTGCCCAACGACCCGCGCACCCGCAATCCGGACATTGACGAGAAAAATATTAGGAACAGGCAATAGCAATGCCATCAATACCAATAACTATTTATCCGAGGGCGACCGATGCAAATTAACCCAGCGATGGACTCCTCGCCAGGCAACGCATTGTTCCGCCTGGGGCACAATTGCTGGAAGTATTCGCATGCCAGCTACCTGGCGCCTGTGGTCGACTGCGCCAATTACTATCGCGCCCTGCATGAGGCCATCTGCCGGGCGCAGCATTCCATTTTCATCCTCGGCTGGGACATAGACAGCCGCATCGACCTCATCCGTGGGGCCGAGGCGGAAGCGCAGGCTTGCCCGACTGCATTGTTCGAACTCCTGCAGTGGAAGGCACGGCAGACGCCCGCAATCCAGATTTACCTCAACCGCTGGAATTACTCCGTTTTCCTTTCAGCGGAGAGGGAAAGCTTTTCCGAGGCGAAATGGAAGCTGAGCGGGGCGGACAACCTGCATTTCATCTTTGACGGGCAATTGCCGCTGGGGGCCAGCCACCACCAGAAAGTGGTCGTGATCGACGACGAGCTGGCGTTCTGCGGCGGCATGGACGTGGCGATCGCGCGCTGGGATAACCGCCATCACCATCCCCGCAATCCAGACCGATTGGATCCGGACGGCAGCATGAAAATGGGGCTCGAAAAACGCTTCGACCCTTACCACGATGTCCAGGTGCTGGTAGCTGGGCCGGTCGCTGCCGTGCTGGCCCGCCTGGTGCGCTACCGCTGGCATTTCGGGGGCGGCAAGAGGGCCGCAAAGGTGCGCCAGGCGCATCACAACGCTTTGCCGCCCAGTTGGCCGGCCAGCATCAAGCCTGTCATGGAGCGGGTAGGGGTGGGAGTCTCGTTGACCATGCCGCGTTTCCACCGGCAACCCCAAGTCCAGCAGATCGAGCGCCTGTACATTGACATGATCGCCAAGGCGGAGCGCTTTATCTATATGGAAAACCAGTTTTTTACCCGCCGTGCCGTCGCGAAGGCATTAAACCAAAGGCTGCGGGAAAACCCCAGGCTGAAGGTGCTGCTCGTAAGCTGTTACAACGCCCAGGGGGTGATGGAGCGTAAATCCATGTTCCATGCCAGAGTGATATTCCGCAAGATCGTCGAATCGCACGGCGTGGCCGACCGTGTTGCCCTGGCTTATCCTCTCAGCTGCGAGCACGGCGAGGAAACGCCGGTACGCATCCATTCCAAGGTCATGGTCGTGGATGACCGCTACCTCCGCATAGGCTCGAGCAATATCAACAATCGTTCCATGACGCTGGACAGCGAGTGCGACCTCGTCATCGAGGCAAGGGACGAGGCGCACCGCAAGCAGGTCGCAGCCATACGCAACGACCTCATCCGCGAGCATACTGGGCTTGAGCTGGAAGAGATCGAGCGCATTGCAAACCGGGTTGATGCGCCTGTGGAGGCGTTTCTTGCCGAGCTGGAGCACAGCCGCCAGCATCTGCGCAGGATAAACGACGACCGCTACCGTCACGAACGCTTCACCCGGCTGGCACGGCGTTTTGCCGACCCTTCACGCCCCATCTTGCCGGACCTGTTCACTTCGCGCCGGGCGTTTGGGAGGAGCAAGCGGCGCATTCCTTTCCGCCTGATCGCCGGCATTCTGCTGGTAGCGGCGGTTGCGTTGTCCTGGAAGGTCACTCCGCTCGCGGAATATGCCACGCCGGAAAAGATAGTCCCGCTGCTCGAGCAGGTGCAGAACACTGCATGGGCCTTTCCTGCCGGGCTGGCTGCCTATGTGCTGGGCACGCTGGTCTTCCTGCCCCACATGGTCATGACCGGGACGGTCGTGGTCGTATTCGCCCCTCTGGAGGCATTCCTGATCGCCATGCTGGGCTCGCTCATCAGCGTGAGCGTCGGCTGGCTGGCGGGGCTGGGTTTGGGAAAGAAGTCGCTGCAGGCCATGCTGGGCAGGCATGCGGAGAAGATTTCGCAATATGCCCGCGACGGCGGCGTCATGGGCCTGACCCTGTTGCGGCTGCTGCCGATCGCGCCGTTCACCGTGGTCAACCTGGCCCTGGGCATGATGAAGGTGCCTTTCGTCACGCTGCTGATCGCGACGGTGCTGGGCTTGTTGCCGGGCACACTGGTCTCGGTGTTCATCGGTCAATCCGCATTGGCATTATTCAAGAATCCCGATCCGCATAATGCCGTGCTGGTAGGCGCCGGCCTGTTGTTGTGGGTGTTGGTGATCGTCAGCACGCATTTTCTTTCCCGGCATTGGCAGCGTAGGCTGCATGCGAATTAGGGCGGCTGACAAACTCGGCGAAGCGGTCTTGGCTAGGCCCTTTGCCGCAGACAGTACAAGTAGTACGGCAAGGCAACAACGCGTTAGCCCCTCTTAATACACTTTTCTTGTTTCGAAGCGATCATGCATGCAAAGAATAAGACTGCTCTGTTTCAACATCCATGGCGGACGCAGCCTGGATGGCAAGCGCGACCTAGCCCGGGTGCACGGCCTGATGCAACGGCTGGATATCGACATCGGCGTTTTCCAGGAAATGGAAACCCGCCCCTCGCGCGGAGGGTTGTCCGGCGACGTGCAGACGCTGGCCGGACCGGAACGTCCGCACCATTTGATCTGCCCCAGCATGCAAGAAGGGGCTGGCTGGTACGGCAACCTGATCGTCAGCCGCTATCCGATCATCCGCGGGTTGCTGCATAACCTGGAGACCCACCCCAGCCTGGAGCCGCGCCATGCGGCAGATGCCCTGGTGCAGCTTCCATGGGGAAGGCTGCGGGTGATCGGCACCCACCTGTCGCTTTCCATCTTCGAGCGCAGGTCCGAGGCGAAGAACCTGCTGCGGCTGATGCAGGCCGTGGAAGAGCAGGAGCGCAGTCCCATCCTGCTCATGGGCGACATCAACGAATGGCAGGTGCCGTCCTCGCTGCTGCGCTACCTCAACCGGCACCTCACTCCGTTGTCCTGCAGGCCCACATTTCCTTCACTATGCCCCATCTTCCGCCTGGATCGCGCCTGGCACGACGCGCCCGGCATCAAGGTCACCGCACACCGGCTGCCGGGAAAGGGGATCAGGAAATTGTCCGACCACTTGCCATTGGTCGTGGAGCTTGAGTATTGAAGGGCGTCTAGAAAAATATAGGGGTGGGCCAAGAAAAGCCGTCCCGCCTTATGACACGAACAAGGAGTTTGTATGGATTATCTGGATTGGCTGCAGTGGCCCGCAATGCTAGTCACGATTGCGGCAGCCTGGCTGGTGGGGTCCACGTCCAAGTACCGGCGCAACTGGGGCTTCTGGGCGTTCATCCTGAGCAACCTGCTGTGGATTGCCTGGGGCTGGCATGCCCATGCATATGCCTTGATCATTCTTCAGTTTGGACTGGCCGTCATGAATATCCGAGGCGTATGCAAGAACGCGCCTCCCAGCCAAGAGAAGGGCGAGCCTTCGCGCGACGCGCAAGCACGTTAAGGCGGGGTTGGCTCGCTGACATAATTATTTAGCCAAGCCATTGCGCCTTGAACATGCGCGTCGCGGCAAGGCCCACTGGGTGGTGATGCAAGGCAGGAGACATCCACGACCCCAGGAACTGCATCAACGCTTCCTTGTCCTTGAGCGATGCCAGTTGCTGATTGAATAAGTGCTGTTCGTCAATCTCTGGCACAGGCGCTGGTTGTGCCAAGCGGATGATATTGGAGGATGGGCCGCCGGCACCGGCAGCCTGCTGCCGTTTGGTCTGCCGCTTCTGGATGCGCCAGGGCTCGCCCAGGCGTTCGCGCTTGGGGAGGCGCTCGAGGGCGTCGCCTGCAATCCAGTCGTAAAGCACCTGTTTCTCGTAGGGGCTGAACACGCCGAACATCTGGCCCTGGCCGCCGTCGATCAGCTTCCAGAACCTGGAATTTTTGGGATCCTGGTGCCGGTTGATCCAGCCATGCTCCTGAAGCGCCTGCAGGAGGGAAGGCATCTGGCTGCCGTCGGACAGCCATTCCCTGAGGTTGCGTCCGGCAATCCGGCAATGGTGGTGATGCATGAACTGGCCGATGGTGGCCTTCTGCCGGAATATCTCGATTAGCTCGTCCTCCAGCCTGAAGGATTCGATGATGCCGACCGAGCCAAGCCCGGCATTATTGAGCTTGGCACCATGGACCACCCGCTGCATGAAGTCCTGCTGATGCGCGAAATGCGGAAGCAGCTCGCGCAATGCATCGACCGACTTGACCGCATGTCCGGACAATGCATTGTCTATGGTGATATGCAAGGTGAAGTAATAAGGGTCGATATTGAGCTCGTTCAATTCCGCGGCAGTGATCAGCAGGTGCAGCGGCAATTGTTCATAAGCTAGGTTGAAGCCGATGACCTCCGGCAGGAACTGGTCTGCATGGACGGACAAGGCCAATTGGGTGGCGCCCTGTATAAAGTATTCGTCGTCCAGCGTCCTCCATTGTTCGCATCCGTATGCGTGAATCAGCTTGCGGTAGATAGCGACATGGTTGTCCTCCTCCTGGCCGTCGCCAAGTTCCTCTAGATAGATGTCAATCAAGGCGCTGAAGCCCGGGTCTTTCCAGCGCCGAACCAGGCCGTAAAGCCATGATCCATCCACCATCTTGGTGGGGGCGACCGACTTGATGAAATTCAGCGCATGCGCCTTGCTGCCGAAATAACGCCGGGGAGCGCCGTCCTGGCGGTCCTGCAGGTATTGCTGGTAACGCTGTCCCGTCTGCAGGCTACTTTGCACTATCCAGTTTTCCAACTGCTCGACATCGGACGGAAAAGGGGCAGGGTCGGCAGCGCAGGCCTCAAGCTGCTGTCGCAGGAATTCAAGTGCGTCAGCATGGCAGCTCTCCGGCGCAGGACTATGCGTTCCGCCATGGCTTAACAAGCCGAAATACAATTCACGCGGCAATGTTCCTGGTTTCTCGGCGTCATGCAGCGAGGGGGAGGGGGCTGTGCTCAACATAGGAATGGGTTCATCCGGAAGCTTGAATAGCATCATTCTCTTTCCCTCGGCCGCGGCCGGTTATCGGTCAGAGGATTAATCTCCTGTCAGACTGAGACGACAGGCAAGCCTGGCTTATTTTGTTAAGCTGTCGGCTAGACAAATAGGCCCTGCCGCGCACAAGGACCCCACCCATGACCACCGACTTCCAATCGAGCGAAAAACTCATGCTGCACAACGGCTTGAGTGAAGAAAATGCAGCCCTAGTTGCCATGCTTGCATGGTTGCGGCAGCAATCATATGCGTTCATTACCGTTTCTCCCGCCAGCCACGCGCTGGTCAACGGCCGTCCGGGAAACGAAACCGCCAAGGATATCCATGGCGTCCTCGGCTGGAGCAGGCCATTCGCTCCTGATGTGGTTGGCGAACCGCTGTTCGCCTTGCTGGAGCAGGCCCACGCCCTGGAGCAGGTCGGCAGCCTTTGGCGCAGCCGGTTCCGCGTCTCCAGCCTGGCCGGGCAATTATTCCTGCATTCGTCGTTCCCTACGGTCGAAGGCGACGCGATTTTTTTCGGGCCCGATACCTACCGTTTCGCCCAGGCCATCGAGCGGCATCTGGCGTTACTTCGGCCCCGGGTGCGGCGGGCGGTGGATATCGGCAGCGGCAGCGGGGCAGGGGCCATCCTGCTCGCCCAGCGCCTGCCGCAAGCAGAAGTGCATGGGGTGGACATCAACGACAAGGCCCTGGCCCTGGCCGCTGTCAACGGCATTGCCGCGGGCTTGTCCAACCTGCATTGGCGGCATAGCGACCTGCTGCAGGCGCTGGATGGCGAGTTTGACCTCATCGTGTCCAACCCTCCGTTCCTGGTGGACGCCGCCGAACGCGCTTACCGCCATGGCGGCGGGCCGCTGGGAGCCGGTTTGTCGCTGAAGATCGTCGATACGGCGCTCGACAGGCTGGCACCGTACGGCACCCTGCTGCTTTATACCGGAGTGGCGGTAATGGATGGCCAGGACTTGTTCAAAAAGGAAGTGGACGCCAGGCTGAAGGATAGCGGCTGGCATTACGAATACCAGGAAATGGACCCCGATATCTTTGGGGAAGAGCTGGACAGCCCGGTTTATTCCAATACCGACCGGCTGGCAGCTGTCACCCTCATGGTGCAACGGCCGGGATAATGCCGCTGGAAACCTGGCAAAAACGCGGAGAGCGGCGGGTTGCAGCTACCAAGCCATGTACCCGGCGGCAAGCCGGGCAGGCGAGGTGGCTGTGACGTTATCGGCAAATCGTCTTTTTAACCGTTGACGATAGAGCCGCCATTAGGATGGATGATCTGCCCGGTCAGGTATGACCCGTCGTTGGAGGCGAACAGCACATACGCCGGCGCGACCTCGCTGGGCTGACCGGGCCGTTGCAGCACGGTGTCATGCCCGAATTTTTCCACCTGTTCCGCACTGAAGCTTGCCGGGATCAGCGGCGTCCAGATCGGGCCTGGCGCCACGGCATTGACCGTAATGCCCCGTTCACCCAGCTCTATCGCGAGCGAGCGCGTGAACGCGACGATCGCCCCCTTGGTGGAAGCATAATCGACCAGGATAGGATGGCCCTTGTATGCAGTGACGGAAGCGGTATTGATGATCCTGCCGCCTTTGCCCAGCAGCGGCAAGACGGCCTTGGTCAGGTAGAACATGGAAAAGATGTTGGTCCGGAAAGTGTGCTCCAGCTGCTCGGCAGAAATCTGCTCGATACTGGGCTGAGGGTATTGCTGCCCCGCGTTGTTCACCAGGATGTCGAGCTGGCCCAGCTCTTCCACGGTCTTGGCCACCAGTTCCTCGCAGAACTGCGGATTACCCACATCTCCCTTGACGGCAATGGCCTTCCGGCCTTGCTCGCGGATCAACGACAAGGTTTTTTCCGCATCCTCGGTTTCGTCGTCGCTCAAATAATTAATGGCAACATCGGCGCCCTCGATGGCGAAATGGATCGCGACGGCCCTGCCGATGCCGCTGTCGCCTCCGGTAATGAGGGCCGTCTTGCCTTCAAGCTTGCCGCTGCCGCGATAAGCTGGGTCGACATATTGTGGGCGCGGCTCCATATCTGCTTCCACGCCCGGCTGCCGGTCTTGGTGCTGGGCAGGTTGGTCAATATCGCGATGATCCTTGTCTGGGTTGTAATCTAGCGTCATTTTGTCCTCCGTCGGGGAATATAAAAGATGAAGAGGGAAGCGGCCGCTTCCCCGGAACGTCTACTTAACGGCCTCCGCTATGCGAAGCTTGGCCGCCCTTGCGGCCTGCTTCGCGTGCGGATTTGGAATCGAATTCGTGCGCCGTGCCTTTGGCATGGGCGGCCTTGCCGCCCTGGCTCGCAATTTCCCGCTGTTTTTGTTTATCCATGGAAGCAAAACCGCGGTTGGAACTATTTTGTTGAGTCATGATATTTCTCCTTGAAACATGGTGACGTTCCTTCCAAGACGAATTGTCAATGAAAGGTGGGTTCATGCTAGAGAAGTGCGGCAAGGGCGGTCATCGTCATGCGTCCTATTAAGCTGTGAGAATCTGAAACAGCCGAACACCCAGGCTATGCATCAGGAGCAGGCTCAGCAAGCAATGCTTGGAAGATTCATGGATGAGGTTGTCAGCGCTTTCCGTCAAGAGATTCAGGATTGTCCGCTCATGGAGTTCATCGACACAGGATAGAGTCGACATTGTTTCAAACCGGCAATGCCTCACTTACAAAGGAGATTAGCGATGGATCCCGTTTATCCTGCAGGTAGCGGCACGAAAGCAGCCGTAAGGCGACATCCCATACACCCGATGCTGGTTTCCCTCCCCATCGCGTTCCTGATGGGGGCATTGCTGAGCGATATTGCATTTGCGTTATTAGAAAATACGTTCTGGGCCGAAACGTCGTTTTGGCTGTTGGCGGCGGGTTTGGCTGGCGGGGTGCTTGCAGGCTTGTCCGGCCTGATCGAACTGCTGGGCGTGAAGCGTGCGCGACGGCTTCCCATGGCTTGGCTGCATGGCATCATTAACCTTATCGTGCTCGGATTGGCGTCCGTCAACTTTTTCCTGCGCATGAATGATATGCTGGATGTCCTGCCGCTCGGCCTGGGGCTATCGGTGGTAACCGGGGCATTGCTCGGCGTCTCGGGGTGGCTGGGAGGCGAAATGACATTCCGTCATGGGATAGGCGTGTCGGAACAGGTGGGCGGCTTCGCGCATGACGAGAGCAAGCCTAGGCCGCACGTGCATCAAGGATAACGTCATACGGAGATCATCGATTTGGCTAGCCGATACCTCATACTCTGCTGGTTGCTGCTGCTTCCATTCTCGGCGCTGGGTCATAGCAAGCTGCTTTCCTCCGACCCGGAAGAGGGCTCCGTCCTGTCAGAGCCTCCGACTATAGTCACCCTGCGCTTCAACAAACCTATAGAGTCCCGCTTCAACCGGGCCGAGTTGTGGCAAGGGAAGCAATGGATCGCACTGCCTTCCGAGGCCGCTCCAGAAAAGCTGGTCATCAAGCTGGGCAACGCCAAGCCCTTGGCCGAGTACCGCATCCGCTGGAGCGTAATGTCCCATGACGGCCATCGTCAGCAAGGAATACTGCGCTTTCTCGTCAAATAAGCATGCCATCCCTTAGAGTCTGTTCATCATCTTTTCATAGGGCACGCATGGCTCCAGGACGTATCCGATCAAGGCGCAGTCCGCAGGTCATGCTCAGTGCCTTGCCAGGACTGCAACACAGAGCGGGCGCGTGTTGGGGCCATGCCCTCCGGGTTGCCCCGGCAGCGCAGCCGTTGCCGCGTTGCAAATCCTCGCCGGGCAATCAGCACGGCTGCGGTTTGCGCCTTGCATCGACCACACCGCCGGGGCAACGGGCCCTATAAAAAGATGAACAGGCTCTTCGACCATGCCCACCTGCTTGATGGAGCGCTTGCACGGGCCTGTGCCTATATGGCGCTGGCCATGCTCTCCGGCATGCAATTATGGGAGTGGCGCCTCCAGCGCCTGTTGGCCTGGCGGCAATATTTCAACTGGACCGCATTCGCGCTTGGCAGCGCGGCCTTGTTGCTGGCGCTGAACAGTGCGGCCTTGAGCGGTGAGGATGCTTTCAACGCGGCAGCGATGTCTGTCGCCAGTCCCGGCGAAATGCTCGAGCTGCTGCGGTTCAGCGCCTTCGGCCAGGCATGGCTGGCGTACTGGCTTTGTTTGCTGGCTGCCGTTAGCTGCCGGAAAAGCTGGGTGGCCCGCACCGCCTGCCTGGCAATGCTGGGCGCGTTGGCACTGGCGTCGCATGCCGGCGAACTCGGCATGTGGAATTGGACATACTGGATAGACTTGGCGCATATGGGATGCGCCCTGCTTTGGCTGGGAGGGATGAGCCTCATGCTGGTGCTCAGGCTTGCTGGCAATTCATGGATGTCGCTGCGTGAGTTCAGCTTTTTTTCCCGCGTGGCGTTGCCGGTGTTTTTGCTGGCGCTAGCCAGCGGGGCGGCAAGGGCATGGCTGCAATATGCGGAGGAGGGCAGTCTGGGCTGGACCTATGCCGCCATGCTGGGGCTCAAGCTGGCCGCGGTGGCGGCAATTGCGGCTTGCGCCTGGCAATTGAGGCGCTTGCTGCGGCAGCCCGGATTTAACATGGCAGCTTACGATAACGGGCTGACTCTCGAATTCTTCTTTGCACTCGTGCTGGTGCTGTTCACTTCGTTGCTGACGCAGCTTCCGCCGGATTGAGCTCAGTGGGTTGCAAGCTTACTTCCTCTCCGCCGTGACGGCCGAATATCTGCTCGATACGCGCCGCCTCTCCAGGCGGCTGCAGATATACCAGCAACAGCATGGCGTCGTCCCGCTCCAATGCGCGCTGCATGACGACATTGGTATCGCTGTCGCGCAGCCAGCCGTATAGCGCCCCCAATGCCGCGCCGACGATAATGCCGATATCGGGCCCTAACAGTTGCACGAACGCCATCTTCTCCGTGACCTCATACCCTGCCAGCAGGATGATCGCCATGGTGAGCGCAGAGCTGATCAGCAGGCCAACCAGCGCCCCTTTGCCGGTCCAGGCGAACCAGCTGTCGGTGTTCTTCTTGGCGCGCAGGGAGGAAAACTTCGCCGCCGCCTTTTCCGAGAGCGCGACATCGATGAGGTCGCGCGGGATGCCCAGCCGCAGGCATTCCGCCAGTACGTTGTCCACCTGGCCTTGTTGCTTGAAGAACCCGGATATGGTGAAAGATTCTTTGAGTGCGGCATGCGGCTTCATATTTACAAGGCCTCCAGTTCGTCCGCCGTCCATGGGGTCTGGCGGTCCTTGGTCTGCTCGCGCACCTTCTTCACAAGGGCTGCATCCACCTTGTCTGCCTTGTTGTCCCCGAGCTCGGAGCGGATATAGCTGGCAACCGCGGCCACTTCCTCGTCTCCCAGTTGCGAGGCCCATGGCGGCATGATGCCGTTATAGGTTTGCCCTGCCACCTCGATCTCGCCTTGCAGCCCGTGCAGGATGATGTTAACCAGCACTTCCGGGCTTTCAAGCACGTATTTTGCCCCTACCAGCGGCGGGAAGGCGCCCGGCACGCCTTGACCGTTGGCTTGGTGGCAGGTGGCGCAACGGCTGCCGAAGATAGAGGCGCCGGACACCGTGGCAGCCGGAGCGCTTTCCTGCGCCTGGTCCGGTTTGCCGCTTTCATGCAGGAAGCCGATATGCGCCGCGGTGTCCAGCCTGCCCATATGCCGCCCCAGGTAGAATGCGCCCACAACCATGGATAATACGACGAATAGGTAAAACCAGACGGGGCCCTTGATCGTATCCTCGAAAGGCTCGGCGGTTTCATGCATGGCGTCGTCGTGCAAAGCCAGGGTGGATACTTCGTTTTTCTCCGACTGGATAGGGTGGTCATGGTGACGGTTTTCATCAATCATGGCTGCGCCTCTTCTGGGTTGTCATTCTCTGGATTGTCATTGGCAGGCTTTAATGGGTCATTGGGAGCAGGATAATCGTGCTTCAAGCTGAGCAGGTAAGCCACCAGGGCTTCCGCCTCTTCAGTCACCACGACCACGCCGTTCGTCGGCGCATGAGGTTTGGGCACGTCCAGCACCTTGTCGCCGGGCTCGGCTTCGGCTTTATGCCGGAACAGGAACGGAAAGGCGGGCATGATGGACCATGGCACCAACGCGCGCGGCTGGTAAAGGTGCAGCAGTTGCCAGTTACGGTCGGGCAGGCGCGAGCCCACATTGAACAGGTCCGGCCCGGTTCGCATGGTGCCGAGCAGGTGGGGGTTGTCGTGAACGTAATCCTCGGGCACGGAAGGCCGCGTCCCCAGGCCCTTGCTGATATCGGCGGTAAAGCTGGGGTCGCGCACCTGCTGGGTGTGGCAATAGATGCAGCCGTTGCTGATATAGAGCTGGCGCCCGGCCAGTTGTTGCGCAGTCGGCTCCTTGAGTTCGGGCGGCGCCTGCATCGACGAGAGCATGCTCTTGGGCAGTATCACCAGGATGACTAGGGCGAATATCACGGTTGCCATCGCCCCCATGATCAATACGAGCAATCTGGTCATGGCGCCTTCTTTCTGACCAGCACGGGCTTGATCTCAAAGAAGGGAGGGTGCCGCCTGATGCTGCCATGGCGCGTAAAGGCCAGCAGGTAGGCATGATAGGCAAATACGATATGCCCGGCAGAAATGATCACGGCCGCCACGCTGCGCATGAGCAGCCACGGGCGTGTGCTTTCCACGGAGGCCTCGAAGCCCTGGCCCGGAGCCAGCAGGCTCAGGCCCTGCAATACGCCGCCTATGCCCAGCGCCACCACGTAGAGCACCATGCCGCCGCCGACAAGCAGGATATGCGCACGGATCAGCCGCGTGCTCGGCCACTCCTTCTTGAGCACGCGCGGCAGGATGTAATACATGCCGCCGAACAAGGACAAGGTCACGAACATATAAAGCCCCAGGTGCGAGTGGGCGATGGTCCAGTGCGTGAAATGGGTGATGCGGTTGACGCTGACCAGGGCGGTGAGAATGCCCTGCAGGGAGACTGCGGTGTAGGACATCGCCGCGATGACCGCCAAGGTCAGCGCCGGCGAATAGCGCATGGCGCCGAAGCGGCCGACCACGGTCATATGCTGGTTGATGCCGACCGCGACGACCGGCACCACCATCATGATGCTGGCGGTAATCGAGGTGGCGATCATCCATGAAGGCAGCGGCCCGCCGATCAGGTGATGCATGCCGTTGAGGGCGTAGAACAATGCCAGCCCCCAGAACCCGATCAGGGAAAGCCAGTACGAATAGATCGGGCGGCCGATGATCTTGGGCAGCAGGTAGTAGATCAGCCCGAGGTTGACGGTGGTGAGCCATAAGCCGAGGGCGTTATGGGCGTAGAACCAGTTGACTGCAGCCGACTCCACGCCTTGAAAGATGGGCAGGTTGCCCGCGATGAAGATGATGAGGAACCATGGGTAGGATGCCGCGACATACCATACCGACACATACAGGTGATGCACGTTGCGCACTGAAAGCGTCTTCCAGATCGACGCGCCTACCAGGGCGGCGCCCAGTACTAATAACGGGTCGGCCCAGATGCGGTCCAGCTCCAGCCATTCCAGGCCGTCGCTATAGCCCGCCAGCAGCAGACCTACACCCACGCCCAGCCCCACGGTCCAGATCAGGATGCCGGCGACGGCGGCCTTGGCCCAGCGCAGCTGCGTGCGGCACAGCCTGGGCATCAGCCACAGGGAAACCGAGAACATGGCGGTGGAAGCCCAGCCATAGACCATGACGTTGAGGTGCGCCGGGCGGATGCGGCCGAACGTCAGGTAGGCCTGCTCGGTAAGGAAGTCGGGACGGTCGAACTTGAAGCTGCTGATGTCGCCCATGACCGTGCCTGCGAGCAGCCAGATGATAGCGATAAAAAAACCGAGCAGGACCGGCTGCCTGCCGGAGTGGTCATAAGCGGAGACCTCTTCGGCGCTTATCCTGAGCTTGCTGTGATCCAGCGTGCTGTCTTGCTGGGTACGGGGTGAGGCGACTGCTTCGGTCATAGCCAGCGCTCCCATTCGCGTTGCGGATTGCGGAGCAGGCCGCCGTGCCGCTGCATGCGCTCTTCAGCCTGCTCGCGCGTTTCCCAGGGACGGGAGTAGCGCAATTCTTCCACCTCGAAAATCGAATCCGCAGTGGCCCCGATATTGTCGAACTGCCCATGGGAGATGGCGAAAAACAGGAATACCAACGGGGGAACCCCCACCACGAGGCTGAGCAGGATGATCGCAAACGAATTGGCAAGCATTCGAACTCCTGTAGAGAAAAAGGAAATAACCACAATGAATGTAGAGGTGAACCTGTGCCGTTGGCACTACTCAGTTTTCCTAAAGCCATGTCAGAAAAACCAACGCCCTGGTCAGGCAAGCATGGGCAAGATAGGAGGCAGACGCCGCTTGTCGCGAGAGCTCGGACATTCCAAGCGCATGGATTGCTGCCTAAAGCGGCTTTGCCGTCATCAGGTAAAAGACGCACAACAAGGCGAGGAATGCCGGGATGCCGAGCAGCACCCAGTAGCGCAGGTACCGTTGGTACTGCGGGGGCAAGGGTTCGCGCGCATGGGCGGCGAGCACGGCCATCTTATGCATGCGTATCTGCAGCCACACTACCGGCAGCCAACAGGCGCCGGCCAGCAGGTAAAGCGCGATGGACCATATGATCCAGCCCTGCATGACCGGATAACCGGCACGATGCATCAGGTAGAAGCCGGTGACAGGCTGGACGATGATGGCAGGCGTGGTGAATATCCAATCGGCAAGCACGACCAGGCGCGCCACGCCGGCAGTATTCCTTGCATCGCCTTTCAGGCTGGTGACCAGCATATAGAAGGCGGAACCGATGCCGGTGCCGAACAATATGGTGGACGAGACGATATGCAGCCACTTAACGACGAGGTAATCCATCCTGGCGCTCCAGTGTCATCAACATATAGATCAGTGCCGCCATGGGCAGGTTCTTGAGCAACGGCCCGAAGGGATGCAGCCAGAATGCGGGGATAAACCAGCTGAGTATCAGGGTGTAGCTCAGGATGACGGCAATCTGCAGCTGCCAGAGCAACCGCCGCTTGCGCAGCAACAAAGTGGCAATGCCGAAGCTGATGTCAAGCAAGGCCGCCCCGTACAAGGCCACGCTCGCCGTTGAGCCTTCCAGGCCGACCTCGGCAAGCAATGCGTAGCTTTCCTGAACCGGGTAGATACCGAGCGACAGTAGCCCAGTGACTATCCATACCACGGCGATGCTGAACCTGAGCAAGGGCAGCAGCCAGCCGAGCAGCGCGAGCGAGCGCCATCCGTCGGCCTCCGCCGGCTTGATGAATGACTCGACCGGCATGGCGTCGCGGCCCAGGAAGAAGCGCATATCCTCAGTGTCCGCGATATTGCCGCGTTCCAGCATCGCCAGCGTCTCGGGCGTCAGCAGGCTGGAGGGAAGCCATTTCCCGGCCCACGCCGCCAGCTTCGCGACCATGCGGTGCAGATTGAATGCCCTCAGCCTGCCAAGGCCCATCTGCTGTCGCAAGGCACCGCAATATTCGCGCAAGGTCAGCGCTTGCGGGCCCGCCGCGGCAATGGTGATGGTTCCTGCCGGATTGAGCGGCACCAGGGCTTGCACCAATTCCGTCAGGTCATGGATATGCACGGGCTGTAGAAGCTGGCATCCCCCTCCGGGCAGTGGCAGCACCGGCAGGCTGGCCAACATGGCGAACAGGCGCGCGCTCTCGCCGTCCTGGCCGAATACCAGCGAGGGTTGCAGGATGAAGGCCGGGATGTCCAATGCCCTGAGCGCATCGTCGGCGGACTTCTTGCTCAGGTGATAGGCGCTGGCTGCCTCTTCGTCGGCCCCCAGCGCGGATATCTGAATGACCAGCCCCACCTTGGACTGCTGGCAGGCCCTGAACAAGGCGGCAGGCGCTTGCTCATGCAGGGCGCTGAATGTCTGTCCGCCATGTTCGCGCAACAGGCCGACGGCGTTGATGACGACATCCACGCCGTCGAGCACCGGCAGCCAGTCTTGGGTATCGAGACCCTGTGCGAAATCCGTTTCGATATACGCGATATCGGGGTGGCTGGCTGCAGGCAGCTTGCGCACCCCGGCAATGACGCTATGCCCTTGTTGGTAAAGCGCCGCTATGAAATGCCTGCCGAGAAAGCCGTTTGCTCCCAGTACCAACACGACCCTGGGCTTTGCCGCGTCATCGGGCAAAGGCGGCGCTGCGGTTGAACTTGCGTGCTGCGACATGGCTCTATGAAGGGAGCCGGAAACGCTGGCCGCGACTTTTTTCAACCAAATACGGAGGCGCATCATGCCAAAAGGTCTATGCAGGCGCGGGTTGAGCACGGGAACATATGCCAGCGTGAGTTCGGCATTGGCGCTGGCCATATGTGGAAAGCTGGAAAACGGGGCATATGCGGCTCCTATCAATGCAATCAGTCATTGGGTGTGGGGAGATGACGCGGCCCGTCACGACGGAGTGGATGTGACGCACACCGTGCTGGGCTATACGATCCATCATGCCTCCGCCACCTTCTGGGCCCTTATCTACGAGCATGCGACCAGGGCGAGGCAGGAAGGCAATGCCTTGCAACTTTACGCGGATGCAGCCGTCATTGCGGCCCTGGCATGCTACGTCGACTATCATTTGACGCCGCGCCGCCTGAGGCCAGGCTATGAAATGCGCCTCTCGCGCCTCTCGCTGCTTGCGGTATATGCAGCATTCGCTTTCGGCCTTGCCCGGCAGAAGCTGGCCAGGCACCGGTTACAGAAACGGGTGCCCGGCAAGCCAGCTCAATAAGTAATCTGCCGGCACACGATTTTGTCGATCATCCCGTTGGGCCGGCGGTTGGTTTCGATACCATAATCGCTTCCTATGCTTCCAAAGACCGCCATGACGATTTTCTGGAAACCTTCCAGGGCGTCGAACGAATCGTCGACGGGCTTGATCACGAAACCATGGCCTTCAGGCATGTTTTCTGCGAGATGCAACGGGGAAGACACCTTGAACTCATCTACTCTTGCCATGATTTTTCTTTCTGTCATCTGATAAAGTCGCAAGCCATGCCATTGTTGACGCGGGCCTTGCTAATGCAGGCCCGGGGTCAATACGACCTTGCGGCAGTTTTCCTCAGCATCGTTGAAGATGCGGTAGCCCAGCGGCGCGTCTTCCAGCGACATGCGATGGGTAATGATGTCGGCCGGGTGCAGGTCGCCGTTTTCAATGAACTCCAACAGCTCGGGCAGAAAGCGGTGCACATGGGTCTGGCCCATCTTGAACGTCAACCCCTTGTCGAATGCATCCCCGAGCAGGAAGCCGTGGATAAACCCTGCATATACGCCAGGGATGCTAACCGTGCCGCCGCGCCTGGTGGCGGCAATGCATTGGCGAATCACTTTGCCGCTGCTGGTTTCCAGCTTCAATGTCGTCAGGGCGGTTTCCACCATGCTGCCCTTGGCCTCGAAGCCGACGGCATCGATCGAGGCATCCACGCCGCGATGCGCTGTATGCTCCAGGATGTACTCAGCAGGGTCTTCGACCTCGTCCAGGTTGATGCTGATTGTGTTGTATTGCGCCTGGGCGAAATCCAGCCGGTATTGCAGGTCGTCGATCATGAAAATCGTCTCCACGCCCAGCATGCGGGCACAGGCCGCTGCCATCAGGCCGACCGGGCCTGCGCCGAAAATAGCCAGGCTGTCGCCTTCACCCACTTCGGCATTGAGTACGGCCTGGTAGCCGGTGGGCAGGATATCAGTCAGGAACAGTACCTGCTCATCCGCCAGGCTGCCGTTGACCTTGAACGGACCCACATTGCCCTGAGGCACGCGTACCAGTTCCGCCTGGCCGCCGGGAATGCCTCCATATAGATGGCTGTAGCCGAACAAGGCGGCGGGCGGCGTGGCGGTTTTCTTGTTGAGGCTGGGGCCACGGCCGGGATTGGTGGTTTCGCAAGCGGCGAATTGCTGCTGGTCGCAAAAATAGCAGTGGCCGCAGGCGATCACGAACGGGATGATTACGCGGTCGCCTTTTTTCACCTGGGTAACGCCCTGGCCCGCGTCTTCAACGATGCCCATGAACTCATGCCCAAGGATATCGCCGTCATGCAGATCGGGGATCTTGCCGCGGTAAAGATGCAGGTCCGACCCGCAGATGGCAGTGGAGGTGACGCGGATAATGACATCATCGGAGGCCTGCAGGATGGGGTCTGGAACCGTTTCGATACGGACATCTTTACTACCGTGGTATGTCAACGCGCGCATGAGGTACTCCTTCTGTAGGTGGAAAGTGAAAACGGTAGCGCAGCTGCCTGCCGTGAATATTCAGTTGGCCCGGGCACTGAGCCCGACAGCAACCTGAGGTGATGCTAGCCAAGCATGGGCCGCCGGTTCATCCGCGCTTTGCTGAAAGCGCTGTAAGAATTCCATTCCTTTGCCGATATCGCCGCTAGCGTAAGACAGGATCAGTAATATTTTCCGACATGAGAATCCGATAATCGCGCCTGCCAAGGTCTAGCCCTGCATTGCATCATTCATGCCTAGCGGCATCTGGCCGCTTTTATATTCCTTCATCCAAGAGGAGTTCCATGACCGCCCCTCCGCTCGAAAGCACTTATGCGCTATGGAAAAAAGGATATGTCTTCATTGACAGCACTTGTCGCGCGCTGGGAGTCAAAGCTTTCAAAACCCGCCTGATGATGCATCCCACCATCTGCATGCAGGGCGAAGCGGCGGCCAGGCTGTTTTACGACAACGAAAAATTCGTACGCTCCGGGGCCATGCCTGCGCGCGCGCAGAAAACGCTTGTCGGTGTAGGCGGGGTGCAGGGAATGGACGACCATGCGCATCGCCACCGCAAGCAGATGTTCATCCGCGAACTCATGACGCATGCGCATATCGAGCAGCTCGTGCGCCTGCATCACGACCATTGGCGCGAAGCCATCCGTCAATGGAAACCCGGCAGTGAAATCGTGTTGTTGCGCGAGACGCAAAGACTGCTGTGTAAGAGCGTATGCGCCTGGGCCGGCGTACCGCTGGCCAGCCAGGAACTAGGCCGGCGCGCGCAGGAATTCGGCAATATGATAGACAGCGGCGCCCGGCTGGGCCTGCATCACTGGCGCGGCAGGATGGCGCGCAAATCATGCGAGCGCTGGATCGGGCAACTGGTCGAGGATATCCGCCACTACGGCAAGCCGGAACAGCCGGGCAGCGTATTGCAGGCGGTCGCCTGGCATCGTGACGAACAGGGACAACTGTTGCCGCTGCATGTGGCGGCCGTCGAACTGATCAATATATTGCGTCCTACCGTGGCAGTGGCGCAGCTTGCCGTATTCAGCGCGCTGGCGTTGCATTCATTCCCGGCTTGCAGGCAAAAGCTGCTGCAGGGCGGCGAACGTTACCTGGACTGGTTCGTACTTGAGGTCAGGCGCTTCTATCCCTTCTTTCCTTTCCTTGCCGCCATCGTGCGCCAAGACTTTCATTGGCAAGGCCTGGAATTCAGGCGCGGGCATCGCGTGCTGCTGGACATCTACGGCACGCACCGCGACCCGGCATTGTGGCAAGACCCGGAGCAATTCATGCCTGAGCGCTTCAAGGATTGGGACGGCAACAGTTTCGGCTTGATCGCCAATGGCGGCGCAACCTATGAATACCACCACCGTTGCCCTGGGGAATGGATCACGATCGCGCTCATGAAGACTATTGTTCAGATGCTGGTTCACGAACTGGAATACACCGTCCCTGATCAAGACCTGAGGCTGGACCTTGGCAGGATTCCGGCATTACCGGAAAGCGGGTTCATTATCCAGCCTGTCCTTACCCCTAGCCATTTGGAGAAAAAATATGCAAGCCCATGAGCTGACATCATTGCAGTGGAAAGCATTGAATAAAGTGTGGGAAGCCGAACAAGAAGGCAGGGCGGCAGAAATTGCCGATGGCCTGCGCGATTTCCTGATCAAGGCCGAACTGATCTTGCCGGACATGGAGCAGCATCACCGCATCACGGAAAAGGCCAGGTCCATGCTCGTCAAACCCTGACAGGTGGGGCTGCCCCTGCCTGCTCTGTATAAACTCATGCATCCATCCCGGCGTTGGTTTTTCATACAGGCGCCCATGAGGTTTTCCAGCGCTGTTTCAGCACCCGGACTACATTGCCTTCCGTCTTGCCCGTCTATGCTGGAACTTCATTCATACGAAAGGAGCAGACCAGTGAAATCCATATTATGCATTGCCGCCCTGAGCCTCGGTCTTGGCCTGTCCAGCGCCTATGCGGCGGAAGAAATCAATCCCCGCGCGCTGGACGATGCCAATACGCCTCGCAACCAGGATGAAAAAGCATCGAGAGATGGTAAGCAGAAGGCCATTGAAAACGCGACCGATCAACAGGCGGACCCCAATGTAAAACCCTCCCGCCATGACCAGCGTAACCATACTTCGACAGAGCAGCCGCGAAACAGACAGGAGGGCCGTTAGCCCGTCCAGCGGATTGAATCGAAGCATGAGTAAATGCCCGCAGGCTCTCTGACTGAGCCTGCGGGCATTCGTTTATGTGCGCCAGGGATGCTTGGGCAGGTCGCAGCTGCCTGCCGCCTCGGCGCCGGCCTTGGCTACGATGTGGTCGTTTTCCACCGTATCGCCGCTGACGCCTATTGCGCCCACCAACACGCCTTCGTCATCCACGATGGGCAAACCGCCCGGAAAGGTGATGAGGCCTTCGTTGGAGTGCTCTATGCCGTATAGGGGCTGGCCCGGCTGCGACAACTTGCCGATTTCACCGGAAGGCATGGCGAAAAAGCAGGCGGTCTTGGCCTTCTTGACCGCGACGTCTATGCTGCCTACCCAGGCGTCGTCCATGCGCGAGAACGCCTTGAGGTTGGCGCCCGAGTCCAGCACGGCGATACAGCTTTTCACACCGATAGCCTCGGCCTTGCGCGTGGCCTGCTCGATAATGTTCCTGGCTTGTTCTATTGTGACGTGCATGATGGTTCTCCTTTGTGGTTGGTAAAGAGTGGAGCGTGCTGCTTAATTTCCCTGATTCAAAACTAACTGTCAGTCATCCGCCGGCCTGTTTTGTTGCAGGCCGGCTCCTGCTTTCCGTGCTGAGCAGGCGATAGCAGATCGCCAGCGCCACCGCCAGATAGGCAAGGCCGCCCGGAACCCACATGATGAGCCCGCCCAGCTGCTGGTCCTGCAAGGCCAGTTCCAGGCTGCCTGCGGGAATGATGTAGCTGTGGTACCAGACCCGGCTCGAGAAGGTCAGCAGCGCGCCGAGCAAGGCGGTGTGCAATGCGGTGGTGAACAGCGACACCAGGCCCGATACGGCAGGGCTGCGCGTGTTGCTCAGGCGCATGAGCGACCACCAGAACAGCAAGGCGGAGAAAAAGAAGCTGAGGTGCTGCAGGTCATGTACCAGCGGGTAATGCAGCGCGGTCTCGAACAGTTCCGGCACGTGCCACCCCCACAGCACGCCTGCATGTACCGTCCAGGCGGTGAGCGGATTGGTCAGTGTTCGCCAGAAGCGCGAAAAACTGGCGCCGGAGGTCACCTTGCCGACTTTTGCCGCTGCGCGGGGGAAAGCCCATGCCCACATCGAAAGGGGGCGGGCGATGACGAAAAGCGGCGCGGCGATAATCATCAACAACTCATGCTGCACCATGTGCATGGAGAAATAGGCATTGCCCAAGGTATCCACGGGGGAAAACAAGGCGGCCACGAGCGAGGCCCAGGCAAGCAGGAACGCCTTGACGCGCATGGGCGTATAACTGGTCGGCCTGCCTGCCTTGCGCGTCAAGCGGTAGAGCCCGGCGAGATAGAGTACAAGCGCCAGTCCGACCGGGAGCGCCACCCAATAATCTTGCAGCAGTTCCAGCCAGGGGTTGGCGTGGTGGCGGCCGCCAATCGGGTGGGCCCAGGCCTGTGCGGCATGCAGGCAGGCAATGAAGGCGGCAAGCCGCTTCATATGCACGGGTCCAGCACCAGGACGGGCAGCCACTGGATCACGATCACCAGCAGGAAGAACAGGCTGAGCATGAAGCCTGCCAATGCCATGAACTGCCGCGGCGGCATCTCGCTTTCACTCTCGCTGCCGCGCTTGTGCGATTGCGGATTCTCGTTGATGCGGGCCAGGGTCTTGTGCAGCTGCAAGCTGTGCCAGCTCAGGTAGGCGCTGGCGGCGCTGAACAGGAAGGCCGCAATGGTCGCGGCATGCACGGGGATCAATTGCTCTTCCCGGCAGGACCAGTCGAGAATGGGATAAGCCACGCTCAACTGCAGGCTCCAGCTGATAGGGCCCGCCAGAATGCATATCCAGAGCAGTGCGAGTGCAAAGCTGGGATTGTGTTCCGCGATTTTGATCGGGTCGCGCATGCTGATGATTCCTTTGGTCGGTCAACGCCTCAGCTCCAGATACGGGAGCCCAGGTAAATGGTCAGGTAAAGCGGTATCCATGCCGCCGCGACGAAATACCAATAGAGCCCGTTCACGGTGACGGCAATCCTTTTTTCCGGCGTGAAGTAACGCCTGCGCGCCAAGTAGACGATTACCAACGTCTTGAAAATCACTGCAATTACGTGGGCGCTATGAAATCCGATCATGAGCCAGACTATCGAGCCGTAGGCATGGGTGTCCCAGCGGAAATCGACATGGCTGGCATATTCATAGGCCTTGATGCCGAGGAACACCAGCGCCAGGGCGATGCTCGCCAGCGGCATCCATGCCAGCGGCTTGGCGTCGCCGCACTTGAAGGCCTTGTCGGTAAGGTAGACCGGCACCATGCTGGCGAGCAGGACCACGGTGGACAAGGTAGGCAACAGCAGTTCCGGCGGGCTGGTGCCTGCGGGCGGCCAGGCGGCATGGTTGCCCTGCAGATAGAAGAAGCTCGCGATCAGGGTGGCGACTACCGTGCCTTCCACCGTCATGAGTCCGACGATGCCCCACCACAGGGGCGACCTGAATTCATAGCTGTAATCCGGCAGTTTGCTGGCGTCGATATCGGCATGCAGGCTCATTTTGCCGCTCCCAGTTGTTTAGGCCATATCCAGCCGGTAATGGCAATGAAGCAAAGCAGAAAGCCCAACAGGGGGATGGCCATATGTACCATCAGGCCGGCAAAGGTGAGGGCGGTGGCGACTGCGAGCCAGAAAGGCCAGGGCGATGGGCCAGGCAGCGGCTGCCGCGCTTCCGGGTGCGATTCGAGGATGGAGGTGAGCAGGATTTCGCGCCGGTCGCTGCGGATGCCGGTGACCACCGGGTTCTGCTCCAGGCCGCCGGTGCCGGACCATAACGGGTAGCGGCTGTCCACCGTCCTAATGTGGCGGAAATTGTACGAGGGGGGAGGGGAGCTGGTGGCCCATTCCAGCGTATCCGCGTTCCAGGGGTTGTCCCCGGCCACCTTGCCGCGCTTGAGGCTGGCTAGCGCATTGACCAGGGTCAACAGGAAACCCAGCGCAAGCACCGTGGAGCTGATGCTGATAAAGAAGTTGGCCTCGTTCCAGCCTAGGCCGTCGAGATAGGTGTAGACGCGCCGGGGCATGCCGTCCAGCCCGAGCTTGTGCATCGGGAAGAAGGTCAGGTTGAAGCCGGCGAAGGTCACCCAGAACGCGATCTTGCCGAGGCGCTCGCTCATCATGCGGCCGGTGAACTTGGGATACCAGTAATACAGCCCGCCCAGCAATGGAAACACCGCGCCGCCGATCAGCACGTAGTGGAAGTGGGCGACGACGAAATAGGTGTCGTGCGCCTGCATGTCGAATGGTACCGAGGCCACCATCACGCCGCTGAGCCCGCCGATGATGAAGATGAGGAAAAAGCCCAGCACGTGCAGCAAGGGCGTCGCGAGCTTGGGCTTGCTGCCCCATAGCGTAGCGATCCAGCAGAAGATCTGCACGCCGCTCGGGATGGCGATCATGGCGCTGGAAGCCGTGAAGAAATTGGAGCCGAGTTGGGGCAGCCCCGCCGTGAACATGTGGTGCACCCAGAGCCCGAAGCCGATGAAGCCGATGGCGACGATCGAGAGCACGATGGGGATGTAGCCGAAGATGGGCCGTTGCGTGAAGGTGATGATGATGCTGGAGACCATGCCCAGCGCCGGGATGAAGATGATGTAAACCTCAGGGTGGCCGAAGAACCAGAACAGGTGCTGCCATAGGATAGGATCGCCCGAGGCCGCGGTGAAGAAATGCATGCCGGCCATGCGGTCCAGCGCGAGCATCAGGCTCGCGATCACCAGCGGCGGCAGGGCGAACACGATCATGAAGGACATCACCAGCATGGCCCAGACGAAGATCGGCATGCGGTTGAGCGACATGCCGGGCACCTTGCACTTGAAGATGGTGGCGATGAGCTCGATTGCGGCCACCAGCGCAGAGATTTCCATGAAGGTGATCACCGTGGTGTAGAAATCCAGTCCCAGGCCGGGAGAAAAGCCGGCGCCGGCAAGCGGGGGATAGCTGAACCAGCCCGCGTCGGGCGCGATCTTCAGCAACAGCGCGACATACATCATGACGCCGGCGATGAGGTAGATGTAGTAGCCGAAGGCGTTGAGCCTAGGGAACGTCATGTCGCGCGTGCCGAGCATGAGCGGGATGATGTAGACCGCGAAGCCTTCCATGACCGGGATCGCGAACAGGAACATCATGGTGATGCCGTGCATGGAGAACACCTGGTTATAGGTTTCCGGGTCCATGAAGTCGTTCTCGGGCACCGCAAGCTGCAAGCGCATCAGCAGCGCCAATATCACGCCCAGGATGAAGAAGACGAACCCGGTGACGATGAAGCGCATGCCGATATTGGTCTGGTTGACATGAGTGAACCAGGCGAAGAACCCGGGCGGGGAGGCCCAGGTGCGTTCCAGCTGCCGCGCTTCCTCGTCGTGTTGGATGGATGCTGAATCGGTCATTCCGCTACTCCAGGCTGAGCAAGTATTCGACAAGGTTGCCTAGGTCCTCTCCCGCAAGCACGGTCGCCGGCATATGGCTGCCGGGCTTGAAGCTCTGCGGCGAGAGTATCCACGAAGACAATGTCCCAGGCATGTTCTCCAGCGTGCCCGCCGCCAGGGTCTTGCGCGAGCCGATATGCGTCAGGTCCGGCGCGACGCTGGCGAGGGCGCTGGTGCCGCGGATCGCGTGGCACATGGCGCAGCTTGAGCGCAGGAACACCTGCCTGCCCTGGGATTCGTTCTCGGTGGCAGGCTCGCGCGCAGGCTGCGCCTGCCGCTGCAGCCATGCATCGAACTCCTCTTCAGGCACGGCATCCACGGTGAAGGCCATCTTGGCATGCTGCTTGCCGCAGAACTCGGTGCACTGGCCGCGATAGCTGCCTGGCCGGTCGGCCTTGACCCAGGTCAGGTTGCGCTTGCCCGGCACCATGTCCGTCTTGCCGTTCAATTGCGGAATCCAGAAGCTATGGATGACGTCGCTGGCCTCGAGCGCGATGCGCACGGGCTTGCCGACGGGAATGCGAATCTCGTTGGCCGTCTTGGCGACATGGTTGCCTTCCGTGTCGAGGTAATCCACCTCCCACCACCATTGGTGCCCCGTGACCTGGATGGTCAAGGCGTGCTCGGGCATGGGGGCGACGATCTCGCGGTTGACCGCGGCGCTGGAAATCACGAAGACGGTCAATATCAGGGCCGGGATCACCACGCCCGAGACGAAGACCAGGTTGCGGCTTTGCGTGAAGGTCAAGGGCTTAGGCTCGGCTTTATTCCTTGCCCTCAGCAACGCCACGGCCAGCATGGCCAACACGATGAGCAGGATGATGCCGCCGATCGCCACCATGCCCCAGAACAAGTCGGCGATGGCCTTGGCCAGCGGGCCTCCGGGCTGCAGGGCGGATTGGCTCGCATATGTCGAGGAACAGGCGCATATGAGCCAGATGCCTGCCGCAGCAATGCCAGGCGGCAGGGATTTTCGCGGTAAGCATTTCTCCTGAGGCGGGCTCATGGAGTCTCGCCCTCGCGCAGGTCTGATTCCGCCTCGTCCTGCAACGGCCTGCTGCTGGCGCCGGCCGGCAGGTCCTTGTCCAGGCCGCCTAGCGAGCGCACATAGGCGACGATCTTCCATGCCTCCTGCTCGGGGATTTTGCCGTGAAACGCCGGCATGCCGTTCGGGCGGCCCTCCATGATGGAAGCGAATATCTGCGCAGGCTCGCTGCCGTATATCCAGTGCTTGTCGATAAGGGGCGGACCCATGCCGCCACCGCCGTTGGCATGGCAGCCGGCGCAGTTGAACCAACCATAGAGCCGCTTGCCCTCGTTGATCGCATGGCGGTTGTCCATGTAGGGGTGCGGCTTGAGGACCGCATCCTCGGTGCCGGGGCCGAATTCCGCTACTCTGTTGACAGGAGGCGAGGGCGGGTTTTCCGCATTGCGCAGGGCGGCCTGGTCCTCGCAGCCGCTCAGTAACAGCAGGGAGAGCGCTGCTACAGGCAAAGAAAGCGCTGCGGCAGATTTGCTAAAGGGAGAAAACATACAATTGCCCTCCCTTGTCGGTATGTTTCGGCAGGTCTTTCATGGCATTAGCAAACCCCAGGGCCGCCGTGCCGTCGCGTGCATCAAGGCCGCCGGAGACAATAGCGCCGGACCAGCCGCCCACGCCCGAGAAGATGGCGACGTACTGCTTGCCGTCCTTGTCCTGAAAGGTGACCGGCTGTCCGACGATGCCGGAGCCGACGCGGTATTTCCACAGCAGCTTGCCGGTTTTGGCATCCAGGGCCTTGAACCAGCGGTCCATGGTGCCGTAGAACACGATATCCCCGGCGGTCGCCACCGTGCCGCTCCAGACTGGGAAGTCCTCCTTGATGCTCCATACCTTGTGGCCGGCAACTGGGTCCCAAGCGGTATAGACGCCGCGGTGCCCGCCCGGCCCGGCGAACATCTTCACGTCGGAGCCGACATAGGGCGTTCCGGCAATATAGTTGGCCTGCGTACCATGCATATCCATGCAAAGGTTGTTATGCGGCATGTAGATAAGCCCGGTCCTGGGCGAATAGGCTGAAGGCTGCCAATCCTTGCCACCTGGGGCCGCAGGACAGATGTTGTGTACCGTCCGGTTGGTGCCGGGCTGTTTGTCCTTCACCTTGCGCATTTGCCCGGTCTTGAGGTCTACCCCCTCGGTCACGTTGACCGGCACATAGGTGTTGGCGGACAGCACCTCGCCGCTGGCGCGGTCCATCACGTATACATGGCCGTTGCGCTCCGGCCTGACCAGTACCTTGCGCTGTTCGCCGTTGACGGGCAGGTCGAGCAGCAGGCTTTCGTTGACGCCGTCGTAGTCATACAGGTCATGAGGTTCTACCTGGTAGGCCCAGATTGCGCTGCCGTCGTCCGGGCGGCGCGCGAACACCGTCAATGTCCACTTGTTGTCGCCAGGCCGGAAATCCGGGTTCCAGGGGCCGGGATTGCCGGTGCCGTAATAGACCAGGTCCAGCTCCGGGTCGTACGAGAGCCAGCCCCATACCGTTCCGCCGCCGATTTTCCACATTTCCGGCGGCCAGCTGTTGGCCCCAAGGTCCTTGCCTTGGTCCTGCGGGTAAAACGGCCTGAAATCCTCGCCAATCAATACTTCCTTGTCCGGGCCGGTGCTGTAGGCTGTCCAGAGCAGCTCGCCCGTTTCAGTGTCCAGTGCCTTCAGCCAGCCGCGCACTCCCATCTCGCCGCCGCTGTTGCCGACCAGCATTTTCCCCTTGACCACCAACGGCGCCATCGTCATGGTCTCTCCGCGCTTGAGGTCGCCGACCTTGGTTTTCCATAGCTCCTTGCCCGTGGCCGCTTCAAGGGCGATGGCATGGTTGTCCAGCGTATTGAAGAACAGCTTGCCGTCCGCATGGACCAGGCCGCGGTTCACCACGTCGCAGCATGCCATGCCTTGCGATTCCTGGTGCGTGTCGGGCTTGTACTCCCATTTCTTGCTGCCGTCGAGCGATAGCGCATACACCGTATTCGGGTAAGGCGTGACCACATACAAGGTATCGTTCACGAATACCGGTGCCGCTTCATGTCCCGGCGTGAGGCCGGTCGAGAATGTCCAGGCCAGCTTCAAGTTCTTCACATTATCGCGGTTGATCTGCTCCAGGCCGCTGTAGCGGGTGCTGGCGTAGTTTTTTGCCGGCATGGCCCATTGACCGTCTTCATTAGCTTCCAGCCAAGCGGGTGAGGTTGAATTGTTATGGGGGTAATTTGCCTGCGCTACCTCAGGAGGCGACGAAGCAGGATTCGATTGCGTACTATCTTGACTACAGGAGACTGTTAAAAAGCCGACCAGCAACCATCCCGGATAAAGGAAAAAATCTCTGTAGCTATCCACTCGATAGTTCCTTTTAGCGAATTTATATGGAGATGAAAGACATTCAGCTGTTCGATCATCTAAGGAAGTTTTCCCCTGTTGGTATCAATTCTAGCCATTAAGTTTCAAAAAATATTTCCAAAAAATAACAACTGTAATTTAATGTAATGAATACCCAATCCAAGTGAAAATGTTAAATGCAGCCAATACTGCTAAATTCCGGTCCTTCCTCTCCTAATTGTTAATGATGTCCGACAGAAAAATTAGAATTCTCTGATTGAGTCATTAAGTAAATCCCTTAGGCTTGTCGGTTGGAGTGAAAATTCAAGGGCAGGGTAGGGAATCAGCATTGAATTTTCCTCCGTAAAAATAAAGCTATGGAGGAAATTGGATGCAGGAATTTTTGGAAGTTACTACCTTTATTGGACTGTCTTTATATCAATGGATTACATTGATCATCATTGCAATCTCAGCTTATTTCATACTGCACACCTTATGGCGCATCGCCATCAATAAATTGTCGAAAGTTTCCGCCGGCACCGAACATAAATTCAACAACACGATTGCCGAAGTGCTTGGCAGCACCCAAAAAATCACCTTGGCATTATTTGCATTGCTGATTGCGCTGCAGTTCTTGGAACTTCCGGAAAGATGGGAGACTCGACTGAGTCATTTGACCTTCTTTGTGATCGGTATCCAGATCGCATTATGGATAAGCAAGAGCATCACCATCTGGTCAAGTGTGCAATTATTGGAAAAAGATGGCCAGGTCCCTAATCCGGTGATCACCTCCATGCTCAGCTGGATATTGAAAGTCGCCATCTGGTCGATCGTGATATTGGCCATCCTCTCCAATGTGGGCGTCAACATCACTGCATTCATCGCCAGCTTGGGCGTAGGCGGCGTTGCAGTGGCATTGGCCGTGCAGAATATTCTGAGCGACTTATTCGCATCGCTGGCCATCGGCCTGGACAAACCTTTCGTGATAGGGGACTTCGTCGTATTCGGCGAAGTAGCCGGCAGCATTGAAAGGATAGGGCTGAAAACTACGCACATCAGGAGCATCAGCGGCGAGCAGATCGTATGCAGCAACACCGAACTCCTGAAAAACATTATCCACAATTACAAACGCATGTCGCAACGCCGGGTGGAATTCAAGTTCGGCGTTACATACGACACGCCTGCAACCACTCTTGCCAAGATACCTGACATAGTGAAATCCGCAATAGAAACATCTGATCGCACTAGGTTTGACCGGGCCCACCTCAAAGGATTTGGAACAAGCTCCTTGGATTTCGAAGTGGTCTACTTCGTGGATTCCAGCGACTTCAACTTATATATGGATACGCAGCAGGCAATCAATCTATACATGATCAACGAATTCAAGAAACTGGGCGTTGATTTTGCATTGCCAACGACCAACATGCATATCCGCAGCCTAGAGGCCGCAGCAGCTTAAATGAGAAAGAAAAATAGGGCGTGGAAGCGGTTAATGACTAAAGCTGCTTGATACTGATGGGATTGCTTTCGCTAGTCTTCTTGTGCGAATCCTGGCTTGCCAGGATTTCGCTTACCTTGGCGTGAATCTCATGTTCAAACTCCTCAAATACTTCGAGCTTCTTCAGATCTTCCTTAATATCGATTTTGAGCAAGGCTGCACAGGTTTCCAACGCTGGCTTGGATAAAATGAAATGGTATGTATTACCATCTTCCAACGCTTTAAAATGCACTTCCTGATTGATCACGATCTTATCGAAAAAACTAGCATTCATAATGTTTCCCCTTCTATGATTCTATGAAATAAAAATTCCAGTCTCATGATAGGGATGCGTTCCAATATCGTTGAAGAAGAAAACGCTGATATGAATGTAGGAAAAGCAAGCTCGATGAAATCTCCAACCTTCGATCTTGCTAGAAGGCACCTCTACACTGCATTGCCATTGTTTACCGAAGTGTGCTAAGCCTACGTGCCGCTTTTATAAAGAAAGCCAATCAGACATCGGAAGCAGGGAAGCTGGCCGATAACACAACTAGCATTACAGGCGCAGAATTTATCCCACCAGGGAGCTGGCACGCCAGGATATCTTTGACTACATCGAAATGTTCTACAACCCGATTCGTCGGCATAGTCACGCCGCGAACCTTTCCCCAGTAAACTACGAACGGCAATACTTTTCTGAGGCAACAAACTGTCTATAAAAGACTGGCCGATTCACCCTTTGATGACAAACGCAGTATCCGCAGAATCATTTTAAGTGAATCAATATTAAGATAATGATGCAGGGGTATGGGGGCTGCTTTAAGCCCCCATGTAGACTAGATATCATCAATGTTCTGCGAAAATTACGCGAGAATCCCGCCTTAGATATTCACCAAGCGATTAAACCGCGTCCTATAAACTGGTATTTCAGTCGATTTCAAGAAAAGCAACAAGAGTGCATGGATTCCACAATCAAGGTGTCCATCATCGGCCAGACTGGGTTAGCGACAAACTTCACCTTTGGTATTGGATGTTACGAGTTGAGCGTCCTAAAGGTGCCAAGCGTCGTCAGCTGTAATGGATAGGCCTAATGTTCAAATGAGCTTTGAATTCCGCTACAGGGATAGGAGTAATTTTGCCATCCAATTTAACATAACACACACACTTGACCTATAAAAGCCGCGCCAAATAAGGCTTGAGAGGGGATAGATGACGTTGCCAGTAATGTCAGGCCTGAAATTGTCCCTAGTGCTCCAAGCATTCCTATTGAAGTAAATCCTGCTTCTTTCACAAATTTACTTTTTTCCATTGATTCTGCGTATTCCAAAGCCTCTTCAATATTCATTCCTGCTGCAACTGCAAGTTTTAAGAATTTTGTTGCGTTGGGGGTGGCTCGTCCCGCTTTCCAATCTGAAATGTTTTGACTGGTAACGCCAATCTTGATTGCAAAAGCTCTATCGCTAGCAATCATCTGTTTCTTTTTTCCAAGTTCTACCAAAGCGTAAGTGTTCATTTTTTAGGTTCCCAGTGATCTACTGTGCAACGTGCTACCTCATTAGTAATCACGTCTGTTTTGTATTTCCTCTTGCAGATTGCCGTGTCCTGGCCTTTGACCATCACAAACTGCACCTTTCCATTTACTTGTTTAGCTGGAAGCTCTCCTAGGCTTCCCATTCCTTTTAAATAATCCCGTCCAGCAAACATATTCCCGATGAAATCGGTTTTTCCATACCGTTTCAATATCAATGCTGAGTCCAACATCAGCCCGCCTAGCAATATCCCTGTTGCGATTAAAAGCACTGTTTTCATTTTGTATTTCCCTGTCAGGTGTATGAATGATCATATATATGAAATTTCTTTACAATATAAGAATTTTCATATACTCTTGCTCATGTATGAAATTTCATACATTAATTAAATGACTATTCCAGAAAGGGAATCACAATGTCTCAAATTCCAGTCCACGTTACAGCCTCTGAACTCATTGAAGGCGTTGCTAAAGCTTCCGGCAATCCATACAAAATGGTGCGAATCCAGGGTGTTCTAGAAATCGGAGAAGACCGTCAAATTTTCCGTACAGTTCTTCCAAGTGGTTCTGAGCGTCCAGCCCCAGGTCGCTACATGGCGCAATTCGAGCCACGTGTTAATAACCAGACCATGGAACTCGGCGGTGGCATCACTAAGCTGGTTCCTGTTGCTCCAGGCAAGTAAAAGGGTAGGGGAGCGCTGCTCCCCATTCTCCAGGGGGAAGTCAATGTCAGCTATTTGGAACAATCTCACCCAAGCCGCCCGTAAACGCCTGTTAAGCGAAGCTGGCTACTCCAAGTCCTACTCATCTCGCACCTTTGAGGGCCTCCCTTATTGGCTCAAGCGCGATGTTGAGTACACTTACAAGCTGAAGGCTGTATAGACATGGCTGCCGGTTGGTCTGTACTCGGAAATTGCTATACCACTTCTCAGCAGGTGATAAACGCATTTACCGGGTTAAATGGTTATTTCAATGATTCTACAAACTCCTGGTTTTATTGGCCTGCGAATATTACTTTTAATCCATCTACGGGTTACGTCAGTTTTAATATTTCATACTCTGGTACTTCTTCGGCTCTTTCTATTGCCCCGGGGGTAAGGCATTTAAAACTTCATTCTTGCGACACCGATTACACACCAACCCCTGCCAATGCCGTTATCACTGGTGACGGTACAGGCATAGTTCAACCGCCTCTCGAAACCGTCACGCCCACTACCAAGCTATCAAGCCTCGGTGGTGATGACATCATTATTCTCTGCGCCGTTCTCTTTGCTGCCTTGTTTGGATTCAGCTATGGAGTTGGCGCGGGTAAAGGAATTGCGAAGTGACGATCGCAATATTTATGAAGTGGTTCTTCGTCAGCTTCGGCGCGAGCTACATCCTTGGTTTCATGCTGGGGAGCGCTATTTCTTTCTTTCAAAATTTCACAAGGAGTTAATCATGAAAGCATCTGCTTTGTTTAAAACCCTGATGGCCTCTGTTGCTATTGTCTCTTTTACCATGCCGGAAATCGCCAGCGCTGCGAGCCTGCTGCCTGCTGACGCTCTCGACGGTATCGGTACTGACGCTATCGATACTGTGACCGATATTGCGGTCAAGTTCATTCCCGTTGTGGCTGGCGTTTCCATTGGCTGGTTCATTCTGAGCGCTGCAAAGAAGGGCCTCGGCAAGGCTGGCGTGAAGTAATCACGAGGAGCCGGGGAAACCCGGCTTTTTCCTATGAAAACCTTCAAAAAATCCATCATTGTTGCAACCACGATCGCTGCTCTCGTTGTCCCGGTGGCGGCAAAGGCTTTTTTGCCATTAGCTGGAATTGCTCTACTTGTTGAAGCTGCTGGCGGAACTGTTCCCTTTGCACTGAGCGCGGCTGGTCATGCGGCAATAATCGGTTTAATCACCTTTGCTGCGACGGAAAACAACCCGACTTCTCCTTTGGCATCTAAGCCAATTACAGTACAGATTGATCCGGATAAGCCATTAACTGTACCTCCTGGTTGGACTGACGATAAAACGCCTCCTTCAACCGCTCCTCTTGAGCTTGTCTGTCCTGCTCCAACAACAACCCGCGCTGAATGTCAAAACTATGGCGTTTGCAAATACACTTTAACCACGAGCTATGCGGACAATGGCGCCGGTCGATGCGCCGTTACTCTGACGGTTTCCGAAGTCGATTTTGTCCCGAATCAATATGGTGTTGAGCCCGGTTCTTTTCCTGGTGGCACTGTAGATAAAATTCCTGCTTGTCCTTCTGGTTATACGGGCACTCAAACTTGTAATCTTCAGTCACCTGGCGACGTTAAAAAGCCAGAAAAAGCAAAAGATGAAATTCAGCGCGTCGGCAATACCTTCCAGCGTGATCCTATGCAAAATCCTGCTGACAATAACCCGGCTTTAGTCCAAGAAGCGCCAAATAGAATTAGTTACACCGACGCTGCAACAGGTGAAAAAGTCACCATTGAACTCAATAGCAGCACTGGCGCTGCCACTGTTACACATACAGTCCCAAATTATTCAAACAGCACTACGGGACAACAAGTTACTACAATTTCTGCTGGTTCTGGCTCTGGTTCTGGTGCTTCTGTCACCGGCCAATCAACAGCGACCTATCCTGGAACAGGTGACCAAACCGGCACAACCCCTATTTCGGGTGGTACTGGTTCCGGTACTGGCGATTGCGCCCACTGCGCAACCGAAGTCACGCTCTCCAATCTTCGCGACATTACCAAAGACATCAGTGATGCAATAAATGGTGAAAATGCCGATCCACAATTAGCAGGGCAGGGTCTCGCCGAATCATTTAACGCAACCCAGGATGGCTTATTCGATGACCTGGGCGACATTATGCGCGGCATGGTTAACGATTCCGGCTTATTGCAGCTTTATACAGAAAAAATCCTCCCGGCATCGCCATGGACATTGGCAACTGAAGGTGAATCAGCCAATTGCAATTTAAGTTTTGAACTGTTCGACCATAACTATGAAATTAGCATCTGCGATGCTCAACCATTTTTGCATCCTGCAATAGCCTTTGCCTTGTTCGTCATGACAGCAATAGGTGTCTTTAATCTTCTCGTTGAACGTCCAGAGGGGGGCGCGTGATGCACTGGCTCTTTGTTGGTCTTGCTTCCATTGTTGAAAAGGTCGTAACTTGGTTTATTGTTCGCGGCCTTCGCAAAAGCGCCTATTTCCTCGGCTATGTTTCCTTTGTCTTGGGCCTTTTCACGGCATTCCTGGCAATGGCTTATACCGGCATTACTCTATTGCGTCCAATCACGCCAACCGGCGTTGCCTTTGGTTTGGCGTTCCTGCCGCCCTCAACGCCTGCTTTCATTTCCTTCTACGTCACTGTGCTGATAACGAAGCGAGTCTATGACTGGCACAAGCATTTAAGCCGTGATTTCACCCAGGCCACAATGCACTTCTAGCCATGGCGAATTGGACATTGACAGGGGATTTGGGTGCAGGGAAGTCCATTATTTCTACGGGAAAGATCATGGACTTCCTCGCGGCTGGTCTGCCAGTAGCAACCAACATGGACATTTACCCGGAAAACTTCCTTCCTCCAAATTCAAGGGCAACGCATGTCAGACTTCCGGATTTTCCTAGTAGCGATGATCTTTGGGCTCTTGGTATGGCATCAGCAAGCCGCGATGAAAGCACGTTTGGCCTCGTCGCACTCGATGAGCTCGCCGTTTTTCTTAACTCCCGAGAGTGGCAAGGCAAAGCCAGGGATCAGGTAATCAAATACCTGCGCCATGTCCGCAAAAACCATTGGCATACGCTCTTCATCACTCAGGACATCGAGTCCATAGACGCCCAGGCGAGAAGGGCGCTCATTGAGCATAAAGTTGTCTGCAAGCGCACTGATAGACTCAGCATCCCATTTCTTGGCCCTTTCCTTCGCTTGCTCGGCCTGAAAGGTAGATTGCCTCAAATTCATATGGGCATTGTCAGGTACGGCAAGCAAGACTACTCCCCAAAGGTTGATACTTGGTGGTATCGCGGCAACAAGCTTTATGATGCCTATAACACTGACCAGGTATTTACGGATGAGGCTGAACGGGACCTCACGCTGCAAGGCTACATCATCGATCAGTCAGGCAAGCGCCAGGTCAAGGAATATCAAGCGCAAGTCACAGGCGCTTTTACCGTTTTAAGCCCCTGGCATCTCAAAGGGCGCTATATGTCCTTTTATCAACGCTGGTCATATGCCATCAATGCCTTTGCCGGTGTGTCCATCGCCGTGTTTGCCTTGTTCTCTTGGATCAGCCACGCAAACAACGTCAAGCCTCAAACCATCGCCACTGTGCCTGCTGCCTCTATCGAGGAAATTAAGGGCTTGATGGACCTGGGCGACCATTTCATCATCACCACAAAAGCCGGATTAGTGCTCGAGTCCTGGGAGTCCAGGAAAGACGCTACCGGCACTTATTATAAGGTCGGTCAATCATGGTACAAAAAGCCCTCGGAATCCTAATTCTCACATTCCCGTTCTTGGCCCAAGCCGAAGTCAATCTCGAATTCGCGGCCGTCACCATCCCGGAATTTGCCCAAACCGTCCTAAAGGGCATCATCAAGAAAAACTACATCCTGTCGCCCGATGTGCTGACCGATGGCCGCACCATTACCGTATCGATCAAGGCCGCGAAAGAAGACAAGCTCCAATCCCTGGTGGCTGACGTCCTGGAACAAAACGGTATCACCTTGCAGGAGCGCTCGGAGTATCTATATCTGACTCGAAATCAGGCATACGCTGCCACGCCTCAAGCGCTGCCAGGCGACATTCAGCCCGCGTCAATCGACCATGAACAGCCTATCCAGGAACAGCCACAAGCCGCGCTGCCCTCTGACCTGCCCGTTTACTCCTACCGGCCTCAATACCGGGACCAGAGGGAAATAGGGGAGCTGCTCAAGTTTGCCGGTGCCGAAGTCCAGGCCATTACCGATGATGTCGTCTTCTATCGTGCCGATGAAAACAAGCAGGACATGCTGCAAACCATCCTGGCTGAACTGGATCGCCCGTCCAATGAAGTCGTCGTCAAAGCCTATATCTATGAAGTCACCAACACCGTGCGCGATGTGAACGCTATCTCGGCAGCGGTTAGCCTGCTTAATTCCAGGCTAGGCATCACGGTCGACAATGGCGCTACTCAATCCAACCAGCTCAAATTGTCCCTTCCTAATATCGAAGTCCTGATTTCCGCGTTTGATTCGGATAACCGCTTCAAGCAAGTGAGTGCACCATCGCTGCGGGTCAAGAATGGCAAGAACTCCCGGTTTAGCGTGGGCACGGAAACGCCGACGATTAGCTCGACCACGCAAACTAACAACGGTAACCCGGTCCAGTCCATCATCTATAGGCCGTCAGGCGTCATTCTTGAAATCACGCCTAAAATCCTCGCTGAAACGATTGAGCTGGACATCACGCAACAAATATCCAGCTTCCAACCCACAACAACAGGCGTGAATCAGTCGCCAACCCTGCTAAAACGTGAAATCAAGACGGTAGTGAACACCAGGGACGGGGAATTGATCCTGCTCGGCGGCCTGAATGAATCCAGGGTAAGCAAACAGCGTCAGGGCTTGGGCTTCCTGCCTCGCCTGTTCAACGCCAACACTGATTCGGATGAGAAAAGCGACATCCTGCTAGTCATGCAGGTTCAACGGTTGTAATGCAGACCATGGCCTATCAATTTCGTCACCTGGGCGATTTGAGGCCCGAGAGGGCTGTAGCGAAGCGGAACCCAGGCGTTACCCCGGCTGCATGCTGTCCCTTGCCCTTTAGGGTCGTGCCGTCGTCCGGCACGAGGACATGCAGTCCGCTTGCTGAGAGTCAAGGTGCGCTGACCGCACGCGGTAGCGCGCGGCAGCGCGCCTAGATTCATCTTACGGACACATAACGGAAAAGAAGAGGGAAACGCCCGAGGAATAGGGCACAAGAAGTAAAGGGTAGGGAAGTAGTAGACAAAAAAAAATGGGCTAGTCCGGGTGCAACCGTCTAGCCCTGCCGAATCACCATCTTGAAGGAACTGACTCGACATGCTGAATAGTGTAGCACATGGAATAGATGCAAGCTTTAAAATGACTGTCCGTAAATTCCCGGAAGTCATTGAAGTAACAGTAAAACCCGTAAATCATATGCTGGAACTGGCTCGTAGCCGCTCCCATGGCCTGAGAAAAGCTCCATTGCCCGAATCACTCAAGCCAGAACTGCCAGAGGAAGAAAGGGCGCGTAAGGATGAAGAAAACAAAACCCGCGCCATTCGTAGAGCCAAGCAAAGCATCAGGTGGCTAGTGCATCGCCTCAAGGCCGATCACCTGGTGACATTGACCTACCGTGACAACATGCAAGACACCGAGCAATTGAAACGCGATTTCGACCAATTCAGGCGCTTAATGCTCGCCAGGTATCCAGACTGGAAATATGTTGCAGCTAGGGAACGTCAGGATCGCGGTGCCTGGCACTTGCATCTAGCCGTCCAAGGCCGTCAGGACATCAAATACATGCGCACCTGCTGGTATAAAGTCCTAGGCTGCCTAGGGGCTACTGGCAAGGATGTCATGGGGCAAGTTGATGTCGTCGGCCCCAGAAAACGCTTTGGACAACCCAAAGGCACTTGGAAAAGCGCTAAGCTCGCGTGCTACCTCACAAAGTACCTGGATAAATGCTTCGATATGCACGAACACTCCAGCAAGCGCTACTGGTCAAGTAAGGGCGCTCCAAAGCCCGAGATAACCCAGCACTGGCTAGGCTCCCAAAACATCACGGAAATGATCAAGGACGCCTTCGACATCGCCATGTTGCACGGCCTCGAAGACTTCCCGGCTCAAATCATGCAATCCAGGGATCGAACGTTGCTATGGCTATCGGGGGCGAGAAATTTGAAGTTATCTTTTTCACCAATGCCAGCTTGAAGCTTTATAAATAAAAAAATCTCCTAAACGTCTGCGCTTAGGAGATTGAGGGAACATCCAGCATCAGACAAATCGGAGATGTATTTTCACACATCGCGGACGTTCAAATGCAATTCTGACCGGGAAAAATTCCCTGGTCAATCGGAAATGGTTACATATAGCCTACATTTAGGCTGTTTATAACCATTCCTTAAAACAAGCCATATATAGGCCTTTTCAGACGCATTTAAAAAGACGTCTTAAGGGTAAGGTATCAACAACAAGAAAAAAATCGCTCGTAGAAATGAGTTATCAGCCAAAACAGTCACATTATGTTGATGTCCCGGATTGGGCTACCAAATTAAGGCACTTATATTGGGTGATTCGTGTTGAGCGGCACTCGAAAGTAAAACGCCGTCGATACTACAGATATGTATTCAAGGAAAAGCTGAGGCTGGTAGAAATGGGATATGAACAGGAACTAGTGAATGCAGTGTGCCGGTACTATTGCGAACTGAGCATCGTTAGCGGCAGGCGTTTGGAAGAGGTCATGTCTAATCCAAGCCCTCAAATGAGGTTTGATTTCAGCCAGGTCGATGATAATGACTTGCCCATTGATTTTACATAACACACATTATACGAAATTAAGGATGCGTATGCGGCGTCTCCTCTCAAGGATGAAAATGGCAATTTTTTGCCGATACTTTACGTGTAACTGGCACGTAAAGTTAAAATCTTGCAGTTGATATGTAATAAGTCTATTGTTGAGCTTCCGTAAAAAAACAAGGAACGTACTTATGGCAGATATTGCAATCGGGGCGGTTGTTGTATTAAAAAGCGGCGGCCCTAAGATGACAGTCAAAGACATTTATGAGGAAGATAATGCAGTGCTTGCTCAATGGTTCGATGACAAAGGGAATGTACATGAAGAAATTTTTCCAATTCCTGGACTAGATCTTTAATTTCAAAATTTAAAATCAAAAGCCCCAATAGGGGCTTTTTTCTTGTCTACAGGGCGCGTTAAAACGGTCGACTTGGTACTGAGATATCAATTCACGCGGAAAAATGCCTCTAAGCGCTGTAAATGCCGTCAGTCTACATGGTGGCCTCAGGCGGCCCCCATACCCCCGCAATCAACTGCGGTCTTTTTCCAAACGATCAATAGCATTTTGAATGGCAACACCTGTGCGAAGGTTCGGATTGAGCTTGCGCTCGTATTCGATCAGTCGGCGGGCTTTTTCCTTGTCACCACGGCAAGCAGTGACAAGGCGCTGCATTTGGAAGTCTAGAAACGAAGACGGGCGCTGATCAGCACCCGGATTTAACAATAAATGCCACAGTATGAAGCAAACGGCGATAACGACTAAGCCTGTTACGAGGATCATCATGCCCGGATTGTTCTATAAATACGGTTTCCGGGCAAGCCTGCTATGTCTCCGCCTCGTCGTGCCTCCTCGTTGTCGCCTCCGCAGGCATACCACGCCCAGCCCAACGGTGTTCAATACCAGACCGGCAAGCACTCTCTGACACATCCAGCCTTTCGCCCTCATCGCCATAGCAACGGCATTCACCCCGGAATTCGACACAGGCGGCCACAACAGGCCAAGCAACCGTGGAGTCGACTAGGCGCAGAGATTTGGTCACTATTACCGTTTCCTGATCGGGCTGCACGCCCTCTTGTCCCTGCTCTTGCAGCTTGGCTTTTTCCGCCTCGACCTGTTCCGCTGTCATCGCGGTCACGGTTTGGGTAATGACTGGTGCCTGCTGTTCCTGAACGACTTCGACTGCTTCTTCCTGCTTAAATATACCCATCTTGCCCATGACCCGACTAACGGCGCTATAGCCCAAGATCGGAATAATGATGAGCATGGCCACAAACACCTTAAACATCCACGGCGTTCTGTGTTTGACCTTGGTATGCAGGCTGGCAGACTCGTACAACTCAAACGACCCGGCAGGAATGGTGTATTTGCTGATAGTCGCTGTTGAAATGGCGGACTTGGTGGAGGGATTTTCCTGCCATTCGGGCCACTCGTTGAGCGTGCGGCCTTTCCACGTGCTACGGATATGGATGTGCTTAGTGACCAGCGCCCGGACGGTCTTATGAATCAAATGCGGGTATTGCGTCATGATGACGAAATCCAAACCATGATGTCGATGTTCACATAGATATTCTATGTAGGGTTCCATCGTCGTGCCTGCTGGCTTCCACGACTTTTGCACCTCGTCGACCACAATCAATGCGCCCTCTTCAAAATGCTTCAAGAGCTGGATTTCATCTTCATCATCGGGGTTTTTCTTGGGTTCGAGCTCATGCCAGCGCTCTAGCTCTTTTCTGGTGATCTGGATGGCTGGCAATGTCAGTTTGGGGATACCGCAGTAGTACACCACGCGTTTTTCCACCTCTGGCCTAATGTAATGCCACACCACATGCGAGGTCTTGCCGTTGCCCGGCTGGCCGGTGATCAGGGTAATCATTTAGGAATGACACCGATCTTGGACATGCTCAAGACAGTCACGCGGAAGGCCAGAGCGCCCGCAACAATACCAAAGGCCTCCCCTACTCCACCAAGGCCAGCGAAAGCCGCAATATAGCCAGTTAAACCAGCATAGGACGACTGGGCAAAGGAGATCGCCCGTTCCATGGCCGTTGCAATGCCGATATAGGATATGACACCGACACCGGCGCCGGCCAGCATTCGCTTGGCAATGGCCCCGGCAGATTCTGTGAAGAACGTTCCAAGCAGGAATTTCATGTGCGCAGCGCTCCCGAAATGATGTAAGCAGCAGCTAGGAAAGCGATGATGAGAACGACTGGCCGCAACATGGTGAGGCCATCGCAAACGGTATGAACGGGTATCGTCACAGATTTACCCAGGACGGAAACAGCAGGATCACCGGGACAAGAGCCACCGCCCCAAGATTCATAATCGAAGGTATCAGGCACTTCGAAACGATCTAAATCCTTGTCTTGGACATTATCGATTTCTATGTCCTGGTCTTCTTTAGGCTTCTCGCTTTGATCTTCATCGTTTGGCAGGGTCGTATCCTGCACGGTAGTGGTGGTCGTATTGTTGGTGATGTTGGTTTCCGTGATGGTGGTGGTTTCAGTGATATTGACCGTGGTAGGGCCGGCAGGCGTGACCGTAACCGTTGTATCTGTAGTCTTAGTGCCGATTGGCTCCCCTGCCCCATTCCGTATCGTTTCAGTGGTAGAGCCGGCAGGGCTAGGCACGGTCTTAGGGTCGATTTCAGGCGTTTCCACCGGGATAGGCTCACCACCATCAATCAGATCAGGGATGATGTCCGGCGTATTGAGTTCAGGCACGTCATCAGGGCCAGGCCATTCATTGGGCGGGATTGGCAAACGCCTATCAGGGTTGTTTGGCTGGCAGGTCGCGCCGTTCAGGGTGTGAGTAGCCGGGCAGTTCCAAATACGAGTGGCAGGGCCAAATATGCCTTGAGTATTGCCCTTAGTGTCTAGAATCGTCATTAATACTTGATTATTCGACAATGTGCAGCTTTGGATAGATACCATGACGAACCCATTGCTTGTCGCAGTCAGCGGCGCCATAAAATCACAGGCCTCCGTGTAGGTCGAGAACTCCCGGTAGGGATAGCGGCCGTTTTGGGTGTTGGTAGCAAACCGGATGTAGGGCATGGGCTTGCTGGCAGGATCGGTCAATGTCCAAGTGGGTGCGGAAGCTGGATCGTCAGGATCAGACGGACCAGAGCAGATATCGGAATACTCACATAGTAGACCCGCAGCAGTGAGACCTAGCCCCAACGGCCCAACACGTTTAGCCAGGTTGAGTGCAGGACCTGCCAGCTTATTCAAGCTGACCGGGGTTTTCTGATTAACCGTGATAGGAACACGGCCTTTTGTGGTCGGTGCATTGATGTCGCGGGCGTTGTTTTCCATACCGGGCCAAGCGGGCCGAGGCGGTGCGCGTTCATCGGCTGGGAAATAGTAGAGCTGGTCCCCGACCGGGCGGATATATTGCGGCGTGCCGATTTCAATGGTGGCAGCCTGAGCAGTTGCCCCGATCAGGAGCAAGGGAATCAGGGCTAGGAGTTTCATTTTGTCAGTACCAAGGCGGCGATAATGAGGGTAGCAACAATGGCTTGGGCGTAGAGGTCAATGGGCATTATCTGATTGGCCTTTTGAGAATGGACATACACCAAGCGGCAATGATGACACCAATGCAGAGCCACGCTAGTTGCATGGCATCGGCATATTGGGGAGTGCATTCAATCAGGGGCGGGGTGACGTCGATCTGGCGACTAAACGCGCCATCGCTTGTGATGATGGAATAACCGGTTTGCGTTGGTGTGCAGGTAATGGCTTTGCCATCGGTAGTGCTAACGGGACATGAAGCAGCCATATGTTGATATAGCTGCTCCACTTCTCCAAAACACAGATTGTTGTGGAGATAGGCCATTTTAGTGCAAGGGCTTACGCATCCAGGCGAAGGCAGCGATACCGACAATCACGGCCAAGATCAGACCGCCAATCGTGCCCACATCTTCAACGGCGGTACTGATGGCGGTTGTCACAGCGGTTGGCACTTCTGCCATTGCGGACATGGAAGCAGTGGCAACAACAGCGCCAACAGCCACGGAAGCCTGACGGCCATACTTTTTAGCAGCATTGAAAGGTTTCATTTTTGAATCTCCAATAGTTACCAGTGTGCGACTGGCAGCGCTCTCCCCTTTTGGGTTGATCGGTTTGGGCCACGGAGGGCAGAAATTCGGGTGGTAATACATCAAGCCGCTCTTAACTCAGGCTTTTTGAACTGTTGCTGCCAGTACCATTCCGGGGCCTGGGCTTGTTGAAGCTCAATCACTTCAAAGCGGATATTGAGGCGGGTTGCGGCGCTGGGCTGCTTGATGTCTATGCCGTATTGCAATAGCTGTTTACGCCAGTTACGGCGGGTTCTTTCGGCATAATTGGTATCACCCCACACATCAACACCAGAGCGCCAATCACGCGCAATCCTGCCGATATTGCCGGGGATTTCTTCCAGAGGGGTGCGGACTGCCTGCCCGCGCTTGAGTACGTCTGAAAATCTGTTGTATACGACATTTTCCATGGTCGGCACCTCGTTTAGCTCTTCGTCCCACACAACCCAATGGTTGTGCTTCCAGTCGTTAATGTGTCTAAGGCCGTTTTGTGTCAGATAGCGGGATTTCAAACTGATTTCATGGCGCACTATCCCTTGTTCGCGCACCCATTCTTTAACCTCATCTGATACGTCATCGCCGAGCGAGTCGGCCTTGACGTACATCTTGCCGTACCAATACTTGGAGCCTTCGCCCCAGGTCACACCGTTTTCGCCGTACTGCTTGGCATTGGCACGGCGTCCAGAGTCTTGTCCGGCGAAATAATGGATGAGTCGCGCAGCGTTCTTTGGGGAACCTGCTGCATAGTTTTTGGTGAGATCGACCCGCGTAATGACGCAGCCGTTTGCAATGTAAGCATCGCCTCTCGTTGGAATGTTCCGTTCATGTGTGAACGGAGGGAGGCCCATGATGTCGAGAATTGCATTAGCCCGGTCAATACAAGCCAGGACGCTAAAACCAAACACGTTATCGGGGCGGCCCCAACGGCCAATATTCCCGTCAAAACTGACTCGATGCCCATCGCATTTAATCCTCACTTTTGTCCCGTAGCTTCCCTCGTAATTGAAGTGACGGTCGGTTGTCCACTCGATCGCGGACGTATCGAAGATCGTCCGCAATTCGCCGGTTTCCGGGTCTATGAATTGCTTGACTGCATCAGCCTCAAACTGAGCTACGCAACCATCGTTGAGGACGGGAAGCCCGCCCCCGCCGTGGTTTTGATAGCAACTCAGCCAGTCGCAGAACGCGCCAGACATTTAGGCAGCCTTTGAGGACTCGACAATCTTGAAATCGACGACTTGAGAATCCATGCCACGACCAAAGCGGCCTGGGATGTTCTCAATCGTCAGGTCAAGGAAAAGACCTGACCGGGGAAAAGTGATGGATAAGAACTTGGAAAAAGCATCCGGGGATACATTCAGGGTGCCTTGTTGCTGCCCTGCCCCTACCACTGTCCGGTTGTTGTTCTGGACTTGGTCAATCGGGCGCAGGTAATACAACTCAGCAATGTCGTAGTTATTGCCAGTGTCGCGGGCCTTGCCTGATGATCTTGATACGCCTATCGCATGTACTCGCATTTTGGTTTCCTCTGTAGGTGCTTCGGAAATTCGAAGTAGGAGAAGCATAATTCTAAAAATCGAACGTTGTCAATACGGAAATTCGAAGTATTATGTGAGGATGAAACAGGAGCTAATGATGGAAACTGTAGAAATGCTAGATAAATGCAAGGAAAAGCTAGGTGTATCAAGCGATTACGCCTTAGCTAAAGAATTGGATATCAGGCAAGCAAGACTAACAAGCTACAGAAAAGGAAGGGAACACCCCGACGTGTATGTTTGCTTTAGGATCGCCGAAATTCTAGGGGAAAGTCCATCAAGCATCATTGCTCAAGTTGAAGCAAAAAACGCTAAAAATGAAAATAAGGCTTTGTATTTTAAGCGTTTTTTTTCGATGGCGGTGTTGTGGATAAGTTTGGTGCTAGTGTTGCCGGGCTTCACAGGTTCCTACGGCACCGCGTACGCAGCTGGAAACACTCTTGAAACCCCCGCCGTTATTGACTTTACGCCACATTATACGAAGTAATGCGTAGATGGATCAGGAGGGCCAAACGCCGTTTGCTCAAAAATGAGCGATACTTTACGTGTAACTGGCACGTAAAGTTTCTGTAGGATCCGGCAGCGAGATCTTGCGGCCGCAAAAACACAAAAGCCCCAAACGGGGCTTTTTTATTGTCTACAGGGCGCGTTATAACGGCCAGCTTGGTACTGGGATATCAATTCACGCGGGAAAACGCCTCAGAGCGCTGGAAATGCCGTCAGTCTACATGGGAGCCTAAAGCGGCCCCCATACCCCCGCAATCAACCGCGGTCTTTCTCCAAACGATCAATAGCATTCTGAATGGCAACACCTGTGCGAAGGTTTGGATTGAGCTTGCGCTCATATTCGACCAGTCTACGGGCTTTTTCCTTGTCACCACGACAAGCAGTGACAAGACGCTGCATTTGAAAGTCTAGAAACGAAGACGGGCGCTGATCAGCACCCGGATTTAACAATAAACGCCACAGCAGGAAGCAAACGGCGATAACAACTAAGCCTGTTACGAGGATCATCATGCCCGGATTGTTTTACAAATGCGGTTACCGGGCAAGCCTGTTACACCTTCTCCTCCTCGTTCCTCGTCGTCGGCGGCTGCACAGGCATGCCGCGACCAGCCCAACGGTGCTCGATACCAGACCGGCAAGCACTCTCTGATACATCCAGCCGTTCGCCTTCATCGCCGTAGCACCGGCATTCCCCTCTGAACTCAATACAGGCAGGAACTTTGAAAATTACCGCATGCGGGTCTTGGCTCAGTGCGGTTGGAACGGTGTGATTAACCGAGTCTAGTGAGTGCGTATCCCCCGATAATGGGGTAGAGCCTGAAAACATATAAAGGAAACTGGCGGAAGCGGTGACATTCACATTGGCTACTTATCTATATGATCTAAATAGATAATTATGAGTTCGAATTATTGATTACCCCACCCCTTACCCACCTCAAAATTTATTTCGGCATATACGCAACATCCCCTCCGGAAGTACTTTGTCTGGTTGTCATTCACAAAAAAAAGTTGGCCTCGGGAAACATGTAACATCTGTAACCTGTTAAGGAAAAAACTTCGAAAAGCCGCGTCAGTACTGGCTCTAAGCCAAATCAGGAAAACGTAACTTTTATGTAATCTCAACGTAACCAGATTACACTTAGAAAAGTAATATTTTATAAAAATTAAATTATTAACAATCAATAACATAGAAAAATATTACATTTGAGGTTACATAAAATTACGTTTTTTTGTAACCTAAATTATTCAATTTATTCAGCATGTTACATAATAAAAAATCTCCAGGTTACAGATGTTACATGTTTCCCGAGGCCAACTCTTTTTTTAATGAGATTCCCTCCGAAAAAGTCTTTCGTATGAATTGCATAAGTAGCGCGCATAAGTCTGCATAAAAGAACTCTCCCGACCATCTCCGCAAGCCCACTACTCGCCCGGCTTTTCATCAGGGTCATGCACGTGCATATTTTTTAAGGCATCAAGCGCGCAGGCGCGGCGGGGTCACGACGGCGCGCGCGGGGTCGCGACAGGCAAAAAAAATCCACCTGGTCGGTGGATCGTGATTGATGCAAATGATAGTGATTATCACAAGGGCATGGCAGGCTCTGGATTCAACCCTATCGATGGCTTGTTGAACTGGATAACAGGAAGCCCAAGCCAGTCGTTTATCTCTTGCAGGCGCTCCATTAAAGGTTCGATCTCAGCCACTGCAAAGACCGTGAATGCCTTCTCGATGTCCCCGAAGCCTCCACTGTTGGACGGTACCACGCCAACCAATTGTGGCGGCGTGCGGTGCATCGCCAGTTGGTCGTCACGCGTCACGTTCTTGATGTTGAAAAACTCATCCTTGGCGGCCACCTCACTGACCGGGATGAGTTGGATGCCATCCTTTTTCCCGTTTGGAGCATACATGAACAAGTTACGGAAATTGCCTGGCCCCTTGGAGTTCTTCATCGCCTCCCGTAAAGCGTTGATGTCTTCTTCCTTTTGCGCCGCGTCGGTCATGTAGAGAATGAAGCCAGCATGGCTGCCATTCCGATAGTATTTGCGGCGGAACAAGGTCGCATCCTCGTTGAGCCAGGCTGAATTCAGGGCTGGGATGTATTCTGGCAAGCCGTACACCTCCTGGTTGATATCAGGCTCCATCAAATGGAACACCGATCCGCGCTCGAGCTCGACCTCATTTTTGTATCCAGTGACAAAGAAAAATTGGTCGAGCTGCTTACCACGTCGCATGTACTTGGCGAGCGGTATCTCGAGCCGCAACAGATCGCCCAGCCTGTTTTCGATGGCCTGGGCATAGGCATTGCCGAAGATCATATATTCCAGCGCATAGCGGCTGAAGTCCGCCTTGCTCAGGTACTTGTTGGGAATATACGCCCGAACCAAAAGGTTGCGCTTCAGCAGCAGCGGACTGGCATGATGCACACTGGATCGGAACGAGCGTGCCAGCCCATCCAGGGATATCGGCGGCTCGTACCATTTGGCGAATGGCACACACTCCAGATATTCAATAATCTCGCGTTTATCCAACACGGGAATCGGATCGCCAAAGGTGAACACCTCGGCCTGTGCTGGCTTGTTGTCCCTGGTCTTGACTCTGGCTTTACTCATTCTGACATCTCCATAATGCTGCTACTGGTTGAACTTGCACCGTCCAATGGCTCATTGGCGAGCGCGTGCATGAGAGCCCAGGCGATATCAGCATGGCTGACAGCCTTGGATCGCCCGGCAGTGAAAGTGACCTGCCTGCCGCCTGGGGTAATGGTTTTCTTGATGGCCATGAAAGCCTGGGCGAGATCCTTCCAGTCGGCATCAAACTCCAGCCGTCCCTTGTTGATCACGTTCTGAGCCTTCATTACCAAGTGCGATTTGACTTCCGGGTTATAGGAGAACGACCGCACATTGGGGTGGAACTTGGTGACCAGCTCATACACGCCATACCCGATGCCGGTGATATCAATCCCGATATAGGTGACGTTGTACGATTCGCATATTTTCTTGATGGCCTGGGCCTGCGCCTCGAAATCCTTGCCCTTCCACTGATGTCGCTCAAGCACCCGGAATTTGCCGCCAGGGACTTCCGGCGGCGCCACCACCACAACCCCGGCGTTATCCCCGGTCAAGGCTGGGTCATAGCCGACCCACACCTCCTTATAAGCCAGAGGCCGGATCGCAAACGGCTTGAAGTCATCCCACTCCGCCCAGCTGTCCACCATGCAACTCTGCATCGCAGCCAGGGAAAACACGCTCTCGCTGTCGTCAATGAACATCGCCATGAAAAGATTGCGAAATTCATCCGGGCTATATTCCCTCTGTATTTGGTCGAGGTCGAACAGGTTGCAGCCGCCCTCCATCGCATCTAGCAGCGTGACGATTTGACGGTATTGGCCGTCGCCGCAATGCAGGCCCTTCGCCAGCGCATCGTGCGTAACATCGAACTTGGCCTGTTCAGCCTCTGGCCTGCCCTTGTTGAACAGCGAACCATCCCAGAATGGATAGGCCTGATGACTCAGCGTAGACGGTGTGCTGAAATAAGTCTGGCGCCAATGCTTGTGCGCCGCCATGCCAGAAGCGGTCTTGCGCAGCTCCTGGAAATTGTTTATCCAGAAGTACTCATCCACATAGAGATTGCCGTGGTAGCTCTGCGCTGTCTTGGAGTTGGTGCCGAGGAAATACAACGTGGCCCCATTGGGCAGTACGATCGGGTCGCCCTTCAGCTCGACATCTGCCGTATCCCGCGCAAACTGGATGATGTACTGCTTGAACACATGCGCCTGGGCCTTACTGGCTGAGAGAAAAATCTGGTTGCGGCCAGTCGTCAGGGCATCGATGAATGCTTCGCGGGCGAAATACCAAGTGGCGCCGATCTGGCGACTTTTGAGGATATTACGGATCCGTTCCTTGAAGCCGGCGCGGTACCAGGTGCGCTGATAATCAAATAGCCCATCCTTGAAACTCGTAATCAGCCGACTTTCCTGCTCTTCCGTAATCGCATTCTTGCTGGGAGCCTTGCGAGGCCCCTTGTTGCGGTTGGCCACGTTTGGGTTCAGGTCCGCCTCATTACCCGTCTTCTCGTGCTTGCGCACGCGGCTGGCACGTTCCATCTGACGCATCAGCAAGTCTATTTCCTTGAAGTCCTTACCCTCTTTCTGGTCCTTCAAGGTGAGCTGGATCAACCTGGACTCGATCGACGCCTCCACACGCTCCAGAGGTGAGGTTTCATCCCACTTATCCCGCTGCTTCCAACTGTGCAGCGTAGGCACCTTCTCGCCCAGCACCCGAGAAATATGCGAAATACGGTATCCCTGCCAGTACATGAGCCTGGCCTGGATACGCGGATTGATATCGATCACTTGTGACATGCAGGGCATTGTGCAAGAGCGTTTATGCCCAAGCCCTGTCCTTATGTTCTGAAACTCGCGCTTAGAACAAGCCAGCGTTGAATTCGCTATCCCATGTATTGATCATGTCCTCATTTACAGCACAGCCAGTGCTCATCAACAAGCCACGAGGTCAACAATGCCAGTTACCAAACCAGTTCGAGTTGCCGTTGAAGGTCAAACCATCGATGGGCGCACCATCAAGCGCGAGGAAATCGAGCAAATGGGGCGGAACTATGACCGCACCAAGTATGGCGCCCGTATCTGGCTTGAGCATATCCGCGGCATCCTGCCTGACAGCCAATTCCGCGCCTACGGTGACGTACTGGAAACACACTCAGCCGAAATCGAGATTGACGGCAAGAAGAAGCTAGCCCTGTTCGCCAAGCTGGACGTCACCGAAGAAATGGTCGGCATCAACAAGGCTCGCCAGAAAATCTATAGCTCCATCGAAATCCAGCCCAATTTTGCAGGCTCTGGCGAGGCTTACTTGGCCGGCCTTGGCGTAACAGATAGCCCAGCCTCGCTCGGCACCGAAGCTCTCAAGCTGTTCAGCAGTCGCAAGTTGCAGCCCGAAAACCTATTCTCCGAAGCGATTGAAACTCCCATCGAAATCGAGGCAGAAACCACCAAAACCGATGACGGCCTGGGCTTGAAGCTGCTCAATCGCGTCAAGGAGCTGTTAGGCGTCACCCAGGCTGGGAACCAGCAAGATCTCAAGCAATTCAGCGAGGCCATCACCACGGTTGCCGATAGCCAGAAGACTCTGCTGGAAAAATTCGCATCGCTTGTCGGAATGGGCGACAAGGTCACCAAGCTGGAAGCTGATCTAAAAAAGGTCACAGAGGATTTCAACGCCCTGGCCAGCAAACTGAGCCAAGAACCCAAGCCGCCTGCACAACCAACCCGACCAACCGCTACGGGCGGCGGCGACATCGCCAAGACCGACTGCTGAGACCCACGCCAACCCGCCATAAACTGAGGAAAAAACATGCGTAACGAAACACGAGAACTCTTCAACGCGTATCTGACACAGATCGCGGCATTGAGCGGCGTGCCCACAGCCGAAAAGAAATTCGCTGTCGACCCATCGGTCCAGCAAAAGCTGGAAACCAAGATGCAGGACACCGCTGAATTCCTGGGTCGGGTCAACATCATTGGCGTCACGGAACAGCAAGGCGAAAAACTCGGCCTTGGTGTCGGTAGCCCTATCGCAGGCACGACCAACACAGAACTACAAGACCGCCTGACAACTGACGTCACCGTCATGGACGCACAGGGTTACATCTGCACCCAAACCAATTTCGACACCCACATCCGCTATGCTCTGCTGGATGCCTGGGCCAAATTTGCCGATTTCCAGACGCGCATCCGCGATGTCATTCTCAAGCGCCAGGCGCTCGATCGCATCATGATCGGCTTCAACGGTACCAGCCGCGCAGCAACCAGCAACAAGGCGAATAACCCGTTGCTGCAGGATGTAAACAAGGGCTGGCTGCAAAAGTTACGTGATAACGCCCCTGAGCGCGTCATGACCGAAGTAGTGGCAGCCTCTGGCGTCATCGAGATTGGTGCAAACGAGGAATTCAAGAACCTCGACGCCCTGGTGTTCGACATGGTCAACAACCTGATCGATCCTTGGTACCGCAACGATTCCGATCTGGTCTGCATCCTTGGCCGTGGTTTGATGGCTGACAAGTACTTCCCGCTGGTCAATAACACCCAGCCTCCAACCGAGCAGCTGGCCGCCCAAGTCGTCATGAGCCAGAAGCGTGTCGGTGGCCTGCAAGCGGTTACCGTGCCCTTCTTCCCTGAAGATGCCATTCTGGTGACCCGATTCGACAACCTGAGCATCTACTACCAGGAAGGCGCACGCCGCCGCACCATCGTCGATAACGCCAAGCGTGACCGTATTGAAAACTACGAGTCGAGCAACGATGCGTACGTGGTGGAAGATTACGGCCTGAGTGCATTGGCCGAAAACATCACCTTAGCCGCATAAGGAAATAGACTCTATGACAAGCCCAGCCCGCCGCCATTACCTGCGCACAATCGCTGCGCGTGGTAGCAACCCAGCACAAGAGGCAGAACGCCCCCGCGAGAATGCCTCTGAGTACGAGCTCCTACTGTCGCGGCTGGCTGAGGATCGCCGTACCCTCAAGACCATCCAGTCCCAGGAGCTCAAGGCCAAACGCAAGGCGGAAATGGTAGGCCAATATGCCGACTGGATCGCTGGCGTGATCGAGGGCGATAGCGGCGCTCAGGACATCGTACTGACCACCATTCTGGTCTGGCTGATCGATACCGGTGACATCAAGGCAGCCTTGCCGCTGGCGGAATATGCGATTAAGCACAACCTCAGCCTCCCTGATCAATATCAGCGCCAACTCCCTGTTGTATTGGTGGAAGAGTCAGCCGATCTATCGCTGAAGCAGCGCGAGTCAGGCATCGATATCGACAGCCTCAACAAAATCGCCGAACTCACTGAAAAGTCGGATATGCCCGACCAGGTTCGCGCAAAACTCTTCAAAGCCATTGGCCTTGGCTTGTTTGATCTCACCAGCAAAAATTCTATCGAAATCAACGATAAAAAAGAGGGTTTTAATAAAGCACTTGAGAATTTCCAACGTGCTTATCAATTAAACCCGAAAGTCGGCGTAATTAAAGATATTGAAAGGCTTCAGAGCACTGTCAAGAACTTGGCCCAAGCATCGGCCTAAACGAGCGTGTCCCGCAGCTGATGGCGGAAGGTGAACCGGGTAGTTTGTCTCCCTTTCTCACCCGCTTCACCTTCCCCACCATCAAACCAGGAGCCCCTATACCACCATGTCATTCAGCGCCACAGGCAGCACACAGCAGGATGGAATCGAGATCGCCGGAGATGGATTCTTCCCGGCGATCAGTCCATCTGCCTGCCGCATTGCCATGCGCCTGGATGGCACCATTACCCCAGAGCGGCTACGCAATGAACTCATCGAAGCCGTCATCAGCGTCAACGAGCAACTAGCCGCCTGGAAAGCGACGCAACGCGCCGCAGGACACCTCCTCCTGGAAGATATCCCCGCTGAAAAGGTGGACGGCAACAGCAAGTATTACCACCGCTATATCCGGGCGGTCTATTGCCTGGCCGCCGCCACGCTCCACGAGCGCTACAAAGGGTATGACGCCACCAATGCCGGCAACCAGCGCGCAGACGACAGCGAACCCACCATAGACGAATTGCGCCGCGATGCCTATTGGGCCATCAGCGAAATCCAGGGCAAGCCACGCACTGTGGTAGAGCTCGTATGAAAGTCATGGCCCTGCAGGGCGATACCATCGACAGCCTCTGCTGGAGATATTACGGCCGTACCGAGGGCATGGTCGAGCAAGTCTTATTGGCAAACCAGGGCCTGGCCTTCCAGCCCCTGGAATTACCCCTGGGCACCATGGTGGAGCTACCAGACGCAGCCTCCGAACAACCGAAACAAACGATTCAACTGTGGGATTGAGCATGGATATCTACGACACCGCGAGCGAGCTGGAAGCCAAGGCCCGTGAGCTTTCCCTCAAGTTCCGCAAGCCAGAGCTGGAGTACACGGGCCAATGCCACAACTGTGAAGAAGGGGTGCCTTCCCCTGCCCGTTTCTGCGACACCAACTGCCGAGATGACTATGAACTTCGAGAGAAGCAAAGCCATGCCTGATAAAGACCCATCAACCTACACCATGATCACCTACGCCTGGATAGTCGCGCTGGCTGCATGGGGCGGCATCGTCAATTTCATCAACAAGGTCCGCCAGGGTGAGGCACGCGCTTGCAACATTGCGGAATTCATCGGCGAGATCGTCACCTCTGGCTTTGCCGGCATCCTGACCTTCTGGCTGGCAGAAGCGGCAAACATCAACCCGCTCATCACCGCGGCCCTGGTCGGCATCAGCGGCCACCTCGGCAGCCGCGCCATTTTCCTCATGGAAAGATGGGCCACCTGGAAATTCTTCTCGAAAGTCGACCCGAAATGAACTTGCGCATAGGCTCCACCGGCGATCTTGTCAGCCAGCTAGAACACCTACTCTCGATCGAGGGATACAAGCTCAAGCAAGATGCCCTGTTCGACGAAGACACGGAAACCGCAGTCAAGCATTACCAGGCGCGCATGCGCCTTGTGGTCGACGGCATTGCCGGTCCCAAGACCTTGCAGACACTGATCAAGCGCGAGAAGGACCCGCGCTACCTGACCATGTCTGAAATCCAGGCCGCGGCAAAAAGTCTCAATGTAGCCGTCGAATCCATCCTGGCCGTCAACGAGGTCGAGAGCCGCGGCGCCGGCTTCCTGGAAGATGGCCGCCCCGTCATCCTGTACGAACGCCACATCATGTACCGCCAGCTCGAGGCGAAAGGCAAGGATGCGGACGCCATCGCCGCCAAGAACCCCATGGTTAATGCCCGTCCAGGCGGTTACAAGGGAGGGAGCGCCGAATACATGCGCCTTGCATCCGCCCAGCACGTGGACATTGAAGCCGCACTCGAGTCCTGCAGCTGGGGCGCCTTCCAGATCATGGGCTTCCATTGGCAGCGCCTGGGCTACAGCAGCATTCATGATTTCGTCGCCAAAATGAAAGCCAGCGAGGATGAACAATTCTTCGCCTTCTGCCGCTTCATCGAAACCGATCCGGCCTTGCACAAGGCGCTGAAGGGCAAGAAATGGGCAGAATTCGCCCGTATCTACAATGGCCCCAACTACAAGGCCAACCTCTACGACGTCAAGCTAGCCCGTGCCTATGAGCGCTATGCCAGCCTGGGCGAAAAGGCCGCCGCATGAACCAGCTCATCATCGGGGCGGTCATGGTTGCTGCGCTGGCAGGCTCCGGCCTCTACATAAAAGCGCTCAAGGCAGAACAGGCAACCCTCACCTACGAGCGCGACGAAGCACTGCAAACCATCAACGCCATGCAACAAGGCCTCAACGCCTTGAACGAGCTCAACCAGAACAATCAGCGCGCTCAAACCCAGCTTCGCCAGAGAATCACCCAGGTCAATGCCAGCATGGCGGACCGGGACCAAACCATCGCCCGCCTGGAGGATGAAAATGAAGCCCTCAAGCTATGGAGCAATACTCCTCTTCCTGACGACGTTGTCGGCCTGCAACAGCACCCGGCATTTACCGGCGCCGAAGATTATGAACAATGGCTGTCCGGACGTGACCCGCTGCACCCTGCCAGCGAACAAGGCCAGGAGCAACGGCGAGCTGCGCAAAGCCCTAGATAACGCCGAAAAGGCCTGGCATGAATGCGCAAGCCAGGTCGATATGGTCTACAACTGCCAACAACGCCTTAAGACACAATGAACAAGCCTCAATCGCTACGTCACTTCCTGCAGGATAAAGTCCCCACTCTGCGCAACCGTCCGGACGACTTCCTGACCTTCATTGAGTCCGGCCAGCTGGTCAGCACCAAAGGCGGCAACCCCTCGTTTGTCTATCACTACAGGCTCATCCTGGTACTGCTGGATTTCAACGGCCATGCCGATCAACTGATGGTCCCGCTCATTATCTGGCTGCGCGCAAACCAGCCCGACATCCTGACCGGCGAGCCCAACGGAAAAATTGCATTTGAAGCAGAAATACTTACCAATCAAACCGCCGATATCCAGGTATCGATCGAGCTTACCGAAAACGTCGTCACTCGCCTGCAGGATGAAGCAATTAAGACATATCATTGCGGCGAGCCATCTATTGATGATGTCCCCGGCCCCATCGATTGGGCTGCATTCACCGGACCAATCGAAGTATCTTCCGGCACGTGCCCCCCATGAGCGATCCGTTAGACCGAATCAACGCACCGTTCCAGGGCTTGATTGAAAGCCTCGCGCCTACCAGAAGGCGCCGGCTGGCGCGGGAGCTTGCCAGCAAACTCCGGCAGAGCCAGGCCAAACGCATCGCCTCCCAGCGCAACCCGGACGGCTCGCCGTTCGAGCCCCGCAAGCCCCAAGCCAGAAAAAAGCGCAGCAGGATCCGGCGTACCATGTTCAGCAAGATGCGCACCACCAAACACCTCAAGACCATGGCGACCGACAGCACTGCAACGGTGTTATTCACCGGGCGTACAGAGCAAATTGCCAGGGTTCACCAGCTCGGCCTTCGCGACCGTGTGAATGCGCGCCGGCAGGTTTTTGCCAAGTATCCTAGCCGCCGACTGATGGGCTTTACTGCCGATGACATCGAAATGGTCCAGGACACCGTTATCACCCACCTGTCGAAATAATCATGTTCTAAGCGCGAGTTTCAGAACAAGCCGCACACCAGCGCTGCAAACTGCCTCGTTATAGTGGCTGCATGAATTATGCAGAGCTATCCCGTCAACTCGCCAACATCATCCGCACCGGCACCGTTAGCGATCTGGACCTCCAGAATGCGCGTTGCCGCGTGCAGACCGGCAACCTGAAAACAAGCTGGTTGCCGTGGATCACGAACCGGGCTGGCAACACCCGCTCCTGGTCGGCCCCTGATATCGGCGAGCAATGCATCGTATTCTCTCCGAGCGGCGAACTCGCCGCGGGCATTGTCCTGGTCGGTTTGTATGCCGATGTGAGCCCTGCCCCCAGCCAAGACGCAAACCAGCATGTCGTCACCTTCCCCGATGGTGCAAGGGTCATGTACGACCATGCCACCAGCCATCTCGACATCACCGCTGTGGCAACTGTGCATGTGCAGGCCTCCGGCACCATTACCATCGATTGCCCGCAAGTCATCGTCAACGGCAAGCTCACCGTCAACGATCTGTTGACCTACACCAACGGCATGCGCGGCGAGGGTGGCGATGAAGGCACGGCAGTGATTACCGGCGATGTCATTGCCGATGGCGTCAGCCTCAAGGGACATACGCATGGCGGCGTCGAGCCAGGCGGTGGCAATACTGGAGCGCCCAACCAATGAGCTACACCGGCATGAATTCGGCCACCGGGAAAACCCTCACCGGCATCGACCACATCTGGCAATCCTGCCGGGACATCCTGAACACCCGGATTGGCACCCGCATTGCGCGCAGGAACTATGGCTCGCTGTTGCCCGAGCTTATCGACCATCCGGGCCATGAGGCCAACATGCTGCGCCTCAAGGCGGCCACCGTCATGGCGCTGGCCCAATGGGAGCCACGCATCGAAATCAGGAACGTAGCCACCTATATCGACACGGAAAACAAGGGCCGCTTCGAAATTGCGATGGAGTCTATCCGCAAGGACGGCCCACAAGCGGGCAACACCCTCACCCTCAACATCCCAATCGGAGGTCTGCGTTGACAACCGCCATCAACCTCGCCGAACTGCCGGACCCAGATATTATCGAAACGCTGGACCTTGAAGACATCATTCAAGCCAACAAGGATTTCCTGGTCGGCCTTTACCCCTCAATCAGCCAAGCCGATATCGCCCAGACACTGACGCTCGAGTCGGAGCCGCTGGTCAAGTTCATCGAGCTGCTTTCATACCGTGAGCTGCTGCTGCGCTCGCGCTACAACGACGAAGCGCGCGCCTTGCTGCTGGCAAAAGCCGCAGGCAGCAACCTCGACCACATCGCCTTCACCTACTACCGCGGCGAAACCCGGCTTGTCATCGTTGAGGCCGACCCGGATGCCATCCCGCCGATCGAGGAACAGCTGGAATCAGACACCGACTTCCGCAACCGCGTAGCGCTCAAGCCAGAGAGCTATTCCACCGCAGGCCCGACCGAGGCATACATATTCCATGCGCGCACCGCCTCCGGCCAGGTGAAATCAGCCACGGCTACCACTCCGCAACCGGGCACCACGGTTGTGACTATCCTCTCCCGCCTGGACTCGGGCGTACCCAGCCAGGAGCTGCTGGATACCGTCTTCAACGCACTCAACACCGATGAAATCCGCCCGCTGTCCGAAGAGGTTGTGGTGCATGCAGCGGAAATCATCCCCTACAGCCTGGATGTCGAGCTGTTCATATACGCCGGCCCTGACAACTCATTGGTTGAATCCAATGCCGAGGCTGCCTTGCAGGCATATACCCAGGCGGCACATATCCTGGATGAAAACATCAGCATGTCAGCCCTGGATAAAGCCGCGCACCAGCCCGGCGTTCAGCACGCCAATATCACCGTCGTCGGCCCTGAGCTGATCGATAACCAGGTGGTTGTCAGCAAACTGCAGGCCGCCTATTGCACCGGCATCAACATCACGACTATCCAGGTGGCAGATTGAGCCTGCTGCCCAACAATACTACCCCGCTGGAGCGCAACCTGGAGAAAACCACCCTGCGCTTCATGCACTCGCCTGTCATTCCCGATCTCTGGAATGGCAGCACCTGTCCGGAAGTCATGTTGCCATGGCTGGCCTGGGCTGTGTCGGTCGACGATTGGGACTCAATCTGGTCAGAAGAACGCAAGCGCCAGGCCATCAACGAGTCTATCCATATCCACGAGCACAAGGGCACGCCCTCTTCCATCAAGCGCATCCTGTCCATCCACGGCCAGCCTGACGCCATATTGGTCGAACGCTCCAGCTATTTCCGCTATGACGGCAAAAATAAATACAACGGCCACCGCAGCTACGGTGGCCCTACCCAATGGGCAACCTTCAAAGTCATCCTGCAGCGCCCGATCAGCAATGCCAATGCCCAGGCCTTGCTCCTGGCCATCAACACCGTCAAGCGCAACTGCTGCCACCTGACCAAGCTGGATTACCAGCAAGCGGCCTGGCGCTACGACGGCACCGTGCAATTCGACGGCAGCTACACCTACGGCGTCATCAACATTTAGAGGAATCACATGGCAAACCTACCCGAACAAGACCTCTGGATTGAGGGAATCTACCAAATCGAACAAACCGACGACGCCTTGGGCGGCGACGGCGAGGAAGCAATCGCCAACCGCCAGGCCAAACAGCTCGCCTCTCGCACCCTGTTCCTTAAGAACTTGGCTGAAGCGCTGGGTGTGCGGCTGGACACCCATGAAGAAGCTGACAATCCTCATCCGCAATACCTACTGGAGCCGCAGATACAGGCGTTGATCAATGCCGCCATCGTGCCGGGAGTGACAGGCCGGTCCATCAACAACCTGCCAACGCAGGACCTCGGCCCTATCATCGTCATCGAGGCAAGCGAGGTCTGGACATGGGTGGAGACGGCCTTTTACGAAGGCTACCGCTCGCCACTGTGCGGTGCACCAATAGCAGGCCATACGCTGACCCCGATGCCCTACGAAGTCGACGCAGTAGGCGGCGTGGTAAACAAGGCTGCCTACGCGCGCCTGTGGGCTTACGCGCAGGAAAATGGCCTTGTAGTCAGTCAGGCGGTATGGGCTGCCAATCTAGGAGCTCACTGGTTCGTCGATGTCGACGGCAGCAACTTCCGTTTGCCCGATCTTCGCAATCAATTCATCCGCTTGGCGGCTGGTGCACCTGACCTTGACACTGCAAATGTCAGGACGCTGGGCGGGCGGCAGCTCGACGCCCTGCAGAACCTCACTGGCCGTGCTACTAGTGACATGCTGCGATTTGATACTGGGCCTACGGATGGCGTCTTTGGCCTCGAAGACACTGTCAACAGAGCACGCCCTCAAACCACCGTCTCGGCGAATACAACCTCGCTCAATTTTGACGCCAGCCGGGTTGCTCGTACGTCCGTCGAGACGCGCGCCCGGAATGTCGGCATGTACCCTCGCCTGCATGTGTAGAGCCAGGCTAGGCATGGATGCGTGGGTAAAACGCTGTATTGCGCGGCCGCGTTTCAGCGCCTCCTGTGGTATCCGTCGGCGTGGAGAGCACCCCGGAGCGCGAGCCAGTATGCTGAGGGCCAGCAGAAGAGCCAGCACCATAAGTATATTGGTTAAAAATCCCATGCGAGTGGGTTCTAATGTCATCGATCTGCCGCGATCCGAGCGCTCTGACATTTGCAGTGTTACTTCCCCCAACCAAAGGAGATTTGCATGAACACCATACCTGTCTGGCAGACCGATATTGCCGGATTTTTACTCTACCCAGCTACCGCAAACGAGCTGGCCATGCAACCAGGTGAATACAACGTCCCATTTGGTGCGTACGAAGATGAGCCGCCAGAAGCCCCAGCAGGCTATGTGGTGCGCCGTATTGATGGCGTATGGACGGTCGTTGAAGATCACCGCAGCGATACCCTGTATCTGGTCGGTACAGGCGTGCAGTATCAGATCGGCGCCACGGTCGAGGTCGGCGGCGATCAGGTAATTTATGACGGAGGTGGGCCTATCCCGGACTGGCTGACGACAGAGCCTGTGGTGACGGATGGGGTAGAGATCGAGGGAGAGACGGTTGAACCTGCTGCATTGCCCTGATGCGGCTGATCTGCGACCGGCCGTGTGTGCTCTTGGCAATCTTGAGCGCCAGCTCGCGCCCGGTCGGGTGGTAGTAGCGCATCACCATCCGCGTGTCACGATGTCCCGTGATGGCCGCCAGCTCATGCACCCCGAAGATCGGCGCCAGCGTCGACGTCGCCTCATGCCGCAGGTCATGCAGCCGCAGGTCGCGGAAATAGTCAGGATGCGGCCGACGGCCGTGCTTGGTGCATACGGCTTCATAAGCACGCCTGGCGCGCTTACGGGCACGGGCAAATGCCCGGCTCGCCGCATCGGGCGACATACTGAATACCGGCCCGCGCGTGGCAGTCTTGCCAGCCAGGTGCTTGCGCAAGGTATCGTATGCCCAGGGCGATAACGGCACCACGCGGGAGCTGCCGTTCTTGGTGTCCGGCAGGAAAACGGAATTGTTGCGCAGCCACACGTATTGCCGCTGCAGGCGGCATATTTCCGATCTCCGCATGGCCGTCTCGGCGGCCAGGGTCATGATGATGGGCAGCTCGGCGGATTGCGTGTGGCGCATCAGCCAGTCCAACTCGTTACGCGGGCACTCCGTCTGCGATACCCCGCGAAGGCGGATGTTGGTATACAAGCGCCGGTCTCGCGCATCGGCCACGGTCGGCCGTCGCACAAGCTCCACCGGGTTGGCCAGCTCGGTCCATCCCCAATCCTTGCGCAGTACCGTATACACATGGCTGATAAACGCCAGCCGTCGCACCACCGTAGCCGGGGCCAGAGTCTCCAGCCACTCATCCCGCAGCGCGATCAGGTCGGTGTTGCGAATGCGATTGACGGGACGGCCAGCCAAACGCGTGCTTTTCCAGCGGCGAGCAAGGCTGTGTTCTGTAGCCAGGCCCTTCTTGTGAGGGGAAACCTCTTTGAGGTAGCGGTCGATGGCTTCGGAAAGAGTCAGGGTCTTGGGACGGCGGATTTTCATTGGCAAAAGCCGCGATTTTAATAGGAGCAATCAATGTTTAAAGCGTTAAAAATAGGCGTGATCTGGCTTGTATTCTTGCTTCCAAGCCTGCTGATCGAGCTGATGTGCTACATCCTTGCACCTGTCGTGGCCCTGTTTATACGCACTGAAGACAGGACCGACCGAGTCAAGCGCCAGGGCAATGCCACCCTGCTCATGCCGCGGGACTACCTCGTACGGCCGCTGATGTGGTTTCAAACCCACGATAACGCGGTAGATGAGTGGTGGTACGGTGCTTACAACGAAGATCACTGGTTCGAATTCGCGCGCGTCGCCACACAGGCCGATTATGACAGCAAGGCCTGGTTCCGCTGGTATTGCCGCGTCATGTGGCTCTGGCGCAATTGCGGCTATGGGTTCCTCTATAACCTGCTGGGCCGGGATCTGTTAAGCGAGGAAGCCAAGCGCGAGCATGGCATGAAGGATCATGGCTTATGGTGGTTACTGACCACGCGCAGCAATAGTTTTCAGCTGGAAGCACAAGTCCCGCTTTACGGGCAACGCCACCTATCCATCAATATCGGCTGGAAGACCCACAAAGGCTTCCCTCGGGCGTTGTATGCCAATAGGCTGGTAGGCTTTAGGAAGTACAAGTAACCAAGAGAGAGAGCGACCCTGGCCATGCAGGAACATGGTCAGGGCCACATCAACACACAGAAGTGACCTGTGCATATCTGCCAAGGCTCCCTTGCCCGACGTCGAGCGGGGGCGAGTGTAACACAGAGGTCATATGCGAGAAATCCGTTGTGTGTGCAACAAGAAGCTAGGAATGGGCTTATTCACCCAGCTTGAAATCAAATGCCCACGGTGTGGGTACCTGAATATCCTGAGTGCCGCGAGCGCCAAACATGAACGCCCTGGAGCGTCTGACATTGGAGATCGCAGCCATCATGCAGGCACTTCCAGTAATCCCTTGGCTGGGCGGTAAACGCCGCCTGGCCGATAAGCTCTTGCCCCTGTTCCCCCAACACGAATGTTACGTCGAGGTCTTTTGCGGAGGCGCCGCGCTTTACTTCCTGAAGCACCCCTCCCCTGTCGAAGTGCTGAACGACATCAATGGCGACCTGGTGAGCCTCTATCGTGTGCTCGCCCATCACCTGGAAGAATTCGTGCGGCAATTCAAATGGGCGATCAGCTCGCGCCAGGTGTTCGAGTGGAGCAAGATGACGCGGCCTGAAACACTGACCGATATCCAGCGCGCTGCAAGGTTCTACTATCTCCAGCACCACGCTTTCGCCGGCAAGGTCGACGGCCAGAACTACGGTACGGCTACCACGGCGCCGATGGTCAACCTGCTGCGCATCGAAGAAAGCCTCAGCGCTGCCCATCTTCGCCTTGCCGGCGGCACCAACGTCGAGCACCTGCACTGGCTTGCCTGCATGGAGCGCTACGACCGACAGCATACCTTCTTCTATTGCGACCCCCCCTATTGGGAAACCGAAGGCTACGGCGTCGATTTTCCTTATCAGGAATACACCGACATGGCCGCCTTCATGAAGCGGTGCAAGGGCAAGGTCATGGTCAGCCTCAACGATCATCCGGCGATCAGAGAGGCCTATGACGGGCTGACTATCCTGGATGGAGAGCAGCTCGGCATCAAGTACAGCGTAGCCAATACGCATAACACCCCACAAACCAGCCAGGAGCTCGTGATCTGTAACTTCGATCCCTTGGCAGCCAGCGGCTTATTCTGAGCAATGCACATTTTCTGTGGATAACCCTATGGGAGTCGTGCTAAAAGCGCCCATAAGTCACTGATGTGCAACATGAGCACTTTTGTTGCGTAAATATTACGCATGGCCTAGCAACTGAAGCTCTTCATAAGCGCCTCAGGAGTTACTCCCTATTATCTATTGGGCATAGGTATGAATATTGCCTACAAACTGCTGATAAATCTGGGCAAACAGATAAAACTATGTTTGGGATGATGAAATCATGCGGAGAACGCTAGGTATATTTGAATGGTTTGTCATTTTGCTGACGATTGCTTGGTTAGCCGGACAGGTCATCCTTTACTGCACTGTTTGATTAAAAGCACCAATGTTGATAAACGCACACTTTTAAGGTGCCATGGCTCGTTTTGAATTCACCACAATCAAATCATTCCAGTCGTTGAGGTAGTTTGGGCTCTTCATCGCCCGGCGCATCTCCCACGACCGGCTGACGCCCTCGGAAGCCAGCCGCAACGTACCGCTGCCATACCGATTATTGATGTTGTCCAGCGTCGCCATCAGCTTCCCTGACTTCTCAAGGTCGCCAGAATAACCAAGCAGGTCCATCTGCTGGCCGCCATGTGGCGTCAGTTCCATCAGCATCACGCCGCCCTTGAGGTACGGCACGCCAGGCTTATAGATTTTGCGCAACAGCCATAGGGCTGCCTTGGTAATCTGCCGCGTGTCGTTGGTCGGTGCCGGCAGCGACACCATCAAGGCCGGGTTGTAGTACGCGGCATTGTCGTGCGGCGAGTTTTCGATATGCACCTGCAGCGCCTGGGCATACATCCCTTTCCGCCGTGCCTTGGCGCAGGCGTAGCTCGCATGATGCGTGATGGCCTGCTCGATTTCCTCAATGTTCATGATGCGGTGCCCGAACGAGCGCGACGACATGATCTGCTTCGTCTCCGGCAGCATCTGCTCCAGGTCGAGCCAGGATTCCCCGTTGAGCTCCTTTACCGTTCGCTCCAGCACCACGCCGAACTCATCGCGGATCCGGCGCGGGCAAGCCCGCTTCAACCGCAAGACATTCTCGACGCCTAGCTGGTGTAGCCGCTTTGCCAGGCGGCTACCAACGCCCCACACCTTATCGACCTCCAGCTGCTCGAGCATCGCGTCGACCTGGCGCTCGGGCAGCGCCGTGAAATCGCACACGCCTTCCCATTGCGGCTGCTTCTTCGCGCAATGGTTGGCGAGCTTCGCCAGGGTCTTGCTATGGCCGAAACCGACGCAGATCGGCAGCCCGGTCCATTGCTTCACCGTCGCCTTGATTTCCTGGCCGTACTCGCTCAGGTCGCGCCGGATACCGGTCATGTCCAGGAAGGATTCGTCAATGCTATAGACCTCCTGGCGGAAGGTGAATTGGCTCAGCGTCTGCATGAAACGATTGCTCATTTCCGCATAGAGTTCGTAGTTAGAGGTGAAGGCCGTCACCCCCAATGCCTCGGCTTGCTCCTGCAGCTCGAACCAGGGCCGACACATCCATATTTCCAGGATTGCCTTGGCTTCCTTGGATTGCGCCACGATACAACCGTCATTGTTCGAAAGCACCACAATCGGCTTGCCGATCAGGTCCGGCCTGAATACCCGCTCTGCCTCGGCGTAAAAGGAGTTGGCATCGGCCAGGGCATAGACTTGCCGTCTATAGTTGATGGATAACATACTTGACCACCCCAAAGACAGAGAGCTCCTCGCCCTCATTGACAATGATGGGGGGATAATTGGCCGCGCGATTGGCCGAGAGCAACTGCACCTGGTCGCCCTCCAGATGCAGCTTCTTACAGATGAATTCCCCGTAGTACGGGATAACACACACGCTGCCTTCACCATAGGACAGGCTCTTGTCGATGATCAGCAAATCGCCTGAAAAGATACCCTCATCAATCATCGAATCATCCCCGGCATAGCTCAACACCGTAGAAGCGGGATTGCTGATCAATCGCTTGCTGAGGTCCAACATCTCCTTGGCAAAGGCTTCGGCTGGCGAGGGAAAGCGGGACATGCCGCAGCGGACGATGCCCTCGAATAGAGGTAATTTCAGCGTGGTGGCTTCTTCAGGCGGGACGGGATGATAGAAAACTGTGCAACTCATGGCAGGACGATTATATTGTACGTTCGTACAATAGGCTATGACATTTCACATACCATGCCGTGGTGACTTTCAGGTTTCAACTGCCAGGTGTAGCTCTTTTTGTTCTGTACCTTTCACTTAGAACAACACCTCCATGATTATTTTCAGCATATTCGGCATGCTTTCTCCAATCGTCAGATCACCGGAGAAATGCAGATGGCACAAGACTACCACCATGGCGTGCGTATCATCGAAATCAACGAGGGCATCCGCCCGATTCGCACCATCAATACGTCGATCATCGGCATGGTGTGTACAGCTGATGATGCAGACCCAGCTGCATTCCCGCTGAACAAGCCGGTATTGGTCACCAACATCCAGTCCGCCATCGGCAAGGCTGGCGAATCTGGCACCTTGGCTAAGTCCCTGGACGACATCGTCGACCAGACCAACACCATCTCGGTCATTGTCCGTGTGGCTGAAGGTGAAGGCGAAACCGCCGCCGCCAAGGAGGCCGACCAGAACACCAAGATCATCGGCACCACCACCGTGGACGGCCAATACACCGGCATGAAGGCATTGCTGGCAGCCAAGGCGCAATTGGGCATCACGCCCCGCATACTTGGCGTGCCGTATCTCGACACCCTGCCCGTCGCGACCGAACTGGTCACCATCGCGCAAAAGCTCCGCGCCTTTGCCTACGTCCATGCCCACGGTGCGGAAAACAAAGAAGATGCCGTCGCCTATCGCGAGAACTTCGGCCAGCGCGAAGTCATGGTGCTCTGGCCTCAATTCATGTCCTGGCAAGGTACGGCCAATGCCATCTCCTCCCCCGTATCCCGCGCGCTTGGCCTGCGAGCAAAGCTGGATAACGAGATCGGCTGGCACAAGACCATCTCCAACATTCCGGTCAACGGCGTGGTCGGCTTGAGCAAGGATATTTTCTGGGACTTGCAGGACCCAGCTACCGATGCCGGCTATCTCAACGAGGCGGACGTCACCACCCTCATCAACTTCGAGGGCTACCGTTTCTGGGGCTCCCGCACTTGCTCGACGGATCCGTTGTTTGCCTTCGAGAACTACACCCGCACTGCCCAGGTTCTGGCAGACACCATGGCCGAAGCGCACGCCTGGGCCGTTGACCTGCCGATGAACCCCTCCCTGGTGCGCGACATCATTGATGGTATCAATGCCAAGTTCCGCAGCCTCAAGACCAACGGCTACATCATCGACGGCAAGGCATGGTTTGACCCCGAGGCCAACACACCAGACCTGCTCAAGGACGGCAAGCTCGCGATCGACTACGACTACACCCCTGTGCCTCCGCTTGAAGACCTCACCTTCAAGCAGCGGATCACTGATCAATACCTGGCCGATTTCGCCACTCGCATCGCTCAAGCGTAAAAGGACCCTGAACCATGGCAATGCCTCGCGTACTGAAGAACTTCAACCTATTCGACGACGGCCAGTCCTTCCAGGGCCTGGTTGACGAAATCATCCTGCCCAAGCTCACCCGCAAGCTAGAAGAGTTCCGCGGCGCCGGCATGGATGGCCCCGTCGATCTCGACCTCGGCCAGGAAAAGCTGGAGCTGGAATGGACTATCAAGGGCTTCGATCTCCGCCCCATGGCGCAATACGGCTATGTCGGCGTGGCAGGTATTCCCCTGCGCTTCAATGGCGCCTACCAGGAAGACGAAAACTGCAGCGTCCAAGCAGTGCAGATCAGCGTCCGCGGCCGCCACGTCGAAATCGACAACGGCACGGCCAAGGGTGGTGAGGCCAATGCCAACACCAAGATCAAGTCCAGCCTGACCTACTACCGGCTCACCGTCAACAACATCGACGTCATCGAAATCGACCTGCTCAACTTCATCTTCATCGTCGACGGCGTCGATAGGCTGGCCGAAATGCGCGCGGCAATCGGGCTGTAACTACCATCTCCTCCTGAGCCCATGCGCATTCATGCCATGGGCTTTTTTTAAACCCTGAAAGGACACGACCATGAACACCGTTATCACCCTCGACAAGCCACTCAAGCGCGGCGAGCAGGAAATCAAGGAAATATCCGTGCGCAAGCCCAATTCCGGCGAACTGCGCGGCGTCAGCCTGACCGACCTGCTGCAGATGGAAGTCACCGCCCTGCATCGTGTATTGCCGCGCATCAGCGAGCCTGTCTTGACCGAGCAGGAAGTCAGCAGCCTCGATCCTGCCGACCTGTTCCAGCTCGGCACAGCGGTGACAAGTTTTTTGCTACCGCGAGCCATGAAGCAGACGGTCTCCCTGACCGAGTAGAAGACCTCATGGCGAACATCGCGGCCATTTATCACTGGCCCCCATCCGAGATGTTTTCCATGGACCTGGTCGAATTGATCGGTTGGCACGATGGCGCGATCGAGCGCAGCGGAACAAAAGAGGATTAAGCCTTGGATAAAATGAAACTTGAGGTGTTGCTGTCCCTGGTCAACAAGGCCACAAACCCGCTCAAGCAAATCACGCAGGCGGGCAACACCACAGCCAAGGCCCTCAAGGCTGCGCGCGACCGGGTCAAGGAACTGGACAAGCAGCAAAGCCAGCTGAACTCCTGGCGTAAACTCAGCCAGGATGCCGCCACAACCAAGGTCCGCCTTGACAGCACACAGGCCAGCATTGCCAACCTTACCCGTGAGATCAAAAGCTCACCTGCCCCGACCCGCGCCATGACGCGCGAGCTGGAAAAACTCAAGCGCCAGGGTGCCGCACTCAAGCAGGAACACTCCGGCATCATCCAGAAGCAGCAGGCCCTACGCAGTTCCATGGCAGAAAGCGGCGTCAGCACCCGCAATCTCAACACTTACCAGAAAACCCTGAAAACCGACCTTGCCGCAGCCACTGCCGAGGTGGACAGGCAAACCAAGGCGCTCGAGCGCCAGGGCAAAGCCCAGCAGGCCATGCACGCTGCACGTGCGCAATACGATAAGGGCATTGCCCGCCGCAACCAGATCGCTGGCGCCGGCGCCGCTATCCTGGGCGCCGGCGTTGCCACCGGCCTACCCGTCATGCGCGCCATCAAGGACTTCGCCACACTGGAAGACGCCCGCGTCGGTCTCGCCAAGCAGATGGATGGCGCCTACGACAGCAGCAACCGCCTGACCAAGGAATTCTTCGACATGGAAGCCAGGCTCATGGCGCTGTCCGAACGTCTGCCCCTGACCACTGTTGAAATGTACAGCCTGGCCGAAGGTGCCGCGCGCATGGGCATACAAGGTGCCGACAACCTCGCCCGCTTCACCGAGGCTGCCGCCATCATGCAGGCGGCGTTCGATCTGCCCGCCGATGAAATCTCCATGGACATGGGCAAGATCGCAGACCTCTATAAAATCCCCATCAAGGACATCAAGGAGCTGGGCGACACCATCAACTGGCTAGATGACAATGCCCAATCGCAGGGCGGCGACATCATCAAGGTCCTGCAGCGCATTGCCGGTATCGCCACCACTGCCGGCATGAACTTCCGCGATGCTGCCGCCTTCGGCAGTACCTTCCTAAGCCTGGGCGCAACGGAGGAAACAGCGGCCACGGCCACCAACGCCATGATCCGCGAACTCAGCGTGGCGAACATGCAATCCAAGCGCTTCCAGAAAGGCCTCGAAATGGTCAACCTGGAGGCCGGCCAGTTGCAGAAGAACATGGCCATGGATCCTACCAACACCATCATCCAGGTACTGGAAGCCCTCAAGCAGCTGCCGCAAGACCAGCAGCTCGAAGCGGCAACCCGCCTTTTCGGCAAGGAATACGGCGATGATGCCTCCAAGCTCGCGCAGAACATAGGCGAGCTGCGCCGCCAGCTCAAGCTGGCAAACGACGAAGAAGCCCGCGGCTCCATGCAGCGCGAATCGGATCGTCGCAATCAATCCCTGTCGGCCCAATGGGAAATGACGAAGAACGCCCTGTTCAATACCGATACAGGCTTGGGCGAAACCTTGAAGCCAGCCCTGGTCGACCTCATGGTGCTGATCCGCGACATCGCAACCGGCATCCGCAGCTGGACCAAGGAACACCCGGTCCTCACGGCCGCCCTCATGAAAACCGCCGCCATCATCGCCGTCCTGCTGGTAGCATCGGGCGCCCTGCTGCTCACCGTGGCGGCCATCATGGGTCCCATGCTCGCCTTCAGGCTTGGCCTTGCCATGCTGGGCATCAAGGGCGTTACCGCTGCCGGCGCCCTGACTACCCTTGGCCGCGGCCTGGCCGTGCTCCGCGCCGCGGCAATGGCTCATCCCATCCTCGCCCTTATCATGCTGCTGGTCACGGCCGGCGTGCTGATCTACAAGAATTGGGAGCCCATCAAGGCGTTCTTCATCAAGACTTTCGACGCGATAGGCGCCAAGTTCAAGTCCTTCATTGAGCCCATCCTGGCCGGCATCAAGGCCGTGAAAGAATTCTTCACCACCGATACGCCGGCCGTGGGCGGCGTCAGGGTGGCAGACGGCCCCAATGTAGGCCATGTCCGGCTGCGCCAGCGCCAAGTCGTGCGCGCCTCGCAGGCTGGCCAGGGCAACCAGACCAATAACACCAGCATCACCGTCAACGCCGCCCCCGGCATGGATGCAAAGCAGGTCGCGGCTGAGGTGGATAAGAAACTGGCTGAACATCAGCGCCGCGGCCTTGCCCGCCGCCGCAGCAGCCTATCGGATAGGGATTAAGCACCATGATGCTCGCACTAGGTTTGTTCGTTTTCGAGATGGGCACCCTGCCCTACCAGGAGTTCCAGCAGCGTATCGCCTGGCGCCATCCCAGCAACTCCCGTGTAGGCAAACGACCTGCCCGGCAATTCACCGGCCCTGACGATGAAATCATTACCCTGAGCGGCACCTTGCTGCCGGAACTCACCGGCGGCTCGCTGGCGCTCGATCTGTTGCGCTACATGGGCGATACAGGCGAGGCATGGTGCTTGGTGGAAGGCACAGGACGGGTCTATGGTTTTTTCGTGATCGAGTCTCTCGACATCAAAAAAGACCACTTCTTCCGCGATGGCGCCGCCCGCCGCTATGACTTCACCATTGGCCTGGCCCGCGTGGGCGATGACGACCTGCACACCATCGGCGCCCTTAACGAAACGGTCTTGGACATGGTGCGCTGATGCCGACGCCCATCTACCGAATCCTGCAAGACGGCAAGGACATCACCCCCAGGTTCAACGGCCGGCTGGAATCGCTCACCCTCACCGATAACCGCGGCACAGAGGCCGACGAGCTGGAAATCAACCTGGATGATAGCGACGGCCAGCTCGAGATACCCATGCGCGGCGTCAAGCTCTCCATTGCCTTCGGCTGGCAGGATACCGGCCTGGTGCAAAAAGGCATATTCACAGTTGACGAAGTCGAGCACACCGGCTCGCCCGACCGCCTGACCATCCGCGCGCGCAGCGCGGACCTGCGCGGCTCGCTGACGCAGCAGAAGGAACACAGCTGGCACCAGGTCACTGTGGGCGATATCGTGCGCAAGATCGCAAGCCAGCACGGCCTCAACCCCATCATTTCCGCCTCCCTGGCCGGCAGGTCCATCGAGCATATCGACCAGACCAACGAGTCGGATATCAGCTTCATCACGCGCCTGGCAGGCATGTTCGATGCCATTGCCAACGTCAAGGCCGGCAATTTGCTGTTCATGCCCACGGGCGAGTCGGTCACGGCATCCGGCCTTCACCTCGAAAAGGTCACCATCACCAGGCAGGATGGAGACTCCCACCGTTTTACGGTGGCAGACCGCGACGGCGCCACTGCCGTGAAGGCAATCTTCCAAGACACCCGCACCGGCAAACAAGGCGAGGTCATCATCGATGAAAGCAACATCGCGCAGCAGCCTGCCGCGGAAGAGAAAGCCCTGGTCGACACCACGCCTACCGGCCGCACTTACACCATTGAAAAAACCTACGCGAGCAAGGCTGCCGCCACGCGCAACGCCCGTGAAAAATTTCGCCAACTCAAGGCTGGCAAGCAGATATACGGCGCCGTGGTAGCGCGCTACAAGGGCGCTGCTGGGGAAGTGCTCACCGTGACCATCACGGATAAAAACCTGAACAAGCCGGAAAAAAAGGAATCCCGCGACACCTACGCCCCGCCGACCCTACAGGCCAGCGCGGATAACGTGCGTACGCTCAGGCATATCTACGCCAACCGCACAAACGCCATCCGGGCGGCCAGGTCGGAATATCGGCGCATGGTGCGTGGCGTGGCGACTTTCAGCATCAGCCTGGCGCTGGGACGTGCTGAACTGCATCCTGAGTTGCCGGCTGAGGTGAAGGGATGGAAGTCCGCGATTGATAGTGCGGATTGGATTATTGCGAGAGTAGTACACTCAATAGCAAGCTCTGGATTTACCAGCTCCTTGGATTTGGAGGTTCACCTCCAATAAGACTTCCATAGTATTTAATTATCAAATTATTGTAATTATTTTCAGGAAGGTAGCTGAGTTGCCATAAATTCCGTTTAGACATGATTTCTGCTGCTACTCTATAAAAGGGATCTGCTAAAATTAAAAATAGAAAAGCCCATTGAGGGCGCGAGAAATTACTAGTCAAGAGTGAATAATAATCATCTACTTCTGACAATTCTGAATTTTCTATAATAATAAGGATAGAAGTTAGATTGCTTAAGTAAGGATCAATATTTGCAACCTCTAAACTACTGTATTCTTCAAGAGCTATCTGAATATCCTCAATCGATAACTTCTCATTATTATTGGCATTTAATTTTTGCTTAGCTTGTGCATTAATATGCACAATTAGACTTTCCCAGTGTTTCTCAAAAGCCTCTCTTCCATTTTTATGTATCTCATTACCATAATCATCTATTTCAAAATAGTCTATCTGGCGTATAAAATCCAAATGCATACTAAGCATTGGGAAGAAAAATACGACAAAATTTTGTTTCTTTAATACAGAATTTGATTGACTCAAAAGCTCATTTGCCGCACCCAGCTCCTTTGACTGAATTCCTATAGAAACCAAGAGAGCTAGCAAAGCTGAAAAAGCAATGATCGGATTAAGAACACCTCCTACATAATCGCCAAACTCCCCCCAGTTTGCTTGCTTGATATTAATCGCATCATGAAAATTGTAAAAATAAAATCCAAAAACTAAAGCTATAATTACAAGAACTATACCTGTCAGCCAATAAATAAAAATATTAATACGTGATAAAGATTTACTTTCGTATTTATAGTTCTTATCTCTTAAAACAGGCTCAAAGTCTTTTGAGGACATTTAAATAATACTAAAAGGAATATAGGGCCGAGTGGAGAATTCACTCACTCCCAGCACAGAGGCGATAACTAGACCAGCTACCCATGGTGTAAACTTAAGTGTAATTTTAGTGACATGTTTTTTTGCCATTTTGACTACCTCCATTTTGCACTGTTTGTTTTGGTTTAGTTTTTGATTGCTTATATATCTTCTCTATGGGCGGACTTGCACCGCCAACATACTGGTTTTTGTTTACTACTATGTTAATGTTGATACTACTATTAATAACCACAGGTTCAGCTAAACTAGTACGCCACTCGCTCCTATACTCCCTTTAAAGTCAAATAGACATGAAAATAATGACTAACGAAATTATTATTATTACTATGCCTGAAATGCCTGCTACCATTAATTGCCACCATACTGCCTCATATCTATTTTTCAACTCTGAAGGTATTGTTTCTGACAATGGTATATTAGGATATTCATTTCTCAGCCTAGAAAAAAGTTCAGAATACTCCTTGTTCACAGATTTCAATAGTTGAAATTGTCCATATATAGTAGCTGCCAGATAAACACCAATAAAAATTGTAATTGCTACAACACCTCCTTTTTTTGCAATATCAATTGGATTTGCACTCGAACTAATTTGAGTTATTGCAAGCCATAGTGGGGCAGGCAAAATTATCAACTTTGTTGATATATCCTGAAAAACACTATTTACCTTTGCTATATATTCAGTTCTTTTCTCTTCATACTCCGAGCGAACTTTATCAAAGCTATAGTTTGAAACATATATTTCGAAATTAAGTAAAAATTCAGATACAAACCTGTCAAAGTTATCGACAAGAAATTCCAATCGTTTATTCTTATCGCAATCAGAAACAAACTTCACAATAGTTTTCTTCAGCAGATTTACTTTTGCTTCAGTATGACTATCCTCAAGAAGGATTCGGTTAATAGGTTCTATGTCAATAGTCTTATCTAATAGTTTTTTATCGACAAATTTACCAATTTCAATTTTATTGCCATAAATAATTCCCCATAGTGTTGAATCTGAATAATCTTTAATTTTCTCAATACTCTGAACTAAAGATGATATCGATTTAAAACTTTCGAAGTTGGCATTTGGATAGCTTTCACCAATCAGGGTATCTTCGTCATTCAGATAAATTGCTTCAGGAGGAATGAGTAGATAACTAGAATGTGAAAGAAACTCATCCCAAGACTCCCCCAAAAAACAATTTTCTTTTATTAAAGATCCCTTGAGAGTGATTTCATAAATTTTCTCGTGGTGAGCTTCTCCCAGTTTCTCAATATCAACGACATCACCCAAGTCTTTAGGGTTATTTATTTGAGAATCAGCCAGTCCACTTAATGAAAGTGACTTTAGTAAAGAAATATTATCGGCATCAAGCACCAACGATCCAACACGATCATTAGATGCACGCACCTCGAGCGCATTGAGCCTGCCCTTAATTTCTTTATAATATCGAAATTTATCAATCATCGTTATTCATCGGATGAATTGTCTTTTTTTCTAGAAGCTTTTTCTTCTTCAAGCTCAGTTGCCAATACATCAGGAATATCAGAGATAGTTATTTTACCATTTTCATAGTTAACCGTTGATCCTAAACTTCTCCTATCAAAGCTTAAATTAATGCCCTTCCATTTGTGTGATATTTTCTCAAACTTTCTTAATTCTTTTCGATCAATAGATAACTCTTCTCCCAGAGCATTACCTTCATTAGCAAATTTAATAAATTCATCTGGATCAGCAGAAAATGTTGCTTTGCTCAATTCAGATAACAGCACAGGCTCATCGGCTCTTAACCGAGATGAAATATATGTATGAGCCAAATCCAAATACTCTTGGACATGCTCTGGTTCAACCAATAGCTTTTCTTTAGCATATTTTTCAATGGTAGTTTTTAAAGCTTTTGTCTCAGTGACCAATGCGCCTTTATCACGAGTGCATCCAATATAGTCTTGGAAATAATTTCTTAATTCACCAGCTAAACCCGTTTTAAAACGGATGTAACGCTCATGAGTCTTTTCGCTCCACCTTGTCAAATTAACAGTAGCTCCCAAGTGTAACTTCTCAAGATTGAATGTTTTCGAAGCAATTACTTTCAATGCACCATCAATATCCAAACCCTCTGTCATTTGGAGTATAGCGACCGCAATCCAATCATCATTCCTGTATTCATATTCATAGAAAATAAGAAATCCACCTTTTACAGTGGATTTTGATTTTTCATTCAACACAGCTTCAAACTTCTCTGCCATTTTTCGAGTTAATTGTAAGAAAGACTCAGGATTTTTATCTTTCAAATATTGAGTAATATATTGCTCATAAGGTGGTTCAACTGTGAAATCGCCATCGACCCCAAAACCGCCAAGATTCAAGCTAGCATTTGAAAACAGAGAAATGAGCCTTTCGGTGAGATTTGGGGTCAGTACTTTAGGATCATCTACCTCGCCTCTATAAGTGGCCTTGACCTCTCCAGCATCTTTCTCACGGCGAACTTCATGAAGAACAAAATTCTTAATTGCCATTACTTCCCCTCCCAAAATATGGTTAAATTTTAGATTAATTAATCATCTAATATTTGCCAGATGACTTTATTCTTTTTAAAAAGTCCATAAATTCATCTTTCAACTCTCCAGATGCATCCAAATGCTTTTGAAATACAGGTGAGCTCAAAAATTCATGTATAGGACTTCCATGTGTTTCACGCTCTACAAGCCTTAAAGGTACCTCATCTAATCGATCTAATGCGGTACCAAATAATTTTGCTTCAAATATCTCATTATCAAAATTTCTTGCCTCTCTTCGATATCCCTCATAGGCATTTGAAACAGAGGCCTTATAAGCGTAATCCTCTGCAAGTCTGAACCTTTGCCCTACTTGCTTGGTAGCTATCCAGGCCACCCAAATTGGAGCACCAACACCCAGCACAGAGAAAAAAGACATTATCCAAATTTTATAAGATTGTGTATTTGATGTAAGTAAAGTGTTAAGCTCACTCAATCGAAGCCATCCAATTACTAAGGCGGCAATTAATGCAAGCAGAAGTATTCCCCCCCACACATAAACTGATTTATTAAGTTCATTTGCTCGTGCATGAAAAGCACCTGCGAGGGCAGTTGATGTTCCAATTCGGTGTAATGCACTTAACTGCCTTATGAAATCATTTCCTTGCTCATGTAGAATCTCGATTCTCTCTAACATTTGCTCGGCAGCATCTTTATTATTGGTTATTTCATTAATTCTTTGCCCCGCTTCATCATTAACTAAATCAAGTTTTTTTCTGGCGTTTTCCAATTCTTCAAGCTCTAACGGCAGCTCATTATTAATCTTCTCTGCCTGGCCTAGTAGATCAAGTTTGTTTTTAATGGAATTGAGTTCAGGCTCCAACTGCTGTAAATTAGAATTCACTACCTTTATTCGCTTTGCCAGTTTTTCTGGGTAAAGGTCTGGATCAACGATTCTTGTCCATCTTGGACTGATATCCTCAATGAAAAATCTTATTTGCTGTAGGGTATGGAGCATTGCCGCTTGGGCGTTTTGTTTATTGGTGGAGTTTTGATTGAGGTGGACAGCAGTGCCATTAGTTAACGCTTCAAGTCCATGGCAAAATTGCTCAGCGATCGAATTCTCAAATTCACTAATCTGCAAATCCTGAGGTAACTCTTCCAACATTCGAATTATGGAATCGATACTAAATCTAAGACTCGTATTTGTTACTTGAGGAAATTGCCATCCTGGCAAAGACTCATTATCCTTTAAGGTCAAATACAAATTCTTAAGCTTGTCTTTTAGGCTGTCGAGTTCTTTGATCACTTAATACTTCCCCCAAGTATTAAGCCAGTACTGCTTATTGGCTTATTTGTTTTTTATAAACCTAGCCAGACTCATCAGAGCCTGTCTCCCCTCGTCGTTTGTATGTGCGAACACATCAGCAAGTTCGGCAACATCTTGTTTCGTGTAAGTTGCGCCATCATGAAAACTTTTGTTTACACCGCCACCTCGTTCGCCCGTCAATAAATAAAGAACATCCCCACCTAAATCAGCAAGCCGCATAAGAACATCTGCACCAGGCAGCGTGCTCCCGCTCTCATACCGGCCCCAAATCACACGGCTCACCTGGCATTTTTCAGCGATAGCCGATTGAGATAGGGCTAATCGATCACGCTCATCCCTCAATCGCAAATAAAAGTTGTCTTTAATTGTTGACATTGCAAACAATTGTTTTCATAATAGATTCACTGTGTAACACTATTGAAGAATATAGACGATGGCTCATGTACGCAAACAGAATGCAGGCAGCCGGAACGCTCCGGGCGTGGTTAAGGAAAAACCCATTGCGCTCCGTTTACCTCCTGAAGAGCTGGCCCAGCATGATGAATACTGCAAGCAGCATGAGCTGGCTAAGTCCAAGCTGGCCTACGACGCCTACAAGGCTGGCCTCCCTATCGTCGCCCCCGGTTTAAATTCGGCAGCTTCCTCCCCCGAGTTCACTGCCGAACCTCAAGGTGCCGGATCCTCCCCGACCGGTACCTCTTTTTCTTCCGCACCCGTGAGGCAAGTCTAACCATGATCGTGCAAGCCATCATGAGAGACAGTTATCACGAGCGCACCCTGATTGCCGTCATCGCCGGCGCCATTGTCGAATGGAAAGACAGCAAAGGCTGGAGTCGGGAAACGGTGGCCGATACCATCATCAGCCATTTCTACGACCTCCAGCCCAAGGGCCTCTCCGGCATCAGCTTCAATTTGAACGGTTCAGGTGATGAATATCAGCGCATGCACATCAATGCAAACAAGCTGTTTCGCTGGCTGGACGACATCACCAAGGACAACGGCCTGTTGCCGGCCAACCTGGCCGTCTATTTGCTCGGCGCGCTGCCTGTCGATCTGCGCACCAAGACCGTCAACACCATCCTGGCGTTAGGCGGTATTGGTATGGTCGCCAAGCCGGTGGTACAAGTCGATCCGGCCCGGCCGCTGGATATGCTCGAAAGCGTATTGGCTGAAAGCTCCGAGGCAGCCAAGGCGCTGGCTGCCCTGGTGGATGGTGTTGACCCCGGCGAGCTTGAGCATGCGCAACACACGCTCACCTTGGCCATCACCGCCATGCAGAGCGCAAAGCGCGTGATTGATGCGCAGTTGATGGAGCAAACCAATGGCAAAGTCTAGTTTCAACCGTTGCCCCCATTGCCACGCCAAGGCGCGCATCAGCACCAGCCGCCACGTGTCCGAGATCAGCCGCGAGACCTATTTTCAATGCACAAACATTGAATGCGGCCACACCTGGAAGAGTGTCACCACGGCCATCTTGACCATCGTGCCAAGTCGCAATCCCAATCCCAAGGTGCACATTCCCCTTTCTGAAAAGGTGAACGCCATGATGGCCATACCCTCAGCCGAACCCACCGGCTAACCCATAGGCGAGTTTCTCGCCCTCCCCAGCAACCACCCGGCAACACCCTGTTTTCAGGGTGCAGGGATTTTTTTACCCAAAAACTTGAGCACAGCATGAATCCTGACCTTCACCGCGACGTAGTTAAAAGGCTTGTTTTCGATTTCGAATTCAAGACCAAGGGCAGCAGCAAATGGCTGCGCCAAGGCCGTTGCCCGTCCTGCGGTCAAAAGGAGCTATACACCCACGAGGAAGCCCCATGGGTGGTGAAGTGCGGCCGCCTGAACAATTGCGGCGCCGAGTACCACGTCAAGGAGCTCTATCCCGACCTGTTCAACGCCTGGAGCGAGCGCTACAAATCCACGCCTGAAAACCCAAACGCGGCGGCCGATGCCTACCTGCGCGAAAGCCGGGGCTTCGATATCGACAAGCTCAAGGGCTGGTACACCCAAGAGTCATATTTCGATCACGACCTCAATGAAGGCAGCGCCACCGTCCGCTTCGCGCTGCCCGGCATCGGTTATTGGGAACGCATCATCGACAAGCCCGAGCGCTTCGGCAAGCGCAAGGCCACCTTCAAGGGCGAGTATGCCGGCAAGGTATGGGAAATCCCCGGCCTGGATTACACCGAGGCCAAGGAAATCTGGATCGTCGAAGGCATCTTCGACGCCATCTCACTCTGGCTCAACGGCTATGCCGCTGTCAGCGCCATGTCCTGCAACAACAACTGCTGGGTATGGCTCAAGCAGCTCGCCGAGAAATGCAATGCTGCCGACAAAGACCATCCCAAGCTGATCTGGGCGTTTGACAACGGCCCGGCAGGCAGCAAGTACATCAAGAAATACGCCCGCGAGACGGCTGATAGGGGCTGGGTATGCCTTGCCGCGCAATTGCAGGACAAGCACGGCAAAAGGCTGGACTGGAACGACCTGCACACGCGCAACCGCCTGGATGAAAAAGCCATCAAGGAAGCGCGTTACAACGGCTCCCTGCTGCTCGCACGTAGCCCCAGCGACAAAGCGCTGTTGATGTACAACTACACCGAAAAAGGCCAGTTCTGGTTTGTGCACGACAACCGCATGTACTGGTTTTTCATCGACTTCGACAAATTCGCCAAGGCCCGCCAAAAAGTCCAGGAGCGCATGAACGAAGGTGATGGCGAATACATGGATGAAGAAAAAATCCGGGAACAGGCGCTGGCCGAGTCCCGCACCGTCTTCGAAATCGCCAATTGCAACTTCACCGCGCTCTATTTCCAGGCCGACCTGGTCACCAATGAATCCTGGTATTACCTGCGCGTCGAGTTTCCCCACGACGGCCCCAGCATCAAGAACACTTTTGCCGGTAGCCAGCTGACCAAGGCAGCCACCTTCAAGGATCGCCTGATCTCGATCGCCCCAGGCGCGATATTCAGCGGCAAAAGCCACCACCTCGACCAGATCATCGAAGACCAGCTCTACAACATCAAGACGGTCCAAACCATCAACTTCGTAGGCTACAGCATCGAGCACGGCACCTACGTGTTCAACGATGTGGCAGTGAAGGATGGCCGCACCTATGCCCTCAACGATGAAGACTTCTTCGACGTGGGCAAGATATCCATCAAGAGCCTGCTGCGCGTGATGGATATCGAGATCAACACCAACCTGGAAGACTTCGATACCAGTTGGGTCGACATCATCTGGAAGTGCTACGGTGCCAAGGGTATTGTGGTTCTGGCCTACTGGCTGGGCTCCCTGTTCGCCGAACAGATCCGCGCCAAGCACAAGTCCTTCCCCTTCCTGGAGTTCATCGGCGAGCCCGGCTCAGGCAAGTCCACCCTAATCGAATTTCTCTGGCGGCTGTTCGGCCGCGAGGGATATGAAGGCTTCGACCCTTCCAAATCCAGCCCCGCAGCGCGCGCCCGCAACTTCTCTCAAGTGGCGAACCTCCCCGTGGTACTGATTGAGGGCGACCGCCGCACCGACGACAAGGGTAGCCATAGCAAGCAGTTCGACTTCAACGAGCTCAAGCCTTTGTTCGATGGCCGCTCCATCTATTCTCGCGGCGTCAAGAACAGCGGCAACGAGACCTACGAGCCGCCCTTCCGGGCTAGCCTCATCATCAGCCAGAACGCCGAGGTCTCCGCCGACCCGGCCGTCCTGCAGCGCATTGTCCACATCAAGAACACCACAGAGGGCCACACACCCGAAACTAAAAAGCTGGCAGACAGCCTGCGCCGCCTGAAAACCAGCGAACTGTCCGGCTTCATCGTCAAGGCCATGAAGGCCGAAGCCAAGGTGATGGAGCGGTTTCTGGAACGCTTCGCGCAATACGAACCGATGCTCCAGCAGCTCAAGGACGTCAAGATCATGCGCATTATCTCCAACCATGCCCAAGTCATGGCCCTGGTTGATTGCCTGGAGCTGGTCATCCCCATCAATCCGGATTACATCCAGGCAACGCACGACGAGTTGGCCGACATGGCCATCGATCGACAGAAGGCCTGCAGCGAAGACAACCCGACCGTGCAGTCCTTCTGGGAAATCTTCGAATACCTCAACGGCAGTGATGATGAGCCCCGCCTCAACCACCACCGCGACCGCGAGCTCATCGCGGTCAATCTCAACCACTTCGTCCAGGTCGCCGCGGAAAAGCGCCAGCAAATCCCTGACCTGGGCGAACTCAAGAAACTCCTGCGCACCAGTCGCAGGTACCAATTCGTCGAGTCCGGCGCGGTAGTCAACAGCGCAATCAACGATGCCTACAACAAAGGGCGCGACGTCCACATCCCAGCACGGCCTGACACGCTCCGCTGCTGGGTTTTTAAGAAGCCATGAAAGGAGACATCATGCTCAACTCTCAATTGCAGTCACCCCTGATGCGCTTGATCACAAGCAGCCTGGGCGTTATCGCAACCGTGCACGACGGCACCCTATTCCACCAGAAAACAGACGCGCAGATGCAGAAGGTCATCGACGCCCTGGACAAGCTGGAGGAAGACACCGAGTACGCCGTCAAGGCATTGCCCAAGGAAGTCAGCCCGTTCCTGCGCTACCGCTTGGAAATCCTCGGCAACACCGTGGCCGGCATCAACCTCCGCTATCTCGTTTGCCACCTGAGCGGCGACAAGCAATACCAGTATTTCGATATCGGCCGCGTACTGCTGGAACTCAACACCCACCACGCCATGGTCGCCCTGGAGCTAATCCAGAATTTCGCCATCAATCCGCACGATCCCACCTTCCTGCTGCTGGTCGACGCCGTCAGGGAAGCCGTCGCCAAGGAAGAAGCCCTCGTAGATACGGAAAGGACCGCAGCATGAACCACCTCTCAACCCGTGAAACTTATGCTGATAGATCGAAAATCTATTTTTCGACATGGATAACAGGTATTGATCCTAAGGATTTCCGTATCGCTTCAATCCTTCGTATCGATACTGGAAATGCTGGCATACAAGTCAATTTAGATTTGAACCACCTCAGTGATCTGAGGGCTGCAATTGATGAGCACCTGGGCAACCTTTGCGTGATGCAGACAGAGCTGAAAACGTTGCAAGGCACTGCGCAACAGGAGGTAAAGTTATGATCTCTACACGCGAAATTCGCCACTTCCACCTTTTCTGCGGCATCGGCGGCGGCGCCAAGGGCTTCAACAAGGCCAACCCGCGTGTCGGTAACCTGATCGGCAAGATGCGCTGCCTGGGCGGTATCGACGTCTCGCCGGCCGCCATCAAGGATTTCGACCGGCTGGTCGGTGTGCCGGGTACTGTCATGGACCTGTTCGACCGCGACCAGTACACCCACTTCCACGGCAAGGAACCGCCAGCGGATTGGCGCGAGGCCATGCCGCGCGACATCCTCAAAGCCGCAGGCTACGAGCATCCGCACATCGTCTTCCTCTCGGCGCCGTGCAAGGGATTCTCCGGGTTGCTGCCCGAAGGCCGCAGCCGTACCAACAAGTACCTGGCCCTGAACCGCCTGACGGTGCGCGGCGTGTGGCTCATGCTGGAAGCCTTCAAGGACAATCCGCCCGAGCTGATCGTGTTCGAGAACGTGCCGCGTATCGCCAACCGTGGCCGGCCATTGCTGGACCAGATCGAGGGCATGCTGACTGCCTACGGCTATGCCGTCGCGGAGACCACCCACGATTGCGGCGAGCTGGGCGGGCTTGCGCAAAGCCGCAAGCGCTTCCTGCTGGTCGCGCGCCACCTGGAAAAGGTGCCGCCTTTCCTCTACGAACCCGAGAAGAAGCGTCTGCAGCCCGTCGGCGCCTTGCTCGGCCGCATGCCGCTACCCGGCGACCTTTCTGCCGGCCCGATGCACCGCATTCCCAGCCTGCAATGGAAAACCTGGGTGCGCCTGGCGTTCGTCGAGGCCGGCAGCGACTGGAGAAGCCTGAACAAGCTGGCCGTGGAGGACGGCGTGTTGCGAGATTACCTGATCGTGCCGGACTACCATGCCGGCTACCTGGGAGTGCGCGACTGGAACAAGCCAAGCGGCACGATTGCCGGCCACTCTAGCCCGACCAACGGCGCTTATTCCGTTGCGGATCCGCGCTTTCCCGCAGGCGGCGAATATGGGCAACTCGGCGTGCGGAAATTCGATGAACCCACCGGCACCGTCACCAGCCAGCGCAGCCCGATACAGGGCGGTTTCTCGGTGGCGGACCCGCGCCACCAAGGCCCGGCAAAGCACTCTAACGAATTCCGCATCGTGCCATGGTCGGAAGAAGCCCGGGCTATCACGGGCGCACACGGCACCGGGCAATGCATTTCCGACCCAAGGCCGCCGAAAGGTCCTGTTTTCAGCAAATACGCTGTTACCCCTTGGAATCGACACACCGGAACTGTCATTGGCGGAGACGACCAGGGAGCCTATGCGATCGCTGACCCGCGGCCGTCATGGGATCGCCGGCCAGGCAACCTATCCGTCATGGATTGGGACAAGCATTCCTCCACCGTCATTGCCGGCGGCAAGGGCGTTCAGGGCGGATGGCTGTCTGTCGCGGATCCGCGGACTGGCCTCGATCGAGGCAAAGGCGACCACTACCTCACGGGCGGCCATTACGGCGTAGTGCCGTGGGATCAGCATTGCGGTGCCGTCTCCGCTTCTGCAGGTCATGACAACGGCCGCTGGTCGGTTGCCGATCCGCGCCTGCCGGCTGCCGACGAAAAGACGATTGCCGTGATCCGCGCCCTGGATGGCACTTGGCATCGTCCTTTCACTACGCTGGAGCTGGCCGTCATCCAGTCCCTGGTCGAGCCGGAGGAATACCTGCACCTGGAGGGCATGTCCGACACACAATGGCGCGAGCACATCGGCAACCTTGTCCCTCCCGATGCAGCCGAGGCTGTTGCCGAGGTAATGGGCACCACGCTGCTGCTGGCCTGGTCCGGCGAAACCTTTGTCCTGTCTTCAACCCCGATCTGGGTGCGCCCTGTCGCTGTCGCGCTCAGCGTAGCGCAGAGGTGATGTGATGACACAAGAGCAAAATCGTGATGGCAAAAGCCCTTGGTCAATGCACATTCTGGCCCGGTTCAAGTATGAAGCGCTTTGCCAAAAGCATGCGCCACATGGCCGAACTTATGCCGGAACGGGTACTGTCCGGCAAGCAGGACCAGTACCTGCGGCAGATGGTCCACAAGTTCCGCCGGCAAATCCCGGATCACGTCGTGGCCCTGGCTGGGAAGGTGGAAGCATGAGAACCAACCTGCCAATACCACCCGAGCCCAAATTCACGGACGACGCTGGCCGCCAATGGTATGTCTTTGCCATTCAATACCGCCATGAGATCGACGACATGACCCTGTCGGCCTACATCCTGGCTATCGACCATGCGCACGCCGAAGAGCAACTGGAATTCATCCGCGCCAACGGCTATGTCTCTGCCAATGTCAGCGGTTATTTCCGAAAGGAAGGTACCAAATGAGCCCACAACCAAACCGCGCCCAGCGTCGTCGTGAAGCCAAGTTGGCAAGGGTAAAACCCAACCGTAGCGCCTTCAAGTTCGATACCCGCTACACCAAGGAAATCGACACCTTCGACACCATCGATCGACTGTTCCTTGGCATGCGCAACGGTCAGTTGCGATGGGGTCCGTCCGGCTGGCTGATCATGGGCATTTCCGGTGAGGACATGGACGTACTATCCGCGCTATCCGGCTGGATCGACTACTGGCGCCAGCTTGCCGACCACGTGCAGGCCGACTATGACGACGCTGCCCTGCGCCGTCTGGCGAAATCCCTGGAATACGAGAAGCCCATGACCATGGCCGAACTGGATGCCGCTGCCGAGGTGGTCGAGCGCCAGCGCAAGCTCTATCGCGCCATTCCCCACGCCACCCGCAAGCTGATCTATCACAAGGTGAAGGCAGAGATCGACCGGGAAAACGAGATACGTGAATTGATGAAAGGGAAGTACCAATGAGAACCCTATCCATCCGCCAACCCTATGCCTGGCTGATCCAACAAGGCATCAAGGACGTAGAAAACCGCGACTGGAAAACCGACTATCGCGGTCCAATGCTCATACATGTGAGCAAAACATATACTCGCAAGGAGCATAACCGGGTCGCTGAATGGATCGCGAAGGAATTCGGTATTACCATCCCTGCTTATGAATTCCTGTGCGAGCTAAAAGGAATGATCATTGCCAAGGTCAAGTTGATCGACTGCGTCCCTGGGCATAGCAGCCCTTGGTATATTCCCGAATCCTATGCTTTCGTACTGGCCGATCCGTTTCCGCTGCAGCCAGTCGCTTGGAAAGGCCAGCTTGGATTTTTCGATGTCCCAATGCACGCGTTGATGGAAAACAGCGGCGATGCTTGAGTGGAAAGAGATTGACCAGTATTACATGCAATATGGCAATACGGAGTGGAGGATTTCCTTTGCGGCAAATGTCTCAAAGCCGTTCTGCCTGCATTACGGCAGCTCTACCATCGCTTGCTTCAAAACCGTGAGGGAAGCAAAAGAACACCACCTCAAGGTGATGAGCAGCTATGACTGAAGCAATCAAAAGCGAGATCCAGGGCTATTTGCTCCTGGAAGTGAACGATGTTTGCCGTAAGGTAAAGTTTTCCAAGACCACCCTATACGAGCTCATCAAAAATGATGGATTTCCCAAGCCCATCAAGGTAGGCGCAAAGTCGGTATGGGTCGAGGCAGAAATCGATGCATGGATCGAAGCCAAGATCAATTCCAGGGACTCAACCTTGTCATGCCCCTGATGGAGCCATGGGCGGCTCGCTGCCCTGCTCCATCGCTATCAGATACTCTGACCACCATTTCATCATCTTCACTCGCTCTTGCATGTATTGCGCCCGGTTATAGGGTTTTCTGGAAGTGTCCTTTTCGGTATGCGCCAACTGCTTTTCCACAACGTCAAAGTTAAAGCCACTCTCATTCAGGACCGTAGATGCCACTGCGCGGAATCCGTGCCCTGTCATTTTGCCCTTATAACCTAGCCGATAAAGAGCGAACAGCATTGTGTTATTGCTTATCGGCACTAATGCATTGCGGCCCGGCAATACAAACCTGCTTGTACCGGCAAGCTTCTTTAGTCTTTCCAGGTACGCGATCGAGCTGTCTGTCAAAGGCACCCTGTGAGCGTGCTTTCCTTTCATCCGCTGGACCGGTATCTCCCACACACGCTTCTTGAAATCAACTTCGTCCCAAGTCGCACCAATCAACTCATTGGTTCGTACAAAGGTATGGGCCAACAACTGCAACGCAAGCTGTGTTCTCAAATCACCTTCTTGGTGATACCGGGCTATGGCATGCATCAGCCTTGGCAAGTCTTCCGGCTCAACCGCATTTTGGTGTTTTTTCTGATGAGGAGTGATGGCGTCCCGGATGGCTGCCGACAGATCGTAGGCACAGCGGCCGGTCGCAATGCCATAACGGAATATTTGCCCGCACAGTCCATTCACCCGGTGAGCCAGGTCGAAGGCGCCGCGCTTCTCGATCTTGGCAATCATCGCCAGAAGCTCCGGTCCGGTAATTTGGGATATCGGGCGTTGCCCAATGCTCGGTAGCACATTCATCTTAATGCGCCGCTCCACGTCGATGGCATGGCTTTTCACCCAGGCATGCACCTGCTTATCAAACCACTCCCAGGCCACGGCCTCGAAAGTATTGGCTGCCTCGATTTTCTGATTGATCTTGGCGAGTTTCTTTTGCGCCGAAGGGTCTAGGCCGCGCTCGAGCATTTCAAGCGCATCTAGCGCTTTCCTACGCGCTGATAATAGGGCTAAATCCGGGTAATTCCCCAGGGTGAGAGATTTTTCCTTGCCGTGGTACTTGTACCTGAAGCGCCAGCTCTTCTTGCCGTTAGCGTAGACCCAGAGAAAAAGGCCATTGCCGTCGGCATATTTGGTGACTGGCTTATCCGGGCTGGATGCCACCCGGCACTCGATATCTGATAATCCCCGCCTCATCATGCACTTTCATTGCTGGGGTAAAAATCAGATTAAATCAGGGGTAAACCACCGAATTCTTACCCCACTTTTACCCCGGATGTATACGAACGCACGCGAACCTCCGCGCACAACTAACCGGGCAAAATATACAAGGAATTAGGGGGGTGTGTAACACTGCTACCGGGGAAAGTTCTCCGGCGAACTGCTACGGACAAGGAATTGGCGGAAGCGGTGAGATTCGAACTCACGAACCCTTGCGGGTCGCCGGTTTTCAAGACCGGTGCCTTCAACCACTCGGCCACACTTCCGTTTTGACATCAGTCATGGTGGTGACTGAAGAAAGGCCGCCATTCTATCACAAGATTAATCGTCTTCCACCACCATCCCGGAGAAAAGCACGTCGGTAAAACCAAACTGGGCAAGGTCACGAATCCGCATCGGGTAAAGGATGCCGTCAAGGTGATCACATTCGTGCTGTACCACCCTTGCATGAAAGCCGCTTACCAAGCGGTCTATCGGATTTCCGTATTGATCATATCCAGTGTAGTGCAACCTTTGATAACGCGGTACCACGCCGCGCATGCCTGGGACGGAAAGGCACCCTTCCCAGCCATCTTCCAGTTCTTCGCCTATAGGCGTCAGCGTGGGGTTGATTAATACCGTATACGGCACTTGTTCGGCATCCGGGTAACGCGGATTATGGCCAACGCCAAAAATCACGACCCGGAGGCTGACGCCGATTTGCGGGGCGGCTATACCGGCACCGTTCAGATGCGCCATGGTGTCCTCCATATCTTTGATCAGGGCATGGAGCTCCGGGGTATCGAATTGCTGGATGGGCTCTGCCTTTTGCAGCAGCAGAGGCTCTCCCATTTTCAACACAGGTTTAACAGGCATGGCCTACCACTACCCTTTCTATCAGGTTTCGGACGCGTTGCATGGTTGCGTTAAGGACATCGCCCATGTTTTCGTATTGAATGCCATTCACGCTACTGCCTCGCCCTGCCGCATGATTGGCCACCGGGCAGATGGCGGCATAATGCATGTCCAACTCACGCGCCAGAGCAGCTTCCGGCATGCCGGTCATGCCGACCATGGTGGCGCCGTCCTTTTCCAGGCGGTTAATTTCTGCGGCAGTTTCCAGACGGGGGCCTTGTACACATGCGTAGACACCGCCATCGATAACTGATTCATCAATATTGGCCGCAGCCTCCAGGCACAGGCTGCGCAGCCTGTCGCTGTACGGCATAGTAAAATCGATATGTTTGACCGGCAGGTCGCCGCCATCATAATAGGTATTCTTGCGTGCGTGCGTGTAGTCTATGATCTGGTCTGGCAAGGCAATCACGCCCGGATTGAGGCTTTCATGAATACCGCCGACGCTAGCGACGGAGACAATGTCGCGCACGCCTTCGGCATGCAGCGCCCAGATATTGGCGCGATAATTGACGATATGGGGCGGAATGGTGTGCCCATGACCATGCCGGGGCAGAAAGATCACTTCATAGCCGCAAATATCCCCGTAAGTTAAGGGGCCGGAAGGTTCGCCATAGGGCGTACGAACAATCTGCCTGCGCTTGATCTTGAGGTTGGCCAGCTTGGTCAGCCCTGTACCACCAATAATACCTAGCATGAAAACTCCACAATGACGGATTGGCACATTGTAGCGTAACAATCTTCATTTGCCACAAAGCGCGATAACTGGCGTTTTATGGCATACTTTATGCCGCTTATGACCACATCAGACCAAGCCACTATCCAGCAGAGCATGGCGCTTGCCAAAGCCCATTATGAAAATTTTCCTGTCGCCTCTGTTCTCCTGCCCAAGGATTTGCGCGCACCCGTTGGCTTGATCTACGCCTTTGCCCGCCAGGCCGACGACTTTGCCGACGAAGGCGAGCTGCTGCCGGAGGAAAGGTTGGCGCTGCTCAACGGCTTTCGCTCGCAACTCGATCAAATCAGGGACGGTGTAACGCCCGACACGCCTTTGTTCCAGGCATTGCAAGCCATGATCAAGGAGCGCGGCTTGCCGCTGGCGCCGTTTTACGACCTGCTTTCCGCATTCAGCCAGGATGTGGTCAAGGCCCGCTACGCCAATTTCGGCGAGGTCATCGACTATTGCCGCCGTTCGGCCAACCCGGTCGGGCGGCTGATGCTGCATCTATACAAGGCGGCCACGCCGCGCAACATTGCCTTGTCGGATGCGATCTGCACCTCGCTGCAGCTCATCAACTTCCTGCAGGATGTCGAAATCGACTATCGCAAGGACCGCATCTACCTGCCGCTGGACGAACTGCAGAAATACAAGGTCTCCGAGCAGCAGATTGCCGATAAAAACAGCCAGGGCACATGGGCCCTGTTGATGGAATTCCAGGTCAACCGCACGCGCAAGCTGCTGCAATCCGGGGCGCCGCTCGGGCTGGCCCTGCCCGGCCGCATCGGGCTGGAAATGCGCATGATCATTGCGGGGGGCGAACGCATCCTGCGAAAGCTCCATCATGTACGCGGCAATGTTTTCAACCAGCGCCCGGTTCTCAAGCCGGCGGACTGGGTTTATATGCTGTACCGTGCGGTGAGGAAAAAATGAGTCCGCAAGAATATTGCCAGAAGAAGGCCGCAGCCAGCGGCTCCAGTTTCTACTACAGCTTCCTGTTCCTGCCGAAGCCCAAGCGGGAGGCCATCACTGCCCTGTATGCCTTTTGCCGGGAAGTGGATGATATCGCGGATGAGGTCCAGGATATCAACGTCGCGCAGACCAAGCTCAACTGGTGGCGCGGCGAAATCATCAATCTTTTCGAGGGCAGGCCGCAGCACCCGGTCACCCTTGCCTTGCAGGCGCCGGTCACGGAGCTCAAGCTCAAGCAGCAGCACTTCCTGGACATCATCGACGGCATGCAGATGGACCTGGAGCAAAACCGCTACCGCGACTTTGCCGAGCTCGAGCTTTATTGCTACCGCGTTGCCAGCGTGGTCGGCCTGCTCTCGGCCTCCATTTTTGGCTACAGCAACCCGCAAACCCTGCAATATGCGCTAGACCTGGGCATGGCCTTCCAGTTGACCAACATCACGCGCGATGTCGGCGAAGACGCCCGCAGGGGCCGGATTTACCTGCCGCTGGACGAAGCCGCCCGTTTCGGCGTCAGTGAACAGGATATTCTGCAGGGCAGGCCCTCCGACAATATGCGGCAATTGCTGGAATTCCAGGCCGAACGCGCTGAACGCTATTACGACAAGGCGCTTGCCGAGCTGCCTCTGGAAGACCGCAAGCTCCAGCGCACCGGCCTCATCATGTCGGCGATCTACCGCACCCTGCTCAAGGAAATCAAGGCGGACGATATCCAGGTGGTGCTGAACGCGCGCGTATCCCTCACCCCCATCCGCAAACTCTGGCTTGCCTGGCTGACATGGGTTCGCAATTAACGCCGCATGTCGCGGTGATCGGCGGCGGCTGCGCCGGGCTGGCGACGGCCGTTCGGCTCACGCAAGCCGGCATCAGGACCAGCTTGTTCGACTCCAGCCACCAACTGGGCGGGCGGGCGCGGGGTATAGACTGGCAAGGCCTCACGCTGGACAACGGACAGCATATCCTGCTTGGCGCCTACTCACAGACATTACGGTTTTTGCAGACATGCGGCGTGGATATCGATACCGGCTTGCTGCGCTTGCCGCTCAAGCTCGAAATACCAGGCAAGTTTTCGCTTGAAAGCCAGGCTGCCCTGCCGGCGCCATTGCATATCTTGGTTGGCCTGCTGCAAGCGCAAGGCCTCAGCCTGCGGGAGCGCCTGGCTGCCGTGCGCTTCATGGCCGGCCTGCGGCTCAAGCGATTTCGCCTGGCAAAGGACGTTCCATTGCAGCAACTGCTGGCAAGCCAGCCTCCCCGGCTCACCGCCATGCTGTGGGAGCCCCTCTGCCTTGCGGCCCTGAATACCCCGATTGCCACGGCAAGCGCACAAACATTCCTCAATGTGCTGCGGGACAGTTTCGCGCACAAGAAATCCGACAGCGACTTGCTGCTTCCGCGCGCCGACCTCTCGGCCCTGTTTGCCGAACCGGCGGCCACCTTCATCGAAGCGCATGGAGGCAGAGTCAGCCTCAATACGCCAATAGAAAGCCTGCATACGCTGGAACATGGAGTAAGGTTGAAGCTGAAGGATGCAATGCAGGATTTCAGCCATGCGGTGATCGCCACTTCCCCTTTCCGCGTCGCCGCATTGCTGCCTTCGCTGCAAGGCATGGAAACTGTCGTTGCCAACTGCCAGTCGTTGCAATACCAGCCCATTTACACCGTCTACCTGCAATACCCTCACGACACAGTATTGCCGCAAGTCATGCATGGCCTGGCCGGACAACTCGGCCAATGGGTGTTTGACCGTGGACAGCTTTATGGACAACCAGGCCTGCTCGCCATTGTCATCAGTGCCGAAGGCAAGCACCAGACATTGACGCAATCCGACCTCGCCATCAAGATACACCAGGAGCTGCAAGCCGTTTTTCCGGCCATTTTGAAGGCAACGCCGCTCTGGCATAAAGTCGTCGCGGAAAAACGCGCGACCTTTGCCTGCACGACGGGGCTGGATCGCTCGGGCCAAACCACTCCGCATCCGCGCATACAGCTGGCCGGGGATTATGTCGGCACCGGAAGCCCCTTATTGGACTATCCCGCCACCATAGAAGGCGCGATCAGGAGCGGCTTCCTGGCGGCTGAAAATATTATTAAATCACATCAACTATAAATTTTAATATTATGATAATAAATGATATTTATGACTTCATTATTCACTGGGGAATCATGAGCCTGTCCTTATGGGTAGCCAGCCTGATCTTCCCCGGAATCAAGTTTTCCTCGCGGCTTTCGCTATTGATCTCCGCCCTGGCCCTGGGTTTCGTCAATGCCGTCATCCGCCCTTTGCTGCTGGTGCTCACCTTCCCATTGACCTTGGTGACATTCGGCTTTTTCGCACTGGTCGTCAACGCCTTGATGATCATGCTGGTTGCCAAGCTGATCAAAGGGTTCGAACTCTCCGGCTTCTGGACTGCATTCTTCGCCAGCATCTTCATTGCCGTGCTGGGCTTCCTGATCGAATGGATACTGCCGAGCCAGGGAGTCGCCCTGATGACGCCCATCAACAGCAACCCGGATACCATCTCGATCTAATGACCTTGCATTCAAATCCTCTTGGGCGACGGATTCTCGCTCCTATGGTTATTTGATATGCTTGAACGATAGAAAAACCCAGCCCACTCCCAACTTCAAAAAACAAAGAGCACATACCTTGCGCATCCTTTTTGTTAGTTCCGAAGCCTACCCCTTGATCAAGACAGGCGGCCTCGCCGACGTCAGCGGCTCTTTGCCTGCCGCCATTCGCGACCTTGGCATCGACATCCGCATATTGCTCCCAGGCTATCCGGCCGTATTGGCAAAGCTGCAAGACAAGCGCCTGATCACGCCAATCCATGGACTGCCGGAAGTCGGCAGCATCAACCTGCTGGCAGGCAAGATGCCGGATACCGGCGTCTATGTCATGGTGGTTGAAAACGCCCAGCTATTCGACAGGCCCGGCGGCCCGTATAACGACAGCCAAGGCAACGACTGGAACGATAATGCCCTGCGCTTCGGCATTTTGTCCAAGGTGGGCGCCATCTTGAGCAGCCAGCACTCGCCATTGCGCGACTGGATACCCGACGTTGTGCACTGCAACGACTGGCAAAGCGGCCTGACTCCCGCATTCCTGCACCACTCGGGCATTCCCCATGCCAAATCCGTCATCAGCATCCACAACCTGGCATTCCAGGGCAATTTCGCTCCTGAATGGGTGCAGCGCCTGGGCTTGCCCGCCCATAGCTACCAGGTGGACGGCGTGGAGTATTACGGCCAGATGTCCTTTCTCAAGGCCGGGGTCTACTATGCCGACAGCATCACCACCGTCAGCCCGACTTATGCGCGCGAAATCCAGACTGAGCAATACGGCTTCGGCATGCAGGGGCTGTTGGCAACGCGCAGCCACGAGATTCACGGCATATTGAACGGGATTGAAACCCAGGAGTGGAATCCGGCCACCGATCCTTACCTGGCCAAGACCTATAACCTGGAACACCTTGCCGACAAGAAGATCGTCAAGAAAGCGCTCCAGGTGCAATTGGGGCTGGAAGCCGCACCGCACAAGCCATTGCTCGGCGTCGTCAGCAGGCTGACGCACCAGAAAGGCCTGGATATATTCCTGGCCGTGGCGGAAAAACTGCTGGCAAGACACTGCCAGATCGCCGTGCTCGGCAATGGCGAAGCGCAGATGGAAAACGGATTCAAGGAGCTGGCGAAGCGACATCCGCGCCAGGTGAGCGTGACGATCGGCTACAAGGAGCCGTTGTCGCACCAGATCATGGCCGGCGCCGACATGTTCATCATGCCGTCGCGTTTCGAGCCATGCGGGCTCAACCAGATGTATGGGCTGCGCTACGGCACCCCACCGGTCGTGACCCGCACTGGCGGCCTCGCCGACTCAGTCAGGGACAGCAACAGCAGTACGATGAAGAACAACACCGCGACGGGATTCGTGCTGGAATCTGCAGAACCCCAGCAGTTGCTGAACGCAGTGGAGCGCGCCCTCGTCTACTACCATGACCCCAGGGCATGGCGCAGAATCCAGCGCAACGGCATGCGCCGAGACCTCAGCTGGGCCGGCAGCGCAAAGCTCTACTTGGACTTGTACCAAAGCCTTGCCCAGCAGCGCTGACCAACCTGTTTTTTAGTATCGACCGCACGAATACCCACATTTAGCAAACTGTTACAACTATTTAACAGTTTGCTAACCATTTCCTCTGTCTTGGCAATAATTCAGCAACACTTCCGCCCTAATATGCTACCTAACGCAGAGTAAATGGCAGCAATGCTTTTTATATGCGAGCTTTCTCCAAAGCTATACTTCTCCTCCCTTAGCGGGTGCGCCTGACGCACCCCTTTTTTTGCCTGTTATTCCTGACGTTACTCCATGCGGATGAAGTGCTCGCGGTAATACTTGAGCTCGTCGATCGATTCGTAAATATCCGCCAGCGCCTCATGCTTGCTGCTTTTCTTGAAGCCCGCAATCAAGGCCGGGCGCCAGCGCCTTGCCAGCTCCTTGAACACGCTGACATCCAGGTTGCGGTAGTGGAAATATGACTCCAGCTCAGGCATGTAACGCGCCATGAAGCGCCTATCCTGACAGATGGAGTTGCCGCACATCGGGGATTTCCCCGCCGGTACGAATTCCTTGAGGAATTCGATCATCTGTTGCGTAGCCGCGGCTTCGTCCAGGGTGGAAGCCTTCACCTTGTCGATCAGGCCGGACCGCCCGTGCGTTCCCTTGTTCCAGGCGTCCATGCCGTCCAGCACGGCATCGGATTGATGAATCACCAGCACCGGGGATTCACCCAGCACATTCAGTTCGGCGTCGGTCACGACGGCAGCCAATTCCAAAATACGGTCGCTGTCTGGCTGCAAGCCGCTCATTTCCATATCCAGCCAGATGAGGTTGTCGTTGTGTTGTGACATAATGATTTCCATTAAAATGTGCGGGGATGCAAAGAAAGGTGAACCTTCCACCCTATTCTTGCTTCAAAATAAACATAATATTTTAACTGATAAATAAGCAAAATGATGGCTACGAACCTGACTATCCTGTTCATCTCGCTCCTGGTGTTCACCACAATGATCCGGCTCTGGCTCGGCCGCCGGCATGTCCACTACATTCAGCAGCACCGCGCCAACGTGCCGGAGGCGTTCAGTTCCAGCATCAGTCTCGGCGCCCACCAGAAGGCCGCGGACTACTCTTCTGCCAAGACGCGCCTCGCGCTCATCGAAACCACGGCCCAGGCCGTATTGCTCCTGCTGCTGACCGTAGGAGGCGGCTTGCAGCTGATAGACGGCGCCTGGCGCGGCGTCTTGCCGGAGCATGACATCATCCGCGGCGCGGCCGTCATCCTGAGCGCCTTGCTCGTCAGCAGCGTGGTGGACTTGCCTTTCGACTATTACCGCACCTTCGTCATCGACCAGCATTTCGGCTTCAACAAAATGACGCCCGCAATGTACTTCAAGGACATGGTCAAGCACAGCATCGTCGGCCTGTTGCTGGGCGCACCGCTGCTGTTCATCGCGCTATGGCTCATGCAGGGCGCCGGGGACTACTGGTGGCTCTACCTCTGGGTGGTCTGGAGCGTATTCAACCTGCTGATGCTGGCGATCTATCCCACATTCATCGCGCCGATGTTCAACAAATTCTCCCCATTGGGCGACGAATCCCTCAAAAACCGCATCGAGGCCTTGTTGACTAAATGCGGCTTCAAGTCGCAAGGGCTGTTCGTCATGGACGGCTCCACGCGCAGCAGCCACGGCAATGCCTATTTCACCGGCTTTGGCGCGAGTAAGCGCGTCGTTTTCTTCGACACCCTGCTGGAACGCTTGAACGGCGATGAGATTGAAGCCGTTCTGGCCCACGAGCTTGGCCATTTCAAGCATAAGCACGTCATCAAGCGCATTGCCCTGATGTTTTTCGTCAGCTTCATCGGTCTGGCCCTGCTCGGCTGGCTCGCGCAGCAAGATTGGTTCTATGCCGGGCTTGGCGTGCAGCAGCCCAGCGACTATATGGCGCTGATCTTGTTCCTGCTGGTGAGCCCGGTGTTCCTATTCCTCTTGCGTCCGCTGCTTGCCGGCTATTCGCGCAAAAACGAATTCGAGGCGGATGAATATGCCGCGCAGAATGCCGACGCCCGCTACCTGGTCGAGGCATTAGTCAAGCTTTACCGTGACAACGCGTCCACGCTCACGCCCGATCCGCTGCATTCGGCGTTTTACGACTCGCACCCGCCAGCCAGCATCCGCATTTCCCGGCTCAGCACATTTACAGCGCACTAGCCTTGTCGAATGCGCTGTTGAACGGCCTGGTCGTAGCCTCCTACGGCAAGCGCTACGGAGTGGAGCTGGAGGACGGCGCCGAGCTGAGCTGCGTCACCAGGGGCAAGAAAACGGACCTTGCCTGCGGCGACAGGGTCAAGGTCAAGCTGACCGGCCCGAGCGAAGGCGTGGTGGAGCAGCTTGAACCCAGGAGCAGCCTGCTCTACCGCAGCAACAGCTTCCGCAGCAAGATGCTCGCCGCCAATGTCAGCCAGGCGGTGATCGTGCTGGCGACGCAGCCGAGTTTTTATGAGGAGCTCTTGAACCGCTGCCTGGTGGCGTGCGAGGCGGCAGGCGTCAAGGCGGTGATCGTGCTCAATAAATGCGATCTCGATAATGCCGAGGACGTCATGTCGCGGCTGCAGGATTATGCCGCATTGGGCTACACCATCCAGCCGCTATCGGCACGGGATGATATCGCCCCGCTCAGGCAATGGCTCGCTGGGGAGACCAGCGTATTGGTAGGCCAGTCCGGCATGGGGAAATCCACCATCGTCAATGCGCTGCTGCCAGATAAGATGGTGAGGACCCAGGAAGTATCGACCGTGCTCGATAGCGGGAAACACACAACAACGGCCGCGCACCTCTACCATCTGGATGCAGAAAGCAAGCTGATCGACTCTCCCGGCCTGCAGGAATTCGGCCTGCACCACCTGGACGGCGAGCAATTGGAATTGGCATTCGTCGAGTTCCGCCCCTACCTGGGCAAATGCCGCTTCAATAATTGTCGCCACCTCAAGGAGCCTGACTGCGCCATCCGGGCGGCAGCCGATGCCGGCGCGATATTGCCGCGGCGCCTCGCCTACTACCAGCAGCTACGCCAGGAAATCGCATGACGACCGCGCTGGTGTCCCATCCCGATACGCTGCTGCATATCATGGATGGCAAACACCCCGAGTCGCCCGCGCGCATCACAGCCATCATGGATGCGCTTGCGGCGCAGCAACTGCTTGGTAAACTGCAGCGCCATGAGGCGCCGCAAGCCGACGATGAAGCGCTGCTGCGCGTGCACGACGCCGCCTATATCGAGTATATCCGCAGCATTGCCCCCCGCGCGGGCATCGTGAGGCTGGACCCGGATACCGCCATGGGGCCGATGTCGTTGACGGCATGCCTGCATGCCACCGGCGCCGTCATCAAGGCTGTCGACCTGGTGATGCAAAAGCAGGCCGCCAATGCCTTCTGCTGCATACGCCCGCCCGGGCACCATGCAGGCAAGGCGCGGGCGGCGGGTTTCTGCATCTTCAACCATATTTCCGCAGGCGTTGCCTATGCGCTTGCTGCCTACAAGCTGGACCGTGTCGCGATTCTGGATTTCGACGTGCATCACGGCGACGGCACCGAGGATATATTCCGCAACGATCCGCGCGTCATGTTGTGCTCGACCTTCCAGTATCCCTTCTACCCGCACAGCGGAGCGGACACGCGCTCAGAGCACATGGTCAACGTGCCCCTGGCTGCAGGGAGCGACGGCCAGGTATTACGCGAAGCGGTCCTGAAGAATTTCGAACCGGCACTGCAACGCTTCCGGCCGCAGATGCTTTTCATATCCGCGGGGTTCGATGCGCATGAAAACGACCCGCTGGCGCACCTGAAGCTCAATAACGATGATTACCGCTGGATCACTAATTTCGCAATGACGGTCGCGGATCGATATGCGGCAAAGCGCATCGTCTCGGTGCTGGAAGGCGGCTACCACCTGCCATCGCTGGCAGAGTCGGCAACAACCCATATCCGCACCCTGGCCGGGCTTTGATCGCCGGCAACGCGCCAGGATGCTGAAGCCGTTGCGGTCTTTGCTGCTATAATCGCGCCATGCAAATTACCACCCGCCTTGAATTCGATGCCGGACACCGCATCCCCAGCCACAAAAGCCAGTGCCGCAACCTGCACGGTCACCGCTATGCCCTGGAAATCACGCTTTCCGGCAATATCATCGAGCAGGAAGGCGCCTCGGAACATGGCATGGTCATGGACTTTTCCGACGTCAAGGCCATCGCCAAGCGTTGCGTGGTGGATCAATGGGACCATGCCTTCCTGGTATACCAGGGCGATACCGCCGTGCTGGAATTCCTGCGCAGCCTGCCCGACCACAAGACCGTGGTCTTCGGCACCGTGCCGACCGCAGAAAACATGGCGGCGGAAGCCTTCCGCATCCTCAAGGCGCAATACCATGACACCTACGGCACCCAACTCAAGCTGGAGCGCGTGCGGCTTTATGAAACGCCCAACAGCTGGGCCGATGCCCTGGCTTAAGCCAGCTTAGCTCAGCGCCAACCCTGCCGCTGTTATTGCGTCCACACGCAAGCGCCGCCCTTGTTCAGCGCCTGCAGATATTCCTCATGCGCCGCCTGCTCCGATTCGCTTGCAGCCAAGACTAGCAACGGCTTGCTGCGCGTTAGCCTGATCTCCTCATTGCCCTCTATCGGCCCGTGGTCCAGCATGTCGATCATCAGGCTTTCCTGGCCGCGCGTCATGGCCATGTAGACATCGGCGAGCAATTCCGCATCCAGCAAGGCGCCGTGCAGCGTGCGCGAAGAATTGTCTATGCCGTAATGCCGGCACAGGGCATCCAGGTTGTTGCGCTGCCCAGGACGCATTTCCTTGGCCATTTTCAGCGTATCGATGATCTCCAGCACGCTGTGCTCGATATTCTGGCGTTCTATTCTGTTGAGCTCGGCATTGAGGAAGCCGATATCGAACGGGGCATTATGGATGATCAAGTCCGCGCCGGAAACGAATTGCAAGAAATCGTCCACAACATCGTGAAAGCGCGGCTTGTCCTGCAGGAACTCCAGCGTGATGCCATGCACCTCCTGCGCAGCCTGGTCGATCTCGCGATCGGGGTTGAGGTAGACATGGAAGTGATTGTTGGTCAGCCTGCGGTTGACCAGCTCCACCCCGGCGATTTCGATAATACGGTGCCCCTGGGCGTGATAAAGGCCGGTGGTTTCAGTATCGAGAAAAATCTGTCGCATGCCCATCCTTATGCCACCTCCCGGCCCAGCACTTGGTCAACGCCCTTGTTGGCCAACGCATCGGCGCGCTCATTGCCCACATTGCCCGCGTGCCCCTTGACCCAGACCCACTCGACCTGGTGCTGTTGCACCAGGCTATCCAGGGTCTTCCACAGGTCGACGTTCTTAACGGGTTTTTTGTCGCTGGTAAGCCAGTTCCTTGCCTTCCAGCTATGCACCCACTCCGTGATGCCCTTCTGCACGTAGGCTGAATCCGTATAGATTTTCACCGTACATTGGCGCTTCAAGGCTTCAAGCGCCCGGATGACAGCAGTCAGCTCCATGCGGTTATTGGTCGTCACCAGCTCGCCGCCCCAAAGCTCTTTCTCACGTCCGGCAAATGACAGCCACGCCCCCCATCCGCCGGGACCTGGATTGCCCTTGCAGGCACCGTCGGCATAAATTTCTATCACGCTATTACTCATGTTTTTTCTGTATATCCGTTTTTTGGGTTGGAGTGGGCAACAGGCCGGCCTTGAGCTTGGACTTGTTCCATGCCGGCTTGATCAGGCGCATGCTGACGACCCGTTTTTTGGCCAGGACAAAGTATACCCCACCCATCAAGGGCCACAGCCTTGCCCCGAGACGCTCGATCCTGCCAAGGCGCCCATGGCCGCTGCTATTGCGGAAAGGCGGCATATGGCATGCCATTGTGACCTCGACGACTTCGAAGTCCAGCAGCGCCAGCCAATCCTTGACCCGCATCAGGCTGAGAAAATTCGCATCCCAGGGATAAACGTCATGGTCGCTGGCCAGGCGGCGCGCCCCCCAGGCGCTGACCGGGTTGAAGCCGGTGATCACAATATGCCCCTCCGGCACCAATACACGGGCGGCTTCACGCAAGGTCTGGTGCGGATGCTCGCTGAAATCCAGGGTATGCGGCAACAACAACAAATCCAGGCTGTCCGCCTGCAATGGAAATTGATGGGATGCGCAGCGTATCGAGCCGTTCGCGACGTCGGCATTGAACTGGTATGGAATGCGGCAATGCCGCAACAATGGCATCTGCAGCATGCCGAACTGCATGGCATTGAAGCCGAAGATATCGTGCACCACCCGGTCAAACAAGGCCTGTTCCTGCTCCTGCAGGTATTGTCCTAATGGGCTGGCAAGCCATTGTTCTTGCTTCTCTATTGACATCAGGCTCCCAACATATCATTAATAGACATCGCACATTGACTGATCGCTTAGATGCTTGAGATTATCCCGGTTCCTGCCTTCAAGGACAATTATATCTGGCTATTGCACCAGCATGGCCACGCCGTCGTGGTGGACCCAGGTGACGCCCAGCCTGTATTGGAGACGCTGTCCGCGCTAGGTTTACAGCTGAATGCCATCCTGGTCACCCATCACCACATGGATCATATTGGCGGCGTGGAAGAGCTGATCCACGCCACGTCAGCCCGGGCATTCGCACCTGAGAAAGAGCAATACCCGTTTCCGCACCAGCCGGTCGTTGCCGGCGACCGGCTGGACTTTGCCGAGCCTGCGCTTTCCCTGTCGGTACTGGAAGTCCCCGGCCATACCCTGGGCCATGTGGCTTATTGCGGCAACGGCATGCTGTTCTGTGGCGATACCCTGTTTGGCGCAGGCTGCGGCCGCCTGTTTGAAGGGACTCCTGAGCAAATGTACACATCACTGCAGCAATTGACGGAATTGCCTGCGGATACAAAAGTGTATTGCGCACATGAATATACCGAACACAATCTGGAATTCGCCTTGTCCCTGGAACCTGGCCATGGGGCATTGCTTGCCCGCCAGCAGGCAACCAGCGCCTTGCGCGCCAAAGGCCTGCCCAGCCTGCCTTCCAGCCTGGCATTGGAGCTGGCTACCAATCCCTTCCTGCGCTGCCACGAGCCTGGCGTGATCGCGGCATCAGGCAGTGCGACGCCAGATCCGGTGAATGTTTTTACGGCAATCCGGGAGATGAGAAACCATTTTTAATCATCAACATAATGAAGTTACTTCAAGTTGGGTGTTTATTTTTGCCATAGACTTGACGCTGCATTCCCTCATTCGCTACTATCCTAGCACCCGAAGCCATCACGAGAAATGTGAATGACTGTGAAGTCCCTGCTGAAGCTGGTATTACTGGCGTTACCTATCATTACAGCTCCCGCAGCTTACGCTGTCACCAATGTGGTCGGCGACGAGATCGTCATTCTCGGGGATTATCCCAGCGATGATGTTGCAGGCTACATGCCTGACAGCGCCAATCTCCAGAGCCAGGAAAACCTCGCCACCTTTGACTTGTGGCAGCGGATTCGCGACGGCTATGGCATCCCGGAACTGCAATCCCCGATCACCAGCACGCACGAAAGCTGGTATTCCTCGCGTCCTGACTACGTCAAGCGCATGGTGGACCGCAGCCAGCGCTATCTCTACCATATCGTCGAGGAAGTGCAAAAACGCGGCATGCCCACAGAGATTGCATTGCTGCCCATGATAGAAAGCGCGTTCAATCCACAGGCGCTCTCGCGCAGCAGCGCTTCGGGAATCTGGCAATTCATCCCGTCGACCGGCAAGAATTTCGGCCTCAAGCAGGACTGGTGGACAGATGGCCGCCGGGACGTCACTGCCGCGACCAACGCAGCGCTCAACTACCTGCAGAAACTCTATATCATGTTTGGCACCTGGGATCTCGCCCTAGCGGCCTACAACGCGGGTGAAGGCACCGTAAGCCGGGCCATTGCCCGCAACCGCAGCCTAGGCCTGCCGACAGACTACCAGAGCCTGGAACTGTCGGACGAGACAAAAAATTACGTTCCCAAGCTGCAGGCGGTCAAGAACATCATGACAAATCCGCAACGCTACGGCCTGAACATACAGAGCATTCCCAACCGGCCCTACTTCGTCAAAGTCACCGCTCCTCAGCAGATCGACGCAAAACTGGCAGCAGAACTGGCCGAAATTTCCTCCGAAGAGTTTGCTTCACTCAATCCCGAATACAACCGCCCGGTACTCACCGCCAACGGCCAGGTGCATGAAATCCTGCTGCCCATCAGTGCAGCCGAGATTTTCACCAACAACCTGGCGGTCTACGACAAGCCGTTGGTCAACTGGCAAACTTACCACGCCAAGCGAGGCGAGCGCATGGACAGCATCGCGCGGAAATTCGGCATCGACCCGGCAAAGCTGCGCGACATCAACGGCCTGAGTGCGAACAACCTCAACAGCAATATGCCATTGCTGGTGCCCGTCCCGGCGGACACCATCACTGAGGCCACGATTGCCATTGCCGACCATGGACAGCTTGCCATGGCTGCCACTAGTGCAACAATACCCAGCACGATCAAGCATATGGTGAAAAGCGGCGATACCATCAGCAGCATTGCCAAACGCTACAACATCAGCAACCAGCAGCTGATGAGCATGAACGGCCTGAAATCCAGCACGTTGAAGCCCGGACAGGCGCTCACTGTCACAGCTCCATCTATCGCGCGCGCTCTTGCCAGGAAGATCGTCAGCCGTCATTACGTCGTCAAGCGCGGCGACACCCTGGACAGCATTGCACGCAAGTTCGATGTGCAAAGCAAGGACTTGCAGCGCTGGAACAACCTGACCGGATCTCACATTGTTCCAGGCAATAAGTTAACTGTTTCCCGGCCAGACGAGGCTTAATGGCTTTCCCGCATGCGTGATCTTCTCCCAGCCTTGAGTTACCCTGCCGCCGTGACTGTACTGCTGGCCACCTGCCTTTCAGCTTGTGGCCGCTCCCCTGTCGAGCAAGTCGTCAATTACGACCTTGAATACCCGCCGGAAAACGGCGGCACGATGATCGACGCCACGCGCGGCGAACCTAGCGGCTTGATTACGATGATTGCTGGCGAGGCTGCCGCATCCGCAGTGGCGCAGAACATCTTCAGCAGCTTGCTGCGCTATGACAGGAATCTGGAATTCGAGGGGGAGCTGGCCGAGTCATGGCAGATTTCCCCGGACCAGAAAGTCATCACCTTCAAGCTCAAGCCCAACCTGAAATGGGCGGACGGCAAGCCGCTCACCAGCGCGGACGTCCTCTTCACATGGAAGCTCATCACCGACGACAAGACCAGGACGCCCTACGCCTCCGACTACAAGCTCGTCATCAAGGCCGAAACGCCTGATGCGCGCACTTTCAGGGTAAGCTACGCCGAGCCTTACGCCCCGGCGGTCAATTCCTGGGCGGGGTTGGACATCCTGCCCAAGCACCTGCTGGAAGGCAAGGATATCAACAATACGCCTTTTGCCCGAAACCCGGTGGGCAGCCATTACTACAAACTGGAAAAATGGCGTCCTGGCGAGCAGATTTCCCTCGTGAGCAATCCCCTTTCTACGCAGGGAATACCGAGGATAGAACGCCTGGTGAGCAGATTCATCCCTGACGAGGCTTCGCAGTTCCTCGAGCTGATGGCCAACAATATCGACACCATGGCGCTGTCGCCGGTGCAATACGCGCGTATCTTCCCCGCACGGCCAGAATTGCAGAAAAAATTCTCGCTTTACAAGGAGCTGGGCAATAGCTACACCTACCTTGGCTTCAACCTCAAGCGCAAGCCTTTCAACGATGTCCGGGTGCGCAAAGCCATCAATTACGCCATCAACAAGCAGGAGCTGATCGACGGCGTGTTGCTGGGCATGGGGGAGCCGGTCGCCTCCCCTTACAAGCCGGGCACCCGCTGGTCCAATCCCAACCTCAAGCCATACAGTTACGACCCCGCCAAAGCCAGGGCCTTGCTTGAGGAGGCCGGGTTCAAGAAAAACAGGAACGGCATCCTGGAGCGCAACGGCAAGCCGCTCTCCTTCGAGATTCTCACCAACCAGAACAAGCAGCGTGAAATGAGCGCAGTGCTGATTCAGCGCCGGCTCAAGGAGATCGGCATCGATGTGCAGATCAGGGTGCTGGAATGGGCCAGCTTCATCGGCCGCTTCATCAAGACCGGCGACTTCGACGTGGTATTGCTCGGCTGGCAATTGGCGGTCGACCCGGACCAGTATGCCATCTGGCATTCATCCCAGCAGGCGCCGGGCCAGTTCAATTTCATCGGCTACAAGAACCAGCGCGTTGACCGCCTATTGGAGCGCGGACGCATGGAGCTCAACCCGGACAAGCGCATGAGCACCTACCACGAATTCGCGGAGATCCTGCTTGAGGACAGTCCCATCGTCTACCTGTTCGCAGGCTACGGCCTGCAAGCCATGCACAAGCGCATCAAGGGCATAGACAACCCTGCCCCGCCTGCCGGGATCGGGCACAATTCACAGGACTGGTATATCCCCAGGCCATTGCGTCGCACGGAGATCAGCCAGTGATGCCGGTTGCTGCCAATATGCTCGCTGACCTTGGACCGTCTTACCGGAAGGCCTGCGCATGTTGAAATACCTATTGAAGCGCCTGTTCTGGATGGTGCCGCTGCTGATCGGCATCAGCCTGGTTTCCTTCCTGATCATCCATCTCGCGCCTGGCGACATCACGACCACCGAGGCCGGCTTCGATCCCAAGGCCAGCGAGGAGTCGCGCCAGAAGCTGCGCGAACTGTACAACCTGGACAAGCCCGTGATCGTGCAGTACGGCCTGTGGCTGCAGCGCATGGTCAAGCTAGATTTCGGCACTTCATTCGCCTCCCATCAACGCCCGGTGTTCTGGCAGACCAAGGACAAGGATGGCAACGTCACGCCGGGCATGATCCAGGAAGCGCTGCCCATTACCTTGCTCATCAATGTCCTGAGCCTGGGCCTGATCATCGTCATCGCGCTGCCGCTAGGCGTCGTCTCGGCCCTGACGCAGAACCGCCTCCCGGACCGCGCCATCACCCTGTTCGTCTTCGTCGGGTTTGCCATCCCGGGCTTCTGGCTGGCATTGCTGCTCATGTACTGGACCGGCGTCATGAATGACTGGCTTCCCATTTCAGGGCTGCACAGCCAGGGTGCCGAACATATGCATTGGCTCGCCTACGCCTGGGATGCATTAAAACACCTGGCCTTGCCGGTGTTCATCTCGGCATTGAGCGGCTTGGCAGGCATTTCCTTGTTCGTGCGCAACGGTATGCTGGACGTATTGCACCAGGATTACATCACCACCGCGCGCGCCAAGGGCCTGCCGGAAAATACCGTGGTCTATGGCCACGCCCTGCGCAATGCATTGTTGCCGCTCATCACGATTTTCGGCCTTTCCATCCCTGGGCTGATCGGCGGCTCCGTGATCGCGGAATCCATCTTCGCCATTCCCGGCATGGGCAAGCTGTTCTACGATGCCGTATTGATGCGGGACTTCCCCGTCATCATGGGCATACTCACCATAGGCTCGGCGCTGACGCTGCTGGGCAACCTGCTGGCCGACCTGGCCTATGCCTGGGCCGACCCGCGCGTACGCCGTGGAGTGATGCAATGAAGCGCGCGCTTTCGAACCCCTTGGCCCTGGCCGGCTTCATCATCATCGTTAGCATTTTCCTGCTGGCATTGCTTGCGCCGTTGATCGCGCCATACGAACCGGATGCCATCGACGTCAAGGCGATTTTGCTGAGCCCTTCCTCCAGCCACTGGATGGGCACTGACGCGCTGGGCCGCGATGTATTTTCGCGCATGCTGTTCGGGGCACGTATTTCTTTGCTTGTCGGGTTGGTTGCCGTCGGCATTGCCACAATCATCGGCATCATCCTCGGCGCGATCGCGGGTTATTATCGCGGCTGGGTGGACATGCTCATCATGCGGGCTGTCGATGTCATGCTGTCGATCCCTACCTTCTTCCTGATCCTGGCTGTCATCGCATTCCTGACGCCATCCATCTGGAACATCATGATCATTATCGGCCTGACTTCCTGGATGGGCGTCACCCGCCTCGTACGGGCCGAATTCCTGAGCCTGCGCAACCGCGAATTCGTCATGGCCTCGGAAACCCTGGGGGCCAGCGACAACCGACTGATTTTCAGGCACTTGTTGCCCAACAGCATGACGCCCGTGATCGTCAGCTCGGTACTCGGCGTAGCGAGCGCAGTATTGATCGAGTCCGGCTTGAGCTTCCTCGGGCTAGGCGTGCAGGCGCCGCAAGCGTCATGGGGCAATATCCTCACCGACGGCAAGGAATATATTCAATTTGCCTGGTGGCTGTCCCTATTCCCCGGGCTGGCTATTTTGATTACCGTATTAGGCTACAACCTATTCGGCGAGGGCCTGCGCGACGTATATGACCCGCGCTCATCGCAATCGCGCTAGCAGGTAGATTGATTAATGCAGCAAGCCGTGGAATTCCTCCAGCGGTAGCGGCTTGGAGAAGAGGTAGCCCTGGAATGCCGTGCAGCCATACTGCCGCAGCATTTCCATTTGCTCACGGGTTTCCACCCCTTCGGCAATCACTTGCAGGTCCAGCGCTGCCGCCATCGCGATAATCGCTTTTACGATCACGGCGTCGTTGGCGTTGTGCACGATATTGCCGACGAAGCTGCGGTCTATCTTGAGCTGGTTCAACGGCAAGCGCTTCAGGTGCACCAATGAAGAATAGCCGGTGCCGAAATCATCCATGGCAAAATGAATCCCCAGCTGCTGCAGCTCCAGCATTTTCTGCGCGTTGTCCGAGGTTCCCTCCATGATGAGGCTTTCCGTCAATTCGATTTTGAGGCGTGAGGGATTGATCTTGGTTGCTTCCAATATGTCCCTGATCTGCTTGACGAAATCCTCCTGGCATAACTGGCGGATGCTGATGTTGACTGACAGCACCAGGTCGCGGGTATGTTCATGCCGCTCCCATGCCTTGAGCTGCTGGCAGGCGGTGCTGAGCACGTAATGACCTATCGGCAGGATCAGTCCGGTTTCCTCGGCCAGGGAAATGAATTGCGCAGGAGGCACAAGGCCACGCACTGGATGCAGCCAGCGCAACAGCACCTCGGCCCCATAAGCACGTTGCTCCGCATCCACCTGGATTTGATAATAAAGCAGAAGCTGGTTTTGGCTGACTGCCATGCGCAGGTCCGCCTCCAACCCCGCCTTGCGTTCTATCATTTCCTGCATGTGGGGATCGAACAGGCAATAGGTATTGCGCCCGGTCTGCTTGGCCTGGTACATCGCCGTGTCCGCACGGCGCAAGATTTCATGGATGTTGTCTTCGCCGCTCAGGATGCTGATGCCGATACTGGCCGTGCAGTGGTAGCGATAGCCCTTGAGTTCGTAGGTATGGCTGATCGCCTGGCATACCTTTTCCGCGACCCGCAAAGCCCCTTGCGTCGCAAGCTGCTCATCGGCGCTGATGTCCTCCAGCACCACCAGGAACTCGTCTCCGCCGAACCTGGCCACCATGTCGTGTTGCCGCACCGAGCTGCGCAGCCTTGAAGAAACCTCCGTCAGCAGCAGGTCGCCGAAATCATGGCCTTTGGTATCATTCAGCGTCTTGAAGTTATCCAGGTCGATGAAGAAAATGGCGCCATAGGTTTTATTTTTTTGACTATTCATCAATGCCAGCGAAAGCCGGTCCATCAACAAGCGCCGGTTGGGCAACTGGGTCAGCGGATCATAGAAAGCCAGACGATAGATGTTTTCCTTGGCCTCTTTCTGCTGGCTGACATCGGAAAAAGTGGCAATGTAGTTGATGATGTGGTTGCGGTCATCGGTAATCGCCCTGATCGTCAGCAGCTTGGGGTAAATGGTGCCGTCCTTGCGCTTGTCCCAGACCTCGCCCTGCCAGTAATGATGCTCGCGCAGCTCATTCCACATCCTGCGGTAAAAAGACGCATCCTGCCGGCCGGACTTCAGCAGCGAAGGCGTCATTCCCAACACCTCGTCCTGACGGTATCCAGTCAGGCGGGTAAATGCGCTATTGACCTTCAAAATGATATTGTTGGCATCCGTCACCAGGATGCCATCCTGGCTTTCAAAAGCGTGGCGCGTAATCCTGAGTTCGCTCTCCGCCTCCAGCAGGCGTTTCCTTAACTCGGCGACTTCGTGTTGCAGCAGGTCATATTGATCCCGCAACTCCATGCTTGGCAGCAAATGGTGCAGCAACCTGCTCAGCCATTGCGGACATTTAAAGCCTTGTAAAGTGGCAGCCAGGGCGCCTGTCCGCACAACACACCCTACGCCATTCATATTCCCCGTGAAAAACGCCATTTCATCACTTTCGGTGTTATTGATATTGTGACTACTGCAAGGTATTTAACCATTATTAAAAAATGGTTATTTTGGTAAAAAATATCGCTTGTTTTTACAACGCTTGCCATGCGTATTGAATGCGTACAATCAGCTGATAAAGCCTTAACCACAATAGTTAAATGTTAAATTGGCGACAAATAAAGCGTCAATCGATTTCCACAATTTGAGAATAGTACATTTGGCCTATTCAGCTGGCTTACAGAAAACAATCCCTAATTACTTCATTGAATAAAAAAAAGCCGGGATTTCCCGGCCTTGATTATCTATTATTGAAAAATGCAATATTGACGCATCGGTCATTCACAAAAGTCAATTCGATGGTCTTATAAGTCCGCTTAGGATCATACTTCACCAGATCCTTGTAGTACCACATCTCCACCTGGTCAGGCTTGCCCTGCTTGTCTGTGGGGCGCCCAATGACGGTGGAGGCATTGCTTGGCTTGACAGACTGCTCCTTCTTGAGCGGTTCGCCAAGCTGCTTGGCGACGACGCTGCGCGTCTTGTTGCCAAATGCATTCAGAAATTCCTCTTCGGTGTAGGTCGTCTTTTTAGGCTCGGCCATCACGGGTGCAGCCACCGTGATAGATACGAGCAATGCGCCAACCACCAATAAATACTTCTTGTGCCATGCCATTACAACAACTCCTTCTTCCTCTGTGTATAGGTCCCATCCGTCATGCGGCAAGCCCTTTTCGTTAAAAATCAGCTATCTCAAGCTTGAGCCCATCATACCCTACCTGCACGGAGGATGGCAGCATTTTGCTGACCGCCTCATATTCCATTTCATGCGTCATATGAATGAGATAGGTCTGCTTTGCGCCGATGACGGCCGCCTGCTCCAGGCTTTGCTCAAGGCTGAAATGCGTGTAGTGCGGGGTATAACGCAAGCAGTCCAGCAACAAGACATCCAGGTCTTGCAACAGTTCCAACGATGTTTCGGGTATGGCGGAGGCATCGGTGAGGTAGCCAAGCCTGCCAAGCCGGTATCCATACATTTCCAGGCGCCCGTGCAATATCGGCACCGGGACGATTTGGGCGCCGAACAATTCGAATGCACGCTCGACCGGGTTGACGCTCAGAATAGGCAAGTCCCAGTAGTCTCCGGGTTCGCGGATCGCATAGCCGAACTTGCTGACAATATGCTCCATCGCATCCGGCTTGCCATACAAGGGGATCTGCTGGCGCTGTTTCTGGCAAAAGGCGCGCAAGTCGTCAATGCCATGCAGGTGATCTGCATGCGTGTGAGTGTAGAGCACGGCATCGACATGGGTAACGCCTTCCCGCAAGGCCTGCAAGCGGATATCCGGGCCGGTATCGATCAGGATGTTCTTGCCATTACCCAGGGTGATTAACGAAGAGCAACGGCTGCGCTTGTTCTTCGGGTTGTCTGACAGGCAAGTGGCGCACTGGCAGCCAATCACCGGCGTCCCGGCGCTGGAGCCGACACCCAGCATCGTCAGGCGCACGGGCGCGCATCCTTGAACAGGCGGAAGAAGTTTTCCGTGGTCGCCTGCTCGACTTCCTGATAGCTGATGCCGCGCAGATTGGCGATTTCCTCGGCGACATAGCGCACGTAGGCAGGCTGGTTGGGCTTGCCGCGAAACGGCACGGGCGCGAGGTATGGGGAATCGGTCTCGACCAAAATACGGTCCAGCGGCACCGCCTTGGCCACCTCTTTCAAAGTCACCGCGTTCTTGAAGGTCACAATGCCGGAAAAAGAAATATAGAAGCCAAGCTCTATCGCAGCCAGGGCGACTTCCAGGCTTTCGGTAAAGCAATGCATGACGCCGCCGACCTTTTCCGCATGCTCTTCGCGCATGAGCCGCAGCGTGTCTTCCGCTGCATTGCGCGTATGAATCACCAGCGGCTTTTTCGCACGGATGGCAGCCCGGATATGCGTACGGAAACGCTCGCGCTGCCACTCGAGGTCGCCGGTAAGGCGGAAATAATCCAGGCCGGTCTCGCCGATAGCGACCACTTTGGGATGTGCCGCCAGTTCGACCAGTTGGTTCTCGGTGAACTCAGGCTCATCTTCATAATCCGGATGCACGCCGACAGAGGCATAGAAATTATCATATGCCTCAGCCACGGCAAGCACGTCGGGAAAGTCAGGCAATGTCACGGAGATGCATAACGCATGCCCGACCCGCTCTTGCTGCATGGCGCCACGCAGGGATTCAAGGTTTTGACGCAATTCTGGGAAATTCAGGTGACAGTGAGAATCAACCAACATAAAACAAATAAATCAAAAAATTAAGAATAAGTATTAAAAAAATATTACATTGTGTGCGTAGGCCGCTGCGACTTCAACGCATTACCCAACAAACCTTCGATCTGGTTTCGCGCCTGAAGGCCGCCGTCTTTCTCGCTCAACTGCACCCCTATCCCCTGCGGGCGGTTGCCATGCGCGACCGGGCTGATCCAGATCACCCGGCCGGCCACTTTGAGCTTGTCGGGGTTGTCAAGCAAGCTAAGCAGCATGAAGACCTCGTCGCCGATATGGAATGACTTGTTGGTTGGGATAAACAATCCTCCCCCCAGGATAAAAGGCATATACGCCGCATACAAGGCCGCCTTTTCCTTGATCGCAAGCGACATCACGCTAGGTTTGTGCATTGTCTGCTTGTCTGCGTCTTCTTGTTCGCTCATGTTGACCTCTATCCGGAAAACAGCTTGCTGTACTGCAATAACAAATGCTCGAGTTGCAGTTCGTTATTCAAAGGATGGCTGGCCGAACGCCTCGCTTCATCCACCTGGCGCTGGAACGCCAGCAATGCGCTCAAGTCTACGCTTTTGCTCAATGCTTGCAAAGCCGCGGTATCCCGCACATGGTAACGCGGGACCGCGCCCAAGCTGACGGCGACAAGATCGTACAGCCATTTCTGCAATGCGGTCGTCGCCTCTTCCATGCCGATGGCGGCAAACTCGCTGGCCGAGCCGAACGGATCGAGCTTCTGGCCCTGGGCAAGCCTTGCTGGCACTAGTTGCACCTTGTCGCTGCCGGCAGCCGCCTCCGCAGCGCTGAGAGGAGAGCCTCCGCTATACGCCAGCCAGTACTGGGCGTCCTTAATGCCTTGCTGCTCTAGCCATGCCAGCGCTTCCGCCTCCGAAGGGGCAGGCATTTCCAATTGCTGGCAGCGGCTCATGATGGTGGGCAGCAGGCGCTGGGGGTGACTGGTCACGAGGATAAAGATGACGTCGGCCGGCGGCTCTTCCAGCATTTTCAGCAGGGCGTTGGCCGAAGTCTGGTTCAATGCGTCGGCCGGGTGGATCACGACGATGCGCACCCCGTCGTTCTGATGGCTGGAAAGCTCCAGGAAGCCGGCAAGCTCGCGTATCTGCGCCACGGATATCTGCGTGCTCTTGCGAGCTGGCTTCTTGCTGGCTGCCGCAGGCTCGGCAGCATCCTCCTGCTCCGGCGTCAGTAGGCGGTAATCGGGATGGCTGTTCTGCAGGAACCAGCTGCAGCTGACGCAATGGCCGCAGGCATGGCCATCATCAGCGGGCGACTGGCACAACAGCGACTGTGCCAATGCATTGGCAAACTCCAGCTTGGCAATCCCCTGCTTGCCTCTCAGCAGCAAGGCATGATGCCTGCGCCCGCTCGACTGCTGCAAGCGCTGCCAGGTGCTGGCATGCCAGGGATAGCGCTGGCTTGTCATGCCCCGAACTTCTGCATGATATCGAGCACATGCACTCTCACATCATCCAGCGGCTGGTTGCCGTCAACCAGCCGGAAGCGTTGCGGCTGGGCCTCGGCGCGCGCGAGATAGCCATTGCGGATACGACGGAAAAATTCGGCGCTTTCGCGCTCGAACTTGTCCGGCTCCCTGGCCGTGGCCAGCCGCGCCACGCTGACTTCCACGGGCACGTCGAACAACAGGGTCAGGTCTGGCTGCAGGCCCTGCTGCACCCATGCCTCCAGCGCCTCCACCTTTTCGCGCGGCACGCCGCGTCCGCCGCATTGATAGGCGAACGAGGCATCGGTGAAGCGGTCGGACACCACCCAGGCGCCGCGCGCCAATGCCGGCTCTATCACTTCGGCAATATGTTCGCGCCGTGCCGCGAACATCAGCAGGGTTTCGGTTTCCGCATGCATGCGCTCATGCAGCAGCAATTCACGTAATTTCTCCCCCAACTGGGTACCTCCGGGCTCGCGCGTGGAAACCACCTCAAGCCCACGCGCCCTAAGCGCTGCGATGATGCTCTCTATGTGCGAGCTCTTGCCTGCGCCATCCATGCCTTCCAGCGTGATGAATTTACCGCGCATTTCTACCTTTCAGTTGATATCGCACCACTGCGCGATTATGTTCGTTGAGAGTGCGGGAAAATTGATGGCTGCCATCCCCCTTGCCGACGAAATACAAGGCGTCGGTCTTGGCCGGGTGCAATGCCGCGGTAATGGCGGCCATTCCCGGCATGGCAATAGGCGTGGGAGGCAGGCCGACCCGCGTATAGGTATTGAACGGCGTATCGCGCAACAGGTCCTTCTTTCGCAGGTTGCCGTCGAACGCTTCTCCCATGCCGTAGATCACGGTGGGGTCGGTCTGCAACCGCATGCCAATGCGCAGGCGGTTGAGGAACACGCCTGCAATGACGGAGCGCTCGCTCGCCTTGCCCGTCTCCTTTTCCACGATGGACGCCATGATCAAGGCCTCATACGGAGAGCTGTAGGGCAAGCCTGCCGATCGCTGCTCCCAGGCAGCCTTGAGGCGGTTCTGCATCGCGACGTGCGCACGCTTGAGGATGTCCTGGTCGCTCATGCCCTTGCTGAAAAAATAAGTATCAGGAAAGAACAATCCTTCAGGGAGGCTGCCGGCAGCGCCTATGTTGCGCATGATCTCTTCATCGGTATACGCCATGGTGAGGTGGCGCACCGATTCGTGGTTGTTCAGCGCCTGGCGCATCTGGGCAAAGGTCCAGCCCTCGATGAAGGTAATGCTGTCCTGGGTCACGTTGCCGTTGCTGAGGGTGATGAACAGCTCGTACGGCGTCTGGCCCGACTCCAACAGATAGTTGCCGGCCTTGATGCCGCCGGCCATTTTCATGGCCCTGACCAGCAGGATGAAGCTCCATGGCTCCTTGAGGACGCCCTGGTCGACCAGCTGCTCGGAAATGGTGCGCAGGCTGCTGCCCATGCGCAAATCGAACTCGACCGTCTTGGTGGGAAACTGCAAAGGGGTGGTAACAAAATAAGCCATCCATGCGGCAAATGAAATGACCAGGACGGCCACCAACACAAACAAGCTCTTCAATACGCGCATGCTATTCCTGCAAAATTTGCCGCAACCTGCCAGCCAGCTGGCCTGCCAGCCAGGTTCGGCCATTGAAATCCACAACCTGCCAGGCGCCGTAAAGGCTATTGCACATCACGACCTCATCAGCACTCATCAACTCGGCTAGCGTCAATGGCGTGATGACGGGAGTCAATCCAAGACCGGGCGCAATATCCAGAATACGTTGGCGGGTAATACCAGCGACACCGCAACGTTCAAGGTCAGGTGTCGCGAGTATTGTACCTGAGCGTGCCAAGATATTGCTCATTACCCCCTCGACCACCAGGCCGTCCTGGTCCAGCATTATCCCTTCGCTGATGCCGGGGTCGGTCCACTCCTGCCTGGCGAGCACGTTTTCCAGGCGATTGAGGTGCTTGATCCCGGCCAACAAGGGTTGATGCGCCAGCCTGGTATTGCAAAGATGCGCACGAATGCCAGCACTGGCATTCTGTTCTGGATAGCTGGGCAATGGACTGCGGATGACGATACGCGTGACGCTGACGCGATCGGCAACCGCATACCCGCGCTCAGCGATGCCGCGGGTCAATACCAGCTTGACGACGCCATCGCCCTGGTCCGCAAAAAGCCTCGCAATATCGGCTTGCCAGGCGGCTGCGTCAGGACACAGCAGTTTAAGGCGCCTGCTGTCGTCGTCCAATTTGGCATAGTGCTCTGCCCAGGCTGCCGGTTGACCCTGCACTACGCGGATGGTGCGAAATACGCCATCGCCGTAGGCAAGTCCGCGATCCAGCGGGGACACCCCCGCATCGGGGACACCGTTAATCAGGAAGGTGGTTGTACTCATTGGGATATGTAAAATCAACAGCCGTCCATGCTAAAGCATATGCACCGGCTTAGAAAGATTTTCTCTCCACAAAAGCTGTGGATAATTTTGTGGATGGACTTCGGAAAGTACTGCTAAGCTACCGTTACCATTACAGTTTTTCTGAATCGCCCAGTTTTTAGGCAGATAATTTTATTTTTAAAAATCAATGATTTACAAAAACACCCATATAAACAAGCAGTAAAGACGACATCTTACTGTCATATGCCACAAATCTGTGCATAAAGGCCCGTGACTCTTCATGAGAGTGCACGGGCCTTTACGGAGTTTGCTTCGTTTTAAGTGTGAGTTAAATCTTGCGGAATACCAGGCTTCCGTTCGTACCGCCAAAACCGAAGTTGTTTTTCACGGCCGCATCAATCTTCAAATCCCTGGCTTCATTGGCACAAAAATCCAAATCGCATTCAGTATCCTGATTGAAGATATTGATGGTCGGCGGAGATATCTGATGATAGATGGAGAGTACGGTGAAGACCGACTCCAATCCGCCCGCACCGCCCAGCAAGTGGCCCGTCATCGACTTGGTGGAATTCACCACCAGGTTCTTGGCGTGGTCGCCAAATGCAGCCTTGATCGCATTGGTTTCATTCACGTCGCCTAACGGCGTGGATGTGCCGTGCGCGTTCACGAACTGGATCTGGTCGGGATTGAGGCCCGCATTCTTCAATGCATTGACCACCGAGCGGCGAGGGCCATCCATGCTGGGAGCCGTCATATGATATGCATCGGCACTCATGCCGTACCCTACCAGCTCCGCATAGATCTTGGCACCGCGCTTCTTGGCCGACTCATACTCTTCCAGCACAAGGACACCGGCCCCTTCGCCAATCACGAAACCATCACGGTCGGCATCCCAGGGACGGCTGGCCGTGGCGGGATCATCGTTACGGGTCGACAAGGCACGTGCGGCAGCAAAGCCGCCCACGCCAAGCTCAGTAATCGGCGCCTCGGCACCGCCGGCCACCATGATGTCGGCATCACCATATTCAATCATGCGGGCTGCATCGCCAATCGAGTGCGTGCCTGTAGTACAAGCCGTCACGATAGCGACGTTCGGACCCTTGAACCCATACATGATGGAAAGGTTGCCCGAAATCATGTTAATGATGGTGCCGGGAATGAAGAAAGGCGAAATCTTTCGCGGACCGGACTCGTGATGAACCTTGTCCGTATCCTCGATCAATTGCAGGCCGCCGATGCCGGAGCCGATGGAGACCCCAATGCGCTCGGCATTTTCCTCAGTCACTTCAATGCCCGCATCCTTCACCGCCTCGATCGCGGCCGCCATGCCGTATTGGATAAAAGTATCCATACGACGGGCTTCCTTGGCGGGAAGATATTGCGATACGTCGAAGCCCTTCACTTCGCCCGCAACTTGCGAGGCAAAAGGGCTGGCATCGAATTTGGTGATATTGGTGATACCGGATTGACCGGCCACAAGATTGGCCCAGGATGTTTGTACACCGATACCGACTGGTGACACAACGCCTAGGCCAGTTACAACTACCCTACGCTTGGACAAGGCAACTCCAAGTAAAAACGGAAATTGGGGAAAAAAGCTTACTTCAGGTTTGCGTTGACGTAGTCAATCGCTTGCTGAACTGTTGTGATCTTTTCGGCTTCTTCGTCAGGAATTTCGCAGTCGAATTCTTCTTCCAGCGCCATCACCAATTCCACGGTGTCGAGAGAATCAGCACCCAGATCGTCAACAAAGGAGGATTCGTTCTTGACGTCAGCCTCGTTTGCACCCAGTTGTTCGGAAACGATCTTTTTAACGCGTTGTTCGATGTCAGACATCTAAATTATTCCTTTCAAGTTTAAGTCGCTTAAAAAAGCTCGGGCTATTCTATCAAAAGTCCCGAGGAATTCAAAAACAGAATGACTAAGTGGTATAGGCCGCTATACAGGGCATTACGCCATGTACATGCCGCCATTCACATGCAGGGTTTCGCCGGTGATATAACCCGCAGCCTGGGACGCCAGGAAGCCGACTGCCGCAGCAATATCGGCTACATCGCCGAAACGGCCAGCCGGCACGCGTTTCAAGAGTTCTTCGCGTACATTGTCGGGCAGTTCGCGCGTCATGTCGGTATCGATAAAACCTGGCGCGACGCAGTTCACGGTAATGCCCCGGCTGCCGACTTCTGCCGCCAGCGAGCGCGTGAACCCCGCCATGCCGGCCTTGGCTGCCGCATAGTTGGCCTGGCCGGCATTGCCCATATGGCCCACCACGGAGGAGATGTTGATGATACGGCCGCTTCTGGCCTTCATCATCGGGCGCAGCACCGCCTGCGACATCCGGTAGACGGATGTCAGGTTGGTCGCGATCACGGCGTCCCAGTCTTCGTCCTTCATGCGCATCAATAGGGTGTCGCGCGTGATACCTGCATTGTTCACCAGGATGCTGACATCGCCAAACTGGCCGGCAATGTTCTTCAATACGGTCTCGACTTGCCCGGCGTCATTGACATCCAACGCCAGGCCAATGCCGCCGTAGGCGCTCAACGCCTGCGTAATATTAGCAGCGCCGGACTCACTGGTCGCGGTGCCGACTACCTTGGCGCCCTGCTTTGCCAGCTCCTGCGCAATGGCGGCGCCAATACCGCGGCTGGCGCCTGTAACAAGTGCAATTTGCCCTTCCAGCATGATTGCCTCCTCCTCGATGATTATTGATTGAATTGCGCCTGGGCTTCCGCCAGCGCTTCCTGGTTGATCAATGCGATGCATGGCAGCTCGGCCACCGTGCGCTTGACCAGCCCGGCCAATACCTTGCCAGGGCCGCACTCCGCGCTGGCAGTCACGCCGGAGGCATGCACCGCCTGCACGGTTTCCACCCAGCGTACAGGGCTGTAAAGCTGGCGCACCAAGGCATCCTTGACCTTGGCCGCATCTTCATATGAAGCCACGTCTGCATTATGCAGCACTGGGATTTGGGCGGATGCGAACCCCACATCCTTGAGATACTCGGCCAGCTCATCCGCCGCAGGCTTCATCAGGGCGCAATGGGACGGCACGCTGACCGGCAGCAGCAAGGCGCGCTTGGCGCCCTTCGCCTTGGCAGCCTCGATACCGCGCTCAACCGCAGCCTTGTGCCCGGCGATCACGACCTGGCCAGGGGAGTTCAAATTGACTGCTTCCAGCACCTCGCCTTGCGCCGCCTCGGCACAGGCCGCACGAACGGCATCGTCGTCCAGCCCGAGCACGGCCGCCATGGCGCCGACGCCTTCGGCCACGGCACGCTGCATGACGTCGGCACGGAAACGCACCAGAGGCAATGCCGCTTCGTAGGACACGATGCCGGCCGCAACCAGCGCGGTGTATTCGCCCAGGCTATGGCCAGCCAACACGGTCGGCAGTGGCCCGCCCTGGGATTGCCACGCGCGCCATGTCGCAACGCCGGCGGCCAGCATCAACGGCTGGGTATTGGTGGTCTGGTTGAGCGCATCGTTGGGCTCGGTCGCCATGCGCCAGAAATCGACGCCAAGCGTATCGGAAGCCTCGACGAATGTGTCCTTGATCACGGCAAGATCGCCAAAGCCCTGCATCATGCCGACGGATTGTGAGCCTTGCCCGGGAAAGAAAAATGCGAAATTCATGAATGCGGCCTTTTTTTAGGTCGTAAGGAATCGTTTGAATGAATTAATACTTGAGGAGCACGGAGCCCCAGGTAAAGCCGCCGCCGAATGCTTCCATCAGCACGGTTTCGCCACGCTTGATGCGCCCGTCGCGCACGGCGACATCCAGGGCCAGCGGTACGGATGCGGCGGAGGTGTTGCCGTGCTTGTCCACGGTGACCACCACCCGGTCCATTTCCATGCCCAGCTTGCGCGCGGTCGACTGCAGGATGCGGATATTGGCCTGGTGCGGCACCAGCCAATCGATGTCCGATTTCTGCATGCCGTTGGCCTCCAGCGTTTCATCGACGATGGCGTCCAATGTGTTCACCGCGATCTTGAACACGGCGTTGCCTTCCATATGGATGGTCTTGTCCTCGCCGCGGTTGGAAACGCCAGTCGGCACATTGAGCAGTTTTGTGTAGCTGCCGTCGGCGTGCAGATGAGTGGAGATGATGCCCTGCTGGTCGCTGGCGCCCAGCACTACCGCGCCGGCGCCGTCCCCCCAGAGGATACAGTTGCTGCGGTCGGTCCAGTCGGTGATGCGCGACATGGTCTCGGCCCCCACCACGAGCGCGGTGCGCGCCGCGCCGCTGCGGATGAAATTATCGGCAGTGGCAATCGCATAGATGAAGCCGCTGCATACCGCCTGCACATCGAACGCAGGCGCGCCCGTATTGCCCAGCTTGTGCTGCAGCAGGCAAGCCGTGCTCGGAAACACGCGGTCGGGCGTCGTGGTGGCGACAATGATCAAATCCACGGCATCCGCAGTGACGCCCGCAGCCTCCAGTGCACGCTGTGCGGCATGGAAGGACAGGTCGCTGGTGAATTCGCCCTCGGCGGCAATATGCCGTTGGCGGATGCCGGTACGGGTATAGATCCACTCATCCGTTGTATCGACCATGCGCTCAAGATCAGCGTTGGTCAGAATCTTCTCCGGCAAATAGCTGCCGGTTCCCAAGATGCGCGAATAGATGGTCATATGCCCTCTTTATATATTCTCGGCACCCGGCGCAGCAGGCTGCGGCTTGAGGTGCTCGATTTCGAGTTGCTCGGTGATACGGTTCAGGACGCCGTTGCGCGACTCTTCCGCCGCCGCCTGGATCGCATATTGGAACGCCAGGCTGTCTGCGCCGCCGTGGCTCTTCACCACGACGCCGCGCAAGCCCAGGAAGGTGGCACCGTTATAGCGGCGATGATCCAGCCTTCGCTTGAAGGCCTTGAGCACGGGCATGGCAATCAATGCCGTCAGCTTCGTCAGCCAATTGCGCTTGAATTCTTGCGTCAAAAAACGATTGACCATCTGGGCCAGACCTTCAGAGGTCTTGAGGGCGACATTGCCGACGAAGCCGTCGCAGACCACGACATCGGTCGTGCCCTTGTAGATGTCGTTGCCCTCGATATTGCCATAGAAATTGAGATGGCTCGCGCGCAGCAGTTCGCCCGCCTGTTTCACCACCTCGTTGCCCTTGATGTCCTCGGAGCCGATGTTGAGCAGGCCCACGGTAGGCCGCTCCTTGTGCTCGACGCAGGACACCAGCATGGCGCCCATGATGGCGAATTGCAGCAAATGCTCGGGAGTACAGTCGGCATTGGCGCCGAGGTCCAGCATGTAAACCCGGCCTTTTTGGGTTGGCAGTATGCCTGCGATCGCAGGCCTGTCTATGCCCGGCAGCGTCTTGAGGACAAAACGCGCCGTCGCCATCAAGGCTCCGGTATTGCCGGCGCTGACGCACGCATTTGCCTCGCCGCTCTTGACGAGGTTGATGGCCACGCGCATGGATGAATCTTTTTTGTTCTTGAGCGCGCTCTGGGGAGACTCGTCCATTGCCACCACTTCAGTGGCATGGTGAATCCTGAGGCGCGGGCCTGCCGCCGCCTTGTTGGCAGAAAGCTCGGCCTCGATCACATCCTTCAAGCCGACAAGAATGATGTTTAATTGGCTATCCTGCTTGATAGCGTTGAGCGCGGCGGGAATGGTGACATGAGGGCCATGATCGCCTCCCATCGCGTCGATAGCAACAGTTATATCCATGCTCACAATCGGAGGTTAAATACAAAAGCGCCAGCCGTAAAGGCTGGCGCATATACCTGCAAATCCAGGGAGATTACTCACCCTTGGCTGGCAATACCTTGCGGCCACGGTAGTAGCCGTTAGGGCTGACGTGGTGACGCAGATGGGTTTCGCCAGTGGTTGGCTCAACTGCCAGCGGCGGGTTGGTCAGGAAGTCGTGGGAACGGTGCATGCCACGCTTGGATGGTGACTTTTTATTTTGTTGAACGGCCATAATTTGCTCCTAATTAAACTAATCGTTTTGGCTTTTGCCAGCTTTAAACCCTTTTAACACAGCAAAAGGACTTGGTTTTTCCAACTCGACCTTGCCAGCGCCGCCACACGCCTCTTCAGCATGCTTGGGCGCCAATGGCAAAGTCAGCAATATCTCGTCTTCTACCAGGTCTATCACCGGCATTTGCGTTTCCGCCACCAAGTAATCCACCTCATCGTCATATTCATCTGAATCTGGCGATGGAATCGCATCTTCACTGGTGACGATCACAAAATCTGCAGCCACATCCAGCGGGTATTCAAATGAATCCAGGCAACGCTGACAAGTCAGCTTGAGCGCACCGCGCACTTCTAAATGAAGCGTGGGTTTGCCCGACTTGTCCGCCCTGCCATTCAAGGTGATTTCCAGCGAACCATCGGTATCGGCCAGATACTCACCCAAGCGAGAAAATCGCAAGAGCGGGATTATATCATGAAACTCTTGCGCTTTTCTCGAGAAGTCGAGACTGTTGATAACAGGCATGTGGATTGCTTGTGCAGTCATAAGCCGCGCATGATATAATTTGCGGGTTTCCCTGTCAAAAATCAGCACTATTTTTCAGGTTTAGGTTTACTACGTGATCAAAAAAATTCTAATTGCCAATCGTGGCGAAATTGCCGTGCGTATCGTACGCGCCTGCTCCGAGATGGGCATCAAGTCTGTTGCTATATATTCTGACGCCGACCGCCACGCATTGCACGTCAAAAAGGCGGACGAGGCCTACAACATCGGATCCGATCCGGTGCTGGGCTACCTGAATGCACATAATATCGTCAATCTTGCCGTCGCATCGGGGTGCGATGCGCTGCACCCTGGCTATGGCTTCCTTTCCGAGAACCCCGAGCTCGCCGAAATCTGCGCGCGCCGCGGCATCAAGTTCATCGGGCCCGACGCCAAGGTGATTCGCCAGATGGGGGATAAGATCCAGGCGCGTACCGCCATGATCAAGGCTGGCATCCCATGCGTGCCCGGCAGCGACGGCAACCTGGAAAACCTGGAAGAAGCACGCAAACTCGCCGCCAAGATCGGTTATCCCGTGATGCTGAAAGCCACCAACGGCGGCGGCGGCCGCGGCATTCGCCGCTGTAACGACGAAAAAGAGCTGCTAGGTAACTACGACCGCGTCATTTCCGAGGCCAGCAAGGCGTTCGGCAAGCCGGAAGTGTTCCTTGAAAAATGTGTGGTCAATCCGCGCCATATCGAGGTGCAGGTGCTGGCCGACAGCCACGGCAACGTCATCCACCTGTTCGAGCGCGACTGTTCGATCCAGCGCCGCAACCAGAAGCTGATCGAGATTGCGCCTTCCCCGCAATTGAGCAAGGCGCAGCGCGAGTATATCGGCAACCTGGCGGTCAAGGCCGCCAAGGCCGTAGGCTACAAGAACGCGGGGACGGTCGAGTTCCTGCTCGATTCCGACAACAACTTCTATTTCATGGAAATGAACACCCGCTTGCAGGTGGAGCATACCGTGACCGAGCAGATCACCGGCATCGACATCGTGCAGGAGCAGATCCGCGTCGCCGACGGCCAGCGCCTGCAGTACAAGCAGTCGGAAGTGCAGTACCGCGGCTTTGCCATGGAATTCCGCATCAACGCGGAAGACCCCAAGAACGACTTCCTGCCCAGCTTCGGCAAGATCACCCGCTACTACGCCCCCGGCGGCCCGGGTATCCGCATGGACGCCGCCATGTACAGCGGTTACGTGATCCCGCCCTACTACGACTCCATGTGCGCCAAGCTCACCGTTTGGGCGCTGAATTGGGAAAGCGTGGTGGAACGCGGCCGCCGCGCGCTCAACGACACGGTGGTGTACGGCGTCAAGACGACGATTCCTTATTATCAGGAAATCCTCAAGCACCAGGACTTCCGCAATGCCCAGTTCAACACCAGCTTTGTCGAGTCCCATCCCGAGCTTGCCAACTATGCAACCCAGTTCCCGCGCGAACTGATTGCAGCGGCGATTTCAGCCGCCATAGCTGCCCACGAGGGTATCTGAGGCTTAAAATTAACACCTTGAAGTGGTAGAAAAAGATTATGGCAAAAGTACATGTAACCGATGTAGTTCTACGTGATGGTCACCAGTCGCTGATTGCGACCCGCATGCGCACCGACGACATGCTGCCCATCTGTTCCAAACTCGATGCTGTCGGCTATTGGTCGTTGGAAGCCTGGGGCGGCGCGACATTCGACGCCTGCGTACGCTACCTGCGCGAAGACCCCTGGGAGCGCCTGAAAAAATTGCGCAAGGCATTGCCCAACACGCGCATCCAGATGCTGTTGCGCGGCCAGAACCTGTTGGGCTACCGCCACTACTCGGATGACGTGGTCCGCGCCTTCGTGCAAAAGTCCGCCGACAACGGTATTGACGTGTTCCGCATTTTTGACGCCATGAACGACCTGCGCAACCTCAAGGTTTCCATCGAAGCAGTCAAGGCGGTCGGCAAGCATGCAGAAGGCACTATCAGCTACACGACCAGTCCCGTGCATGACATCCCCTATTTCGTCAACTTGGCGAAGGAACTGGAAAGCTTCGGTTGCGACACCATCGCCATCAAGGATATGGCGAGCCTGCTCACGCCGCAGGTGACGGGCGACTTGGTCAAGGCTCTGCGCGAGGCGGTCAGCCTGCCCATCCACCTGCATGCCCATGCCACTTCCGGCCTGGCCAGCATGTCGATCCAACGTGCGGTAGACAACGGCGTTGCCATCGTCGACGGCTGCATTTCCTCATTTGCCGAAGGCGCCAGCCTGCCTACCACCGAAAGCATCGTCGCGGCCCTGAAAGGCACTGATTACGACACCGGCCTGGATATCGGCCTGCTACAGGAAATCTCCGCCTATTTCCGCGAAGTGCGCAAGAAGTACTGGCAGTTCGAAAGCGAATTCACCGGCGTCGATACCCGCGTGCTGGTCAACCAGGTGCCGGGCGGCATGATTTCCAACCTTTCCAACCAGTTGAAGGAACAAGGCGCGCTGGACCGCATGGACGCGGTGCTGGACGAAATCCCGCGCGTACGCGAAGACCTGGGCTATCCTCCGCTGGTCACGCCCACCTCCCAGATCGTCGGCACCCAGGCGGTATTGAACGTCATGACGGGCGCGCGCTACAAGTCCGTCACCAACGAGGTCAAGAACTACCTGTTGGGTCATTACGGCAAGGCGCCTGCCACCGTCAACCCGGACGTGCGCAGCCTGGCCGTCGGCAATGCGCAAGTCATTGACTGCCGCCCTGCCGACCTCCTGACTGCGGAAATGGAAAAACTGCGCAATGAGGTGGAAGGCCTGGCCAAGAGCGAGGAAGACGTGCTCACCTATGCCATGTTCCCCGACCTGGCAAAGACCTTCCTGCAAGAGCGCAATGCCGGTACGCTCAAGCCCGAGCCCCTGCTGGACAAGGAGGCCGTCACTTCCAGCGAATCCCATTCGCGCTTCGCGCCTACCGAGTTCAATGTCACATTGCATGGCGAAAGCTTCCACATCAAGCTGACCGGCAGCGGCCACCACGGCGAAGAGCAGCGTCCATTCTATGTCTCGGTGGACGGCGTGGCGGAAGAAGTCGTGGTGGAAACCCTCAATGAAATCGAGGTTTCCAGCGGCCAAAGCAGCGGCGAAGCGAAAAAGAAGGCAAGCAGCACTACGGGCAGCGGCCGTCCCCGCCCGACCCATGCCGGCTGCGTCACCACCGCCATGCCCGGCACCATTGTGGACGTCAAGGTCAACGTGGGCGACAAGGTGAATGCGGGAGATGCCGTTCTCGTGATCGAAGCCATGAAGATGGAAAACGAAATCCAGGCCTCCAAGAGCGGCGTCGTGGTTGCGATCAACGTCAAGAAGGGCGATAGCGTCACTCCGGACGAAGCCCTGCTGGAAATCCAGCCCGACTGAGCACCTTGAGCTTTCTGCCAAAAGCCGGCCCAGGCCGGCTTTTTTATTGCTATTTTTGCCTCATTAGTAACGCCGTGCCACAATAAAGTTTTGACCGCTCAACCTTGTATGCCTCCCTTGATCCTTGCCTCCTCCTCCCCTTACCGGCGTGAATTGCTCGCCCGCCTGCAATTGCCTTTCAGCGTGCAATCCCCCGATATAGACGAGACGCCACAACCCGGGGAAGCCCCGGAACACACCGCACTACGCCTTGCCCAGGCCAAGGCCAGGAAAGTGGCGGAAGCATTTCCCGATGCATTGGTCATCGGCTGCGACCAGGTGGCGACCCTGGACGGCCTGCAGCTAGGCAAGCCCGTGACGCATGATAATGCCGTGAGGCAATTGACCCTGATGCGAAATCGCAGCGTGGTTTTTCATAGCGCCCTCTGCCTATACAATGCAGCCACGCAGGAAATGCAGGCCGATGTCGTGCCCTATACCGTGAAGTTCCGCGACCTGAGCGACCGGCAGATCGAGAACTATCTGCAAAAAGAACAGCCTTATCAATGCGCCGGCAGCGCAAAATCGGAAGGGCTGGGCATCGCCATCATCGCTGCCATGCAGGGCGACGACCCCAATGCGCTGATTGGCCTGCCGTTGATACGCCTCATCGACATGCTGGCCAGCCAGGGTGTCGATGTCATATAAACAGAGTTCCCCCAGAGGAGATTCCATGAGCTTGAAACGCACGATGATTGCCATGAGCCTGATGGCCGCCTTCCAGGCTGTTGCAGCCCCGGATGAAATCCGAAGCACATTGCATGACCAGCAAAGCGTCGCTGTCACAATTTATAACGGCGACCTCGCCCTGGTGAAAGACCAGCGCAAGGTCAACCTGCAATCCGGCCTCAATGCATTGGCCTTGCGCGACGTCAGTGCGCAGATCCGTCCCGAGACTGCATTGTTGCGCAGCTTAAGCGGGCAATTGCAGACATTGGAGCAGAATTTCGACTATGACCTGCTCAGCCCGGAGAAACTCCTGGAGAAATATATCGGCCAGACGGTGCAGGTGATCCGCACCAATCCTGCCACGGGCGCTGAAACCGTAGAGCAAGCCTACGTGCTGGCCGCCAATAACGGCACAGTACTCAAGATGGGCAACCGGATAGAAACCGGGGTTCCCGGGCGCATCGTGTATCCCGACGTGCCGGAAAACCTGCGTGACCGTCCGACCTTGGTGACCCAGGTCAACACCAGGCAATCCGGCCCGCAGGATGTCGAGCTGAGCTATCTAACTCACGGCTTGAGCTGGCAGGCCGACTATGTCGCCGAACTCAATGCGGCAGAAGACCGTCTTGACCTATCCGGCTGGGTCACATTGTCCAACACCAGCGGCACCACATACCGGGATGCCAAGCTGCAATTGGTCGCCGGCGACGTCAACCGGGTCGCTCCGCCGCCCGCGCCGATGGTACAAATGCGCAAGAACGAGATGATGATGGCGGACGCCGCGCCTGCCATGGCCCAGGAGGCATTGCTCGAATATCACCTCTATACGCTCGAGCGCCCCACCACCTTGGCCGAAAACCAGACCAAGCAGGTGGCTTTGCTCAGCGCCCAATCAGTGCCTGTGCGCAAAGAGCTGGTATTGAGAGGCTCGCCCTACTACTACCGGTCCAGCCAGGGAGACTTGGGGCAAAAATTGAAAGTGGGCGTATTCGTCGAGTTCGATAACAAGGAAAGCGCCAAACTCGGCAAACCCATTCCCAAGGGCATCATGCGGGTATACAAGAAAGACAGCCAAGGCAACGCCCAATTTGTCGGCGAGGACAATATCGACCATACAGCAAAAAACGAAACCGTTCGCCTCAAGCTCGGGGAAGCCTTTGACGTCACCGCCAACAAGAAGCAGACCGACTTCAAGAAACTGCCCAACCCTGCCAAGGGCAGCAGCCAGTTCGAGAGCGCTTACGAAATCGTGATCAAGAATGCCAAGAACCAGGCTGTCACAGTCAAGGTCGTTGAGCCGATCCCCGGCGACTGGAGCATATTGTCACAAAGCCGTCCCAGCACAAAAACCAGCAGCAACACGGCCACTTGGAGTATCAATATCCCGGCGGAAGGCAGCGCCACGCTCACTTACCGCGTGCAGGTGAAGCATTGAGCGCAGGCACGCTATACATGCTCCCGGTGACGCTGGGGGCGGACAATATCCAGCAAGCCTTGCCGCAGGAGGTCATTCTGCTGGCGCAAGGCCTGGAGACCTTTGTTGTCGAGAATGAAAAAACCGCGCGGCGCTTTCTCGGCCTGGTCAAGACAGCCAAACCCGTCCGGGAGCTGACACTGCTGACGCTCAACGAGCATACGACGGATACGGAGCTGCCCGCCTTGCTGGCGCCGTTGCTCGCCGGGCAGGACGTGGGGCTGATGTCTGAGGCAGGCTGCCCCGGGATTGCCGACCCTGGCGCACGCCTGGCGGCACTGGCCCATAGAAAGAACATCCGCGTCGCCCCGCTGGTCGGCCCCTCTTCCATCCTGCTGGCGCTAATGGGGTCGGGATTGAACGGGCAGCGTTTCGCATTCCTCGGCTACTTGCCCAGCGACAAGCAAGCCAGGATCCAGAGGATAAAGGATATCGAGCGCCAATCAAGGCAACAGCAGGAAACGCAGATTTTCATCGAGACGCCTTACCGCAACCAGCACCTGCTGGAGGACATGCTCGCCCATTGCGCTGCGGAAACCAGGTTGTGCATCGCGCGCAACATCAGCCTGCCGACCGAGTTGATCGTCAGCAAGCCCATCAAGGATTGGAAAAAGTCGGAATTGCCGGAACTGCACAAGCAGCCAACGGTGTTCCTGCTGCTTGCATGAAAGGCCGGGCCTGAATTCCTAATTCCTAGGCCCGGCATTAGAAACCTACCTAGACCAGCCCCAACACTTTCTTGACCGGCGCATAACTGCGCCTATGGATATCGCAGGCGCCATGCTCGGCAAGCAGCCTGAGGTGGTGGGCTGTCGGATAGCCCTTATGCTTGGCGAAGTCATACTGCGGATAGCGCGCATGCATTTCCACCATTTCATAGTCGCGCGCCGTCTTCGCCAGGATGGAAGCCGCGGCAATCTCCTGCACCTTGCTGTCCCCCTTGACGATGCCTTGGGCGGGTATCGTGATCTTGGGACAATGCAGGCCGTCGACCAGCACCCGCATGGGCATTACCGTCAATTGATCGATCGCGCGCTTCATCGCCAGCAGGCTTGCCTGCAGAATGTTGATCTCGTCGATTTCTTCGGCGCTGCACGAGGCAATCGCCCAAGCCAGCGCGTGCTGCTTGATCTCGATTGCCAGCGTATCGCGCTTTTTCTCGCTGAGTGTCTTGGAATCTGCCAGGCCGAGGATAGGACGCTGCGGGTCCAGGATCACGGCCGCGGCATAGACGGCCCCCGCCAGAGGGCCCCGGCCGGCCTCATCCACGCCGCAGATAATCACGCGTTCATTGCTCATTTGATGAAAGACAGCACTGCCTGCGCCGCCTTCTCCTCCGTATTTTGCCGCAGCAGCTCATGCATGCGGCGAAACTCCGTTTGTATGTCGGCAATCCGGGATTTGTCGTTGAGCATCTGCAGCAAGGTCGCTGCCAGTTTTTCCGGCACGGCATCATGTTGCAACAACTCCGGCACGATGAAGCGCCCGGCCAAAACGTTCGGCAAGCCGACGTAAGGCAGGTACTTCATGCGCTTCAATATCTGCCAGCTCAGATTAGGCATGCGGTAGGTAATGATCATGGGCCGCTTGATCAAGGCGGCTTCCAGGGTCGCGGTGCCGGAGGCCACGATCACGGCATTCGCAGCTTCCATCGCCTGGTGCGCATGTCCGAACATGATGTTCACCGGCAAGTCGTAGCCTTCATTCGCATACAAGGCGCGCTCGAAGATGGCGCGCGTCTCGCGGGTAATCAACGGCACCAGGAAGCGCACATCAGGCCGCTCGGCAAAAATGAGCTTGGCGGTCTTGATGTACAGGTCTGCCAATTGCTGCACCTCGCTCTGGCGGCTGCCTGGCAGCATGGCGATGACCAGGCTGTCCTGCGGCAGCTTGAGCTCTTCGCGGGCTCCTTCAAGATCAGGCTCCAACGGCAGCATGTCCGCCAGGGGATGGCCGACATACGAGACGGGCACCCCGGCCTGCCGATAAATTTCCGGCTCGAACGGGAACAGCGCCAACATGTGCGACACCGCCTGCTGGATTTTCTTGATCTTGCCGCGCCGCCATGCCCAGATCGAGGGACTGACATAATGCACGGTGGGAATTCCCTGGCGCTTGAGCTTGCGCTCCAGCGTGAAATTGAAGTCCGGCGCATCAATCCCGATAAACACGTCGGGACGATGATCGAGAAAGTGTTGCGCCACTTCCTTGCGGATTTTGAGCAATCCCGGCAAATGGCGCAGCACCTCGACGTAACCGCGCACGGAAAGCCGTTCCATCGGGAACAGGGTTTCCGCGCCTTCGGCGATCATCTTGGGGCCGGCAATGCCGACGAACTTGAGGTCAGGACGCTGCTTTTTCAGCGCCCGGATCAAATGGCTGCCCAATAAGTCGCCAGAAGCCTCTCCGGCCACAATACCAATGGTCGGCATGACACACCCTGCTTCTAGCGGACGATGCCGCGGGTTGATTGGTTGAGGAAATCGACCAGAATATCCAGCTCTGGCGATGTCTTGCTTTGCTCTGCCAGCTGTTGCTTGGCTTCTTCCAGCGTCAGGCCGTTGCGGTACAAGGTCTTGTACGCACGCTTGATCTGCAGGATATTGTCCGCAGAGAAGCCCCGGCGCTTCAGCCCCTCGGAGTTGATGCCGTGCGGCTTGGCATCATAGCCGGCAGCCGTGACGTAAGGCGGAATATCCTTGAATACGACCGAGCCCACTGCGGTGATCACATGGGAGCCGATTTTGCAGAACTGGTGGATCAAGGTGAATCCGCCGAGGATGGCGTGGTCATGCACGTCCACATGCCCTGCCAGGGAAGAATTGTTGGCAAAAATGGTATGGTCGCCGACCACGCAATCGTGGGCGATGTGCACGTAGGCCATGATCCAGTTGTGGCTGCCGATCTTGGTTGTGCCCTTGTCCTGCACTGTGCCGCGATTGAAAGTGCAGAACTCGCGGATGGTATTGCCGTCGCCGATTTCCAGCAGGGTTGGCTCGTCCTTGAATTTCTTGTCTTGTGGCACCTCGCCCAGGGACGAGTACTGGAATATCTGGTTGTCCTTGCCGATGGTGGTAGGCCCCTTGATCACCACATGGCTCGCCACGCGGGTGCCTGCGCCGATACGGACACCTGGCCCGACAATGGTGAACGCGCCGACTTCTACGCTGGAATCGAGCTCGGCCTTGGAATCAATAATCGCGGTAGGATGTATCCTCGGTTCGGCCATGCTTAGTCAATCGCTTTCAGGATACACATCATTTCCGCTTCAGCGACGACAGCGCCATCCACCAGGGCCTCCCCCTTGTATTTCCAGATACCGCGCAATATGCGATCTATGCTGACCTTGAGAACGAGCTGGTCGCCAGGCGACACCGGCTTCTTGAAGCGGACATTATCCATGCCCGCAAAGTAGTACACGGACTTGTCGTTGGGCTTGGTGTCCATGGTCTTGAACGACAGGATGGCGGCAGCCTGGGCCAACGCTTCCACGATCAACACGCCTGGCATGACTGGATGGTAGGGAAAATGGCCAGGGAAGAAAGGCTCGTTGATCGTGACGTTCTTCACGGCCACGATCTCTTTGTTCAGTTCCAGCGAAAGCACACGATCCACCAATACAAAAGGATATCGGTGTGGCAGGTAATTCAGTATTTCATGAATATCCATGCTCGTAATAGCTTGTTCAGTCATGGCTTTTCTCGTTTCTCAACATCAAATTATTATTTATCTCTCTGGATACCAGATGCCTGCAGGGGCGCCAATTGCTTTTCCAATTGCTTGACCCGCTCAGCAAGCTCTCCCAATCGTCTGATACCTGCAGCGGTCCTGAGCCAGTCTTCATGGCTCTGGAATGGCATCAATGCCGTGTAGGTGTCCGCCTTCGTCAACGAACGTGTAATCATACTCCCAGGCGACACGGTCACGCCATCGGCGATTTCAAGGTGGCCCAGTATCATGGCAGCCCCGCCGATACGGCAATGCCTCCCCAATACGGCGCTGCCTGCGATGCCGACACAGCCCGCAATCACGGAGTGCGCGCCTATGCGGCAGTTATGGCCGATCTGCACCAGGTTGTCGATCTTGCATCCTTCATGGATGATGGTATCGTCGATCGCGCCCCGGTCGACGGTGGTGTTGGCGCCGATATCCACGTCGTTCTCGATGACGACGCGCCCGACCTGGGGAATCTTCACCCAGCGGCCATGCTCGGGGGCATAGCCAAACCCATCCCCGCCAATGACGCTCCCTGAGAATATGCTGCAGCGCTCGCCGACCACGCAGTGGTGGTAAATCGTGACATTGGCATGCAACACCGAATATGCGCCGATCTCCACGCCCTCGCCGACGACGCAGCCTGGATGGATGACGACATGCTCGCCGAGCACCGCATTGGCGCCAATCACAGCCTTGGCCATGACGGTGCAACTGGCCGGCACCCGTGCGCTGGAGGCAATCGCGGCGGTTTCATCCACTCCCGGCACATATTGCGGTTTCGGGTTCAGCAAATCCGAGACCTTGGCAAAATAGGCGTAGGGGTTGTCCGTGAGTATCCTCGGCAATGCCGTGAGGTCACGGTTGTCCGGGGTCAATATGACCGCGCTTGCCTTGGTGGCGGCAAGCACGGATCGATACTTGGAATCGGTCAGGAAACTGATCTGCCCTGCCTGGGCATTGGCAAGGGAGGCAACGCGAGAGATCAGGATGTCATCCTGCCCCACCACATCGCCTCCCAGTCTGGATACGATCTCCCGCAGGGAATACGACGTACTCATTGAATGGCTACTGGCTGGGCTTACTTCTTACCCAGGGATTTCAATACCTTGTCGGTAATGTCGATTTTCTTGTTGGCATAAGCCACGCCGCCGTAAACCACCAGGTCGTAGCCCTCGGCTTCGGAAACAGCCGTGACCGCCTTGTTGATCCTATCCTGCAACACGCCCAGCTCTTCGTTCTTGCGCAGGTTGACATCTTCGCGCAGCTCGCGCTGTTTGCGCTGGAACTCGATCTTGAGGTTGGAGGCATCGCGCTCCTTGTTGCGCCGGTCGGCTTCCGACATGGTCAGGCTGTCTTTTTCCAGCGCAGTCTCCAGATCGCGGATCTGTTTTTGCAGGCGGTCAAGCTCGTTGGTACGCGGGCCGAACTCCTTTTCCAGCTTCTTGCCGCTCTCGGCAGTTTGCGGCGCTTCCTGCAAGATCTTGTCAACCTGCACATAGCCGATCTTCAATTCGGCGGCCTGGGTACTGGCTGCGAAAGATAAAGCAGTGGCAACCAACAGACTTTTCAACAACTTATTCAATTGACTTTCTCCTGATATACAAGCTTTTGCTTCAATAATTTCAAATTAACCATACAGTATTCTAGACCAGCTTAGAACTGCTGCCCCATTTGGAATTGCAGCATCTGGGTACGATCGCCATCTTGCTTGTTAAGCGGCTTGGCCAGCACCAGCTTGATCGGGCCGAACGGCGACAGCCAGCTGACCCCGACGCCGGTGGAGTAGCGCACATCGCTCAGGCTGGTGGAATAATTATTCCCCGACTCATTAATACCGTCACCGGCAATCGAGCCTGCATCAATAAAGGTACTCAAGCGCAAGGCATTGTTGTCCTTCATGCCCGGAATCGGGAAGTACAACTCCGCGTTCGCGAGCAAACGCTTTGTACCACCGGCGGCAAAATCACGATAGCCGAGACCGGTTGTGTCATAGATACGAGGGCCGATCGAGCTTTGTTCGTAACCGCGCACCGAGTTCACACCGCCGGCGTAGAAGTTCTTGAAGAACGGGAAGTCCTTGTCGCCATAGGTATTGCCATAGCCGATTTCACCATTCAGCATCAGGGTGACGCTCTTGCTGATGTCCTTGTACCAGGCATGTTTGTATTCCAGCTTGTAGTACTGGAGATCGAGCCCAGGCAAGGCAACCTCGGAGCTGATGCGCTGCAGCACCCCTTTATTCGGGAACATGATGTTATCGCGCGTATCGTGCGTCCAAGCCAGGTTAACAAACCAGGAGCTGTTGCTGCAACTGTTGGCGTCTTCGGAACTGCTGCAATAACGCCTGAACTGAGGGGGGCTATTGCTGCTCAGCTCAACGTCCGTGTAATCAAAGGTCAAGCCGGCACTGACGAAATCCCGCTCATTCAACGGCATGCCGAAATTCACGCCCGCACCGTAAGACGCGGTCTTGTAATCACCGGTACGCAGGTAAGTCGTATCGACCTTGCGGTGGTAGACGTTGAAGCCGCGGCTGATGCCGTCCGGGGTGAAGTAAGGGTCCGTGTAAGTCAACGAGTATACAGTGTTGATACGGCCAGTATTAACCTGCGCAGCCACGCGGTTACCCGTGCCAAGGAAGTTGTTCTGGTTGATGGTCACGCCCAGCACCACGCCTTCATAGCTGGACAAGCCGGCACCGAACATGACGCTACCGGTTGAACGTTCCGTCACGTTGATATTGAGGTCGACCTGGTCGTTGGTGCCTGGGACCGCAGGCGTCTCGACGTTGACGTCAGAGAAATACTGCAATCTCTCGAGACGCTGCTTGGAGCGCTCGATCTTGTCCGCACCATACCAGGCAGACTCCAGCTGGCGCATTTCGCGGCGCAACACTTCGTCCCGAGTCCGCGTATTGCCGGTCAGGTTGATGCGGCGCACATAAACGCGGCGGCCCGGGTCAATGTAGAAAGTAAATGCGACGGTATGCTTTTCCTTGTCGACTTCGGGAATCGCATTGACGTTGGAAAAGGCATAACCGTCATTGCCCAGGCGGTCATTGATCGCCTTGCTGGATTCCGTAACGCGCTGGCGGTTGAACACCTCCCCTGACGAGACGGAGATCAGACTGCGCGCCTCGGCTTCAGGAATCAGCATTTCACCGGCCAGCTTGACGTCGGTCACGGTGTACTTCTCGCCCTCGGTGATATTGATCGTGATGTAGATATCCCGCTTGTCCGGTGTAATGGAGACCTGGGTCGAATCGATATTGAACTCCAGATAGCCCTGGTTCATGTAGAACGAGCGCAGCGCCTCCAGGTCGGCCGTCAGCTTCTGGCGGGAATACTGGTCGTTCTTGTTCCACCAGGTGAGCCAGTTGGGCGTGGTCAGCGTCAGCTTCTCCAGCAGCTCTTCCTTGCTGTAGTCCTTGTTGCCGACGATATTGATATTGCGGATCTTGGACACCGCGCCCTCTTCGATATCGAAGCGCACGGCTACGCGGTTACGCTCGAGCGGGGTCACCGAAGTCTTCACCGAGGCGCCATACTTGCCTTGGGATAGGTATTGGCGCTTGATTTCCTGCTCTGCACGATCGAGCATGGACTGGTCGAAAATCAGGCCTTCAGCCAGGCCAATCTGCTTCAGGCCCTCTTTCATCTTGTCCGTGGGAAAAGACTTATTGCCATTGAAGACGAGTTGGGCAATAGCCGAACGCTCCTGCACCATCACGACGACGATGCCGTTGTCTGACTCAATCCGCACGTCCTTGAAGAAGCCTGTGCCGTAGAGCGACTTGATCGCCTGCGTGGCTTTTTCCTCTGTCATGGTATCGCCGACACGCACGGGCAAATAGTTGAACACCGTACCGGCTTCAGTCCGTTGCAGGCCTTCTACCCGGATATCCTTTACCACGAAAGGATCCTGAGCCAATGCTGAAGTGGAATAAAGAGCCAGGATTAGTAGCGGGATATGTTTAAGCTTCATGCCAAACTTCATTAAGATCAACCTGTTATAAACCTGGTGATGTCATTGTAAAAAGCGACTGCCATCAATAAAGCCAATATCGCCAAACCAATACGCTGGCCCACTTCCATGGCGGCTTCAGAGACCGGACTGCCCTTGAAAATTTCTATCGTATAATACAACAAATGCCCCCCGTCCAACACTGGCACGGGCAATAGATTAAGCACTCCGAGACTGATGCTGATCAAGGCAAGGAAGCCAATGAACGACTTCCATCCGATATGGGCGCTCTGGCCGGCATAACTCGCTATCGTCACCGGGCCGCTCACGCCTTTCCAAGAAGCCTCGCCGGTCACCATGCGCGCCAGCATCTTGATGCTAAAGACAGATGTTTCCCAGGTTTTATCCACCGCCCGGGTAAAAGATTGCAAAGGCCCGTAGCTCACGGTCACGCTCAACTTTTCAACCAGCGCTTCGTCCACCTGATAGGCGGCGCCTATCCGGCCTATCTTCGTGCCGTTTTCATCCACGGCCTGCGGGATGACCACCGCATCCAGTTGCCGCTCGCCGCGCTTCAACCGCAATGTCAACGGCTGATCCGGCTGCTCGCGCACCAAGGTGACAAATTGCTCCCACTCATCGATGGGCCTGTCGTTGACCGCCAGCACTTCGTCACCAGTTTGCAAACCAGCCCTGGCCGCTACGCTGTCAGGCATGATGTCCCCCAAGCGCGCAGGCATGGCGGGACGGTAAGGTGCGAGGCCCAGCTTTTCAAGGAAATCGGACTCGAAATCTTCCTTTTCGATACTGTCCAGTTTCAGCTCGGCTTCATGCTCGCGCTGCGCCTCATCCTTGACCTTGACCGTCACCGCAGGGGACTTGATCGCCTCCTGCAACAATATCCAGCGCACATCCGTCCAGCTCGCGACCGGCTCGCCAGCCACTGCAGTGATCAAGTCGTTGCTTTTCAGCCCGGCCTGCGCGGCAGGCGTTTGGGCAGGCACTTCCCCAAGCATAGGCTTCATGCCCGGCACGCCCTGCATGAACAATACCCAGTAAAGGAAAATCGCCAACAGCAGGTTGGCCGCCGGGCCCGCGGACACGATCGCAATCCTTTTCCAGACGGGTTGCCGGTTGAACGCCCGCGTCAATTCGGCTTCGCTGACGCTGCCGGGCACCGACAGTTCGCGCTCGTCCAGCATCTTGACGTATCCGCCCAGCGGCAAGGCCGAGATCACGAACTCGGTATTGTCCGCGCCAAAGCGCCGCCTAAAAATAGGTTTGCCGAAACCCAAGGAGAAACGCAGCACCTTGACATTGCACCAGCGCGCCACCTGGAAATGGCCGTACTCATGCACTGCAATCAGAATGCCGAGGGTCACCAGAAAGGCGAGCAAGGTCAACATGCTTCCAACTGTCTCCATTCCATGGCATGAGACCGTGCCAGGGAGTCGGCTTTGACCAGCTGGGAAACGGATGATACGGCTTCGATATCCATGGCTGTCAGCACGGCCTCGATCAGGCGCGGAATATCCTGGAACCCAATATTGCCGTTGAGGAAGGCGTCCACTGCCACCTCGTTCGCCGCATTGAGGATGGCGGGCGCAGTGCCTCCGTGGCGCAAGGCATCGAACGCCAGACGCAAGCACGGAAAGCGCGAAGTATCCGGCGCTTCGAAATCAAGCCGCCCGACCTTGAACAAATCCAGGGCGTTAACCCCGGCTTCCAGCCTTTCAGGATATCCAAGGCCGTAGGCGATCGGGGTGCGCATGTCCGGATTGCCCATTTGCGCCAGCACGGAGCCGTCCACATATTCCACCATGGAATGAATCACGCTCTGCGGGTGCACCACCACTTCGATCTTCTCCGCCGGCGCATTGAACAGCCAGTGCGCCTCGATGACTTCCAGCCCCTTGTTCATGAGCGTCGCGGAATCGATCGTGATCTTGGGCCCCATGACCCAGTTCGGATGGTTCAATGCTTGCGCGGGCGTCACTGCCATCAGATCGGCGGCGCTTGCCTTGCGGAAAGGACCGCCTGAAGCGGTCAGCAAAATACGCCTGACGCCGCAGTGCTCAAGCGCAGCCAAACGGGCCGGCGGCATGACCTGGAAGATCGCGTTATGCTCGCTATCGATCGGCAGCAAGGTGGCGCCGCCCTCTTCCACTGCCTGCATGAACAGCTTGCCCGCCATCACCAGGGTTTCCTTGTTGGCGAGGAGAATCCGCTTTCCGGCATATGCCGCCGCCATGGCAGGCTTGAGCCCCGCGGCGCCGACGATGGCCGCCATGACCACATGCACCTCGGGATGCGCCGCGACATCTTCCAGCGCCTCCAGGCCTGAAAGCACCTGAGTTTCCGTGCCTTTCAGCCTTTGCTGCAGCTTTTCCGCCGCGTCGCTATCCAGCATGACGGCATAGCGGGGCCGATAATGCAGACAAAGTTCAGCCAGCTCGTCGACACGGGAGTTGGCCGTAAGGGCAAACACGCGATAGCGTCCAGGGTGCCTGGCGATCACGTCCAGGGTATTGAGTCCTATGGTGCCGGTGGCGCCCAGAATGGTGACGTTTTGTAGCATGGGCGTCATGAGGCGGAATGCATCCACGCTTGGTAATAAAGAGGCAAATGAAGAAAAAACGCCGCCAGCGGCAGGCTGGATGTCAGGCCATCGACACGATCAAGAATGCCGCCATGGCCGGGCAACAGGTTGCCGCTATCCTTGAAGCCCGCCTGGCGCTTGATCAGCGATTCGAGCAGGTCGCCCATAATGCTGAAAACCGTCAACACCCAGAATCCTGCGATCAACAAGACATTCAAGTCAAAAGCAATGCATAACGCCACTCCGTACAGACTCACGGCGACCAATGCGCCTAGCACGCCCTCCCAGGTCTTGCCCGGGCTGATACTGGCCGCCAGCTTGTGCTTGCCGAAACGCTTGCCGGCGAAATAGGCGGCACTATCGGCAATCCAGACCACGAGCATGATGGCCAACAGCAGCCAGGGGCTGATCGCGCGCAAGCTGACGAGCGCCAGCCATAACGGCAGGACGATCCACCACCCTGCAAGCATCATGAGATAAGGGTTCCTTACCTGTGTACGGCGCCATAACCAGATCGGCACGAGGGCAATCCAGAAAGCTGCCGCCAAGGGCAAACTCCAGTAAAGCGCATATTCCTGCATAAAGGCATTTGCCGGCCCTTGCCAGAAAGTAAAGAACACACCTGCGATAGCGGAGGCGGCAATATAAAGGACGCGGACAGCCGGCTTGAAGCCGGCCATATGGGACCACTCCCACAAGCCGATTAGGACGCCGGCAAGCATTAATAAGGACCAGTAAGGCTCCGGCAACACGAACAACACCGCCAAGAATGCAGGAATCAGGATAGCAGCCGTCAGCAAGCGGATCTTCAGCATATCAGTCCGCAACCAGCTGTTCGCTCGTGCGTCCAAAGCGGCGCTCGCGCTGCTGGTAGGACGCAATCGCGCGCTTGAACTCGGCCTCGTCGAAATCCGGCCACAGGGTCTCGGTGAAATACAACTCGCTGTAGGCGAGCTGCCATAACAGGAAGTTGCTGATACGCTGCTCCCCTCCCGTACGGATGAACAAATCCGGCTCGGGCGCGTAATGCATGCTGAGATAGGCTGCCAGATCGGATTCCGTGAAGCTTTGCGCAAGGCCGGGCTTCTCGGCCAGCAGGCGCTTCATTGCCTGCATGATGTCCCAGCGGCCGCCATAATTGACCGCGACCGTCAAGGTCAGTCCGTCATTGCTAGCCGTCTGCGCCTCGGCTTCCGCAATCTTGTCCACCAGGGCCGGGTCGAAACGGGAGCAATCCCCGATCATGCGCAAGCAGATATTGTTTTCGTCGAGCTTGCCGACCTCTTGTTGCAGCGCTTCCATGAACAGGTTCATCAAGAAGCTGACTTCATCCGCAGGACGGCGCCAGTTTTCACTGCTGAACGCAAACAGCGTGAGGTATTTCACCCCATGGTTTGCACACAGGCGCACGACTTCGCGCACGACCTCGACGCCGCGCTTATGCCCTGCGACTCGGGGGAGAAAGCGCTTCTTGGCCCAGCGGCCATTGCCGTCCATGATCACGGCAATGTGCTGGGGAATATCGCCCGTTACCGGGATGGTCTGGGTGGAGCTGGAAAAAAGTGCCACTCAATGCTCCATGGGATAGAAACAATATAAAATCACTGGCTGCCGCAATTAAACAGCCATCAACTCGGTTTCCTTGGTCTGCAGCAGCTTGTCGATCTCCGCTACAAACTTGTCCGTGAGCTTCTGCACGTCATCCTGCGCGCGACGCTCGTCATCCTCGCTGATTTCCTTATCCTTGACCAGTTTTTTCAGCGCATCATTGGCATCGCGGCGTACGTTGCGTACCGCCACCTTGGCATTTTCCGCCTCGCCACGCACCACCTTGATCAGGTCGCGGCGGCGCTCTTCGGTCAGCATGGGCATGGGGACCCGGATCACATCGCCGTTGGTGGCAGGGTTGAGGCCCAGGTCAGAATCCCGGATCGCCTTTTCCACCTTGGCCGTCATGCTCTTTTCGTATGCCTGCACGTTGAGGGTGCGCGCATCGCCCAGGTTCACATTGGCGACCTGGTTGATCGCCACCATGGAACCGTAATATTCAACCTGCACGTGGTCAAGCAGCCCGGTATGCGCCCGGCCAGTGCGCACCTTGCTCAAATCGGCCTTCAAAGCCTCGATGGACTTCTGCATTTTTTGTTCTGCAGTGTTTTTTACGTCTTGTATCATGATGTCTCCTGCTAAGCATGTATCCGGGTATTCAAGGCAGAACGCGCGTTCCCTCGTCTTCACCCAGTACGACCCGTTTCAGCGCTCCCTGGCGGAAGATGCTGAACACGGAGATTGGTAACTTCTGGTCGCGGCACAATGTCAGTGCCGTCGCATCCATGACTTTCAGATTCTTGACGATCGCCTCGTCGAATGTCAGCGTCTTGTAGCGCATGGCTTCGGGATTGCGTTTCGGGTCATCCGTATACACGCCGTCCACCTTGGTCGCCTTGAGCACGATTTCCGCGTTGATTTCCATGCCGCGCAAGGCAGCCGCGGTATCGGTGGTAAAGAACGGATTGCCCGTCCCTGCGCCGAAGATGACCACACGGCCTTCTTCAAGATAGCGGATGGCCTTGCCGCGAATATAAGGCTCGGCCACCTGCTCGATATTCAATGCGGACTGCACGCGGCTCACCAGGCCCACCTGGCGCATCGCGTCCTGCAACGCCAAGGCATTCATGACCGTAGCCAGCATACCCATGTAGTCCGCCGTCGCCCTGTCCATGCCTTCTGCCGCCGGCGCAACGCCGCGGAAAATATTGCCTCCGCCGATCACCACCGCCACTTCCACGCCGAGATCGACCACTTCCTTGATCTCTTCCACAATCCGGAAAATGGTCGCTCGGTTGATACCGTAGCTGTCGTCGCCCATCAGGGCTTCACCAGAGAGTTTCAATAAAATGCGCTTATAGGCGGGAGTGCTCATGGGGCTCCTTATTGTTATGCAAATTGTGCAAAACGTGAATCATCCCACATATCAAGACGATCCACGTTCGTTTACTACCGGCAGGCCGCAACGGGTGCGACCATTAGTTTACACCTTTGCCGCAGCGGCAACTTCAGCAGCAAAATCGGTCACGACTTTTTCAATGCCTTCACCGACCACATACATGGTGAAAGAAGCGATGCTGGCATTGTTGGACTTGAGCAACTGCTCGATCGTTTGCTTGTCGTCTTTGACGAAAGGCTGGCTCAACAAGGTCACTTCCTTGAGGAACTTCTGCACGGTGCCGTCAGCGATCTTGTCCAGCATGATTTCCGGCTTGCCGGCTTCCTTCGCCTTCTCGATCGCGACGCGGCGCTCGGCTTCGATCAGCTCGGCAGGAATGCCGCTGGCGTCCAGGGACTTTGGCTTTGCAGCGGCGATATGCATGGCAATATCCTTGCCCAGCGCTTCGTCGCCGCCAACTAGGTCGACCAGCACGCCGATCTTGCCGCCGTGAACGTAGCTCACGAGCTTGCCCTTGGCTTCGGTAACGACGAAACGGCGCACGGTGATGTTTTCACCGATCTTGCCGATCAATTGCGTGCGGATGTCTTCCACGTTGCCGCCTTCGATATTGAGTGCGGACAAGGCAGCCACATCGGCAGGCTTGTTCGTGGCGGCAGCCTCGGCTACTTGGCTGGTGAAGGCGAGGAAATCCGCATTCTTGGCACAGAAGTCGGTTTCAGAGTTGATTTCGACGATCGCGCCCAGCTTGCCGTCGGCCTTGATGCTCACGGCCACGACGCCTTCAGCGGCCACGCGGCCGGCGGCCTTGCTGGCCTTGTTGCCGAAACGCACACGCAGGATTTCTTCCGCACGCGCCATATCGCCTTCAGCTTCTGTCAGCGCCTTCTTGCAATCCATCATGGGCGCATCGGTGCGCTCACGCAATTCCTTGACCATGCTTGCGGTAATTTCAGCCATTGTTTACTCCTTGAATATTGTTTTGTTGGCGTTAGCCAGGTTTCATTAACCAAATCCGGGTACAAAAAAAGGGGGCCAGAGCCCCCTTTTGACAGGGTCTTACTCTGCCGCGGCTTCTTCCACCTCGACGAATTCCTCTTCGGACGCTGCCTTGACGATTTCGTTGATGCTTTGGTTACGGCCTTCCAGCACTGCATCGGCAATGCCACGCGCATAGAGGCGGATGGCACGGCTGGAGTCGTCGTTGCCGGGGATGACGTACGCTACGCCGTCCGGGGAGTTGTTGGTGTCGACTACGCCGATCACAGGGATGCCCAGCTTGGCTGCTTCAGTGACAGCGCCGCTTTCATGGCCGACGTCGATAATGAAAATCGCGTCTGGCAGGCCGCCCATTTCCTTGATGCCGCCGATGGAGCGCTCAAGCTTCTCGACTTCGCGCTTGTAGCCCAGGGCTTCCTTCTTGCCGAACTTCTCGATGCCGCCGTCTTGCAGCAGGGCTTCGTATTCATTCAGGCGCTTGATGGACTGCTTGACGGTCTTGAAGTTGGTCAGCATGCCGCCCAGCCAGCGGTGGTTGACGTAGGCGCAACCGGCGCGCTGCGCTTCTTCCTTGACGATTTCACGCGCTTGGCGCTTGGTGCCGACAAACAGGATGCGGCCCTTGTTTGCAGCCAGTTGACGCACGTATTTCAATGCGTCTTCGAACAGCGGCAGGGTTTTTTCCAGGTTGACGATATGAATCTTGTTGCGGTCGCCGAAGATGTATTGGGACATCTTGGGATTCCAGTAGCGGGTTTGGTGGCCGAAGTGCACACCGGCTTCCAGCATTTGACGCATAGTAACGGACATTTTAATCTCCAGTAAGGGTTATTGCTTCCATACGCCCAACAACATCCGCGTTTTCGCGCGGACACCCTGTACGGGGCGCATGTGCAGATTTGCAGCCTTGCCGTCGCGGCTGGCTGCGGGATTCCACCCGGCAAGCATTATTCCTGCCAAATGGGTGCGGTATGCTACCATAAGCAGCTGTACGAACTCAAGGAAAACCTGGGCGCAAGCCTTGCAATACAATGGCAATCAACATCAAGACAGAAAAAGATATCGAGAAAATGCGCGTGGCCTGCAAACTGGCCGCCGAAGTCCTGGATTTTATCACACCGCACATTCAAGCCGGCGTCACGACAGGCAAGCTCGATGAGCTATGCCACGACTACATGGTCAACGTGCAGAAAACCATCCCGGCCCCCCTCAACTACGCGCCCCACGGCCACACCCCGTACCCGAAATCGATCTGCACCTCGGTCAACCACCAGATATGCCATGGCATCCCCGGAGCCAAGGTATTGAAGAACGGCGACATCCTCAACATAGACATCACCGTCATCAAGGACGGTTATTACGGGGATACCAGCCGCATGTTCCATATCGGCGACATCTCCATCCAGGCCCAGCGCCTATCGGACATTACATATGAATGCATGTGGCTGGGCATAGACCAGGTCAAGCCAGGCGCGACATTGGGCGACATCGGCCATGCCATCCAGACCTATGCCGAGAAGCAAGGCTTCAGCGTCGTGCGCGAATTCTGCGGCCACGGCATCGGCAAGAATTTCCACGAGGACCCGCAAGTGCTGCATTACGGGCAGCCCGGCAAGGGCGCCGTGTTGAAGCCCGGCATGATTTTCACCGTAGAACCCATGATCAATGCCGGCAAGCGCGACATCAAGCAGCTGGGCGACGGCTGGACCATCGTCACCAAGGACCACAGCCTGTCCGCGCAATGGGAGCATACCGTGCTGGTGACCGACGACGGTTATGAAGTGCTGACCGTTTCCGCAGGCACGCCTCCCGCCCCCGCCTTCATCAAATAAGCAGCATGCAACCCGCCGCACGCGCAGACAATACGCTTGCACGCCAATGGCGCCAGCAGTTGCAAGCCGGGCAACATGCGCTGAAGCAGGAATTCCTGCACAAACCCAATGTCAGCCGCCTGTTGCAAGCCCAGTCGGCGCTGACGGACCGCGTGCTGCGTGCGCTGTGGCAGGCTTTCGAGCTGGACGCCGAGGCCTGCCTGATCGCCGTCGGCGGTTACGGCCGCGGCGAGCTGTTTCCCTACTCCGATGTCGACATCCTGATCCTGCTGAATAGCGAGGCTTCCGCATCGACCAACCGCAAGATAGAGGAATTGGTCGGCGTCCTGTGGGATACCGGGCTCGCCATCGGCCACAGCGTCCGCACCTTGACCGAGTGCGTCGTTGAGGCGCAAGGCGACGTCACAATACAGACCAACCTGCTTGAGGCTCGCTACCTGGACGGCCACGCTACCTTGTATGGCGACTTCCTCCAGGCTGTGGCATCCGTCATGAATGTCGCCAGGTTTTTTGAAGCCAAGGTGGAAGAACAGCACCGCCGCCATGCCCGCTTCAACGATACGGCATACAACCTCGAACCCAACATCAAGGAAAGCCCGGGCGGGCTGCGCGACCTGCAGAACATTATCTGGATCGCACGCGCGCTCAATCTTGGCAGCAATTGGCGCGAGCTAGTCAAGAACCGCATCCTGTCCAAGCATGCCGCGCAACAAGTGCGCCGCCACGAACGCAACCTGCAGATGCTGCGCACGCGCCTGCACTACCTGGCCAACCGGCGCGAGGACCGCCTGCTATTCGACTTCCAGAACGAGCTGGCATCCCAGCTAGACCTGGTCACGACCAAGCGCAGGCGCGCCAGCGAACAATTGATGCACAGCTTCTACCAAAGCGCCAAGTTCGTGGGCCTGATCAACGAAATCCTGCTCCAGGTGCTGCGCGAGCGCATCTATCCCGAACAGCATACCGTCGTCAGCCTCAACAACCGCTTTGAGGCCGTCAACGGCCTGCTGGAAACCAAGAGCCCGACCCTGCTCTACGACGAGCCTTCCGCCATCCTGGAAAGCTTTCTCGTCCTGCAGCAGCACCCTGAGCTCAAGGGCATGGGCGCCGGGCTGCTGCGCGCATTGCACCGCACCAAGCATGAAATCACGCCCCAGTTCCGCGCCAGCGCAAAGAACAAGGCGATGTTCATGCAGATATTGCAGCAGCCCAAAGGCATTACCCATACGCTGAAACTCATGAACCGCTATGGCGTGCTCGGGCGCTATATCCCCGCTTTCGGCCGCGTATCGGGCCAGATGCAGCACGACCTGTTCCATGTCTACACCGTGGACGAGCATATCCTCAACGTGCTGGCCAACCTGCGCCGTTTCGCACTGGCCGAGTTCGCGCACGAATTTCCATTATGCAGCCGGCTGCTACGCGAGTTTCCCAAGCCCCACCTGCTGTACCTGGGCGCCCTTTTCCACGACATCGCGAAAGGCCGCGGCGGCGACCATTCCACGCTCGGCGCCGTCGATGCCCGCCGCTTCTGCAAACAGCACAATCTTCCGGCTGAAGACGGAGAGCTGGTGGCCTGGCTGGTCGAGGCCCATTTGGTCATGTCGAGCACGGCGCAGAAGTCCGACTTGTCCGACCCCGCAGTAGTGGAAAAATTTGCGCATTATGTAGGCAGCGAATACCGCCTGATTGCGCTATATCTGCTGACCGTAGCCGATATCCGCGGCACCAGCCCGAAGATATGGAACGCATGGAAAGGCTCCCTGCTCGAAAACCTGTTCCGCGCCACCCAGCGCATCCTGCGTGGAAGCAACCTGAACGAGGAGCTCAGCGCCCGCCAGCAGCAAGCCAAGGAAATCCTCAGCTATTATGGCGTGGTGGAGCAAGCCTACCAGCCGCTATGGCAGCAACTGGGCCCCGCCTACTTCTTGCGCCACGAAGCGCAGCTGATCGCCTGGAACACCCGGCTGCTGCTCACCCACATCAATACCCAGGCACCGATCGTACGCGCCAGGCTCAGCCCGGCTGGCGACGGCATCCAGACCATGATCTACATGCCCGACCAAGCCGACATATTCGTCCGCATCTGCAGCTTCTTTGGCCGGCTGGGCTACAACATCGTGGAAGCCAAAGTGCACACCACCCAGCATGGCTACGCGCTTGATAATTTTTTGGTTCTTGATCAGTCAGATAAAAAGATAACTTATCGTGACTTATTAAGTTTTATCGAATATGAGCTGACGCAAAAACTGCTCAGCCAGGCGCCGCCGGATGCGCCGGTGCAAGGCCGCATCAGCCGCCAGGTAAAGCACATGCCGATCAAACCTGAACTGACTATCAAACAGGAAGCCAACAGCCCCAACACCGTACTGGACATCGCCACCAACGACAGGCCGGGCCTGCTGTCGCGCATTGCCCATGTCCTGCAGCAACACCATATCCGCCTGCATACGGCGAAAATCAATACGCTCGGCAACCGCGCCGAGGATACTTTCCTGATTTCCGACCAGTCGGGACAGCGCTTGACCCCCGAAGTCCTGGCGGTATTGGAAGACTCGCTCCGCTCGCAGCTTTAGAGCATCTAACCAAACTCCCCTAGCGTTGTTGCACTGCCTTGCCGTACTGCTTGTACTGCCTGCGGCAGAGCGCCTAGCTAGAATCGCTTCGCTGAATTTTGTTAGCCGCTCTTAACTTGCTTGGCAGTAATAAATAGCCTGCAATAAAAAAGCCCCGCCTTTGAGACGGGGCTTTTTTATTGTTCGGTTAGCGCGAGGCGAGATTAACCGTGCTTGTAGTGCTTGCGCAGTGGCTTAACCACTTCCCAGCTGCTTTGCAGGCCGACAGGGAATACAACCAGGTCGCCTGGAACGATGCGAACAGGTTCACCACCCTTTGGCGTTACCAGGATTTCACCTTCCAGCACGTATGCGGTTTCCTTGATACCGAAGTCCAGCGGGAACTTGGACACTTCCTTTTCCCAGATGGACCAGTTTGCCACACCCAGTTCCTTCAGTTTTTCTTCACTTGGGTTGTGCTCGATAATAATTTGACTCATTTAAAAATCCTTGATTAATCAACAAAAACTGGACGAAAAAACAGCCGTAACACCGGCTTGCACGAGATTCTAACATGCGGCCGTAGTCAGGCATACCTACCGCTGCCAAACTGTTTCCAATAAAACATCTTGGTGTCAATCTGACCGTATAAAAACACCAAAGCACGAAATTCAACAGCTCTGCCCCGTACGATCAATAGCTTAGCTACCGGCACATTTTCTGCATATTCCCGAGGTTATTGCAAAACAATCTAAGGACGCATGATGACAACATTATATATTTCTCCAGGCGCCTGTTCCCTGGGGGCGATTGTGACCCTCAAAGCCCTGGATATTCCTCATCGGCTTGTACGCGTCGCCTTACGCCAGGCAGACTCCCAGATCTACGATATCAACCCGTTGGGTAGAGTGCCCACACTGCAACTCGAAAACGGCGATGTCATTACCGAGAATGCCGCCATCCTTCCCTACCTCGCTGACAGCAAGCCTGAGGCCAATCTGTTTGTCCCCGCAGGAAGCCTGCAACGCGCGCATATCCAGGAATGGCTAGGGTTCGCCAACTCGGACCTCCATCCTGTGTTCAGGCTAGTGACGCGCACCGAGTTGTTTGCCGATCACCATGAAGCGCAACAGCAAGTGCGCAAGAAAGGCCTTGAACGGCTCAACCGGCTGTTATCCCACGTGGAAAAACGCCTTGTTGCGGATCAATGGCTGGTAGACGGGCGTTTCACGATTGCAGACGCCTACCTTGGGGTGTTCCTGGGCTGGCTGCCGCGGGCCGATATCGAGGCTAAAGACAAATACCCTGCGATCCATGCCTATCACAAACGCTATCTGAGCCACCCCGCGGTGCAGGCGGCGCTTGCTGCCGAAGCACAGCTACGTGCCGGTGATCAAGCGCAGGGCTAATATGGGCATTTTTTCGCAATTACTCCTGGCCTTGTCCGGCAGCCTACTAATTTCAACCACGGCCAATGCTGGAAGCAGCCTTTTACTGACAACGCCGCGCAGCGCTACGATTGAAATCATAGAGGACAAGCCATCCGGTGACGGACCCTTCCCTGCCGTGATCCTGGGCTCGGGCTCCAACTATGACGCCAAGCAGCCTCTGCAGGAGCAGGTTGCCAGCCATCTGGCCGAGGCCGGCTTTGCCATCATCCGCTTCAACTGGGCATACCACATGCAAGATAGGAAAAACGGCAAGCCCTCGCTTGATAGGCAACCGGAAATCGAGGATATGCAAACGGCCATCGCCTATGCCAGGCAGCAATCCTGGGTAGACAAGAAACGCATCGCCGTGGCAGGCAAATCGCTGGGCTTGATTATCGGCTGGAGATTATTTCAGGCTGATCCGGAACTCAAGGCGGCCATATTGCTGACGCCCGTATGCAGAACGCCACCAGGGCTTGCGCAGCAATATGCAAATGCCGCTGACGAGACCAGGCCAAGCTTGTGGCTGCTCGGCAATGCCGATCCCGTCTGCGTGACTTCCGAGCTCTATAGCTATCTGGGAACCAAGCCCAGCCCGACACGCATTGCCGTAGTGGACGGCAACCATGCGCTGGCGCAGGAAGGCCAGCCTGCAGACCCAGGCAACTTGGCCTTGGCAGCAAAAATAGCAGCACAATTTGCCGTGTCAGCTATCAGGCAAGAAGTAAATCAAATATATACTGGCAAATGAAAACACAATACTTTAGCAATCTATTTTTTCTTCAGAGCTCACCCGTCTGCAATTTCCAAAGCTCTGCATAAGGCCCGCCGCTTTCCAGCAATTCTGTATGGCTTCCCGACTGGATTATCCGGCCGTGTTCCAGCACATGGATGCAATCCGCATGACGTACAGTGGACAATCGGTGCGCGATGATGATACTGGTACGCCCGACCACCAGTTTGTTGAGCGAGCGCTGGATGGCGGCTTCGGTTTCGTTATCCACCGCGGAGGTCGCTTCGTCGAGGATCAGGATCGGCGGATTCTTGAGGATGGCGCGCGCCAGGGCCAGGCGCTGGCGCTGCCCGCCCGAGAGCTTCATGCCGCGCTCCCCCACCTGGGTGCCGTAACCCTCCGGCAGACGCTCAATGAACTCGTGGGCCTCGGCAGCCTTAGCGGCGGCGATAATCGCATCAATGCCCGCATCAGGCTGCCCGTAGGCAATGTTTTCGGCAATGCTCGCATCCGTCAGGAAGGTGTCCTGCGCGACATAACCGATTGCGCGGCGCAATTGCTGCAGGTCCAGGGAGGCGATCTTCTCCCCGTCGAGCAGGATCTGGCCTTGCTGCGGGTCGTAAAACCTCAGCAACAGCTTGGTGATCGTGCTCTTTCCGCCGCCGGTCGCGCCCACCAATGCCACGGTCTTGCCGGCCGGGATATGCAGGTCAAACCCATCAAGCGCGGGCTGGCCCGATTGGGCATCGTAGGCGAAACGCACTCCCGCGAAGCGGATGTCGCCTTTTACCGAATCCAGGCCCAGGGGCTTGCCGCCGTACTGGATCGCCAATGGCGAATCCAGCAAATTCATTACGCGCTGGATGGAAGCCATCGAGCGCTGGTAAAGGTCGGTCAGCTCGGCCAGGCCGGTCAACGGCCACAGCAGGCGCTGGGTCAGGTAGACCAACGCGGAATAGCTTCCCACGCCCAGCTCGCCATTCAAGGTCATGAAGCCGCCGTAAAGCAAGGTCACGGTAAAGCCTGCCAGGATCGCAATGCGGATCACAGGCGTGATCGCGGCGGAAAGGCGGATGGCCTCCGCATTCTTCTGGCGATAGGCATCGGAAGCGCTGCGGATATGCTGGGACTCAATCTCCTCGGCTGCATAGGCCTTCACGGTGGCGATGCCGAGCAAGTTATTGTTGAGGCGCGTAGCCAAGGCGCCCGCCGCCTCCCTGACCGAGGTATAGCGCCTGGCAAGACGGGACTGGAACCAGAATGCGCCATAGAGGATGAACGGCACGGGTATCAATGCGAGAAACGCCAGTTCCTTGGTGAGGAAGAAGAACACCCCGCCTACCATCACCGAGCCAAAGAACACCTGGATCAGGCTATTGAATCCGCCGTTGAAGAAGCGCTCCATCTGGTTGATGTCCTCATTGAGGATGGCCAGCAGGTTGCCGCTACGGTTGCGCTCGAAGTAGGCAAGCTCGAGCTGCTGCACGTGCTGGTAGGCCTCCATGCGCAAGTCGTGCTGCAGGTTCTGCGCGAGGTTGCGCCAGCGCACGTCATACAGGTATTGGAAAAGGGACTCCCCGACCCAGATCAACACCGTCAATGCGGCAAGCAATAGCAGTTGGTCTCGCGGCTCTACAATACCCAGCCCGGCCAGGAAGGAAGCCTTCTGGTTGACGACGACATCGACCGCCACGCCGATGAGTATCTCGGGCAGGATGTCGAAAATCTTGTTCAGCAGGGAATAGATGGAAGCGATCCACGCATCGCGCCGGTATTGGCGGGCATGGTTGAATAACCGTCGAAGAGGATGCATATGGGATGTAGTGGGCAAAGTTTTGATTTTATCAGCCAGGCATAAAATATCAGCCACATTGTGACTGCGGGTTTGACCGCCTGGAAACGTAAAAACCCCATGCCGCAGCATGGGGTTTTCTTGAGCGACGGCAGGAGGTTAGCCGACTGCGCGCAAAGCAGGCGCGCTGTCATGGCCGCGCACCAGCGGCAGTACTTCCTCCCCTACCCGGTAAGCCTCTTCCAGGTGAGGCGTACTGGCGAGGATGAAAGCGTCCGCGCCGAGCCTGACCAGGTCGTCCAGACGCTCGGCCACCTGCTCATAGCTGCCGACGATGCCCTGGGTCTGCCCGCCGCGCAGCAGGCTGAGGCCGGACCAGACATTGGGATGGATGATGAAGTCGCGGTAATCATTGAGCTCCTTCGGCGCATTGCTGCGCTGACGGCTGGCGCCGACGGAATCCCCGGTTTGCTGGGCGAAACGCTTGTAGCGCTCGCGCGCGGCGTCATCGAGGCTCTCAAACCCGCGCTGCACTTCGCGCCAGGCCTCCTCCTCGGTGCGGCGGGCAATGATGTCCACGCGCACTGCGCATTTGATCTTGCGGCCCAATGCGGCGGTGCGCTCCTTCACGCGGTCGAACTTGTCGCGCAACTGGTCGAAAGGCTCAAGCCATGAAAGGTAATAGTCCGCATGCTTGGAGGCGGAAGCCAGGGCCGCGTCGGACGAACCGGAGAAGTAAATCTCAGGAAAGTCCTGGCCCAGGAGCTGGGCCGGCAAGGCCGCATTTTCTACTTGGTAGAACTTGCCCTGGTAGGAAAAACTGTTCCCGCTCCATACGCCGCGCAATACGTCCAGGAATTCTGTCGTACGCGCATAGCGGTCGTCGTGCGGCGCCACATCGCCCCACCACAGTTGGGCAGGGCCGCCACCGCCGGTAATCACGTTGTAAAGGGCACGGCCGCCGGTGGCGCGTTGCAGACTGGCCGTCATGCGCGCGGCCACGACCGGGTTCAGGAAGCCGGGCTGGAACGCAATCATGAAACGGAAAGTGCTGGTCTCGCGCGCCAGGAACGAGGAAATTGCCCACGGCTCATCGGTCATCGGGAAGGAAGGGATCAAGCCACCTTGAAAGCCCGATATTTCGGCAGCACGCGCCACCTCGGCGATATAGTCGAGGTTGTTGAAACCGTCGCCATGGCCGCCGCTGAGGCCTTTTTGCACGATATGGTCGCCTTGCTGCTGCGACCAGTCGCCGCGGTGGTGCAGCTTGTTGCGCAGCGAGCTTGGCTCGCCGTGCGTTGGAATTCTCCAGAAAACATCAATTGCCATAATATATCGACTCCTCTATCAGGCTGCGCGCCGGCTGGCGCCGTTTATCAGGGAACGCAGCGGCGGCAGGACATTCTCGCCAATGCGGTAGGCCTCTTCCAGGCTGGGGACGGCGCCCAGGATGAACTGCTCGACGCCCGCTTCCGCCAGCGCGGCCAGCTGTTCCGTGACTTGCTCGAAGCTGCCGACCAGCACGGCGCTTGCGCCGGTGCTGACTGTGGTCAAACCTTGCCATAATCCTGCGGTATTACTGTTACCGCCTTGCTGACCGGTCTGTTCGGCATAACGCTTGGCGTCGAATACCGCTTCCTCCTCGGTTTCGCGCGCCAGCACATCGACGCGCAGGCCGATTTGCAATGTACGGCCCTGCTTGCTTGCCTGGTTGCGTAAAAGCGAGACTTTCCTTGCGACTTCGTCCAGCGGCTGCGCTTCCAGCACATGCACGTCGGCAAGCTTGGCTGAGAGGGCATATGCCTCGTCCGTCTCGCCGGATAGATAGATGGGAGGAACCTTCTGGCCGGAAAGCGGCCCTTGGAAGCCGCCTTGCAATACCTGAAAGAAGCGGCCGTCAAAGTCGTACCCGGTCGTGGTGATGACATTGCGGGCCACGGTGACAAACTCCTCCACCCTTGGATACAAATCCTCCTGCGCCGCGAAGTCGCCCTGCTGCCTGCGCTTCGCCTCGTCGGGCTCCACGCCGATTTGCCAGGCAAAACGGCCTTCGGTAAAGCGCTGGTAGCTCACCGCATTCTTGGCGGCATAGACCGCCGAGCCGCGAGATGCGTCGAACTCGGCCAGCACCGTCAAGTAGCGCGTCGCGCGGCTGAGGTAGCCGGCGACGATCCAGGATTCGTCGCCCTCAGGGTCGTTCCTGACCTTGATGCCGTCGAACTTGGCCAGTTCTACCGCCTTGGCGATCTGGTGCAAATGGTCGAAATAATTGAACCGCTGGCCGCGAGGATCGGTCACGCCCGGCAGGAAGTAAGGCCGGCTGTCGGCCCGTTCGCCCCGCGTGCGTTTCTCGGCGTCGGCATAGCGCCCATCCCCTGAGGTCGGCGCTTGCCAGAAAAATTTAACTGTCATGCATATCTCCGCGATATTTCTACTTAGATCATCATACTTATCGCAGAAACCATGCCATTCGCCTTTAATTCCCACAATTATTTTATGGGAATTTGCAGGGGTTTGAATCCTTTAGCTTATTTCACAGATTCACATTGCACGGGATTTTAATGCTGGACTTGAGGCAGGCATATTCGCGGCCCGAACTGTTTACATAAAAACACTTAGCCCTTTAATTTGCTCGAAAATAAACAGTTGCTGCTCAATAAGCAGCCATCTCTCGATTAAACAAGACTTGGTTATGGACTCTTTTTTGACCTGTGAAGATTGATGCTGTCTTTCAAATCGATTGTCACGGAGCGCGCGACCTCAGCGTAATCGGGGTCTTGGGAAGCATATAGGATTGCCCGGAAAGCACTGATAATCAAACCGGTGCCGTTTTCAGTCTGGCCTGCCTTGACCAGCGCTCTGCGGCTTTAAGGCCCCCCCCAATATCATGAGGCGCGTCGACAATGTCCTTTAAAAAGCCAAATATCGCGTCTGTTTGGCTTTTTAATGTGCTAAGGAAACCCGAACAAGTCAGGGTCGAGCTGCACACGATGAATTGCTTTCCTCCCAGGATTTCTCTAATTTTTCAATAAAGTTCATTTTTACTCAGCATTAGGTTGCCACATTCTCATCCGGTCCATTTTCAACAACGCTTTCTGTGCAAAACTACGGTTTATCCTATCCGTCTAAACCACGCCTGATGATGTCAGGCAAAAGCAGCATGTCATCCACCGCCTGCTCCGCGCCTGCCTCCAGCAATCTGCTGGCTGCCATGGTGCCGGTATAGGCGCATACCCGCATGCCTGCGGCGACCGCCGCCGCAACGCCGACATCGGTATCCTCGATTACCAGGCAGGCTGAAGGCTTGACTCCCTGGCTTTCTGCCGCCTTGAGATAGACGTCGGGCGCAGGCTTCGGCCTGCCCAGGTCGGCGGCACTGAATATCCTGTCGTTGAAATAAGGCAGCAAGCCGGTGATATCCAGCATTTCATGCACTTTGGCGGCACTGCTGTTGGAAGCCACGCAGTGCGGCAACTGTAGCTGCCGCAACACCTGCTCTACGCCAGCGACAGGCTGCAAGCTGTCGCGCAATGCGGCATCGCGCCTGGGCCGGTAACGGGCAAGAAAATCCGCACCCGGCCTGCGGCCATAAATGCGGGCGATGATGTCCATGCACTGTTCGAGCGAATGGCCGACAAAATGCCTGGCCATTTCCTCGATCCGGGCAGGTATGCCCTCCTCGTTCAATACGTCGACAAATATCCGGTTGGTGATTTTCTCGCTATCGACCAACACTCCGTCACAGTCAAACACGACTAATTCATAAGCAGGCATGATTCCCTTATTGCCCAGGAGCCGCTAACAAAATCCTGCCGGCCTTGCCGTACCACTTGTACTGCTGCTTTTGGCAGGACGGTTAGACAGAATCGCTAAGCTTGGTTGGCGGCTCTAAAGGTACGCTGTTCAAAGCGCAGAATGATGCCTTAAAACCAGGAGCTATGCAGCTCCCGGCTTTCACCTTAAGCGCGCAATGCTTCCGGCGAAGCCTGGGTGTTGGGATTCGCTGGCCGATCCAGCCCCAGCCTTTCGCGGTAGGTATTGCCGCTGTACTCCTTCTGGAAGATGCCGCGGCGTTGCAGCTCTGGCACGACCAAACGGGCAAAGTCCTCCAGCCCCTTAATCGAGTAAGGCGGCACGACATTGAAGCCGTCCGCGCCCTTCTCCACGAACCATTGCTCGATCAAGTCGGCCACGGTTTTTACCGAGCCGATGGCCTGGATGTGGCCGCGCGCCACCCGGAACTTGAGCACCAGCTGGCGGATGGTGAGATTTTCGCGCCGGGCCAGCTCCAGTTGCTGCTGGAAGCGGCCGCGCCCGTTCTCGCCCGCGTCGTAGGGCAAGTCCGGCAACGGGCCGTCCAGGGGATATTGCGAGAGGTCGAAACCGCCGAATTCCAGGTCGCTGAAATCCACCAGCTCCTGCAGCTCGCCGTATTTGTCCTGCGCCTCCTGGTCGGTTTCCGCCACCACCACGTTCAGGCCCGGGGTAATCTTGAGCTGGTCCTCCGCCCTGCCGTATTTCGCCATGCGGCTCTTGACGTCGGCATAGTAATCCTGCGCCACCTTGAGCGAGGTTGCCGAGCTGTAGGTCATTTCCGCCACGCGCGCGGCAAACTCCCTGCCGGTATCCGAGTTGCCCGCCTGCACGAATACGGGATATCCCTGGATCGGCCTTGGATAATCCAGCAAGCCTTCGGAAGAGAAATAGTTGCCCCTGAAGCTCACTGGGTGTGCGGATGCCAGGTCATAGAAGTTGCCGGCGTTCCTGTCGGGATGGTCGAATGCATCGTCGTCCCAACTGTCCCATAACGCCTTGGCCAGGTTGACGAACTCTTCCGCGCGATCGTAGCGCTGCTCGTGCGAGCGATTATCCTGTATGCCGAAATTCTTCACCGTGGCGGGATTCAAGGACGACACCACGTTCCAGCCGGCGCGGCCGCCGCTGATATGATCAAGCGAGGTAAACTGCCGGGCGATGTTATAGGGCTCGGAGAAGTTTGTATTGACCGTGGCGACCAGGCCGATATTCTTGGTCTGCGTCGCAATCGCGGAAAGCAAGGTGAATGGCTCGAAATGAAAGTTGGACGGGTTCTTGGCCGCTTGCGGCGTCAGCTCGCCTGAACGGCCGATGAAGTCGGCCACGAAGAAGGTATGGAACTTTGCCTCCTCCGCGATCTTCGCGGCGCGTATCCACCATTGCAAGTCCGGGCGGCCGTTTTCCTGCCAGACCGGATGCAGCCAGCCTGCAGGATGGTGCCCGTAGCGGAGCAGGAATACATTCAGGATCAATTGGCGCTTGTTGTCACTCATATGGAGGCTCTCTTAAATATAAAAAGCTGGGCACCAAGGCCTGTTGACCCTAGCCCGGCTATGTCTTCTAAGCTGGACGCTTAGGCGATATCTTCCAGATAACGGCCGCTGTATGCCTTGGCCTTCTCCAGCAAGCCAGTGCGCTTCCACTGTACTTCCAGTGCGCCTGGCGTGTAGTGCTGGGCGCCGCCGATCTGCTCGGCGATCGCCTGGTAGCGCGCGGCCTCTTCCACGAACAAGATCAGCTCCGAAGTGCGGATGATGCCTTTGCCCCAGAAATTGACGCCGCCGTTGGACTCCAACAACGCAGGCGGAGGTGCCAGTTCAGGGTGCTTATCCAAGCGTTCCTTGATGACGTCCAGAACGCTGCGCGTACGGTCGAGGTGGTTGGGGATTTCGCGCGCCAGCAAATGGCGGGCCGCGGCGACATACAGGATCGGGAACGGCTTGTGCGCCAGCGACCATGCCGACAAGAAATTGGTATGGATATGGATGGCGGTGTCCGCATCCAGGCGCGACTCGTTCAGGATATGGCTGCTTTCCTCGGAGAACTTGCTGATACGCAGGCTGGGGGTATGGTCACGCGCAAGTCCGCCCGGGAAGCGGATATGCAAAAGCTTGTCGTGGCCCGGGATCCTGTGGGAAATATGGAAGGTCAGGCTCGCAGACAAGGTGCCGTTTTCGCGCAATACGTTGAATGCATGGATCGCATCGGCCTTGGCTTCGTCCACATAAGACACCAAGTCGATTTCGGATAGGTTTTCACTCATTTCACATCCTCCAGTTAAAAATTAAATACCGCTGCTAAGCAGCTATGTTGTCGGGGAAATTGGCAAACTGTAGTTGTGCTTCCACCAGTTTTCTGGCGGCCTCCAGCGGCTCATGCACTATCCAATCCCTGATATCGAAATCGTCCGAAAAATAGTCCCACTCGTGCAGAAAGTCCTTTTGCACTTCCAACCCGCGGATTATTCCTCGGATAATGACGGGGTGAACGACAGGTGCACATTCTTGCCATGCGATCCGCACAGCATCCTGGCCGGTCCCTTTTGCCCATATCGGCGGGATATTCCCGTCCTCGCGGAACAAACCCGACTGCTTATGATGAAAATGCGCGTTGCGCAACTCGAGGCTGTCAGAATCGCGCAGCGAGTGGAGGATAGTGCCGTCCTGGGCAAACTCGGCCTGCAGCCAGCCTTGGCGGATCGCCAACGCGGAAGCCGTGGCGGCACCGCAACGGGTATACCAGAGGCGGATTGGTTCTGCTGGGTTCTGCGCCATATACATCCTTAACCACAAGTCATCTGAACCCATTCATTCGCAAGCACTATGCCAGGATCGACTTAAGCAGGACCAGCCCACGACAATTAAAAATTAATCTAATTTATTAAATAAATTCACCAACTTATTATTTTTTATATAAAATTTATTATCAAAAACTGCTAAAAGATCACGATAAACAATCTCAATATCAGTGACCGGAAATCAACAATCTCCTCAATAAGCCATGCTGCCTCTGCTGAAAAACAAACATATCCTGGCTTGCAACTCGCAATTGCTGCTTGAAAAACAACATTTGTTTAAAAATAAACATCTGGCATTGCCCGCAAAACAACAGCGTTACTACGACAAAAATTAGAGGAAAATAAATATCCAATATAATTCATATGGTTAAGATATTTACATGAAGGAAACAAAGTACTGGCACGAATCCTGCCGATAGTTTTGCCTGTGCACAGCAATGCGCTGGGCCATTCATTTCATTATTAGCAGGAAAATTCAATGTCCAGGAAAAGCACGCCCTTGCCAACAGAGTCGGTCCCAAGCCCATTTGTCAAACGACAACTCACAATCGCCGTAGCCGCCGCATTTGCAGGCAGTTTTTTTATCGCTCCCGCATTTGCGGCCGATGAGCAAACTCCTCAAGCCACGGGCACCGCCACGACACAAGCAACATCAAACAACGAAGAAACCACTCCTGCCCAAGCAAAGGATGTCGAATCATCCCTTGGCAGCATTGTGGTGACCGCCCAACGCCGTGAAGAAAATGCGCAGGAAGTACCGACCGCCATTTCGGTATTGGGAGGGGAAGAACTGCAGCAAAGAGGCATAGGCCGTTCTGCAGGCGAAATTCTGAACAACGTCCCCAATTCATCAGCCGGCACCATCCAGAATGGCCGGCCACGCTGGTGGATCCGCGGCGTGGGCGCAGGCCAGCAACAGCTGGATTTCCCCAACCCCATCGGCTTCTATATCGATGACGTATTCATCAGCAATGCCAGCGCCACCGGCATCCCCATTTTCGACCTGGAACGCGTGGAAATCTTGCGCGGCCCGCAAGGCACGCTCTGGGGCAAGAATACGACTGGCGGCGCCGTCAATATCGTTTCCAAGAAACCTACCTTCTCGGAGAACCCTGAAGGTTATGCCAAGGTGGATTACGGCAGCTTCAGTGACAAGGTAATCCAGGGCGCCGTGGGGGGCACCATCGTCGACGAGCGCATCGCAGGCCGTATTTCCTTCTATAACCAGGACCTCGATGGCCGCTTCACCAACCAATTCAACGGTAAAACCAGCGGCGGCGTTGAAGACTCGGTCATTCGCGGCCAATTGTTATTTGCGCTGACTCCTGACCTCGATGCCTTATTGAACGTTTACCACCGCAAGTACAAAACCGACGGCAACGTCGGTACGGTCTACAGCCGGACAGGCGAATTCCGCAATGGCTACCGACCTAGCCGGAATATCAACCATGTCAGCAGCAATGCCGAAGAAAGCAACGATGTTACGCAAAACGGTATTTCCTTGAATGTTAATTGGCAGATCGGCAAACTTACACTCACCTCCATTACTGCGTATGCCGATTACAAAACTGAGAATTTCGCCGATACAGATAACTCTCCGTTAGAAATTGGCCGTGGTTACACAGATGCAAAAAGTAAGCAGTGGACACAGGAATTCCGCCTAGCGTCTCCTCGTGAGGATCGCTGGAACTGGCTGACCGGTTTCTTCTATTTCAAAGAGGATATTGATTCATTCTCTGCCAACGCGAGACTACCTAATGGATCGGTTCCTCAGTTTGCAGGCTCTTCCCAACCAGTGAGCTTTAATTCTACTGACTTATCCCATAAGAGCGAAAGTTACGCTATCTTCGGGAGCACTACGTATAACTTCAGTGAAAAGTTTGATACTACTTTAGGCGCTCGCTGGACTACTGAAGAAAAGAAATACGACCTTAATCGCTTGAATAACACTGCAGGAACAGCGTCTTGGTCCGATCTGGGTTCTTGGTGGAGCAGTTACACTGGCGGCATTGGAGGAACAGGCACGTTTACTGATGAGCGTAGCAAACGATGGAACGCTTTCACTTACGACATCACCCCGCAATACAAGATCACGGACACGGATCGCGTTTACTTCAAGTTCTCCCGTGGCATCAAGTCCGGCGGCTACAATACCGCTGCCGCAAACCCATTGGCATTGAATACCTTGAAGCCGGAAGAATTGAACGCCTATGAAATCGGCTATAAGTCCGAATGGTTGAACGGCCGCTTGAATTTCAATGCCAATGCCTTCTACTACGACTACAGCAATGTGCAAGTCAATGTCGTCGGCACCAATCTTGCTGTGCCAATTTCCTACTTGCAAAACGTGGAAAAAGCCAGCGTCAAGGGCGCAGAATTTGAAGTCGAGGCATTGCCGACCAATAACCTGCACTTGAATGCCAATATCGGCATACTCAAGACCGAGTTCGAAAAATTCGACATCCAGAATGGCGGCGGCAACCACGATGGCAACGAGTTCGTGCGTGCTCCCCGCTGGAGCGCCCAATTACGCGGCACCTACAATATCCCGCTGGAAAACGGCAGCAGGATATTGCTGGGAGCCGATGCGCGCTATCTAGGCAAGCAGTATTTCTTTGTCGTACCGCAAAACAACGACTTGCTGAACCAGGGAGCCTACACCTTGGTGAATGCACGCGTAAGCTACTTGACCAAGAACGACAAGATCGAGATCACCGGCTACGTCAACAACCTGTTCGACAAGGAATACCGCTACCACGCCCTACCAGCAAGTGCTCCTGCAGGCACCGCCATCTCTGGTAACACTGTGTATTGGGGCAACCCAAGAACGATAGGCGCATCCTTGACCTACCGCTTCTAATAATTTCAGTCAACTAACCTAAACACTGTACGACTTTGTTCAAGAAACAGCCTGGAAACAGGCTGTTTCTTTTATTGAGTTCTAGCGGCATCAATGCAATCGAGCGTCTTCCCAAATTATTCGTATCTTTAAACCACGAGCACCCAATCAGTATGAAGCAATACCCCCTCATCCGCTGCCTGCTTTTGTATCGCTACATGCCATACAAATTTGCCTTGACCGCTGCCTTGTTCACCCTCGTCAATATCGGCATGGCATGGCAGCTATGGCTGGTCGGCCAAGCGGTCAACGATGTCCAGAGCGGCAATGCCATTACCAGGCTCGCGGATGGCAGCCTGGAATATTCACAAGCGCTGCACTGGATCGTTCTATTGCTGCTGGTGGCTTTTGGCAGGGGCATATTGCAATATGTCGGCGGTCTGATGTCGCTGGTGATCGGCCAGGACCTGCTCACCATCTTGCGCGAGCGCATCCTGCACCAGGTGCAGCGGCTGGACCTCGCCTACCACTGGCGGCACGGCATGGGCGAAATGGTCACGCGTACCACGCGGGATGCCGATAAGGTGCGCGACGCCTTGATCAACTTCTGGCGCCAGGTATTCGAGGCCAGCCTCTGGGTACTGGTTTCCGTCGCCCTGCTCTCCTGGTATCACCCATGGCTGGGCCTGGGTACGCTGGCATTCACGCTGGGCGGCATTACATTATTCGTCACCCAGACAGAAAAGCTGGTGACGCTGGATAGGGCTGTAGGTGCGGCCTACGACGCGGTCAATCAGGAACTCAGCGAAGGCGTGAACGGCGTGCGCGTCATCAAGTCCTTCGGCCTGGAACAGCAGCGCGTCGCGGTTTTCACGACGCTGGTGCAAAGCTTCATGCAGAACGCGCGCAGCGCACTGGCCTATGCCGCCTCGCGTATTCCCCTGCCGCAGACCGTGGTTGCCTTGAGCCATGTCTGGATCCTGGCTGCGGGGGCATACCTGGTGCAGCAAGGCACGCTCAATATCGGCGAGCTGGTTGCCTCGGTGCTGGTCGCCAATGCACTAGTGTTCCGCATCGAGGGCATCGGCCGGGTGATCCAGATTTTCGCCGATGCGCGCGCCTCCGCCGCACGCATCTGGGAACTGCTCGACGAGCAGCCGACGATCAAGTCAGGCGCCGACTCCGTTCCAGAGGGCGCATTGGGCATCCGCCTGAATCATGTCGGCATCCAATCCCCTGGCCAGGGCAATGCGATATTGCAGGATTGCAATCTTGAAGTCGCCCCAGGCGAGGTGGTGGCGATCGTGGGCATGACGGGCTCCGGCAAAAGCAGCCTGGCGGGATTGCTGCCGCGCTTGCTGGATGTGGATGCCGGCAGCGTGGAAATCGGCTCGCCCTGGGCAGGGTGGAACAATATAAAATCATTCAAATTAAATGAATTAAGAAAAAAAATTAATGTGGTTCCTCAAGAAAGTTTCTTGTTCTCCGACACTTTGGAGGCCAACCTGCGGCTAGCCAAGCCGGAGGCAAGCGAGCAACAAATTCTGCAAGCCTTGGAGCAAGCGGGTGCAACGGAAGTGCTCGACCGCTTGAGCGACGGCCTGCAAACCAGAATCGGCGATCGCGGCATCACCTTGTCCGGCGGGCAGCGGCAGCGCATCAGCCTGGCGCGCGCGTTTCTCGCCGAGCCTTCGATCCTGGTGCTGGACGACGCCACCAGCGCGCTGGACGCCATTACCGAGCGCCAGGTGCTGGACAACATCCGCAAACTGCGCAACAGCAACGGCCAGCCCATCACCGTCATCCTGATTGCCAGCAAGCTCTCCACCATCCTGCTCGCCGACCGAGTCGCCATGCTCGACCAGGGCCGAATCAGCGACCAAGGCACGCATGAGCATTTATCCACCACCAATGCGCAATACCGCGACCTGCTGGGAGTCAGCCATGGCAAATGATTTCCGCGGCGACAAGCCGCTCAATGATATCGAGCTGGAACAGGCCTTCGCCCGCAAGAAGCTGGACCGCAGCATGTTCTGGCGCCTGCTGCCACTGCTGCAGGATGTGAAGGGCCGGATTCTCGCAGTCATCCTGCTCGAAATCGTGCTCGTGGGCGTGATCTTCATCCGTCCGTGGTTCCTGCGCGAGGTGATCGACAACGGCTTCATCCAGACCGCACAAGGCATCGTCCTCAATACCCCGCTGCTAGCCTGGATGTCAGTCGCCACCGGCGTGAGCTGGACATTGCGCTTCGGTCTGGGCAGCTTCTCGCAATACCTCGCCGGCACGGCGGCCATCGACATCCTCAACAAGCTGCGCATCCGCGTCTTCAGCCATGTGCAGGCATTGAGCGTGCGCTATTTCGACCAGACCAAGGCCGGCCGCATCATCTCCCGCGCCGACCGCGATATCGATACGCTGGAGCCCTTGCTGGTGCAGGGCCCGCCCGAGCTGTTCTCAGCGCTGCTGCGCCTGGTCGTGGCCTCGATCGCCTTATGGTGGATTTCGCCCAAACTGTTTCTAGCCCTGGCCAGCATCGTACCTTTCCTGGTTCTGGGCACTTGGCTGTTCAAGCGCATCTCGGAGAAAATCTGGGGCCGTGTCGCCGAGGCGCGTGCGCGCTTTACCGCGCACCTGGTGGAAACCGTCTCCGGCGTGCGCATCCTCAAGCAGATGGTCAACGAATCCAGCAACGCGCGCCGTTATCGCGGATTGCTGGAAGACTTCAACAATATCCTCATCAGGGGCTCCATGAAGTCAAGCTGGTTCCTGCCATTGACGCAGGTGCTCAGCACCGTCGGCATGGCCTTCCTGCTCATGGTGGGCGGTATCGGCATCGCGGACCAGGAAATGACGGTCGGCCAGCTCGCGCAGAGTCTGTTCTATGTCCAGCTTTTCCTCGGGCCGCTGCAGGAGCTGAACGATTTGTTCGAGCGCTACACTTCCGGCGCTTCGTCGGCGCAGCGCATTTTCCTGATGCTGGATACGGAGCCTGAAATTCAGGACCCGCAAACCCCTGTAATCCCCAAGCAGCAATCCGGCAAAGTCGAATTCGATAACGTCATCTTCGGATACTTGCCGGAAAAGCCCGTAATACGTGGCTTTAACCTCGATATCCACCCTGGCGAAGTATTGGCAATCGTCGGGCCAACCGGCCACGGCAAAAGCACATTGGTGCAGTTGCTGACGCGCTTCTATGAGGTCAATGCAGGCGCAGTCAGGATCGACGGCCAGGATGTGCGCGAGTATGCGCAGCAGGATTTGCGACGCAAGGTAGGCATCGTGCTGCAGGACAACGTCCTATTCTCCGGCACGGTGCTGGACAACCTGCGCCTGGCAGCTCCTGAAGCCAGCGATGAAGCCCTGATTGCCGCCGCGCGCGAACTGGGTGCCGATGAAGTGCTGGAGCGGCTGCCTGCGGGCTACCGTACCGCAGTCGGCCCGCTCGGCGCATTCCTCAGCCACGGGCAGCGGCAACTGGTCTGCCTGGTGCGCGCCTATCTCGCCAACCCGGCCGTGTTGGTGCTAGATGAAGCCACTTCTGCCGTGGATATCCATACCGAACGCCGCATCCAGACCGCCTTGCGCCGTTTGTGCGAAGGCCGCACCGCCATCATCATCGCGCACCGCCTTGCCACTATCCGGGATGCAGACCGTATCGCCGTCATCTGGGACGGCAATATCCAGGAGCTAGGCAATCATCAACAGCTTATCCGCCAGGGCGGCGCTTATTCCCGGCTTTACCAGGCATACGAAGAAGCCTCCAACGCCAACAATCAGCCTGCCTAGCCTCAACCACAGCCAGGGCTACTGTTTCATAATCAACAGCAGCCCTGGATGCTGTTGATTTACAATCACCACATAATAATAAACAACATTAATAAATTATATTAATTTATTGATATATAAATAATTTTAACAATTATCACTTACATGTTTACCCTGGCATGGAACATGCCACTAATAAGGCTCCAACCTGTTCATCTGCGCAGGCTCAATTACAAGGAGACTCTTCATGTCGTCAGCAAGCTCTCAAAACACATCCGTTGATACCCTTTGGTACACACGCTGCCCGGTCCCCACCCCGCTCGGCCTTGCAGCCCGCCAGGACTGGTTCAAGCAGGAATTCCAGCCCGACAACATTACGATCAACACCCTGCAGGAAACCCGCGACCCGGAACTGCTCGAATCGCACTATGACCACAAGCTGCCGCACTCCTTCCGCCAGGGCGGCAACGTCCCGGCCATCTGGGCTCACGCCAATGGCGCAGACACCAAGGTCATCGGCCTCAACTGGGTCGACGAAGCCCAATTGCTCCTTGCCCTGCCTGCTTCCGGCATCAAGGAGCCCAAAGACCTCAAAGGCAAGAAAATCGCATTGCCATTGAACCGCATCAGCATCGACCATCAACGCGCCAGCGCACTGCGCGGCATCGTCGTCACGCTGGAAACAGCAGGCCTTTCCACCAATGATGTGGAATTGATCGATTTTGAAGTGCCGCAGTCCGCGCCTGGCTTTGGCTGGGGCAATGGCACCCGCATTGCCTATGCGACCGAGCTGGAAGCGCTCAAGAGCGGCAAGGTCGATGTCATCTTCACCAAGGGCGCACGCGGTTACGAAGCCGCCGAAGCCAACGGCCTGACCATTGTCTACGACGTACGCAACCACCCCGACCCGAAAGTCCGCGCCAATAACGGCGCTCCACGCCCTATCACGGTCGATGGCGAACTCCTGCGCCAGCGTCCTGACCTGGTAGCCCGTTTCCTGCGCCGCATCGTCGATGCCGGCGACTGGGCAGCAGCCCACGAGGCTGAAACCGTGGCCTACATTGCCAAGGAGTCCGGCTCTACCGACGAATACGTGCGCAAGGCCTATGGCAGCGACATCCACCTGCACCAAGGTACCGATCTGAACCCGGAATTCATCGCCGCGCTGGAAGGCTACAAGAACTTCCTGCTGGAATGGGGCTTCATCAAGGCTGACTTCGACGTCAAGGCCTGGATAGACCCTGCCCCGCTGGCCGAAGTGCTGCGCTCGCTCTCGCAAAAGGCGGCATAATAAGCATATAACAATTAACCATAACAACTGCTGGCGCAGTATGGTTAAAATCGAGGCAGCCTTCATAACAATGAGGGCTGCCTTATTCATTTGACGGCCGTCGTAGAACCAGGCCATCAATACTAGCTCAGAGAATCAATCAGGAGGCCTCAACATGGCAACACTACGCTTGGGTGACACCGCACCCGACTTTACCCAGGATTCCAGCATCGGCACTATCTCCTTCCATGAATGGCTGGGCGATAGCTGGGCCATCCTGTTCTCCCATCCTGCCGATTACACGCCCGTTTGCACAACAGAACTCGGCGCCACCGCCAAGCTTGCGGAAGAATTCAAGAAGCGCAAGGTCAAGCCCATTGCACTCTCCGTCGACCCGGTAGACTCCCACAAGGGCTGGATCACCGACATCAACGAAACCCAGGGCACGGAAGTCAACTTCCCCATCATTGCCGATGCCGACCGCAAGGTGTCGGAGCTCTACGACCTGATCCACCCCAACGCCAGCACCACCGCCACCGTGCGCTCCGTATTCATCATCGACCCGAACAAGAAAATCCGCCTGACGCTGACCTACCCCGCCAGCACCGGCCGCAACTTCAACGAAATCCTGCGCGTGATCGACTCCTTGCAACTGACCGAATACCACAGCGTTGCTACCCCGGCCAACTGGGAAGACGGCGACGACGTCGTCATCGTGCCCTCGATCACCGACCCGGAAGTGCTCAAGGAGAAATTCCCCAAGGGCTACAAAGCCGTCAAGCCCTACCTGAGGCTCACCCCTCAGCCCAATAAATGAAGATGGATTAATCTAGCAAATGCCCGGCCTGCCCGGGCATTTTTTTACTTGCTTCAGGAAATCATCCCTAACGGCACAATCTAACAACCTGCACTGACAATTGATTCAAAAAGAAAATTCCAGGTCAGCAAAAATGGCGTCAAAACTAGCATCGGAAATCTGTCATTTTTTTATAGAAAATAGTTGACCACTCCCCGCCAGCCCAGTATAGTAGCGGCTTCTCGATTCCCCGATAGCTCAGTCGGTAGAGCAACGGACTGTTAATCCGTGTGTCCCTGGTTCGAGCCCAGGTCGGGGAGCCAAACAGAGAAAGGCCCACAGCAATGTGGGCCTTTTTTCTTTAGTCTGTTCCGTCTTTAGATTTATATCAGCGCCATGTTGCTTGTTAGCAACACATCATGTGTAATCCTCAAGTTTTCTTTAGTCGGTAATCTATCTGAGCGGCCCTGCTTTATCGCCTGTTGTATTGGATGGGGGAAACTTGATTGCCAGACTCGGACCACGCTTTTCATCTTTAAGATTAGATATTAATAACTTATACCATGATGTATTTGAATATTTTCCTCGTCGCTTTCCTGGCCTTTGCCCTGAGCATGGTTTGCGGAGGTGGTGCCGGGCTGTTGCTGATTCCGATTCTGGGTTATGCCCTGCCAGCTGCCCAGGTGCCTGCAGCCCTTTCCATCGGGACGTCCATCAGCTCAATTACCAAGCTCTATCTATTTTTCCGGCAAATTGACTGGAACATAGTAAAACACTTCTTGCCGTTCGCGCTGCCTGGAGTGTTGGTTGGAGCTTGGCTACTGAGCTATCTGGCCCCGATGTATATAGAGTTGTGCATGGCGGTCTTCCTGGTATCCAACTTGCCTTATATATTCAAGAAGGATTCGGCACCTCCTCAGGATAAGCCACCATTTTCAAGCCGCCTTCTCAGATTTATTGGCTTCTTGGCCGGATTTATCTCAGCCTTGACTGGCGCAGTAGGTGTCCTGTTCAACGGGGTATATCTACGCTACGGGCTAACAAAGGAAGAGATCATCGCCACCCGGGCGGCCAATGAGATCATCCTGCATATTGTCAAATTATGCTTATATGCCTCATTCGGCTTGTTTACGCTGAAGGCGTTCTATATCGGCATGCTGGTTGCGGTGGCGGCAATCGCTTCTACTTATCTGATGAAGTATGTCCTGCCTAAAATATCGATCAAGGTATTCAGCAAGATTGGTTATAGCGCCATGGTACTGTCAGGCATCTTGCTATTGAATAGTGCGGTGGTAAGGATTCAAGAAGCTCACAACCCCAATATTGATATCGTCAGGGTGTCAAAAGGTTACGATGCTACATTCAACTGGAATGACTTGATCTACACCATTGAATTTAAATATGGTGAAGGCTTCGAATTCGAGAAAATCATTCCATTCTCAGACCTCGATCAAGCACGACAGGCATACGTACTCTCGCAAGATGTAGGATCTGCCAAAATCGTTATCGAGAAAGTCTATGCCTTGAAAAAGATTTCCTACGAGGCTTATTACTATGATCGCGATAATCAATTAATCAAGAAAATTAAGTTTCCTTAATCATAAAAAAACAAAAGCTTGTGCGAATACAAGCCTACAAGGAGATAAGGTCCGCGAAATTGCCGCTCACTGTACGCCCTCGTCAATCGCGGACTGGATAATGTCATCAGTAAAAGGCGTACCGGCGGCTCGCAGGGCAATCACAAGGTCGTCGACTTCATGTACCTTGCCGGAATCATCGGTTGCAACTAGCTGGTTGTATTCCATTTCATCCATGATGCGCTCTTTTTTCATATGTGTAAATCGATCATAAGCAGGCCATGTGAAAGTTGTATTACAAATCACTTCCAAAGAATTCTTTCAAGCCTCAGTAACCTGACAGACCGTTGAGACTTATCCGATGTCATATGAGATTAAGCATATCCCATGCCATAGCGGCTGGCTTACAATATTCGCCCGTCTTCAATCCGCATAAGTTGCTCATGCCAGGCATTCGATAACATGCCCAGCCTGCTGTACAATCGTTCATATATTTGAGTTTCTTCCTTCATCATGTTGCCCGCTTACGTACTGCTAGACCTTGAAACCACAGGCGCGACCCCGGTTACAGACCGCATCACTGAAATCGGCCTGATCCGTTACGAAAACGGAGTCGAGGTCAAACGCTGGCAGACCTTGGTCAATCCTGAAATGCACATTTCGCCCTTCATCAATGCCATTACCGGCATCAGCAATGCCATGGTGAAGGATGCGCCTTTGTTCCGCGATGTCGCCAACGAGCTACTTTCCCACCTGCACGGGGCGGTATTGTGCGCGCATAACGTACGGTTCGATTACGGTTTCCTCAAGAACGAGTTCAAGCGCCTAGGCATGACATTGCGACAGAATGTGCTCTGCACCGTCAAGCTGTCGCGCCGGCTTTATCCTGAATACAAAAGCCACGGCCTGGATGCCATCATCGCGCGCCATGGCATCGTCTGCGCGGCACGACACCGCGCCATGGGCGATGTGGATGTCATGGCGGAATTCCTGCATATTGCAGAAGCCGAACATGGATTGGAAACATTGCAGGCCACGGCCGAGGAGTTGCTCAAAGGCCAGTCGCTGCCTGCCGACATTGATCCGCAATTGATAGATGGCATACCGGAAACACCCGGCGTTTATTTCTTTTATGGGGAAAATGCCCTTCCCCTCTATGTAGGCAAGAGCGTCAACCTCCGCAACCGCGTGCTGTCGCATTTCAACAGCGACCATGCGCGGGCGCGCGGCATGCGCATCGCCCAAGAAATCAAGCATATCGAATGGATAGAGACCGCCGGGGAGTTTGGCGCGTTGTTATTGGAAGCCAGGTTGATCAAGGAGCGCCAACCGATACATAACCGGCAGTTGCGACGCGAGCAGCAGCTTTGCTCCTGGCATCTGGCCCCGTCTGCGGGGCAACGCCCCTTGCTGACCCTGGTCGCACAGGATGCCATGACCGAAGACTTGCTGGGCGAGCTCTACGGGACCTATCGCACCAAGCGCCAGGCCGTAGCCGCATTGCGCCAGCTTGCCCAGGTGCACGGGCTTTGCCCGCAACACCTGGGGCTGGAAAGCGGCAATGGCCCTTGCTTTTCATATCAGCTCAAACGCTGCAAGGGGGTGTGCTGCAACCAGGAGCCGCCGGAGTTGCACTACCTGCGCCTGAAGCAGGCGTTGATCAGTCATCAACTGAAATCATGGCCCTATCCCGGCAAGATCGGCATCCGCGAAACCAATGCCAAGAATGGAAAGTCCGCAGTGCATGTGTTTGAGCACTGGTGCTACCTTGGCACGGCGGACGAGCACGACAGCCTGGATATGATGCGCCACACCAAGACGGCGTTCATCTTCGATATCGATACCTACAAACTGCTGCTGAAACAACTCAACAAACCCGGCCTGCAATTGCTGCAGCTTTAAATTTAAAACTCCTGCCCGGCCTCATAGGCATGATACAGCGCGGCATAATGCCCGCCCTGGCGCATCAATGCGTCATGCGCGCCCTGCTCCACCACCTGGCCGTCGCGGATCACGGCAATGCGGTCGGCATCGCGGATGGTGGCAAGCCTGTGCGCGATGATGATGGCGGTCCGCCCCTCGCATAAGCGCCGCAAAGCGTGCTGTATCTTGCGCTCGGTCTGGATATCCACGGCGGAAGTCGCCTCGTCGAGGATCAGGATGGCCGGATCGGCGAGGTAGGCCCGCACCAGGCATACCAGTTGCCGCTGCCCATGGCTCAGGTGGCTACCGAGGGCTCCCACCTCCGTCTGATAGCCATGCGGCAAACGACTGATGATGTCATGCACGCCCAGCGCCTCCGCCGCGGCGATCAGCTCCTGTTCGCTGGCGTGCGGCTTCGCCAGCCGCAAGTTGGCGATAATCGTGCCGCTGAACAAGACGTTATCCTGCAGCACCACGCCGACATGGCGCCGCAATTCATGCTGCGCCACGGATTTCACATCATTGCCGTCGACCAGCACCGCGCCGCCCTGCACCTCGTAGAAGCGCGTCAGCAATTGCACCAGCGTGCTCTTGCCATGGCCGGTTGGCCCGACGATCGCCAGCACCTCGCCTACCTCCACCTTGAGGTTCAGGTTGCGTATAACCGGGTTTTCCCCGTCCGGATGATAGGAGAACACGACATTGCGGAACTCGACATCGCCCCGCACCTGCTGCAACGGCGCTGGGTGCTCGGCATCACGGATCTCCGGCTGAGTGTCGAGCAGCAGGAAAATACGCTGGGCGGAGGCCACGCCGTTGATGTAGCGCTCGAACAGGTCGCCCAGTTCTTGCAACGGCCCGAGGAACATGAAGACATAGAACATGCTCGCAGCCATCTGCCCAAAACTGATATGTCCCAAGGCGACTTCGCGGCTGCCGAAGACGATGAGCAGCATCATGCCCAGGGTCGTCAGCACGCCGGTGAAATGCGAGAACCAGCCCGACATCAGGGTATTGCGGATCAAGGCGTTGATGAAGTCCTGGATCAGCACGCGGTAGCTGGCACGGTTGTTTTCCTCCTGTACTGCCTGCTTGATCAGGCGCACGCCGGCCACCGTCTCGACCAGGTGCGCAGTAAAGCGAGCGCGGTTTTCCGCCACCCGGGCGTAATTGCTCTGCGCCAAATATTTGAACAGCCATGTCGCCCCGAATAACAAGGGAATCACGGATGCCAGGCTGAGGAACAATATCGGCGAGGTCAGCCAGAGCAATATCCCAGCTACTACGCTGCGTAGCAAGGCCGACAGCAGCTCGGGGGGCCCCTGTATCATCAATGGCTCCAGGCTGTCGACGTCGCGGTCTATGCGCGAGACGATGCGGCCAGACTTGGTGCGGTCAAAATACCCCACACTCAAATGCTGCACGTGATTGAACACACTCACGCGCAAGCTGTTCAACACCCGGATCGCCGCCGAGCCGGAAAGATATTGGGAAACGCCTGCCAGACCGAAACGCCCGGCCCAGGAAATGGTCATGCCGACCAAGGCCCACAGGATGATATGCGTATTGAGGCTGTAGCTTCCCGCCAAGCCTTTCACCAGGCCATGGTCTATCACCTGCTCGATCATGTAAGGCCGCAGGAACACCAGCCCGACCAGCACGATCTCCGCAATGATGGCCCCGGCTACGAAATGCTTCACCGGGCGCAGCAAAGGCAGCAGGCGCCAGAACATGCCGCGCTGCAGTTTCTGCTGCGCCAGCATTTCCTCCAACTCGATATCGGACATCACGCGCAGGGCGGGCGCTCTATCATTGGCCATCTTCCACCTCCGTCAACTCCTGCACGCCCATCAACTCCCTGTATTCCGCGCTGCTCGCCACCAAACTCGCATGCGTCCCTTCCGCAATGATCCTGCCGCCCGAAAGCACCAGTACGCGATCCGCCAGCAGGATAGTGGATAGCTTGCTGGCAATCATGAGCACTGAAACCGCCTGCCCCTTGTCTTCCGGCAGGCGGCGGATGTTGTTCAATACCGTGCGCTCGGTCACGGCATCCAGCGCGCTGGTGGCATCGTCCAGCACCAGGATGGAAGGCTTCCCTATCAAGGCGCGCGCAAGGCAGATCCGCTGCCGCTGTCCTCCCGAGAGCGTAATACCCCTATCGCCGATTCGGGTCTCCAACCCCGACTCCAACCGTGCCAGCACTTCTTCTGCCGACGCCATGCGTAATGCCCACAGCAGCTCCTCGTCCGTCGCGTTCTGGCCCGCGAGGCGCAAATTGCTGGCCAGGCTGTCGGAAAACAAGAAACCCTCCTGCGGCACGACATGGATCGCGCGCCTCAAGGCGTCCAGGGTGAAATCCCGCACATCGTGCCATTCATCATCCCATCTCAACTCGATCTTGCCGGCCTTGGCATCGGCAAGCCTGGGCAGCAAGCTTGCCAGCGTGCTCTTGCCGGAGCCTGTCGCCCCGACCAGCGCCACGACCTCGCCGGGCTTGAGTTCAAAACTGCATTGGTCGAGCACCGGGTTGCCTCCGCCTGGAGGCTCGACGCCCACCTGCTGAAGCCGGACGCCAAGCGCCTTGCCTTGGGGAATATCCAGCGTTCCACCTTTAATCTCGGGCAAGGCGTCCAGCAACTCCCATATGCGCGCCGCCGACGAACGCGCATCGGCAAACACCTGCATCACCCTTCCCACCCCCTCTACCCTGAATACCAGCGTGGTAGCCATCAACAGGGAAGCGACCAGCTCCCCATAATTCAAATGCCGGGTGTAGACCAGATATGCGCCCACGCCCAGCACCCATACCTGCCCGAGCCCCACGACGAACTGGGGAATGGGTATCCTGCTTGTCGAGTAGCGCAAGGCTTCCAGGGCCTGGCCGACGAAGAAACGGACATGGCGCTCGAACTGCGCCACGCGGGTGGATTCCAGGCTGAAGGCCTTGATCACGCGCACGCCGCTTACCCCTTCCGTCAAGTCCTGGTTGACGCTGTCGAACGCCTGCCCCACGGCACGGTCGAGCTGTACCAAATGGTCGGTCTGGCGGAACAGGATGTAGAAGCCCAGGGTCGTCAATAACAAGGGGCCGATGCCCAGCAACGGGTGATACCAGAACAGGAAGCCGACCGCGGCGATGATAATGAACGATGTGTCGACCACCTGCCGCCAGAAGCTGATCAAGGCATCGCGCAGCTTATCGGCGTCGCGCGTGGTGCGCGTCACGATCTCGCCCGCGCCGTGCAGCCAATGGTAGGCCAGGTCCAGGCGCTGTACCTGCACCAGGATCATCTCGCGCAAATATCCCAGCAGGTCTTGCTGGATCACCAGCGATAGCCAGCCGACAAAATACATCAGCAATGCCCGGCCTGCGGCAATGCCCACGATGATCAGCAGCCAATGCCAGGCCACGCTGGCATCCAGGTTGCCAGCCGCATCCGCGACGACGGCCACGCCCTGCTCCACATCGTGCACGGCACGCGCGATCATGCCCTGTTGCCAGGCCAGCATGAAATTGGCGAGGGCAAATAAGGCAGCGGAAATCCAGAAACGTACGGGCGTACGCCGATAAAGCCACAAACATCGCAACAAGGGATAGGAACGGAGATTCACAAACCGGGCTTTCATACAGCAGGGTTATGCGCCATGCCTGGGGAACCAGGCATGGCGGCAGTGCAGGAACGCACTGCGTTATTTGGGATATAGACTAGCGCAGATTACGCCAGCGGAACAAGTAGCGGCCCACGCGCTGGATGACCAGGTTCATCAGGTAGCCCAGCAAACCGATCAAGGCGGTGAGGATAATGAGGATATCCATGCGCGATGCGGCCTGCGCGTTCATCATGATGTTGCCGAGGCCAGCACCGGCGCTGAACAGGATCTCGCTGCCGATGGTCGCAAGCCAGGCAAACGCCAAGGCGAACGAAACGCCGGTAAAGATGCTGGGCAATGCCGCGGGCAGGAGTATCTTGAAGAAGGTCTTGCTACGCCCCAGCTTGTAGACATCCCCGACTTCCTTGTACTTGTCCTCAACCTGGTGCAGGCTTTCGTAAGTCGCCAGCACCATGGGATAAAACGCCGACAGGCACACCACCAGCAGCTTGGACGGATCGCCATTGCCCAGCCAGAGGCTGAACAAGGGCACCAGCCCCATCAACGGCACCTGGCGCAGCATATGGTAGAGCGGCCCGATCAATACATCCGCCACGCGCCATAACGCCATCACCGCACCGACCCCGAAGCCGATGGAGCCGCCGATCAGCAGCCCAAGGAAAGCGCGCTGGAGGCTGGCAGCGACGCCTTGCTGCAGCTCTCCTGTCGAGATGATTTCCAGCAAGCCATGATAAATCTGCGAGATAGAGGCGAATGCATAGGCATGTTCCGCGCTCTGGCGCGACATCGCTTCCCACAACAGCAGGAGTGCCAGCGGGATCAGCCAGCCGCGGCCGCTTTGCAAAATACGGTATCTGGATAGAGTTTGCGTTGTCATTTTGCTTCAACCTTGCGCCAGGGAATCAGATTGGCCTCGCCCCACTTGAACAGGCGGTCAATGCCGAAACCGATGAGTCCGGTCAGCACCACGCCGACCATCACGATATCAATGCGGAAAATCTCGCGGCCCATCTGCATCATATGCCCGAGCCCGCTGTCGGCGGCAAGCAACTCTGCCGCCACCAGGATGGTCCATGAACGCGCAAACGCAATGCGGAAGCCCGTCAGGATAGGCGGCAGGATCGCAGGAATGACCACTTTGGTGTACAAGGTACGGTTGGGCAGCTGATATGCCTGCGCCACCTCGAAATAATGCTTGGGTATGCCCTTGGTAGCCTCGTACGACGCCAATGCCACGGTAAAGAAGGCCGCCTTGGTCACGATGGCGATCTTGAACAGCTCCTCGATGCCGAACAACAGGATGAAGATCGGGATCAACGCGATGGTCGGCACCTGGCGCAATGCCTGGAACAGCGGCGAGAAAAAACCCTCCACCTTGGGCGACAACGCCATCAGGATGCCGAACAGCAATCCGGAACTGGCGCCGATCAGGAAACCCATCCCTAAACGAGACAAACTGACTGACAAATGCGCCCACAATTCGCCCGAATCCAGCAGCTCATGCAGGCTGGCGAGCACTTCCCACGGCGAAACCAGCAATTGCGGAGAGAAAATCTCCAGCTTGGTGACCCATGCCCACAGTAGGAGAAACGCGATCGGGGAGATAAACGCCGCCAGGCGTAACCTGCTGCGACGGCGAAACACCGGGTCGGCCTGGTTGATGCCAAGTGCAACCCTGATACCTATGCTCATAGATATAATTCTTTCCTGCTTGATAATAGAAGCGGCTACAGCGGCTAACAGAACTCAGCGCAACCCTCTCCTGGCTAGGCACTTTGCCGAGTAAAAGTAGTAGCGCTCGGCAAAGCAGCAATGCCAGGAGAGTTTTGTAACCGCCTTTATTCCGCCTGGGTCAGCACGGCCAGCTTGGTAATGCCGGCGCGCTCGATCGAGGCCATGACCTTGGCCACCACGCCGTAATTCACGGCTTCGTCGGAACTCAAGTGCAATGCCAGATCGGGATTGGCCGCATGGCGCGCTTTCAATTCCGACTCCAGTTGCGCCACTGGCAGTTCCTGCTTGTCCACGAACACTTTGCCTTCCGCGTCCACGCTCACTGTCACTGGCTTTTTCGGCTCGGGCGGCTGCGTGGCAGCCGTTTTAGGCAGGTTCACCGTGATGGCGTTGTTGAGTACCGGGATGGTGACGATGAACGCCACCAGGAGCACCAGCATCACGTCCACCAAGGGCGTAATGTTGATTTCGCTCAATACGTCATCTGATTCGCTAGTTGTCGAGAAAGCCATTATGCAACCGCCTCATTTTTCAGGTTGACCACGGAAGAAGAAGTCTCTTGCTTGGTTGAACCAAGCTCGACAGGCTTGCTGCCGGCAAAGTTGGCCTTGCGGGAAAGGCGAATCAGGTCGGCGGCAAAATCATCGAGGTCGCCGTTGATCAGCTTGAGGCGGCGGGTGAAGAAGTTGAATGCCAGCACGGCAGGCACCGCAACCGCAATCCCTAGGCCTGTCGCCACCAGGGCTTCGCCGATCGGGCCGGCGACGACTTCCAGGCTGGCGGAGCCCAGCGCGCCGATATTGGTCAGCGCGTTCATGATGCCCCATACCGTGCCGAACAGGCCGACAAACGGCGAGGTGCTGCCGATACTGGCCAATACGGCAAGACCGCTGTCCAGGCTGCGGCGCTCCTTGAGGATTTGCTGGCGCAGGGAGCGCTCGAGCAAGTCCTGGCGGTCGCCGGTATGCTCAAGATCATGGGAGGCATGGCTGTCTACGTCGCGCAGAGTATTGAAACCAGCCTGCGCCACGCGTGCCGCAGGACCGTCGACATCCTGGATCTCGGAGGCGGCAATAATATTGGGAGCGCTCCAGAACGCCTTCTTGTAACGCTTGGTCTGGCTGGCTGCGCGCCAATGCTGGTAGCCCTTGACCAACAGCAAGGTCCAGGTCACCACGGAAAAGGCAATCAGCGCATAGAGCACGCCATCGACAATCAATGAATTAGATTCTGAAATATCAAACATCTTTAATGTTCCTTCAAATAATGACGTAAATGATGGCTTTAAGAAGCCAGTTTGAATTCAATCGGCACGGTGGCCCAGCCATCGATCGGGGTATTGCCGCGCTTGGACGGCGCAAACTCCCAGCCTTTCACCGCCTCTATCGCGGCCTCGTCCAATGTCTTGCGGCCGCTGGACTTCTTGATCTCCACGCCCTGGACCTTGCCGCTGGCCAACACCCGCACCCGCAGCACTACTGTGCCTTGCCAACCTTGCCGTTGCGCGAAGGATGGATACTTCGGCGCAGGGTTGTTCAAGTAGCCCGCATAGCCCATTGCCTCGGTTATTGGTTCTTCCTTCACTGGCTCTGGCGGCGGTGGAGGCGCAGGCGGCGCGGCCTCTACTGGCTCGCTGGTCCTTTCCGCCGTGGTGTTTTCCTGCACCACGATATCGTCCGGCTTGATGTCAGGCTCGGCCTCCGGCGTTTTCAATGCCGGTTGCGGCTTGGGCTGCGGCGGCGGTTGCTTCACCACTTTCTTGGGCGGTGGAGGCGGCGGCGGTGGCGGTTTCACTTCGGGCGGCGGCTCGATCACTGGCCTGATGATCTCGATTTCCACCGGCCGGGGCTTGGGCACGATCGGCGCATGATCCGCATTGATATAGAAATAAGCCCCGACCACATGCACGGCAATCACCACCAGGCCCAGGGCCAGGTAATTCCTGCCGCCGCCTGGGACAGCCGCTTCTTCCTGAAATTCTTTCTGGCGCAAGGCAAATGCCTGATCCAGCCGCTTGCCTGCCTCGGCAACGCGCTTCGCCAGCTCATCCCTTTTCGGCAGGATGTCGCCACTCTCAAGCAACCTGCCAGCAGGCCTCAAGGCAGATGTAGACACGTATATCCTCCTTTGTATGTTCCGTTGCGGCGTGCTAGACGAAATCCGTCAGCACGTCATCCTTGATACGCTGGAATTCCAGCGTGGAACGCACGCGCGGACGCGGCAGGTCGACGGGGACGATGCGCTTGATGCGGCCTGGGTGGGATTGCATCACCACTACGCGGTCCCCCAAAAACACAGCCTCCTCCACATCATGGGTCACCAGGATGGTGGTCAAGCCCTCCTGCTCCCATAAGCGTTGCAGTTCCTGTTGTAGTTTCAATCTGGTCAAAGCGTCCAATGCGGCAAATGGCTCGTCCAACAGCAGCAATTGCGGACGCAATACCAACGCTCTGGCAATCGCCACGCGTTGCGACATCCCGCCGGAAATCTGGTGGGGATAGGCTTTTTCAAAACCCGACAATCCCACCAGGTCGATCTGCGCCTGCACGCGGCGCTTGCGCTCGGCCTTGGTGGTCTCGGTGGCGGCAAAAGCGAGCTCGATATTGGCCTCCACCGTCAGCCACGGAAACAAGCGGTGTTCCTGGAACACGATCCCACGGTCGAGGTCGGTACCCTGGATGCGCTTGCCCTGGTATACGATGTCTCCGCCATAGTAGGTATCCAGCCCGGCGATCAGCTTCAGCAAAGTCGATTTGCCGCAACCGCTGGCGCCCACGATCGAAATAAACTCGCCTGCGCGAATTTCCAGATTGATATCGGAAAGCACCTGAAGGCGCTCACCCGAAAGCTGGAACGCCTTTTCGACCCTTTCGATAGTCAAGGCAACCGGCCTCGGCTTTAATTGCTGCTTTGCGTTTTGCTCTTTCTGCGTTTCATCATGCAGTGCCTGTTCACGTTTAAAACTCAGCACTGTATTCAATGCACTCATTCTTGCTTCTTTCTGCCGCCTGGGCTTTTGGGTGCCCTGCGGCACATCACTCCAAATAACTTTTTCTAATATCTCTTAATAAAAACATATAAAGAGAATTAAAAATACAATTTGGTTATATATAGGCAATCCCTGTGCCAAATCCTTGGGAAAATCGACTTGTTATTAAAATTCATTGGCTTGGAAAAATCCCGAACGGTCACCAGAGAGCAAACTGTTGCTATGGCATCAAAAAACACAGTCAAAGTGTTGCTACAAAAACAGGGCCTGCTGGTGGAAATGAAACAGCAGCGCAAAATTAGCGCTGCTGTTTAAATCGCAATCTAGAGCAATTAACGAATTATCCAGGCGTCGTGCCCTGCCTTTGCCCTACGACTACCTCCGACAGAGCCATATAGCCTGGATCGCTGCCTTTAATGTGGAACCCAGAAATCTTCGAGCTTGAGCTCCCGCAATGCCGTGGTGACAAATCGCGGGTTCAGCATTTGCTGGACGTCAGCTTGCGTTCGCGTCAACCCTGATGCCTGCGCATAGGCCACCGCCTTGCGGTAATGCTCCTGCAAGGCTGCATCGTAGAGCGGCGACCAGCGCTGGCGCCAGCTCACGTTGTCCTGGTCGTATTCTCTGCGGTTCACGCTTTCTGGATAGATCTTGTTGGAATATTCCCGGATGTAGGTTTCCTTGTTTTCATCCTGCGCTACCCAGTGCACGCTTTTCAGGTAGGCAGTGACGATGGCCTGGGTAACCTCGGGGTTCTGCTTCACAAAATCATTGCGCGCCCATACCCCGCCCATCAGCTTCCAATCGACCGGCGCGGTCTTGGTGGACCAGATGATTTTGCCTACTCCCCTATCCTCCAGGATATAGGAATCGAACAGGCTGAAAAAACCATCGACAGTGCCGCTTGCCAAGGCGGCAGCGCCGACTTGCGGGTTGACATTGACGATCTTGAAGTCCTTGAACGTCAGGCCTTCGCTCTGCAACAGGTTGGAAAAAGCCAGCTCCCACGGGCGGCCACGGTGCAAGGCAATCTTTTTGCCCTTCAAGTCCTTGATGCTCTTGGCTGTCGAGTTCTTCGGCACAACCAAATAGGAATTGGAAGTCGTACCCCAAGGCGCCACCAGCTGCACGGTGGGCTTGCTGGCATTGAGGATAATGGGCGGCAAATCGCCGTAGATGCCGAAATCGATCTTGCCGCTGGCAAAGCCTTCGTTGATCACGGGACCGACGGACGCCATCGCGGCGGGCACCCATTCCACCTTGATACCCTGCTTGCGCAGCTCTTCCGGGAAAGCACCATTGACGACAAGAGAAGCGCTACCGGTATACACCGTCTTGCCGCCGACGTTGGTTGCCACCGAGGCGATACGGACCACCTTGAGGTCTTCGGTATGGGCAGTAGGGAAATAGCCCAGGAACCCTGCCAGCAATAAGGCAGGCAATACAGTCAACCTCATCATTTCCCCTTACCCGCTGCTGGACTGAGCTGAGCCTGCTTGATCTGCTGGCTTTGCCAGTAATGTTCAAGGTTCAGTTCCTTGAGCGCATGCTCGACGAATTGCGGGTTCAGCAATTGATCCAACTTGACCTCGTTGCGCACCAAGCCTGATTGCTTGGCGTAACTCGCTACACGGCGGTAATGCGTCTTCAGCGCGTCATCATAAAGCGGGGACCAACGGTCCTTCCAGGCGACGATGTCATTATCGTAATCCTTGCGCACCACCTCTTCCGGCAAGGCATTGGTGGCATATTCCTTGATGTACTTGTCCTTGTTCGCATCCTGCGAAGTCCAGTAATTGGTCTTCACGTAGGCCGTCACGATGGTCTGGGTAAGCTCGGGATATTTCTTGATGAAATCGTTGCTGGCCCATAGCCCGCCCATCAGTTTCCAGTCGGGCGGCGAGTTCTTGGTGGACCAGATGATGCGCCCGACTTTGCGCTGCTCCAGGATATGCGCATCATTGAGGCCGAAGAAGCCGTCCACCGTGCCGCTCGCCAACGCGGCTGCGCCGACTTGGGGATTCACGTTGACGATCTTGAAGTCCTTGAAACTGAGACCCTTGGATTCGATCAGGTTGGCAAACGCGATTTCCCAGGGGCGGCCGCGGTGCAAGGCAATCTTTTTGCCTTTCAGGTCCTCAATAGTACTGGCCTTGGATTTTGCCGGCACTACAAGATAGGAATTGCCGCTGCGTCCCCAGGGCGCCACCAATTGCACAGTGGGCCTGGAGGCATTCAGGATCACCGGAGGCAAGTCGCCATAAGAGGCGAAATCGATTTTGCCGCTGGCAAAACCTTCGTTGATGATCGGGCCCACGGCGGAATGGGAGGCAGGCACCCATTCGATTTTCACGCCTTTTTTCGCGAGCGTCTCTTCCAGCCCGCCTTCGGTCAGCACTGCGGCGCCGTTGAGGTAAGTAGTCTTGCCCGCAATGTTGTATACCACTGCCGCAATTCGCACGACCTTAGGTGCTTCCTCGGCAAAGCCAACAGAAGCCGGCAATGCCATCATGGCGGCCAGCGCCAGATGATAAATTTTTCTATGCAACATTTAAATCACTCCAAAACATGTCAGTCCTGCTTCAAAATCCAGTGCGGGGTATTCGAAGCTCATGATAATTCAATGAAAAAACAGTGCGCTCGCCCGTGGTCGGGTAAAACACACCGATATAAGGTGACAGTCTGGAAAATCATCACTGTTACTCACAACATTGTTACTCAACACAAATGACTACCTGCCTGAGTTAGAACGATTCACAAAACTCAGCGAAGCACTCTTAGGCGACCTTTGCCTCTAGCTGCTTCTTGGCTTCCTGCAACGGGCGTTGATCCACCCATGCGTCAAAATCGAAATCGCGGTCCAGCAGCCCGTGAATCCACATGAAATTCTTCTGTTTGCGGAATAGCTCGAGGCGATCGGGTGTCAATGTCGGCTCAAGATGCAGGTGGAAATCGTTGCGGTATGCCGTCGCCACGCTCTCAGCGCCAGCAAAGGTCTCGTCCTGCAGAATGCTGCGCACGCCTTCCAGGTTGTGCTTGGCCCAATCGGCCGCACGCAGCGTCTGGTACAAGAAGCGGACCACCAGGTCGAAATGGTTCTCCAGCAAATCCTCATGCACCGTGATGGGCCGCGGGGTGCCATTGTTCACCCGCACGCTCTTGTCGGGATAGCTGTCGAGGTCAATCCCGACCACGAGCCCTAAGCGCTTGGCTGCTTCGACGGCGGAAGCGCCCTTGACGTAGACCGCATCGACATTCCCTGCCACCAGTTCGTCCAGTCCTGCCCACAGGCTGCCGACCACTTCGCGGCTGCGCCTGCCATCTCCACGGCCTGCCCCGGCTGCAGCCACTTCGACGAGCTCGACGTCATCCAGCGTCAAGCCTGCGATACCGAGCGCGCCTTTATATCCGTGCAGGCTCATGCCGCGGGCGATGCTGCTGCCGCGCACATGGTCCTTGATCGGATGGTCGACAAAAGCAGGCAAGGCCAAGCGCCTTCCCTTGAGCTGGTGCGGCTCGGTAATCCCGGAATCCGGCCTCACCAGGATCGCTTGCCATTCGTCTATCCATGTCAGCCCAATCAAGCGCGTAGGCGCATATTGCGCGCGGGCCGCGATCGCCAGCAAGTTGCCCCCTTCGCGGATGAGGGTAGGCAATTGGTGGTCGTAATGGTGCCGGTTGTATTCGCGGGGGCCGTCCTGTAAGGTGGAAACGGTAATGCCATCCTTTGAAAACTCTTCATCCAGCCAGCCCAGCTTGTAGGCAATCCCGGTTGCCGTCGGCACCGGGCAACGGGTAAACCAGATTTGGTCTACGCTATTTATCAGCTCGCTCATTGCCGCGCCCTCGATTAGCCCAGGTCAGTGGCTGGCAGCAGGTTCAGCCCCTTGGCCTGGTCGTAAATCCTGGCCATCTTCCATTGCTGCGCCAACACGCCAGGACCGTAATCACGAGATCCGCCAATCGGGTCTGCCAAGGTCTGGATTTGCGCGCCTTCTTCAAGGATGAGGATAAACTCGGCGGTCTTGCGCAAACCCTGCTTGCCCCAGACGGTAGAACCGCCATTGGCTTCCAGGATTGCCGTGTTGTGCGGATTCAGCTTGATCTGGTCAAGAATAAAATCCACTTCTTGCTGGCGGCGGTCTATATAAATAGGAATTTCACGAATCAGGTTATAACGCTGTACCGGAACATAACGAATCGGCAATGTACGGTGAGTTTGCGCCCAGGCGCCCAGATAGGGGGAATGCACATGTGAAATCGTCGTGATGTCCGCATGCTCCTTGAAGAGCTTGGTATAGCGGGTCGAGCCGGCGGCGCTTCCCTTGCCCAGCACCACATTGCCTTCAAAGTCCACGACGACCGCCTGCAAGCCACGACCATCCCAATTGAACGGGCCGGGATCGTTCACGATGACCAGCTTTTCCTCGCCGGGCACGCGCTCGACAAAGCCTACCGTCCCGTTAGCAGTAATGGTGCCGGTGTTGCGAAACGCGGCAAACGCGATCTTGGCGTCAGCCAAGACTTGTGCAGCAAAAGCTTCTAGATCGTTTTCTGTTTCAATTGCGGTTATGGTCATCATTCACCTCTGTAGTCATCATGAAAGGCAGGCGAACCTGCCGGGCATCTTGATAACTAAAGTGGCAAAACACATGCCAAGAGCAATTCATCCTATAAAATTGCACAATACCCTATGTATTTCATATACATACATCCAGCACAAAAAGTACTTGGCTCCACCCCGTCTGTTTCAAAATCAACAGTTGCTGAAATACAAACAGTGGATGCCATTGAATAATTGCTCAGGAAACAACAACCGTTCTCCAGCATCTTTTTTATTCCAAAAAAGAATATAAATATAAAAATATAGTTTTAGACCGGCTAAAGGATTGTGCGTATATTGTGAGAAGTTTCTACATAGAAAGTCCTAAGCAAATGCATGCTGAACTATGGAATTATGAGCGGGCATTCGAAAGCGCTGATCACGTCATCACGCACCCAAATCCCAGCTCTGTCAGCCTATCCGTGCGCGCAAGTGCACTGGTTTTCAGCGACCCTAGGTCCCAGGGGTTATTGAACCTGATTGAGAAAATTGCGGCCAGCAACGCCACCGCGCTGATTATTGGCGAAACCGGCACCGGCAAGGAGTTGATTGCCCGCCATATCCATGCGCTCAGCAATAGGCGCGACGGCCCTTTCCAAGCCATCAATTGCGGGGCTTTTTCAGAAACCCTGGTGGAAAGCGAATTGTTCGGTTACGAACGCGGCGCCTTCACAGGCGCGACCAGCGCCAAGACCGGTTGGTTTGAGTCCGCGAATGGCGGCACACTGTTCCTTGATGAAATAGGCGACCTGCCCCAATCAACCCAGGTCAAACTATTGCGGGTGCTGCAAGAGCGCGAAGTCGTGCGCCTGGGCTCCCGCAAATCAACACCGATCGACGTCCGTCTGATAGCCGCCACCAACGTGGACCTAGAAGAAGCGGTACGTGCCGGGCGCTTCCGCGAAGACTTGTACTACCGCATCAAGGTGGTGCCTGTCGATTTGCCACCGCTGCGCGAGCGTCCAGGCGATATCCTGCCGCTGGTCGAGCATTTCCTCAATGTCTACAAGTCACGGCTGCACACCGACATCCCCAAGCTCGCGGCAGAAACCATTCAGCAATTGCTTCATTATCCGTGGCCGGGAAATATCCGCGAACTCGAGAATGTCATCCACCGCGCATTGCTGATTTCGACTTCAGGCACCCTCTACCCCAAAGACTTGGGCTTGCCTCCCATCGGCACAGTGCCACTGGAAAAACAAGAAGCAAAGCCGGTATTGGCAGCTTATGGAGGCAATAAACTGGCAAGCGGGTCGCCCCATGCACACTATCCGGCGCAGTCGCCTACCACGCTGGAAACCTATCAACTGGAACGCGTTCTCGGCCAGTTTTTTGAATCGCCGCCGCCCAACCTATTTGAACTGGTGAATGCGGTCTTGGTAGAAAAGGCTTATGAATTCAGCAACAAGAATCAGGTGCATACGGCTAGGTTGTTGGGTATTAGCCGCAATATCCTACGGGCAAGGCTGAAAGAATTGAAGCTGATTGCTTGATGACCGACATACAAACATACAAACAAAAACCACTTTCATTCATGAGGTGGTTTTTTATTGTCTAAAAAAATTACTTCACCCCTGAGCGCTAGGCTGATCAGTATCCCCACGGATCGCAGAGAGCTTAGCTTCGAGAAAATCGTCATAACCCTTTTGCACCAACTCATATGTCTTGGCAATACCTGCCGCAACAGTGCTACCCTCTCCCAGCACGTTCAAGCTCGTGAGAATATCCTTGGCCTCAGCATAACCTTTTTCGAATCCGCCCCGGATCAATGCCACAAAATCGCGGGCCACAGTTTCCGGGTCCTTGTTCGGATAACGCGAGGCATAGGCGTCAAAAAAGCTTGTGGACATCGACAAAATGCGTCCGGCCGTGGCCTCAGGGCTATTATCCTGGCCCATCGCGCCTTCGATTGCATTCGCGCCCAATTCGGGCTTCAGCACGGCATTGAGCTGCTCTACGGCTGAACGATACAGCAAAGTCAAGCCATCATTGCCCGATTGGATCGAAACCTGCAACGAAGCTTGCAAGATTTGTCCGTTCAGCACCGCTTTCTGGGACTCGGGCCTGGTCTCGGCAGCTTTCTTAGCCTCGTTCAATGCTTCGTTGGCAGGCGCAGAGGCGGCGGGAGCCGTCGTGCCAGTGATAACGCCATTGCTGGATGCAACCATGGTGATCTCCTATGTGGTGGTTCTGAGATGGTATTCATCCATATCGGCAGAAAGCGGAGAAAATGAAGTCCTCCTTTAGCCCATCACTCCAATGCAGCATACTCAGGCACTAAAAAAGGGAGCCAGAGGACTCCCTTTTGTTTACCCGACCAATGGCCCTTAGGCCACCAAGGTCTGCGGCGCTTCCTGCTTCAGCAGAAACGCTGCCTGCTCGACGGCCACGCCTATACGCTGGCGGATGGCATCGCTGGTCAATTGGTAATGGGCGAACTCGGTATCCTTGGCATAGATAGCCGTGGGGGTAGTGTAAACGTTGAAAAAGCTCGCCAGGGTACGCAGTTGGTAGTCCACCACCATGGCATGCTGGTCGCTGCCGCCGGTTGCCGCCAGGATGGCGACCTTGCCGACCAAGGCCTTGGGATCGAGCAAATCAAAAAAATGCTTCAGCAAGCCGGTATAAGAAGCTTTGTATACGGGGCTCGCAATCACGAGCAAATCCGCCTCTTGTACCTTCTTGTATATTTCCTCCAATTCGGAAGGGAAATTTCCATAAGACACGGTGCTACCCAAGACTGCTGCAAATTCAGCAATATCGATCACCTCAGCAGGCGCGTGCAATTGATGCGATGCGCTGGCAGCAATCTCTTCCACAAGCGCCCTTGTCCTGGACGGTTGCGACAAACTGCCCGAGATGCCTACTATTTTTGCCATACCAACTCCTACTCCATTAATTAATTCAAACTCATGCCAAGGCATGCATTGAATAAATTCAGCAATAAAAGTGCCAGGGCAAAATATGATTATAAATCAATTGAGAACAATAAAAACCTATATTCACTTTAGGGAGAAGTGCTGAATATCCAGCACCAAGATAGCAATTGTGCTCGTAAATCAGCAGATGGATAGGAATGTGCGGATAATGCAACAGTTTGGGTTCCAGAGTGAGGACTCTACTGTTTCGCCTGATCAAGAATTCGCCCTCAGGCTATCTTGAATATCTCCACCGCTTTCCTCAGGTTACTCGCCTGGTCATCCAATGCGGTCGCAGTGGCCGCTGATTGTTCGACCAGGGCAGAATTCTGTTGTGTTGCATCGTCCATCTGCGTGATGGCAAGCTTCACCTGTGCAATACCGTTCGCCTGCTCGCTGGCAGCGGCGGCAATCTCCTCGATCAAGGTCGCAATCTGGTTGACCGAATTCGCGACCTCGTGAATGGTATTGCCTGCAGAGGTCACTTTACGGGTCCCCGCATCCACCACCTCGCCAGAAGACGCGATCAACACCTTGATTTCCTTGGCGGCACTGGCACTACGCTGCGCCAGAGAACGCACTTCGCTGGCCACTACGGCGAACCCCTTGCCCTGCTCGCCCGCGCGAGCTGCTTCCACGGCAGCATTCAAAGCAAGAATATTGGTCTGGAATGCAATGCCGTCAATCAGGCCGGTAATCTCCTCGATCTGTCCGGACTTGCTGCTGATTTCCTGCATGATCCGCACGACCTCGTCCATGACGGTCTCGCCCTGCCTTGCAACAGTGGCGGCATTATGCACCATGCCGGTGGCGGTTCTGGCATTGTCCGCGTTATGTGCGACCGTTTCCGCCAGCTCCTCCATACTGCCTGCGGTCTCTTCGAGAGAACTGGCCTGTTCCTCGGTGCGATGCGAAAGGTCGTTGTTGCCTGTTGCAATCTCGCTCGTGCCACTGTTGATCTGCTCAACGCCCTCCCGCACTTGGCGCACCATCTGGGCAAGGCTGTTCTTCATATCAATCAGGTAGGGATAGATCTGCCCTGGGCAATTCTTGCCGAATGGCTCTATATGGAAGGTTAAGTCTCCATCGGCAATTTTCTGGAAATACTCTTTCACTTGGTCCAGGGGTGTACGTACGAAATGGACGATATATCGGTCTGCTCGATCGCAGCCAGTGCAGCCTGGGATTCCGCCTGGCTTGCGTTCTGGTCTCCCGCATCAAGGTAGTCGCCCTGCCTGACCAGCCGTAGCCTGGCCCTGAGCAATTGTTCATTTACCTGAGACAAGGCGCGAGTTTGCTGCAGCATGGCGTGGCTGGCTCCAAGCTCTTTCCCGGCATTACTGAGTCCCTTCAACCCGATGGCAGAAAGCGTCAGGATCAGGATGCTGATGAAGATCAGCACAATAATCACCATGCGGTGAACTGTAATATCCCTAAGAAACTGTTTCATGTTATTCCTTCGACAAATGAACTCAATGCAGCGCTTGGCATGACGCCCAGCTGACGACACTGATGATTGAAATAACGGAAGGAAAAGTAAAAAATTTAAGGAAATATACAAATTGCAAATTTCATATATTTACAAAATTTGCCGATTTACAGACTACTTAGCTGAATCTAAACCCGAATTTCTTCCAGCCTGCCTTTAAGCAAATAAGTGCTGACCTTGCCCTTGCCTTTGACATCGACCCCGTGGCGGGGCTCAAGGTAGTAATCCCGCTTCAGCAATTCATAAGTAGCGGCGGATACCTGGATTTCATTGGGCAAGCCGGTATGTTCCATGCGGCTGGCGATATTGACGGCATCCCCCCACAAATCGTAGCTAAATCGGGTGTTGCCGATAATGCCGGCTACGACCGCGCCGCTGTTGATCCCAATGCGCATCGCCAGCGGCCGGCCGATTTCCCGGGAAACCTCTTCAAGTAATGCCGGCATTGCCAAGGCCATATCCGCCATGACCTCGGCATGGTCGGCGCGGGCGTTAGGCGCCCCTGCTATCACCATGTAGGCATCGCCTATGGTCTTGATTTTCTCCACGCCGTAGCGTGCGGCAAGCTGGTCGAAGCGGGAAAAAACATGGTTTAGCATATCCACCACTTCAGTTGGCGCCATACCGGCGGAAATCTGGGTGAAGTGCACGATATCCGCGAACAGGATAGTCACTTCATCATGGCTATCTGAATCGGCCAGTCTTTTATAGACAGTTTGTTGCCTCAGAAAAGTATTGCCGTTCGTAGTTTACTGGGGAAAGGTTCGCGGCGTGACTATGCCGACGAATCGGGTTGTAGAACATTTCGATGTAGTCAAAGATATCCTGGCGTGCCAGCTCCCTGGTGGGATAAATTCTGCGCCTGATGCGTTCGCGCTTGAGCAACTGAAAAAAGCTTTCTGCGACAGCGTTGTCATGGCAGTTTCCGCGTCGGCTCATGCTGGGTTGTAAATTATGGGAAGCCAGAAAGGCGGCCCATTCGTAGCTGGTAAATTGGCTCCCCTGGTCAGAATGCACCATCACGCTTTGTTTGGGTTTGCGCCGCCAGACCGCTGCCAATAATGCTTGTAGAACCACGTCTTTACTCATGCGGGCATCCATCGACCATCCGACTACCTGGCGCGAGAACAGGTCGACAACCACAGCCAGATAGAGCCAGCCTTCATGCGTGCGGATGTAGGTAATATCAGTTACCCATGCGATATTGGGCGCGGCCACATTAAATTGACGGTCCAGGATGTTGGCCGCCACGTTATGCACGGCACCACTATGGAATCCGGGACGGCGACGATAGCCAACCTGGGCACGCCAGCCACGGCTACGCATCAACCGCGCGACACGATGCCGGCTACAGGATTCTCCCAGGGCCAGCAAGTCGTGGTGCACTTTACGATACCCGTACACTCGGCCACTCTCAAGCCAGGAGGGCTTCATCAGCTCCAGCAAGCGCAGGTCTTCATGATGGCGCTGGCTATAGGGATTGCGCCTCCAGGCGTAATAGCCGCTGGGGTGAACCTCGAGCACTTTACAGAGCCTGCGCACGGGATATTGAGTCGCATATTGCTCAATGAACGCGTACTTTATCCGGACTCCTTGGCAAAGTACGCGGCGGCTTTTTTTAATATGTCGCGCTCTTCGGTCAGACGTTTTACCTCAGCACGCAGGCGTCGAAGCTCAGCGGCCTCACTGCAATCTTGCTCACGCTGCGGTGCCGACTTGCTGTACCGCTTGACCCATGCATACAGGCTGTGGGTCGATACACCAAGCCGCTTGGCCACATCGGCCACCGGACGCTGGTGCTCGGTGATTTGTTTCACCGCTTCGAGTTTGAATTCTTCTGTAAATCGGACCGTGCTCATAATGCTCTCCTCTGTGAGTATTATGAGGCTAAAAAGTGTCTATTAAACTCTGGCCGATTCAATCCGCGATTCGCGCCCCTTGCGACTCATGCAAGCGTTGCGCTACCGATTCCGGCAGTATGCTCCGCAACAATTGCTCCGACCGCGCCTTTTCCACCGCCAATGCCTCCAGCACCTTGGCTTTTTGCGACTGGAAATAACGCATGACGATATAGAGAATAGCCGAGACCCCCGCCATATTGATGGCAAAGAACGCGTCCCGTATATCGCTGGGGATAGGCAAGGCATGGACGGAAAACAAGGGGTTCAAGTGCCATGACAGTATCGCCAGCAGCCCGAACATCACGAACCATGGCGTGGACTGCTTCGTCCCCAGAATCATCAGGGCGCCCACCGGCGACAAGATTGCCCAGAAAGCGACACCGCTGGAAGCCTGGAACCCGCCAATGATCCATTGCATGAAGAACGGCATCACCAGCAGCATGACCAGCTGGGTGAAGGTGAAGGCGTCGAAGCGCTTGAAATGGTAAAACACCAGCAAGCTGCCGTATGAAATGATGATGTAGATGTACGGCACGGCCGCCATCACCGCATATCCCTCCCCCAGGCTGGAAAGGGTGAATATCCAGAATACGCAGGCCAGGCTTTCAGCCAGCACCAGAATGGATAGGATGACGACGCCAAGCACGACCGTCTTGGCTATTTCAGAAGGCTTGTTCCCCAGGAAAGGCTGGATAAGCCGCATGAAATAACGGTCAGCCTGATGCATGATTGCGTTCTCTTTTTTTGTTGTAATTCAATTGATTTGAGCAATATATCGCAAGGCCGGCAGTTAATCTATCCCCGTCGTCGTCAATCAAAGCGCTGGCTGATTGCCGCGGGTTTGGGTTAGAATGGCATCTGGCGGGCCTCCCCGCATTGCAAAGTAGCCAACCTGGTCAGGTCCGGAAGGAAGCAGCCACAACTATTGAAGCAAGTGCCGGGGGTTTGGCTCGCCTCTTTAAAGAATCCGACAAGCCTGGCTGCGATGGGCAGCGCCGAATCTTCGTTTCAAGGGGCGCATTTGACCGGGCAGAGCAGGCTCCTGTAACGCATGACACCCAATGAGTTTATACGCCGATGAGCTATCAGGTTCTTGCCCGCAAATGGCGTCCGAAATCCTTTGATGCGCTGGTAGGCCAGGAGCATGTGGTACGTGCGCTCACCAATGCCTTGCAGCAGCAGCGATTGCATCATGCCTATCTTTTCACAGGCACCCGCGGCGTCGGCAAAACCACCCTCTCCCGCATCCTGGCAAAATCCCTGAATTGCGAACTCGGCGTCAGCGCCACCCCTTGCGGCCAATGTGCAGCCTGCGTCGCAATCGACAAAGGCAGCTTCCTCGATTACGTCGAGATGGATGCCGCATCAAACCGCGGGGTGGAAGACATGACCTCGCTGCTGGAAAAAGCCATTTACGCCCCCACGCAAGGCCGCTACAAAGTATACATGCTTGACGAAGTCCACCAGCTCACCGGGCATGCCTTCAATGCCATGCTGAAAACGCTGGAAGAGCCTCCAGCCCACGTCAAGTTCATCCTCGCCACCACCGATCCGCAAAAAGTGCCGGTCACCATCCTGTCGCGCTGCCTGCAGTTCAACCTGCGCCAGATGTCGAGCAGCGGCATTGCCGAGCATCTCCAGCATGTGCTGGCCCAAGAGAACATCGCCTTCGAGCCTGTCGCGCTGCAACTGATCGGCCGCTCCGCCAACGGCAGCATGCGGGACGCATTATCCCTGCTGGATCAGGCGATTGCCTATGGCGGCAACAGCGTCAATGAAAAAGAGGTTCGTGCCATGCTGGGCGCGATTGACCAGGCTTACTTATTCGACCTGATCAATGCCCTGCTGGCCCGGGACGGCAATGCCCTGCTGAGCCAGGCCCGCGCCATGGAGCAACGTGCGATTTCCTTTGACGCCGCGCTGAACGACCTTGCCAACCTGCTGCATGAAATTGCCATTGCGCAGGCGGTGCCGGACAGCATCGCGCACGACCATCCCGAGCGCCAGGCGATGCTTGATATCGCAGGACGCATGAGCGCCGAGGAAATCCAACTCTATTACCAGATCGCCCTCCTCGCTAGGCGGGACCTCGGCCTGGCGCCGGATGAATTTGCAGGGTTCACCATGGCATTGCTGCGCATGCTGGCTTTCAACCCCGGAGAGCAGAAATCACCGGCAAAGGCAAAACCGGCTGCTGTTGCGCCACCCGTAGCGGCTGAAAGCTCGACGCCCCGTGCCAGTGCCGCCCTTGCCATCAGCCAGCCAGTCGCCAAGATTGCAGCCCCCAGCATCACGACCCGCAGCGTGGAGGCAACGCCTGAACTGGCCCCACCGCCATCAGAACCTGCTCCGCAACCGGCTCCGGTTTCCGCGCCTGCTTCCAGCGTTGAAGATACCCCTGTCTCAGCAGTTACCCGCAGCTTTGACGGCGATTGGCGTGGATTGGTTGACCGGTTGAAGCTCGGCTTGGCCAGAGCGCTTGCGCAAAATTGCGAGCTGGCAAGTTTCGATGAGGAACATATCGCTTTTTCCGTGCCGCCGACGCAAAAGCACCTGCTGGGCATGGGCTATGAGGAAAAATTGCAAAGCGCGGTTGAGCAGCACTTTGGCCGCAAGATCAAGATGACTTTCGCATTGGGCGGCAGCGGGAACACGCCGGCCCAGTTGATGAGCCAGGAAAAGGCCGCCTTGCAGGCGCACGCGGAAAGCGCGATTCACAACGATGGCTTTGTGCAGGCGCTGATCAAGGATTTCGGCGCACAGATCATTCCATCCAGCATCAAACCACTTCAATAAATCCCGGAGGATAAACATATGATGAAAGGCGGCTTGGGCAACCTCATGAAGCAGGCCCAGCAAATGCAGGAGAACATGAAACGCGCCCAGGAAGAACTGGGCAAGGTTGAAGTGGAAGGCCAGGCAGCCTCGGGCCTGGTCAAGATCACCATGACCTGCCGCCATGAAGTGCGCCGCGTCAGCATTGACGACAGCGTGCTGAGCGATGACAAGGAACTGCTGGAAGACCTGATCGCCACCGCGTTCAACGATGCCGCACGCAAGGCGGAAGCCACTTCCCAGGAACGCATGAGCAGCCTGACCGCGGGACTGCCAATCCCGCCCGGCATGAAGTTGCCATTCTGATTTGCACCTGAACTTGCCCCATCATGCGTAACCCGCCCGCGCTGGAACAATTGGTCGAAGCCTTGCGCTGCCTGCCTGGGGTGGGCCCCAAATCCGCCTTGCGCATGGCCTACTACCTGCTGCAACGCGACCGCAAGGGCGCTGGCCTGCTTGCCAAGTCTCTTGATCAGGCCTTGCAGGTGGTCAGCCACTGCAGCCTGTGCAACAACTTCAGCGAACAGGAAATCTGCCCGCTTTGCGCCTCTCCTGCGCGCGATCATTCATTGCTCTGCATCGTGGAAATGCCGAGCGATCTCATGATGCTGGAGCAAACCCAATCCTACCAAGGCATGTATTTCGTCCTCATGGGCAGGCTATCGCCGCTGGATGGCATCGGCCCTCGCGACATCCACTTAGACAAGCTGCTCAAACGCGCCCAGGATGGAGAGGTGGAAGAAGTCATCCTGGCAACGAACTACACTGTGGAGGGCGAAGCGACTGCGCACTATGTCAGCGAGCTGCTCCGCGCCCGCGGCATCAAGGTTAGCCGCATTGCGCGCGGCCTGCCGATGGGCGGGGAAATCGAGCATGTGGATAGCGGCACCCTCGCACAAGCCATGCTGGAGCGCCGCAACCTAAGCTAGTTCAAAACTGGCTGGGTTCTGCTTCTAGAGCGCGGCCAGCCAGGCTCTGCTGCCAGGCGGCCAGGCAGGTTTCTATTTCAGCCACATCGTGCACGGCATAATCCGCTCCCCACTCGAGCGGACGGTCTGCCTGGTCGAGGTATCCATAAAGCGCCACCACAGTCGGCATGCCTGCCGCAACCCCGGCTGCAATATCGCGTTGCGCATCCCCGATATAAATACAATCGTTCGGCTGTACGCCAGCCTGCTCGCAAGCCATCCATAATGAGTCGGGATGAGGCTTGGGACGCGGCGCATCATCTGCGCACACCAGGCAAGCCAGGCGCTGGTCCAGCTTCAACGCGGCAAGCAAGGGAGCCGAAAAACGCCTGGGTTTATTGGTCACGACTCCCCAGCGAATCCCGGCCGCTTCAATCCTCTGCAACAACGTCTCCATGCCGTCGAACAAGATAGGCGTGCGCGTATATACCTCATCATACAGCGCCAGATACTCGTCCCGCATGACTGCAAAATTTGCATCCTCCGGCGTGATGTCGAACCCGATGCCCAACAGCCCTCTGGAACCGTGGGACGCATAGGGACGGATAATGTCCTGGTCCAGAAAAGGCAAACCGTGGCGCTTGCGCTGCAAGTTGAGCGCAAGCCCAAGGTCGGGCGCCGTGTCGGCCAGGGTACCGTCGAGGTCGAACAAGACAAGGCTTTTCATGGCTTACTTGACCGTTTGCAGGATGTAATTGACGGAGACATCGTCGTTCAGCTTGTAATGCTTGGTCAGCGGGTTGTAACCCATCCCTTTTGAGCCGATGACGTCGAGGCCGGCAGCACGGGCCCAGCCAGCCAGCTCGGAAGGCTTGATGAATTTCTCATATTCATGGGTGCCGCGCGGCAAGAGGTTCAATACATATTCAGCCCCCAGCACGGCAAAAAGATAAGCCTTGGGATTGCGGTTGATCGTCGAAAAGAATACCTTGCCTCCAGGCTTGACCAAGCTCGCGCATGCCAGCACCACGGCCGCAGGATCTGGCACATGCTCCAGCATCTCCATGCAGGTCACGACGTCAAAACTCTCGGGGGCCTCCTGCGCCAGATCCTCGACCGAGATCAGGCGATAATCGACTTTGGCGCCGCTTTCGTATTGGTGCAGCTTCGCTACTTTGAGCGCCTTCTCTCCCAGGTCTATGCCCGTCACATCGGCGCCTCGCTCACTCATGGACTCGGACAAAATGCCGCCGCCGCAACCGACATCCAGCACACGCTTGCCTGCCAAGCCTGCATGCTCGTCTATATAGTTGAGGCGTAACGGGTTGATTTCATGCAACGGCTTGAACTCGCTATTCTTGTCCCACCACTTATGGGCAAGCTCGGCAAATTTCTGCAACTCTGCCTGGTCTACGTTCACGCCAGATACTGATTCAGTTGGGCTTGCCATTCGGTACTGATCTCCTTTAACTCGGCAGGCTCGATATTGGCATACACGCCCGCCTGCCCTTGCAACTTCTGATACTTCAACTCTCCGGCCACCCATACATGGCTGACATGCTCACGCCCGGCACTGTATACAAGGTGGGAAACCACATTGAAACATGGCTCCAACTCGATTGAGGCAAGGTTGACAGCTACCACATCCGCATACTTCCCAGACTCCAACGAACCCAGGTCCGCTTCCTGTCCCAATGCTCTCGCCGCATTGATCGTCGCCATGGCCAACGCTTCTGCAGCCGGCACACTGGCTGCGTCCTTGCTCGCTCCTTTGGCCAGCAATGCAGCCAGGCGCATTTCCGCAAACATATCCTGGCGGTTATTGCTTGCCGCACCATCTGTGCCTATCGCGACATTCACCCCCTTTTTCAAGAGCGCATCCACATGCGCGATACCGCTGGCAAGCTTGAGATTTGACGCTGGGCAATGCGCAATATGGCAACCATGGGCAGCCAAGGAAATTATCTCAGCCTCACTCAAGTGAACCCCATGCGCCGCCACCAGATTGGGACCTAGCAAACCAAGCGCCTCCAGGCGTTGCAATGGTCTGACTCCATATTGCTTTATGCTGCCCTCAATTTCCGCTTCTGTCTCATGCAGATGCGTATGGATGTTCAATCCCAACTGCTCTGCATAAGTCAGGATGTTCCCAAACGTACTGTCACTGACTGTATAAGGCGCATGCGGAGCCAGGCTTGCGCTCAGCAGTTCACTATCTCGCCAATCATCCCTTGCCTGCAAACCTTTCTGCAAATAGTCTTCTGCATCATGCGCGTAGCTGGTGGGAAACTCCATGACCACCAAACCGATATTCGCACGCATGCCTGCCTGGACTGTAGCCCCTGCCACAGCCTGCGGGAAAAAATACATATCGTTGAAACAGGTCGTTCCACCTGCGAGCATCTCAGCGCATCCGAGCAAGGTCCCTTGGCGCACGAAACGCTCCGAAACAAACCGCTTCTCCGCAGGCCAGATATGATCTTGCAACCACTGCATTAAAGGAAGGTCATCTGCAATTCCCCTCATCAGGCTCATTGCTGCGTGGGTATGCAGGTTGATCAACCCAGGTATCAACACATGTTCATCCAGCAGCACAGTTTGTGCCAATGGATAGCGCTCCCTGGCCTGCTCGGTCGGCAGGGTATCCAGGATACGTTGACCCTCGACAATCACACTGTGATGCTCCAGCACCTTGCCCAAGGGAAGGCCGGGCACAACCCAGCGCGCCTCAAGTGAGTGCAAAGCCGGCTGCTCAGCCGAACGGGATTTGAAATTTTGATTCATGAATGGCCATATATGAAAAAGCCCCGCTAGGCGGGGCTTTTTCAACGCTTAAGCTAAATTACTCGCTAGCGCGTTGTACTTCAATTTCAACGATTACACGACGGTTAGGCTGCAAGCACTCGATCGCCTTCTTGCCGCGTACGCCAGCGCACTCGACAACAGGCTCGGACTCGCCCTTACCGACTGCATGCAGGCGGCTTTCTTCAATACCTTGGGAAACCAGGTACTTCTTGACAGTGTTAGCGCGACGCTCAGACAACTTCTGGTTGTAAGCTTCGTCACCGATGCGGTCAGTGTGGCCAGTGATCAGAACCAGCTCAACTTCTGGATGAGCCTTCATCTTTTCAACGACGTCGGCATTGAGCGCTGCCTTGCCTTCTTCCTTCAGGTTGTCCTTGTCGAAACCGAAGAGCACTTCAGAAGACAATGTCACCTTCTCGAAAGCTGGCTCCGCAGGACCAACTGGAGCTGGAGCTGGTTCTGCAACCGGCTCAGGTGCTGGCTCTACAGCAGCTACCGGCTCTGGAGTTGGCTCAACTACTGGAGCTGGCTTAGGAGCGCCAAAACGGAAGATGGCACCAAGATTCAGGTAGGTATTGCTCAGAGTAGTAGTATCACGATCGCCTACAGGACCTGTCTCGCCACGGCTCCATACTTGACGTACGTCAGCTTGCAAACCGAAGGATTCGTTGAACAAGTATTGTGCACCGAAACCAACGTTAGCCATCCAAGAGGTCTTCTTGCCACCCCAGTCGCCACCACCAACAGTTTCAGTGTAGTCGATCTTGTTACGCGCTGCACCCACACCGGCAAGGAGGAAAGGACGGAACTTGTCACGGCTGAAGAAGTACAGTGCATCAACACCGAACAGAGTCTGCCTATATTTGCCATCGCTGAATTCAGCACGGTTTTCGTCGGCACGGTTGTGACTCAAGCCGATTTGAACATCCCAGTGCTCGCTGATTTCCTTACCAAACTTCAGGAAACCGCCAACACTTTGGTTTTCAGCCCTAGCATCGCTATCAGCATTCAACACATTAACACCTGGCAATGCATACCAAGCACCGCTGTATGCTACATCGTCAGCACTCGCTACCGATGCCGCAAACGCGAATGCGCTAGCAACTGCAAGACCAATCAGATTTTTTTTCATTCGATTTAACTCCTGATGACTAACGGACGACTTGACTATACTCAATGCATAAAAGCCACGCAATGGGTCTAGTCGAGGAAATCAAGCTAGATCGGCACTTTCAACCGATTTGTTGCAATTATACAACAACACACTTAAGGCAGACACCCTGTCTTTACAGAGTTTTGCAACACGATCGAACCCTACGCACACCGCACCACGCACCCCTATGTACGAAGGTTTCACTTTAATTATATTTTTAATATTTTCAATTTTCAATGACCCAGCGAGACCTGTTTGCATACCTTCGGCCATTTGCAGGAAAACCGCCAGGCTTCCCATATCCAAATGGGCAAGCAAATTGCGGCCATCCTTGTTGGCGGTATCCAGCATTACGCCCCAGAAACCTGCCTCCCGCAACAAAGGCACCAAGGCGAACTGGGGCGCAAGGTCGGCCATCAATACTGCGACCACCGCCAGCTTGCGTTCGGCAATCAGGAGCTGCAAGGCATTGAGGCAGGCGATGTTGTCATGCTCATTGCCAAAAAAGCCTACCTTGATAATATCGACGCCTGTCTCCGCCATTTGCACGACAGCCTCGCAAATCACCGCAGGCTCCATGGGCAAGTCGCCAGTCGTCGCACTGGTGACCTTCCTGCCGTCAACAGCGGCCACCGCCTCAGTGACGACCGACAAGGGCAGGGCCCCGAGCGCGCCTTGTGAAGGGTTTTTCATGTCGATGATGTCCGCCCCCCCTGCCAAGGCCAGCAAAGCCTCTTCCGCGGAAGTCACGCTAACCAGCAGCTTACTCATGCCTGGTTTTCTCCCGTCCTTGCCGCCTTGTGGTTCTCGACCTTGTCGACAAGCCATTGCCAGGCCTCCAGTTCACGCTCGCCAGCCGTCTTTTCAATCGCAATTTTCAAATAATTAATTTCAGCCTCGATCTTTTCTATGGGCAGCATATGCAGTCGGCTTACCAATACCGCCAACTCGATTACGGCGGCTTGCGCGCGGTTGAAGCCGCGAAATGGCGCGTGGATTTCTTCATGAATCACGCGGAAATAAAGCTCGGGACGCGTCTCGTCGTCCTTGATTTCCACCAACTCCAACTCACGGTGCGTCAACGCGGATGCTAATACCACGCCGTTGACCTTGCTGGCCTTAGTCAGCGGCCAATCATGGCGTCCAGTCATACCGCCGGCAAAAGCCCGGACGTCATCGGTAAAATTCAAGACGGCATGTCGCGTCGACAAGAGGTTTTCCAAGGTTACGGAAGGCCTGAATGGCGCAATCAATATCAATCCGTTGCGCTCCCTCACCCCGAAAGGGGCAATATGTGCTTCCCCTTCAGTATTGAGCGAGGTCAATATGCTTTCATAAATCATGCTTCAGGCGCCTTCCCTATTCTACGAGGCCCGCAAGTCACCTCTTCAGCAGGCTGTTCGACTTTGACTTCTTTTTCAACCTTGCGGGGTCCGCAAGCTGCGTCTTCCTTGCCTTGCTCGGCCCGCTTCTCTCTTTTTTCCTTCAGGGCGGCATCCCGGTGCTCCACCCTGCCTTCCGGATCTTTCGCCAACGTAGCGCAGCCCCATTCCAGTTCTTCGTCCTGGCTGTAGCGTTTCTTCAATTGCCAGGCGATCTGGGCGCGCGCCAGCTCCACGCCAAGGTAAAAGGCATGGGAACCGTCCTGTTCCACGTTGAGGTAGGGATAAAGCTTGAAAGGATCGGTATCGCAATGGATGCCATCGCGATTGAAGACATGCATACCGTCCCGGCTGATGATGATACGGAAGCTCGGGTCCCTGATCTGGGAAGCCAACTCCTGCACTTCTTCAGGCGTGTAGGTAAAAGGGCGCTTGTCGTGCAGCCCCAGCAGGCCGTCGCTGTAATCCCTAGGCAAGCGGTTTTCCTCACGGGCCGCATACATGATGCGGCGTGCGACGTCAGCCTCGGCCACCGCATACACGGCATGGGAACTGACAGAGGTGGCCAGCACGGCATTGACCTTGAGCTCGGTAATGATGCCGAACAGCATCGCATTGATGCCTGTGGTGTCGGCATCCGTCAGCTCGGTCAAGTTCCCTACTCCCATCATGATCTCGATGCCCGGATAGCGCTTCCTGAGCCGCTGGTAGCGCACGATGGAATCGGTGAAGCCGAACGGAATGGGATCCAGGATCGCATCCGCAATGAAGGGCCTGCCACGCTTCAACATGGCTTCTATGGCACGGTAAAGCGATCTCTGGTTGGTTGGCGTGGTGGGGATCAGGATGGGCGTGGACGCCACTTCGTCGGCAACCCACAAGGTTTTTTCAGTCAGGCTCAATAAGTAGTCCGCACCCGCTCTGCCGGCCAGCAGCAGATCGTCCGTGTTCAACGAGTCCACGCTCACCTTGAAGCCCTCCTGCTTCAAGGCTTGGATGGAATCCTTGAGGTGAGGGAAAGGCGTATTGGGCAAACACCCGAGATCGATCACGTCGGCGCCTTGGCGGCGAAACTCTTGCGCACGCGCCACTACGCCATCCACGGTCAATTGTGGCGCCTCGACAATCTCGGCGAAAATCTTAACGTCGAACCTGGACAAATCCACTTCGCGCCCTCCCCGGCCAAAAAACTGCGGCAAATCCTTGAGGTCGTCAGGCCCGCGCACGACAGGAACGCCGTATTTTTCCACAAGCAGATCCAAATCGCCCTTGCACAGCCCTGGCACAATAATGCGGTCCGCGCCTCCCGCATCGGGTAAGCGCCGCATGATCAGCTGGGGCGTCAACAAGGCTGCAACCGAGACGCCGAGCTGTGCTATGCGGTAGCTGAACTCGGTAGGCTGCATGTCTTCAAGCACTTTATGCAGGCTTTTTTCTGCGAGCTTTCCTGTCAGGAATAGGATGTTTTCAGACATGCGAGCCTAGCCTGAATTGCTGCTTGCAATTGCTGCATATCACTGACCACCGTGGTGTCTTCATAGGTCTGGAGCCTTGCGATATTGTCCAGATCAATACGGCGCGGGAACACCTTGACCATATTCTCCCGCGGAGCCTCCGACTCCACTTCGGGAGCGGTATCGCATGCAAACACGATACTTGGCACACCGCACTTGCCCGCCTGGGCATATACATTGGTCACAAGGGTATCAGAAACTCCATATACCATCTTGGCAATGGTGTTGGAGGTTGCCGGTGCGATGACGACGCTATGATAAGTACCGTAGTAGAACATCTCCACCGGCACCGAGCTTGCCGTCTTATCCTGAAAAACCTTGGCGACGCGGTGCTTGAAGCCGTACTGCTGAAGCACCTCTGCGGCCGCACGGCTCAGGAACAGATCCACATCATCAAGGCCGTCAATAATCTCCAGGCATTCCCGCAGATAATGACCCGAACCAGTGATTGCCCAGGCCAACCTCGGCTTTTCTACCGTTTTCACGCCTGTCTTAAACTCCGAAAGGATGGCGCAGCACAATCGTTTCATCGCGCTCCGGGCCTGTGGAGACGATGTCCACCGAGACCTCGCACAATGCTTCCAAGCGCTTGAGGTAGTTGCGGGCATTCTGCGGCAGGTCTTCCCAGCGGCTGATGCCGAAGGTGTTCTCGTCCCAGCCCGGCAACGTCTCGTAAACCGGTTGGCAACGCGCGACATCGTCCGCTCCCACCGGCAGCAAATCGACTGGCTTGCCGTCCAACTCATAACCGGTACAGATATTCAGTTCCTTGATGCCGTCCAGCACGTCGAGCTTGGTAATGCACAAGCCCGTCAGGCCGTTGATGCGCGCAGAACGGCGCAAGGCGGCCGCATCGAACCAGCCGCAACGGCGCTTGCGCTTGGTCACGGTACCGATCTCGCGGCCCTTGTCCGACATCTGGAACCCTGGCGAATCCTCGGTTTCGATGTCCAATTCGCTTGGGAAAGGACCGCCGCCAACGCGGGTGGTGTAGGCCTTGGTGATGCCGAGCACATAATGCAGCATGCTCGGGCCGACCCCGGTGCCAGCCGCAGCCTGGCCGGAGATACAATTGGAGGACGTCACGTACGGATAGGTGCCGTGATCGACGTCGAGCAATGTGCCCTGCGCGCCCTCGAACAAGAGGTTCTGCCCAGCCTTGTTGGCCTCGTAGAGCGCAGCCGAAATATCCGTCACCAGCGGTTGCAGCAACGGTGCCTTGGACAAGGCGTCATCCAGTTGCTGCTGGTAGTCCACGGCCTCGACATTGAGGTATTTGGTCAATACGAAGTTATGGTAATCCAGCACCTCCCTGAGCTTTTCCGCAAAGCGCTGGGGATAGAACAAGTCGTAAACGCGCAGGGCGCGACGGGCGACCTTGTCTTCGTAAGTCGGGCCTATGCCCTTGCCTGTGGTGCCGATCTTGCGGCCAGGTTCGCGTGCAGCCTCGCGCGCCTTATCGAGGCGCACGTGGTAATCCAGGATCAATGGGCAGCCCGGGCTGACCTTCAAGCGGTTGCGCACTTCCAGGCCGGCCTTTTCCAGGCCGTCAATCTCGAACAAAAGATGGTTGGCATCGAGTACCACGCCGTTGCCGATATAGCAATTGACGCCTTCGCGCACGATGCCGGAAGGAACGAGGTTGAGCTTGTATTCCTTCTGCGAGGCACCTTGACCAATGACCAGGGTATGGCCGGCATTGTGGCCTCCCTGGAAACGCACGACACCCTGCGCATGGTCTGTCAACCAGTCTACGATCTTACCTTTACCCTCATCCCCCCACTGGGTACCGATAACGACGACGTTCTTACTCATGAATAGATCCAATAGATAGAGTTATAACTCGGGAGCGGCCACTACGACCCACTCTCCATTTTGCTGGACCAGGTTGCGATCGCAACCCAGCTCCGCACGATAGGGCTCTTGCCCTGGCAAATCCTGAATGACCACCTGCCCTTGCGCACGCAAACCTTCGATCACCAGGGCGAGGGAAGCATCTGCAACGGCGGGCGCGAAAATGGCGCCTGCCGCCTCGGCGACAGGCAATGAGCTGACCACGCCGCGCAAGTCCAAGCTGAACCCGGTCGCTGGCCGGGCCCGGCCGAAAATGGCGCCGACCTCGTCGTAGCGGCCGCCCCGAGCCAACGGCCCGGCATATCCCTGCGCATAGGCAGCAAAGACGATGCCGCTATGGTAGTGGTAGCCGCGCAACTCAGCGAGGTCAAAGCATACCTTGACGTCCAGGTCGGCCAACCCTGCGCCGACCGCCTTGAGGTCGCGCAGCGCCTGCTGGATTTTTGCCGTCTGCGGCAAATACTTGGCAGCTTGCTCAAGCACACTGATATCGCCGCTCAGCTCGGTCAGGCTGGACAAGGCTTCCAGGGTATCCGGGTTTAAATTCCGTCCCAGCTCGCGCACCGCCGACTGGTCTTTGCTTTGCAAGGCTGCGTACAGCTCCTGCTCCTGGGTTTCGCCGATCCCGGCATTTTCAAGCAGGCTGGCAAAGATGCCGACATGACTGACATCGATATATAAAGTATCCAGGCCAACCGCATGCAAGGCCTTGACCATCAGCCTCTGGATTTCGATATCGCTCTCGACGCCCGCGTGCCCATAGAGCTCAGCGCCGACGTGCAAGGGTTCGCGGCTGCGCGCGAGACCGTCTGGCGACGTGCGCAGGACGCTGCCGGCATAACACAAGCGCGTCACGCCCTGGTTGTTCAACATATGGGCATCGATACGAGCCGTTTGCGGCGTCATATCCGCCCGGATACCCATGAGCTTACCGGTCAATTGATCGACCACCTTGAAGGTGGCGATATCAAGGTCATGGCCGATACCGGTCGTCAGCGATTCCATGTACTCCATCATGGGAGGAATCACATATTGATAACCGTGCACTTTGAACAAGTCCAGCAAGCTGCGACGCAATTGCTCGACGCGGGCAGCCTCGGCCGGGAGTACATCTTCGATGTATTCAGGAAGTAACCAGTTACGCATTATTTTCTACAAGGTTTAGGGCTAGTGCACCAATAGCACGATCAACAGACCTACCAGCATGGATGCCAGTCCGACGAAACGCAACTGCCCATCCTTCATTTCCACCATGCGCTGAAAGGTCTGCCTCCAGGTTTGCGGTGCGATCAAGGGCAATATACCCTCGATCACCAGCACCAAACCAAAGGCAAGCAGCAAGCTGGAAGTCAAGATGGGCGTTCCTGCTTACTTGGCGGCGCTACCCGCGCGGCCGGAGTTACGCATGTATTTGAAGAAATCCGAACCCGGGTCAAGCACCATGACGTCGCTCTTGCTCTTGAAGCTATTGCGGTACGCATCGAGGCTACGGTAGAACGCATAGAACTCAGGGTTCTTGCTATACGCCTGGGAATAGATTTCCGCAGCCTTGGCATCGCCCTCACCCTTGATCTTCTGCGCTTCGCTGAAGGCTTCGGCAATGATCACCTCGCGCTGCTTGTCCGCATCGGCGCGAATTTTTTCCGCTTCGCCAGCGCCCCTGGAGCGCAGCTCATTGGCAACCCGCTTACGCTCGGCTTCCATACGCTGATAGACGGATTCGCTCACTTCCTGGGGCAGGTCCACGCGGCGCAAACGCACGTCCAGCACCTGGATGCCCATCTGGCGTGAATCACGGTCCGCGCGCTGGCGCAGGATGTCCATGATCTTGCTACGCTCGCCGGACACTACCTCATGAATGGTGCGCTTACCGAACTCGGCACGCAAGCCGTCATTGACTGTCTGAGACAAGCGGCGTTCCGCCTGCAGCTCATCGCCCTTCACGGAAACATAGTATTTGGCAGGATCGACGATACGCCACTTGATGAACGAATCCACCAGCACGTTCTTCTTTTCGCTGGTCAGGAAGCGGTCAGGCTCCACCCAATTCAAGGTCAGAATACGCTTATCGAAATAACGCACGTTATCCACCAACGGCACCTTGAAGTAAAGGCCTGGCTCTTTTTTCACCGATACAATTTCACCTAGGCGGAACACCAAGGCATATTCGCGCTGGTCCACGCTAAAGGCAGACAGGCTCAGCAGCAGCAAGGCTGCAATCAGGCCCAAGAGCACTGTTCCAAGATTTCGCATTATCGGCTCTCCCTGTCTCGGCTACGGAATGAGTCCCGTGAACGCTGGATATTGACGTCAAGCTCGGAAGTGCTGCTGGGCACTACAGGCTGCACGGTGGATGCGGCAGCCGGATTCGCGCCGGAAGCCGACAGCAGCTTGTCGAGCGGCAGGTAGAGCAGGCTGTTGTTGCCCTTCTGGTCGACCACGACCTTGCTGACGCTGGACATGATCTGCTCTTGCGCATCCAGGTATAGACGCTGGCGCGTGACTTCAGGAGCGCGCTGGTACTGCGCCAACACTTGCTCGAACCGGCTGGCATTACCCTTGGCCTCGTTCTCGACACGCAGCTTGTAACCCGCAGCCTCTTCCAGCAGGCGGGAAGCGGTACCGCGCGCACGCGGAATCACATCATTGGCGTAGGCGTAGCCTTCGTTCTTCTGGCGCTCAAGATCCTGGCCAGCCTTCACGGCATCGTCAAATGCCGCCTGCACCTGCTCTGGCGGCTGGGCGTTCTGCATCGTGACATTGACGATGTTCACGCCGGTGGAGTAACGGTCCAGGATTTCCTGCATCAGCTGCTTGGCCAGTACGGCAATTTCCTCGCGCCCTTCATACAACGCGAAGTCCATCTTGCTCTTGCCGACGATCTCGCGAATCGCGGTCTCGGCAATGCCGCGCACGGACTCTTCTGCAAAACGGTTGTTGAACAAGGTTTCTTCTACGTTCTTCAGGTTGTACTGCACCGCGAACTGCAGGTCGATGATGTTTTCATCGTCCGTCAGCATCAAGGATTCCCTCAATTCACGGCCACGGCCGGAACCGCCCTCGGCAGAGCGGTAGCCCACTTCTATGGTGCGTACCTGCTCCATATTCACCACGGTGACGCTTTCGACTGGATACGGCAGGTGCCAGCGCGGGCCGGGCATGGTGGTTTCCACATGCTTGCCAAAACGCAACACGACACCGCGCGACCCCTGGTCCACGATATAGAAGCCAGTCGCGAACCAGATGACGGCGACCAAGCCTAGCACAGGCAGTACCGGGATCGTCCTTGCCTCTGGATTAGGTTCGCCACCCGTCCCGCCATTCTTGCCGAACAAGCCATTCAGCTTGCGGCTGAACTGCCGAAACACTTCATCCAAATCGGGCGGACCATCGTTGTTACGATTGCCCCAACCGGGATCGTTAGCCATGCATCACTCCGAAAAATCAAAAAATTATGCGTTTAGATAGGATTGCGACAGCTTTTCCTGCAATCCCTGCTGATGTTCGAGCAAAGCTTGACGCAAGAGGTCAAGCCCTTCCCCTGTCTTGGCAGAAACACGCACTTTCGAGATTCTACCATACTCGTCGCGATCAAGCCCCGGCGGGATTCCGACACGATCAATCTGGTTCAGCACCAATACTTGGGGCACATCCTGGGCGCCAATCTCGGATAGGACAAGATTGACCTGCTCAATCTGCTCGTCACGGCTATCGCTGGCCACGTCGACGACATGGAAGAGCAAGTCGGCCTGCACCGCCTCTTCCAGCGTCGCGCCAAAGGCTTCCACCAGCGCATGCGGCAAATGCTTGATGAACCCCACCGTATCCGACATCACGACCGGGCCGCCGTCGGGAATGTAAAGTTTGCGCGAAGTGGTGTCCAGGGTCGCGAACAGCTGGTCGGCCGCATAGACGCCAGACTGGGTCAGCCGGTTGAACAATGTGGACTTGCCAGCATTGGTATAACCGACCAGGGACACGGACAGGACCTGGGAGCGCCGGCGGGCGCGACGCTGCATGCCGCGCTGCTGCTTCAGCTTGGCAAGCTTTTCGCGCAACTGCTTGACGCGTATACGCAGCATCCGCCTATCGAGCTCGAGCTGGGTCTCACCGGGACCGCCACGGACACCGATACCGCCCTTCTGGCGCTCAAGGTGGGTCCAGCCGCGCACTAGGCGCGTGGACAAATGCTCAAGCTGGGCAAGCTCCACCTGCAGCTTGCCTTCATGGCTTTGCGCGCGCTGGGCGAAGATGTCGAGGATGAGCCCTGTCCTGTCCACGACGCGCGCCTCGAGCAACTGCTCGAGATTACGCTGCTGGGAAGGGCTTAGATCATGATTGAACACTGCGACCTTGGCATCCGCGGCCTCCATCGTGGCGAGCAATTCATCCGCCTTGCCGCTGCCGACAAAGAACTTGGGGTCGGGTTTGGGACGGCGGCTTTCTACCGTCCCTGTAATCGACATGCCCGCGCTAATGACGAGCTGTCGCAACTCCTGCAGGCTTTCCTCGTATCCAGGATCGCCAAAATCCACGCTTACCAGTACGGAAGCATCCCCACCGACTGGCCGGTCAAACATATGAACAAATACTTGGCAAGAATTAACCTTCGGACGAGGAGGAAGGCCCATGGGGAATAGAAACCGCACGGCCTGGCACAATGGTTGAAATCGCGTGCTTGTATACCATCTGGGTGACGGTATTCTTGAGCAGGATGACGTATTGATCAAAGGAATCCACTTGCCCCTGCAGCTTGATCCCATTGACGAGATAAATCGAAACAGGCACGTGCTCCTTGCGCAACGTGTTCAGAAAGGGGTCTTGTAACATCTGCCCTTTAACGCTCATTTTGATGCTCCTTTACCTTGTAGTTGTATATATAGGGAGTTTTATTCTTAAAAGTAACTTTACGTGAAAAACTTTCCCCAAGCTAGCGCTTGCCACTAACAATCAGCAATTCCCTGCCTCTCAATTAGTGGGGCCTACAAGCTGAAAAACAAGTGCCTATTGTCAATTCAGTTCCGACACAACGTCATCAACTTGACACTAGGACTGCATAGAAACCAAATTGTTCTGTCCTTTACAGGCTTTTTCTCTCTTATCGCTGCGCCTGCAAGACTGCCTGCATCCGTGCCAGGCCCTCTTCCCTTCCCAGCAGCGTCATCACCGCATCGATGCTGGGCGACTGGGCGCCACCGGTCAGCATCACGCGCAACGGCATAGCCACCTTGGGAAACTTGAGTCCATTGTTGGTGACGGCAGCCTCAATGGCTTCATGCAGCTTTTCCTGCGTCCAATCTATCTCCTTGAGCTCGCCGAACAACGCATTCATGACCGGCAATATTTCGGGAGTCACGTGCTTTTCCAATGCGGCTGCGTCAATTTCGGGCTTGCGGTAGAAATACGCAATGCTGCTGGCAAGCTGGTTGAGGCTATTGGCGCGATCGCGGTATAGCGAAATCACCGCCTGCAGGTCCACGCCCGCGTTGACGGCAATGCCGGACCGCGCCAGGCGCCCGGCAACATCTTCCGCCAAACGCTGCAAGTCTGCCTGCTTGATATAGTGGGCATTGAGCCAGTTGAGCTTTTCAGTATTGAACTGGGCGGCAGAAGGCGTCACATGGTCCAGCCCGAACCACTCGCAGAACTGGGCCATGCTGAAAATCTCGTCATCGCCATGCGACCAGCCAAGGCGCGCCAGATAATTCAGTACGGCTTCCGGCAAATAGCCGTCCTCGTGATACTGCATCACACTCACGGCGCCATGGCGCTTGGACAGCTTCTGGCCGTCATCGCCGAGGATCATGGAGAGATGGGCATATTGCGGGATGGCAGCGCCAAGCGCCTGCAACAGATTGATCTGGCGCGGCGTGTTGTTGACATGGTCATCGCCGCGTATCACCTGGGTAATCCCCATATCCCAGTCATCGACCACCACGCAGAAATTATAGGTGGGCGTGCCATCCGCCCGCGCAATGATCAAATCGTCCAGCTCTTCATTTGCAATACTGATCTGCCCTTTGACCAGGTCATCCCAGACCACGTTGCCCGTGAGCGGGTTCTTGAACCGCACGACGGGCGGAATATCTGCCGGCACGGCCGGCAATGCCTTGCCGGCCTCCGGCCGCCAACGTCCATCGTACCGAGGCTTCTTGCCTTCCTGCATTTGCCGCTCGCGCATCGCGTCCAGCTCTTCCCGGCTGCAATAGCAGTAATACGCGCTGCCTTCATCCAGCAGCTTCTGGATGACTTCCTTGTAGCGGTCCATGCGCTGCATCTGGTAGAACGGGCCTTCATCCCAGCTCAGACCCAACCAGTTCATGCCGTCGAGAATAGCTTGCACGGCCTCCGGCGTCGAGCGCGCCACATCGGTGTCTTCGATACGCAATACGAACTGCCCTGCATGCTTGCGGGCATAAGCCCATGAAAACAAGGCGGTACGGGCGCCACCGATATGCAGGAAACCGGTAGGACTAGGGGCAAAACGGGTACGAACTGTCATGGGAAATCGCAATGAAAATAAACGAGGAATTTTAACATGGCGCCAGGGCGGCAGCTGAATTGAATCACTTCACAAAAGAAAACCGGGACACGCCCGGTTTTCCTTAACGTATAGCTATTGATGTTGCGTCGCTATTTACTGGCCTGCTTTTCAGGCTGATCGTATTGGGCGGTTTTCCATCCTCCGCCCAGGGCCTTGAAGAGATCGACGGTCGCGGTCAACCTTGCCTGTCGGCTCTGGATGAACGCCAACACGGCATCGTTGTAAACCCGCTGCGAGTCGAGCACATCCAAATAAGCGGAATATCCCGACTTATAACGGTTCTCAGACACCTGCAACGCCTTCTTCGCCGCTTCCTGGCTGATATTCAAGGCGTCTTCGCGCTCGCGGCTCTGACGGACCGTCACTAACGCGTCGTTCACTTCCTTGAACGCAGTCTGGATAGAGCTTTGGTATGTTGCCAACGCCTGCTTTTGCCTTGCGGTTGCCTGGTCGACACGAGCTGACAACCTGCCCGCATTGAAAATAGGCAGGCTCAATCCCAGGCCGGCAGACCAGATACGCGATGGTGCATGCATGATCTCATTCAATGCTGCACTTTCGCCGCCATAGGTCGCAGTCAAGCTGATAGTGGGAAACAACGCCGCCTTGGCAACCCCAATTTGGGCATTTTCAGAGATCAGGGTCTGCTCGGCCTCGCGGATGTCAGGGCGTGCCTCCAGCAAGCTGGAAGGCAGGTTTGCCGGAGGAATCGGAGGCGCTGGCAACTGGTGAATATCCCCTTCCGGCACCTTGAGCTCAAGGTCACCCGTCAGCACGGCAAGCTGATGCTGCACGATTTCACGCTGCCGCACCAGGTCGGCAATCTGCGCCACCAGGTTGGAGTTGGCTACATCGGCCTGATGCACGTCGAGGATGGAGGCAATGCCTCCCTCGAGCCGGCGCTTGGTCAATGCCAGGCTTTCTTCACGGCTTTTCAGACTATCCCGCGAGACAGCAATCTGCGCCTCCAGGCTGCGCAACAAGAGATAGTTGCTGGCCACCAATCCCGATAAGGACAAGCTGACCGTATCCTTGGCGAAATAAGTGCCCAAGGCCTGGGCCCTTGCAGCCTCACGCGCACGGCGCAACCTGCCCCAGAAATCCAGCTCGAAGTTGGTTCCCAGCTGCAGGTTGTAATTCTCACGAATCGCAGGTACATGGGACGGCAACGGGAAGGCACCGGTTTCCGTCACTTTCTGGCGCACGCCGTTTCCGCTCAGGTCAATCTGGGGAAACAAGACAGCGCCCGCTTCGCGCATGGCGGCATCAGCCTCTTCAATCCTGGCCACCGCCTTGACGATATCCAGGTTATCGGCAAATGCCTTGTCCATCAGCTCGTTCAAGACCGGGTCCTGGAATGTTTCCCACCATTTATCCAGATTCAATGCGGCCTGTGCGTCTGTCTGCGTAGCTTCAGACGCATTGAAACTAGCTGGCAGCTTCGTGTCTGGCCGATGGTAATCCGGCCCCACCATACAGCCGGCCAAAGCCAATGTAACGGCAGCATAAATTATGTTGTGACGTACCATCATGCTGTTTCCTTTTGGTCATCGTGATGCACGCGGCTGCTGGTCTGCCCAGACAACCAGGTAAAGAACATCGGGATAAATATCGTGGCAATAAAGGTTGCCAGCAGCATGCCGCCGAATACGCCCGTCCCCATCGAGCGGCGTGCGGCAGCACCTGCGCCTGTTGCAATCACCAACGGCACGATCCCCAGCACAAACGCCATCGAGGTCATGACGATCGGGCGGAAGCGCAAGCGCGCGGCTTCGATGGCGGCCTGTTTGATCGGCAAGCCCTCTTCCAGCTTCTGGCTCGCGAACTCGACGATCAGGATGGCGTTCTTCGCCGCCAGGCCGACCAATGTCACCAGGCCAATCTGGAAGTAGATGTCGTTAGGCATGCCGCGGAACAACACCGCCAGCAAGGCGCCCACCAAGGCGAACGGCACCGCCATGATGACCGCGAGCGGCAACGCCCAGGTTTCGAACTGTGCCGCCAGGATCAGGAACACCATGATAATGGCGAAGCTGAACGCAAAGATCGCTGCATTGCCGGTGAGCTTTTCCTGGTAAGCCTGGCTGGTCCAGGCGAGCTGGTAGCCGTCAGGCAAGGTATCGTGGGCGATCTGCTCGATCAGACTGATGGCATCGCCGGAGCTGACGCCGTAGGCTCCGCCGCCCATGACCTTGGCAGCCAGCAGGCCCTGGTAACGCTCCAACTGCTCGGCACCAATAATCTCCTTCACCTTGCTCAGCGCCGACATCGGGATCATTTCCCCGCCGGCGGCCCGCACATATACGCGCCCGATATCTTCAGGCTTCATGCGGTAAGCTGGTTCCGCCTGCAACTGCACGCGATAGGTACGGCCGGAACGGTTGAAGTCATTGACATACAAAGTGCCCATCGTGCTTTGCAAGGTGGCGTAAACATCCGCAATCGGCACCCCCAGGGACAAGGCCTTCGCCTCGTCCACCTCGATCGACAGCTGCGGCACGGTCGGACGGAAGAAAGTGTTGATGCCGGACAGGCGCGATTCCTTGCGCAAAGCGTCCATGAAGTTATTCACCACCTCGGAAAGGTGGATCGGGTCGGTATCCTCGCGGCTCTGGATATACATTTCCATGCTGCCGGAACTGCCGAGGCCGCGAATCGCAGGCGGGTTGAACGCGATCGCCATGCCGTCCGGCTGCATCATGCCGATGCCGAACAAGCGCTGCACAATCTGTTCGGCAGTGGTGGTGCGCTCATCCCAATCCTTCATCCGCACGAACATGGTCGCGGCACTGGTCTTGTTGCCGCCGCCGATCAGGTCGAAGCCATTGATCACGAACTGACTGGCCACTGCCGGATCTTCGGCAATTGTCTTGCGTACGTTTTCCATGGTCTTGCTAGTACGGGAAAGGCTGGCGCCGTCCGGCATGATGGCCGCAGTCACCACATATCCCTGGTCTTCTGGAGGGACGAAGCTCGTCGGCACGATGCGGAACAGGTAGACCCCGGCCGCGATGATGCCAACAAACACGATCGCCCCGATGATCCGGTGACGCAAGGTCAAGCCGACCACGGAGGTATAGAAGTTGGTCAGCTTATCGAAACCGCGGTTGAAAGGCCTGAACAGCTTCGATTCGCCATGGACGTGCTTGAGCAGGATCGCACAGAGCGCCGGCGTCAACGTCAGCGCGACGATACCGGAAATCACCACGGCAACAGCGACCGTCACGGCGAATTGGCGGTACAGTTCGCCCGCGATGCCGCCCATGAAAGCCACGGGAATGAACACGGCGCACAATACCAGCACGATGGCCACCACCGCGCTGGACACCTGCTGCATCGACTTGATGGCGGCATTCAGCGGCGAGAGCTTTTCCTGGCTCATCAGGCGCTCGATGTTTTCCAGCACCACGATCGCATCATCCACCACGATACCAATCGCGAGCACCATGGCAAAAAGCGTCAGCGTGTTGATCGAGAAGCCGAACAACCACAACCCGGCAAACGTACCGATCAGGGAGATAGGCACCGCGATGATCGGGATCAAGGTAGCGCGCCAGCTCTGCAGGAACACGAACACCACCAGCACCACGAGGATCATGGCTTCGCCCAGCGTATGCACCACCTCGCCTATCGAAGCCTTGACGAAATCGCTGGTGTCGTAAGGAATGCGGTAATCCATGTCCTCGGGGAAGCGCTGCTTCAGCTCCTCCATCTTGGCCTTGATCGCCTCGGCGGTATCCAGCGCATTCGCCCCTGTCTGCAGGAAGACCGGGATACCCACCCCAGGCTGCCCTTGCAAGGTCGTGCGGATATTGTAGTTTTGCGCGCCCAGCTCGATCCGCGCCACGTCCTTGAGATAAAGGACGCCGCGCGGGCCGTTGGCCTTGACGATGATATTGGCGAACTGCTCGGGCTCGATCAAGCGGCCCTTGGCTGTCACGGTATAGACGATCTGCTGGTCATCCGGCGCAGGGTCCTGACCGATCCGCCCAGCGGCGTATTGCGCATTCTGTGCAGCAATCGCAGCTGCAATATCGCTGGTGGTCACGCCCAATTGCGCCATCTTGTCCGGGCGCAACCAGATACGCATGGAATAATCCTGCGTACCGAACACGGTAACATCGCCCACGCCCTTGATACGCTTCAACTCGTCCAGCACATTGAGCGTGGCGTAGTTGCTCAGGTAGAGCGGATCGTAGGTCTTGTTCGGGGAAACCAGCATCAATGCCATCAAGATGTCATTCGACCGCTTTTGCACGATCAAGCCGGTCCGGCGCACATCTTCAGGCAACCGCGGCGTGGCAATGTTGACACGGTTGCTGACGTTGAAGGTCGCCTGGTCCACATCCGTTCCCGTCTCAAAAGTGACGGTAATGGTCAAGGTGCCGCTGGAGTCAGCGCTGGATTGATAGTAAAGCAGCCCTTCGATGCCGCTCAACTGCTCCTCGATCGGCGCAGCCACCGTCTTGGCAAGCGTCTCGGCGCTGGCGCCTGGATAAGTGGCAGTCACCATGACTGTCGGCGGGGCAATTTGCGGATATTGCGCGATAGGCAGCTGAAAAGCAGCGGCCAAGCCTGCGAGCACAATAATGATCGATACGACCGACGCAAAAATCGGCCTCGTAATAAAGAATCTCGTCATGATTGCCCTCTTTTAGGCCAGCTTGCCGCTGGTGTTGGCTGCGGACTTCTGCGGCTCACCTTGTGCCGGTGCACCTTCCTGGGCAGGAGGATGCGGCTGCAAAGGCGCACCGGGACGGATCTTGATCAGGTTGTCGATCACCACCTTGTCGCCAGCATTCAAGCCCTTGAGGATCACCCAGTCACGGCCGCTCCAGTCGCCGGTGACGACGGGGCGCACTGCGGCATGATTGTTTTCATCCACGACATATACAAAGCGGCCTTGCTGAGAATTCATCACCGCCACTTGGGGCACCAGGAAGACGCCATCACGCTCCCCCACCACGACCTTGGCGCGAACGAACTGGCCCGGCAATAACTTTTTATCCGCATTGGCAAATGTCGCACGCAACTGCTGCGTGCCCAATGCGGGATCAATTTGACTTGCAGCAAAGTTAAGTTTTCCGCTTTCGCCGTATTCAGTCCCATCTGGCAACTTCAAGGCAATTTTCTTCACTGTCTTTTCCGTCACAGGGCCGCCAAGCTGCTGGATTTCATTGTCAGAAAGACTAAAGCGAACCCAGATAGGAGACAGTTGCACCACAGTGGTCAGCAGGCTATCGTTGGCAGACACCAGTGCCCCTTCAGAGAACTGGAAGCGGCCGGAAATGCCGCTCACGGGCGCCGTCACCTTGGTATAGGAAAGATTCAACTCAGCCTCGCGCACGCTGGCCTGGTATTGCAGCAAAGAGGCTTGGGCCACGTCGTCGTCGGAGACGGCATTGTCATATTCCCGCTGACTGATCGAGTTCGACTCCAGCAGTCCTTTAAGCCGCTCCGCCTCACGCTTGGTCTGGGCAATCTTGGCCTGGGCCTGGGCCAACTGGGCCTTTGCCTGCTCAAGCGCAATCTGGTATGGCTCGGGATCGATCTGGAACAGCACCTGGCCTTCCTTGACGGGCGCGCCTTCTTCATACAACCGCTTCAACAGAATGCCGCCCACGCGGGGACGAATCTCCACCTCGCGTGCGCCTTCGGTTTGAGCCACGGCCTCGGCAGAGACAGGAACGCTGGCGGGCTGCAGCTCGACGACACTAACAGGCAATGCCTGGGGGCCTGCCTGCCCGGCCTGCTGCTCGCCCTTGCTACAGGAAGCCAAGGCAAAAGCCGCCATCATGGCCAGCACGATTTTTTTACTGGAATTCAACCCTCTTGCATTGGTATGAACTGGATTCATCACGCGCACCCTCATATATAACCCCATGTCTTATAAACAAATTACTTGCTTACATTCACTAACGAATGTATATTATATACAATCACGTTTGTATGTAAAACTGTTTTCTCGTCAGGGATATCTTAAAGCACATGGCACGTAAAACTAAGGAAGACGCCGAACTCACCCGCCAGCGCATTATTACCGCTGCACGCGAAGTATTCGCCAAGCGAGGCGTGAGCCACACCACCATGGAGCATATCGCCACGCACGCACAAGTCACCCGGGGCGCCGTCTACTGGCACTTCGCCAACAAGATCGAGCTGTTTCAAGCCATGCGCGACCAAGCCATGCTGCCCTTCATTGAACAATTGGACGCTGTCGTACTGGATGATCAATCAGAAGACCCCTTGGCATCTATAGAGCAATTCTTTTGCAATACGATTAAAACGCTGGAAACAGACGCCTCAACCCGGCAAACCTATGAAATCATGATGGCAAAGTGCGAATATGTCGATGAATTCAATGAAATGCTGCAACAAGTTCTCATCACCTGCCAAAGCTTCATAGACAAAACGCAACAGCTTTACGAAAAAGCCAAACAAAAGGGCCTGATCCATCCGGAACTTGATCCCGCCACATTGGCTATGGATACGCAGTTATTCTTCGGCGGCTTGATCCACATGTGGATCAAGGATAACTCCAACTTAGGCTACCGTTCCCAGGCCATTGATTTCATTAAGCAACACATCCAGTTCCGCAGAATGACGCAAACCGGCCGCTGATTTCACCAACCTTGTAAAGTTCCAGCCATAACGATATGATTGGAAAAGTATTGGGAAAGGTAAATCGTGGATATTCACAGCGGCGAAATCTATGGCAAACAGACAGGCAGCAAGTTCGTCATGTATAACGTGCTCAAGGTCGGCAAGAACTCCATTACCCTGCAAAACATAGACAACCCGCTCAGCCTGTTTGAAACCACGCTGGCAAAACTGCAAGCATCCGGCTATATGCGCATCAGTCAGACGCCTTACATCAACATTCACGCCACTGGCAAGAAGCGCAAGTCCATCCGCAACCCCACGCGCTGCCCTCATACTCTGGATTTCCTGGAAGAGCGCGCTGATTCAGAGCGCCCCGCGCCCATCATGCCAGACCTGTTCAGCTAGCCCGGGCATTATTGCGTTCAATCCCTTACCGGCGGAGCAGCCCATAGTCGTGACCGTCTGAATTGACAATCTGCGCTTCCACCAGATCGCCCGGCTGCAAACCATCCGCACCCGCAAGATAAACCACTCCATCAATCTCCGGAGCATCCGTTGCCGTACGGCCAATCGCTTGGTCGCCATTTACCTCATCAGTCAATACGGTACGGTTTCAATGCGCCCAATCTTGCGTTTTTGCTTTTCAGCGCTGATGCTTTCCTGCACTTCCATGAATCGCGCCAAACGCTCCTGCTTCAACGGCTCTGACACATGATTACCCAGCGCATTCGCTGCAGCGCCATCTACTGCAGAATAAGCAAAACACCCTACCCGATCCAGTTGGGCTTCCTGCAGAAACTCAAGCAGGTGTTCAAAATCCTTATCCGTTTCGCCGGGGAAGCCAGCGATATAAAGTGCGGCGGATGGTGATGTCGGAGCAAATGTCCCGCCAGGCCTTGATGCGCGCCAAGTTATTCTCGCTGCTGGCCGGCCGTTTCATCGCCTTGAGGATGCGCGGGCTGAAATGCTGCAATGGCACATCGAGGTAAGACAGAATCAGTCCATCCGCAATCAGTGCACCAACTCTCCCGCTAGCCATATGGACGCCACGCCCAGCCCGATGAGGCCAACCTGCTGCAAGGTCGCACGCAATTCCGTCCGCTTGTGCAACCCGGGAATCAAGTCTGCGACAGCCACGTATATCATGCTGGCGGCAGCCAACCCAAGAATCGTGGGAATCCAGCCCTGCACCAAGCCCAGCGCGAAATAAGCCCCCACAGCCCCGACCAGGGTCGCCATGCTCGACACCAGGTTAAACAGCAATGCCTGCTGCTTGCTATACCCGGAATGCAGCAAAATCAGGAAATCACCCACTTCCTGGGGGATTTCGTGGGCGATGATGGCAATCGCAGTGACGAATCCCAGCCGCACATCCACTAAGAAAGCAGCCGCGATCAACACCCCGTCCACGAAATTATGGAAAGTGTCGCCGATCATGATCATCAATCCGCTACGGCCATGATCATGCTCCCCATGCTGGTGGTGATGAGCATCTACCGCATGCGCCTCACATGCTTCACCATGACAATGGCGCCACAACACCAGCTTCTCCAGCATGAAAAATAGCAGGATACCCAGCAGCACCGTAGCCGACATCACCTCCAGGCTGCTTGATATCTGAAATGCATGCGGGAGGATTTCGAGGAATACCGCCCCAAGCAGCGCGCCTATGGCATAACTGATCAACATGGGCACCCAGGCGGCCTTGGCCTTGAGTGCAAAAAATGCCGCAGCGAGCACACTCAATACTCCGCCGGCGACACTCACCAAAATAATCATGAGCAATATGGACATAAGAATGAATTATAAGGGACGCCTCAATTTTTATGAGCATAGCCTTGCGTTTTTTATAAAACCCATATAATGTTAATGCTAATAATTATTATTTGTAGTTGTAGGTAGATCCCTTACCTCCCCCCTACTGGGAAACTGCCATGACTCCGGATAATCGTCTTGCTCATAAAGAAGGTTATCCATTTGCCCCGACGGTGAGAGTCCGTGGGGTTTTTTGTATGTAGTTGAGTACTAGCGCCTTCTCGGGGAAGGGACTGTCAGGTGCTCTCAAGCGAGGAATAAATCAATGAAAATGACAACCACATTTGCTGCCTTGGCTTTGGCTGGTAGCGCACTTTTCAGCAGCCAGGCTTTCGCTGTTGACAATGTTTGGTACGAAGACTATCCATGGGGTGACGTTGCAGACGCCACCGATTATGCCGAATGGAATACATTCGTTGGCAGACGCGATGCAACACCGCAATACGGCAGCAACGGCTACGTCAATGCGCAAGCTGGAGTATTTGTTACCAGCACTGGAAATCTCTATCACTTCACCAACAACGATGCGACTTACAACTTCCAGTTGACCAGCATTGGCGCAGTTGGCGATGTTTTTGACGTGTATCTCAAGGTCAAGACCAATGGCTCCACCTTCCTGCCTACAGCCACGCTTGACGGTGTATCAGCGACTAAAGTCACTCAATTCTTTGATGTTGTGGAATTTGAAGGCATGGGTTCTGGCTACGTGGAAGAAGCCTACTGGGTTTGGCAAGACGTCACGATTACCAGTGTAAACCAAGTATTCAACTTCAATGCCATTGCAAAATCCCACGTAGGCCTGGATCAACTGGCCCTTGCTACTGTAGCTGTTGCTGCCGTGCCTGAGCCAAGCGCCTACGGCATGATGGCAATCGGTCTAGGCATCCTGGGCTTCATGGGCAGCCGCTCCCGCCGCAAGAACATCGCCTGATCGTCATAATACTTCCGGCATTCACCGATACCGGCAACTGGACATAATGTCCAGATGCCGGTTTTTCTCGCCCATGCTCCAGCTCAATGCAGCCCATCATGAAAACCTTTCAAAAACCTGGCTATTTTCGCATCGCCTGCGCAGTGATGCTGTTTTTGCCAGTGTTAACAGGCTTGCCGGCACTAGCTGCCGATCAACAGCAAACCACTCCTGCAGTGGCAGTGGAGTCGACAGAAAATAAATCAACATTCAATAAGAATGAGAGAAAGCCATCCACTACGCGCCCCTCTTCAAAACCTCTCCCTCCTGAAGCCACAGTACTGCCGGAAGTCGGCGTCAGTGCCAGCCGCATTAAGCAGGATGCCGTCACTATCGACCGAACTCAAACCATTACGACCATAGAGGCCAAGGAACTGGAAAGAACGCAACCAGCCACTATTTTCGAGGCTGTTCAAAATGTGCCCGGTGTAACATTTGAAGGCGGGCCTCGACCAAGCGGCATGTCTTTCAACGTGCGAGGCTTTGCAGATAATGAAGACGTTCAAGTCCGTGTGGACGGCATCCCGAAAAGCTTTGAAAAATACCGGTTTGGCGGCACTTTTGCCGAGCCGGAACTATTGAAATCCATTGAGGTGCAACGAGGGCCGCAAATCTCCAGTGGCTCAGGCTCCATAGGCGGAACCGTCCTGCTCAGGACGAAAGACGCTGCCGACCTGCTGAAGCCCGGCCAGCGCTATGGCGCGCGCCTGAAATTTGGATACGCCAGCAATAACGATGAATTCCAGAAATCCTATCTTGTGTATGCACGCCCTCACGATGCAATTGATATTTTGTATAACCGCGCCTATCGAAACTCCAACGACATTACCCATGCTGACGGCAGCAAGCTTGAAGCGTCCAATGTAGACTCAACATCCCAACTCCTGAAAATCAGTATCTTCCCTACGGATACGCTCGAGCTTTCCACATCAGCCGTATTACTGGAAGAGTCCGGATTGCAACAATACGATGCAATAGGGGCAAATCCCGACTTATTCGGCAACGTGGTCCGCACGATAGAAGACTACAGTATCTCTGAAACCATCCGCTGGAATCCCAACCATCCTTGGATCAATCTTGTTGCTACCGTGGGCAAAGGTCATACAAAAATGGACGACAATTGCTACTATGCGATCAATGTAAAATGCACAAGGAATTTAGGCACGAGATATGATCATTTGAAGTTTAAAAGTACGACGATCGACATTGCCAATACTGCTGATATTTTCAAGCAAGATACACTCAGCCTGTCATTATTGACCGGATTGCAACACCGTAGCATCAGCAAGGAAATCAGCAGGACCTATTCACAGAACAGCAGCTGCCGTGACCCGCTTCGTGATCCGAACTACTCTTGCAATGACGGATTCTGGGCTGCGAGCGTTTCTGGTAAAAATACCTATTCCGCCTTTTACGTCCAACCAAGACTGCAAATCGACCGGCTGGGCATCATTCCCGGTGTCCGAATCGACTGGTATGAAATGAAAACGCTGGAGCCGCGCGTCAAAAACCATCTGGCAGAAAAAGGCTTGTCCGACAGCATCAGCTTTACCCATAAAACCTACAGCCTTGGCCTGACTTTTGACTTAATTCCCAGGCAACTGACCTTGTTCGGAAACTATGCCCAAGGATTCCGTCCGCCATCCACCAATGAATACTTCTCATATTCGAGTGCAGCTGACTTTCCTTACAACGGCTACGATGGCGGCGAAGGAAACTGCGCAACCCCATCTACCAACTACATCTGCGGAGACGTATACAAGCTACAGAAGAGCGAATCACGTGAAATTGGCTTGAGCTATGAAAACCCACGCTTATTCAATAGTGAAGTGCAATTGATTTCAAAACTGACCTATTTCGAGATAGATACTGATCACCTATTACGCTCCTTCAGCATGGATCCAATCACAGGCATTGCAACGCAAGACGGTAAAGAAAAAAGAAAAGGCAATGAGTTCGAAGGGAGTCTGCTATACCGCGACTTCTATGCCCGGGCTTCCTTTTCCAATACTTGGGGTACAGAAATCAACAATGAAGAGCAATCGGCAAAACTTTATCGCATTCCCGCAAAAACCTTCAATTTGACCATGGGCACTCAGATACTAAAAAATCTGGGCTTCAATATCAGCTATAGAAAAGTATCTCCCCGCATGGCGTATATAGGCACTTCCGGGCTTAATATTCAGGACGGATACGAAATATTCAATGCAGGACTGTATTGGATCGCCGCCCCGAATCTTGCTTTTCGCTTGGTTGGTGAAAATATCAAAAACAAGGACTATTACCTAAATGCAAGCGGGGATCTTGGCGGATTCCAAGGCAACCGCGCCGCAGGCCGCAATATCCGCTTCATTACTGAAATAAGCTTCTAATTTCAAATGTAAATGTATGCATATCGCTATTGCATTTCTCAATGATAATTGTTATCATTTGTTTTAATGTTGCTATCGGTATGCAAGTATCATTAATAATAAGCGGATAGATTTAACCTTATGTTGCCAGCAAAAGCCCCTGTAAAGACTTGCCTAATCAACCTATTGGATGAGTTGGTTGAGCATGATGGCTTCGGCAGCCTTAAGGTCGATATACGCCTGCTGCGTCGCGGGCAAAAAGAAATCATTATTGATTGCGGCAAACAGTACCGCTTTGTCGTGGACTTCCAACCCGCAAGCAATGATCAGGATAAAAGCCAACATAACACGGCCGATTAATGGAATTGGTTTTCTGACCGCACCCGTTCATAGGGTGATGGTCATTGATTGCTCGACGGTGTGGGTCCGTGAGCCTAAATGTTGAATTGAATGTCTACGCCTTCAAGGGGAAGGGGTTGATGGCATTCACTTGATAAAGGTATTCATGATGAAACTTTCAGCTTTAGCTCTCGCTACAGGTTTGGCATTCAGCTCTTCCGCTTTCGCAACCATCAATGCTTGGGACACGGCAGCTACTCCTTGGAGTGGTTCCACCACTGTAGACTATACAGAATGGAATTATTTCGGTTTTGATAGCTTTGTGGGTAACAGCTATACCGACTCTACTCCTGATGTAGCTGGCAGCGGCAGCCTGACCGCGACTGGCACACCAATCATTACATCCACTAGCAACATCTACAGCTGGCAAGAGAACCCCATTTCTTACAATGCGGCCATCACAGCTTCCACCAGCGGTGTATTTGATATCTACCTTCGCGTTGCTGTTGCAGGCTTGGAGCCTTCCAGCATTGCATCCTTGAATGGCGTTGCTGCAACAGCCGTAGAAACATTCTACCAATACAATGGTACACAGTTTGGCTTGGTTGATGCTGAGCGTGAATACTATTTTGTCTGGAACGATGTTTCACTAACTGCAGGCAACACTTTCAACTTCACATGGACGGATCCAACTGCCCACGTCAGCCTGGATCAACTGGCCATCGCTACTGTTGCGGTCGCAGCAGTTCCTGAACCTAGTACCTATGGCATGCTGGCACTCGGCCTGGGCGTACTTGCTTACGCTGGCCGTCGTTCCCGCAAGAACAACGCCTAAACGCTAATCAACTAAAAGCAATATCACTAGCCCGTACTTTGTGCGGGCTAGTATCTTTATATTACATCGGGGCAATACATCATGAATTTTTCCATAAAAATGGCGGCTATCGCCTTGGCGGCAGGTACGACATTCGCCACGACATCGTTCGCTGCTACCAATGCTTGGGATTCCGCAACGCCATGGGACGACTCCCTGGTTGTGCAATATGCCGCTTGGGATAACTTTGCGTCTTCATTCCACAATACAACGCCAGAATATGGCGCAGGTGCGACGCTTACCGAAACCAGCACCTTGGCTTCCCTCACCAGCACCCAGAATATTTACAACTCTTTTGGCGTAAGCAACTTCATCGCCACCCTACTCGGCTCGCCAACCGCTACCGGCACATTTGACGTTTACCTGCGCGCCGCTACCACGGGCACTCTGCTCAATACAGAAGCGACCCTAAACGGCGTATCCGCCACTTTGGTAGAAACCTTCCTGTTGTCAGGCCGTGGCGTAGAGCAAGAGGTTTATTGGAAGTGGAGCGATGTATCTGCAGCAGGTATCTATGTCTTCAATTTCGGTGCAGCTGAAACACACCTGAGCCTTGATCAACTCGCATTGGCCGTCGTTACCGCCGTGCCGGAGCCAAGCACCTACGCAATGCTCGCATTGGGTCTAGGCGTGCTAGGAGCGACTGCCCGGCGCGCTCGTAAGTAATTAGTCTTCAATTATTTTATTAAGTTAGGTATTAAAACAATGAACACAACATTATCTTCGATCGCGTTGGCAACCTCTTTGGTATTCAGCGGCTCTGCATTGGCGGCTGTCGGCGTCTGGGACTCTGCTTCACCGTGGGGTGATGCCGAACCAGTCCAATTGACAGAGTGGAATACTTTCGACACCTTATCCGGCGATTCCACTCCCGAAATTGGCGCAGGCACCATCAGCCTTTCTCCTGCTGGTTTCACCTTCCAAAATGGTGACATCTATACCCTGTTCAGCCTGCCAACCATTACCGCCACCTTGGCTGGTACTGCAGGCGTTTTTGATGTGTACCTGCGTGTAGCCACCCAGGGAAACAGCCTGGCTTCCGAGGCTTCGCTTAACGGTGTTGCCGCCAATAGCATCCTGGCCTTTACCGATGGAGCAGATCAGGGTGCCGGCAGCGAGCAAGAACTGTATTGGGTTTGGAACAATGTAACAGGCGCAGATCTGTACACCTTCCAGTTCAAGGCTGCCGAAGCTCACATCCTGATCGACCAGGTAGCCCTGGCAACGGTTGCGGTAGCCGCCGTGCCCGAGCCCAGCACTTATGCCATGTTGGCTCTTGGACTGGGCATTCTCGGTGCCACAAGCCGTCGTCGCAAGAAGTAAGTTTATTAGTTAGCCGTATGCCCGGCATGCATTTCACATGCCGGGTTTGCTTGAACATTTATTTGGTCCTTCTTATCCCATCATGACAATTGCCAGCTCCATCATGTCGAACCGAGGCACACCATTGGCACTTGTTTTATTCTCTGCCTTGCTGCATCAGCCATTGCTCGCGCTAGCGGAAGAGCCTGAGGAAGATCAAGAACAACCTATCGAAAAAGTAGCTCCTACTCCAACATCTACGTCAACTCCGGCCACCAGAAGCAATCCTCAAGATACCATTTTGCCGGAAACCAGCGTCAGTTCGTCCAGAATTCGTGACGAACGCATCAATAAAACACAGTCCATTACCAAGATCACTTCAGAAGACTTGGAAAGACGGCAAGTCTCGACTGTATTTGATGCTGTCAGGAATACTGCTGGCGTCAGTATCGATGGCGGGCCTCGCCTGAACGGCATGAGCTTTAATATCCGCGGATTTGAAAGCAATGATGTTGCAGTATCGGTAGATGGTGTATTGAAAAATTATAGTAAATATCGCTCTAAGGGAACCTATATTGAACCCGATTTACTTAAAACCATAGAAATCAGACGCGGCCCGCAGATCAATACCAACTCTGGCTATGTTGGAGGAGCAGTTATCACCAGAACGAAGGATGCTGAAGATTTTCTCCGCCCAGGTCAAACTGCAGGCGCCCGAATAAAATTTGGTTACGGCAATAATAATGATGAATATTGGCGCTCATATATTGCCTATGCCCGGCCACATGAAAGAATTGATTTAATTTATAACTATACCAATCGTCAATCCAATGACATGACCCTTGCGAATGGCGACAAGTTTGAATACTCAAATATCAACACAGTCTCTGAGTTATTCAAAATCACTTTATATCCCATTGATTCATTAAGAGTTTCTACCTCGTTAGCAAAACTCAAACAAGCCCCAACTGCACAACTGTACGACACGATCACAGACCTGATGTTTTCTACTCCCTACGTTCTACGTGCGATCGATGAAGAAACTCTTTCCCAGACATGGGAATTTACTCCTGAAAGTAAATGGATAAATCTCAAGGCAAGCATAGGGACAGGGCATACGAAACAAGACGAAACAACCCCACATGGCTGGGTAGGAAACAATGGAAGCGGGATGTTTAACTTTGGAGACCGTATAGATGATTACAGTTTTAAAAATACAAATTTCGATTTCGCCAACACGGCCAATATCTTCACAAGCAAAGATTTAAGGTTGGAGCTACTGTTTGGCGTTCAATACGCAAAACAAGAAACGATAACAAATCGAACATATACAAGGCCTAATGCAGTTTCCGCTTTAATGGTGGATAACAATCCGACACCGTCAGCCCTTACCACGAGTACAGCATTTTACATACAACCCACAATACAAATTAAACGCCTAACTATTACCCCAGGGTACAGAAAAGACTATACCTCTTTAGAAGCGCTGGATAAGTACCGACAAGCCATGGACGCGGCCAAACAGCGTCATGAAATTCAACTCACGGAAGAGATTTATAATTTGTCAGTCGCTTTTGACATCCTTCCAGAGCAACTTACCGTTTTTGCTAATTACGGACAGGGGTTCAGTCCAATCCGTGCTGGATCCGCCTTTATCCTAGGACCGATAGTAGCTGGAGTGCCATCAAGCCAAAGCTTATGTCCTCGGGATTATTCATCATGTGACGATGTTTATCGATCCCAGCGTGTTGAAAGCACAGAAGCCGGCCTTAATTACTCGACCAATCAACTGCTGGGACAGCCTATTCAATTCACATCAAAAGCCACTTATTATCACATTCACACCAGTAACGCAGTGATGAATGCAGGTAATCCACAATACCTGACTCAACGCAGAAATGGCTGGGAATTTGAAAATAACATTAATTACAAACAGCTATATGTACAGGCATCTTATTCAAGAATAGCAGGTAGCGTCATATATCCGAATGCGAATGTCTCTCGTCCACTTTATACAATTCCTGGAAATGCATTTAATTTGACACTGGGGGCAAATATCGGGAATAACCTGGATATTAACCTCAACTACCGCAAAGTCTCAGATCGGCTTTATTTGAACGACTTTCCTGGTCCGACAGCGCGTTTTGGCACTCAAGATGGTTACGAACTTTTTAATGCCGGCATCCGTTGGAGTCCTAACCAACACCTGACTTTCCGCCTTGTTGGCGAAAACCTCGTTAACAAAGAATATATCTTGGATGGTGGGTTTAGTGGAAATCTTGGCCTGCCCGGCCCTGGACGCAATATCAAATTCTATACAGAACTTATTTATTAACCGTATCATTAATTATCATCTAGTTAGAGCAAGCAAGAGGAGCCACTATGAATCAGCTAGCGACAACCGAACAGCAATACCAAGCCTTCCACAATGCCAAGAGGGAACAAAAACTGCGCAACCGTGAAGCGGCGCAAGCCATCGGCATCAGCGAAGGACAGGCCATCGCCAACGCCATCGGCCGCGAGACCGTACGCCTCAAGGGGCCGTTCCATGAGATCATCGCGGAAGTGCCAAAACTGGGCCGCGTGATGGCGCTTACCCGCAATGAAAGCACCGTGCATGAGAAAGTCGGCACATACGAAAACGTATCGTTCGACCATGTCGGCCTGGTTGTTGGCCCAGACATCGACTTGCGCATTTTCTATTCGCAATGGAAGCATGGATATGCAGTAACCGAAGAAACCGAAAAAGGCACCCAGCGCAGCCTGCAGTTCTACGATGCCACCGGCACGGCGATCCACAAGATCCACCTCAAGGATTTCAGCAATGTGGATGCCTGGAACGACTTGGTACAAAAATACCGCAGCGACGACCAGACGCCGGGCCAGGAAGTCGAGGTGGCCAAGCCTGCTTCCGCAGAGACGCCCGACAGTGAAATCGACCAGGAAGGCTTCAAGGCCGCCTGGCTAGCCATGAAGGATACGCACGATTTCTTCATGCTGTTGCGCAAGTTCGGCGTTGGCCGCACCCAAGGGTTGCGCTTGGCGCCTGAGGGCCATGCGTACAAGGTGGATAACAATGCCGCCAAGCAAATGCTGGAAGCTGCCGCGGCAGACGGCACCAGCATCATGTGCTTTGTCGGCAATCCGGGCAATATCCAGATCCATACCGGCCCGATCAAGAACGTGAAGGAACTCGGCCCCTGGATCAACGTGCTGGACGAGTCGTTCAACCTGCACTTGCGCACCGACCTGATCGTGGAAACCTGGGTTGTCAAAAAGCCGACTGAGGACGGCATCGTGACTTCGCTGGAAGTGTTTGATAAAAATGGCGAAATCATGGCGCAGTTCTTTGGCGAGCGTAAGCCGGGCAAACCCGAGCTCGAAGCTTGGCGCAACATCGTGGCCCAGCTGCCGACACTGAAATAATCAAAGGAAAGCAATGAAAATCCGCGCCCTGTTGCTTGCTACCGGCTTGATGTTCGGTAGCCATGTTGCTATTGCGGCTGAGAAGCTGCTGACGATAGGTGGTGCCGTGACCGAGATTGTCTATGCCCTGGGCAAGGGCGACGAAGTCATTGCCAATGACATCACCAGCGTCTATCCCCAGGCCGCCGCCAATAAGCCCAAGGTAGGCTATATGCGGACCTTGTCCGCGGAAGGACTGGTGTCTACCGGTGCGACGCTGATCATCGCCGAGGCTGGCGCAGGCCCCCGCAACGTGATCGACCAGGTGCGCAATGCCGGCATCAAGGTGCTGCAGCTGCAGGAAAATTCGCATACCCCGCAGCAAGTGGCAGCGGATATCCGTACCATAGGCAAACAGCTCAACGCAAGCAGCACGGAGCAACTCGCCAAGCAATACGAAGCTGCCTGGAAAGAGGCGGAAGCCAAGCTTGCGAAGCTGCCCGACCATCCTCGCGTATTGTTTGTCATGAATAATTCAGGGCGCGGCGCCCAGGCGGCCGGCGACGATACTGCCGCATCGGCCGTCATCAAGTTGGTGCATGCCGAGAACGTAATGGCTTCGCAATACAAAGGCTACAGGCCGCTGACCGCTGAAGCGCTGGTGGCAGCCGCTCCCGATGTGATCATCACTACCAACGAGGGGCTGGAAGCCAGCGGCGGTTTGCAGAACTTCCTGAAAACGCCGGGCCTCAATATGACGCCCGCAGGCAAGAACAACCGGATTGTCAGCATGGATACGCAATACATTCTCGGATTCACTCCCCGCCTCCCCGCCGCGCTTGTCGAGCTGGGGCAAGCCATTCGCAAGCAATGAGCGGAGCGGCACCCTCCTTGCGAATGGCCTTGCCTGCAAGCCATAGCCTGCAATTACGCAGCCGTGTATTGATCGGGCTGGGCGTGACACTTTTCATCCTCGTCGTACTGGCGGCAGGCATAGGCGCGGTCAGCATTGCGCCGTTGGACGTCGTCAAGCTGTTGACCAGCCCGCCCGGGTCTGCCGCATGGCAAGCCATTCCGCAGGAACACATGCAGCAAGCCATGGTGCTGTGGAATATACGCCTGCCTCGCCTGGCCCTCGGCATACTCACCGGCGCGGCATTGGCCGTATCCGGCGCGGCGATGCAGGCACTGCTGCGCAACCCGCTGGCAGAGCCCGGATTGGTGGGCGTTTCCGGCGGCGCGGCCCTGTTTGCAGCGCTTGCCATCGTGCTGGGCGGCGTCTGGATGGCGGCATTGCACGACGTGATCGGCGAGTTCGCCCTGCCCATCTTCGCCTTCATCGGCAGCCTGATTGCCACTATCCTGATTTTCGTCATTTCAACGCGCCAGGGGCGCACCTCGATCGCCCTGATGCTGCTGGCCGGGATTGCCATCAGTTCGCTCTGCGGAGCGCTGATCGGCTTGATGACGTTTATCGCCTCGGACCTGCAGATGCGCTCGCTCAACTTCTGGTCCTTGGGCAGCCTGGGCGCCGCCACCTGGCCGATGGTCACCATGGTGGCCTGCCTGAGCGGCAGTTCCGTCCTCATCCTGCTCAAGCAGTCCAGCGCGCTCAATACGCTTGCACTCGGCGAAGTGCAGGCCAGCCTATTGGGGGTTTCCGTACGCCGCCTCAACCAGGTATGCATCGGCGCGATTGCGCTTGCCGTGGGCGCCGTGGTGTCGGTGACGGGCATCATCGGCTTTATCGGCCTGGTAGCGCCGCACCTGGTGCGGCTGGCGATTGGCCCGGACCAGCGCCTGGTCATGCCGGCCTCCGCACTGGTAGGCGCCATCCTGGTGCTGCTGTCGGACTTGCTTGCGCGCACGATTGCCGTGCCGACGGAGGTGCCCGTCGGCATCATCACCGCCCTGCTCGGCGTGCCCTTCTTCCTCGCGCTGCTGTTCCGCATGCGCCGCAAAATCGGGGTATAGGGATAGTCATGCTAAAAGTCATCAATACCGGACTCGATATTGGCAGCAAGACATTGCTGCGCGATATCAACTTCATGATTCCACCAGGAGAGCTGGTGGCGATCTGCGGTCCCAACGGCGCCGGCAAGAGTTCGCTCATCCGCCTGCTGTCCGGGGAATTGAAGCCCAGCCAAGGCGAAGTACATTGGGGCGACAAGCGCTTATCCGAATGGAATTTGCTCAAGCTCGCGCGCCAGCGTGCGCTCATGCAGCAACAGGCTGAAGTGGGCTTTGCCTATACTGCACTGGAAATCATCCTATTGGGGCGTCATCCGCACCATCAAGGTGCAAACCGCCCGCAGGATTACCAGATCGCCATGGCGGCCATGCAGGAAGTCGATGCGGCCCATCTGGCCGAGCAGGTGTATACCACCCTCTCGGGAGGGGAGCAGGCGCGGGTGCAGATGGCGCGCGTGCTGGCCCAGATATGGGAGCCAGGCGAAGGCCCCAGGCTGCTCCTGCTGGACGAACCCACCGCGGCACTGGATCCGCGTCAACAGCACCGCATTCTCGAGATCGCCCGCAAATGGGCGGACAAGGGCGATGTGGCAGTAGTCGCCATCGTGCACGACCTCAACCTCGCAGCGCAATATGCAGACCGTATTGCCTTGCTGCGCGACGGCAGGCTGCAAGCGATTGACCGGGTGGAAGCCATCATGACGCCCGCCATGGTCGAAGCCTGCTTCGACCTGCCCTGCATACTGCTCAACCACCCTGATGGCGGCACGCCCATGATCGCCGCACGCCGGCACCATTCCCAATGGAGGAAGCGAGATGAGCACGCTCAAGACCGTTGAAATCAAGGCATTCGTGCCAGCCAAGGATTTCAAGCTTTCCCAGCAGTTCTACCAGGATATCGGTTTCGAGAAGCGTTCTGAAGGCGGCGGCATCGCCTATTTTTGTTATGAACATTGCGCTTTCCTGCTGCAGGATTTCTATGTACAGCCTTACGCGGACAATTTCATGATGCATTTGCTGGTGGAGGATGCGGATGCCTGGCATGAGCGTATCCGGCAGTCCGGCATAGCCGAGAAATATGGCAGTAAAATCTCAGAAGTGACCGACCAGCCATGGCGTATGCGCGATTTTGTCTTCACCGACCCGAGCGGAGTGCTCTGGCGCATCGGCCATAATATCTAGCAAATACTCCTGGCCTGTTCCTTGCTTGATAAGCAATGTGTGACATTGCAATCTGCAAGAAAGGAATGGTGCCTCATGAAAAGCTTCTGGACATTATGCTGTATCGCCGGCCTCAATCTCCTCAGCACATCGGCCATCGCCGCTTCCGAGCAACAACTGCAAGTCGAGCCGGTGCTGCGCAGCGTCAAGGCCTGGGATGGCAAGAACTACGCCAATTACCCGGGGGGCAAGCCGGAGCTGAGCGTGTTGCGCTTTACCATTCCGCCCAACACATCCCTGCCATGGCATAGCAATCCTGTGCCCAATGTCGCCTATATCCTTTCCGGCGAAATCACCGTGGAAAAGCATGGCACCGGCGAAACATTGCACCTCGGCCCGGGGCAGGCGCTCCCCGAAATGGTGCATGCCGTGCACCGTGGTTATACAGGCGATAGCCCTGCGGTATTGATTGTGTTCTACGCGGGCGGCGAAGGCATTCCATTGCTGGAAGAGCAATGATCGAAGCAGTACAAGGCAAAGAGTATAACTTCAGGAAATTTTATCAGCTGCCCTAGATATTTATTTTAGTGTTACTCCAGCCAGATCAGGCTTGCCATACGGCCTGTGGCCTGGTCGCGGCGGAACGAGAAAAAACGCCCGGCATCATGATAAGTGCATAGGCCCCCGCCGTAGGTTTCTGTCACGCCGACGTTCGCCAAACGCTGCCGCCCTAGCTGGAAAATATCGCCCAGCCATTTTCCGGCAGGAGCGCGCTTGAAGGCCTGCTCAGCCCTTGCGTCCTTTGCAATGAATGCCCTCCTCACCTCATCACCCACCTCGAAGGCGTCAGGCCCGATGGCCGGGCCCAGCCAAGCCAGCAGGTCGCTGCCGTGCTTACCCATTTCGACGACCGTCTTCTCTATCACGCCATCCAGCAGGCTGCGCCAGCCCGCATGCACAGCAGCCACAATGGTGCCTGCCTTATCGCAGATCAGCACAGGCAGGCAGTCCGCCGTCATGACGATACATACAGTGTGACGGGTGCGGGCAAAAGCGGCATCGGCATCAGGCGCGCAGCTGGCGGTACCTGCATCCACCACCGTGATGCCATGCACCTGGTTGAGCCATACCGGCTCCGTTGGCACATAGCGGTTCAGGCGCTGGCGGTTGGCTGCCACATCCAGCGGCGCATCACCGACATGCATCCCCAGGTTCAGGCTGTCGTAAGGCGATTTGCTGAGACCGCCTGCCCGCGTGGTTTGCAACGCCCTGACATTGGCCGGCGCGGGCCAATCTGGAACAATCAAGTCTTGGTCATTCAGCATCCTCGTCCTCCTCGAACCAGTCATCCCCTTCATCGTCGTCATACTCGTAGGCAAACTCGTCATCATCCACGTAGAACGCATCCGCTTCTTCCGGCGGCACGTTTTCGGCGCGGATCGCTTCCAGCAGCACCTTCATGTCGGCGGCAAGCTCTACCTGCCACTCCATCGGTTCGCCGGTCGCAGGATGCTTGAGCCCGAGCCGGATGGCATGCAACGCCTGGCGCTTGAAATCGAGCAATACGGTCCTGAGGTTGTCCGAAATATGGCGTAGCGGCAGAATGCCGCGTATGCCGTAGACCGGATCGCCGACGATAGGCGCCTTGAGGTGCTGCATGTGTACGCGGATCTGGTGCGTGCGCCCGGTTTCCAATAGGCAGCGCATGTAGGTATGCACGGAAAAGCGGTCCAGCACTTCATAATGGGTGACCGCGGGCTTGCCCATGCGGTTCACGGCCATCTTGGTGCGGGCGTGCGGATGGCGGCCGATAGGCTGGTCCACCTTGCCGTTGCGCCACACCTGCCCCCAGACGATGGTGCGGTACTCGCGCTTGACGGTGCGCGCCTGCAATTGCCTCACCAGGTTCGTTTGCGCAGCCAGCGTCTTGGCAACGACCAGCAGGCCGCTGGTATCCTTGTCCAGCCGGTGCACGATGCCGGCCCTGGGCACATCCTTGAGCTGCGGCGCATGGTAGAGCAAGGCATTGAGCAAGGTGCCGCTCCAGTTGCCCGCCGCAGGATGCACCACCAGGCCGGCAGGCTTGTTGATCACCAGGATATGCTCATCCTCGAACACCACGTCCAGCGGAATGTTTTCCGGTTCGAAAGCCGATGCCTCCGGCGCCGCTTGCGGCGTGATCTGTACCTGCTCCCCGCCCCATACCTTGAACTTGGCTGTGGGGGTTTCTTCGGCAATGGTGACTAACCCATCCTTGATCCAGCCCTGGATGCGAGAACGCGAGTGTTCCGGCATCAGGCGTTGCAGCGCCTGGTCCAGGCGCATGCCCCCAAGCTCCTGGGTAATTGTGAGAGTAATAGGCGTTGCGGTGTTGCTCATCGGTTATAATCAATCATGATGCGCTGCGCCAAGGCAGCGGCATTGTGTTAAACGGCACCCACAACCTTAATCATGGATTTTGTAAATGAAGCATAGTTTAGCGTTAATTGCAGTACTCTGGCTCACAGGCTGCGCGATTTTCGGCTCGCCGACAGAACTGGATGAAACAAAGGGCTGGCCAGTGCAGCGTATCTACGCCGCTGCAGTGGAAAACATGACCACCCGCGACTATGAAAAAGCCATCAAGTATTTCCAGATACTGGAGTCCCGTTATCCGCATGGCCGCTATGCCACCCAGTCACAGCTTGAAGTGATTTACGCGCATTACAAGAAAAACGACCCTGCCGCCACGATGGCCGCGGCAGACCGCTTCATCAAGCTGCATCCCAACCACCCGAACGTGGACTATGCATACTACATGAAGGGCCTGGCCACCTTCAACGAACGCGGCGTCATCGAGAAACTCACCAAGCAGCAAATCAGCGACCGCGACCCCAAATCGTTGCGCGAATCATTCCTTGCCCTCAAGGAGCTGGTGAACCGCTTCCCCAACAGCCGCTATGTCAAGGACGCCACCTTGCGCATGAGCTATCTGGTGAATTCGCTCGCCCAGCATGAGCTGCACGTCGCCCGCTACTATATGAAGCGCCAGGCTTACGTGGCTGCGGCCAACCGCTGCAAATATGTCATGGAGTTCTACCCCGACACGCCCCATATCGAAGAAGCCTTGGTGATCCTGATCAGCGCCTACGACGCCATGAGCATGGATGACCTGCGTGACGACACCAAGCGCGTGCTGGCACAGAATTATCCCAACAGCCCCATGCTCAGCAATAATGTGCCCAAGGACGAACGCGTCTGGTGGAAGTTCTGGGAAAGCCTGCTGTAGGGCCGTTGACAAAACGCTTCCGGCGTTGTAGTCCTGCCTTGCCGTACTCTGCTTTTACTGTCTGCGGCAGGAGCGCCTAGCCAAGTCTTTTCGCTAAGTTTTGTCAGGCGCTTTTAATACGCTCACATAAAAACATGGCCGGGCATTGCCCGGCCAATAATTCGCTAACTCTCTTTCCTAGCAGACATTCAATCTACTTCTTGATTGCTGCCGGCTTTCTGACATTCCGTGCATTTGCCACCACGCCAGGCTTTTTCTTCACCTTGCGCCCTTGATCCTCGTTCTTCCGTGCATTCAAGGCGGCACGTTCCGCAGTCTTGCGCCTGCGCATGCTCACGATGCCCTCTCCCTGCTTGCGTTCTTCCGGCTCGGCAAAAGGATTGTTTCCCTGGTTGAACTGCACCCGCAGCGGCGTGCCGGTCAATTGAAACGCCTTGCGGAATATCCCGGCAAGATAACGCCTGTAACTATCCTTGATGCCGTCCACATGGTTGCCGTGGATCACCACGATAGGCGGGTTGCTGCCACCCTGGTGCGCATAGCGCAGCTTGGGGCGTATGCCCTTGCTGATCGGCGGCTGGTGCTGCATGGTCGCATCCTCCAGCACCCGGGTCAGTTGCGGGGTTGAAAGCTTGGCCATGGCAGCCTTGTAGGCGCCATCCACGGAACTGAACAGTTCATTCAGGCCTTTCTTGCGCAAGGCGGAAATATAGTGGAATTTGGCAAAATCGAGGAATTGCAGCTTGCGGTCGATCTCGCGCTTGATCCACTCGCGCTTGTCCTCTTCCAGGCCATCCCACTTGTTCACGGCCACTACCAATGCACGGCCGCTGTCGAGGATGTAGGCCGATACGTGCGCATCCTGCTCGGTGATCCCTTCCTGTGCATCTACCACAAGGATGGCGACGTTGGCTTCCTCGATCGCCTGCATGGTCTTGATCACGGAAAACTTCTCAACCGCCTCAAATACCTTGCCCCGTTTGCGCACGCCTGCCGTGTCGATGATGGTGTAACGCTTGCCGTTGCGATCAAGGTCCAGATAGATCGAGTCGCGGGTAGTGCCGGGCTGGTCGAATGCGATGACGCGCTCTTCACCGAGCAATGCATTGACCAAGGTGGACTTGCCAACATTCGGGCGGCCCACAATGGCCACCTTGGGCACCTGGTTCGCCTTGGCTTCTTCTTCCTCATCCGGCTCAGGGAAGTTTTCCAGGGCCAGCTCGACAAGGTCGCGCACGCCCTCGCCATGGGCCGAGGAAATAGACAAGGGGGCGCCCAGGCCAAGTTCGTGGAACTCGGCACTGGCAATCGCGCGCTGCATGCCTTCCGTCTTGTTGACGGCCAATAATATAGGGCGCTGGCTCTTGCGCAGGCGTTCGGCAATCACCTTGTCTTGCGGCGCCAGGCCGTTGCGTCCGTCCACCAGGAAAATCACCACGTCGGCTTCATCGATCGCCAGCAATGTCTGGCGCGCCATTTCCTTGAGGATGCCGCTATCCACCAATGGCTCGAAACCGCCGGTATCGACGACCAGGTAGGGCTTGCTTCCCACCACGCCGCGGCCATAGTGCCGGTCGCGCGTCAGCCCCGGCAGGTCCGCCACCAGTGCATCGCGGGTTTTGGTCAGGCGGTTGAACAGGGTCGACTTACCCACATTGGGCCGGCCTACGAGGACGATGGTCGGCAGCATCATTGCGGAACTACTGAAACGGCATACAGGCCGCCCTTGCGGGTCTGGACCAGGAAACCATTGGTGCCGATGGCAACCGGCTGCGGCATGATGGCGCCTTTTTCCGTTTGCAGCCTGGCAACGAAATTACCCTCGTCCCGGTCCATGAAATGGATATAGCCCTCGACATCGCCCACGGTCACTACGCCGCCCATGGGCAGCGGCGCGCTCAGTAGGCGGTTCTTGAGATCGGGCTGGCGCCAGAAAGTGCGGCCGCTCGAATAATCAAGCGCAAACACGGCGCCGGTCGCATGCGAGACGTACACGCGGGCATCTTCCGCCCCCAGGCCGGTATAGCTCGAAATGTCACGATTCCAGGTGACCCGCCCGGTCGTACGCTCGACGGCTGCAACACGGCCTTGATAGGCGACTGCATATACCAGCGGGCCATCCACGACCGGCAGGCTGGTAATGTCGGCGATACGCTCCAATTCCGTCGTTCCCTTTGGCAAGGCCACCGATGCCTCCCACAAGGTCTTGCCGTCCTCGGCCCGCAATGCGACAAGCTTGCCGCCCGCAAAACCAGCATAGACAGCGCCGTCGGCAATGGTCACGCCTGCACTGCTGCGCAGTGTCAGGGTTGGGGTCGCGCGCTCGTATACCCATTTGCGCGCGCCGTCCTTGGCATTCAAGCCAAAGATCCGGCTGTCGCCGCAACGTACCACCACCACGCCGTTATCCACTTGCGGTGCGCTCAAGACCTCGCTGCTGACCTTGGACTTCCACAACAGTTTGCCTTCGAGATCGTATGCCAACACATAGCCCTTGGGCGTCCCGACCAGCACCAATTGGCTGCCCAGGCCGACGCCGCCCGTGAGCGCTTCGCCGGCATTGATCTTCCAGACCTGCTTGCCGCTGATCGCATCAAATTTGGCGATTTCGCCGTTGCCGCTTGCGGCATAGACAAACCCTTCAGCCGCTGCCGGAATAAAGTCGGCAAGGCCTGAGTCGCCCAGCTTGGCAGACCAGACAATCCTCGGCTTCAAGGTAGGCTTAAAATCGACCAGCTCTGCTGGCGGATCCGCCTGGTCGCGCCCGAACATGCGCTCGGATATATCGGTCTTGAGGTCGGTGATCGTGGTGCAACCGCCCAACACCAGGGCAGCGGCGACCAGCAATGAAATTGAACGCAAACTTAGCTCCACTTAACTGCCGAGTGCTTCCAGCTTGTGCTCGGTATATTTGTAGTAATCGCCTTGCATATCCAGCTTGGCAAGCGCATCCTTGTAAGCGGCCTTGGCATCGTCGGTCTTGCCTTGCGCCACAAGCACATCGCCCTTCAGGTCGGCAAACAATCCGGCGTATCCTGCGTCATGCTTTTCAGACAAGGTCTTCAACGCCTCGTCGTAGGCTTTTTCCTCGTACTGGATGGAAGCCAGCTGCAGCAATGCGATCGCGCGCACCGCATCTTCCTTGGCGTTCTTGGCAGCCCATGTCAGTTGCGACTTGGCGCTTTCCAGGTCCTGTTCCTGGTAGTTGAGCTTGGCCACGGCTACGGCAGCGCGTCCCGCATATGGCGTGGAGGCGTATTTATCGATCAGCTCGGCAGACAGCGCCCGGATCTTGGCGGCATCCTTGATATCGGTACTGGCCATGTTCTGGTATTGCACGGAAGCAGCCGCCGATTGCTGGTGCTGGTAGTACTTCCAGCCTTCATAGCCGCCAAAGCCCACCAGGGCGATTGCCGCCACGCCGGCTACGAGATTGCCATTGCGCTTCCACCAGCTCTTGAGTGCATCCAGCTGATCCTGTTCTTCCAAATCGTATGCCATGCTCTTTCCTAAAATTACGCAGCCGAGGACTTGCGTCCAGGGATAGAATTCAACAAATTACGGGTGTAGTCCTGGGTTGGTGCGTCATAAATGCTTTCCACCTTCCCCTGCTCCACGATGCGCCCCTTGTACATCACGGCGACATCATCCGCGATATGACGTACCACGCGCAGGTCATGGCTGATGAAGATATAGCTCAAATCCATTTCCTGCTGCAGGCTTTGCAACAACAACAAAATCTGCGCCTGGATCGATACATCCAGCGCAGAAACCGGTTCATCGCACACCACGACCTTGGGCTGCAGCACAAGCGCCCGGGCAATTCCGATGCGCTGGCGCTGCCCGCCGGAAAACTGGTGGGAATACTTATTCATATCGGCAGCGCTCAGGCCAACCCGCTCCAGCATCTGCACGACCTTGTCCTGCTGCTCTTTGGCGGTGCCGATCTCATGAATCACCAGTCCTTCCGCCACAATGTCGCGCACTTTCATGCGCGGATTGAGCGAGGCGAACGGATCCTGGAAAATCATCTGCAAGTGCCGGCGTTCGCGCCGCAAGGCGTTGCCTGAGAATCCTGCCAGGTTATTGCCCTGGAAAATGACTTCGCCGCTGTCCAAGGGCTGCAATTGTAACAGACAACGCGCCAAAGTGGATTTACCGCTGCCGGACTCCCCCACTACCGCCAGCGTGCTGCCGGCCCGCAGTGAAATGCTCACGTCATCCAGGGCCTTGACCTTGGTGCTGCCAAAACCGAACCGCCCGCTACGCTGGGTATAGGTTTTGTTGAGGCCGCGGGCGAGCAGGATATATTTGTCCGGTGCGGTACTCATCAGGCGGCTCCTGTCTTCAGCCAGGCATAGTCGATGGGCTTGAGAGGCTTCTTGCCGTCGGCATCGGGCACGCAGTCAAGCAAGGCGCGGGTATAAGGATGCTGCGGATTCTGCAGCACCTCTTGCACGGGGCCCGCCTCCACAATCTCGCCACGGAACATGACCACGACATTGTCCGCAATATCGGCCACCACGCCAAAATCATGCGTGATGAACAGCATGCCCATGTGCATGCGCGTCTTGAGCTCGGCCAGCAGCTTGAGGATTTGCGCCTGCACCGTCACATCAAGCGCAGTCGTGGGTTCATCGGCAATCAGCATGGCAGGCTCGCATGCAATGCTCATGGCGATCATGACGCGCTGGCGCTGGCCGCCGGACAACTCGTCCGGATAGCTGTTGGCGCGCTCGGGCGGGATGCCCACCTGCTGCAACAAGCCGGCAACCCGCGCCTTGAGGGCTGCGCCATTCAGCTTGAGATGCTGCGCCAGGCTTTCGCCTATCTGGTAGCCGACAGTCAATACGGGATTGAGCGAAGTCATGGGCTCCTGGAAAATCATGCCGATTTCCCTGCCGCGAATTTTCTGCAGCTGGACATGGCTCGCCTGCGCAATATCGCGGCCCTTGAAATGGATGCTGCCGCTTTTCAACTGCAGCTGGTCGGAGAGCAAGCCCATGACGGCCAACGCGGTCAGGCTTTTACCGCTTCCGGACTCGCCCACGATGCAAGTGGTTTTGCCGGCTTCCAGCGCAAAGGAAACATGGTTGACCAGCAAACGCTCGGGCTCGGCCCTGGGAGCGATGGTCAGGTTCTCAATGCGCAGCAGTTCGGTCATGTATGCAATGCCTCTATGGCCTGGGACAGGGACATTCTCCGTTGCTCTCCACTTTCGCGCAATGGTTTCAGGCAAACCTCGCCGGCGGCGACCTCGTCGTCGCCCAGAATCAAGGCGTAAGGCGCGCCGCTCTGGTCGGCTTTTTTCATTTGCGACTTGAAACTGCCGCCCCCCGCATGCAGGTTTACGTTCAAGCCGCTGTCACGCAAGGCTTCCGCAATAGGCAATGCGGCTTTGCCGGCCGCATCGCCGACATTCACGAGATAGACATCGGGGCTGTGAACTGCTTCAATGCCGCATTCCTGCATCAGCAGGAAGACGCGTTCAAGGCCGATACCGAAACCGCACGCCGGGGTTTCCTTGCCGCCCAGGCTCTGCACCAGGGTGTCGTAGCGGCCGCCGCCTGCGATCGTGCCCTGGCTGCCCAGCTTGCCGGTGACCCATTCGAACACGGTACGGTTATAGTAATCCAGGCCGCGCACCAGGCGGGTGTTCAACGTCCACTTGACGCCGAGCTGGTCAAGCCGGCTGGTTACCCCGTCGAAGTGGGCGCGGCTTTCCTCGCCAAGGCTGTCCAGCAATTTGGGGGCGGCCTCGATCATGGCCTGCATTGCAGGGTTCTTGCTGTCGAGGATGCGCAATGGGTTGGCATGTAAGCGCCGCCTGGCGTCATCATCCAGGATGTCCGCATGCTGCTCGAAATAACGGATCAGCACCTGGCGGTATTCGGCGCGCTCCGATGCGTCTCCAATGGTATTCAGTTGCAGCTCGACCGCGTCCGCCACGCCAAGCTCGCGCCAAAGCCTGGCCAGAATGGCGATCTGCTCGGCATCGACATCCGGACCGGTATAGCCGAACGCTTCGGCGCCGATCTGGTGAAACTGGCGCTGACGGCCCTTCTGCACGTTCTCGTGCCGGAACATCGGGCCGATGTACCAGAGGCGCTGCGGCCCGTTATAGGTCAGGCTGTGCTCGACCACGGCACGCACGCATCCAGCGGTTCCCTCGGGGCGCAAGGTCAGGCGGTCGCCGTTGAGCTTGTCTTCCCAGGAATACATTTCCTTTTCGACGATATCGGTGTGCTCGCCCACCCCGCGAATGAAGAGTTCGGTCGGCTCGACGATAGGCAGGCGGATATTGCGGTAGCCATACTGTGCCAAGACGCGCCTGGCGCCGTCTTCCAGACGCTGCCAAAGCGCAGTATCCGCCGGCAGGATGTCGTAGAAACCCTTGATGCTTTGAAACTTATCGGACATAGATGCTTGATTCAGTCTTATTTTCTAGATTGCCTTGAGCGGAATGGTTTTCAGGCCTTTGCCCGTATCCTGCTGGCGCAAGCGCCCGCCCTCGGCATAATTGACGCGCACGTATTCTTCCACGATCACCTTGAAGTCGTCGGCGATGCCCTCGCCCTTGAGGGTCACGGTTTTCTCGCCGTCGACGTAGACAGGGGCGACAGGCACTTCCCCCGTTCCCGGCAGGCTGATGCCAATGTTCGCGAGCTTGGACTCGCCCGGGCCGTTCACGACGCAGCCCATCACGGCCACGCTCATGTTCTCCACCCCAGGATACTGGCTGCGCCAGACCGGCATCTGGTCACGCAGGTAACGCTGGATTTTCTGCGCCAGCTCCTGGAAAAACGTGGAAGTCGTCCGCCCGCATCCGGGGCAAGCGGTCACCAATGGGGTGAATGAACGTATGCCCATGGTCTGCAGGATCTCTTGCGCCACCACCACCTCCTTGGTACGTGGCTCACCCGGTTCCGGGGTGAGCGACACCCGAATGGTATCTCCTATTCCATCTTGCAACAGTACAGACAAGGCGGCAGTGGATGCCACAATCCCCTTGGAACCCATCCCCGCCTCCGTCAACCCGAGGTGCAGGGGATAATCGCAGCGGCCGCCCAGGTCGCGGTATACCTTGATCAGGTCCTGCACGGCGCTTACCTTGCAGGAAATGATGATACGGTCGCTGGGCAATCCAAGGTCTTCCGCCTCTGCCGCATTCTCCAGTGCCGACTGGATCAGCATCTCGCGCATCAGGGCATCCGCCGTCAATGGCGCGGCACGCTTTGAGTTTTCATCCATCATGCGCGCCATCTTGGCCTGGTCCAGGCTGCCCCAGTTGACGCCGATGCGCACAGGCTTGTTGTAGTCGATCGCCGCCTTGATCATGGAGGAAAACTGCTCATCGCGCTTGGAGCCCTTGCCCACATTGCCCGGGTTGATGCGGTATTTTGCCAGCGCTTCCGCGCAATCGGGATACTGCGCCAGCAAGCGGTGGCCATTGAAGTGGAAATCGCCCACCAGCGGAACATTGCAGCCCATATCGTCAAGCTGTCGCCGGATGGCGCCCACCTGCGCGGCGGCCTCCGGAGAATTTACGGTAATGCGCACGACCTCCGAGCCTGCGCGCCAGAGTTCGTGTACCTGCTGAACCGTGGCTGCCGCATCGGCGGTATCGGTATTGGTCATGGATTGCACCACCACCGGGGCGCTACTGCCCACCGGGACATGACCGATCATCACGGTCTTGGTGGTACGCCGACTGAGAGTTTGATGACCCAAGCGCTACTCCAGTGTCAGACGGGCCACGTTGACCTTGGTATAAGGTGCAAGGTCAACCGGGTTGTTGTTGTATTCAAGCTTGGTGCCAGCGGTATTGCCGATCACGACCCTGAACGGCGGCCTGCCAGCAATGACTTCCTCGCTGTTGGCGGCCAAGGTCTTGTTCACGATTTGCTTGCCGCTGCCATCCGCGATGCTGATCCAGGTCGCCTCATCGACTGAAAACTTGAGGCGTGCATCGCCTGCGGCCGGCTGGGACTGCGTATTATCGCCCGGCGCTGCCTGCGGAGCTGGAGCAGGCTGGGCGGGAGGGATCGAAGCCTCTGCCGGGGGCTGTATCTCTTGGGTTGGAACAGGGGCCGCAGGTTGCGCTGGCAATGCAGGGTTTTCCACCACGCGTTCACTAGCAGCCTCACCCTCGTTACCAAGGAGGCCGGCAACAGGCGCCTCCGGCAATCCGGCGCCGGGATCATGCTTCTGGAAGAAGTCGACATAGAGCACCCAGCCGGCCAGCAACACGACAAGCAATACCCCAAACCAGACATAGGGCCGCCATGAGGTGCCGGCCTCGCCGGAAATGACGATATTGGCCGATGGGATGCTGATCGCCTGGCTATCCTGCACGGGCACATATTGACTGTAGACGCGCAATAAAGGAGCCGCGTCGATATTGACCAGGCGCGCGTAGTTGCGGATGAAGCCTCGCGTGATCACAGCTTCTGGCAGCACGGCGAAATCGTCATTTTCCAGCGCCTGCACCTGGCGCAGGCTCAGGCGCAGGCGGTTTGCAATATCTTCGGCCCCCAGGGCAAGGTTTTCCCGCGCGGCAACCAAGGCTGGCCCGATACGGTCGATATAGGTTGGCGCTGCCTGTATTTCCTGTTCAGGAGAATCTTGCTCACTCATCATTACTGTCCTGACAATAATTGTTTTGTCTGCTCGGAGTTGGGGAACTTCCTCCTCAGCTGCAAGGCATAGCTGGCTTCACTATCCCGGTCCCCGGCTTCACGCGCAAGCTTGATGCCCAACCATAACATGTCGGCGGTAGGGCTATTGCTTTCCAGTGCAGGGTTCAAGTAATTGCGTGCAGCCCCATACTCTCCCCGGCTGTGGGCAATCACCGCCAATTGATATCCAGCCTGGAACAGTTGCGGCTGCAATTGCAAGGCATGTTGCAGGTAAAGCTCGGCCTGCTTGATATCCTTCTTGCGCAGCAGGCAGGTTCCTGCATTCATGTAGGCCACGCCTGGCGTGACATAGAGCGGATTCTTTACGGCTTCGGTGAACTGGGCAATGGATTCGTCGATACGGTTGCGCGCGCAGAGAAAACTGCCGTAATTGTTGCGGGTCTCCGAACTTTTCGGATCCAACTGCAATGCCTTGCGGAAGGCCGTATCGGCTTTCTCATCCTCGCGCAACGCGCCATAGACCAAGCCAAGGCCGTTATACGCAGGGGCATAGAAAGGATTGATCTGCGCGGCAAGCTCGAACTCTTCCAGCGCTACCGCAATCTGGTTCTGGGCATAATAACCGGCGCCCAGCTCGGTATGCACACGGGCTCGCTCGCGGCTTGCTTCGGTATCCTGCTTGGTTTCAGTGGCAGCACATGCAACAAGCAGCAACCCGGCGGCCATCACCAGGCATTTCCTCACGCAATGGCCTCCACCTTGATGCGGCGCAACGAGCGCTTGGTCTTGTCGTGCACCTTGCCGGCCAGCTGGCCGCAGGCGGCGTCGATATCCTCGCCGCGCGTCTTGCGCGTAGTCACGATATAGCCAGCCTGCATGAGGATATCGCGGAAGCGGCGGATATTGTCCGGCTTGGAAGTGCCGTAGCCGCTATTGGGGAACGGGTTGAACGGGATCAGGTTGAACTTGCACGGCACGTCCTTGACGATATCCAGCAATTGCTTGGCATGCTCGGCCGTATCGTTGACACCATCCAGCATCACATATTCGAAGGTGACGAAATCGCGCGGCGCTTTTTCCAGGTAGCGCTGGCAAGCCGCCATCAGCTGTGCAATCGGATATTTGCGGTTGATCGGCACGATCTCGTCGCGCAATGCGTCATTGGGAGCATGCAGGGAAACGGCCAGCGCCACAGGGCACTCCTCGCGCAACCTGTCCATCGCCGGCACCATGCCCGAGGTGGACAATGTCACGCGGCGGCGGCTCAAGCCATAGGCCGAGTCGTCCAGCATGATGTTCATGGCCATCACCACATTGTCGAAATTGGCAAGCGGCTCGCCCATGCCCATCATCACCACGTTGCTGATGATGCGCTCTCCCTTGGGATCGCGCCCCAGCGCCTTGTTCGCCACCCACAATTGCCCGATGATCTCGGACACGCTGAGGTTGCGGTTGAAACCCTGGCGCCCTGTCGAACAGAACGTGCAATCCAGCGCACACCCCACCTGCGAGGAAACGCATAACGTGCCGCGCTCGTCCTCGGGGATGAACACGGTTTCGACGCCATTGCCTGCGCCTACGTCAATCAACCACTTGCGCGTACCGTCTTCCGATATTTGCTCGAGATGGACTGACGGAGGCGTAATCACGGCCTCCTTGGCGAGCTTTTCACGCAACGCCTTGGCAATATCGGTCATCTCCCCGAACTCGTTCACGCCAAAATGATGCATCCAGCGCATCATCTGTTTGGCGCGAAACGGCTTCTCGCCAATACTCTGGAAGTATTCGGCGAGCGCTGCCTGGTTGAGATTGAGGAGATTGACCGTCATGCGCTATACCTTAGCGGCTGTAAACGTTGGACTGTGCGAAGAAATACGCAATTTCGTTCGCAGCGTTTTCCAGGGAGTCGGAACCGTGCACGGCGTTGGCGTCGATGCTGTCGGCAAAATCGGCGCGGATAGTGCCTGGCTCGGCCTTCTTCGGGTCGGTAGCGCCCATCAGCTCACGGTGCTTGAGCACGGCGTTCTCGCCTTCCAGCACTTGCACGACGACGGGCCCGGAGATCATGAACTTGACCAGGTCGTTAAAGAAAGGACGCTCCTTGTGAACAGCGTAGAAACCCTCAGCATCAGCCTGAGACAGTTGCACCAGCTTGGAAGCGATGATCTTGAGGCCGGCATCTTCAAAACGGGTGTAGATCTTGCCGATCACGTTCTTGGCAACTGCATCGGGTTTGATAATGGATAGGGTACGTTCAACAGCCATGATGACTCCAAAGATAATTATTTGATAAAAACAACTACGGAAAGACCGATAAAATAACATTTTAGCGGCTTAAAATAAAGCTGGGGCGCAATATTTACCACGTATTTACCCTGCAAAAACCAGGCACTTAACTCACCAAGTATTGACATGCATGGTGACAGGTTCGCGACATTTCATGCCTTAGGCAAAATAAATTGATACTCTCATAAAAAACCCGCCAATGGCGGGCTTGGTCAACCTTGCTGCAGACTGCGTTGTCTGCGCGCCTCATACAGGCAGATGCCGCTGGCCACCGAGACATTCAGGCTCTCGACCGAACCGAACATCGGAATGCTGATCAAGCTGTCGCAGTTTTCCTGGGTCAGCCTGCGCAAACCTGTACCCTCCGCTCCCAGCACCAATGCCAAAGGACCTGACAAGTCGGTAGATGGCAAGTCTACATTGGCTTCCGCCGCAGCCCCGACAATGAACACGCCCGCATCTTTCAGTTCACGCAAAGTTCTCGCCAGATTAGTTACTGCAATAAAAGGCACTGTTTCCGCCGCACCGCAAGCCACCTTGCGCACTGTGGCATTCAAGCCGGTAGCACGATCCTTGGGCGCGATCACCGCATGTACCCCCATGGCATCCGCCACCCGCAGGCAGGCGCCAAGGTTATGCGGGTCTTCCACGCCGTCCAGCACCAGGAAGAATGGCGGCTCCTTGAGGTCGGACTCCAGAATGTCGTGGATATCCTTGTAAGGAATGGGCGTATCCACCACCCGCGCAATCACGCCTTGATGCCGGGCATTGCCGCCTGCTATCCCATCAAGGCGGGCCCGTTCCACCTGCATCACCCGCACATTGGCATTTTCTGCCATATGCAATAAATCCTTCATCCTCGCATCCACCCTGTCCTTGTCGATCAGGATTTCCTGAATGCTCGCCCCATGCTGGCGCAAACGGCTCAATACGGCATGAAAGCCAAACAAAATACGTGCATCACTCATTCAATCAACTAGCTTTCTTCTTGGTTGTCACTTTGGCGCGGGATTTGCCGCTGCTTGCGCGAGGCGGTTTCGTCCTTGCCTTTTTCACCGCTGGTTTTGCAGCCGCCTTGCGCGCCTTGGGTTTGCTCACTACCTCCTGCACCAATGCCTCGATCAGCGGCGCTGCTGCTTTGGCAGCGGCAGGCTGGCGGCGTTTAGGCTTTTCCGCCACGGGTTGCGTCGCTGCCTTCACAGCCTCCGTTGCCGCAACCGGCTTGCCGCGGCGGCGCCTGGACGATTCCTTGGGAGCGTCGGGGGCGGATGATGCCTGTATTTGGTCCTCCCTGGCAACTAATCCGAAGTCCACACGGCTGGTTTCAAGGTCCACGCGGTTCACCTTGACGCGCAGCCTGTCTCCCAATCGGAAGCGGACGCCGGTCCTCTCGCCCAGCATCTCATGCCTGATCTTGTCGTAATTGAAATAGTCGTTCCCCAGCTCGGTCACATGAAGCAGGCCTTCCACATAGACACCGTCCAGGGCCACGAACAGCCCGAAGCTGGTGACCCCTGCCACAGTGCCGTCGAACTCCTCGCCGATCTTGTCCTGCATGTAGTAGCACTTGAGCCAAGCTTCGACGTCCCGTGTCGCATCATCGGCGCGCCGCTCGGTCATGGAGCAATGCTTGCCCAGCTCCTGCCAGTCTCCCGCCTTGTATGTTTCACCACTCAGCGCCGCCTTGATGGCGCGATGGATGAGCAGGTCGGGATAACGGCGGATTGGCGAGGTAAAGTGCGCATAGGCCTCATACGCCAGGCCGAAATGGCCGATATTGTCAGGGCTGTACACCGCCTGTTGCATGGAGCGCAGCAATACGGTTTGCAACAGCTGCTCGTCGGGGCGCCCCTTGATCTGGGCCAGCAATTTGCCATAGTCTTTGGCATGCGGGGTATCGCCGCCGCCCAGGGTAAAGCCGAACTCGCCCATGAAGGTACGCAAGGCTTCCAGCTTTTCCTCGGTCGGGCCGTCATGGATACGATACAAGGCAGGATGCTCCCGCTTGCCGAGAAAATCCGCGGCACACACATTGGCAGCCAGCATGCACTCCTCTATCAGGCGATGCGCCTCATTGCGCGAAGTAGCCTCGATGCGCTCGATCTTGCCGTTGTCGTCGAACACCATCAGGGTTTCATTGCTTTCGAACTCGATCGCGCCGCGCTTCTCGCGCGCCGCCAGCATGACCTTGTACAGCTTATATAAATGCTGCACATGCGGCACCAGCCAGTCATATTCGCGCGCAACCTCGCCCTTCGGGTTGCTGATCATGTCAAACACTTTGGTGTACGTCATCCGCGCCTTAGAGCGCATGACGGAAGGATAAAATTTGTATTGCTTGATGCTTCCCGTATTGCTTATCTGCATGTCACAAATCATGCAAAGCCGGTCCACGTCGGGGTTAAGCGAGCAAAGCCCATTGGACAAGGCTTCCGGCAGCATTGGAATCACACGTCGCGGGAAATAGACGGAATTGCCGCGCTCATACGCATCCTTATCGAGACCGTCGCCCGGCCTGACGTAAAAACTGACATCCGCGATCGCCACCACCAGCCGCCATCCCGCTCCCTGAGGTTCACAGTAGACCGCATCATCAAAGTCGCGCGCAGTTTCACCATCAATCGTAACTAGGGGTAATTCGCGCAAGTCGATACGCCCCTTCCAATCAACGGCACGTACCTGCTTGGGATACTTCTGCGCCTGCTTGAGCGCAGCCTCGGAAAACTCATACGGCAGATGGTGCTTGCGCAGGGCAATCTCGATTTCCATGCCTGAATCGGCATAATTGCCAAGCACCTCAATCACCTTGCCTACCGGCTTGGCATGCGGCGATGGCTGCTCGGTCAGCTCCACCGTCACCACCTGGCCGTCCTTCGCCCCCATGTCAAGGTGGTAGGGAATCAGGATATCCTGGTTCACACGCTTATCCTCTGCCGCAACGATGGTCACCCCATGGCTGCTGATCACACGACCTACCAGCGTCTTGGTCGAGCGCTCCAGCACCTCGACAATCCGCCCCTCCGGCCTGCCCCTTCTGTCCGTCCCGGCGGGACGCACCATGACGCGGTCGCCATGCATCACCTGCGACATCTCACGCGGAGAAAGAAACAAGTCGTCGCCCCCGCCATCGGGAATGAAGAAGCCAAACCCATCAGGGTGCCCCTGCACCTTCCCCGGAAGAAGATTGACCTTTTCCGCAATACACAAGGCGCCCTTGCGGTTCTGGATAATCTGACCATCGCGCTCCATCGCCCCTAAACGGCGCGCAAAAATTTCCTGTTCGGATTTCTTGATTCCGACCAACTGATAGAGCTGTTCCACTGTGACAGGAACGCCCTGCTCCTCCATCACCGATAAGATAAACTCTCGGCTGGGCAAGGGGTTGGCATATTTCGCCAGCTCACGCTCGGCATAAGGATCACTCTCCCTGGGGATTCTGGACTTGCGCTGGGGAGCGGCTTTTTTCATATTTGTTTTTCTAATCTGATTTTTTTTCGTTGACAAAGTATAGCTTTCCTATAAAATGCGCGGCTCATCGATATTCGATGCCCAGATGGCGGAATTGGTAGACGCGCTAGGTTCAGGTCCTAGTGGTGGAAACACTGTGGAGGTTCGAGTCCTCTTCTGGGCACCAAATGATTGATCAAAAAGCGCACCGTTACTGAATTTCAGACGGTGCTTTTTTGTTTCTATACCTAAAAATATACCTTCCAGCACTTCCCTAGACCAAAACTGTAAATTCATAAGCAGGCATTGTCCCACTAAAGCGGTGACAGGTCTAAGACAATTCCATCATTCTGTCGTTTTATGGACTAGCAAAAATTCTCGTAGTATTTAAACAATAGCTGCCTAAACACAATCAAAGACCTTTAACTACCTGCCTAGCGATACATGGCTAGCAACTTTCATATCCTCTACCAGTCGGAATAATCCGACACAAGCTCGGCAATTCTACTGATAGCAGAGCCTGAGCAACCTCCCCTACTATTGGTAACATGCTCTGGAAATTGATCGTTCAATTGCAATGCTATTGAAAAAACGCCGTACATTCAGACGAATGACCATTTGCAATCCTCAGATATCGAGCGTGTAAAGATTACCAATGAGAGAATAGCCATGGATATGCTTCTGGAAACTTTATTGAGAATAGAAAATGGGGAAACCACATTAACACCTACAAATCAAGAAGATATGGTTAGATTCCAGGTCGCGGTCGTCTTTTTGCAATATGCCCATAAGCAAGGCCTCATCAAGCAGCCATGGTTTATTACCAGCACGTCTCGCGAACATCCCTGGCAAATTGAAAAGGTGTCTATGCTGAAATTGACGGCATTGGGGCATAGGTTTCTAAAAATACAAACACTACAAGCCGAGAGTGCTACATCGCCTAGAATCTAAGCTCCACAGAAAACCTATTACTGATTACCTACACGCTAAAAACTACGTTATAATCCGTTCCCTTCGTAGATGCTTGGCTAAGCCCCAACACTATCAAAATGGTAAGCGAAAGTGGCGGAATTGGTAGACGCACTGGATTTAGGTTCCAGCGCCGCGAGGCGTGAGAGTTCGAGTCTCTCCTTTCGCACCAATGACTTAGGGAGAATTAGTTAAGCTCCTTAATAACATTGTGTACAAAGTTGTGTATTTCCTGCTGAGTTTCCAAGCATGACCCGTGTAGGGTAACGTGCAGAAAAACTCACCATATAGGGTTTGTGCCCACTCTAGAGAATCGTCGTATTTGACGGTTCACCCTCCCCCCTTGTTTCAGTAAATCCGAAGGCCCCCATTTTGGGGGTCTTTTCTTTTACCTAAGGAATCTAGATGGCTACCCAAATCAATCTCTCCACCCTCCAGTTAGAACTAGAAGCGGAAGCGACCGAAATAGGCGCGGAAAACTATCGAAGAATCCTCACAGAGAACGGGGAAGCAAACACAGCACCCGGCAAAGCGCTATTAAAGCGTCTAATTGTTCCACTTTCGGAATCAGTCCAAGCCTTCCAAAACAAGGCGCTAGAAGGAAAGCCAGGGCGCGACATCGGGAAAGCGAAGTACCTACTACAGTTCGCGCCTGAAGTAGTTGCGTATGTCACGGCCAAGTGCGCACTGGAAAGGTGCGACCAGGAAGTAACTCTACAGATGGCGGCGCTATCCATCACTCGGCTACTGGAGGATACTGTAAATATCGAAGCGATGAAGGACGAGAGTCCCCGCCTTTATCAGTACCTCTTGGAGAAGATCAAGCGCAGTAGTTCCACCAACCACAGCCATTTCATTATCAAGGCGGCAATGAAGCGTCATGAGATTGTATCGGTTAAGTGGGGATTGTCAGAGCGTCTCGCACTGGGTATCACTCTCCTTCGTATGCTGGAGCAGTCCACAGGCGCTATCCTCCTTGTCAAACAGAGCCACTTCAAGGGTACCGATACCCCTATCTATCTTGAAGCCTCTCCTGAGACACGCGAGTGGCTCAACAAGGGCCACGACAATGCCGCCCTACTCCAGCCAGTAAAGCGTCCTATGGTTGTCCCTCCCTTGCCTTGGAACGGTGTGCGGGGTGGTGGTTATCTATCAAAGCCGCTCAAATACCCCGCTATCACTGCCCGTAATGGCAACCTCCTGGAGGAGCTGAAGAACTGGGACATGCCTAAGGTCTATCGCGCTTTGAACGCCCTTCAGGAGACGCCCTGGGCCGTCAATAAGGCAGTGCTTAATGTCCTCTCTGAGGTATGGGCTACAGGGGGACAGCTAGGGAATCTCCCACCAGCGGATGATTTACCATTACCGCCGCAGCGTTATGAATCACCTGAGGCCGACCCTGAGGCACACACCTTATGGAAACGTGAAGCGCGGGATGTGTATGAGAAGAATACCAAGCTAAAAGGGAAACGCTTTGGGGTAGGCATGAAGATTCGCCTAGCCTCCCGCTTCTCTGAGTTCGAGGCTATCTACTTCCCTCACGTCATGGACTGGCGCGGGCGTATGTACCCCGTAGCTACGTTCTTGAATCCCCAAGGGGATGATGTAGCTAAGGCCCTCCTTAAGTTCTCCCAAGGTAAACCCTTAGGCCCTAACGGTAGGTACTGGCTGGCGGTACACGGCGCTAATTGCGCTGGAGTGGACAAGGTGAGCTTTGAGGAACGCGTTAAGTGGGTAGAGGAACACCATGAGGCCATCATCGACAGCGCTTTGAATCCGCTTGACGGTTCCCGCTTCTGGTCTTCCGTGGATAGTCCGTGGCAATTCCTGGCGTTCTGCTTTGAGTGGCTTGGGGCGTCTATCCAGGGGGAAGCCTTTGTGTCACACCTGAGCGTCTCCTGGGATGGATCATGCAATGGACTACAGAACTACTCCGCGATGCTCAAGGATGAGGTAGGCGGCAAGGCCACTAACCTGATACCTAGCGATACACCTAGCGACATCTATAGTGAGGTAGCTGGTGAGGTGGAAAGGCTCCTACCTGATAGCTCCCCATGGAAAGGCAAGGTCAATCGCAAGATTACCAAGCGCCCTACCATGACGTTACCTTATGGGGCTGGGAGGTTCGGCTTTACTGAACAGATCGCGGATGTACTGAATGAACTGAATGAACAATCTCCCGATGGTAGTTACCTCCCTCATGGCGACACCTTTGATAACTCTAGGGCGTTGGCTGAGGTGGTTGACGAGGCCATTGGTAACGTGGTGGTCAAAGCTGTTGAGGCCATGGACTGGCTCAAGGAAGTCGCTAAGGTTGCCGCCTCGGACAAACTACCGATTTACTGGGAGGCACCTTCAGGGTTCCTTGTGGTACAGGACTACCGTGTAGCCGTGGGCCAGCGCATCAACTCTATTATTGCAGGGGAACGCGTAAGGTTGACGCTCAAGGTAGACACTGAGGAGCTGGACACCAAGAAGCAATCCAACGGGATCGCCCCTAACTTTATCCATAGCATGGACGCAAGCCACATGGTCAATACCATTAACCGCTGTCTTGATCGCGGTATCACTGGCCTAGCGATGGTTCATGATAGCTACGGTACACACGCGGCGGACGCTGAGGCCCTCTCTGAGGAACTCCGTGAGGCGTTCATTGAGCAGTACAGCGAAGATGTGCTTGGAGGGTTCCTTGAGCAGATCAAGCAGCAGCTACCGCAAGAGTTAGTCGACAAGCTACCTCCAAGGCCGGAGCTGGGGCAACTTGATCTGAACCGGGTACGGGACAGTGAGTATTTTTTTGCCTAAATGTTCCGATTCTGGAACAGGGATGGGTTAAATGCCCACTCTAGAGAAATCACACACACCTTTTTTGGAGACGCCTATGAATCGTGACTTGCTGAACTCTACAGCCGCCCATGCGGTAGCAGTTTCAGCGTTCCAAGTAATCGATCAACTCCAGGACTTACCTAAAGCAATGCAGGTAAACGCCCTGGCAGTCCTCTACAAGCTGTTCACTGAGGAACTGAAGTTGAACCATTCCGAATTATTAACGCGAGCAGACCTGATCGTTATGGATGCGGACAAGTATTTCCGCCATGAGATTAAGGCCCTCCGCGATTACATCCGAGAGGAGATTAAGAAATGAAAGTAGAACAACGCGCTGAGGCTTTCCGTCCTGTGACTATCACCTTAAGCACCCCTGAGGAGTTGGCCCTGATGAAACGCATCATGTGGTTCAACACAACGGTACCTGACGCCATTGAGGGAAAAGAGACCTCAGCAGCCCGCACGGAAATGGTGAACTTTATGGGCGATGTAACAGGTGCCTTAGCGAGGTGCGACTTATGAGTTACCGCGACTACTTAATTCAAAAGGCCCGTAGCTACTGGGGAAACGACCACGAGCTACCCGCTGACCTCTTTACCGAGATGCACCTGGAGGGTATCGACATCGACCATGAACAGCGTCTGTTTGAGCAGCAGAACTACGACTAAACAACCAAAAGGAACGACATGGCAGAAGCCAAAAAGCCAGTGCGAGAACGCTTAATCTCGCCTAAGGGTATCGCTGTATATCCACACTTAACCCAACCCGATACACGCTTCTCTAACGGGGGCGCTGGGCATTACACAGTACGCTTGCGCTTCCAACAAGCAGACGTTGAGGACTTTCTCGCTGACCTGGATAAACGGGTAGACGAGGAATTCCAAGCGGCTGTTGAAGAGAACGGCGGCAAGACCTTCAAGATTGTTAAGGGTAAGAAGACGGAGTTCGTCCGTAAGGAACCCTACACCATCGTCCTTGATGACAATACAGGCGACCCTACCGGGGAAGTCGAAGTTATCTTCAAGATGAAGGCGGAGTACACCGACAAGAAGGGCGTAACGCACAAGCTGAAGCCCACTCTGGTAGATGGTAAGGGTCAAGTTATCAAGGGCGCTATCTCTATTTGGGGAGGCAGCATCTTGAAGGTGGAATACGTCCCGCAAACCTATAACTCAACCGTAGGTATCGGCGTTACGTGTTACCTCAATGCCGTGCAGATCATCAAGCTCCAATCGGGCGGCGGCGCAAGCCACAGCTTCGGTGCTGATGAGGATGCAGAGTACGAGTACGAAGCAGATTCAGACGATAGCGGTTCATCGTTCTCGGCAGAGTCTGACTACGAACCCGGCGCTGAGGACACCCCTGACTTCTAAAGCCCCTCGCAGGGTGACGGCCAAAAGCTCCGCAGTACGGGCTAGGGCCATCGCCCAGGGTTACAGAAGCGGCCTTGAGGAACGCATTGCGCAAGACCTTGAGGCCCTTGGGGTATCAGCCGAGTATGAACAGACGAAGATTGAATACATCAAGCCTGAGTCGAAGCATACCTACACTCCTGACTTCGTTTTACCAAACGGAATCATCATCGAATCCAAGGGTAGGTTCCTGACTGCCGATCGGCAGAAGCACTTACTCATTCAAAAACAACTCCCTCAACTGGACATCCGGTTCGTGTTCTCAAGGTCGGCTACCAAGATCAGCAAGACGAGTAAGACTAGCTACGCTGACTGGTGCCAGAAGTACGGCTTTAAGTACGCGGATAAGACTGTGCCAGTGGAGTGGATCAAAGAGAAAGGTAGTAAGAAGAAATGAAGAAGAAACTTGTACGTTTGGAAAACCTGATTACAAACAATTGGGGTTCAACCCTACGCGTCAACTTTGAAGACATAAACCTGGACTTCACGGTACAGCTTGATACAGATGATTCATGGTTCCAAGCGGAAGACATCACAGAGCTGATTGAACACCTGAAGAAGGTGCGTAAAGTCCTCCGTAAAGTCCAGGCTGAGGAATCCGTTGCCAGCTAAGGCCCTCAACCCTTCGTCTATTAAGTATTTAGTAGTACACACAGCAGCAACCAAACCAAGCATGGACATCGGCGTAGCAGAGATTACCCGATGGCACAGGCAACGAGGCTTCCTCAAGGTCGGCTACCACTTCGTCATTAGACGCGATGGCTCAGTCGAAACTGGCCGACCCATTACGGAAGTCGGGGCGCACGTTCAGGGCTACAACTCGCAGTCCCTGGGCATCTGCCTAGTGGGGGGCCTGAATGAAAAGACCGCCAAAGCTGAAAGCAACTACACGCCTCAGCAATGGGCCAGCCTAGAGAAACTCCTCAAGGAACTCCACCAGCAATTCCCTCAAGCAACAGTCCAGGGCCATAGGGACTTCCCTAATGTCGCCAAGGATTGCCCTTGCTTTGATGTGAAACCTTGGTGGGCCTCAGTCAATAAGTAATACAAATCATTTTTTAATTTTCTATAAGGAAACAAGCAAGTGAATACACTAATTCAAGAAGTTCAAGACGGGGACATCGTTGTTCGCATCGACGCTGGCCTTGGTAGCAAACTCCAATGTGGCACCGCCTATGAGGCTGTAGCTCATAAAGGCGAGGACGATGAATATTTCTCCGTCATTCTGGATGGTAAACCTTTTGGAAGCTATGCCCGCGACTTGAGTATCTTCGAGTCCTTCCGTAAGGCGACCCCTGAAGAAGCCCTCCAGTACAAGCTGGCTCAGTCCCAGGCCAAATTGAAGGCAGCCCAAGAGGAAGTCGCCAAGGCAGAGCAAGCCGTCAAGGGGGCTGAGGAAGCTAAGGTGTTCGTTGAGGGCGCTGTGTACTACTACAGTATGCGCCGGGATTGCCGCGCCGGATTGCGGATTCTGCGCAAGGTCAACGGTGGCTGGAACCTCTACGATTTGGAGGGGGAGCTTATGATGGAGGGTGTACCAGCGTATAAGCTATCAGATTCCGGCTGGTATATCCCTGTAACCGACTTCGAGGCTGCTTTGAAGGAGGCTTTCGCAAATGTTTAAGTCCCTCTTGACTTACACCTCCGGCCTAATCGCCAGCTTCTTCAAGCCTCAAGGCGTTGACGCTATCCTCAAGCAATACCAGAAGACCGTCGATGACCTGAACGCAGTGGCTGCTGCCAAGATGGAAGAAGCCGTAACGCTGGACGCCAAGGCCGACAAGCTGTACCAGAAGGCAGACGCCGCAGAAGCCGAAAGCCTACGCGCAGAGCGTCTCGCTGGGCAGTTCTCTCAGGTACTCCTGGGCGACTACAACAAGGAAGAACCGGACGACCACGACATCATGGAAATCCTGGCGAACTCCTAACCCATTCACTTGCAGTAACACTAAAGGCTGTCCCTTTGCGGGGATGGCCTTTTCTTTTTCTTAATGGAAAGAACATCAACATCATCATGAGTATTAGAGACAAACAAAAGCTGTCACCTCAAACCCGCAAGCTCCTGGACTACCTGAAGGACAAGAAAACCATCACTGCTGTTGAAGCCCGCGCCGTCTTCCAGATCGAAGCCTTGCCCCGCCGTATTGCTGACCTCAAGGAAGCTGGTTGGGACATTACATCCACCCTCAAGAAGGATGCCCAAGGCAAGCGCTATGCTCGCTATACGTTCAACGGTAAAGCCAAGGGACAGGTGGATAGCAAAGGTAAGCCTAAGGTTCTCGAATCGGAAAAGCCTAAGCTGGAGCTTAAGGTGGGCGCTACAGCCCTCACCAGGGAGACTGTACGCCCCTACCGGTTTACACGAGGCACCTCCGTAAAGGTACTTGAGGTTCATACCTCAGGGGCAGCGCGAGGTGGTGCAACAGTAATTGACGAAGTAACAGGAAACGAAGCGTGGCTCTGGAACGACGAGCTGGAGGTAATCGCCCATGGTTAAGACTCTAGTTCTCTCCTCGGTAATGCGCCAAGCCTTTGAGCGTCTCCCTATGTCCTCTTTGGTCGACGTAGTGGGCAATCAGATTGTCCGCCGCCTCCGTGCAGGTACAGGCCAGTTCCGCCCCAAGCGTATGTGGAATGCACACCTGTCGTTCGGCACAGCGCAGCGCCTGAAGCGCCAGGGGATTCTCCCTAGCTAATGGCTAAGGGCGAGCAATCGTCCGCAGAGTTTTCCCACCACGAACCTTGCCCTAATTGCAGCAGCAGCGATGCCCTCGCCCGTTATACGGACGGCGGCGCTCATTGTTTCTCCTGTGATTACCATGAGTTTGCTGATGGAGACTCCAGCGACGACAAAGCTAAGACCCAAACAACAACACCAACCAAAAGCAGTAGCAGCGGCTCCGGGGATGGACTAATCCGTGATGGAGAGTATCAGGCTCTCTTGAAACGTAAGCTGTCCCTGGAGACGTGCAAGAAGTGGAACTATCAAACAGGCTTGAAGGGCGGCAAGAACGTCCAGATCGCCAACTACTACCGCGACGGCAAGCTATCGGCACAAAAGCTGAGGTTCGCTGACAAGTCCTTCTCCTGTGTTGGCCCTGGGAAGAAAGACCTCTCCCTATTTGGGCAGCATCTATGGGGCGAAGGCGGTAAGAAGATAGTCATTACTGAAGGTGAGATAGATGCAATGTCCGTGTCTCAGCTTCAGAACCACAAATGGCCTGTCGTCTCCGTACCTAACGGCGCCCAGGGGGCTAAGAAGTCCCTAGCAAAAGAGCTGTCCTGGCTGGAAACCTTTGAGGAGATCATCCTCATGTTCGACAACGACGAGCCGGGCATGGCCGCTGTAGCCGAGTGCGTAACCCTCTTCACTCCAGGCAAATGCAAGATCGCAAGGCTCCCCCTAAAGGATGCCAACGCGATGCTTGTAGAAGGCCGAGGGGATGAAGTCATTCAAGCCATATGGAACGCTAAGGTGTACCGCCCTGAGTCCGTCCTGTCCGTTGAGGATGCACTTGAGGAGGCACTGAAGCTCCCGACCGCGGGTATCCCCTGGCCCTGGCCCAGTCTCACTAAGCTGACCTACGGTATCCAGCGTAAGACCTCTTACTACCTGGGCGCTGGGGTGGGTGTTGGTAAGACTAACTGGGCAAAAGAACTCCAGTCCTGGCTGGTCAATGTCCACCATCTCCCTGTTGGTGTGTTCATGCTTGAGGAAGCCATCGGGCGTACCCTCAAGGGTATCGCTGGTAAGTTCGTCGGTAAGGCTTTCCATAAGCCGGACGGGAGCTTCACCCAAGAGGAGCTAGAAGCGGCAGTCCGTGCGCTAGACGGCAAGGTGTACCTCTACAACCACGCCGTGAACGGGACTGACTGGGACTCCATCAAGTCCGCTATCCGGTACATGGTTGTGTCGTGTGGAGTTAAGGACATCTTCCTGGACAACATCACAGTGATGGTCGCGCACCTCTCCGCGTCCGAGGCAAACGAAGAAGTCATTCGCATTGCCAACGACCTGAAGAAGCTGACGCACGAGCTTGACTTCACGGTGTATGGCTTCTCCCACTTAAACACTCCCGCTACTGGCCCCTCACACGAGCGCGGTGGCCGCGTCCTTGAGTCACAGTTTACGGGTTCCCGAGCGCTGATGCGTTACGGCAACTACATGCTGGGACTTGAGCGGAACAAAGACCCCGAGCTTCCCGAAGAGGAACGTAACTTGGCAACCCTAGTGTTGCTTAAGGATCGGGAGTATGGGAACAGCGGGCAGTTCTACATTCAGTACAACTCTGCAACAGATCAATTCCTTGAGCCTAACGGCTTCCAGGATGAATCAATACCTTTTTAACTGGAGGAAATTTAATGACTCCTGCCGGGATGATACTCCTCGCACTGGTGGCTGTAATCCTTTTGGATATTTCAGATGATTGGATTAACGGCCCACCAGCAACCTAAGGAACCCCCTTACATGAAACACAACATCCCCGCGCTCCTTGCGTCCCTCTTGGAATACTTCAAGGAGAACGACGAGGCGCATCCTGACTATGAAATTGTCCAGGACGGTGATTGGACGGACGAGCGTAAGTGGCAATACAAAACCACAGTAGTAAAGCTCAAAGGCCATGAACTGTACTTCGCAATCCACGAGACTCGCTCTGGTAGTTATTGGTCGGACTACGATTACGACGAACCGACAGTGACGCATGTGGTACCGCGTCAGGTGACTCGCACAGAGTACCTTGAGGTACCCGCAGTAATACAAGGGGAGGTGACTCCAAATGTCTAAGGTTTCCTCCATAGGCCCTGAAGCTCTCATGAGCGCCCTGAGTACACACATCCGGCTCACCATGCAGGAGCGTGTCCTGGAGAACCTTGTGGAAGAAGAGGTAGCAAAGTATCGCGCCAAGATCACAGAGGTTATCAAGCCTGAAGTGGAGAAGCTGACGCTCAAGGACATTCAGATGTACCGCGACATCACCTCTCTACAAACCCAGCTCCAGGTTAAGTTTAACTGGGGGAGCGCATTACCCGCCTAATTGTTGACACGGAGACCAACGGTTTCCTAGAGCAGTCCACGGAAATGCACTGCCTAGTAATCAAGGACTTCGATTCAAAGGACACAACTAGGTACAACTCGCAAGCCGGGGGTCTCCCCATTGAGGAGGGCTTGAGGCGAATGATGGACGCTACGAAAGTAGTAGCCCACAATGGCCTCGGGTTCGACTTCCCGGTATGCACCAAGCTCTACCCTTGGTTCTCGCTTCGCGTGGAGCAGATGGTAGACACCCTCGTTATCTCTCGCACGATGTTCCCCGATATGTGGGACTCGGACACTTCCCTAGCTCACAAGGGGATTCTCCCTAAGCACCTCATCAACAGACACTCCATTGAAGCCTGGGGCTACCGCCTCGGTGAACACAAGGCCGACTATAAGGGAGGCTTTGAGGCGTGGAACCAGGAGATGGAGGACTACTGCGAGCAGGATGTTCATACGCTCGACAAGATATATGAACACTTCCTGAAGCAAGACTGGCCTGAGGAACCCCTTGAGCTGGAACACCTAGTTCGCATCATCCTCAACAGGCAAGAGGCGTTCGGCTTCAGGTTCAACGTGAAGAAGGCATCGGCTTTATACGTCAAGCTCTCCAAGCGAAAGATTGAACTTGAGGCTCGCCTAAGGGAAGTCTTCAAGCCCTTCTATGTCCGCGACAGTTTGAAAACAACTGTGCCCAAACGCGACAACAAAAGGATGGGATACGTAGAGGGCGCTCCCCTATCCAAGGTGAAGCTGGTGGAGTTCAACCCCGGCTCGCGGGATCACATAGCGAACCGCTTAACGCGACTCTTCGGGTGGAAACCCTCGCTGTTCACTGAGAATGGTAAGCCTCAGATTGACGAAACTGTCCTCAAGGGAATGGTGTATCCCGAGGCCAAGATTCTTGCTGAATACTTCCTCGTAGATAAGCGCATCGGCCAGCTCGCAGAAGGTAAGCAAGCGTGGCTGAAGCTGGAGAAGGACGGCGTGATACGAGGACGGGTCAATACGATGGGTGCGGTAACAAGCCGTATGACCCACAGCGATCCTAATCTTGCTCAGGTGCCATCCGCTAAGAGTCCCTATGGGCATGAGTGCCGTGAACTCTTTGAGCCTCCTCCGGGCTATGTCCAGGTGGGCGCTGATGCTTCCGGCTTGGAACTACGTGCCCTCGCTGGGTACATGGCTCCATGGGATAAAGGTGCGTATGTTCGTACCGTCTGTGAAGGACGTAACGAGGACAAGACTGACGTTCACTCAGTCAACCAACTAGCCCTAGCCATCGACTCGCGGGATGTCGCCAAGACATTCATTTACGCGTTCCTTTATGGGGCGGGCGACGAGAAGATCGGTACAACCCTTTATGGTATCAAGGGCAACAAAGCCCGAGCTAAAGGCAAGGAAGCGAAGGCTAGATTCATGGTCAAGCTCCCAGCGTTAGGAAAGCTGATCGCAGCCGTTAAAGCGGCGGCTAAAGTTAAAGGCTGGATCAAGGGTCTTGATGGCCGGAAAGTTCCCGTCCGTTCCGAACACGCAGCCTTGAACACCCTCCTCCAATCAGCCGGGGCAATCATCATGAAGCGAGCCTTGGTAATCCTCGACGCGATGCTTCAAGCGAAATATCGCCCAGGTACTGAGTACGAGTTCATGGGCAACATCCATGATGAATGGCAGATCGCCGCCCTACCGGAAATTGCTGAGGATGTGGGTAAGACCGCCATAGAAGCTATTCGTCTCGCTGGCGAGTATTACAACTTCAAGTGCCCCCTGACTGGGGAGTACAAGATTGGAGCCAACTGGAGTGAGACGCATTAGGAAAGAAGAAAGGAAACTCTTGGAAGTCCTGGAGAAGGCATGGGCCAAAGGCTTTACTGTCCAGTCCCAGTTCTTCAGGGACAACGCCGTGTATGTGGCGTGGGTGGCTTCCGAGGGTTTCATCACAACCATAGTCTCACCTCGACGCTTTGGAAACACCTGGAGGCTCACGCCCGAAGGGAACAAAAAGCTGTTCGAGATGAGGCTACAACATTCTATTGAGGAGTCTTCTATTGGAAGAACGTAATCAATCAACACACAGTAAGGTTCAGGAAACAATCATGGTTATCTTTTTGGTGGCCGTGAGTTTCCTTGTGGGAACCTTCTTAACCCGCTGTAGCGCCCCAGGCCCCGACCCTGTAGTCGGTATCGTAAGGGAGGCTACGGTGAATCCTGTAGTCAAACATGAGGAGAAGGTCGATGTCCCTCTCAGTACAGTCAAGGCATTCAAGCCAAGTGTCAAGGAAGCTCTACCCCTACCAGATAAAGTTACTGGAGACCCTGCGCAACACGCCATTGCGTCAATCAAGTTGGCACCCTCGGAGGCTAGGCAAATCGTCACTACAACAGTGGATGCGGGAACAGGGGAAGTTTCCTCTTACGTGTCCCGAGCAGGAGACCCTTGGTTCGCACTTGAGAATCGCGGAAGCCTCGGACTCGATATTGGGTACAAGCCTGACCGTGATGGTGGTGGTGGACGACTTACTCCAGTAGCTCGCATCAACCTTAGGCAAGACCTTATCCAAACCAAGAGCATCCATTGGGGTGCATCCGCTTCGGTGTACTCCGATGGTGATTACTTTATAGGCTTAGGAGGCCAATTAAGATGGTAAGAACTAAAGAATTACTTAAGGACATCCTTATAGGGTTTCCTTTGGTGTCGCTACTAGCGTACCTAATGATATTCCACGGCATCGCCTTGGTTGTATTCCTTGGAGGTGTATTGGCATTGGGGTTTCTGTTCCTACTGGCCGTAATGCTAGGAAATCATACGCGTGAACTCTATCGTTATTGCCGTACCGGAAGGATGCCTTATGAGTAGTACATCACATTTACAGTCTTACGCGGGTTCTATCCCGCATCTAATCCCCGTACAGCAAGGGGACGCCATACAGACAGTCAATGCAAGGGAACTTCATGCGTTCCTTGAGGTGGGCAAACAGTTCGGTACCTGGATAACAGACCGTATCAACAAGTACGGTTTCCAGGAAGGCCAAGACTTTACTGTGATTGCTTCCCAAAACGGGGAAGCAAAGGTAGGACGTGGAGGTCACAACCGCGTGGACTACCACATCTCCCTAGACATGGCTAAGGAACTCGCTATGTTGGAACGCTCTGAGAAAGGTAGGCAAGCCCGGCAGTATTTCATTGAGTGCGAAAAGAAGCTCAAGGAAGTTACTTCCATCCAAGCACCAGCCCCCGTCCTCCCTGACTTCTCTAACCCTGCCATTGCAGCACGAGCTTGGGCAGACGCTATAGAGGCTCAAGGTATCGCTGAAAGGAAGGTACTCCAGGATGCGCCTAAGGTCGCCTTCCATGATGCTGTGGTGGAGGCCGAGGGTACGTATAGGCTTGATGTTGTAGCGAAGCTGATTGGTACAGGAATCATTAGGCTGAAGGGGTGGCTGAAGGCAGAAGGCATTCTGCGCAAAGACAATGGGCGTCCTATGCAGCGCTATGTGGATTCAGGGCATTTCGAAGTTCGTCTCCGTAGAGGGGTGACGCCTGAGGGGATTCCTTACGAACCCCTTGTGTTAGTCACAGGTAGGGGCTTAGCCGCTATCCACCGCAAGCTGCACAGCTCAGCACATATAAACATCTTGAAGATCAACTCGATTCCTTTAAGGCTCGCAGCATGACAATCCACATGATTACCGAAGATCAAGTGACGCTATCCCGAGAACACTATGAACACCTTGTCCAGGACAGCGCTCAGCTTGCCTCTCTGAACAACTCCCAAGCTATCAACTGGGAGGCGCACAGGGTCTGGATGGAGAACTACGCCAATCCCGACAAGGCGGTTAAACCTGAGCAAACCTAAAGTCACCCTCCTGGTTGACGCTGATATTGTCGCCTTTAAATTGGCCGCAGCAAACGAACAGCGTACCAACTGGGGGGTTGATGAAGACACAGGCGAAGACGTTATCTCCGTTGTAGTGACGGACTTCGATGACGTAGCCCAGCAAGTCCAGTCATATCTGGATGAACTGCTGGTCAAGACTGGAGCAGATGAATACATCATTTGCCTCAGCGATGATAACTACAACTGGCGCAAGAAGGTTCTCCCTTCATACAAGCAAGGCCGCGCCAACACAATACGTCCCGAGCTGCTGTACCCCCTCAAGGATTACCTAGCGGACAACTTCCCGAGTTACCGCAAACCGACACTTGAGGCAGACGACATCATGGGTATCTTAAGCACTCACCCGAAGCTCATCCCCGGCAAGAAGATCATCGTGTCTGAAGACAAGGACATGAAGACTATTCCGGGCTGGCTATTCAATCCCGCGAAACACACCAAGCCTGTATTCATTACCGAGGAAGCCGCAGACCTGTACCACCTGGAGCAGACCCTTACGGGAGACGTTACGGATGGCTACAAGGGCTGTCCTGGTGCTGGCAAGGATGCCTTTGACTCAATGGTCAAGAAGCGCCTCAAGTATGTCGCATATGAGCACATCTTGAAGTCCGGCCCACGTAAGGGACAGGTAGAGGTTCGCTGGAAGAAAGAACCCTGTGAGACCTTATGGGAAGCCTTGGTTTCCCAATATGAGTACCGAGGGTTCACTGAGAGAGACGCAGTAACACAGGCCCGCGTGGCCCGTATATGCCGTCATACCGACTACGACTTTAACAAGAAAGAGGTTATCTATTGGACTCCCCCCTCCGCAGCGCAACCCCCGCAGAGCTAGCAGTACACATCGCCGAGCAGGAAGCGGAAAGCTCAGGCATCACAGTAGAGGAATATGTCGCGCGACTATCCCCAGCTCCTGATGCGTCACCCTGGAAAACTCAGGTGGACGGAACTCATTACTCCACTATGGCAATTCAGCCATTCGAGTATTCCATGCGCAACGGCCTAGACCCCATGCAGCACACCATCATTAAGTACGTCTCCCGGTTCCGGGATAAGAATGGCGTTCGTGATCTGCTTAAGGCCCGCCATACGATTGACCTTTTAATTGCCTTTGAGGAAAGTAAATGAAATTAACAACTTATATCCGCCATGCTTATGAAGAGTACGGCAGTGTCTCTCCCACTTTGACGGACTTTAAAGACCTTACTAAAGCCTTCAAAGATGAGAGCTACAGGACTCCTAGCCTGGAGCTGCTAACTACTACCGCCGAGGTGGTATTCGTCGCCGTACCGGCCACAGTCTTACGTGCATTAGTGGTTACTACATTCGTTGCTGCCATTGCGGGGACGGTAGTTGGCCTGTTCGGCCTGAAGGCGTACCACAGCATCAAGTCCCGCTTCAAGAAATCCTGAGGCCAGCCCCCTTTGACCTAGGAGAACTCAGGGATACCCAGCTCCTCCAGCACTTCCTGATGTTCTCCTACCTGTACTACACCTTTGACGTTTCCCCTATCCAGGACGAGAAGTTTGACCTTCTCTGCGCCCGCCTTCTCCAGGTGTTCGACACCATCAAGCACCCACACAAGAAGCTGATTATCAAGGACGACCTTGTAGCTGGCTCAGGGTTCGCTATCAAGGCATACCCCACTTCCATCCGAGGTGCCGCAATGGAATGGCTAGTGAGAAACCACAAGGAGATGTACGACTTTCTGAATAACCAAACACGATAAGGAAACACTTTATGACAATCCTAGAGCATTACTACGGCCCAGTGCGGCACCGTCACCCTGACCCCCTCCCGAAGTCCCACGACTACTTCGGCCTGGAGAGACACTATCGCGAACTGTACCTCAGTGTAGCGGTAGAACGCCACGTTCTTCAGTACCGTCAAACCTTCCCCGTGGAGGTGCCTTACAAAGAGGCCCTGGGTTACGCAAAGGAAGCCTTGAGTCAGGAACTTGTGATTCGCCTATTTGCTCAGGAGTTTCAATGAGATACTGGAAAGGTGGGGGGTTAAGTGCCCACTATAGGGTAACTATCCAAAGCACCCCTAAAGTTTCTCATTAAAGTGTTACTTAAAGTTAAACAGTTATTGTTAATCATTATTAATAAAAAACCCTTAAGGTAAAACCTAATGTCTAACTCTAGGTTAGCCGCCTTTGTTTCTGAAGAGCTGGTACAGGAATTATCAATCCTCTTCCCGGATACTCTCCCAAGACAGCTCGGTACGCCTGAGCATATGGGGAAGCTGATCGGGCAGCAGATGGTAATTGATAAAATCAAGTCGGCCCTGAAAGAAGCACAAGCCAACGTACTTGAAATCTCAAAAATCACAACCCTCTAATGTGTTCCAGCACACCTAAGATCAAGACTATAGCCGCACCTGTGGTTAAACCCCCTGAAGAAGTAGCGCCACTAGTATCCCCTGAGGATGCTGTAGGTACGACTTCTGGTTCCCTCCGCGAACAGGCGAGCCGCAGAAAGCTCCGCATCGACCTGACCACCCCGGGACAGGGCAGCGGATTGATCGCTTAAAAGGGCTAGATGGTAAGCGACACCACCACCATCAAGGCCCGTTATGACACACTTTCCCCTTCGCGTGATGTTTACCTGAACCGCGCTCGCCGCTGTTCAAAGTATTCCATCCCGCACTTGGTTCCCCCTGACGGCCACTCCGATGTGTCTGAATTGCCAACTCCCTACAGCTCTCTCGCGGCTCGTGGGGTGAACCACCTTTCTTCCAAGTTAAACCTGTCTCTCTTCCCCGCTAACACCCCCTTCTTCCGTTTGCAGATCGACGACTTCGCCTTGAAGAAGTTGACGCAGCAGGATGGGATGCGCGCCGAGGTTGAGAAAGCCCTGTCCTCCATCGAGCGTTCCGTTATGAACGAGCTTGAGACTACCGCCATACGCACCTCTACCCAGGAAGCCCTAAAGCATCTCTTGGTTGCTGGTAACGTGCTGCTGTACCTCAATCCGATAGGAGGCATGAGGGTATTCCGCCTAGACCGCTACGTGGTCAAAAGAGACCCCATGGGTAACGTCTTGGAGATTATCGTCAAGGAAGACCTTAGCCCCATGGAAGTCCCCGAGAGCATTCGAGAGATTGCCTTGGGGGAAGCAGCCAAGGAGACAGGCTCCCGAGATAGTCCCGAGAATACCGTAGAGCTGTACACGCATATCAAACGTGAAGGTCGTGTATGGAAAGTCCGGCAAGAAATCAACAAGGTGAGGATTCCAGAATCAAGTGGAACCTACCCCCTGGATAAGTCGCCGTGGATTCCATTACGCTACATCGCTGTTGAGAACGAGGATTACGGTAGGAGTTTCCTAGAGGAATACTTGGGGGACATTATCTCCCTTGAAGGGCTTACCAAAGCGATTGTTCAGGGTTCCGCAGCAGCAGCCAAAGTGCTGTTCCTGGTCAACCCTAACGCTACTACCACCATGAAAGACCTGGCCGAATCCGAGTCAGGCGACATCAAGGAGGGTAAAGCGGATGACGTATCAGTCCTTCAGATGGACAAGTACGCCGACTTCCGTGTGGCGCTTGAGGCAATAGAACGCATCACTGAGTCGCTATCGTATGTCTTCCAGCTTAACTCCGCCATCCAACGCAATGGCGAGCGAGTCACAGCACAGGAGATTCGCTATATGGCCCAGGAGCTAGATGCTGCTAACGGCGGCATCCACTCTCTTCTATCCCAAGAACTTCAATTGCCAGTAATCAGTACCACGATGCACCACATGCAGAAGCAAGGGAAACTCCCTCCGCTGCCTCAAGGTGTTGTACGTCCGGCGATTACCACGGGTCTTGAAGCGATTGGCCGGGGCTACGACAAAGCCAAGCTGGCAGAACTGCTAGAGATGGTGAACCCACTAGGCCCCGAGGCAATGCAGAAGTGGCTGAACGTGGGAGACTACATCACACGCGCTGGTACATCCATCGGTATGGATATGGAAGGCTTGGTGCGTTCCGCTGAGGAAGTCCAGCAGCAGGAAGATAACGACCGACTACAGGCCCTAATTCAGCAGGGTCTGCCCAATCTCATTAACCAAGCTGGTAGCTCAATGCAGCCCCCAGCGCCTTAACCCCAAAGGAACCTATGGCACGAACCAAAGCCGCCGCAAAGGCTGAGGCCCCTACTGTTGACGAAACAGTAACTGAGGACTCAGCAGCGGAAACGCAAGAGGTTGCTGAAACAGCAGTCCCTGAAGCCGCAGCCGAAGCTGCACCTGAAGTCCCCCCTGAAGCCGCAGCCGAAGCTGCACCTGAAGTCCCCCCTGAAGCCGCAGCCGAAGCTGCACCTGAAGTCCCCCCTGAAGCCGCAGCCGAAGCTGCGCCTGAGGAGGAGGCACCTGTAGTTCCCGAGGATAGCCCAGCTACGGAGCGCTCTGCCCGTGAAGTTGTCCAGGTTGACTCCGCAACAGTACGGTACGACTTCTGATGGGCCAGCAAAACAGCACTCAAGAACAGCCACAAGCCCCTGTACCCGGAACCCCCGAGTACGAAGCGGCAATGGCTGACAAAGCAGACAAGGCCATGACAGCGCCTGAGGGCGAACGTCCTGCATGGCTCCCTGAAGGCTTTGACACTCCCGAGCAATTCGCTGAGGCATACGCCAAGCTGACCGCTAAGGGGGCCGACGAGACGACTACGGATGAAACCCCCAAGGATGAACCCCCAAAGGACACCGAAGAGCAAGCAGCCAAGGCAGCCGCTGAGTCGGCAGGACTGGACATCGCCCAGCTACAGGAAGAGTACAACACCAACGGGACCCTGAGCGACGAATCCTACAAGGCCCTGGAAGCCAAAGGCTTTACCCGCGAGATTGTTGACAACTACATCTCAGGCCAACAGGCCAAGGCCGACCTCTTCGAGGCGAAGGCATATGAGCAAGCAGGTGGCAAAGAGCAATACGCTGTGATTACTGCTTGGGCGGCTACAAACCTGTCCCCCGCAGAGATCGCCGAGTTTAACTCCCAAGTGACCAAAGGCTCGATCGAAGCAACGGGCTTGGCTATCGCGGGCCTTCGCGCTAAGTATGAAGCTGCCAATGGAACTGACCCCGCGCTTATCACAGGCAACGGCGGCAGAGTATCCAAAGGCTATGCCTCGCGCTCTGAAATGACTGCTGATATGAAAGACCCGCGCTATAAGACAGACCCCGCATTCCGCGCGTCTGTTGAGCGCAAGATTCAGCAATCTCCCAATCTGTACTAAGTAGCACCCTCCCTTCCATTTAGGGCCTCCGCCTACCCTCCCAGGAGGCCCTTTGTGTTCCCACCTATACCCCGTCCCTGGGGTTTAACACTAAGGATATAAAAATATGGCAAACGCCAATCCAATTCGTCTTGGTCAAATCAACTCCACAGGCCCAACCGATGAGATGTTCCTGAAGGTATTCTCTGGTGAAGTCCTGACCGCGTTCGAGATGGAGACCGTTACTGAGTCCCGTCACCTGATTCGCACCATCCAGCACGGTAAGAGCGCTCAATTCCCGGCCACAGGTCGCGTGAATGGCGGATACCACACTCCCGGTACTGAGCTGACTGGCCGCAACGTGAACGCTGCCGAGCGCGTTATCACCATTGATGACTTGCTGGTAGCGGACATCTTCATCCCAAATATTGATGAGGCGAAGAACCACTACGATGTTCGTTCCATCTACTCCGCCGATGCTGGCCGCTTCCTGGCTGAGAACTGGGACGCAAACGTGTTGCGCACTGGTGTACTGGCGGCGCGCTCCGCAAGTGTTGTAAACGGTCTCCCAGGCGGTTCCGTACTGACCAACGCCAACTATGGCTCCGACGGCTCTGCCCTTGCTTCCGGTATCTTCGCTGGTGCCCAAACCTTGGATGAGAAGAATGTCCCCAAGGCCGACCGAAGCATCTTCGTGAAGCCAGCTCAGTATTACCTGCTGGTGCAGACGACCAACACCATTAACTCTGACTGGGGTGGCAATGGCTCCTACTCTGACGGTGTTGTTCGCCGCATCGCGGACATCGACTTGGTTAAGACCAACAACCTGCCTAACGGCCTGAACTTGACCAACGACACTACCATCACTGCTGCTGGCCTCGACCCAGCGAAGATTCCTGCGAAGTACCGTGGCGACTTCTCCAAGACTCGCGCCTTGATTATGAACAAGCAAGCCGTGGGCACCGTGAAGCTGATGGACTTGTCTACCGAGATGGCTTATGACATCCGCCGCCAAGGCACCCTGATTGTCGCAAAGTACGCAATCGGTACGGGTGTTCTCCGCGCTGAAGGTGCTGTCGAACTGGCGACGCCTTAATCCTTATGGCAAAGCGGTTTGACTTTCAAGTTCGAGGTCTGACTGACGCTGGTGCTACTATCGCAACGAAAGCCGTTGAGTTTCATGATGACGGCTCTTTGCGGTTTACAGATAGTGCAGGGATTCTCCGCATTGTCCAGCCTAGCGCCGACCTCAACGCACTCCTGGTGCAAATCTTTACAGGTACTGGTGGCTTTGCCGCAGGTACCAAACTCTTCGGCAACGCCTAGCGCTTGTCTCCCCTGGGGGTACTTCTTGTGAAAACACAGGGGGTACCCCTTTTTGTTTACCTAAGGATTAACCTTGCCAAAACTATCTTTTATCACCGACGGCATTACCCGAGAAGTGAACATGCCTCCGTTCAAGGGGTCTCCAACAGTGACAATTTCGGGGACTTCAACCGACTACACTGTACGGGGCGACTTCACCTTGATTCTTGCCAGTGCTGGAACCAAGGGTGCTGCCGTAGAGATTGACTACGAGGCACTAAATGCGGGCGTATCGCTTGCTAAAATTGATACCAGCACAAGTCCTCCGAGCATCCTCCTGCCGGACGGTACAAAAATACCAGTCGTGAATCACAGCAGAATGGTCATAGTGACGGAGAACCGTACCCTGACCGCCGATGATGTAGGCGCTGTATTACTCTGCACCTCCTCGGTAACGCAATTGACGATCCCGACAGATACCGAACTGGGCACCCGAGAGTGTGAAACCATCGCTGTTTGTCAAACCGGCGCTACTCCCATAAACATTGTGGGGGCTTCCGGTGTTACCGTAGTGAGGGCCTCAAGCATACCAGACCCTGTGCAGTACGAGGTCTTCGGGGTGGTACGCACAGGTGGTTCCTACTGGAATCACCTATGATACTGTCGCGCCTTATTAGGAGAAGGCGGGTAGTGACCGAACTTGAGCCGGAGACTACCACGCTTGTGGCGGCGATGGTAGAAGCGCCCTTGCCGGGACACCTCGCCGCGATTAACAAGTGTATTGTCGATCTGAAGGCGGCGGGCGTGTGGAATAAGATCGACTATATGGCCGCAGCCATGCACACCCCACAGGCCAACCTACTCAACTGGAAAAATCCTGAGCTGTATCCTTCGACCGCCGCAAGCGTCACTCACGTACCGTATAGAGGTATGACGCCAACAGCAAATGGCGTCTACGTTAATTGCCCAACATTTCTACTTAACGATGTGAGTAGGCATAACTGTCACTTATTCCAATACTTTACTGTTTATAACGGTAACTACGCGGGTTCTCGGGACGCCGAAGGTGCGACTAGCAACCGCATTGCAGTTAGATACATGAACAACTCGTCCGTCATTAACTACATGGCGAGCACAAATATCGTAACGGTAATGCCAGCTATTGATGGCCCAGGCTCTTTGTCCTGTACTAGGAGAAGCCAAGACGTTGAACATCGTTACCTGAATGGTGTGCTACTCAGCTCATTTGACAGTCCCGTTGCGGTAGAAACACTTACTGGGGGGATTCGTTGGGCTGGCGGCACTTCTGCAAACCGTAATACCACAGGCGCATTCACGCTTGGCGCAGGACTCTCTGATGCTGAAATGGCGGCATTGCATTCTGCCGTGGAAAGTTACATCAACACAATTGCAGCATTCATTTAAGAAAGGATTTTTATTGCCAACTATTTATGAAGTAGGAGACGGCGTTAAGACGTTTTACCCCTTACCCGCCTACAAGAACACGCCTCAGGTTAAATTTAACGGGCTGAGCCAAAGCGTGACTAAAGGCTCTCAAGGTGTATACGTCAGTGCGCCCGCCCCAATAGGTACTAAGGTCGAAATACAATATGAAGAGTGGCCGGATGGACAAGCTCTGGTAGGAGACTTTAAGCAGATACACAATGCGCTTGATGTGGTGCAGTTCCCGATTGTATCGGCTACCTTGCAAATTGCAGCAGCCTTCAAGTTACCTGCAAACTATTTCCAAGATGGCGGGCACCTTAAGTTTACTGCGCCAATGCGTGTCACCTCCTCAGGAACCCGCTATGTTGGGCTGATAATTGGCAGAGACGAGAATCCAACTATTAACGGGTTACTTGTTGAGAACGCTTTGCATACAGAGTTTACCAGCGCAACAGTAGCTCAGATTATGGAAGTTGGTGTTGTACCGACATCCGCAGGTTTCACTTCATGGGCGCGAGCGGGCAGCGCTAGTTGGGGAGTTAATCTCAATGACCGTAGTTCTCCTGATCCCCTGTACGCCTTTGTTGCCGTTTACCAAACGGGCACTAATGCAGCGAGCTTGAGGGGCTTCCAATTGGAATCCTCAGTCCACCCAATTGAGCGGTACACGCCTGTTATAGGGTAACGACATAAACACCTTAACTCCCACCACAGAGCTTGAGGCCGTCAACATTCTCCTCGCTACTATCTCAGAGTCGCCCGTAAGCACTCTTGAGGATAGTGGCTTGGCGGATGTTGCGGAGGCAATCTCAACGCTCCATGAGGTCTCCCGCGAGGTACAAACCCAACCGTGGGACTTCAACCTAGAACCCAATGTAACACTCCCAGTAGACTCAGATGGCTTCATCCTGGTACCCCCAAATACCCTGAGGGTTCACCCCGACTCGGCCTTCAGCGACCTACGACTTACCCAGCGCGGGCAGCGACTTTACAACCGTAGGGACAGAACCTTTGTGTTCACTGCCCCGGTTAAGGCTGACTTACTGGTTATGCTTCCTTTCGATGAGTTACCTGAAGCAGCCCGGTATTACATCACCATCCGCGCTGCGCGTATCTTCCAGACGAGACAACTTGGCGAGGACACCACGCTTGTATATACGAGTGACAGTGAAGAGCAAGCCCAGGCGACCCTTAAAGAATTCGAGGGAAGCACAGCGAATCACAATATGTTCACTGGAAGCCACAGCGTTATGGGGGTATGGCTTCGATGAGTAGAGTCGAAGGTAACATCCCGAATCTCTACAACGGCATATCTCAGCAGTCCCCCTCACTACGAAGCCCCTCTCAGGGCGAAGTCTCCGAGAACGGATACCCAACGATTGCTTTGGGTTTGGGCAAACGCGCACCTACAGAGCATGTCGCTAAGATCACCAGTGAACAGATGGACTCAGCCTTCGTCACCACGCTCAACCGGGACAAGACCGAGCGCTACACGCTATTCATTGCTGAAGGAGTCATTAAGGTATTCGACCTCTTCACAGGAGAAGAGAAAACAGTAAATAGCCCTTACGACGCCTCCTATCTCGCTGACGCTACGGCAGACGATATTGTAGTAGTAACCGTGGCCGACTACAGCTTCGTGGTGAATAAGAAGCGCATAGTGAAGATGACTCAAGAACTCTTCGGTAGGCTTTATGACGGTGTGGAGGTTACAGGTATTATCAAGTTTTCCTCCGCTGCTGCATTCGATTATAAGGTGGATACGCCTTTCGGTTTGGGCACATCTGTAGGTATCCAATGGACGCATGTTGCGGGAACCAACGGGCGCTTGACCTTTGTAGTACCCAACGGCACCCCAGGGTTTTATCCGGGAGGCAAATTCAGACTGACAAATGTTGTCAGGGCGGACAGCTCCAAGATACACCAATTAGCGGGTTATGACCTCACAGTCTCCAGCACGGCGGTTACAGGTGCTGTATCGGCAAGGTCTCTCGCTATTGTAGCCGTCTCCCCGCTATTCTTGGCAGAGGGGAATGCTACCAATCAAATCCTAGGCACAGGGTACATAACCCCCTATAGTGCCCAAGTTACAACAAGCGCAGCGCATACCCTAACCACCTCAGCCTTTGTTCGTGTAGAAGGGGCGACCCCTGAGGAGTACAACTCTACGGCACCTGTCGTAGCAGTACCTACCACCACCACTTATGTCTATGACACGCGCACACTGAGCGCCTTAGGCCCTGCAACCGGAACCCCGAGGTATAGCGTAGTGCAGGGCTTCAAGGGGACGAAGCAAAAGTTCTCGGACTTACCTACTAGCGGGCAGGTTGATGGTGATATGTGGAAAATCCAAGGCGACCCCACTACGCAACGCTCAACGTACTACGTTATGTGGAGCAGCGCGAGTTCGGTCTGGATTGAATGCGCCGATCCTACCGCAAGCGTCGCCTTTGACCCGACCACAATGCCGCACCAGCTAGTACGGGAGGCAGACGGCACGTTTACTTTTAGCTCCGTCCAGTGGGAAAAGCGATTGGTAGGGGACGATGACTCCATCCCTATCCCCTCTTTCGTGGGTCGCACTATCTCAGACGTGTTGTTCTTCCGTAACCGCCTAGGGTTCCTTTCTGACGAATCAATCATTCTGTCTCGTAGTGGGCGGTACTTCAACTTTTGGGGCGAGACCGTCACGTCTGTCCTAGACTCAGACCCGATTGATACCTCAGCGGCACACACGAAGGTTTCCTTATTGAACTTTGCAATCCCGTTCAATAAAACCTTGATGCTCTTCTCGGATCAATCCCAGTTCCAACTTGGAGCTGGTGAAGTGCTGACCCCTAAGACAGCTAAACTGGAACCCGTAACAGAGTTCGAGAGTTCACCCTTGGCCCGACCTGTGGCTGCTGGGCAGAACGTATTCTTCGTCCTGGACAAGACTACCTACGCTACTGTCCGGGAATACTACGTCGATAGTAACAGCTATACCAATGACGCGGCGGACATCACAGCTCACGTCCCCAGGTACCTCCCAGGGAACGTCTTCAAGATGGCTACAAGTTCCGGGGAGGATGTACTCCTAGTGGCCTCAAGGGATGAGCCTAACGCCCTGTACGTTTATAAATATTACTGGGGTTCCGAAGAGAAGTTACAGTCCGCCTGGAACAAATTCGTCTTCGGGCCTGACGATAAAATCCTGAGCTTCGACATGCTCAACACTATCGTTTCCCTAGTGATACAGCGCGAGGATGGCGTATACCTAGAGCGTATGGACTTGGAGCAGGGCAAGGCGGATAGCGGCTTCAACCACGCCGTTTACCTTGATCGAAAGTTGTTCCTCCAGGGTACATACGATGCTGACCGCGACGTGACAACCTGGGAGTTACCTTACGAGGAAGAACTCCTCCAGGTGTTCACTGGCCCCGGCTTCGGGCCGTCCGCAGGGACTGTCCTTACCGTATCCCGCCCCGCGCTAGACTCCGTGGAGGCCATAGGCGATTACAGCCAGCACGAGGTATACATAGGGCGTCCCTACACATTCAAGTATCGCTTCTCCGAGCAGTTCCTACGCAATCAGGAAAACCTGTCTGTAATCCCCGGTCGGCTCCAACTCAGGACGTTCACGGTCGGGTTCCACAACACGGGGTATTTCCGTACAGAGGTGACACCTAAAGCACGGCAAAAGGCAGTCTATCCATACACGGGAAGAGTGATCGGGGACGACGACTTTAGGCTGGGCCAAGAGACCATTAGCTCAGGACGCCTGACGTTTCCAGTGCGGTGCCGTTCCACCGATGCAGCCATCGAGCTTATCAACGATTCACCCCTCCCCTCTTTCTTTCAGTCAGCCACTTGGAAGGGGGAGTACAGCTCTTCAACAAGGAGATAAATTGAGTAAACCTTACAGCGTCCGTAGAGCAACCCTCGCGGACGCGCTTTTTATTGCCGACAATCTTAGGCAACAAGACCGCGATGAGATGATCGCGTTAAGGGGGGATGACCTGAGGGCTACCCTAACGGACTCCCTTAAGGGTTCTCTCCTCACAAACGTAGCAGTGGATACGGGAGGTACCCCCTTCGTAATCTTCGGCCTGGGCATAGGCGAAGGCTGGGGATTCCCCTGGCTCCTCGCTACGGACACGCTGTTGACAATGAGGAGGGACTTCTTGCGGGAGTCCAAGTCTCGTCTTGAGTTCTATCGTTTGATTACGCCAAACATGGTCAACATGGTAGACGCCCGGAATACTATCTCTCGCCGATGGCTAAAATGGCTAGGCTTCAAAGAAACCGCGAATATTCCCGTAGGTGCGGAGACATTTATCAAGGTGGAGATAACCGCAGATGTGTGAGCCAATGACCATTGCATCCCTCGCCATTGCGGCCGTGGGGGCCTATTCCTCATACGAGCAGGGCATGAGTTCAGCAGAAGCTACCGCCAAGTCCATAGAGGAATCCCAACGACAAGCTAACGCGACAGCGGCGCTACAACAACAGCAGATCAATCAGAACGCCGCCGATGAGAAATCACAGCGCTCCATTGAGGCTATGCAAGAGCGCGGACGCTTAAGGGCCATCCTTGGGGAGTCCGGCCTGACTGGAAATACCGCCTCCCGTATCGAAGGGGAGTCATACTTCAATGAGGGCACCGACCTAGCAAGCATTGAGGCCAATCGCCAGTCCGCCATCAAGCAATCTAAGCTGGAGGCACAGGGCGTAGCAGCAAATAACCAGACTCGTCTGAACTCCATCAAGCGCCCGAGTGCCCTGGGTGCTGGGCTGCAAATTGCTGGCGCAGGGGTAAGCGCCTATGACTCCTACAAAACATCCAAAGAAAAAGCTAAGAGGAACGCCTAATGGTACGTGAAGTACGCAATACCCTGGGCAGCACTCGAATAGCTGATCCAATCTCCCGGCCACAGGCCCAACGCGTGGTGGCCCGTCCGGTAGACACCACCATCATAGGGACAACCCGAGACTCCACCTTTGACTCCTTCATTAGCGGACTCTCTACGCTCAACCCAGCGCTCCAGCGCTTCGCTCAGAACCGTATGGACGAGCAGAACCGCCAGGAGGTAGAGCAAGGGAAACAAGATGCCATCCTTAAGGAGGAGCCTAAGTCAGACGCCGAGCTGTACCAACATGGGTACTTGAAGATCAAGGGTACCAATGCGGCAGCAGAGGACATGGCCGAGCTTCAGGGCTACCTTGAGACAAACTATAACCCCGACACGGATGACTTCCAGGGGACAGTTAAGGGATGGCTCAAGAACAAGGCTAGCCCTTCTACGGACAAGTCATTCCTTGAGGGGTACGCCCCCATCATGGATAGGGCCATCAATCAGCTCTCTAACCAGTACACCAAGCAGCGCTGGGATAAGCTTCAGGAAGACGTAGCGACCAACGCAATGAAGAACCTTAGCTTGGGCATGGGGGCCTTTGTGGATCAAGGTTTGCCTGTACCGGATGAGTTCATCACAGCGAAGAAGCAAGAGTTCGCTACCAACTTCAAGATGAGTGAAGCCAAGTTCGAGGAGCTTCAGTTCCTGGCCGCTAAGGAGTTCGGCAACAAGGGTAACTTTACGATCTTCGAGCAGTTCAAGAAGGACAAGCCTGACGGTACCCCAGGGATGTACTTTAACCCTGCCTGGAAGGAGAAGATTGACGCGGCAGAGATACACGCCAAGACGCAATATCTCCAGATGACTACAGCCGCCGAGAAGCAGCTTAAAGCCGACCGTGAGAAACGCCAGGAGCAAGCCTTACAGTCAGTATTTACAGGTGCCCTGACGGGTGAGTATGGGGATGCTGTAGCCCAGTTCAAGAAGCTGGTGACGGAGCAGCCTAATCTGTTCCTCCCGAGCGAAATTAGCGAGTGGACTAACAAGCTATCCGGCCTCTCCAAAATGTCCCAGTTAGAGGAGACTACAGAGCAGCGCGTGAATGCTACTAACCTACTAGCCCGTATCTACACGGGTAGAGCTGGGATTCAGGATGTAATGAATGAGTCCCTCTCACGGCGTATCTCGTACAGCCAGACTCAGCAGTTACTTAATGATGTGAACAGCTTCCAGACCTCCCAGCGACAGTTAGCACTTCAAGCCCAAGCAAGTGAAAGAACTGTGTATAAATCGACGCAGTTCCAAGCCGCAGAGGATTGGTTAGGACGGACACTAACCGCGCCAGACAGTATGATGCCTGGGATTCCCACAGGCGACAAGCAAATGGCTGCCCAGGTTAAGGCCAATGCCCTCCTTGAGTTATCCCAGCGTTCACAGGGCTTACAGCCTTCTCAAGTCCAGGAGCTGGCAAACGAGCTTTCCCAACGGTACGCAAAGATGCTCCCGAAGTCTTTCTTGACTACTGACGTAGAGGGTGCTCGTTCAAACCACCCCCTTCAGGGAAGCCTAAGGTTCCAGTCCCCGAGGGAGCTGAAGGAAGCTCATCAGCGCGGGCAGATAAGCGATGCTGACTTCCAGTACCAGTACAACATTTTCAAAGAAATTAAACTAGGAGCGACACCAACTAATGGCCCAACTAGACCCTAACGATTCGCTCGATAGCAGTCTTCAGGAGATAAAGAAGGAGAAACATTCAGCTACCATCCAGCAACAATACGATGACCTGGATAGCTGGGACAGTCCGCCAGCGCCTCCCTCCACTTCACCCATTACGCAGACGGCAGCCACTCCCAAGGCTCCTGAGTCCAGCTACACCTTGGGGGATGCCGTAAATGACACAGTGAGCATTCCCTTAGGTGCAGCCCGAGATGTCGCCCAATCAGCGACAGACTTGCTCTACGACGCAACCAACGCCCTGTCAGGCAACCTATTCAACTACAGGTTCGCTACCCCGCAGTGGCCTGAGGTGACAACCAAGGGCACCCCCTCCAAGGTGGGCCGTTCGATTACGCAGTTTGTCGCTCCCTTCACGGGGGCACTCAAGGCCCTCTCCTGGGCAAAGGCCGCAAGCGCTCCAGTCAAAGCAGCCGCCGCAGGTGCAGCTACGGACTTCGTAGCGTTTGACCCCCACGAGCAACGCTTGTCCAACCTCGTGCTGGACACCTTCGAGTCCACCCAGGGCAACGCGGTGCTGGAGTACCTAGCAGCGAACGACAATGACACTTGGTACGAGGGTCGCATGAAGAACATGCTGGAAGGTCTCGGTATCGGTGTAGCCCTTGACGGTACCATTCAGGGTATCAAGGCAACCAAGGCTTACTTTGGGGCCAAGTCCGAGAGCAAGAACGCCCTGGCTGAGATGCGTAAAGCCGCGGCAGCCAAAGAAGAACAAGCAACCCAGGCCGTAAGGGACAACATCAAGCCAGCCTCAGAGGTTCCCTTAGCCCAGCAGATTGAAGAGCTGACAGGTGCCTCTAGACCCAAGGCTGATGTACAAGCTAGACAGGCAGACCTGGAGGAAGCCTTCAACGGTGCCGACTCTGATATAGCTGACCTATTCAAGTTCATGGTTGATGAGCAGGAGGTAGCAGCCCTAAGGCAAGCCGAGGTTGACGCTAAGGCACTCCCTCAGGAACTCCAGGGGACACTTGAAGCTGCTGAGGCGCGCCTTAGTACCCCTAGGGGACAAGACCGTCTGTACCTCAATATGGACGATGGTAGCTTTACGGTAAGCAAGGACGCCCCTGCGTCTCCCTCAATGCTTGACCTTGAGACGCAGGTTCAAGCGGCAATGGAGAAGCCGGGCTTTAGGCGTTCCGCTAAAGACTTGGCCGTACTACGAGCGTATCGCCAGCTTCAAGAATCCCTGTTCGATGACATCATCCTCCCGGCAACGCCTGGGGAAGAGTCCGTAGAGGCCATCCTAAGGGGTATCGACAGCAACACCCAGGCCCTGGCCGATGCAAAGATCATCCTACCCACCAGCATTCGCCGTGGACAAGGTGGCTTCATCGACCCTAGTGTTCTCCTTGATGCCGCTCAATCAGCGGGACGCCTAGCGAAACACCTAGTGCGTACCCCTGGAGATGCAGCCTCAAGCGTGGCTGGTGGCGTAGCCGGGTTCAATGCGGCTGAGGATGATGCAAGCCTAGGTCAACGCTTAGGGTTGGCCGCTATTGGCGCTATCGGTGGCCGTACCCTGTATCGCAAGGGGTTCCCTCAAGGTGCAGCCAAAGAGACCATTGAGGACGTAGCCAAGAGCTACCACCCTGTAGCAAAGTCCCTAAGCCGCCCTGAGGTTGCTGGCATATCGCCTATCCCAAAGAAGGCACCCGTGAAGATACCTAAGGCCAAGGCTGATGAGTATGTGCGGATCGCCAAAGAGGGAAAGTTGGACGAGCTGGCGGAAACCGTTGAGGCTTCCGACTTCAACTTCGCCCACCTAGACAGTGCTGAGGATATTCAATCCCTCATGGACTCCACCAGCGCCATGTTCTCCAAAGAGATTAAGGTGGCGACCGGAGGGGTTCAATCCCTGGCGGAGACCAAGCGCCTAGCTGAGGCCCTGGGTTCCACCCCTGAGTCACTCGCGGCGACATACAAGGGACTCTATGGTGACACTGAGAACCTTGCAGCCCGCGTAACGGCCAACCGTATGTTGCTCAATGCGTCCGCTAAGAAGACCGTGGAGTTAGCCAAGCTGGCCGAGCGTGGGGACGTAGAGAACCTTCTGGCATTCCGTAAGCAAGTGGCGGTACACGCCTCTATCCAAGCCCAAATGAAGGGGGTACAGACCGAGATTGCCCGTGCCTTGAGCGCCTTCCGTATCCAGGCAAACTCCGCTGACTTGGCCGTGGCCGAGCTGGACGAGTTGTTAGAAGCCTGGGGTGGCCGTAAGGTCAACGAGGAGCTGGCCCGTAAGCTCGCTATGGCTGATACCCCTGAGAAGCTCAACGCTATGGTACGCCGTGGTGCTTGGGCCAGGAGCGAATCCGCTGTCTATGAGATGTGGATTAACGGTATCTTGTCAGGCCCCGCTACCCACGCTGTGAACGCCCTAGGTAACTCCCTGGTTGCCGCGATGAGTATCGCTGAGAAAGGCACTGCCGCTGCTGTAGGGCGCATCTTCCGAGGTGGTGCTGCTGACCGAGTAGGCTTGCGTGAAGTACAGGCGCAAGCGTTCGGTATGGCTGAGGGCCTGATTGATACCTTACGCATTACCAGCGAGGGTCTTAAGGCTGTACGCAAGGCAAGCGGGGAAGCCCTAACGGGTAACTTCTCCGGCGCTGCTGATACCCTCCGTGCCAATGCGGATGAGTTTGGTAATACATGGCAAGCGCTAGGCTCTGGCACTCCCGTCCTGGACAACGCGGCCTATGGAACCCGCGAGCTGGACAACAGCGTCAACGCCATCACAGGCGCTAACTTTGGACTCCAGGCCGACACTTGGGCTGCAAACACAGTGGACGCCTTAGGTACCCTTGTGCGCCTCCCTGGCCGTGCGCTGATTACCACGGACGAACTCTTCAAGTCCATGCACTACCGAGGCAACCTCAAGGCGAACGCTTACAAGACTGCCAAGGGTGAGGGCCTTGAGGGTGACGCCCTGGTGCAGCGTATGAACGAGCTGATTGAAGGACGCGACATCCCTATCACTGGTGATGCTATCTCTGCTGAGGCCCTTGAGGCGGCACGTATCGGTACCTTTACCAATCGCTCTACCGGCGACATTAGCACAGGCGTTCGCGCCCTGAGACAGACACTTCCAGGCCGCTACCTGATCCCCTTCATGAATACCCCAGGGAACATCATGGCGTATGTTTGGGAGAGAACCCCAGGCGTCAACCTACTGAACTCCAACGTCCGCGCTGAGTGGGCCGCTGGTGGCGCTAGGCGTGACGCTGTGGCCGCTAAGATGGCCGTGGGCGGTGCCTTGTACGGTGCTGGTGCATACCTGGCTTCACAAGGGTTAATCACTGGGCATGTCTCCAAGGCTGATGAATTGGCCGGGATACAGTCCTACTCCGTGAAGGCAGGTGATACCTACTACTCCTATAACCGCCTTGACCCTGTAGGGATGTTCCTGGGCGTTGCTGCTGACTTTGCCAATATGTCCGGGGAACTCTCCGACATACAAGCAGATGAAGCCGCGGGTCTCGCAGTGGTGGCATTGAGTCAATCCTTAGGGGCTAAGTCCTACCTGTCCGGCTTGGTTGACCTGATTACCGCTATCTCGGACACCATCCGTAGCGACGGTAACATCGACCCACTCACGCGTTGGTCAAGGAACTTTGCTGCATCCTTTACGCCGTTCTCCAGCCTCCAACGGTCTATCCGTAAGGAGGAAGACCCTATCGCCCGTGAGGTGTGGTCTTACATGGACGCGGTACGAAACACTGTACCAGGGATGAGCGACACCCTGCCCCCGCGTAGGAATGTCTTTGGCGACCCTGTTGTATACAAGGGCGGTCTAGGCCCTGACATTGCTTCGCCTATCTACGAGAGTCCCCTGAGCGACAACCCGGCAGCCCTTGAAATCTCACGCTTGAACATTGAGCTTGAGCCGCCATCACGCACCATCGGCAACAGTGCCCGAGGGAGAAGCATTGAGCTTACCCCTGAGCAGTACGACCGCTACGCTGCCTTGGCAGGGAATGAGGCTAAGGTGTTCGGCGGACTAGGCTTTAAGGACTTCTTAAGGGAGTACGTGAAGAGTCCCGAGTATCAGTCTCTAAGCGAGGCTCAGGGCGATTACGTGGGCGGCAAGGAGATGCAGATTAAAGTGCTCCATAGCCGCGCAAAGGAGGCCGCAAAGCTCTTCCTCCTCAACGAGTTCCCCGAGCTGAAGGATGCCTTCATGGAGGACAAGATGAACGCTGCAAGGGCACTCATTGGTGCCCCTGTGGTTGAGGTCTTGCAGCCACAATAAATCATGGCCCTAGGGTAACACCTAGGGTCTCTCTTTTTAACGCAACCTATGAGGATTACGTGACACTATCACGTCATATAGCATATGGGGACGGCTCCAATCGTATCTTTGGAGTGCCCTTCCCCTACATAAATAAGTCCCACGTTAAAGTTTATGTGGGCACGGCCAGCGAGACTCCTGCTGAGGTGGTCTGGCTATCAGCCACTCAGTTCCAACTCGCAGAAGCGCCCGCAAATAATGAACCCGTAAGGATCATCCGTGACACGCCTAAGGGTTCCCGCTTAGTTTCATTCAACGATGGCTCTCGGTTCCCTGCCCAAGTAGCCAACCTGGATAGCCTCCAGATGCTGTTCATTCTCCAGGAAATCATGGAGGGGACAGACATTGGAGGAGCATTGGAGGAGCTACAAGGGCTGGTGGAAGCTGCTACAGAGGCGGCGGCGGAAGCGGCTGATAGTGCGTCCGCTATTAGCTTACCCCTCCCAGTCACCTCTGGCGGGACGGGCGTGTCGAGCTTAGAGGCGCTTTCAGAGTCCCTTGAGTTGACAGAAGCTGCACGTACTGAGATAGGCGCAGGGGCGGGAAACCTAGTAGCCCTGGCGGACGAAGGAACCCTGCCCGTCTTGAGCGGTAAAAACCTAGTTCAGGTGGCGGGGAGGTTTCTTCAAAACCGAAGCGTAGCGTTTTGGGAAAGGGCTTCAGTCGCGGGGAATGTACCCCTCGACGACACGATCCCCCAAATAACTGAAGGGCAGCAGATATGGTCTGCCAGCATTACCCCAACTCAAATAGGTTCGAGAATAGCCATAACCTTCGAGGTATGGGCATCCTCCAGCAGCGGCGCTATCACCCCTGTGGTCTTCTTGTGTCAAGAAGGTATTCCTGACGCTCTTGTAGTTTCCGCAGTTACTTCCCCAGGCACAGGCCACATGACCCTTCAACGGGGAACATATGCGTTCATCACGGAATCACTCGCGCCTGTCAATTTCTCACTAAGGGCAGGTGGCGGCGGAGTCGCAACGGCCATAAACATTAACGGGGCAACTTCCCGGTACTTCGCGGCGAAGATGTCTTCCAGAATATACATCGAAGAGGTAGACAGTGGACTTTAATGCCTTAGGCCCCCTTCTCAATAGGCTTGGGGCTTCCTACATTTTGTGGGAGAGCGTCCCTACGTTCAATCTCGCAGCCGACCCCGGCGCAACCTACCACCAGCGCTTCGGGTTCACCATTGGCTGGTCTATACACAACACAGCACCCCTCCCCTCTGAGGAAGAACTTCAGGCTCTCCATGAGTCCCTCACTGAGGAAGACCCTCAGCTTCCTTTAGAGTTACCACCTAACGAATGATTCACGACGACGCAACTAAGGGCGTCCTTGGCCTCGGTGCTATGGGCGTCCTGGTGGGCGTAGGAAAACTCCTTACCACCAATGAGAAACTCACTTGGCGTGTCTGTGTAGGACGCGCTATTGCTTCAGGCGCACTCGGTATGTCCGCTGCTGCTGTCCTGGTGTTCGTACCTACCCTCTCCTTCGCGGGACAGCTTGGCGTGGCAGCTATGCTTGCCTCCTTAGGCACCAGCGCTCTTGAGGCCCTCTTCGCCCGCATCACAGGGGGAGGCACAGGTAATGGCTAAAGCATCTAAAGCAGCGCTTGAAGCCCTCTTACCAATCCTCGCTGAGAAGTTGGCAGAGGTGCTTAAGAACGGCGTCCCTGTAGTGGATAAGGAGGGTACTGTCTACACAGCGCCCGCCCCAGCCGCTTTCTTCAAGGAGGCCAGGGAATTACTGAAAGACAACAACATTCAAGCTCTCGATGTCCCCGGAAGCCCTATGCACAAGCTGGCTCATGGGCTACCATTTGGGGCAGAAGAGATTGAGCAAATGAACGCCTCATCTGACGTTCACTAAGGAGACACGAAGTGCCACTAGCAGAACCTATAGTCCAACCGATAGTACAACCAATAGTCACCCCCATGTACTCAGACGGGGTTAGACCCTCTATCGTGCAACCTATCAGCGAACCCATTGTTCAACCTTGGGTGGCTCCCCCACTCCCTGGGCCTAGTGAGCCTTCGTCCATCCTACCTTCCCCGCTCCCACCAGCCGATACGTTCTTTAACGGCATGAACGATGCAATTACGCTTATTGCCGCGTTCTTAACCTGAGCAATACCAATGTAGCACCCGCTACTTAATCGTTGAACCTAGGCCCCTTTGCACACGCACTGGGGCCTTTTTGTTACTTGAGAGGATCATATACCAGCCAAGGTTGTAACAGACCCGGTTAAAGCCGATTTTAGAAACTTCCTATTCTTAGTCTGGAAACATCTTAACCTTCCAGACCCCACCCCCGTACAGTACGACATTGCGAACTACCTCCAGCACGGCCCAAAGCGCTGCTTAATTGAAGCGTTCCGGGGCGTAGGTAAAAGCTGGATTACCTCAGCCTTTGTCTGCTGGCTCCTCCTCAACGATCCGCAGCTAAAGATTCTCGTAGTGTCCGCCTCAAAGGGACGCGCTGATGACTTCTCAGCGTTCACCAAGCGCCTCATTGCTGAGATGCCTGAGCTTGCCCACCTCAAACCGAGGAACGGCCAGCGCGACTCAATGGTGGCCTTCGATGTTGGGCCAGCGCGTAACTCCCACGCACCTTCGGTTAAGTCCCTCGGTATCACAGGCCAGCTCACAGGTTCACGTGCGGACATCATCATCCCGGATGACATTGAGGTGCCTAGCAACTCCCTGACGCAATCCATGCGTGACAAGCTGGCTACGCAGATCAAGGAGTTCGAGGCCCTGCTATCCACCAAGCCAGAAGCGCGGATCATCTTCCTGGGTACCCCTCAATCGGAGATGTCCATTTACAACCTCCTTCCCGATAGAGGCTATGAGGTTCGCATATGGACTGCGAGGTTCCCCGCGCTGAAAGACCTGGAGAAGTACCAAGGACGCCTAGCTCCCTTTGTGAATGACCGCCTGGAGCGCGATGCCTCCCTGGTAGGTACCTCTGTGGATCGCAAGCGCTTCACAGATATTGACCTCATGGAACGCGAAGCGTCCTATGGCCGCTCAGGGTTCGCCCTTCAGTTCATGCTGGACACGTCTCTAAGTGACGCTGATCGTTACCCTCTACGCCTCCGCGACTTGATCGTCCTAGACGTGGATAACGAGGTCGCCCCCGTTAAGGTAGCGTGGAGCGGCTCCCAGGAGAATGTCCTTCAGCAGCTACCGAGTGTTGGCTTTACTGGCGATAGGTACCAGAAGCCTATCTTTATCTCGAAGGAGTTCGCAGGATACACAGGCTCGGTAATGTCCATCGACCCCTCAGGCCGTGGCTCCGATGAGACGGGCTATGCCGTGGTGAAATCTTTGAACGGTATGCTGTACTGCCCCGCAGCCTCGGGCCTCGCTGGGGGTTATACCGACGAGAACCTTCGGAAGCTCGCCGAGGTAGCCAAGCAGTATCAAGTCAAGCTCATCCTGATTGAGAGTAACTTTGGGGATGGGATGTTCACGAAGCTGTTCACGCCCTGGCTGGCGATAGTGGGCTACCCCTGCACCGTTGAGGAGGTACGCTCGGTCGGCCAAAAGGAACGCAGGATTATTGACACGCTAGAACCCGTCTTGAATCAGCATCGCCTAGTGTTCTCCGAAGCAGTCATTAGGGAAGACCTTAAGCGCGAGGACGCCCAGTACCAGCTCATGTACCAGATGACCAGGATCACAAAGGATCGGGGATGCCTTAAGCACGACGATAGGCTGGACGCCCTGGCAATCGCCGTGAAGTATTGGACTGAAGCGATGGATCGCAATATGGAGACTGTACTCCGGTCCCACCGCGAGAAAGCCATGGACGACGAGCTGAAGAACTTCTCCAGGCATGTGTTTGGGATGAAACCTAAGGCCACAACCTGGAGTTCTACAGGGCATTAACAGGACGCATAGCTGTGCCCACAGCGCACAGAGTAGCCCTAGGAGCGATTTAAAAGAGTCGCCCTAGGCTACCCCCTTAGCGGCCTTAAAATAATCGCTCCTTTGCATTCTCAAAATGGCTTGTTATTTCATATAGATCATCGACTTACGCAATAAGTGGGGGGTTAAGTGCCCACTATAGGGAGACCAGGGGTGAAATATACCTAGACTGTACACCTAAAGATAACCTTAAGTGTTACCTAAGGTGTGACTTTAGGTGTTACCTTAAGTGTTACTTAGACTGTCTCACTGATGTGATGATGATATTAGTTATCTACCACAGTCTAGGTACTCTTCAGCCCCTACTCCTGGGACAGATGGGGTAAGACGTAAGGTACACAGGCGAGTAGCTCCCGTAGCTTTATTAACTATGGCTACCTTGCCGCTTATCCCTAGAGAGATAGTCTCAAACTTATACTCGGTTTTAACCATCAACAGACAGGCACCTATAATGATGGATGATATGATTATCGCCTTTGGGGTACTCACGCAGTTCCTCCTTATGGGTGGCCGCGAGTGTATCCTTAGGGTCAAAAATTTACTACAAAAATGTGAAGTGTCACCTCGGTAGGTCGCCGCTGAGTTATCCCCCCGGTGGGGTAGCTGGGTGGCTGGCCTAGGGGTAGCTTTGGGAGGCCCGCGGACTAGGGCTTAAAGCGGCTCCCGTGTGCGCATAATGTACACGACCGCGCGCTAACCTATTGATATTTAGGGGTATGCCTTGGATGTATAGTCCAGAGCGGCCCTAAGTAGTGCCTAAAGTACCGCCCGGATTGGCCTGTGCGGCTTATTTTTTCGTCTTATCAGTTTTATTGATGATTAGCTAAACATTGATAAGTATTTTCAATCAATATTGCTAATATCTGTGCGTTTTTCTTTTAACACTATATATTGTGGTTTTCGCCCTAGGTAAACACAATATGTTCAACATATAGTATCCATAACCACTAATTACACTACATATAGTGTCACCGACAGGCCGCACCACAAGATAACTTTATGCTCACTTAGGGCTTGACTCACAGTTCCACTTCTGGAACAATGGGAACCAATGCAAGACCGGACTAGCGGTATACACTAGGTAACGCGGCGGATGCCTTAGGGACAATGCGTTAGTAGATTAAACAAAAGGGCCTTTTCTATGTGAGGGCCTTTCTCTTTAATCAACTGTTCCACTTAAGGAACAACAACAATAGGAGGCTTAAGGATGTTCACTCACTCATATAAATCAGGCTGGATACATGGCTACCTCGATAAGGCGGAATGCTCTTATCAGTACCAGGACGCCCAGGGTAACTACATCATGGGAAAGGCTAAGTCATACCGCGCCGCCCAGCTCGCAATCACTAAAGCATTAAAAGATATTTAATTAACAGTTCCACTATCGGAACAATAACTAGGAGATTACAAAATGACTAAATATAACGGATGGACAAACAGGGAAACATGGCTGATTAACCTATGGTTCAACCCTGAAAGCGTTGCGGATGTAGAGGCAGCGGAAGCAACACTTGAGGAAGATATAGAGAACTTGCCGGATTATCTCAAGGACTTCATCAACGTCGGTGCCATTGACTGGGAGGAGCTTAAAAGTCACTTCGAGGAAGAAGAGGAAGAAGACTAGCGCCCTTATTGCGTCTAACTGTTCCACTTAAGGAACACACGGAGCGAGTCTTGCAATCGGTACGCCTTAAGCCCACGCCTAGGGTGTACCCGTGGCAATCCCGCCAAGTGAAACACGAAAGGAAATGCACCATGACTACAGCAAAGAAGCTGAGTAAGGCTGAACTGATAGCAAAGAAAGATAGGGAAATACTAGAGCTTAAAGCACAGCTCGCTCATGTGTATCACTTTGCCACTACTGAACTACATAAGGCTGGTATGGATAGGTTAATGGGTAGCGGTGTGCTTCTTCAGTTGTCCGCCTTAGGGGGACGCGAAATTATTAATCCGGTGGTAATAACGGACGGCCTAAGTAAGGAAACTATAGAAGCGATAAAGGCTGACCTTAAACGCAGTTATGAATTAACTATTCGTTTCAAAGTGTGAGGACTTCATCATGATAAATCTTATTAATGTTCGCTTTTTCACGTATGGCTACCAGGAAGAAGAAGAAGAAGAAGGCCATGCGGAGTTACTGGAGATTACCGAAAGTTGCTTTAAGGCGCTTAAAGATTCTCCGGGAGCATCTCTAGTGTATGAGCGCCATACGGTACGCGAGCATGGCTGCTCGCAAATATGCTTAACAGTAGAAACGCTGGATATGCAGTTCGCGTCTGATCTGGAATTAGTCCCTGGATTTACAGGGAAGCTTTAAGGGGGGGGGGGGGCTGTCATGGAAGAGTTACTACTAAAGATGGCTACCGATATGCAGCGCCTCCAGGCTTATTTTCCCTACCGGGTGATCTGGGGTGCTATCAGTCCCGATGGTACCAGCTACGTGACGGGGGCAAATACAACCAAGCGCCAAATGAATGCGCAATCGCGCTTAGGCTGGGCTGTATACCAACTCGCATAAGGAACATTCCCCTAGGGAGCCTTTACGCTTCAGGCGATGAGGGCTTCACGGGGGAATGTTCCCGGATAACCAATAAGGAATAACAACATGTCATTAACCCTCGCCCTGATAGTGGTGCTTTTCGCGGCCCTGGTCACATCTTAAGGGGCGCGTCATGTACGGATTATGGGCCAATAAGTACGGGTGGTTTGCCTCTCGGGGCGGGTTCACCCTTCAGCTAGACGATATGGTATGCCTAGAGACTGAAAAGGATGCGCAAGACTTCATCCTAGAAATGGGGCTAGGCGACCTTGTGCAAATTGTACGGATTGAGGAGTTATAAATATGAAGGTCAGAACAAGTGAACTAAAGGGAGTCGCCCTAGATTATGCAGTGGCTAAGGCCCAAGGGTACGCTTTAAACGACTTGCGGTCTTTCCTAGGTGAACAATGGACAGGCGGAAAGCGTTGGCACGACTCATGGGCAAAGTCTGGCCCAATCATTGAACGGGAGAGGATTCAAATTGCTGTCATTGATGACTCCGCGCCTATTTTATGGGGAGCGAGCCTCTCGGAACCTTTCAAAAAATTAGAGAGTGTCCATTACCAGATGGGCCATACACCTCTAATCGCCGCGTTGCGTTGCTTTGTAGCGGCCAAGCTGGGGGAAACCATAGACATACCCGAGGGGCTTCCATCATGAACGCTAAACGCCGAAAAGCCTTGGCTGACATCAAGGAGCGTATATCCGCCCTCCTGGAGGAGGTAGAGAGCATAAGCCAGGAGGAATATGAAGCTTACGAAAACATGCCCGAGGGTATCAAGGATAGCGACCGAGGGGAAAAGTCTAGCGAGGCTATAGAGCAGCTATACGCCGTCACGGAGTCCCTGAGCGAGGCCATCAATGAGATTGACGAGATAACAGGATAACAATGACTATGAAAACATCTATCAATAAACAAGCATTCCGTTTTAATATTCGCACGGCCCAGGGTATCAGGCATGGCTGCTGCTATGCTGCCAACGAATGGGCCGTCCTGGACAACTTAAGGGCGCTCTACCCTGCCGCTGAGTGGATTAGTGCAAAGCCTTGTTAAGTTTGTCAGATAAGACTACAACTACAGCGTCTTGGGGTTTATCCTTAGGGCGCTGAATGATGTAGTTTGTAGGTGTAACCCGCAACAACGAAAGGGTATAAAAATGGCTATCAAGCTAGAACAAATAACACGCTCAAGACTGTTACACGTCACCCTATCCACCCTTGAAGGATTGAGGGGGGCTACGGGGGTGAAAGATTTGCCTGTAACTGGGGCCGCTGTGTTTCTCCATGTCGCTCTACGCGGGGAGACGCCTCAAGGCGACCTAGTTGAGGCTACCAAATCTTCCAAGCCAGCCATATCCCGTTACCTTGGGCTGTTAGGGCCTCAGGGGTGCGGGTTATTGGATGTGGAGGAAGACCTTGCGGATCAGTACCGCCGCAAACTCGTCAGGCTGTCCCCTAAAGGCAAGGGACTGCTTGATACCATTCTAACCACGCTAAATAAAGGAGCTGAAGCGTATGAGTCTATTTCAGAGAGGAACAAAGAAGATATGGCAGATTAAATTACCTAAACCCGATGGCTCTTATCTCCGGGTTTCCTCGCAGACCACCGATAAGAAAAAAGCCATGGAGCTGCACGATAAGCTAAAAGAGGAACTCAAAGGCCGCGCCTTTACTGCCGCTAGTCACCCTAACCCGCTACTGACACTTCAGGCAGGGTTCGAGAAAGCGATGAGGCAGGATTGGGCAAAGCAGCGAAGCCCCCAAACCGTGCAAATCAACTTTAACCGTGTACTGAGATACGTTCGAGGCAGTACCCCGCTCTCAGCCATTAACTCCGCGCTTTTATGGGACTTAGTGGAAAACCTAAGGGATGAAGAGCTTTCCGACTCGTCTATTAATAGGAGCTTGGCTGTAATCTCCAAGATTCTCCACCTAGCAAAAGACCGCTGGGAAATAATAGGGAGTATCCCTAAGGTACCAAAGCTAAAGGAAGACAAGGGCCGCTTGCGGTGGCTACAGGAGGGTGAAGAATCCTTAATATTGAAGCACTTCCAGGAACGCCAAGACCAGGACATGATTGATCTGGTTCCCGTGTACTTGGATACAGGGTGCCGAAGGAATGAGATTCTAACCCTCGTCAAGGAACATCTTTTGCTCGACCACAAGGCGATTCAAATAGTGAACGCCAAGACCTCGGCATTCGATGTCCAGCCGCTTACAGACCGAGCTTTTTCGATACTAAAGCGGAGGGCAGAGGCTGTTGAAAAACGTACCGATCCGCTCTTTAACGTGGCACCTAGAACCGTCTCTGAGCGTTTCTTAAAGATGCGCAAAGAGGTGTTTCCTGGAGACAATGAACTATGTGTCCATACCCTACGGCACACGACAGCAAGCCGTTTAGTGTTAGCTGGGATGGACATACGGCGTATCCAAAAGTATATGCGCCACGAGAGCATAGAGACCACCCTGAGGTACGCTAAACTTAACGAGTCGGCCAAGGCTGAGGCGGTACGAACGCTTGAGACGCTGGCCCTAAGTTAGGACGTGTAGGGTAACGTGCAGTTGTGTACAAAGATGTGTCTTTAAACCCCAAAACTGAAGAAAAACTCGGGGGTATAAAGTGGGCACAAAACCTATAGAATTATCATAAGGTGTTGAATTTAAGGCACTTTAAGTAGGAAACGAAAGGCGGCCATTTGGTCAAACTTGGATTTAGGTTCCAGCGCCGCGAGGCGTGAGAGTTCGAGTCTCTCCTTTCGCACCAATGACTTACAGGAATGTAGTTTGAATTCGAACTAAAATGTGTAGTCATTTGTGTATTAACATATTCCCGCTCTAATTGTCCTCTTTGGAAGAGCAGCAATAATTAGATATTAGGAATATCCATCAAGGTGCGTTCGTTGTATGGCTGATGCATTTCAATGGTTTCGTGACCATCTGGAAGCATTTTAACCAGTAGCGGTTCGCCAATCATCAATAATCCATTGATCTCAAACAATGGACGAACGGTTTGGCCATTCTTGATGGCTTTCACCACGTCAATAGCCCTTGCCAATTGCGGTTGCTCAATCCACTCTCGTGGATCATGCTCATCAATCACGCCCCACTCCACATGAGTGACATCTTGACCGCCATTTCCGAACCTAACTGCTTTCACGATGGAAATCATGACTGCATTCCTTTTTACTAAACGGCTTTTTCAAGACCGTTGATGTAGGAAGCTGCATATTGCCAACCTGCATCTTTCGCTTCTTCCGGCGTCTCGTAAATAAACTTTTGTTGATCTGGAGGGCCAACAAATCTGCCATCAACCAAGACCAGCCACATGAATCCAATATCATCCACCGCTTTAAAGACGACTTGCACACTGTGGTCTTTGTAGTATTGAGTATCCATCTTTTCCTTCTTCAGGATTTGCTGTTGAGAAGGAGAATGTGCCTGCTCTAGCTAGCATTTTCAATGCATTACAGCTTATTTGGATGTAAGAATGACTTAACCTCAATAGTTTATCAATCAGCTACTCCCCACAAAATGTGGCGTCGGGATTTTTCGATACTCGGAAGGGATGCTCTGAAAAGTGATAAAATGCTTATCGGCCTATGTATGCCGAAGCTGACATGAAAGGCCGAAGCCAGCCGTACAAAAAGGCCGGTATAAATTAATACCGGCCCGTCTGTTTGACACATCATCCAAACCTAGCCAATATCGACACGTTCACGCACATAGAAAGTCAATTATGCAAAGCACTATCAATCAAGACGAAATCAATATGTTACGTGCCGAGCTCGAAATCCTCATGCGGGAGCGCCAAGCATTGTTGAAAGTTGCAGGTGCAGCTGCAGGCTTGATTGCCGAATTGGACAGCCATGATCTGCCATCAGGAACTGAAGAGGCTGCCGAGCTACTGGCAAGCAGCATCAACACCCTCTCCGAAGAAACACTGCAAGATGCCTTGAACTCAGTCCAGGCCATTATTGCAGGCTAGCATTACTATTCTTTCGGGGATTCATAGATTCCCACCAGCTTGCTTTTTGCCAGCACTTTTCCTTGCAAACTATTCTCTCAATGTTACCTAACATCAATACCAAATTGAATCACGACAAACTATAGATAGTGCATCCCTACAATTGCAGCGGCAGCGAAATGTTCTGATGCGTTTCCAACAAGCTGCATCTTTATCAGCAGCAATAGGTACGCTTTGCATTGACAACATTGCCGCCAACCACTACAGGTTGTACCATCGCATGTGGAGTGAACATTGGCGGCGCGATGAAAACAATAAAACGACCGCCCGGACTATGGACTACGATGACCCTGTGCAGCTTGCTGGCAGCGGGATGCGGCTATCAGCAATACCAGGCGCACCCGCTCGCGGCAGCCCACGGGCATGTCTCGTTACGGGCGCACGATACGGGAGATAGCGGCTTTCTGGCCTATTTGCATGAGGAGGGCTATGCCAGCCGGCCTGAGCAATGGGGGTGGCAGGAGCTGATATTCTGCACGCTGTATTTCCATTCCGACCTCGATGCTGCCCGCGCCCAGCTGAGCCGCGCCATGGCCGCCATCACCACTGCGGCGCAACGTCCCAATCCCAGCGTTTCAATCGGCGCCGGTCGCCGCAACGAGCCCGAGGTTCCCGAGGTCTACAGCCTAAGTTTCAGCATCCCGGTGGAAACGGCCGGCAAGCGCCAGGCCAGGATCGACATGGCGTCCAACCTTTCCGAAAGCGCGCGCCTCAATATCGCCCAGACCACCTGGAACCTGCGCTACCGCCTGCTTTCAAGCTGGATAGAGTTCAATGCCGCGCACCAGAACCTGTCCATGCTCAAGCAAGAGGCGCAGCTGCGCGACGAGATCGTTTCCATGCTCACGCTGCGCTTGCAGGCCGGCATGATTTCAAGCGTCGAACTGAGCAATGCCAGACTGCAATGGCAGAAGGCGCAACAAACCTTGGTCGAAGAGCAGGGACGCATCGATGAGCTCAAGACCCAGCTTGCCAGCAATGCCGGCCTTCCGCTGGATAAGTTCGATCAATTGCAGTTGAGGCTGCATGCCACCGAGCAATTGCTCGGGATGCGGCGCGATATCGACATCACCAATGCCCTTAACCCCGCCGCGCAAGACGCCGCCCTGCTCAATCGCGTGGATATCCGGGCAGGCCTTGCAAACTACGCGGCAAGCGAGGCGCGCCTGCGCCTGGAAATCGCCCGGCAATATCCTGATATCAGCCTGGCGCCCGCTTACAACTATGAAGAGGGATTCCACATCTGGTCGCTGGGCATCAGCAGCCTTCTGAACGTGCTGCACCGCAACCAGGGGCAGATCGCCGAAGCCAAGGCGCTGCGCGAAACGGAAGCAGCACAGTTCGAGGCGTTGCAAGCACGCGTCATCGCCTCCATGGACAGCGCCAGAAGCCGGTACCGCTCCGCGCTGCTGGCGCTTGAGCAAGCCCGCGGCTTGTACGAAGCCCAGCAAACCCAGGCCCAACAAGCCAGCCTGCGATTCGAGCACGGCTTTGCCGACCGCCTCGAGCTGTTCACTTACCGGCTGGAGAATGTGTTGGCCAAGCAGCGGCTCCTTGCTGCCGAATATCAGGTGCAACGTGCCGCGGCAGCGCTTGAGGACAGTATGCAACTGCCGCTGGAAAACCTTGACCAGGTTACAGCGCCTTCCCGCCATTCCACTATCCAGCGCCAATCGTTTCAGAAAGCCAAGTCATGAATAAAAAAGCTGTCGCCGTCATCATCGTCCAGGCTTGCATGATCGTAGTGCTGCTCTGGTTGCTGGTGCTGTTCAGCAAGGACGAGTTCGAGGCGTTCAATGAAGAGGAAGAAATCGAAAGCCCGCAACGCGTCCAGACCGAGGCAGGCATCAGCACTATCGTATTGAGCGCGGAAACCCAGCAGCAAAGCGATATCCGCACCGCACCCCTCAACATGACCAAGTATCAGCCCATGCTGGAAGGCCTGGGCAACGTGCTCAGCCTCGATGGGCTATTGAGCTTGCGCACCCAATACATGAATGCCTTGGGCGACCTGGCGGTTGCCCAGGCATCCTTGAGCAACAGCAAGAACGACTATGAGCGCCTGTCGCTGCTCAACCAGCATGACCGCAATATCTCCGACCGTATGCTGGTAGCAGCGGAAGCCCTGTACAAAAGCGACCTTGCCAAGCTGCAGGCGCATGAAGCGGCGCTGGAAAACCTGCGTTACACCGCGCGCCAACAATGGGGCGAACGCTTGGGGCTGGGCATGCTGGAGCCCAAGCCCAGCGCAGAAATCAACGCCCTGCTCGAATACAGACAGGTGTTGCTGCGCATTGTCCTGCCACCGCAGCAGGCCGAGGCCACCCAGACCCTGCGCGTGACCCCGGTCGGCAGCGGCATCCCTCCGGTCACGGCGCATTTGCTTGCCCTATCCCCGCAAGCCGACCCGGTGTTGCAAGGCAAAACCTATTTCTACACCGCGCCCGCCACCAGCCTGCGGGCAGGCATGCGCCTTAGCACGCGTGAGCTTGATACCGCCAATATGATGACCGGCGTGGTGATACCGCAACAGGCGGTCGTCTGGTATGGCGGCAAGGCGTGGGTATACCGCAAGCACGATGCCGACAAATTCGTCCGCGAACCCATCAACACGGATATTGAAAGCGATAACGGCTGGTTCAACCGCGACAAGTTCAAGCCCGGCGATACCATCGTCACCAACGGCGCCCAGCTTCTGCTCTCGGAAGAGCTCAAGTACCAGATCACCAACGAGAATGACGATTAGGAGCTGATGCCACCATGATGTCGGCCCTGATCCGTTTTTCCATCCGCCATAGCGGCGTGATGATGGCACTGGCGCTCATGCTGGTGATTTATGGCATATACAAGACAGTGCATAGCCATCTCGATGTCTTCCCCGAGTTCGCCCCCACCCAGCTGATCATCCAGACCGAGGCCCCCGGCCTCTCGGCCGAGCTCGTCGAGTCTCTGGTCACTCAGCCACTGGAAAATGGCATTGCCGGCACCGTCGGCATCGCTAGCATACGCTCGCAATCCATTCCCGGGCTGTCGGTCATTACGGTGATCTTTGACGAATCCACAGACATTTACCGCAACCGCCAGGTGGTGGCCGAACGGCTTTCCACGCTCAACAGCACTTTACCCGCGGGGATTGTCCCCAACATCACGCCATTGACCTCCTCTGCCAGCACGGTGTTGGGCATTGGCCTGACTTCGGATATCAGGACGCTCAGCGAGTTGCGCACATTGGTGGATTGGACGGTCAAACCGCACTTGATGGCCGTGCAGGGCGTCGCGGATGTCAATGTGTTCGGAGGAGAAGTCCGCCAGTTCCAGGTTCAGGTCGATCCTGCCAAGCTGGTGCGCTACAACGTGTCGCTGCAGCAAGTCGTGGATGCGGTCAGCCGCAGCACGGCCATTCGCGGCGCCGGCTTCATCGAGAACAATAACCAGCGCATCATCATCAATACCGAAGGCCAGGCCTTGAACCCGCAGCAACTGGCGCGCACGGCCCTGCTGCATGTGGCCGGGCAGACGCTGCGCATCAGCGATATCGGCCAGGTCGTCGAGGGAGCCGTGCCGTCTATCAGCGCGGCCGCCATCAACGGCAAGGCCGGGATATACCTGTCGATCCAATCCCAGTTGGGCGCCAATACCAAAGGCGTCACCCAGGCGGTCGAAGCGGCCCTTGCCGAACTCGCCCCCGTGCTGGATGCCCGCGAAGTCACGCTTCATCCTGAATTGTTCCGCCCGGCCAACTTCATCGAAACCGCTATCGACAGCGTGCAGACCGATATCCTGATCGGCTCCGCCCTCGTCATCGGCATCCTGTTCCTGTTTCTCTTCAATGTGCGGGCCGCGTTTATTTCCGCCACCGCCATCCCGCTGTCTCTCCTTGCCGCCATCCTGGTCTTGCAGCAATTCGGCACAGGCCTCAACATCATGGTGCTGGGCGGCTTGGCGATTGCGCTCGGCGAGGTGGTGGACGACGCCATCATCGATTCGGAAAACATTTTTCGCCGCATCCGTGAAAACCGTTTGCGGCCAGTCCCTGCGCCGTTGCACCTAGTCGTTTTCCAGGCTTCCATGGAAGTACGCAGCTCGGTGGTCTATGCCACGTTCATCGTGGCCCTGGTATTCCTGCCCTTGCTCACCATCGGCGGCGTGGCCGGTAAGCTGTTTGCACCCCTGGGGATGGCCTACATCGTGGCGATCATGGCGTCGCTGGTCATCGCGCTGACCGTAACGCCCGCGTTGTGCTACCTGCTGCTCGGCAACTCCGCCAACCTGAAAACGGAAGACTCCCCCATCATCCGCTTCATCAAGCGCCATTATGTACGCTGCCTGCGCGACATCGAGCAGCATTACAAAATCCTGATCGGGGTCACCCTGATGCTGATCGCCCTGGGCCTCACCACGTTGCCGCTGTTCAAGACCCAATTCATCCCCAGCCTGCATGAAGGCCACTACATCATGCACATGACAGCCGTGCCCGGCACTTCTGAGCAAGAATCCCTGCGCATCGGCAAGAAGGTGACAGAAGTGCTGCAGAGCATCGAGGGAGTGCGTTCGGTAGCCCAATGGGTGGGCCGCGCGCCGAACGCCGCGGACACCTTCGGCACCCATTACAGCGAGTTCGAGATCGAGATAGGCGCGCTATCCGGCGCAGAGCAAAGCCGCATCCTCGAAGACATCCGTGAAAAACTGTCCGGCATGGACGACGACGGGCCGGGCTATCCAGGGTTCGTCGGCGTCAATTTCGCCATCAACACCTTCCTCACCGAGCGCATAGAAGAAACCATTTCCGGCTATGCCGCCGCCTTGGTGGTCAATATTTACGGACGCGACCTCGACGGCCTCAACCGCGATGCGACGGCGGTGGCGACAGCATTGGCCGACACCCCGGGGGCAACCGACGTGATGATCCAGTCTCCTCCCGGGACGCCCCAGTTGGTGATCAGGCTGCTGCCGGAGAAATTGCTGCAATTCGGACTGCATCCCAGCGATGTGCTGGATACCATCCGCATCGCCTACGAAAGCATGCCGGTGAACCAGGTCTACCATGGCAACCGCGTCATCAACGTGGCCGTGGTGCTTGCGCCCGAGGCGCGGCAGAATATCCAGCAAGTGGGCAAGCTGCCATTGCGCAACATCGAAGGCCGCATGCTCCAACTCAAGGATGTGGCGGATATCCGCCAGGAAAACGGCCAGTCCAAGATATTGCACCAGGGAGCAAAACGCATCCAGACCGTCACGGCCAACGTCAAGGAAGGCGACATCCATGCCTTTTACGAGCGAGCACGGCACAAGATCAATGCCGAGGTGGCCCTTTCGCCCGGCAACTATCTCGCATTCAGCGGCGAAGCCCAGGCCGGCAGCCAGGCAAACCGGGAGCTCTTCGCGCACTCCCTGCTGGCATTTGGCGGGATATTCCTGTTGCTCTACATTGCGCTCGGCAACCTGCGCAACCTGACGCTGACCTTTTTCAACCTGCCGTTCGCATTGATCGGGGGCATCTTCGCCGCCGTCATGGCGGGAGGCTGGATATCGATAGGCTCCATGGTCGGGTTCGTGACCCTGTTTGGCATCACCTTACGCAACTCCATCATGCTGATCTCGCACTACCAACACCTGATCGACCACGAGGGGCTCGAATGGAACCTGGAAACAGCCATACGCGGCGCATCGGAGCGGCTGCCTTCCATCCTGATGACGGCGCTCGTCACAGGCCTGGGGTTGCTGCCGCTGGCCATCGGCAGCGGCGAACCCGGCCGCGAGATCGAAGGCCCCATGGCCACCATCATCGTCGGCGGCCTGGTGACCTCCACCGTGCTCAACCTGCTCATCATGCCGGCCATCATGCTGCACCTGGGACGCTTCGAAAAACAGCCATCCCGAATGCAAGAGCCTATGGCCTAACTGCCAGGATTCTCTGTAGAATAGCCGCATGAAATCGGCGAAACAATGGATGTTGCTGGCTTTGCTGTGGTCAGCCCCGCTGGCTGCGGCCCCTGCTCCCTGGTACCTCTGGCAAAGCAAGCTGGACGGCAAGCTGGTTTGCCTGCAATCCTCGCCCGGCCAGGGCTGGACGCAGGTCAAGGGCCCATTCAAGGACAACAACTGCCGCCATTGAGGCAGCGCATCACATATTTAGGATTTTCCATGGATTGGCTTACCCTCTTCATCGCAGGCCTGCTCGAAGTCGTCTGGGCAGTGGGCCTCAAATACAGTCACGGCTTCACGCGCTTCTGGCCCAGCGTCGGCACCGTCATCGCCATGGTGCTCAGCGTAGTGCTGTTGAGCCTGGCGATGCGCTCGCTGCCCATGGGAACCGCCTACGCCGTCTGGGTGGGAATTGGGGCCGTGGGTACTGTGATCATGGGGATTTTCCTGTTTGACGAACCGACCAGCGCCACTCGCCTGGCCAGCGTCACGCTCATCATTATTGGCATTATTGGGCTCAAGCTGGCTACTCCTTGACTTATTTAGTCATCGCAAAAGCACTTGAGCGTTACCCAAACCAACATCGTCTAGTATTACAGTAACGCCAGCGACGTCAATCCCCAGCATTCTAAGCAAGGGATCCAATACATTGGCTGTCACAGTCGTCAACAAAGGCACAACCAACTGATTTATTACGGGTGTGATAACTGTGTTGATAATTGGCTTGATAACAAAATCAAGGCACAATCCAATAAGACATACATCCTCAATAACAAGCTGACTCGATTTTGTATACTCTGCAAGACTCTTTGTGCCTGCAGAGCTATTCGCTGATTGCGATAAATGATCAGCAACAGGATGATTTACATCAAAGATGATCGCATTATTCGAAGGCGAAGATTGAGCTGGATTATCCCGAAGGCCAACATTGGTACTAATAATCCCGGCTAATGCTCTAATTTCCGCTGGTTTAGATGAGTCACTTGTGCTGGTCAATCTTAAATTGATTAATCCAGAATATGGATTAATCACCACATTTGTTCTATTTCCTTGTGTACGAACCTCCATTAATTCAGCCCGGCCCTGAGCCACTTCAAGCGAAAGTTTGAGATCTACAGATGCCAGAACACTCAGCACATCAGAAGGAAATATATTAGTTTCAACTCGTACCTGTGCAGTTCTCGCCACCGTACAAGCCACCCCGTTTACTGCCGGCGGACCAATAGCTAACTGAGGCGGCTCAATCACACGGATGCTCGTCTCAATATTAGCCAGTCCAAGCAAACTAATTCCTAATGGCACATGAATGGCATTGCTACCATTCGCAACAAAAGCAGCGGTGGTAATGAGGTTCAGAAGATTGACCTGAGTGCTTGCTATCGCATTGGCATCTGGATTCGATATTTTTAACACATCAGCCAAACGTAAATGCAGTGACTTGACTGTACCGGTAGCCAAATAGCCTAAATTTTCAACAACAGCGCCCAAACCTGGCTCGGAGGGATTTCCATTTTGATCTACTGCGGTTTGCAAAAGCGTGAAGAACTGGCCTAATGAGAGATTCATATTCAACAATTCAGAAACTGAACCTACATTTGAGTTTACCTTCACCAAATCCAGTAGCTTGATATTGGTATTTAATAATCCATCGTATGAAACCAATCGGATGTTGGAGCCTAAAATCCCACTCAACAAATTATTCAATAAGTCAGCATCGGCAACCATAGACCCTGCTCGAAATGCCGCAACCGGAGCACGCACCGCGGCAACCGCCTCCGCCTGTAACACAACCCGCTGGTTGAAAATCCCTCCGGCAATCAAGCTGGAAGGCACTTCCTGCGTCGCCAGGACATGCACGGCACGCCGCTCCCCATTAGCGACGAAGGTACGAACCCCTCCTTCATCGGTGCTGTAACCGCCCAGCTCCACTACGTTTGGCGGAGCAAGCAGGCTCCCTTGGTAGCCGTTTGCCATCGCCGCGCCCTGCGCCGCCATTCTGTAGACATCGCTATTATTTTGCACGCACCCGCCCACCTGCCCCCCGGCAGCGATGGCGGCCATGTCCGCAATGTTCTGGAGTTTACGCTTTTCCATCCACATGCGGCCGCTATCCACGGCCACTGCCACGAACAGCACCGCCATCATGAGCGTCAACACGCCGAACAGGCCGATGGCGCCTTGCTGGTTTTTTTTACTTGTTTTATGCATGGACTGCATCATTGGCGGTTGAACTGGCCCGGATCAAACCGTTCGGGAATAGGGCGCGTGAAGCTTTCGAGATAGCGCTTGTGGATATTCTCCATGGCAGGCCCCGACAGGTATTGCTTGTTCAACGATGCCTGGCTGCCTTCCCGCTGCAACTCCAACCACCTTTCGGCCTGGGAGGATTGCTGTTCTTGCGCCTGATTGCTGCCGGCTTCTGCAAAAGCGCCCGCAGAGAACAGGCTTATGGACAACAGGGCTATCATTTGCCGTTTCATCATTGCACTACCTCCAGTTGCGGACTCAGGATGCCAGTGCAAAGCTGGGTGTTGCCGTAGCAGCTACCCGATGAGAATTGCTGGCGCTGATTGACCTTGAATGCAGGCAAGCCGCTGGCCTGGCGTATCCCCTGCAGGTGTTGTTCCGTAATGTCGAAGTCGCGTGCAAGCTGGGCGGCGCGTTCATCCTGGCCTGTCTTGTACATCAGCATGACGAGGTTATGGATGGCCAGCCGGTTATTGCCGTCCAGCTCGATCGCAGTGAGGAGCTCGCTCAGGGCCGACTGATGGTCGCCATACATCATCAACGCATAGCCGTAATCCCCCCTGACCTTGCTGTCCACCGGCAGCATCCTGCTAGCGGACTTAAGAAAACCGATTGCCGTTTCATGCTGCTCCTGCATTTCCGCCAGCAGGCCCAGCCCTTGGTATGCCAAGCCGCCGACGCAACTGCCAAGCAGTTGCTGATACAGCTCGCCAGCCTGGTCGAACTGCGCCGTCTGGCGCAAGGCATTGGCGCGGTACAAGCGGGCCGCAGGCGAGTCGAGCTTGGCCGCATCCAGGAACGCCAGCGCGGCATATGCCTTGCCTTCGGCAAGCACCTTGGCGATCATTTCCAGTTGCGTCCTGTCCTCCTGGGTGGTTTCCGCGCAGCCCTGCTTGCCGTTTTTCTGCTCCTTGCCGTCGGCCAATCCAGGCAGTGCCGCCAAGGAAAAGCCGATCGCGCACAATACACCGATCCATCGAGATTTTTTCATTTCCTACCCCTGTCCGCTCAATGCCTTGCCCAAACCAATGAAACCAGGACCGGCAATGAAGATCATCAACGCCGGAAACATGAAGAGCATCATCACGATCGTCATCTTGGCCGACAACTTGCTGACACGCTCACGCAACCGCGAAAACTGTCGCTCCTCAATCAGCGCGGCATAACGCATAATGGAGTCGCGCACGTTTCCTCCCTGCTGGGCTACTTGCTTCAGTATCGCCACCGTTTCGCTCAGTTCCGGGATATCCAGCATCTGGCTCATACTCATCAATGCCTCGCCCTGGTCCTGCCCCGCCCTGATCCTGGCCAGCACACGCTCGAGCTCCTGGGCCAGGTGAGGCATGATGTCGCCCGCCTGCTCCACCATGATGCGCAACGAATGCTCCAGGGAAAGGCCAGAGTCGAACAGCATGACCAGCATATGCAGGAAAGTGGTGATTTCCTTGCTGATCAGCTTGCGCCGGCGTACGGCAAGCCAACGCAACAGATATCGGATGCCGACAAAGAAAAAGGCAAACCCGAACAGGGCGAATGCCAGGCAGCGAAGCAGGTCCTGTCCTTGCACCAGGTTGATCAACAGCACGAGGGCCGCAGTCAGGATCGGCCCGAGGCGGATGACGGCGTTGAACACGATACGCGCCTTGCCCTTGTAACCGGCCTGCACCAGGAGCTTGAGAATTTCCCGGTCCTTGCTTGAAGGCAGGATGGAAAGCCGCTCGATAAAACGCTCGATACCGCGCTTGGGCGACGGCAGGTAGATTCCGCGCTTGCGGCCAAACACCTCGTCGAAACGGGCATGGGCGTCATGGCGGGCCCGCTTCGAGAATTCCGCGATCAGCAGCAGCACACTGCCCGCGAACAAACCCAACACACTGATCATCACCCAGGCGTTCACGATAGCCTCTAGATACTTTTCATCATGCGCCAGAAAATCAGGATGCCCACAGCCTGCATGATCAGCGCCGCCTTGAAGATCATTGCGCCGGACGGGTCGTTCAGCATCATGTCGATATAGCCGGGATTGGCTGCAAACATATAGGCGACGATCAACAAAGGCGTCAGCGACAGCACCCAGGCGGTAATCTTGGTTTCCCCCGTCATGGCCGCCAACTCGCGCTGCGCCTGTTCTTGCTGGCGTATCATCTGCACAATGCTCTTGAGCAGTTCCTGTGGCGAGCTCCCGTAATTGCTGCTGATGCGGATGGCCAAGGCAATCAGCCCGAGCTCCTTGATATGATGGAGTTCCGCAGCCTTTTGCATGGCGTCGGCGAAACTGGCGCCGAGGTCGGTCGCGCGCACCACCCGCTCCAGCACCGCGCGCAGTGGCATCTGCATATCCTCGGTCACGCCGCGTACGGCCCCCTCCACGCTCTTGCCTATGGAGAGCGCCCGTGAAACCTGATCGACGAACAGCGGGATTTGCGCCACGACCGCACGCTGGCGCCGCCGCAACCGGATATAGGGAATCACCACCAGCAAGAGGATGGTCAGCATCAAGACGCACAGCATGGCTTGCCACACCTGCATATAGGTATTGCCGAACGCAAACAGGATCAATAACGCGGCCGCGAATGCCGCGATATGCCAGGAAGCCAGCTCAAAGCCGTACACGACGGAGAAGCGCAGCTTGGCGCGCGATATCCAGCTTTCATCGCGCCCGGGCAGCAGGCTTTCTATCTTGCCGAAATACGGCAAGGCCTGCTCGAAATTGACCCGCGCCTTCGCCTGGACCTGCTGCTGCTTGCTTGCGGACCATAACAACAGGCCCAGCACCAGCAACATGATGCAAAACGACAGCAATATCCATCTATTCATGACTCCTCCTAACTGAAGGCAAGCGCGCCGCGGAGCTTGGGGTTGCTGGGAGTGACCGGCAGGCTGGCAAACTGCTCCAGCTCCAGGTTGTAGCTGAACAATTCGTTGGTGACGAAACGCTCGTCGCGGAGTCCCACCACTTCGACAATCGAAGTGATGCGACGTCTGCCGTCCGGCATGCGGGTGACCTGCACGATCAGCTCGATCGCTGCTGCAATCATCTTGCGCAAGGTGGCCTCGGCCCCCTGGAATCCGGCCAGCCCCGCCAGGGTCTCCAGGCGCAGCAAGGCATCGGTCGGGTTATTGGCATGCACGGTGCTCATGCAGCCCTCGTGGCCGGTGTTCATGGCCTGCAGCATATCCATCACCTCCCTGCTGCGCACCTCGCCCAGGATGATGCGGTCCGGCCGCATGCGCAGGGCGTTGCGCACCAGGTCGTGCGCGGACACCTCCCCCACCCCGTCGAGATTGTGCGGGCGGGTTTCCAGGCGCACCACATGGTCATGCTCCAGCCTCAGCTCGGCCGCGTCCTCGATGGTGACGATGCGCTCGCCGGAGGGAATGGAACGGCTCATGAAATTAAGCATGGTGGTCTTACCGGCGCCCGTGCCGCCGCTGATGATGGTATTGACGCGGCGCTGGGCGGCATTGGTCAGGAAACTCAGCATTTGCGAGTTCAAGGTGCCGTAGGCCAGAAGGTCGTTGCCGAGGATGGGCGTCTTGCGGAACTTGCGGATGGACATGCAAGGCCCGTTCAAGGCCAACGGCGGGATAATCACATTCAAACGGCTGCCGTCCGGCAGGCGCGCGTCCACGGTTGGGCTGGCCTCGTCCACCCGGCGGCCCAACGGGGAAAGGATGCGGCGTATCACGCGCAGCACATGCTCGTCGTCGATGAAGCGCAACTGGCTCTTTTCGAGCTTGCCCTTGCGCTCGACGAAAATATCCCGGGCGCCGTTGACGAGGATGTCGTTGATGCTGTCGTCCTTGATCAGCGTTTCCAGCGGGCCGAATCCCGCCAGCTCATCGACCATTTCCTCAGTGAGCTTTTCCAGGTCGTAGGCGCTCACCACCAGCTGTTTCTCGGCCACATAGCGGTAGACCTTGCTATTGACGTAAGTGAACATCTGCTGGCGCGACATGTTGGTCAAGTCGGCCCGGTCCTGCTCGATCTCCGCGATCAGATAGCTGTGCAGCAGGAGCTTGGTATCTTGCGACTGCTCCGCCGCCTTGAGGTCGAACCGATATTCAGAGAGCCTCATGATAGCAACTTGGATCTCGAGAGATGCCAATGGCTGAACAAGCGCTGCAAACTAGCAGCCAAACCCGGCTTGCGGGGTAACTTTTCCCTGCTGTCCTGCAGGATTTGCGCAATCTCGCGTATCTTGACGGCATACAGGCTCTTGGGGCTCAACTCCAATATGCTGTCGCCGGTATTGACCGAAGAAAGGCGGATCATGCCTGCAGGAGGCAGCATGCCCAACAGCGGCAAATCGAATGAACTGGCAATGTTGTCGGCATCCGGCAGCAGGCGTGGAAGGTAATGATCCAGCACCAGGCCGGTGTTCTGCAGTTCCAGGTTCTGCGCGCGCAAGGCGCGCAATAACTCATAATTGCGCTTGCAACTCGGCACGCTCTGCTCAGCCACGAGGATGGTGCGGTCCACCGCGGATAGCAGCAATTGCAGGAAATCCACGCGCGTCACACCGCCGAGGTTGATCACCACCTGCGAGAAGTGCTTCCTCAATGTGCGCAATACCGTATAGATATCCGCAGGGGAAATCTCGAAATCATCTTCCGGATCGTCCGGCATGGAGAGCACGGTCAACCCGGACCCGTGCCGGGCAAACCCGGTGTCGATCAGGGTTGCATCCACTCTTGCCAGGTTGCGCATCACATCCACAAAACTATATTTCCCCTGCACGCCCATGAACAACAGGCTGTCCGCATGCGGGATGCCCAAGTCGACCAGCAGCGTCGATTCCGTTTCCTGCATCGCCTGGGCCAAATGGATCGCCAGCATGGCCGAATCAGGGCTGGGCCGCGCATTGATGATGGCCGTAATCCGGCCCGATGCCTGTTGCGGGGCCGATTGCTCGCGCCGGATGGCATTGCGCAAGCTATACCGCCCCAGGATAGCAAGGAGCTCGTTTTCCTTGCTGCCGATGCGAATGAAATCCCTGGCCCCGGCGCGCATGATCGTCAACAGCAATTGCTCATCCGTCGTATCCGCCAGGGCAAGCACCGGCAGATCGGGCCGGGTGGAACTGATCTCCTCGATGAAGGCGACCTCTTGCAGGAATGCCGGCGACAACGCCACTTCCTGCCGGAAATCCTGCGAGCGCATATGCAGCAGCACGGCATTGATATCGACGGCATCGACCAATTGCATCACCTTGCGGGTATCCTGTTCTTCCACGAAGATGAACTTGCTGGAATGGTCGGAGATATTCCTGAGCCAGCGTATGCATTCGTCACCATTGCTGACCACAATGTAGTTCCGGCTATCGTGCATTAGCGTGACATCCCTGTTGAGCTTGGTTTCGGATAGGCGTCACGCGAGAGGAAAAACTCGCTGAATGACGGTTTGTAGTGCCTGAGTTCGTCCCCCGGTAACGCCGGCAGTGCGGCGTTGCGCGCAATCGGGCGCACCAGGCGGGGCGTCACGACCATCAGCAACTCCTTGTCCTCGCGGTCGAAACGCTTGGAGCTGAAAAAAGCCCCGATAATCGGGATATTGCCCAGCCAGGGCATCTTGTCTATGTTGTTGACGGTATTGCGGCTCACCATGCCGCTGATCACGAAGCTCTCGCCGTTGCCCAGCGATACGCTGGTCTCCGTGCGCCTGACCTTGAGGCCGGGCACCGCCACGCCGCCGGTCTGGACCGCATTGGCGAAATCCAGCTCGCTGACTTCCGGCGCTACCTTGAGGAAAATCCGCTCGCTGCTGAGGATGGTGGGCGTCAGCATCAGCCTGACGCCGTATTCCTTGTAACGGATCGTGATGGCGCTATCAGACCCGCCGCCGGTACGGATCGGCACCGGGAACTCGCCCCCGGCGAGAAAGGTGGCGGTCTGGCCCGAGATGGCGGACAACGACGGTTCGGCAAGGGTGTAAGCAAAACCGTTGGTTTCGAGTATGCTCAAGCTACCTAGCAAACCAGAACCATGATTGCCGAATACCACATTGAATGCATTCAGGATGGGCAAGAACCCAGAACCGCTGGTAAAGTTGAAACCGTCTCCGCCATTCTCTACCCCGGAAAAGCTGCTGGGAGGCGCCACAACACCAAAGTCTTCATGACTGCGGCTGTTGTTCCGCCCGAGAAGGAAGCCAAAGCGCATCGCATTCTGCCTGCTGACCTCCACCACCTTGATGTCGATCTGCACATGGCTTTCGAACTCGCTGCTTGCTACATCCAGCGCCCCCTTGCGGTCTTTCTGCAAGGATTCCAGTGCCCTGGCATGCTCTTCGAGCGACCGCGCCTCTCCGGTGAGGGCGACGCCGTTTCCCGCAGCCTCGATATGCAAATCCTCCACATCAGCCGCCTTCAAGCCCTGGTTCTCAAGCGCCAGCGAAGGCGACACGCTGACTTGCAACACCCGGCTGGGCTGGGCCGCCTGGCTGTCCCACAGGCTGATTTCAGTGGCGCCGACTGCCTTGGGCACGATCATCATGGTCTTCGGGCTGGTCAGCGTGACCGCCAGCACTGCCGGGTTGGCCACGGCGACGCGCTGCAACGCAACCGTGTGCTCGTACAACTTTTGCTGCCCCATGCCGACCAGAATTTCCTCGGCCCAGGCCCCTTGCCCGAGCGAGAACAAGCCCGCCCCTATCATGCAGGCCAATTTTCCCCGTGAATTGAATGCAGCCATTTATTGTCCTTTGAAACTGATCGTTTCCGTCTTGTCGCCGGAGTGGACAATGACGTTGACTACCCCGGCTTGTTTCTTTGCTGGCAATGCTTTTACAGGCCTGGGCACGGCAGGAACCCTGGTTTGTTGCTGCAACCCGGTAATCTCCGACAACCGTACCAAATCGCTGGATTTGCTTGGTGAATCAGGGCTGGCGCCACGCAGGGACAGGCGCAAAGTGCCGCCGCTGGCCGCCAGCATCAGGCGGGAGACATCCTCTTCCTTGACGGCGATGACAGCAGAATGTCCGCTCAACGCTTGCTGCTTACCGGTACCACTATTGTCGGCAAGTAGCGAAGCAGGCCCGGGGGAGACACTTGAGGAGGAGACATTCTGCTGCAGAGCTTCGCCGTAACTGATCACGCGCACATCCTTGAGGATGGACTGCGCGAAGCTATCCGTGGTCATGCCGTTGCTGCTATTGACATACACCAGTACGTCGACATGGTCGCCAGGCTGGATAAACCCGCCTACGCCGACGACTTCGTCGACCTTGATGGCAACGCCGCGCTCGCCATGCTTGAGCAATTGCGCGGCCGGGCCTCGCTGCGCGAAGTGGGTGGACAGCACAGGCGCATCTTTCTCCACGCTGCTTTCCACCATGCGCCCGACCAAGTCTGCAGTAGCGGTGAAAGCCAATGGGTTCTGGCTTTCACTCTCTTCCAGCGCCAGATCCTCCGACAGCAATACATGCCCGGCCGGGATATCCTGGCGTGCAACCACTTGGGAGTAGCGCACCGCTGGCGCTGGAGCCGGCGCATGCACCTCGGGCTGACGACCCGCCCTGATGCCATACCAGCCTATCAATACCGCCCCGATGAATAGAAGGATTGCTGTAATCCTTAATGCATTTCCGCTCATTATTATGATGTTCCGCTGTTGTAATCAGCGGTAATGCCAGGTCAGACGAGATTTATCCTGGCATTACCTTGTAAATCCAGTGGCATGGGCAGCATGGGCCCATAGCCGGGAATGGTCAGGATGGGGATGACCGGGTTGTCGTTGTAATTGGAATACACCACCCGCACGGTCAAGCTGCCGCCGGCCACATCCACCACCACCTTGCTGTTGCCGGGGCCCAGAACGTGCTCCCGCACGCTCTCCGGCAGCCAGGTCAACGCATTGCCTACCGTATGCCTGACGCGCGAGGCAATACCTTCATTGGCATACTGGGCACTGCTGCTATAAGCCATCGGATCCACGGCGATGGCCGCCCGCGCGCCTTCCGATGCGGCAAAGACGAAAGACGACTGCAGCAGGAACAGGATGGCGTACGTCACCAATGCATAGAACAAGGTGAAGAACAGCATGAACAACAGGGCGAACTCGATCGCCGCAGCGCCGGATTGCCGATGCCTGGATATACGCCTACTTGATATGTGCTTCATAGATGCCATGATTCCATCCCCCATACTTCCGGAAACAGGATGACAACGCCCATCGCCAATGCCAGCGCAGCACCGAACGGGATATAACGCCGCTTGTTGCTTTCCCTGCTCACCGACACCCAGCCTGAAGTACTCAATTGCGGGCTCAACTGCCACCAGATCACCAATGCCGCCAGCACGCCCAGCGATGCCAGCACGAAACTCGCCACCACCACCTTCACGCCGCACAGCACGGCAATCGCCGCCAGCAGCTTCACGTCCCCGCCGCCCAATGTTTTGGTGGCATATCCGGGAATCGTCAGAAGAAAAGAAACGACCAAGCCCCAAAAGGCAGAGGATATGGGCTGGCCGTAGTAGAAAACCTCTCCTGTTACTACCATATAGATACAGCCAATAACGAATGCCCCCAAACTTAGAAAATTCGGGATTCTCCGATGAGCCAAATCAAAAAAAGCAATGAATAAAGCCCATGCAATAAATATGAGAGCATCCATTGAAGTTACTCAAGTACCACCACCTGTAGTAGTCAATGCATTATCAATAGCAGTAAAAATTCCTTTTATTTTGTCCCCAATACCTGTCGTCATTGTTGCAATCACTAACGCAACCATTGCTACAATCAGCGCATACTCAATCGCGCTTGCACCCTCTTCATCCAGGTAAAGATTCACCAGCCACTGTTTCATCGTTGCAAACATGTTTGTCTCCTTCTCGACTACTCGTTCAAGTTATGCCGGGCGATTTTCAATCGCATCTGAAGCACAGCATACACATTTTGATAAATACAGTAAATATGAAAAATATGATAATTACAATTTATCTATCGGCAACACTCCTGGTTTCTTTAAGGGCTGGGCAAAAAAAACGGCCAGGATAAACATCCTGGCCGTCTTATATATGCGTGGAGACTGGAAACTAAGTATCAGTCGTCGTACTTGATGTATTTGAAGCGGGCATCGTCATTAGGAGTGCCTTCCAGCGCGCCTTGTTCCTTGGCCGGCTGCCACTGGATCACGGATTCTATCTTATGCGCCAGTTCCCAGTCCTTGTCGGTAATGCCCTTGGCGCTATGGGTGCATAGCTTGACGATGACGAACGCATAAGACACCGTCAGGTCGGGATGATGCCAGGCCGCTTCGGCAAGATGCCCGACGGTATTGACCACCATCAGGGTCGCCTTCCAGCCGCTGGTCTTGTATTTGCGGCGTATCCAGCCATCCTCGTAATACCAGTGCGGCAACTCCGCCGCAATCCTGGCCTGGATTTCCGCTTCGCTGTAAGTACGTTCCGTTTCGCTCATATTGCCTCCTTCAATTCCAGGAACAACGCACCGGCAAGCCTACCCGCGTCAGTTCCTCTTCGCTAAAGCCGTCGTTGAATGCCACGCAATCCTGGCGCCCGACCACCCAGGTGTTGAACGCCCGCCCGGCAATGTGGTCGCCGAAGGCGTCGTCGACGAACCCTTCCTTGGTCAGCTTTTCCAGCGAAACCTGCTGGTCCGCGTCAGGACGCGAGGATTTTACGAGAATCAGGTGTTCGGCATTGAGCTTGGCAGCAAGATAGGCAGCCAAGCTGTCGGAAGTAATTCCCCAATTCATGGGAATGGTCTCATCGGCACAGATCATGTCGCTGGGCAGCCAGACGATACCGCGGTGCTGCCAGCCGCGTTCGGCGATTTCCAGCTCGCTCTTGGCGGTGACCAAACGCGGGCTCAAGCCGGTCATCAGGACCCCATATTGGTCCATCGCCATGACCGCCATGCGGTGCGCGGTCGCGTCATCGATGCCGCTGCTGATCTGGGCATCGCGCACAGCATCGGCAAAAATACCTCCTCCGGGCACGATCAGCACCTTGCCGTCCCCATGGCGCGCCACGACATCCAGCCAGAGATTGAGCTCGGACGAGCCTAGAAGACTGCCTCCCAGTTTAATTACCCACATCTTGGTCACCCCGAAAATGTTCAACGAGTTTTAGCATGGTTGATGCCTTGTCCCAGGTTTCGCGATATTCTTTATCCGCTTCCGAATCCGCTACGATACCACCTCCAGCCCAGAAGCGGATTTCCCCGTGCGAATAAACCGCCGTGCGGATCGCAATATTGGTATCCATATTGCCGTCAAACCCGATGTAACCGATGGCGCCACAATAGACACCACGCCGATGCGGCTCCAGCTCCTCGATGATTTCCATGGCCCTGAGCTTGGGCGCGCCGGTAATGGAGCCTCCTGGGAATGCGCCGCGCAGCAGGTCGACCGCCTCATATTGGTCAGCCAGCTTTCCCGTCACGGTGCTGACCAGATGGTGCACGTTGGCATAGCTTTCGAGCACAAACAGGCGGTCGGCCCTGACGGAACCGGTGGCGCAGCTCTTGCCGATATCGTTGCGCAACAAATCGACGATCATGAGATTCTCAGCCCTGTCCTTGAGGCTGCTTTTCAGGTCATCCGCCTGGCGTGCGTCTTCGCCGGCATCGGCTGACCGTGGACGGGTGCCCTTGATCGGACGGGTTTCGACATGGCGTCCACTTACCTGGAGGAAACGCTCAGGTGAATCAGACAACACCTGCACCCCGGGCAGGTTCATGAAGGCCATGAAAGGCGCCGGGCCTATGCCGCGCAAATATTGATAAGCGTGCCACGCGTCGCCGCTGGCATCAGCACTGAAGCGCTGCGCCAGGTTCACCTGGTAGCAATCGCCCTCGTGGATATAGCGCTGGATGCGCTCAAACGCATGCTGATAACCGGCAGCATCAAAATTGGAACGTACTGGCGTATTGACGGCGAACCCAGCATTCTGCCGCCTGGCATCCTCTTCAAACGATGCACATAACGATTCCCAGCCGGCTTTGCGCTCTTCGGCTATCGCGCAACACACCAGCCAGGTTTGCTGCTTGCGGTGATCAACGATGACGGCCCAATCGTAAATGCCCACCATCAGTTCAGGAATATTTTCGCCATCGTGGGCCCGGCTGGGCAAGGATTCAATACTGCGCGCCAGGTCATAGCCGAAATAGCCGACTGCACCGCCGGTAAACGGCAAGTCCGACTGCAAGCGCGGATATTGCCGCAACGCCTGCTTCAGCAATAGAAATGGGTCTTCATGGGATTCGTGTGCGCCCTCCCGGTCATGTACCTCGGTCGTACCGCCACGCGTGATGAACGTCATGACAGGATCGGCCACCATGATGTCATAGCGCCCGTACTCGTTGCCGGGACGCCCGCTATCCAGGTAAATGGCCCAAGGCCGTTGCGCTATTCTCGCGAACAAGGAGGAACTGTCAGCCAGGTAGGGAAGCTCTCGCCTCAGCATAACGACTCCGCTCCCGTTGCAGGAATGCCCAAATTGGCGACGGCATAAGCAGGCAGGCAAATGCCTGCCCAATTCCTGACTGGATCCGACTCAGCCTTCAACAAGGAACTGACCGCGATGAACTCATGGCCTAGCTGCTGCGCCAGCTCGCGCACAAGGAATGTCCCGGCCCCTGCGCCGATGAACGGTGTTCCTGGCCGAATCAAATTACGGGAAAGATTGCGCAAGGTCGCGTGACGCAATAAAGTCAGTTGCTGCTGCTTGAACGCCTGCGCCAAATGCACCCAGGCCGCCTTGTCGGCATCGCCGGCATCCCGCCCCACCATTCTTGCGAGACGCCTGCTGGTTTCCTCGATGCTCTTGCCAGCGCCATCCGCCGTCGCCGCCATATCCTCTGCCGCCTCCAACTCGCCGGTCAGCCGGTAGACATCGGCCGTTGTCGCAAAATGCTCGGCCGCCACATTGTGCCATTGCCCGGCAAAAGGAATGCGGGAAGCCAATGCCATGAGGGAGGTACGCGCCACGCCAGTGTAGACCAGTTCCTCATACTGCATGCGTTCTGCATCGGTCCGCCCGAGGTTGGCGGGACAGCCATCCTGAAGCAAGACAAAATCCGCCGTGGTGCTGCCGATATCGATGAACAAGCCCTGCTTCAGCTTGCGCGCTACAAAAGCTGCGCTTGCCAGCCAATTGGCCGATGCAATGGCATTGGCGTTGGCCTGTACCTGCTCAAACGGCACAAAGCCGTTGGCGCCGGCAAAAAACAACACATCCTCGTCCAGCCTGGCACGTATCCGTGACGCAATTTCCCATACGCCGCTGGGCCGGTCTGGAAAAATATCGGCCAGCTCCCCGGTCATCGTCACGCTATGATTGGTGCCAGGAGGCACGCTCAATTGGGCAAATGCCAGCGCCAACGCGGCATCCAACTGATCGAGGCCTTGCCATAAAGGACATGGAACCTGCACTACCTTGACGGCAACGCCATCCGCGCGCACCAGGGCCGCTTTCAGATTGGCACCACCAATGTCCCAACCGAGATAATATTGGGCAGAAGGGGTTGTTTCAGTCATTCAGATTGATTTCAATTCGGTTGCGCTGCAATCCAGCCGGCAGCTTGAAGGCCTCATTATAAAACAAGTCCAACAGCAACCGCGCCGGGTTATAGTGGATCGCAGCGTGAAGCCCGGCAAAAGAAGTGGTCAGGCGCGGATTCACCTCCAGGACATGCAACCGGCGATCGTTGCCGATGATCAAGTCCACGCCCACATAACCGAACAAACCCGGCATGGCCGCGGCAACCTGGCGGGCAAGCCGGTCAAAACTTGCCCAATGCCCGGCAGCGCCGTTCACGATGCCGCCGCGATAACATATTCTGTCCTGCTCAAACTCAATCAATTGCTGATTGCATGTCAATAACCAGGCCTCCCCGTCACGGCAGAGCATGGTCAGGCTGGCCGGCTGCCCTTGCACATAAGGCTGCACGATATGATCCGCCGGCGCATGCCGCAGCCAATGTTCCAACGCATGTACATCCCGGAAATATCTGGCGCCCTCGCAGCTCACGCCATCATCCGGTTTGGTCACCCAGGCACTTCCTGAACCAGGACGATGCGGAACCCGCATGGTTTCCACGACAGGCACACCAGCAGAATGCAATTGTTGGTAGGTCAGCCACTTGCTGCCGGCCACCCTGACCGACTCGCCCGCGCTTGAAAGCAACGCCTTGCCGGAGGCCTCGGCCAATTCCGTCAATTGCAATAAAGCGCCGGCACTTTCCGGTGCTACCAGCCATACCAGGTCTGCCTCGGCAATCAGTGACGTCCACACTTGCCAGGGCACATCATCCTCATTCAACACATGACACCGTGATACATGCTCCGGCAACGGCAAGCGCGCATCGTGCGCCGAAAGGATTTCCACACCAGGAACGCCACTCATGGCACCCAGCATGGCATCCCGCATCAGGAGAGCCTCCTGCGCCAGCGATGCTGGAATGGGCTCGCGGTATAATCCTCCCGCTGTGAGATATTCACACACCAGGATACGCCTTGCAGCCGGTGATTGGGACAAAGAAAAAGGAGCGCTTGTGCAAGTCATACCCGTGATTGATCTGATGAATGGCGCCGTGGTCCATGCACGCAAGGGCGACCGCGCGCATTACCAGCCGATTGTTTCCAATCTTTGCCACGGCAGCGAAGCTTCGGAGATTGTTCAAGCATTGCTGGGATTATACCCATTCCCTATCCTCTACATTGCCGATTTGGACGCGATACAAGGCCGCGGCCACCATCGCAACCTAATCGACACATTGCTTTCCCAACATCCCGACCTAGAAATCTGGATTGATGCAGGCATCAGCTCCGTCGCGGATATCCAGCATTGGAAGCATGCCCGCCTGCGTCCGGTGCTTGGCACTGAAAGCATTCCTGACCTAGCCACTTGGCACCAGCTTGCCCAGGCATGTGCGAGCCGGCATATCCTGTCGCTGGACTTCACCGCGGCCGGGTATCAAGGGCCTCCCGAGCTATTGCACAACAGTACGTCATGGCCCCAGGACGTGATCGTCATGAGCCTGCCGCACGTCGGCAGCCACAATGGCCCTGACATGGACAAACTGACTCGCTTCCACTCCCGGTATCCCGGGCACTGCATCTATGCTGCCGGCGGCATTCGCCACTTGGGCGATTTGCAATTACTGGGTGGAAAAGGCATCAAGGGCGCACTGATCGCCAGCGCGTTGCACAACGGTAGCCTGGATAAAAGCGCATTGCGCACCTTGCTCGCTTCATAAAGCAAAACGCCCTGATACCGGAATATCAGGGCGTTCGTTCTGTGTTCCGATATCATGATGGCGATATCGGATCTTCCACGCTAGAGGATTACTTAGCTTGGAATGGGTGAGCAGATTCCTTGTAGCTCTTCAGTACGTCAGCTACCTTAGGCTCACGCGCAACAGCGTTCTTGATCGCTTGCTTGGTAGCTTGGTAGTTCCACTCTTGGATACGCTCATCGATATCAGCACGGCTGTCGATGAATACGCCTACGGAGATGAATACGTCATCAGCTTCTTCTTGTGGAATGGTGCCGTCGGCAACACAATCCATCACAGCCATCGCGATACCGCGTTGTGCAGGGCCGAACATCTGAACAGCTTGCTTGCCGTTCTTGATGGTGACCTTGTTGAACATCACGGTAGCAGGCTTCACCATCAGGTTAGGAGCCACGATAGCCAACAGGCCGTTTACGCCTTCCTTCTGGTCGGTCAAAGTGCGGCAGAAAGCGTCTTCTGCAGCGCTACCGCGAGGCCCAATAATCAGATCGATGTGAGCTACGTTCAGCAGGTCCAGGCCGCTGCCGTCAGGACGATTGTCAATAACAAGAGCTTCACCTACTAAAACGCGATCAATAACTGCCATTTCATTCTCCAATATAAAGTTTCCGTAGAAACACGTCGACATTGCCGGGTTAGCTATGCCATCTAACTGCCTTACGTCTGTTTAACGTCAAGCTTGAAAATTTGCAAATATTATACATAGTTTATGAAAACTATGTGAATTGCCACATAAATAATTTGCTTCCATACAAAATTAACATCGGGCTTGTCCCCGGTCTACTCACCATGATGAGCATGAGCATATGCATGGTAACGGCGAGTTAGTGTGATACTTTAAATAGAAGTTCACACAAGATTAAAAATTAAGCAATAAAAAACCCGGAGGCCTTGTGGGGCATCCGGGTCTCGCCTTGGTATTAAAACCGAGGGCTTATTCGAGGTTGGCGTGGATCGCGCGCATGCCCTCTTCTGTCAGGCCTTTCTGGTCTACCAGCTTGGCAATTGTGGCTTCCAGGAACCAAAGCGTAGACAACTCGAAAATGGTGCCCATAGGCAGGCCATGAGTCTTGTCGAATGCATGTGCATCGTTGCCGCCGACCGGCACCACCAGGTCAGCCAGCTCCGCCATCGGAGACTGGGCCTTCATGGAGATCACGATGATCTTGGCGCCTTGGCTCTTGGCCTTCTTGACCAGAGGCATCAAGGTTTCCGTGCTGCCGGAACCAGAGATCACGATGAAGAGATCGCCAGCCTGGATGCTTGGCGTGACAACCTCGCCCACCATGCTCACTTGATAGCCGGCATGCACCAGGCGCATGGCGAAGAAACGGGAAACCAGCAGGGAACGACCAGCGCCGCCGATAAAAGTACGGCCGGCAGCATCAACCAGGCTCAGAATCTTGTCATCATAGCCTTCTGCTGTATTGTTGATTACATTGGTCAGTTTGCTGACCACGAGCTCTTGATATTTATTCATAGCATTCACCTTAATTAAACGATGATGAAACTCTAAAAGGCCATAATAAAAAATCCACCAACTTAGCTCGGAAGAGCTATGTATGGTGGATTTTTTTAGCTTGGCTTAAGCGAAAGATTACTTAGCCAGACCAGTGATTTCAGCAGCAGCAGCAGCTGGATCAGCAGCACCGTAGATAGCAGCGCCAGCAACGATGATGGTAGCACCAGCGTCCTTAACTTGCTTAACGGTAGCTGGCTTAACACCACCAGCAACGGAAACTTCCAGACCTAGGTTCAGACCGGTAACAGTCGACAGGTCAGCGAATGGAGTTTGACCGGCAGCTTGTTGGTCCAAGCCAGTGTGAACGCCGATGATGTGCGCGCCCAGCTTAGCAACTTCCTTGGTACGAGCAGCCTTGTCAGCTACGTTGATCAGGTCGACTTGAGCCTTTTTGCCGTACTTGTTAGCAGCGTCAATCACACCCTTGATAGTACCCAGATCAGCTACACCCAGAACAGTAGCGATGTCAGCACCAGCCTTGTAGAAAGGCTCAGCTTCGTAGAAACCAGCATCCATGGTCTTCAGGTCAACCAGGATCTTGTTGTTAGGGAACTTTGCGCGCAGAGTTTCCAGCAACTTGATACCGTTGTGCTTGATACATGGTGTACCGATTTCGAGAATGTCAACGTGTGGAGCTACCTTTTCAGCCAGCGCAACGGTTGCGTCGAAATCCAGTGAATCTAATGCCATTTGTGTCAATGCCACGATACTTCCTCCAAAAGGGTTACAAATTGAGTACTACTGAAAATAAAAACTACTTTTTATACAAAAGCGGAACGGCAATGGTAATCGCCAAGAGCGCCGCGTGTCAACGTTAATGAGGCATTGACACGCAGGCGATTGAAGTCATTACAGCTTTTCGGCCAATGCCTTTTCCAGCTTGTTTTGGTCAACCACGAAACCGCGGATGCCTTCAGCCAGCTTTTCTGTCGCCATGGCATCTTCGTTCTGCTCGAAGCGGAACTCTTTCTCTGTCAACAAGGCAGGACGTTGCTTGGTAGCGCCGTTATCCACCAGCACGCGTGGCAGGTTGCCTTCTGTCGCCTTCAGCTCTTCCAACAGGTTGGGAGAAACAGTCAGGCGGTCGCAACCAGCCAGCGCAATGATTTCACCGGTGTTGCGGAAGGAAGCGCCCATCACCACGGTCTTGTAGCCATGCTCCTTGTAATAAGCATAAATGCGGCGTACGGACAAAACGCCCGGATCGGTTTCAGCAGTGTAGGTCTCACCGGTCTTGGCCTTGTACCAGTCGAGGATACGGCCAACGAACGGGGAAATCAGGAACACGCCAGCTTCAGCACAGGCACGCGCCTGGGCAAAGCTGAACAACAGTGTCAGGTTGCAGTTGATGCCTTCCTTCTCGAGGATCTCACCAGCCTTGATGCCTTCCCAGGTGGAAGCCAGCTTGATCAGTACGCGATCCTTGGAAATGCCGGCATCAGCGTACAGCTTGATCAGCTTGCGGCCCTTTTGCACCATCGCATCGGTGTCGAAGGACAGGCGTGCGTCCACTTCGGTGGAGATCTTGCCAGGGATATGCTTGAGGATTTCTTGACCGATCAATACGGCCAGCTTGTCGGCAGCGTCTTCGATTTGTTGTGCCTTGTCGCTGCTCTGGGACTTGGCGTAGGCGATTGCTTCATCGATCAGTGGAGCATATTGAGGAATGGTACTTGCCTTCAGCAGCAGGGATGGGTTGGTGGTTGCATCGTAAGGCTTAACGCTCTTGATCGCTTCCACATCGCCGGTATCCGCTACAATCGTCGTGAATTCCTTAAGTTGATCGAATAAATTAGCCATATTGCTCCTCCTTGAGAAAATACAGAAATATTACGCTTGAAAACTTGCTTGCCCGACTGGGAGGCTGTTCAGCCAGGAATAGGCCCAGACCCCGCCAAAGGAATCGGGCTAGTATAACTGAATTTTATTCATAACTATAGAGCGTCGCGTCTCGACAGCGCATACGCCAGCAAGGTGGCGACAGTCAGGTCTGCGCTCGTTCCTGGATTCAGCTCCCGCTCCTTCAGTTCGATATCGAACCGGAGCAATGCCCGCTGGTAAAGCTTGGGATTTTCGTGCGACAGCAATGCATTCAGGTGCACGCCTGCCTGGCGACTGACGTCTTCCGCCTGCAACTGGCCGTACTTGCGCTGGATGTGGCTATCGGGAAAGCGGCTTAACAGCGTCAAATAAAGCGCCGTTGTCGCCCAGGCAGCGTTCTGCCATACCCCCATCGCCTGCGTATACGCATCAAGGCCAACGCCAAACACATCTTCGAATCCGTGCGCATACTGCCAGGCGATACGATCCCGCCCGGCAGAAGCCTGCATTGCCTCGAGCAAGGTAATGCTCGGCGCTTCGCGCACGTCATGCTCGCCAGCCTCGCCCAGGCCTCCAGGGGAAGCGCGGACGATGGCCTTGAATGCAAGTTCGGCATCACGGACATTCAGTTGTGCCAATACCTGCTGCAATTGTTGACGCAGCGAACCCTTCACATCAGACAAAGCAGCATGGATCAAGGGTGCGGACAACAACACGATGCCGAGGTTGGTATTGCAATCCACGACGCTCCAGGTTGCTTCCACCGAAGCCAGGATGCGCTGCCCCACCGAAAGCCCTGGCTGTGCAATCACGCCGGCTACGGCATCGGCGCTGCGAATGAACTCCTGCACTACCATGCCGTGCCCGTCGGCAAAGATATGCACATTGCCCGGCTTGAGGCTGGTCAGCTCCGCCATGCAGGCCGCACGGAACGCTTCGGCAAGCTGAGAACCGTTCATGAGACGGCCGTCAAGGCAGGTTGCGTATGGATGCGGGAGAGGAAATCGTCGACCAGGAGCTGCCCGATATTCAGGCCGGTCGCCCCTTGCAGGCCTTTCCATGCAGGGATGCTGTTGACTTCCAGCACATAAAGCTTGCCGTCGCCGTCCCGGATGATATCCACGCCGCAATAGTCCACACCGACCGCCCTGGCAGCGGCCTCCGCCAACTGGGCCAGCTCGCCCTCGGCCGCAACCGCCTCGCAACGGCCGCCCTGGGCCACGTTATTCACCCAATGGCTGCCATGGCGGATCATCGCGGCAACCGCCCTGCCCCTAATGACGAACACCCGATGGTCATGCCAGGCGCCCTCGCCGCTATCCACATAGGCCTGCAGGTAATACAGACCATCCACATATTGCTCCATGGGAATGGGGAAGGCGGTTTCGTGCGTGAGTTTGCGTATGCCCTGCCCTTGCGAGCCGAACAAAGGCTTGAGCACCAATTGCCGACCTGCCATGGTTTCCCTGAGGTAGATTTCCTGCGCCTGGTAGCGCGACTCGCAAACCCAGGTTTGCGGCGTCGGCACCTGGTTGAGGTGCAGCAGGAAGCTGGTCATGGCCTTGTCTACAGTGCGCTCGACTGCATGGCCGTCGTTGTAGACCACCACGCCCAGCAGCTTGAGCGCATGCAGGATATCTAGCCGTGCAACCACGCGCTGCAATGTCCCGCCCGGCACGCCGCGCACGAACACCCCCTTTGGCAAAGCGTCCTCAAACCCCGGAATCAGGACTGCCGGCTGGTTGGCACCGAGGCCGAGATTGAGCGCACAGTCCTTGAGGGAGACGAATACCGCCTCGTATCCACGCACGGCAAACGCCTCCTTGAGGCGCTTGCCATGCCAGCCGGGATCATCGGTAAAAACCGGAATGCGATGATCCACTATGCGCTATAGCCGAACGACTGGTCCAACAGGGCAGCATCCAGCTTGCCGCCGGTGAAGCTCTTGCCCGATTCGATGGCTGTCACCGTCACTGCGGCCGGACTGAACAACAAGGGGTCGATCTTGTAGAAATCCATATTGACCGCCTTGAACACCTCGGCGAACGGACGGCCGTAGTCGCGGGAGGCGCTGCTTGGCAACTCCTTCGCCAGCTTCGCTGCCGCTTCGTCGCTGCCCTTGACGAAGATATGCGCATGTCCGCCGAACAGGATGGCATCGTTGGTACGGCCCATGCCGATGAGGAAATCAGGTGCCGGCGGCGGCAACGGCGCGCTCGCAGCGCCATCGACCACGTGCTCCAGCGGGAAGTGCAAGGTATGGATCTTGTGCAATGCCACTTCCAGCACGCGCGCCACGATCTGCACGGTGCCGGCCAGGCTGCGGGTCGGGGTCAGGATGAAGGTCAGGTTTTCCGCCTTGACGCCGGTATCGCGCGCAACCTTCTCGACCACCTCCTGCGGCGGCACCTTGTCGCTTTCGAGCACCAGCACTGCGGCATCGGCGCTGTCCTTGTAGCCCAGCTCCTTATAAAGCTCTTCACGGCCAGCCAGCGCACGGCCCGGGCCGGAACCGAGAGAGAAGAACTTTTCATGGGAAAGGCTCCAGCCGGCATACTGGCTGCCCAGGCAGGAAAGCACGGGATTGTTGGAATGCACGGACAGCGTCCAGGGCCAGTGCGGGAAAGTGCTGGAAGAATGCAGGTTGACATGCCCGAGGCCGCCCATGCAGATTTCAGCAATCAGGCGCCCGGCTTCCAGGCCGCCCTCGGCCTTGATGCCCGCATCGATGACGGTCGCTCCGCTGGGCAGCTTTTCCACCAGCAGGCGCAAGGTCTTGGCATTATCCACCAAGTGCTTGACCAACGGATTGGTGAGTTGATTAACGCTTGGCCAATAACTGGTATCGATCACAGCCTCGGACATGGAGTTCTCCTAATTTATCTATCAAGGGTTGAAATATGGTTGGAGCATAGCGCTCAATAATGTCATTCGTGTTCTTGCCAGCGCTTCGGCATCCTGCGCATTTTCAGCCTCGGCTTCAATGCTGCACAAAGGCATGTTCCGCGCAATGGTGCTGCCGGCCAAAGGCTTGTCCATCGTCCATTCCGGCCATGAGAAGCCGCCCGGAATGCGGATATCGAAAGGGGCGTAGAATACCAGATTCGCCGTTGCTTGGATTCGCCCGGATGACGTGAAACTGGCAGGCTGTCCCGATATATGGCAAACCAGCCACTCGGCCTGCATTTCGATTGGGTACAGCCCCAGGCTGGAACTCAACCTCGGGTTGACTTCCAGCACCCAGAACTGCTCGCCGTCCACGACCACATCTAGGCTGTTCAAGCCGCGCAAACCGAATGCTTCGGCAAGGTGCCCGGCAGCGCGTATCAGTTCCTTTGCAACAGCCTCAGCCAGTACTACCGGACCGGCGAGGCCGCCATAACGGTATGGCAGGGAATCCAGAGGAGACAATAACTGCCGCTGGAAACCCAGCGATTGAATACCGCCCTCATACGCAAGAAACAGCAAGGAAAACGGCTGTCCATCGACCTTGCGCTGGAAATAGTTTTCCTCTCCCGCCGTCGACAATCCAGCCGGGGCAATATGCATGCCGCCGCAACCGCCCTGCCTCTTGCTCAGCCATTGCGCCACCTCCGCACCTGACAAGGATTGAGCCGGCGGCTGATCAAAGCAAGTTTCCGGCACCGGGATGCGGTGCTGGACGCATGCCTGGAAAAAACGGCGTGCATCCTTGCAGGCGGCCACGGTCTCCGCAGAGTTGCCAACCAAGTCTACCTGCGAAGCAAGCTCGGCAATCAAGGCTGGCTGGGCTTCGAAACCGCTGCCGTACAGCAAGCGGCTGGCGCCGAACTCCTCAATCGCGGGCAGGAGACAATCTCTCACGGCATCGGCAGAGAATCCTCGGCTGTCATAGTCCAGCAGCAAATGCCGGTCGCAGGCATGCAAGGTATCCTCGTCACCAAAAACATCGGCAGCCAGGACTTGGAATCCTGCTGCCGAGGCTGCAACGACATAAGGGCGGACATTCGCCGCCACGATCGCGATCTTGTTATTCAGCGTGATTACACGAGGTCTTTGCGTGCAAGTTCAAAGGCCGTCATGAAGTCGATGTAGACGTGGCTTTGACCTTCCAGCATGCGCTTGAACAGGCGCTGCTGCGTCTGGTACTTGATATTGCCGATCGCCAAGGCGCCCACGCCGTAGATTTCCGTGCCCTCGATCAGCACGCCGTCTGCCATCACGCCTACGCCTTCCGCACCGGTCGGCGGCACGGCATTCACATCGGCCACCACCTTCAGGGTCTTGGACTTCTTCATCTGCTCGATGGTCAGCACGCGCACGCCTGCCGCCGCGCAGCAAAGCGCAATGTCGGTACTCGCCAGAATCTGCGTCTTCAATTCGTCATTGCTGCCATCGACACAGACAATGCTGGTGCCGTAACGCTTGTTGTAGGCGGCAGCCTTCTCTTCGACATCCGCCATGGTCTTGTGTGCCACCATCTGCACGGTTGCGCCATACTTGGAGGCGATCACGGCAGTGCAGCCGCCCACCGGGCCGGTCGCGCCAAATACGCTCACCTTGCGGCCTTCGAGAGTGCCGCCGAAATTCTTGATCAGCAACTGCTCTACACGCGCCATCATTGCGGCAGACGTAGTGAATGCGCCGGACGGGTCGGCAAACACGGAGATTTCAAAAGGCGGCACCATGGATTTCTTGGCGGTTTCCAGCATATCCATTGCCAGATCCACATCGCGGCCGCCGATGAGCATGCCGGTACGCCATACGCCGCGAGGACCGCGCGAGAAAATGGCATCCTGCACAAGGCCGGTCACTTCATTCAGCTGCACGTTGGTGTATTGCGCAATTGCATCGTAGCCCGCATCGTACGCCATGTTCACGTCGAACGGACTGGCATTCTTCGATGGCGTAATAAAGTGTAGTACATAAGGCTTTTCCAATTTGATCCCTTCCATTTCGCTTGCCCTCATTAATGCGGTACTTTACGTTAAGTAAATAATGGCTGTTGCCATTGTTTCAAAAACCTGATGGTTCCAAAAATCTTCAAGACACTATTCTATCGAGCATGAACTGATCTGCGCGCCAGAATTGATCCCTCTGCACAACAAAAATTCCACTTCAGAAATATGGGAATATCGAGATTCTAGCGCTTCCAGCAGCACTCGTGCATCTGTTTCATCGGCACAGACGGCGAAACCTGTAGGCCCCCATGAGCTTTGGCCGACGCAATCGATGCCGTCGGTTTCCAATTGCGCCAGTATCCTTGAAATCACAGGGCTGGCATAACGTCCGCCCTGGGCCGGGGCAAAATGGTCGCCGGTGCGCCATTGCAGCTCGCGTATCGCCTGCCCAAAAGCCGGCAGATCATGCTCGGCCAAGGCAGGCAAGGCCTGCATCAGCAAATGGCGGCACAGCACCGCCGCGCTATCGGCGGGAAACTCCGGCAAACGGCGGAACGCTTCACGCTCCTCCGCGCCATGCACGCCGGTATGGCTGCGGTCGAACATGAGGATGATGCGCCAGTGCTCAGGAAATTCGGCGCGGGCGATGATGGGTGGCACATCCGTGCCCTCGCCGCGGCCGCCGTCGACGATCACCCCGCCTTGGGCAAACGTGCCCAGCCCGATACCTGAGCGCGCGCCGCGCGAGGTGAGCACTGCAATATCACGCAGGTTCAGACCAAGATTGAATAATTGGTTGATTGCGCTGCCGATGGCGAGCGACATCTGGGTGCCGGAACCCAGCCCGGCATGTTGCGGAATTGCGCTTTCAATCTGGATACGCACGCCCTGGGATAATTGCAGCGCGTCGGCAATGGAAGTGGCAATTTTCAGCCCGCGCTTGGCGCCGGGGCCTTCCACCTGAATATCATGTGCGGGAAAAGCGCGCAGGGAGGTCACCGGTTGATCCAACGATACGCCGATACTTCCGAACTTGCGACCCAAATTACCGTTGAGATCAAAAAACCCCATGTGCAATCGTGCCGTGGTAACAACACTGACGCCCTGCTTATTGATGATGAATTCCTTCAGCTTGCGAGAAACCGGCACTTGTGATGCCAATAATCCGTTATTGTAGCCCAGCCTTATACAGTTTAAAAAGTTCGAACAAGATTTTTTACTCTCCTCCTCACGAGGAAGTTTGTTGGCACAAAACGGCATGGTCGCGCTTGAAGCTGTTTTCAGGCAGTATCACGGAGTATAATCTTGCAGCAGCCTAACCGGCTGGCAACTCGGCAACCGGTGTCACCGGTTTGCATCGTGCCTGACCGAGGCATGAACCTTGAAAAACTAACCAGTTTTCGGATGGAGAACATGACGCAATCAACCCAATTTCCGGCGGCATCGCTGGAGGCTGTGCCCTATCCTGCCGACGGGCTACTGAGCGACGATCTCACGCTCGCGCGGGATGCCAACGGCAACTTATCACTGCAATCTCCGCACTGTCCCCAAAGCAAGGCCTTCTTTGAACAACCTTCCAGCAGCGCCGTTCCCGCCATCAACGGCCAGGCAGCCACGCTGGAAGCCGCCATCGAGAAGGCAAGCGGCCTCTTACGCGGCGCGAAGCACCCATTGCTGTCCGGCCTGGCGACAGACGTCTACGGCATGCGCGCGGTCATGAACCTCGCCGAAACCTCGGGCGCCACCATCGACCACATGAATTCCAAGAGCTCGATGAAGAACATCCTTGTCATGCAGAATTCCGGCTGGTTCGTCACCACGCTGAGCGAAGTGAAGAACCGCGTGGACCTGCTGGTGGTGATCGGCACCGATATCGTCAGCTACTTCCCGCGCTTTTTCGAGCGCGTGATCTGGAACAAGGAGGCGATGTTCACCGAGAACACCGCCGACCGCGAAATCGTCTATCTGGGCGGCCGCGACCTGAATACTGCGCCTGGCGTTTCGCCGAACGGCAAGCAACCCGACGTGCTGCCTTGCGACCTTGACCGCGTTCCAGAGGTGCTGGCCGCGCTGCGCGCGATCGTCGCCGGCAAGCCGCTCAAGGCGGACAATGTCGCGGGCATCGCCCGCGAGTCGCTGGAGAAACTCGCCGAACGCCTCAAGGCAGCCAAGTACAGCGTGCTCGCCTGGACCGGCAGCGCGCTGGATTTCCCGCATGCCGAGCTTTCCATCCAGAACATCGTCGGCGTCGTGCAGGAACTGAACAGGACCACGCGCAGCGCTGGCCTGCCCTTGAGCGGCAACGACGGCGACGTGACGGCCTACAACGTCAGCACCTGGATCAGCGGCTACCCGTTCCGCAACTCCTACCGCCGCGGCTATCCCGACTACGACCCCTATCACTACGACACCTCGCGCCTGCTTGCCGAGGGCGAAACCGACGTGCTGGTCTGGATCAACAGCTTCAAGCCGGAGCGCGTGCCGCCCAAGAGCAAGGCGCCCTCCATCGTCATCGGCCATCCGGCCATGCAGTTCGAGCAAGCGCCTGAGGTGTTCATCCCGATCGCGATTCCCGGCCTGGAAGCAAACGGCGCGCAATTCCGCAGCGACAGCTCGGTAACGTTGCCATTGCGCAAACTGCGCGACACCAGCCTGCCCACACTCGCCGACGTGCTCTCTGCCATAGAGTCCGCACTCAAGGCCGCTTAAGCAAGTCAAGGAACCAGAAACATGCTGATTAAACTGACAGGTGGCCGGGTCTACGACCCGGCACACCAGATCGACGGCAAGGTCATGGACATCTATGTCCGCGACGGCCGCATCATCGACCGTCCCGGCGACAACGACACCATAGACCAGGAATACGACCTGCGCGGCAAGGTGGTCATGGCGGGCGCGATCGACATGCATACCCACATCGGCGGCGGCAAGGTGAATATCGCCCGCCTGATGCTGCCCGAGGACCACCGCGGCTCCGCCACCACGCATACGGCCGCCTGCCGCGCCGGTTGCGGCCATGCGGCTCCCTCGACATTGAACACCGGCTACCGCTACGCGGAAATGGGCTACACCGCAGGCTTCGAGCCGGCGCTCTCCCCGGTCAATGCGCGCCAGTCGCACCTGGAAATGTGCGATATCCCCATCCTGGACAAGGGCGGCTACGCCATGCTCGGCAGCGACGACTACTTCCTGCGCATGCTCGCCGCGAAGAAAGATCAGAACGCAATCAACGACTACGTTGCCTGGATACTGCATGCGACGCAGGCCATCGGCATCAAGGTGGTGAACCCGGGCGGCATCAACGCCTTCAAGTTCAACCAGCGCGCACTGAACCTGGACGAAGAGAACGTGCATTACCAGGTGACGCCGCGCGAAGTGCTGCAAGCGCTGACGCGCGCCGTCTACGAACTGGGCATCGCCCACCCGCTGCACGTGCACGGCAACAACCTGGGCGTGCCCGGCAACGTCGAAACCACGCTCAAGACCATGGGCGCGGTAGAAGGCTACCCGGTCCACCTCACGCATATCCAGTTCCACAGCTACGGCACCGAGGGCGACCGCAAGTTCTCCTCCGGCGCTGCCGCCGTAGCCGAGGCGTTGAACAAGCATAAGAACGTCTCCGCAGACGTCGGCCAGATCCTGTTCGGCCAGACCGTCACCGCCTCCGGCGACACCATGCGCCAATATGCCAACTCCGGCCATGCGCACCCGAACAAAGCCGTGCTCATGGATATCGAGTGCGATTCCGGCTGCGGCGTAGTGCCGTTCAAGTACAAGGACCAAAACTTCGTCAACGCATTGCAATGGGCGATCGGCCTGGAAATCTTCCTGCTGACGGAAGACCCGTGGCGCATCTTCCTCACCACCGACCACCCGAACGGCGCGCCTTTCACCAGCTACCCGCACCTGATCCGCCTGCTGATGGACAAGAGCTTCCGCAACGATATGTTCACCAAGCTCAACCTGGATGCCCAAGCCATGAGCACGCTGACCTCGATCGACCGCGAATACAGCCTCTACGAAATCGCCATCATGACGCGCGCCGGGGCCGCCAAGCTGGTCGGCCTGCACGACCGCGGCCATCTCGGCGTCGGAGGGGCTGCTGACATCACGGTCTACACCGACAACCCGGACCGCGAAGCCATGTTCTCCAAGCCCGACTATGTGTTCAAGGACGGCGAACTGGTAGTCAGGGACGGCCAAGTGGTCAAGGTCACCTGGGGTAGCACGCATACGGTCAAGCCGGATTTCGACCGCAGCATTGAAAAGGATCTCAAGCAATATTTCGACCGCTATCACACCATGAACATGGAAAACTACAAGGTCAACGCCGCCGAGCTTGAAGACGGCGGCCGCGGCAAGGTGATTGTTCAGGAAGCCAAGGGTCGCAGGGAGAAGACAGCATAATGATTATCAACGGCGTAACCATAGACGACACCTTTGCCGAAGCCTTCGGCATGCGCGGCACCCGTGTCATCATCACCGCGCAGAACCTGCGCTGGGCCTACAACGCAGCGCGCGCCATGACCGGCTTCGCCACCTCGGTGATCGCCTGCGGCGTGGAAGCAGGCATCGAGCGCGAGCTGGCCCCGGAAGAAACACCGGACGGCCGCCCCGGCGTCTCCATCCTCATGTTTGCGATGAGCAGCGCGGTATTGATCAAGCAGCTCGAAACCCGCATGGGCCAGTGCGTGCTGACCTGCCCTACCGCGGCGGCATTCTCGGGCATAGACGACGGCTATCCTGAAATTACCAAGATCAATCTCGGCAAGAACCTGCGCTTCTTCGGCGACGGCTTCCAGATTTCCAAGGTGTTCAACGGCAAGCGCTACTGGCGCGTACCGGTGATGGACGGCGAATTCCTCACCGAGGAAAGCACCGGCATGATCCGCTCCGTGGGCGGCGGCAACTTCCTGATCCTGGCGGAATCCCAACCGCAGGCGCTCGCCGCATGCGAAGCCGCGATCGACGCCATGAGCAAAGTGCCCAACGTCATCATGCCGTTCCCCGGCGGCGTGGTGCGCTCCGGCTCCAAGGTCGGCTCCAAGTACAAGGCATTGATCGCATCGACCAACGATGCGTTCTGCCCCACGCTCAAGGGCATCACCAAGACCGAGCTTTCGCCCGAGATCGAATCAGTGATGGAAATCGTGATCGACGGCCTCACCGACCCCGACATTCGCGTCGCCATGCGCGCGGGCATCGCCGCCGCATGCGCACTCGGCGCCAAGAACGGCATCAAGCGCATCTCCGCCGGCAACTACGGCGGCAAACTCGGACCCTACCACTTCAAACTAAGGGAGATCATGGCATGAGCGCTTTGACCTTCACTCTCAAGACAACATTGCAGCAACGGGTCGACCTGTCCCCGCTAACCCCCGACAACCTGGCAGGCAAGAGCCTGGCGGACATCGGCGCCATCCTGCTTGATAGCGGCCGCGAGAAACTGCGCGCGGACAGCCTGTTCGACATTTCAGGCGACGATGCCGCAGACATCGTCTTCAACAACGCCAACGGCAAGCTGGACTTCATCGGCAGCCAGATGAAGTCGGGCCGCATCACCGTCAACGGCGGAGCAGGCTCCTATCTCGGCCTGCAGATGCGCAGCGGCCACATCGTGCTCAACGGCGATGCCGACGCCTTCCTTGCTAGCAGATTGGCGGGCGGCCTGATCGAGGTCAAGGGCAATGTCGGCGATTTCCTCGCCGCAGCGCTGCCTGGCGACCGCAAGGGCATGAAAGGCGGTATCGTGCTCATCAGCGGCAACGTCGGCGAGCGCGCAGGCGACCAGATGCGCCGCGGCATCATCCTCATCGAGGGCAACGCCGGATCATACCTCGCCTCGCGCATGCTGGCAGGCACCATCGGCGTGCTTGGCAGCGTCGGCGAATATGTGGGCTACGGCATGCGCCGCGGCACCTTGCTGCTGAACCAGGAACCCAAGCTGCATGCCACCCTGCAGGACTGCGGCACCCATACCCTGCCCTTCCTCAGCCTGATGTTCAAGTCGTTCCGCAACCTGCCGAGCAAGTTCGCCGCGATCAGCCAGAACCGCGTGCAGCGCTATGCCGGCGACATCGCCAACGACGGTAAGGGTGAAATCCTCGTATTCAAGCAATAAATTTTTCCGCACGACTGCGGCATCAAACAAAGCCCGCGCCATTGGCAGGGCTTTTTCATGCATGGCCGATCATTAACAATTGTAAACAATGTTTGCAACGAACTTATGGTCGTTTAAGCTACTCAAAAAACCCGTTGCGTCACCTAACAATAAAGGAAAATCATGAAAACAAAACTCACTGTCGGCGCCATGATGGCCGCTCTCGCGCTGGGCGGCTGCGCCAATATGTCTGAAACGCAGAAAGGCACCGCCAAGGGCGCCGCTATCGGCGCCGGCACCGGCGCAGTGATAGGCGCGATTGCGGGCAAGGGCAAGGGCGCTGCCATTGGCGCCGCCGTCGGCGCAGGCGCGGGCGCCATCGCCGGCAACGTCTGGTCCAAACGCATGGAAGAGCAGAAACGCCAGATGGAGGAAGCCACGCAAGGCACTGGCGTGCAAGTCTCCCAGACCGAAGACAACCAGCTCAAGCTGAACATCCCCAGCGACATCTCCTTCGCCTCCGGCAAGGCCGATATCCAGCCTAATTTCCGTGCTGTGCTGGACAACTTCGCCACCACCCTGAAAAACAACCCCAGCACCCTGGTCACCATCATCGGCCACACCGACAACACCGGTTCCGATTCCATCAACAACCCATTGTCCGTGAACCGCGCTGCCAACACTCGCGACTACCTCACCGCGCGCGGCATCGCCGCCAGCCGCTTCACCATTGACGGCCGCGGCTCTCACGAACCATTGGTTGCCAACGACACCCCAGCCAACCGCGCTAAGAATCGCCGTGTAGAAATTTTTGTTGCAGAGCCTGCGCCAGCCCAGTAAGTAAATTAACGACTCCTAACTCTAATTGCAGATAACAACCCCACATATTCAATTAATATGTGGGGTTGCTTTTGAGTCAGCTTCTTACTTTTCTGGGGCTAAAGCGAGGAAGATTTATTGGTCATTCGACGCAATACCCGTTGATTATGACAGCCTACACTTGTTGATATTTATGACAGGTGTTCCGAATCCGAAAAGTTAATACTAGCAAGCTGAAGTAATTGCACTTTAAACTCAGAGTCGCCTAGCACAATATTCCAGCGCTGCTCCATAAAGCTTAGTAAATCTAATCCTCGCTTGAGAATTTGAGTTGGCGTCCATTCGGAATGCTGAGCCACTTCGTTTTCTGATACCGACCCATTGTAATAACCAACGCCATTACCGTTATTAACCTTTTGGGGAAAGCCATCATTTTGTAGAGTAGAGTTCTTTGAGCGTGATAGCGGAAGCAAGTTTCCTAGTGAATGCGTTAAGTAGCGCTTTTCCAATTCATCCAGATGGTCAAAGTGCTCACGCCAATAGGCATTGTCGGCCGTTTGGGGAAATATGTGCTCGAGTGTTACATGATCTTTTTTATTCGACTTCAAAACCTCCCATGAGAGCTTATTGGTAGCATGATGGCCCTTCTCTTTAAGCCATTGTTCGTGTTCAAACAAAAAGTATCGAATCCCATCCCAATGATAGAAACCATCTCTATCAATATCGTACTTCTCTTTAATATGTGCCAAAAACTTTTCAGGATCATAATACTTTGCAATCCAGCGATTAATGGAATCCAAAACCTCTACAATAGTTTTATCGCCTGTTAATAGATCCCGTGACATGCTGAAAAATTCAGTGTCACCAGTATTGGCCCTTCTCTGGCTTAGATTAAATAAAGTAAAGTTATACCGTTCAGCAGCTTTTAATAACTCTGTAATTCGAGTTGAATCTTGCTTAGAAACAAAAGCCGAGAGGATTAATGGTTTAAATGACCTAAAACTGAGGCGGTCTAGCCTATCAAGCCAAACCCTCTGAGAATCAGTTAATTCGTTGGACTGAGCATAATAAGGATTATGAATATAAAACCAGTAAACAATTGATTGCTGTAAACTTCTTACATAGTCAGATATTTCTTCAATTTTTAGCTCATCATTAGGTGATTTTGGATGGGTTACATTTCTTGCATTGAACTTCTCATCAAGTAAAAATTTAATGTAATCATCACCTTTTTCACGAGTGTATTTAAAATACATTGTCCAATGATTACGAAGGAAAAGATCATCATTTAATGGGGTGCTTGGGTTCTTGCCTAAATATTCATACATGGTTTTCCATGCATCATTAATATTTATTCTAAGCTGCGCTCGACCATCATTATCTCTGTACAAAGTCGATAGGTAAATAAGTCTATTTTTTAGAAGCTCCAAACTGGTTAATGGCTTTCCACGATTATTCATCGTTTCAAAAGTAACAAAAACATCAATTTCTTCGTCAATTTCATATAAATTAAATTTTAGCTTCTGAGTTAACTTTTTGTATATCAAAGCAACCTCATCCACAGAAAGCTTTTGTAAGCGATCTTTGAAATATTGTTTAGCAAAGCTAAGATTTCTGGTGTAGAGCGTTTCCACAAACTGATTAGCACTAGAGAACTCACCAAATATGTTGGTTTTCATGTACTCGTCACTAGGGTTGTCTTTTTCGTAGCCGAAGATAAAACTTTGCTGCAGCTTATTGTCCGCCTCAAAAAATATAAACTGCTTACGAATGTCGGCGACCGATAGATAGTTTAGTCTGGCATCTTTTGGAACAGATTCCAATATAGCCTGGAGAAGAATCATTGATGTAGTAAGCCGCTGTTGTCCATCGACCACATAAAATGGCCTAAAACCTACACCTTCGATTAGCCAAAGATCTTTTTCCCACTTCTGATAAAAGTTGGATTTCACAGGCTCAAGCGTAATAACTCCAGTGTAATGAATACGATTACTCTCAAGTTGCAGAATATCCTCCCAAAAGTCTTCGACTTGATGCTCCTTCCAAGCATAGCCCCGTTGGTAATCAGGTATACGCAACAAACGGCGTTCAAATATATCACTTAGACTATTTAATTTCATGCTCCCCCCTTGTGAAATTATTATATAAGCTTTAATAGGCTGTAGTGGTTTAATATCTCCGAACATCAATTAAGGAAAAACCCCTCAAAAAAGCGATATAGGTTTAACCATACCTCTGCTGCAAGTTTGGAAGTTCGCTCGCAGGTATCACGGCAATGACGGTGACAAATTCCCCAAACGCCTTGTCTAGGATTTCACCGTTCATCCTGGCGATTTCTCGCGTGAAGTTGTCCAGCTGTTTGTAGTCGAGATCGAGGCGGATTTTCTGCATCTCGACGAAAGGGCCGGTCTGCGCGGCGTCCAGCGCCATTTTTGCCGTGCCGCCATAGGCGCGGACGAGGCCGCCGGTGCCGAGGTTGATGCCGCCGTAATAGCGAATCACGCCGACGCAGACGTTGATGAGGTCGCGGCCTTCTAGGAATTGCAGCACAGGCTTGCCCGCAGTGCCGGACGGCTCGCCTGCGTCGCTGAAGCGCTGCACGATGCCTTGGGGCGTCTTGAGGCGGAACGCATAGGCGAGATGATGTGCGCTCTGGTGCGCTGCCGCCAGGCGGCGCAGCGACATGCCGACGGCACGCTCATCCGCGCAATATTCCGCGATCGCGACAAAACGGGATTTATTGATGGTCTGCTCTGCCTGACCTGGCTGTACGATGATCTGCAAACTACCCGACCTTTACCACTGAATACTGAATACCGCCGGCTACTTGCGGCGCTTGCCCCCGAGAATGGAACCCAGCACCCCGCGCAATATCTGCCGCCCCAATTCGGAGCCGATTGCACGCGCTGCGCTCTTGGCGGCGGTTTCCAGCACGCCCTGGCGGCTGGACGGTTTGCCGGATTTTTCTGCATTGCCGCCGAACAAGTCGCCCCAATCGAAGCCCTTGTCGGCCTCCTGTGGCTCAGTAGGCGTTTCCGTCGCCCGGCCCTTGAGGATTTCATAGGCGGACTCGCGGTCTATGCTGTTCTCATAATGGCCGTATACGATGGAGCTCTTGATGAGCTGCTCGCGCTCGACCGGCGTCACGGCACCGATACGGCTGCCCGGGGGGCAGATGAACGCACGCTCCACCGGGGTCGGGCGGCCGTGCTCGTCGAGGAATGACACCAATGCCTCGCCCACGGCAAGCTCGGTGATGACCTCGCTGACCTTCACCGCCGGGTTGGCGCGGAAGGTTTCGGCCGCGGCCTTGACCGCCTTCTGGTCGCGCGGCGTGAATGCGCGCAATGCGTGCTGCACGCGGTTGCCCAATTGGCCGAGCACGACATCGGGAATATCGAGCGGGTTTTGACTGACGAAATACACGCCCACGCCTTTGGAGCGGATCAGGCGCACGACTTGCTCGATCTTGTCGAGCAGGGACTTGGGCGCATCGTTGAACAACAGGTGCGCCTCGTCGAAGAAGAATGCCAGCTTGGGTTTTTCCAGGTCCCCTACTTCCGGCAGTTTCTCGAACAGCTCGGACAACAGCCACAGCAACAAGGTCGCATACACCCTGGGCGAGTTATACAGGGTATCGGCTGCCAGCACGTTCACGATGCCCCAGCCTTTCTGGTCGGTCTGGATCATGTCGTCGAGGTTCAAGGCCGGCTCGCCGAAAAGCTGGTCCGCCCCCTCGTGCTCGAGCTGCAGCAATGCGCGTTGGATCGCCCCCACGCTGGCGCTGGAGATATTGCCGTATTGCGCGCTGTATTGGGTAGCATTTTCGGATGCGTGCTGGATCATGGCGCGCAAATCCTTGAGGTCAAGCAGCAGCCAGCCCTGGTCGTCGGCAATCTTGAATACGGCGGTCAGCACGCCGGACTGCACGTCATTGAGGTTGAGCATGCGCCCCAGCAGCAACGGCCCCATCTCGGCGATGGTGGTCCTGATCGGGTGGCCTTGCTTGCCGAAGACATCCCACAAGGTCACCGGGCAGGCGGCCAAGCTGAAATCGTTCAGGCCGAGCTGGGCGACGCGCGCATCGATCTTGGCGTTGCCGCCGCCGACCTGGCTGATGCCGGCCAAGTCGCCTTTGACGTCGGCCATGAACACCGGCACGCCCATGCGCGAAAAGCTTTCAGCGATGCTCTGCAGCGTTACCGTCTTGCCGGTCCCCGTCGCGCCTGCCACCAAGCCGTGGCGGTTGGCCATTTTAGGCAGCAGGTAGAGGAAATCCGCGCTTTTAGCTAAAGGAGTCGGTGTCATACAACCTCAAAGAACTATCAATTGAACAGATGCTCAACAATACCAGAAATGCACGGCGGCAACCTCGGCAATCACCGCATGAACGTTTATTGTTCCGCCGCCGCGTTGTAGCCGGTCTTCAATTCGGCCTCCACCGCCTTGCGGGGATAATGCGGCGCCAGTAATTCGATGAACGCATAAGAATACCCGCGCAGGTAGGCATCGCGGCGCAAGCCGATATAAGTCGTGCTGGGCGGGAACAAATCGCTCACGTCCAGCATCGCCAAGTGGCTGTCGCGCTGCGGGTCGTACGCCATGTTGGCAAGCAAGCCAATGCCCAGCCCGAGGTTGACATAGGTCTTGATCACATCGGCATCAATCGCGGTCAATACCACGTTCGGGTTCAGGCCTGCCTTCTCGAATACCTTGCTCACCAAGGAACCGCCGGTGAAAGCGAAATCGTAGGTGATCAAGGGGTAGCGCGTGATTTTCTCGAGCGTGATGGGCTGTTCCGCCAGCAAGGGGTGGGCCTGCGGCATCACGAGGCAACGGTTCCATTGGTAGCAAGGCAGGCAAAGCAGGTCGGTGAAGCTGCTGATGGACTCGGTTGCGATGCCGATGTCGGCCTCCCCCTTCTGCACCTGCTCAGCCACTTGCGTAGGGTTGCCCTGGTGGATGGTCAGCTTGACCTTGGGATAGCGCTGCATGAACTCCTTCACCGCCGCAGGCAGGCGATAGCGCGCCTGGGTATGGGTGGTGGCGATGGTCAGCGTGCCGGAATCCTCATGTGAAAACTCATCGCCGACGCGCTTGATGTTGTCTATCTCCATCATGACGCGTTCAGCCAACTGCAGTATAATTTGGCCCGGTTCCGTAACCCCGATCAGCCTCTTGCCATTGCGCTTGAATATCTGCAGGCTCAACTCGTCCTCAAGCAGTTGGATCTGCTTGCTTACCCCCGGCTGGGAAGTATGCAAGGCATCAGCCGCAAGGGATACACTCAAGCCCTGGCGGGCGACTTCGCGAATGTACCGCAATTGATGTATTTTCATGTGTTTATTCAGCCTTGGTTTTATAACAAAATCACATATGCATAGAATAACATACTATGAAAAATTTTAATTAACCTGTTATAATGTAAGGCTTTTTCTGGCATGGTTTTTTAACTGGACAACCAGACGTCCCAGATAAAAACAACAATCAACTCATGGACATAGGATACATTCTCTCCGGCTTTGCCGTAGGTTTTCTTGTTGGCATTACCGGAGTGGGAGGCGGCTCATTGATGACCCCTCTGCTGGTATTCCTGTTTGGCTTCAAGCCAGTAGTGGCAGTTGGAACCGACTTGCTGTTTGCGGCACTAACCAAGACAGGCGGCGTTTGGGTGCATCATGGCACTCACAAGTCTGTGGACTGGAAGGTCGTCGGGTTGCTGTCGGCTGGCAGCTTGCCAGTATCGGTCATCACGATTTACGTCATCAAGCACTTGATGGCCGTGGGCAAGGAAATCGGCGGGTTGATTACCTATGCCCTGGGTATTGCATTGATTTTAACCGCATGTGCTCTGCTGGTCCGCAGCGTCATCATGCGCAACAAGCAGCGTGAAGTCGAGCAAAGTGCCATCAGCACCGGTCGCTTCACGGGCACGACACAAGTCGCTGCCACTATCTTGACTGGCGCCGTACTAGGAGCGCTGGTGACATTATCCTCAGTAGGCGCGGGGGCGCTGGGCACGATTGCCATCCTCCTGCTCTACCCGAAGATGAGCACCTTGAAAGTCGTGGGCACCGACCTCGCCCACGCCATTCCGCTGACTGCGCTCGCAGGCATCGGGCATTGGACGCTGGGTCACGTGGATTTTGTATTGCTCGGCAGCCTGCTGATCGGCTCGCTGCCAGGCATCTGGATTGGCAGCCATTTGAGTGCCAAAATTCCGGAAAAAGTATTACGCCCGATCCTGGCATTGATCCTCTTGCTGATCGGTTTGAAATTTGTTCTAGCATAAAGTGAGCTCATGTATAAATACGACGAAATTGACCAGGCCATCGTAGACGAGCGCGTCAAACAGTACCGTGACCAGACTCGCCGCTTTCTCGCGGGCGAGTTGACCGACGAGGAGTTCCGTCCGCTGCGCCTGCAAAACGGCTTGTACATCCAGCGTCATGCCCCCATGCTGCGTATCGCAGTCCCTTACGGAATGCTCTCCTCCAGGCAACTGCGCAAGCTTGGCGACATTGCCAAGCGCTATGACCGCGGTTATGGCCACTTCAGCACCCGTCAAAACCTGCAATTGAACTGGCCCCAGTTGGAAGACGTGCCCGATATCCTGGCAGAGCTCGCCACTGTGCAAATGCACGCCATCCAGACTTCCGGCAATTGCATCCGCAACATCACCACCGACCAGTTCGCCGGCGTTGCGCCTGATGAAGTGGTCGACCCGCGCGCCATCGCCGAAATCGCCCGCCAATGGAGCACGTTCCACCCTGAATTCGCCCTGCTGCCGCGCAAGTTCAAGATTGCGGTTTCGGGCACCAAACAGGATCGCGCCTTGATCCAGGCCCACGATATCGGCCTGGAGTTCTATCGCGACCAGGAAGACAAGATGGCAGTCCGCGTCTGGGTAGGCGGCGGCCTGGGCCGTACCCCCATCCTGGGCTCCGTCGTGCGCGAACATCTGGAATGGCAGCATGTATTGACCTATTGCGAAGCCATTATCCGCGTCTACAACCTGCACGGCCGCCGCGACAATGCCTACAAGGCGCGTATCAAGATCCTGGTCAAGGCGCTGGGCATCGAGGAGTTCCGCCGCCAGGTGGAAGAGGAATGGCAGTACCTCAAGGACAGCCCGAACACCATCACCGAGTCCGAACTGGCCCGCGTGAGCAAGTATTTCACCCAAATGCCGTACGAAACGCTGCCTGAGCACGATGCCGGCTTTGATAGCGCAGTCGCGAGCAACCCCGCATTCGCTGCCTGGGTCAAACGCAACACCCATGCGCACAAACAGCCTGGCTATCGTGCCGTGACCTTGTCGCTCAAGACGCATGGCAATCCGCCCGGCGACATTACCTCCGAGCAAATGCATATCGTTGCGGACTTCGCCGACGAATACAGTTTCGGCGAGGTGCGGCCCTCTCACGAGCAGAACCTGATCCTGGCCGACGTCAAGCTGTCCGACCTTTTCCCGCTGTGGGAGAAGGCGCGCGCGGCTGGCCTCGCTACCGCGAATATCGGCCTGCTGACCGACATCATTTGCTGCCCCGGCGGCGACTTCTGCGCATTGGCCAATGCCAAGAGCATCCCGATTGCCGAGGCCATCCAGATGCAATTCGACGATCTGGACTACGTATACGACATCGGCGAACTCGAGCTGAACATCTCGGGTTGCATGAATGCCTGCGGCCACCACCATGTGGGCCATATCGGCATTCTGGGCGTGGACAAGGACGGTTCCGAGTGGTACCAGGTCACGCTGGGCGGCAAGCAAGGCAACGATGCCAGCCTGGGCACCGTTCTCGGCCCGTCGTTCGCGGCTGAGGAGATGCCTAGCGTAATCCAGAAGCTGATCGATGTCTATGTGCGCGAGCGCACCCCGGAGGAACGCTTTATCGATACGGTGCGGCGCATTGGCGTTGCCCCGTTCAAGACGCATGTTTATGGCGAGAAGAAAAAGGAAGTAGCACATGCCTGATCATCAGTCCAACCTGATCCTGAACAACGCCATCGTCGAGGACGAATGGGCATTGGTCACCATGCCCGCCGGCGAAGAAGTCGTGAAGAAACAGGCCGGCAAGGTGGTGCTGTTCAAGCTCACGGGCGAAGCCAGCCACACCGCCGAGCAGATCGCCAATACCGAAATCCCTGCCGCTGGCAAGATACTGGTGCCCTTGGCCGTATGGCGCGAACGCAAGGCCGAACTCGCGGCACGCCATGCCGCCGGCGAGCTGGGCGTCTGGCTCGACACCCATGAGCTGCTGGAAGACCTGGTCGGCTCGGTCGAGGACATCAACAGCCTGCCCTTGATCGCCGTGCATGTGGAGCGCTTCGCCGACGGCCGCATCTTCTCGATCGGCAACCTGCTGCGCACGCGCTACCATTACAAGAACATCCTGCGCGCTTTCGGCGATGTATTACGCGACCAGTTGTTCTTCCTCAAGCGCTGCGGCTTCAACAGCTACCTGATCCGCGCCGACCGCTCCGCGGAAGACGCCTTGGCGAGCCTGCAGGACTTCAGCCAGCCCTATCAAGGCGCCGTTGACGAGCAATTGCCCGTCTGGCGCCGCGTGAACCGGCAGCCCACTGCGCAGTAAATCCGTATGCCGGCTGGCAACCACGACTACGCCAGCCTGGCTTTGCAAGTTGTAGTTTTGTTTTAGGAATCCTAACTGGAGATGTGAGCTGACAGACAGCAACAATTTCAGCACAAAATCGATATGACGACCTTGACCCAATCCACCCTCTCCCACCTCGACTGGCTTGAAGCGGAAGCGATCCATATCCTGCGCGAAGTGGCAGGCCAATGCTCCAACCCCGTGCTGCTGTTTTCCGGCGGCAAGGATTCGCTATGCATACTGCGCCTGGCAGAAAAGGCATTCCGCCCGGGCCGTTTTCCGTTCCCGCTCATGCATATCGACACCGGCCACAACTACCAGGAAGTGATCAACTTCCGCGACCAGCGTGCCGCCGAGCTCGGCGAGCGCCTGATCGTGCGCTCGGTGGAGGACTCCATCAAGCGCGGCAGCGTGGTGCTGAAATCGCCGGACGAATCCCGCAATAAGCACCAGTCAGTAACCTTGCTCGAGGCGATTGAAGAGTTCGGCTTCGATTGCTGCATCGGCGGCGCACGCCGTGACGAGGAAAAGGCCCGCGCCAAGGAACGCATCATGAGCTTCCGCGACGAGTTCGGCCAATGGGACCCGAAGAACCAGCGCCCGGAATTGTGGAACCTCTACAATGCCCGTACCCACAAGGGCGAAAACATCCGCGCCTTCCCGATTTCCAACTGGACGGAAATGGACGTCTGGCAATACATCGAACGCGAGCAACTCGCCCTGCCCAGCATCTACTTCGCGCACAACCGCGATGTCGTGATGCGCAATGGCGCGATTTTCCCTGTCAATGTGCCGCTTACCAGCGGCGAGGTCATCAACCATCCCAAGGCAGGCGAAGAAGTCATCAGCATGCAGGTGCGCTTCCGCACCGTCGGCGACATCACGTGTACGGCGCCGGTGCCTAGCGATGCCGACTCCCTGGGCAAGATCGTGCTGGAAACCGCGACCACCACCATCACCGAACGCGGCGCCACGCGCCTGGACGACCAGACCTCGGACGCCTCCATGGAGCAACGCAAGAAGGAAGGCTATTTCTAGGCCACTACGCACTGCAGATGACGGCCAGATTCATCAGCCGACCAACCAACCAGCTGAATAGCGACAAGTTTAAAGAGTACTGAAGATGTCCAAACTAGAAAATCTACCTGCGCACAACGACAGCCTGTTGCGCTTCATGACCTGCGGTAGCGTGGACGACGGCAAGAGCACATTGATCGGCCGCCTGCTGTACGACACCAAGACCATCCTGGCGGACACCCTGACCCAGATCGAGCGCACCTCGCAGAAGCGCGGCATGGAATCCGTCGACCTCTCACTGCTGACCGACGGCCTGCAGGCGGAACGCGAGCAAGGCATCACCATCGATGTCGCCTACCGCTACTTCAGCACCGGCACCCGCAAGTACATCATTGCCGACGCCCCCGGCCACGAGCAATACACGCGCAACATGGTCACGGCGGCTTCCACCGCCAACCTTGCCATCATCCTCATCGACGCACGCAAGGGCGTATTGACCCAGACCCGCCGCCATTCCTACCTGGCGCAACTGGTAGGCATCCCGCATATCGTGGTCGCGATCAACAAGATGGACCTGGTGGATTATTCGCAATCCGAATTCGAGCGCATCCGTGCCACCTACCTGGAATTCGCCGAGCAGATCGGCCTGCAGCGCAACGGACGCGATATCCACTTCGTGCCTATGTCCGCGCTCAACGGTGATATGCTCGTGGATCGCGGCGATGCCATGCCCTGGTACCAGGGCCCTACGGTGCTGGAACTGCTGGAATCGGCGCCGCCGGCCCACTCCGAGCGCACCGAACCCTTCCGTTTCCCAGTACAGTTCGTCTGCCGTCCGCATGCCTCCGACAATCCCGAGCTGCATGATTTCCGCGGTTTCATGGGCCGCGTCGAGTCTGGCGAGATCGCCGTAGGCGACGAAATCACCGTGCTGCCGTCCGGCTTGAATTCCCGCGTCAAGGCGATCCAGCTTGGCGACGTGACGTTGCGACATGCCATCACCGAGCAATCCATCACTATCCTGCTCGAGGACGAGATTGATATTTCCCGCGGCGACATGATCGTGAAAAAGGCTGAAGCACCTGCCCCAGTGAAGCAGTTGAATGCCATGGTGTGCTGGCTTTCAGAAACCCCGCTTTCGCCCGCCCGCACCTACATCATCCGCCATACCACGCGTGAATCCAAGGCCAAGGTGGGCAGCATCGAGTACAAGATCGATGTCAACACTACCGAGCAGCTGGCAGCCGAGGGCAGCCTGCACATGAACGATATCGCCAGCATCAGCTTCAAGCTCGCGCAACCGTTGATGGTCGATCCCTATGATGTCAACCGCGCCACCGGCTCGTTCATTATTATCGATGAAGCGACCAACAACACCGTTGGCGCAGGGATGGTACAGGCTTGATTTATATCGGCAAAACCAAACAGTCTTATTGCTAAAATCAATAAATACCGTATTTAATATCGCTTATAATCCCAGCATTATATTAAGTAGTGCTAAGACCCATAGAGGAATATAAATGGCATACGTAGTAACCGAGAACTGCATCCAGTGCAAATATACCGACTGTGTCGATGTTTGCCCGGTGGATTGCTTTGTTGAAGGCCCCAACTTCCTGGCAATCAATCCGGATGAATGCATAGACTGCACCCTGTGCGTAGCGGAATGCCCTGCTGAAGCCATCTTCTCCGAGGATGATGTGCCCGAAGACCAGCAGGAATTCATCGAACTGAATGCCCGCCTGTCACAAATCTGGCCGGCTATTACCGCACGCAAGGCCCCGCTGCCCGATGCCGATGCCAACAACGGCACGCCTGGCAAGCGCGACCTGTTGGTTGAATAGTCAATTCGCACTTTATCAGCCCAATAAAAAAGCCCACATGTGTGGGCTTTTTTATTGGGCATAGTTTTTACACCTGGATCTTTAAACCTGGGCCAGGTTCCGAATCGGGACTTCAGGATTCACGTCGGCCTCATAATCCACGCCTTCCACGCCAAAACCGAACAGGCGCAGGAAGTCTGATTTATAGCCTGAGAAATCAGTCAGCTCATACAGGTTTTCATCAGTGACTTTATCCCACAAGGTAGCCACTTCTTCCTGGATTTCGGGCGCAAGCTCCTTGTAGTCGGCACGCAAGCGGCCTTCTTCGTCCACAATCGGTGTGCCGTTGTATAGGCTATCGCGGTACAGGCCGTCAACCTGCTCGATACAGCCTTCGTGCGTGCCTGCCTTCTTCATCGCCTTGAACAACAGGGAAAGATAGAGCGGCATCATCGGGATCGCAGAGCTGGCCTGGGTCACCAATGCCTTGAGCACCGCCACGCGCGCATCGCCGCCCTTGGCGGCCAATTGCTCGCGAATCTTCAGAACACGCTGGTCCAGGTCTTTCTTGGCCGCGCCTATGGTGCCGTTCCAGTAAATATCGTGCGTGATCTTCTCGCCCAGGTAAGTAAAGGCCGTGGTCTTGGCGCCATCGGCCAGCACGCCCGCCTGGTCCAGCGCCTCTATCCACATCTGCCAGTCCTCGCCGCCCATCACGGCGACGGTGTTGGCAATTTCCTCGTCGCTGGCAGGCTCGATCACGTTTTCCTTCACCACTTCCTTGTCGGTATCCAGGCCGCGCTGATGCAGGGTCTTGCCTATGGGCTTGAGGGTGGAGTTGTAGACATGGCCGGTCTTGGGATGGGTGCGGCGCGGCGCGGCGAGGCTGTAGACCACGAGATCGACCTGTCCGAGATCGCGCTTGATGATGTCTATGGTCTGCTGCTTCACGGCATCGGAGAACGCATCCCCATTCACGCTGCTGGCATACAGCCCTTCCGCTTCCGCAAACTTGTGGAATGCAGCGGAGTTGTACCAGCCCGCCGACCCCGGCTTACTGCCCTCGCCTGCCCGCTCCAGGAACACGCCTACTGTCGCGGCGCCGCTTGCGAATGCGGCACTGATGCGCGCTGCCAGGCCATAGCCGGTGGATGCGCCGATCACCAACACGCGCTTGGGGCCATTGAAGGCGCCTTGCGCCTTGACGTAGTCGATCTGCTGCTTGACGTTGGCTTCGCAGCCGGTGGGGTGTGCCGTGACACAAATAAAGCCGCGCACGCGGGGTTTGATTACCATGAAAACCTCTCGAGTTCTTGGCAGCAAGGCTGCCTGGTTGAATGCGGTTGAAGCCAGTACCTACCACAGTACGGCCAGTCAAGTTCGCTATTATAAAGGGCTGGCGCCTTTATTGCTCGGGCAATCCTTGCCCGGCATGCGCATGTCTGAACAGCCCGGTGCGCCTGACGGCGAGCCAGCCTAGCAGCAAATAGCCAAGCATCGCCAAGGCCAGTCCTGCCGGATGATACCAGACCAAGGGGGCCACCACTCCGGCGGAAACCGTCGACAGCAGCATTTGCATGAACGCCTGCCCGGAGGCTGCCGTGCCGCGGATTCGGGGATGGCAATCCAGCGCGCTGATCGAAAGCAATGGCATGCCGAGCGCCAGGCCGATATTGAACAAGGCGATCGGCAGGATATTCAATGCGGCGTGGGTAAAAGGCAACAGGCTGGCTGCAAGGTTCAGCACCGCCATCGCGGCCATCCATCCATAGGCAAAGCGCAATATCTGCCGGGCGCCATACTTGCCCGCCGCGCGCTTGGCAAGCCATGACCCCAGCACCGTGCCGCAAACCGTGGGAATGAACATCCAGGCGAACTGTTGCGAACTCAGGCCAAGGTGCTGGATCAGGAATACCGGGCTCGCCAGCACATAGAGGAAGAATGCCGAGAAATTCGCCCCGATTGCCAACACCAGCAAGCTGAATTCACGATGGCTGAAAATCGCCTGGTAATTGCGACATACGTTCGCCACCGATAACGGCGTACGCTTTTCCTTAGTCATGGTCTCGGGCAGATATCTCGATGCCGCAAATGCGATCAGTACCGCATACAGCGCGAGGAAGCCGAAGATTGCCTGCCAATGGATGCCGAGCAGCCAACCGCCGATGATGGGCGCCACCGCCGGGGCAATGCCGAACAGCATCTGCACCGTCGCCATGACGCGCTGCGCCTCCACTCCCTGGAAAAGATCGCGCACCATGGCGCGCGCCACCACATTGCCTGCCCCGGCCGAGAGCCCCTGCAGAATCCGCATGGCCCACAGCGTCTCCACATTGGGCGCCAGCATGCAGCCTATCGAGGCGAGGATGAAGATGCCCAGCCCCCAGCGTATGGTCGTGATGCGGCCTACTGCATCGCTGATGGCGCCGTGGAACAGCGTCATCAGCGCATAAGGCAGCAGGTACAGGGTAAGGCTATGCTGGATTTCCACCGTGGAAGCGCCAAGATCGCGCTCCAGCAGGGGAAAGGCAGGCAGGTAGGTATCGATCGCGAACGGTGCCAGCGCCGTCAGGCCTGCAAGCACGTACACCAGCAAAATGGAATGACGCATGTTCCGGTAAGCCCTGCCAGGGCCAGCCCGGCAAAAGCCTCAAGAATATCGCCTAACGGTAAATATGGCTACGGTTGTATGGATAATCCAGCATGCCTTGCGCATCGGGCTTGCCGGCGACGACCTGGAACAAGGCCAGCCAATTGTGATCGAACGCGAACGCCGACCCGGCCATATAGATGCGCCAGATGCGGTATTTGCTCTCGCCGATCATGGACAATGCCTGCTCGCGATGCTGCTCCAGGCGCTCCACCCATTCCCACAGCGTCTTGCCGTAATGCGGACGCAGGTTTTCCGCATCCAGCGGCTCGAGGCCGGAAAGGGACAGCTCCGCCAGCACGTTGGACACATGCGTCAGCTCGCCGCCGGGAAAGACATACTCATCGATGAACTCGGCAATGCCGTTGCCCAGCCCGCTGCTCTTCACCGCCACCGAGGTGATGCCGTGGTTCATGACCAGCCCGCCGGTATTCAGCAGGCTGTAGATCTTGTCGAAATACAGCCGGAGGTTCTTGCGGCCGACATGCTCGAACATGCCGACGCTGGCAATCTTGTCGAACGTCTCGTGCGCAGGCAGGTCGCGGTAGTCCATGAGCCTGACCTCCAGCCTATCCTGCCAGCCGCGCTCCTCTATCAGGCGCTGCACGTGGGCATGCTGGTTGTCGGACAAGGTAATGCCTACCGCCTTCACGCCGTAATGCTCGACGGCATGCATCACCAGGCCGCCCCAGCCGCAACCGATATCGAGGAAGCGCTCCCCCGGCTTCAGCATCAGCTTGCGGCAGATATGGTCGAGCTTTTTTTCCTGGGCCAGGTCCAGGCTTTCGTCGCCATCGGCGAAATAAGCGCAGGAATAGACCCGCCGCCGATCCAGCCACAACCCGTAGAAATCATTGGAAACATCATAGTGGTAAGTGATATTGCGGCGGTCGCGGCTGCGGGTGTGGCGCCACCACCGCCAATCCTTGCGCGTCTCGGCATCGTTGCTCGCATCTACCCCGCAATAGGCCTGGCCCAGCGACAAGATATCCTTCGCGCTGCCCAGCAAATCCATCCAGCCTTCGACATAAGCCCGCGCAAGCCCGCCCAAGGTCGGCTTGGCCAGCACGGCCAGGACTTTGGCATCGTTCACCAGGATCGATACCTTGGCATCCGCATCGCCTGCGAGTAATTCGCCGTTCCAGCTCACGGATACGGGCAAGCCGGTCAAACTCTTCTGGATCTGGTTTTGCAGCAGCGCACTGAACATCCCTTACCTCCATAGACTAAGCGTTTGATTTTTTTATAAGCCGCTCCAACATTCCCCATACGGCCAATAATGGATAGCCTGCAACCAGGCTAGTGCCAATGTAATCGGAGCGGCGCTTTGTTACAATAAGTCACTTACCTTATGTCGACTTTAGTCGATCCATCAATACGGAGTAAAGCATGCAACTGGACTTGGCAAAAATCAACGCAGAATTGGGACGCGACGCGGAAAAACTGGTGGAATGGGCGCTAGGCCTGAACAAGAAAGCCATCGTCACGACCAACTTCCGCCCTTTCGAGGCCGTCATCCTGCACATGGTCGCCAAAATCCGGCCTGACACTCCCGTGATCTGGATGGACAGCGGCTACAACACCGAGGCCACCTACCGCTTTGCCGATGAAGTCACGAACCAGCTCAAACTCAACCTGAGCATCTACCTGCCCAGGCGCTCCCGCGCCCACCAGGAGGCCGTTGACGGCCCCGTTCCGGCACTTGATGACCCGCGCCACGCCGCGTTTACGGAAGAAGTCAAACTGGAACCCTTCGCACGCGCCCTGCGTGAAACCGCACCTGAAGTCTGGTTCACCGCCCTCCGCGCCACCGATACCGCAGTACGCGCCCAAATGGACCCGGTCAGCATCAACCCGGACGGCTTGATCAAGGTCGCGCCTTTATTGCACTGGACCTCAAAAGACCTGTATCAATACCTGACTGCACACAACTTGCCGAACAACTTCGACTACTTCGACCCGACCAAGGGCGAAGAAAATCGCGAGTGCGGTTTGCATCTTTCGCACTAAGCCTCTAAGGCTGAAATAGAAAGGGGAGCCGTCGCTCCCCTTTTTCATTAATTAAGGCAATGCGTGGAATTCTTCCACCAACTCCCTATTCTCACCTTCGATCAGCTTGCGCGAGTTCTTGTCGTTGCGGAAGAGGATGGGCTGCGCCTGCAGGTAAGGCTTTTGCGCATTGGCGATGGCTTCGTCGATCAAGTGCCGGTGCGGCGACTTGGTGCAAACGGGGTCAGCCGCCTCGGCGTCGCCTGAGAGCAGGAAGGCCTGGCAGCGGCAGCCTCCGAGGTCTTTCTCTTTTTCCGGGCAGCTGCGGCAGGGTTCTTTCATCCAATCGTCGCCGCGGTATTTATTGAATGCGGGCGACTCTTCCCAAACCCATTTCAGGCCATTGGCCTTGACGTTGGGAAAGCTCATGTTGGGCAATACGCGCGCCGAATGGCATGGCAGCACGTCGCCGTTGGCAGTGACGATCATGAACACTTCGCCCCAGCCGTTCATGCATTTCTTTGGACGGTTGGAGAAGTAGTCCGGCACCACGAAGAATATCTTCATTTTGTTGCCGACTTTTTCACGGAAGGCATTGGTGATGGCCTCGGCCTCGTCGATCTGCTCCTTGGTCGGCATAAGCTGGCTGCGGTTGACCAGGGACCAGCCGTAATACTGGGTATTCGCCAGTTCGACGAAGTCCGCCCCCAGCGCTTCCGCCATCTCGAGGATTTCCTTGACGTGCTTGATATTGAAGCGGTGGATCACGACGTTGAGCACCATGGGATAGCCATGGGCCTTAATCATGGCGGCGACTTTCTTTTTGAGCTCGAAGGTGCGGGTGCCGGTGATGAAGTTGTTGATTTCCTCGGTAATGTCGTGCATGGAAAGCTGGATATGGTCCAGCCCGCCTTCCTTGAAGGCGCTGATGCGCTTTTCCGTGAGGCCGACGCCGGAGGTGATGAGGTTGGTGTAATACCCAAGGCTGCTGGCCTCGGCAATAATCTCCTCAATATCGTCTCGCAAGAGCGGCTCACCGCCGGAGATACCTAATTGCAATGCGCCAAGCTTGCGCGCATCGCGCAGGGCTTGTATCCATTGCTCGGTGCTCAGCTCGTTCTTTGTGTGCTTGTCGTAATCGGTAGGGTTATAGCAGAAGGCGCAATGCAAGGGGCAGCGATATGTCACCTCGGCCAGCAGCCACAAGGGTTGGGTGTTGGTCTTGGAGGCGGCAACGCCGTTGTTTTGTTGAACCGGTGTACTCATGTTTTCTGCTCCTTCCGCAATGCGCCTGCCACAGGCCGCTAATTACGTTTCTCCAGCCAGGCCTTTTCCAGCGCAAGGTCAAGCATGGCGATCACGTCAGCCTCGATGTCCGCCACGTCGGGAAAGGCGGCCTGAACATCGGCCACGATGTCAGCGACGCTGCGTTGGCCGTCCACGCGCTTGATAACTTCGCCCGCCCCGCCGTTGAGCTTGATCATGCCCTCGGGAAACAGCAGCACGTAGCATTGCTGCGCTTCTTCCCATTGGAAACGGTAATGGCGCGCAATGGCATAGACGTCGCCTGCGGAGACGACGCTGGCGTTATCCGCCTTATCGTGGTTGTCTGAGATAGTCGACATTCTGTTCTACCTTGATGTTGGTTGAGGCGAGCATGATGGCATCGGCGATGACCCACAGCACATCCAGCTTGAATTGCAGGATATCCAGCGCCTTTTCCTGTAACTCACGGCTCTGGCTGAAGTAATCCAGGGTCACGGCGAGCCCTTGCTCGACATCGCGCCTGGCTTCGGTCAGGCGCTTCTTGAAATAGATCAGGCCCTCTTCCTTGACCCAGGGATACATGCTGGGCCAGGAGCTGATGCGCTGTTGATGGATATGTGGCGCAAACAGTTCGGTCAGGGAGGAACATACCGACTCCTGCCATGGCCGTTGCTTGGCAAAATTAACATAGGCATCCACGGCAAACCTTACGCCGGGCGCGACGAACTTGAGGGAAGTCACGTCTTCGCGGCTCAGGCCGACTGCCTGGCCGAGCTGTATCCATGCCTCGATGCCGCCGACGTTATTTGCATCTCCGTCATGGTCGATAATGCGCTGGATCCAGCCCTTGCGGATTTCCTTGTCCGGGCAGTTGGACATGATGGCCGCGTCTTTCTGCGGAATGCTGATCTGGTAATAGAAGCGGTTGGCGACCCAGCATTGCAATTGCTCGCGCGTGAGCTTGCCTTCGTACATCATCACGTGGAACGGATGGTAGATATGGTATCCCCTGCCCTTGTCGCGCAATTGCTGCTCGAACTCTTCGCGTGTCCAGGGAGTGTTGCCTATCACAGGTGCGTTCATGTCCTTCTCCTAGAGAATAATGTCCAGGCCGTCATAGGCGACCTCGATACCATGTTTTGTCAATTCTGCACGCTCTGCGGAATCCTCGCGCAGAATCGGGTTGGTGTTGTTGATATGGATCAACACACGGCGCGCATTGGGGTAAGCATCCAGCACCTCGATCATGCCGCCTGGGCCCGACTGCGGGTTATGGCCGATGTCGCGTGCCTTCTTGGTCATCAGGCCCATATCGATCATTTCGGTATTGGTCCAGAACGTGCCGTCCACCATGATGCAGTCCGCCTGCTCCATCAGGGCTGGCAGGTGAGGCTCGATCTCGCCCAGGCCTGGCGCATAGAAAGCTTTCTTGCCGTTGTTGAGGTCTTCGATCAGCACGCCAATGGTGTCGCCTGGATGCGGATCGTTACGATGCGGCGAATACGGCGGCGCAGCACTTTTCAGGGCGACAGCGGTAAAACGCAAGCCAGGCGCATTTTCCACGCTGAAGCTGTTTTTGCCGTCGATCGGGATGTCGTGGCGGTTCACGCCGCAATAATGGCCGAGAATGTTGAGCAAGGGGTTACCGGTGGTCAGGTCCTGGTACACCATGTCGGTACAGTAAATCTCGCGCTTGACCTGACCCTCGCGCAACATCAGCAGGCCCGTCGTATGGTCGATCTGCGCGTCTATCAGCACGATGCCCACGATCCCGCTATCGCGGATCGCACGGCCAGGCTGCAATGGAGCAAATTCCTGGATTTGCTGCAGAATATCTGGAGAAGTGTTGAACAGCACCCAGTTAATGCCGTCGGCGCTGACGCAGATGGAAGACTGCGTGCGTTTTTTTGCCTTGATCGTGCCTTTGCGCAGGCCGTCGCAATTCGGGCAATTGCAGTTCCACTGCGGGAAACCACCGCCTGCTGCCGATCCTAAAACATGAATATGCATATCAGCCTTTTTATAGAATTCGATTTTTGCTGATGAATTGCCGGGAACCTCGGTTCCCGGCGATAGCGTCACTTACAATCGACTCGCTTAGCGATTGCAAACGTACATAGTGACTTCAAAACCGAAACGCATTTCAGTAACTTCTGGCTTGGTCCACATAATACTCTCCTTTAAATTGAATTGATTTATATCGCTGCCGCCGGGCAAAAACACCTAGCAACAACGTGAGTGCATTGTGCAATGAGGACGCCTCAGGAAACAGTGCGAAAACACCGAAAGTCATCTCATGATTATCATGAGTCACAGGGAGAACCAAGCCTAAGAGCCGGAAAGCAATCAGGCCTCTTGCGAGGCCTGACGATGGGGAATTAAGCGCGTGTTTTCAATATGTGTTCAAGCACTTCGAGGAAGCGCGCATTTTCCGCGTGCAATCCGATGCTTACCCGCAGGTAGTCCGGCATTTCATACGCCGCAACCGGCCGAACGATCACGCCGTGCTTGAGCAGTTGCTGATACACCTCCCCGGCCTGCGCCACGCGGAAGCTGACGAAATTGCCATAGGAAGGAATGTAACTCAAGCCGAGCCGGACCAAGCCTTGCGTGACCTGCACCATGCCGGCCTGGTTAAGCGCATAACTGCGCTCGACAAATTCATCGTCCTCCAATGCGGCCACCGCCGCCGCCTGGGCTACGCTATTGACGTTGAAGGGCTGGCGCACCCTGTTCATCAAATCCGCAACCGCGGGCGAGGTAACGCCAAAGCCGATGCGCAGGCCTGCCAAGCCATATGCCTTGGACAAGGTCCTGGAAATCAGCAGGTTATCGAACTCAGCCAACCAGGAAAATGCCTCGGACTTGAGATCGGCGGCAAGATATTCGTCATAAGCCTCATCCAACACAACCAATACCTGTTTGGGCACCTTGGCGAGAAAATCGCGCAAGGCTTGCTTGCCAAGCAAGGTGCCGGTCGGATTGTTGGGATTGGCAATGAAGACGATACGGGTCTTGCCCGTGATCGCCGCCAGCATGGCATCCAGGTCGTGGCCGAAATCCCTGGCAGGCACGCTGATGCCGACCGCCCCCGTGGCCTGCGTCACCAAGGCATAGACTGCGAACGCATGCTGGGCGTATACAGCCTCTGTCCCAGGCGTAAGGAACGCGCGGGCGGCAAGCTCAAGGATGTCGTTGGAACCGTTGCCGAATACCAGTTGATCCGGCTGCAGCTTGAATTTACGGCACACGCAGTCGCGCAGGGCGAAGCTATTGCCGTCAGGATAGCGCGCGATATCCTCCAGCGCCTCCTGCATGGCTTCATAAGCCTTGGGGCTGACGCCCAATGGATTTTCATTGGAAGCCAGCTTGATGATGGCCTCCGGCTTGAGCCCCATTTCCCGTGCAAGCTCGGTAATCGGCTTGCCCGGCTGGTAGGGCGCAATCGCGCGAATGTTGGACGGCGCGAGGTCGCACAGCCTGGTCACGATAGGTTTCCTTTGAACATGGTATTGAATTTGAACACAGGCGATCAAGCGTAGTTTGATTCGCGCCTGCCCTCGCGCTTGGCGTCATACATGGCATGATCCGCACGCCGGATGACGTCTACCGCCGACACGTCCCGGTATGGGAAGACGCAGATACCGATGCTGGCGGACAGGTCACGGATCGGCGGCAGTCCATCCAGGATGATGGGGGCCAGGAACTGCCGCTTCAACTTCTCGGCCATGACCTCGGCGGCTTCCGCACTCCCGATATCGCGTGCAAGCACGAAGAATTCATCGCCGCCCAGCCGCGCCAGGGTATCGGCCTCGCGCATAGTGTATTTGAGGCGTGTCGCCACCTCCTTCAACACGATATCGCCGATGAGGTGGCCGTAGGTATCGTTGATCGGCTTGAACTTGTCCAGGTCGATGAACAAGCCGGCGCATACCTGGTTGTTACGCACCGAAAAATTGATCGCCTGCTCGATGCGGTCAAGCAGCAATTCACGGTTGGGCAGACCGGTCAGGCGGTCATGCAACGCACGCTCCTGCTGGCGCTGGCGCTCGTTGTCCAGGTCCTTCTCGCGCAAGAACAATTCCCGGCTCTGCTTTTCAGACACATAGCTGGCGAAGCCGCCGACAATATTCGCGGAGAGGATGAATACGTCATAAATCAGTACCTGCAATGGCGGCAGCGATCTCAAAAACAGGAACATGATGTTGAACACCAAGAACAACACAATGCCGACCAGGGTCGAGTTGAAAAATCGCAGCCCCGAGAAGGTATAGGTCCAGAACACCATGACCACCAAGCCGGTATAGTAGAAATTGATGGCGGCCACGGGCATGTAGCTCACCTGGGCTAATAGTCCCAGGCCGCTGAACAAGGCGACGATGGCGAGGAACAACTGGTTGTATTTCAGGAAATGTCGATAGAATGAAAGCCAGAACACCGCGAAAAACAGCATTACCGCCATGGTACGGATATACCAGACATGGACAAAGGCATCCGGCTTGACGAATAATGGGTCCAGCAAGCCGTAGAGCATGGTCATGACGGCCCCGATCACCAGGGCCAAGCGTGAATGCCTGCGCAAACTGGAAATGGCGTGCAATTGATAAAGCGCTTCCAGGCGCTCATTCTCGAAACTCAGCGTCCATTTGCGTAGCGAAGCAGACCATAACAAGTTCTGGCTAATCGGCATACTCCCCCTTCAACAACAGATCATTTCCCCGATAATTCGCAAGCACGCACTACCCGCCTCAAACTTCCCGAACGAGGCAACGAAATACTATCATGCAGCTTGCGCTAATTCCGCGCCAGACGTTGCATCTGGCACACCCGCATCATATTACGGCAACAGGGTAAGAACCAAGCACCTTGAGCAAGGAAGCACGCTGTTCAAGCTCATGCAATGCCTTGGCCACCTTGGGGTCCTGATAATGCCCCTCGATATCCACAAAGAACACATATTCCCATATCCCCAGCTTGGAAGGACGCGACTCGAACTTGCTCATGTCCACGCCATGCTGGGCCAGCGGCGCAAGCAAGCCGACCACGGCACCGGGCACGTTCTTGGCTGCCAGCAACAAGGAAGTCTTGTCCTTGCCCGAGGGGTCGACCTCGTGCGTGGAGAGGATAAGGAAACGCGTCACGTTCTTGGGATCGTCTTCAATATTCTCAGCCAGGACGGCCAAGTCAAAAATCTCGGCTGCGCGTTGGCTGGCGATCGCCACCGCAAATGGATCCTGCTTTGCCAGCTCCGCAGCCTGGGCATTGCTGCCGGTGCTGACACGCTCGACTCCGCCCAGGTTGAGATTGAGCCATTCATGGCATTGCCCAAGGGACTGGGCATGGGAATAGACCCGCTTGATTTCCCCGTCGGCCTGCTTACTGCGCAATAGGCAATGATGGATCGGCAAGGTGATTTCGCCGCAGATGTGTAGACTGGTGGTGGTCAACAGGTCCAGGGTGCGTCCCACCGCGCCTTCGGTGGAATTTTCCACTGGCACGACGGCATAATCCGCGCCGCCGGACTCCACCATGCGAAATACTTCATCGATGGAAATACACGGTTTGGGAGAACTCAATCCGCCAAACTGCTTGTTGGCCGCCTCCTCGCTGAAGGTGCCTTGCGGACCAAGGAAGGCCACGGAGAGCTCGCGCTCCAATGCGCGGCAATTGGACATGACGCTGCGGAAAATCCCGGTCACCGCTTCTGCAGACAGCGGTCCGGTATTCTTCTCGAGCAGGCGACGCAACACCTGGGCCTCGCGTTCGGGGCGGTAGACCGGCCCCTCGCCCTTGAGCGCGCCGATTTCGCGCGCCAGGGCGGCCCGCGCGTTGATCAGTTTCAGCAGTTGCTCGTCAATCGCATCGATCTGGTCGCGGCAACCTTTTAGGATATCACTCATGCAGACCTCTCTTAACCGTGAGCGCGCTCGAAATCCTGCATGAAGCCGACCAATGCCTGCACACCGGCCAACGGCATGGCGTTGTAGATGGAAGCGCGCATGCCGCCAAGCAAGCGGTGGCCCTTGAGCTGCAACAAGCCGCGGGCTTGCGCCTGCTTGAGGAATTCCTCATCCAGGGCGCTATCCTTGAGCGTGAACGGAATGTTCATGCGCGAGCGGTTTTCCAATGCGATCGGCGAATTGTAGAAATCCGTGCTGTCGAGATAATCGTACAGCAGGGCCGATTTCTCGATATTGAGCTTCTCGATGGCCGCAAGGCCGCCCTTGGCTTTCAGCCATTTGAACACCAGGCCTGCGATATAGATGCCGTAGGTAGGCGGCGTGTTGTACATCGACTCGTTATCCGCATGCACCTTGTAATCGAACATGGTCGGCGTTCCGGGGAGGGTCTCGCCGATGAGGTCTTCGCGAACGATCACGATGGTCAACCCGGCCGGGCCGATGTTCTTCTGGGCGCCCGCGTAGATCAGGCCGTATTGGCTCACGTCCACGGGACGGGAAAGAATATGCGAGGACATATCCACCACCAGGGGCACATCGTCCACTCGCGGCGTCCAGAACATTTCAAGGCCGCCTATCGTTTCGTTGGATGTGTAATGCAGGAACGCAGCGTCAGGGTTCAGTTTCCATTGCGACTGTTGCGGCACCTGCCGGTATTGCTGCCCGGCAGCGGAAGCCACGATATTGACCTCGCAATACCTGGATGCCTCCTCTATCGCCTTCTGCGCCCAGATGCCGGTATCCAGATAATCCGCTGTCTTCTTGCCGCGCAGCAGGTTCATGGGAATCATGGAAAACTGCGCATGCGCCCCACCCTGCAGGAACAACACCTTGTAGTTGGCTGGAATCCCCATTAGTTCTCGCAAGTCGGCCTCCGCCTCTTGCGCAATGCTGATGAACTCCTTGCCGCGATGGCTCATTTCCATCACGGACATGCCAGAGCCATGCCAGTCCAGCATTTCCTCGCTGGCTTGTTGCAATACCTCCTTGGGAAGCACTGCGGGACCTGCAGAAAAATTATAGATTTGCGTCATCAATACCCTACTTGGCTCTATTCATCGGCAGTTTCGGTGTCGTCATCCGTTTCCACGACCTTTTCCAGGCCGGAAAGCTTCTCGCCTTCGCCCAGGTTGATCAAGGTCACGCCCTGGGTGGCACGGCCCAGCTCGCGGATTTCTTTGACGCGGGTGCGGATCAGCACGCCGCCTGTGGTGATCAGCATGATCTCGTCATCGTCGTTCACCAGGCGCGCGCCTACCACTACGCCGTTACGTTCGCTGGTGGCAATCGCCTTCACGCCTTGCGTGCCGCGGCCGGAATGACGGAAATCAGCCAAGACGGTGCGCTTGCCATAGCCATTTTCAGTGGCTACCAATACCGTTTGCTTGTCGTCATCCGCAATCAATAGCGAAATCACCTGCTGCTTGGCTTGCAGCTTCATGCCGCGCACGCCGCGCGCGGCACGGCCCATCGCGCGCACGTCCTCTTCATCGAACCAGACCGCCTTGCCGCCGTTGGAAACGAGGACGATGTCGTTCACGCCGTTGGTGACTTCAGCCCCGATCAGGTAATCGCCGTCGTCCAGGTTCAACGCAATGATGCCCGAGCGGCGCGGATTGGAGAACTCGGTGAGCGCAGTCTTCTTGACAGTACCCTTGGCGGTCGCCATGAAGACGAAGTGGTTCTCGTCGAACTCCTTGACCGGCAGGATGGCATTGATCTTCTCTCCCTCTTCCAGCGGGAACAGGTTGACGATCGGCTTGCCGCGGCTGACGCGGCTGCCTTGCGGCACTTCGTAGACCTTGAGCCAGTAGACGCGGCCGCGGCTGGAGAAGCACAGGATGTAGTCGTGCGTATTCGCCACGAACATCTTGTCGATGAAATCGTCTTCCTTGGTAGCAGCAGCCTGCTTGCCGCGGCCGCCGCGGCGTTGCGCGCGATATTCTTCCAGCGGCTGCGACTTAACATACCCGGTATGCGAGAGCGTCACCACCACGTCCTGCGGCGTAATCAGGTCTTCCAGCGAAAGGTCCTGCGCGTTGTGCACGATCTCGCTGCGGCGCTTGTCGCCGAACTGGTTGAGGATGGCTGCCAGCTCCTCCACAATGATTTGCGTCACGCGCTCCGATTTGGCGAGGATATCAAGCAAGTCGGCAATGATATCCATGACCTCCTTGTACTCGTTGACGATCTTGTCCTGTTCAAGGCCGGTCAAGCGTTGCAGGCGCATCTGCAGGATTTCCTGCGCCTGCACGTCGGACAATCTGTAGCCGTTCGGAGTCAGGCCGAAATCGACGGACAAGCCTTCAGGACGCGAAGCCTCCATGGCCGCGCGCTTGAGCATTTCCTCGACCACGGGCGACTTCCAGGTGCGCGCCATCAGTTCGCGCTTGGCTTCAGGCGGCGTCGGTGCGGCCTTGATCAGCGCGATCATCTCGTCCACGTTGGCCAATGCAACTGCCAGGCCTTCGAGCACGTGGCCGCGCTCGCGCGCCTTGCGCAATTCGTAGACGGTACGGCGCGTCACCACTTCGCGGCGGTGGCGCAGGAAGGCTTCCAGCATCTGCTTGAGGTTGAGCAGGCGCGGCTGGCCGTCCAGCAGCGCCACCATGTTCATGCCGAAAGTGTCCTGCAGCTGGGTCTGCTTGTAGAGATTGTTGAGCACCACCTCGGGGACTTCGCCGCGCTTGAGCTCGATCACGACGCGCATGCCCGACTTGTCGGACTCGTCGCGCAGGTCGGAAATACCCTCGATCTTCTTCTCGTTGACCAGCTCGGCGATCTTCTCGACAAAGGTCTTCTTGTTGACCTGGTACGGCAGCTCATCCACGATCAAGGCCTGGCGGTTGCCCTTTTCCAGGTCTTCGACGTGGGTGCGGCCGCGCATGACGACGCGTCCACGGCCAGTGCGGTAGCCTTCCCTCACGCCTACCGTGCCGTAAATGATGCCGGCGGTCGGGAAGTCAGGCGCCGGGATGATCTCGATCAGTTCATCCACCGTGGTTTCCGGGTTCTTGAGCAGCGCCAGACAGCCTGCAATCACCTCGTTGAGGTTGTGCGGCGGGATATTGGTCGCCATGCCGACCGCAATGCCGGAACTGCCGTTGATGAGCAGGTTCGGGATACGCGCCGGCATGATGAGCGGTTCGTGCTCGGAACCGTCGTAGTTCGGCCCGAAATCAACCGTTTCCTTGTCGATGTCGGCCAGCAGTTCGTGCGCGATGCGCGCCATGCGGATTTCGGTATACCGCATCGCAGCGGCATTGTCGCCGTCCACCGAACCGAAGTTGCCCTGGCCGTCCACCAGCATGTAGCGCAACGAGAAATCCTGCGCCATGCGGACAATGGTGTCGTATACCGCGGTATCGCCGTGCGGGTGGTATTTACCGATGACGTCGCCGACAATACGGGCAGATTTCTTGTAAGGTCTGTTCCAGTCGTTGCTGAGCTCATGCATCGCAAAAAGGACACGGCGATGCACGGGCTTCAGGCCGTCACGCACATCCGGCAAGGCGCGCCCCACGATCACGCTCATCGCGTAATCGAGATAGGAGCGACGCATTTCGTCTTCGAGGCTGATAGGAAGGGTTTCTTTGGCGAACTGATCCATTATTGGCTATCGGCTTTAAAATGGCTTAAAGCCATGGATTCTAGCACGATACGCCCGGCAAAGCATGCCGGGATTTAGTCCTTGATCCTGCAGAGGATTTCAGGCCTGGCGCCGCCAGCAGGCTCAATCGCGACCTTGGCATCCATCCCGGCGATTGCAAAAATTAATTAGAAATTTACCCGGAGTTGCTTTAGGCTAACGCGTTTCGAACAACTTAACGATAAAAGGAGAAAGCATATGGCCGTTTTAGTTGGCAAACCAGCTCCCGATTTCACTGCAGCCGCAGTACTGGGTGACAATTCCATCAAGGAAGACTTCAACCTTTCCCAACACATCAAGGGCAAGCCTGCCGTTATCTTCTTTTACCCGCTGGACTTCACTTTCGTCTGCCCTTCCGAGCTGATCGCCTTCGATCACCGCCTGGAAGATTTCAAGTCGCGCGGCGTCGAAGTCATTGGCGTCTCCATCGACTCCCACTTCACTCACCTGGCCTGGAAGAACACGCCAGTGGACAAGGGCGGCATCGGCAAGGTCGGTTATCCATTGGTAGCGGACATCCGTCACGAGATCGCCAAGGCTTACGACGTCGAATCTGACGGCGGCGTCGCCTACCGCGGCTCCTTCCTCATAAACAAGGACGGCATTGTCGTGCACCAAGTGGTGAACGACCTGCCGTTGGGCCGCGATATCGACGAGATGCTGCGCGTGGTCGACGCATTGCAGTTCGTCGAGGAACACGGCGAAGTCTGCCCTGCAGGCTGGAAGAAAGGCAAGGCCGGCATGAACGCTTCTCCTGAAGGCGTTGCCAAGTACCTGGCAGAAAACGCCTCCGCACTGTAAATTCAGCAGGACGGCGTAATAAAAAACGGGACTCGATGTCCCGTTTTTTATTGCCTACAGCATGAAGCAAACTACTTTTTGCCTGCGGCTATTTTTTGCGCGCACCCAGGGCTACGACTGCAATCCCTGCCACAATCGCGACGATGCCCAGCACTTCGGGAATCGCCACATCGTTCTCAACCTCGGCGGTTGCCTTCAACGGCCCGATCTGCGCCACCGTTTCCTCCGTGGTAAAGCTGAAACCCTTGTAAACCAACGCTGCAGCGCCCAATACGATCAGCAACACGCCAACAATTATCGATGTTTTCATCGCGGCCTCCTCGCCTGTGGTCAAGCATCTGGATTATGGTTTATTCGTTGAATTTCTTGCGTGCCTCGGCAATGGCATGCTTGATGGCTTCCCATGCCTCGTCGCTGCCCTTCTTAAGCTCCTTCCAGGCTTCTCCTGCCGAGGCCTGGATTTCGCCCAGCTTCACCTTGGCCTCTTCGCGCTTTTCCTTCAAGCTGGCAATCTGCTCATCGTATTTGACGCGCAGCTCAGCATCGGCCTTGCGCACCTTGGCTTCCAGCACGTCGATATCCGCACTCCACTCGTCGAGCTGTGCTTTCAGTTTTTCTACGTATTCATCTTTCAAGCTCATATTGTTCTCCTTATCTGATCTGACCAAACGATTCGTACACCGTCATTATGACAGGCTTACGCTGCAATAGTGCCCGGTTTCAACCCTGGCTGCTGAGCCAGGCGAGGTCGGCCTTAAGGTCGTCGATATGTTCCAGGCCGACGGCAATGCGCACCAGGCCGTCGCCGACACCCGCCGCCGCCCTGGCTTCGGGGCTGACGCGGCTGTGGGTGGTCGTGGCCGGATGCGTAATCGTGCTTTTCGCGTCCCCGAGGTTCGCCGTGATCGAGATCATCCTGGTAGCGTCGATCAAGTGCCAGGCCGCAGGCTGGCCGCCCTTGACGTCGAACGACACGATGGCGCCGCCGCTCTTCTGTTGCTTCTGTGCCAGCTCGTATTGCGGATGAGACGGCAATCCAGGATAGTACACGCGTTCGACGCGCGGCTGCTGCTCCAGCCATTGTGCCAATGCCAAAGCATTGCGCGCATGGGCCTCCATGCGCACATGCAAGGTCTCCAGCCCCTTGAGGAACACCCAGGCATTGAACGCGCTCATGGTGGGACCAGCCGTGCGCAAGAAGCCGTAGACCGGTTCCAGCACGTCCTTGCGGCCCAATACCGCGCCGCCCAGGCAGCGACCCTGCCCGTCGATGTACTTGGTGGCGGAATGCACCACGATATCCGCGCCGAGCTCCAGGGGCTTCTGCAATGCAGGCGTGCAAAAGCAGTTATCCACGGCAAGCAGCGCTCCTGCCTGGTGCGCAATCTCGGCTACCGCCGCGATATCGCAGATTTCGGTCAGCGGGTTGGAGGGCGTCTCCAGGAAGAACAGCTTGGTATTAGGCTTGACCGCCGCTCTCCATGCCTCCGGGTCGGAAAGCTGGACGAAGGTGGTTTCCAGCCCCCAGCGTTTAAGGATGTTGCTGAACAATTGCACCGATGTGCCGAAGATGCTGCGAGAGGCGACCACATGGTCGCCGGCGGAACAAACGCCCATGACGCATGCAAGAATGGCAGACATGCCAGAGGAAGTCGCCACGCAAAATTCTGCCCCTTCCAGCGCCGCCAGCTTGTTCTGGAACATGCTGACGGTAGGATTGGTAAAGCGCGAATAGATATTGCCCGGCTCCTGGCCGCCAAAGCGCGCGGCGGCCTGTGCGGCATTTTCGAATACGAAACTGGATGTCAGGAACATGGCCTCGGAGTTTTCCCCGAATGGCGTGTGCTCGCTACCTGCACGCACGCTCAATGTTTCTGCATGCCATTCATGCTGACTCATACATCTTACCTTCCCGCCCGCTACCGGGCTCAATGACAAAAAGGACGGGCATAAAAAAACCCGCTGTAGCGCCTGGGCTAAAACGGGTTTTTCAATATCAACTCGCTTTAGCAGTATTTATATTGCGCCCGCAAGCTGAGTGCTACTTCTCCTCAAATCGGCGCATGGGTTGATATTAGTCCCGCCAGGGCCCGTCGTCAACTATACCAGCTCCTCCTCTTCGGCCCCGACCAGGTTGAGGTCAAGCTGGGTGATCGAGTTGGCCGGGCGCTTCTGCGCGGCGCCGTCGCCCCGCACCGTCTCTGCACGCGCCAGGTAGGCTTCGTCGATATCGCCGGTGATGTACTTGCCGTCAAAACAGGAACAATCGAATACCTCAATGTCGGGGTTGCTCTTCTGCACGGCGCTGATCAAGGCATCCAGGTCCTGGTAGATCAAGGCGTCTGCGCCGATTTCCGCGCAGATTTCCTCATCCGTGCGCCCGGTAGCCAACAGCTCGCTGCGCGAAGGCATATCGATGCCATAGACGTTGGGATAACGCACCGGAGGCGCGGCAGAGGCGAAGAACACTTTGCTCGCCCCGGCATCACGCGCCATCTGCACAATCTGCTGGGAAGTGGTGCCCCGCACGATGGAGTCGTCCACCAACAGCACGTTCTTGCCCTGGAACTCCATGCCGATGGGGTTGAGTTTCTGGCGTACCGATTTCTTGCGCAAGGCCTGCCCGGGCATGATGAAGGTACGGCCGATGTAGCGGTTCTTGATGAAGCCTTCGCGATAGGTCAGGTTGAGCTTGTTCGCCAGCTCCAGCGCGCTCGGGCGGCTAGTATCCGGAATCGGGATCACCACGTCGATCTTCAAGTGCTTCCACTCGCGTGCGATCTTGTCTGCCAGGCTTTCGCCCATATGCAAACGGGTCTGGTAGACGGAAACGTTGTCGATGACGGAGTCGGGGCGGGCCAGATAGACATATTCGAAAATGCAAGGAGATAGCTGCGGCGCCTCAGCACATTGGCGCGAGAAGAAATTGCCGTCCAGGTCGATGAAGATGGCTTCTCCCGGCTCGACATCGCGCACCAGGGTGAAGCCCAGCACGTCCAGCGCCACGCTTTCGGAAGCGACAATATACTCGGTGCCCTGCTCGGATTCGTTCTTGCCGATGACCAAGGGGCGGATGCCATGCGGATCGCGGAATGCCAGCAAGCCGAAATTCGCGATCATGGCCACTACGGCATAAGCGCCGCGGCAGCGCTTGTGCACGCCGGCCACGGCCTCGAAAATCATGTCGGTATTGAGGACCGCGTTGTGCGAGGAGGTCTCGATCTCGTGCGCAAGCACATTCAGCAGCACTTCGGAGTCGGAACTGGTATTGATGTGGCGCAAGTCCTGCCTGAACATCTCTTGCTTGAGCTGCGCGGAATTGGTCAGGTTGCCGTTATGCCCCAGCACGATGCCGAACGGGGAGTTCACGTAGAAAGGCTGGGCTTCCGCCGCGGACGAGGAGCCGGCGGTGGGATAGCGCACGTGGGCAATGCCCGCGTTGCCGATCAGGCTGCGCATATGCCGGGTCCGGAACACGTCCTGAACCAGGCCATTGTTTTTATGCATGAAGAAGGTATTGCCATCGCAGGTAACAATCCCCGCAGCATCCTGACCCCGATGCTGCAAGACCAGCAGCCCATCGTACAGCAGCTGGTTGACTGGGTTTTTACCGACTACACCGATAATTCCACACATGAGCTATATGCCTTAGAAACGAAAATCTGGAATAACTAGACAAGCCATTGGCCTCAATCTAGTCGTATTTAATATGTTTTGCAATATCCTGCGGAAACCAGGGCAGGATGCCGACGACCATTGCCTCCAGCGGCGCGCTGAACATCGCGTTACGCCAACGCGGATCTTGCGGCAGCGAAGTCAGACCGGCCAACAGCACCAGCGTCAGTATAATCAGCAGCCCGCGGGCGAACCCGAAAAGGCCGCCCAGCCCCCGATCAAGGGCGCTCAGGCCTATGGTCTTGAATATTTGCGCAATCGCGATCGCCAGCAGGCTACACACCAATAATGTGGACAAAAACAAAATTAAAAAGGCCGCAAGGAATTTCAATTCCTCCGCCGGGATGGAATCGGGCAGCATCGTCGACACTTCCACGGTATAAAGCTTGGCTACCACGAATGCAATTGCCCATGCCGCCAGCGCCAGCACCTCGCGCACAAACCCGCGCATCATGCTGAGCAGGACGGAAACGCCCATGATCACCAGCACTGCATAGTCAAAGCCGGTCATTGCTATTTATTGCTGATGACCATTCCGGACAAACCGGCCGCCTTGACCTTGCCCAACGCCTGCTCGGCAGCTTCACGGCTGGCGAACGGCCCGACGCGCAGACGGGTTTTGTCGCCGCTGGCAGTGGCGATGACTTCGGTATGCGACTTCAGGCCCTGGCCTGATAGCTTATCCTGCAAATTCTTGACGTTGATCGGGTCGGAAAATACGCCGATCTGAACCAGGAAGCTGCCTGTAGCGGCGGACTTGGCATCGGCGGGCTTTTGCTTTGCTGGTTCAGCTTTTGGAGCTTCCGCCTTGGGAGTCTCGACTTTTGGAGCAACGGGCTTCGCTTCAGGCTTGGCAGCATCCTTCTTTACGGGCTCTTGCTTGGGCGCAGGCTGAACGGGGGCTGCTTCAAAGTCGGGTTCGGTATCCGGCGATTCCGGCATGGACAATACAGGTTCGGAGACGACCTCCTCTACAGGCTCTCCTTGGGGAGCCACCTTGGAGGTGAACTCAGGACCGTCCTGGCTGGGAATGTTGATCGCGATTTCCTGCGGCGGGGTCTTGCTACTGCGGTCATCCAGCACCATCGGCAGGATGGTGACCATCAGCAGCACCAGTGCGATGGCTCCTACCAGGCGCCTGCGCGCACGTTTCTTGAACTGAAGTTCCTGATCACTCGACTGGTCAGATGCCATCAAAAATCCTACTATCCTTGTTGAATCAGTGCGCCGCTATCTCTGAAGAACCGGCCATGGCAAGCTCGCGCATGATATCGGCCACAGTGAAGAACGAACCAAAGACGATAATTCTATCATTTTCGCCTGCATCGTTACAGGCTTGCCGGTAAGCAGTGCTCACATCGGCATGGATGGATACCGGGCTGGATGCCGCCTGGGCCAGCACGCATTCGCGCAGTTGCGCTGCGCCGGCCCCCCGACCATGCGCCACCTTGGCGATATGCCAGGCATCGATATGGGGCGCGACTGCCTGCACCACTCCCGGAATATCCTTATCAGCCAGCATGGAAAACACCGCCAAGGTGCGTCCGGCAACTGGATGCTGTGCGAGATTGGAAGCCAGCGCCCAGGCGGCATGCGGATTATGGGCCACATCCAGGATCACTTGCGGCTGCTGGCGGCACAGTTGGAAGCGGCCGTTGAGGACAACGCTCTGCAATCCTTGCCGCATGTGCTCCGGCGTCGCGGGCAATATTTCCCGCAAAGCATCGACGGCATTGACGACGCAAGCCGCGTTATTGAGCTGGAACTCGCCCGCCAAGGCTGGCAAGGGCAACAGGTACTCATGGGTTGCCGAACGGTAAAGCCAGCCAGCCCCTTGCGGTTGGAAGCTGAACTTCCTGCCGATCAGGCGCAGATCGGCCCCTATCTCGGTCGCATGGGCCTGGAGCGACGACGGCGGACGGTCGTCGCCGCATATTGCCGGGATGCCGCTGCGGAACACCCCCGCCTTCTCCCGCCCTATGCACTCGCGGTCATTGCCGAGGAAATCCATATGGTCTAGGTCCACGCTGGTGACGATACTGCATACCGGCGAAAACACATTGACGGCATCCAGGCGGCCGCCCAGGCCGACCTCCAGTATCGCCACATCGACATTCGCTTTCACCATGCTCCAGACGGCAGCCAAGGTGCCGAATTCGAAATAGGTCAATGCGGTTTCATGGCGCGCCTGCTCTATCGCCTCAAAAGCCTCGACTAGCACGGCATCTTCAGCCTCGATCCCGCCGATGCGCACGCGCTCGTTATAGCGCACGAAATGCGGGGACGTGTAGCAGCCGACCTTGTAGCCGGCTGCCTGGTAAATGCTTTCCAGCATGGCGCAGGTCGAGCCTTTGCCGTTGGTGCCCGCCACGATCACGATTGGGAATTGCGGATGCAGCCCCAGGCGCTGGCGGACCAGCTCGACGCGCTCCAGCCCCATCTCGATGGAGGCCGGATGCAATGCCTCAATATAAGCAAGCCAGCCCGCTAAGTCACGAGTGGCAGGAAAAAAGGATGTCACAGGAGATTGAATAGGTTACGCCGCGCTTGCAGGAATACGCATAAAGCTGGTCATCAGGGTCGCCAATTTGTCGCGCATTTCACGCCTGTCGACAATCATGTCGATTGCGCCATGCTCCAATAAGAATTCGGAGCGCTGGAACCCTTCCGGCAGCGTTTCGCGCACGGTCTGCTCAATCACACGCGGACCGGCAAAGCCGATCAACGCTTGCGGCTCGGCAATGATCACGTCGCCCAGCATGGCAAAACTTGCCGACACCCCGCCCATGGTAGGATCGGTCAATACCGAGATATAGGGCAGGCCGGCCTTGCTCAGCTTGGTGAGCGCGGCGCTGGTCTTGGCCATTTGCATCAGGGAGAACAAGCCCTCCTGCATACGCGCGCCGCCGCTGGCCGATACGCAAATGAACGGGATATTGTTGTCAATCGCTGCCTGCACGCCGCGCGCGAACCGCTCGCCCACCACCGAGCCCATGGAGCCGCCCATGAACTTGAACTCGAATGCGGCAGCCACCACCCCTACCGTCTTGATGCTGCCTTGCATCACGATCAGAGAATCGGTTTCATCTATCTCTGCCTGGGTGGCCTTCAAGCGGTCGACATAACGCTTGCTGTCCTTGAACTTGAGCGGATCGACCGGCTGCACTTCCACGCCGATTTCCGAGCGCCCCTCTTCATCGAGCAGGAAATTCAACCGCGTACGCGCAGAGATGCGGTTATGGTAGGAACACTTGGGGCAAACCTCGGCATTGCTTTCCAGATCAGTGCGATACAGCACTGATTCGCATGAAGGGCATTTGCTCCACAACCCCTCCGGCACGGTCTTGCGGCTATTGCCCGCCGGGCGGTTGATCTTTGGAGGCAGAAGTTTTTGCAACCAGCTCATGGTTTATCCTTTATTCAGAAATGAAGCGGCCAGCCATGATCGCCAGCCCTCTACTTTCAATTGCTTTCATTCGGTCAAGCAGGCGGGCCTGCTCGCCCTCATTGATTAACGCTTGGTATCGTCAATGGCAGCGCGCATGCTCTGCGTCAACTTCACCACATTGCTCAACAAATCATCTTCACTGGAATTTTCAATTTCCTGAATCATGCGGCTGCCGATCACCACGGCATCGGCCACTTCGGCCACCGCCTTTGCCGTGGCGGCATCGCGCACGCCAAAGCCAACGCCGATGGGCAGGTCCGTCTGTCCGCGGATCGCCTTCACCTTCCCCCCGACTTCGACAATATCCAGATTCTTGGAGCCGGTGACGCCCTTGAGCGAGACATAATAAACAAAGCCTGCAGCCTGGCGCACGATCATGTCGACGCGGCTGCTTTCGGAGGTGGGCGACAACAGGAATATCGGGTCGAGCTGCTGTGTTTTGAGCAGCTCGACGAAATCCTGGCACTCCTCTGGCGGATAATCCACCGTCAGCACGCCATCCACACCCGCCGCATGAGCACGCTCGGCAAACTTGGCCTGCCCCATGGCCTCTATGGGGTTGGCATACCCCATCAAAACGATCGGTGTCTTGTCATCGGTCTGGCGGAATTCACGCACCATCTCCAGCACATCCCCGAGGCCGACCTTGTGCGCCAAGGCGCGCTCGGTTGCACGCTGGATGACCGGGCCATCCGCCATGGGATCGGAAAATGGCACGCCCAGCTCGATGATGTCGGAACCCGACTGCACCAGGGCATGCATCAACGCCACGGTATGCTTGGGATGAGGATCGCCCGCAGTGATGTAGGGAATCAGGGCTTTCTTGCCTTGCGACTTGAGCGCCGCAAAAGTTGCTTGAATACGAGACATGTGAAAAACCAGCTTACAGGGTGATGCCAGCCAGGCTGGCTACGGTGTTGATATCCTTGTCGCCGCGTCCGGATAGGTTGACCAGCAATGCCTGGTCAGGCGACATGGTCGCTGCGAGCTTCATCGCATAGGCCAGGGCATGGCTGGATTCCAGCGCAGGAATGATGCCTTCGGTACGGCACAAGGTATGGAACGCCTCCATGGCCTCGTCGTCCGTAATAGCGACGTATTCGGCACGCTTGATGTCCTTGAGCCATGCATGTTCAGGGCCGACGCCAGGATAATCCAGCCCGGCCGAAACAGAATGCGTCTCGATGATCTGGCCGTTCTCATCCTGCATCAGGTAGGTACGGTTGCCGTGCAGCACGCCGGCAGGACTGTTGGCGGTCAAAGGCGCGGCATGCTTGCCGGTGTCGATGCCGTGCCCGGCGGCTTCGACGCCGATCAGGCGCACGCCTTCCACGTCGATGTAGGGATAGAAAATGCCCATGGCGTTGGAGCCGCCGCCGACACAGGCAATCACCGCATCGGGCTGGCGGCCGATCATTTCCTGCATCTGCTGCTTGGCTTCGATGCCGATCACCGCCTGGAAGTCGCGCACCATCATGGGATAAGGATGAGGGCCTGCAACGGTGCCGATGATATAGAAAGTGTTCGAGATGTTGGTCACCCAGTCGCGCATGGCTTCATTGAGCGCATCCTTGAGGGTCTTGGAGCCGCTTTCCACCGGCACGACGGTTGCGCCCAGCAGCTTCATTCGATAGACATTGGGCGCCTGGCGTTTGACGTCTTCCGACCCCATATACACGACACACTCGAGGCCCAGGCGGGCTGCAATCGTGGCTGTGGCCACGCCATGCTGTCCCGCGCCGGTCTCGGCGATTACGCGCGGCTTGCCCATGCGCTTGGCGAGCAACGCCTGGCCGATCGTGTTGTTCACCTTGTGGGCGCCGGTGTGGTTCAAGTCTTCGCGCTTGAGGTAAATCCTCGCGCCACCGGCCTTCTGCGTCAGGCGTTCGGCATAGTAAACCGGGCTGGGACGCCCGACAAAATGCTTGAGGTCATAGGCGAACTCGGCAAGGAACTCAGGATCATGCCGATAGCGCTCATACATGACGCGCAACTCTTCCAGCGCCTCGACCAAGGTCTCGGCCACAAAAATACCGCCATAAGGGCCAAAATGGCCACGCTGATCCGGCATGTCATAAAGCTGCATTCTGTACTCCTTGCATGAACGCGGCAATCTTGCCCGCATCCTTGATTCCTTTGGTTTGTTCGACACCGCCGCTGACATCCACCGCATAAGGCCGCACCTGGCGGATGGCCGCTGTCACGTTATCGGGGCTCAGTCCGCCCGCAAGCACGATGGGAACTGGCATTTGGCGCGGGACCAGGCTCCAGTCAAACACCTGCCCCGTGCCGCCTGCCACGCCTGGCAAATAAGCATCCAGCAACAGCGCGTGGGCATCGTGGTATTGAGTGGCGTATTGTAGCAAATTTGTATCGTTCCGGACGCGAACAGCCTTCATATAAGGCACGCTGTAAACCCGGCAAGCATCGGGAGTCTCATCGCCGTGAAACTGCAATAGATCAAGCCTGACTTTGGCGAGCACCGCTTCTATTTCTCTTGGCTCAGCATCAACGAACAATCCGACGATACTGACGAAAGGCGGCAGCGCAGCCGCGATTTCCTCAGCCTGCTGCAGATCGATACTCCTGGGGCTAGGCCGGTAAAACACCAGCCCGATGGCATCACAGCCATGCTCCACGGCAGCTAGCGCATCCTCGACGCGGGTGATCCCGCAAATTTTGACACGGGTTCTCAAACTCAAAAAAGCACCTGTCATTGAAAGGCGCTAGGGTACCTTAAAGCCGGCCCCCTGTCACAAAAATCCTGATTCATCTCAGGCAATGCCGAGCTGCAATTTGCGCTCAGTGCCAGGCAATCCCCAGCGGGCATCATAGCCCACTCCGGTCAGGTACAGCCCGTCGGGCGAAAAAGTGGGAGGGGAAAGCGTACGGTCCTGTGCTGCGAGCAACTCCGCCATGAACGCTGGAGGATATTTTCCTTTGCCGATATACACCAGCGCCCCCACCATGTTGCGCACCTGGTGGTGCAGGAAGGCATTGGCGCAAAAATCGAATAACAGGCTGCTGCCAAAGGCGTTGACCGAGGCACGGTGCATGGTCTTGACCGGCGACTTCGCCTGGCATTCCGCCGCGCGGAACGCGCTGAAGTCATGCTGTCCCTGCAAATAGGCCATGGCCTCCTGCATAGCCCGCAGATCAAGCGGCTGATGAAACCACCCTGCCTTTCCCGCCATCACCGCGGGGGCTACCGGCTGGTTGATGAGCCAGTATTGATAACTGCGCTGATAGGCATCGAACCGCGCATGAAAACGCGCATCCACCTCGCTTGCCCATAAAACGCGCACGCCCCTTGGCAGCCTGGTGTTCACGCCGCGCACCCAGGCATTTTGCGGCCGTACAGCCGCCGTATCGAAGTGCACGACCTGGGACAGGGCGTGGACCCCGGTATCAGTACGCCCGGCAGCGGAGACCCGCACCTCGTGGCCGGCCAGCTGCGACAATGCAGACTCCACGGCATCCTGCACGGCAAGCCCGTTGGGCTGGCTCTGCCAGCCACAAAAGCCGGCGCCGTCATACTCGATACCCAATGCCAGCCTCATACGCTGCCACCCTGCTCCAGATACTTGTTCATGGCGCTATTTTACCCTTGCCTGCCATCGTGTTTGAGCGGCATGCCATTAAAAAAAGCCGGGCAATGCCCGGCTTTGCATGGAAGGCTGGCGCATTAATCAGGCAAGGCTATCCAGGATAGCCTGGGCTTTTTGCTTTTGCCGCGGACCTCCCTCTTTCAGGATTTCCTCGAGCAATTCGCGCGCGCCTTCGTTGTCGCCCATATCCATGTAGGCAGTCACCAGATCCAGCTTGGTGTCCACATCGGCTGACTCTTCAACCTCTCCGTCTGGAGCAAGACTTTCTGCCTCTGTCGAATCACCTGCGACATCCAGGCTGATGCCGGAAAGATCGATATCCGCTGTGGTAGCCTGGGAAGGTTCGTCCTCCTCGATATCCAGATCGAAATCAGGCAATACGATCTCTTCCTCCTGGCTCGGCGCCGCTGTTGCGCTAACACCGCTATTCAGCTCGTCACTATCCAGGTCTATCTCGGCAAAATTGAAGCTGGGAGCCGCATCATCCTGCGGCCCATCAGCTTCAAGAGTCGACTCAGGAACATCCGGACCATTGCCCAGCAACTCAGACAAGTCGCCGCCCGCTTCTGTTTCGGCCTCTTTTGAGGCCGGCTCTTCAGCGAAACTGATTTCCGGCAGATCAAAATCGATATCTGGCAGACCATCGTCCTGAAAATCTTCGCCCTCTGCAGTGCTTTCGGCTGCAGGATTGGGAAGTTCGATTTCCGGCAATGCAATCTCAGGCAAGCCAAGGTCGACATCAGGAGTTTGCAACGGCGAATCTACCGGCTGTTGCTGGCTATCCGCATCATCCAGCTCGGGAATGAAGAACTCAGGCACGGCATCGGCATCCGGTTCGGTTACCGCATCCTCATCCGTTTCATTGCCAGGCAACTCCGGCAAGTCAAAGTCCGGGATTGCGGCATCAAGTTCTGCGATATCCAGTTGCAAGCTGTTCTTGGCTGGCGGCTCCGGCAGGTCCAAGGTGAAGTCCATGCTGTTGCCCGCATGCTGTTCGGCGGCATCTGCATCCGCGTCCTTGGCGCTTTCCAGCGACGCGGCATCCAGATCGAAGTCAAGCGCCGGCAAATCACGCTCTTCCGCCTGACTATCGTCCGCCCCGGCAAAAGGCGCATCGTCAACGACAGAGTCTTGTGCGTCTTTTTCACCCAGCAGACTGGCGCCAGTTGCGACGGCAGCACCTGCAAGCGCAGCACTGGTGAATGCCGCCTGATGATCCTGTGCGGCTTGCTGTTCGGGCTTGCCGGCTTGAGGCGTGTTCTGAGCGGGCAATGATGCAGGCCGCTCAGCTATGTTGTCTTCCGAATACAAGGGATTGTCCGGCTCCAGCTTGCGTCCCATCGCGGCAACCTTGCTCCAGATGGGATCGGCTGCGCCCAGCGTGGTATAGATTTCGCCCGCGACAGTTTCGAATGCCGAGGTATCGTTACGCGCTGCATAAATTTCCAGCAATTTGAGATGCAACTCATGACGCTGGGGCTCCTTGACGATCGCATCCTTGAGGATTTCCTCAGCCTGCGCATCGCGCCCGTATGCCATATAGACTTCAGCCTCGGCAATGGGGTCGACGTCGTGCGTATCGATCATGCCGCCGGTATTCTGGGAGAAATCGTTGAGGAAGGAGGTATCCCCTGTATTGACGGTGGCGCCGGCAGTGTTGCCGAACACGGTATTGGGCTTGAGCCCGCCGGCCGTCTGGATTCCCCTCTCGAAACTGTCCAGCTCGCGCTTGCGTTTGTTGCGCATATAGAGCCAGCCGCCAAGCAACAAGACGATGCCGCCAGCAGCCAGCGCAAGCGGCAATGGATCATCGCCGACCAGTTCGTCAAACAAGCTGGGGTCTTCCACTGCCGGAGCGACCGGTGCAGGCGCCGGTTGAGGTTCCGGCTTCACAGGTTCCGCTTCGTCGCCTGCCGGTGCTGCATCAGTGGCTGGCTCCTGTGCGGAAGGCTCTGCCGCGGGTGCAGCGGCTTCAGGTTCCGGCTGGGGCTCTGGCGTTTCTGCAGGAGGAGGTGCAGGAGCCTCCTCAGGCTTGGCGGGAGGCGCGTCGCCGTTCTGCAGGGTAGCCAACGCCTGGTTCTTGATTGCCAGCAGCTTCTGCATGTCGGCGATTTGCTTCTCGAGCATCGCAGCACGCTCGGCCGCCTCCTTCAAGCTCTTGTCCTTGGCAGTGAGCTCTTCCTGCATGGCATTCAATTGCGCCTGGCTGGCATTGTTGCTGGAAAGCCTGACCACATCACGGGAAGCGTCGGCAGGCGGCGCGGCGCGGTCAGTCGCTGGCGAGGAAATGCGTCCGGATGCAGACTGCTGCGCTCCGCCATCTGTTGAAGGCACCGACTCGGCAGCCAGGTCAGCCAGGCGGTTGCGATAGGCGTTCCAATCAGCGGTCTGTACCCTGACCTCCCGCGTTGCCTCGGCAGGTGTGAGTTGTTGCAGCTCGCTTGCGCTCGGCACGCGCAATATCTGCCCCACCTTCAGGCGGTTCATGTTCTTGCCGGCAAAGGCATCCTCGTTGGCGCGGTACAGGCCGACCAGCATCTGGTCAAGGCTGACGCCCTGCAGCTGGTGCTCTCGCGCAATCGCGCTCAAGGTATCTCCGCTAGCGGTGGTATAGCTTTGCGATGCGGAGCTTTGTGCTGGGGCAACTGGTTCGGGAGCGGCTCTTGCTGGGGTTTGAGTTGGTGCCGGTGGGCGTTGGGCAGCGGTATTGGCAGACGGAGGAGTTTTTGACGGTGTAGCGGCAGGTGCAGGAATGGCAGGCGCCGCGCTCGGCGGCAGTTGCACGCCATTGTAGACCTGCGCCTGGTTGTTGTAGCCGGGCGGGTCGAGCAATACGGTGTATTCTCGCAGCAAGCGGCCGGTTGCCCAGTCGACCTGGATCAGCATATCCAGGAAAGGGTCGCTGATGGCTTGCGACGACGTGAGCTTGAGTACGGGGGCGCCATCGGCGCGCTTGCTCACATCGACCTTGATGGCATTGTGGATTGCCGTGCGCTCCACGCCTTGGACATTGTAGGCCTCCTGTGGTGCGATGCCCGCCGTCAACGTCGCCAGTTCATCCGGCGTAGTGGAGAGAAGTTCAATTTCAGCAGAAAGCGGCTCACCAAGTCCGGATGTCACGGTCAAGCGGCCCAGGCCTGCAGCCTCGCCCACCATTGGCGCAAACGCCAACAACATGGCAAGTGCGACCCCCTTTAGTTTGGACTTATGCACTATTCCACCCTTATCAACTTTTAAATAGCATTATTAAGCTAACATCAATCAGTTACCGTTTCAAGCTAATACATAACTTTACATTCTCAATGCCAGCCCAGGCAGCATGTATCCTCTGGGACCAAGGTCGCAAGGGCGCAGACTAACGCAATCAGGCTTCCACCAGGATGCGCAGCATGCGGCGCAACGGCTCTGCGGCGCCCCATAACAACTGGTCGCCCACGGTGAAGGCGGAGAGATAGTCGCCGCCCATGCCCATCTTGCGCAGGCGCCCAACCGGGGTCTGCAAGGTGCCGGTCACCGCTGCGGGGCTCAAGCGCTTCATGGTCGCATCGCGCTCGTTGGGCACGACTTCCGCCCATGAATTGGCTGCTGCCAACATATCGGCTATCTCATCCAACGGCACATCTTGCTTCAACTTGATAGTCAAGGCCTGGGAGTGGCAACGCATAGCGCCAATCCGCACGCATAATCCATCGATCACGATGGGGTTAGCCTCGCGTCCCAGGATCTTGTTGGTTTCCGCCATGCCCTTCCATTCTTCCTTGCTCTGGCCGTTGCCCAAGTCCTTGTCTATCCATGGGATCAGGCTGCCGGCAAGCGGAACGCCGAAATTGTCGACCGGCAATTCAGCGCTGCGCAGGGTATCCGCCACCTTGCGGTCTATATCCAGAATGGCCGAGGATGGATCTTGCAACTCGGATGCGACACCGGCATGCACCACACCCATCTGCTTGATGAGTTCGCGCATGTTCTGCGCGCCAGCGCCGGAAGCAGCCTGGTAGGTCATGGCAGTCGCCCACTCGACCAGGTCGGCCTTGAACAGCCCGTTCAATGCCATCAACATCAGGGAGACGGTACAGTTGCCGCCAATCCAATTGCGCCCGCCTGCCGACAATGCCTGCTTGATTACGTCCAGGTTGACGGGGTCCAGGATGACCACCGCATCCTTTTCCATGCGCAGCGTGGAGGCGGCATCGATCCAGTGGCCTTGCCAGCCTTCGGCGCGCAGCTTGGGGAAGATATCGCTGGTATAGTCGCCGCCCTGGCAGGAAACGATGATGTCCATGGCCTTGAGTTCGGCAAGCGACTTCGCATCCTTGAGCGGAGGCGTATCGCGGCCGATCGCAGGACCTGCGCCGCCAGTCTGCGAAGTGGTGAAGAATATGGGCTCGATATCCTTGAAGTCGCCTTCCGCCATCATGCGCTGCATGAGCACGGAACCCACCATGCCCCGCCAGCCGACAAACCCTACTTTGAACATCATCTCTTCCTGGTTAAATGGCCTTGCACAGGCCTATCGTTGTATCTAGCTTACGATTATAGCGCTGCTACAACCGCATCGCCCATTTCGCTGCACTTGACCTTGCTGGTGCCCTCGGTCCAGATATCCGCTGTGCGGTATCCCTGCTCCAGAGCCTTCTTCACCGCATTTTCCACACGGCTGGCATTGGCCTCGTCGTTGAAGGTATAACGCAGCATCATGGCTGCGGAAAGGATGGTCGCCAACGGGTTGGCGATATCCTTGCCGGCAATGTCGGGAGCGGAACCGTGGCTAGGCTCGTACATGCCCTTGTTGTCCTGGTCCAGCGATGCGGAAGGCAGCATGCCGATGGAGCCGGTCAACATGGAGGCCTCGTCCGAGAGGATGTCGCCGAAGATGTTGCCGGTGACCATCACGTCGAACTGCTTGGGCGCGCGGATCAATTGCATTGCGGCATTGTCGACATACATATGGCTGAGCTCGACATCCGGATACTCCTTCGCCACCTCGGTCATCACCTGGCGCCAGAGTTCGGTGGTTTCCAGCACGTTGGCCTTGTCCACGGAACAGACCTTCTTGTTGCGCTTCTGCGCGATGCTGAACGCCACATGGGCGATGCGGCGGATTTCGGATTCGTTGTAGCGCATGGTGTTGATGCCTTCGCGCTCGCCGTTGGCCAGCGTGGAAATGCCGCGCGGCTGGCCGAAATAGATGTCGCCGGTCAGTTCGCGCACGATCATGATGTCCAGGCCGGAGACCACTTCCGGCTTCAGGGTGGATGCCGAAGCCAACTCGGGATACAGCAAGGCGGGACGCAGGTTGGCGAACAGGTTCAGCTCCTTGCGGATGCGCAGCAGGCCGCGCTCGGGACGCTTGTCGCGCGGTAGGGTATCGTACTTCCAGTCGCCCACCGCGCCAAGCAGCACGGCATCGGCCTCCTTGGCGAGTTTGAGCGTCGCCTCGGGCAATGGGTCGCCGGCCGCTTCGTAACCTGCGCCGCCGATCGGCGCTTCCTGCAACTCCAGGTCGAGATCAAGCGCTTTCAGCACCTTGACGGCTTGCGCCACGATTTCAGGACCGATGCCGTCGCCCGGCAATACCGCAATCTTCATAAACGTGTTCCCAGATATTGAATTGATTTGAACAGGAGCAATCCATGCCGCGCCCTATGGCGGGCAGCATGGATCATGGTTAATTGAACAGCCAGGGCTGCGCGGCCTTATGCTTGGCTTCAAACGCCTTGATGTCGGACACGTGCTGCAAGGTCAGGCCGATATCGTCGAGACCGTTCAATAGGCAATGCTTGCGGAACGGGTCTATCTCGAAAGCATAGCTTTTGCCGCCGGGCGTCTGCACGGTTTGCGTCTGCAGGTCGACCAGCAAGTGATAACCCTCGTTGGGCTCGACTTCCTTGAACAGGCTATCGACGATTTCCGCATCGAGGACAATCGGCAGGATGCCGTTCTTGAAGCAGTTGTTGAAGAAGATGTCGGCGAAGCTCGGGGCGATGATGGCGCGGAAACCGTAATCGAGCAGCGCCCACGGCGCATGCTCGCGGCTGGAGCCGCAGCCGAAATTCTCGCGCGTCAGCAGGACGCTGGCGCCCTGGTAGCGCGGGAAGTTGAGCGGGAAGTCAGGATTCAACGGCCGCTTGCTGTTGTCCTTGCCCGGCTCGCCCTGGTCCAGATAGCGCCACTCATCGAAGGCGTTGGGGCCGAAGCCCGCGCGCTTGATCGACTTCAGGAACTGCTTGGGGATGATGGCGTCGGTATCGACATTGGCGCGATCCAAGGGGGCCACCAATCCATTCAACTGGGTAAATGCTTGCATATTGATCCAATAAACGATTCGTTACTTGGTTGATTTCTGTATGGCTTCGCCGGCCTTTTCGATGTCCTTGCCCATGCCGTTGATGGTATTGCATGCGGCCAGGGCCATCGCCAGCAATGCCATGACCGCCATCATGAACACTTGTCGCATGGCTGGGCTCAATTCAGCAATTGGCGCACGTCGACGAAATGCCCGGTCACCGCCGCGGCAGCCGCCATTTCAGGACTGACGAGGTGGGTACGGCCGCCTGCGCCCTGACGTCCCTCGAAATTGCGGTTCGAGGTGGAGGCGCAACGCTCGCCCGGCTCCAGACGATCGGCATTCATCGCCAAACACATGGAGCAGCCGGGCTCACGCCATTCGAAACCGGCTTCCTTGAAAATCCTGTCCAGGCCTTCCTGCTCCGCCTGCGCCTTGACCAGACCAGAACCCGGCACTACCATCGCCAGCTTGACGTTGGGTGCGACGTGCTTGCCCTTGGCCACAGCCGCGGCGGCGCGCAAGTCCTCGATGCGGGAATTGGTGCAGGAGCCGATGAACACCTTGTCGATGGGGATTTCCGAGATCGGGGTATTGGCCTGCAAGCCCATGTACTGCAAGGCGCGCTCCATGCCGCTGCGCTTGGTCGGGTCGTTTTCCTTGGTGGGGTCTGGCACGATGCCGTTGACCGCCGTCACCATTTCGGGAGAAGTGCCCCAGGTAACCTGCGGCTCAATTTCTTCAGCCTTGAGTTCTACCAGGGCATCGAACTTGGCGCCCTCGTCGCTATGCAAGGTGCGCCAGTAGGCCACTGCCGCATCCCATTGCTCCGGCTTGGGCGCATAGGGACGGCCCTTGACGTAATCGATGGTGATGTCGTCCACGGCCACCATGCCGGCGCGCGCGCCCGCCTCGATCGCCATGTTGCACAATGTCATGCGCCCTTCCATACTCAAGCCGCGAATCGCCGATCCCGCGAACTCGATCGCATAGCCGGTGCCGCCCGCGGTGCCGATCTTGCCGATGATCGCCAACGCAATGTCTTTGGCAGTGACGCCAGGGCCAAGCTGGCCCTCCACACGCACCTGCATGGCCTTGGATTTCTTCTGCACCAAGCATTGAGTCGCCATTACGTGTTCGACTTCTGAAGTGCCGATGCCGTGCGCCAATGCGCCAAACGCGCCGTGGGTGCTAGTATGGGAGTCGCCGCAGACCACGGTCATGCCAGGCAAAGTCGCGCCCTGCTCAGGCCCCATGACATGCACGATGCCTTGGCGCGCATCGCCCATCCTGAATTCGGTCACGCCGAAATCTCTACAGTTCTGGTCCAGCGTTTCCACCTGCAGGCGCGAGATCGGGTCAGCAATGCCCTGGCTGCGGTCGGTGGTCGGCACGTTGTGGTCAGGCACCGCCAGCACGGAACTGATGCGCCATAGCTTGCGGCCGGCCATCTTCAGGCCTTCGAACGCCTGGGGGCTGGTCACCTCATGCACCAGGTGGCGGTCGATATAGATCAACGCGGCACCGTTTTCCTCACGCACCACGTGGGAATCAAACAATTTGTCGTAAAGCGTTTTGGCTGACATACGATCCTTCTAATCCTGCTGATACAGTCCGTTTAACGTCACGAGACGGTTTATGGTTGAATCCGGCCGCTCAATCGCGGAAGTTGCCGAACTGCAACGGGAAATCCGTGATGGACTTCCTGACGAAGGCGATCGCCTCCTGCAACACATCGCGCTTGGCGCCGGTCACGCGCACCTCGTCGCCCTGGATGCTGGCCTGCACCTTGAGGCCGCTATCCTTGAGCAGCTTGACGATTTTCTTCGCCAGTTCGGCATCGATGCCATCCTTGATCTTGAGCACCTGCTTGACCTTGTTGCCGGAAATCTTCTGCACGTCCTGGTGATCCAGGCGCTTGGCGCTGTCGGCTTCCTTCTTTTCCATCGCGGGCAGGAGGATGGCCTTGATCTGGTCGAGCTGGAAATCCGAATCGCCATGCAAGGTGATCAGGTTATCCTTTTCGTTCAGCTCGACACTCGCGCTGGTGCCCTTGAAGTCGTAGCGGTTGGTGATCTGGCGGCCAGCGACATCCACCGCATTCTTCAATGCGACCATATCGACTTCAGAAGAAATATCAAATGAAGGCATCGTTATCCATCCTCATCCAAATTCAACGCTGCATGCCGGTAAGCCCGGCGTGAGGCAGCGATTTAAATACTCAACAAATACAAGTGTTGCAAGGCTTATTCGAAATGACAGACGTAATCCAGCGTTTCCGTCACTTCAATGTCGAAGCTGGAATTGCCCGGCACGGTGAATTTCTCGCCCGCGCCGTAAGTCTTCCACTCGCTTTCGCCATTGAGGCGCACCTTGCAGGCGCCGCTGTTGATTTCCATCAGCTCGGGAGAACCGGTATTGAAGGTCAGCGTGCCGGGAAAAATCACGCCCACAGTCGCACGGGTGCCGTTCGGGAACAGCACGGTATGGCTGACGCACTTGCCATCGAAATACACATTGGCTTTTTTCTTGACGCTCACATTGTCGAACTGGGCCACGACGCTTCTCCTAAAATTAGTTGGTTACTGCTTGTTGTTGCGCAGGTTGGCTGCAATGCGCATGCGCAAGGCATTCAGCTTGATGAAGCCGCCCGCATCACGGTGGTCGTAGGCGCCTGCATCGTCCTCGAAGGTCGCGATATTCGGGTCGAACAGCGAATCTGTCTTGGAGTCGCGGCCGGTCACGATCACGTTGCCCTTGTACAGCTTGAGCTTGACCCAGCCATTGACGGTCTGCTGGGTATGGTCGATTAACGTCTGCAGAGCAACGCGCTCAGGACTCCACCAGTAGCCGTTGTAGATCATGCTCGCATAGCGCGGCATCAAGTCGTCCTTCAGGTGCGCCACTTCGCGGTCGAGGGTAATGGACTCGATCGCGCGGTGCGCCTTGAGCAGGATGGTGCCGCCCGGGGTTTCGTAACAGCCGCGCGACTTCATGCCGACGTAGCGGTTTTCCACCAGGTCGAGGCGGCCGATGCCGTGCTTGCCGCCCAGGCGGTTCAGCTCCGCGAGCAGTTCGTGCGGCTTCAATGCCTTGCCATTCAATGAGATGGGGTCGCCATTGCGATATTCAATCTCCAGGTATTCGGCTTCGTCCGGCGCGCGCTCGGGCGATACTGTCCAACGCCACATATCTTCCTCGGCTTCCGCAGCCGGGTTTTCCAGGTGGCGGCCTTCGTAGGAAATATGCAGCAGGTTGGCGTCCATGCTGTACGGACTGCCGCCCTGGCGGTGCTTCATCTCGACAGGAATGCCATGTTGCTCGGCATAAGCCAGCAGCTTCTCGCGGCTGAGCAAATCCCATTCGCGCCATGGCGCGATGATCTTGATGTTGGAGTTGAGCGCGTACGCGCCCAGCTCGAAACGCACCTGGTCGTTGCCCTTGCCGGTGGCGCCATGCGAGACCGCATCGGCATTGGTTTCCTGGGCGATCTCGATCAGGCGCTTGGCGATCAAGGGACGTGCAATCGAGGTGCCGAGCAGGTATTCGCCTTCATATACGGTATTGGCGCGGAACATCGGAAACACGAAGTCGCGCACGAACTCTTCGCGCAGGTCGTCGATATAGATTTCCTTGACGCCGAATTTCTTGGCCTTTTCCCGCGCCGGCTCCAGTTCTTCGCCCTGGCCAATATCCGCAGTAAAGGTCACTACCTCGCACTGGTAGGTATCCTGCAGCCATTTCAGGATCACGGAGGTATCCAGGCCGCCGGAATAGGCCAGCACGACTTTCTTCACATCACTCATTTCGCTATTTCTTTCTCGATTAAATCCAGTTCAACCCAGGTTTATGCCTGCACCCTGCCCAGCAGCAAATACTCCATCAATGCCTTCTGCACGTGCAGCCGGTTCTCGGCCTCTTCCCACACCACGGACTGCGGGCCGTCGATCACGGCAGCCTCGACCTCTTCGCCGCGGTGCGCGGGCAGGCAGTGCATGAACAAGGCATCCTTGCCTGCGACGCGCATCATGTCGGCATCCACCTGCCAGTCGTGGAAGTCGCGGCGGCGCTCTTCGTTCTCGGCCTCGAAGCCCATCGAAGTCCAGACATCGGTAGTGACGAGGTCGGCGCCGCGTGCGGCCTCCATCGGGTCGGTGAATTCTTCGTAATGGTCGGTGCCATAGAGGTTGGCGCGCTCGGGTTCGACCTCATACCCGGGCGGCGTCGATACATGCACGTTGAAATCCAGCACTTCGGCCGCCTGCAGCCAGGTATTGCAGACGTTGTTCGAATCGCCGATCCAGGCCACGGTCTTGCCCTTGATCGAACCGCGATGCTCGATATAGGTGAAGATATCGGCCAGGATCTGGCAGGGATGGTATTCATTGGTCAGGCCGTTGATGACCGGCACGCGCGAATTGGCGGCAAAGCGCTCGATGATCTCCTGCTCGAAGGTACGGATCATGACGATGTCGCTCATGCGCGAGATGACTTGCGCCGCATCCTCCACCGGCTCGCCGCGCCCCAATTGGGAATCGCGCGTGTTGAGATAGATGGCGGAGCCGCCCAACTGCTGCATGCCTGCCTCGAACGACAGGCGCGTGCGGGTGCTGGCCTTCTCGAAAATCATCACCAGGGTGCGGTCGGTCAGCGGCCAGTATTGCTGGTAGGCCTTGAACTGCTCCTTGATCCAGCGCGTACGGTCGAAAATATGCGCCAGCTCGTCTGCATTCAGGTCGTTGAACTGCAAGAAATGTTTGATTGCCATAACGTTTATATTCCCGCGATCAAGCCAAAAACTTCTTGATTAAAGGTGCCAGGATATCCACCACTTGCTGCGCTTCCTGCTCGTTCATGACGAGCGGCGGCAACAGGCGGATCACTTTTTCTGCCGTCACATTGATCAGCAAGCCTGCTTCCAGCGCCTGCTTGACCAGTTCCACACACGGGCGGTCCAGCTCTATGCCTATCATCAGGCCCGCATTGCGGATCACGCTCACGCCGGCCACGTTTTGCAGGCTGGCAGCAAAAGCCTCGCGTATGTAATTGCCCAATTGCTCGGCATGCGCGAGCAGTCCGTCGGACTCGATGATGTCCAGCGTCGCCAACGCAGCGCTGCAGGCCAGCGGGTTGCCGCCGAAAGTAGAGCCGTGTTTGCCATAGGTAAATACTTCCGCCGCCGGGCCATGTGCCAGACAGGCGCCGATGGGTACGCCCGAGCCCAGCCCCTTCGCCAGGGTCATGACGTCGGGCACTACATCGGTGTGCTGGAATGCAAACCAGGTACCGGTACGCGCCACGCCGCTTTGCACTTCGTCCAGCATCAGCAGCCAGCCATGGGTATCGCAAATCTCGCGCAAGCCCTTGAAATACGCCGCCGAGTCACGCGGCACATTGATGCCGCCCTCGCCCTGGATAGGCTCGAGCAGGATGGCGACAACGTTCTTGTTGTGCCGCGCCACCTGGCGCACGGCATCGAGGTCATCGAACGGCACGCGGATGAAGCCGCTCACCAACGGCTCGAAACCGGCCTGGGTCTTGCGGTTGCCCGTGGCGGAAAGCGTTGCCAGGGTGCGGCCATGGAATGCGCGTTCCATGACGATGATTTCAGGATTTTCTATGCCCTTGTTGTGCCCATAGAGTCGTGCAAGCTTGATGGCGGCCTCATTGGCCTCGCAACCGGAATTACAGACAAACACCTTGTCCATGCCGGAAACCTCGCACAACTTGTCCGCAAGCCTGGACTGCTCGGCAATGCCGTAGACATTCGAGACATGGATCAAGCGGCCGGCCTGCTCGCTAATGGCGGCCACCAGGCGAGGATGCGCATGGCCCAGGCCATTGACCGCGATCCCGGCCAATGCGTCCAGGTAACGCTTGCCCTCGGTATCCCAGAGCCATGCGCCCTCCCCCTTGGTGAAGGTGACAGGCTGACGGGCGTAGGTATTCATCAAATGTTCGGACATTGCAGTATCTAGCCTCTACGTTTGGATACAAGCTTAAGCTCAAAAACAAAAACGGCGGCACCAGCCGCCGTTTACAGCATCATGCGGCACCCTCAGCGGTCGAGCGCGCGCTTTTTCAGCAGTCGGATGGCTGCCAGCAGAGCAATACCAGTTGCTACCTTGCGCACTACAGTCTTCATGAGGTCACCGTCGAAATTCTACAAATGGAAACCCGGCCAAAACCTGCCACTACGCCGGACTTTGCCAAGCTTTCAAGCTATTTAAACATTTTTCTTCAAGGGCTCGAGAGTAGCGCAAATCCCGGATTTAGGCAAGAATTAGGCAAGAGGATTTATGCATTAAACCACAGGCAGTGATGCAAACCGGGTTTCAAAATCCTTGGGTTTAAGGCAGAATCTAATGTTCGCTCGAATTCAAGATATTTACTCACAACCCTGCATTATATGGTGTCGCTAGCCACAGTTACCAAGATGCCCGATCAGGGCCATGATGCGCAATCCGGCACCCAGTTGCCGGTTTCCTGGTACACGGACCCTGCCGTTTACGTCCTTGAACAGCAGCATCTGTTCGCCCACTCGCCCCATTACATCGGGCACGAGCTCATGGTTCCCGAAGTCGGCAGCTACCACGCCTTATCATGGATGAACAATGCCAAGGCGCTGGTCCGCAACGAAAACGGCATCGAGCTGATCAGCAACGTCTGCCGCCACCGGCAGGCGCTCATGCTCAAGGGCAGCGGCAAGACCAAGAACATCATCTGCCCCTTGCACCGCTGGACCTACGATACCCGCGGCCAGCTGCTGGGCGCGCCTCACTTCAAGGAAAACCCCTGCCTCAACCTCAATAAATCCTCGCTGAAGAACTGGCAAGGCCTGCTTTTCGACAGCAAGCGCGATATTGCGCAGGATTTGCAAAAATTAGGTTGCAAACAGGACTTCGACTTCACCGGCTATATGCTCAACCGCGTGATGGTGGATGAATACAAATTCAACTGGAAAACCTTCATCGAGGTCTACCTGGAAGACTACCATGTCGGCCCCTTCCATCCCGGCCTCGGCCACTTCGTCGATTGCGAGGACCTCAACTGGGAGTTCGGCGACTGGTACAGCGTGCAGACAGTGGGCGTGCACAAGGCCCTACAAAAATCCGGCTCCTTGATATACGACAACTGGCACAATGAAGTGCTGCGCTACAACAAGCAGCAGCCGCCCAAGTATGGCGCGATCTGGATGGTGTACTACCCATTCCTCATGATCGAGTGGTACCCGAACACGCTGGTGGTCTCCAACATCATTCCGCGCGGACCGGACGCCTGCACCAATGTAGTCGAGTTCTATTACCCCGAGGATATCGCCCTGTTCGAGGAAGAATTCATCGCAGCGCAACAGGCGGCGTATACCGAGACCGCCGTGGAAGACATGGAAATCTGCCAGCGCATGCATGACGGCCGCCATGCGCTGGCCGCCCAAGGCATCGATGAGCGCGGCCCCTACCAGCACCCGATGGAAACCGGCATGCAGCACTTCCATGCCTGGCTGCACAAGCAATTGGACCCGCACCTGAAATAACCCTCTCCAGGCAAGCATATTGCCTGCTCAATATTTGGGCCTGCACGCCAGGCCGGAAAGACGAACCTTGAACCTGCCCAGACTCGGCAGCCTGTGGATGCTGGTTGCCGCCTTCTTTTTTGCCATCATGGGCGTTCTGGTCAAGCTGGGGGCGGCAAAATTCAGCAGCGCGGAACTGGTGTTCTACCGCTCGCTCTTCGGCCTGCTGTTCATCATCTTCGTCGCGCGCTACCGTCGCGTTTCGCTCAAGACCCGGCTCGTCAACACGCACATGAAGCGGGCGATTCTCGGCTTCGCGTCGCTGATCTGCTTTTTCTTCGCCATCAGCGAATTGCCGCTCGCCACCGCCATCACGCTCAACTACACCTCGCCCTTGTTCCTGGCGATGGCCCTGCCGTTCATGCTGCACGAAAAGCCCCGCAAGATCCTGCTGCTTGCCGTAGTGCTTGGCTTCGTCGGCGTCGCCTTGTTACTCAAGCCCAGCCTGCACATGGATGAGCTGATCGCGGGCGCCATCGGCCTGCTCTCGGGGGCAATGGCGGGCATCGTATACGTTCATGTTACTCAGCTTGGCCGTGCAGGCGAGCCGGACTGGCGCACGGTGTTTTACTTCACGCTGGTCTGCACCATAGGCGGCGGCCTATGGATGCTGTTCTATCGCTTCACGCCGCTGGACTGGCCGGACCTGCCGCTGCTGCTGGGGCTGGGCGTATCGGCCACCATCGCCCAGCTTGCCCTGACACGTGCCTACCGTACCGGCAGCCCGCTCGTGGTCGGCAGCCTGGCCTATACCACAGTGGTACTGGCCAGCCTGTTCGGCATCCTGATCTGGAACGAGACACTATCCTCGGACCGCTGGCTCGCTGTCGGCCTGATCATCCTCAGCGGCATCATCAGCGTATGCGCGACGCCTAAACCCAAGAAAGACACCTAGGCCGGATAAAAGGTTAAACTTCAGCCAGATGCGTCCGTAGAATATGGAATGACCCTCTTGCCTTCCCGCCACATTGCCAGCATTGCATGCACAGCGCTGCTAAGCTTCACGCTGGCAGGCTGCATGGGCGGGCCCATCGCGCAGCAAGTGGCCTCATCCCTGCTGATGCGCGCTGCGGACCAGGCGACGTCCAATGCCTACGACGCATATTTGCTGAAAGACCCGTCCACGTCCTCTCCCGGCCATGAATCCAGCGCGACGGCCGCCATTCCCGGCCATGGCGGCGCCATTCACGCCGCCCCATCGTCGCAGCCGCAAATTGATGAGTATTGGAGTGCCTTCCTCAACGCGGGCTTTACCGAGATCAAGCCTTCTGCAGAGCCTTTGCCTGAACACGCGGCCAGCGCATCAAAAGACGAAAGCCACGCCATGACGGCGAGCGAGCTGGTCGCCATCGAGGTCTGGAGCACGCTGGTGGGAGAAGAAAAAACCGCCGTCCTGGAGCGGGCCAGGCTGCTCGGCAACGATCTGCCTCAGATCCAGGAACTAGCGCAATGGCAAATGGCAGTGGGCGCGTCCATCGCCTCGCCGCAATCGCCAATCACCTTCCTGGTGCCTCCCGAGCTTGGCCGCATCAGCAGCGGCCAGGAATTGCTGGTGGAAATATCCGGGCAAAACGACCTGAACATTGCACGCTACCTCATGCAGCCGCAACACGCCTTCCAGCAGGCCTCGGGCCACCCTGCTGTCAACCAGCGCTGAATCCTCAAGGGTCGATCAAGCCGGACCGCATCGCGATCAGGGCGATCTCGGCCGAATTATTGGCATTGAGCTTCTGCTTGATATTGTAGAGATGCGTGCCGACAGTACGCGGCGACAGGGACAAGGTGTCGGCGATTTCGTTGGTGGTCTTGCCCTTGGCCAAGGCCATGAACACCTCGAACTCGCGGTCGGAGAGGATATCCACGGGATTCTGCTGCCCTGAAATCTGCTGGATCGCCATCTGCTGGGCCACATTGGCCTCAAGATACATCTTGCCGCCCGCCACCGTATGGATCGCCTTGATCAGCTCCTCGGCCGCGCTGCGCTTGGTCAAATAGCCCATCGCGCCCGCATTCAGCACGCGCTTGGGATGCACGGAATCCTCATGCGCGGACAATACCAGGACGCGCGCATGCTCATCCTTGGCCCGGATGCGGTCTATCGCCTCCAACCCGCCTATGCCCGGCATGGTGATATCCATCACCACCACATCCGGCTGATGCTCCTGGTACAGTTTGATGGCCTGTTCGCCGCTCTCCGCCTCGGCAATCACCTGGATCGCCTGGTCCGACTCAAGCAGCAGCTTGAACCCCATGCGCACCACGGCATGGTCATCCACCAGCATCACCTTGATTGCTGCACTCATGACACTCTCTCCGGAATCGTCACCAATATGGCGGAACCCTGGCCCGGCAGGGAATCAATGCTGAAACTGCCATACAGGGCCTGAGTGCGCTCCCGCATCCCCAGCAGTCCGAAATGGCGGCTTTGGTCCACATTGCACATATTCATGCCGATGCCATTGTCCTTGATCAAAAGTGTGAGGGTACCATTTTCATGGCGTGAAAGGCTGATATCGATACGGTCGGCCTGCGCATGACGCAAGGCATTGGTGACGGATTCCTGCACGATGCGATAGAGGTTGATGTTCAGGCTTTCCCCCAGCAAATCCAACTTGCCCTGCAATTCCAGGTTGAACTTCACGTTCGGGTTCTGCGCCTGCCAATCGGCGACGGCATCGCGCAAGGCTTCAGACAAACCGAGGTTGTCCAGCGACCCGGGGCGCAAGTGGCGGATGATGTTATGCATGCCGTCGTAAATATGGTTGGCTGCCGAGACGATGGTTTGCGCGCTGCTTTCTATGCTCGGCATATCCTGCCTGGTCTTGTTCGCGATCGCTACAGCAAAGGTCTTGATCGCGGTGACGTACTGCCCGAGCTCGTCATGCAGCTCGCGCGCCAAGCTGCGGCGCTCGTCCTCGATATGGCGCTGGATCAGGTGCGTCAATTGGCGGTTTTCCTCCAGCTTGCGGGCAGTTTCCTCCGCCAGCTTGCGCTCGGTGATGTCGCGCATGCTGCAAATCTCGCCGATCAGCTCGCCGGTTTTCGGGTCCATCAGCGGCGCGGCGGAAAGCGACACATCGAGCAGCTTGCCGTCGCGCGCCACCCGCTGCGTATCGTAATGCTCCACCAGGCCATTCGACAGCATATTTGCCATGTTGCGTTCCAGCTCACTCTCATGGTTAGGCGGCATCAGCAGCTCGGCAGACCTGCCGATGATGTCGGCCGACGCATAGCCGAACATGCGTTGCGCTGCGGGGTTCCAGAAGGAAATATTGCCGTTGAGGTCGTGAATCATGATCGCATCCGCACTCTGCTGCACGATCAGCGCAAGACGGCGGTTTTCCTCGGTGCGCTCGCGCAACGATTCGCCCATCAGGTTGAAATTCTGCGCAATGCGCGAGAACTCGGGCACCTTGAACCTGGGCAACCTAATATCCAGGTTGCCCTGCTCCACAGCGGAAATCGCTTTGAGGATATCGTTCGCGGGCCTGAGCCAGCGCCCCAGCATCCAGTAAATCAAGGCGTTGAGCACGAAGAAGAACCCGGTCTCGATCCAGAGCAGGTTCTGGAACGAAGCCCAGGATTCGCGGATCGCCCCGGCCGCATCGGACGCCACCACCAGCATACCGAAGCGGATGCGCCTCGACACCACCTCCGGCTCGGGTTCCACCATGCGGGCAAACCAGCGCGGCGGGGTTTCATTGGCGCGATACGTGGATGGCGGCGACTGGTACATCAGCTCGCCCTGCGCGTTGTAGAGGAAAATCTCGCTGCTGCGCACGTGCCCCAGCGATTGCAGAAAGGTATGCATCACGTCATGCGTATAGCCCCATTCCGGGTTCTGCCGCGAATTGATAATGACCGTGTCAAGCAACTGCACGGTCACCCGCGTCGCCGCCTCCACGCTCTCCTCCGTGGAGATGCGCATGCCCTTGATCACCACATAGCCCACCGCCACCATCAACAGCAGCAACAGAGTGGTAATCAGGAGATTGAATCTGACACGTAAGCTCATAGTAAATTATCCAATGGACTGCTCACACCGCGCGCGCCCTTGTTCAATACATGGGTATAAATCATCGTTGTCGAAACATCGCTGTGACCCAACAGCTCCTGCACAGTACGGATATCGTAACCGCTCTCAAGCAAATGAGTGGCGAAACTATGGCGAAACGTATGAGGCGTTGCATGCTTGGCAATGCCGGCATCCACCACAGCCTGCCTCACCGCACGCTGAATTGCCTGGTCCTGCACATGGTGGCGCCTTGCCTGCCCTGCCTCACCTTCACACGGATCAGTCGACAACCGCGCAGAAGGAAACACATATTGCCACCCCCATTCCCGGTTTGCATTCGGATACTTGCGCTGCAACGCATGGGGCAGATATACCGCACCATGCCCCGCCGACAAATCCTGCTCGTGCAATACCTTCACCTGCTTCAAATGCTCCCGCAAAGGTTTCACCAATACCTGTGGCAACATCGTCACCCGGTCTTTAAATCCCTTGCCGTCCCGAACCAGAATCTCGCCACGGGCAAAATCCACATCCTTCACCCGCAAGCGCAACACCTCCAAAATCCGCATCCCCGTGCCATACAACAAACTGACAACCCAGATGATGGGTCCCGCTCAAGCGCGCCAATATCTGCTGAACCTCTTCAACCGCCAGTACAACCGGCAATCGCCTGGGCGCTTTTGAACGTTCCACCTTATCTAGCCATGGCAACTTGATATCCAGTACTTCTTTATACAAAAACAACAATGCGCTTTTCGCCTGATTCTGCGTTGAAGCAGATACCTTGCCCTCAACTGCATGATAAGTTAAAAACTGCTCAACCTCGGCAGCACCCAGTTCCCTCGGGTGCCGCTTGTCAAAATGCAAAATGTACCGTTTAATCCAGTCAACATAAGCCTGCTCAGTACGGATGCTGTAATGCTTGAAGCGGATTTTACCCCGCACCTGATCGAGCAATTTTGGCGATGCATTATTTGGCGGATGCATTTTTAAAATTTAGGCCGCACTAAAAAATACTAACTTAATGATTAAACTATACATTAAATTAAATATCATCAACCCAAAAACCCATTTGACGGAAAATAAAGCGTCAAATAGGATGGCTACTTTACGTTAGGCGTCAGAGTGAGGCCATGAAGTTATGAGTGCAGTTTATATAGCATGGTGGGGCGCGGGTCTTTCTACGCTTCTAGCGTTGGTGAGATTATGGGAAGCTTGGCGTGACCGCTTTCAGGTTGATGTCGGTGGTAATTTTCCGGACTTCCCCGGAACAAACGTCATTCGTATCCGCAATTTGACAGGGCATGCTGTCATTCTTTGCTATTGGGAGCTATTTTATGCTTCTGGGCGCAGGCCTTTCCTCAAGCTCTCTCCGCTTTCCTCTCCTGAGGAAATTTCTGATCGCAGAATAGAAGCACGCACAAGCATGGAACTTAGCTTCTCTGAGGCCAATTACTTTTTTACTAGTGCCAACACCTTGAACGGGCGGAGTATTTACATTCGCTTGGGCTTCGCTGGCCGGAGACCGGTCCTGAGAAGAGTGCTATGAACCAGATAGCGCCTAACAGTTCATTCAAGCGTTAGGAGATAGAAATATGCCATCACCAAAAGATACTCGCGGTCCAATTGTTAAAACTGGGCCAACAAAAGGACAAAATAGGTCTAAAAATGATAATGGGCAGTGGCGTAAAAAGCGTAGTGACTCTGGCTCAAGCCGCAGTAAAAAAGGAGGCCTCTGTTTTATAACTACTGCAGTATGTAACCACCGTGGCCTTGAAGATGATTGCAAAGAGCTCGAAACTTTGCGTGAGTTTAGAGATAACTACCTATTAAAAACCCCAGAAGGTAATGCGCTCGTCCAAGAGTACTACAAGATTGCTCCGGAAATCGCCGAAAAAATAACGCAACCTGATGACTTGCAATATGTATGGAGCACCATACAAAAGTGTCTTATGTTAATTGAATCTAATGCGAACAACGAAGCCATTCATGAATATAAAAATATGGTTTACGCGCTTTCTGAAAAACTCCTAACCAATCCATCAAGCGGGGCGCGCTAAAGCGCGCCCCTTATGTCAAACGTTAGGCGCATCACGGGCACATTGCTCGTAATCACGAAGCTCGTGATACCGAAATGCGAAGCACACTTCAGTTACGAAACTCCGAGGGACTCATGAAAGACATCACGCCAAGTCGCCAGACTGGACAACTGAGCATCATCCACATCATTGGCTTGTTGTTTGCCTTTGGCGTGGCGGTCACCATAGCCATAGGCGTTCTTGACAACCGCAAAAAGGAGCAAGTCGAAAAGGAAGCACAGCAGGTGCAGCTTGCGAAGATTGCCGCGCTGGTCAAGACCTACTACGGTCAAGGCGAGATTAAGGCTGGCACGTTCGGTTCGTGGAAAGTCATAAACGTGCGGACTCGATCAGACAACCCGTTCTCGGACAAGATCAACATTGTTGAAGTTCGGTTAGCGGTCAGTGACCGAACATTTCAAGACATGCAGCAACGGTCGCCCGAGGGACGATTCCGCGCCGCGTCGAATGGATGCCCGCCAGTCGGCCATGAGATATATGGCCTCCTAACAAACAATGACAACCTGACACTGCAACTCGAAGTTGGCGGCACTGTCTTCATCGACGTCGATTGCGCACGCTGGGCAGGCAATATTGGCCGGAAAGCTTGACATTTCGGAATACCTCTGAGAACAAGTTCGCTGCCGCATTGACTTGGCGCAATACCCCGCACTCGCGGAGGCGCCTAACCCTTCCATCGAGAGGACTCGCCCCGGCAAGCCGGGTCGAGCCTCTCATGTCAAACGTTAGGCTTATTTATGGGAGACCATCGCATATGAGCGAACGCAGGCTCACTAACTTCAAATACCGGTCTGGCTCTGCGGCCTTACGTAGCTTATCGGAAGGCACCATTTATTTCGCTCGACCGGATGAATTGAACGATTCTCTTGAGGCTAAGTTCGCCCCGGCTGACCCCATGTCTTACCAACGAAGACTTGCGCAGACGCTGACGGAGCTAGCAGCCGAAAGGAATGAGCTGGTTAAATATGAACCGGAAGAGGAGGTGGCTGAGCACTACGCCAAAATGATTCAGGAAGAAGACACGGCATTTGCTACCCATTGCCAGAAAGTCGGTATTTTTTCCGGTACAAAACGTCCTACTAACCAGCCTTTGTGGGCATATTACTGCAACGACTCGCGTGGTTTTTGCTTTGAATTTGAATGGCCCGAAGACGTAATACAAGAATTCAGTCTTCGTCCGACATTCGTGCACTACACCACCGAACCGCGTATTCATGACCGCTTCGAGGACATGCATGCCGCACTCATCGAGGTCGGACAGCAGAATCCTAATTGGAGCGTGGAACAGATTTACGAGCATTTTTGCTCTAAAAATTTCTTCGCCAGATGGCTGGCCCGGTCAATGGGCCGGGCCGTGTCGAACAAGCATGCCGATTGGACCCATGAGGAAGAGTTACGAATGTTAAGCCCCATAGCTGGGCCGTTACCGGTTCTCAAGCAGATTCTGAAGCGAGTCTACTTCACGCGAACCGACTTCCCGGAATGGGGGCCAGTTCAAATGCTGTTGCACCAACTCTACCCAGATGTCGAACTAGCACAGGTCATTTTTAACCATACCGAGCCGCTAGTTCACGTCCAGCCGATGCATAGAAAGTTGGTTCCGATACCGATGTCCATTACAGAGCCAGCCTAAGTGAGAATCGAGTCCTCCATGAACACACTTACGCCTACCCCCTCGGTCAAGCGGGACCGTCTTCCGGCATACCGCCTACAGACGTCCCCTTACCGCCAACGTTAGGCATTGAGAGACTATGCAATAACTCTGTTGCATAGCCCTGCTGCTCGTTGTGTCCCCGACCACCTTCACAAGCACAACTGACATGATCGGGTTTTGCTGTATGTGCTTAAGGCCTATAATCCCGCCATGCCGAACAAATACAAAGACATTTTCAACCTCAGCGTCGCAACCATCCTGGGCACCATTACCGGCCTGACGCTCGACAACCTGCTGATGGGCGCCGTGGTGGGCATTGCCCTCGGGATTGTATTTTCCTTATTCAACAAGCCTGACCAAGATTGAGCCATATGCGACTTCGGTGGCTGCAGCTTGGCAGCCTGCTCCTGCTTGCAGCCTTGGCAGCCTCCGGCATTCGTCCCTACGACCGAATCACTTGGCTGATGGAAGTGCTCCCGGTACTGATCGTGCTGCCTATCTTGTGGGCAAGCTACCGCAACTACCCTTTGACTACGCTGCTCTACGGCTTGATCTTCCTGCATGCATTGGTGCTGATGATGGGCGGTGCCTATAGCTATGCGCGCGTTCCGCTGGGTTTCGAGATGGCGCAATGGCTGGGCCTGGAACGCAACCCTTATGACAAGATCGGGCATTTCATGCAGGGCTTCGTGCCTGCGATTGCCGTGCGGGAAATCCTGCTGCGCGGCGCTTATGTGCGCGGAAAAAAGATGCTGATATTCCTGGTGTTAAGCGTCGTGCTTGCGATCAGCGCCGCCTATGAGTTGATCGAGTGGGCCGCGGCGTTGATCATGGGACAAGGTGCGGACGAGTTCCTCGGCACGCAAGGCGATGAATGGGATACGCAATCCGATATGGCGTTTGCGCTATTGGGCGGAGCTTTTGCCCTGTTGCTGCTGTCCCGGTTGCATGACCGCGCCCTGGCGCGGCTGGGAAAGTAGGCTGGCCTCATGATGCAAAGACTAAGGTGGATGGTCGTCATATGCTGCCTCGTTGCCAGCCAGGCCTTGGCAGCTACGCCTAAAGCGCTTACGGCACAGGTTGAGCGCCTGGCGGCCTTGCTCAGCGACGGGTTTGCCGTCGGCTACCCGGGGGCCACGCAAACGCAGGTATTGTCCAGGCATGGCCAGGAAACCACGACATTGGCGGTGTTCACTGTGGAGGGGTTCGGCGGCGGCAATAATTTCCGCCAGTATCTCGCGGCTTTCAGCAGCGACGAGGCGGCAGACAAGTCCTATTACAGCCTGCTCGACGTCATTCCGATTGGCGCCGGCGGCTGGCGCAGCATTGTCGGCCTGCAGGCAAAGGTGACAGGCCGGGCCAAGCAAGGCGGCGTGCTGTTCACCATGCCGATTATGGAAAACCTCTCCGATGATGCGGTCAACTTCCCCAGCAAGAAAGCCAGCATCCGCCTGCTGCTGGAAAACGGCCGGCTGAGGGAGTTGAAATAGCCAGGCAATCGGGCGATGATGCATGCTAGATCATAGAAGGAAACCCAACCGGCATGCCCCTCACCGACCAGCAGAAAATCGACCTCTTCGACCGCATTTGGCAGGAATACGTCACGACCCACGGCCTGGGCGGCATGGCAAAAAACGACTTTGACGCCTTGCTGCTATGGGAATATGCCCAGGCAGTGCAGACCGCCGACACATTCCGCCTCAGCTCCGTGTTCCGCATCCGCGAATCCCGCGCCAAGAGCCTGCTGGAAAGCGCCGCGATCAAGTTCGGCCAGTTGACGGAGGCCGAGGCCTGGTCGCAATTGCTCGATGCGCTGGCAAGCGTGGACTACCATGTGGAAAGCGTGGAAAAAGGCCAGATGCGCTTTCACCTGAAAACGCCATTGCTGTTCCGCCATCTGCAAAACCAGGCGCGGCTGGCGGATGACAGCCTGAGCTTCAACGCGGCATCGGAATATGTGATTGGCAACCTCGCCACGCTCTACCGCATCCTGGACCATTGCTGGGAAGAACAGGCTTTTGGCCCGGAATGGCAGGGACAACCGCTGGAGCAAGCGCGCGAAAAAATCCGCGCGATTATCGGCAACATCGGCCGCCATATTGCAGAAAACCACCTGGAAGAACTGAAGTCCCATAAGAAATCACGGTTGCCTGCCATATTGGAATACGGCAGCAAGCTCAGCGGCATTGGCGGATTCGTCAAAGCGCTGCTGAGCACGTCCTCCTGAACATGGCAGATTGCACCCCATCGACCTGCATTGCCAGCACCATTTAAAGATATACCCATATCGTCATTTCTGCCCTATGATGTGAAGCAAAGACATCAGGGAGCGCATCATGACGATGGACGAGATGATCAAGTCAGTGCAGAAGGCGCTTGGCGTGCAGGTGGATGGCAAAGCAGGCCCGGAAACCTGGGGAGCGATTTATCGTCAATTGGTGACACGAGAACCCCTCACTGCGCCTCCGGTCCCCGATATCGCCGACCCGCAAAGCGAAAAGCACATCGCCACCTTACTACCCGAAGTCAAACCGCTGGCCCGCGCCTTGGTTGAAAAGGCCGCCAATGCAGGTATCCGCATTCGTATCATCAGCGGGCTGCGCACCTATGCGGAACAGGATGCGCTTTATGCCCAGGGCCGGACTTCGGCCGGCAATATCGTCACCAATGCGCGCGGCGGCTACTCCAATCACAATTTCGGTATCGCATTCGACATCGGCGTGTTCGAAGGCAACCGCTACTTGGGAGACTCCCCAAAATACAAGGCCGCAGGCGTACTCGGCGAGGAACTGGGGTTGGAATGGGGCGGTAACTGGAAAACCATCGTCGACCAGCCGCATTTCCAGCTCAGGCCTGCATGGGCATTGAATATTCCCGAACGCCAGATGCTGGCTGAATGCAGGCAGCGCTTATCTGTCGGCACTGCAGTCTTCGCCTAGGAGCTTAGCGATGAATGAAAACAAGACAGGCAGCTGGTGGCAAACCATCCCCGGGATATTGACGACGATTGCCGGCATCGTCACGGCATTGACAGGCCTGGTAGTGGCATTGCAGCAAACTGGATGGTTTGGCAAGCCGGAGCCGGCAGCGACATTACAAGTCCCGCCCTCACCCACTGCGAGCCAGCAGGCGGAAAGGGCGCAACCTGCGTCTTCCCGCCCGGCGCCGGTAACAGCAGATGCTGCGAATATCCAGCTTCCCGATGGCAACAGCGTGCAGATGGATAGCGGCACCGGCTACCAGTTTCGCTATACCATTCTTTCCGCCACGACCATGCCTGAACCGTCCAATCAGCAGCGCCTTCGGCTCAATATCCGCGCCTGGACCAGCGCGTCCGGCGGACTGAATTTCTGGAGCGATTCGTTTCGGCTGATCATCGGCGACATGCGCATCAAGCCCAGCAACATGCTCAATGAACTGGTGGCGCGGGATGAAACCAAGGATGCGCTGATCGAGTTCGTCATCGATGGCGATATTCGTGCCGCCACTCTCGCCATCACTGTCGGTGGCCTGGACTTTTCCGGTAACCAGCGCGAACTCAAGCTCACATGGCAATAGCGCATCAGCACCGCTTTCGGTATACCTATAGCGCAAATACGTTCAGCGCACCGCTCCCTGGCGCGGCATTGTAGCGGCCGAGCTCCCGAAACACACCCGCAGTGCCCGCCCCATCGCTATCGCCACTCAAGCCCTGATTGAGCGCAACCCCGGCCCAGCCGCCGATGCCTGAGAAAACCGCGACGTATTGCCTGCCGCGATGCTGATAGGTCATGGGGTTGCCCACGATGCCCGAGCCGACCTGGAAGCGCCATAACTCCTTGCCATTACGCGCATCCAGGGCCTTGAACCATCGATCCAAGGTGCCGTAGAACACCAGTTGCCCGGCGGTTGCCAACGCCCCGCTCCACACCGCGAATTTTTCGCGGTTGTACCAGGCCGGCTTAGCCTTGAGCGCATCCCAGGCCATGAAGGCGCCCATGTCGCCGTCCGGCCCCGGCTGCATGGTCAGGCTCGCGCCGGCCCACGGCTGGCCGGCGACATACTTGGCCTCCACGGCCTCGTAAGTCATGCACAGGTGATTCATCGGCACATAAAACCAGCCGTTTTTCGGGGAATATGCCGCAGGCTGAATATTCTTGACCCCGATCGCGGACGGACAGATTGCCGCGGTTTCCTGGTCCTCATGCGTGGAGTAACGGCCATCCTTGAGCGGTATCCCGGTCTGCAAGTCGATGCCGGCCGCCCAGTTGACGAAGGGATGCATTTTCTCCGCCGACAGCAATTTTCCGCTCCGGCGGTCCAGGGTATAGGCAAAGCCGTTGCGGTCGAAATGCGTCGCCAGTTTTTGCCCGCCGCGATCCCAGAGGATCAGTTCGTTGACGCTGTCGTAATCCCATTCGTCATGGGGCGTCAGTTGGTAGCCCCACCTCGCCATGCCAGTATCCAGGTCGCGTGCAAAGAGCGTCATGGCCCATTTATTGTCCCCGGGCCGGATATCCGGGTTCCATACCGAGGGATTGCCCGTGCCGTAGTAGACCAGGTTGAGCTTGGGATCATAGGAAAACCATCCCCAGACCGGCCCCCCGCCATGTTGCCAGCCATTGGCGGCCGCCTGCGGCTTGAGCCAGGTTTTGACCCCCAGATCAGTCTCGGGAAACTTCAGTTTTTCCCTTGGCAAAGCGCGGAACGAGCCGCCCTCCCTGTTGCCGCCGGCTATGTCCTCGTAGGCTGAGAGCGCATTGTAATGCGGGTTCTCGGCATTGAAGTCCGGCCCGATCAACACGTCGCTATCCGGCCCGGTGCTGTAGGCTTTCCATTGCAATTGGCCGTCCTGCAACGCGTAGGCCGCAAGAAAGCAACGCACGCCGAACTCGCCGCCGCTGCAACCCGTCAGCACCTTGTCCCTGAAGACATAAGGCGCATTGGTATTGGTGGCGCCGATTTTGGGGTCGTTCACCTGGACTTCCCATACCTTGTGCCCATCACGGCTGTCCAGTGCCAGCAATAGCCCGTCGTTCTGCTGCAGTAATATCTTGCCGTCGCCATACGCCAAGCCGCGACTCACATTGTCGCAGCAGAGGATGGCCTCGATATCGCTGGATTGCTTGGGGAAATAGGCCCAGAGAATCTTCCGGTCATGGTCCAGATCCAGCGCATAGACATTATTGGGAAACGCCGTATGCACATACATCACGTTCCCCACCACCAACGGCGCCCCTTCGTGCCCGCGTTGCACACCGGTGGAAAAGCTCCATGCCAGCTTCAGGCGCGAAACATTGTGGGGATTGATCTGGCCGAGGCGGCTATAGCCCTGGTTGTAGTAATCCTTGCGCGGGCTTGCCCATTGGCGGTCGTCATCCATGAGCGTTTGCAGCGTATCTGCCGCAAATGCCGAAGCAGTGGGAACAAGGCAGAGGGAAAGACTAACGAGAGAAGAGAATATCCGCATCCCGAACCAACGTTCTATAGGGCTTGTGGATGACAGGGAAAAGCAAAAACACCTGTTTCGTTCAAGCAAAGGTAAATTGTGTTGACACATAACGAAAAATAAACATAATACAAATCATTCTTATTTGTATGACAGATAGGAACTCGCCAGCCCAGCTTGTGCTCATTGCAAGACGGCTAGCGAAGATGTCCGGATTTTCATTGGGAAAATCCGGTTGATCATTCTCAACACTAAGGAAACTAACAAAATGAACATGACATCTGTTCGCACCGTCGTCGGTGCAAGCCTGCTCGCAGCGGCAACCCTGGCTCAAGCGAATGCAACCTTCGATAGCTTTGTAGATGTGGACGGCTCCGTATCCTTCGACGGTTGGAACCAGCTCAACCGCGGCCGCCTGGATGCCGACGGCAATGCCGACCCATTGACCGCAGATCACTTGGTTGCCGGCACTCTAGGCAATGTTGCTGGTTCCGGGGACGCCGTGCTCACCCGCACTTCCGGCAGCCACTACCCTGCTGGCGCAGGCCTTTATGGCGGTCCTTCCACCTTTACGTTCACCGATACAACCGTGGATAGCAGCGCTTCCTCCTTGGTGTTCCAAGGCATCCTTAACGACTTCAGCTCCGTCATGGGCGGCGGTGATATCAGTATCACACTAAGCTACAATGGTGGTGATCAGAACATTGCTGGCAGCTTGGTAAGCTTTGTCGACACAGAATGGGCTGCCGACTACTACCAATACAGCTGGGATTTCTCCAACCTGGGCGAAACCGTGACTTCCTACACCATCAATTTCGGCATCGGCTACTCCCAACTCCTGGCTTTCCAGGTTGACCAAGTTGCCGCCGTGCCTGAACCATCCAGCTACGCGATGCTCATGCTGGGTCTGGGTGCTGTAGGTTTCGCAGCACGCCGCCGCAAGCAAGCCTAATAGGCTACTCAAGCGCTACTGCAGCATATGCAGTAGCGCTTTTCCCTCATATCCTAAAAATCTTGGGACAACCACCTCGACAGTGAGGTGAAAATCTAGACTTGCCCCCATTCGATCTATCGCTATAGAATCAATATAAGTTCATGCTTATTATTGGGAAATAAGCATGTCATGAGTGCGTTGATTTAAAAAAGAATAACTCAAACACCAATGAAAAATTTTCTTATATTTCTGACTATATTAGTCAACCTGTCCGCTTACGCGTCCAACCCGAACAAGCAAACTGTCCGTATCTGCGATGAGCAAGGTTGTTCAGACCGTCCGCGCAGCGGATCCACCTTCGTCCCTGAATCCTCCATCTCGCCAGAAGAAAAGCAGAAGATCGAGCAACTCACCGCACTGGCGGAGAAGGACCCGCGTGCAGCTTTTGACCTTGGCCTAAGGTATTTCCGTGGCGACGGTATCACCCGCAATTCATATCAAGCACTGACCTGGATGCGCCATGCCGCAGAGCGCGGCGACGGCGACGCCCAGCTGGCAGTCGGCCGTTTCTACCTGATGGGCCTGGAAGAGATGGGCTCAGACCCTGCCGAGGCTGAATCCTGGCTGAGTATGGCCGCAGGCAAGGGCAACCAAGAAGCGCAAACGCTGCTGAAACAGGCACAGGAAGCCAAGAAAAATGAAGTGGAATACCGCAGGTGGCTGAATCTTTACCGGCCTTACTGGTACGGATATTGGCATAGCGGCTATACCTACCGCAGCTATTGGCGCGGATCTTCCTGGTATTTTTATTGATACGTTTACGATTACCTCAACCCCAACCTTAGCGAGAATAAGCATGTTCAAGAAAAAACTTAACCTGGCAATGGTGTTGCTGCCATTGACACTGGCTGGCTGCGTCAGCACCGATGGCCCCGGCCTGGGCGGTATGCTGTCCACTGGTTCATCGCCGACTGCAGCTTCCGGCGCAGCGGCTGGCAGCACCAGCGCGGATGCAAACTCCAACCTGGAGCGCTGCAAGGCTCCCCTTGGCACGATTGCCATGGATGACGGCCGCGACAAGGAATGGTTTACCACTTTCGGTTCCGCTACCAAAGTCACCAGCATCGAGCCCTTGTTGCGCTTGGCGGTGCAGCAGTCGAACTGCTTCGTGATCACCGCTATCGGCAACAGCCGCACTGACGGCCGCATCTCCGCCATCACCGACAAGCAACGCAACTCCGGCGAATTCCGCGTTGGATCCAACCAGCAAAAAGGCCAGCGCGTAGCTGCCGACTACTTCCTTGAACCAGCGATCATCATCGACAACGACTCCACCGGTAAAATCGCAGGCGCCTTGGGCAGTCTGATTGGCAACGGCATAGGCACATTGGCTGGCTCCCTGGAATCCAAGGTATCTGTCGTGACATTGTCTTTATACGATATCCGTTCTTCCGTGCAAATCGGCATTGCGGAAGGCAATGCCACCGCCACTAATTATGGTGCCGCACTCGGCGCCTTTGGCGGCGGCGCAGCAGGCAGCCTCGGCGGCTTCTCCCGCACGCCCGAAGGCAAGGCGACTGTCGCCGCATTCGTGGATGCCTACAACAAAATGGTAGTTTCACTGCGCCACTACAAGGCACAGGAAGTTGAAGGCGGCCTGGGCACAGGCGGCAAATTGAAGGTCGGCAAGTAAGCCATTTGCTAATCACACCCAGGGAGAATGCCGATCGGCATTCTCCCTTTTCATTTCCATCTCCCATTTTGCAGACTGCGTCCCTAGCAACCCCAGCCAAGAGATGGCACAGCATCACTTCGAGTTAAACTAATGCTTTCCCTGCATACAGAGGCATCAACAATTTAATGTGGTCTGATCTCTTCATGGGCCTGGGGGCGATCGGCCTCATGCTGCTGGGCATAGACTGGATGACGCGCGGCCTGAAAACTGCGGCAGGCCCCAGCTTCATGCAACTATTGCAACGCTGGACCGGCACGCCGCTACAAGGCATTTTCATCGGCGGCGTGAGTACGCTCGCGGTACAGTCCTCCACCGCGATTACGGTGGCGACCATCGGCTTCGCCAATGCCAACATCCTCTCGCTGTCCGCAGCGGCCTTTGTCATTTACGGCAGCAACCTGGGCAGTTCGCTGAGCGCATGGCTGGTGGCAGTCGTCGGCGGCAGCATCAAGCTGGACGACTTGGCGCTGCCCATCCTCGGCATTGCCGTCATGCTCAAGCTGTTCAGCAAGCAAACCCGCCGGCAAGGCATCGGAGAGGCGTTTACCGGCTTCGCGCTGTTGTTTCTCGGGCTGGGCTACCTCAAGGCCAGCTTCGACTCTGCCTTTGTCAATATCGACTTCGCCTATCTCACCAGCCTGGGCGTCTGGGGCATCCTGCTTTCCATACTGGCGGGCATTTTGCTCACGGTGGTCATGCAGGCGTCATTGGCGGTCATCGCCCTCGTCGTCACCGCGGTATCGACCGGCGCCGTCCCGCTGGAGATCGGGGCCGCCGTGGTCATCGGCTCCAATGTCGGTACGACATCGACGGCACTGCTGGCAACCCTCGCGGCCACCGCGACCGCCAAGCGCGTTGCTAGCCTGCACGTGCTGTTCAACGTGCTAACCGCGACCGTGGCCCTGCTGCTGCTCAAACCGCTGCTCTGGGGCATCCAGGAAATTGCCCAGCTGATATTCAACGACACCCAGCCGCAATTCATCCTCGCCTTGTTCCATACCATGTTCAATGCCTTGGGCGTGGTGCTCATGTACCCGCTGACACCCCCGCTGCTACGCTGGCTGGAAACCAAGTTCAAGACGCCTACCCACCTGGGATCGTTCAGCCTGGATCAATCCAGTTTGGCAATCCCCAGCCTTGCGATCAAAGCCGTGAGCCTGGAAGGCATGCGCGCCGGACAATTGATCGCGCGCCTGGCGCTGATGATGGGGCAACGGCACGAACTGGACAGCCAGCTGCTGGAAGATAACAAGCAGATCCTGCAAAACCTGCATCACTACATTGCGCAGCTTGCCCAGCAAAGCATGTCGGCAGAAGAGGCCGAATTGCTCAACCAGCTCGTACAGAACCAGCTGCGCCTTTCCATGGCGCTGCAATTGCTGCCCAGCCTGGCGCGACACCTGGATCAAGACCGGACTGCTTTCGAACTGGAAATCCCTTACTGGCAGGCATTGAGCAGCAGTCCGTTGCCGCCTGACCAGGCAGCGTTGCGCCGTGCCTACCGGCAATTCGTACGCGAGCGCCAGCAAAAAAAGCAGCTCATTTTCCAGGATGTGCTGCACGAACGCCGAGGCCAGGAATCGGGGGGCGACGACCTGCTCAAGCTGGCGGAAACGCGGCGCTTCAACCAGCAATTGACCAAGGCCCTGCTCGCGTTCGATAAACTACAGGCCAGTTTCGACGAGCAAGCCCCGGCAGTTGATGAACCGATGGAAAATGCGGACCAGCCGCAAGCCGCCGCCTAAACGGCAGCGAGCCGCCACAATGACGTGACCTCGGCCGACCTTGCCCGGTGCAGCGGATCGGCCTGGTCGCTGGCACGGCCATGCCGCGGCCGTATATCCAGCCTCTCGATCACCTTGAGCCCGGCCTCTTCAAACATTGCCAACAGCTGCGCCCGGGTGCGCAACCCCAGGTGCTCGGCAATATCGGACAGGATCAGCCAGGCCTCCCCGCCAGGCGTCAGATGGGCCGGGGCGCCATTGAGGAACCCCTTGAGCATCGCACTGGCGGGATCATAAATCGCATACTCGATGGCGGCATTGGCTTTTGCCGGTATCCAGGGCGGGTTGCAGACGATCAACGGCGCCTGGCCCTGCGGGAACAGGTCGCATTCCAGCACGTCCACCTGCGGCTCCAGACCCAGCCTTTGCATATTTTCCCGCGCGCAGGTCAGGGCGCGGGCATCCTGGTCGGTCGCAATGACTTTCTGCACGCCCCGCTTTGCCAGCAGCGCGGCCAGCACGCCGCTGCCGGTGCCGATGTCGAACGCCAGTGTTTTGTCCGGCAACGGCGCCTGGGCCACCAGGTCGACATATTCGCCGCGCACTGGCGAAAACACGCCGTAATGCGGGTGAATCCGGGCGCCCAGCGCTGCCACCTCCACTCCTTTCTTACGCCATTCGTATGCGCCGACCACCCCCTGCAATTCGCGCAACGATATCAGGGATGGCTGATCCGCAGCGCCATAAGCCTGCAGGCAGGCTTCCCTCACATCAGGCGCGCGGCGCAAGGCGATAGTGTAATCCTGGCCCAGCTCCACCAGCAGCATGCCCAGCACGCGCGCCCGCTGCGCCTGCGCTTGCCGGTGCAGATTGAATGCTTCCACGGGCTGGACTGAAGTCTTGGCAGGCTTGCGGTCCACCCGCCTCGCCATTGCCTGCAGCAGTTGGCGGGCATTCTGGAAATCCCCTCGCCACAGCAGTGCCGTACCCTCGCAAGCCAAGCGGTAGGCATGGTCCGCCTTGATGCTGTCATCCGCCACTTGCACCCGCGCCGGCGACTTGCTATGGTTTTCAGATCGCCACAGCGCCTGGCGGGATTGCTCGCCCTCCTGCCAGAGGACAAGCGTATCAGCGAGGGAGGATGTGCTCAAATCAGAACTTTCTTGATGCGAGATGCGTCATTAAACTGCAGAATCAAAATAAATCTAGCGCTCATTATAGAGCATGACCGCCCCCGACTCGGATGCCATAAAGGACAATTACCATGCATCGACTATTGCTTCCTGCCTTGCTTACACTATCCCTCGCTGCCTGCGGCGACGTTGCCAAGCTGCCTGTCTCCGCCGGCACCGGCACCAAGCCCGAGCTGCCGGAGCCACGCAGCAGCCTGATTCCCACGGTGCATGTCGCCACTGCAGTGGGCTGGGCCGAAGGGGCCTTACCCACGCCGGCGGAGGGCACCGCGGTCAATGCATTTGCCAAGGACCTCGACCACCCCCGCTGGCTCTACCAATTGCCCAACGGCGATATTCTGGTCGCGGAAACCAACAGTCCTCCCAAGGAAGAAGGCAGCTTCAGCCTGCGCGGCTGGTTTGCCGGGAAGTTCATGGCGCGCGCTGGCGCCGGCGCCCCGAGCGCCAACCGCATCACATTGCTGCGTGATACGGACGGCGACGGGGTGGCCGACCAACGCTCGGTCTTCCTCAAGGGCCTGCACTCGCCCTTCGGCATGGCGCTGATCGACAATACCTTTTATGTTGCCAATGCAGATGCCGTGGTGACCTTCCCGTACCAGGAAGGCGCTACCGAAATCAGCGCACCGCCCACCAAGCTGGTCGCCCTGCCAGGCCTGCCGCGCAACCACCACTGGACCAAGAACCTGATCGCCAGCCAGGATGGCAGCAAGCTGTACGTCACTGTCGGCTCCAATAGCAATGTCGGGGAAAACGGCATGGACATTGAACAAGGCCGCGCCGCCATCTGGGAAGTGGATGCCAAGACGGGCGAGCACCGTATTTTCGCCTCGGGCCTGCGCAACCCCAACGGCCTGGCCTGGGAGCCGGATAGCGGCGCGCTGTGGACTGCTGTCAACGAGCGGGACGAAATCGGCAGCGACCTGGTGCCGGACTACATCACCTCGGTGCAGGAGGGGGGCTTCTATGGCTGGCCATACAGCTATTATGGCGACCATGTCGACGTGCGCGTACAGCCGCAAAAGCCGGAACTGGTCGCCCAGGCCATTGCCCCCGACTATGCGCTAGGCCCGCATACGGCCTCACTGGGCTTGGCCTCGGCCAAAGGCAACAAGCTGCCTGAACAGTTTGCCAACGGCATGTTCGTCGGACAGCACGGTTCGTGGAACCGCAAGCCGAGCAGCGGCTACAAGGTGTTGTTCGTGCCCTTTGCCGACGGCAAACCCTCCGACTATCCTGTCGACGTGCTCACCGGCTTCCTGAACGAGAAAGGCGAGGCGCAAGGCCGCCCGGTAGGGGTGCTGGTGGACCAGAAAGGCGCATTGCTGGTAGCTGACGACGTGGGCAATACCGTCTGGCGCGTGACGTCATCGTCGTCAGCAAATTAATGAGGCGCGGTACGGATTTTTTCCTGATCTAGCGGCAAGCCCTAATCAGGGCTTGCCTGCACTTTTCCCGACATGCTCTAATGCGCCATCTTGACTCGTCGCTGCATTAACCGGAGCCGCATAACATGATCAGGCAATTTCTCTCCATTGCACTCGGCCTCAGCTTGCTGGGTACCTTGCCGGTCAATGCGGCAAAACCGGAAAAGGACGAGGCACGGGAAGCGGCAATACGTTTTTTCGACGACTATGCCGCCTTGCAGAAAAATGACAAGGTAGTGGGCTTGCCGAATATGCAGCAGCTCGATGCGATTTCGCAGCATTTCATCCCGAAATTGCACCGCATTTTCTATATCTCGCTGCGCGAGCAGCACCGCTGCCGGACCAGGGACAAGGTCACGCCATGGTCCAACGGCGACTTGTTCACTTCCAACGATGCCGGCTTTACCAGCTTTACTATCGAGCCGAGCATCCCGAATCAGTTCGGGCGCCAGTCGACCGTCCATTTCAGCCTGGAAAAAGACGGCAAGGTGCAGCGCTGGGATGACGAGGTCATCCTACGCAAGGAAAATGGCCAGTGGATGATTTACGATATCGAATACCACGCCCCGTTTGCCGCGCAGAAAGCCGGCAAGAGCCTGCAATCCATCATCGACAAGAATCCCGCCTGCTGAATTCAGCTATTTCAATCAATAGATGCCTATGTTAATGTACGCACCTAGTGTTTAGGTTACGTAATATTTAGCTTCAAACGGATTTAGATTGATAGTAACACTACCTGCAACGCGCTTTCAGGGGATCGGTTTTGGTATATAGTGCATCGACCGCAGTCGCTCCCTCCTCTTTCGAGTCTTATCTTGCCGAATCCACACAGGCGCTGTTCATCGCCCTGGATGAGCGGGATGCTTATACCCACCAGCATTGCGACCGGGTCTCGCTGCTCGCCCACGAGATTGGCGTGGCATGCAGATTGAGCCAGAAGGAGCTTGACCTGATTGCCGTGGGCGCGCGGTTTCACGACATCGGCAAGATCGGCATCCCGGACAGCGTCCTGCTCAAGCCCGGGCCATTGGATGCCGAGGAATGGCGCATCATGAAGATGCACCCCGTGAAGGGCGAGCGCCTGTTCCGCAATACCCTGCACCCCCAGGCGCATCAAGTCGCCAACATCATCCGCCATCACCACGAATGCTTCGACGGCAGCGGCTACCCGGACGGCTTATCCGGCGACGAAATTCCGCTGGCTTCCCGCATCATGCTGATCGCCGACGCCTATGACGCGATGGCGACGACGCGGCCCTACCACCGGGCGCGCTCGCATCGCGAGATCATAGGTATCCTGGCTTCGGAGGAGGGCATCAAGACCGACCCCGACGTACTCTCCCGATTCATGCGGGTAATCGCGTATAGCCAGGCGCGCGTGGACTAAGAGCAGTTAACAACACTCTCCTGCCGTCGTTGCCGTATCGCTTGTACTGTCTGCGACAGAGCGCCTAGCCGAGTTTTGTCAGTCGCTCTAAACAACTAGGCACCTAGCCCACTAGCCGCCCTCCTCGCCAAACACCTGTTGCCACAAGCGCCGTACGGCTGATACTTCCTGCTCCACCTTTGCCAGCGGCACGCGCGCCTTCTGGTCTCCCTGCAGCCGGATGGCATGCTGGCGGCGCCGGTAATCGCGATATGCCTGCGCCACTTCGTGCGCCAACGCCGCATCCACCAGGCCCAGACCGCCCAGGATGTCGAGCAATGCGATATTGCCGAGGTTGCGCGTCAGCTCGGGATATTGCGGCGCATGCGCCAACACTAGGTATTGCACGATGAACTCGACATCCACAATCCCGCCGCGGTCATGCTTCAGGTCGAACAATTCGCCATGGTTGGGATGGGCCTGGTGCATCTTATGCCGCATCGCCACGACTTCGGCCGCGAGTACCTGCTTGTCGCGCGGCTGGCGCAACACGGTTTCGCGGATGCGCTCGAAGATGGCGCCGATCTCCTGGCTGCCTGCGCAAAACCTGGCCCGCGTCAGCGCCTGGTGCTCCCAGACCCAGGCCTTTTCCTGCTGGTAGGTTTCAAACGCTTGCACCGAGCTCACCAGCAGCCCGCTCGCCCCATCCGGACGCAACTGCATGTCGGTTTCATAGAGGGTACCGGCCGGGGTCATGCTGCTGAGCCAGGTGTTGACGCGCTGCCCGAGCTTGGCATACACCTCGCCGGCCTCTGGCGCTTCATCGTCGTAAAGGAAGATGATATCCAGGTCGGAAGCGTAGCCCAGTTCCTTGCCGCCCAGCTTGCCGTAGCCGATGACGGCAAACAGGGGGTCTTCGCGGTGACGGTGGCGCAGGCTGGGCCAGATGGCTTTGATGGCCACGTCCAATATGATGTCCGCCAGTGCGCTCAGGTAATCCGATAGCGTCTCCAGCGCAAGCTCTCCCGCCACGTCCTTGGCAGCGAAGCGGAACACGGCGGCATGCTTGAAATGCCGCATTTCATCCATTTGCCGCTCCACATCGCCGGAGAGCAGCCTCACCCGCTGCTCCAGGTCCGCATGCATAGCGGCAAAATCGGGTGCAGCATAGAGGTTGCGCGTATCGAGCAATTCGTCCAGCAATATCGGGTGCTGGGTCAGGTATTGCGCAAGCCAGGGGCTGGCGCTGACGATGCGCGTCACCAGCGTCAGCGCCGAGGGATATTCCGCCAGCAGCGCCAGGTAGCTCGCCCGGCGGCAGATGCTGTCCAGCAAGTCGGCAACCCGGATCAGCGCCTGGTCCGGATTGGATTCCTGCGCCGCCTCCTTGATCGCCAGCGGAATCAGGGTATCGAAACGCTGCCGGCTGAGTTCCGGCAATTGCTTGTAGCGCGGGCTGTCGTGCAGGCTGAGCAGCTTGCGCAACGTTTCCGCCGGTTCCTGGTAATTGAGCTGCGCCATGGCCTCGACCGCCTCCTCGCCTTCTACCATCCGCCGCCACAAGGCCGCTTCGCGCTGTAGCGGCGCTTCTTGCTCGGAGCGCTCTTCCGCAGGGTCGCTGAACACTTCCTCGAAATGCCGCTGCACCACGCTGCGGTGCTGCTCAAGCACCTTGAGGAAAGCGCTCCATTCCCCGAATCCCATGCCCAACGCGATGCGTTGTCGGCTTTCCTCGTTCACCGGCAAATCCTGGGTTTGCGTGTCCTCGAGGTATTGCAGCCTGTGCTCCAGGTTGCGCAGGAAAATATAGGCCTGCTTCAACTCCTCTACCGCAGTCGCAGGCAGCAGGCCTTTTTCCTTCAGCAGGCGCAACACCGACAAGGTAGGCTTGATCTGCAGGCTGGCATCGCGGCCGCCGCGGATCAACTGGAACACCTGGGCGATGAACTCCACCTCGCGGATGCCGCCGCGCCCCAGCTTAATGTTGTCGTGCATGTCGCGCCGGTTGACGTCGCGCTGTATCTGCACCTTGAGATCGCGCATGGAGGAAAACGCGCCGAAATCAAGATATTTGCGGAATACGAAAGGCCGCAGCAACTCGCTCAAGCCTTGGTCCGGCCCCGCGACCACCCTGCCCTTGATCCAGGCATAACGTTCCCATTCACGCCCCTGGTTCTGGTAGTACTCTTCCAGCATCTCAAAGCTGCAAGACAGCGGCCCTTCCGAGCCGTAAGGCCGCAGCCGCATGTCGACGCGGAAGACGAAGCCATCCTCGGTGATCTCGTCGATCGCCGCGATCAGTCGCTTGGCCAGCCGCGTGAAGAACTCGACATTGCCGATCGACTTGGCGCCGTTGGTTTCGCCATCCTCGGCAAACGCAAAGATCAGGTCGATATCCGAAGAGACGTTGAGTTCGTGCCCGCCCAGCTTTCCCATGCCCACCACTGTAAAATGTTGGCGCTCGCCGCTTTCCTCGCCGATAGGTTCGCCATACTGCGCTTCCAGCCAGGGAGTGATGTGACGCAAGGCGAATTGCAGGCTGATCTCCGCCAATGCGCTCACCACTAGCATCACTTCGTCCAGCCCCCCGAGGCCGTTGAGGTCGCGCACGATCAGGCGCAGCATGACGCGCTGGCGCAGCTTACGCAATGCGCGCTTGAGACTGGCATCGTCCGCCACATCCTGGCTATCCAGCCATGCCTGCATTTCCGCGACTGTCCATGCCTGGTGCAAAGTTGCATCCAGTTCAGACAGTAGCCCGGCATCGCTATTGACCAGCCGCGCAATGAACGGGCTGCACTTGGCGGCATGCAGCAAATATTGTTCATCCTGCGATAAGTCTGTATCTGTCTGCAAAATCTGTGATAGTGTGCGCATCTTGAAATTGTAAATGAAATGTTATAATTCGTTTCCTAACGTTACGGGTGCCTTAGCACCGATAGCATCGCCTCATTATAGAGTTTTGAAGGAGCATTTATGTCGTCCATTGAATCCGTGCTGACGGAAACGCGCGTTTTCGCGCCGCATGAAGCATTCCGCCAAGCCGCCACCGTGTCGGGTTTATCAGGCTACCAGGCCTTGTGCGATGCGGCTGAGCAGGATTACACCGGCTTCTGGGCCAATCTTGCCCGGCAGGAAATCACCTGGCAGACCCCCTTCACTGAAACGCTGAACGAGTCAGACGCTCCGTTCTATCGCTGGTTTGCCGACGGCAAGCTCAATGCCTCCTACAACTGTATAGACCGCCATCTGGAAAAACGCGCCAACAAGATCGCCTTGATCTTCGAAGCGGACAATGGCGACATCGCGAACATTAGCTACAAGGAGCTGCACCAGCGCGTTTGCCGCTTCGCCAATGCCTTGAAAAAGCAAGGGATCGGCAAAGGCGACCGCGTCATCATCTACCTGCCCATGAGCATAGAAGCCATCGTCGCCATGCAGGCCTGCGCCCGTATCGGCGCCATCCACTCCGTGGTGTTCGGCGGATTCTCCGCCAAGAGCCTGCATGAACGCATCGTCGATGTCGGCGCCAAGCTGGTCATCACTGCCGACGGCGGCGTACGTGGCGGCAAGCCGGTAGCGCTGAAGCCGGCGGTTGACGAAGCATTGGCCCTGGGCGGCTGCGAAGCCGTCGAGAAAGTCATCGTCTACAAGCGCACAGGCGTGGATATTGCCTGGAACCCGCAACGCGACTTATGGTGGCATGAAGTCGAAGCAGCCGAGAGCGACTATTGCGAACCTACCTGGGTGGATGCCGAGCACCCGCTGTTCATCCTTTACACTTCCGGCTCCACTGGCACGCCCAAGGGCGTCCAGCACTCCACCGGGGGCTACCTGCTCGGCGCCATCATGAGCATGAAATGGGTGTTCGACCACAAAGCCACGGATATCTTCTGGTGCACGGCCGACGTGGGCTGGATCACCGGCCACAGCTACGTCGCCTACGGCCCCTTGGCGCTCGGCAGCACCCAGGTGGTGTTCGAGGGGGTGCCCACCTATCCTGATGCGGGCCGTTTCTGGCAGATGATAGAGCGCCACAAGGTCAGCATTTTCTACACCGCCCCCACCGCCATCCGCTCGCTGATCAAGCTGGGCGGCGACCTGCCGAACAAGTACGACCTCTCGAGCCTGCGCCTGCTTGGCACAGTGGGCGAGCCGATCAACCCCGAGGCCTGGATGTGGTACCACAAGGTGGTCGGCAAGGAGCGCTGCCCGATCGCCGATACCTGGTGGCAGACCGAGACCGGCTCGCACATGATCGCCCCGCTGCCCGGCGCCGTTGATCTCAAGCCCGGCTCCTGCACCCGCCCCCTGCCCGGCATCATCGTGGATATCGTCGAAGAAGACGGCACGCATATCGAAGGCACAGGCGGCGGCCTGCTGGTCGTGAAAAAGCCCTGGCCCTCGATGATCCGCAACATCTGGGGCAACCCAGAACGCTTCAGGAAAGCCTATTTCCCCGAGGAGCTCAAGGGCCTGTACCTGGCCGGCGACTCCGCGCACCGCGACGAGGACGGCTATTTCTGGATCATGGGCCGCATCGACGACGTGCTCAACGTCTCCGGCCACCGCCTGGGCACCATGGAAATCGAGTCCGCGCTGGTCGCCAACCCGCTGGTCGCCGAAGCCGCGATTGTAGGCAAGCCTCACGACATCAAGGGCGAGTCGATCATAGCCTACGTGGTGCTCAAGGGCGAGCGCCCTGAAGGCGATGCCGCCAAGGCCATCGCGGCACAGTTGCGCGATTGGGTCGGCAAGGAAATCGGCCCGATCGCCAAGCCGGATGAAATCCGTTTCGGCGAGAACCTGCCCAAGACCCGCTCGGGCAAGATCATGCGCCGCCTGCTGCGCTCCCTCGCCAGGGGAGAGGAAATCACCTCGGATATTTCCACGCTGGACAACCCTGCCATCCTGGAACAACTCAAACAGGCAGCAGGTTAGAAACTTTGTCACATTAAAAATAGAAACGGCATCCAGGGATGCCGTTTTTTTAGTGTTCCAGCTTACTTATTGTTCACTCTTGCTGCCCATGCTTGGCCAACGCCTGCTGATAGATATTGACCGCGCGCGTCCCAAGCTTGCAAAACCCCAGGATCGGCGTCGGCAGGCTGGGTAGCAGTCCGGCCAGCTCGTCCACCTGGGCATAAGTCAACTGGCCGGGCACCACAGGAATATGCACGTACTGGAGGCCATTGGCTTCGGCAGCCTGGCGGATTTCCTCGCTGCTGGGCTGTTCGGCGCCACCCTCGCCATCCGGGCGATTGTTGATGATGGTCTTGAAGCCGGCGGCAGAGGCCTCTGCCACTTGGTCGACTGTCAATTGCGGACAACTGCTGAACTGGTCGCTGATGGTCTTGGTGGTAAGCGTCATCTTCCTGTGTTTCCTCCTGTAAGGTAATGTCCAATATACCACAGGAGGCGGAGCCTCCTCGATATCAGGCGGACTTCAGGACGCCAGCTCCTCCGCGTAGTTATAGCTCAGCGGCCATTGCCAGTGGGCCGAGGCAGGATTGGTCAATTGCCGCAGATGCTCGGCGATACGCTCGATCAATGCCGCATCCTGTTGCGGGTCCAGGCCCTGGTAGGGCTTGCCGTGGTAGTCGCCGCTGAAGGCCAGCACATCGGCAACGGAAGCGTTCGCCTCGAACAAGGCCTTGATGCGCTGGCATTCCTTGTCCTCGGGCGTAATGAGGCGCAACGAATACAAAATGCCCAGCGCAGCGCCGAACTCCAGCATGGGGGTTGGAATGCTATGGCGCGCAGCCAGCTCGATGCTGCCCATGATGCGCTCCTTGCGTTGCAGCTTGCGCAACGGGTCGCGCCCGATGCGGCGGCATGGGTCCTTGAACGAAGCCTTGCACCGTGCGATGAAGCTGTTGACGAACGAGGTATTGATATATTCCGCCAATGCTGGGTTTTCCTGCAGCATGGCGGGCTTGATCTCGTTGTTCACCAGGCGTTTCACCAGCATGACGACGCGCTCGTCTCCCATGCCCTGCCCGATGGTCTGGTAGCCCAGCAGGCTGGCATACCAGGCGATGATGGCATGCGTACCGTTCAGGAGCCGGTTCTTGATCGCCTGGATCTCGGCAATATTGTCCACGGTCTGCACCTGGCGCAGGCGTTCCAGTATCTTGCCGCCCTTCTTGGCGTAGAGCACCATGTCGGGACCGCTTTCAAACAGGGTGACCCCCAGTTGGTCCAATGCCCGGTTGAGGTGCGAGGCATGCCGCAACTGGCTCACGATCTTGCCCAGCCCCGGCTCGGCCAGAAGGACGGACTCCTGGTGCATAGGTGCTGCACTACCGCCAGGCGCCAATGCCTTTTGCTGGGTGTGCTTTTCAAAACTAGCGAAATTAATCCTGGCCTGCTTCAAGAGAATTTCTTTCGGTATTTTTGACACCATGCGGTTGACGACCGTTTCTGTAAAGTACGCCATTTCCATGATCTGCTCTGCCTGCGGCCCCTCCAGCATGCGCAGCATGGCTTCCCTCACTTGCCGCCGGACAAATGCCGCCCCGCTCAGCTTGTTGAGTACGACCAGGATGGTCAATGAGCCCGCCCCGTTCTGGTAGCGTGCGATCAGCCCCTTGGCTATCATCGCCGCCTGCTGCTTGATGGCCGATTCCGGCAGGCACAGGCCGACGATTTCCGAAACCGCATACATCTCGCACACTGCCGCCTCGTCCGCCATGTCGATCAAGCGGATGCGGTCTATGGTCTGGCGGAAAGCCAGGTTGCTGTAGTGCACGTCGTACTTGCCAAACGCATTGACCAGGCTGCGCAGGGTCGTATTGTTGCTAGCGCCGATGATTTCATAAGGCCGGGTATAGCCGTCCCAATGCGAGAATATCTGCGCCAGGTAACCGCCGCCCATGGCGCCGAAGCCATGGATGCCGGCACGCATGTTGTTGATGGTTTGCGGGAACGCATCCGTCAATTTTGGCTTGGGCAGGTTGGGCGTAAACCTGACCAGGTCAGCAAGGAAATCCGGCATGCGGTCGTAAGCCTGGTAGGCCAGTTGCTTGATCTCGGGCCGAGGCTCCTTGATATCCTTGATCAATATCGGCAGGCCGCCGGCTCCCGAGGCGGAACGCAGGCCGTTTTCCGAATCCTCGAACATCAGGCAATGCTCGGGCAGGCAATTCAGCTCCTTGGCCGCGGTGCGGAATATCTCAGGATGCGGTTTGCCCTGCTTTACCTCGTCGCCGCAGACCGTGATGTCGAAATACTTCATGACGTTGGCGTTGATCAGGTACTCCTCGGCAATCGCACGGCGGCTTGAAGTGGCCACCGCCATCAACAGGCCGTTGCGCTTGAGGCGCTCGAGGATTTCATACAGCCCCGGCTTGACCGGCACGCCATGCTTGCGCACGTGCGCCAGCTCCAGCTCATCGGCGCGCTTGCGGATCGCGGCATATGGATACCCCTCGCCATAGCGGCTCTTGGCGAGCTCTTCCGCCTTCTTGGCGCTCAGGCCCAGGGATCCAATGAGGATTTCATCACTGATGGTTTCGCCGAATAGCTCGGCGGAAGCTTGCTTGATGGTGGTGAATCGAAGACGTTCGGTATCGAACATGGTGCCGTCCATATCGAATATGGCGGCATGGATAAGTCTTTCCTTGAAAATCATTAAAAATCCTTAACGCTGATTGATGATGGGGGTTCACCTCGGGTGTGAAATGAATGATGACTTTTTTACCATAACATATTTTTCGTTACTGCTCGGCTATTTGGTCTTTCGATTCAATCTGATGCGACGCGGGATATCCAAAATTCGGAAGGAACCTAACTATCTGGAAAGCGGCTTATTTGTAGGACTGAGACAACATTTCATTCCTTTTACGATATGTTTCCGCAGCCTGCCATAACGCTGGAAAAATTTTTGGTGCGGCTACGTAAAAAGCTGATGAGACGGATGCCGGCCAGGAACATAGTCCGGCAAACCGTTGTCTCCTACAGTGTCAGTTTGAGTTGAAATACTTGCCTCGAGGATCAACCGATAACAATCAAGAAAGGAACCTCAATGATATTCAGGCAACTGTTTGACCAGGGATCCTCCACTTATACCTACCTGCTCGGCGATGAATCCAGCAAGGAAGCATTGCTGATCGATCCTGTGGATTCAGGGTTCCAGCACTACCTTACATTGCTGGAACAATATGGCCTGGTGCTGAAATACTCCCTGGAAACCCACGTGCATGCCGACCATATTACGGCCAGCGGCCTGCTGCGGCAGGAAACCAATACGCTCACGGGCATTGGCAGCCGTTGCAATGCCTTGCCTGCAGACCTGCAACTGCAGCATGGGGACCAGCTCAGCCTGGGGCACCACATCATCCACGTGCTCGCGACCCCGGGTCACACGGCGGGCAGCGTCAGTTACCTGGTGGATGGCCGTGTATTCACTGGAGATTCCTTGCTGATCAACGGCTGCGGGCGGACCGATTTCCAGGGTGGCGATGCCGGCACGCTCTACGACAGCATCACTCAAAAGCTCTTCACCTTGCAAGACGAAACGCTGGTCTATCCGGGACATGATTACCAGGGCTATCGCGTCAGCGCCATCGGCCAGGAAAAGGCCATCAATCCGAGGCTTGCGGGAAAATCCCGTGAAGAATTCATTGCCATCATGCACGCGCTCGACCTGCCAAAGCCCGAGATGATCGACATTGCGGTGCCAGCCAACCGCAGGCTGGGGATAGAGTCCCTGCCACACGGATGAGCAGGCATTGATAAAGCGGGCGCACAAAGGCCTTCATGGCTACAACCACTCTCACGAGGAAATATTTATGGATACAATGAGCGAGTACCTGCGGCAACAAAAAGCCTTTAAAACCCACCGGCCTGAGGAAATCGCTTTTATCGAACAACTCAAGCAGCGCCAACTCACTTTGCCGGCCGCCAAGTTGATCGTGGAAGAAGGCACCAGCTCGACACAGCTTTACACTTTGCTTGACGGCTGGGCCTACCGCTACCGCGCCTTGAAGAACGGCAACCGCCAGATCCTCAATTTCCTGTTGCCCGGAGATTTGATCGGATTGCAGCAGAACCTGCTGGACAACAGCGACAGCAGCGTGCAATCCCTGACGCCCGTTACCTTATGCGAACTGGACAAGAACAGGCTCTGGTCGCTTTACGAGCATCACCCTTCGCTGGCATACGATATCACCTGGCTATGCGCGCAAGAAGAGAGAATCGTCGACGACAACCTGGTCAACGTAGGCGCGCGCAATGGTCAGGAGAAAATTGCCATGCTGCTGTTGCATCTCTACAAACGCTATAAATCCATCTACCCCATGCCTGGAAAAACGATTCCCTTTCCATTGACGCAACAGGAAATCGCCGACTCGCTGGGGCTATCGCTCGCCCATACCAACAAGACCTTGCGCAAACTGGAAAAGCTCGGGCTGCACAGCATCAACAACAATTCGCTGACTATCTACGATGAAAAAATGCTGGCCAGCCTCGCGGATTATTTCTATGCGCCGCTCAAGCCCCGGCCCTTGCTTTGCTAGGCTGTTATGTCCAACTGAAACTGGCCCATTCCTGGCCGAATTTCAGGCGAAACCCGCCGGCATTTGCGACAGCCTCCAACGCAAACTTGTCAATGATGCGCGCATGGGCTTTAGCCCTGCCCTTTGTCTGATTGACATCATAAAATGGCCGTGTCACTTCGACGCACACGGACCTGGGCTCCTTTTGCTCAAGGCGCAAGGTCGCAGGCTCGTTCAGCTGGTCTTCGAAATAGCACAGCAAGGCAAGCCATGCATAGAGAAACGGTTGCTGCCGCACCTCTTCAAGATCCTGGATATCGCTGGGCACATAGTCCATCTTGATATCGCGCAAAGCCAACGGCGCCGTCATCAGCGCAATGCCTTGACGCAATATCTCGGCAGGGATGGCAAGGCCGCTGGCTTCCGGCTCCCATACCTGCAAGGCGCGGATGCCGGTCACCGCCTCGGCCAGCTGCTGATCGATGCGCTCCACCGGCTCGCCCAGCGCTGCCTTGCTGCTCTCGCCTTTCGACAACAGGCGCCTGACGATGGAAGCGCTCATGCGGGCAATGGAGATCGGCCCGACAAGGCCATGCCGCAATGTTGGGAAAATCCGCATGAATATCTCATGCTTGATGCCGGCCACCAGCCACTCCTGCTGTTGTATTGTCATTGGAGAATCCATGGCTTAGTCAAAAGGATTGCAATATGCGTTCCAAGTTATTCATATCCAGCGGCTTCTCCAGGTAGAAGTCAAACAAGTCGCTAGCCTCCTTTCCCAGCTCGGCCTCGGCATAGCCGCTGACGGCGACAAACTTCGGCATCCGGCCGGCAGCCAAGGTCCTCAGCTGCTTGACCAGCGCGACACCTGAAATGTCAGGCAGGTTCAAGTCCATGAACACCACATCGTAATCACGCTGGGAAAGCGCCTGCGGCGCTTCTGCGCCCGCCATGACATAATTCGCTTCGCAATCCAGCATCTCCAGCAGCTCCTTGAAAGTTTCCGCCGCTGCCTGGTAATCCTCGATAATCAATGCCTGCCGCACTTGCCTGTTCAATCCTGCTCCTTTTCGCTACTTGCGTAGCGGTAACTCCACATTGAATACAATTTCCCCGTCCTGGTAACGGTAGCTGATTTCGCCGCCATGCCCCTTCACAATCTCGTTGGCGATATAGAGCCCGAGGCCGAGACCGTTGCGGTTGCGCATATTGAGCTGTTCCTGCCGCTTGAACGGGTTGAACAGGCCTTCCACCGCGCCCGCATCGATCGGCGCGCCCGCGTTATGCACGCTGATATTGAACGCATGCCCGGCGCGCCACATCCTCACCCTCACCCGGCGGCCTGATTCGCCATGGTGCCGCGCATTGCTGATCAGGTTGGCGATCGCCTGCGCGACCCGGTCAGGGTCGACCTGCGCCGTGACCTGGGTCTCGATGTCCGTTTCCATGCTGACGTCGGGATAGGCCGTTAGGTTTTCCTCCACCAGGTCATGCAGCAGCGCGGAAACATCCGTCTCGATAAAACCCAGGTTCAGGCCCAGCCCTGTTTGCAGACGTGCCATGTCCAGCACCTGGTTCACCAGGCGCTGCATGCGGCTGCTTGAATTCTTGATCCGGGCGCTCATGCGTGAGGAGCCGGACTGCATTTCCATCAATTGTGCCGCCATGCTGATGGAATTCAAGGGATCGCGCAAATCATGCCCCAGGATCGCCATGAGTTGCAGGCGCGTCCGCTCGGTTTCCGCGTTGCGCGCATTGCACACCTTGAGCAGCTCGTGCTGCAGGTCGCGGGCGTCAGCCAGGTCGGCAGCGCTCCAGGGTTCGGCTTGGCCCTTGACGGTTTCCTTCCATTCGTCAAACGAGCCGCGCGGCGTCAACCTTGGCCCGAGCGGGCCTGGCTTGTAATGCTTTTCCGGCTTGCCGCCCCAGCTGATGGTATGGATTTGCTCACGCCGCAACAATACGACCCAGCTGGCATTCACCTTGTCTATGTTGAAGGCCAGCAAGCCGCAGAACCTTTCGGTTAAGGCATCCAGCACCGGCGGCATTTCAGCAAGAGTGGAAACATGGTAGAAATCCCTGGCCTCCAGCCCCTGGTTGAGCCATTGCACCAGCTGGCGCCCGAGTTCCTGCGGGATGCCTTCCGTCGCATAGGTTTTATCGCCGTAGCTGACCACCATGGCGTCGCAGGAAATCAGTTCCCTGAGACGATCCAAGCTGGAAAAAAGCGCCGTCGACAGGTCGTCGGATTCGAGAAATTTCATCACCAGGCTCGCACGGTGGTGGCTGCTGGCAATCTGCCTGTCCGCGCTCAAGCGCGTTTCAATATGCTGGATGGCGCTGGCGAGGATATGGCAGAGCACGTCGCAGGCCATACGCACGGAATACGGCACCTGGTACGCGGACATATGGTGACAGGCCATCATGCCCCAGAGCTTGCCGTTGAGCACGATCGAAACGCTCATGGAAGCCCCGACGCCCATGTTGCGCAGGTATTCGATATGGATGGGCGACACGCTGCGCAGCACGCTGCGGCTCATGTCCAGTGGCGGCGTATTCGCAGCCTTAACGACCGGCACTGGCTGGCCGTCGACGTCGGCAATCAGGCGCAGGGTGTTTTCCACGTACATGCGCCTTGCCTGGGCAGGGATGTCGCTTGCGGGATAACGCCTGCCGACCAGGCTGTCGAGATCCTCGCGCTTCGCTTCAGCCACGATGTCGCCGCTGTCGTCATGGCGGAAGCGGTAGGCCATCACGCGGTCGAACCCGGTCAGGCCGCGGAACTCCTCGGCAGCGACGTTGAGCAGGCTTTCTATGCTGCGCTGGCTCTTGATTGCATTGATCGCTTTCTGCGCCTTCACGGAATAAATATTGATGTTCTTGTCGCCGTTGAGGCGCAACTCGAACTCGGCAATGATGCATCTCTGGTTTACATGCAGCACCAGGTCGAATTTCCGGCCCTGCACCTCCAGCTCATGGGTCTGTGCCAGGCCCTCGATCACCACCACGTCCTGCGTGTATTCCTTGATCAATTGATAGGCAGCGGCAGCATGCGGCATGTGGGAAGGCTGCAACACTTCGCCGATCTTGGGCAGGGCGCCCAGCACGGCGTTGGCGCCGCTGCTGTAGTGGCGCAGGTGCCCCTCGAAATCAAAGGCCAGCAGCACGCCATGCGGCTGGATCAGACCCGGGATGTGGATGGGCTCCTGGTCGCAATTATCAAGCGTAACGCTGGCGAGGCTCATGCCGCTCCTTGGTTGCAGACTGCATGACCAACGAGAAATAATGGAACGCCTCGATAGCGCCCTGCTCGGCTTCCTGCAACGTCTGCTCGTTATCCAATACCTGTTCGATCGTCGACCGGAACGTTCGCCACCGGCCTGCGCTTGCCTGGCTGCGCGCAGAGAAGAAATGCATCGGGCAGGAAGGGGATTGCATGTGGCGCAGGCGCTGGTAAAGCACGCTGACCCCGAGATAAGAGCCCTCGATGACATACTGGACGCCCCATGGCACTCCTGGGCCTGCCGGCAGGCTAAAGCCGGCCATGTCCTCGGACTCCGCACCTTCGAGCATATGCGCCGATTCCAGGTCTTGCCGCAATGCGTCTATGCACAAGCGGTTATAGCCCAGCATCGCTGCGGAAAAACCGCTCACGCCGGCCAATACCGCGTTCACCCCGGCCAACCAGCGGTAGCTGAGTTTCAAGTGGGCGATATAATCCTGCTGGCTGGGGGCAATGCCAGCTAACGGCAACGCACTGTCGATATTTCGATGCAGTGCGGCGATGGCCTGCCTCAACCTTGATAAAACCTCTAGAGCCTGATTGTTATTGTTACTCACGCTGCCCCCCTGGTTTTTATAAGCTGCAAGTGGATTATAGAAAAACCATATACTTAGCAATATGTCTTTTCACATAATGAATGTCGATGACGTATATCTTACCCCCTTGCAGCGACGTTATGTTTTTATCATCTTTTCATTACTTTTTGTAGTGAGCGCAGCAAGCACGGCATCATACCCGCGAAAACATAAATAAAAACGGAACTGCCGCGCAAAAAGGTAAAATAAGCCTTTTGCCCAAATCCCCAATTTAGATATGTCCAGTTTCAGCTCAGAAGTCCAACGCCGCCGCACCTTTGCGATCATCTCCCACCCGGATGCGGGTAAAACCACGCTCACCGAAAAACTGCTCTGGTTCGGCGGCGCCATCCAGGTGGCTGGTGAAGTGCGTGGACGCAAGGCGGCACGCCATGCCACTTCGGACTGGATGGAGCTGGAAAAGCAGCGCGGCATTTCCGTCACCTCCTCCGTCATGCAGTTCCCCTATCGCGAACACATGATCAACCTGCTCGACACACCAGGGCACGACGATTTCTCGGAAGACACTTACCGCACGCTTACCGCCGTGGATTCCGCCGTCATGGTGATCGACTCGGTCAATGGCGTGGAAGCGCAGACCATTAAGCTGCTCAACGTCTGCCGCATGCGCGACACGCCCATCCTCACATTCATCAACAAGCTGGACCGCGAATCGCGCGCGCCGATCGAACTACTCGATGAGATTGAATCCACGCTGGGCATGCAATGCGCCCCGATGACCTGGCCGATCGGCATGGGCAAGAGCTTCCGCGGCGTCTACCATTTGTACAACGACACCATCAGCTTCTTCGACCCGCATGCGGAGAAAGGCACGGCCGAAATCATCCAGGGCCTGGACAACCCGCGCCTGGACGAATTGATCGGCTCGCAAGCCGACGATCTGCGCGTGGATGTCGAATTGGTGCGTGGCGCCTCGAATGCGTTCGACAAGCAGGCCTACCTCGATGGCAAGCAAACGCCGGTGTTCTTCGGCTCCGCCATCAACAACTTCGGCGTGCAGTCGCTGCTCGACGCCGTTGTCGACCTGTCGCCCTCACCTCTGCCGCGCAATACCGCCAGCCGCAGCGTTGACCCCAAGGAGGAAAAATTCTCCGGCTTCGTGTTCAAGATCCAGGCGAATATGGACCCCAAGCACCGCGACCGCATCGCCTTCCTGCGCATCTGCTCGGGCCGCTTCGAGCGCGGCATGAAGATCAAGCAGGTCGCAAGCGGCAAGACATTGTCGGTAAACAATGCCATCACCTTCATGGCGCAAGACCGCACCACCATGGACGAGGCCTATTCCGGCGATATCATCGGCATCCCCAACCACGGCACGGTCAAGCTCGGCGACACCTTCACCGAAGGCGAGAACCTCAAGTTCATCGGCATTCCGTCTTTCGCCCCTGAATATTTCCGCCGCGCGCGCATCAAGAACCCGATGAAGATGAAGCAATTGCAGATCGGCCTCAAGCAACTGGCCGAGGAAGGCGCCTCGCAATTGTTCCGCCCGTTGCTTTCCAACGACCTCATCCTCGGCGCCATCGGCCTGTTGCAGTTCGACGTGGTGGCGCACCGCCTCGAACATGAATACGGCGTGGACGTCGTATTCGAGAGCTACGATTGCGCCACCGCGCGCTGGCTACGCGGACCGGATGCAGACCTCAAGGCGATTGCCGACAAGTACGGCTTCAATGTCGCGCTGGACGGCAACGAGGAATACGTCTATCTCGCGCCCAACCGCGTCAACCTACAAATGGCGCAGGAACGCTACCCCGACATCGAGTTCCTCGAAACCCGCGAGATTTTCTGAGCCCGATGAAACCAAGCGACCCTTGCCCTTGTGAAAGCGGCACTGCCTACAAGCGGTGCTGCAGGCGCTGGCACCAGGGAGAGCCCGCGCCCGACGCCGAAGCGCTCATGCGTTCGCGCTACACGGCCTATGCGTTAGGTCTGAATGATTACCTGCTGCATACCTGGCACCCCTCTACTCGTCCAGGCTCCTTGCAGGACGAAGCGGGTGCCCAGCCACCGAAATGGCTAGGCCTCAAAATCGTACAGCATGAGGCAACCGGCGGCGACCGCGCTATTGTCGAGTTCATTGCCCGCTACAAGGTAAACGGCAAGGCGGAGAAACTCCACGAGAACAGCCGCTTTGTGCGCGAACATGGACAATGGCTGTACGTTGACGGCGACTTCATCGAGGACTGACATGAATATCCTCTTCATCCACCAGAACTTCCCCGGGCAATTCCGCCATATTGCCCAATCCCTGGTCGATGAAGGTGGACATCAAGTGCTGAGCCTGTGCGAAGCCCATGCCCCCGGCATGCAGGGCGTGCAGCGCATGGAATATAAGCCGGCACGCGCCGCCACCCAGGGCGTGCATGCCTACCTGGCGCCCGTGGAAGAACATGTGATCCGCGGCCAGAGCGTCGCTCGCGCGCTATTGCATTTGAAAGAAAAAGGCTACCGGCCAGACATCATCGTCGCCCATATGGGCTGGGGCGAGGCGATATACCCCAAGGACATCTACCCCGGCGTGCCGCTGGTCACGTTTTTCGAGTTCTTTTACCAACCGACAGGCGCCGATGCCGGTTTCGACCCCGAATACCCGCTCGCGCTGGACGACTTCCTGCGCATCCGCACCAAGAACATCACCAACCTGCTCTCGCTACATGCCGCCGACATCGGCATCAGCCCGACCGCATGGCAGCGTAGCCTTTATCCGCAGGAATACCAGCACAAGATCCGGCTGATCCATGAAGGCATCAATACCGATGCCGCCCGCCCCGACCCCACCGCCTGGCTGCAGCTCGGTTCCGGCCTGAGGCTCACACGCAAGGACGAAGTGGTCACCTATGTGTCGCGCAATCTCGAACCCTATCGTGGCTTCCACATCCTCATGCGTTCATTACCCGAAATCCTCAGGCGCAGGCCCAAGTGCCATGTATTGATCGTGGGAGGCGACGATGTCAGCTATGGCCGCAAACTGCCACCAGGCGAAACCTACCGGGCCAGGCTGTTGCGGGAAATCCCTGGCCTGGACCTCGGCCGCATGCACTTCCTCGGCAAGCTGCCCTACCAGCAATACCTGCGCGTACTGCAAGTGTCCGCAGCGCACGTCTACCTGACCGTGCCTTTCGTGCTGTCGTGGTCGATGCTGGAAGCCATGTCCGCAGGCTGCCTGGTGATAGGCTCGCGCACCGCGCCGGTGGAGGAAGTAATTCGCCATGAAGAGAACGGGTTGCTGGTGGATTTTTTCTCCGGCGAGCAACTCGCGGATGCCATAGACCGGGTATTTGTAGCGCCAGACCAACTGCAACCCATGCGCGACGCCGCCCGCGCCACCATCATTGAGCGCTACCCGTTGAGCCAAGGCATCTCGGCCTACCGCCAACTGTTCAACGAACTGCTATAAGGGCGCTGAGAAGGCTCTTCTGATGATGTCGCTCTGCCTTGCTGCGCTCCTGCTTGCGGCAGAATTACTGTATGTTGTTGGCGAACCCAAGCATAGAATATAGCCAGCCAGGCATTGCTCAAGCTACCGGCAACGAGATTTCCACCACCAAGCCGCCGCCCTGGCGGTTTTGCAGCCTGATATTGCCGCCGTGCAGGTCCAGCACCTGCTTGGTGATGGCCAACCCCAGGCCGTGCCCGCTGACGTTGCCAGCGCTATCGGCGCGGTAGAATGGCTGGAAAATATTGTCGAGCTCGGTTTCAGGGATGCCAGACCCGCGATCCGACACCAGCACCGTTAGGGCCCCATCCCTGCCCTGGGTTTCCAGGCTGACCTCGCTATAGTCGGGACTGTACTTGATGGCGTTGCGCAGCACGTTTTCCAGCGCGCGATACAACAGGTCCGGCTGCGCCTCTATTTCAGCGTCCGCCTCTATCCGGCTCTGGATATCCACATGCTTGGCCGAAGCCTCGAAACGCGCATCCTCGACCACGCCTTCCAGCAACTCGCTGAGCATAATCCTTTCCTTCTTGACCGCCATGATGCCCGACTCAAGCCTGGACAGCTCCAACACCTCGCCCAGCAATTTATCCATGCGCATGGATTCCATCTCGATGCGGTCCAGGGTATCCCCCAGCCGTTCCGGATTCTGCTTGGCAAGGCCGATGCCCATCTGCAGGCGCGCCAACGGGGAGCGCATTTCGTGCGAGACGTAATGCAACAGACGTTTCTGCCCCTGCATGAGGGCATGCAGCTGCTCGGTCATGCGGTCGAAACCACGCCCCAGGTCCGCCAACTCGTCGCGCCGCCTGCCCATGGCCGGGCTGACCTTGTCCTTGAGGTTGCCTCCCGCCACGCGCGCAAACGCGCCGCGTAATTCCTTGATCGGCTTGGAAACATACCAGGCCAGCAATGCGGCAAACACCAGGCTGGCAATCAGGCCAGCCCATACCGGCGTCCAGGGGAACATCGGGCCGTGCTGATCGGGCGGGCCGCCTATCCTACCGGGGGGCCCGGGCGGACGGCGATCACCGTAGATTGCCTGCGGCGGCATACCAGGAGGCATAGCGCCGAAGCCGGGACCCATGCGGCGCCCGTCCAGCGTGAACAGGCGGATGGACTTGCCTTGGCTATCATGCCCGACGGCAACCCCGCGCCCGGAACGCAATATTTCCTCGATACCAGCAGGCAAGGAACGCTGCAGCAGTTCCTGTCCGGCCTCATCGACGGCGAACACCTGGGGCATCTGCCGCTGCGACCATAGCCGCAACAAATCCGACAACCCAGCCTCCCCGCCATAATGCAAGGCGCCCTTTGCCGCTTCCAGCAATGCCATTTCCATCGGCCCGCTGCGCAGCAATTCGCGCGCCTGCCTTTCATTGGCCTGCTGCTGCGCGGAAACCCAGAAAAACAGGCTTACCCCGATGATGGAGGCCATCTGTGCAAGCACGAAAAAGGAGAAGAATTTCCAGAACAGGCGGCCCATGGCTATTCTTTGATCAGCTGGTAACCCATGCGGTAGACGGTTTGGATGCATTGACGACCGTCGGCAAGCGTACCCAGCTTCTGGCGTATGCTGCTCAAATGCACGTCGATGGTACGGTCAAAACGCGACAACGGACGTCCCAGGCCCAGTGTCGAGAGATCACTCTTGCTGACCACGCGCCCTGCCTGCCTGACCAGGACCTCCAGCAGGTTGAACTCGGTGCTGGTCAGGTTCACAGGCTGGCCCGCCCACTCTACCAGACGCCGCTCCGGCCAGAGCGTCAACGGCCCCACGGCGATATGATGGGCCTGCGGCTGCTGGTCGGTCGGCACGATGCGGCGCAGGATGGCGCGGATGCGCGCCACCAACTCTCGCGGGGTGCAGGGCTTGGGCACGTAATCATCGGCCCCGAGCTCCAGGCCGACAATCCGGTGCTCATCATCGCCCTTGGCGGTGAGCATCAAGACCGGCACGTTGCTGGAGGCGCGAATGCGCCGCAGCACCTCTATGCCATTGAGCTTGGGCATCATGACATCCAGCACGATCAGCGCGGGCTTGAGCGACTCGGCATAGACGACCCCGGTTTCACCGTCGTGCGCGCACTCCACGTCAAACCCCTCCTGCACGAGGTATTCCCTGATCAGGTTGACCAGCTCCACATCGTCGTCGATCAATAGTACTTTAGCCATAAGATTCTGAATGCTGAGATGTTGAATAGTATTTTTGCAATCACATCATAACGATTCGCCTATGCCGGCGACATGCCCGGCCGCCTACTTTTACCTATCTTTACCCCTGGTTAACAGCATCTAACAACTCGCGGCGGCAGAATTTCCCCATACCTACCGTGAATAGAAAGGACGCACATGAACCCCAGCAGCATCCCATCCATGATCCTCATGGCAGCATTCGCAATATCAAGCACATGGGCCAGCGCCGAGCCCCCGTTGCGCGAAGACGGCCCGCCAAGGCCGGGCCCCGGCTTTATCCAGGAGGCCCCGGGCTTTGCCCTGCCGCCTCACCTTGCTGGCCTGGAGCTCAGCGAGGCTCAGGAAGATAAAATATTCTATCTCCTGCATGCCGAAGCGCCCGCAATACGCAACAACTTCAAGCAGCAGCGCAAACTACGCGAGGAAATAGACAAACTGAGCACTGCGCCCAGCTTCGATGAAAAGAAAGCCAGGCAATTGGCCGCAGAACTCGCGCGCGTGCAAAGTGATGCCATCTTCTCCCGAGTCAGTACAGAATCGCGCATTCGCGCACTGCTCACGCCCGAGCAACTTGGCAAGCTGGATGAAAGAAAAGAGCTGGGCAAGGGCCGGCCCGACCTGCGCCCATTCCCTGCAAGCAAGCCATGGGAAGGCCGCCCGAAAGAGGATCGCCCCAGGCCCATTTAATTATTCAACATCGCTATCCTGCGGACAATGCAAGGAAATACGACCAAGGCAGAACCAGCCGCTCAGGACGCCCCCTGTCATGCCGGACTTGATCCGGCATCTTGCAATACCCCCACCATCTCCCACCAGATCCCGGCTCAAGGCCGGGATGACAATCAATTGTGAATAAACGACGGCAAATATCCTTTTATGGGATAGCGCAGTATCCAGATGACATTAGGGTTTACACAGCTTTACCCGGCTTTACACCTCGCAGGCAAAAAATAAGCGCATCATGCCCGTTAGAAACTCCAGGAGCCGGGCAACCGCCCGGCCGACAGCGCGACCAATCAGGAGAACAACATGATCAACAGCATTTCCGGCAACGCATCCCAAATTGCCAGCTCGATTTTCAGCAAGCTGGACACCAGCAACAAAGGCTATATCGAACAAGCGGACCTGCAGTCCGTGCTCAGCAAACTGAATGGCAACGACGACAGCAGCGATGCAGACGAGTTGTTCAGCACACTGGATAGCGACAGCGACGGCAAATTGACGGAATCGGAACTCAGCAGCGGCATCAGCAACCTCCTGAGCGAACTGAACAGCCAATTCAACAATGCACGCGTGCAAGGCGGCATGCCACCTCCACCTCCTCCGCAAAACGAAGAGGACGATGAAGGCTATACCCAGGAAGAATTGGAAAGCATTGCCTCCACTACATCTGATACCAACCTCGCCAACCTGGCGAGCAGCGTCGCCGCCAATTTCGAGGCTGCTGACACCAACCAGGACGGCAAGGTAAGCGCCAAGGAAGCGATGGAATACCAACGCCAGAACGACAGCAACCAGGCAAAACAGCAGGACGCAAACAGCATCAACCGGCAGATCGGGCAGTTGATTGCGGCGTATGGCATTAGCAGTGATGATTCCAGCGTTAGCAGTTCGCTTAGCTTGGCGGCCTGATAAGCGTATATAAACACCAAAGGCACTTTTAAAAGTGCCTTTGATTTCATTTTTCGCTATTGCCCCAGCGCTACTCGCTAACGCTTTACCGCAGCCTTATATACTGCGTTACGCTCACGCTTGCCAACGGCCACCACAATAACAATCAGCTCATTGTCACGGACCTCATACACAAGCCTATAGCCCACACTACGCAGCTTGATCTTGTAACGGTCTTTCTGACCACTTAACTTGGCAGCAGGCACACGCGGGTTCTCTAACCGTTCCGCAAGCTTGGCCTTGAATTGCTCGCGAGTGTGATTGTCCAGCTTGCGCCACTCCTTCAAAGCCTCTTCCAGAAAGCCGAGTTCAAATTTCATCAAGCTGAACTCGGATGACAGGCTGCCCTTCGCGTGCATCCGCAATGGCACTCAGCTCCATATCTTCAAGCTTCTCAAGCAAGACCTCGTAAGCCTTCGCAGGCACGCAGTAAAAGGCAGGCGCATTCCGATTAAGAATCGCCACTGGGAATCCCTCTCCAGCAGCAACGGTACCCATGGGATTCTTTTTTAGTTCGGAAATGCTCGCGGTGGTTTCAGCTAATATCAAGTTGGACATGATCATTCCAAGGTCTATTTAATGATATTGATCATAGTACCTTTAAATGGTCTTATCAATATTGATCGCTAACAAGAAAGCATAAAGATTATATCGAATAAGCGGACAATCGGCAGATCGAGCAGTTGATTGCTTCGTATGGCAATGGTGATGGTGAAGCTTTGAATCGCCCCGGAACCATTAGCCCGGAAATTTCACCAAAAGGAATCGGCGCATACCTTTAAGCCCGCATAAAATCGAGGTGCGAAACAAGATTTTGGGAAGGTAGCGCCGATGCCAAATCGTACCACTGAAGAGCTGAACTTTGGGCGCCTTGGACGCCGTCATTTGCAGGCCAATTTCCAGGGCGGTGACCTCAGTTCCGATGGCGGGCTGATGCTGTTGCGACAGATTGATGCACGCACCGGTTTGTCGCGTCTGGCCGCCAAGGCCCTGACCGATCGGCGTGCCGGGGGTCGGATTCGCCACCGCCTGCGCGATCTCATCGCCCAGCGCCTGTATGGCCTGTGCTGCGGCTACGAAGACCTGAACGATCACGACACGCTGCGCTCGGACCTGTTGATGCAAACGGCCGTCGGGCGCGATCAGACACTGGCCAGCTCGCCCACACTCAGTCGGCTCGAGACCGGTGCCAGCCGCGCCGATGCCTGGGCGCTGCATCAGATTCTGGTCGAGCACTTCATTGCCAGCTTTGCCAGCCCACCCCAAGAGTTGATTCTGGATGTCGACACCTCGGATATCCCGTTACATGGTGAACAGGAACTCAAACAGTTCCACGCCTATTACGACCACCACTGCTACCTGCCGCTGTACGTGTTCTGCGGCCAGTCGATGCTGGCCTGCCTGCTGCGACCCAGCCGCATTGATGGTGCCCGACATGCGTCGGCCGTGCTGCGGCTGCTGGTGACGCGGCTGCGTCAAGTCTGGCCGCAGGTGAAGATCATCATCCGGGGCGACTCCGGGTTCTGTCGTCAGCGGCTGCTGCGCTGGTGCGAACGGGCCAATGTGCAGTACATCATCGGCCTGGCTCGCAACACCCGCCTTCAGGCGCGTGTGAAACTGGCCGAACAGGTACTCGAGCGTGACTACCGACGCACCGGATCCAAGCAGCGCCTGGTCAGCGAATTCATCTATGCGGCCGCCTCCTGGAACCGACCGCGACGCGTACTCACCCGCCTGGAATACGGCGTCCAGGGCGTGAACCCGCGCTTCGTCGTCACCAACATTGCGGGCTCTGAGGCCGATGCGGTACGACCAGCTGTATTGTGCCCGGGGTGAGGCCGAGAACCGCATCAAGGAAGCACAGCTCGACCTGTTCGGCACCCGCGCCAGTTGCCACCGGTTTGCGGCTAACCAATTCCGGCTGCTGCTGGCCGCGCTGGCCTACACCCTGATGCAGCGCCTGCGCGAATTGGCCCTGCGCGGCACAGAACTGGAACGGGCCAGCGCCGCTACCATCCGTGTGCGACTGCTCAAGATCGGGGCGGCCATCGTGCGCAATACCTGGCGCGTTCGAATCCTGTTGGCCTCACACCATCCCTTGCGCCACGTGTTCGCCCACGCGGCACACGCCATGGCCCCGTAGTTCTGAAAAAGTGCTGTCCCCGGCACGCTATAAAGCCATGGGGGTTGGGGCAATTGCGCCTGTGGCATCAAAAAAACACCATCCGCGCCGTCATCTTGTCTTCGCCGCGAACGACTCCAGCCAAATCGGCCGAAAAACGCTCGGATCACTTGGCTGATGAAAAGTCCGGGTTAGACGCTCCGAAGCCTTAAACTTAGGCAAAAGGAGAAGTCATGAGCAGCAAGCGTTACCCGGAAGAGTTCAAGATTGAAGCGGTCAAACAGGTCACGGATCGTGGTCATCCCGCCTCAGAAGTGGCGAGTCGATTGGGCGTGACGTTGCCGACCCTGTACGAGTGGCTGAAGCGTTACAGCGTGCCCGAGGTTGAGCGTAGCGAGTTGCAAGGCCAGGCGGCAGAAATTCGCCGACTCAAGGCCGAACTGAAGCGGGTCAGCGAGGAGCGCGACATCCTAAAAAAGGCCGCAGCGTACTTTGCCAAAGAGTCCCGGTAAGGTACTCAATCCCATGAAACGCAGTATCCGGTGCGCCGGCTCTGCCACATGATGGCCGTTCATCCCAGCGGCTATTACGCTTGGAAGGCCGAACCCGTGTTGCCTCGTCAGCAGGATGATCAACGACTGCTGGGGCTGATCAAGCAATCCTGGTTGGAGAGCGGTGGCGTCTATGGTTATCGCAAGATTGCACATGACCTGCGCGATCTGGGCGAGCGCTGCGGCAAACATCGGGTTTATCGTTTGATGAGGCAGGAAGGGCTGCGGGCACAGGTGGGCTACCGTCGTCGGGCCGGTCGCTACGGCAAGCCCGCGGTCGTGGCTGAGAATCAGCTGGAGCAGAAATTCGATGTCGAAGCGCCCAATCAGGTTTGGGTGACAGACATCACCTATATCCGAACCAACGAAGGCTGGTTGTATCTGGCCGTGGTACTGGACCTGTTCTCGCGTCAGGTCATCGGATGGTCGATGCGCTCGCGGATCGATAGCGAACTGGCAATCAATGCCTTGCTGATGGCGGTCTGGCGGCGAAATCCCACGGCGCCCGTGATCGTCCATTCGGACCAGGGATGCCAGTACAGCAGCCACAACTGGCAAGCCTTTCTGAAAGCCCATGGCCTGGTGGCCAGCATGAGCCGACGGGGAAATTGCTATGACAACGCTGTCGCTGAGAGTTTCTTCCAGCTACTCAAACGGGAGCGAATCCGCCGCAAAACCTATCTCGACCGCGAGGAAGCTCGCCGGGATGTCTTCAACTACATCGAGATATTTTATAACCCGAAACGTCGCCATGGTTATGCAAACGACGTTTCTCCGGTAGAGTTCGAAAATCAGTATTTCAACCGGCTACAGAGTGTCTAGAAAAGCCGGGGCGATTCAAGGTGAAGCATCGGCTTGAATGAATTTTTAGACTGCAGACGAGCACTCTAAGAAATTGATGAAGCCTTTCAAACTACACTTATGTCTGAACAGCGTGCCCCGCACACCTTGCAAATCAGTTTTTTCTTCAAATCATCAAGGGAGAATCCCTTGTTGGCATAAGTGAGAAGCTGATTGCAGGAAATGATTGCAGGATCATCACCCGGTCTGCAAAGGTAAGTTTTGCACAATACCCTCATGTGGAGTCCGCTATCAGCCCACGAACGAAGGCTTTGTGTTGCTTTATCCAAGTCGTCCAGGATTATTTGCAACCTAAGCAGTTCGTCTTGAATCCAAATCTCAGCATCTCCGTCTTGTCGTTTGATAATGGAGCGATGGACTTTAAATTTCGTCTCCTTTGGCTCTAGGCTCTTTCCTTGCTTGTACGCAGTGGTGGTACTTCGACTAACCATCGCGGTGTAGTCGAAATCGTCCTCATAAGTGCTGTTAAATACAACCACTATCGAGGAATTACTCGAGGTTTTCCGGTCATGACTGTTCTCATACACGATTTCATAGAAATCTTCGAATGGCATTCCGTCATAGTCAGTTGTTTTAAGCAATCTAATATGCTGAGTTCGACGCAAGTAACTACTGTAGCCTACCCATCGGATCACTATGGCAGCTAATTGTTGTAATGATAAATTTTTAATCGAAGAGTGCTGCGTCTTCGTATCTCCGTGATAAACAAAATAATCTTTATAAACAGTAAGTCCTGACATATTTCTTTGCGTGGTCATTGTTAGTGACGCCTTAGCTTAAGTGAATCGCAAGCTAACATTTTGCCCGGAGATCGTTTTGTACCCTGAGAATCGCAGACCGATGCTCTACAAACAAATTTCCAGTATTCGACATGATACTAATCAGGTCATTTAGTAAGGAGAGGTGCTCAGGTTTTACATCATCTGGTAACAGTTCTGCAAGCAGGACGTTCAGCTCTACCATTTTTTCTGGCGTAGACGGTGTGTCTAGCTCCTCTGCTAAAAGAATAAGTCTGTCGTACTCAAAGTTCACTGATATGTCCCCAAAAATTTGCAAATCAAACATAGTACCGAATGCAGCATAACTATATTTAGACAATCGCACCGCATTGAATGAGATTTAGCCAACTCACTCATGTGCACCGACACTCCTTCTGTGTTTCCCAACACTTGTTGTAATTTACTACTGATTGCGGATAGAAATAATCTGCTTGCTTCAATCCATGTAGCATTTCAACAGTTCATCAAAGATGACCTACACCTACTCACTCGCAAACGCCTCACACAGCATGCTGAGCAAAGCCCCCAGCATCGGCACCAACTCCTCCTTGTCGAATGGCGCTTCTTCATCCGTCGCGGCAATCACGAAGGCCATAAGCACTTTCTCGATATCCTGGCGGTAATTCATCCAGTGCTCGGCCTCGGCATCGCCTATCAATTGGTATTTATGGTTGCCGGATTCGATAATCTCGGCCAGTTCCTCGTTTTCCAGTTCGGCGAACAATGAGCGTGCAATGGTGATGGCGGCCGTCTTGTAATCCGGCTCTATGCCTTCGTCCCCCAACGGGAGGGTCAGGTAGGTATAGGCCAGCATCGCGTACGCCTGGTACACGGCCAACATGTCGAAGTTTTCCACGCGCTCGTCCGCAGGCGAACGGCCTGCGTGCTGGATCGCGCGGAAGGTGATGTAGCAGGCTAGGTAGGTCGAAGCCTCCAGCGCATCATAATCTTCCAGCTTGGTGCTGGGGAGCTCACCGGCATTGGTACGCGCCTCGTTGAGGCACAGGGCGTAAGTCAGGCTCAGCCTTTGCGAATAACTTATTTCCATTGCTTTCCTTTTTAATTCTTTTGGCGATTATCTTGACGGATCGTATTCAACTGATTTCCGGCAAGGCTTCCAGTTGCTCCTGCAGGCTGAGCCAGCGCTCCTCGGCGTGGCCCAATTGCTGCTCAAGCTCGGCCTGGCGCTTCTGCAGGGTTTGCAGGCGGGTTTTGTCTGCCTCCTGGTATAGCTCGGGCGCGGCCAAGGCTTGTTCCAGCTGGTTCTTTTCCGGCTGCCAGGCGGCCATTTTCTTTTCTATCTGCTCCAGCTCTTTCAGCAATGGCCTGCGTTCCTGCAACCTTGCATGGCGTTCTGCCTTGTTCTGCGCGCGTGCATTGGGCGCCGCCTCGGGCTTGATTTTTTCTTCCTTGGCCTTGTCACGCAGGCGCTGCTCATTGAGCCAGTTGCGGTAATCTTCGAGGTCGCCGTCGAACTCCTGCACCTTGCCGTCCGCCACCAGCAGGAAGTGGTCGCAGGTGGCGCGTAGCAGGGCGCGGTCATGCGACACCAGCACCATGCCGCCCTGGTAGTCCTGCAGGGCCATGGTCAGGGCATGGCGCATTTCCAGGTCGAGGTGGTTGGTCGGCTCGTCCAGCAACAGCAGGTTGGGACGCTGCCAGATCAGCAATGCCAACGCCAGCCTGGATTTTTCACCGCCGGAAAACGCGCCGACCGCGCTGGTGGCCATGTCGCCGCGGAAATCGAAACCGCCCAGGTAGTTGCGGTGCTCCTGCTCGCGTGTCTCGGGGTCCAGGCGCAGCATGTGCTGCAATGGCGATTCGTCGGCGCGAAGTTGTTCGAGCTGGTGCTGGGCGAAGTAGCCGAGGCGCAAATCCTTGCCTTCCACCCGTTTGCCTTGCAAGGGCGTCATGGCATTGGCAAGCAGCTTGATCAGGGTGGACTTGCCTGCGCCATTGCGGCCGAGCAGGCCGACCCGCTCGCCCGGGCGCAAGGTCAGCATGATGCGCTGCAATATTGGGGTGGATTGATAGCCTGCATCGGCCTCATCCAGCACCAGCAACGGATCGGGTGCGGCCAATGGCTCGCGGAAGCTGAAGCTGAACGGGCTGTCCACATGCGCCGCATTGATCAGTTCCATGCGCTCCAGCATCTTGATACGGCTTTGCGCCTGCCTGGCCTTGGTGGCCTGGGCACGGAAACGGTCGATATATTTCTGCAAGTGCGCCACTTCGCGCTGCTGCCGCTCGTAGTTTGCCTGCTGTTGTGCCAGCCGTTCGGCGCGCTGTCGCTCGAAATCGGAATAGCCGCCGCGATAAAGAGTGAGTTTCTGCTGCTCGATATGCGCGATGTGGTTGACGATGGCATCAAGGAAATCGCGGTCGTGCGAAATCAACAGCAAGGTGCCGCGGTAATCCTTGAGCCAGTTTTCCAGCCAGATCACGGCGTCGAGGTCGAGGTGATTGGTCGGCTCGTCAAGCAGCAGCAGGTCGGAACGGCTCATCAACGCGCGGGCAAGGTTGAGCCGCACGCGCCAGCCGCCGGAGAAATCGGAAACCGGGCGTTGCAAATCGGCGGTAGCGAAGCCGAGGCCATGCAACAGCTCGGCCGCCCGCGCACGTGCGGAATAGCCATCGATCTCGCCTAGGCGGGCATGCAACTCGCCGACCTTTTCGCCTTCTCCCGTGGCCTCTGCCTCGCGCAACGCCGCCTCGACCTGCCTCAGCTCGACGTCGCCATCCAGCGTGAACTCGATCGCAGCGTCGGCAAGCGCCGGGGTTTCCTGTGCCACATGGGCAATGGTCCAATGGGCGGGAATTTCCAGTTCGCCCGACTCGGGATGCAGTTCGCCGCGCAACATGGCGAATACGCTGGACTTGCCTGCGCCGTTCGCACCGGTCAGGCCGACTTTGTGGCCGGGATGAAGCTGGAAGCTTGCGCCTTCGACCAGGCACTTCACTCCACGGTATAATTTGATGTTTTTTAGCTGAATCAAGAACTTTACTCGATAATGCCCAAGTCTAAAGAAGGACTTTTGCAGGAAATATATTGTCAACAATTGTTATTGTAAGCCAATCCTGGCAACTTTCGCCCTTCAAGCGTTGACCAACCATCGTGCCAATGAAATACTTTGGGCATATTAAATAGACATGCTGCTCACAGGCACAATTCGTGCGGATTCCGGCGATGATAGTGCAATAAAATATGGTCAAAAAGTCCCTGCTATGGTGTTACCGCGCCACCCTTGCCCTGCTATGGTTCGCCATCATTGCATTCTCCATCATCGTCCTCAGCCTGCGCTACCTCGTCCTGCCCAATATCGGCGAATACCGCGAACGCATTGCCGCCAAGGTCAGCGAGGCATTGGGCCAGACCGTCACCATCCAGCAACTGCATGCGAGCTGGAGCGGATTGAACCCGCACCTATCCCTGCGCGACATCGATATTTACGACGCCGAGCAGCGCGTCGCGCTTTCCTTCCAGCATATCGAGGCCAGCGTATCGTGGCTGAGCATTGCCCTGCTGGAGCCTCGCCTCAGTTCGCTCGTCATTCACGAGCCCGCATTGAACATCCGCAGGGAGGCGGACGGCACGGTCTATATCGCCGGCATTGCAACCGGCGGCCCCTCCAAACCGGACTTCGCCAATTGGCTGCTGCGCCAGGCCAGCATTGATGTGAGTAATGCCAGCATCACCTGGCATGACGACTTGCGCCAGGCCCCGCCGCTGAGCCTGGACAAACTCAACTTGCATGTCGAAAACCCGGCCTGGAGCAGCCTGGTCGGCCACCACCGCTTTGGATTGCAGGCCGTCCCTTCGGTGGCGGCTTCCGGGCCGATCGATGTACGCGGCAACCTCTACGGCAAGGACATCAGCAGGCTGGACGACTGGCGCGGCACCTTGTATGTCCACGCCGACGGCACCGATATCGCCGCCTGGCACCAATGGCTGCCGGCCAACCTGATCGATATCCGCCAAGGGTACGGCGCCACGCGGGCATGGCTGGAGTTTGCCAACGGCGAGCCCAAGAAGCTCGTCAGCGACATGATCCTGCACAACGTCGTCAGCCGCATTATCCATGACCAGCCCGAAACCAGGCTGGATAAACTCTCCGGCAGGCTGACCTGGATCAAGCACAGTGACGGGCAGGAGCTGGTGGCCGAAAACCTCAAGATCGCCACCCCCAACGGCCTGGATATGCAGAACGGCCAGATTGCGCTGCGCGAACGGCATGCTGCGGAAAAGCAATCGCTCGAAGGCAACATCACACTCGATGAAATATCGCTGCCGTCCGCCCATCTCCTCGCATCCCACCTGCCCTTGCCGGAAAAACTCAAGCAGACCCTGGAGGAGATCAAGCCCGCGGGCGACCTGCACAAGCTCAGCCTGGAATGGACCAGCCATGGCGGCTTTCCGGAAAAATACAAGCTCCACGCGCAGTTCAGCGACTTGGGCATGCAGCCCTACATGAAGATACCTGGCTTCAAGCAGTTGAGCGGCTCCATCAGTGCTGATGAAGATGGCGGCAGCCTCACGCTCAACTCGCGCAACACGGAGCTTGAGTTCAAGGACATACTGCGCTGGCCGTTGCCTGTGGACAAGCTCACCGGGCAGGTGAAATGGAAAACCAATGACGGCAAACCGGAAGTTCGCGTCAACAATCTCAATATTGCCAACCGACACCTTGCAGGCGCCATCAACGCCAGCTTCCAGCACGACCCTGCCAAGGGCGGCATACTCGAACTGATCGGCAAGTTCAACCGCGTGGATGGGCAGCATGCGCGCTTCTACTACCCATTGTTGCTGGGCGAGCATACCCTGTCATGGCTGGACAACTCCATCCTGGCCGGCAAAAGCGAGGACGTCAGCGTCATCATCAAGGGCAACGTGCGCCAATTCCCCTTCGCCGATAACAAGAACGGCTTGTTCCAGGTCAAGGCGAAAATTCACGACGGCGAACTCAAGTTCGCCCCGGAATGGCCCAAGATCGAGAACATCGCCCTCGACATGCTGTTCGAGGGCAACCGCATGGAACTGAATGCCAACAAGGGCAGCACACTGGGCACGCAAGTGGTCAGGAGCAAGGTCGTGATACCGAACCTGGCATCGCACCAACCGGTCCTGAGCGTGGTGAGCGAAGGGCAGGGCCCGATCAGCAACGGCATCCAGTACCTCAATTCCAGCCCGCTGGTCAAGATCATGGGCGGCTTCACCCAAGGCCTGCAAACCAGCGGCAACGGCAAGCTGGCGCTGGACTTGCAGATTCCGCTGCATGACGTCAACACCACCAAGGTCAAGGGCAGCTACACCATCATCAACGGCAGCCTCTCCAGCGACGACACGCCGCCGCTGACCCGCATCAACGGCAAGCTGGACTTCACTGAAAACGGCGTACGCGGCCAGAACCTGGGGACCTGGGTGTACGGCGGCCCGGCGCAGGTCAGCCTCAACACTGGCAAGGACAAGTCCGTCCGCATCACCGCACGCGGGCAGGTCAGCGACGCCGGCCTGCGCTCCAGCTTCGGCAATGGCGTCTTCGACCGCATATTCGGCACTGCGGACTGGAACGGCAATATCAATGTCAGCCCCAATGGCGTCGACATCGCCATCAATTCAAACCTGCAAGGCATGACGTCCAGTCTGCCCTTTCCGCTCAACAAGGCCATGAATGACAACGTGCCGTTGCGCATCGAGAAAAAGCAGCCCAATCCCAGCCAGGACAATATCAGCATCAGCTATGGCAACAACCTCGGCGCCTTATTCACCCGCAGCAAACAGGGCAACGGCGACTGGAAAATCGAGCGCGGAGACATCGGCTTCAACGTGGCGCCCTCCCTCGCCCAGCAGTCGGGCATCACGGTGCACGGCAAGATCGAGCACCTGGATGTGGACGAATGGCGGGAGCTGGCAAGCAGCACCAAGGGCGGCAGACAGCAAGCCGGCAACAGTGTCGACATCCGCAAGATAGACCTCGACATCAACAAGCTGGACGTGTTTGACCGCCGTATCAACGACCTCAAGCTGGCCGCCATCGCGATCAAGGACGGTTGGCAGATGCAGGCGCAAAGCAAGGAATTGACCGGCGATATCCAGTGGCTGAGCCAGGGCAACGGCAAAGTGCTGGCCCGCCTGAAACGCCTGAGCATTCCCTCCTCGACGCCGGATACCGCCATGTTGCGCACGCAAGGCCAATTCAGCCAGCAAAGCAATGTCAGCGAATATCCCTCGCTGGACATCGTCGCCGACAGCTTCGAATATGGCGCCAAGCAACTGGGGAAGCTGGAGCTGCTCGCCAACGAGCACAACAATGACTGGAGCATAGAGAAACTGCGCATTTCATCCCCGGAAAGCGAGCTGAACGCCGATGGCGAATGGCATAACTGGAAGCGCTCCCCCAACACCCGCCTCAACATCAACTGGAAAATCAGCAACGTAGGCAAGACACTGGAACGCTTCGGCTACCCCAATGCCATCAAGGACGGCAACGCCAACCTCACCGGCCAGCTCAAGTGGCCCGGCAGCCCGCACGACTTTGAAACCACCAAGCTGAGCGGCGACCTCCAACTCGACGTGCGCAAGGGGCAGATCCTCAAGATACAGCCCGGCGTCGGCCGCCTGTTCAGCGTGCTGACGTTGCAGAACCTGCCGCGCCGCCTTACTTTCGATTTCCGCGATGTGTTCAGCAGCGGCTTTGCTTTCGACAAGATCGGAGCCAACGTGCGCATTGATGACGGCATCATGCGCAGCGACGATTTCCGCCTGGAAGGCCCTACCGCCCTGGTGCAAATGACCGGGGAAACCGACCTGCAGAAGGAAACCCAGCACATCAAGGTCAAAGTGACGCCCTATGTCAGCGACAGCCTCTCGATTGCGGCGCTTGCAGGCGGCCCTGTCGTGGGCGCCGCCACCTACCTCGCGCAGAAACTGCTGAAAGACCCGCTGAACCAGATCGCCTCCTCGGAGTACGAGTTCGTCGGCACCTGGGACAACCCGGTGGAAATCAAGGCAAGCAGCAAGCGGGACAATGCCAACCAGGCGCCTCTGCCGCTGGGCAGGTGACTGGTTGCTCATACAAATGCAACAAACCAAGCTGATAATTCGCATTCCGTCCGGAAATTAAAATATGGCCATCAAATCAAGAGAAAAAGTTGCCAAAAGCAAGACCAAGAACTCCATCCCCGGGATCAACCGCATCGCTGCCATCCAGATGGCCTCCGGGCCTTATGTCGCCGCCAACCTGAGCGAAGCGGAACGCCTGATCGAAATTGCCGTCAACATGGGCGCCAAGCTCGTCGCCCTGCCGGAATACTTTGCCATCATGGGGCTCAAGGACACCGACAAGGTCGCCGTCCGTGAAAAGGAAGGCAGCGGCCCGATCCAGCGCTTTCTCTCGAAGACGGCAAAAAAACACCAGGTCTGGATCATCGGCGGCTCCGTCCCCTTGGAATGCGACAACCCGGAAAAAGTCCGCAACGCCTGCCTGGTCTACGACGACAAGGGCAAGCAGGTGGCGCGTTATGACAAGATCCACCTGTTCGGCTTCGAAAAAGGCCAGGAACACTACCAGGAAAAGAAGACCATAGAGCCCGGGAGCAAAGTCGTCACCGTGGACACCCCCTTCGGCAAGCTCGGGCTTTCCATCTGCTACGACCTGCGCTTTCCCGAGCTGTACCGCGCCATGGGGGATGTCGACATCATCGCCGTGCCCTCGGCCTTTACCGAGACGACGGGCAAGGCCCACTGGGAAACCTTGATCAGGGCACGCGCGATCGAGAACCTCTGTTACGTAATTGCGCCGGGCCAAGGCGGCTATCATGCTTCCGGGCGCGAAACCCACGGCAACAGCATGATAGTGGACCCCTGGGGCGTCGTGCAGGACAGGCTGCCGCGCGGGTCGGGCATCGTGATCTCCTCCATCAATACCGCCTACCTGAAGAGCCTGCGCAAGAGCCTACCGGCATTGAAGCACCGCAAGCTGTAAAAGAGCAACTGACAAAACTCGGCGAAGCGATCCTGGCTAGGCGCTCTGCCGCAGACAGTACACGCAGTACGGCAAGACAGGGCAACAACGGCAAGAGGAGTTTGTTGGTTGCTCTAATTGCCTGGCTTGAAAAACAGCCAAACAGCTCAATATCTTGATCATCATTTACAGAAAATACTTATGTTCCGCCATCCCGGCGGGCTGTTATGATGGTATCAATCAACCTTGAAGACGTTCCGCCATGAAGCCAGATACATTACCGACCGCCTCCAGCCCCGCCACCGACTCGCATTTCCATACTGCGACAGAAGCCCTGCTCAACCCTAGCGGCTTGGATGTCGGCCACTTGCAGGGCGTGATCAGCAATATCATGTCGCACCAGGTGGATTACGCCGACCTGTACTTCCAATACAGCCGTGCGGAAAGCTGGGGATTGGAAGAAGGCCAGGTCAAGTCGGGCAATTTCAGCATCGACCAAGGGGTAGGCGTACGCGCGGTGAGCGGCGAGAAAACCGCATTCGCCTATTCCGACGACATCAACCTGGCAGCCTTGAAACAGGCCGCCACCGCCACCCGCGCCATCGCCGCGCTCGGCGAGGAAAAGCAGGGACAAGCCGTTCAGCGCATCAGCGCGCCCCAACTCTACCTGCCGCAAGACCCCATTGCCTCGCTGAGCGCCGAGGCCAAGGTCAAGCTGCTGGAGCGCCTGGAGTTGTATGCGCGCAAGGCGGACCCGCGCATCACCCAGGTCATGGCCTCGGTCGCAGGCGAATACGAAGTGGTCATGGTGGCGCGCCACGATGGCGTCATGGCGGCTGACGTACGCCCCTTGGTGCGACTCTCCATCCAAGTGATCGCCGAGCAGAACGGCAGGCGCGAGCAAGGTTCCGCCGGCGGCGGCGGCCGCTTCGACTACAGCTATTTCACCGACGAAGTGTTGCAGGATTACGCGCAGAAAGCCGTGCACCAGGCGTTGGTGAACCTGGAGGCGCGCCCTGCCCCCGCAGGCAGCATGACGGTCGTCCTCGGCGCCGGCTGGCCCGGCATCCTGCTGCACGAGGCCATCGGCCACGGCCTGGAAGGCGACTTCAACCGCAAGGGCAGTTCCGCGTTCAGCAACGCGATCGGCCAGCAGGTCGCTGCCAAGGGCCTGACCGTGGTCGACGACGGCACCATCAGCAACCGCCGCGGCTCGCTCAATATCGACGACGAAGGCAACCCCACCCAGCGCACCGTGCTGATCGAGGACGGCATCTTGCGCGGCTACCTGCAGGACAGCCTCAATGCCCGCCTCATGAACATGGCGCTGACAGGCAACGCCCGCCGCGAATCCTACGCCCATATCCCCATGCCACGCATGACCAATACCTACATGCTCAACGGCAACATGGCGCCAGAGGAAATCATCAAGTCGGTGAAGAGAGGACTGTATGCCGCCAACTTCGGCGGCGGTCAGGTGGATATCACCAGCGGCAAGTTCGTATTTTCCGCTGCCGAGGCATGGATGATCGAGGACGGCAAGCTCGCCTACCCGGTCAAGGGTGCCACCTTGATCGGCAACGGACCGGACGTGCTCACCCGCGTGTCCATGATCGGCAACGACATGGCACTGGACAGCGGCGTCGGCACCTGCGGCAAGGAAGGCCAGAGCGTGCCGGTCGGCGTCGGCCAGCCCACCCTGCGCATAGACGGCTTGACGGTAGGCGGAACGGTTTAATATGATGGGAAGCGAAGGTTACCGCCTTCGCCTCCCATTCCAAGCAGCATGGAAGTCCCGACTACAAGAAAGGAACCGAAATGGCTACATCCAAGAGCACTACTGCAAAAAAAACCGCAACGCCCAAGGCCGTAACGGCAAAACCAGCATCTCCCAAAAAAACCACCGCCACCAGGAAGGCTAGCACGAGCAAGGCCAAGATTACCGATACCGTGACTCAGATCAGCCCGGAAGAACGCTATCGCATGGTGGAAGTAGCCGCCTATTTTCTTGCCGAACGCAATGGTTTTGCTGGCAGCCCGGTGGAATACTGGACGGCTGCCGAAGCGCAAATCAGCAAGCTGCTCAGCAAGTAACTCTCTCAAGTCCGGCTCCTGGCATGTCCGCAAGCGGACAGCCTGGAATGCCATTTGGGACACCCCATCCCAGAATTCCGCCTGATGCCGGTATTAGCCCTGTCCGGTAGGTGAAAAGGCTATAATAAGCCGTTTATTCAATACGTCACAGCAAAGCAATGCAGTTTTCCCTGCCCATCCCGGCACCCGGCCAAACATCCCGGATCGATCCACTCACGCCCGGCACCGACAGCCTGGCGCTCGCACAACTCGCCATCCAGCGCATACAGGCATCAGCCAAGACACCTATCGTCGTCATCACTTCGAACGCCTTCGATGCACAGCGCCTGCTGGAAGAAATTCCCTGGTATGCGCCGCAGTTGCGCGTGTACCTGCTGCCCGATTGGGAAACCTTGCCGTACGACCATTTCTCGCCGCACCCGGACCTGATCTCGGAGCGGCTGGCGACGCTGTACCAGATCAGCCAGAACAGTTGCGATATCGTACTCGTGCCGATATCGACTGCGCTGCTGCGCCTGCCGCCTCATGCCTACCTGTCAGCCCATACTTTCTTGTTGAAAAAGGGACAAACACTCGATATCGAGGCCTTGCGCAACCAATGTGCCGATGCAGGCTACCACCATGTCAGCCAGGTCATGAGCCCGGGAGAGTTCAGTGTGCGTGGCGGCCTCATCGACCTGTTTCCCATGGGAAGCGCCCTGCCTTACCGCCTGGACCTGTTCGATGACGAAATCGAGACCATCCGAACCTTCGATGTCGATACCCAGCGCAGCCTCTACCCGGTGGCCGATATCCGCCTGCTGCCGGCCAAGGAATTTCCGCTGGATGAAACCGGCATCGCCCGCTTCCGCCAGAGTTTTCGCGAAGTGTTCGAGGGCGACCCCTCGCGCAGCCGCATCTACAAGGATGTTTCCAAGGGCATCGCCAGCGGCGGCATCGAGTGGTACCTGCCGTTGTTTTTCGAACAGACCGCGACGCTGCTGGATTATGTCCCGCCAGACGCCCTGCTGTGCCTGCATGGCAATCTCGACCAAGCGTCGCAAGCCTTCTGGCACGACGCGCAATCGCGCTACCGCCAGCTGGCGCACGACCCCGAGCGCCCCATCCTCAAGCCGGATGCGCTGCTGATCAAGGCGGAGGATTTCTTCAGCCAAAGCCACGGCTGGGCCAGGATGCAACTGAGCCTGGATGCGGAAAAGAAACTGCCCGCGCTCGAAGTGGAACGCCGTTCCGAACAACCGCTGCATAAGCTGGAGGACTATATCCGCCGCTTCAAGGGCCGCATCCTGATTGCAGCCGAAAGCCTGGGCCGCCGCGAAACCATGGCGCAGCTTTTCAACGACCATGGCATCCAATTCGAGACCTGCGAGGACTGGCAAGGCTTCCAGGCTGGCGCCGCCCACGTCATGCTGGGCATCGGCCCCCTGCATGGCGGCTTCAGGCTGGTGGACGTGACCGTCATCACCGAAGCCGAGCTCTACGCCAACACCGTGCGCCAGCAGCGCCGCCGCGACAAGGAAAAGCAGCGCAATACCGAGGGCATGCTCAAGGACCTCTCCGAGCTGCGCGAGCACGACCCGGTGGTGCACGAACAGCATGGCGTAGGCCGCTACCGCGGCCTGGTCAATATCGACTTCGGCGAAGGCGAGACCGAGTTCCTGCTGCTCGAATACGCCGGCGACGACAAGCTCTACGTACCGGTGTCGCAACTGTTCCTGATCTCGCGTTATTCCGGCGGGCCGCCGGAATCCGCTCCACTGCACCGCCTGGGTAGCGGCCATTGGGAAAAGGCCAAGAAAAAAGCCTTGAAGCAGGTGCGCGATACTGCCGCGGAACTGCTCAACCTCTACGCTCAGCGCGCGGCGCGCAAAGGCCATGCCTTCAAGCTCGGCCTGCATGATTACGAGGCGTTTGCCGAAGGCTTCCCGTTCGAGGAAACCGCCGACCAGCTTGCCGCGATCGAGGCCGTCATTGGCGACATGCAGTCCGGACGCCCCATGGACAGGCTGGTCTGCGGCGATGTCGGTTTCGGCAAGACCGAGGTGGCCTTGCGCGCCGCTTTCGTCGCCGTCATGGGCGGCAGGCAGGTGGCCGTGCTGGTGCCGACGACGCTATTGGCCGAACAGCACTTCAACAACTTCAGCGACCGCTTTGCCGACTGGCCGGTGAAAATCACTGAAATCTCCCGCTTCCGTACCGCGAAGGAACAAGCGCAGGCGCTCAAGGGCCTGGAAGACGGCAGCATCGACATCGTCATCGGCACCCACCGCCTGATCCAGAAGGACGTCAAGTTTAAGAACCTCGGTCTGGTCATCCTCGACGAGGAGCACCGTTTCGGCGTGCGGCAGAAGGAACAGCTCAAGGCCTTGCGCGCCGAAGTGGACGTGCTGACGCTGACCGCGACGCCGATCCCGCGCACCTTGTCGATGGCAATGGAAGGCCTGCGAGAATTCTCGGTGATCGCCACGCCGCCGCAGAAGCGCCTGGCGATCAAGACCTTCGCCACCCATTATTCCGAAGGCATCATCCGCGAAGCCGCCATGCGCGAGTTCAAGCGCGGCGGCCAAGTCTATTTCCTGCACAACGAGGTGGATACCATCTTCGTCATGAAGGAGAAACTGGAGAAAATCCTGCCCGAAGCCCGTATCGGCATCGCCCACGGCCAATTGCGCGAACGCGAGCTGGAGCACGTGATGCGCGACTTCTACCAGCAGCGCTTCAACCTGCTGCTGTGCACCACCATCATCGAGACCGGCATCGACGTGCCGACGGCCAACACCATCATCATGAACCGCGCCGACATGTTCGGCCTCGCGCAGCTGCACCAGCTACGCGGACGCGTGGGCCGCTCGCACCACCAGGCCTATGCCTACCTGCTGACCGACCCCGACCGCAACATCACGCCACAAGCGCAAAAGCGCCTGGATGCCATCCAACTGCTCGAAGACCTGGGCGCAGGCTTCCACTTAGCGATGCACGACTTGGAAATCCGCGGTGCGGGCGAATTGCTGGGCGACAGCCAAAGCGGGGAAATGCAGGAAATCGGCTTCACCCTCTATTCCGACATGCTCAACCATGCCGTGAAACAGCTCAAGGCAGGCAAGGAGCCGGACCTCTCGGCCCCGCTCGGCGTTACCACCGAAATCAACCTTCATACGCCTGCCTTATTACCGAACGACTATTGCCCGGACGTGCATGAACGCCTGGTGCTCTACAAGCGCCTGGCCAACTGCAACGACGACGATGAGCTGGACACCATGCAGGAAGAACTGATCGACCGTTTCGGATTACTGCCTGAACAAGGCGAGGCATTGATGGCCTGCCACCGCTTGCGCATCGCCGCCAAGCCGCTGGGCATCAACAAGATCGACGCCAGCGACTCCGCGATCCAGCTGCATTTCGCGCCGAGCACCGACCTCGACCCGACCAAGCTCATCGCGCTGTTGCAACGCGACCGCCGCTGCCGCATGAACGGGCCGGACAAGCTCAGGGTTACGGTACAATACCCCGGCATTGCGCCACGCACTGACTTCATCAAAAACTTGTTAAAGGAACTCGCCTGACATGCTGGAAAAAATCATTGCCGCGGTTGCCGCCTGGATCATCGGCATCATCTCGACCATGGGCTACGGCGGCATCGTGTTGCTGATGGCGATCGAGTCCGCCTGCATTCCCCTGCCTTCTGAAATCATCATGCCGTTTGCCGGCTACCTGGTGTTCACGGGAGAGCTGACTTTATGGGGCGTGGCGCTGGCTGGGGCTGTGGGCTGCGTGGTCGGCTCCATCCCCGCCTATTATCTGGGCATGTTCGGCGGCCGCCCACTGGTGGAAAAATACGGCAAGTGGGTGCTGATCTCGCATCACGACCTGCATCTGGCGGACCGCTGGTTCGAGAAATACGGCGACATCATCATCTTCATCGGCCGCCTGCTGCCTGCGGTACGCACCTTCATCGCCTTCCCGGCCGGGGTCGCACGCATGCATCTGGGCAAGTTCGTCGCCTATACCTTCGTCGGCTCCCTGATCTGGTGCTTCCTGCTGGCATATGCCGGCATGAAATTCGGCCAGCACTGGGAGTCCTTAGAGGTTTACTTCCACCAGTTCCATATCGTGTTGGTCGTCGTTGGCGTGATCTTTGCCGTGTGGTACGTCAGGCGCCACTTCAAGGCCATCCGCCGCGTACACCACCACGACCACCGTTAATCCGGACTGCATCCCGTCAAAACGGATAGAGAAACGCAAACGCCAGAAAGGAAAAAAGCGTGGGTAATGCTACCCCACGCCTTTCTCCTCCTCTATCCCCCCCGGGATTCAGACGGTCAGACCTTAGCGGTCAACATCTTTCTACGACGCTTGGCTGTCACGAGGATAACAGTCAGGCCTGCCAACAGCAGGGCGTAGTGATGCGGTTCGGGTACTGCAGTAGTGATATTGTTGAATAGTGGTGTATCAGCTGTGGCAAAACTGCCATTGCCCAATGTCACGCTGTTGTTCCAGTTATTAGCAACCACGGTACCGTACAAATTGCCGGAGCCTGGGTTGATCGTGGCATCCACAGCTAGAATGCTGGCATACAGACTTGAGGCATTCAGAGTCACACTGGTTGCTTCATAGAAATTAAACAGCACATTGTATTGACTGCCAAAACCCTGCCATTGCCAACCCAAAGTTGCGCTTTCGCCGGCAACATTGAAAATCAAGGTGGTACCAGCCGCAATACTGTTAAAAAACAGGTTGTTGAAACTGGCAAACTCACTGGCATTCAACGAAAAAAATTCCACATTGGCGCCAGAGCCTGTGAACACCTTGCTATTCTGGTTCCATTGATCCAAGGCGGCATAGCTACCGGTGGCAGTCACACCAGCCAGTTGACTGGATAAGGCGCTCAACTCAGACTTTGCAGTAGCAAAATCAATTGGTGCAGCGACTGTCGCCGCAGTATCGACGCGACCCGACACACTATATTGCTGGGTAATGCCATTATTACCGCCTATCCAGGCGTTGCCATTGAGGCTGCCGCCGTTTACCTGGTTGAAATTTCCGCCTACCACCAGGCCATATTCGTTATTCTTGCCGTTCGCGATACTGTTGCTGGACAAGGTTGCGTTGCCGCCAATGGCGAGAGCCCCTGCAACCGAATTACCCCAAGTTGTGTAATCACCAAAAATAAAAGCGTTGTAATTGGAAGCAACCCCAAGATCAATCGTACCCGCAGCGGCCGGAGCAGAGATTGCTGCCAATACTGCCAACATACCTAACTTCGTTTTCATCTTCACTTTTCCTATAGTGGGGTTACGTTCGCTTTACTATAAGCAACCCCTGTACCAATCTGGATCGACAGTATGCCAAATTAAGGATTCATGGGTAAATATATTTAAAATTCAATACCTTAAAAATTAACGGCCATATATTTTCAATTAAAAACGCCTGATTGTGGTTGAAGACCATGCCAGCCCATATGACAAAATTTCCACACATCCATCAAAATTCTGACAATTATGCGTCATGATTTCGTCAATCCTGACACTTCATTTCAAGGCAACTCGCAGAGTTTGCCTAGCGCCATGAAGTAAATCGCCTTGCGAACTGTGATTCTCTCATCCGCAAACAACGCAGCATAACCGGCCAATTGGGCTTCATACGCCGAAGCGGCCTTCAATATCGTTTCATTATCCGCACCGGCAGGCAGCTGTGTCGACTTGTAGTCGATAATCCAGCGCTCGCCATTCTCGATAAAGCACCGGTCGACGATTTGCTGCTTGAAGCCTGTATCGCCGATATGCCCGATAGCGAGCTCGGCTGCCGCCTGCGGACGGGCCGACAATACCCAACGGCCATCCTGGCTTTGCAAGGTAAGCTCCAACAACTGCAGCACCTGGTCTGCCGCCGCCTGAGCGGCATGGTGCTGATGCCCTTGCCGGATCAGCCAGCGGGCCATCGCAGGCTTCAGGCTCGGCAGGCGCGCAAGCCAGTCATCCAGATCAGGATCGGCAGCGATCATTTCTACATATTTATGCGCAAGTGTGCCGATATGGGCTTCCAGCCCTGCTTGCCTGCCCAACATCGGCGCCTCGCCATGTGGCTGGCCGGAAGAAATGGCTTCGTGCCTGTTGTCGGCATATATGGCGGGCATCCCTGCTTCTGCAACCCTGACCAGCTTGGGAATGAAGTCGGCCAACAGCGGGCCTTGGCTTGCATTATTCGCAGGCTGAACATCTTGCGCAGCCATTTGCAGGAACTCGCCCGCCAGATGCGGCCATAGCAAATCGAGGAAGGCGCCTCCGGCAGGCTTGAGCTCGCCCTTGGCATTCGGGGCGACGCTGCCAAGCAGGTGCAGGCACCGCTCCGTGCGGGTCGCCGCGACATAGAGCACCCGCGCGCTTTCATTATCCGCGCGTTCCTTTTCCAGCATCCTGAGGTAGCTGTACGGACTGGGTTCGTCCCGCCCCGCTGCGCCTTTGGGAATGAAAGGGGCGGTGACCAGCTCGGTGCTGACGCCCGCCTCGCTCTCCACCGCCACCTCTTCCCATAGCAACAATGGCGTTTCGCCGTTGCGGGGGCGGCGCTCCAACCCCGGTAGGATGACCGTATCGAATTCCAGGCCCTTGGACTTGTGGATGGTCATGAACTGCAATTGGCCGTCGGCTGCAACATCCGGTGCGGCATAGAGCTTTTCCACCTCCTGCACCAGGCGCTCAAGGCTGAAGCGGCCTTGTTGGTCAAGCTGGTCAACCAGCGCGAAAAAGGCTTCCACGTCGGCAATATCGCCCGGCTGCCACAAGCATTGCGCGCCGCCCAGCATCAGCCAGGCGCTCTCCAGCCACCGGCTCAAGGGCATGCGCCCTTGCTGCCCCAGGACTTCCGACAACACATGCACCACATGCTGGCTGCGCCGGCGGCCATCCTCGCTCATGGCGGCCAGCAAACCGCCATCATGCAACAACGACCAGACCGTGCGATAGCGCTCACGCCCGGCCAATACATGCAGGTCGGCAAGCTGCAGGCCGCACCAGGGCGCGCGCAATATCGCCAGCCAGTTGACGCGGTCGGCGCGCTGCAACAGGGCATGGATAAGGGCCAGCAGGTCCTGCACGCTCTGGCGTCCCGTAAGCTGCTCGATTTCCACCGCCTGGAAACGCAGGTCGGGATGGCGGCGGCGGATTTCCGCCACCAGCGTTTCAAGATGCGCGCGTGCGCGCACCAATACCGCAATGTTCGCATCAGGCTTGCTTGCCCAGGTATTACGTATGATCTCGATCACCGTAGCCGCCTCGCGGATGCGCAGGGCTTCGGCGTCCTCTTCAGTTCCGCAGATCAACGGATGCACCGTCACGCCGGCACCGGCCTCATACCCGCGGGTCGCCACGAACTCGCGGTAGCGGATTGCGCCCTGCACGACGCTGTCATCGGCAGGGAACACATGCCGGAACGTGGCATTGATCCAGTCCACCACGGGCGGCGAAGAACGGTTGTTGCGGCAAAGCTGCAGACGCTCCAGCGGCAGCTCGCCTATGCCCTCCTCGGCCACTTCGAGGAACAGGCCGACGTTGGCCTTGCGGAAGCGGTAAATCGACTGCATCGGGTCGCCTACGGCAAACAAGGTCCGCCCATCGCCGGGCGTCCACCCTTGCGTCAGCCGCTGCAACAGCTTGACCTGGCCCGGGCTGGTGTCCTGGAACTCGTCCACCAGCAAATGGCTGATCTCATAATCCAGCTTCAAAGCCAGCTCGCTGGGCGCATCGTCCTCATTGCCCAATGCCCGCAACGCGCGCTGCGACACCTCGACAAAATCGACCTCTCCCGCCTGCTGGAACACCAGCCACAATTGCGCCACGGCAATGTTCAACAACTGCGCCAACGCCGCCACCATTTGCCAGCTTTGTCCGTCCTGCCGCAACGGCAGGCTGCGCAGGCGCTGCAAAGCCGCTTCCGCGCCGGCAGTCTGCTGCAAGGTGGCAATGATCTCGGCAAACTGCTCCTTGAACGGCTTGGATTCCGGCGTTGCCGGGAAGCCGTTCTTGACGGTGACCGTCTTGCGCAATGTGCCGGTGCCGGTCAGCACCAGGTCGCAAAGCGCCAGCCATGCACGCAATGCCTGCGGTGCGGCAGGCAATGGCGTTTCCCAATCCAGCAACAAGGCCTGGGGCACGTCGCAGGCCAGGTTGCCGGCGGCATACCGCGCCACCGGCATCAAGGCGCTTTGCAAGCGACCCGGCAATAGGTTGGCGGCAGCTTGCAGGTCTTGGGCGATCAAGTGCTCCAGCGCCCGCTCGGCGGCCTGCTGCAGGTCGCCGTGGTTGGCGTAATCCAGCCACTGGTCGCGCTTGCCCAGCATATCGACCAACAGGCCCGTGAGTTTCTGCACGTCGTTGTCGACATAGCTCAGCGCAAGCCTTACCGCCTCGCCCAAGCCGTCTTCATCCACCAAGGCAAGCGTGCGCTCGGCGGCAAGCCGGTAATGCGCAGTGGCATCCTCGGTGATGGCAGGCTGGCTGCCGAAGCGGCTCAACAACGGCATCTGCCGCGCCAGGTGGCCGGATAAGGAGTCGATCGTGAATATCCTCAGCCGCGAGGGATTGTCCAGCAGCTGCCAGTCTTGGCTGGCCGCATGCTGCAATGCCGCCACGCCCAGCCTGAAGGTCTGCTGCTTATGCGCCGCCAGCGGCATGTTGCCGCTCGCCGCCATGAGCAGGCTGTCGAGAATGCGCGAGCGCATCTCGGCGGCCGCCTTGTTGGTGAAGGTGATCGCAATGATCTGCTCGGGCGCAGATACGGTGGTGAGCAGGCGCAGGAAGCGTTGGGTCAGCAGCTCGGTCTTGCCGGCGCCTGCAGGCGCTTCCACGATGAAGGAGGCAAGCTCGAGGGCGCGTTCGCGGCTGACGCGGTCCAGCTCCAGCAAATCCATGGCTTGATCCGTTTCTTGCGTCATTGTGCTCTCCCCTGCTGCATATGCTCGAACTGCAGCCGCCTTTCCGGCAGGCGCAGCAAGGGCAGCACTTCGCAATAGGCCAGTTCCTTTTCGTCCTTCACCAGCACCGCCGCCTCGCCGCGCTTCAACTCATCGACCACCGCGGTGATGCTGCCGCGCCAGTGCGCGAGCACGCTGTGCCAATCAGGGAAATCCGCCTCGGGAAAGATTTCCCGCGTCTTCTTGTCGTCCAGCACCGGCATCGACGGCAGCACGCTTTCGCTGGAAAGCCCGGCAAACCCGTGCTCCCCCAGCTTGATCATGGCGAAGGCGATAGCGGAGATTTCGGCGCTGTCGCCGCCCGTGCTGCCTGCTCCCGCATCTGCCGGGTCGGGCGACGACAGCACAAAGGCGGCATAGACCGGCAATTGCGGTTCGGTGATGCGGTTTTGCGCCCAGTTGCGGGTATCGGGCTTGCGGCCGGTCTTGTAGTCGATGACGATGCGGCTGCCGTTTTCCAGCTGGTCGATACGGTCAATGACCAGGCTGATTTCCACCCCCTCGATGACCACCTTCTGTTGCTGTTCACTTGCCAGCACGGTAAACGGCTGTTCGCGCATTTTCTCCAAGGCCAGCCAGCCTTTCAGCAAGCGGGTCAGGCGCATGGTTTCCAGCCCGGCGAACGCGTCGCTCAATACTTCGCCGCAAGTTTCCATATAAGTAGCCAAGGCGGACCGCACCGCTTCGGCAAGCGCCTGTTCCAGTTGCAGCTCGTCCATCGCCTGCAGGTCGTGCAGGCCTCTTCCGCGCCAGAAATGCTCCAGCACCAGGTGCACCAGCGTGCCGCGTTCCGCCGCATCCAGGCCGTTGACAGGGGTCTTCAACGTCCGCGCATGCAAGCGGTACTGGAAATAGGCCCAGGCCGGGCAAACCGCTTGCGCCTTGAGCAGGCCGGTGCCGCCCGAGATATGCTCCCCTTCCGCAACCGGCGGCGCTTGGTGGTCATCCAGCCGCTGAAGCGGCTTGTTATCGTGCTCTGCCAGCATCTGCGCCAGGCTCTGGCTGGCTTCCGGCATATCTTCACGCAAGGGAATCGCCTGCACCAACGGGCTCAGGCGCAACTCGCGCTCGCCCTCCTTCGCTGCGCTTGAGAACACGACACGATGCGCACTATGCAGCAGGCGCTGATGGATCACCTGGGCAAATGCGGCCTGCACCACGCTATCGGCGTTCGGCACGCCATGCTGGCGTTGCATCGCGGCCGGCAGCAAGGGGTTGGGCCGCGGCGGCGGCGGCCAGCTATGGTCGTTCATGCCCATCACCCACAAGCCGTCCAGCGGCCCGCTGACGCTTTCCAGCATGCCCATGACTTGAAGTCGTACCTCGCCTTCCGCTTCCGGTTGGTAGATCTGCTCCTGCACCAGCTCGCGCAGCCTTGCCAATGCCTGCTGAAAAGATATGGGCTGCTGCAGCACATCCAGCGCCGCCATCGCCTGCAAGACCTTGTCGAAGGCCTGAATGGCCTGGAATTCGAAACTGGACAGGCTGCGCTGCCTGCCCGGCCAGTCCAGCGCTTCCAGGGTGCGCTGCATGACATCGACCCAGGCCGAAGGCAGCTGCTGGCCGGACTGGGCTTGCAGAATGTCCAATGCTGCATTGATGTGCGTCTGTAGGCCGGCCAACGATAACGGCGCTTTCTCGCTGCTCGCTTCGCGCCGGATGAACCGGACCAGGCGCGGCATGCTCATGGACAACGGCAGCCATTCCCGCATGCGCGCATCCAGCTGGGCGCGGGCATCCGCCTCGGTCACGGCATGCGACCAATAAGGCCGCTGCAGCAATTGCGAGAAATCCTGCTGTTCTACCTTGTCCCGGTGCCGGCACTGGCTGAAGAACCGCAGCAGCTCAAGCGCCGTCTGCACTACCTGCTCCCGCTGCAAGGGCTGCCCCAGGGAAAAATCATATTGCCGCGGCGCCTCCACCATGGCAGGCCGCACCCATGAAGGATGCAGCGCATCGTCCAGCAAACGTGCCAGCGTGCCCCGCAGCTTGGCTAATTCAGGCACCACAATGCCGATGCTGGCGCTGGGGTTTTCGGCAAGCTGCCGTTTCGCCCAGGCAACGGCGGCACGGCATTCCGCCTCCTGGTCAGCCAGCAGCACACGCCGGACATGGCCTGGCTCAGCCAGTCCGGTGTGGTGCCGCTGCACATCGACACCGCGCTGCCGCAATATTTCCTGCAATCGCGCCATTTGCGGCGTGATGCGGTCAAAGCCCGCGAACGCGATCCTGTCCGGCAGACGCCCCGCTCCGTTCGCCAGCATGTCGATCTGCCAGTCGAGATAACGCGCAGCCTCCATCCAGCCGCCCTGCCTGCAACGCGACACGAACTCGCGCCGCCAGGCGAGGAACTGGCGTGTTTCCTCGCTATAGCCGGCATCGGGCAACGGCAGGCGCCACTCCAGCAACAACTGATTTGCCTCCTGCGCCATGCATGCCAGCCCCTTGACGTCGAACAGTTCGCCAGCCACCTCGGCTGACAACATCTCCTTGATGACCGCCTCCCACAGCATGCGCTCCTGCACATTGCTCAGCACGCCCTGCGGCACCTGCCGCACGTCCAGCCCGCCCGTCAGCATGGCTTCCTCGAACAAGGCGTCCAGCCACTGGCTGACCGTCATGGCATCCAGCAGCGCCCATTGCTTCAGGCCTCGGGCCGACTGCGCCCTGGCATGGTCAAACTGCAATGCGCGCGCCAGCCGCGCCGTGGCGCAGAGAATTAGGTGATCGGTACTCATCAGCGGGATTTTACTTGATTATGCATCGGCATTCAGGACTTAGCGCGGCCAACAAGGCCCAGCGAAGCGATCCTGGCCAGGCGCTCTATAGTGGTACGGCAAACAGAACAGCTCTGCCAGGATGTTAGCTAGCCGCTCTTGCTTAAATTCCGCAACCTGCAGGCAGACCGTCCTTGAAAGGCGCAATGCGCGCTGCCGTATCGGGGTGCGAGGAAAGCATCTCCGGCATCCTGCCACCCTTGGCCTGGCGTTGCAAGGCGCTCAGTATTTCCGCAAATGCACTTGGAGGAATGCAGGCTTGCCGCAATGCTGCCAGGGCGTAGGCATCGGCCTCGGTTTCCATGCTGCGGGAGTAATTGAGCTGCAACAGCACGGCCGGCAGGCCGGAGGCCAGCGCGTCGAAATCGCCGGTCAGCGCCACCAGCACCAATCCCGACAATGTGGCCTGCAAGGCGTGGCGCAGGGAGTGGCGCCGCTGCACATGCCCTAGTTCGTGCGCGATCACGGCCAACACCTGATCGTCGCTGCGGCTCAATGCCACTAGCTCGTCGGTGACCACGATGATGCCGCCCGGCAGCGCCATGGCATTGGCGCCGATATCGCCGCCGCGTCGGAATTCCAGCCGGTGGGGCGGGCAACTTTCCTGGCGGGCGCAGAATGTAGCCAAAGCTTGCTCCAAGGCCTGCCGGCGTTCTGGCTTCAGCCTGGTCGGCTTGAAATAGCCATACTTGTGGTCCATGGCCTTGAGCACCTGTTCCCCCAGGCCGGATTCCGTGCCCGCAGGCACCATGCGCGCCACCTGCTCCGCGGCCAACGGCACGCCGTAGCGTATCATTCCCCAGCCGGCGAGCACGGCCAGCAACAATGCAAGCAGCACCCATGAGAGGTGATTTTCAATGAAATGCAGCAGGCGCCAGAAACGGTTGCCCGCAGGCAGGCGCAAGCTGTCGAAGGCCGCATGGTCCCGCGTTTCCAGGCGGCCGCCGTCCGGCAGCTCGATGACGCGCCTGGCGCTGCCTACCGGTGCCTGCGGCCGGATTGCCGCGAGCAGGAAACGTTCGGGTTCGCCGCCGATGCCAAAGCTCAGGTGCTGCGCTTCAAGCGTCACCAGCACCGGCTTGGCATCGGCAGTGATGCCGTCGAAATAATCCGCTTCAAAAACGCGCATGACAGGCCAATATGTGTTCCTGGAATTACCCCAGGGCAAGCTCGACATCGAACATCTCGCCGATTTCCTCGCCCGCTGCCTTGACTTCCGCCTTTTTCTCGCCGACGAAATGCGCAAAATCGGTCTCGCCCACCAAGCTCAGGCGCTCGGCATGGTAGCGCATGGTGCGGATTTGCGCCCATGGCGTCAGCAAGCCGAGCGAAAGCACGATCAGCAGCAGGTTGGTCGCATAGAGCCAGACCAGGTCGCGCGAGCGCAGGTTGGCGCTGAAGCCGACATGCTCGACGCGCGTGCCGTTCCAGACCAGGTTGAGCAAACGCGCGCGCAGGAAGGCCCCGCAAACGGTCAGGATCAGCAGGTAGATGAATATCAAGGGCACGATGGCTTGCTGCATGCTTTCCTTGGCCCAGGCGTCGGTGTTGTTGACGTTCAGCAAGCCGATGGACAGACCTGCCGCCAATAAAAGCCCAACCAACAGCAATAAGGCTTTCAGGTATGCGAAGTAAAAGTCCTTCACCTTGAAACCGGCAGTGAAGGGGCTTCTGCCGAAGCGGTGCCCTTCGGCCAGGAAGCGGTTGCGCCGCTGGGAAATGAAGGGGTACAGCAGGCCCAGCGTCAGCACCATCAGTATCGGCAACAGGATGTAATACAGCACTGCGTCCCATAGCCTGCCCTTGAAATCGAAGCGCAAGCCGCGATAGCTGGAGTTGCGCGCGTTGAAGGTCAACGAGCGCACAATGATCCAGGGCAGGAAGATAATAAAGGCGATGATGAACGCGCCGGACAATATGGGCGAAATCTCGGCGCTGATCGAATACAGGACGAACAAGCCGAAAGCGAGAAAGCGCCCCTTGAGGATGGCGACCGGCGAAGCGTGATAGTCGAAGGCGACGCCGTCGATGAAGGTATGCTGGTAGAAGTATTTCTTGCGCCTCACCTTGGCCCAGGCGGAATAAATGCCCAATGTCAGGATGCTCAGCAGCAGGTTGACGATCCAGATGCCGAAATACTCGCCCGCCCTGCCTGTGAACACGACAGGCCTTTTTTGCTCCCCACTCATCATGAAACTCCCTTAATTTATTGTTGCTGTTATATAAATTGATGATGCCTGCCTTGCCTGCCAGGCAGGTTGAGCTTACCTCCAAAGCTCATGCTCATGCAATGGGCTACGGCTTTTCACGCCTGCTCGCTTGACAGCCGGCGACTTGCCGCCTAATTTGCGAGCCTATGGCAGACAAGAAAAACTACATCACGCCGGAAGGCTATGCGCGGCTCAAGGACGAGTTCGAGCAACTCTACAAAATCGAGCGTCCCAAGGTCGTCAGCGATGTCTCCTGGGCGGCAGGCAACGGCGACCGCAGCGAGAACGGCGATTACATCTACGGCAAGAAGCGCCTGCGCCAGATCGACTCCCGGCTGCGCTTTCTCATGAAGCGCATGGACATTGCCGTGGTCGTGGACCCGGCGCAGCAGCAGGACCTGGAGAAAATCTATTTCGGCGCCTGGGTCGAGCTCTACTCCATCGACAAGGACAGCGAGCACCATTACCGCATCGTCGGCCAGGACGAACTCGAGCCGGGCAAGGGCTATATCAGCTGGATATCGCCGCTTGCCCGCGCGCTGCTCGGCAAGCAGCCCGGGGACGTGATCCGCGTGGAGACGCCTGCCGGGGAAGAAAGCTTCGAGGTCGTCGACGTGAGCTACCATGCACCTGGGCAAGGCTGACTGACGCCATGCGCTGGGACATCTTTTGCAGCATCGTCGACAACTACGGCGACATCGGCGTCTGCTGGCGTCTGGCCAGGCAATTGGCGCACGAGCACGGAATAAAAGTCAGGCTGTGGATAGACCGGCCCCAAATCGCCGCCAAGCTGGTCCAGGGATTGGACCCGGAACTGGCGTCGCAAGAAACCGCGGGAGTGGAAATCCGCCACTGGACTGCGCCATTCCCGCAAGCGGATGTTGCCGATGTCGTGATCGAAGCATTCGGCTGCGCATTGCCGGCACCCTACCTGCGCGCCATGCAGGATGCCCGGCCGGTATGGGTCAACCTGGAATACCTGAGCGCGGAACAATGGGTGGACGACTTTCACGCCCGGCCTTCCCCGCACCCGCAGCTTGGCTTGACCAAGCACTTCTTCTTTCCCGGGTTCAGCCCGGCCTCCGGCGGATTGCTGCGCGAAGGCCGCCTGCTGGCAGAACGCACGCGCTTCCAGCAGAGCCCGGCCTTGCAGGCAGCCTTCTGGCAGAGCCTGGGCATCATGCCGCAGCATGCCTATACCGTCAGCCTGTTCTGCTACCCGCATGCGCCGGTGGACTCGTTGCTGGAGGCCATGGCGGAAGCGGATAAACCGGTCCTCTGCATTATTCCCCACGGCCCTGTCGCCGACCAGGCCATGCATTGGCTGGAAGAGAGGGAGAATCAAGGCGGACTCAGAATCGCCACCGTCCCATTTCTCCCGCAGGACCGCTATGACCAGTTGCTCTGGGCTTGCGATCTCAACTTCGTGCGCGGCGAAGACAGCTGGGTCAGGGCACTATGGGCAGGCAAGCCCATGATCTGGCAGCCCTATCTGCAAGCGGAGGATGCCCACCTCGTCAAGCTGGAGGCCTTCCTGCAACGCTATTGTCAAGATAGTCCGTCAGACTTGACTGTACACATCATGGCGGCCCATCGCGCTTGGAACCGGTATGGCTTCACTTCCTCAGCCTGGCAAGCGCTGCTCACCGCCCTGCCCGGCTGGCAGCGGCAGGCGCAGAACTATGCCCAGGCATGTGCAAAAGAAACCGGCTTGGCCGCTAAGCTGGTGATTTACTGTAAGAAATTTTTTTGATTTTCGGGTATAATGCGCGACTTTTTACACTTTACCCTTTTTAAGTCCCAGGACATCACATGAAAACAGCTCAGGAACTTCGCGTAGGCAACGTATTTATGGTAGGCAACGATCCCATGGTCGTGCTGAAGGCCGAATACAGCAAATCGGGCCGCAACTCCTCCGTGGTCAAGATGAAATTCAAGAATCTGCTCACCGAGTCCCCGAGCGAAGCGGTATACAAGGCCGATGACAAGTTCGACGTGGTGGTGCTGGAAAAGAAGGAAGTGACCTACTCCTATTTCGCCGACCCCATGTACGTGTTCATGGACGCGGAATACAACCAGTACGAAGTTGAAGCTGAAACCATGGAAGACGCGCTCAAGTTCCTGGAAGACGGCATGGAGTGCGAAGTGGTGTTCTACAACGGCAAGCCCATCTCCGTCGAGTTGCCGAACTCCGTCGTACGCGAAATCACCTACACCGAGCCGGCCGTCAAGGGCGACACTTCCGGCAAGGTAATGAAGCCGGCTAAGATCAACACCGGCTTCGAATTGCCAGTGCCATTGTTCTGTGACATCGGCGACAAGATCGAAATCGATACCCGCACATTGGAATACAAGAACCGCGTGAAGTAAGAGCGATTGATTGCATTGAACAGGGAGCAATTGCTCCCTTTTTTATTAGCTCTAGAGCCTGTTCACGATCTTTTCATAGGGCACGCATGGCTCCAGGACGTATCCGATCAAGGCGCAGTCCGCAGGTAATGCTCATTGCCTTGCCAAGGACTGCAACGCAGAGCGGGCGCGTGTTGGGGCCATGCCCTTCGGGTTGCCCCGGCAGCGCAGCCGCTGCTGCGTTGCAAATCCTCGCCGGGCAATCAGCACGTCTGCGGTTTGCGCCTTGCATCACCTACCCTGCCGGGGCAACGTACCCTTTGAAAAGATCGTGAACAGGCTCTTACAACAAATCATGCACCCGAAAACTCAGGTGATGCCCTTGTATCTCGGCCTGGCGGATCGCCTGCGCCAATAGCTGGTCAGCCTTGACCGGCCCCAGGGCTTCGCACATCGCGACATAAGCCTGGTTGATGAACGACCGCAGCAGGTCGAGGCTGTAGCTGTGGGTCAGCGTGGCATTATGGCCTGCCAGCCACTCCTGCAATACCTGCTGGCGCACGCCTTCAAACTTTTGCTTGTCGAGCTGCTGCAACAGGCGGTTGCGAACCGCACCCTGCAATGCAGGCTCAATAAGCAATAGCATGGCTTGGAGCAGGACGGTGAACATACTGGTTTTATCATCTGCGCTTAGGCTTGTCGTGCGTTGCGCCGTTGCCGCATCGCCCTCCCGGGCGCCCGGGTCCGGCAGCAATTGTCTCTCCGGCAACTCCATGGCGCCGATCACGGCACGCAGCATCTGGCCGCGTTGCGCCTTGAGCGCCGGCCGTGTGCAGCATTTCGCGATGAACCTGCTCAGGGCAAATACTGGCTGCCCGGCATACTCTCGCTCCCATAACGCCACCGCAGGCAGCAACTCCTCATCGCTGAGGAATGGCCTGAGCCCGGTAAGGATTGCGCGGCGGCGTAACACGATATCCATAGATCGACTCAGAGCCGGTTGAGCTGCTGGACATGTTCGCGCTGGTAGGCGGCATCGCGGTTGAACTCGGGATAGCCCACCTCGCCGTGCTCAGTGATGTCCAGCCCGCGCTGTTCGTGCATGGTGCTGACGCGCAAGCCTATGGTGCGGGCCAGCACCCCGTACATCAGCAACGCACAAGGGAAAACCCAGACAAAAGCCACGGCCACCCCGATCAGCTGCACGATGACCTGGTTGAGGTCGAACATATTGCCCTTGAGGAACAAGCCGGCCGCAATCGTGCCCCATACGCCGCTGAAGCCATGCACGGCCACCGCGCCCACCACGTCATCCAGTCTTAATTTTTCCAGCGCCCATACCCCGAACATCGTGACGATCCCGCCCACGAAACCGGTCAGTACCGCATACGGCACATCCATGCTGGCGCAACCTGCGGTAATCGCCACCAGCCCGCCCAGGCTGCCGTTGACCACGTAGGCCATCAGTACCGGCTGGCGCATGGCCAGCGCAGTCAGCAATGCGCCCACCGCCCCTGCGGCGCCGGCCATATGCGTATTCAAGAGAATCGGGCCGATCTCGCTGCCTGCCGCCAGCGTGCTGCCGCCGTTGAAGCCGAACCAGCCGAACCAGAGCAGGAAGCCGCCCATCGCCACCAGGCTGAGGTTATGCCCCGGGATCATGTGCACCTCGCCCTTGCTGCCGAAACGCCCCAGCCTGGGGCCAAGCACCATGATGCCCGCCAACGCGCACCATGCCCCGACCGAATGCACCACTGTGGAGCCGGCAAAATCGATGAAGCCCATCTGCCTGAGCCAGCCATGCTCATTCCAGGCCCAGCTGCCGAACACCGGGTAGATCAAGGCCATGATGCCGCAAGCCCCCAGCAGGTAGGCGACGAAACTCGTGCGCTCGGCCATGGCGCCGCTCACGATGGTCGCTGCCGTCGCCGCGAACATCAACTGGAAAAACAGCATGCTGGCGTTCCAGTCGTCGCCGTAGGCCAAGGCGAAATGATCGGTGCCGATCCAGCCGCTGGAGTTGCCGCCGAACATCAGGCCGTATCCCACCAGCCAGAACAACAACGCCCCGACCGCCAGATCCATGTAGTTCTTCATCATCACATTCACAGCGTTCTTGGCGCGCGCCATGCCGCTCTCCAGCATGGCGAACCCCGCCTGCATCATGAACACCAGCGCGCCGGAAATCGCCACCCACACGCTATCCATGGCCTGCGCCTGGGATGAGCCATCGCCTGCGGATACTGCTGGGAGACCAAGAAAGTAAAGGCAGAAAAAAGCGGATAGCGGGAACAGGAATATTTGCATGGCGGCTTCTTATGGTTGTTCGCGGTTTGCGGGTTACCCGAGCAAAAGCACGAAAAATGCCAGCCACGACATTTGCTGCTTTACCGGCTCTCTATCGCATGCTGAATGCCGTTATTCGTTTCCGCTAGCGATATCCGGACGCCGCGGCTTTCGCCGATAGCCGACGACCTTGCGCCTGGGCGGCTCGGGCGCCCTTTCCAGCATCGCCTGCGTGCGCGTTCCAGCGCCTGCGATCAATGACGCGATCAGCTCAGCCTCGGGCAGGTTGTGCCAATATTTTTTCGGCATTTCCTTTTGCATGGCCTTGAGCTTGAGGCGCGCGGGGTTGAATATATACCGGTAGTAGCTCAGCCACAGCACTTCGCCGGCATCCTCCGCTGGCAGCGCCTCTGGCTTGCCTCCGGGCAGGAAATGCAGCGTGTCGCCGTCCCAGCGCATGCCCATGCGCGGGCTCATGATGGTCCAGTCCATCGCGGCGAAACGCCCGATGAAGAAAGGCGCGATCGCCGCCATGATGTGGTGCTCCGGCTCGAACCAGGCCAGATAGCGCGGCCGGCCCTCCACCATGGCCTCGCGGAACCGGACGAACGCCGTCATTTTGTGCATGTCGCGCCGCACCGCCTTGACCATGGCGTTGAGGCGGGCAATATCAGGATCCCCTGCCAGCCTCATCAGGCCACGCTCCCGCTGCAAGCGCCATAGCGCCCGGTAAAGCAAGCCAAAGCGTTCCGGCGCCCGGTGCAGGATCACCGGGCGCACCAGCTCGACGAATTGGCGCGGCACCATCAGGCGCACGCTGTCGCCAGACGGCTGCTGCCCGTCTGGCATGGCTGACGGCACAATATCGGCTTTTCCCTGAGCGGCAACGCAAAATTGATCGCCAGCCGGGTTCGCTGCATCATCCGCCATCGCCAGAAAATCTTCCTGAACCACATCATCTGCGGCCGGCCTCACGTACCAGTCCACATCCTGCGGCGCGACGCCTTGGGAGACCAGCCGCCGCGCCGCGGCGCGCCAGCCTTCGATATCGGTTTCATCCTGGAGATAAACGTTGTGCATATGACGCCGGCAGTGCTTTACATGAACAATCCCAGCTGCTGCGGGGCTGTACGCGTGTCCTTGAGCCGCGTCGACAGGCTGGCGGCATCCAGCGTCGCGCCGGGATGATGGTCCGGCAACTGGATAAACGGCAGCATGCGGTTGATCGGGGCATGCATGCGCACCAGGTCGTCCAGCCGCACCGCGCGCACGCGGCGGGCTGCCAGGATGCGCTGCACGTTGCGCACCCCCAGGCCCGGCACGCGCAGCAGCGTGGACTTGGGCGCGCGGTTGAGGTCGACGGGAAACATGGCGCGGTTCCGCAGCGCCCATGCCGTCTTGGGGTCCATGTCCAGCGCCAGCATGCCTTGTTCGCCGGTGATGATTTCATTCGGCTCGAACCCATAGAAGCGCATCAGCCAGTCCGCCTGGTACAGCCTGTGCTCCCGCGCCAGCGGCGGCGACTGCAACGGCAATGCCGGGCTCGCATCGGGGATGGGGCTGAACGCGGAATAGTAGACGCGCCGCAAGCGGTAGCGCCCATACAGCTCGGCGCTGGCGCTGAGTATCGTCCTGTCGTCCGTGGCATCCGCCCCGACGATCATTTGCGTGCTTTGTCCGCCCGGGGAGAATTTCGGCGGGCGCTTGCCGCTGGCGGTCTTGTCCTTCCCGGCGTCAATGCGTTCGCGCAGCCGCGCCATCGACATGCGGATGGCCGCGCCGTCCTTTTCCGGCGCCAGCGCGGACAGGCTTGCCGCCGTCGGCAGCTCGATATTGATGCTCAGCCGGTCCGCATAGCGCCCTGCGCTCGCCAGCAATTCCGGGGCGGCATCCGGGATGGTTTTCAGGTGGATGTATCCGCGGAAACCATGCTCCTCGCGCAGGATGCGCGCCACCTCGACCACCTGCTCCATGGTGTAGTCCGGGCTCTGGATGATGCCCGAGCTCAGGAACAGGCCCTCGATGTAGTTGCGGCGGTAAAACGCCAGCGTCAGCTGCACCACTTCGTCTATGCTGAAGCGCGCCCGCTGCACATTGCTGCTTACCCGGTTGACGCAGTAGACGCAGTCGTACAGGCAAAAATTGGTGAGCAATATCTTCAACAGGGAAATGCAGCGGCCGTCTGGCGCGTAGCTGTGGCAAATCCCCGTGCCCGTGGTCGAGCCTATGCCCTTGCCGTCCCGCGAGTCGCGCCGCTCGGTGCCGCTGGAGGCGCACGAGGCGTCGTATTTGGCGGCATCGGCCAGGATTTCGAGTTTCTGTTTCACCTGCATCGGCATATTGTACGTTCGTACAATACATTTGCCTACTCCCTGGCTAAGCGCACTTTCAGCTTCGGGAGAAATCAAGGGCCAATCCGGGCCGTAACAGCGGGCATGATAATTGCTGATCTGGAAACAGGCATCACTACAAGAAAGCAAAGCATGACCACCGCAAACCACAATATCCCTGCCATGACGCAAAGCATGAGCAGCCTCAACCGCTATCGCGAATCGTTGCAGCAGTTGCAGAGCACATGGGACAATCTCTCCCTGCTCAGCCAGCTTTCCGGCACGGGCACTGACATGAGCGAGACGCGCCAGGCCTTCGGCAAGGTCACGACCGACGTGCTGGACAGCCTGGCCAGGGAAACCCTGAACAAGACCATCACAGCGATCACGGCGAAGGCCCAGGTGGCGGTGGATATCGTGGTGCGCAACCTGTTCGAGCGCACGGCGGATATCGGCTTTCTTTCCACCGACGACAATCTCAGCAACTTCCTCGACAAGCACCTCGCGGGCAGCGCCGACGAGGATGACTACATGCTGCTGCGCGAACGCTTCAGCGAGTATGTCCAGAAGTACTCGGTGTACTTCAATGTGATCCTGCTTGATGCAGGAGGCAACATTTTGGTGCAACTGGATGAGGACAACCCGGCCAGGCAATCGCACGACCCCTTGATCAAGGAAGCCCTGCATTCCGACGAACCCTATATCGAGGTATTCCGTCACAGCGACTTATCGCCCGGGCAGGATGCCAGCCTGATCTATGCCCGCAGGGTATGCCACGACGACAGCGACGACGCGCTGGGCGTGCTCTGCCTCTGCTTCAAGTTTGAAAATGAAATGGACGGCATCTTCAAGGACCTGATCCGCAAGAACGAATGGTGCGTGGGCTTACTGCTGGACGAGAATGACCGGGTCGTCGCCAGCAGCGACCACTACCAGATCCCGCTGGGCGCGCCGTTGGAGCATGCCCAGGGCCAGGACTGGATACTCACGCGCTTCGCCGGCAGGCTCTATCTTGCCGTCACGCGTGAAACCAAAGGCTACCAGGGCTATATGGGCCCGGGCTGGCGCGGCCATGTGATGATCCCGCTCGAGCATGCTTTCGAGGACAATGTCGCCAACATCATCGCCGGCATCGACAGCAAGCTGCTGAAGAAAGTCATGCGCAGCCCGCTATTATTCTCGGCGACATTACTGGGCATTCCCAAACAGGCCGCCACCATCCAGAGCAAGCTCAACCAGTCGGTATGGAACGGCAATATCTGGCAAAAGCGCGATGCAAGCCACAACGCGCAACAGAACAACTTCTCCAAGATGCTGTTGTGGGAAATCAGCAATACCGGCTTCAAGACGCAGAACGTGGTGGAAAAGACGGTGGCCGACCTCTACCAGACCGTGGTGGCCGTCATGCTGGAAAACTCGCGCTTTTTCGCCTCGCTGGCGGTGGATATCATGGACCGCAACCTGTACGAGCGCGCCAACGACTGCCGCTGGTGGGCATTGACCGCGACGTTCCAGCGCCTGCTGTCCCAGCCGGAACTCAGCATGCAGGAGAAAAATGCAATCACCAAGGTGCTGGTCTACATCAACAAGGCCTACACGGTGTACTCCAACCTGGTCGTCTTCGACCGCCACGGCTGTATCGTGGCGGCCTCCAACCCGGCCTACCAGCGGCAGGTGGGCGAAACCATCACCGCCGACTGGGTCAAGGCAGCATTGCAATTGCGCCATTCGCAAGACTACGTCGTGTCCGATTTCGAGCCCAGCCCGCTCTATGGCAACCAACCCACCTACATCTATGCCGCCGCCATCCGCCACCAGGAGCAGACCGTGGGCGGCATCGGCATCGTGTTCGACAGCACGCCGCAGTTTTCCGCCATGCTCGCGGACGCCCTGCCCCGCGGCGCTGACAACAATGCCGTCAAAGGCAGCTTCACGCTCTACGTCGATGAGAAACTGCGCGTGATCTCATCCACCTCGCGCGATTTTGCCGTCGGCAGCCACTTCTCCGTGCATCCGGAGCTGTGCAAGCTGACGCCGGGAAGCACCGGCTTCGATATCGCGCTCTACAACGGCAACTACTATGCCGTGGGCGCGCGCGCATCGGCCGGGTACCGTGAATACAAAGGCGATGGCGACAGCTACAAGAACCACGTGACCGCGCTGATCTTCATCCCGCTGGGCAAGGCTGCGGACATCAATGCCATGATAGATTCGGAAAACCTGCTGCAGCATAACCAGTTCAAGCCGGCGAGCAACCAGGCCGCCGCCGCGGATGCCGAGGAATACGCCACCTTCTACATCGGCAAGCACTGGCTCGGCCTGCCCGCCTCGCACATTGTCGAAGCGGTACAGGCCAACAACATCAAGCCGTTGCCCGACACCTCGTCGGTACTGGAAGGCATGCTCAAGCATGAGGACAACGTCGTGCCGGTGCTCAACCTCGCCCGTCTGACCGGCATAGACTTCCAGCCGCCCGAGCAGGACAAGCAGATCGTCATTGTCCAGGCCGGCCCCAAGCTGCCCAAGTTCGGCCTGCTGGTGAGCGCGCTGGGAGAAATCCCCGCCATCGCCCCCAACGCGATCGAGCCGCTGTCGGCCTTTTTCGCGACCATCAACATCCCGGCCGAAGGCATTGCCAAGGTGATGACGGAAAAAGGCGAGAACCTGCTGATCCTGCTATCGGCCGTCAACCTGATCACGCGCATCAGCGAAGCGGCGCAGCAGGTGAATTCGCATGCCGCCGCATCCAATGCGGAGACAGGGGATATGCTGGAACAGGCGGCCTAAGCGCTGCCACAAAATCCTGCTGGCGTTGTTGCCCTGCCTGGCCGTACTGCTTGTACTGCCTGCGGTAGGGCGCCTAGCCAGCATCGCTTCGCTGAATTTTGTTAGCCGCTCTCCAAGTCTGGCCGTCAGCCCGCCTTGAGGTTGCGCATCTTGCTGGTGGCGAGTGCTGCGGCCGCGGTGCGGGTTTCAACGCCCAGCTTGGCGAAGACGTGCTCCATGTGCTTGTTGACGGTGCGCGGGCTGGTGCCGAGGATGTCGCCGATGTCGCGGTTGGTCTTGCCCTTGATTGCCCAGTAGAGCACCTCGGATTCGCGCTGGGTCAGGCCGAAGGTTTGCATCAGGGCTTCGATCTGGGCGGCGTCGGACTCTTCCCTGAGGATGATGACCCATTGCTCCTCGGTATTGAGGTCGGCCAGGGAGAAGATCAGGCGGCCGCTGCCTTGCACCACGGTCAGCGGGTTGGCTTCGGCGCCGCTGGCTTTCAGGCTGACTAGCCATTTGAGCAAGGGCTGCGGCGTGTGCGTTTCGGCATCGGCCTCGCTGGTGCTGAAATACCGTTGCATCCAGTCCCGCGCCAGGGGTGTCTGCCAGACGATGCGGCCGCTCGCGGGCAATACGGCGATGGCCGCCTGTCCGAAGGCATCGAGGGCGCCGCGCGCCTGATGCATCTGGCGCGACGCCTGCAAGTGGGTGCTGATGCGCGCCAGGACTTCGGCAGTGCGGATGGGCTTGGTGACGTAATCGGTGCCGCCGGCGGCGAAGCCTGCCACCACGTGCTCGGACTCGGTGAGCCCAGTCATGAAGATCACCGGAATATGGCGGGTGTTGAGGTTGGCCTTGAGTCTGGCGCAGACCTCGAAACCATCCAGCCCCGGCATAATCGCATCCAGCAAGATGATGTCGGGGCGCGCCTCTTCCGCGCGCCTGAGCGCGGTCTCGCCGTTGTTGGCCACCAGCACCATGTAGCCGGATTCGTCCAGCGCATCGTGCAGCACGGCCAGGTTATCCGGCACGTCGTCCACGATCAGCACGACCGCGGTGTCTTTTCTAGCCTCCATCATTCACTTCTTCCAACATTTTCTGCATTGCTTCAAGTTCGAACTGCTGCGACAGCTGGCGCATCGCCGCAACAAAAGTCCCATACCGGTCGTCCTGGCCGATCTCGTCCAGCTTACGCGTGATGCCCCGCACGTAGCCCACCTTGATCAAGGCCATCAATTCGTCCCGCTGCTCCCTGGACGGCGCTTCCACCGCATTATTAGCCCCGGAAGCGACGGCAATGCCCGCATCGGCAACCGCGTCGCCCACCTCGGTCACCCATTCCAGCTTGAGCTGCTCGCCGATCCAGCGCAGCAGCTCCATCACGTTCACCGGCTTGACGATGAAATCCGAAGCCGGGATGCCTGCTGTGTTTTCCAGGCCCTTGTCGAACGCATTGGCCGACACAATCGCGATCGGCACGTCGGACTGGTGCACCTTGCGTATCATGTAGCTCGCCTCCCAGCCGTCCATGTCCGGCATGGCAAGGTCCATAAGGATGACGTTGGGCTTGAACTCGGTGTAGACCTGCAAGCACTCCCGCCCGCTCGCCGCCTCCGCCACCTCGAAGCCCAGGGGCTGCAGGATATTCTTGAGCAGCTCCCTGTCCACCTGCTCGTTGTCCACCACCAATATGCGCCGGCGCGGGCCTTTGTAGGCCAGCGGCATGGGCATGGAGGCGTTCTCGATCTCTTCAGCCACCCGCACCTGCGATAGGAATAGGCGGATATTGAACTGGCTGCCCTGCCCCGGCGTGCTGCGCACCGTGAGCTGGCCGCCCATGAGCTCGGTCAGCATCTTGCTGATGGTGAGGCCGAGGCCGGTGCCGCCGATATTGCTGTTGGCGGCGGCCGAACCGCGCGCAAACGGCTCGAACACTTTCTCGATCTCCTCGGGCGCAATGCCCGGGCCGGTATCCTCGATGCTGATATTGAGCATTTCGCGCGCATAGCGCAGCTTGAACGAAACGCCGCCCTGGCGCGTGAACTTCACGGCGTTGCCGAGGATGTTGATGAGGATCTGGCTCAGGCGCTTCTGGTCGATGCGCACCACCTTGGGCAAATCGCCATGCAGTTCGTAATGGAAGCCGATGCCCTTGTTGTGCGCCTGTAGCTCGAACATGCTCACGAGCTGCTGGATGAATTCGGGGAAACGCACCAGGCGCAGGTCGAACGTTAGCTTGCCGCTCTCGATGCGCGCGATGTCCAGCGTGCCCTCGATCAGGGACAGCAAATGCTCGCCGCTGCGGCGGATCACGCGGATCGACTGGTGGCGGCTCTCCGGGATGCTGGGGTCGTTGTCCAGCAGCTGGGCATAGCCGAGGATACTATTGAGCGGCGTGCGCAACTCATGGCTGATGCCCGTGATGTAGCGGCTCTTGGCCTGGTTGGCCTGTTCCGCGACCTGGCGCGCGCGCTGCAGTTCGGCGTCAGTCTGCCGATGCAGGGTAATCTCGCGCTGCAGCAAATTGGTCTGGCGGTTGGACTCCTCCTGCGCCACGCGCCGGCTCTCCGAGGTCAGCACGATCCACCAGACAATGATGCCGCTCGCGAACGCAAGCGCGGCGAAGACCTTGAAGTAGCCCAGCCTGAGCTCGGGCAGCAGGACTTCCTTCTCGCCCGTGAAGGTGAGCGATTCATGGAAATAGATCAGTCCGAACAAGGCGCTGAGGAACGCCAGCGTCACCGCCATCAGCAGCAGGTAATGCCCCAGGCCGCTCTGCATCACCTCGACCCAGCTCTCCGGCAGCACCCGCCGCATCACGCGCTGCCATTGGTACTCGATGCGGCCGTGCGGCTTGCAGATATCGTTGCAGCGCGCGTCCAGCGAGCAGCATAGCGAGCAGATCGCGCCCTGGTAGGCCGGGCAATGCGCCATGTCGTCGACCTCGTACTGCTTCTCGCAGATGCTGCAGCGCTGCACGCCGCTCACCGGCTGGTAGCTCACCGGCCGGCGCGCGATGTAGTACCTGCCCTTGGTCAGCCAGGCGATCAACGGGGAAACCACCAGCGCGGTGCCGAGCGCGATCAAGGCCGAGAACGCTTCCGCCTCGACGCCGAATACGCCGAAGAACGCGGCCACCGACAGCAGCGAGGCGATCACCATCGCCCCGACGCCGACCGGGTTGATGTCGTAAAGGTAGGCGCGGCGGAACTCGATGCCCTTGGGGCTCAGGCCCAGCGGCTTGTTGATGACGAGGTCGGCCACCACCGCCGTGATCCAGGAAATGGCGATATTGGAATACAGGCCCAGCACCTGCTCCAGCGCCTGGAACACGTCCATTTCCATAAGGATGATCGCGATCATGGCGTTGAACACCACCCACACCACGCGACCCGGGTGGCTGTGCGTGAGGCGAGCGAAGAAATTCGACCACGCGAGAGAACCGGCATAGGCATTGGTCATGTTGACCTTTATCTGCGAGATCACCACGAAGAACACCGTCACCGCCAGCACGACTTCGGGGTTCGAGAACACCTGGCTGAAGCCGGCCATGTACATCTGGTTGGGATTGACCGCCTGCTCGAAAGACCTGGCGCCTTCCACCGCCAAGTAGGCCAGCAAGGCGCCGCCCAGCATCTTGAGCATGCCGAGCGATATCCAGCCCGGCCCCGCCACCAACACGCCCAGGTGCCAGCGGAAGCGGTTCTTGCGCGTCTTTTCCGGCATGAAGCGCAAGAAATCCACCTGCTCGCCGATCTGCGGGATCAAGGCCATACCGACCGCCATCGCCGTGCCGAACATCAACAGGTTGAAGTCGCTGTCGTAGCCAGACTTGCCCGCGAACTCGCCCAGGCGGCCGAGCACGCCGGGGTCCTTGTAGATGATGAACACGTAAGGCAATGCGAGCAGGAACAGCCAGACCGGCTGGGTGATCATCTGGATGCGGCTGACCAGGGTGACGCCGTGGGTCACCAGCGGCACGATCACCAGCGCGCTCACCAGGTAGCCGATGTAGAGCGGCAGGTCGAAATACAGCTCCAGCGCATAGGCCATGATGGCCGCCTCGAGCGCGAACAGGATGAAAGTGAACGAGGCGTAGACGAACGAGGAGATGGTGGAGCCGATGTAGCCGAAGCCCGCGCCGCGCGTGAGCAGGTCCATGTCCAGACCGAACTTGGCCGCGTAATAGCTGATCGGCAGCCCGGTCATGAAGATCACCAGCCCGATGGCCAGAATGGCCCAGAAAGCGTTGGTGAAGCCGTAATTGACGGCCAGCGTGCCGCCGATCGCCTCCAATACCAGGAAGGAAATCGCGCCGAACGCGGTATTGGCGACGCGGAAGATCGACCACTTGCGGAAGGAGCGCGGCGTGAATCTGAGCGCATAATCCTCCAGCGTCTCGTTGACCACCCAGGTGTTGTAGTCGCGGCGCACCTTGACGATGCGCTGCGTGGGTTCCATCACCTCGCCAACGCCCCCGCTTGCCCCCGCCTGATAGTCAATCGCCGTCATGCAGCCGTGTTGTTCTCCGTTAATGCCTGCCATCAATGCAGCAAGTTTCAAGCCAGTCAGGCACTAGAAAACCATATTCCCTCTATTGTCCGGCTAATCAACCGGGCATACGTCCATGGCGATAATCAGCTTGCCAACAACCATGCGCCTAGCACCATCATGGTGCATCCAAAAATTGAATGCACCAAACCAGGAAGCCGCAAGCGGCGGCTGGACAATGCCAGGCCGAGCATATGCAGCAGCGCGGTTGCGGCCAGCATGCCGAACATCACCGCCAAGCTTTGATCCGCAGCCAGCTCGCTGCCATGGGCAATGCCATGGAACAGGGCGAACAAGGCGACCAGCCCGGCTTGCAGCGCCCGTGGTAGGCGCAGGCTGATGACAAGCAATGCCCCCAGCGCCATCACGCTCGCGGCCAGCAGCGTCTCGATCGCGGGCAGGCGGTATCCCGCCATGCCGATAACGGCGCCCAGCGCCATGACGGCAACAAAAGTGACAGGAAGCTGCCAGCGCGCCGCGCCGCCGATCCGTCCGGCCCATAAGCCGACAGCGAGCATGACCAGCAAGTGGTCCAGCCCGGTGAGCGGATGCATGAAGCCGGCCAGCAAGCCTTGGGCTTCGTGCCCGGGATGCGCCAAAGCCAACGGAGAGAATGCCAACAGGCCCAGTGCTGCGAGACGGAGAATTTTCATATGTTTTCCTTATTTTTTGGCTTGCTAGAGCATCAACCCTTGTTTCTCGATAAAACCAACAATCTCTTCCAGGCCCTGCCCGCTCTTGAGGTTGGTGAAGATGAATGGCCGCTCGCCGCGCATCTTGCGCGCATCGCGGTCCATCACCTCAAGCGAGGCGCCCACCAGCGGCGCCAGGTCGATCTTGTTGATCACCAGCAAATCGGACTTGGTGATGCCTGGCCCGCCCTTGCGCGGAATCTTCTCGCCTGCCGCGACGTCGATCACGTAGATCGTCAGGTCGGAAAGCTCCGGACTGAACGTCGCCGCGAGGTTGTCGCCGCCGCTCTCGACAAACACGATGTCCAGCGGATTGAAGCGCTCGCTCAACTGCGCCACCGCCTCAAGGTTCATCGAGGCATCCTCGCGGATCGCCGTGTGCGGGCAGCCGCCCGTCTCCACCCCGATGATGCGCTCCGGCGCCAACGCCTCGTTGCGCGTGAGGAACTCGGCGTCCTCCCGCGTGTAGATGTCGTTGGTCACCACCGCGATGTTGTACACATCGCGCAAGCGCTGGCACAAGGCCAACGTCAGCGCCGTCTTGCCCGACCCAACCGGGCCGCCGATGCCGACGCGTAAAGGTTCCTTAATCTGCATTACTTGATCCAATATTTAAAATCATTCAAAAACAACAAAGCTCGACACGGTAACTATCTACAAGCAAAAGGCTCGCCACCCGCCCAACCCTCCCCGTCTGGCTGCGCCGAGTAGCGCAAGTGACAGATGGACCAGGGCTTGCGTCTGTCTGAGCGCAGCGAGTTCAGCAAGACCCATCCGGCACGAGCAACGCAGGTTGCCCGGAACAACGTTCCGGGTCGCAGACAATTGGGTCGCCTTTCCTTTGGTTACTTTCCTTTGGCGAAGCAAAGGAAAGTGATTCGCCCGTCAGGGGCGAAACCCATCATCTCGCCATGAAACTCGCTTCATGACCTAAACAACCTGCTGTACTGCGTCTCATGCCTACAACCCGCAATGGTCAACGCAGGACAAAAATTACTGATCTCGTGATCCTGCATCCGCATCGCAGCCTCCACCAACAGAGGAATTTTCTCCGCCACTCCCAACAATATCTTCTGCCCCGCCACCTGACCCAACGGCGCCGCCTTCATCGCCGCGCTGGCCTGGTTTTCCAGCCAGGACCAGGCATACGCCTGCAAGGCATCCTGCTCGTCGATGCCCCAAACCTGGCTAATGCCCGCGTACAACACAGGAAAAGAAGCTGTAGGCAAAGCCTCCAGCATCGCCATCCAGCTATCGGGCAAATCATGAAACTCCAGCAACAAGCGCTTGAGCGAATACCCCATCTGCTTGCTCTCGGCCAAGGCCTCTGCGTTGTCGCGCCCAGCCAGGTAAAACGCGTTCCATTCGTTCAATGCCTCAGCGTCGCCACGCTGCCATGCACGGTAAAACCGGCTCAGCAGCGGCAGTTCGAAACCGCCCTGATACACCCGTAATACGTCGCCTATCCAGGCCTGGGCGCTTGCCAGGTCATGCACTTCGCCCGACTCGATGCCCCACTCCAGCCCCTGCGAATAGCTATAAGCCCCAACGGGCAGCATCGGGCTTGCCAGTTGCAGCAAGCGCACCAATGAGCTGGATTTACTCATGCGTCCTCAAGCGCGCCGGCTGGCGGATCGAAGGCGCATCATCGTCATGATGGTGGCGGTGCCCGCCGCCATACGCGCCGGCCTCCGGCTCGAACGGCGCCATCTGCCCTTCCACCTGCACGCCCAGCCCGAGCAGCATCTCCTGCAACACATGGTCCTGCTCCAGACGCAGCCAGCCATCGCCGACCTCAAGCGGCACATGGCGGTTGCCCAGGTGGTAGGCCGCCCGCGCCAATTCGCGCGGCGTCGCTGCCGTCACCCGCAATACCGGCTCATCCGCCGCGACCACCTGCACCACACGCCCGTCCTCGGCCTGCAGCAAATCCCCGCCGCGCAACACCGTGCCACGCTCCAGCAGCAACGCCGCCTCAGTGCCCGAAGCCAGCTCCACACGCAAGCGGCTTTTCTGCCTGCGGTCGAACGGCAGCACTAGCTGGTCGTCAACCCGGCTGGCACTCTCTATTTTCTTGCTGATTCCTAACATTCAAATTCCAGCATCATGTCTTTAAACTCTTAAAATAAGGACTACAAGCGCTCAACAAAGCGATTCTGACTAGGCGCTTTGTCGCAGACAGTACAGCTAGTACGGCAAGGCAAAGCAACAACGTCGGGGTCGCTTTATTGAGTGCGCGTCAAAACAGGAAGTAGCGTTGGGCCAGGGGCAGCACCTCCGCCGGCTCACAGCTCAGCACCATGCCATCGGCACGCACTTCATACGTTTCAGGGTCCACGTCAATCTCGGGCATCCAACCGTTGTGCACCATATCCGACTTTCTGACGCCACGCGTGCCCTTGACCGCCACCAACGGTTTCTTCAGGTTCAATGCCGCAACTTCCGGGTTGCTCAACGCCGCCTGCGAAACAAAAGTCACCGAGGTCTGCAACGCACCGCCATAGGAACCGAACATTGGACGGTAATGCACGGGCTGCGGCGTCGGGATAGAGGCATTGGCGTCGCCCATCACGGCAGCCGCGATCATGCCGCCCTTGAGGATGGTCGAAGGCTTGACGCCGAAGAAAGCCGGTCGCCAGAGCACGAGGTCGGCCAGCTTGCCGACTTCGACCGAACCGACGACATGGGCGATGCCGTGCGTCAATGCAGGGTTGATCGTGTATTTGGCAATGTATCGCTTGATGCGGAAATTGTCGTTGCGCGCGCTGTCTTCAGGCAATGGGCCGCGCTGCACCTTCATCTTATGCGCGGTCTGCCAGGTGCGGATCACCACCTCGCCCACGCGGCCCATGGCCTGCGAGTCGGAAGACATCATGGCGAACGCGCCAAGATCGTGCAGGATATCCTCTGCCGCAATCGTTTCGCGGCGGATGCGGCTCTCGGCGAACGCCACATCCTCGGCAATTGCCGGGTCGAGGTGATGGCAGACCATGAGCATGTCGAGATGCTCGTCTATGGTGTTGATGGTGAAAGGCCGGGTCGGGTTGGTGGACGATGGCAACACATTGGGATGCCCCGCCGCGCGGATGATGTCCGGCGCATGGCCGCCTCCCGCGCCTTCGGTATGGAAGGTATGGATGGTGCGGCCCTTGAACGCACCCAGCGTGGTCTCGACGAAACCGGATTCGTTGAGGGTGTCGGAATGGATCGCCACCTGCACGTCCATTTCCTCGGCAATGCTCAGGCAATTGTCGATCGCGGCCGGCGTCGTGCCCCAGTCCTCATGCAGCTTGAGCCCGACCACGCCCGCCTCGACCTGTTCGCGCAACGGCTGCGGCAGGCTGGCGTTGCCCTTGCCAAGAAAACCCAGGTTCATCGGGAAGGCATCCGCCGATTGCAGCATGCGGTGGATATGCCAGGGGCCGGGGGTACAGGTAGTGGCAAACGTGCCGGTCGCTGGGCCGGTGCCGCCGCCTATCATGGTGGTAACGCCTGACATCAGCGCCTCCTCGATCTGCTGCGGGCAGATGAAATGGATATGGGTGTCGATGCCGCCCGCGGTGACGATCATGCCCTCGCCCGCGATCACCTCGGTGCCCGCGCCGATGGCAATCTCCACGCCGGGCTGGATGTCGGGATTGCCCGCCTTGCCGATGGCGGAAATATAGCCGCCCTTGATGCCGATATCGGCCTTGACGATGCCCCAATGGTCGACGATCAACGCATTGGTAATCACCGTATCCGCCACCTCGCTCGCCACGCCCTGGCCTTGCCCCATGCCGTCGCGGATTACCTTGCCGCCGCCGAACTTCACCTCCTCGCCGTAGATGGTGTAATCCTTCTCCACCTCCAGCCACAGCTCGGTGTCAGCCAGGCGCACGCGGTCGCCCACCGTGGGGCCGAACATTTCGGCATAGGCGCGTTTGTCGATTTTCACACTCATTTCAGCGCTCCCATCACCTTGCCAGCGAATCCATACACTTTGCGATCTCCGGCCAAAGCAACCAATTGCACCGTGCGGCTCTGCCCCGGCTCGAAACGCACCGCCGTGCCTGCGGCAATATCGAGGCGGAAGCCATAGGCCAGTTGCCGCTCAAACGACAGCGCCTCATTGGTCTCGTAAAAATGGTAATGCGAACCCACCTGGACAGGCCGGTCGCCCGTATTCGCCACCTCCAACGTCACCGTCTCGCGCCCGTCGTTGAGCAGGATTTCGCCTGCGTCTATTTTCATTTCACCTGGGATCATGTGTATTGCTCCAGTCGCGCTCATTTACTTTTTTCAATTTCACACTGTCCTGAGTGCTTCACAATCCATTGCTAGCAAGGCGCGCCGACGCAGACAGTACGGATGAGTACGGCAAGGAAGCGCAACGCCGCTAGCGATGGATTGTGAAACACGACCTCAAGGAATCGGTTGGTGGACGGTGACTAGCTTGGTCCCATCCGGAAACGTCGCCTCCACCTGTATCTCCGGAATCATCTCCGGCACGCCCTCCATCACATCCTCGCGCGTCAGCAGCGTCGCGCCGTACCCCATCAATTCAGCCACCGTCTTGCCGTCGCGCGCGCCTTCCATGATGGCGGCGCTGATGAATGCAATCGACTCGGGATAGTTGAGCTTGAGACCGCGCGCCTTGCGCCGCTCCGCCAGCAAGGCCGCGGTAAAGATCAGCAGCTTGTCTTTTTCTCTTGGGCTTAATTCCATAGACAGTTCTTCTTCATCGTTTCAATGTGATGCAGTCAGGTATTCCATATCCGGGGCCTGACGGCAGGGCGCGCAGCATACCACGGCCGCAGCACTTGCCAGAGCCGCTCGAAGTATTCCCGCGCAGCTTCCGAGGAACGGCCAATATAACGCGCCGAAAATATCTCCGGCAAGGCAGTCACGCCGTAATGCGCATCGCCGCGGGCCTCGATCGCCCGGCAGGCTTCGATAATATCCACAGGCACAGCCCCTGCGGCCACCACCAGGCTGCCATTGACCGGCATGCCTTTCAAGCCGATACCGGAACGCATCACCAGGCTTTGCGGCTGGGCAAACAATCGCTCGTTCCAGATCAAGCGCCCTTCACGCCGCACTTGCATCACCTGGCGCAACTCACCCTCGTTCCATTGCTCGCCCCGCGCCTGGCGGCCAAAGCACATGATGTCCCAGCCACAGAACACTGCGTTTTCTGCAAGATCAATCTCGCTGCTGAAGCGCACATCGCTGCCGTCGAACAAGATGTTTTCCTGCGGCAGCCATTCAAGACAGCTATTGGCCGCCAACTGGAACCGTATTTCCTGGCACGCGCTCAATTGGTTGGCCTTGTACCATTTGCCGGCGCCCGGCGTAGTCAACAAGGCTTTAGCTGATGCTCCCAAGGTTGCGACCAATTGCAATTGGTCACCGCCCGCGACGCCGCCCGGCGGATGGATGATGATGCCGTGGCAGACCTCGTCTCCTTCCGGGTAGAGCATTTTCTGCACCACCAGCGGCCCTTGGTGGCGCTTGCCTACCAGCGTCGTCCGCCCTGCCCTGGCTGCAAAATCAAGCCCCAGCAACGCCTGCCAGCGCTTATCCGTCCATGCCGCCGTTTTTGTTTGTGAGTCATCCATCGGCAGCATCCTGCCATAAAAACGCCAGCATCATAAATAATTACAATTGCCCTCCTGGCATGTAAGAACAATCAAGAAGGTCAGTGAAACGGTGCTGGCAAGGCGCGCCGACGCAGACAGTACGTATGAGTACGGCAAGGAGGCGCAACGCCGCCAGCAGACCTTGTTGATTGTTCCACTCAGACCGAGAGGTAGCCCTTGATTTTTGCCGCATCCACCTCGCTGCGCTTGTTCTCATGGATGAAGTTGCCCTTGTCGATGACGATGATGCGGTCCGCGATCTCCATGGTGAAGCTCAGCACCTGCTCGGACACGATGATGGTGATCTCGCGCATCTTGCGGATTTCATTCAGCACCTTGGCAATATCCTTGATGATGGACGGCTGAATGCCTTCGGTCGGCTCATCCAGCAGCAACACCTTGGGGTTGGTCACCAATGCGCGGGCAATCGCCAATTGCTGCTGCTGGCCGCCGGAAAGGTTGCCCCCTTTGCGGTTGCGCATGTCGTAAAGCACCGGGAACAAGGCATAGATGTCCTCGGGAATCTGGCGGGATTTGGACTTCTCTAAGCCGGTCTCGATGTTTTCCTGCACAGTCATGGTCGGGAAAATCATGCGACCCTGCGGTACATAGGCCAGGCCTTTTTGCACGCGCTGGAAAGTTTCACTGCCGTTAATGTCTACGCCGTCCACGCTGGCCTTCTTGCTCTTGCTCGGCAGGATGCCCATCAACGACTTGAACAAGGTGGTCTTGCCCATACCGTTGCGGCCCATGATAGCCAGTGTTTCGTTTTTGGCAGCACTAAAGCTGATGCCGTGGATGACTTCGCTTTGTCCGTAGCTGACTGTCAGGTCTTCAATCTCAATCATTTTCTATCCTTTCATTGTCCGGGCTGGCGGCACTGGCCTAGTCAGCCAGTGCCGCATCTTTCATGCGTTAATGGCCCAGATAGACCTCAATCACTTTTTCGTTGGCCTGCACCTTGTCCATCGCACCTTCGGCAAGAATCTTGCCCTGGTGCAACACGGTCACCTTGTGCGCGATCTTCTTGACGAATTCCATGTCGTGCTCGATCACGATCACGGAGCGGTTCTGGCAGATGCGGTTGAGCAGCTCAGCGGTCTGGTCGCGCTCCTTTGCGCTCATGCCCGCCACAGGCTCATCCAGCATCAACAGCTCCGGCTCCTGCATCAGCAGCATGCCGATTTCCAGCCATTGTTTCTGGCCGTGGCTCAGCAGCGCCGCTTCCATGCCCAGGATGTCTTCCATCATGATTTCCTTGGCGATCTTGTGCACCTGCTCCACCACGGCATCGCTGCGCTTGAAGAACAGGCTGCCGAACACGCCGCGGCCCTTGGGATAGGACACTTCCAGGTTCTGGTACACCGTAAGGTTCTCGTAGATCGACGGCGTCTGGAACTTGCGGCCTACCCCGGCGCGCACGATCTCGTGCTCGGAAAGCTTGGTCAACTCGCGGTTCTTGAACTTGATCGAACCCTCGGTGGATTTGGTCTTGCCACAGATCAGGTCCAGCACCGTGGTCTTGCCCGCGCCGTTGGGCCCGATCACCACGCGCAACTCGTTCTTGTCGATGTACATATTGAGCTTGTCGACTGCCTTGAAACCGTCGAACGACACGGTCAGGTCCTCGACAGCCAGTACGAAATCGGTATTACTCATGCTTTTACCCCCACTTCCTTGGTTTCAATCGGCGCAGCTGGTACAGCTTCAGCCTTTTTGGCCTTGGGCGTTTCTTCCGACAATTTGCGCAGGAAAGGCACCTTCTTCGCATACTTGTCGTAGATACCGGCAAGGCCGTTGGGGAAGAACATCACCACGGCGATGAACAGGCCGCCCATCAGGAACAGCCACAGTTCCGGATAGGTTTCCGAGAACATGGTCTTGCCGAAGTTGACCAGCAAGGTGCCGTACACTGCGCCGATCAGCGACATGCGCCCGCCCACTGCTGCGAAGATCACCATCTCGATCGAAGGCACGATGCCGATGAAGGATGGCGACATGAAGCCGACCTGCAAGGTGAACATCGCGCCGCCGATCGCCGAAATCAGGGCAGACAGGCAGAAGATGAAAATCTTGAAGTTGGACACGTCGTAACCCGAGAAGCGCACGCGCTCTTCCTTGTCGCGCATCGCCAGCAGCAGCATGCCGAACTTGCTGCTGAGGACATAGCGGGAGAGCAGGATGCAGCCGATCAGCAGCGCGGCATTGAGGTAATACAGCACATACTTGGCGTTCTCGGTCCGGATATCCCAGCCCAGCACGGTTTTGAGATCGGTGATTCCGTTCACGCCGCCGGTATAGCCCTGCTGGCCGATGATGAGGATGGACAGGATCAGTGCAATCGCCTGGGTGATGATCGCGAAATACACGCCGCCGACACGGCGCTTGAACATCGCATAACCGATGATGAAGGCGAACAGCGTAGGCACCACCAGGATTGTGATGATAGTCAGCGGCAAGCTCTTGAACGGCTCCCAGAACCATGGCAAGGCCGTGAGCTGGTTCCAGTCCATGAAGTCGGGGATGCCGGGCGTGGACTGGATCGCGGTGCTGACCGGGTCGGATGCTTCGAGCTTGAGGAACATCGCCATCGCGTAGCCGCCTAGGCCGAAGAAGATGCCCTGACCCAGGCTCAGGATGCCGCCGTTACCCCACAGCAGCACCAGGCTGACCGCGACGAAGGCGTACGTCAGGTATTTGCCGACCAATCCAAGGCGGAAGGGGTCCAGGCCCAGCGGCAGCACCACCAGGATGAACGCGGCGAGGATGCCGAGGCCGATGGCCCCCTGCTTTCCGCCTAGTATTTTGCTTAATGTTTCATTCATGTTGTTCCCCTTACTTACGTACTTTGGATGCAAACAGGCCTTCCGGACGCATCATGAGGATGCCGACGATCACCATCAGGGTCGCGACCTTGCCCATGGAGCTGGTCATGAAGAACTGCAGGATGGATTGCGCCTGGGCGATGCCGAAGGCGGAAGCGATCGTGCCTAATACGCTGGCCGCGCCGCCGAACACGACGACCATGAAGCTGTCGACGATGTAGAGCGAGCCTGTCGTCGGGCCGGTGGAAGCGATCGTCGTGAACGCCGCACCAGCCACGCCGGCGATACCGCAGCCCAGCGCAAAGGTCACGCGGTCGACCTTCTTGGTATTGATGCCGACGGCACCCGCCATCACGCGGTTCTGCACCGTGGCGCGCACGCGCAGGCCCCAGCGGGAACGGAACATGAAGATAAAGACGCCTACGGTGACCACCAATGCCAGACCGAGCACGAACACCCCGTTGATCGGGATATCGATGTCAGGCGTCGGCTGGAAGGAGCCCATGAGCCATTCTGGCAGCACGGCGCTGACCTCCTTGGCGCCGAAGGTGGAACGGAAAATCTGCTGCATCACCAGGCTCAAGCCCCAGGTGGCAAGCAAGGTATCGAGAGGCCGTTTGTACAAGTGCCTTATCAGGGCGAACTCGACGATATAACCGATGATGAACGCCACAATGAACGCGGCGATGATCGCAAACAGGAAGTAGTAATTGACGATTCCGTAAGTCTCGGCCACCCGGGAAAGAAACACGGTGGTATAGGCGCCTATCGCCATGAATTCGCCATGGGCCATATTGATCACGCCCATTTGCCCGAAGATGATCGCCAGGCCAAGTGCCATCAGGAGAAGAACGCTGAACAGGCTCAATCCGGAGAAAGCCTGCATGACAACGATATTGCCTATCTCTGCCATTGAATAATCAAACATAATCGGCCTCCAGCCTTTTACTTACAGATTTAAATTCCGGTACTGCACGCCGTAACAACCCCATAAGGGGCTGTCACGGGTTCTTGCATTGTCAGCGCTAGCTGATTATTGATAACCTTTTGGGAACGGATCAGGCTTGATCAGCTCGGACTCGTAAACCACGTCCGCCTGGCCGTCAGCACGCCACTTGCCTACACGCAGCTTGCTTTCCAAGTGATGGTTAGGATCAACCTTGACGTAGCCTTCTGGTGCTTCCTTGAACTCGTAGCCAGGCAATGCTGCAGCTGCCTTGTCCACATCGAAGCTGCCGGCACGCTCGACCGCAGCCTTCCACAGCCATGGGCCGAGGTAGGCAGCCTGTGTCACGTCGCCGATCACAGCCTTGGGGCCCCACATCTTCTTGAACTCGGCAACGAACTTCTCGTTGTTCGGGTTCTTCAAGGTCTGGAAGTACTTCATCGCGGAGTAGAAGCCTTCGAGGTTCTCGCCGCCGATGCCCAGGACTTCGTCCTCGGTCACGGAGATGGTCAGCATGTTCTGCTTCTTGGAGTTGAGGCCAGCGGCGTTCAACTGCTTGAACCATGCCACGTTACTGCCGCCCACAACCGCTGCATAGATCACGTCAGGCTTCTTCAGCTTGATCTTGTTGATGACCGAACCGAACTGAGTGTCGCCCAGCGCGATGTACTCTTCACCCACCACCTTGCCGCCGAGCTTGTTCTCGATGTGCTTGCGGGCGATCTTCATGGAAGTACGCGGCCAGATGTAGTCGGAACCGATCAGGTAAAAAGTTTTGGCCTTCTTTTCCTTGGCGATCCAGTCCAGGCCAGCGAGGATTTGCTGCGTGGCTTCCTGGCCGGTGTAGAACACGTTCTTGGATTGCTCCAGGCCTTCATAGAAAGTCGGATAGAACAGCAGGCCGTTGTCTTTCTCGAACACTGGCAACACCGCCTTGCGTGAAGCTGAAGTCCAGCAGCCGAACACTGCGGCTACCTTGTCTTTTTCCAGCAACTTCTTGGACTTTTCGGCGAAAGTCGGCCAATCGCTGGCGCCGTCTTCCTGGATCACTTCGATCTTGCGGCCCAATACGCCGCCCATGGCGTTGATCTGGGCGATCGCCAGCTTCTCGGCCTGGATGGAACCGGTTTCGCTGATCGCCATGGTGCCGGTGGACGAATGCAGGATGCCGACCTTGACTGTCGTATCGGTCACCGCCAGCTTGGTGGTGTTGACCTTGGCTGTCGGGAAGTCGGCCGCATAAGCGCTGCCGGAAATAATGCCTGCTGCGAGCATTGCCCCCATCAGGGCGCCTGTCTTGGTGATGAACTGGCGTCGATTTGTCTTACTCATCAGAATTCTCCTGAAAAAACTAAAAAAGTGGGGTGTTCAATTAACTTAACTACCGAGGATGTTCAGCATTGTGTGAGAGCAAGGCGCGCCGACGCAGACAGTACGAACAAGTACGGCAAGGCGCCGCTATCGCGCAACGCTGGACATCCCTAATGCCCCAGCATCCAGGGGCGGGCGGTTTTCTTCGTTTGCATCTGCAATAGGCTTCCTTTCTCTTTTCCCTGAGTGGACTGCTTCGAAGTGGAGGATGAACCGCAGGTATGACTCCCGGAACATCCGCAGCTGGAGCGGCGGGTAGACCGGGGTTCATGGGCAGATTTTTCGTTGCGTTCATGCGCACTTCGTTGAGCCTTGCCCATGACGGCCAGACGCGGCGCCGAGAGAATGCGCTCGCTCAACTCGCCGCAATCCGGACAGATCGTAGGCTCGCTGGATGTGCTCATTTTCCCCAGTGCGGAAAACACGCCGCATTCGTCGCATCGGTATTCATACATAGGCATGGCTCTTCCCCTTATGCTTTCAAATCGTCAATCAAGAAACGCTGTTCAGGATGTCTTGGCGACATCCGCGGTGCCGGTAATGATCTTCTTCGGGCCATCCGCATTCGGCTTCAGGTCGAAATCGAATATCTCGGTCGGCAGCCACAAGGTGGCGCAGGCATTCGGAATATCCACCACGCCGCTGATATGGCCTTCCACCGGCGCAGTGCCGAGGATCGCCACGGCCTGCTCGCCGCTGTAGCCGAACTTCTTCAGGTACTCGATGGCGTTAAGGCAAGCCTGGCGGTAGGCGATGTGCACGTCGAGGTAGTGCTGCTTGCCCTGCTCGTCGACCGAGATGCCCTCGAACACGAGGAAGTCGCGGTAGTTGGGCGTCAACGGGCTAGGCTGGAACAATGGGTTCTTGATGCCGTATTTCTTGACGCCGTCCTTGATCAGGCTGACCTTGATATCAAGGTAGCCGGCCATCTCGATCGCGCCGCAGAACGTGATTTCGCCATCGCCCTGCGAGAAGTGCAGGTCGCCCATGGACAGGCCGCCGTCCTTGACGTAGACCGGGAAGAAAATCTTCGAGCCCTTGGTCAGGTTTTTGATGTCGCAGTTGCCGCCGTGGTCGCGCGGCGGCACGGTACGTGCGCCTTCCTGCGCGGCAGCCTTGGCTTCCTCGCCCTTCAACCGGCCCATGACGGCGCCGGTTTCGTTCGGCGGCAATGCCAGCGCGGGCACTCGGTCGGGATCAGTGGCGATCAGGTCCGCCTCGCGCTTGTTCCATGTGTCCAGCAACTCGCGGGATGGCAGGCAGCCGATCAGACCCGGGTGCATGATGCCGGCGAACTTGACGTTGGGCACATGGCGGGAAGTCGTATAGATGCCGTGAAAATCCCAGATACTCTTGGAGGCGTCGGGATAGTGGTCGGTCAGGAAGCCGCCGCCATTTTCCTTGGCAAACAAGCCGTTGAAGCCCCATTGCTGGTCCTGCAAAGTGCCCACATCCAGAATATCCACCACCATCAGGTCGCCTGGCTCCGCGCCTTCGACGCCGATCGGCCCGCTCAGGTAGTGCACCTGCAGCAGGTCGACATCGCGGATGTCGTTCGCGCTGTCGTTGTTGCCAATCTGGCCGCCGGTCCAGTCCATGCATTCGACACGGAACTCGTCGCCCGGCTTGACCATCGCCACCATCGGCAAATCCGGGTGCCAACGGTTATGGATCTGGCCGTCCTGCTCCCAGGCTGGCTTGTCGAAATCCAGCTTAATCAAGGTCTTCATCTATACGTCTCCTTTAACAACTAAACTCACGACAGCCGCCATCGCATCGAGGGATGGCGGCCATCCCCCAACTAGAATTGCAACTGCAGGCCGACCGTGAACCGATCGATGTCACTTGCGTTTTCAGTCTTGTTCTTGGTGTACACCGCGCTGATACGGGCGTTATGGCCATCGATGATGTAATTCAAGCCAATGTCGTACTCTTTCACATCTGGATTGAAAGCCACGTCGCCGTCCGCGTTAAAACGCTGGTAACGGGCGTAGGGCTGGAACTTGCCCCAGCCAACGGTATCGCCGAACATCCAGGAAACCAGGCCCAGGTATGCTTTACCTGGTTTGGCGCCTGCAGGATCTGCGGCTAATGCAGTAGTACTAAAGTCGTACTTGTACGCAGCACCTTCAATGTTGAGAACACCTGCCGCAAACTTCTTTTCCAGCAGGCCATCAATGTTGTAGGCCCAGTAATCATCGCTGGCGCCGATTGCACCAACCGCATTCTTTTGATACATGCCAACCAGCGCGACAGACAACACATCCTTGCCGTAATAAGTACTGCTGGTGTAATACGCAGGGTCATTGCCCGCATCCCAAAAGTCATATTGGATGCGGCCGCTATACATCAAATCGTCAGAACGGTTGGGACTGGCTGCGCCAGTAAAAGATGAAGCATGATTACCTTCATAAGCCCCTACGGAATAGACCAAGTGCTTGTCCAGCAACTTACCCCAGAGCGTTACGCCAATATCACGACCAACGAATTTGTTCTGGTAGCGGGAAACCACGCCTGGATAGGACCATGCATTCAGGAAGAACGGACCATCCAGGTTGGCACGGTCGGTAGGAGGCAGCAATTGACCGACCCAGACATTGAACTCATCCATGAACTCGAACTGCAGGTAAGCGTCCAGGGTGCTGATATCATCCTTGCCGCTGCCATCGTTGGTGGTCGTGAAAGTATTGAATGTCGCCTTGATGTACTTGTTGAAGGAAGCATTGATATAGATACGCGCATCATCCACATCAAAATCCTTGGAACGGGAGCTGCCGTTGGGCGCAGCATCTTCGGTGCTGGTAAACGCGGTACGGATGCCCAGGCCGATGCTGATGGACTTGTCCTCACCGAAGGTGATCGTGCCAGCAGCCTGCGAGCTCATGGATGGCAATGCGGCAGACGTTGCCAGCGCCACCATCAGCGCACACTTCTTCATCTTGAATTTCATTTCTCTTACCCCTTTATCAAGTTTCACCAAAAACCATCAAAGTGAACGGTGAACTACCCGCCAAATCTTTCGTGTTGCCAGATTAGCGATTGAGGGGGTCGGCTTAAATACGTCATATTGCGTACATGCCAGAATGAGGCAGCGTGGTAATTTGGCCTCGTCGACAATTGATGCCCGCCACCCGACGGGCATGCCAACACCGGAAAAACATATGAAGAATCAAGGAAGAGAAAAGCCGTTATCTGCCGCAGTCATCCTATGCCTGGCGCTGGCTGGGTGCGGCGGTGAATTTGCCTACAAAAGGGGGGCCGGCGTACACGACCTCAATACGGCGAAAAACGAATGCCAGGCCAAGGGCCTGCAAGGGAATGCATTTGCGAAATGCATGGAGGACAACGGCTGGGTATTCCATAACCCGCAAGACAGCCTGGACGATGATGATCCTGTAATCAAGGCATCGCTGAAGAATGATTACCGTGATACCTCACCCGCCCAGGAGCAAGGGCCTGTCGTTGCAAATACCGCCACCACTGAAGCTGGCGTAGCCAAAGAAACACCTCCGCCCGCACCGAAAAGCCCGATGGATATCTTCACCGTTAGCTCCTGGTGGAAGATAGGCAAGGGAGCGGAAAACCTGAAAAGCGACATCCAGCAATGCGTCGCCAAGCTCGGGCCGGAGCACCAGTCCGACATGTCGGGCACCACTGCCAAGGCGACGCGCGGGCTGCTGCTGTGCATGAGGGAAATGGGCTGGAAGGCGCTGCAGGCCCAATAAGAGCCGCCAACAAAACCCTTCTGTCGTCGTTGCTCTGCCTTGCCGTACTTGTTGTACTGTCTGCGGCAGAGCGCCTAGTCAGAATCGCTACGCTGGTTTTTAACGGCTCTAACAACGGTATAGTCCGTGCCTGCCAACCTATCGTTGGCAGGCAATGGATTAACGGGTTGCTACGGCAGATTCAAGGCGCGTGCAATATCCTCCCAAGCAACGTACTTGAAATTCTGCGCGCCATCCGGCAGGCGCTTGTAGCCGTCCTGCACCACCAGCAGGCCCTTGCGGAACGCGCCGCCGAAATCCACCGCGCTCACTTCCAGGCCGTCGGTATCCGAGACGCCGTCGATGTCCGCGTCGGCATTGATGCCGATGCGAAAAGCGCCGCGATAGGCATAAGGCGGCTGCGCATCGAGCACCACGTAACTGCTGTTGCCCTGGCTCGATGCGATTAGGTAACTGGCGCCTTTGCCATGGTAAAGCGCTAGTCCCTCGACATCCGCCACCAGCTGCCCGCCTACCGGCATGACCAATTGCGGCGCTTCTGACGCACCAGCGCTTGCAGGCATGGCCCAGATGCCGTGCTTTTCCTCGCCGACGAACAGGCGGCCGGCATGGTCGTCCGCCACGCAGCCTTCCGGCTGGCTATCCACGCTGAAAGCCCGCAACAGCTTGCCTTGATAGCCGCCTTTCGCACGCTCGATGCGGTAGTGCTCGATGCGACCGTCCTTGTCGTTGGCGAACACCTCCAGGCCGCCGCCCGGCGGCTGGTAGAGGCAGGTGCCGTAAATGTCGTCGAGGCCGGTCGCAATCCTGCCCGCGTCACGGATGCGCCCGTCGCGGTCGATCTCGAACACGGCCAGCGCCGCCTCGTCTCGCTGCGTCGCTACGGCAAGGTCGGCTTTGCCGCCCGGCCAGGCGATGTTCTGGCGCACGTCGACGTTGTTGAGCCGCCCGGCCTCAAGCAGCTGCATCTGCCTGCCTTTCAGGTCGTAACTCAATAGCCCCTGCTTCTTGTTGGTCGCGATGATGCGCGATTGCACCGGGTTTTGCGGATGCACCCAAATGGCGGGGTCGTCGGCGGCATCGCCCGAACGTGCCACCGTCTCGGTCTGGCCACGCGCCACCACGACCGGCAGGTTCTGCACTTTCTCCCTGGACTGGCTTTCTCCCGCCAGCGCATGCGCCTGCCAGCCCTTGCCGTCCAGCACCAGCAAGTCCGAACCCGCAACGGCAAGCGCCTCGGCGGATTTCAGCCACAGTTGCTGCGGCAGGAAGCTGCCGTCATGGTCCAGCAGATGCACCTCTCCCTTTTTACTATCAATCACGGCAACGCCATGCGGCAGCACGGCCAATGCACCGGGCTCGCCCGCAATATCGCCATGCGGCCGCCGTCCCAGCAGCAGCTCACGCTCCGGGATGCCCTCGCCGTTGGCGGCATAGCGCCAGACCCCGAAGCCTGCTTCGCTGACGTACAGCGCCTGGCGCGCGTCGTCCACGCGGCAGGACTCCACGCCGGGCGGCAGGGCGAGACGGCGCAGACGCTTGGGCGCATTGCCGGCCAGCAGCCATTGTTCGGCCTGGCCGTCCTTGGCGATCAGGAACAGGTGGTTGAGCTGCTGCGCGTCGCGGTAAAGGCACATGCTGTCCAGCGCGAAATCGACCGGCACCAGTTGCTTATCGATGCGCAGCCGTTTCGCATCTACCCTAAGCAACAGCGGCTGCTGCTTGTCGGCATCGAACACGACCGCCAGCACGCCGTCCGGCAATACGCGGGTATCGAGGTGCTGCGCACGCACGGCCAGGCTGCCTTGCTCCGCGCCTTGCCGGTCGAGCAGTCGTACCGCGCGCTTGTCGACGACCAGCCAGCGGCCGCCGGGCAAGGCAGCCACCTCCTTGAACGTTTTCAGCACAGGCAACGGGCGTGGCGCATCAGCGGCTTGTGCAGCGGGATGCAGCATGCATAAAAAGGAAAAAACCAGGAATATCTTCAATCGCGGCATAGTGGCTCAATCATCAGGTGTTATAAAAGGCGCGGCAATGCCGCGCCATGGTTCAAGCGTTGTTCACTCGACATTTAGAGCGGCTAACAACACTCAGCGAAGCGGTCCTGGCTAGGCGCTCTGGCGCAGACAGTACAAGTCGTACGGCAAGCCAGAGCAACAACGCCAGGAGCGTTTTGTGAGCCGCTCTTTCGTCAGCCTCGCCTAGAACGTCGCTATCTTCATGCTCAACCGGTAAGTACGGCCGTAGGACTCGTATTGCGCGTTCAGGCTGCGGCTGCCGGTGTAGACGTAATATTTCTCGTCGGTCAGGTTGAGCACCTCGAACACGATCTGCGCCTGCTTGGCGATATTGTAGCGGGCGGAGAAATCGTACTGCGTCTGCGCATCCACGTACTGGTCGCCGCGGGAATCGGCAATGTCGTTCACCTCCAGCAGGTACTTGGATTTGTAATTGGCCGCCAGGCGCATGTTCAGAGGGCCGCGCTCGTAACCGACCATCAGGTTCATGGTGCGGTCGGACTGGCTGGGCAGCGAGATCTTGCGGCTCGCCAGCACGCCGTCGCTATAGCCGTCGATCTTGGCATCGGAGCTGACGAAAGTGGCATTGGCCGAAAGCAGCAGGCCGTTCCACGGCGCAGGCAGCAGTTCCTTGAAGCTTTGCATGTAGTTGAGCTCGAGGCCCTTGACCTTGGCCGAGCTGCCGTTGGCATAGGTGTCCGCATGGGTAAAGTCCGCCCACATGCCGGTGCCGGCAAGGTCGGTGCGGTAGACGAAATTCTTGATGTCCTTGTGGAAGACATAAGCGGAAAGCACGCCGGCATAGCCGATGCGGTGCTCAATGCCCAGGTCGAGGTTGCGCGATTCCATCGGGCTCAGCGAGGGATTGCCGAAGCTGGCTTCGTCGGCATTGATGACCACGCCCGGCGCAAGCTGGCCGAAGGTCGGGCGCACGACGGAGTTTGTCAGTGCGGCGCGGATCGAGGTGTCGTTGTCGAGGTCGCGGCGGATATGCAATGCCGGCAGCCAGTGATCGTACTTGCGCGACGCCCTGACGTCGCTATACGCTCCGTCCTCGACCGAGGTGCCGTTGGCGCTGAACTTGGTCTGCTCGTAACGCACGCCCGCGAGGATGCGCCACATGCCATGGTTGAAGGTGTTCTGCGCATAGGCCGCGTTGATATCCTCGCGCATGGAGAAATCATTGATCCTCGACTCCTCCTCATTCACGTAGCCGGACATATCTACCCCGGACAGGAAGCGCTTGACCGCGGAACGGCTGATCGACGAGCCGTAATTGCCGTAGGCGTAATCCACATTGCTGCCGAGAAAACCGGCGAGCGATGGATTGCCGAAATCGCCGCCGTCGATCTCCCAGGCGGTCATTTCATTGGTCTTCTTGCGGCGGCTCGCCTTGGCGCCGAACTTCAACTCGGAATCGATACCGAATACCTGCCAGTTGTGGTCGATGTCGAATTTGAGGTTGCGCTCGCGGTCCACCGTCTTCTGCTTGCTGAGCTCGATGGAATCCAGCTCGTAGTCGGCTGCGTTGTTGATGCCGCTGCCGCCGATCAGGCGCGGCAGCCTGGAACTGGAATAGCCGGCGTTATAAGTCTCGCCGGACTCGAAGCTGGCCGCGTCGATCGCATCCGGCGTATCCTGGCTGGCGCGGCTGGTGCCGAACGCCACCGCCACCTTCCAGTCCTTGAAGGTACGCTCGCCCCCGAGCACGATGGAAGCGATATCCTGCGTTTCCTCGCGCGCCTTCAGCTCGCGCGAGGACTCGGCGTCGCCCAGCTCTCCTGCGAACTGGGGATTATCGAACTCGATGTTGTGGCGCTGGCGTATCTCGTTATCCACGAAACGGCTGTACAGCGTGCGCAGGTAGTAGGACTCGTTGTCGTTGGGGCGGTAGTCCAGGTTGAGGATGCCGCCCTGGCGCTCGCGCGTGATGTCGTAGTCGCGGCGCTGGAATTCCTCCAACGCCGGGCGCGGGCCGGATAAATCCCATGCGCCGCCGGTCTCCGCGTTTTCGGAGCCGAACTTGCGCTTGGAGGAATTCACCCCCAATGCAATGCCGAGCTTGCCGTCGAGGAAGCGGTTGCTCCACGCCGCCGCGAAATTGGGGCCTTCCTGATCAGTATTGCTGTCGTGGGAAGCGCCCGCCTCCAGTGAGTAGAACATGCCCTTGTGGTCGAAGGCCGAGATCGTCTTCACCTCGACCGTGCCGCCGATCGAGTTCGCATCCTGGCTCGGCATCAAGGTCTTGCTAACTTCCAGCGAGCGGATCAGGCCTGCAGGCAATACGTCGAGCGATACCGCGCGGCGGTCGCTTTCCGGCGCCGGCACCAGGCTGCCGTTGATGGTCACGGCATTGAGGTCGGGCCCCAGGCCGCGGATGCGCACATAACGCCCCTCGCCCTGGTCGCGCTCGATCGATATCCCGGGGATGCGCTGCAAGGCTTCCGCCGCATTGGTGTCCGGCAACTGGCCGATATCGTCCGCATGTACCGCGCTGACGATATTGTCGGCCATCTGCTGCACGTCCAGCGCGCTGTTCATGCTGGCCGCCTGCCCTACCACCGACACCACGGGCAATACCAGCTCGGGCGTATCGTCCGCCTGCGCCAGCCCGCCCATCAGCGCGATCGCCGCCGCAATCGCCCTGGTCGGCAGGCCACACCCGGCCTTGCCCAGCTTCAATTCATGATTTTCCTGCACGGTCATTCCCCTTTAAAAAACTGCTTGAGTCGTTGCGAATGCCGCACAAGCTAACCGTGAAAAATTTCATTTACATGACAGTGCCAGAATTAACAAAATAAAAATCAATAACTTAGATAATAATTCAATTCAGGTTGAGCTTTTAAGACCCTGGCACTTCCCTGCATTACATGCCTCACCGACAAGGAATTAGCCGAATCCCGCCTTTGCGCATCCGAAGTTGGCGCAAAGCCGTGAGCCGATCGCACCCCCTCCCCGCCATTCACCGTTTCATCATCGTTCTGTCACGCAAATGTCCTAGGATTCCCATCAGTCTATATAAGGCAACCCCACCATGCCCCAACTCAACCATACCGCGCTTTTCAGCATTTTCGCGCTGCTGCTGACCACCTCGCTGCTGTATGCCAGCCTGGGCCAGGCCCATCCGATGTCCGCCTGGAAATGGATGGATATCGTCGGCGAAGGCGGCAATGCCGCCATGGCGGCGCTCTGGGCGCTGTTGATCGTCAGCAGCCGTCCTGGCGGGCGTGTCACCATGCTGCTAGCGGGCGGGCTCGTCACCATCATGCTCGGCGCCTGGGCCGACTGCCTGGATGAATTCTTCGCGATTCCCTCCACGCAATATTGGGACAATTGGCTGGAAGCGCTCATGCCGGTGGGGATGTTGATCGTAACGATAGGCCTCTACTACTGGCGGCAGGAGCAGGCCGTGCTCAACGAGCATATGCAGAAGCGCGAGCGCCTGTTCCGCGACCACAGGTCATTCGACCGCATCACCCAGCTTGCCGACGCCAGCTACCTCTACCGGCAGATCCGCATGCAGCAGGAAAACCACCTCGGCGACGAAGGCATGCTGGTCCTGCTCGATCTCGACAATTTCCACCAGGTCAACCGCGAATACGGGCAGCGCGAGGGAGACCGGCTATTGCAGGCCGTCAGCCACCTCCTGCTGCTCAACCTGCGCCCGCAGGACCTCGTCTGCCGCTATGCCGGCGACCGCTTTGCCATCCTGCTGCCGGACATGGAGGAAATCCAGGCCAGATGGACCGCCGCCCACCTGCAGCAGGCCATCGCCACCCTGGCGCACCACACGCGCGACGGCAAGCACCGTATCACCCTATCGGCAAGGACTGCGTGTGCACGCGCCGACCAGGACCCCGAGCAATTGCTCGCCAAGATGAACGCCAGGCTCGAAGCGCCATCGCAAACCGCCATGCACGCAGCCGCAGTCGTATCGTGACCCCGGCCATACAGCGCTACTACCTGACAACGACGCCGTTCATCCCGGCAAGGCACCAGGCCGCCTTGCTGCTTGAATATGCGCTCAGCCGGGATATGACGGCACAGAACCTGCTGCGCGGCACCAAACTTTCCGAACAGCACATCCTCGCGCCTTCCACCCTGGTCAGCCCCTCGGACTACCTGCAACTGCTCTCCAACCTGCAAAGCGGGCTAGCTGCGGCCGACACCAGCTTCATGCTCGGGCAGCAACTGCTGCCGGGCCATTACGGCAACCTCAGCCATGCCATGCTGCAGGCAGGCAACCTGCGCCAGGCCCTGAACATCCTGGTCGCGTACCAGTCGTGGCTGAGCCCCTTGCTCGCGCCGCACCTCGTGGAGCATTCGGGGCATGCCGTGCTCTACTGGACGGATAGCTGCGTCACGCCGCGCCTGCGCGGCTTCATCGTCGAAATGATGATGGCCGCGGTTGGCGGCATGAGCCGCTGGCTGGGCGAGACCAAACTGCCGTGGCGCTACCGCCTCAACCGCACCCGTCCCGCGCATATCGAGCAATATGCCGTGCACCTGGGCCCGGACCTGCATTTCAACGACCACTTGGACGCCATGAGCCTGCCGCTGGAATGGCTGGAACGGCCATGGCCGCGCGGCAGCGAAATCGCGATGTCCGCAGCGCTCGCAGGCATTGAGATGGAATACGGGAGCAGCCTGCTCGCCGGCCTTTACGACTACCTGCACGAACACATCCGCACCGGCCCGACGCTGGAAAAATCCAGCGCCGCGTTCGGCGTCAGCCCCGCGACCTTCAAGCGCCATCTCGCGCTGCACGGCACCCATTTCCAGGCCGAGCTCGACCAGGTACGCATCCACGTCACCTTGCAGCTCATCCAGGAACACGGCTACAGCAACGACCAGATCGCCGCCTATCTCGGGTTCCACGACGTCAACAACTTCCGCCGCTCGCTCAAACGCTGGACCGGGCTTACGCCTTCGATGCTGCGCCTGCAAACCCAGGGGTTGTAACGCGGACAGGCCTGACCCGCGACAATCAGCAGCAAAACCTGTTCAACAACAAGACAATCATCAACAAGAAGCCATCCCTGCCGGTGGCCTTGGCAACATGCAGTTTTATATTCAAGCCGAGAATGAGGCAGATTGCCGCAGATGGCGCTGACCCAGGACAAAACGGCTAAACGCGGTGATATGTGGCAGGCGAAACCACCGATACCTGCCCACAAACTCTGTGCATAACATTGTGGGCGGCCTGGGGAAATAGCAGCCAAGCGGCTGATACGATGGAAAGAAACAGGGCTGCCCGTTTTATAGGCAGCCCGTCGAGCTTAAGGATAAACGCTCAGGAATACTTGCGGAACTGGCCGACCACCACGCCGAATATCTCGAAATCCCCATTCGGCCGGATGACGGGAAAATCCTTGTTGGCAGGAATCAGCACAAACTGGTTGCCTTCCTTGCCCAAGGTCTTGAGCGTGAACTCCTTGTTGAGGATGGCGACGACGATATCCCCGACATTGGCGAACGCGCGCTTTTCGACGATGACGACATCGCCATCGAAAATGCCCGCGTCCTTCATGGAGTCGCCGCGCACCGTGATCAGGATGGTCTGCGACGGCTTCTCGATCAGGAAATCGTCTATCCCCATCGTGTCCAGGCTGTCGCCATAGGTAGGGGTGGCGAACCCGGCCTGCACCGTGCTCTCGGCAATGATGCGCTCGAAGAAGCGCCTGCCCGGCTTGAGCCGCTTGTCCGGCGCGTAGTCGATGAAGCCTTGCAGCTTCAAGCGCGCCACGAACGAAGTCACGGCATTCTTTGACTTGAACCCGAGCAACTGCGCCACATGGCTGAACGTAGGCAATGTCTTGTGCTCGGCGAAATAGTCCTGGATCTTGCCCAGGTATTCAAAATCTTTGTCTTGTCCCATGGATGGAAATTTACTGTACGAATGTACAAAATGTCAAGCCCCTGTTTTTCTTTCACTAGCCAGGTTTCTTGCCTGTCTCGACACTCCCTGCCTGCCCCGCCAACTGCAACAGGAATTGCCCCACCTTCTCCGCGCAATCCAGCGGAAACAACAACTCCTGCTGGCGAATGTTTTCCATCGCCCCATCCATGCCGATCACGGTGATTCTTACCTCCTTGTATTCCGTAGTTTCCACCGAGATCATCGGCCGGTCTAGGATCACCATATTGGCTTTTTTCTGGTTGTCTGCCATGCGCACTCCTCCTTAAAAAGGGCGGCATCATATCAAATCCCGTTGCCCTCGTTGAGTATTGTTGTATGCAATTCGTCACGAATATAGAATGAGAATAATTCCCAATTCAATATCTACCACCATGGGCCGTACGCTCGCGCTTGGCATCCTCTTGGCCGCTATCCTGCTCAGCAGCCTGATTCGTACCCCGTATGCCTTGCGCAGGCGGCGCATCAAAATCAACAGCAGCGACAAAGACCTGCAGGAGCGCATTCTGCTCGGGCTGGCGGGCGTGGGAATGATACTATTGCCTTTGGCCTACGCGGCGACTTCGTGGCTCGATTTTGCCGATTACGGTTTTCAGTCTTGGGCCGGGTGGGCTGGCAGTTTCATCATGCTGGCCGCGATGTGGCTGTTCTGGCGCAGCCACCACGACCTCGGCGACAATTGGTCGGTGACTTTGGAAATCCGCGACCAGCAAAGCCTGGTGACACACGGGGTTTACCGTTCCATGCGCCACCCGATGTACGCCTCGTTATGGCTATGGTGCATTGCTCAGGCATTGCTGGTCGCCAACTGGCTGGTAGGGCCGGCCGGGTTGCTTGCTTTCGGCCTGATGTACTGGCTGCGAGTGCCGCGCGAGGAAGCCATGATGCTGCGTGAGTTCGGCAATGAATATGCACAATACATGCAGCGCAGCGGCCGCATATTGCCGTTTGGGCAACATCCTCCCGCGCATTGAACTTTCAATTCGGATAGCTTCTGCTTGTAGGCGAAAAGCAACAAACAACTATACTAATAATTATTAATTATATTTTATAGAAATTATGATGTGATAAATTAATAAACAAATAAGCAAATCCTTATTCATGCATCCGGCAATGCGCAGGGAATTTGTTCACAACCGCACCGCATTATGAATACTGAACATTTATATCTACAGCATCACTCATGGCTATTCGGCTGGTTGCGCGGCAAGCTCGGTTGCCATGCCCAGGCGGCCGATATTGCGCATGACACTTTCCTCAAGTTGCTGCTCAAACCACATCCAACGCAACTGCAGGAGCCTCGCGCCTTCCTGCTCACCATCGCCCGCGGCCTGGTCATAGACCACTGGCGGCGCGAAGACCTGCACCGGGCCTGGCAGGAGGCGATGCATGCCCTGCCCCTGGACACCGTGCCCTCATTGGAGCAGCAGCACATCGTATTGTCGACGCTGGAAGCAATCGCCCAGTCGCTTGAAAAGCTCAAGCCCAGGGTGCGCCACGCCTTCCTCCTTGCCCAGCTCGAGGAAAAGCCTTATGCGGAAATCGCAAAGACGCTCAGCGTGTCCGTGCGGACGGTGGAACGCTATGTGGCAGAGGCGCTTTTTCAATGCTACCAGCTGCGCTTCGGCGATGACATCGCCGCGGCTTGACGACACCCTGGTCAAGCAGGCCATCGATTGGCTGGTGAAGCTGCAAAGCAATCGTGGAAACGCCGCCGTGCTTGCCGCATGCACGGCATGGCGCCAGGCAGACCCGCGGCACGAACTGGCCTGGCAGCGCGTCAGCCTCATGCACGACGAGATGCGGGAAAACCTGCATGCCCTACCGGACAACGCCCAGGCGGCCAAAGTACTGCAAACCACCATGCAGCGCACGCAAAAACGCCGCTCCCTCAAACTGCTCATCCTGGCAATACTCACCGGCAGCTCCACGCTGATCGGGCGCGAGATCGCACCGTGGCAGCAATGGATCGCGGATTACAGCACCGGCATCGGGGAGCGCCGCAGTCTCACCTTGGCCGATGGCAGCGAGCTGTTCCTCAATACCGATAGCGCCGTGGACATCCGCTTTGACGAAAGCCGGCGCCTGATCGTACTGAACAAGGGCGAAATCATGGTTTCAAGCGGCCCGGACCTGCACTCCGCCCAGAAAAGGCCGTTATGCGTGCAAACCCGGGACGTGCTGCTTGAGGCGATCGGCACCCGATTCGTGGTGCGGCTGGAAGATGACGCGACCCTGCTCAGCATGCAGCAAGGCAAAGTCGCCATGACGCCTTCGGCGTTTCAGTCGCCGCAGGAAGTGGCTGAAGCGGGCCAGCATTTTCTCATCCACAAAGATCATCTCGACCTTGTGCAAACGCCCATCGAGGCGGACGGCTGGACCCATGGCGCCCTGATCGTCAAGGACATGCGCCTGGCGGACTTCATTGCCGAAGTCGCCCGCTACCGGCAGGGTTATATCAAGTGTGACCCATCCTTGGCCGAGCTGCGCCTTTCGGGCGTATTCCAGCTCGACGACACCGACAAGCTGCTCAGCCTTTTGCCGCGCAGGCTGCCGGTTGCCATCCATTACAAAACACGCTGGTGGATCAACGTGGGTCGCCGGGCATCAATTTAAATTTTTTCATTATTTTTGTCGGGTTTGAGTTTGTGGTTCGGCATATCCCATGTAAGGCAATCATGCCGCCCATGAATGTATGCAAAGGAACCCCATGCACGCCCACAAAAAGCCACAACGATCCAGACTGGCGCTGAAGCTCTCCAGCAGCCTGATTGCCGTATCACTTGGCATCTCGCTGCCCGCGGCCCTACAAGCGGCGGAATCACAGCCCCAGCAACAAACCGCCTCGCGCGAATACCATATCCCGGCCGAACCGCTGACCGATGCGCTCAACCAGTTCGCCAAGCAAGCCGGCGTCAATATCCTGTTCACGCCGGAGCAGGTACGCAACCTGCACAGCCACGACCTGCAAGGCAGCTACACCACGGAATCAGGCCTCAGCACATTGCTCCAAGGCACTGGCCTGATCGCAAGAAGAAGCGCGGCAGGCTACACCCTGGAAAGAACTTCGCAGTCGGCCGCTGACAACAAGCCGCTGGCCTTGGACGCCGCGCAGCAAACAGCGTTGGAAGAGGCAAGCACCCCGGCGCTGGGCGTGGTGGTCGTCACCTCGCGCAACCGCGAAGAAATCGCCCAGGACATCCCGATTCCGGTGTCCGTATTCGGTGCGGAAAAGCTGGACCGTGAACGTATCGTCACCATCGACGACCTGACGCGCATCACGCCAGGCCTGACCGCGACCATTCCCAACTCCCGCCGCTCCGGCATCTCCATCCGCGGCATCGGTAAAACCACCGTCAACGAGGCAATGGAAGCCGGGGTAGGCGTTATCGTCGACGACGTTTACCTCAGCCACCCCGGCATGAGCTTCCTCGATTTCACCGACATCGACCGTGTCGAGGTCATGCGCGGCCCGCAAGGCACCTTGAAAGGCAAGAATACCACCCTGGGCGTGGTCCAGTACGTGAGCAAGGAGCCCACCTTCACGCGCCAGGCCTATTTCGAAGGCGAAGTCGGCGCGCAGCAGAACGGCAGCGACTTCCCGGGCGCGATGCGCGCACGCGGCTCCATCTCTGACGCCCTGGTGGATGGCGTAGCGGCTTACCGTGCTTCCTTCTTCTTCGACAGGCAGGAGGGCGATCTGGAAAACACCAACCCCAACACGCTTTCCGACCAGCGTTTCCACGAACGTAACCGCCGAGGCGGCAAAGTGCAGTTGCTGCTGACGCCGACTGAGGATTTCAGCGCCAAATTCAGCGTGGATTATTCGGAACTGTCGGAATACAGCAATACCCGGCCGTTCCAGGAAGACCCGACGACATTTGCCACCGGCGCAAACCGACCCATCAGCTACAGCTCGCGCCTGGCCCGAGGGTACTTCAACGGCTACCAGCCCATCATCGGCTCCAAGGACAAGCTCGACGTCGGCCAGGTGGAACCAATAAAAGCCAGGAACTACGGCGCCTCCGCCAAGCTAGACTGGAACTTGGGCTCGCATGTGCTGACCTCGATCACCGCCTATCGCAAATATTCCTTCACCGGCATCAATGATCTGGACCAGACCCGGTTTGACATTGCCAAATTCGGCGCATTCGTCGACACCAAGCAATGGTCGCAGGAGTTCCGCCTGGCTTCTGATATCGGCGAGGTCATCGATTACCAGGTCGGTTTTTTCTACCTGCACAGCGAAACCAACCAGATCAACCATACCCAGTACGGCAGCGATGCCGGCGCGTTCTATGCCAACGCCCTTCAATACAATGCATTGAGCGGTAACCCTTCCCTGCTGCAGCAATCATTGAACGGCCTGAGATCGTACAGCCGCTTCACGCCGGAAACCGACAGTTACGCCGCATTCGGCCAGTTGAACTGGCATTTGACCGAGAAAGCCACCTTGACCCTGGGCCTGCGCAACACCTATGAAATCAAGGACAGCACAGGCGAGAAATGGGCTGAGGGCAATGACGGCGGTTTTGGCGACGCCACTGCCGAAGCCATCCGCAGCAATGTCATAGGAAACGTATATGCGCGCCGTGATGGCGAAAGGATCAAGGACAACTCCGTCTCCTGGCTCATCAGCCCCAATTACAAGGTCAACGACGACCTGATGTTCTATGCCTCTGCGGCCGGCGGGGAAAAATCCGGCGGCGTATCATTCGTCACCGGCACCGGCCAGCCGCTCAATGCCGATCCGGAAAAGGTGCTGGACTTCGAGTTCGGCTTCAAGGGCCTGTTCCTCGACCGCAAATTGATGCTGAACACCAACTTCTACCGCACCCGCGTCAGGGGCTACCAATCCACTACCACGGTCATAGACCCCTCCTCCACCAGCGGGTACAGCTCGCAGCTGGGCAACATTCCTGAAATCACCGCCACAGGGGTGGAGCTGGAAGGCGCATACCGGGCGACAGACAGATGGACGTTCACCTTCGCCGGCGCCTATAACCGCGCCAAGTATTCAGACTGGGACGGCGCCACTTGCCCATCCGCGTTCAATCTTCCTATCACCACCACATGCGACAACACCGGCAGGCAGATTTCCTCCGCCCCCAAGCTGACCGGTATTTTCGGCTTCCACTACACGCGCCCGATCTGGGGAGGGCTCAAGGCACAAGCCTTCATGAGCACCATCGTCCGCTCGAAGCAGAACCTTGACATCCTGCTTTCCGAATACGGCGAGCAAGGCGGCTATTCCGTCACCGATGGCGGCTTCGGCATTATCGGCGGCAAGAAGGACAACTGGGAGCTCAACATCGTCGGCAAGAACATCTTCGACAAGGTGTATACCACCAGCATCGGCTCCTATAACGCCACGACCCCAGTGCTTTGGGACGGTATCGGCCAGCGCCGCTATCTGGGCGTGGTATTCCGCACCAAGTTCTAAACGCGGCTAACAAAACGCTCCTGGCGTTGTTGCTCTGCCTTGCCGTACACCTTGTACTGTCTGCGGAGGGCTAGCCAGGAACGTTTCACTGAATGTCGTTAGCCGCTCCAAGTGAGTGAACACGCTCCGGCAATTATTGCCGGGCTTGCGTACTTTTATGCTCTGATTGAAGGGAAAACATCGTGACACAATTCAAACCAACACGCCGCCGGATTCTGCAAGCCGTTCCCGCACTGGCGATACTGCCTTACGCCGGCCTGGCAAATGCCGCGCTCGGCGGCAACGGGACAAAGCATCAACCCAACATCATCTTCATCATGGCCGACGACCTCGGCTATGCCGACTTGGGCGTCTACGGCCAGACCGCCTTCAAGACGCCAAACCTCGATAAGCTCGCCCAGCAAGGATTGCGCCTCACCCAGACCTATGCCAACTCTTGCGTGTGCTCGGCCACCAGGTTCGCATTGATCACCGGCCGTTACCAGTACCGCCTGCGCGGCGGGCTGGAAGAACCGCTCGCAGGCAGCAGCGTGGAGCATCTAGGTCTGCCGCCCGAGCACCCGACCCTGCCCTCGTTGCTAAAGAAAGCCGGCTACAACACCGCGCTGTTCGGCAAGTGGCACCTGGGCTCGCTACCGAAATTCGGGCCGCTCAAGAGCGGCTATGACGTGTTCTTCGGCAACTACGCCGGGGCGCTGGACTATTTCACGCACAAGCCCGGCGTTGGTTCCGATGTGCCCGACGGCTTGTATGAGGGCGAAGTGCCGGTCAAGGAAGTCGGCTACTACACCGACATAGTGGCGAACCACGCCAGCCAATACATAGGCAAGCAAACGGCCGCCAAGCCTTTCTTCCTTTCCCTGCATTTCACAGCCCCGCACTGGCCCTGGGAAGGCCCGGGAGATGAAGCCGTGTCCCATGAGATCAAGAACCTGTTCCACCTGGACGGCGGCAGCCTCGAAACCTACGGCAAGATGGTCGAGGCCCTGGACGCAGCGGTGGGCCGCGTGCTGAATACGCTGCAACAACAAGGGCTGGCGGACAATACCATCGTCGTCTTCACCAGCGACAACGGCGGCGAACGCTTCTCCAACACCTGGCCGTTCAGCGGCCAGAAGACCGAACTGCTGGAAGGCGGCATCCGCGTGCCGGGCATCATCCGCTGGCCTGCACAGATCAAGGCGGGACAGGTTTCCGACCAGGTAGTCACCAGCATGGATTGGCTGCCCACCTTGCTCGCTGCTGCCGGTACGCAGCCCGATGCGCAATATCGGCCCGATGGCGAGAACGTGCTGCCCGTGGTCCTGGGCCAAGCCGCCATCCGCCCCCGCACCTTGTTCTGGCGTTACAAAGGACAAGAACAGGCAGCCGCCCGTTCTGGGGATTGGAAATACCTGAAAATCAACGGCAACGAATTCCTGTTCGACCTGGGCAAGGACCAGCGCGAACGCGCCAACTTGGCCGAGAAACACCCGCAGGTGCTGGCTGAACTCAAGGAAAAATGGCAGCACTGGAACAACAGCATGCTGCCGATCACCCCGGATGTGCGCTCGCACAGCGTGAACGGCAAAATGCAGGCGGACAGATACGGCGTGCCTGCGCCTTAAACGCTACTTACGATATCCAGCTGCGACATCCTGCTGACGTTTGAATCAATACAAGGGCTGCAAATGCAGCCCTTGTTTTTCCACCAGCCCATCAGGCTGTCATCAGCATCACCAATATGCCAGCGCCCAGGCCGAGCGCCACCACCGGATAAGTGCGCAACGCAAGCTCCCGCCCGCCGATGAAGCCCACCAAGGCCGCCTTGAACACACTGTTGCTGATGACCGCCAGCACGATACCCTGCACCGCGACATGGCTGCTGAGCTCATTGCGCGCGCTGCGCGAGAGGGACAAGGTGATCGCATCCACATCGGCGATCCCGGCCAGGAGGGAAACCAGGTAGACGCCGGCATCTCCCCAGTAACGCCTGCCCGCCTCCACCAGGAACAGGATCAATGTCAGCAGCAAGGCGAACCGCAGCGCGGGCCCCAGCTCGAACGGGTTGCGCAGCGGGGTTTCAGCGTTTGCGGGCTCGTCCTTGACAGCGCGCCGCCAGAAAACAGCCGCCCCTGCCATATAGACCAGGAACATCGTTCCCAGCGACCAGGCCAGCGGCGGCAACAAGGAGGCATTGACGACCGCGACTTCCAGCAGCACGCGCGGGAACATCAGGCCCGACGTCGCCAGCAACCCCGCAGCGAGCAGCTTGTGCAGGTTCTTGGAAGACAAGCGCGACAGGGTCAATGTCATGGCCGTGGAGGAAACCAGGCTGCCGAGGATGGCGGTGATCATCAAGCCGTAGCGTGTGCCGGTCAGGCGCACGGCGATATAGGCGATGAAGCTGAGGGCGGCGATCAGCACCACCATCCACCAGGTGGTATAGGGATTGAATACCTGCCAGGGGTCGTAGCTCTCGTTAGGCAGCACCGGCAACATGACCACCGAGATGAACAACAGCTTCAACGCGCCGGACAGCTCGGTCTCGCTCAAGCGCTTGAGGAGCGAATGCAGCACATTCTTGAGGCTGAGCAGCAAGGCCACCACCACCGCCCCGGCGCTGGCGAGCATGACGTAATCCGAGAGCGCCAGGCTGCCCAGCAGGAAAGTGATCAGCAGCGCCACCTCGCTGGTAATGCCTTGGTCGCCGGTACGGCGCAAATCGCCGACGTAGGCGATGCTGACGACCAGCATCAGCGCCACCAGCACCGTCACCCAGACCGCGATTCCGAGATGCTGGCTGAGCAAGGCGCTCAAGCCGCCGAGCAGGCCGGTGAGGGCGAAAGTGCGTATCCCCGCGCTCTGGTAGGACTCCTTCTCGTCGCGCTCCTGCCAGCCGCGCTCGGCGCCGATCAATAGCCCTGCCCCCAGGGCGATGAGCAGGTGCAACATGACTTCTACGGAAACGGACTCAGGCATAAGGCAGCTTTCTCACACAATGAATTGCATCATACATGAGGGCGCTATATCCGAAACAGGCTCCAGTAACGGCAAAGCCGAAGCCGCGCTACTTTCTCCCAGGCCTCGCCAGCCCCAGGTGGCCGCGCAATGTCGCGTGCTCGTAATCCTCGCGAAACAGGCCGCGCCGCTGCAGGATGGGAATCACGTGGTCGACGAAATCCCGCACGCTGTCGGGCTGCACCGGCGGCATCAGGTTGAAGCCGTCGGCGCCGCCGTTGCGGAACCAATGCTCCATCTGGTCCGCCACCTGTTCCGGCGTGCCGACCATGGTGCAATGCCCTCCCCCGGCGGCCAGGCGGCCCAATAGCTGGCGCACCGTGGGCCGCTCGGTTTCGATGATGCGCAGCACGGTGGCATAGCGCCCCTTGGGGCCGGTGAAGGCCTCCAGCGGCGGCAACGGCGGTACCGGGCCATCCAGCTCCCAGTCCAGACAGTCCTGGTCGATGAACAACTGCAATTGCCGCAACGAGGTTTCCGCAGGCAGCAGTTCATCAAGCTCGCGTTGCTTGGCGCGCGCCTCGGCTTCGGTAGAACCGATAAAGGTCACCAGGCCTGGCAGGATAGGCACGTCCACCTGCCGCCCGGCGGCCTTGACCCTGGCCTTGACGTCGCTGTAATAGGCCTGGGCCGATGGCAGGTCATAGGCCACTGCGTAGATCGCCTCGGCGTATTTCGCCGCCAGCACGCGTCCATGCTCGGAAGCGCCGGCCTGGAACAGCACGGGGTTGCCTTGCGGCGGACGCGGCACGGTCAATGGCCCATCGACGAGGAAATGCGTGCCCCGGTGGTTGATCTGGCGCACCAGGCTTTCATCGACATAATCCCCTGCACGGTCGTTGAGCAACGCGCCGTCGTCCCAGCTATCCCACAGCTGCAGCACCGCCTGGATGAACTCTTCCGCCCTGGCGTAGCGCTCGGCATGGCCGGGCATGGCTTCATATCCGTGGTTCCTGGCCTCGACGTCGAACATGGAAGTCACCACGTTCCAGCCCGCGCGCCCGCCGGAAATATGGTCGAGCGAAGCCATCAGCCGCGCGGCATGGAACGGCGTGAAGAAGGTGCTGGAAATGGTGCTCACCAAGCCGATGTGCTGGGTGGCGCGGCTGATGGCCGTGAGCATGGTCACCGGCTCGAGGAACCAGCGCGGGCCGTCGGTGATATTGTTGGTGGCATGGCCGTCGGCAAAGAACACCGCATCGAGCTTGCCGCGCTCGGCCAGCTGCGCCATTTCCTCGTAATAGCGGATATCGCCCAGCCGCTCGACCTGGGAATCCGGATGGCGCCAGGCTGCGTTGTGGTGGCCGCAGCCGAACAGGAACAGGTTGATGTGCATCATGGCAAAACAAGAGCCTCTTTAGTGAATTCAGGAATAGCAGGCGCTGAGTCAGCGGATAGCATGTGCGATCAAGAGCGGCTGAAAAAACATGGCGTAGCGATCCTGGCTAAGAGCCTGCCCTATGAAATGATCGTGAACAGGCTCTAATTCTTGACCAGGCCGCCATCGACAACCAGGTTCTGTCCCGTCACCGCGCGCGACCAAGGCGAGGCGAAGAACAGCACCGCGTCGGCGAACTCTTCCGGCGTAGTGACGCGGCGCAATGGCGTGCTCGCGGCAATCAGGTCGAACACGGCATCCGGCGTGGCGGCGGAAGCATCAGTGGTGCGCAGCAGGCCGCCCGACACCATGTTGACGGTGATGCCACCAGGCCCGAGGTCCTGCGCCAAGGTGCGCGTCAGGGAAAGCAACGCCGCCTTGGCGGCGGTGTAGTCGTGGTAGGGCACTACCGGGTTCTGGAACAGGTTGGTGCCGATATTGACCACCCGCCCCCATCCCTGCGCAAGCATGCCGGGCAAGCAGGCCTGTACGGTATTGAGCGCGCCGCGCACCACGCCCTCGAATTGCTGCTGCAACCCTTCCCAGCCGAGATCATGCGCATGCGCCCGCGCATCGCCGTTGAACCTGAAGTCGGGCAGGGCGTTGTTGACCACCGTGGTGATCGCCTTGCCGAAATGCGCTTGCGCCTGCTCCGCCATCGCCCGCACGGCGTCGGCGTCGCTCACGTCCGCCCGGATCGCCAGGGCCCGCCCCGGCGCTTCGTCCGCCAAGGCCGCAGCAGCGTCCGCGCTATGCAGATAGTTCACGACCACGCTCGCTCCCTGGCCGAGGAAGGCGCGGGCGATATGCCGGCCCAGCCCACGGCCTGCGCCGGTGACGAGCACGAGTTGTTCTTGAATCGGGAGTAGCGGTGAAGATGGATTGCCCATGCGATTCCTTTGCAATTTTTCATGGCAAAGGAATGCGCAGCAAAAAAGCTGCGACAGGCATTCCTCCGCCAGTATGATCTGGATCAGGTATTACGGGTGTAGTCTCAGCCCTGAAGGAACAGCTTATTCAGGGCACCCCGTGCCAAAGAGTAGCTAACAAAACTCTCCTGACGTTGTTGCTCTGCCTTGCCGTACTATTTGTACTGTCTGCGGCAGAGCGCCTAGTCAGGATCAGCTTCGCTGAGTTTTGTTAGCCACTCTGAGGCCGAACCATACCATGAAACATGAATTATCCGCATGTCTTCATCGCACACTGGAGGAATATCGCTATAATTCCAGGCCTAACCTAGGGGAGCCGCTTGCGGCTGAGAAATGGCAATTGCCATGACCCTTAATACTTGATCCAGATCATGCTGGCGAAGGGAAGGAAATAGCGCATCCATCATTTGCGTACTCCTTGTCGTTCGTCGATTACAGGAGTCACCACACAATGCTCAGTACGCAAGCCACCCTCGCCTGGCTAGTCTTTTTCGCCGCCGTTTTCGCCATCGCCGGCATGGCCTATTCGCGCAGGTTCCGCGGCAACCTTGAAGAATACATCGTCGCGCGCAACAGCCAGGGCACGCTGGCCAGCATCATGACCTTGCTGGCCTCGTCGCTGGGCGCGTGGATATTGTTCTCGCCCGCGCAGGCGGCGACCTGGGGCGGCCTGACCGCCGTGATCGGCTACGCCATCGGCGCGATGTCGCCGCGCATCGCCATGATCCCGCTCGGCAAGCGCATGCGCGAGCTGATGCCCAACGGCCACTCCCTCACCGAGTTCCTGGTGGCGCGCTACGGCAAGCCCATGTACCTGCTCGCGCTGACCATCATGCTGTTCTACCTGTTCATCGCCATGAGCGCCGAGATCACGGCCATCGCCAAGATGGTGACACTGCTGGCGCCCGTGCCGCTCTGGGCCACCGCCGCCATCGTGCTCGGCTTCACCCTGCTCTACACCACCTACGGCGGCCTGCGCGCCTCCATCTTTACCGACAAGGTGCAGATCGTCATCATCATTCCGTTGCTGGCGGCGCTGGTCTTCATCGGCTGGCAGGCCACCGGCGGCATTGCCCCGGTCGTGGAAAAGCTGCAGCAAACCGCGCCGCAGCTGATCAACCTTGAGGATATCGGCGGCATCAAGGCCGGGCTGACCTTCTTCGTCGCCATCCTGCTCACCGGCATCTTCCACCAGGGCAACTGGCAGCGCATCTACTCCGCCAAGGACATTCCCACCATGCGCAACGGCTTCCTGCTCGGCGGCCTGCTGGTCGTGCCCTTCATCTTCATCATGGGCCTTTTCGGGCTGGCCTTCATGGCGACGACACCGGATGGCGACAGCTCGGTGGCCTTGTTCAGCGTGGTCATGCCCAATATCCCGCTCTGGCTGGCCGTCGCCCTGATTCCGCTCGGCATCTCGCTGGTGATGTGCAGCGCGGACACGGCCATCAGCGCCATCTCGAGCATCGTGGCGGTGGACATCGGCCGGGTGATGCCGAAGCGTAGCGCCGCCAGCCTGATGCGCCTGTCGCGCTGGCTGGTCCTGTTGGTTGCAATACCCGTGCTGGTTGTCGCCGCGCAAGGCTACAGCGTGCTCTACCTGTTCCTGCTGGCCGACCTGCTATGCGCCGCCGCGGCATTCCCCGTGTTCTTCGGCCTGTTCAGCCGCTCGCATACAGGCACGGAGGCCTTGACCGGGACGGTAGCGGGCTTGGCGGCCGGACTGTTCATGTTCCCCATGCCGGATCAGCCCGCCACCCACCTACTCGAAGCCTTCCTGCTGGCCGCATTGACGCCTGTCGCGGTGATCGCCCTCACCCGCTTGATCAAGCGACGCAAACAACACTTCGAACTTGCCGCGCTGGCACATGCAAGCCGCAGGCTGGACAGGGAACAACTCTAAAGTCAGCTAGCCAACCAAAAGGGCGAGCGCAGCGATGCCAAGTGTGGGTTTGATTTTGAATTCCCCGTCTGGCTGCGCCGAGTAGCGCAGATCTGTCTGGAAAAAGAGCTTGCGTCTGTCTGAGCGCAGCGAGTTCAGCAAGCTCCCAGACAGATTGAGCAACGCAGGGGACCGGGAGCTTGCTCCCGGCGCAGACTCCGGGGTCGCCTTTGCTTTGGTTACTTTTATTTGGCGAAGCAAATGAAAGTAACTCGCTGACAAGCGAAAGGCAACGGGTCAAGGTCTGCAACAGTGGTCAAGACCATTGATCCTTCAACATCCCAATCCCATCAGGCTCAACGATTTTTCGTCTTCATCAATACTGCGATTGGCGAGAGGATGGGTTTCGCCCCGCCGGGCGAGTATCTTTCTTTTGTTTCGCCAAAAGAAAGATACGAAAGAAAAGGCGACCCGATTGTCTGCGTCCCTACACTACGTTCCGGGCAACCTGCGTTGCTCGCTTTTAATGGGGACTGGCTGAACTCGCTGCGCTCAGACAGACGCCAGTCCTTAATCCATTAAAAGCTGTGCTACTCGGCGCAGCCAGACGGGGAGGAAAAACCACAGCGACTTGGCTTCGCTGCGCTCGCCCTTGATTATTGGAGACAAATGGCCTATGGCGGAATATTGAATCAAGAACTGCAAGACAGCATGGAACACCCTGCCTTGTGCCTGGCCCAATCCGGCCGCAGGCCGGCAAAACGTTCCTTGCCCGGCTGCTCGTCATAAGGCTTGCGCAGCACGTCCAGCAGCTCTTCTATCATGCTGGTATCGCCCGCGTCGGCCAAGTCTATGGCCTGCTGGGCAAGGTAGTTGCGCAGCACGTAACGCGGATTGGCCCGGTTCATGGCCTCGCGCCGCTCGGCAGGGTCGCGCCCGTCTGCGAGCGTCGCCTGTGCGTATTGCTTGAGCCAGTCGCCGAACCTGGGCTTGAAGGTTTCCCACAATGCCGGACTGTAGGCTGCGCTCTGCAATACGGCCAAGTCGGGCTGAGCGGCATCCACCAAAGCCAGCTTGCGGAAAAACTCGGTCATGTCGATCTCGGCCTGGGTCATGAGGCCGAACACTTCATTGAGCAAGGGCTCGTAGTCGTCGCGCCAGGCGCTGAAGCCGAACTTGGCAGCCAGGACGGAGCCCCATTCCTTGTTGTAGGCCTGGTCGTAAAGCATGAGGCCTTCGTCGTAGATTTCGCGTTCTGGCTTCAAGGCATATAGCGCCTGCGCCAGGCGCTCCAGGTTCCAGCGCGCGATGTCGGGCTGGCGGCCGAAGCAATAGCGGCGGCCTGCCGCGTCGGTGGTGTTGGGCGTCCAGCCCGGGTCGAAATTGTCCACCCAGCCGTACGGGCCGTAATCGATGGTCAGGCCGAGGATGGACATATTGTCGGTGTTCATCACGCCATGCACGAAGCCCACGCGCATCCATTGCGCGATCAGGCGCGCGGTGCGCACGCAGACGATGGCGAACCATTCTGCAAAGCGCTCTTCTTCCGGGTAATCCTTCAACTCGGGAAAATCGCGGTCGATGGTGAAATCCACCAGCGTTTGCAAGGTTTCCCTGTCGTCGCGCATGGCAAAAATCTCGAAATTGCCAAAGCGGATGAACGAAGGCGACACCCGGCAGACGATCGCGCCCTTTTCCGCCTGTGGGTTGCCGTTGTAGAACATGTCGCGGATCACGATATCGCCGGTCTGCACCAGGCTCAGGGCGCGCGTGGTGGGGATGCCGAGATGGTACATGGCCTCGCTGCAGAGGAATTCGCGCACCGAGGAGCGCAGCACTGCGCGCCCGTCCGCCATGCGCGAATACGGCGTCACGCCCGCGCCCTTGAGCTGCAGTTCCCAGCGCTGGCCTTGGGGAGTGACCACCTCGCCCAGGCTGATGGCCCGTCCATCCCCCAGCTGCCCCGCCCAGTTGCCGAACTGGTGCCCGCCGTAACACATGGCATAGGGCTCCATGCCTGGAATCAGGCCGTTGCCGCCCAGCGCGCTTACCCACGCCGGCGACTTGATCTCCTCCTCGCTCAGCCCCAGCGTTTGCAGCATCTCGGGCGAATAGGCGAGCAGCCTGGGCGCAGACACCGAAGTCGGCATCACCCTGGACCAACAGGCGCCATATACCTGGCGCAACTGGTTGCTGGTTTCCGGGTCGCCCGGCAGCTCTCGCAAGAAACGGTTATCAAAAGTAAGCATGGTCAAAGTATGGGGGCCGATCAATAAGATTCAAGAAGCAGAGAAGGTATATAGGAATGACAGCGTCCCGTATTGTATGTTCTCCCGTGGGATAAATTAAACTGGCAGATGCTTAAAAAACAAGCAGGATTAATTTATGCATGGCATAACAGCGGCTTATTTATTCAATGCCCATCATGCCCACAAAGTTACCCACAGAAATTGTTGAGGCCGGTGCATAATCGGGTTTGAACCGAACCTCAAGGGCAAACACCTGTCTTCCACAACATCCTGATGAACGACACTTGCAAGCGATGATTCCATTTTCCATCCTCGACCTCTGCCCCATCGTGCAGGGCAGCACGCCCGCGCAGGCCTTCAGCAACTCCATTGAACTGGCGCAAGTTGGGGAAGCATCAGGCTACCGGCGTTTCTGGCTGGCAGAGCACCATAACATGCCGGGCATCGCCAGCGCGGCAACTGCCGTCGTCATTGGCCATGTCGCCGGCCAGACCAAGACCATACGCGTCGGCGCCGGCGGCATCATGCTGCCCAACCATGCCCCGCTGGCGATTGCGGAGCAATTCGGCACGCTGGAATCGCTTTACCCGGGGCGCATCGACCTCGGGCTGGGCCGCGCACCTGGCAGCGACATGGCTACCGCGCGTGCCTTGCGGCGCAACCTGCATGCGCATGGTGAGGATTTCCCCGAACTGGTGGCCGAACTGCAGGACTACTTCGCCTTGCCACAGCCGGGCCAAGGCATCAGGGCGGTACCCGGCGCAGGGCTGACCATCCCCATCTGGATACTGGGCTCCAGCCTCTACGGAGCCCAATTTGCCGCAGCCCATGGCTTGCCATTCGCGTTTGCCTCGCACTTTGCTCCCACCTTCCTGTTGCAGGCGCTGGACACTTACCGCCGCAACTTCCGGCCCTCTGCTTCGCTAAGCAAGCCCTACTTCATGGTCACGGCCAATATGCTGGTCGCCGACACCGATGAAGAAGCGCGCTACTGGTTCAGCTCCCAGCAGCAAGGCTTCACCAACCTCCACCGCGGCACACCGGGACAATTGCCGCCGCCGGTGGACGACATCGAGCAATACTGGACGCCTGCCGAGAAAATCGGCGTGGAACGCATGCTGGCCTGTTCGCTGGTCGGCTCCGCCGCCACCGTGGAGGCCGGCTTGAGGAAATTGCTCAATGACCTTGCGCCCGACGAATTGATGGTGACCGGCCATGTATTCGACCAAGCGGTCAGGCTGCAGTCGTACCGGGCCGTGGCCGCCATCCGCGACAAGCTGGCAGCGGAATGAAAAAGGCCAGGCGTCGGCCTGGCCCATTGAGAAGAAATGTATTTTAGTAGAGAGGATGTTGGTGCTGGCGTCTGCGCCTGCTGATCAGGCCCATCACGCCCAGGCCCAGCGCCAGCATGCCGTAGGTGCTGGGTTCGGGCACGGCAGTGACCATCACGCCATCCAGGAATGAACCGTACGAAGGCGCATTCTGCGGCTCTATCGAGACGAACTTCAAAGTGGTCAGGCTATCGGAGGCCAGCAGGTTGGTGAAGTGGTACTCCACCCATCCGCTATGCGAGGTGACCGAAGTTGCCACCACCTGGCTCCCGCCCCAATACACTTCCAGTGCGCTGTTCAGGTCGCCTGGGGTATCCGAGCGGCCGGAATAGGCAAAGCTGAGGTTGTACAAACCGCCGGAAGTCGTTGTCAGGTCCTGCCAGATCGAGGTCAGGTTGGTCGAGTTCAGCTCCAGGTACTGTTCCCCTTCGAATGCAGTATTGAATGCGGGCCAACCGCCATGATCGCTGCCGCGCTGTATTTCGAACACGCCGTCCGAGCTCCAGCCAGTCACCGCAGGCAACTGTTCCCAGGAACCCGAGATGGCATCAGCCTCGAAGCCCCCGTTCACCACGATGTTCGCTGCATTCACCCCGCTGCTTGCAGCCAGTAGCGCCCCACAAATCGCCATAGTCAGTTTATTCATTTTCTCTTCCTTCTCATCGTCATTTGCTTTAAGAAAAGTACGTTTGCCCGGCTATGAGCGCCAGGTAGACCGAGCATGCATGGCAACCATGTGCCTTACTGTGCGCTAGCGCACATAACTTGATGATTTATAGTAAAATTAGCCCAATCGGACTAATACGCGGCAATTGGCCCTTCCAAGCCGGATCGATCGGCATATACTGCATTGCAGCACCTGCTTGGAGGCCAAATGGACATTCCGTTCAGCCCGCATGGCAATACCTTGATCAACGCGCTGCCGCTGGAGGATCAGCGGCAGCTGTTAGCAAGCCTGGAACCGCTTTCCATGCAGCTGGGCGAGGTGTTGTACGAATCGGAACAATTATTGAAGTACGTGTTCTTCCCTGTCGATGCCATCGTCTCGCTGCTCTACGTCATGGAGAATGGCGCATCGACGGAAATCGCGGTGGTCGGGGAGGAAGGCATGGTCGGCACGCCGGTCATCATGGGCAGCCACACTTCCTCCTGCCGCGCCGTGGTGCAGAGCGCCGGGTATGGCTATCGCATCCGCGCCGGTACCTTGAAGCAGATTTTCGACCATCGGCCTGCCGTTGCGCACCTGTTCCTGCGCTACACCCAGGCCCTCATTACGCAAATCACCCAGACTGCCGTCTGCAACCGGCATTGCGTGCTGGAACAGCAATTATGCCGCTGGCTGCTGCTCAGCCTGGACCGGCTGCACAAGACCGAGCTCATCATGACGCAGGAGCTCATCGCCAACATGCTGGGCGTCAGGCGCGAAGGCATTACCGAAGCGGCGGGAAAACTGCAGAAGCGAGGGCTGATCAGCTACAGCCGCGGCCATATCCACGTGTTGAACCGGCCAGGGCTCGAACGCATGGCATGCGAGTGCTATCAGGTCGTGCGCCAGGCATACGCCTCGCTGCTATACGCGTAAACCTAAGAACTCTAAAATACCGCCTCGGCCGTATTGTTGCGGTCGATGATCTCGCGCATGGTGTTGCCCTGCTCGCACTGGGCAAAGCGGCACTCCGCATCCACCATGTCGCTGCTGCATCCGCCCAGCAGGGGACAGCTGGCGAACAGCTCGGCGATCCAGTCCACAAAGGCCCTGACCTTGGGCGACAAGTGCCGATTGTGCAGGTAGACCACCGAAATCGGGTGGCTGGACGGCTGCCATTGCGGCAGGACTTCCACCAACTCGCCGGATTGGAGGTGCGGCAGCACCATGTAGCGCGGCGCCTGGATCAGGCCGAAGCCCTGCAGTGCGCAGGCGACATAGGCCTCGGCGTCGTTGACCGCGACCTTGCCGACGCCGCGCACTTCCGTCACCTTGCCGTCCACGACAAAATCCCAGTCCATGTTCCGCCCCGTGCGGCTGGAAAAATAATTCACGGCATGGTGCTGCTCCAAGTCCTCCAGTGTCGTGGGCACGCCGTGCTGCTCCAGGTAGCGCGGCGAAGCGCAGGTCACCACACCGAACGCGCCGATGCGGCGGGCGACCATGCTGGAATCCTGCAATCCGCCCATGCGCACCACGCAATCCACCGCTTCCTGCACCATGTCCACCGGGCGGTCGCTCATGCCGATCACCAGCTCCACGTCCGGGTAGCGCGTGTAGAAATCGCACAGCTTGGGAATGATGATCAGGCGGCCGATCGAGGGCGGCACGTCGATACGCAGCCGCCCGCTCGGCCCGCGCGTCACGTCGCGGAACAAGGCTTCCGTCTCGTCCACCTCGGCCAGGATGCGCATGCAGCGCTCGTAGTAGGCCGCGCCGTCCGGCGTCAGGCTTAGGCGCCGCGTGGTGCGGTTAAGCAGGCGCACCTTGAGCAGGCCTTCCAGCGCCTGGATGGTGGTCGTCACCGTCGTGCGCGGCAAGCCGAGGCTATCCGCCGCGCGCGTGAAACTGTTGGCATCCACCACCCGGGTGAATACCTGCATTGCCTGGAACCTGTCCATGATGCTTTCCTGTCAAACTGGATAATTATGATGAATTCTACTAACAATCACGAAAAATTTAACCAATTATTTACAGGATCATCAATAAAAAGATCGCGCCTGCTTTCTGGGATCGGGCAATCCCGCCGCTCCCCGCCTAGCGCCTGGCAAGCCGAACATGCTTATAATGTACCGAACCCATCATCCAACACCATCATGCCCGAGTCAGAATCCCATCCCCTCACACCCCGCATGCAGATCAATCCCGGCGTGTTTTTCAGCGCTGCCGGCCTCATCGTGCTAATGGTCGGCCTGACTGCATTTTTCCCCAGCGATGCCCAGGCCATCTTCGGCATTATCCAGACCTGGATCATCAAGAATGCCAGCTGGTTCTACATCCTCACCGTAGCCTTGGTCCTCATCCTCACCGTCTACTGCATGGTCAGCCGCTTCGGCGACATCAAGCTGGGGTTGGACCACAGCGAGCCCGAATACAGCAACGCCACCTGGTTCGCCATGCTGTTCTGCGCAGGCATGGGCATCGGGCTGATGTTCTTCGGCGTAGCCGAGCCTTTGATGCACACCATAGACCCGCCGCAAGGCGACGCCGACACCATCACGGCGGCGCGCGAGGCCATGCGCATCACCTTTTTCCACTGGGGGCTGCATGCCTGGGCCATTTATGCGCTGGTGGCGCTCATCCTGGCGTTTTTCGCCTTCCGCCACGGCCTGCCGCTGACCCTGCGCTCCGCGCTATACCCCTTGATCGGCGAGCGCATCCACGGGCCGATCGGCCATGCGGTCGACACCTTCGCGATTATCGGCACCGTGTTCGGCATCGCCACGTCGCTGGGCTTCGGCGTGCTGCAGATCAATAGCGGGTTGCACCACCTGATCCCGCAAATTCCCGTCGGCATCCTGGTGCAGGTGGTGCTGATCCTGGTCACTACCGCCCTCGCGACCGCTTCGGCGGCAAGCGGGCTGGACAAAGGCATCCGCCGGCTTTCCGAACTCAACATGATATTGGCCGTGCTGTTCATGGCCTATGTCTTCTGCATGGGCCCCACCGTGTTCCTGCTGCAAGCCTATGTGCAGAACACCGGCGCCTACCTGTCGCAGATCGTCAGCAAGACCTTCAACCTCTATGCCTACGAGCCCACCGACTGGCTGGGCGGCTGGACCTTGTTCTACTGGGGCTGGTGGCTTTCATGGTCGCCCTTCGTCGGCATGTTCATCGCCCGCGTGTCGCGCGGACGCAGCATCCGCGAATTCATTGCCGGCGTCATTTTCGTGCCGGCAGGATTTACTTTCCTCTGGATGACGGTATTCGGGGATACGGCCATCCACCTCTACCTTTACGACGGCCTGGCCTCGCTCGGCGAGACCGTGAAAACCGACAACTCGCTGGCCCTGTTCGCCTTGCTGCAACAGCTTCCCCTGGCGCAAGTCACCAGCGCCGTCGCCGTCATCATGGTCATCATCTTTTTCGTCACTTCCGCGGATTCCGGCGCACTGGTCATCGATATGCTCGCCTCCGGCGGCAAGGACAGGACGCCGGTCTGGCAGCGCATTTTCTGGTCGCTCGTCATCGGCATCGTCGCGGTGGTGTTACTGCTGGCGGACGGCCTCTCCGCGTTGCAGACCGCGACCATCGCCAGCGCGCTGCCCTTCTCCATCGTCCTGCTCGCCGCATCGTGGGGCTTGCTGCGCGCATTGAACATCGACCTGACCAAGCGCGGCACCCGCTTCCAGACCTATCTCGCCCCGCCGCCCGGCAACGCGCCGGAAAACTGGCGCCAGCGGCTGCGCACCATCGTCACTTTTCCATCGCGCGGCGACGTGCGGAAATTCATCCTCGAGACCGTGCAACCCGCGGCGGAAGAAGTCGCCACGGAACTGCGCAAGCGCCAGTACGAGGTATCGGTCACCACCGGAGAGGACGGCCGCGTCAGGCTGGAAGTCATGCATGGCGCCGAAATCGACTTTGTCTACGAAGTCAGGCCGCGCTCCTATGCGCAACCAAGCTTTACCGTGCAAGGCACCAAGGACAGTGCGGACGAAGACGCGCGCTACTACCGGGCCGAAGTCCACCTCAAGGAAGGCGGACAGAATTACGACCTCGTCGGCTGGAGCAAGAGCGCGGTCATCAGCGACATCCTGGACCAGTACGAGCGCCACCTGCATTTTCTACATTTGGTGCGGTGAACTCACAAAAAATTGGGGTGCGATAAGCGCCCCATCATTTCAATCGATATTTCCCTTAGAACGTGCCACGCACAGTCAGCATGACATTTCGGGGAGTACCGTAGTAGTTCCCCAACCCAGCACTGCCTACCGTCTGGTAATATGTCTTGTCAAACAGGTTGTTGGCATTCAGATTGAGCGACCAGTTTTTGTCCACTTGGTATTCCACCATGGCATCCCAAACCGCATAGCCACTTTGGGTATACTTGAAAGGAATATTCGCCTCAACCACATTCCCTGCCCCATCAAACCTGTTGGAGACACCACTGACATAGGTTGTGCTTTGCAGATTGACACCCCCACCAACTCGCCATTTGGAGTAATCCCCTGGCAACTGATAGACAGTCCACAGCTTGACCATATGCTTGGGCGTAATCGTGCTCAATGGAAGGCTGTCAGCCAGATTGCGGTTATAGTTATAGACATAGCTAGCCATCGTCATCAGCCCAGGTAATATCTCGCCGCTGGCTTCCAGTTCCACTCCCTTGCTGACCACTTCACCCTGATTCAAGTAGCAACAACTCCCACCAAACAAGACCGAATTATTGGGATAACGCGTATCCAGAATGGCGCCATCTTCGCGCTTGGTGTAAAAAACAGCCGCTCCGGTATTGACAGCACCATTGAACAAATCGCCCTTCAGACCGATTTCATAAGTCTTGCCTGTCATAGCATCCACAGTTTTTGCACTACCCTCAGGCCCTTGCAGCAAGTTCTGCTGTGGCTTGAAAATCTCGGAATAACTAGCATAGGCAGACCACTGCTTATCCAACTCATACGTCAACGCTGCATAGGGCACAAACTTGGTTGGCTCACGCATCTCAATACGGCTGATATCAACACCATCATCAATAGTCTGTTCAAATTTGTAGCGTGCAAGCCTACCTCCAAGAATCAGCTTTGCTTGATCGCTCACCTGTAATGCAGTGCGCGCATAGATGCCATACTGTACTTGAGTGTTCGGGTTGTACTTGATAGTCAAGGTGCTACTGATAGGATAAGGATTCCAATACGTTGAGCTGGGATCAAATACATTCGCTGGCAACCCGCGGTTTGCTGGATAAGCCCCACCACGCCATTGACTCGTGACTCTCTGCCAATCGGCACCTAATACAAACTCATGCTCGCGCGAGAAGGCATTGAAACTACCTGACAAATTAGTATCAAACAGGCTCTGTTTTGTCCATGAATCATTATAACTCCCAGTCCAGATTGGTCCGGCCAGAGTAACCGGGTTCACGCCATTTAAGGCAAATGCCCCCCCAGGCTTTCCACCTTCTCATGCGTACCAGTGTAGGTGGCATTCAATTTCCACTGATTCTTGAACACATGGTCAAACTTGGCAAATAACTCTTTTGAACTTGCATCAGTATATGACCACCTTTGTGTCAAACCAGTACTACGCTTTAATTTCAGATCTTCACCAGTACTATATCTAGGTACACTGCTCCATGTGCCATTCTCATGAATCCGCTCATAACGTCCACCCAGAGTCACCATAGTATCCGGCGTCAAATCAAACTCCAGAATGCCATACACAATCGGCTTTTCGGTGCTGCGGTTGTCGATAAAATACTGACGGTCGGCATGAGCAGCCACCAGCCGGCCACGCAGATTACCAGCCTCAGTCAATGATCCACTGGCATCTAGCTGCACGCGATAGTTATCCCAGGAACCTGCTGAGGCATCGACCTTGAACTGAGTATCCCGGGTTGGCCGCTTGCGCACCAGGTTGACAATGCCCCCAGGATTGCTTGCACCACCAAACAATGAGCTACTACCTCGCAATACTTCGACATGGTCAAACTCAACTAGATCAAAAGTGCCAATGCCATAAAAACTGCCAGCTGAAGTACTCATCGCCATCGGAGATGCACCATCGATCTGGTAGTTATCCAGCAAGAATCCGCGCGAGTAAAAGCTATTGATCCGATAATTGGTATTTTGTACGGTGATGCCGGGAGTGATTTTCATCGCCTCAGTCAAATCCGTCATCCGCTTGTCCTGAATCAACTGTGAAGTCACTACGGAAACAGACTGGGGTGTCTCACGCAGGCTGGTTGGCGTCTTGGAGCCAACACTGACCAATCTAGCGGCATAACTTTGTGTATTTTCCGTAGATTCCCCCATACCCTGCGCTTTCACTGTCAGCTCTGCCAATATAGCGGTTGGAACCTCGACATCGGATTGAGCAATAGTTTTGACAATATAATTGCCTTCCTCCTGCCTAACTGCTTGTAATCCTAGTGGCGATAATAATGCAGACAATCCTTGAGCTACAGTGTAGCTACCTTTCAGACCCCTTGTTTCCTGCGCTTTGACTAATGCAGGCTCCGTGGTGATATTGATGCCGGTCTGCACGGCAAATTCCGTAATAGCGGCAGCCAGCGATCCGGCGGCAATGTTCAGCTCCCTAACCTCGGTCTGGCTTGTGACTTGTTCGGCATGTACCTCATGCCAGCTGGCAGCGCCTGCCGCCATCCCGATAGCCAAAACTGCCGCATGCACAGCATGATGGATGCGAGGACGGGGTGAGACGTTTTCCGCCTGCATGTATTGGGGAATCGTGCTTTGGGATTGATAACGCAATGACATATATTCCTTCCTGTAATGTTAATCGTTTTTGTTACGTCAACAGACAGGACACAACAGGCAGGGGAAAAGGGCCAAATGAAGGCAGTTTATTTTCTGGAATCGAGAAAGAGCTTGATTTTGATATGGAACAATTCCATATCAAAAGTCATCTCGCCGTTACGGTGACCCAGTAACGGGTCCTGTATTCGAGCTTGACCGGGAATACCTTGGCAAGGTTGAGCAGGATGGCGTCGGTATCCTGCAATTGGTAAGCCCCCGTTACGCGGATATCCGCCACGGCGGGATCGCAGCGCAGGATGCCCGGACGATAGCGCGCAAGTTCGGCAATGAAATCGCCCAGGCGGGTTTCATCGGCAGAAATCACGCCGCGCGTCCAATTCAACTCGCGGGGAGACAATGCTTGCGGCTGGTCGATGGCATCGGCATCGAAGCGGGTTTCTTCATTGGCATGGAGGATGTCAGTCCTGGCCCCATTGCTGATTTGCACGGCCCCCTCCTGCACCGCCACAAACACATGGTCATCGATATGGCGCACGACAAAACGGGTGCCTAACGGCTGTACTCGCCCATAAGCGGTCTGCACGATGAAGGGACGCGGCTTGCCATTCCGCTGGGCATCGGGATCGGGGGCGGTTGTGATGAGGATTTCCCCGCCACGCAGGTGTACGGTGCGTGATGCGGCGTTATAGTCAATGTCAACGCGGGTGGCGGTATTGAGCTGGATCACCGTGCCGTCTGCCAGGACAATGCGGCGCTGCTCTCCCGCGGCGGTGCGGTAATCGGCCAGCCAGCCTTGCTGCTCGCCGGTACGCCAGCCCAGCCAGCCGGCAGGCACGGCCGCAATCAGTATCGCCAGTTGCTTGATGGCCTTGCGCCTGTCCAGGCGCGTTTTGCGCCGCAATGTGCTGCCCGTCTGCTGCGGCAGGTTTGACGCCAGGCCGCTGATGCGCTGGGCCTGTTGCCAGGCTTGCTCGTGGGCGGGATCAGCGCCCCGCCACTGTTCGAAGGCAACCAGCTCCTGTGGCGTGGCTTCCCCGGAATCGATCAGCACGAACCATTCCGCAGCCTGCATGGCGACCTGGCGAATTGCAAGCTCCGGTGCAGCCATGGCGTCAGATGCTGCCTTGGTAGCTGGAGGCCAGTACGATGCATTCCGCCATGGCCTGCGCCATGTAGCGCTTGACCGAGCGCAAGCCGATGTCGAGCTGCTCGGCGATCTCGGCATAGGTCAGCCCCTCGACCTGCGACAGCACGAATACTTCCCTCACGATGGGAGACAAGCCGTTGAGCATGGCATCCACCTCGTTCAACGCATCGGCGATCAGCGCCTGTTGTTCCGGCGAGGGAGCCTCCGCCTCCGGCATCAGCGCCAGCGCATCGAGCCAGGCCCGCTCCAGCGACGCCCTGCGGAAATGGTTCAACAGCACCCGGCGCGCCACTGTCGCCAGGTAAGCGCGCGGCTCACGCAACGGCTCGCTTTCAAGGTTGCTCGACGAGAGCTCCGGCATCAGCAGGATGCGCATGAAGGTGTCCTGGGCAAGGTCGGCCGCTTCGGAATGGTTATTCAGGCGGCGATTGAGCCACAAGCGCAGCCATTGCTGGTGTTGTTGGTAAAGCTGCTCGGCCAGCAGGTGCGAGGAAAAATGCGACATCGGGACATGTCCACGATTGGAAATAAGAATCAGTTCCCATTGTAATCAATAAATTGGGAAAACTCATCCGTGTGGTTGTTTTCATGCAATTTTTTACGGTATTGACCGTACGTCCGCGTGCCGGACGCCATTGTTTGCGAATTACGAATAGTGTTTCCACATTTACGCAGATTATTAAATTGGCAATAACGATCACAATGGGTCGCATCCAATATCAGCCAATGCAGACCGATTGTGAGCGAACCGCGCGTTTCCCGTGAAGACTTCATCATCCCCGGACCCGAGGGAGCGATCCCCGTGCGGCTGTACCGTGGCGCGCAGGCGGAAGGCAACCTGCCGTTGGTGCTGTACTTCCATGGCGGCGGATTCAACGCGGGCTGCCTCGACGATGCGGACTTTCCCGCCAGTTTCATCGCGCACCATTGCCCTGCCGTCGTCCTTTCCGTCGGCTATGCCCTGGCGCCACAGCACCCGTTCCCCGCAGCGCCGGAAGATGCCTATGCCGCGGCGCAATGGGCCGCACGCAATGCACGCCGCCTGAACGCGGCCGCCAAGCTGCTCGTCGTGGCCGGGGACGATGCGGGCGGCAGTATCGCAGCGGGCCTGAGCATGATGGCGCGCGACCGCGGGGAATTCAGCATTGCCGCGCAAGTGCTTATCGCGCCGATGCTGGACCCGAGCATGACCCTGCTCGGCGATGCCGCCAGGCTCAAGTCCGAGCTCACCGCGGCGCAATGCGCGCAGCGCTACCGGCAATATCTGCCCAAGTGCACGCAACGCATGCATCCCTATGCCGCACCACTGGAATCGCTGCGCCTTGCCGGCCTACCCAGCGCCATGATCGCCACTGCCGAATGCGACGTGCTGCACATCGAGGCGGAAAAATACGCCAGCGCCTTGATCAAGGCCGGCATCCCTACCCAGGTGTCGCGTTTTGCCGGCGTCCAGCATGCCGAATTGCCTGCCCACCAGCCCATGCTGCGCGAGGTGGTGGAGTTCCTACGACGCCAGGCGGGACAAGCCGGTTTACCTATTAACAGCGGCTAACAACACTCAGCGAAGCGCTCCTGACAGGAGCGTTTTGTTAGCCGCGCTAAATTTTGATTTCAACATTAAAGATGAGGAACATCATGTCTAAACCACTGCAACAAAAGAAATTCGCCGCCCTGTTGGCGGCCGCCCTGGCAATCTCGGGCGGCGTCATCTTGTGGTCGCCCGCCAGCCACGAAGCCCAGGCCGACACTGCTGTCGCCAGCAATACCGTTACCGTGGACGTTGCGGTTGTCGCGCAACAGGACATCACCGACTGGCAGGATTATTCCGGCCGCCTGGAGGCGGTCGAGCGTGTTGAAATCCGTCCCCTGGTTTCCGGCACGCTGACCAGGATCCATTTCAAGGACGGCGACCTGGTGAAGAAAGGCGACGTGCTGTTCACCATAGACCCGCGGCCGTTCGAGGCGGAGGTCGCGCGCGCCCAGGCCCAGCTGAGCGGCGCCGAGGCGCGGCTCGACTACACCAGCCACGACCTGGAACGCGCGGAGCGCCTGATCGGCGACAACGCCATCGCCCGCCGCGACTTCGAGGAAAAGCGCAACGCGGCGCTGGAGGCGAAAGCCGCATTGCTGGCAGCGCAGGCCGCATTGCAGACCGCCCGCCTCAACCTGGAATATAGCCGCATCACGGCACCGGTATCCGGCCGGATTTCCCGCGCCGAGGTGACGCTGGGCAATATCGTTTCCGCGGGCGCGAGCTCCACGCCGCTCACCACGCTGGTGTCTACCGACAACATCTACGCGGCGCTCGAGGTGGACGAGCAAAGCTACCTGAAATTCATCCAGCCCGGACACACCAGCCAGCTCAAGGTCTTGCTGGGGCTGGCGAACGAGGACGGCTATAGCCGCGAAGGCCGCATCGGCTCGGTCGATAACCGCATAGACACCGCATCGGGCACCATCCGCGTGCGCGCCGTGTTCGACAACCGCAAGGGCGACTTGCTGCCGGGGCTGTATGCGCGCGTCAGGCTGGGCAGCGGCAGCACCCACCCGGCGTTACTGATAGACGAGAAAGCCGTGGGCACCGACCAAGACAAGCGCTACGTGCTGGTGGTCGATGCGCAGAACCAGGCCAATTACCGAGAGATACGGCTAGGCGCGGCCCATGGTGAGCTGCGCGTGGTGGAAAGCGGGCTGCAGCCTAGCGAACGCATCGTGGTCAATGGCCTGCAACGGGTGCGTCCCGGCAGCCAGGTCAGCCCGCACCTGGTCGCCATGCCCGGCAGCGCGTCGCCATTGGCCCAGGTTCGGGCAGAGGAAGCGATCCACACGATCCGCAGCCTTCCCAATAAACAGCAAAAGGCCGTCAACGCATGAGAGCCTATTCATCCTCTTTTCACAGGGTACGTTGTCCCGCCAGGGCCGGCGATGCAAGGCGAAAACCACAGTCGGGCCGTTGCCCGGCGAGGATTTGCAACGACGCAGCGACTATGCTGGCGGGACAACCCACAGGGCATGGCTTCAAACCGCACCCGCTCTGCGTTCCAGACCTTGGCGAGGCAATAAGCATCGCCTGCGGCCTGCGCCTTGATCGGGCACGCTTTGAAACCATGCGTCCCCTATAAAAAGAGGATGAACAGGCTCTAAATCTTAGGGAGAACTTACAAATGAATATCTCAAAATTCTTCATCGACCGCCCGATCTTTGCGGGCGTGCTATCGATGCTCATATTGCTGGGCGGGGCACTGGCGATGTTCCAGCTGCCTATCTCGGAATATCCCGAAGTCGTGCCGCCTTCCGTGGTGGTACGCGCGCAATACCCCGGCGCCAACCCCAAGGTGATCGCCGAGACGGTGGCCTCGCCGCTGGAGGAATCCATCAACGGCGTGGAAGACATGATCTACATGCAGTCGCAGGCCAACAGCGACGGCAACCTCACCATCACCGTCAACTTCAAGCTCGGCGTAGACCCGGACAAGGCGCAGCAACTGGTGCAGAACCGCGTCAACCAGGCGTTGCCCAGGCTGCCGCCCGACGTGCAGCGGCTGGGCCTCACCACGCTGAAAAGCTCGCCCACACTCACCATGGTGGTACACCTGGCCTCGCCGGACAACCGCTACGACATGACCTATTTGCGCAACTATGCCGTGATCAACGTCAAGGATAGGCTGGCGCGCATCCAGGGCGTGGGCGAAGTCGGCCTGTTCGGCTCCGGTAACTACGCCATGCGCGTCTGGCTCGATCCGCAGAAAGTCGCCCAGCGCGGCATGACCGCATCCGACGTGGTGCAGGCGATCCGCGAGCAGAACGTGCAGGTGGCGGCCGGCGTGATCGGCGCATCGCCCAACAATGTGCCGCTGCAACTGTCGGTCAATGCGCAGGGCCGTCTCAAGACCGAGGAGGAATTTGCCGCGATCATCCTCAAGACTTCTGCCGACGGCGCCATCACGCGCCTTTCCGACGTGGCGCGCATCGAGCTCGCTGCCTCGGAATACGGCCTGCGCTCGTTGCTGGACAACAAGCCTGCGGTCGCCATCCCGATCTTCCAGGCGCCCGGCGCCAACGCACTGGCGATTTCCGATGCCGTGCGCGCCACCATGAAGGAGCTGGCTGCCGATTTCCCCGAATCCGTGGAATACCATATCGTCTACGACCCGACGCAGTTCGTGCGCTCCAGCATCCGCGCCGTGGTGTCCACGCTGCTGGAAGCGATCGCCCTGGTGGTGCTGGTGGTGATCCTGTTCCTGCAGACCTGGCGCGCATCCATCATCCCCTTGCTGGCGGTCCCGGTTTCCATCATCGGCACTTTCTCGCTGATGCTGGCATTCGGCTACTCGATCAACGCGCTGTCGCTGTTCGGCATGGTGCTGGCGATCGGCATCGTGGTGGATGACGCCATCGTCGTGGTGGAAAACGTCGAGCGCAATATCGAATCGGGCCTGAGCCCGCGCGACGCCACCTACCAGGCCATGCGCGAGGTGAGCGGGCCCATCATCGCCATCGCGCTGACCCTGATCGCGGTGTTCGTGCCGTTGGCGTTCATGACCGGCCTTACCGGGCAGTTCTACAAGCAGTTCGCCATGACCATCGCCATTTCCACCGTGATCTCGGCGTTCAACTCCCTGACCTTGTCCCCTGCCCTGTCCGCCATGCTGCTCAAGGGCCACGGCGACAAGAAGGACTGGCTCACGCGCTTCATGGACCGCTGGCTGGGCGGCTTCTTTGCCAGGTTCAACAACCTGTTCAGCCGCGCCTCCGACAACTACGGCAAGGGCGTCAAGGGCATCATCAACCATAAGGGCTCGGCCATGGGCGTCTATGCCGTGCTGCTCGGCCTGACCGTGGGCGTCTCCCTGATTGTGCCGGGCGGCTTCGTGCCGGCGCAGGACAAGCAATACCTGGTGGGCTTCGCCCAGCTGCCTAGCGGCGCCTCGCTGGAACGTACGGAGGAAGTCATCCGCCGCATGAGCGAGATCGCATTGCAGCAGCCCGGCGTGGAAAACGCGGTCGCCTTCCCCGGCCTCTCGATCAACGGCTTCACCAACAGTTCCAGCGCCGGCATCGTCTTCACACCGCTCAAGCCGTTCAACGAACGCAAAGGCAAGGAATTGTCGGCCGCCGCGATCGCGCAATCGCTGAATGAGAAATTCGGCCAGATCCAGGACGCCTATATCGCCGTGTTCCCGCCGCCCCCGGTCATGGGCCTGGGCACCATCGGCGGCTTCAAGCTGCAGATCGAGGACAGGGGCGCGCTGGGCTATGCCGAGCTGGACAAGGCAGTGAACGCCTTCATCGCCGAGGCTTCCAAGGCGCCGGAACTGGGCCCCATGTTCACCAACTACCAGATCAACGTGCCGCAGCTGAACGTGGACCTGGACCGTGCCAAGGCCAAGCAATTGGGCGTGCCGGTGACCGAGGTGTTCGACACCATGCAGATCTACCTCGGCTCGCTCTACATCAATGACTTCAACCGATTCGGCCGCGTATTCCAGGTGCGCGCGCAAGCCGATGCGCCCTACCGCGCCAAGGCCGAGGACATCCTGCAACTGAAAACCCGCAACATGGCGGGCGACATGGTGCCGTTGTCCTCGCTGGTCAAGGTGACCCCTACCTACGGTCCGGAAATGGTGGTGCGCTACAACGGCTATACCGCCGCCGACATCAACGGCGGGCCGGCGCCGGGCTATTCCACCGGGCAGGCCCAGGCGGCAGTGGAAAGGATAGCCGCGCAGACCCTGCCGCCCGGCATCAAGTTCGAGTGGACCGACCTGACCTACCAGCAGATCCTCGCGGGCAATGCCGGCATCTGGGTGTTCCCAATCAGCGTGCTGCTGGTGTTCCTGGTGCTGGCGGCGCTGTACGAGAGCCTGGCCTTGCCGCTCGCGGTGATCCTCATCGTGCCGATGAGCATCCTGGCGGCACTCACGGGCGTCTGGCTGACCAAGGGCGATAACAACATCTTTACCCAGATCGGGCTGATGGTGCTGGTGGGACTATCTGCAAAAAATGCCATCCTCATCGTCGAGTTCGCGCGCGAGCTGGAACTGCAAGGCAGCAGCATCGTCAAGGCCGCGATCGAGGCCAGCCGCTTACGTCTGCGCCCCATCCTCATGACCTCCATCGCCTTCATCATGGGCGTGGTGCCGCTGGTGACGTCCAGCGGCGCGGGCTCGGAAATGCGCTACGCCATGGGCATCGCCGTGTTCTTCGGCATGCTGGGCGTGACCCTGTTCGGCCTGTTCCTCACGCCCGTGTTCTACGTGCTGCTGCGCAAGCTGAGCGGAGGCCGCCAGCTGCATTCGGCCACCGAGCACAAACCCCATGTTGCCGGCCCAGCCGCCAGCCATTTGATATAGGAAGCACACCATGAAACCGACCAAGACATTATCGCTATTGACCGCGACGCTGCTGCTGACGGCATGCTCAGTGGCCCCGGTCTATGAAAAGCCAAAGGTGGCAACACCGGCGCAATTCAAGGAAGCCTCCCTTCATGCGACTGGAGAACAGTCCAGCCAGTGGAAGACTGCAGAGCCGGCGGAACTCAACCACCGCGGCCAGTGGTGGCAGGTCTTCAACGACCTCACCCTGGACAACCTGGAGGACGAGGCCCTGGCCGCCAACCAGAATCTGCAGGCTGCCACCGCCAGGCTGGCGCAATCCCGCGCCTTGTTCAAGGACGAGCGTTCCAACCGCTACCCGCAATTGAGCGGCGGCATCAGCCCCGGGCATCAACGCGTATCGCCAGATGCCCAGCGCACCGAGAACGGCAGCGAACAGACATTGTGGCGCGCGCAGGCGCAATTCGCCTATGAGGCAGACCTGTTCGGCCGCGTATCCTCGCTGGTCAACGCCGCCCAGGCCGATGCGGAACAGAGCGCCGCCCTGCTGCGCTCGGTCCTGCTATCCCTGCAGGCGGATGTGGCGCAGCAATACTTCACCATCCGCGAGCTGGATGCCGAGCGTGACATCTACCAGCACACCGTCAAGCTGCGCGAGCAAACCGTGCAGCTGACGCAGCACCGCTACGACGCCGGCGACATCAGCGAACTGGAACTGGCGCGCGCCAAGACCGAACTCGCGGCCGCACGCTCGGAGGAACTGGGCGTGACGCGCCGCCGCGCGATTGCCGAACACGCCCTCGCCATCCTGCTGGGCAAAACCCCAGCGGAATTCAGCCTGGCAGCGCTTCCATTGCAACGCATCAGCATCAACGTGCCAGCCGGCTTGCCGTCCTCGTTGCTGGAACGCCGGCCAGACATCGCAGCCGCCGAGCGCGCGATGGCGGCGGCGAATGCGCGCATCGGCGTCGCCAAGGCGGCCTATTTCCCGCGCCTCAACATCACCGGCGCGCTCGGTTACGAATCCTCCGAGCTAGGCAGCCTGTTCGAGTGGTCCAACCGCACCTTCCTGCTCGGGCCCTTGATCGGCACCATGCTCTCGATGCCGATCTTTGACGGCGGCCGCCGCGAAGCCGGGCTGGAACGCGCACGCGCCGTCTACGAAGAAGACGTCGCCAAATACCGGCAGACCGTGCTCAACGCCTTTGGCGAGGTCGAGGACAACCTGGCCAGCCTGCGCATCCTCGACAACCAGTCCGAAGTGCAGGACACGGCCGTCGCCTCGTCGCAACGCGCCAGCCACCTCGCCCAGAGCCGCTACCGCGAAGGCCTGGTCAGCTACCTTGAGGTGATCGATGCGGATCGAACCTTGCTGCAGCAAAAGCGCGTCACCCTGCAACTCGACGGCGAGCGCGCCCGCGCCACGGTCAACCTGATCCGCGCGCTGGGCGGTAGCTGGGAGGCTGCGCCGGTCGTCGCCTCGAAATAACCGTGGCTAGCCCTAGCCGGGCCATGCCGCCAAGCGCGCCCTTGGACAACCTTCCCCGGCGGGGTTATGCTGGGATTGGCAAGGGGTTTGCCGCAGGCAGTAAAGCGTACGATAAGGCAAGCAACACGCCGGAGAGTTTTGTTCGCAGTCCTTAAAGGAATTGGCATGATTTCAATCGACACGGCATTGCAATTCGTCGCGGTATCGGCGGTGCTTGCCTTGGCGCCCGGCCCGGACAATATGTTCGTCCTGATGCAAGCGGCTGCCGGCGGCGTGCGCAAGGGCATTGCGGTGACGCTTGGGCTATGCACCGGCTTGGTCGTGCACACCGCCGCCGTCGCATTCGGCGTCGCCGCCATTTTCCAGGCATCGGCCGCCGCCTTTACCACGCTCAAGATCGTGGGAGCTGTCTATTTGCTTTACCTTGCCTACGGCGCGTTCACCTCAGGCATGGGCACATCGCCCGGCAACGAAGGCACGGCTCTCCCCAATCATGACACTATCGGGCTCGACAAAGGGCTTTATCAGCGCGGCATCCTCATGAACGTCACCAACCCCAAGGTGGCGTTGTTCTTCCTGGCTTTCCTGCCGCAATTCGTCAAGGATGGCGCCGGACGTGCGCCTCTGCAGATATTGCAGCTTGGCGTATTGTTCATGATCACCACGCTGGTCATCTTCAGCCTGGTCGCCTATACCGCCGGCCGGCTCAGCCGTTGGCTGCAACGCTCGCCCAAGGCGGTCAGGAACATGAACAGGATTGCAGGGGTCGTCTTCATCGGGCTTGCCGCCAGGTTGCTAACTGCACAGCGATAAAACGGCTGCACATGCAGCTTGTTTGATATGTAGGTGGGAAGTTAGTGCGCCCAATCTATATCGGCAGAGTCACACTGGGTCAATGACGGCTCATCGGCCTGCATGCAGGCTTACTACCTTATTCACGGCACTAACCCGCGTATTCTAACCTCGAACCGCTATACCATGCCCTACTTCTTCTTGGGATCCGGACTGTCGATGACGATATCGTTCTGCACCGATACCACTCCGCTCACGCTGCGCGCCACTATTGCCGCCTGGCTCACCTCGGCTTGCGACCGCGCGGTGCCGCTCAAATGCACCGCACCGAGGTCGTCGGACTGCACCTTGATATCAAGCGCATCCAGCGTCTGGTCGCGCGCGAGCGCAGCCTTGACCTTGCCGGTAGTGGCCGAATCGTCAGCATACGTGGTCAGGGACTCGCTATCCTCGGTACGGCCGTACAACGGCAAAGACAATGCCAGCATCAGCAATGAAAACTTGAAAAACCGCATACATCATCCTCAAACTTGATCTGGATTCCATAATCGTAAACATGGCGTTCTTTAAAATAAGAGTCGTCATATTCCGAAGCATGTGTAGGAATTCGCAACCAAGAATGGCTTACACAACTCAGCGAAACAATCCTGGCTAGCCGATTTGCCGCAGACAGCACAAGCAGTACGGCATGGCAGCGCAACGACGCCAGGAGAGTTTTGTCAGCCGCTCTAAAGCAATTCGCTTGACACAGGCACGGCGGCGCCATGTAAGATGAAAAAACTGTGTCATTTACAAAACTTGAACCGGTAGAATCCTGCCACGGATAGAAGGATAAGCGATGCCCTCGTTATACAAGAGCCGCGAAGAGCGAGTACAAGATGTTGTCAAAGCCTATATGAATGAGAACAATACCGTGCGTCACTCCCTGACGTTCGGCGGCCAGTTCCTGCCCCATAGCGAACAGGAAAGAGAGCAAATGCGCGAGGAACGCGCCTGGGCACTGGCCCGGCTTGCAATCGACAAGATCATGCGGCTTCCCTACATTGCCATCAACCGCATATCGGCAACATGATTCTTCCCTGCAATGCTTGCGTAAACCCGACGTTCCGGAGATCGCGCATACAACCCGGAGCACAGGAAGGGCAGCTATCGCTGGCTCAGCATGCCATAATGCATTTCAATGCATCCGTCATTTATTTACTCCAACAATAAAACTAAACTCCAATAAAGCAAACGTTGAACATCTTGCCAACTGAATAAGGAGCTTTCCCATGCTATCCCGACGCAGTTTCCTCTCCGGCATCGCGGCAGCCGGCGCAGGCCTCGCCCTGGCCCGTCCTGTGTTCGCCAAGCCGTTATCACAAGCCGCATCCATGCAGACCCGCGTTATCCCGTCCAGCGGAGAGCGCTTGCCTGTGATCGGCATGGGCAGCTCAGGCAGCTTCGAAGTCGGCAATAGCGCCGCCGAGCTCGACCCTTTGCGTGAAGTATTGAGGCGGTTCTTCGCAGGCGGCGCGACGGTCATCGACACTGCCCCTTCCTATGGCACTGCCGAGGAAGTGATCGGCCAATTGCTGGAAGAGCTGGGCCTGCGTTCCAAGGCCTTCCTCGCCACCAAGCTCGGCACTTCCGGGCGCGAGGCCGGCCTGGCGCAATTCCAGGCCTCGCTCAAGCGGTTGCGCACCGACAAGGTGGAACTGCTCCAGGTGCACAACCTGCGGGACTGGCGCACCCAGTTCGAAGTGATCAAGGAGCTCAAGGTGCAGGGCAAGACCCGCTACACCGGGCTCACCCATTACGTGGACAGCGGCCATGACGAACTGGCCGAGGTGGTGCGCAAGGTCAAGCCGGACTTCCTGCAGGTCAATTACTCCGTCATATCCCGCAACGCGGAACAGAAAGTGTTTCCAATCGCCAGGGAACTCGGCGTGGCAGTCCTGATCAACCGCGCTTTCGAAGACGGCCGCCTGTTTTCCAGGATGCAAGGCAAACTGCTGCCGCCCTGGGCCGCAGAAGCTGGGATCACCTCCTGGGCGCAGGCTTTTCTCAGGTTTGCCCTGAGCCACCCCGCCGTCACCACCGTGATACCCGCTACCGGCAAGCCGGATCGCCAGAGCGACAACCTCAAGGCCGGCAGCGGACCGGCCTTGACCGAAGCGCAGCGGAAATCGTTGATCGACACGGTCGGCTGAGGGAATTCACTCCATGCGCCTCTCCTCGCTTGCCAGCCGCCTGTTCAATGTGGAAAAACAGGAAGCGCCAGCGGTGCTGGCCGGCCTGCTCATGTTCTTCCTGCTGTTCGCGGGCTATTTCATGCTGCGCCCGGTGCGCGAGACCATGGGCCTGGCAGGCGGCGTGCGCAACCTGCAATGGCTGTTCACCGGCACCTTCGTCGCCACGCTTGCCGTACTGCCGCTGTTCGGTTGGCTCGCCTCTATGGCGCAGCGCCGGCGCATCCTGCCCTGGACTTACGGCTTCTTCACCTTGAACCTGCTTGCCTTCGCCGCAGGCATGGCATGGCAGCCGGACAATCCATGGGTGGCAAGGGCGTTTTACATCTGGCTGTCGGTCTTCAACATGCTGACCATCTCGCTGGCCTGGAGCGTCCTCGCCGACGTCTTTTCCAGCGCACAGGCCAAGCGCCTGTTTGCACTGATGGCCGCAGGCGCCAGCCTGGGCGGCTTGGCCGGGCCGGTGCTGGGCACGCTCCTGGTCGGGCCGCTCGGCCACTCCGGATTGCTGGCGCTGTCGGCGCTGATGCTGGCGGGCAGCGCTGTAGCCGGCCTCGCCTTGCAACGCTGGCGCAACTTGCATCCGCGCGCGCCGGACGAGGCATGTGCCCGCTCGCAGCCGCTGGGCGGCAACCCGTTCTCGGGCGCAACGGCAGTATTCCGCTCGCCATACCTGCTGGGCATCGCCACTTTCGTCATCTTGCTGGCGACGGCCAATACCTTCCTCTACTTCGAGCAGGCGCGCCTGGTGGAAGCGACTTTCCCCGATAAAGTGCAGCAGACCCAGGTTTTCGGGATCATCGACATCGTCGTGCAATCGCTGGCGCTGCTGACCCAGTTCTTCCTGACCGGCCGCATCGCGCAGCGCCTCGGCGTCAGCGTGCTGCTGGTCGCGGTGCCGCTGGTAATTGCTGCCGGCTTTCTCTGGCTCGCGCTGGCCCCCGTATTCGCGGTGCTCGCTGTCGTCATGGTGGTGCGCCGTGCCGGAGAATATGCGCTGGTACGCCCTGGCCGCGAGATGCTCTACACCTCGGTTTCCCCCGAGCAGAAATACAAGGCCAAGAACTTCATCGACACCGTCGTATACCGCGGCGGCGATGCCGTGAGCGGCTGGGTCAAGCACGGAATAGATCTGTTGGCAGGACAACCTGCTGTCGCAATGCTGATCGGCAGTCTGTTCGCCCTCGTATGGGCAGGCAATGGATTGTTGCTCGGGCGCAGCCAGAAACGTCTTGAAGCAAGAAGTGAGGATGGGCCCAGTTAGCAATCCTCTTGTAAAAGAATCACTCGGCTAAGAAGCATTGCAAAGTATGCTGGAATTGTCGCAGGCACGATGCAAGACAAACAAGAAAGCCCAAACCGAAGTCTGGGCTTTTGATGAATTCTGGAGCGGGAAACGAGTCTCGAACTCGCGACCTCAACCTTGGCAAGGTTGCGCTCTACCAACTGAGCTATTCCCGCATTGCTTCACAGCAAAATCATTTACCTGGAGGCGCGAGCCGGAGTCGAACCGGCCTAAACGGCTTTGCAGGCCGCGGCATAACCGCTTTGCTATCGCGCCATAAACAGTATCAGGCTACCCTTCCGGATACCTGATAAAAAAGGAAAGTGCTTGCAGCCACTTTCCCTTTTAAATCCTGGAGCGGGAAACGAGTCTCGAACTCGCGACCTCAACCTTGGCAAGGTTGCGCTCTACCAACTGAGCTATTCCCGCATCGAAAGAAGGCGCTATTCTAAGGATTTTCAGGCGTGTGTCAAGCGTATTTCAGCCCGATCAACCAGCCTTCATGCGAGGCCATGCGGCCTTCAAATAGTAAGCCATTGACACCAATGTCAAAAACGCTGCGATGTAAATCAGCGCCTCGCCGTAAAAACTGATATTCAGCGGCCCCAATGGATCGTAGTACAGCAGGAACAGGATGGCCGCCATCTGCACCGCCGTCTTGACCTTGCCGATGAACGCGACGGCGACGCTGCCGCGCTCGCCTACCCCCGCCATCCATTCCCGCAAGGCGCTGATCGCAATTTCGCGCCCGATGATGATCAAGGCGACCACCGCGCCGACGCGGTCGAGCTCGATCAGCAGCACCAAGGCGGCCGCCACCATCAGCTTGTCCGCGACCGGGTCGAGGAAGGCGCCGAATGCCGAAGTCTGGTTGAGCGCGCGCGCCAGGTAGCCGTCGAACCAGTCGGTGATGGCGGCGAAGGCGAAAATGAACGTCGCCAGCACGTTTTTGTCGTGCATGGGCAAGGTACTTTCCGGGAAATAGAATATCCCGACAAAAAGCGGGATGCATAGGATGCGCATCACCGTCAGGCTATTGGGGACATTCCAGACCATCAGTGCAACTCCTCATAAATTTTCTGCGCCAGCGCATGGCTGATGCCATCCACCTGTGCAATTTCGTCCACGCTGGCATTCTTGACGCCATCCAGGCCGCCAAACCGCATCAGCAGGCTCTTGCGGCGCTTGGCGCCTATGCCGCTGATATCCTCCAGGCTGGAATGCATGCGCGCCTTGCCGCGCTTGGCGCGATGGCCGGTAATGGCAAAGCGGTGCGCCTCGTCGCGGATCTGCTGCAACAGGTGCAGCCCGGGATGGTCCTTCTTCAAGCCCACCGGGTATTCGCGCTCGGGAAAGAACATCTGCTCCAGTCCCGGCTTGCGTTCCTCGCCCTTGGCGATGCCGACCAGTTGGATGTCCGGCAGGCCGACTTCGTTCATGACTTCGACCGCCACGCCCAATTGCCCCTTGCCGCCATCGATGAACACCAGGTCAGGACGCTTGCCCTCCCCGGCCGCCACCTTGCGGTAACGCCGCGTCAGCGCGTCGCGCATCGCCGCATAGTCGTCTCCCGGCGTAATGCCAGTGATATTGTACCGGCGATACTCCGAGTTCTGCATGTTGCCCTTGTCGAATACCACGCAGGAGGCCACCGTCGCCTCGCCCATGGTGTGGCTGATATCGAAACACTCGATGCGCTCAGTGTTCTCCGGCAGGTCCAGCGCCTCGCGCAAGGCATTCAGCCTAAGCTGCTGGTTGGCCTGCTGGGCAGCGCGCTGGCTCAGGGCCAGTTCGGCATTGGTTTGCGCCATCTTGAGCCAGACGCGCTTGTCGCCGATGGGGTTGGTGTTGATCTTGATCTTGCGGCCCGCCTGCTCGCTGAACACTTCCTCCATTGCGGTGGTTTCCAGCGGCGCGCCCACGATCAGCAACGGCGGGATCGCGCCCGCCATGTAATGCTGCTCGAGGAAGGCCTCCATCGTGGTTTCCAGGTCGGCGCCGTCTGCATTCTTGGGAAAGAAGCTCTTGTCGCCGAGGTGATGGCCGCCGCGGATCACGACCAGGTTCACGCACCATTGCCCTTGCAGCTCGGCGCAGGCGATCACGTCGGCATCGCTGACGTTGAAGTCGCTGACGAACTGCTTGGCCTGCACCTGGCGCAGGCTCTGGATGCGGTCGCGGTACACGGCCGCAAGTTCATACTCCATCTGCTCGGCGGCTTCGTTCATCTTCTCGCCGAGTTCGTCCATCACCTGCTGCTCCTTGCCTTGCAGGAACAGGCTGGCGTGCATCACGTCTCGGCGGTAATCCTCTTCCGTGATGAAGCCGACGCAAGGCGCGGTGCAGCGCTCGATCTGGTGCAGGAGGCAAGGCCTTGAACGGTTGGCGAACACGGTATTCTCGCAAGTGCGCAGGCGGAATACCTTCTGCAGGAGCTGGATGCTTTCGCGCACCGCCACCGCATTGGGGAACGGGCCGAAATAGCTGCTGCCCTTGCGTTGCGCGCCGCGGTGGAAAGCCAGACGCGGAAAGGCATCCCCGGTCAGGGCGATATAGGGGTAGGATTTGTCGTCGCGGAATAGCACGTTGTAGCGCGGCATGAAGCCCTTGATGAGGTTGTTCTCCAGCAGTAGCGCTTCCGCCTCAGAGCGCGTCACCGTGGTTTCGATGCGCGCGATATTGGACACCATGAGCCGCGTGCGCGGGGACGGCAGGTTTTTCTGGAAATAGGACGACACCCGCTTCTTGAGGTCGCGGGCCTTGCCTACATAGATCACTTCGTCCTGGGCATTGATCATGCGATACACGCCAGGCAGGTTGGGTAGGTTTTTCAGTACCGGTTTGGGGTCGAACATAGGGATTCCTGGCCGTCAGGCGGCCAGCAGCATCAACTCAATAGGACAGGGCAACGGCTTAATCGCTATCCAGCAACTCGCCCGCCACGGCCCAATTTTCCCCCGCCACCTCTTCAAAGGTGATGTAGGTATAGGACTTGGGCTTCTTGGCGATACGTTCCAGCGTATCCGTGATTTCTTCCGCAATCTTGGCCTTTTGCTCGCGGGTCAATGTACCCGCTACCTTGATGTCGACGTAAGGCATTTGCTTATTCTCCTGGCGTGGGTTGTCAGATTCAGTCCGGGGCTCAATGCGCATGGCCATGCTCATGCGGATGATCGTGCTCATGATCATGGTCATGAAGATGGCCAGTATTGCTCGTCAGCCAGCAATTGGCGTTGGCATTGCTATGTGCGCTCCTGGTTTCCGGCTGCAGCGTGACATGCTCGATGTTGAAGCGGTCATGGAGCATATGCCCCAGGTTGTTCAAGACCTCATGCCAGTCGTGCATGTCCTCCAGCACGATATGGGCCGACAGCGCGGTTTTTTCCGAGGAAAGCGACCAGATATGCAAGTGATGCACGCCCTGAACCTTGTCGCTTACGGTCATGGCATGCTCTACGGCCTGGATATCGATATGCGGCGGCACGCCTTCCATCAGCACGTGCAGCACTTCGCCCAGCAGGCGCAAGGTGGAGACCAGGATCAACACCGAGATGAAGATGGACAGTATGGGGTCGATCGGCATCCAGCCCGTGAAGTAAATCACCGCCCCGGCCACGATCGCCACTACCGAGCCGAGCAAGTCGCCCAGCACGTGCAGCAAGGCCGCGCGGCTGTTCAAGCTGCTGTGTCCCTTGTGCAATATCAATGCCACGACGATGTTGACGAGCATGCCGACAAACGCGATCAGCATCACTTCCCCACCTTGCACCGGCCGGGGGTCGGCAAGACGCTGCACGGCCTCATAGGCAATGCCGGCGATCACCGCCAGCATCAGCAATGCGTTCAACAACGCGACAATGACTTCGGCGCGCACCAGGCCAAAATTATGCTTGCGCGTGGCCGGCTTGCGGGCGATCCAGCCGCCCAGCCAGGCGAGCGCCAGGGCGAAGGCGTCCGACACCATGTGGCCGGCGTCGCTGAGCAAGGCCAATGAACCCGTCCACCAGCCGCCGACAGCCTCGACCACGGCAAACCCGGCGATCAGGAGCAAAGGGAGCAACAGGGAAGGCTGGCTGCCTCCGCGCGCATGTGAATGATCGTGATGATGATGAGCGCCCATAAGGGTGTAATGCTAGCAGGCATGGCAGCAATTAAAAAGCCGCGGCTGTAAATATCTGTCGCGTATGCCACCGTCTCCGCGCCATAATGGCGGAGTAGAAATTTCATGGATAAAACACAATACCGGCCGGCCCGTCCTTTATAATGTCGCCAGTTATTGCCAATCCCTGCTCATGCTCAGTTATCGTCACGCATTCCATGCCGGCAACCATGCCGATGTCCTCAAGCATTTCGTATTGCACCAAGTGCTGGCCTACGCCAATCAAAAGGACAAACCCTACTGGTACATCGACACGCACGCCGGCGCCGGCATGTATGCGCTGGACCACGGCTATGCGGTACAGAATGCCGAGTTCGAGCAAGGTATCGCGCGGCTATGGGAATGCAACGACCTGCCTGACTCGCTGCAATCCTTTATCGAGCTGATCAAACACATCAACCGCGGCAAGGCGCTCAAGCATTACCCTGGCTCCCCCGCCGTTGCGCAGGAGTTGTTGCGCGGCAGCGACCGCGCACGCTTGTTCGAACTGCACCCAAGCGACGTGAAACTGCTCAGGCAGCATTTCAAGCCGGCAGGCCGCGAGGTGCTGGTCGAACAACAGGATGGGTTTGCGGGCCTGAAAGCCCTGCTGCCGCCGCCACCGCGCCGGGCGGTGGTGCTGATCGACCCGCCCTACGAGGAAAAGCGCGATTACCAGCGCGTCATCGAAGCGTTGAAGGACAGCCTGCAGCGCTTTGCCACGGGCACTTATCTGCTCTGGTACCCATTATTGCAGCGCCCCGAGGTCGACCTGCTGACCGACAGGCTGGCCAAGCTCGGCGCCGCCAGCTGGCTGCATGCGACGCTCAGCATCCACGCCCCCGCCGCGGACGGTTTCGGCATGCACGGCAGCGGCATGTTCGTGATCAATCCGCCGTGGACGTTGCCGGACACGCTGCAACAAACCCTGCCTTACCTGGCGGAGAAACTGGCATTGGACGACGGTGCCGGATACGCCCTGCGACACCATACTCCCTGAAGCATCTCCCAGCTTTAGATCATCGAATCGTTTTATCCAGCAAGAAAGGAAACAAGCATGCAATCCCCGCCTAAAACCAGAATGAGTCCGTTGAGCGCCATACTGTTCGGCAGCCGCTGGCTGCAATTGCCGCTCTACCTGGGCCTGATCGTGGCGCAAGTGGTTTATGTCATCCATTTCATGAAGGAACTGGCGCACCTGATCGAGCGCCTGCCGCAACTGCACGAGGCCGACATCATGCTCATGGTGCTGGGCCTGATCGACGTGGTGATGATCTCCAACCTACTGATCATGGTCATTATCGGCGGCTACGAAACCTTCGTCTCGCGCCTCAACCTCAAGGGGCACCCCGACGAGCCGGATTGGCTGTCGCACGTCAATGCCAACCTGCTCAAGGTGAAGCTGGCGATGTCCATCATCGGCATCTCATCGATCCACCTGCTCAAGACCTTCATCAACGTCGAGAACCTGGACGACAAGACCCTGATCTGGCAAACCGTCATCCATATGGCCTTCATTGCCTCAGCCGTCTCCATCGCCTGGATCGACCGCATCATGGCGCATCCGGACGACAACAAGCATTAAGCAACTGCCGGCAGCATGCACAAGCCTGCTGCCGGACATTTCATTTCCCGGGGAACAGGCTATCGAGGAACCGGTAAAAGCACATGCCGACCACCATGGCACCGACAAAGACCACAGCGCTGGCGCCGCCTGCCCCCACGCCGGCCAAAGCAGGCCCGGGGCAGTATCCGACCATTCCCCACCCTATCCCGAACAATCCTGCGCCTATCAACAGCCTGGCGTCGATGAGCCCGGGTTCCGGAATCTGCACCTCCTGGCCCAGGAAAGTGCGCTGACGCAAACGCATTTTGAAAAAACCGACGGCCGCGACCGGGATCGCGCCCAGCATCACAAAGGCCAATGACGGGTCCCATCGCCCGGCAATATCAAGAAATGCCAGCACTTTCTGCGGGTTGACCATCCCGGAGACGATCAAGCCCAAGCCAAACAGAAAACCGGCAACCAGCGCAGTCATCAAGGGCATGTATTTCCTCCTAGACCCAACGGCCTATCCACACCGTCAACATCGCCGTCGCCATGAAGACCGCCGTTGCCGCGATCGAGCGCAGGGAAAGCCTGGCAATGCCGCACACGCCGTGACCGCTGGTGCAACCATTACCCAGGCGCGTGCCAAACCCGACCAGTATCCCGGCGCTGATCAGCAGCCCCTTGTCCGTTGTTACCACGATCTCCGGCATTCCCCATAAAACCTCATAGGCAATAGGCGCGAACAGCAGGCCCAGGAGAAACGCAAGCCTCCAGGCATTGCGCTGGTTCACCTTTTGCAGCAGACCCGCCAGAATGCCGCTGATACCGGCAACTTTGCCATTCGCCACCACCAGCAGCACAGCGGACAGCCCGATCAGTCCTCCCCCCAATAGCGAGGCCAGCGGCGTCGCGCTTTCCCAATCCAAGGTCATGACCATGCCTCCATAGACTAATTGCCAGCGCGCCCGGAAAATACCTTGCTCAACCAGCCGTCCAGCAACGCTTTCTCATGGCGCATGTTATCCAGGCTATTGGGACGCGGGTTGAGCAAAAACGCTGGGTTGCTCAATTTTTCATCGCCAGCCTGCAGCACTTTCCCATCGCCATCCCGCAATTCGTAATTCAACACGATGCGTGGCGGATAAATATCCCGCACCATGCGCACGTCGGGATTGATCGGCATGATCCAGGGCTCGAAGCCGCCCGCCATATCAATATCCTTGATCGATATCGTCAGCTGTTCGCCCGGGCGCAGATAACCCGCCGCCTTCTTTTCAACGTGCTTGCGCAACTGGTCAAGATAATTGGGGTTGGGCGGCCCGTGGTTGGTGCTGGAAATATCCGTGAACCTCTCCGGCGAGATATATTCCACCTGGACTGGCAGCTTGGGTGCAGCTTCTGCTGCAAACAATACTCCGCAGCTTAAAAACAGCACGACAGAAACTAGAGTCTTCATCCCAATGGCTCCTTTACACCAGCCGAATACTCACAATAACCATTAAATATCATAAAGTTATAAAACAAACACCTTTTTGAATGGCATCCATAGGCTCAAGCATCATTCTTGTTATATGCCTGAAACCATCACTAATTCAATCTGAGCACTGCCCTCATGCAAGACAACCTGCCTTATCTATTCGTTCTTATGGGCCCACTTGACCATGCATCCTGGAACGCAATCATCAACAATACCGGGGATAGGCTTTAATAGTTGCTGTGCAGCCGGTTTGACGCAAAACCACCTGTCACATACGATAACTCGTACGTTCATCACTCCCTACCAATCACATGGCTATCATCGTCGATGCAAACTACAGGTTCATTGCGGCATATCAGGAAGTCAACGCGCGGATTGCCCAGAGGCAACAAGCGCTGGCGCTGTACGTAACCCTGATGGTCAGCCTGCTGGCTGCGCTTGTGGCCTTGCGCCCGTCCCCGTCTGACCATGCCCCGCCCGTCGAATGGCTGATCCTGGGCTTCCCGGTCGCTTCAATCTGCCTGGCCTTCCTTAATTACAAGGCGGAATGCGCCATCACCAATTTGCGCACGTTCCTATCCAGCCTGGAAAAGCTCGATGCCGCCCACGAACGTTTGCCGAGCTACAACACCGACCCGCTGTGGTCCCTCAGCGCAAACAAGGCGCGCCGCTTCCATGACTACGCCGCGGCAGTGCTGGTCGCGGGCGGCAATATCGCCGGGCTCGGGGCCGCCCAGGCCATCTACCCACAAAGGCTGTCGACAGAACCCGCCTTTTTATATATTGCGGCGACACTCTCGCTGGTCTCATTCATCATCGTGCTGTTGAGCCCGCGCTGGAGCTACTCCCCCGCATGAACCCACCTCCCGAATAGCATAGACAAAAAAACAGCCGCATCAAGCGGCTGATTTTTTTAATGCGATGACAAACTAGCCTGCGATTTCCGAAATCGGGATCACCTTCTTGGCATATTCCGGCATCTGGTCGAAATTGAGGTATTTGTAGATATTGTCGGCATTCTTGCTGAGCTTGTCGCCTACCGTCGCCAGGTATTCCTCCTGCGTCGGGATGCGGCCCAGGCGGGCGCACACGGCGGCCAATTCAGCAGAGCCAAGATACACGCGCGCATCCTTGCCCATGCGGTTGTCGAAGTTGCGGGTCGAGGTCGAGAACACGGTGGCACGGTCAGCCACACGCGCCTGGTTGCCCATGCACAGCGAGCAGCCAGGCACTTCGGTACGCGCACCAGCCACGCCGAATACCGAGTAAACACCTTCGTCGCGCAGCTGGCTTTCGTCCATGCGCGTAGGCGGCGCGATCCACAGGCGCGTCGGGATGCCGCCCGCGCCTTCCAGCACTTTGGCCGCGGCGCGGTAATGGCCGATATTGGTCATGCAGCTGCCGATAAAGACTTCGTCGATCTTGTCGCCCACCACGGCGGACAGCGGCTTGATGTCGTCCGGGTCGTTCGGACAGGCCACCAGCGGCTCCTTGACTTCGTTGAGGTCGATCTCGAGCACGTAGGCGTATTCGGCATCCTTGTCGGCTTCCAGCAGTTGCGGATCGGCGAGCCAGGCTTCCATTGCCTCGATACGTCGCTGCAGGGTACGGGCGTCTTCATAGCCGTTGTCTATCATGTTCTGCATCAGGACGATGTTCGACTTGAGGAACTCGATCACCGGTTCCTTGTTCAGGTGCACGGTACAACCGTTGGCCGAGCGCTCGGCGGAAGCGTCGGCAAACTCGAACGCCTGCTCCACCTTGAGGTCGGGCAAGCCCTCGATTTCGAGGATGCGGCCGTTGAAGATATTCTTCTTGCCCTGCTTGCCTACGGTCAGCTCGCCCTTCTGGATCGCGGCATAGGGAATCGCGTTCACCAGGTCGCGCAGGGTGATGCCGGGCTGCATTTCGCCCTTGAAGCGCACCAGCACGGATTCCGGCATGTCCAGCGGCATCGCGCCCATCGCGGCGGCGAACGCCACCAGGCCGGAACCGGCCGGGAAGGAAATGCCGATCGGGAAGCGGGTGTGCGAATCGCCGCCGGTGCCGACGGTATCGGGCAGGATCAGGCGGTTGAGCCAGGAATGGATCACGCCGTCGCCAGGACGGAGGCTGACGCCGCCGCGGCTGGAGATGAATTCCGGCAGGCTGTGCTGCAGCTTGATGTCCACAGGCTTGGGATAAGCCGCGGTGTGGCAGAAGCTCTGCATCACCAGGTCGGCCGAGAAGCCGAGGCAGGCCAGCTCCTTGAGCTCGTCGCGCGTCATCGCGCCGGTCGTATCCTGCGAACCGACAGTGGTGATCTTGGGTTCGCAATAGGTGCCCGGGCGCACGCCCTTGCCTTCAGGCAGGCCGCAGGCGCGTCCCACCATCTTCTGCGCCAAGGTGTAGCCCTTGCCGGTGTCCTCCGGCGCAACCGGCTGGATGAACAGGTCGGAAGGCGGCAGGCCCAGCAGCTGGCGCGCATTGTTGGTCAGGCCGCGGCCGACGATCAAGGGAATGCGTCCGCCCGCGCGTACTTCGTCCGGCATGGTCAAAGGCGCGAGGTCGAAGCTGGCGATTTCCTCGCCCGCGGCATTCAGCACCTTGCCGTCGTAAGGGCGCACCACGATCACGTCGCCCGTGTTCATCGCGCTCACGTCGCACTGGATAGGCAGGGCGCCGGAGTCTTCCGCGGTATTGAAGAAGATAGGCGCGATCTTGCCGCCCAGCACCACGCCGGCGGTGCGCTTGTTGGGGATATAGGGAATATCGTTGCCCATGTGCCACTGCACGGAGTTGATCGCGGACTTGCGCGAAGAGCCAGTGCCGACCACGTCGCCGACATAAGCCAGCGGCAGGCCTTGCGCCTTGAGTTTTTCCAGGGTCTGCAAGCCGTCTGCCATCTTGTTGATGAGCATGGCCTTGGCGTGCAAGGGGATGTCGGGGCGCGACCAGGCCTCCTGCGCGGGCGAAAGGTCGTCGGTATTGGTTTCGCCGTCCACCTTGAACACCACCAGGCGCATCTCTTCCGGCAGCTTGGGGCGGCTGGTGAACCACTCCCCGGCGGCCCAGGACTCGATCAGCGTCTTCGCATGGGTATTGCCTGCCTTCATTTTCTCGGCCACGTCATGGAAGGCGTCGAACATGAGGATGGTGTGCGACAGCGCCTTGACGACGTCAACCGCCAGCGGGCCGTCCAGCAAGGCGACCAAGGCCTGCACGTTGTAGCCGCCCAGCATGGTGCCCAGCAGCTTCACGGCATGTTGCGGGCTAACCAGCGGCGATATTGCCTCGCCCTTGGCAATATCGGCCAGGAAGGCTGCCTTCACATAGGCGGCCTGGTCCACCCCGGCGGGGATGCGGTTTTCCAGCAGGTTGACGAGGAACTGCTCCTCGCCGGCGGGAGGATTCTTCAACAATTCGACCAGGGCGGCCGTTTGCTCTGCATCCAGCGGCAAAGGGGGCAGGCCGGCGGCGGCGCGTTCTTCTACATGTTTACGATAAGCGATTAGCATGGTTTTCCATTAACTTCGTGATAGCGGTAGGCGCAACGCATATTGACTGTTTCCCGCATGGCGCCGTTGCGGCGCATTTCCAAGGCAGCGTTCGCGCTGGCTCAATATGGCTTGCATGGCCTGGATAAGCGAATTATACAGTGTTGCGGCTGGCTTATAAATCGCCTGCAATGTGCTGCATGCAATGAACGTGCCTGTTTTCACAGGATTTTTTAGAGAATGAATCTTGTTTACACCCGTCCCAGTCAATAGCGCATGTATTTTGCAGTTGCTGCAACATAACCTCGTCACCTCAGCCATGTTTTCTTCATCGATTCATAGGAGAATCCCGGGAGGCACGGCACCCTCAACAATGGCGCTGCCAGCCCAATGCACCGCTTTGGCGCAGCAAGGGGCGCCAATATGAACACTGCTGGCATGGGCACCGCGAGAAAAACGGGTGAAGCCGAGATTTTGTCAATCGCAGATGTCAGGTAAAATCACGTTTTTCCAACGCTGGCAGAGCGGCTTAACATGACAGTTGCCCTTGCGCCGGCGCTCACTACCATGCAAAAAGGTTTACCGATGGAGCTCACACCTCTTAACGCACTTTCCCCCCTCGATGGCCGCTATCAATCCAAGCTCGATCCGTTACGCCCCTATTTCAGCGAATATGCGCTGATCCGCTTCCGTGCACTGATCGAGGTCGAGTGGCTCAAGGCCCTCGCTGCCGAAGCGGAACTCAAGGAAATCGCGCCATTCAGCGCGGGCACCATCGCAGAGCTGGACAAGGCGATTGCGGCCTTCGGCGAGGCGGATGCCGTGCAGGTGAAGGCGATCGAGTCCCGCACCAACCACGACGTCAAAGCCCTGGAATACTGGCTCAAGGAACATTTCGACGGCAACCACGAAATCCGCGAAGTCAGCGAGTTCATCCACTTCGCCTGTACTTCCGAAGACATCAACAACCTGTCGCACGCATTGATGCTGAAGAATGCGCGTGACGCAGTCATCGTTCCCGCGATCGACAACATCATTGCGCGACTGACCGAGCTTGCCCACGAGCTGGCCGACACTCCGATGCTGTCGCGCACCCACGGCCAGACCGCCTCCCCCACCACGCTGGGCAAGGAGCTCGCCAATGTGGTGTACCGCCTGCGCCGCCAGCGCGAGCAGCTCGCCGGCAACGAAATCCTCGGCAAGATCAACGGCGCGGTAGGCAACTTCAACGCCCACCTTTCAGCCTATCCCGAGTTCGACTGGGAAAGCTTTGCCCGCAAGTTCGTCGAGAGCCTTGGCCTGACCTACAACCCCTACACCATCCAGATCGAGCCGCACGACTACATGGCGGAACTTTATGACACGGTCGCCCGCATCAACACCATCCTGATCGACATCGACCGCGACATCTGGGGCTATATCTCCCAGGGCTACTTCAAGCAGAAGGTGAAGGAAGGCGAAGTCGGTTCCTCCACCATGCCGCACAAGGTCAACCCGATCGACTTCGAGAACTCCGAAGGCAACCTGGGCCTGGCCAACGCCGTGCTGCGGCACCTGGCGGAAAAGCTGCCGATCTCCCGCTGGCAGCGCGACCTGACCGATTCCACCGTGCTGCGCAACATGGGCGTCGCGCTGGGCTATGCCCTGCTCGGCTACGACTCCTGCCTCAAGGGACTGGGCAAACTCGAGGTCAACCGCCAGCGCCTGGAGGAAGACCTGGACAACAATTGGGAAGTGCTCGCCGAACCGATCCAGACCGTGATGCGCCGATACGGCGTGCCCAACCCTTACGAACAGCTCAAGGCGCTCACGCGCGGCAAGGGCGGCATCAACAAGGAATCCCTGCATGCCTTCATCCAGGAGCTCAAGATCCCCGCCGAGGCCAAGCAGGCGCTGCTGGAACTGACCCCCGCCACTTACACAGGAAAAGCTAGCGCACTTGCAAAATCGATCTAGAGAAACCCATATCCTAGCGCTGTTACGCCCTCATTGCGCCCAGGTTATTTCTCTATCCTTCCAGGCCTTGCGCGCTTGTTCTCTAGCGCTCGTGGCCTGGTTCCTGCTCTTGAACCAAACCGGCCACGCTGCGGAGAACCGTTACAGCGTCGATATCGACGCTCCCTCCTCCGTCGACGACCTGCTGGAGAAACACCTAGATATCATGCGCTGGCTCAACAGCCCGCGCATGAACACCGCCGAGTGGCACCGGCTATTGCAGGCAACCCCGCGCAATATCGAGGACCTGCTGGCCACCGAAGGCTATTTCTCGCCCACCATCGAGCAAAGCCTCGAGACCAGCACGGAAGGCAACACCACCAGGAACCGCGCCAAGTTCACGGTCAAGACTGGCGACCCGGTCACCGTCCAGGAAGTCGATATCCGCTTCACGGGCAATATCACCAATCAGGCCAGCGGCGAAAAACCCGAGCCTGCGCAACTCATTGAAAACTGGTCCCTCAAGCAGGATATGCGCTTCAGTCAGGACCGCTGGTCCAGCGCCAAGCGCGGCCTGCTCAGCGGGCTGGTGCTGCAGCGCTACCCCAATGCCAAGATCACCAACAGCAAGGCCGAGATCGACGCTGCCAGCAACAAGGTCAGGCTGATGGTGGAAATCGACAGCGGCGCGCCTTTCCGCTTCGGCAGCCTGGAGATCAACGGCCTGCAGCGCTACCCGCGCAGCCTGGTCGAGAACATCAACCCGATCAAGCCTGGCGAGACCTACAGCCAGGCTCGGCTGCTGTTTTTCCAATCTGAATTACAAGCCAGCGGCTATTTCAGCAATGTCGAAGTCACGTCGCATACCGACAATGCCGACCCGGAAGCCGCGCCCATCGTCGTCAACGTTACGGAAATGCAATCGGTGCAGGTCGGCATCGGCGTCGGCGCCAGCACCAACACGGGCGCACGCACCACGCTAACCTACCAGGACCTCAACCTGTTCAACCGCGGCTGGCGCTTCACCAACACCTTGAAAATCGAGCAGAAAGCGCAATCGATCAATTCCCTGATCCGCCTGCCTACCGACAAAAATGGCTACCGCGACAGCTTCAATGCCGACCTCAACCGCCTGGATATCGAGGGCCAGACCACCTCCACCCTGGGCACCGGGGTAAAGCGCTCGTGGGGGCCTCGCAGTTTCGAGCAGACCATAGGAGCCGCCTACCTGCTGGAGCACGTGGCGATTGACGGCAGCGAATCCCAGAACAACTATGCCGCCACCATCTCCTACGGCATCACCTTGCGCCGCATCGATAACGAGCTCAACCCGACGCGCGGCTACTTGTTCAACGCCTTGTTCACCAGCGCTCCGCTCGATGTGATGGCCAACGGCAAATTCCTGCAAAGCTATGCCAAGACACAGGCCTATTACCCGCTGACGCGCAAGACGCAATTGATCACCCGGCTCGAAGGCGGTATCGTCAGCGGTGCCGACAATGCACCCGCCACTTACCTGTTCCGCGCCGGCGGCGACCAATCGGTGCGCGGCTATGCCTACCAGAGCCTGGGCGTTGCCGACGGCGACGCGGTGATCGGCGGGCGCTACCTGGTCACGGGCAGCATTGAGGTGATCCAATGGCTGACGGAGTCATGGGGCGCCGCCGCATTCGTGGATTTCGGCAATGCGGCGAACAACACGCGCGACCTCAAGCCGGTATACGGTTACGGCCTGGGTGCCCGCTTCAAGAGTCCGGCAGGCCCGATCGGCGTCGATATCGCCCGCGGCCAGGAAACCGGCGAATACCGGCTGCATTTCAACCTGGGAGTCACTTTCTGATGGCAAAGCGGCTGCTGCTCATCCTGCTGTTGTGGTTCCTGCCCTGCATCGGCCCGGCATATGCCTTGATCCAGCTCAACTCCAGCCTGCAGGACCTGCATTACGATGCTGGCAACATGGAGATCGACCTGTTGCAGTTCGACAGCCATCTCAGGCTGCTGCCCACGCGCGAAGGCCGCCTGCGCGTGGACCGGCTGCACGCGCAACGCCTGGTCATCACCATGAAGCAGGCCCCGGCAGACGATACGCCCGACGAGCCTGCCAGCAGCCTGCCCGAGCTGCCCGATACCATCCAGGTGCCGTTTCCCATAGAGGTGGAGCAGGCATCCATAGACGAAATCGAGATCGTCTCCGGCAACAGCCGCCAGGTGCTGCGGCATGTCACCCTCAACATGGCGGCGGACAGCAACACTATCCGCCTGCAACTGTCGCGCGCGGAAACGCCCTGGGGCGACATCACGGCCGAAGTCGCGCTGCAGAACCGCAAGCCGTTCCCCTTGTCCGGCAACATTCATGTGCGCCAGGCGCAAGGCAACATGCCCTACGACCTCAACACCATCCTCTCCGGCGACCTCCAGGCATTGCGTTTCGAGATGCACAACCTCTTTGCCATGCAGGATCAGTTGCCCGCCATGGTGGCGGCCGATAGCGCACTGCCTGCCGCAGGCAAGCTGGATATCGCCGGGGAAGTGACCTTGGAAGGCGACCTGCCGCTCAAGCTCGACATCCGCCTGCGCGACCTGGACCCGAAAGCATTGGGCCAGGCGACCGACGCCCGCCTGAGCGCGGACCTCAGCCTCAACGGCAAACTGCTACCCGCGGCTGACATCACCGTGGCGTTCAACAGCCTGGATAGCCAATGGCGCGGCCAGCCACTGCAGGCCAAGGCCAGCCTGCGCCTGCTCGACAACATACTGGACAGCATCCAGGTGGATGCCGCCCTGGGCGGCAACCGCATCACCGCAAACGGCAGCCTCGGTCAACCCGGCAGCAGCCTCGCCTGGCAAGCCGCCTTGCCTGCATTGAATGCCTTGGGCCCGGCATTTGCCGGCAAGGCCGAAGCCGGCGGCACGGTAGCCGGCGAGTTCGACGACCTACGCGCGCAATTCCAGCTGCTCGCGGAAAACCTGCGCCTGCCGGGCAATATCACGGCACGCAAAATCAGCGGCAACGGCAATCTGCACACCATGGGCGACCTCGCGGCAACACTCAATGCCGAGGGCCTGCGCATCAACCAGGGCAGCTTCATCGACGGCAAGATCGCCCTGAACGGCAACCGCGCGCAACATGTCCTCAAGCTGGAGGCCGCCGGTACCGGGCTGAATCTGCAATCAACTATCGCCGGCGGCATCGACACCACCGGTGCCTGGATAGGCGCCTTGCAGCAACTCGAATACCAATCGGAAGCCCCGGTAAAACTGCAGGCCCCGGCCCCCATCCGCTACGACGAGACCGGCCTTGCCATCGACAACCTGGTCCTGCAGTTCAAGCGGGGCCGCATCAGCCTGGATGCGCTACAGCAAGGCGTCAGCGGTCTGCAGACGCACGGCCGCATTGAGCAACTGGCCTTGCAGGACATCCCGCCACTGCTGTTTTCATTGCCCGCCAATCTCAAGGGCAACCCGGTATTTTCAGGACAATGGGACATCAATGCCTGGGAATCGCTCAATGGCACCGTCACGCTGCAGCGCGAATCCGGCGACCTTGTCGTGGTACGCGAAGGCCAGCCCGAGCAGCCGCTCGGCCTCAGCGAAGTCAAATTGCTGCTGGCGATGCGAGACAACCAGGTCGACCTGACGGCCAGCATCCGCGGCAACAAGCTGGGCAATATCGCGGGCAGCCTCAATACCAGCGTCACCAGCTCGGCCGGCAGTTTCAGCCTGGAAAGCAACGCGCCGTTGCAAGCCAGCCTGACGGCGGACATCAACAGCCTTGCCTGGCTGCCCTCTGCCGAGGTCCAGGCGGACGGCACGCTCAACGTCAGCATCAATGCCAACGGCAGCATCGGCAACCCCAACCTCGGCGGCAACATCCGCGGCCGCAACCTGACCGTCAGCCTGCCAGCCGAAGGCGTCAACCTCACCAACGGCCAGCTTGACGCCTCGTTGTCGGGCGACAGGCTCACCCTGGACACGCTGCGCTTCACCGGCGGCAAGGGCACCATCAATGCCAGCGGCGGCATCCGCCTCGCAGCGGGCAAGCCGGAAATGGAAATCGACTGGCTGCTGGACGATTTCACGGCCGCAGAACGCACCGACCGCACAGTAGTGCTGAAAGGCAGCGCGAAAACCACATTGCAGGACAACCAGCTCACCTTGGACGGCGACCTGCGCATCGTACGGGGCTTGATCGAACTGGCGCCCGAAGGCGCGCCGCAGCTAGGCAACGACGTTGTCGTGATCGGACGCGAGCGTGAGGAAGAAAGCAGCCCGCTGCAATTCACCATCGGCAGGCTCAGGATCAACCTCGGCGACGAAGTCGTCGGCATCGTCGACCCAGGCAAGCAGTTCCTGCTGCGCGGTTTCGGCCTGGACGGCTACCTTACCGGCATCCTCACGCTATCGGGCAGCGTACCCGACAGCTTGCGCGCGGAAGGCTCCATTGTCGTCGGCGGCACCTACATGGCCTATGGACAACTGCTCAACATCACCAAAGGCATCGTCAACTTCAGCGGCCCCGTCGACAACCCAGGCCTCAACATCATCGCCATGCGCCAGAACCAGACCGTGCAGGCCGGTGTCGAGATCACCGGCAATGCGCAGATGCCCACCGTCAAGCTGGTTTCAACCCCCAGCGTGCCGGACAGCGAAAAACTCTCCTGGCTGGTATTGGGCCACGGCCTCGACCAGGCAGGCAAGAACGAGTTCGCCATGCTCTCGCTCGCCGCCGGCGTCCTGCTCTCCCAGGGCGATTCCGTGCCCCTGCAGACCAGGATGGCCCGCGCCGCCGGCCTCGACAGCTTCAGCATAGGCGGCAGCGACGTGGAAAGCTCCACCGTCAACTTCGGCAAGCGCCTGTCCTCCAAGCTCTATCTCAGCTACGAAAAGAGCCTCACCGGCCTGCTCAACGTCGCCAAGCTAACCTATACCATCAGCCGCAACTGGTCGGTAGTGTCGCAAGCTGGGTCGGAGAGCGCGGTGGATGTGCTTTATACCTTTAGATTCCAATAGACTATTTTCATGTCATCAGCCGACAAAAAAATCATTCAATTCAATCCCGCCGAATTAACAGATATAGTGCATCGCATGGCTCTTCTGCCTATTGCACGTATGATAGGGACTAAAAAAATTGATCCTGCGAGAATAAAAAGCCGTAAAAAACTAATGTCTATCTTAGAAAGTCTAGGTCGTACAAATGAATCGCCCCCACTTTCCTAGACAGCTCAAGAGCCTCAAACTATGGAAGTTGAGGAGACATCATGAGCAAGCAACAACGTTACACCGAAGAATTCAAACAGGCCGCCGTCAAGCAAGTCACTGAACGTCAGTTTTCAGTAGCAGAAGTCGCGGAGCGGTTGGGCGTTTCAAGCCATAGCATTTATGCTTGGATCAAACGATTCAACACGCCTGAAGACGAACTACAGCACGTCTCCAATCAGCAAGCAGAAATCCGTCGCCTTCAGGCTGAGCTGCGCCGCGTCACTGATGAGCGAGATATCCTAAAAAAGGCCGCCGCGTACTTTGCCAAGCTGTCCGGGTAAAGTACGCATTTATTCAAGAGCACGCCTGCTCTCACCCTATCCGACGTCTCTGTCGCATGATGAGTGTGCATCCCAGCGGTTATTACGCATGGCAACAGACACCACAGTCTGCAAGAGCGCAAGAAGACCAGCGCTTGCTAGGCCATATCAAGCAATCCTGGCTGGAGAGTGGTGGGGTTTATGGCTATCGCAAGATCAAAGATGATCTTCGAGCTTTAGGGGAGACCTGTGGCAAGCACCGTGTTGCGCGATTGATGCGTCAAGAAGGGTTACGTTCTCAAACTGGCTACCGGCGTCGCCCTGGTCAGCTTGGCGGACGGCCCGCTGTGGTCGCGCCTAATCATCTGGAGCGCCAATTCGACGTGAACACTCCCAACACAGTATGGGTGACGGATATTACCTATATTCGAACCCATGAAGGATGGTTATATTTGGCTGCCGTGCTGGATCTCTTCTCACGCCAAGTCGTCGGGTGGTCAATGGCACCTAGGATGGATCGTGACTTGGCGATCAGCGCATTGCTGATGGCGGTATGGAGGCGGAGACCAGATGGAGAGGTGCTAGTCCACTCAGATCAAGGTAGTCAGTTCAGCAGCTATGATTGGCAGGCTTTTTTAAAAGCGCACCGTCTCAAACCTAGCATGAGTAGACGAGGCAATTGCCACGACAACGCTGTCGCAGAAAGCTTTTTCCAATTGCTGAAGCGGGAAAGGATACGGCGGAAGATTTACGAGCATCGAGAAGCTGCCCGCCAGGATATATTTGATTACATCGAAATGTTTTACAACCCTAGGCGTCGACACAGTTTCAATAATGGCCTATCGCCAGTAGAGTATGAAAAGCGTTATTTCGAGGGGCTGGCGACTGTCTAGGATAGTAGGGGCGATTCATATTGAACATATTCCAATTACATTAACATCCATTCGTAAATGTATTGAAAGCAATGATCAAGAATCTGCAATCATCCTAATCTATACACTTATTGAAGGAGAGATCAATACTGTTATCCGAATGGTGCTTCGCATACGAGGTTTCTCTCATTCAGTTATTTCTGACTCACTTCGCGGAATTGATCTGAAGTCAAAAATTGATCTCCTTCTCCCAGTCATTGGCATTGCAATACCACAACGTATTCGTCAACTGGCATTCGAGTCTCAAAAAATACGTAATGCTTCCATCCACTTTAAAGCCTTACCTTCTACATGGTCAGATGAAACTAACCAAGAAGGAGATCGCGCTTGTAATCAAAAAAAAGCTATTGAGTTTATAAATCGGACACCAGTACAACATATTGAAGAAAGCATTGTCCCTTTTCTAGATAGCTGCATGTGGCAATGCAAAGAAATCCAAGAGGCTTATAATCTTTTACAACGACTCAAAACAACTTAGCATGGCGCTCCAATACACTTTAATCCTGATCCAAATATTCACTATATAGCTCGCGTGACCAATATACTCGTCCTCTACTATTCCCAAAACGGTTCCGTCCGCGAGATGGCCAAGCTCATCGCGCGCGGCATTGCTTCCGTCGAAGGCGCGCAGCCCAGGTTGCGCACGGTGCCCAAGGTATCGGCCAATCATGAAGCAACGGAACCCGAGATTCCGCAGAGCGGCGACCCTTATGTCGAGCTTGCCGACCTTGAGGAATGCGCGGCATTGGCATTGGGCAGCCCGACCCGCTTCGGCAATATGGCGGCGCCGATGAAGTATTTCCTCGATAGCACCAGCGGGCTCTGGCTCAAGGGCGCGCTGATCGGCAAGCCTGCCGCGGTGTTCACTTCCACCTCCTCCATGCATGGCGGGCAGGAGAGCACGCTGCTCTCGATGATGATTCCCTTGCTGCACCACGGCATGCTGGTGCTGGGCCTGCCCTATTCCGAGCCTGCGCTCGCCGCCACCAGCACGGGCGGCACGCCTTACGGCGCTAGCCATCTTGCCGGGGTGATGAACGACCAGCCAATCAGCGCCGAGGAAAAAGCGCTGTGTATCGCGCTGGGAAAACGCCTGGCGGAAACTGCCGTCAAGCTCAAGCGCGGCGGCTGAAACCGCCTGTCACATTTTTTATGCGATTGTTGTCGGATGGGCGTGAAAAGCGCTCCATGACTCGGTTATAATAAAAAAATGCGTATTCTTCTTTCCAATGACGACGGCTATTTCGCCCCCGGGCTCAATATCCTGGCCCAGCACTTGGCGAAGGTGGCGGACATCGTGGTCGTCGCCCCCGAGCGCGACCGTAGCGGCGCCAGCAATTCCTTGACGCTGGACCGTCCGCTGTCGGTACATAAAGCCAGCAATGGCTTTTATTATGTCAACGGCACCCCTACCGACTGCGTGCACCTCGCCGTGACGGGCTTGCTCGACGAATTGCCCGACATGGTGATTTCCGGCATCAACGACGGCGCCAACATGGGGGACGACACCATCTATTCCGGCACCGTCGCCGCGGCCACCGAGGGTTTCCTGCTCGGCGTGCCTTCATTTGCCGTCTCCATGTCGCGCCACGGCGTACAGCATTTCGAGACGGCGGCACGCTTCATGGTCGGCCTGGTCGAGCGTTACCAGAAGGACCGCTTTCCGCCGCCCGTGCTGCTGAATATCAACGTGCCGGATGTGCCGTTCGAACAGATCCAGGGCACGGAGGTCACGCGCCTCGGCAAGCGACACAAGGCGGAGCCTGTGATCAAATCCACCACGCCGCGCGGCCAGACGGTCTACTGGATCGGCGCGGCAGGCAGCGCGCAGGATGCCGGGGACGGCACGGATTTCCATGCCGTGAGCCAGAACCGTATATCCATCACGCCCCTGCAAATCGACCTCACGCAATACAGCCAGCGTGAACAGGTCAAGAACTGGCTTGCGCTGTAAAGCATGAGCAGCACGGTATTACGCGGCATCGGCATGACTTCCCAGCGTACGCGCGAGCGCATGCTGGGACGCCTGAGCGAGAAAGGTATCAAGGACGAGGTGGTACTGGCGGCCTTGGGCGCCATTCCACGCCATATCTTCGTCGACGAGGCGCTGTCCTCGCGCGCCTATGAGGACGGCTCGCTGCCGATCGGCTTCGGGCAGACCATTTCCCAGCCCTACATCGTGGCGCGCATGACCGAGATCCTGCGCAACGGCGGCCCGCTCGGAAAAGTGCTGGAGATCGGCACCGGCTGCGGCTACCAGACTGCCGTGCTTTCCAAGGTTGCCAAGGAAGTCTACTCGGTGGAGCGCATCCGCCCGCTGCTGATGAAGGCGCGCGGCCATTTGCGCGAATTGCGCCTTGCCAATATCAAGCTCAAGCATGCCGACGGCACCATGGGCTTGCCGGAACTGGCACCTTTTGACGGTATTATTGTCACAGCGGCTGCGCGCCATATCCCGCAAGAGCTGCTCGAGCAGCTTGCCGTGGGGGGACGCATGGTGATCCCCGTCGGCACCGAAGAACAAATCCTGTACCTGGTCGAGCACATCAAGACGGCAACAGGCTCTGAATACAGACAAAGTAAACTGGAAGCGGTGAAATTCGTGCCGCTGCTAGGTGGAACCAACTAATGCAATGGACTAAGCAAGTCAACAAATCCTGGCTCGTCAGCCTATTCCTGATCGGCCTGGCCGGCTGCAGCACGACCGAGCACGCTCCGGTGGTGGACCGCGCGCCGGCAGCCAAGCCGACGGTCGCCACACAGAGCAAGCCTAGCGCCAGCCAGCAATCCAGCGACTGGCGCCCCAATACGCATACGGTCAAGAAAGGCGACACGCTCTACAGCATCGGCCTGGAATACGGGTTCGACTACAAAGAGATTGCCCAGCTCAACAATATCGCGCCGCCAGCCTACACCATCCATATCGGCCAGCAGCTCAACCTGCCTGCCCGCACGGCAGATGCAGCCCCGGCAGCCAGCCCGATCCCAGGCCAACCGGCCAGCATCGCCGATGGCGATGTCATCATCACGCCGCTCAACCTGGATGGCGGCAGCGGTCCCGCCACCGCGACAGGCCAGACAGGCGCCGCTACGCCAGCGCCCGGCCAGCCGTTATTGGTGGTTGAGCCCAAGGCGCTGCGCCAGCCCTACAGCGAAGCGGCCTTGAATGCCCCAGTGCCTGCGCCGCAACCCCAGGCCGTGGCAGCGCCAACGGCGGCTACGCCTGCAACATCCAGCACGCCGGCTACAGCCCCCACCCCGGCACCAGCCTCTGCCGCTTCCTCTGCCACGAACAGCATCGAAGGCATCGACTGGGCATGGCCGACCAACGGCAAGGTGATCGCAGGCTTCAACGATTCCGCCAGCACCAAGGGGCTGGATATCGGCGGCGCCATGGGGCAGCCCGTGCATGCAGCCGCGCCCGGCAAGGTAATCTACAGCGGCTCGGACCTGCGCGGCTACGGCAAGCTTGTCATCATCAAGCACAACAACACCTTCCTCTCGGTCTATGCCCACAACAGCAATATCCTGGTGAAGGAAGGCCAGCAGGTCACCCGTGGGCAGAAGATTGCAGAAATGGGCGATTCCGATACCGACAAGGTCAAGCTGCATTTCGAGATTCGCCGCCAGGGCAAATCGGTAGACCCGAGCAAATACCTGCCGTCATCCCCGGGCTAGAGACAGCCTCCAGGAGCCAGCCAATATGAGCAAACCTGCGCGCAACCCCGATGCCAAGCCAGAATCCTTGCTCGCCACCTTGCTGGCCGCCCTCCGGCTGGGATTGATGCTGGTCGGAATCGTCGGCATTGCCGTACACCTGTTCAATGACGAAGGCTGGCTGGACCGCTCCATGGCCTGGGTATTTTCCGGCACCTGGACGTTGCTGGCCGTTCCTGCGGCGATATTGGTCATCTATCTTGCCAACCGCTGGTTGACAGCCCCCAGACGCGGCGAATTGAGCAAGCGGGGCGACCTGCCGCTTTACCTCATGATGGGGATAGGCGTATTTTTCCTGTTCCGCCTGATCAGCACGGGCGGCTTCTAACTCCTGAATCCTTTGCGCTCCCTCCCTGCCAAACCGGCCCTGAGCCTGCCGTCAGGCGGAGGCATCCAGCCATTGCTTGAGGATCACGGCCTCGTTATGCAACCGATCGCGGGCCGCATATATCAAGGAGATGTCTTTTTGCTGCGCGAGTTTCTGCAGTTCAGCCCATGCCGGGTTGTTTTTCAATTCGGCACGATAGCGCCGCTTGAATTCCTGCCATTTTTTCGGGTCGTGCCCGAACCATTGCCGCAGCTCGGTAGAAGGCGCAACCTCCTTGAGCCAGAGATCGATGCAAGCCTTGGCTTTCGTCAATCCGCGCGGCCAGAATCTATCTACCAGTACGCGTGTGCCATCCGACTCGATCGGAAGTTCATAGGCGCGCTTCAACATGACGTTCATGATGCTCTCCATGTGGCGATCATCCATGTACACCGGATGGTAGCAAATAAAAATGCCGCCCACTTTTCCAAGTGGGCGGCACTCAATATGCTTCTATACATCAAGCCTGATTGCTACTTGGCGGCTGCCTCCTGCTGTGCGTAATACTCGCGCACCTGGGTCATGTCGTAGGCCCTTGCCCACTCGATGATTTTGTCCAGCGCAGGAGCGCCGATCTCGCCGACCTGGGCATGAATGCCGGCCTGCTCGCGGATCACCAGGATGCCCGGGATCTTGTCGACCTCGAAATACTCGCTGATTTCCGGGTCTTCCTCGGTATTCACCATGCCGAACACGATATCCGGGTTCTGCTCGGAAGCAGCCTCGAAAACAGGCGTGAAAGCGACGCACGGCTGACACCAGGGTGCCCAGAAATCGACGATCACAAAGTCATTGCTCTCGATGGTTTGCTTGAAGTTGGCTTTTGTAAGCTGCAAAACAGGCATGATTAAATCCCGGCTAATGGATGGAATTTTTCATTATAACAGACCTGTATACCGGCAACTCAGACAATAGGCTTGCCCCAGGCGCTGTCGAAGAACAGCTCGCCCAGTTCGCGACGGCTGCGTGCAGCCAGCTCACGCTCCTTGGCTTCCCCTTCCAGCGTGGCAGGATCGGCTGCATAGCCTATCGAGACCATGGCAATGATCTCGATCTGCTCGGGGATGGCAAAAGCGGCGCGCAGCTTGTCGGCGTCAAAGCCTGCCATCTGGTGCGCCATCAGCCCCAGTGCGGTTGATTGCAGGCAGAGGTTTTCTGCGGCCGCGCCGCTGTCATACGCTGCCCAGCGGTTGGGCTTGCCGTTATGGTGGAACTTGGTGTCCGCGGCGATCAAGACCAGGAGCGGTGAATTCTTGACCCAGCCCTGGTTGAACTCCACCAGGGTGTCGAAGGCCTTTTGCCATGCTGCGGCATCCTTGTTCTTGTCCCAGACAATGAAGCGCCACGGCTGGTCGCCGTAGCAGGACGGCGCCCAACGGGCTGCCTCCAGCAAGGCAATGGTCTGCTCGTGGCTGACCGGCTTGCTGGCGTCATAGGCGCGGCCGCTCCAGCGCTCGGCAATGGTGGAATCGATGGGTACGCTGGTGACTGCTGGTTTTCTTGACATCTTATTATCCTTGTAGAGTTGGGTAATCGGTATAGCCCTTGGCATCGCCGCCATAGAATGTGGCTTGGTCAGGGGTATTCAGCGGCGCATCCTGCCGGAAGCGTTCCACGAGGTCGGGGTTGGCAATGTACAACGCGCCGTAGGCGACCGCGTCGGCATGGCCCGAGGCAATCGCGGCATCGCCCTTGGCCTTGTCGTAGCCGAGGTTGGCGATGTAGCCGCCCTTGAAATGCTTGCGCAGCGCGGAAAAATCGAACGGCGGCACACCCTCTCCGCCCATGCCGCCTTCCACAACGTGCAGGTATGCCAGGCCAAACGGGCTGAGGCTGTCGGCCACATGGTTGAACAATGCCTGCGGGTCGGAATCGCTGATATCGTTGAACGGGTTCAGCGGCGAGATGCGCACGCCGACACGGTCGGCGCCCGCTACCTCGACCACCGCCTTGGTCACTTCCAGCAGCAGGCGCGTGCGGTTCTCGATACTGCCGCCGTATTCATCGGTGCGATGGTTGGTGCCGTCGCGCAGGAACTGGTCGAGCAGGTAGCCGTTCGCGGCATGAATCTCGACCCCGTCGAAACCGGCCTCGAGCGCGTTGCGCGCGGCACACGCATAATCCGCCACAATGCCAGGCAGCTCCTCGATCGCCAATGCACGCGGCGTGACGAAATCCTGCAAGCCTTCGTAGGTGAAGGCCTGACCTGCCGGCTTGATGGCGGAAGGCGCGACCGGCAAGGCATTGCCGGGCTGCAGGGACGGGTGCGAGATACGCCCCACATGCCAGAGCTGCAGCACGATCTTGCCGCCCTTGGCATGCACGGCCTGGGTGACCAGCTTCCAGCCTTCGACTTGCTCGGGATCGTGTATGCCCGGGGTGGCGGGATAACCGTGCCCCGTGGCGGAAATCGGCGTCGCCTCGGTGATGATCAGCCCGGCGGAAGCGCGCTGGGCGTAGTATTCGGCATTGATGGGTTGCGGCACGTTGCCCTTGCCGGCGCGGTTGCGGGTCAAGGGCGCCATGACGATGCGGTTCGTGAGCGCGATGCTGCCCAACTTGGTCGGGCTGAATAAATCGGCAGACATGAATTTCCTCCGTGATCAAACAACAAAACGCCGCGCAAGCATCATCTGCGGGCGTTTCAGGTTAAGACAGGACGGGCAAGGCCTACTTCTTGACGCCTTCGATCAGCAAAGTGACTTCGACATCATCGCCCACCGGGGAGCCAGGCTTGCCCCAGGTGTAGCCGTAGTCGGACGCCCGGATGATGGTCTTGGCTTCGATACCGGTGCGCAAGCCGCCCCATGGGTCCTTGCCGAAACCGAGCACGGCAAACGGGAAGGTCACGTCCTTGGTCACGCCGTTGATGGTGAGCTTGCCTGTGACATTGCCCTGGCTGGCGGAGGTGGGTTCGATCTTGGTGCTGACGAAGTGGATCTCGCCGAACTTGCCGGCATTGAGGTATTCCTCTTTCTTGATGTGCTCGTCGCGCTTTTCGTTGCTGGTGTTGACGCTCAGCACGTTGATCTTGGCATCGACGCTAGACTTGGCGAGGTTGTCCTTGTCGATGACCAGCTTGCCGGTGATGTCGCTGAAGGTGCCGGAAGTCTTGGAAACCACATGGCGGATCGCGAAGTTGGCGAAGCTGTGCTTGTTGTCGATCTCGTAAGTCTCGGCAGCGGCAAACGCCAGGCTGCTTGCCGCGAACAGGCCTGCAACCAGGCCCAGTTTAGCGATGGAATGTTTCATTGCATTTCCTCTCTGCGTATCAAAAAGTCGTTATTAATATTAACCGCGTAGCTTCTTGGTGATATCGGCAACACGCTCGCCCAGGTGTTCCGCGGTAAGCAAGTCGCTCTGCAATGGAGCGACGTCAGGGCCTTGGTCACTATTGGCCTGGGCCAACGCGCCAAGGAACCCGCCCAGGCGGTTCAAGTCATTGACTGAGCCCGCACTGCTATTGTTCCCCGGCAGCAGATCATTGCCTACCCAGATCATGCCATGCTGGGCGGCAAATATGGTGAGCTGCACGATGGTGTTGAGCTTGTCGCCGCTCTGGCTTGCTGAAGTGGTAAAGCCTGCCGCCACCTTGTCCTTCCAACCACGGTTATACCAGATGCTGGAGCTGGCATCCATGAATGCCTTGAACTGGGCGGAAGCCGAGCCCATGTAGGTCGGACTGCCGAAGATGATGGCGTCCGCCGCGTTCAGCGCCTCCCAGTCTTGCTGCGCCTCCTCGGAATTGAGCAACCGCACCTCGGTGCCGGCCACTTTTTCCGCCCCGCGCGCCACCGCTTTTGCCTGGACTTCGGTATGGCCGTAGCCGCTGTGATACACCACTACAACTTTCGTCATGATATTCCTTTCAATACACAAGATTAATGGGACGTATGGGATGGCAGGTCGAACAGCAGCACTTCTGCTTCTTCCCCTGCCGTGATCTCAATATGTTGCTGCGCGTCGACCTTGACGGCATCGCCAGCCTCCAGCAGCAGTTCTGCCAGCGTGACGCTTCCGCGCGCCACCTGCAGGTATACGCTGCGACCGGGCTGCATGCCGTATTCGATCTGCTGGTTTTCAGACAGAACTGTTGCATACAGAGCAACGTCCTGATGGATGCGCAATGAACCCTCGCTGCCGTCGCGCGATGCGATCAGACACCACCGGTCGCGCTTCTGCTCGGCGGCAAAATGCTTCTCCTCGTAGCCAGGCGCTATTCCATCCTTCTCGGGCAACAGCCATATCTGCAAGAGATGTGCCTGGCTGCGGTCGGAAGCGTTGAATTCGCTGTGGACGATGCCGGTGCCCGCGCTCATGCGCTGCACGTCTCCCGCACGGATCACCGAGCCGTTGCCCAGGCTGTCCTCGTGGCGCAGCTCACCCTTGAGCATGTAGGTGATGATTTCCATGTCGCGGTGCGGATGCATGCCAAACCCCATGCCGGGCGCGATCACGTCCTCGTTGATCACGCGCAGCACCGAGTAGTGCATGTGCTCGGGATCGTGGTAACCGGAAAAGGAAAACGAATGGTAGCTATCGAGCCAGCCATGGTTGGCATGGCCGCGGTCCTGGGCTTTACGCAGACTGATCATGGTGCGCCTCTCTTCATTTTCAATAATATTGAACGTCAGCAGGCATGGTAGATAATCGCTTGCGGTATGAATAGCAAAGAATTTTGTATATATTGTTCAAAAATTATGAACATGTTGCGCAACGCCGCCCACAGCCGATGACAACCGACATTCAACTTCGTGGCCTTTCAGGACCGCAATATCTATTGCAAGGCCTGAAGCTGGTATTGAGCCCGGGCCTGCGCCTGTTCGTGCTGCTGCCGCTGCTTGCCAACCTCGCGCTCTTCATCGGCATGGTCTATTACGCTGTCAAGCAGTTCGACCGATGGATTGCGGGCTTATTGTCCACCCTGCCCGGCTGGCTGGAGTTCCTTTCCTATCTTGCCTGGCCCTTGTTCGTCATCCTGCTCGCGCTGATCATCTTCTTCACCTTCAGTTTGTTCGCCAACCTGATTGCCGCGCCTTTCAACGGATTGCTGGCGGAAAAGGCGGAAGTCATGATCCGCGGCCAGGATGACTTTCCGGCGTTCAACCTGCAGGAACTGCTGGCCATCGTCCCCCGCACTCTGGGCCGGGAATTGCGCAAACTGCTTTACTTCCTGCCGCGCGCGCTCGGCCTCATGATCCTGTCGCTGATCCCCGGACTCAACTTGCTCGCTCCGCCCGTGTGGCTGCTGTTCGGCGTCTGGATGATGTGCGTGCAATACCTCGACTACCCTGCGGACAACCACAAGCTTGGCTGGCAGGACATGCTGGCCTGGCTGAGGCAGAAGCGCCTGAAAAGCCTGGGCTTTGGCGCCAGCGTCTATGCGGCGCTGTGGGTTCCCGGCCTCAATGTGCTGATGATGCCCGCGGCGATTGCGGGCGCCACGCTGTTCTGGGTGCGCGAGCGCGACCCGCTCCCGAAAGCCTCGGCATGAGCATCAAGCTCTCCATCGAGGCGCTGGAAGTGCTGGATGCGATTGACCGCGAAGGCAGTTTCTCTGCGGCAGCCGAGAGTCTCTACCGCGTCCCCTCCGCCATCACCTACACCATCCGCACGCTGGAAGACGACCTCAACATCAAGCTGTTCGACCGCAGCGGGCACAAGGCGAAGCTCACCGAGGCCGGGCTGGAGCTGTTGCGCGAAGGCCGCCACCTGCTCAAGGCGGCCGGCGAACTGGAATGCCGGGTGCGCCGCGTCGCCACCGGCATAGAAACCGACATCCGCATCGCCATCAGCGACATCCTCAGGCTGGAGCCGTTGTACGACATCATGGAACGCTTCTACCGCCAAGGCTTCGGCACCCGCGTGCACCTGCTGCGCGAGGTCTACGGCGGCAGCTGGGACGCCCTGATCAGCAACCGGGCGGACATCTCGATAGGCGCGCCAGGCGAAGGGCCGCCGGGCGGCGGCTACACCACGCGCCTGCTCGGCACGATGGAGTTCGTATTCGCCGTGGCGCCCCACCATCCCTTGGCGCAAGCGCCAGAGCCGCTGACGAACCACGACATCCAGCAGCACCGTTCCATCTCGGCGGCAGACAGCTCGCGCCACCTGCCGCCCAAGACTTCCGGCATCCTGGACGGGCAGGATGTGCTGTCGGTTCCCGATATTCCAAGCAAGGCGCTGGCGCAGATCAAGGGGTTGGGCGTAGGCTATTTGCCGCGCAAGCTCGCCGAATACCATGCCGCCCGCGGCGAATTGCTGATCCGCGAAGTGGCGGAATCCAAGCCGGAGGTCGTCGCCTACATCGCCTGGCGCAGCGGCGGGGGCAAGGCGCAGCAATGGCTGCTGCAGGAATTGCAGACCATCGACGTCGAGGCGTTCATGCCCGGATGAGACGAACCAGCATTTGTTCAGCGGAAATTTGGTATATTGGTCGCTGAGCATCGTCCCGCCTCAAAAATCAAGCAATAATGCCGTTGAATAACGACACGCCATAAACAAACAAAGGGGAGACAGGGCACAACCATGGCACAGAACCATTTTCCACGCGAATTTAATGTCATCAACCGCTACACCATTCGCGCCATGCTCTGGCTGAATGGTTTCGCGCATATCACCATCGGGCTGGCGCTCGCAGTGTCCGTGATGATGTTCACCTGGCTATTTTTCATTGACGTGCGCGAGGCTTTTGCCGCCAACAACCTCGTACACGGCTTCCTCAATGCCCTGGGCACCCTGATGCTGCTCTGGTCGATCTCGGCGTTGATTTCCGCCGAGATCCGCTACCTCATGGGCGCCAAGCTGGAGGTGGAAACCTTTATCGAAGTCGCCATGGTACTGGTGTTGCGCAAGCTCATCATCATGCCGGTGCAGGAAGTCACGCCCGACCCCATGGAGGTGGTGCTCTGGGTTGGCGCGGGCCTCATGCTCGGGCTGACTTTCGTGCTGGTGCGCTGGGGCCAGAAGCAGCAGGTCGATTGAAACAAACTTTAAGGAAACAGCATGCAGGCCCAGATCCAGGCCATCATCAATAACACCGGCCGCATCATTCTCGGCAAGGAGCCACAAATCAAGCTGGCCCTTGCCGCCCTGCTCGCGCGCGGGCACCTGCTGATCGAGGACCTGCCCGGCATGGGCAAGACCACCTTGTCCTATACCCTCGCCCAAGTGCTGGGCTTGCAGTTCAACCGCGTACAATTCACCAGCGACCTGCTGCCGGGCGATATCCTCGGCGTATCGGTCTACGACCGCAATGAAGCCGATTTCAAGTTCCATCCCGGCCCGGTGTTTACCCAGGTGCTGCTGGCGGATGAAGTCAACCGCGCCACGCCCAAGACCCAGAGCGCGCTGCTGGAAGTAATGGAAGAAGGCCAGGTGACGCTGGAAGGCGAAACGCGCCCGCTGCCAAAACCCTTCTTCGTGATCGCCACCCAGAACCCATCCCAGCATATCGGCACCTTCGCCCTGCCGGAATCGCAGCTGGACCGTTTCCTCATGTGCATCAAGCTGGGCTACCCCGACCCGCGCGCCGAACGCGACCTGCTGCGGAACAATGGCGGGCGCCACGGCATCCATGCGCCCGAACAGGCGATCGATGCTGCCGGGTTGCTCGCCATGCAACAGGCAGTGGACCGCGTGCATCTTTCCGATACGCTGCTGGACTACCTGCAGGCGCTGTTGCAATACAGCCGCAATTCCAGCCAGTTCACGGCCGGCCTCTCGCCCCGTGCCGGGCTTGCGCTGCGGCAATGCGCGCAAGCCTGGGCATTGACCCATGGCCGCGACTTCGCCATCCCCGAAGACATCCAGGCCGTGCTGCCCGGCGTGGCGGGCCACCGCCTGCAACCTATTTCCGGCAGTGCCGTCAGCGACACCGCCCAGCACCTGCTGAATGCCGTCGCCATTCCCTGATATCAAGCCAACTTGGCCGGCCAGGCTGTTACGGCGGCATAGCGCAATTTTGCCCGCCCGGCTGACGCGGCAACGGATATACATCATGCCCAGCCGCGCAGGCTGGGGTCTTGCCATCGTGTTGTTCGCCATGCTCACAGGAGCCATCAATTACACCTTGAGCCTGGGCTTCATCCTCACCTTCTTGCTCGCAGGCATGGCGCTGGTTTCCCTGCTGCACACCTGGCGCAACCTGGCATGGCTGCAGGTGGAGGCCGCCCCGCCACCCGCCGTTTTTGCCGGGCAGGATGCCATACTGCAAATCACCCTGACGGAGGACCGCGGACGTGACCGCCTCGCCATTGCCGCCGGCATCGGGGGCCAAGAGCCCTTGTTCGTCGATGTGCCGGCTAACGGCACAGGCACGCTGGCAATCGGCAGCCCGACGCTCAAGCGCGGCTGGCACGCTATCGGCACACTTACCCTCTCCACCGGGTTCCCCGGCGGGCTTTTTCGCGCGTGGAGCAAACTGGAGCCCGGCGTGCGTTGCCTGGTGTATCCTCGCCCTGCATCCAGCTCCCTGCCACTGCCGCAAGGCAATATGCCGGGCCGGGGCGGCAGCCTCTCCTCCCAGGTCGGGGACGAAGACTTTGCCGGCTTGCGGCTCTACCAACGAGGCGACTCTCCGCGCCGCATAGACTGGAAAGCGTCCTCGCGCGAACAAGGCATGTACAGCCGCGAATTCCATGCCGAATCGCAACAGCAGGTATGGCTGGACCTGGCCCAGACTCCCGGCAGCGACCTGGAGCAGCGCCTGAGCCAGCTCACCAGCTGGATCATGCAGGCGCACGACGCCGACCAGCGTTATGGCCTGCGCCTGCCCGGCACCCATATCGCCCCGGCACACAGCCAGGCGCATTATGAAGCCTGCCTGCGCGCCCTTGCCCTGCTGGAGGCTGAATGAGCCTCGCCATCAAGCCCGGCAAGGCCGACCTCCACTGGCTGCTGGGGGCCATGCTGCTCGCCATGGCGCTGCATTTCAGCCACTTCCCGTTGTGGACCAGCGCGTTGATCGTGTTATTCATGGCGTGGCGCCTGCTATTGCAATGGAGGCAATGGGCCATGCCCAGGCTGTGGCTGCTGTTGCCCATCACCCTGCTGGGCGTCGCCGGCATCTACCTGCAATACCGCACCCTGTTCGGGCGCGACGCCAGCGTAGCGTTGCTTGCGCTGATGCTGTCGCTCAAGCTCATGGAGTCCGGCACCCGGCGCGACTACGTCATCCTGATCTTTGCCGGGTACTTCCTCACCGTCACCGCCTTTCTATTCGACCAGTCGCTATGGGTCGGCGGCTACCTGCTGCTCCCGGTATTCGGCCTGACAGCGTGCCTGGTCGGCATCAGCTATCCTCACGGCGTCCTGTCCAACCGTTTGCGCAGCCGCCTAAGCTTGACCCTGCTGTTGCAGGCAGCGCCGCTGATGTTGATGCTGTTCCTGCTGTTCCCGCGCATTCCAGGCCCGCTCTGGGGCGTGCCGCAGGACGCCTATCGCGCCATGAGCGGCCTGAACGACCATATGCAGCCGGGCGACATCAGCGAGCTCAGCCTGTCTGGCGCAGTGGCCTTCCGTGTGCAGTTCCAGGGAGCTATTCCTGTGCAGCAACAGCTTTACTGGCGCGGGCCGGTACTCTGGCAATACGATGGCCGCGGCTGGCATATGGCAGGAAATGGCCATGCCGTGGAAAAGCTGGAAGGACTCGGGGAAACCGTCGACTACACCGTCACGCTGGAACCGCACAACCGCCGCTGGCTGTTGATGCTGGATATTCCGCACACCCTGCCGGCGGGCAGCTACCTGACCAGCGAACGGCAGGCCCTCGCGCAAATGCCGGTCCGCACCCGGATGCGCTACAGCGGCAGCTCCCACGCGCAATACCGCCTTGCTCCCGAACTCAATAGCGAAGAGCTTGCCCAGGCATTGCAACTGCCATCAGGCGGCAATCCGCGCAGCCGCGCACTGGCAATGGCCTGGCAACGGGAGCTGCAAACGCCGGAACGCATCATCAATGCCGCATTGACGATGTTCCGCAGCCAGGGGTTTTTCTACACCTTGACCCCGCCGCAGTTGGGCGACGATGCTATCGATGATTTTCTCTTCAGCAGCAAGCGCGGCTTCTGCGAACACTATGCCAGCAGCTTTGCCTATCTCATGCGCGCAGCAGGCGTTCCCGCACGCATCGTCACGGGCTACCAAGGCGGTGAGACCAATCCCGTGGGGCAATACCTGATCGTGCGCCAATCCGATGCCCATGCCTGGGTGGAAGTCTGGCTGGCAAGCCGGGGCTGGGTCAGGCTGGACCCCACCGCAGCGGTCGCGCCATCCCGGGTGGATAGCGGCATCAATACCGCATTGACCGACAATACCCTGCTGCCCATCCTGGCACGGCAAGATCACGCCTGGCTGCGCAAGCTGTACCTGAACTGGGACGCCGTCAACAACGGTTGGAACCAATGGGTGCTAGGCTACAACCAGCAGCGCCAGCTTGAATTACTCTCGCGCATCACGGGCACGACAGTCAATTGGCAGCAACTCATGCTGTGGCTCACCGGCAGCCTGCTGCTCATGGCATTACTGTTGTGCGCCCTGCTGTTCCGCCGCAAGCGCATGCCAATCGACCCGGCGCAAGCGCTCTACCTGCGCTACCTGGCCAAGCTTTCGCGCCGCGGCATACAGGCCGGGGCCGGCGAAGGACCGCTCAGCATCCAGCAACGCGCCGGCAAGCTGTTGCCGCAGCACGAAGCAGAAATTGCCCGCATCACCCGGCTTTACCTCGCATTTCGTTACGGACCGCATGCAGAACCGCATGCTGAACGCAAAACCATGGCAGAATTACGGTCATTGATAGAAAGACTAAATTGTTGATGCCAGCACTTCATATAGCCCCCCCTGCCACCGACGAATACTTCATGCGCATCGCACTGCAACTGGCACAGGAAGCGGCCCTGATCGGCGAAGTCCCCGTGGGAGCCGTGGTCGTGAAAGACGGCGTGGTGATTGGCCGCGGCAGCAACGCGCCGATTGCGGGCCACGACCCCAGCGCGCATGCCGAAATCCGCGCCATGCGCGATGCCGCGGCCAGGCTGGGCAACTACCGCCTGACCGGCTGCACCTTGTATGTCACGCTGGAGCCTTGCGCCATGTGCGCAGGCGCGATCCAGCATGCCCGCATCGCACGCCTGGTATTCGGCGCCCATGATTACAAGACCGGTGCTTGCGGCAGCGTCATCGACCTCATGGCAGAAGAAAAACTCAACCACCACACCACGGTGGAAAGCGGCCTGTTGGCGGAAGAGTGCAGCGCTACGCTCACGCAATTCTTTGCCGAACGGCGGCGGCAACAAAAGGCAGAAAAACCCGGCGACAATTAAACGCCTGGATGAACAGGCAAGAGAACCGAGGAGGAAACAATGATTCCAGAAGAGTATATCGTGATCTATTTCGTATCGCTTGGGCTCTGTCTGCTTTCCACCATCTACAAAACGGCCTGTTTCAAATCCATGCTCTGCAGGCAGATTCTCGGCAGCGTGTTCTGGAGCCTAATCCCGGTCATGAACACGTTCAAGGCCATGCTCTGGCTGCTATCGCTGCTAGTGACATGGCTGGACAGGCTCAAGACTCGGTAGGTCAAATGCTCAAGGAGTAGGCTTGGCCGGCTTCCTGCCCTGCTTGAGCTCCTCGGCCAGGGCGCGCGAAGCATCGCGCTTTTGCTTGGTGTACTGCAGTATGTTCTCCAGCTTGGCGGCAGACGGCAGGTTGGGATCGTAGGGCAGTTGCGACAAGGCCTCGTAGCGCTCCTGGTAGCGGTCGGTGATATCGTTCTCGATCTGCTCCCCCAGCTCCAGATAAGTCACGTTGCCCTGCTTGCTTTCATGCATGATATGCAGCCAGGAGCGGTTGATCGCCTGGTCTTCCTGGATAAAGGCATTGATTTCCTTCTGCAACAGCAATTCATCGCCCCAGCTGTATTTAGGCGTGGGCAGCTTGAGCAGCATGATGGAAACGGCAGCCAGCAGCAAGCCGCCGCCGATCAGCCTGGGCAGACGCGGCACTACTTCTTGCGGCTTCAAGCCGCGCATCAACAGCAAGCCGGTCAGCATACCCGCGACAAACCCGCCGATATGCGCTGCATTATCGATCGCGGGAATCATGAAACCCAATGCGATGGTCGCGACGGCGAATACGCAGGCGCCGCCGAACAGCCAGCGGAACTCATGGCGATCCAGCAATGCCCTTTCCAGCCAGAGGAAAACGATCATCGCGCCGTAGATGCCGAAAATAGCACCCGAGGCCCCGCCGGAAACCGCTTGGTTACCCTGCCATACCAGCGAAAGCAGGTTGCCCGCCAAGCCGCTGACCAGATAGATCGCAAGGTAACGCCAATGACCGTACATACGCTCCACGAGCTGGCCGCCGTCCCAGAACGCGATCATGTTCAGCGCCAGGTGCACGGCGCCGAAATGCAGGAACAAGGCCGTGAACAAACGCCACCACTCCCCATCCTGCGTCGCCGGGCCAAAGTTGGCGCCCCAGGCAAGCTGCACGTTGTTGGGGGAGTGCCAGAAACCGGCGCCATTGAACAACATCAGCATAAACACCAGCAGGTTGGCCGCGATCAGGCACTTAGTCACCGGAATACCGGGCGTGCGCTGCTTGATCGCTGAGCCGAGAGAGGGCCAGTTGGCGGTAAGGTCAGTCATGTATTGGATTCGACAGGATATGCTCGATGATACGCTGAAACAAAAAACCCGCCACAAGGACGGGTTCTTGTCTTAGCGGCTAAAGATCAATCACGCTCGCCCATGAATGCCATCAGCAATTGCAGCAGGTTGACAAACAGGTTGTAGATATTGATGTACAAGGCCAGGGTTGCCATCACGTAGTTGGTCTCGCCACCGCGCACGATGCGGTTCACATCGAACAGGATGAAGCCGGAGAACAGCAGCACTGCCACGGCAGAGATCGCCAGCGAAGCGGCAGGCACCTGGAAGAACAGGTTAGCCAGCGAGGCAATGATCAACAGGATCAAACCGACGAACAGGAAATTGCCGAGGAAACTGAAATCCTTCTTGGTAGTGCTTGCGATCCCGGCCAGAGTCAGGAAGATCAGGCCGGTGCCGCCTGCAGCCAGGCCAACCAATTGACCGCCGTTGCGCAGGTTCAAAGCCACCTGCAGGATGGGGCCGAGCATCAGGCCCATGAAGAAGGTCAAGCCCAGCAGCAATACCACGCCGAAGCTGTTGTTGCGGTTGGCCGAAATCGCGAAGAACAGGCCGAACATCACGGCCAGCATGATCAGCGAGGACATGATCGGGCTGGCGGCCATCCACGAGAAATTCATGGACATGCCGACCAGCGCGCCGATCACGGTCGGCACCATGGTCAGGCCCAGCATCATGTAAGTATTGCGCAATACCTTGTGCGCGCCTGCCGGCAGCGTTTGAGTATTGGCGACTTGGTAATTCGCTTGCATCTAATGTACCCCCTAGGAAAAAACTGAAACTATGTCGCTAAGACTAGCCAATAACCTCGAAAGTTTCAACCATATCGCGGTGATTGGCTGAAATAAATACACCAAGGCTACAGGTGAAGCATCGCATGCATTAAAAACCAAGTCGACTTTTTAATTGAAACCTTGCAGCGTCAACCACTACCGCCCGCTTCAAATTCAATCATTCTTTGCAGCCTACGTCACGCGAATGGCAAATCCCCATCCGCCTTTCCTACCAGGCCAACCCGATGCACTGCGTGCATGAAATCGGGATTTTCATGCAGGGCCACCATGCTGGAAGGGTGCCGCCCGCCATGCATGCGGGCAAGCCGTGCCAGGCTTTGCGCCTGGATGTCCCACTTGAGATTGGCTAGGAGTTCGTCCGCCTTCTCCGGCTGGTTGCAGAGCAGCACCATGTCGCAACCCGCGTTGAGCGCCGCAAGCGCCCGCTGGGTCACGTCGCCCGCCACACCTGCGCCCTCCATTGAGAGGTCGTCGCTGAAGATCACGCCGTTGAAACCCAGGCGCTGGCGCAGGACTTTTTGCAGCCAGCGCTCGGAGAAGCCTGCGGGCTTGTCGTCCACCTTAGGATAGATGACATGGGCGGGCATGATGGCCTGGATGCCGTCGTCGATGAGCTGGCGGAAGGTCTGCATATCGGTTGAGGCGATCTGGTCGAAATCGCGCTCGTCCACGGGGATCGCCACATGGGAATCGGCCACCACATAGCCATGGCCGGGGAAATGCTTGCCCACGGCCGCCATGCCGCCGCGCTTGAGGCCCTGCATCAGTGAAAACGCCAGTTCGTTGATGGCTTGCTTGTCCCCGTGGAAGGCGCGGTCGCCGATCACCTGGCTTTCGCCGTAATCCATGTCGAGCACGGGCGTGAAGCTGAAATCAATGCCATGCGCGCGTAGCTCCGCCGCGATGATCCAGCCCGCTTCCTCCGCCAGTTGCCTAGCCTTGCGCGGATGTTCGTCCCATATCTTGCCGAACTCGCGCATCGGGGGGATGCGCGTAAAGCCCTCGCGGAAGCGCTGCACGCGCCCGCCTTCATGATCGACCGCAATCAGCAAGGGGGGCTGGCGCACGGCATGGATGCTGTCCGTCAGCGCCTTGAGCTGTGCTGGCGACTCGAAATTACGCGCGAAAAGGATGACGCCGCCCACCAGGGGATGGCGGATGCGGCGAATGTCTTCCTTGGTAAGCTCGGTGCCGACGACATCGAGCATGATGGGGCCTAGTGTCATGTTTATTCAGTCAAGTCAGTGTAAAAGTCCGCTATTGCAGGCGGAACGGATTGAAATCGGTATGCCTGTCGTAGTAGTCCTCGTTCTCGGCGCGCTTGAGGAATGCCACCACGCGGTAGGTCACCGGCGTCAATACTACCTCAACCCCGGTCTTGGCGAGAAATTGCGCCAGCATCACCAGCGGCAGTTTGTCGTCCGGGATGATGCCGCTGCCATAGAATGCCAGCGGATAGAACAGCAGCGAATCCACGCCTTCGCCGACGATGGTGGAGCCTACGGTGCGCATCCAGAGCCAGCGTCCTTCGGTCCAGACCTTCATTTTCGCCAGCACCACGGAGTTGACGAACTCGCCGCAGGCAAAGGCGATCAACCCGGCCAGCGATATGCGCCACGCCGAGCCGAACGCGATCTCGTAGGCGCGCTGGTTCTCCCAGAACGGGGCGGGCGGCAAGGCGACGATGATCCAGGCCATCGCAGAAGCGAATGCGAGTGCGGCAAACCCGGTCCAGATCACGCGGCGCGAGCGGGCGTAGCCGTAGACTTCGGTCAGCACATCGCCAAACACGTAGGAAATCGGGAAGAACAACACGCCGGCGCCGAAAGTCAGGGTGCCGACCAGCGGCAAATCGAGCTGGGCGATCTTGGCCGGGCCGATGAGGTTGGAGCAGACCAGCACCACCACGAACGCCACCATCACGAAATCATAGTACCGATAAGTGCGCTGTTGCATGGTCCCTCCTCTCAATCCCTGGCGCGCCTGACATCCCAAGCGTCGCGCAGCTGGTCTCCGAGCACGTTGACAGCCAGCACCACCGACATCAGGCTGATGCCCACCGCCAGTACGTAATGCGGCGCGACCAGCAAATAGCGCACGCCGTCCCTGAGCATGGCGCCCCAGGAGGCATGCGGCGCCTGGATCCCCAGCCCGAGGAAAGACAGGCTGGCTTCGGCGATCACCAGGCCGGCGATGCTGTAGGTCGCTTCCACCACCAATGGCGCCGCCAACAGGGGCAGCATGTGCTTGCGCATGATGCGGCCTGCGGATGCCCCCAGCGCTTGCGCCGCCTGCACATGCTGGCGCTGGCGCAGGCTCAGGGCCTGCGCGCGCGTCAGGCGGGCATAGCCCACCCAGGAAGTCATGCACAATGCCAGCAGCAGGTTGTCCAGGCCGGGCCCTAGCACGGCGGCAAATGCGATCGCCAGCAGAATGCCGGGAAAGGCCAGGAATACGTCCGTCACCTGCATCAGCGCCCGGTCCACCCAGCCGCCGCAATAGCCGGCTAGCAATCCAACCGCGGTGCCCACGCTCAGCGTCACGGCCGTCACCAGCAATGCCACCAGCATGGAAACGCCCGCCCCGGCGGCAAGCCGCGCGGCGATATCGCGGCCGAGGTCGTCGGTGCCGAGCACATGATATGTTCCCGGTGCAACCAGCACTTGTGCCAAGTCGATGTCGTCCGGCTTCAGGTCGAGCAATAGCGAGCATGCCACCACCGCGAGCCAGAAGGCCAACACCCAATATGGCCAACGCTTCACGAGGCGAACCTCACCCTGGGATCGAGCCGGGCATACAGGAGATCGGTCAGGAGGTTGATCACGACGTAAGTCAGCGCAATCACCACGACGCAGGCCTGCGTCACCGGGTAGTCGCGCTTCTCTATCGACTCCACCAGCAAGCGCCCTATGCCTTCCCAGCCGAACACCGTCTCGGTAATCACGGTGCCCGCCAGCAGGCTGCCAAGCTGCAAGCCGACCACGGTGACGATCGGCAACAACGCAGCCCGCAAGGCATGCCGCAGGATCACCTTGCGTTCGCTGATGCCCTTGGCGCGCGCGGTACGGACAAAATCCTCGTTCAATACTTCCAGCAGGCTGGCGCGGGTCATGCGCGTGAGAATGGCCGCCAGGCCGAAGCCCAAGGTCAGCGCAGGCAGCACGATGGAGCCCGGCTCGCTCATGCCGCTGACCGGCAACAGGCCCAGCCATAACGCCAGCAGCAGCATCAGCAAGGGGCCGAGCCAGAAATGCGGCATGGCGGACAAGGCCAGGCTCAGCAATGTCGCCAGGCTATCCTGCCATTTGCCCTGCCTCAAGGCGGCGGCAATTCCCAGGGGCAAGCCCAGCCCGATTGCAATCAACAAAGCGCACAACGCCAGGCTGGCAGTGGCAGGCAGGCGCTCCAGCAAGGTATCCGCGATCGGCTTGCGGCTGTGGATGGAGCGGCCGAAATCCCCGTGTGACAACGCTGCCAGGTAATGGGCGAATTGCACCGGCAAGGGCTGGTCCAGCCCCAAGTCCGCACGCAGCTTGTCGCGGTCCGCCATGGGGGCGGACTCGCCCAGCATCACCTCGACCGGGTCGCCCGGCACCAGGTGCACCAGCAGGAATGTGAGCAGCAGGACGCCGAAGACCACCGGCACAATGCCCAGCACGCGTTTAAGCATCCAGCACCATCACTTGGGTTCCGATCGGCACCAGGTCAAACAGCTCGCGCACATCGGCGTTGCGCATGCGGATGCAGCCGTGGGAATGTGGCTCACCCATGGGTTCGCTATCCGGGGTGCCGTGTATATAGATATAGCGCTGCATGCTGTCGACGTTGCCGAGGCGGTTGAAACCGGGTTCGCAGCCGGACAGCCAGAGGATGCGCGTCAATATCCAGTCGCGCCCGGGATGTTGCGCATGCAATGCGGACGTCCATACCTCGCCCGTGGGCCTGCGCCCGCGGAAAACCGCGCCCAGCGGCTGCTTTGCGCCGATCTTGGCGCGCACGACATGCAGGCCGCGGGGCGTGCAGTAGCTGTCTTTCTGCTCGCCGCCCCCGTTAAGCGCCGTGGATACAGGATAGTCCCCGAGCAAACGCCCGGCATCGTCGAGCACGCGCAGCGTTTGCAACGGGATAGAGACCTCAATCCTCATCTAGAACCCCTCCAATGGGTTCTTGCCCGGGAATACAGACTTCAGCTTGCTGCGCTTGACGTTGACTAGGCCGTCCCAGCTTCCGTCCGGCTGCAGCCGGTAGCCCGTGATGTTATTGCGTGTGGCGGCAAACTGGCCTTCGTACCAGAGCGGGATATACGGCAACTGCCCATGAACGCGCGCCGCGACATTGGCCCAGTCGCTCACGGCGATCAATTCGTCCGTCTTTTGGTCGGCATAATGGCCGCGATTGGCGCCCTTGGGCGGGATGGAGGAGGAATGGAACGCCAGGTGATAAATTTCCGGCGTCTTGATCCCCACCCACATCAGGCCGTAGAGTTGGAAATTGCCGCGCTTGATGTCGTCAAAGAAGGTTCCCCAGTCCAGGCTGCGGATTTCGAGTTGGATGCCGGCCTCGCGCATCTGCGCCTGCATCATGGTAGCGAGCCGGACCCGCTGGGCATCGGTGGAGGTCTTGTAGACCAGCTTCAATGGCAGGCTGACCCCGGCGCGCTGCAACAGCTCGCGCGCCAGCGCCGGATCATATTCGTACGGCTGCAGGTTGCCGTTGCCCGCCCAGTGCTCGGGCGGCAGGATGCTTTCCGCCAGCCGGCTGCCGCCGACCAGGGTATGCTTGATGATGGCTTTGCGGTCGATCGCATGCGCCAATGCCTGGCGCACCAAGGGGTTTTGCAGGACGGCATCCTGGAGGTTCAGGCCGATGTAGGCGAAATTGGACCCCTCGGACTCCTGCACCTCCAGCCCCGGCTGCTTCTGCAGGTAGCTCACCAGCTCCGGCGGCAAATCTCCTTGCAGGATGTCCGTCTCGCCGCGTATCAGCTTGAGCACGCGCACGGTTGGGTCGCGGATTTCCTCAAACACGAAGCGCTTGCGGTCGGACCGGCGCTCCAGCTTGAGCGAGCGCTGCCACGAAACAAACTTGAACGGGCCGCTGCCGACAGGCTCATTCGAAAAGTCGTGCTGCCGCGCGATCAGTTCGGCGGGGAGTATCCCCAATATCAGGCGCGAGGGGAAGTTGCTGTCGGCATCCTTAAGGAAGAAATCCAGGGTATTTTCGTCGCGCACCTCTATCTTGCTGATATTGGCGAACTCGGCCTCATGCGGGGAATCCGCCAGCTCCAGGATGGACTGGTAAGTCGCAGCGACGTCTTCCGCCGTCAGGTAGCGTCCGTCATGGAAATGGCGGCCATGCTGCCCGAGGGTGAAGCGGAACAGCCGCGGCGACAGCACGCGCCAGCTGGCCAGCGATGGCGTCGGATGAGCATGGACGTCAAAATCGACCAAGGAGCGGTACAGCAGGCGGTTGACGCGCGCGGAAGCCGCGTCCGTGGCATAACGCGGGTCCAGCGTTTGCGGCAGCTGGCTGACCGCGCTGCGGATTTGCACCGGGGCAGTGTCACGGCTGCAGGCATCCAGCAATAGCAGCGACGCCACCATCATGGTGGCCAGGCTGCCGAGCCGCCATGCCTGCCGCCACATCACGGGCCTGCCCTCTCGAACAACGCGATGGACTCCACATGCGAGGTATGGGGGAACATATTGATCACCCCGCTGGCCAGCAGGTGATACCCCTTGGTATGCACCAATATCCCCGCGTCGCGCGCCAACGTCGCCGGGTTGCACGACACATACACGATGCGCTGTGGCGCATGCGACACATCGGCCTTCGCATCATCGATATCGGGCAATGCCTTCACCAGCTCGATCGCGCCGTCGCGCGGCGGATCGATCAGCCATTTGTCGAAACGGCCCAATGACTGCAGCAGTTCAGGCGTCATCTTGAACAAGTCCGCCTCCTGGAACTCCACCTGCCCGGCCAGGCCGTTGAGGGCCGCGCTTTCATTGGCGCGCGCCACCAGCGCGGCCGAGCCTTCCATGCCGAACACCGAAGCGCCGCTACGCGCGATCGGCAAGGTGAAATTGCCCAGGCCGCAAAAGAAATCGGCAATACGCTCGCCCGGCTTCGGCTGCAGCAGCTGCATGGCGCGGCGCAGCATCACGCGGTTGATGTGCGGGTTGACCTGCGTGAACTCGGTGGGCTTGAACGGGTAGATCAGATTGAATTCGGGCAGGGAATAGCTCAAGCCAGGCCCTTGCTGCGGGTAGAACGGCTGCACGGTATCCGGCCCCTTGCTCTGCGTCCAGACCTCCACGCCGTAGCGGTCGGCAAACGCCTTGATGGGCGCGGCATCCTGCGGCTGCAAGGGCTCGAGTATGCGCAGCACCAGCACCGTGGTCAGCTCCCCTACCGCCACCTCGATCTGCGGCAGGCGGTCGCGTATGCTGAGCTGGCCCACCAGTTCCTTCATCGGCACGATGAGGGCGGAAACATGGGGCGGCAGCACCTTGCAGCTATCCATGTCCGCGACGAAGCTGCTGGATTTTTCATTGAAACCGACCAGCACGCCGCCCTTCTTCGCCACATGGCGCACCCGCAGGCGCGCCTTGTGACGATACCCCCACGCGGGGCCGTAGATCGGCGACAGCATGCGCTCGGAACGGGTCTTGCCGATATGCCAGAGGTTGCCCTCGAGCATGCGCTGCTTGGCCGCCACCTGCCCGGAAAACTCCAGGTGCTGGATCGCGCAGCCGCCGCAGACGCCGAAATGCTCGCAAGCGGGCTGGGTGCGCAAATTCGAGGCCTGTAAGACGTCCACCACGTCGGCGACCTCGTACCTGTCCTTGCGGCGGCGGGTCTTGTAGGTGACATGCTCCCCGGGCAGGGCGCCGTCGATGAAAATGGTCTTACCCTCGACATGGGCCACGCCGCGGCCTTCGTGATCCAGGGATTCGACTAATGCAATAGGAGTAGTGCTCATGGGTTGTTTCAAGTCATGCCTGACAACTATGTCATTGCTGCCAGTGATTTAAGAATTCCTGCCAATGCCGGCCTTGGTATCCGGCCAGGGTGTCGCGCACCAATGCGACTTCGCGCCCGTAGGCGGCCTGGTCCAGCGCGCCGCGCATCAATTGGAAGCGCAGGTATACGAGATAAGTATTCGCCACGTCGGTTTCGCAATAATCGCGAATCGCGTTGATCCCGCCGTTGACGAAGGCCTCCCACACCTTGCTGCCGTCCATGCCCAGCTTGCCGGGGAAGCCGCACAATTGCGCGATCTCGTCCAGCGGCGCGTTGGCCCTGCCGTTGTATAGCGCCATCAGGTCCATTAGGTCCAGGTGGCGGGTATGGTAGCGGCTGATGTAATTGTTCCACTTGAACTCGCGGTCGTCATCGCCCATGTCCCAGTAGCGCGGCGCGACGATGCCGTGCACGAGGCCGCGGTAATGCAGCACCGGCAGGTCGAACCCGCCGCCATTCCAGGAAACAAGGTTAGGCGTGTATTTCTCGATGCCGTCGTAGAAACGCTGGATGATTTCCTGTTCCGGCGCATCCGGGCTACCCAGCGTCCAGACGCGGAATCCATCGCCCTCGCGCAGCGCGCAGGAAATCGCCACCACCCTGTGCTGGTGCAAGGGCAGGAATTCGCTGCCATTCTGCTGGCGGCGCTTGTGGAACGCCACGTGGGCCACGTCCTCGTCCGTGGTTTCCGCGGGCAGGCTGTACAGCTTGCGCAGGCCGTCGGTATCCGGGACGGTCTCTATGTCGAATATCAGCGTAGGCGTCATGTCGCAGCTTTGCTCGTTTTCATGCCTATTTCTTCACCCAGCCGCCGCCGTCCTGGTAGTACCAGCCGCTCTGGGCCTTCTGGATCCAGCGCTGGGCGAAGGTGCTGCGCACCTCACTCTCCCACTCGGGATGGCTGTTGGCATTGGCAATTTCCTTGTAGAGCGCATTGCGGTCGTTGTTTTCCGCCGCCACCAGCGCATTGAGGTTCTGGCGCTGCGCCAGCGGCACTGCATTCGCATCCCGCACCGCCACCAGTCCGTCGCGCGTGAAGCCGACCGCCCCGTTGGCATAGAAGCTGGACAATTGCCCATGCCTGGCCTGCATGCTGCTCTTGATGGATGTGATTGCAGGCGTGTTGATCTCCAGGTCAGCCGCGGCATGCGCCAGCACGGAGGTCAACAATCCGCCCAACAACAGGCATGTGGTGATGAAACGCTTCATTTGTCTTTCTCCTCTGCCGGGGTGGACGGCGCTGTCTTTTCCTTCAGTTGCCAGACATCGTCGATGATACGGTCTGCCGCCTTTTCTGCAGCGGCCGCCGGGAAGTAGATATTGATGGTGACGCAGGCTGGCAGCGCCAGCACCAACAGCCAGGGCGCCACCCATTTCCAGGTAATTTGCATCGCATGTTTCCTCTTGCATTGGCGGCCGGTTCGCCGCCGCTCATCAGTCGGGATTGTACCCCAGCCAGCCCTTTGTCTGCATGCAAAGCTGGAGATAACGGTCATTGGATCACCGGGCTGGCATTGCCTTCCGTGACGCGTTTGAGACGCGTGAGAAGGTCGCTCCAACCCACGTTATGGTTGTAGCCCATCACCGTGATCGCCGGGATGCCGCTGCCCTTGACGATCATATATCCCTGCGGGGTGTATTCCACGCCGCTCATCTGGCAGACGTCGTTGCGCAACTGGCAATTCCAGCCGATCTGCTTATAGTTGAACTCGCTGAAGAAGCGCAGCACGCTGCGCTGTATCGCCGCGGCAGCCCCTGCCCCGCCCAGTGCGGTAATATTCTCTACCGCGCGCTGGGAAATCTTCTTGCGGTAGCTGCCCGGGCTGCTGTAGAGGCGCGCATCGAAGCTCACGGGCTGCCAGTTGGACAGCTCCAGGTTGCGCACATCGCCATCCAGCTTGCCCTCAATCGCACCGAACGAGAAGGTACGCGTGATGTCGCCCAGGTCCAGCCTGCGCAATTCCAGGTCGGCATGCAGCCTGGAAGCCGCCTCCAGCGGGGTCTGCATGCCAAGGTTGCGCACGGCGATACTGCCGTTGAACATCTGAAACAGCATGTCGCCATTGGCGGTAAGCTGGCCGCGGCTATAAGTGACCATCGGGATCGCCGCAGCCACCTTCCCCTCCATGCGCGGCCAGCCCAGCGCCTGGCTCAGCGCCGGCATGGAGATCGGCACGAGGTTGGCGCTCAGGTGCCAATGCCACTCCCCCGCGGCACGGGTGGCCGAGACATCCGTCAGGCTGAGCGCGCCGTCGAGGATAGGCAGGTATAGCTGCGACATAGTCAATGAATAGCGGTTGACCTCCGCCAGCACGCTGGCCTCTCCCAGGGGAATCTTGAGGAAATGGCCGCCTGCATAGGCGAGCTGGACCACGTGCGGCTCATCATACGACCAGGGAATATGGCTATTGAGCTTGTACAGCGCAAAACGGCCTTCCTTGTCCTCCATATCCATATCCTTGAGCGCCAATAGCGCGGAAACTGGCTCCCCGTCGCGCAGCTCGAACCTCACGCTGGCCTGGCCGGCGATATCCAGTTTATTCAAGGCGCTATCCGCCAGCAGAGGCTGCAACAGCAATGAATAGAGCGCCGACAGTTCCAGGCGGTCTGCGTCCAGGGACAAATCCTGCAGATTCGCCGCCTTCCAGCGCGCGCGCAGCGCAACCTTGCCCACCTTGGCGAGCGTGACATCGGCCGCGTCCACCGCCAGCTCATCACCAGCATAATGCCCATTGGCCACCAGACGGTGCCCGCCCTCGGCAAAATACCAGGGCTGCCAGTAAAGTTCGCCATCGCGCCAATGCACCGACGCCTGCCACTGCCAGCCGCCAGCCTGCTTGCGCACATCCAGCGATAGATCGGCATTGAGTTTTTCTGCCGCCTGCGTACCAGCCTGATTGTTGAACGAGGCATTGTTGAGCGACAGGGCGAGCTGGTAATGCTGATCCTGGGCTACAGCTTGCTTGACTGTCAGGCTGAACGGCACGTGAATACCGGTGGTACCGAACTCGCCGCGCTCGCAACGCCACTCCCGCGCGACGGGTTGCGCCGCCTGCGTGCAATCCAGGCGCAAGGGCTGCCAGGAAACACCCTCCTCCTGCTTGAGTTCCGCCTGCAGGCTTACATTGCCATCCAGCCCCAGTTCGCCGCGCACTTTGCGCAGGCTGGCCGATGGCGTTTCAACGCTATCCGCCTCTATGCTGATGCTGGTAATGGCATGCGCCGGCAGCGGAAATGCGAGGCAGCAATAAACGAATACACCGGAAAAAAAAGGAAAGGCGGCAAGATGACGCAAGGCTTGCCACCCGGTAAAGCAAGGATTGTTCTGCGACTTACGCAGGAAACACTCCGGTGGACAAATAACGGTCGCCGCGGTCACAGACGATGGATACGATTACGGCATTTTCTACCCGCTTGGATAACTGCAATGCCGCATACAATGCACCGCCGGAGGAAATGCCGGCAAAGATGCCTTCCTCCTCCGCCAGCCTGCGCGTGATTTTTTCCGCATTTTCCTGATTGACGTACATCAGTTCGTCGACGCGCTTGGCGTCATAAATTTTGGGCAGGTATTCCTCAGGCCATTTGCGGATGCCGGGAATCTGCGCGCCTTCGTCAGGCTGCACGCCGACGATGCGGATGTCCGGGTTCTGCTCCTTGAGATAGCGCGAAGTGCCCATGATGGTGCCGGTCGTGCCCATGCTGGAGACGAAATGCGTGATCTTGCCTGCCGTGTCGCGCCAGATTTCCGGCCCGGTGCCTTCGTAATGCGCCAACGGGTTATCCTGGTTGGCGAACTGGTCGAGCACGATGCCCTCGCCCTCCGCCTGCAGCTTGGTCGCCACATCGCGCGCCAGCTCCATGCCGCCGTCGCGCGGCGTCAATACCAGCTCGGCGCCGTAGGCTTTCATGCTCTGACGGCGCTCCACGCTCTGGTTGTCCGGCATCACCAGCACCATCTTGTAGCCGCGCATCGCCGCCACCATGGCAAGTGCAATACCGGTATTGCCGGAAGTCGCCTCGATCAGGGTATCGCCCGGCTTGATGTCGCCGCGCGCCTCTGCACGCTTGATCATGGAAAGCGCGGGCCGGTCCTTCACCGAGCCCGCAGGGTTGTTGCCTTCGAGCTTGAGCAATATGGTGTTGCTGGTCTTGCCCGCCATGCGCTGCAGCTTGACCAGGGGGGTGTTGCCTACGAAATCATCCAGGGTTTTATACATGTAGTTTCAATCAGTTGCTGGGCAGGCCTGGCTGGACTGCCCGGAATTCCAAATCAGGCTTTCTTGTGGAAGGCCAACAAAACGGCGAACAGGCCCAGGCCGGCAAACGCGACCAGCGAAAGCTGCGGAATGGTCAGGCCGAACAAGGTCCAGTCTATTGCCGAACATTCGCCGGTGCCCTTGAAGATCAGGTCCAGCGCCTTTTTCAACGGAAAGGTTTCCATGATGTAGTCGAAGCCTGCACCGCATTCGGCCATTACCTTGTCCGGGTTGGCCTGGATCCAGATATGGCGTGCCGCGATGCCGATGCCGGTCGCCGCGGCAATGACGTGCAACAGGCCGTACACCTTGCGGCCCAGGCTGCCGGGATTGTGCAGCGCGGCAACCAGGAACAACACCCCCAGCGCCATGAATGCAATCCGCTGGGAGATGCACAACGGACAGGGCTCCAGGTTGTATTTCTGCTGCAGGAACAAGGCAAGGCCCACCAGCCCGAAACTAGCGACGAAGCCGAGGAAATACCCGCGGCGCCCAGCAAACAGCTTATTGCACATAAACAAAGCCCCAGCACTTATAATGAAAGTCCCGCAATTGTAACGGATACACCCCGGTTAGCACCAATCCATGCTGCACACCCGGGCATGGCCGGCAGACAACCTTAATAGACAAACCTAATAGATAAACCCGATATGGCAGACCCTCAGCGCATCCTCAGTGTCAGCGAACTCAACCGCATGGCGCGCGAGCTACTGGAAACCAGCTTCCCCTTGTTCTGGATCAGCGGCGAAATCTCCAACCTGACCCGGGCGGCCTCGGGGCATTGGTATTTCTCGCTCAAAGACCAGGGCGCCCAAGTACGCTGCGTGATGTTCCGCGGCCGCAACGCCTACCTGGACTGGGCGCCGCGCGAGGGCGACAAGGTCGAGGCGCGGGCCGTGGTGACGCTTTACGAGGCACGCGGCGATTTCCAGCTTACCATCGAGTTTCTGCAGCGCGCAGGACTGGGCAACCTGTTCGAAGCCTACGAGAAGCTCAAGAACCAGCTCGCCGCCGAAGGCCTGTTTGCCGCGGAGCACAAGATAGCAATTCCTGCACATCCGCGCCAGATCGGCATCGTCACCTCGCCCGACGCCGCCGCCTTGCGCGACGTGCTCACTACGCTGCGCCGCCGCATGCCTGCGGTCAATGTCGTCATCTACCCCACGCCGGTGCAAGGCAAGGGCGCGGCCAAGCTGATTGCCGCCGCCATCCGCGCCGCCGACCAGCGCGCGGAATGCGACGTGCTCATCGTGTGCCGGGGCGGCGGCAGCATCGAGGATTTGTGGCAGTTCAACGAGGAAGTCGTCGCGCGCGCCATCCATGCCTGCGCATTGCCGGTGATCAGCGCCGTCGGCCATGAGACCGACTTCACGATCGCGGACTTCGTCGCCGACATGCGCGCGCCCACCCCTACCGCTGCCGCGGAACTGACCACGCCTGATCGCGGCAGCCTGCTGCGCAACCTGCAGCAACACCGCAACCGCCTGGCGCGCAGCATGCAAAGCCTGCTCCAGCAGCGCAGCCAGCACCTCGACTACCTGAGCCGCAGGCTGTTGTCCCCCATGCAGCAGGCCGAGCACAAGCGGCAGCACCTGTCCCAATTGCATCTGCGCCTGACCCAGGCCATGGCCAGGCAGCTGCAGAGGCAGCGCCAGCACTTGCAGGCAGTGCAGCAAAGCCTGACGCACCTGAACCCGAGCGCGGTATTGCAGCGCGGCTACGCACTGGTGGAGAAGTTGAACGGCGAGCTGGTGCAGGACAGCAGCCAGCTCGCTCCCGGCGACCAGGTCAAGCTCACCCTGGGCAAAGGCACCGCCCAGGCTGAGATCCGCGACAAAAGCACCTAGAGTGGCTAACAAAACTCTCCTGGCGTTATTGCCCTGCCTTGCCATACACCTTGTACTGCCTGCGGCAGAGCGCCTAGCCAGGACCGCTTCGCTGAGATTTGTTAATCACGCTTAAGCTACCAAGGACCTAACGACATGAACGAACTCATCAGCCACCTGGAGGAATTGCTGCACGGTTTCGGCCCCATCCATGCCAAGCGCATGTTCGGCGGCTATGGCATTTACCACGACGGCCTGATGTTCGCGCTGATCGCGGACGATACGCTCTATCTCAAGGCCGATGCGGAAAACCGCCAGGAATTCGACAAACTCGGCCTGCCCGCCTTTCGCTACGCCAAGCAGGGAAAGGAGATCACCATGTCCTATTGCCAGGCGCCTGCCGACATGCTCGAAGAAGCGGAACAAGCCGTCTACTGGGCGCGCCTCGCCTATGCCGCCGCATTGCGCGCCGCGCGCGGGCGAAAACGCTGATCTCTCACAATTTATCGCCAAACCAGCGCGATCGCATGCGCTATCTAAGCATTTGCAAGCGGCGTAGAATGGCGGCAATTTTTCACTGAGCCTGCCATATGCAATCCTCTGGCACCACCAAGCCGGCCCTCCCGCTCCTGGCCCTTGCGGCACTCGGCGTGGTATTCGGCGACATCGGCACTAGCCCGCTCTACACCATGAAGGAAGTGTTTGCCGTGAGCCCGCACCCGGTGCCGCTCACACACGACAACGTCTTCGGCATCCTGGCCTTGATCCTCTGGTCATTCATCATGGTGGTATCGGTGAAATACACCGTGTTCATGATGCGCGCCGACAATAACGGCGAAGGCGGCATCATGGCGCTGCTTGCGCTGGCAAGCCGCAATATCAAGGGCGAGCGCAAGCGCCTGGTGATATATGCCGGCATCGTCGGCGCCTGCATGTTCTACGCGGACGGCATGATCACGCCCGCAATCTCGGTGCTGTCGGCGGTGGAAGGCGTGGAGGTGGCCGCACCGGCGCTGGACCAATTCATCGTGCCCGTTACCCTGGCGGTGCTGTTCGCCCTGTTCTGGCTGCAAAGCAAGGGCACGGCGGTGGCAGGCGCGCTGTTCGGGCCGGTGATGCTGCTGTGGTTCGGCACTTTAGCCGCGCTTGGCGTCGTCAATATCCTGCATGAGCCCAGGGTGCTGGAAGCGCTGAATCCGCTCTACGCCATCCAGTTCTTCATCAACGCGCCCTGGATCGCCTTCGTTGCGCTAGGTTCCGTGGTGCTCGCCGTCACCGGAGTGGAAGCGCTCTATGCCGACATGGGACATTTCGGCCCCAGGCCGATCCGCTACGCATGGTTCGGCTTTGTCCTGCCCGCCTTGATATTGAACTACTTCGGTCAGGGAGCCCTGGTGCTGCATGATGCAGAAGCGATCAAGAACCCCTTTTACCTCATGGCCCCGCAATGGATGCTGTACCCGCTGATCGGCCTAGCGACGCTCGCCACCGTGATCGCCTCGCAAGCCGTGATCTCGGGCGCATTCTCGATCTCGGCCCAGGCATTGCAGCTTGGCTACCTGCCGCGCATGCGCATCCTGCATACTTCCGAGCGGCAAAAAGGCCAGATCTACATGCCTTACATCAACTGGAGCCTGATGATCGCCGTCATGGCGCTGGTGGTCGGCTTCGGCTCATCGGGCGACCTGGCCGCGGCCTACGGCATTGCCGTCACCGGCAACATGCTGTTCACCACCCTGCTGGCCGGCATCGTGTTCCACGGCATCTGGCGCTGGAGCTGGCCGCGCACCCTGGCGTTGGTCGGCCTGTTCCTCGTCATCGACCTCGCGTTCTTCAGCGCCAATATCCTGAAGATTCCCGATGGCGGCTGGGCGCCCATCCTGATCGGGATCGTTATCTTCACGCTGATGACCACCTGGAAGCGCGGGCGCGGCCTGCTGCTCGAACGCCTGCGCAACGAGTCCATGCTGCTGGAACCCTTCGTTGACGCCATCGGCGCCCATCCGCCGCAGCGCGTGCAGGGCACCGGCATCTTCATGACGCCCAACCCTCACGGCGTCCCGCATGCCATGCTGCACAACCTCAAGCACAACAAGATACTGCATGAGCGCAATATCCTGCTGACGGTCAATTTTGCCGACGTCCCCTACATTGCAAAGCGCAGCCGGCTGGGTCTGGAGGAATTGCGCCATGGCTTCTACCGCATCACGGTGAACTACGGCTTCAAGGACGACCCGGACCTGCCTCGCGACCTGGAGCTGACCAAACAGCTGGGCCTGGAGCTGGACACCATGGACACCTCGTTCTTCATCGGCAAGGAAACCCTGTTTGCCAGCCGCTCTTCCGGCATGGCTTACTGGAGGAACAAGCTGTTTGTCGGCATGTTCCGCAATGCGGATAGCATCACCAATCAATTCAAGCTGCCGCCAAACCGGGTGATTGAACTGGGCGCGCAAGTCACGATATAGGCTAGGATGGATTGTCGGCTCAGCATGGCACGGTCTAAAATACGGTATCGATTAACGCCATCAAGCCGCTATTCATCAAATCGCTTATAAGGTTGTAAACATGAATTCCATCAGACTGATATTGATTGCGCTGGCACTAGCCCAGCTTACGAGCTGCACCACCGTCAGCACGACCAGCAGCGGCAATGTGGGCGTCGACCGCAAGCAATACGTCGGACTCGTTACCGAACAGGAGGCGGTGGAGCAGTCGGCCCTCGCCTACCAGCAAACCGTCAAGGACGCGCAATCCAAGAAACTCCTGAATACGGACAGCGCCGAGACCAAGCGCGTCCGCAATATCGCCGACAAGCTGATTGCGCATGTCGGCGTATTCCGCCCGGATGCCCCGAACTGGAAATGGGAAGTCAACGTGCAGGAAAGCAAGGAAATCAACGCCTATTGCATGGCGGGCGGCAAGATCATGGTCTATACCGGGCTGATCGACCAGATCAAGCCCACCGATGACGAGCTCGCCGCCGTGATGGGCCATGAAATCGCCCATGCGCTGCGCGAGCACGTGCGCGAGCGCATGTCACGCGCCAAGGCCCAGCAATACGGCCTGCTGGGCTTGGCAGCAGTCGTCGGCCTCAGCACCAAGAATGCCGACAACGCAGTCCAGGCCCTCGCGGTTGGCGGCACTGTCGCCGCGGTCGCCCTGACGCTGCCCAACAGTCGCACCGCGGAGCACGAAGCCGATCAAATCGGTCTCGAGCTTGCTGCCCGCGCGGGCTACAACCCGAATGCCGCCTTGAGCCTCTGGCAGAAAATGAGCGCGGTAGGCGGCGAGAAACCGCCCGAAATCCTCAGCACCCACCCCTCGGACGAATCACGCATGGCGGACATCAAGCGCCTGATCCCTTCCGTGATGCCGCTGTACGAACAGGCAAAGAAGCAAGGTAAATAAGGCAATTCAAATGCTTGCCAAGCCTAACCATGGGGCCGTTTTCAGGTAAAATAGCGGTTTTATCTGAAGCGATCCCTAGGAATCTTAGATGAGCAATTTGCAAACCATTATCGAAGACGCGTTCGAGCGTCGTGCCGAGATTACCCCATCCACTGCCAGCGCAGAAATCAAGGATGCCGTGTTCAGCGTGCTTGCCGACCTCGATAGCGGCAAACTGCGCGTGGCAGAACGCACCGACGGGCAGAACTGGGTTACCCATCAATGGATCAAGAAGGCAGTATTGCTCTCCTTCCGCCTTGAAGACAACGTCCTGCTCGACGACGGCGTCACCAAGTATTTCGACAAGGTTCCCCCCAAGTTCGCCAATTACACTGAAGCCGATTTCAAGGCCGGCGGCTTCCGCGTGGTGCCCAACGCCATCGTGCGCCGTGGCTCGTTCATTGCCAAGAATGCCGTCCTGATGCCTTCCTACGTCAATATCGGCGCTTACGTCGGCGAAGGCACCATGGTGGACACCTGGGCCACTGTCGGCTCCTGCGCCCAGATCGGCAAGAACGTACACCTCTCCGGGGGCGTAGGCATTGGCGGCGTGCTGGAGCCTGTACAGGCCGGCCCCACCATCATCGGCGACAACTGCTTCATCGGCGCGCGCTCCGAAGTGGTCGAAGGCGTCATCGTCGAAGACAACTGCGTGATTTCCATGGGCGTCTACATCGGCCAGAGCACCAAGATCTACGACCGCGAAACCGGCGAAGTGACCTATGGCCGCGTACCGTCAGGCTCTGTCGTCGTATCGGGCAACCTGCCTTCCAAGGACGGCAGCTACAGCCTCTACTGCGCCGTCATCGTCAAGAAAGTCGATGAAAAGACCTTGGGTAAAGTGGGCATCAACGAACTCTTGCGTGGTATTTAACAAAGAGAATTGAGTCTGCGTTCCCAAGGTCTTTCGGTGTAGGCTAACCCGGACATTGTCCGGGCTAAGGCAAAGCCGGGCCGGAGCCAAAAAACGCTTGGCAAGGTTGGCATTAACGAGCTGCTGCGCGGTATTTAATCACAGTCGAACCAAGCGTTTTTCGGTGAAGGCTAACTTGGGCATCTGCCCAAGTTAAGGCGCAAGCCGTGCCGGAGCCAAAAGTTTCGGTATTAAAGTGGGCATCAACGAACTATTGCGTGGCATCTAAGCCAAACCCTCGGTCGAAGCTGTCAATATTCTGACACTGGCGTCGAAGCTCCAACAAAAACCTGCCACTGGCAGGTTTTTTATTGTTTTCCATCCAGCGTCACCTTCAAAGAATAAAAAAATAAGACCCTGTTTTATATAAAAAATACAAGAAAATCATTCCAGCACCCCATCCCCTGTCCCGTTTTTTCCTGACGGCATAAAAGTTGCCATATTGATATCGAATCCACATTTTTTTGCAGGATATAAGGATAACCATGACAGGCGATTACGATTACAAACTGGTGCTGCTCTCGATTGTGATTGCATTCATCTCATCGATGGCTGCGTTCATGTTCACCAATCGTGTTGTCCGCAATCAAGGCCGATCCGCCAAGGCGTGGATGGGATTGGGAGCCGTCGCCATGGGCTCGGGCATCTGGGCCATGCACTTCATCAGCATACTCGCATGGTCCCTGCCTACTCCGATGGAGTCCATGCTCGACGACACCGTATTGTCCTGGCTGATTGCCGTCAGCGTCTCATGGCTCACGCTGGATATCGCCAGCAGGCCCGGCCTCAAGCTGCAGATGCTGATTGTTGCCGGAGTGGTGATGGGGCTGGGCATCAGCGGCATGCACTACACCGGCATGCATGCCATGCAGATGTATCCCGAGATCACCTACAATAAGACATTGCTGGCATTATCCGTCAGCATTGCCATCGCCATCTCGATACTGGCCCTGGCCCGCATGTTTCATGACCACCAATCCAGGAAGTCCAGCCTCAGCTCGCAGCTTTACGCTGCCACGATAATGACGGGCGGTATTGCCTGCACTCACTTTACCGCGATGGCTGCAGTCGAGATTCCGCCTCACGTTGTCTTGACCGCGGCATCCACATCGCAGCCCGGCTTGTTTTCGGTGATTATCGCACTGGGTATCTGTACCTTGATCATGCTTGCCGCCATCCTGACCATCGTGGATTCGCGCCACCGCGACAAGGGCAATTGGTTGCATGCAGACACGCAGGACAAGCTCAGCCGCATGAGCATGCTGGATAACCTGACCCAGCTCCCTAACCACCGCTATTTCCAACATCACCTGAGTATTGGTGTCCGCCGCACTGCAAGGCTCGGCACGGCACTGGCCGTCGCCATCATCAAGCTCGACAACCTGAAGCTGATCAAACAGGAATTAGGCCAGCATATCAGCGATGAAATCCTGCGCTCGGCGGCAAAGCGCATCCAGGACACCATTCGCGGTTGCGACATGGCGGCTTACAACGGATCGGAAGAGTTTCTCGTCCTCTTCGAGGACATCAAGCACGAACATGACATCATGCCCGTCATGGAAAGAATCATGCAGTCGCTGAACGCCACATTCCGCATCGACCGCCATGACGTCACGCTGGAAGCCAGGGCAGGCGTATCCTTGTATCCCAAGCATGGCGATGCCGAGCGCCTGCTGACCTATGCCGAGGCTGCCATGCACCGCGTGCAACCCAAGGACAACCATGGTTTCCGCCTGTTTGACGACCGGCTGGAACCCTCTTCCTTCGACCTGCTGGAAACCCGGCAGGAGCTGCGCCACGCGATCGAGAATGGGGAAATGGTGCTCTACTTCGAACCGCGCATGGACATCATCGGCAACACCATCACCGGGCTGGAAATACAACCCCGCTGGCTGCATCCGACCAAAGGCGCCATCCCTGCCGCCACCTTCGCTCCCATGGCGGAAAACATCGGCCTGATCGATGACATCAATGCCTGGGTGCTGGAACAAAGCTACCGCGTCGTAAATACATTGCGCCAGCAGCGCATCCATGTGCCGGTCTACCTGCCGCTCACTTCCATGCAATTGCGTTTTCCCGATATTCAGCGACAGGTCGCGGCCAAGCTGAGCCACTTCAGGCTGCCGGCCGACGCGTTGATCCTGGAAGTGGCGGAGTCGGATTTCATGCAACAGCCGGAGCATTACACCGACCTGCTCAAACAGCTGCCGGCCATCAGCCTCAAGATCAGCCTGGAAAATTTCGGCACGCGCTTTTCTAGCCTGCCCTACATACAGCACCTGGGCCTGAAAGCGCTCAAGCTGGACCGCAGCTTTACCCATGCACTCATCAGCAACCAGAAAACCCGTGCCATTGCCGGCGCGATCATTGAGTTGGCGCATACCCAGAACCTCAAGGTGGCGGCGGAACAGGTAAGCAACGAGGACGAGCGCAATGCGCTGCTGTCCTTGGAATGCAACGAAATCCAAGGATTTTTCTGTGCCAACTCCGTGCATCAGGCCCAGTTGATCGAGTTCCTGATGTCCAGCAAGTTCGCATCGCGACCGGATAAAACTTCGCCTGAAGAAATCGCGTGGTCCGCATATGCGGTCACAGCCGACGGCCTCACTCCAGCGCGCTAGTGTAAAATGCAGGGATCCATAGTCATCAAGATGCATATACATGAAGCTCTACGGTATCCCCAACTGCAATACGGTGAAGAAAGCGCGCACCTGGCTGGACGAGCACGGCGTTGCTTACGAATTCCATGATTTCAAGAAATCCGGCATCAGTGAAGAAACGCTCAAGCACTGGCTCAGCCAGGTAGAGTGGGAAAAACTGGTGAACCGGGCAGGCATGACCTGGCGTGGTTTGAGCGAGGCGGAAAAGGCGGCGGTTACCGACGACGCTTCCGCCATCCGGCTCATGCAGGAAAAGACTTCCGTCATCAAGCGTCCGGTGCTGGTCAAGGACGAACAGGTGCTCAGCTTAGGCTTCACCGAGGCAGCTTATGCCAAGCTGTTCAATGCATGAGCAGGACGCTGGAGCTAGCCAAGGACCTGATTGCCCGCCAATCCGTCACTCCCAACGACGAAGGCTGCCAGGCGCTGCTGATCTCCCGCCTGGAGCCGTTGGGCTTCACCGTTGAACGCCTGCGCTTCGGCGATGTGGACAATTTCTACGCACGTCGCGGCAATACCGGCCCGTTGCTGGTGTTTGCCGGACATACGGATGTCGTCCCTACAGGCCCGGTAGAGCAATGGCATACCCCGCCGTTCGAACCCACCGTCAAGGACGGCATGTTGTACGGCCGGGGCGCTGCCGACATGAAGACCTCGCTGGCGGCCTTCATCACCGCAATCGAAGCCTTTGTCACAGACCATCCCGACCACCCCGGCTCAATCGGCCTCATCATCACCTCGGATGAAGAAGGCGTGGCAGTCAACGGCACCGTCAAGGTGGTCGACACCCTCAAGGCGCGCAACGAGCTGATCGATTACTGTATCGTCGGCGAGCCGACCTCCAGCAAGGTCGGCGGCGACATGATCAAGAACGGCCGCCGCGGTTCGCTCTCTGGCAGGCTGACCGTCAAGGGGATACAAGGCCATATCGCCTATCCCCACCTGGTGAAGAACCCGATCCATATGGCTGCGCCTGCGATCAAGGAGCTGGCCGACACCGTATGGGATGAAGGCAACGAATACTTCCCGCCTACCTCCTGGCAGATATCCAACATCCATGGCGGCACCGGCGCCACCAATGTCGTGCCCGGCGAAGTCGATATCCTGTTCAACTTCAGGTTCTCCACCGCGAGCACCGCCGAAAACCTCAAGCAGCGCGTCCATGCCATCCTAGACAGCCACCAGCTGGACTACGACCTCGCCTGGGAGCTCTCCGGCAAACCGTTCCTGACGCCCAAGGGCTCTCTGGTCACCGCCATTTCGTCCGCGATTGAACAGGCATTCGGCGTCACCCCCGAGCTTTCCACCAGCGGCGGCACCTCCGACGGCCGCTTCATTGCCGACATTGCCGCCCAAATCGTCGAATTCGGCCCGCTCAACGCGACCATCCACAAACTCAACGAATGCGTTGCCGTCGCGGACATAGAACCCCTGCAGCATGCATACAAGCTCACCCTGGAAGCGCTATTGAAATGATGAGATTCCCCGGCATTACTGAAGAACTCCACACCATTCGCGACTGGCTGCGTTTCGCCGTCAGCCGCTTCGAAGAATCCAGCATCTTTTTCGGCCACGGCACCGACAATGCCTATGACGAAGCCGTATGGCTGATCCTGTCGTCACTGCACCTGCCGCACGACACCCTGGACAACTTCCTGGATGCGCGCCTGCTGCCGCCGGAACGCACCCGCCTGAAAGAGCTGATCCACCGCCGCATCACCGACCGCACCCCGACCGCCTACCTGGTCAACGAGGCATGGCTCAAGGGCTTCAAGTTCTACGTGGACGAACGCGTCATCGTACCGCGCTCCTTCATTGCCGAACTGCTGGAGGACAGCCTCAACCCCTGGGTCGAATATCCGGAAATGGTGGAAAGCGCCGCTGACATCTGTACCGGTAGCGGCTGTCTTGGCGTGCTGCTCGCGAATGCCTTCCCCAACGCCCAGATCGACGTCGTGGACATCTCCCCCGACGCGCTGGCGGTGGCGAACATCAATATCCGCAACTACGGCCTGGAAGACCAGATCAGCGCCGTGGAGTCCGATATGTTCAGCAACCTGCAAGGCAAGACTTACGACCTCATCATCAGCAATCCGCCCTATGTGGACGCGCCATCCATGGAACTGTTGCCGCAGGAATACCGCAACGAGCCGCAGATCGCGCTGGGCAGCGGCGCCGCGGGGCTGGACCACACCCAAACCCTGCTGCATGAAGCCAAGAAGCACCTGAACGACAACGGCCTGCTGGTAGTGGAAATCGGCCACAACCGCGACGCATTGCTGGAGGCGTATCCCCATTTGCCGTTTACCTGGCTGGAGGTGGACTCGGGCAACGAATTCGTCTTCCTGCTGACCAAAGAACAATTGCCTTAAACAGGATAATCCGTGTCAGACCCAAGAGTATTCTTCGCTGCCGAACGCACCCTGCTGGCATGGCTGCGTTCCGGCCTTACGCTCATGGCGCTTGGGTTCGTCGTGGCGCGCTTCGGCCTGTTCCTCACCCTGCTGGCGCCCGGCCAGGTGGAACACCTCAATTCGCACCGCTGGCTCTCTGACCTGCTCGGCCTGCTGCTCGTCCTCAGCGGCGCGGCCGTGATTCTCTGCGCGCAGTACAACCATCGCCGCTACGTCCAAACATTGCCGCCCGAGGATGTCCCTCAGCTGGCCTTGCCCTGGCTATCCTCGGTATTGGCCATTGCAGTGGCGTTGGCCGGCAGCTTGCTTGCTGTCGACTTGCTGCTGTTCTAAGAGCTTGTTCACAACTTTGCCCTAGCGCTTCGCGCGCTTGCCTGCGGGCTGCTTTGCCGGCGCGATATCTGCAGCCTGCCGAATACGGCGGTTTGCCGGTTTGCGCGCAGGCTTGGCAGCCTGTTTAGGCTGCCTTGCAGGACGTTGCGCTTCCTCAGGCTCGACGTCGCCATGCCGGGAACGCGACCTGCGGACTGGTTGCTGCTTTTCCAGTTCCTGCCGTATTCCCTCTTCACGCGTCTTGGTTACGCGCCTTGGTCCCCTGCTTTCCAAGCCGGCTTCTGGATCGAACCGCGACCTTCTCGCTTTGGGGGTAAATACCTTGCCCAGCTTTTCCTTCTCACGCGGAGTAAGCTGGCGCGCAGGCCCCTTGGGCACCGCCAGCTCGGCCCACTCCATCAGCCCGGTAACTTCCTTGACGCCCAGGTGCAGCATCTGCCCGCGCTTGAGGCGGGGTGGCAGGTTGACCGGGCCGAAGCGCACGCGGATCAGGCGGCTCACGGGTTTCTGGAACGCCTCGAACAGGCGGCGCACCTCGCGGTTGCGGCCCTCGCGCAGGATCACCTCGTACCAGTGGTTGGCGCCCTCGCCGCCCTGCGGGCGGATGCTATCGAAATTGGCCGGGCCGTCGTCCAGCTCGATGCCGTAGGTGAGCTGCGCCATCTCGCCGTCAGTGAGTTCGCCGAAAATACGCACGGCGTACTCGCGCTCCACTTCGTAGCGCGGATGCATGAAGCGATTCGCCAGCTCGCCGGAGGTGGTAAAGATCAGTAGCCCCGACGTGTTCATGTCCAGACGGCCGATCGCGATCCACTTGCCGTTGCGGATGCGCGGCAATTTGTCGAACACGGTAGCCCGATTTTCCGGGTCGTCCTGGCTCACGATTTCGCCCTCCGGCTTGTGGTACAGCAGCACTTGCGGCAACTCCGGCTCGAACGGCAGGTGCAGCGGGCGACTGTCCATGCGCACCACGTCGCTGGGCACCACGCTGGCCCCTACTTCCGCGGTCTTGCCATTGATGGTGATGCGGCCGCTCGCAATCAAGGTTTCCATCTCGCGGCGCGAGCCGAATCCCGCCAGAGCCAGGAGCTTGTGCAGCCTTTGCGGCACGGCATTGGGATCTGCCGCTGCAGGCTTGGCAGGAGAGGTATTGCGGGGATTGCGTTGTTGCTTGAACGGGCGTGCCATGGAATCGACCTTGAGAGTATTGCGCGTATTATAAGCCAGAGCGCGTTCATTCCGCCGCCCTGGCGCAGATTATCCGATATCGAGCGGAATTTCCTGCTGGGTGAAATGCTGGATGGGCGGCAATTCGGACAAGGAGCGCAAGCCAAGATCATCGAGGAAAGTCTTGGTGGTCGCATAGAGCGAAGGCCGCCCCGGCACGTCGCGCTGCCCGACGACATCGATCCAGTTGCGCTCGAGGAACTGGCGCATGATATTGGGGTTGACCGCCACGCCGCGGATTTCCTCGATATCGCCGCGCGTGACCGGCTGGCGGTAGGCGATGATCGCCAACGTTTCAAGGGCGGCGCGCGAATAGCGCATCGGCCGCTCGGGATTGAGGCGGGCGATAAAGGGGGCAAGGTCGGCGCGCGCCTGGAAGCGCCAGCCGCTCGCCACCTGCACCAGCTCCATGCTGCGGCCCTGCCACTCCTGGCGCAACTCGTCGAGCAGCATGCGCAAGGTGGCGCGCTCCATGCGGCCTTCGAACGGGCGCAACAACATGTCCAGCGACAGCGGTTCCCCCGCCGTCAGCAACACGGCCTCGAGCACCTGCTTCATTTCGCTGATGTTTTGCGATGCGCTCATGGCTTAGTTGACGCTCGCCAGCGGCATGTCTGCCGCCTGCAGGTAAATCGGGCTGAAGGGTTCCTGCTGGGTGATGCGTACCAGGCCCTCGCGCGCCAGCTCGAGTATGGCAAGGAAATACACCACCAGCGTGGGCAGGCCTTCGTTTTCTATATCGAACAAGGCAGTGAACTCCACCAGCGATTCCTGCTGCAGGCGGCGCAATACCAGGCTCATGTGCTCGCGCACCGAAAGCTCGGCACGACCGACCTTGTGGTGCTGGAAATGGCTCGCGCGCTTGAGCACCGACTGCCAGGCGGCCATCAGCTCGTCGAAGCTGACCTCGGGCCAGGCCGTCTCGGCAATATGTTCGTAATAGGCGCGCGCCACCTGGATTTCCTGGCCGGCCACCGGTATGGCGTCCAGGCGTTCCGCCGCCAGCTTGATCGCCTCATATTCCATCAGGCGCCGCACCAGCTCGGCGCGCGGGTCTTCTTCCTGCTCTATGCTTTCCGGCTTGGGCAGCAGCATGCGCGACTTGATCTCGATCAGCATGGCCGACATGAGTAAATATTCCGCCGCCAGCTCGAGCTTGCTCTCGCGCATTTTCTCGACATATTCCATGTATTGGCGGGTCAGTTGCGCCATGGGGATATCGAGGATATCGAGGTTGTGCTTGCGGATCAGGTACAGCAGCAGGTCCAGCGGGCCCTCGAAGGCCTCGAGGTAGACTTCGAGCGCATCCGGCGGGATATAGAGATCCTGCGGGATGGCGTCCAGTTGTTCGCCATAGATGCGGACATCGAATGCAAGTTGCGTCACCATTGTTCACACTGCCCTCAATGGGCAGGCAGCTCGCAGGCAAGCCGTGGAGTCAGGCCAGCACCAGAGCGCAATCCGCATCGCCATACAGCCTCCTTGGTGATTATTGGTCTGCTGATTCCTGGTTTGATAGTTCAGCTGAAAATACCGGCAAACATTGCCAGCAAGAGCATGATGAAGGGCATCATGATCTTGGACAGGATGCCAGTGAACATCAATACCAGCAGAATGATAAAGCCGTAGCGCTCGACCTGGGCAAATTTATACGCCATCTGGTTGGGCATCAGGCTGACCGCAATCCGGCCGCCGTCCAATGGCGGCAACGGCAGCAGGTTGAGCACCATCAGCACCACGTTGACCAGGATGCCGGCCTGCCCCATCAGGCTGAGCGGCATGGCAAAGTCGCCCGACAAGGTGGTGGCAAACTTGTAGACCATCGCCCAGAAAATCGCCATGAGGAAATTCGACGCAGGGCCTGCAGCAGCCACCCAGCGCATATCCTGCTTAGGGTTGCGCAGGCGCGCATAATCGACAGGCACCGGCTTGGCCCAGCCGAACAGGAAGCCGGTGCCGGAAAGTACCAGCAATGCCGGAACCAGTATGGTGCCTATCGGGTCGATGTGCTTGATGGGGTTGAGCGTAATCCGGCCCATACTTTCCGCCGTGGTGTCGCCGAAATAGCGGGCGATGTAGCCATGCGCCGCCTCATGCACGGTAATCGCGAAAATCACCGGCAAGGCGTAGATGGCGATTTTCTGGATCAAGGTGAGCTCCATCATGCCTCCAATCCGAACGGCGCGGGATCGCCCGCACCCAGGCGGATCAGGCTGGGGCTTTCCGCCGTGAGGTCGATCACCGTGGTCGGGTCGATCGAACATGCGCCGGCATCGATCACCAGTTCCACCTGGTGCTCCAGCTGGTCGCGGATTTCCCATGCTTCGTTGAGGGGCGCGTCGTCTCCGGGCAGTTGCAGCGTCATGCTCAACATCGGTTCGTTCAGCTCTTCCAGCAATGCCAGGGTGACGGCATGCTGCGGCACCCGCAGGCCCACGGTGCTGCGCTTGGGATGCTGCAAGCGGCGCGGCACTTCGCGCGTGGCCTTGAGGATGAAGGTATATTGCCCCGGCGTATTGGCTTTCAATAACCGGAACTGGCTGTTGTCCACCTGGGCATAGGTGGAAAGTTCGGCCAGGTTTCGGCAGACCAGCGTGAAATGATGGCTGTCGTCCACGCCGCGGATGGCGCGGATGCGGTCCTGCGCGTCCTTGTTGCCCAGCATGCAGCCAAGCGCATAGCTGGAATCCGTGGGATAGGCGATCACGCCGCCATCGCGCAGGATGGCAACCGCCTGGTTGATCAGACGCGTCTGAGGGTTTTCAGGATGAATAACAAAATATTGCGCCAACTTGACTCTACCTTAACTGTTAAGCGATCGGGTTTCCGGCCAATCCTGCCAGACCGGGATGCAGCCGCGCGGCAAATCCGGCAGCCGGCCCATTTCAATATAGCCATGGCCCGGGCCGTGGTAATCGGAACCCATGGAGGACTTGAGGCCGAACATATGCGCAAGCTTCGCGTACTCCTGGAACTGGTCCGCGGTATGGCTGCCGGTGACAACCTCGATCGCCTCGCCGCCCAGGTTGCGGAACTCCTCCAACAATAACAGCATATTGCTTCGCCCGATATCGTAGCGGCCGGGATGTGCGAGCACCGCCATGCCGCCGCTGCCGTTGATCCAGGCGACGACCTCCTCCAGCGTGGCCCAGTGATGCTCGAAATAGCCTGGCTTGCCCTTGACCAAGTAGCGCTTGAATATGCTCTTCATATTGGAGGCGTATCCTTGCTCGATCAGGTAACGCGCAAAATGCGCGCGTCCGATGATGCCTTGTCCGGCATGGGCGTAGGCGCCCTCCAGGCTGCCGCTGATGCCGAATTTCTCCAGGCTGGCGGCAATGCCTTCCGCGCGTACATGGCGTCCTGCGCGGATTTTTTCAAGCCCGTCGCGCAACGGGGCATAGTCCGGATCCACCCTCAAACCCACGACATGGATGGTGCGCCTGCGCCAGGTGACGGAAATTTCCACCCCGTTGATGAACTGCATGCCGTGCTCGGCTGCCACCTTGGCCGCAATTGCGAGACCCGAAGTATCGTCATGATCCGTCAGGGATAATACCTTCACGCCCTGCTCCGCGGCATGCGCCACCAGCGCCTCCGGCGCGAGCAATCCATCAGAAACCGTGGAGTGACTATGCAAGTCGATAAGGGATGGCATGGAGGCGGGTTGGCAGTACAGCTTGTTAGTCTTGCCGAATCATAGCAAAATACCGCATCAACTTAAAACCTAATCCCGATGCACCCTAGCGCACGGCCTGCGGACGACACATGAAGTTTCTTTACGATCTATTCCCGGTTATTCTTTTTTTCATCGTTTACAAGCTGTTCGGCATTTACGAAGCCACTGCCGCTGCGATTGTCGCCACCATCGCCCAGATCGTCTGGGCCAAGGCCAGGACCGGCAAGGTGGACAATGCGCTGATCATGAGCGGCGTCATCATCGTGGTGTTTGGCGGCGCCACCCTGTGGCTGCACGATGAAAGCTTCATCAAATGGAAGCCCACCATCCTCTATTGGGTATTTACCGTCGGCCTGCTGGGCAGCCAGTGGCTGTTCAAACGCAACCTGATCCGCAGCTTCATGGAAAAGCAGATTGCCATGCCGGACCCGATCTGGAGCCGCCTCAACCTGGCATGGGCGATGTTCTTCCTGCTGCTGGGCTTCCTCAACCTGTATGTCGCCTTCAACTATTCCACCGACCTCTGGGTGGATTTCAAGCTGTTTGGCACCATGGGCCTGATGTTCGTGTTCGTGATCGGCCAGACCTTGCTGCTCAACAAGCACATCACCGAACAGGATAAAAAATAATGTGGTATGCCATCATCGCGGAAGACGTCCCCGACAGCCTGGAAAAGCGTCTGGCCGCCCGCCCTCCCCACCTTGAGCGCCTGAAGGCCTTGCAGGATGCGGGCCGCCTCTTGCTAGCCGGCCCCTTCCCTGCGATCGACAGCAATGATCCGGGCCCGGCCGGCTTCACTGGCAGCCTGATCGTGGCGGAGTTCGACAGCCTGGAGGCGGCACAGGCATGGGCCAATGACGACCCGTTCGTGAACGCAGGCGTTTATTCGGCTGTCACAGTCAAACCTTTCCGCAAGACATTGCCAGCATGACCCTGACAGAAGAAATCCGCAGCAGACTCTCGATACTGGAACCCACCGCGCTGGAGATCCGTGACGACAGCGCCCTGCACAAGGGCCACGCCGGCAACAACGGCGGCGGGCATTTCTTCGTGACCATTGCCAGCGCTCAATTTTCCGGCAAGTCCCAGGTCATGCGGCATCGCCAGGTTTATGCAATACTGGGCGACCTGATCCCACAGAAAATACATGCGCTCAGCATCCAGGCGATTGCGGCAGATGAACCTCCTATTGTCACAATTGACTGATACGTTAGCACGCTCAACTTTATGACATCCATTTTAACCAGCCAAGGAATTCTCATGAAACTCACTACCAGCGCCCTGATTGCCACGGTTGCCTTCGGTATCCTGCAACCCGCTTTTGCTGCTGGCGCCAACGGCAGCGTTGCCACCGTCAACGGCAAGCCGATCAAGCAATCCCTGTACGATTACATTGCCAAGGAAGCCTCTTCCCGCGGTCAGAATGTGGACGACAACGTCAAGAACGTCATCATCAACAAGCTGATCGGCAGTGAACTGATCTACCAGGAAGCACAGCGCACTGGCCTGGACAAGCAGCCTGACTACCTTGCCAAGGAAGAGCTGACCCGCCGCGAACTGCTGGTCAACACCTTCCTGCAGGACTACATCAAGAAGCATCCCGTGAGCGAGGCCGACACCAAGCTGGCATACGAGAAATACAAGCAGGAGCTGGGCGACAAGGAATACAGCGCGCGCCACATTCTGGTGCCGACCGAGGCCGAAGCCAAGGACATCATCGCCCAGCTCGGCAAGGGCGGTGATTTCGCCAAGCTGGCCAAGGAAAAATCCAAGGACCCCGGCTCACAGGAAAAAGGCGGCGACCTGGGCTGGTTCGCACCGGCCGGCATGGTGAAGCCGTTCAGCGATGCCGTCGCCAAGCTGCAAAAGGGCAAGTACACCACCGCGCCGGTGCAGACCCAGTTCGGCTGGCACGTGATCAAGCTGGAAGACACCCGCACCACGCAACCGCCTTCCTACGATGACGTGAAGGAAGGCCTGCAAAAGCAGCTGCAACAGCGCAACCTGGAAAAACTGCTGACCGACCTGCGCAGCAAGGCCAAGATTGAGGCTCCCGCCGGCGCCACTGTCGCCAAGTAATCCTTAAGCAACACTCTGCTTGACACGGAAAAGCCCGCCCGGCGGCGGGCTTTTTTCATATTGATACTGACCTGATCGAGCTTACTGCCAATGAAGCCACACAATATCCACTATGACGTGCGTTTCGATACGCCGCAAAGCCACTTGTTCGAGCTGGAATGCCGCATCGCCCACCCGGCAGCCGAAGGCCAGCGCCTGTCGTTGCCGGCCTGGCTACCCGGCAGCTACCTGGTCAGAGATTTCGCGCGCCACATCGTCAGTATCAATGCAAGCAGCGATGGGCAAGAAGTCGAGCTGCGCAAAGTCGACAAAAGCACCTGGGTCGCAGCGCCTTGCAAGCACCCGCTCGTCATCCGCTACCAGGTGTACGCCTACGACCTCTCGGTACGCACCGCCTACCTCGACCACACCCGCGCCTACTTCAACGGCAGCAGCCTGTTCCTGCAAGTAGCCGGGCAAGAGCAGGAACATTGCAGTGTCGAAATCCACCATCCGGGCAAGGCCTATGCAGGCTGGACCATCGCCACCACGCTGCCGGCCCACAAAACTAGCTCGAACGGCTTCGGCCTCTACGAGGCGAGCGACTACCAGGCCTTGATCGACTACCCGGTCGAGATCGGCACCTTGGCGATTGCGGAGTTCAAGGCCATGGGCGTGCCGCACCGCCTGGTCGTCTCGGGCAGGCACGAAGCAGACCTCAAAGCCATCAGCCGCGACCTGAAGAAAATCTGCGAACACCATATCCGCTTTTTCGGCGAGGCCCCGTTCAAGCGCTACGACTTCCTGCTTTATGCCGCAGCCGACAACCAGTACGGCGGCCTGGAGCATAGCGACTCCACCAGCCTGATCTGCCCGCGCAGCTGGCTGCCGGTAAAGCATGAACAGCACGACCGGCAGCAATACCAGGACTTTCTCGGCCTGTGCAGCCATGAGTATTTCCATGCCTGGCACGTCAAGCGCATCCGCCCCAGCGCCTTTGCCAACCTGGACCTCAGCCGCGAGGCCTACACGCGCCTATTGTGGGTGTTTGAGGGCTTCACCGCCTATTACGACACCTTGGCGCTGGTGCGCAGCGGCCTCATGAGCGAGCAGGAATACCTCGCCGCGTTGAGCAAGGACCTCACGCGCTACCTGCGCACGCCGGGGCGCCGAGTACAGTCGCTGGAGGAGTCCAGCTTCGACACCTGGATCAAGCTCTACAAACCCGATGAAAACACGCCCAACAGCCAGGTCAGCTATTACCTCAAGGGCTCGCTGGTCGCCTTGGCGATAGACCTCAGCCTGCGGCTCAAGGGGCGCTCGCTCGACGACGTCATGCTGGCGCTCTGGAAAAACTTCAAACACGACATGCTCGTAGATGAAGGCAGCATGCAGGAATTGATCAGGGAAACCTGCGGCGACAGGCTCGCCTCGCTGTTCCGCGACTGCGTGCAAGGCTGCGAAGACCCGCCGCTGGAAAAGCTGCTGTCGAAATTTGGCATCCGCTATACAGCTCCCAAAACCGGCGATGCCGACCTGGTACGCCAATGGCTGGGCCTGCAGCTCGCGAACGACGACACCCGCATCAGCCATGTCTTCAGCGGCAGCGCGGCTGAACAGGCAGGGCTGGCAGCAGGCGACGTGCTCGTCGCGCAAGACAAGCTGAAGGCCAGCGCCAAGGGCCTCAAGCAGCAGCTCAAGCGCGGGCGTAAACAAATCAACCTGCATTTCTTCCGGCGCGACGAACTCATGACTGCCGTCATCAAGCCACGCGACCATGCGCTCGCCAACGTCACGCTCGCCGTGGGCGACAAACGCAAACCGGAACAGGATCAACTGCGCCAGGACTGGCTTGCCATAAGTTGATAAAATACGACATTACCCGCACCTGCATTAAAACAAGGTTATATCTCATGATGCCCATTGTCCTGTCCCGCCTGTTGCCCCCCTTGCACATGCTTGTGATCGGCAGCTTGATCTGGCTGGCCAGCTATCACCCTGCATTCGCCGTCACCAATGAAGAAAAAGCGCAGACTGCGGTGCATATGCTGGATTACGTCAGCGTGGACTACCCCGAGTTCGTGCAGGGCGGCGAGGTGCTCAACCCCGAGGAATATGAAGAACAGCTCGAGTTCGCCACCCAGTCCGCCAACTTGATTTCGGAACTGCCTGCCGTTACCCAGCAGGCGGAATTGCTCAAGCAGGCGGCAAAGCTGCGCGAGCAGATTCTGGCAAAAGCGGAAGGCGAAGCCGTATCGGCAACTGCCAACAACCTGCGCCTTGCCGTGATTCAGGCGTACAAGATCACCGTCGCGCCCAAGGACATTCCCGACCTCAACCGCGGCGCGCAATTGTTCGGCGAAACCTGCGCCGCCTGCCACGGCGTCACCGGCCACGGGGATGGCCCGCTGGCAAAGGGGCTGGAACCAGAGCCCAGCAATTTCCACGACCAGGACCGCATGCGCATGCGCAGCATCTACGGCCTGTACAACACCATCACCCTGGGAGTGAACGGCACCCCCATGCAATCCTATGCGCAGCTGCCCGAGGCCGACCGCTGGAGCCTGGCATTCTATGTGAGCATCTTGCGCGCCACCGACGAGCAGAAGGCCGCTGGCGAGCAATCATGGCAACAGGGCCGCGGCAAGACGGAACTGGGCAGCCTGAAGCAACTGGTGATGCAGGCCCCTGCCGAGCTTGAGCAGGCCGGCCTCAGCGACGTGCAAACCTACCTTGCCGCACAGCCGTCCGCGTTGCAGGCGGTTGCCGGCAATCCGCTCAACATTTCGCGCAGCAAGCTGGAGGCCGCGCTGGCAGCCTATCGCGATGGCGACTATGCCAATGCGCGCCAGCATGCCATCAGCGCCTACCTCGAAGGTTTCGAGTTGGTGGAAAACAGCCTGGACAACATCGACAAGCCGCTCCGCCTCGATATCGAGCGCCACATGATGGATCTGCGCAGCGCCATCGCGCGCAATGCCGGCGCTGATGAAGTCGAAGCGCAAATCGATCGGATCAACGACCTGCTCGACGAAGCCGATGAAAGGCTGGGGTCCGGCAGCCTGACCGGCGTGACCGCGTTCGTCAGCTCGCTATTGATCCTGTTGCGCGAAGGGCTGGAAGCCATCCTGATCCTCGCCGCATTGAGCGCCTTCATCAGCAAGACCGGCAGGCGTGATGCCCTGCCCTACTTCCACCTCGGCTGGATCTTCGCCGTCGTGCTGGGCGGCGTCACCTGGTTCGTCGCCAGCTACCTGCTCACCATCTCCGGCGCTGGCCGCGAGATGACAGAGGGCGTCACCGCGCTGGTTGCCGCCGCCATGCTGCTGTACGTGGGCTACTGGCTGCACAGCAAGTCGCACGCCCACGCCTGGCAGCAATTCATCAGCCACCACGTGACCGCCGCGCTCAACAAGCGCACCTGGTGGGCCATTGCCGGGGTGTCGTTCCTCGCGGTATACCGTGAGCTGTTCGAGGTCATCCTGTTCTACCAGGCGCTTTGGGCGCAGGCAGGAGCGGAGGGCCAGGGCGCAGTGGTCGGCGGCATTGTAGCGGCCGCCGTCCTGCTGGCGATCATCTCATGGGCGATCCTCAAATTCAGCGTCCGCCTGCCGCTGGGCAAGTTCTTTGCCGCCACGGCAGGCCTGCTGGCCTTGCTGGCCGTCGTGTTTGCAGGCAATGGCATCGCAGCGTTGCAGGAGGCAGGCGTCATTGCCGCAGACCGCATCCACTTCTTCAGCCTGCCGCTGCTGGGCATATACCCCACCATCCAGACACTGACCGCGCAAGGCATAGTGCTGGCGCTCATCGTCGCCGGCACGCTGCTCAGCCGGCAGCAGGAAAAGCATTAAACGCAAAAAAAAGCCTGGCATGATGCCAGGCTTTTTTGTCTGCTCGACAAGATCAGCCGGTTGCTCCCGGACTGATCGACGCAATGAACAGCGCGGTCAATCCATCTTCACGGCGGAGAACTCGATCGCATTGCCGTCGGGATCGCGGCAGAACAAGGCCGCCCGCCCGGACATGCTCATGGTGTACTCCACGCCGGCCTCGTCCAATGCCTGCTTGATCTCCATCACGTCGTCCACGGCAAAGGCCACGTGGTAGTCGCGCCCTCCGTGGGCGGGAAGCTCGGCATCGGCATAGGGATCGGGCACGACCATCAGGTGCAACTGGTTGATGCCGATATCGTACCAGGCACCGTCAAAGCTCAATGGCGGGCGCTTGTCGCTCGGCACCAGGCCGAGCACGCCCTCGTAGAAGGCGCGCGAACGCTCCATGTCGGACACGATGATGCCGGTATGCAGCATCTGCTTGATCTTGATCACAGCTCACTCTCCATTCAAGGCAAACATTTGGGTAAAACGAACGCGTAGGCTAATTAAATGGCAGCCTCGTCAGTCTCGCCGGTACGGATACGGATGATCTGCTCCACGGGCGTGACAAAAATCTTGCCGTCACCGATCTTGCCGGTACGCGCGGCCTTGATGATGGACTCCACCGCCGCATCGACGATATCGTCGGTCACCACCAGCTCGACCTTGATCTTGGGCAGGAAATCCACCACGTACTCCGCGCCGCGGTAAAGCTCGGTATGGCCTTTCTGGCGGCCGAAACCCTTCACCTCGGTCACGGTGAGCCCGTTTGCCCCGATCTCGGACAACGCCTCGCGCACCTCGTCGAGCTTGAATGGCTTGATCACTGCTTCAATTTTCTTCATCGCTTGTTCCTTCTCCTGTTTGCTTTCCGTCTCGAAACTACCCATTGAACGCGAACTTGTTGGTCAATGGGTAGCGCCTGTCCTTGCCAAACCCGCGTTTCGTCACACGGACTCCAATAGGGGCTTGACGCCGCTTGTACTCGTTCCTGTCGATCAACCGGGTAACCCGGAGCACGTCCTGCTCACGGTAACCCAGCGCCAGAATTTCTTCCCAGCTGTAGTCGTGCTCGACGTAAGCCTCCATGATACCGTCCAGCACGGCGTAATCCGGCAAGCTGTCCTGATCGGTCTGCCCATGGCGCAATTCGGCCGACGGCGGCCGCACGATGATACGCTCCGGAATCACCGGGCTGATCATATTCCGGTATTTGGCCAGCTGGTAGACCAATGTCTTGGAAACGTCCTTGAGCAAGGCAAACCCGCCCGCCATATCGCCATACAGTGTCGAATATCCTACCGCAGTCTCGCTCTTGTTGCCGGTAGTCACCACGATGCCGCCGAACTTGTTGGAAATCGCCATCAGCAAGGTGCCGCGAATGCGCGCCTGCAGGTTTTCCTCCGCAGTGTCAAACGGCTTGCCGGCAAACTCCGGCACCAATGCGGCGCAGAACGACTCGAATACCGGGCCGATCGCAATTTCGCTATAGCGCACACCGAGCCCTGCCGCCATCGCACGGGCATCCTCCATGCTGATGGAAGCCGTGAACTCCGAAGGCATCATCACCGCCTGCACCTTGTCGGCACCCAGCGCATCCACGGCAATCGCCAATGTCAGCGCGGAATCGATGCCTCCCGACAAACCGAGCAGCACGCCGGGAAAATTGTTCTTAACGACGTAGTCCCGGAACCCCAGGCTCAGCGCCTGGTAAACCGCCGGTTCCAGCTCGGGCACAGGATGCACCTCCGCCAGCTCGGGCGCCCCATCGCTGAAGGACACGATGCCCAATGCCTCCTCAAATGACGGCAGTTGCTGCGTCAATGTGCCTTCATCGTTCATCACGAACGACGCGCCGTCGAATACCAGCTCATCCTGGCCGCCGATCAGGTTGGCATAGACCACGGGCAACCCGGTTTCCTTGATGCGGTCGCGCACCACGGCATGGCGTTCCTGCTGCTTGCCGATGTGATACGGCGAGGCATTCAGCACCAGCAGCAAGTCCGCGCCCGCATCGCGCGCGCGGCGGGCGGGCTCGGGCGCCCAGACGTCGGCACAGATCACGATGCCGAGCCTGTGGCCCCGGTGGTCGATGACCAGCGCCTCGCTGCCCTCGCTGAAGTAGCGCACTTCGTCGAACACGCTGTCGTTGGGCAGCAGCCCCTTATGATAGGTATGGCGGACCTTGCCGCCCTCCAGCACCGAGGCCGCGTTATAGCGGTTGCCAAGATGCTTGCGCGGATGCCCGACCACCACGGTCAATGCAGCGGGCAACTCCTGCGCCAAGGCATGCAGCGCGCGCTCGCATGCCTGGTTGAAATCGTCCCGCAACAGCAGGTCCTCAGGAGAATATCCGGACAACGCCAGTTCGGGACAGAGCAGCAAGGTCGCCCCGACGGCTTCGGCACGCAGGGCCTGTTCGACGATCCTGGCGGCATTGCCTCCCAGGTCGCCGGCCGTGGCGTTGAGTTGAGCAACCGCGATCTTCATGTCACGCCTGCAATTTGCAAAAGCCGGCATCCGCGACATTGCTGCATCCGGCATAACTGCACTTTAGTAGCTGCCACCTGCATCCTTGATCAACTGCACGATTTCGGGTTTCTTGCCTTTCAGGGCGTAGACCAGCGCGGTCAGGCCGTACTGGTCCTTGGCCTTCACGTCGGCGCCGCTGGCCAGCAGCAGCTTGACCAGCTCGACATTGCCCTCGCTCACTGCATATTGCAGGATGGGCGTGCCTTCGGAATCCCTATGGTTGACGTTGGCGCCCTTCTCGATCAACACCTTGGCCGTTGCCTCCTGGGACTTCTTGACTGCCCAGCCCAGCGCTGTCCACTTGGTCTTGTCCTGGGCGTCCACCTTGGCCCCCTTGTCGAGCAGCAATGCGGTCGCCTCTGCGTTGCCCTCGCGCGCCGCATACATGAGCGCGGTCAGGCCGAAACGGTCGCGTGCGGCGATGTCGGCGCCCTGGGCCAGCAGGGTATTGATGGTGTCGATATCGCCGTTTCTGGCGGCATACATGAGGATGCTCTTGCCGTCGTCGCTCTTGCTGCTGGGATCGATGCCGCGTTCCACCAACAGGCCCACCATTTCGCTGTAGCCGGAGGTTGCCGCCATGCCCAATGCGCTCCAACCGGATTCGTCGCGCACTTTGGCATCCGCGCCATGCTCGAGCAATACCTTGGCGGTGGCGACAAAGTTCTTCTTGGCTGCGAACATGAGCGCCGTCCAGCCGCCCGCATCCTTGGCGTTCACGTCGGCCCCTTTTTCCAGCAAGGCGCGTGCGACGTCCGCCTTGTCCTTGCGCGCCGCGTACATCAGGGCGGTGATGCCCTCCGCATCCTTGGTATTGGGATTGACCCCGCTGTTCAGCAATGACTTGACGGTGGCAAGGTCGCCCTTGGACGACACGGTCAGGAGGTAAGGCACCTGGTCCTGCGCAATGGCGGGCGCTGCCGCCATGCCCAGCCATGCGCTACAGAGCACCACTGCAGTTAAACGACGCAACATAGAGATTTCCATGGCTGATAAATTGAACACAAATTGCCTACCCAATATCTATTGCTTGGCCTTGATCGCGGCCTGGACCGCTTCGCCCAGCCCCGCCGGCGAACTGGCCACCACGACCCCGGCTTGCTCCAATGCCCTGATCTTGTCCTCGGCCTTGCCGCTGCCGCCGGAAATGATCGCGCCTGCATGCCCCATGCGCTTGCCCGCTGGCGCCGTCTGGCCGGCAATGTAACCCGCGACCGGCTTGCTCACGTATTGCTTGATGTATTCCGCCGCCGCCTCTTCGTCGCTGCCGCCGATCTCGCCCACCATGATGATCGCCTCGGTTTCCGGATCGGCCTCGAACAGCTCTAGGCAGTCGACGAAATCCATGCCGCGGATCGGGTCGCCGCCGATGCCGACGCAAGTGGATTGCCCCAGGCCCAGCGCCGTCGTCTGGTGCACGGCTTCATAGGTCAAGGTGCCGGAGCGCGATACGATGCCGACCTTGCCGCGCAGGTGGATGCTGCCGGGCATGATGCCGATCTTGCATTCGTCCGGCGTGATCACACCAGGACAGTTGGGGCCGACCAGCCGCGCGCCGTTGGCCTGGAGCGCCGCCTTGACGTTGAGCATGTCCAGCACCGGTATGCCCTCGGTAATGCAGACGATCAGCTCGATGCCCGCATCGCAGGCTTCCAGGATGGAATCCGCGGCGAATGCGGGAGGCACGTAGATCACCGAGGCATTGGCCCCTGTCTCGCCCACTGCGGCGCGCATGGTATTGAAAACGGGCAGGTCGAGATGGCGTTGACCGCCCTTGCCCGGCGTGACGCCGCCCACCATCTGGGTGCCGTAGGCCAGCGCCTGCTCGGAATGGAATGTGCCCTGCTTGCCGGTAAAGCCCTGGCAGAGGACCTTGGTATGCTTGTTGACCAGTATTGCCATCGTTACGCCTTCACTGCTGCTACTGCCTGCTGCGCGGCATCGGTGAGGCCTGCGGCAGAAATTATGGATAAGCCGCTCTCTCTCAGCATCTTGCGGCCGAGCTCGACATTGGTGCCTTCCAGGCGGACCACCACGGGAATCTCGATGCCCACTTCCTTGACCGCAGTGATGATGCCTTCGGCAATGATGTCGCAACGCATGATGCCGCCGAAGATATTGACGAGAATGGCCTTGACGTTAGGGTCGGCGAGAATGATCTTGAACGCGCGCGCCACCGTGGTCGCGGTAGCGCCGCCGCCGACGTCGAGGAAGTTGGCGGGCGCGCCGCCGTGCAGCTTGATCAGGTCCATGGTCGCCATGGCCAGGCCGGCGCCGTTCACCATACAGCCGATATTGCCGTTCAATGCGATGTAGTTGAGCCCGGCATTATGCGCCTCGGCCTCCTTGGCGTCGTCCTGGCTCCAGTCCCGCTGCTCCGCGAGTTCGCGGCGGCGGTAGAGCGCATTGTCATCTACGCTCATCTTGCAATCCAGCGCCACCAGCGCACCTTCCGCGGTAACGATCAGCGGATTGATTTCCAGCAATGCCAGGTCGTTTTCCTTGAACAGGCGGTACAGCCCCTTGGCCAGCCGCGTGAACGCCGCGATCTGGTCGCCGGCCAGTCCCAGGGCAAACGCGATATTGCGCGCCTGGTAATCCACCAGCCCGTTCAGCGGGTCGCAGACCTCCTGCAGGATTTTTTCCGGACTGTCCTTGGCGATTTCCTCGATTTCCATGCCGCCCGCAGCCGAAGCCACCAGCACGACGCGCTCCAGCGAGCGGTCCACGAGCATGGAGACATACAGTTCACGGGCGATCGGCAGCGTTTCCTCGACCAGCACTTTTTCCACGGGCTGGCCATCCGGAGCGTTCTGGTAGGTGACCAAGCGCTTGCCAAGCAGGCTGACCGCGATATCCTGCACCTCGTCCAGGTTGCGCACCAGCTTGACGCCGCCGGCCTTGCCACGGCCGCCGGCATGCACCTGGGCCTTGACCACCCAGGCGTCGCCCTCCAGAGCTCGTGCGGCATCCACCGCCGCCTGTGCCGTCTCCGCCACCTGGCTGCGCGGCACGTTCACGCCGTAACGCTGCAGCAGCGCCTTAGCCTGATACTCATGCAAATTCATGTTTTTACTTTTATGATGGACTAATAGCGTATTTTCGCGCAAATCCCCGTATTGCGCCAGCACGGAGACCCAGGGGCCGCATCAGCAGGCAAGCAAGTTCGAATCCGGCAATAGTTGCAGCCATGTATAATAAAGCCCAATTTTCACCCCATAGTGTTTTCGCATATGCGCCTCGTCATCCAGGGCCCGGTAATCAGATTCGAGCAATTGGCCCATATCCACCAGCTACTCAGCGCCAGCCACCAGCAGTTTATCCAGATCGGCGAACATGCCTATCAGTTGGCTGGCCAGGCGGAGATTCCTCCCGCACTGCATGCGTTCTGCCTCGAGCAGCGCATTGACGTCGCGCTGGTGGAAGACAAACATCAGCTGAACAACCTGGGCCTGGCGGTGATGGACATGGACTCCACCCTGATCACCATAGAATGCATAGACGAGATTGCCGACATGCAAGGCCTCAAGCCGCAAGTCGCGGCGATCACGGAGAGCGCGATGCGCGGCGAGATCGAGTTTGCCGAAAGCCTGCGCCGCCGCGTGGCCCTGCTCAAGGGGCTGGACGCGTCTGCCTTGCAGCGCGTGATCGACGAGCGCCTGCAATTGACGCCCGGCGCGCAAGCCTGGATCGCGGCGTGCAAGCAGCACGGCATCAAGACCATGCTGGTGTCTGGCGGCTTCGACTTCTTTGCCGACCGGGTCAAGGCCATGCTGGACCTGGACGTCGCCAAGGCCAACTCGCTGGAGATCGTCGATGGCAAGCTGACCGGCCGCTTGCTCGGCCATATTGTCGACGCCCAGGCCAAGGCCGACTATCTGGAGCGCTTCCGCCAGGAGCTGGGCCTGCGGCACGACCAGGTGGCCGCCATCGGCGACGGCGCCAACGACCTCAAGATGATGTCTGCCGCCGGCTGCGGCGTGGCCTACCATGCCAAACCCGTTGTGCAGCAGCAGGCCACCTACGCGCTCAACCACGTAGACCTGGAAGGCCTGGTGTATTTGTTTGCCCCGCTGTCCGTATCTTCAGCCCCAACCTGTCATTGAGGAAATTGTTCTATGCTGTCCAAACTCCTGCATCTGCCAACACTCCTGGTCCTCCTATTGGGAACCATGCCGGCCATGGCCGAGCCGCTCGCCGAAATCCAGACCAGCGAGGGCTTGATCGTCGTCGACCTCAATAGCGAAAAAGCCCCCAACACTGTGGCCAACTTCATCCGCTACGCCAAGGAAGGCCATTACGCAGGCACGATCTTCCACCGCGTGATCGCAGGCTTCATGATCCAAGGCGGCGGGCTGGACGCCAATTTCGAGCCCAAGCCCACGCATCCGCCGATCAGGAACGAGGCGGACAACGGCCTGACCAACGCCACCGGCACGATCGCCATGGCACGCACCGGCGATCCCCATTCGGCTTCCGACCAGTTCTTCATCAACGTCGCCAACAACGCCTCGCTCAATTTCAGCGAACGCTCCGAGACGGGATGGGGCTATACCGTGTTCGGCCGCGTGATCAAGGGCATGGATGTGGTGCAGCGTATCGCGATCATGCCCACCGACGGCGGCGACGCGCCATTCCAGAACATCGTGATCGAGTCGGTCACGATCAAGGAATAAAAGCTGGTCAACAGGCCTGGCTGGCATCACAGCCAGGCAACCTCACCTTTCGTCCGCACTGATGGCCGCATCGCGCCTCTCAAGCGTACCCATCAAACGTCCCAAGGTCTTGAACGCCCGCTCGATCTCCGCATCCACCGGCTTGCTGTAATTGATGCGGATGCAATTGCAGCATTGACGCCTGGCAGAGAAGATCGGGCCGGGCGCAATGCTCACTCCCTGCTCCAGCGCGCGTTGGAACAACGTCAATGCGTCCACCTCCTCCGGCAAGGCCACCCAGAGGAAATACCCGCCATGGGGTCGCGTCACCTGCGCTTCCGCGGGGAAATGCTGCGCGATCAAGTGCAGATACTGATATTGCTGCAACTCGAACTTGGTGCGGAGCCTGCGCAAGTGGCGATCATAGCCTCCATGCTGGAGGAAATCCGCGATCGCCGCCTGGGCGATCGTACTGGTGGATAAGGAAGTGATCACTTTGAGCCGCTCCACTTCGCGCTCGAAGCGGCTTGGCAGCAACGCCCAGCCGATGCGGTAGCCGGGCGCCAGCGTCTTGGAGAACGAGCTGCAATGCATGACATAGCCTTCCTTGTCATACGCCTTGGCAGGCCTGTGCTCCTGCATGCCGAAATAGAGCTCGCCGTATACGTCGTCCTCGATCAAGGGAATGCTGTGCCGCGTCAACAGCTCGACCAGCGCCTGCTTACGCTCCGCGGGCATGGAAACCCCCATGGGGTTCTGGAAGCTGGTCATGCTCCAGCAAGCGCGTATCGGGCATTTTTCCAGTATTTTTTCCAGATAATCCAGATCCATGCCCAATACCGGGTCCACCGGGATTTCCACCGCTTTCAGCTGCAGGCGCTCCAGCGCCTGCAAGCACCCGTAAAAGGCAGGAGACTCGATGGCGACCAGGTCTCCGGGCTTGGTGACGGCCTCGAGACACAGATTCAATGCCTCGAAGGCGCCATTGGTAATCAATATGCTATCGACATCCGCCTCTATGCCCTGCATGAGATAACGCCTTGCAATCTGCCGGCGCAGGTCGCGGTTGCCGGGTGGCAATGACTCGACGATGGCGGCCGGGCCCATGTCGCGCGTGGCATGCGCCAATGAGCGGGACAGGCGCTCCAGCGGGAACAATCCCGGCCAGGGAAAAGCCGAGCCAAGCGGCACCGTGTCCGGGTCCTTGATCGAGCCAAGGATGGAAAACACCATATCGGAAATGCTGACGGCGGTGCTTTCCTGCCCAGGCGCGGGCGTGGTCTTGGAAGCCAGCTGCTTGATTGCATGGTTGCTGACGTAATAGCCCGATTTGGGCTGGGCGCGGATCAGGCCCAGGTTTTCCAGCTCGTAATAGGCGCGGAAGACGGTGGCCGGGCTCAGCTTGTGATTGTGGCAGGCCTGGCGTACGGAAGGCAGTTTCTCGCCTGGAGCGAGCACGCCGGAGCGAATGGCGGTCGCGATGTCGTGCACCAGCTTCTCATAGCGTTTCATACCTACAGCCCTTGATACACACTCCAGACTCCAACATGACAACGGGGCCATCGGCCCCGTTCAATCAGATCAAGCAAGCTGCCTGCGCGAGAATGTTAGCGTGGCATTGGTGCCGCCGAAACCGAAGCTGTTCGACACCGCGGTCTGGATATCGGCGTTGTCGATGCGCTCGCGCACGATGTTCAGCCCTTCGGCTGCCGGGTCGAGATTGTCGATATTAGCCGAAGCCGCAATGAAGTTATTCTCCATCATCAGCAGGGTATAGATCGCCTCATTGACGCCCGCAGCGCCAAGCGCATGGCCGGACAGCGACTTGGTGGAAGCAATCGCGACATCGCTGCCGCCGAACACGGCGCGGATCGCTTCCAGTTCCTTCACGTCGCCCACCGGCGTGCTGGTGCCGTGAGTGTTGATGTAATCCACCGGGCCTTCCACGCCTTGCAAGGCCAGGCGCATGCAGCGCTCCGCACCCTCGCCGCTAGGCGCCACCATGTCGTAGCCGTCGGAAGTCGCGCCGTAGCCGACGATTTCGGCATAGATCTTTGCGCCGCGCGCCTTGGCATGCTCGTAGTCCTCAACCACCACGATGCCACCGCCGCCGGAAATCACGAAGCCGTCGCGGTCGACGTCATACGTGCGCGATGCTTTCTCCGGCGTCGCATTGTACTTGCTGGACAATGCGCCCATGGCATCGAACATGAAGGACAGCGTCCAGTGCTCCTCCTCGCCGCCGCCGGCAAACACAATATCCTGCTTGCCGAGCTGAATCTGCTCCACGGCTGCGCCGATACAGTGGGCGCTGGTCGCACAGGCGGAACTGATGCCATAGTTGATGCCCTTGATCTCGGCACCCGTCGCCAGGCATGCGGACACCCCGCTCGCCATGGCCTTGGTCACCATGTAAGGGCCGACGCGGCGCACGCCCTTGGCACGCAAGGTATCTACGCCGGACAGGATGTTCTCGTGCGAGGCGCCGCCCTGGCCCACGATCAGGCCGGTGCGGATATTGGACACCAGCTCGGGCGGCAGGCCGGCATCGGCAATCGCCTCCTGCATGGCCAGCCAGGCGTAAGCATGCCCTTTACCCATGAAGCGCATGAGCTTACGGTCGATCAGGGCTTCCAGCTCGAGGTTCTCGATCGAGCCGGCGACGTGCGAACGCAGCCCCTGATCAACATATTCCTGTTGAAAACGGATGCCGGAACGGCCTGCCTTCAGGCTGTCCAGGACTTCAGATTTGTTGTTACCGAGACTGGAAATGATGCCCATCCCGGTGACGACGACACGACGCATTGCGTGTTCTCCCACATTAATTCAATCAATAGCGATAGGCTGTTTCAGCAGAATATATCTGCTAGAAATTGTCGGTGCGTGTGAACAGGCCGACGCGCAAGTCGTTGGCTGCATAAATTTCGCGACCGTCAATTTCCATGTGGGCATCGGCGATGCCCATGACCAGCTTGCGCATAATCACGCGCTTGAGGTCAATACGATAAGTAATCAGTTTACCAGTAGGCAGCACCTGGCCGGTAAACTTCACTTCGCCCGCGCCCAATGCGCGGCCGCGGCCCTTGCCGCCCATCCAGCCGAGGTAGAAACCTACCAATTGCCACATGGCATCCAGGCCCAGACAACCCGGCATCACCGGGTCGCCCTCGAAATGGCAGTTGAAGAACCAGAGGTCGGGCCTGACGTCCAGCTCCGCAATAATCTGCCCGTTGCCATATTGACCGCCATCTTCAGTAATGGAGACGATCCGGTCAAACATCAACATCGGCGGCAAGGGCAATTGCGCATTGCCTTCCCCGAACATTTCGCCACGACCACAGGAAAGCAATTCTTCAAAGGTGAAACTATTCTGTTTTTGCATTTAATTATTCTGTACTGATAATCCCGTTATTTTCGCCTGAAATGCTTTTTAACAAAAGCCCTAAGCTGTGAAAGTATTAATAAATCTCCGCAAATCCAGTCGCGGCTCCACCGGCTTGCCGTGTATGACGGCACAAAACGGCTAGCTCGCGCCAAAACTATACCGATCTGTTTACACCATGAATTAAAAACCCTACCATACGGGAAATTTTCCCCATCAACCATTCAACCTAGTACTGGAATCCACCACATGAGTGACCGTCAATTGGCCGACTGGCGTGCGCAGGCATTGCAATTGGAAAACAACGTCAATCAGGTCGTGGTCGGCCAGGCCAATGCGATACGCCTGATCACCACCGCCATCTTTGCCCGTGGCCACGTACTGCTCGAGGGCGATGTCGGCGTCGGCAAGACGACATTGCTGCGCGCCTTCACGCGAGGCATCGGCGGCGGCTACCAGCGTATCGAGGGCACCATAGACCTGATGCCCAACGACCTGGTGTACCACACCTACCTCGGCGATGACGGCCGCCCGCACGTGAGCCCGGGCCCGCTGTTGTCGCACGGCACCAACCTGTCGGTGTTTTTCTTCAACGAAATCAACCGCGCACGTCCGCAGGTGCACTCGCTGCTGTTGCGCGTGATGGCGGAACGCACCTTGTCCGCCTTCAACCGCGAGCATCATTTCCCCCACATGCTGGTGTTCGCCGACCGCAACCAGGTGGAAAAAGAGGAAACCTTCGAAATTCCCTCCGCCGCGCGCGACCGCTTCATGATGGAAATCCCCATCACCGTCCCGGCCGACGCCGACATCATGGAATCATTGATTTTCGAGACGCGCTTCCATGACGTCGATGCCCTGGTCGACCAGGTGAATCCAGGCATCCTGCAGTTCGACGGGCTCAACCAGATCGCATCGCTGATCCAGTCCAGCGTGCAGGCCAGCCCTGCCTTGCGCCGTTATACGCTCGACCTCTGGCTGGCAACCCGCAGCCCGGCCGATTACGGCCTCAAGGTCGAAGGCGTGGACATCAAGCGCCTGGTGGTGGCCGGCGCCAGTCCGCGCGGGATCGCCATGATGATGCGCGCCGCGCGCGTCAACGCCTGGCTCAACGGCCGCGAGGCGGTGCTGCCCGAAGACATTCATGCCGTGTTCCACGAAACCATCGCGCACCGCCTGGTCTTCAACCCGATTTACGAAATGCGCCGCACCGAGATTGCACGCGAACTGCTCAGCCAGGCCATTCACACCATCAGCGCCACCTGAACGCCATGAACGAGCTAGCCAAGGAATTTAGCTACCAGATCGGCTGGCGTTCCCGCGGCCGCCATCCTGGACGCCATGCCAGCGCACAACGCGGGCTGGGCATGGATTTCGTCGGGCATGCGCCCCTGATCTCCTATCCCGACCCACGCCGTATCGATTTGCGCCTCAGCCTGCGCGACCCGATGGAACAGGTCTATGTGCGCATCTACAACCAGCGCAGCGCGGTGCCCGTGTTCGTCGCCTGCGACCTGTCCGGCTCCATGGGGTTTTCCGGCCATTTCAACAAGCTCAGGATTGCCGCGGAAATCACCGCCTCCGCCGCACAGTCGGCCTCGCGCGTCAACGACCCGTTCGGCTTCATCGGCTTCGACGAGGAAATCAACGACGCCTGGGTGATCCCCGCCAGCACGCGAGTGCAGGCGGCCTACTTGCTGGCTGAATCCTTGAAAGACTACCGTCCTCCACATATTGGTAGTGAAGGCATCCTGCAGATCAGCCGCTATCTGCCGCGCGAACGCGCGCTGGTCCTGCTGGTCTCGGACTTCCACATGCCACTGGAGGCGCTCGAGGAAGCGCTGGTTTCCATGCAGCGGCACCATATCGTGCCGATCGTACTGTGGGATGCCGCCGAATACAGCGCCATCCCCGAATTCGGGCTGACGCATGTCACCGACAGCGAGACCGGCGAGAAGCGCACGCTGATGTTGCGCAAATCCACCCACGCCCGCATCCAAGCGGCATTTGCAGAACGCCATGCCGCACTCAACGCATTGTTCATGCGCTTTGACGTCCCGCCCTTCTTTATCGAGCAAGGCTTCGACGCAGACGCCTTGACGGAATACTTCTACCAGTTTGTGACGGCATGAACATGATCGCACTCCACAGATTCAATACCTTCCTATTGCTGGCCGTCATGCTGGCAATCATCCCGGCCCAGGCGGCTGAGGCTCCAGCGGCTGAAACTCCTGCCACAAAAGCCGACGACCCGCCTGTCGAGATCATCGACAAAAACCCGGTACGCGAAGTGGGGTACCACGTGGGCGATGTCCTCAGTCGCACCATCACGCTCAAGGTCAACGACCAGTACAAGCTGCTGCCGACCTCGCTGCCCATTCCCGGCAACCAGAAACGCTACCGCAACAAGGAACAAGGCATCGAGCTCTACGCCAGCAAGCTCAGCGAGTCGCATGAGAACGGCCAGAACATCTACACGCTGGAACTCAGCTACCAGGTATTCACCTCCAGCATCGTCGCCAAGCCGGCGGCGCTGCCGCCAGAGTTCGTGAAGTTTTCCGGCGACGGCAAGCTGTTCCAGGTGCGCATCCCCAGCTGGAATTTCCGCATTTCGCCATTGGCCGTCTATGGCTCGGTCAATATCAGTAAGGACATGAGCCCGCTGCGCGGCCCGTTGCTGATCAGCGATCATAGGCAACGGCAGGTTCTTTACGGCGCATTCGCCATCTTCGGCCTGAGCCTGCTCGGGCTGTTGTACATCCTGGGCAACCACGCCTGGCTGCCCCGCATGGGCGGTCCGTTCGCCAAGGCTTATCGCAAACTGAAGAAAACCGGCCATGACGCGGATGGGCTGGAGGCGGCCGTCAACCACCTGCACCAAGCGTTCAAGCAGAGTTGCAGGCAAAGCGTCTTCAGCGCCGAGGAGATCATCCGCATCAAGCCCGCTTTCGCCCCGCTGGCGGAAGATGTCGCGCGCTTCTTCTTATTGTCCCGAGCGATATTTTTCGACAGCTCCGAGCGGAACGTCCCGGCAGACCCGCACGCATGGCTGCGCCAGTTCGGCCGCCGCTGCCGCGACATCGAGCGGGGGATGAAGTAAGTGAATTTCAACCATGCCTGGCTGCTCATGCTGCTGCCGCTCAGCCTGGTGCCCTTGTTACTGGACCGCCAGCATAGCCGCAGCTATTCCTGGCTGAGCCTGCTGCCGCGCGACCGCCTCTCGGATTTGCTGGGCATATTGCTGAAAATACTTGCCGCGCTGGCGCTGTGCTTCATGCTGCTGGGCGCCGCCGGGCCGGCGACCGATGCGCAATATATCGAGCGCATTGGCCAGGGCGCGCAACTGGTGCTGGTGATCGACCGCAGCGCGAGCATGGACGAAGCCTTCTCGGGTGCGGAAACCAGCGGCGTCGCCGGGGAATCCAAGGCCGCGGCGGCCGAGCGCCTCATCACGCATTTCGTCAATGAGCGCAGTAACGACATGTTCGGCATGGTCACCTTCAGCAACTCCGCCATGCACGCCTTGCCGCTCACGGACAACCGCGAGGCCATATTGGCGGCGATTCGTGCTGCCGGTGGTGCAGCCCTGTTCCAGACCAATATCGGCAGCGGCCTCACTACCGGCCTCGCCCAGTTCGACAAGACCCCTGACTCGGGTTCGCGCGCCATCATCCTGCTGTCCGACGGCGGCGGCCGCATGGGCGCCAACACCCAGCAGAAAATCCGCGACTGGCTGGAGCGCATGAACGTCACGCTTTACTGGATCGTGCTGCGCCAGCCGGGCGCCACCAGCATCTTCGATACCAGCTATGTGCCCCCCGAAGACAAGCCGCTGCCGCCCGCGCTCGAGCTCAACGACTTCTTCAAGACCTTGCGCACCGGCTACCAGGCCTACGAGGCCGAAGACCCGAAATCGCTGGCAGCCGCGATCGAGGACATCAACCGCAAGGAAAAGAAACCCATCCGCTACCAGGAAGAAATTCCCGGCCGCGATTTCGCCCCTTATTGCTACCTGCTGGCAGCCGTGCTGTTGTCGTTGCTGCTGCTGGCAAAATTCATCGAGGTCAGAACATGGCACTAAGCGCCAGCAAGCTCACCTGGGGATTCGCCCTACTCGCCATCGGCTCTCTCGGCCTGGCCGGATGGCAGGCCTACCAGATCCGGGAAATCCGCGCCTTCAACCAGGCCATCCAGCAAGGCAAATCCCCCAGTACGCGCCAGGACAGCTATGAGGCCAAGTTCGCGGTGGCCTACTGGCAGGCCCGCAACGGACGCTACCAGGAAGCAACACAGCTGTTCGGGCAACTGCTGGAAAAAGGCGACGACACACAAAAATCCGCAGTGCAGTTCAATACCGGCAACATCTTCTTCCTGCGCGGCCTGGCGGTGAACGGGCGGGACATCACTGTGCGAGACGAGACGGAATACCTGCTCAACCAGGCACGTACGGCCTACGAGCAATCACTGCGTCTCGACCACAGCTTCTGGGATGCGCGCCATAACCTCGACCGCGTGCTCAGCATGCTGCCCTCGACCCCCACGCCGGGATCGGGCGAATCAGACTCGCCTGGCCTCATCATGGGCAACATCCCAGTAGGGCTGCCGTAACAAGACCATGCTGCCCGCCCGCCTCAAGCCTTATATGCACCGCGAGACCCTGCTGCCAATGCTAGCGCTGCTGCTGCTATTGACGGCCGCATTCAAGCCCACCATCCCGGTGCCGCACAACATCTACAGCACCATGCTGGTGATCGACATCAGCCAGAGCATGAACACCAAGGGCATGACCTGGCGCGGCGAGGATATTTCCCGCCTGGAATACACCAAGCACCTCGCGCACGACCTGGTCGCCAGCATGCCGTGCGGCAGCCGCGTCAGCCTGGCGCTTTTCTCCGGACTCAGCGTCGCCGCACTTTACACGCCGATCGAAGTCTGCGAGAACTACGCCGCCATCCAGGACACCATCGCCCGCATAGAATGGCGCCAGGCATGGTCCGGCAACACCCGCCTGCGCGAAGGCGTGGACTCGCTGGCGCGCCTGCTGCGCACCATGCCCGAGCCCACCCAAGCCATCTTCTTTACCGACGGCGAAGAAGCCCCGCGCCTGCATGCCTTCAATACCCGCGACCTCGGCAACTTCCAGAAAGACGGCGACTGGCTGCTGGTCGGCATAGGCAGCAAGGAGCCGCAACCCATTCCCAAGTTCGATGAAAACAACAAACTGCTGGGCTACTGGTCGGCGGAAAACTTCGTCCTGCAACCCGGCGTCGCACAAATTTCGCAGCAAAACCTGGGCACGCGCGACAAGGGCACAGCCACCTCCGAGAATGACCGCTACCAGTCCACCCTGGATGAGGAATACCTGATCAAACTCAGCGAGGAAATCGGCGCTGCCTACGTCAACGGCGACCATGTCGAGGATGTCAAAACCGCGATGCACCAGCTCAAGCCCAGCAGACGCGACTTTGCGCCTATGCATATCGATTGGCTGCTTGCAATTGTCGCTGGGGGATTGGTGCTTGCCTCGTATACGCCGCAACGGTTGAGGAGGCTGCTCAAGCGGGCTTTATATCGTAAGGTAGTTAATCACTAGAGAAAAAGTGAAACTCGGCACTTTGCTCAATCAGTCAAAGGTCAGATAACATACGGCGCAATGCCCGTTGGTTATTGCGCCCTACTCGGGCTGACCCCTTTGATTTTGATTTCGATCTTTTTACCCAAAAAGAAATTAGTCAAGCCTCTGTTGTTGCAAATGATATAACGCGCCATTGTTATGTTAGTCTGTGTTTTTATTTTTTTTATTTCGCATCCAGCATTCAAGTGTTGATCCAATTGCAGCAATAAATCCAGCAGGGATACACGCTATTAAGTATTTATAATATTTATTAAAAGAATCAATTTCCCTGGCGCCACTTAATAATCCAAAAATAATTGGCGAGGCAATAAATATAATAATTAAAACTCCTATCAAAAATGCAGTAAAAAAAATTATCCAGTTAAATAGAAAAAATAGAACTAAATGGGGATTTTCCTGATTTTTCATTTATTAAAAATATCTTTTATTTTATTTCCAATATACTCTTGTGATGAGCTAGAAAGCCCAGAGCTTATAATTGTTCTCGTTATACTGGAGCTAGGTAAATATTTAGATGATGGCATAAAATCAATTGCTTTACCTATTGGATAACCAATTAGTGTTCCCGCTCCCGCACCAGTTGTTTTTGGTAAGGGATTCTGCAATTGTGCCAGTGAGCCTCCGTATGCCCCCAAAGTATTGATGTATAAAGTTGGCAAGAGACTAGTCCCTGTTGTTGCAAATGATGTGGCGCCTGCCACTGTTAAATCAATATAGCTAAATTCTTTGCCACTTGCCAATTGGAACGAAGCATTCACGCCTAAGCCAACTAGCGTATTTGCAGCCCGCGTAGGGCGCAATAACCAACGGGCATTGCGCCGTATGCTACCTCCCTCAATCGCCATATTCAACTTTGCCCTCACTCCCTCCGGCCCAATCGCAAGGATAGATGCCTTGCTCGACTAATCGGTGGAAAGTCGAATAAGGCCAATCTTTTACACTCGCCACCAGACCATGCTTAACCGGGTTGATGTGAATATAATCCATATGGGCTTGGAAATCGGCTTCATCTCGGATGCAATGCTCCCAATACCGTCTTTGCCAGATACCTCGTTCGCCCCTCTCGAGTCGTACGACATAACGATATTCCTGTTTCGGTATCGATTTGGAAAACCCAGACTTGATGAGTCGCCAGCGAACGGCATAGTCTGCATCGTTGGCAGGCAATTCAATCAGGGCATGCAAGTGATCAGGCAACACGACCCAGCCGTGGATGATAAAGGGATGCCGTTGTTTGACAGATAATACGACTTGGCGCAAGAGATCAATGTGTTGGGTCAACAAGTCATTCTTTTGCCGTTGCAACAAATTGACGGTGAAGAAATATATTCCACCTTTATGCCATACACGCCTGTAGTCCATACAATGAGTTTATTGGAAAGGAAGAATACGGCGCAATGCCCGTTGGTTATTGCGCCCTACATGCTGAATAGGTATGGCGCTAGGTCAGGATAACCCCAGCCAGGCCGCTCGCCCGCTACCTACGTCCATCCCTCGACAAAGACATGCTCGGCCAGTATGCTGCTTTCAGAAGCGAAACAACCTTACGGCATAACGAGCACGCAGTCCCGACACTAGAAAGCCATCCACCGCAGCGCACTGAGGCGAGTTTATTTATGGAATTCAAGGACTATTACCAGATCCTCGGCGTGGATAAATCAGCCAGCGCCGACGACATCAAGAAAGCCTACCGTAAGCTGGCGCGCAAATACCACCCCGACGTGAGCAAGGAACCCGATGCCACGGAGCGCATGGCCGAGGTGAACGAGGCCAACACCGTACTATCCGACCCCGAGAAGCGTGCGGCCTATGACACCGTGGGTGCGCAGAACTGGGCCGCAGGCGCCCGCTCGGGTGACGATATCCGGCCGCCCCCGGGCTGGAACGAGGGCTTCGAGTTCTCCGGCGGCGATGGAAATGCCGAGGCTTTCCGCCATGCCTTCCACAGCCAGTTTGGTGAAGGCGGCGGGCATAGCGATTTCTTCGAGCAGTTGTTTGGCCGCGCGGGTCGCGCCCACACCGGCGGCCGCCAAGGCCGGGGCTCCGCCCAGATGCGCGGCGAGGACCGCCATGCCCGCATCGAGCTGGAATTGATCGACGCCTACAGGGGCGCCGAGCGCGGCATCACGCTGCGCGGCGTGCGGCTGGACGAGCAAGGCCAGCCCGTACCCGAGGAACGCACCTTGCAAGTCAAGATTCCGAAGGGCGTGAAGGAAGGCCAGCTTATCCGCCTGACGGGCCAAGGAAGCCCCGGCTTCGGCGGCGGCGCTGCGGGTGACCTGTTCCTGGAAGTGCATTTCCGTCCTGACACACGCTGGCGCATCGAGGGCCGCGACATCACGCAAAAGCTGTGGGTCACGCCCTGGGAGGCCGCGCTGGGCGGCGGCGTGCAGGTCACCACGCCTGACGGCGCCACGGTCGAGGTCAACGTGCCCGCCGGCTCCGGCAGCGGACGCAAGCTGCGCCTGAAGGGACGCGGCATTCCTTCGGCCAGCGCCCCAGGCGATTTGTACCTGGAACTGGACATCGCCGTGCCCGGCGCCGTCACTGATGCGCAGAAGGCCGCCTGGAACGCCCTGGCCGCCGCCTACCCCGGCTTTGATCCGCGCTGAACCTTCTGTGGAGCCATCCCATGACCACCAACACTCCTACCCTCGTACCCGCCGAACTGACAGAACTGCTGGAAGACGCAGCGCTGACATTGGAACAACTGGCCCACTGCGTGCGCCAGGCACCCGAATGGGTGCTCACCCATGTCGAAGCCAGCGTACTGCACCCAGCTCACGGCAACGCTGCCGCCGAATGGCGGTTTGCCAGCGCCACCCTGTTGCGTGCCCGCCGTATTGCCGACCTGGAGCACAGCTTCGATGCCGACCCGCAACTGGCTGCGCTCGCCGTCGACCTGATGGAGGAAGTAGCGGCATTGCGCCGGCAATTAGGACAGTTTTAAGCTTCCAATCCGCGTAGGACGAAATCACGATAAGCATTGCGCCGCAATGATGGGAACATCTCGCTCAGGCTTATACCGTGCTCTCCAATATGGGATTGACCATTAGTCAATCTCAGCAATGCATTACAATCCAAAATCTTTGGATGCTCAGGAACTTGTATGAAGTTAATTGCAATCGCCTTGTCTGCCTGGATATTGATATTTCAATACCAAGCCCATGCACGCCCTTATACCGATAAAAAAGCATTCGAAGAAGCCGCCAAGCAGGACATGCTGAATGGGCAATCCAACCGTGACAGCATTCAATTCCGCGCGCTGATCGTGACGGAATTCGACGACAGCATGAACCTTTGCGGCGAGGTGAAACGGCCAGATGAACCCGAATGGACGCGCTTCATCAAGATTTTCGACAAGGAAGCCGGGCGTTTTGAGTCGGTGTGGATAGAGCCGACCGATTCTGCATACGAGGTTGAAGAGTTCAAGAAAAACCAGTTCGAGACCTATTGGGACCGCCGTTGCTCCAGCATCAGGTGATTATCCGTTAAAGCCGGCCCAATCCTCGCTGCGGAAAATTTGTTTTCACTGTTGCCGATCAAGCCGGACAACCCGCCTCATTTCTCCACAGCAGCTTCTACCTCCTCTTCATTCGCACGCCAACGCAGCCACACGCGCAAGCGTCGGAAGGCTTCCGCATCCACGGCATCCGGTAGGATCACGCAGGAAGCCCGTCCATATTCCAGCTTGAGGTTGAGCACGGTCAGGCCCGCCGTCACCAACGTACTGCCCTGCACTTGGGCGGGATAACGCATGCCGTTGCGCGTGGCGAGCCAAAGCTTGCCTGCATGATCCAGCTCGATCATCACGGGCGAGGACGGATGTCTGCGCCAGGCGTCGCGCCAGATCTGCCGGGCAATCACGGCAGTGATGGCGGCTATGAGGATGGCTTTCAGCCACCATGCCCACGGCAGCAGGATGATGGAAACACCGGCGATGGCACCCATCGACAGGAACAGGAAAGCGAGCCAGCGCGACGCCCCCAGGATCAGGGTCGCCGGCTTCACGCTATAATGGTGCGGTGTTTTCTGCAGTTTATTCATTCAGAGGATGATTCATGACTTCATGGCAGCAATTCCTGTCCGAACAAGGCGCTACAGTGCAGGACGGCATTATTCAATTCCCCGGCCGGGCCAAGGCTGACGACGGCATCATCGCCGACTTGTCGCATTATGGCCTGTTGTCGCTGGAGGGTGAAGACGCGGTCACGTTCCTGCAGGGCCAGGTGACCAATGACGTCAAGAAGCTGGATGGCGGCAGCAGCCATTACAGCGGCTATTGCTCGCCCAAGGGACGCTTGCTGGCGCTGTTCCTCGCCTTTGCCCAGGATGGCAAATTGTACCTGCAGTTCGATCGCGGCCTGCTCGAATCCATCGCAAAGCGGCTGCGCATGTACGTATTGCGCTCCAAGGTGGTGGTTGCGGACCGCAGCGACGAAACCGTACGCATCGGCATTGCGGGCAATGCGGCGGAAGCGGCATTGAAAACCCGTTTCAGCCATATCCCTGAAACCGAGTATGCCCAGGTGAGCCAGGACGGCATCACCGTCATCCGCCTGCCCGGCGCGTTGCCGCGTTACGAGCTGCTCAGCCCGGCCGCGCAGGCTGCCGAACTCTGGACCGCATTGAGCCAGCACCTTGTCCCCGCGAACAAGGCCGATTGGGACTGGCGCGAAATCCAGGCTGGCATTCCCGAGATCGTCGCCGCCACGCAGGAAGCGTTCGTGCCGCAGATGGTCAATCTCGACCTGCTGAACGGCATCAACTTCAAGAAAGGCTGCTACACCGGCCAGGAGATCGTCGCGCGCACGCACTACCTGGGCAAGGTCAAGCGCCGCACGCATCTTGCCCATGTCGCCGGTGACGCCAAGCCTGCGGCAGGCGAGGAAATCGTGGACGCCAACGGCGTTGCCGCAGGCCAAATCGTGCGCAGCGCGCCCAACCCCGCCGGCGGGCAGGATGTCCTTGCCGAATTGCGGCTCGAGAGCGTGGAAGCTGGCGGCTTGAGCTGGCAGGGGCAGGAGCTAGTCCTATTATCCCTGCCTTATGCCTTGGAAAAATAATCCGCTTTCAGGAGCGCGACAAAGCCATTTCGTCAAAAAGGGATTGCATCATCAAACGATAATAATTATCATTTTCATAAATTATCGCTTATTCAAGGGATGCATATGACACCCACTAAACTTTTTGCCGCATGGCTAGCCTCATTCTGCCTGGGATTGCTGCCCCTATCCAGCCCGCGTGCCGAAGAGGACACCTCCCAGATCCAGCTCCCGCCGATCACCATCAAGAGCCGCAACAACCAGGGTTCGACCAGGCCCGGCGCGCTGCGCGACGACATCGTCAAGACCGAATCCATCAGCGAGCGCCGCATTGAGCAATCCGGCGCCGTCAACCTGACCGAGGCGCTGGAGAAGCAGCCCGGCATTGCCGTGCAGGTGGAGTGCTCGATCTGCAACGTGCGCAACGTGCTGCTCAACAATCTGCCCGGCCGCTATACCACATTGCTGATCGACGGCATCCCCATCTACTCGTCCGTCTCCTAGGCCTATGGCCTCGACAGCGTCAGCGTCTGGTGCATAGAACGCATCGATATCGCACGCGGCGCGGGCGCCAGCCTGATCGCGCCGGAAGCGCTCGCGGGATCGGTCAATATCGTCAGCAAGCGGCCGCAGCAGGATAGCGCCAAGCTGCGCATTCAAGGCGGCAGTTTCACTTCGCGCTTGTATGAAGGGTATTTGGCCAAGACGCTGGACAGCGGGGCGTTGACCGCGACGTTCAGCCAGAACCGCCATGATGCGGTGGATGCCAGCGGCGAAGGCGTTTCCGAATATACCGGCTATGACCGCAAGATGCTGGGCATAGGCTGGTTCGCCGACGACCTGGGCGGATTTACCGTACGCGGCCGCTTGGACATCGTGGACGAGAAGCGCAACGGCGGCGCGCTCGGCAAAAGCTACAGCGCCATCAAGGCGGATCAGTCGGGCAATCCTTTCGATTTCAGCCGCGGACGGCATGGCTCGCCTGTGAGCAACGGCTGGTTCGCACCGGACGGCAGCGGATTCCTGCCCTGGGATCTGGGCCGGGCGGGACTGTCGGAAATCATCTTTACCGACCGGGTGCAGCTCACCACCTCGGCGGAAAAGCAGTTGGGCGACGGCAAGCTGCGCCTGGCTGTCGGCGCCGCCCAGCACAAGCAGGACAGTTTTTACGAAATCACCACCTATAAGGCCAAGCAGCAGCAATATTACCTGGAGGCATCCTACCAGTTCCCGCTGGCGGATTGGCTGCTGACCGCCGGGCTGAATTACCGCTACGAAGACTTGCGCAGCCACGGCTACTCCGCGGCGCAGGATGACTTCGTGCGGGGCGTGGACAATTACCGCTACCGCACCCCGGCCATGTTCCTGCAGGCCTACCGCACTTTCCTTGAAGACAAGCTGGAACTCAATGCCTCGGTGCGCGCGGACGACCACAATGTGTTCGGCACCATCACCTCGCCGCGGCTCAATCTGCTCTACCACCATACTGATGAGGTCGCGAGCCGTTTCAGTGTAGGACGCGGCTTCCGCGCGCCGACCAGCTTCTTCGAGCAGGATCACGGCATCCTCGACGACATCCGCATCATCCGGCTGCTGAGCAAGCCGGAGAAATCCGACAACCTCAGTTATGCTCTGAGTTATGCCGACGAGCGGCTGGCGGTGGTCGGTTCGTACAATTACAACCGCATCCACGACATGGCGATCCTGACGCCGGGCGTGGCGGACCCCGCCGGCGGCACCGGCACGGTGACGCTGTTCGAGAACTCACCCGACAAGGTCGTGGTGCAAGGCGTGGACATCAATCTCTCCTACCAGCTCACGCCCAGCACCGTGGTCAGCATCGGCGGCGAACGCTTCCATTACCAGTTCACGCCCGGGACGCTGATATTCTCCCGTCCCAAGGCGCGCGCCTTCTTCACCGTGGATGTCGAGCAAGGCCCCTGGACCGCCTACCTACGCGTCAACTGGACCGGGCCGCACGACCTCGCCAAGTTCTACGACTATGCCAACAACCCGCGCTACAACTTCGACGGCAGCCGCAAGCGCGACCATAGCCCTTCCTACGCGACCACCGACGTGCGCGCAGAATACCAGGTCAACAAGACCGTGGCGCTCTATGCCGGGGCCGACAACCTGTTCGACTACCAGCAGGTCAACAAGGAAAACTTTCTCTGGATCGACGGCGCGGGCAACGTGGACTTCACGCATTTATGGGGCCCGGGCCGCGGCCGCTATCTCTACGCCGGGCTCAAGCTGAATTTCTGACTGGATCGCCGATAGATGCGCAGACTGCTTTTCATCCTGCTATTGGTCTCGGGCAGCCATGCCGCAGCGGAACCGGCGTGGGATTTCAAACTGCCGACGCTGGACGGCACGCGCTTTGTCGAATTGCGCCAAGTCGCCAAGCCGGTGCTGGTCAATTTCTGGGGAGTGGATTGTCCGCCATGCGTGGCGGAGCTGCCGATGCTCGATCAATTCGCGGCCCAACGCCCGGATTGGAGCGTTTTGCTGGTCAATACGGATAGCGCCGCCATGGCGCAGCGTTTTCTGGATCAGCATCCGGTCAGCTCAACCGTATTGCGGCCGGGCATGAATGTGACCGGGCTCATGCGCAAGGCGGGCAACAAGATCGGCGTACTGCCCTTCACTGTGGCGCTGGATAAGAATGAGCATATCTGTTTCCGCAAACCGGGGGCGCTTACAGTGAAAGACCTGGAAAAGATTACAGCGGATTGCCGCTGACCGTCAGCGGTCAACAGCGCCCAGCACGGCCCGGTTGCGGCCCGCCCTCTTGGCTTCGTACAAGGCCTGGTCCGCACGCTCCAGCATCGCTTCCACCTTGTCCCCGGCTCTGGCCACGGCCACGCCCAAGCTAGCCGTGATGCGAATCTGCGCCCCCTTATAACCGATCGCTTCGTGCTCGATGGCGCTACGCATCTTCTCGGCCAGCAGCATTGCGTTGTGCTCGTCGCAATCCTTGACCACGAGGAGGAACTCCTCCCCTCCCCAGCGGCAGATGAAATCCGCCGCCCGGGTGCTGGATTTCAGTATCCTGGCAGCCTCGACCAGGACATGGTCGCCGCCGAAGTGGCCCAGACGATCGTTGATGGCCTTGAAATGATCGATATCGAGCGTAATGAAAGCCAGGTTGCTGCGAGCGCGGTCGTTCTCGTTCCTGAATATGTCGATCACGATGTCGAACGCGCGCCGGTTGGGCAACCCTGTCAGGGTATCCGTGGTCGCCATGGTTTCCAGCTTGCCCTGGTATCGGCGCAGGACGACATGGACCAATGCTACCACGATGGCCGTCACCACCAGGCACAACAGGAGGTTGGCATGCAAGGCATGGCGGATATCGCGCGTGGCTTCGCTCTCGTTCTGCTCCACGCACAGATACCAGTTCAACTCCGGAATGAAGCGGATATTGATCAACTGCCGGCTATCCTGGCGGTCATACTCGAAACTGGCAGGCGCCCCCTGCTGCCGTGCCTGGCGAAACACCTGCTCCAGGCCCGGCTTATCCTGAATCCGGCTGCCCGTCGCATGGTAGCGGCTACCGGAAAGCCTTACCAGGCCTTCGGCATCGATAAAGTAAACATCGCGCTTGAACTTGTGCTGGTAATGGCTGACGAGTTTTTGTACCGAGTCCACAGCCAACCCCACGCCGACCAAGCCGAGATAGCTGCCGTCGTAGTCCAGCACCTTGTAATTGATAAAGATGATGAGCCCATCCGCATGCGACGTATTGCGATCCACATTGATCTCGTAAGGCGCCTGCATCCCACGCGCGCGGTAATACCAGGCGTCGTCCTCGACGTCGGGGCTCACCTGCTTGAGCAAGCCCCGGTTGTAATAGTAGTTGCGGCTACGATCCGATACAAAGAAGCTAACGAAAGCGCCATAGCGATTCTGCACCTCCCACAAGTAACGGCTAATCCTGTCATGGTTCTGTTCCCCTTCCAACACCCAATCACGCAGGAAAGTATCCGAAGCCATCATGGAGGAAATGAAGACGGGCCGGATGAGATCCTTCTGGATCTCGGAATAGATATTGTCGGAGGTGAGAGGCAGCATGCTCTCCACGATCGCATCGTGGATGGAAGTGCGCGACACGCGATAGCTGATGTACGACGTCGCCATCACCCCCATGGCGAGGATGACGGTGATCAAGAGGATTAATCTGTATCTGCCCATGCCGGCCCTGGTTGGTCAACCAGATCAATGCGCACCGTCCGGCGCGGCAGGAATGGCAGATGGAGAACCTGTTGCGGCAGGGATCTGGTCGATGACCTGATAGAACACTTCGTCCTGCTTGATCATCCCCAGTTCGCTGCGCGCGCGCTCCTCGATCGCGGTATTGCCCTGCTTGAGGTCGCGCACTTCAGCGTCCAGAGTGTCGTTGCGTAGCTTCAATTGGGCATTGCTGCTCTTCTGCGCGACGATCTTCTGGTTCAGGTCCCACACCCTCAGCCAGCTGCCCTTGCCCAGCCACAGCGGATACTGCAGCAAAGCAATCAGGGCGACGAAGATGAGGGTGAGGAGTTTCACTTCAGGTTATAGAACGCTTCTTTGCCTGCATAGCTGGTGGCATCGCCGAGCTCTTCCTCGATACGCAACAGCTGGTTGTACTTGGCGATGCGCTCGGAACGCGACAAGGAACCGGTCTTAATCTGCAAGGCATTGGTTGCCACGGAGATATCCGCAATCGTGGTGTCCTCGGTCTCGCCGGAACGATGCGAGATCACGGCAGTGTAGCCGGCGCGCTTGGCGGTCTCGATGGTGGTGAAGGTCTCGGTCAGGGTGCCGATCTGGTTGACCTTGATCAGCACGGAGTTGCCCACGCCCTTCTGGATGCCTTCGCGCAGGATCTTGGCGTTGGTCACGAACAGGTCGTCGCCCACCAGCTGCACCTTCTTGCCGATGCGGTCGGTCAGCAGCTTCCAGCCGTCCCAGTCATGCTCGGACATGCCGTCCTCGATGCTGACGATGGGGTACTTGTCGACCCAGGTCGCCAGGTAGTCGGCGAACTGCTCCGACGTCAGTTGCAGGCCTTCGGATTCCAGGTGATAGAGGCCGTCCTTGTAGAACTCGGAGCTGGCGCAATCCAGGCCCAGCAGGATGTCGCGTCCCGGCTCATAGCCGGCGGCCGTGATCGCCTGCAGGATGTACTGGATCGCGGCTTCGTTGGACGGCAGGTCGGGCGCAAAACCGCCTTCGTCGCCCACGGTGGTCGCCAAGCCTTCGTTGTGCAGGATTTTCTTCAAGGCATGGAACACTTCGGCACCAGCGCGCAGGGCTTCGCGGAACGTCGGCAGGCCGGCGGGAATGATCATGAATTCCTGCATGTCCACGCTGTTTTCGGCGTGCGCGCCGCCGTTGATGATGTTCATCATCGGGGTAGGCAGTTGCATGAAGCCGGAACCGCCGAGGTAGCGGTAGAGCGGCAAGCCGGACTCTTCAGCCGCGGCACGGGCGCAGGCCATGGAGACCGCGAGGATGGCGTTGGCGCCCAGGCGACTCTTGTTTTCGGTGCCGTCGAGGTCGATCAGGGTCTGGTCGATGAAGCTTTGCTCTTCCACGTCGAGGCCGATGATGGCTTCGGTGATTTCGGTATTGACGTTCTCGACCGCCTGCAACACGCCCTTGCCGAGGTAACGCGCGGCGTCGCCGTCGCGCAGCTCGACCGCTTCCTTGGTGCCGGTGGAGGCGCCGGAAGGCACGGCCGCACGGCCGATCACGCCTGACTCGAGCAGGACATCTACCTCGACAGTGGGGTTGCCGCGGGAATCGATGATCTCGCGGGCAATAATATCAACAATTGCACTCATGCTTTATTTCCTCAATTTAGATTTGGATTTTTTGTTCCGGCTTACACCGTATGCTCGATGAAGCCGGCTTTTTTCACCACACGGTCGAGGTCGACCAACACTTCCAGCAAGGCCTTCATCTTGGACAAAGGCCAGGCATTCGGTCCGTCGGACAGCGCCTTGGCAGGGTCTGGATGGGTTTCCATGAACACCCCTGCCACGCCGCTGGCGACTGCGGCACGCGCCAGCACAGGCACGAACTCGCGCTGGCCGCCGCTCTTGTCCCCCTGGCCGCCAGGCTGCTGGACTGAATGCGTGGCATCGAACACCACCGGGCAATTCGTCTCGCGCATAATGGCGAGTCCACGCATGTCAGAGACTAAAGTATTGTAGCCAAAAGAAGCACCGCGCTCGCACACCATAATGGTATCCGCGCCGCCGTTGGCTTCTTTTGCCTTCTGCACCACCTGCTTCATGTCGCCAGGCGCCAGGAACTGGCCCTTCTTGATATTCACCGGCTTGCCGGACTTGGCGCAGGCCGTGATGAAGTCGGTCTGGCGGCAGAGGAAGGCCGGCGTCTGCAAGATATCCACCACCGCAGCCACGTGCGGAACCTGCTCTTCGGTATGCACGTCGGTGAGGATGGGCACGCCGAGCTGGCGGCGCACTTCGTCGAGAATCTTCAAGCCCTCGTCCATGCCAAAACCACGGAAGGTCTTGTTGGAGCTGCGGTTGGCCTTGTCGTATGAAGACTTGTAGATGAAGTTGATGCCCAGCGCAGTGGTGATTTCCTTGAGCTGGCCTGCCGTCTCGATCGCCATTTCCTGCGATTCGATCACGCATGGGCCGGCAATCAGGAACAAGGGCTGGTCTATGCCAACCTCAAAACCGCAAAGCTGCATGTTGGTTACGCCTTTCTGTTGGCCAAGGCCGCTGCAATATAGGCATTGAACAAGGGATGCCCGCTGCGTGGATTGGAGGTGAATTCAGGGTGGAATTGGCAGGCGACGAACCAGGGATGCACATCGCTTGGCAGCTCGACCATTTCACAGAGCTGCTCGGTCGGTGTACGCGCCGACACCACCAGGCCGGCCTTTTCCAGCTTCTCCACATAGTTGTTGTTGACTTCGTAGCGGTGGCGGTGGCGCTCGTTGACTTCGGCGCCGTAAATGGCAAACGCCTTGGTATCCGGCACGATAGGGCACTTCTGCGCGCCTAGGCGCATGGTGCCGCCGAGGTCGGAATCCTCGCTGCGCTGCTCCACCTTGCCGTCGGCGTTCTTCCACTCGGTGATCAGGCCCACCAGCGGATGCGGGGTCTTGGGGTCGAACTCGGTGCTGTTGGCATTCTCGAGTTTGGCGACATTGCGCGCAAACTCGATCACGGCCAGTTGCATACCCAGGCAGATGCCCAGGTATGGCGTCTTGCTTTCGCGCGCATAGCGGATCGCGGCGATCTTGCCTTCCGTCCCGCGCTTACCGAAACCGCCCGGCACTAGGATGGCGTCCATCTTTTCGAGTTCGCCCGTGCCCTGCTTTTCCACATCCTCGGAATCGATATAGTGGATATTGACCTTGGATTCGTTGTGGATGCCCGCATGGATCAAGGCTTCGGTCAGCGACTTGTAGGATTCGGTCAGGTCTACATACTTGCCGACGAAAGCGATATTGACTTCATGCTTGGGGTTCTTGAGCGTATGCACGATGCGGTTCCAGCTCGACAGGTCAGCCGCGCGCGCAAGCAGGTTGAGCTTGTGACAGACGATTTCGTCCAGCATCTGCTCGTGCAGCATGCGGGGAATGCTGTAAATACTGTCGGCATCCATCACCGAGATCACCGCCTCGTGCGGCACGTTGGTGAACAAGGCGATCTTGCGCTTTTCGTCTTCGGGAATGGCGCGGTCCGCACGGCAGAGCAGGATATCGGGCTGGATACCGATCTCGCGCAGCTCCTTCACGGAATGCTGGGTAGGCTTGGTCTTGAGCTCGCCTGCGGTAGGAATCCACGGCAGCAGCGTCAAGTGCATGAAACAGGTATTGGTGCGGCCTTCCTCTATGCCCATCTGGCGGATGGCTTCGAGGAAAGGCAGGGACTCGATGTCGCCCACCGTGCCGCCGACTTCGACAATCGCCACGTCGGCGCCTTCGGCACCGCGCTTCACATGCGCCTTGATCTCGTCGGTGATGTGCGGAATCACCTGTACCGTCTTGCCCAGGTATTCGCCGCGGCGCTCCTTCTTGATCACGGTTTCGTAGATCTGGCCGGTAGTGAAGTTATTGCGCTTGCCCATGCGCGCGCTGATGAAGCGCTCGTAATGGCCGAGGTCGAGATCGGTCTCGGCGCCGTCGTCGGTGACGAACACCTCGCCGTGCTGGAACGGGCTCATGGTGCCCGGGTCGACGTTGATGTAGGGGTCAAGCTTGAGCATGGTCACCTTGATGCCACGCGACTCTAGAATTGCGCCTAAGCTGGCAGCTGCAATGCCTTTACCTAATGAGGAAACAACCCCGCCGGTAACAAATACGAATTTGGTCATGGAATAAAAACTTTGGGACATTGCGGACGGGGTTAGATTTTACTGCAAACGCCTATTGCCGACAAATGGGAAAATCCGCCTACACGGCGCTTGGCAAGCCGTTATGATTAATATTCAATCGGTAAGGTTCAATAGTTGAATGATCGCTTCAGGAGCGGTTTTGACCATGCCTGCGGCATGGCATCAAGCCTTGCCGTACACCCAGCCATTGAGCAGCTCCCTTGCAGCCAATGCCACTTCGCCGGCAGTGAGCCCGACCGGGCCGATACCGCGCAAAACCAAGGCATCAGCGGCAGCGCCGTGCAGGTAAACCCCGAGCAGCACCGCCTGCTCCATGGCCATTCGCTGCGCAAACAAGGCGGCTATGATGCCGCACAAGGTATCGCCCATGCCGGCGCTTGCCATACCGGGATTGCCGCTCCGGTTGATGAACCAGCGCCCGTCCGGCAAGGCGATGATGCTGCCGCAGCCTTTGAGCACGACAGCAGCCTGGTATGCATGAGCAAGCCTCAACGCGCTGGCAACACGGTCGGCCTGCACTTCGTCATTGCCGCATCCCAGCAGGCGGGCTGCCTCGCCGGGATGCGGGGTCAGTACCGTGCTGCCTGCGGCACGCCATTTTATTTCCTGCTGGAGTTCGGGATGCGTCGCCACCAGGTTCAGCGCATCCGCGTCCAGCACCAGGGGCTGCGGCTGTGCCAGCACCTCATGCAGAACTGCCATCGCCGCGCTCGAGACCCCCATGCCGGGCCCGACTGCCAATACGTTGGACAACGTCGGCACACTGGCGACATCGCGCAGCATCAATTCCGCCTGCGCCGTATCCAGCACAAAAGGCTGGTTTGCGAGCAGGCCACAATACACCCGCCCTGCCCCCAGCAGCAGCGCGGCCCTGGAAGCGAGGATGGCAGCTCCTGCCATATGCTCAGCGCCACCGATCACCCCAACGCTGCCATGGCTGCCTTTGTGGCTGTTCAGCTTTCTCGGCAAGGGCAAGGCCGGAGGTTGGTCGACCAACGTTCCAGCGGCCCTTGAATCCTCGATCTCCAGCCCCAGTGCCTCAAGGTGAATGTCGCCCGCATGATCAGGGCCGTCCAGGGTAAACAAGCCAGGCTTGAGGCCGATGAAGCTCAACGTATGGCTGGCCTTGATGGAGGCGCCGAGCACGCGCCCTGTCGCCGCGCACAAGCCGCTGGGAATATCGAGCGCCAGCACCGGCAGGCCGAGCGCGTTTACTTGCCCGATCAGCCCACAGTAATGGGCATCCAGCTCGCGGGACAAGCCGATCCCGAATAGGCCGTCGATCACCAATTGCCAACGCCCGTGCGGCAGGATTTCAGTACATAATTCGCCGCCTACAGCAACCCATGCATCGTAGGCGGCGGCTGCATCGGCAGGCAGCCTGGCCCTGTCGCCGGTAAACACCACGGTCACCTGGTGCCAAGCCGCCTTCAGATGGCGTGCGGCGACCAGTGCGTCGCCGCCATTGTTTCCCGGCCCTACCAGCACCAGCACGCTGTATTCATGCTCGAGTAGCAGCGTGCGCGCCATATCGGCAGCCGCCAGGCCGGCTTTTTCCATCAAACCATCAGCAGCATGCCGCTGCTCGATTTCCCGCAGTTGAACTAGATCATATAAAGGATTCATGGGCTGGCTTAATGGTTGCTGGTTACTGGATTGATTGTTGGATCGACAATCTGCAGGATATTGCCTAGACGGCCTGGTGCATAGCAGCCATGCTCGGTAATGATGGAAGTCACCAGCCGCGCGGGCGTCACGTCGAACGCGGGATTGGCCGCCGGGCTACCTTCAGGTGTCACGCGCACGCTAGCCGTGCATCCGTTTTCCGCCCGCCCGGCCACCATGTGGATTTCATCGGCGTCACGCTCTTCGATCGGGATATCCTTAGCACCACCAATCTGCCAATCTATTGTCGGCGTCGGCACGGCAGCGTAGAACGGCACTTCGTTATCCGCCGCAGCCAGCGCCTTGAGATAGGTACCGATCTTGTTGCAGACATCGCCGGTGCGCGTAACGCGATCTGCCCCCACCATCACGCAATCCACCTTGCCTTGCTGCATCAGGTGCCCGCCTGCATTGTCGCACACCACGGTATAGGGCACGCCGTGCTGCTGCAGCTCCCACGCCGTCAGGCTGGCGCCCTGGTTGCGCGGCCGGGTTTCATCCACCCATACATGGATATCCATGCCGGTATCAAAGGCGGCATAAATAGGGGCCAGCGCCGTTCCCCAATCCACGGTCGCCAACCAGCCGGCATTGCAGTGCGTAAGGATATTAAGCCGGCCCGATTTGCCCTCTGCCAATGCTTGCAGCAAGGCCAGTCCATGCTGCCCGATCGCCTGGTTGATGCGGACATCCTCGTCAGCGATCTGCGCAGCTTCCTGCCAGGCGTATTCGCAGCGCTGGGCTTCAGGGACGGCCATCAATTTCAGCATCATGCGTTCCACCGCCCAACGCAAATTCACCGCCGTTGGCCGGCTTGCCAGCAAGCTAGCGGCCGCCGCCTGCAAGTTTCCGTCGCTGGCGGAATGCTGGCTTGCCAACGCCATTCCATAGGCAGCGGCAGCCCCGATCAATGGAGCGCCGCGCACCTGCATCCGGCGGATGGCATCCGCCACCTGTTGCACTGAATCGAGTGTAACGATACGCCATTCATGCGGCAGCGCTGTCTGGTCGATAATGCCCACGCGATATGAAGCGTTTTCGCTTTCTGCAATAAGCGGCCAGATGGTACGAAATTGTTGTTGACCTATTTTCATTTTTCTATTTGGAAACAAGAAATATTACTATCCACAAAATCTGTGGATAATTTTGTGGATAGGGGTGACTTGAAATTGTAACTATTGTAATTAAAAGGAATTTTTCAATTTGCCCGCTTTTTGCACTAAATAATAAGTTATTGATTTTTAATAAAATTTAGTATGTCTTTGGATTCATTAGAGTTCTTGCAAAAAGCTTAAGTAATACTTGAGCTTGTGTGCACAACTGACCATAAATTGATCGGCAAGAACTATGGCAATGGATCAATCCAGCAAAAATGAAATTAAATCTGCCGTAAAAATGCAACTTTAATTTCATCGTTTTTCAATATCAATTTTGGCCTCGTCAACGCAGGTCGTGCATTCTCCACTTTTAGCCAACCTTGACGCTTCAAATTGCGCCTATTGGCTATCTGCTGAGCTATCCACAAATTCTGTGGATAATTTTGTGGATAGCTGTGACTTAAAAGTGTAACTTCCCAATCCATAATGGTTTTTTTTAATCGCCCAAAAAATGAACTTATTTATTAATCATTTAAAATCAATAACTTATTGTAAGCCATTGGATTGTTAACATTTTTTAACAGGCTTTAAAGTATCACTTGAGGTGGTGTGTATAAATTCGCCAGCCTGGGCAAAATGTCAAGTGCATTTTGAGTGGTTTTTTTCATGATCGATTCGACATCTTTACGCCTGATTTCCGCGAGCACCTGGGCAATCCGCACAAGCTGATCCGGCTGGTTGCGTCCATGATGACCCAGCCATGAGGGAGGAATGTCCGGCGCATCGGTTTCCAGCACGATGGTTTCCAGCGGCAACGCCTGCGCCAAGTGGCGTATCTTGAGCGCGCGCTCATAGGTCATGGCGCCACCGAACCCCAGCTTGAAGCCCAGCTTGATGAATTCCTGCGCCTGCTGCAGGCTGCCGTTGAACGCATGGGCAATGCCCCGCACCTTGAACCGCCGCACCTGCTTCAATACCTGGTCCACAGATCGCCTGACATGCAGCAGCACCGGCAGGTCGTATTCCCGCGCCAGCTTGAGCTGTTCGACGAAGTAAAACTCCTGGCGCTCGCGATCGTAATGTTCGACGAAGAAATCCAGGCCGATTTCCCCCACAGCCACCATATGGTCGCGGTTGCGCGCGATTTCCCCTGCCAGGATTTCCAGGTCTTGCGGTTGCGACTGGTCGACGAATAAAGGATGTATGCCCAGCGCCATGGCACAGCCCGGGTAATGCGCTGCAAGCTCCTGCACCGCGGCGAAATTGCTGCGCACGACCGCAGGCACCACGATGATGCCAACTCCCGCCTGCAAAGCAGCCTGCACCATCTCCGCACGGTCATGGTCGAACTCGGGTGCATCAAGGTGGCAGTGGGTATCGATCAGCATCAGCCCCGCCGTCACTTCACAGGCTTGGCGCGCACGAACCAGTCTGCACCCACCTGGCGCAAATCCAGCGTTTGCAATTGAATTTTCTGCTGCATGTCCTGCAACGCAGGCATGGCGAACATATCGCGTGCCTCTGCGCCCAGCAGCACTGGTGCGTAATACAGCAGCAACTCGTCAACCAGGCCGGCATGCAGCAGGCCGCCATTCAACACCGCGCCCGCCTCCACCATCACTTCATTGATCTGCCGCTGGGCCAGCGCTTGCAACAGGCCCTCGAGGTCTACCTGCCCTGCCTGGCCAGGTAGAGCTACCAATTCGGCACCAGCATCACGCAAGGCCTTTTCCTGTGCAGGCAGGCTTGCCGCATGGGCGACCAGCACCCGGCCGACCGACAGTGTCGCGGCAAAAGGCGGAATGCGTAATTGGCTATCGACGATCACGCGCCAGGGCTGGACGCCATGCCGCGCCTGCAGAAGCCCCTCGTCCCGCACGGTTAGCAGCGGATCGTCAGCAAGCACGGTGCCGACGCCTGTGAGTATCGCGCAGGATTGCGCCCGCCATTGCTGTACATGCAGGCGGGCCGAAGGCCCGGTGATCCATTTGCTCTGCCCGTTGCTCAGGCCGGTCTTGCCATCCAGGCTGGCGGCGATCTTGCTGCGCACCCAGGGGCGTTGCCTGGTCATGCGCGAAATGAACCCCACATTCAATGCCCTGGCTTCATGTTCGAGCAAACCGGAAGCAACCTCGATGCCATGTTCGGCCAGCCGCCGCAGCCCGTTGCCCGACACCACCGGATTAGGGTCCTGCATGGCGGCGACTACACGCCTGACGCCCGCCTTGACCAAGGCATCGGCACACGGCGGCGTACGCCCAAAATGACTGCACGGCTCCAGGGTAACGTAGGCATCGGCGCCTGCCGCCTGCTCCCCGGCCATCCTCAAGGCATGCACCTCCGCATGCGGCTCCCCCGCCCTGAGATGCGCGCCATGCCCGACCACCTTGCTATCCTTAACGATCACGCAGCCGACGCGCGGGTTGGGACTGGTACCGTACAAACCACGCATCGCCTCGCGCAAGGCAAGATTCATATAGTGATGGTCGCTAGCGGAAAATTCCGGGGAAATAAGGGTATTCATGCTGCCATGATAAGTGCTGGCAAGGGCGGGAGACAAGCACAGAGCAGCAGTGCACGCAGCCCTTAATATCAAACATCAACAGCGGGCCTGCCCGCCACAAACCCAAGGGCGAGCGTAGCGAAGCCAAGTTGCTTTTGATTTTGGTTTCCCCGTCTGGCTGCGCCGAGTAGCGGAAATCTGGCTGGAAAAAGCGCTTGCGTCTGTTTGAGCGCAGCGAGTTCAGCAAGCGCCCAGACAGATTGAGCAACGCAGGGGACCGGGAGCGCAGCGCCCGTGCAGACTCCGGGGTCGCCTTTTGTTTGGTTCCTTTATTTTGGCGAAGCAAAATAAAGGAACTCGCTGGCAAGCGAAAGGCAATGGGTCAATCACCTGCGATAGTGGTCAAGACCATGGTTGCTTAACTTACTATCCAAGCTCCAACCCTCAAACCTAATCAAACTCAACGGTTTTTAGTTCGCATCCATGCGGTGATTGCGAGAGGATGGCTTTCGCCTCGCCGGGCGAGTATCTTTCTTTTGTTTCGCCAAAAGAAAGATACGAAAGAAAAGGCGACCCGATTGTCTGCGTCCCTACACTGCGTTCCGGGCAACCTGCGTTGCTCGCTTTTAATGGGGACTGGCTGAACTCGCTGCGCTCAGACAGACGCCAGTCCTTAATCCATTAAAAGCTGCGCTACTCGGCGCAGCCAGACGGGAGGAAAAGCCAACACTTGGCATCGCTGTGCTCGCCCTCAATTGTGTGTGCCTTCATCTCCTTCTTTTGGTCACTTTCCTTTAGCGAAGCAAAGAAAAGCGACTCGCCCGGCAGGACGAAAACCATCTTCCCGTCAAATCACAATCAAGGGCGCCCCTACTTCTCTAACTATCAATACAAAAAAGCACCGCTCCAAATCACTGGAAGCGGTGCTTTTCAATCAGGCTGCTGGCTCGTCGCCAGTCCTGCAATCAATCCAGGTCGCGGATGACGTCGCTGAAATCATCCACATCCTGGAAGCTGCGGTAAACCGAAGCGAAGCGGATATAAGCCACCTTGTCGATGGCTTTCAATTCCTGCATGACGATTTCGCCAAGGTCGCGCGCAATGATCTCGCGCTCCCCCTTGGCGAGGATTTTCTGCACGATATGCTCGAGCGCCCTGTCCACATATTCGGTCGGCACCGGGCGCTTGTGCAATGCGCGCGTGAAGGACAGGCGCAATTTATCCCGGTTGAATTCCTCGCGGTTGCCGTTCTGCTTCACCACCTGCGGCAGGTGCAGCTCCGCCGTTTCGTAGGTGGTGAAACGCTTGTCGCAGGCATTGCAGCGGCGGCGGCGGCGAATGGAGTCCCCTTCCTCGTTGACACGGGAATCGATCACCTGCGTATCGTCGGCACCGCAAAACGGACATTTCATCGAGTAATTCTGCCCCGCAATTCTTACAATTTAAAGAAGAAAACCTACTTAACTACAAGGCACGCACTGTATGGATAATAATGCTTAAGTGCGGCTAACAGAGCTCAGCGTAGCGGTCCTGGCTAGGCGCTCTGCTGCGGGCAGTACGTTAGTACGGCAAGGCAGAGCAACAACGCCAGGGGAGCTCTGTTAGTCGCACTAAGCGCCGTATACCGGGAAGCGCGAAGTCAAGGCATGCACCTTGGCCTTGGTCGCGGCAATCACGGATTCGTCAGTCGGGTTATCCAAGATATCGGCAATCAGGTTGGCCACTTCGGCGGCTTCCGCTTCCTTGAAGCCGCGCGTGGTGATCGCTGGCGATCCGATGCGTATGCCGGAAGTGACGAACGGGCTTTCCGGGTCGTTCGGAATTGCGTTCTTGTTCACGGTGATATGCGCCTGGCCGAGGTAGGCATCGGCCGCCTTGCCGGTCAGCCCCTTGGGACGCAGGTCGACCAGGAACACGTGCGACTGCGTGCCACCGGAGATGATACGCAAGCCGCGCGAAGCCAGGGTCTTGGCCATGGTGTCGGCGTTCTTCAACACCTGCTCCTGGTAAGCCTTGAATTCTGGCTGCGCCGCTTCGAGGAAGGCGACCGCCTTGCCTGCGATCACGTGCATGAGCGGACCGCCCTGCAGGCTTGGGAACACGCTGGAATTGAGCGACTTCTCGAACTCGGCCTTGGCCATGATTAGACCGCCACGCGGGCCGCGCAAGGTCTTGTGCGTTGTGGAGGTGACAAAGTCGGCATGCGGCACGGGGTTGGGATAAACGCCAGCCGCGATCAAGCCGGCATAGTGCGCCATATCGACCATGAAATAGGCGCCAACCTTCTTGGCGATTTCGGCCATGCGCGCCCAGTCGAAACGCAACGCGTAAGCGGAAGCGCCGCCGATCAGCAGCTTGGGCTTGCACTCCAGGGCAATGCGTTCCATTTCGTCGTAGTCGATCTCTTCCTTGGCATTCAGGCCGTAAGGCACGATGTTGAACAGTTTGCCGGACAGGTTGGCCGGGGAGCCGTGCGTCAAGTGGCCGCCGTGGCCCAGGTTCATCCCCATCACGGTGTCACCGGGCTTGAGAATGGAGAAGTACACGGCCTGGTTGGCCTGGGAGCCGGAGTGCGGCTGCACGTTGGCATATTCGGCGCCGAACAGCTTCTTCAGGCGGTCGATCGCCAATTGCTCGACGCCGTCAACGAATTCACAGCCGCCATAGAAGCGCTTGCCCGGGTAGCCTTCCGCATACTTGTTGGTCAGCTGCGAACCCTGCGCCTGCATCACGGCAGGACTGGTGTAGTTCTCGGAGGCGATCAGTTCGATGTGTTCGTCCTGGCGGTGGCGCTCGGCTTCCACATATTTCCACAGATCGGGATCAACAACGCTCAGGTTTTTGGCCGTGCTAAACATGTTCTATATCTCGGGGATGAAAATGAATAGGCGGGATTTTAACATGTTCGCTGCACAACAGCTTTGAAACAGATTCACAGCCAATGAAAATGATTCATTGCCTGCCTGCAGCCAATTGCAGCCACCACCTGCGCCAATACAGCCGGGCCGCTCCGCGTTGAAATTCATATATCATTGAAATATATAGATATTACCAATTGGCACATCGATTGCTACGATCATCTTGAGATGCATCCCCATCTCATCACACACTCTCTCCGCCGGCAACCTCTTCGTCTGATGTTGCTGGCGGCCTTTTCTCCCCGGTCAGGTATAATCCCTCCTTAATATTCCATCTCTAATTCCGCATCATGGCCGTCATCCGCCAAGAAGATTTCATCGACAGCATCCACCAGGCATTGCAATACATTGCCTGCTACCATTCGCCGGACTTCCTCGCGGCCATGCACGATGCATGGCAACGCGAGCCTTCCCCGGCCGCGCGCGATGCCATCGGCCAAATCCTCATCAACTCCTATCTCTGCGCGCAAGGGCAACGCCCGCTTTGCCAGGATACCGGCATCGTCGTGGCCTTTGTTTCCGTCGGCATGAACGTGCAATGGCAGGCCGGCATGAGCCTGCAGGAGATGGTGGACGAAGGCGTGCGCCGCGCCTATCTCGACCCGGATAACCGCCTGCGCGCCTCCATCGTGCGCGACCCGGCGAGCAAGCGCCTCAATACCCGGGACAACACGCCGTCCGTCGTGCATGTCGAGATGGTGCCCGGCGACACGGTCGACATCCATATCGCCGCCAAGGGCGGCGGCTCGGAAAACAAATCCAAGCTCGCCATGCTGGAACCTTCCGATGACATCGTGGAATGGGTGCTGCAGGCGGTTCCCGGCATGGGCGCCGGCTGGTGTCCGCCCGGCGTGCTCGGCATCGGCATCGGCGGCACCGCAGAAAAAGCCGTGCTGCTCGCCAAGCAGTCCCTGTTCGCCTCCATCGACATCCAGGCATTGAAGGCGCGCGGGCCGCAGACCCGCGCGGAGGAACTGCGCCTGGAGATATATGAGAAGGTCAACCGGCTCGGCATCGGCGCCCAAGGCCTGGGCGGGCTCACCACCGTGCTGGACGTGAAGATACTCGAAGCCCCGACGCATGCGACTTCGTTGCCGGTCGCCATCATCCCCAATTGCGCCGCCACGCGCCATGTGCACTTTACGCTGGACGGCAGCGGCCCTGCCCGGCTGCCTGTCCCCAGGCTCGAAGACTGGCCGCAGATTGCGCTGGACGCCAGCACGCCCATGCGCCGCGTCAACCTGGATACGCTGACGCCGGACGACATCACGCAATGGCAGCCGGGAGAGAAACTGCTGCTCTCGGGCAAGTTGCTTACCGGCCGCGATGCCGCCCACAAGCGCATCGTCGACCTGATCGCGCGGGGCGAACCCATGCCGGAAGGCCTGGATTTCACCAACCGCTTCATTTACTACGTCGGCCCGGTCGACCCGGTGGGAGACGAAATCATCGGTCCGGCGGGCCCTACCACCGCCACGCGCATGGACCGCTTCACGGAAACCATGCTGACCAAGACCGGCCTGCTCGGCATGATAGGCAAGGCCGAACGCGGCGAAGCCACCGTGCAGGCGATCAAGCGGCATCAATCGGTCTACCTGATCGCCATCGGCGGCGCGGCCTACCTGATCTCGCAAGCCATCAAGGCGTCACGCGTCGTCGCCTTCGCCGACCTGGGCATGGAAGCCGTCTATGAATTCACGGTGGAGGATATGCCGGTGACCGTGGCCGTGGACAGCCTGGGGCACTCGGTGCATGACTCCGGCCCTGCCGAATGGCGCCCCCGGATTGCCGACATCCCCATTTTCAGCGAATAGACAGGATTCACGCATGGCCAAGCTATTTACCCCGATCCGCTTCCGCGAGACTGAAATCAAGAACCGTATCTTTGTCTCCCCCATGTGCCAGTACTCTGCCGAGGCAGGCATTGCCAACCATTGGCACCTGGTTCACCTGGGCGGCCTGGCCGTGGGCGGCGCCGGCCTGGTCATTGTCGAAGCTACAGCGGTCTCACCCGAAGGCCGCATCACCCCTTCCTGCCTGGGGCTGTGGTCCGAGGCGCACACCCAGGCGTTCAAGCCGATCGTGGAATTCATCAAGCAGCAAGGGGCCGTCCCCGCGATCCAGATAGCCCATGCCGGACGCAAGGCATCCTGCGACGTGCCCTGGCGCGACGGCAAATTCCTGAGCCTGGAACAAGGCGGCTGGCAGACCGTGGCGCCCTCCGCCATTCCCGTCACGCCGGAGCATGGCACGCCCCTCGCCCTCGACCGCGAGGAAATCCAGCAAGTCGCAGGCCAATTCCATGCGGCCGCCCAGCGCGCGCTGGATGCAGGCTTTGAGGTGCTGGAATTGCATTGCGCCCACGGCTATCTATTGCACGAGTTCCTTTCACCCCTGTCGAACCGACGCGAGGACGAATACGGCGGCAGCCTGGAAAACCGCTGCCGCCTGGCGCTCGACATCGCGCGCGATCTGCGCACATTGTGGCCGCAGGACAAGCCTGTCTTCGTGCGTATTTCCGCGACCGACTGGGTGGAAGGCGGATGGGACATCGAGCAATCGATACAGTTTGCCAAATGGCTCAAGGACATCGGCATCGACCTGATAGACTGCTCCAGCGGCGGCCTGCTCCTGGACGCCAAGATCCCTGCCGGGCCCGGCTACCAGACCGAGTTCGCGCAACGTATCCGCCATGAGGCAGGTATTGCCAGCGGCGCGGTCGGGCTGATCACTTCCGCCATCCAGGCCGAGCATATCCTCGTTTCAGGCCAAGCCGACGTGATCATGCTCGCGCGCAAGCTGCTGAGCGACCCGCACTGGCCGCTGCATGCAGCAAAGGAGTTGCGCACCGATGTCACATGGCCGGAGCAATATGTACGTGCCAAGCACATTTAAAGCGACTCTTAATTTTCATAGTTGCCGGATAATATAAGCAACTGATTGAAAGGAAAACATGATGAAATGGACTGATAGCCAGCGCATTGCTGAAGAACTCTTTGATAAACATCCTGATGTCGACCCCAAGCTCATCCGCTTCACTGATCTTTACGATTGGATATTGGCGCTGGATGATTTCGATGACGATCCGGAGAAATGCGGAGAACGCATCCTGGAAGCTATCCAGCTTGCCTGGATAGAAGAAGCGGAATAACCCCGAATTCACAGCATTTCAGCATCAATCAAGGGAGCACCATGACAGCACCAAAAGAAATCTTCAAGGCTTACGATATCCGCGGCATCGTCGGCAAGACCCTCACGCCGGAAACCGTGGAAGCCATCGGCCATGCGATCGGCAGCGAAGCTGCGCTGCGCGGCCAGAAAACCATCTGCATCGGCTACGACGGCCGCCTTTCAGGTCCCGAGCTTGCCGCAGCGCTTTCGCGCGGCATCCGCAAAAGCGGCCTGGACGTCATCAACCTCGGGCTGGTGGCAACTCCCATGGTGTATTTCGCCGCCTACCACCTGAATACCGGCTCCGGCGTCATGGTCACCGGCAGCCACAACCCGCCGGAATACAACGGCCTGAAAATGGTGGTGGCCGGCGAGACCTTGTCCGGCGAGACCATTCAACGGCTGCGCGCCCGCATCGACAACAACGACTTCACGCACGGCAACGGCACGGAAAGCAGCCACGACATCGCCCCTGCGTACATCGACCGTATCGCCTCCGACATCAAGCTCAAGCGCCCGCTCAAGCTCACCGTGGATTGCGGCAACGGCGTGCCCGGTGCGTTTGCGGGCAAACTTTACCGCGCGCTCGGCTGCGAAGTGGAGGAATTGTTCTGCGAAGTCGACGGTCATTTCCCCAACCATCATCCCGACCCCTCCGTACCGGAAAACCTCAAGGACCTGATCGAGAACCTGCTCACCGGCCAGTCCGAAATCGGTTTCGCCTTCGACGGCGACGGCGACCGCCTGGGCGTGGTCACCAAGGATGGCAGCATCATCTACCCGGACCGCCAGCTGCTGCTGTTTGCCGAGGACGTGCTCAAGCGCAACCCCCAGGCCACCATCATTTACGACGTGAAATCCACCCGCAACCTCGCCCCCTGGATCAAGCAGCGCGGCGGCGAGCCGCTGATGTGGAAAACCGGTCATTCATTGGTCAAGGCCAAGATGAAGGAAACCGGCGCTGTGCTGGCAGGCGAGATGAGCGGCCACATATTCTTCAAGGAACGCTGGTACGGCTTCGACGACGGCTTGTATTCCGGCGCACGCCTGCTGGAAATCCTCAGCCAGTTCGACGACCCGTCCGCCGTGCTCAATGCGTTGCCGGACAGCGTCAGCACGCCGGAGCAGCACATCAATATGAAGGAAGGCGAGCCGCACCAACTCATCAGCCAGCTGCAGGCCAGCGCCAAGTTCGAAGGCGCCAAAGAAGTCATCACCATCGACGGCCTGCGCGTGGAATACAGCGATGGCTTTGGCCTGATGCGCCCTTCCAATACCACGCCGGTGATCGTCCTACGCTTCGAGGCCGACAACGCGGAAGCGCTCAAGCGCATCCAGGACCAGTTCCGCAGCGTCATTCTCGCTGCCGCGCCTGACGCCAAACTGCCGTTCTGAGCATGAGCGGCGCGCGTCTGCTTTGGCTGGCGGTCTGGCTTGCACTGGCCAGCGGGCTTTACTTCCTGGCGGATCGCGCCCTCAACCCGAACCGCATCGGCATCCTGGGCGATGCGCCCAGCGTCACACTGCAGCGCGGGCTTGACGGGCATTACCGCGCCGAGGCGCTCATCAACGGCGTCATGGTCAATGTGCTGGTGGACACCGGCGCCACCGGCGTTGCCATCTCGCAACGCACTGCGGAGCGCCTGCAGCTGCAAAGCAACCAGGCGATCCGCACCTCCACCGCCAACGGCGATACCGTCGCCTACATGACCCGGCTGCAATCCGTACAGCTAGGCGGCGTCAAGGCGCACAATGTCGCGGCGGTGATCGCCCCCGGGCTGGATGGCGACGTGCTGCTGGGAATGTCGTTCCTGGCGCGCATGGACGTGCGCCTGTTCCAGGGCAAGATGACGATCACACAGGTTGAGGAATAGGCGGATTGCGCCGCCTGTTACCGAGGCAAGGCAGGAAATAGCGAGACGGGAATTCTTCCAAGCCGTTTTCAAGCAGATAATAGTACAGCAGCAACGCCAACATTTCCCTGCGCCACTGCCGTACATCGGGCCACAGTAAAGGAATGCACCATCAAGTAATGACAGTAGGCTGCTCGCGTCCGCTACGCTGTTTCAGCTCGGAGATTTGCTGGGCAATGGCGATCAATTCCGCCAAGGCATCCTGCGCATCCTCGTCATGCTTGGCAGTATCCGGCTCGAAAGACTCGAGATAGATGCGCAGCGTTGCGCCGGCGGTGCCTGTTCCCGAAAGGCGGAACACAATACGCGAACCATCCTCGAACAAGATGCGTATCCCTTGCTTCTGGCTCACGCTGCCGTCGACAGGATCGGTATAGCTGAAGTCGTCGCATGTCTTGACGGTATAGCGGCCCAACACCTGCCCGGGCAACGAGGCAAACTGGGCACGGACATGCTCGATCAAGCCGTTGGCGGCATCGCTGGGCAGCTCCTCGTAATCATGGCGCGAATAGACATTGCGGCCGAACCTGGCCCAATGGCGCTTGACGATGGTTTCCACAGGCTGGCGCTTGATCGCCAGGATATTGAGCCAGAACAATACCGCCCACAGACCGTCTTTTTCGCGCACATGGTCCGATCCGGTGCCGAAGCTCTCCTCGCCGCACAATGTCACCCTGCCCGCATCCATCAGGTTGCCGAAGAATTTCCAGCCGGTCGGTGTCTCGAAACATGGGATATCCAGCTCCTGCGCCACACGGTCCACCGCCGCGCTGGTCGGCATGGAGCGTGCGACCCCGGCAATCCCTTGCGCATAGCCCGGCGCCAGCCGCGCATTGGCGGCAAGCAATGCCAGGCTATCCGAAGGCGTCACGAAGAAACGCTTGCCCAGGATCATGTTGCGGTCCCCGTCGCCGTCCGACGCCGCGCCGAAATCCGGCGCGTCGTCCCCATACATGATCTCGACCAGGTCACGCGCATAGGTAAGATTGGGATCGGGGTGGCCGCCGCCAAAATCAGGGAGAGGCTCGGCATTCATCACAGCATCCGGTGGAGCGCCGAGCCGGTCGACCAAAATGGCACGCGCATAGGGCCCAGTCACCGCATGCATCGCATCAAAACGCAAACGGAAGCCGCTGGCCAGCAGCTGGCGGATGGCATCGAAGTCGAACAATGTCGCCATCAAGTCAACATAATCGCTGACGGAATCGATGACCTCTACCTTCATTCCCGCCAACTCGGTTTCCCCCACAACATCCAGCGCCACATCCGGCGCATCCACGATCTTGTACTGGATCAGCTCCTTGCTGCGCGCAAAAATAGCTTCCGTCACTTTTTCCGATGCTGGCCCGCCATTGGCCGAATTGAACTTGATGCCAAAATCGCCCTGGGGTCCGCCGGGGTTATGGCTGGCCGACAGAATGATGCCGCCGAACGTCTTATGCTTGCGGATCACGCAGGATGCTGCCGGCGTGGACAAGATGCCGTTCCTGCCGACCAATACGCGCCCTATTCCGTTGGCAGCAGCCATTTTGAGGATAACCTGTATTGCTTCGACGTTATAGAAACGCCCGTCCCCTCCAATAACCAATGACGCCCCGACAGGCGCCTCGATCGCGTCGAAAACGCTTTGTACGAAATTTTCAAGATAATGCGGCTGCTGAAAAACCGTGACTCGCTTGCGTAACCCGGATGTTCCCGGCCTTTGGTCGCTGAACGGTTGAGTGGTAATGATATGAATTGCCATGCAATATACTTTCGGGGGGTTGTTAAGATTGAATGCAGCAGCTAACTTACTCGATTAACTTCTCACTTTCAAGTTGACATAGGCTCGAAACCCAAGCATAATCTCGTTCCTCGATTGGGGCATTAGCTCAGTTGGTAGAGCAGCGGACTCTTAATCCGTTTGTCGTAGGTTCGACCCCTACATGCCCCACCAGTCAGATCAAAGGGTTAGCAATTACGCTAACCCTTTTGTGTTTTCGCTTCCCAGTTACTTTCCGTAAACGCTGCCAAAATTGGCGAGCTATCCAGCATCCTTAAAACAATAATTGAATCAACTCACTCTCGAGCTTGACCCAGGTTGCAAGCATCGATCATCGGCTTGAACCCGATATGTTGCCTAAGGGCAGTTGGGCTTGGTCTTTTGAATTAGCAAATCTCTTGCCAATATGCTGACGGTCTTTCAACCTGAAAATGGTGATGCATATCTCGGGAACAGCCATGACAAACACCACGCCACAGGATGTAGCTTTGAAATACCTGCCCTTGAAACCGTCTAGCATCAATGCAATATCGCGTGCCCTGGCGAATTCTCGTATTTGGCGCTTGACCTTGCTCTTCTTGCCAAGCACTTTAGCTTCCAGATAAAGGGAAAATATATCTACGCCCTTGAAATTCTTCTCAATGACATACTTGGCATTATGGGTTAGTACGAATGCATCGCCATTGGACATGTCAGCCTTCCTCCTGCATTGACTTATCGCGCACAATCAATATTTACTATTAATACATATTATTTACTATATTAAATAGAAATTTATTTGACAAATTTATTCTCTTGTAATACCGAGAAGATATCGCCTCCGCGCTTGGATGGATCGATTTGCCGGAATCCCTGGTAGAAGTAGAAAAGCCAATGACATCGTGTGAAGCCTGCTTTTGCTATGCAGGCCTGGGGAAAGATTGATACTTGCAGCCATCGCGAAAACTGCCAATTTGACTAGCAAGCGAATCTTGATAATAGCGCCCAGGGTTGATGGCGCCATTGAATCGCCCCGGAACCAGTAGACGCTCCGAAGCCTTAAACTTAGGCAAAAGGAGAAGTCATGAGCAGCAAGCGTTACCCGGAAGAGTTCAAGATTGAAGCGGTCAAACAGGTCACGGATCGTGGTCATCCCGCCTCAGAAGTGGCGAGTCGATTGGGCGTGACGTTGCCGACCCTGTACGAGTGGCTGAAGCGTTACAGCGTGCCCGAGGTTGAGCGTAGCGAGTTGCAAGGCCAGGCGGCAGAAATTCGCCGACTCAAGGCCGAACTGAAGCGGGTCAGCGAGGAGCGCGACATCCTAAAAAAGGCCGCAGCGTACTTTGCCAAAGAGTCCCGGTAAGGTACTCAATCCCATGAAACGCAGTATCCGGTGCGCCGGCTCTGCCACATGATGGCCGTTCATCCCAGCGGCTATTACGCTTGGAAGGCCGAACCCGTGTTGCCTCGTCAGCAGGATGATCAACGACTGCTGGGGCTGATCAAGCAATCCTGGTTGGAGAGCGGTGGCGTCTATGGTTATCGCAAGATTGCACATGACCTGCGCGATCTGGGCGAGCGCTGCGGCAAACATCGGGTTTATCGTTTGATGAGGCAGGAAGGGCTGCGGGCACAGGTGGGCTACCGTCGTCGGGCCGGTCGCTACGGCAAGCCCGCGGTCGTGGCTGAGAATCAGCTGGAGCAGAAATTCGATGTCGAAGCGCCCAATCAGGTTTGGGTGACAGACATCACCTATATCCGAACCAACGAAGGCTGGTTGTATCTGGCCGTGGTACTGGACCTGTTCTCGCGTCAGGTCATCGGATGGTCGATGCGCTCGCGGATCGATAGCGAACTGGCAATCAATGCCTTGCTGATGGCGGTCTGGCGGCGAAATCCCACGGCGCCCGTGATCGTCCATTCGGACCAGGGATGCCAGTACAGCAGCCACAACTGGCAAGCCTTTCTGAAAGCCCATGGCCTGGTGGCCAGCATGAGCCGACGGGGAAATTGCTATGACAACGCTGTCGCTGAGAGTTTCTTCCAGCTACTCAAACGGGAGCGAATCCGCCGCAAAACCTATCTCGACCGCGAGGAAGCTCGCCGGGATGTCTTCAACTACATCGAGATATTTTATAACCCGAAACGTCGCCATGGTTATGCAAACGACGTTTCTCCGGTAGAGTTCGAAAATCAGTATTTCAACCGGCTACAGAGTGTCTAGAAAAACCGGGGCGATTCACATGCGTGGGTGAAGCCTTACTATTTTTGCCGGACATAAAAAAATCCCGCATAGCGGGATTTCAGTGGCTTTATTCTTCGGCGCACCGTTCAACACCAGCGGCCTAGTCCTTACATTGACATTCGCCGGTCAGACCAGCTCGCCCAACGTTTTCGGAAGAAACCTGTCGGAGGTCTCGCGGAACCTCGCCGTGAGCAATTGCAGCAATCTTACCAGCACCTTGTTGCCCAGCTTGGGCATATTGGCCAGCAATTGATAGAGCGCTTCCCTGGTCAGCACCGCAAAGTCCGTGGGCAAGCTGGCGACGCAGCTGGCTGAACGCGGCATGCCGTCGATCATGGACATTTCGCCGATAATCGCGCCGGCGCCCACCTGGGCAATCGTCTGGATGCCTTTATTCGGAATGTCCTTGATGACATTGACTTCGCCCGTGAGGATCAGGAGCAGGTAATCGCCCGTATCGCCTTCGGTCAGCAATTGACAGTCTCTGGGCGCAGCATAGCATTGCATGTAAGAGCATAAATAACGCACTTCTTCATCGGTGAAATCGCCAAACAGCTTGATTGTATTGACGATTTCTAGGATTTCTTCGACGTATTTATCGGCTCCGCCCAGATGCACCAAATCAGGATACATGTAATTTTTGCCCTTAGATTTAAAGGAATGTATTAATTACCCATAAAATATTTATGGAAATTAATAGATAAATGCTCTCAAAAATTCTCATACTCAAGCTATTTGCGTCATAATAATGCAAGAGTATATATATGACACAAAAAATTAGACCTGAATTGCTTAGTAAATTATAACCGAGCACATGTCCTTAAATAAAAACTTAAACGATATCGAGAAAAGCCAGTTAATTGAGCTAATGCACGAATCCTTGAGAATTCGCTCGCACTTCGAGCTTTTTCTCTGGATGCAGGGGAAACTGCAGATTTTCCTTCCGCATGAGATCATGATCACGGCTTGGGGAGACTTTTCACTTGGAGTCATATACTTCAATGTTGTTTCGCCCCTGCCTGGCATCCGCTCCGACAAGATTGCCAGCCACGAAATCAATAAGTTCCTGCAGAACCTGTTCAACTATTGGCTGAACCATGCCAAGGCCCCCTTTACGCTTGCCGCAGCCGACAATATTTTGCACGACTGCGAGTTCTCGAACGTAGAATCAAGTTATTACTTAAAAAACATGAAATCGGCCTTGGTGCATGCCATCAAGGATCATCGTGGCCGGCACGATTGTCTTTATGTGTTGCTCAGCTCCAACTTGAGTTTTCCTCCGGCCTCGCGCCCCATGCTGGAAGCGCTCCTGCCTTACATCGACAGTGCGTTGCGGCAGATCGAGCATTTGCCGGAACAGCAGCCCACACCCGTCAAGGTCGAACCAGAGCCCAAGGATGAAAGCCTGAATATTCTTTCCGGCCGGGAGCTGGAAATCATGGACTGGGTCACCAAGGGCAAAACCAATCAGGAAATCGGCATGATCCTCGACATCAGCGCCTTCACTGTCAAAAACCATTTGCAACGCATTTTCAAGAAACTCAATGTGCTGAATCGCGCACAGGCCGTCGCCAAGTTCCGCAAATAGCCGTGCCTTCAATCACGGCAGGTACTAAAAAGGCCGTGATCTCCACAGCCTCCCCACCTCTCGATTGTCATTTACCTTAGGTTAAGCGCAACTTGTCGCTTCTATGCGTATAACGCGGAAGCTCCCCTGGAAAATGTGATGTACTGCGTGCTTTTTTGCACATTTTATTTTGTACTGCTCTTGGGTACGCATGGTCGCTCATCCTTAATTGGCGAACAATAGGCCAATCGGACTAGCCATCCATCGCCATCGGCTGCCAGCCGCTCAAAAACCGAGGCTGTCGAGCAAATCATCCACCTGCTCCTGGTTCGCCACCACGTCGATGGCGGTATCAGGATTGATCTGCGGGCCGTTCATGAGGCTGTTGTCTTCCTTTTTCACCCCGGTGCCTGGGGAGAAGTCGATGAGCACCTGCACCAGTTGCTGTTCTATTTCCTGCGCAAGCTCGGTGATTTTCTTGATCACTTGCCCAGTCAGGTCCTGGAAATCCTGCGCCATCATGATATCGAGCAATTGCGCCTTGGTCGCATCGGTATGACTTACCGTCTTGGTGAGGAATGCCATCGTCTCGTCGGCCACCTGGTCATAATCCTTCTTGAGCGAAGGTACGGCCAGGATGTTTTTCCAACGCTCTTCCAGGCTGACGGCCTGCTGGTTCAACTCATCCTGCAAGGGCGTCGCAATGTCGGTCGCATTCAATACGCGCTCTGCCGCCTGCTCGGTCATGCGCGCTACGTAATTGAGCCTGTCCCTGGCATCGGGTATTCCGTGCGCCGCCTGCTCGAGCAGCTTGTCGAATCCAAGGCCGCGCAAGCTTTCATGCAGGTTCCTGGTCATTAAGCCGATACGGTGCAGCATTTCATCATGCTGGGATTGCATGTTCTCGGCTTCACCCGGTACGAGTTCTACATGTTGAAGTGGGTTACTCATTATCAGCCCCCTGCTTTTTCAAGCTTCTCAAAAATTTTACTAAGCTTCTCATCCAATGTCGCAGCGGTGAACGGCTTCACCACGTAGCCATTGGCGCCTGCCTGGGCAGCCGCAATGATGTTTTCCTTTTTCGCTTCTGCGGTCACCATCAACACCGGCAACGATGACAGCGCCGGGTCGGCGCGTATCTGCTGCAACATGGTCAACCCGTCCATATTGGGCATGTTCCAGTCGGACACCACGAAATCGAAGCTTCCGCTCCTCAACTTGGCCAGGGCCATGACGCCATCCTCAGCTTCATCGACATTGTTGTAACCCAGCTCCTTGAGCAGGTTACGCACAATACGCCGCATGGTCGAAAAGTCGTCGACCACCAGAAATTTGGTATTGGGATTTGCCATTTGTTACTCCATTTCAACTTTTATTTGTATTGCCGGAAATGCCGGTCGATCATGCTGCGGCACCTCCATATTAAACACGCAATGCCCGCGCGCTGTTGGCTGCGAGGTATTGCAGCACCTTGCCAGGCATATCATACAATGAGCTCACCTCGTCCACCCCGCCCATGGCAATTGCCTCCTTGGGCATGCCGAAGACGACGCAGCTCGCCTCGTCCTGCGCAAAGTTGTAGGCCCCGGCCTGCTTCATTTTCAGCATGCCTTCGGCACCATCCTTGCCCATGCCCGTGAGAATAACACCAATCGCATTCTTGCCCGCATTGCTTGCGGCAGAACTGAACAAGACATCCACCGAGGGGCGGTGCCGGCTCACGGGCGGGCCGTCATCCAGCTGCGTCACGTAATTGGCGCCGCTACGCGCCAGCAACAGGTGCGAATGCCCAGGCGCAATATACGCATGGCCAGGCAGGACGCGCTCGCCGCCCTTGGCTTCCTGCACCGAGATTTTGCATAAGGCGTTCAGGCGATTGGCAAAAGATTGCGTAAAGCCTGCCGGCATATGCTGCGTAATCAGGATGCCGGGACAGTCCGACGGCATTTGCATCAGGAAGGACTTGATCGCCTCGGTGCCGCCCGTGGAGGCGCCAATGATGATGAGCTTCTCGCTGCTGATCAGGGGATTGCCGACCGAAGGCAAACCAGTGCTGCCTGTCGCCGGAGTCAATGGTTTCCTGGCAATCAGGCGCGCCCTGGAAGCTGCGCGTATCTTGTCCGCAATCATCTCGCTATATTCATGCATGCCGCTGGCAATCGACATTTTCGGCTTGGTAATGAAATCCACCGCGCCCAGCTCCATGGCCCGCATGGTGATTTCCGAGCCGCGCTCGGTCAGCGAGGAAATCATCACCACCGGCGTCGGGCGCAGCCGCATCAGGCGCTCGAGAAAATCCAACCCGTCCATTTTGGGCATTTCCACGTCAAGGGTCAGCACATCAGGATTCTTTTGTTTGATCATTTCCCGCGCGATCAAGGGGTCGGGAGCCGCGCCCACCACCTCGAGATCAGGCTGTTGGTTGATGATCTCCGTCAACAAGCTGCGAATCAGCGCTGAATCGTCGATGATAAGAACTTTTATGGTCATGACATTGCCTTTTTATTTAACTATCACCTGGCATCTGGTCTCCTCCCAGCCACCACCGTTGAGCCTGCCTCAAAACAATTCCACATCGCCAGCCACCTTGTTCGTGTTGAGCCTCTTGGCATAGCTTTCTTCACGCGTAATCAAGGTGTTGTTATGCATCTGCTTCAGCTTCTTCACCAATACGCGCCCGGTCTTGGGGAAGAAATACACTTTGCGGGGATAGATATCGTTCAGGTCCTCGCCGACCACGCGGATATTCTCGTCGCGCAAATACTTGCGCACAAATGCCGCATTCTTCTCGCCGATATTGATGGCGGTAAAGCCGCTCAACACATTGCCGCCACCAAAAATCTTGGCCTCAAGGTTCTCCCGGCGCGCACCGTTCTTCAATAGCTGGTTGATCAACACCTCCATGGCATAAGTCCCATAACGGGCCGACTCTGAAACCGGGTTGTTGGCATCCGCAGGGCTACCCTCCGGCAGCATGAAATGATTCATGCCGCCAACGCCGGAAACCTTGTCGCGGATACATGCGGATACGCATGAACCCAGCACCGTCACGATCACGATGTCCTGGTTGGTCGTGTAATACTCCCCAGGCAAAATCTTGGCCGCCTCGCAATTGAAGGTCTTGTCGAAATACAGGTTGGTAGCCAACTGCTCTTCTATCGGGCTGGCCATGCTCAGCCTCCTCGCCGCTCGAGGGTGTATACCGTCTTGCCCAATAGCTTGAATGCGTCAGTGGCGTAAAGAAAATTTTCCGAATGCCCGGCGAAAAGCAAGCCGTCCGGCTTCATCAACGGGGCAAAGCGCTTGAGAATCGCCGCCTGTGTCGGCTTGTCGAAATAGATCATGACATTGCGGCAGAAGATCGCATCGAACTGTCCGCTGACAGGCCAGCTGTTGCTCAGCAGGTTCAGGGGCCTGAAACTGATCAGCTTGCGCAAATCGTCGCGCACCCGCACCATGCCCTGCTGTTTGCCGGTCCCGCGTAGGAAGAATTTCTTCTTCTGCTCCATGGGCAATTTCTCGATGCGGTCGTAGGTGTAGATGCCGGAGGCAGCGGTTGCCAGCACATTGGTGTCAATATCGGTGGCGATGATCTCGACAGGCGGCCGCAGCGTGCCGAAGGCTTCGCAAGCGGTAATAGCAAGGCTGTATGGCTCCTCGCCGGTGGAACTCGCGCAGCACCAGATGGAAATGGGCTGAGCCGCCTTGCGGATATGTTCCGCGAGAATGGGAAAATGGTGATGTTCGCGAAAGAACGATGTCAGGTTGGTGGTGAGCGCGTTGGTAAAGGCCTCCCACTCATCAGAGCCGGAACCGCTTTCCAGCACGTCGAGGTAATGCTGGAAGCTGGATATGCCAGTCGCGCGCAAGCGCCTTGCAAGACGGCTGTAGACCATCTCGTGCTTGGAGTCCGACAGCGAAATGCCAGCCGCCTGATAGATCAGCTTGCGTACGCGGGCAAAATCCGCTTCTGTAAAATCAAACTCCTTGCCCGCACTTGATTTGCTCACTGTGCTTGAATTCAATTACACGTTCCTCTGCATATGCGCGTGCGCGATCAGAACTCTTCCCATTCATCGCTGGAAAGATCCGGACCGATGACCTTCCTGGGTAGTGCGGATTTGGACGGGGGCGCCGCCTGCTTCGCAGTTTCTTTAGTTTTCATTTTCGCATCGTTGGCGGCTGGGCTTGATGTTGCAGAAGCGCTTGGCTTAACCTCTACCTTAGCCCTTGACGACACCGGTGCGGAAACTTTGGCCTGAACCACAGGCTGTTGCTGCTCCAGCGCGACATCCCTGCCGTTGCCAAGCTTGAACACGCTGACGGCACGCTCGAGCTGCAACACATCCCGTTTCAATGCCTCCGCCGCCGCAGCGGACTCCTCGACCAGCGCGGCATTGCGCTGGGTGACCTCGTCCATGTCATTGACTGCGTGGTTCACTTGGTCAATACCTGAGCTCTGCTCGGTCGAGGCCGCTGATATTTCCGCCATGATATCGGTGACACTACGCACCGAAGACACGATCTCCGTCATCGTCGTGCCGGCCTGGTCGACAAACACCACCCCAGCCTCCACCCGCTCCACAGAATCGGAAATCAATCCCTTGATTTCCTTGGCCGCCGCCGCGGAACGATGGGCCAGGTTGCGCACTTCTGCGGCAACCACGGCAAACCCGCGCCCTTGCTCGCCGGCACGGGCCGCCTCGACCGCGGCATTCAATGCCAGGATATTGGTTTGGAAGGCGATGCCGTCGATCACGCCGATGATGTCTGAAATCTTGTTGGCAGACTCGCTGATCAGGCGCATCCTGTCCCTGGCTTCCCCAATCACTTCGCCGCCGCGGGCCGCGACGCTGGAGGCGGATATCACCAGTTGATTGGCCTGCCGTGCATTGTCGGCGTTCTGCTTCACGGTAGAGGCCAGCTCTTCCATCGAACTGGCCGTTTCTTCCAGCGAACTGGCCTGGGATTCGGTACGTGCCGAAAGATCGTTGTTGCCCTTGGCAATCTCGCTGACACCTATATTGATGCGCTGCATATTGGTACGGATGTCGGAGATCATGGCGACGATGTTGACATTCATCTGGTTGAGCGCCCGCAACAGCATGCCGGTCTCGTCCGTCTTGCTGCTGCTGAACTTGTGCGAAAGATCGCCGCTCGCGAGCGAATTGGCGATGTCGGTTGCTTCGCGCAGCGGCTTGATCACCGAGGCGGAAAGCGACATGGCAAGCCCCACGGCCGCCACGATGGCAACCAAGGCGCCGCCGATCACGAAGCCAATGCCCAGCCCGCTAAGCGCTGCCGCCATGACGACAATCATCGCCAGAATGATGGCGATGGTTGTCACGGTCACTCTTGTTTTCAATGTCATTTGCATTGCTCTTCTTACCCGCGAGATTAAATCTGTTTTCAGGACCTCGCCACGGTGCAGTTTGAGGCCATGGCGCTTGTTTTCGCGCAAGCTGGCATAAATCCGCGCGGCTTGTTCGACTTGCTGGCGCGTGGGCTTGACGCGTACGGACATATATCCCACGACACTGCCGCTCTGGCGCATGGGCGTGGCATTCGCCAGGACCCAGTAATAGTCGCCGTTCTTGCGCCGGTTCTTGACCATCCCCGTCCAGGGCAATCCGGCCTTCAACGTCGCCCACATGTCGGCAAAAGCTTCGGAGGGCATGTCCGGATGACGCACCAGGTTGTGAGGCGCGCCAATCAGCTCTTCTTCGGTAAAGCCGCTGACCTCGATGAAATCCTGGTTTATATAAGTGATTTTTCCCTGCAGGTCGGTCGTCGACAGAATCGACTGGCCGTCCCGCAGCAAATACTCATTCGTTGTCACAGGCATGTTGATACGCATGTTACTTTTTCTCCTATTGTCAGGATGGCAATGCAGCCACCCTGTTTGCGTTTTTCTGCCTTTTAATCAAAACAAGTATTTTATTTTTAGCTGATCTTGAATACGCTGACCGTGGAGGACAGTTTCTGCGCCTGTTCCTCAAGACTTTCTGCCGCTGCCGCCGCCTGCTCAACCAGGGCGGCATTCTGCTGGGTCATTTCATCCATCTGCCCGATAGCGATGTTCACCTGCTCGATACCGGAGCTTTGCTCCTGGCTGGCGGAGGTAATCTCGCCCATGATGTCGGCCACGCGTTGAACCGAGCTCACGATTTCGCTCATCGTGGTACCGGCCTGGTCCACCAGCTTGTTGCCGATATCGACCTTCTCGACGGAGTCGCCGATCAGGCCCTTGATTTCCTTGGCCGCCGCCGCGGAACGCTGGGCCAGGTTGCGCACCTCGCTCGCCACCACCGCGAACCCGCGCCCCTGTTCGCCCGCCCGTGCCGCCTCAACTGCAGCATTCAACGCGAGGATATTGGTCTGGAAGGCAATGCCGTCGATGACGCCGATGATGTCCACAATCTTGCGCGAGCTCTCCTTGATCGAGCCCATGGTGTTGACGACTTGGTCGACCACTTGTCCGCCACGCACCGCAGACTCCGAAGCCGTGATCACCAATTGGTTGGCCTGTCTTGCGTTGTCCGCATTCTGGCGCACGGTGGAAGTCAACTCTTCCATGGAGCTGGCAGTTTCTTCCAGGCTGGAAGCCTGCGACTCGGTACGCGAAGAGAGGTCGGCGTTGCCGGAGGAAATCTCGCTGGTCGCGACCAGCATCGTGTCCGTGCTGCCGCGCACTTCCGTCACCAGCTTGCGCAGTTCCTGGATCATGAAGCGGATGCCGACCAGCAGCTTGCCAGGCTCATCGGAGGCGTTTTCATTGATCATGTCGAGTAGGTCGTTCTGGCGCGGCGCCAGGTCGCCCTTGGAGACACGGCCGATCACGCGGATACCGTAATTGATCGGCTCGATGATGGACACCGTAATCACTCTCGCGAATACCACGCCCAGCAGGATGGCCAGCAAGCCCAGCACGATCACCAGGGTACGGCCCTGGATGCTGGCGCTCTTGTTAGCCGCAGCCAATTCCACTGCCCTGTCGCGCTCATACTGCAACAACTCGTTCATGGCGCCCTGATAAGCGTCGCGGGCAGCCTGGAAACTGCTGTCGATACTTTCGTAGTATGCCTTTTCATCAGCGGCCAGCTTATTGCTGACATTGCGCTTTTCCTCGAGGCTCACTTGCTCATTGGTCAGCCAGTTCTCAAGCGCTGCTGCGCGCACATTCAATGCGACACGGATCTTGAAGGCATCGCTGCGCACGGTGCGATACTCCTCGCGCGCCTTGTTGATTTTCTCTAACAGAGGTTGGTACTCGTCGCCCTTCATGGATTCCAAGGCCTGCGCCTGCAGCTTGTCGACCTCTTTCGAATACTCATCCATCTTTTCGAGGAAATATGCCTCCTGGTTCTGGCTACGGTTCCTGATATAAGCCACGGCATTGACGATGTTCATATTGGTATACAGCTTCCAATCATTCAGCAATGCCTGCTTGGTCGCCGATTCCGCGACAATCGCGTCCGTACGGTTACTCATGGATGTCATCAGCACGAAACTGAGGATGACGATCGCCGCCAGCAACACCAGCAACGATCCAAAACCGATCATGAGGCGCTTGGTGATCCTCTGACCATACATGTAATTCATCAATGGATTCAGTAGCTTCATTTCTAATCTCCGCCCTTCGAGTTCAGTATGTCTGTTTTTATCGTTATCTGATGACTAAGCGTCGGCAACGATATTGTCGACCAAGCCCATTTCCGAACTGGTCATCAACTTATCGATATCGACCAGAATCAACATGCGGTCATCCAGCGTGCCCAAGCCAATCAGGTAGTCCGTACTCAGGATGGAGCCCATCTCCGGCGCAGGCTTGATCTGTTGCGCGTTCAGCGTCGTGACGTCGGAAACGCTGTCCACCACGATCCCGGTCACACGCCCGTTGATATTGAGGATGATGACGACGGTGAACTGGTCGTAGGTAGGCGTGCCCAGGTTGAACCTGATGCGCATGTCCACGATCGGGACAATGATGCCGCGCAGGTTGATCACGCCCTTGATGAATTCCGGCGCGTTGACGATCCTGGTCACGCTCTCGTAGCCGCGGATCTCCTGCACCTTGAGGATATCAATCCCGTATTCCTCGCTGCCCAGCGTAAAAGCGAGGAACTCGCTGCTCTCACCTTGCGCTGCCCCTGATGGAACCGGTTGCGACTGGCTCTCTGCTTTACTGCTTGTTGGTTCTAACATGACAACACCTCTTAATGAATGGAAGTTTCAGTGATCAACTGCCTGCTGGACCGCAGCAAATTGGCAACATCCAGAATCAGCGAGACGCCGCCATCGCCGAGGATGGTCGCGCCGGAAATCCCCGCCACCTTGCGGTAATTGGATTCGAGATTCTTCACCACGACTTGCTGCTGACCCACCAGTTCATCAACGAACAATGCGGCTTTCTTGCCGTCCGCCTGCAAGACCACGAGGATGCCGTCCTCGGGCTCGCGATAGAGTGGTTCGATGCCAAACATCTGGTATAGCGGAATCAGCGGAAGGTAATCTTCACGCACCTTGACCAGGCGGCCCTGGCCGGTCACATCCTTGACGTCGCCCGCAGACGGCTGCAGCGACTCCATGACAAAACTGAGCGGCAGGATGTAGACCTCATCCCCGACCCGGACGGACATGCCGTCAAGAATCGCCAGGGTCAAGGGCAGGGAAATAGAAATGGTGGTGCCGTATCCGGCGGCGGAACGTATGTCGACCACACCGCCCATGGCAGTGATATTGCGCTTGACCACATCCATGCCGACCCCTCGGCCGGAGACATCGGTCACCTGTTCCGCCGTAGAGAAGCCAGGAGCAAAGATCAGTTGCCATACGTCGCCGTCCGGCATGCTGTCGGAAACGCTCAGCCCCGAGGATTTGGCCTTGTTGAGGATGCGTTCGCGGTTGAGGCCGCCACCATCGTCGCTCACCTCAATAATGATATTGCCGCCCTGATGCCCTGCTGAAAGCGACAAACGGCCCACCGGGCTCTTGCCTGCGGCGGCACGCACCTCGGGCGACTCGATGCCATGGTCGATACTGTTGCGCACCAGGTGGGTCAATGGGTCGACAATACGCTCGATCAGACCCTTGTCCAGCTCGGTGGCCGCGCCGTTGGTGACGAACTCGACCTTCTTGCCGAGCTTGCTCGCAAGATCGCGCACCATGCGCGGGAAACGGGAAAATACATAGTCCATCGGCATCATGCGGATCGACATGACGGCTTCCTGCAAATCGCGGGTGTTTCGTGTCAATTGGCCTACGCTGTTGAGCAGGCGCTCATGCAGCATGGGGTCCAGCGTGCCGGTACGCTGCTCTATCATGGCCTGGGTAATGACAAGCTCGCCAACCAGGTTGATCAATTGGTCCACCTTCTCGATCCCGACACGGATGGATGTGGTTTCCTGGCTTGCCGCCGCCTTGTCAGCCTCGCGGCGCGGCGCCACCCGTTTGTTTTCCGGCGGTTCCGCATTCACCTTGGTTGCCTCTACAGCGGCAGGCTTCTCCACAGGCTCCGGTTTGACGGCGCTTTCATCAAACAAACCGAAATCGCCCTCATCCAACGGCTTTTCCTTAGCCTGAACCGGTTCTGCCTGCACGCTTTCTGTTAGCGGAGCATCACTTCTCTTTGTCACTTTGATCTTGTCGACGTCGACGACAAAGGAACTCACCGCGAGGATGCTGTCACGGTCCTCTTCGGTTTCCAGCCAGAGCGAATGCAAGTTGCCCACCACAGGCTGCACGGCGACCTTGCCGAGCAATTCGAGCTCTGAAACCAGCGTGCTCCAATCCTTGTCCAGAATTTCCGGGATTTCGATCAAAAAGGCCTGGCTGCCGCCAGCCGCTGGCTTGGCCAGGGGCGCGTCGCGTTCGCCAGCGTCGAGCTCGGTAATGACCAGGTCGTCCGGGTCGAGGATGAAAGAACAGATGGCCACGATGTCGTCCAGGCTCTCTTCCGTGCTCAACTTGAGCACATGGCGGTTGCCGACCGCAGGCAATGCTTCCACCGTACCCAACAGTGCCAGCTCCTCAGTCAATGCCGTCACGTCCTTTTCCGGCAATTCCGGCAACTGCACTTGGTATTGCCTGGTCGAACCGGCAGCTGGCGCTGAGGCAATTGCATTGCCGGGCTTGGCCTCCGCGGGCGCTTGCCCAGTCGCGGGCAATGCCTCCGTCGGGGCAGCGACAGCCTGTCCGCCCTCCTGGGCCAGGCTATGCAATGTCGCCTTGATCTCGCTGACGGCCTCTTGATCCACTGCGCTTCCGTTCCGGTGCCCATCCAGCTGCATCTTGAGAATGTCCTTGGCGGCGAGGAACACGTCCACATGCTCTGCCTGGAGCTTCATCTCGTTCTTGCGGATACGGTCCAGCAGGTTCTCAAGCACATGGGTGATCTCGGTCATGTCGGTCATGCCGAAAGTCGCGGCCCCGCCCTTGATGGAGTGTGCAGCACGAAAAATGGCATTGAGGTCTTCCGCGCTCGGGTTCTCGATATCAAGCTCGAGCAGCAAACGCTCAGCTTCCGCCAGCAGTTCGTCCGACTCGTCGAAGAACACCTGGTAAAACTGGCTCATGTCAATTGTCATTATTCAACTCCACATTGATTCATGCTATCCACGCTCCACACGGAGATCAGTCCTGTGCAGTGCACCAACCTCACCCAATGACACGCTGAACAACATCTAATAAACGCTTGGGATCAAATGGCTTGACCAGCCATCCTGTCGCTCCAGCCGCCTTGCCCAATGCCTTCATTTCGTCACTGGACTCGGTCGTTAGCATTAATATCGGCACTTTCTGGTAAGAACTGAGGCTGCGCAGTGATTTAATCAGCGTCAGTCCGTCCATATTGGGCATATTCTGGTCCGTGAGCACAAGATCCACGACCTGGGCCTGCGCCTTGTGCATAGCATCCTCGCCATCCACCGCCTCGATCACCTGGTAGCCGGCGGCGTTCAGGCTGAACACCACCATCTGTCTCAACGACCCGGAGTCATCTACAGCCAGTATTGTTTTTCCCATATCTTTCAATCCCCGTTATTGCGCGCCTATGCGCTCCGGCACGTACCTGACATTGTTAAAAGAGAAACCCTAAAACAGCTCAATATCGCCCGCCCCCATATGCTGCTGATTCACGGACGACTGTAAATCGCGATGCATGGAAGCGCGTTTTTCGTTGAGCGACTCGCTCATCTTTTGCAAAATGACCGCAATATCCTCGTGCGAATGTCCGGAAACCAAGGACTCATGCTGATCCGCCATTGCCAGCAGCAATAACTTGAGCCCGCCCACGCGGGCGAGCGCGCGCGTCAGTAGCTGGTTGGTCATGTCCTCGAACTGCATTCCCGTCACGACTCGGTTCACTTCGCTCTCGATCTGGCGGCTATACATTGCCACCTCGGCAATATGCTGTTGAGATAATTGCGTGCTGACGCTCAAGCTCAACAGTATCTGCTGCTGCGCCTGCGCCGCCCGGTTGATGGCCATGAAGCCATCCACCAGCATGCTGATCGCCTCGCGCAACAACGCGTTGGCCTGGCCGAGATCTGCCTCCACGTGTTCAAGATGCTCCTCGCCCCAGCCGCCGAGACTGACCAGCAACTCCTTTAATTCGTCTATCGGTATAGTCTGACTTGCCATATACGCTATCCTGTCCGGACTACATTCAATCTGTAAAAAACAAGAGAAAAATCCCGCTTGATCACTATCATGATTTATTAAAACTCTCAGTCACAGCAGGCACATCGCCAGCTGCGCGCACCTCCGTCGAACCATTGTCGTTAATCGTTTCCTCCTCCGCCTTCTTGTTCATGATGATGATGCTGATACGACGGTTAACGGGATTGAGCGGGTTTTCCTTATCGAACAATACCGCGGAAGACAAGCCTACCACGCGCAATAGCTTTTCCTCTTTCATGCCACCGGCAACCAATTCCCGGCGTGAGGCATTGGCTCGGTCAGAGGATAGCTCCCAGTTGCTGTAGTAACGCTCTCCACTCGGATAAGGGGCCGAGTCGGTATGACCGGACAAGCTGATCTTGTTCGGCACGTCGTTGAGCAACTGGCCGATCTCGTGCAGGATCTGACGGGCGTATGGCTGAAGTTCCGCCTTGGAAGAGGCGAACATCGGGCGGTTCTGCTCATCCACGATCTGGATACGCAGCCCTTCTGTCGTGATGTCCAGCAACAGCTGCTTCTTGAACTGGCGCAATGTCGTGCTGGCCTCGATGGCATCCTCGATACGCTTTTTCAGCACCTTGAGCCTTTCCATATCCGCCTTGGCCACCGCTTGCTTGGCGGCCTTCAAGTCCGGCTTTTTCCTGGCCTCAATATCGTCAGACTTCCTGATCTGCCCCTGTACCTTGGTCACATCAGTACCGCCGCCCCTGAGGACGCTATCGCTGGCGCCAAGGCCCGGCCCGCCTTGCATCGCCACCTTGAGCGGCATCTTGAAATACTCCGAAATCCCTTCCAGGTCGGCCTTGGACGTGGAGCCCAACAACCACATGAGGAGAAAGAACGCCATCATTGCCGTCACGAAATCGGCATAGGCTATTTTCCAGGCACCAGCATGACGGCTACCGCCATGTTTGTTGACACGTTTGACGACAATCCGGACGTTTTCCTGGGCCATCTCGTTCTCCGCCTTTTCCTTTCCCTAGCGGGCCTTGGCCTGCTTGACGTGAGCCTCCAGTTCGGCGAACTCGGGACGCTCGGTCGAATACAGCACCTTGCGGCCGAACTCCACCGCAATCGCAGGAGCGTAACTGTTCAGACTGGCGAGGAAAGTCACCTTGGCGCACTGGAACATCTTGGATGACTCGTCAGCCTTGCGCTCCAGCAAGCTCGCTAGCGGACCGACGAAGCCATAAGCGAGCAAAATGCCGAGGAAGGTTCCCACCAAGGCGTGGGCAATCAGCACCCCCAATTCGTTTGGCGGCAACCCTACGGATTCCATGGTGTGCACCACCCCCATTACCGCAGCCACAATGCCAAACGCCGGCATGCCGTCGCCCAGACGGGCGATGCAGTGTGAAGGCACCATGCTTTCGTGGTGGTGGGTATCGATTTCATTGTCCATGAGGTTCTCGATCTGGAACGCATCCATGTTGCCCGACGTCATCAGGCGCAGATAATCGCAAATAAAATCCATCAGGTGATGGTCGGCAAGGATGTCCGGATACTTGGAGAAAATCTGGCTGGCTTCGGGGTTATCGATGTCGCTCTCGACCGCCATCATCCCGTCGCGGCGGATCTTGGTGAGGATTTCAAACAGCAGCGCCAACAGATCCATATAGCGCGATTTGGTGTATTTCGAACCTTTGAATACGCTGGGCAAGGCTTTCAGCGTCGCCTTGATTGCTTTGGCATCATTTCCTACCAGGAAAGCGCCAATGGCGGCCCCGCCGATCATGAGCAACTCTATCGGCTGGAACAAGGCGGCCAGATGCCCGCCTGCCATGGCGAACCCGCCAAAGACACTTCCCAGTACTACCAGATACCCCGCTATCACCAGCATATCAGCAAGCTCCGCTCAGGCTTCACAGGCCCGATTTCTTAAGTTCTTTTTCAGCATAGCAATCAAGCTGATGTTCTGATCGCGGCAATTGAAGTGCAATAACCCTTTATATCTGAATCATCGTGGCTTGAACGCCTCCTAGAGCGCAATGTCCCGCGCTTACAATTCCCATACGAAAATACTCGGGGCATCGAACTTATCCTGAATCTGCAACTTGGGAGCCACTCCCGGAATCTCAAACTCGTAACTGATAAGCAAACTACCTGCCTGCATTTCCTTCTTAGCCTTGAGCCAAACATCAGGCATCGCCGCCGGGGAGAGGTACGCGAACACTACGTCGTACTCAGAAAGATTAACGGCCTGGTAGTCGCCATACTTGAATGATGCGGGAGATTTTTTTAAGAAGGCCGACAAGACGCTGATCAGCCATGGCAAAGGCGCCAGCTCAATTCCGGCACACCTGGCATTCGTGCGTTCCCGGGCCAGGTACATGACAAGCCCGCCCATTCCGCTGCCGATATCGAGCACGCCGACCGGCCTGTCCGCGGGAACCAGCTCTTTGACCTGACGCCAAGTCGCGGGCCTGGTCGGATAGAAGGGCACCTGGGTGCGATACGTGCTCCAGAACAGAGCAAGGGTAAAACAAAACGCCAGCAGATATATCCATGCGGGCAATTGCCATTGCAGCATAGCCAGGATCGCCAACGGGAACAACAGGTGTATCCACCTCCACCAAGCGGCCATCGCCAGCATGATGGACAACAGACAGGCAACCACTCCTTGCAGCAGGAACAAAGTCCAGGCCGGCAAATCCTGCCAGCCGAGACCCCACAGCAATTGGCTGGTGCACCAGACTGCCGCAAGCGCCGCAAACTGAATAAAAAAAGCCAGGATAGCGGGGGGAAGCCGCTTCCTGGCACCACTCAACTCCGGGTTTGGCTCCTGCTCAATTCGCATGGGCAAGATCCATTAAAACTGTTGAAGCGACATATTCACGATTACGCGATCAATGCTGCCGCCTGCTCCTTGGCTTTCTTGGTCTTGCCGGCGCGTGAAGGCACATGGCAAAGGTTGCACTGATAACGTTCATGGAGGTCGTAGGCGTTTACGACAAATTCGCCGCCACAGCAGCTGCAGCGTTGCATCTTCAGCATATTGCTATCGAGAAAACGGATCAGGGTCCAGGCGCGTGTCAGCGACAACACCACCTCGTCATCGTCAGGTTCGCTTCCCACCTGCTGCAGATACAGCCTGTAAGCCTTCATGACGGCTGTGATTCCCGTCACGCCTGCATGCTGGATCAGGAAGTGATAAATATTCACAAAAATCGAGGAATGGATATTCGGCTGCCAGGTCAGGAACCAGTCGGTCGAGAAGGGGAGCATGCCCTTAGGCGGCGACATGCCCTTGATTTCCTTATATAGCTTGATCAAGCGTTCACGAGACAAAGTCGTTTGGGATTCGAGCAATTGCAGCCTCGCGCCAAGATGAATCATCTGGATGGCCAACTGGATCTGTTCTGCTTCGTTGATGACGCTCTTACTCATGATACCCCCCGATACCCAATGAACTGCCGATGCTTGCGACTGAATGTTTTTTATCTTCAGGCGATTTCTTCAACGCCCTGGCCCGCCATCAAGATGGCGGCATGGGCTTGTGCCTGCATGCGATCCTTGGTGTAGCTGGTCAGCATGCCCAGAATCGCGGTGTCATCGAAGCGGAAACGTGTCAGCATCATATTGAAGCTGCTCAGCTTCAGCAGTTGCGCATTGCTCAGACCTTCCAGCAAATCTGCAATCTCTTGGCTCAGCCCAAGGCGGAAAATTGCACTAGCCTTGTCTGCACGAATCATTTGTTGCGCCAGCATCAGATAACTGAGGTTAGCATCTTTAATCTCTGCCATGATTTCTTGTTCGTTCATTTCCAGCTCCCTTGCTTAGAAGTCAGCGCTGCTATGTGCAGTGCAGGTGAGACGTACTTTGAACTTTTTGGGATGAGGAAAAAACTAGCGTCTGTCGGTTTTTTACGTAAGACGAACGAACACAGCCGGTACGGTGTTTGTCTTACAAACACCGTACCGGCCTTGGGAGATAAGGCTTTCAGAGGAGGAGTACTGCTAATTTTCAGTCACTAACTCAATCTAACGATTTGCATCCCTCAAAATATTTTTTGCAACCATATCCGCTTAACGGCAGCGCTTGATCAAGCTTTAGGGTAAATTTAAAAAAATTTGCGAAAATTTTATAAGTTACTAATTAATATGGAAATTTATTCGAAAAAATTTTCCATACAATACATCTATCGGCATGGTTTACCCAAACTTTAGGAATTTCTTCAAAAAATTTTTAACTTTTTTATCAGGAATAACTGGTTTTCCCCCTTCTATTCTTCGATTTCATTGCTTTGTCCGTGACGAATAATGCAGCCATCGTGAAAGGCAACGTGTACAGAAAATACATATTGCCTGCATCAGGGAACGGACGAGCATGGCGCAAGATAGCGATTTGGAAAAAACGGAACAGCCCACGCCGCGGCGCATAGAAAAAGCCCGCGAGGACGGCGACGTGCCGCGTTCGCGCGAGTTTTCCACTTGCGTGGTGCTGATGGCTGGCGGCCTTGGCCTCATGATGCTGGGCGGCCGGCTCAACCAGGCCATGCTGAGCAATATGAACAGCAACCTGCGCATCAGCCGCGAGGCCGCCTTCGACTTCAGCCTGTTGCTCAGCAAGATTGCGAGCGGGATCCTGGAATTGCTGATTGCGTTTGCGCCCTTGGTCCTGCTGCTGTTGGTCGTGATTATAGGGGCCCCGGTGCTGGTAGGCGGATGGAACTTCAGCAACAAGGCATTCACCCCCAAATTCGGCAAGCTCAACCCGCTCAATGGCATCAAGAACCTATTTTCGAAGAATTCGCTGGTGGAGCTGGTCAAGGCCATATTGAAGGCAACCCTGGTAGGCACTGTTTCCTACATGGTGATGGCGCACGACTTCGACACCCTGCTCTCGCTGCCGACGCAACCCCTGGAAACCGGTATCGCCCAGGTGGACGGCATCCTGATCAAGGGGTTCCTCTTCATCGTATCCGCATTGGTACTGATTGCGCTGATCGACGTGCCCTACCAGCGCTGGAGCTACAACAACAAGCTCAAGATGACCAAGGAAGAGGTCAAGCAGGAAGCCAAGGAAAGCGAAGGCAACCCGCAGATCAAGGGGCGTATCCGTCAGCAGCAACGTGAAATGGCGCGCCGCCGCATGATGGCCGAGATTCCCAAGGCAGATGTGGTGATCACCAACCCGACCCACTATGCCGTTGCCATCAAGTATGACGACCAATCCATGGCGGCGCCGCGCGTGATCGCCAAGGGCGCCGACGATATCGCGCTCAAGATCAGGGAAATCGCCGGCGAGCATAAAGTCGCGATCCTTGAATCCCCCAAGCTGGCGCGGGCGCTTTTCGCCCATACCGAGCTGGGCGATGAAATCCCGCAGGCGCTCTATGCCGCTGTCGCCGAAATCCTGGCTTATATCTTCCAGCTGCGCAGCTACAAGACGCATGGCGGCTACTACCCCGACATGCCGACCGCATTGGACGTGCCGGACGCGATGGACCCCCATATGAAAGGAGCCAACTAAGTCATGAATGCTTTCAAACTCCCTTCGTGGCTGAACGGCGGAGCCTCGATGGCGGCGCCCATCATTATCATCATGCTGCTCGCCATGATGATCCTGCCATTGCCGGCGATCGCGCTGGATGCCTTGTTCAGTTTCAATATCGCGCTCTCCATCCTGGTGCTGCTGGTTGGCCTGCAAACCTCCAAGCCGCTGGATTTCATCGCCTTCCCGACCGTATTGCTGGTCACCACCATGCTGCGGCTTTCGCTCAACGTCGCCTCCACCCGTGTCGTATTGACGGAAGGACACACCGGCCCGGATGCGGCCGGCAAGGTGATCGAGGCGTTCGGGCACTTCCTGATCGGCGGCAACTATACCGTGGGGATTGTGGTATTTGTCATCCTGACCATCATCAATTTCGTCGTGGTCACCAAGGGTGCGGGCCGTATCGCGGAAGTCGGTGCGCGGTTCACGCTGGATGCGATGCCCGGCAAGCAAATGGCGATCGATGCGGACCTGAACGCCGGCCTGATCGGCGAGGAAGAGGCACGCAGCCGCCGCAAGGAAATTGGGCAGGAAGCCGAGTTCTACGGCGCCATGGACGGCGCCAGCAAGTATGTGCGCGGCGATGCGGTGGCGGGCATCCTGGTGATCGTGATCAATATCCTCGGGGGCTTGATCGTCGGCATGGTTCAGCACGATCTCAGCTTCGCCGACGCGGTCAAGAACTATACCCTGCTGGCGATCGGCGACGGCCTGGTGGCGCAGATTCCAGCCCTGATCATTTCGGTGGCTGCCGGCGTCGTCGTATCCCGGGTTGCCGACGATCGCGACATCGGCAACCAGTTGACGGAACAGCTGTTTGCCAATCCCCGCGCCATCTATATCACCGCTGCCATCATTGCCGGCCTGGGCCTGATCCCCGGCATGCCCCATTTCGCCTTCCTGCTGCTTGCAGGCTTGCTGGCCGGCATTGCCTATGCAGCCGAAAAGAAACAGCAAGTCAAGGAAGCCGAACCTGAAAAAACGCCTGCGCCAGCCACCGATTCCCCGGAAGCCAGCTGGGACGACGTGATGCCTGTGGATGTCATCGGCCTGGAGGTCGGCTACCGGCTGATCCCCCTCGTCGATGTCGCCCAGGGCGGCGACTTGTTGAAGCGCATCAAGGGGTTGCGCAAGAAATTCGCCCAGGAAGTCGGCTTCCTGCCCCCGCCCATCCATATCCGCGACAACCTGGAGCTGCGCCCTGCAGGCTACCGCATCACATTGAAGGGCGTCGAGATCGGCAACGGCGAATCCTTTCCCGGCCAATACCTGGCAATCGACCCGGGCAACGTCACCGGCCCGCTCAGCGGCACGGCCACGACCGATCCCGCATTCGGGCTGCCTGCGGTATGGATCGAAGCCAACATCCGCGACCAGGCGCAAGCCATGGGATATACCGTGGTCGACACCAGCACGGTGATCGCCACCCACCTCAACCACATGATCACTTCGCACGCGGCGGAATTGCTGGGCCGCCAGGAAGTGCAGCAATTGCTCGACCATGTGGGCAAGGAATCGCCCAAGCTGGTGGAAGACCTGGTGCCTAAGGCGCTCAGCCTCTCCAGCGTGCAGAAAGTGCTGCAGAACCTGCTGATGGAAGGCGTGCATATCCGCGACATGCGCACCATCATCGAAACCCTGTCCGAGCATGGCCCGCGCACCCAGGACACCGACGAGCTCACCTCGCTGGTACGCATCCAGCTCGGGCGCGCCATCGTGCAGCAGCTGTTCCCCACCGGCAACGAGGTGCCGGTCATGACGCTGGACCACAACCTGGAACGCTTGCTGATGCAGGCATTGCAAGCCAGCGCCAATGGCGGCGCGGCCATCGAGCCGGGGCTGGCGGAGACCCTCTCGACCCAGACCGCCAATGCGGCCAAACAGCAGGAGCAAATGGGCCTGGCCCCGGTGCTGCTGGTTCCCGGCTCGCTGCGCACCGCACTATCCAGATTCCTGCGCCGCGCAGCCCCGCGCTTGCGTGTGCTCTCGCATGAAGAACTTCCTGACACCAAAACCATACGCGTTACCAGCCTAATTGGAGGCCAAGCATGAACATCAAACGTTACTTCGGAAAAAACTCCCGCGAAGCCCTGAACATGGTGAAGCAAGAACTGGGGGCCAATGCCGTCATCCTCTCCAACCGCGCCGTCGAAGGCGGTAACGAAATCCTGGCGTTCCGCGAGGAGGACATGGCGACGCTGGTGGCGCGCGACAAGCCGAAGCCGGTCGCCGCCAAGGCGCAGTCTCCTGCGCCGGACGTGGAAGAAACCCTGGTGTCCATGCTGAGCCGCAACCAGCGCATCCTGAAAACGGCGGAACCGCTGAACCACAAGGCGCTGCAGCAACAGCGCGCGCAAGCCGCAAGCAAGCAGCCCGTACGCCCAGAGATCCAGGCAGCCGCGCCCCAAGTCGCCAAGCCCCTGGTGAAGAACAACGCCCAGCCGGTGAGCGAACAGGCCGCTCAAGACCGCATGGCCCAGCGCGAAATGGCCAATATGATGCAGGAGCTGCGCTCCATGCGCGGCGCCATCGAGTCGCAGCTGACCGAAATCACCTGGACCAATATCCAGCAACGCGACCCGGTGAAGTCCAGTGTGCTCGGCAAGATGATCTCGGCCGGCTTCAGCGCCGGCCTCTCGCGCCAGATTGCCGAAAAAGTCCCTGCCGGCCACAGCGAGGCCGCAGCCATGAAATGGCTGCACAACGTGCTCAGCAACAACATCAACACCATCACCGACGAACAACAGATTCTCGACCAGGGCGGCATTTATGCGCTGGTCGGCCCGACCGGCGTCGGCAAGACCACCACCACCGCCAAGCTTGCCGCCCGCTTCGTCATGAAGCACGGCCCGGGAAAACTGGCCCTGATCACGACCGACTCTTACCGTATAGGCGGGCACGAGCAATTGCGCATCTACGGCAAGATCCTCGGCGTCATGGTGCATGCGGTCAAGGACGAGGCCGACCTGCGCATTGCCCTGAACGAGCTCAAGGGCAAGCACACCATCCTGATCGACACGGTAGGCGTCAGCCAGCGCGACCGCATGGTGGCGGAGCAAATCGCCATGCTGTCCAAGACCGGCCTGCCGATCAAGAAGATCCTGTGCATGAACGCCACCAGCTCCGGCGAAACCCTGGCCGACGTCATGGACGTATACAAACGCTACGGCCTGGACGGCGGCATCATCACAAAGCTGGACGAGGCCGCCTCGATCGGCAGCGTGCTCGACATCATCATCCGAGAACGCCTCAGGCTTTATTACGTCGCCAACGGCCAGCGCGTGCCCGAGGACATCCATATCGCCAACAATAATTTCCTCGCGCACCATGCATTCAAGATGACGCGCAAAAAGGCGGAGCAATTCCAGTTCCGCGATGCGGAAATGCCGTTCCTGATGGCCAACATCGCCAGCAGCGGAAAAATCGCAGGAGGCCTCGCATGAACCAGCAGCATAAAGACCAGGCGGCCGGCCTGCGCCGCCTCATGGCAGGCCCCAAGCCCAGGATCATCTCCCTGCTTTCCGCGGCCAGCAAACCTGAGCACGCCAGGTTCATGACCAACCTTGCCGCCCCGCTTTACCGGCAAGGAAACAAGGTGCTGATCGTGGAGGCGACCAGCGCCTTGATGCACGAGGTCGGCCATTACGGCATCAATGCCGAGCAGGGAACATTGCTGGAGGCCATCATGCGGCCGGAACTGCACCAGCCGTTAATAAACAATGACAGCCAAGGCTATTCTGTTGCAAAATTGCTGTCAGGAAATTCCGCCGGCCGTTTTCTGCAAAACGACAACATCAAACAGCAGCTCGAGCGGGTGTTCCTGGCCATGGCGAGCCAGCACGACATCGTTCTGGTGGATGCGGCGCTCAACGCTCAAGACGCCATGCCGCTGGACGTACTACATCATGGGGAGATACTGATACACATGACACGGGATGTCGGTTCCATTACCCAGGCTTACACCCTGATCAAGCAACTATGCGGCCAGATAGGCAGGCGCTCTTTCGGCATCGTGGTGTCGCATGCCAGCGAGGCGCAGGCGCGCGTCGTCTTCAACAACATTGCAGAAGTGGCGCGCCGGCACCTTTATATCGAGCTCAACTTTGCCGGGCTGATCCCGTCCGACGAGCATCTGGGCATCGCCGCGAAACTCGGCCGCAGCGTCATCGAAGCCTTCCCCATGACCAAGGCCGCGGCAGCATTTAAGGCATTAGCGGGCAAAATAGACCATAATCATGGTTTATTGGAAACGTCGCTCAGCTAAGAGGACCCAAGTGATGTACACCTTGCATGGAAAAACCAGCCCGAAGGAAGAACTGCTGAAGCAGCATGCAAGCCTGGTCAAGAAAATTGCTTACCAGCTCAAGGCCAAGCTGCCCGCCAGCGTCGATATCGACGACCTGATACAGGCCGGCATGATGGGGCTGCTCGATGCCACCAACCGCTATGAAGACAACCATGGCGCGCAGTTCGAGACTTATGCCGCACAACGCATCCGCGGCTCCATGATCGACGAGCTGCGCCGCGCCGACTGGCTGCCGCGCAGCGTGCGCAAGAACATGCGCGATGTCGAGACGGCCGTGCACCTGCTGGAGCAGAAACTCGGCCGACCGCCCACCGAGGGCGAAATTGCGCGCGAACTCAACCTTTCCATGGATGATTTCCAAGAAATGCTGGATGACTGCAGCGGGCACCAGCTCATCTATTACGAAGATTTCAGCGAGCAGGACAGCGGCGACCACTTCCTGGACCGCTATCAGTCCGATGACTCCGGAGACCCGCTGAGAGCCTTGCTTTCCACCGATTTCCGCGAAGCATTGATCGACGCCATCGACTCGCTGCCTGAACGCGAGAAAATCCTCATGGGCCTCTACTACGAACAAGAAATGAACCTCAAGGAAATCGGCGCCATCATGAGCGTATCCGAATCCCGGGTTTGCCAATTGCACACCCAGGCTGTTGCACGCCTGCGCACCAACCTGAAAGAAAAGTTGTGGACTGGAGCAGCCTAGGCGGCATACTCCTCGCCCTTGCCGGCATCCTGCTTGGGCAAGCGCTTGAGGGCGGCAAGTTCAGCTCGCTCGTCCAGCCCGCCGCATTCATGATCGTGCTGTTCGGCACCATAGGCGCGGTGCTGTTGCAAACCCGCCCCGTGTTCTTCATCCAGGGGATACGCCTATTGAAATGGGTGGTGTTGCCCCCGGCGGACGACAGGGAAAAACTGGCGCGCCGCATCAGCGCCTGGAGCCAGATTGCGCGCAAGGACGGCATCCTGCTGCTGGAAAACCATATGTACTCGGAACCGGACCCCTTCGTGAAAACGGCATTGCGCCTGGTGATAGACGGCACGCCTCCCGAGAAGATCCGCGATATCTGCAACGTGGATATCAACCGCTATGAGGCAGCGCAGCGCAACGCGGTCAAAATATGGGAAGCGGCCGGCGGCTACGCCCCGACCATCGGCATCCTGGGCGCAGTGCTCGGCCTGATCCATGTCATGGAGAACCTCTCCGACCCGAGCAAGCTGGGCAGCGGCATCGCGATTGCCTTCGTTGCGACCATCTACGGCGTCGGCTTTGCCAACCTGCTCTTCCTGCCGGTCGCCAACAAGCTCAAGGCGCTTGTGCAACTGGAGACCACACGCCGCGAAATGGTGGTCGAGGGCATGGTGGGAATCGCGAATGGCGAAAACCACAAGATCGTGGAAGAGCGCTTGAATGCATACTTACGCTAATCTCAGGGCGATATGGGAAGAAGAAGAAAATTTGAGGATGACCCGGACAACCATGACCGTTGGCTAGTCTCCTACGCCGACTTCATTACCCTGCTGTTCGCCTTCTTCGTGGTCATGTATGGCATTTCGTCGGTCAACGACCAGAAATACAAGGAACTCACCTCCGCGTTGGGCAGCGCATTCAGCGGCACCCCGCCCGACAAAGAGGCGAATCCTCCGCCCGACGCCAAGTCCTCCGCAGGTAAGAGTGTCCTCAAGACCCCACCCACCAGCTCGTTGATCAACGCCCTGCCGCTGGCACGCCTGCAGAAGGAAAAACAGCGCCAGGAACAGGAAAACATCAGCGCCATGATCGCCAACCTGAATCGCACGCTCGGCAGCCTGGCCACGAACGGCAAGATCAACATCAGCAAGACCAGCCGGGGCGTGCGCATCGACATTGCCGACGGCGTGCTGTTCCAGGCAGGCTCGGCCGCCATCAAGGCGGAAGCGAACGCTCCCATCAATGAAATCACCCAGGTGCTGGCTGACCAGCAGTATGCCATCCAGGTGGAAGGCCATACCGACAACGCCCCGATCAGCAATGCCCAGTTTCCCTCCAACTGGGAGCTGTCTTCGATGCGTGCCACCAGCGTAGTGCGCAAGATGATAGAAAACGGCATCGATGCAGAACGGCTCAGCGCTGTCGGTTATAGCGACACGCAACCCGTCGCTGACAACGAGACCGCCGAAGGGCGCGCGCAGAACCGCCGCGTCTCTATCATGGTGCTCTACCGCAAACCCGAGAAACTCCAAGCAGCAGACATCCAGCAATAAAAAAGCCGGGAAACATCCCGGCTTTTCGTTATCCTTGTACTATTTTTCAGGCATGCGCATTGTAGAGGCCTGAACCCGAACTGGCCTGGCCGTTCGGGCCGTAGAACTGTCCTGCGGACGGCGGCCTGCCCAAGGTGTCGAGCACCTGCTGGTTGCGATGGAACTGTTTGTTGATCAGGACGCCATTCACGCGATTGAGCTCTTTGGCCTGGTCTATCAGGCCCTGGAACCTGCTCCAGGACTCCTGGATGACGGCATCCTGAGCTGCGATCCAGGCGGCAAGGCCGCGCTCGTCCGTACCGAAGCCCAAGGCTGCCACCGCTTGGTAACGGGCCTGGGTAATGGCGTTGATGTCCTGCAAGACGCGGGACTTTTCATTGAGCAAGCCTTCCATGGCATCCACATCCACCTTGACCAAGCAGGCCTGCTCGCGCTTCAAAAGCTCCAGCAGGTTGTCGGTCAACGCAATTTCACGCTCGAAGCTGGCTGTGGTCATGTCAGGATACCCTTTCTTCCTGCGCAGCCTTAACGTTGGGCTGTCAACAGGTCTTTTACTGTGTTGATAAGGCCATCTGCGACCTTTTCAGAGTCTACCCTGAACTGGCCGCTGGAAATGGCAGATTTGATCGCGCTGACTTTGTCCGCGTCATATACTTGCTCATTGGCTCCGGCGGCTTCGATGGATTGCAATTGCGAAGCCAAGGGGGACAAGGTGACACTTTCGCCAGCAACAGGCGTTTTGGTCTCGCTGGTGCGAGGAGCAGGCCTGTTCTCAGTCTTGTCATTGCTAAGCGCAACCGCTTTCTGAAGTGCGTCATCAATTTTCATGGCAATTCCTTAGGCTAGTTTCATCTACGGCAAAACCGCATACCGATATATTGCTCTTATCGGCGGCATTTTTGTTAACTTTAGTAAAAAAGTTTAAAGCCTTTTGCCAAAGTCACAAAGCCCGTATCGAAAATGCCTTGAGTATGACTGCGCTAGAAAATGACCTCAATCAAGCCGCCCTGGCGCGCCAGCCCGCTGACCACCTGGCCGTTGCCCACCTTCACCTTCACACGCTGGCCTTCGCCCGCGTTGCTCAGCGCCGTACCTTCCGCCGACACCCTGAAGCCTTCGCCTATGGTGTTGAGCACTACTTTCTGCCCCTGCTGCACGACCGGCAATACGCGCAGCATTTCCTGCCGCAGCACCGTGCCTGCGCTCAGCGGCACGTATACCGCCCGCCCGACCGCCTGACTCGCATCCGTGAACACGCCGGGCGGCAGTTTGGCAAGATCCCCTTGGCTCTTGGCCAGGTCCTGCTCGGTAATGATATGCCCTTGCGCCAGCGGGCCTGCGGCAATCAGGTATTCCGCCATGACCTGCACGTTGGCCTGTACATAGATGGTCCAGACTTGCGGCGCATTGCAGCGCACGCCCACGCTGGTCCGTCCCCAGATTTTGCTGCCGGGAGGCAATGACATCTGCAGGTTGTCGCAACTTGCCAGCTTGAGGCGCGAGTCCACGGCGGCTGCCGATACCGACACCTTGCCGGGCATTCCTGCACTCTGGCTCAACAAGAACTGCTCTACCTGGACCCGCAGCTGCGTCAAATCCTGGTGGTTGGCCGCTGCATGCACCGGCATCCCGCATAGGCAAGCAATCAGCAAGGCAGCGATACGCCCAGTGATATATACTCGCTTCATTGCACCCCTCCTCGGCTCCGGGTTGGCACTATTCATTCAGGATAGTGGTTGGAATTCAAATCAAGGTGCATTTTACTGAGGCATGCAAGTACATAAGCAGGAAACAAGAGGGGAATTTCCCCCTTGTTCATGCAATGGAATTTGCACGACAGGTTCTAGACTCGCAATCATCTGAAATAACGGCAGTCGCACGCATTTCTTGACCGCCGCCGTTAGCAAGGGAGGTTGTACGATGAACAAGCTGGATGCCGCACTCAATTTCCATGAAACCGCGCTACGCGTGCGCGGGCAACGCCAGGAACTGCTGGCGGCCAATATCGCCAATGCCGATACCCCGGGCTACAAGGCGCGCGACATCAATTTTGCCGACACTTTCAAACAGGCCCTCGCCGGCGCCTCCGGCGGACTGAAAGCGGACACCACCAACCCCGGCCATATCCCCGCCACCGCCAGCCATCAGAACGGCGTGCTGTACCGCTCCATTATCCAGGGCAGCGTCGACGGCAATACGGTCGACATGGACGTGGAACGCAACCAGTTCGCCGACAACGCATTACGCTACGAAGCCAGCGCCACCATGATCAGCGGGCAGATCAAGAAGCTGCTGTCCGCGATACAAGGCCAGTAATGGCGGCCGCCTAAATCTTGAAGGAGACGTGAATGTCACTTTTTAATGTATTCAATATTTCCGGGTCGGCCATGAGTGCGCAGGGCCAGCGCCTGAACGTCGTGGCAAGCAACCTGGCCAATGCCGATAGCGTGACCAGCTCCAACGGCCAGCCCTACCGCGCCAAGCATATTGTGTTTTCCGCCGTGCCGGTGAACCCCAACGGCGATGCGCAAGGCGTCAAGGTGCAGCAGGTCGTGGAAGACCAGGCGCCGCCGCAGCTCAAGTACGACCCCAAGCACCCCCTGGCTGACGCCAACGGCTATGTCGCCATGCCCAACGTCAACGTCACCGAAGAGATGGTCAACATGATCTCGGCATCCAGGTCGTACCAGAACAATGTTGAAACCATGAACGCGGCAAAATCCATGCTGCTCAAGACCCTGACCATCGGCCAATAAACCTTAGACCCTGAAAGCGAGTAACGATCATGGCAAGCACCTCAGGCATTTCCGATTCACTGCTCACCAGCATGAACGGCACTAGCTCCACCAGCAATGCCAGCAGCATTTCCGAAACCCAGGACCGGTTCATGAAGCTGTTGATCGCGCAGATGAAGAACCAGGACCCGCTCAACCCGATGGACAACGCCGAGGTGACGAGCCAGATGGCGCAACTGTCCACCGTGACCGGGATCGAGAAGATGAACGCCACGCTGTCCACTTTCATCAGCAGCATGCAGGCGACACAGGCCCTGCAAGCCTCCAGCCTGATCGGCAATACTGTCCTGGTGGAAGGCAACAGCACCTATCTTGCCCCTACCGAAACCGAGGGCGAGTCCGCTGCCTATTTCGGCGTCGAGCTGCCTGTCGGTGCGGACAAGCTCACCGTCAATATCAAGGACAGCTCAGGCAAGGTGGTGAGAACCCTCACAGTGACCAACCAGCAACCGGGCATCACGCCCCTGGGCTGGGATGGCTATGGCGACGACGGCGCGAAACTGACAGACGGCCGCTATACCATCGAAGCGACCGCAACCACGGGCAACAGCACCGTTGCGTCGACCACGCTCAGCTATGAACAGGTCATGAGCGTGTCCACCGGCAGCGACGGCGTCAAGCTCAACCTGAGCAATTTGGCAGCAATTACCACAGACCAGATCAAGCAGATTTTCTAACCACAACCCAGGTATCTACCACCAGGAGAACAACATGGCTTTCCAACAGGGTTTGAGCGGGCTCAACGCCGCTTCCAAGAACATTGAAGTCATCGGAAACAACGTTGCCAATGCGAGCACCGTCGGCTTCAAGCAATCGCGCACGGAGTTCGCCGACGTCTATGCCAACTCCCTGGGCGGCGGCAACGCGTCCAAGATCGGCATCGGCACCAAGATCGCCGCGATCACCCAGCAGTTCACGCAAGGCAACATTTCCAACTCGCAAAACCCGCTGGACGTGGCCATCAATGGCAACGGCTTCTTCCGCATGAGCGACAACGGTGCCATCACCTACAGCCGCAACGGACAGTTCCAGTTGAGCAAGGATGGTTATATCGAGAACGCTTCCGGGCAGCGCTTGACAGGATATGCCCTGGTCAACGGCCAAATCCAGACCGGCGCCCTGACTGAACTGCGCATTGATGCCGCAGACCTTGCTCCGCGCGCCACCACCTCCATTACCGGGCCGTTGAACCTGGACTCACGCGCGGACATCCTGGACCCGGATATGTTCGACATCAACGACCCCAGCACTTACAGCCACTCGACCCCGATCGAGGTGTTCGACTCGCTGGGCAACTCGCACGCGGTGCAGCTGTATTACCTCAAGACAGGCGTTGATACCGCCGTAACGCCCGCCACCACCACATGGACGATCATGGCAAGCGCAGATGGCGTCCAGACGCCCGTGGGCACGCCTCCCGTCCCTGTCGGCACCATGGTATTCACCGGCTCAGGCATCAATCCGACAATCACGCCGGCGACCCCGAACATCAGCATTCCGGTCGGAACCGGCGGCCTCACCCCCATGTCGGTTACCTTGAATCTGGCTGGCAGCACTCAGTTTGCCAACTCCTTCAGCGAAAGCGACCTTGGGCAGGATGGTTACAGCGCGGGCCGTTTGTCGAGCTTCAGCGTAGGCTCCGACGGTTCCATTCTCGGCCGCTACTCCAACGGTCAAAGCGCGATACTGGGCCAAGTCGCTCTTGCCAACTTCCGCAACCTCAACGGCCTCCAGCCGTTGGGAGACAACCAATGGGCTGAAACTTCCGAGTCCGGCCCTCCCATCGTCGGCGTTGCCAACTCCGGCGGCCTGGGCGTGCTGCAATCCTACCGTTTGGAGGATTCCAACGTCGACCTGACGGCTGAACTGGTCAATATGATCACCGCGCAGCGCGTCTACCAGGCCAATGCGCAAACCATCAAGACCGAGGACCAGATCATGCAGACCTTGGTCAACCTACGTTAATTCATTGAACATGGATTCGCCTTCAAGCGTATAACAGCATTGGGCTGCCTTGCCGTGCGAAAGGCACGGTCTGCGGCAGCCCGCCTTGTTCTACGCGCGAATGCAAAGCCATCCAACCATTACAGTAATAAAAGCGGTTAACAAAACTCAGCGAATCGCTCCTGAGCGCTCTGCCGCAGACAATACAAGTAGTACGGCAAGGCAGAGCAACAACGCCAGGAGAGTTTTGTTGACCGCTAACAAGAGAAAGGAATCGCCATGGACCGCCTGATCTATACCGCAATGACCGGCCTGAAACATATCATGGAGCAGCAATCGACCACGGCCAACAACCTGGCGAACTCCACGACGACCGGCTTCCGTGCCCAGATAGACAGTTTCCGTGCGGTTCCCGTATTGAGCGACGGCCTGCCTACCCGCGCATTCGTTGTAGATGCCACGGTAGGCACTAATTTCAACAGCGGGGTCATCAACACCACCGGCCGCGAGCTCGACGTCGCAATCCGCGACCGCGGCTGGTTCGCGGTGCAAAGGCCGGACGGTACAGAGGCTTACACCCGCAACGGCAATTTCAAGTTGAATGAGAACGGCGTCCTGCAAACCCAGGACGGCCTCACGGTCGTGGGCGACGGCGGTCCGATCACGATCCCGCCCGAAGCCAAGATTGCGATTGCCAATGACGGCACGGTCTCCGCTGTCGCCACCAATGTCGTGCCGCTGTTCACCAACCTCATAGGCCGGCTGAAGCTGGTCAACCCGAACGACGCGGACCTGGTGCGCGGAACGGACGGCCTGTTCGAGACCAAGAACCGCCAGCCCCTGAACGCCGACGCCACGGTGACGGTGGCAAGCGGCGCGCTCGAAGGCAGCAATGTGAACGTCGTGGAGGAAATGGTCAACATGATCTCGCAGGCGCGCCAGTTCGACCTGCAAACCAAGTTGATCCAGAACGCGGAGAATAACGCCACAAAAGCGGGTCAGATCTTCAGTTTAAGTTGAGCGGCGCTGGAGTAGCATAGCCTTAAATTCCAGAATCCCGGCAGCCCGATGCTGCCATTGCAAAGGAGCAGACCATGATACGTTCGCTATGGATCGCCAAGACCGGCCTTGATGCCCAGCAAACGCAGATGGACGTGATTGCCAACAACCTGGCCAACGTCAGCACCAACGGCTTCAAGAAAACCCGCGCCGTATTCGAGGATCTGCTCTACCAAAACATCCGCCAACCCGGCGCGCAATCCTCCCAGCAGACCCAGCTGCCTTCGGGCCTGCAACTGGGTACCGGCGTCCGTCCTGTAGCGACCGAACGCATCCATATCCAGGGCAACCTGCAGCAGACCGGCAACAACAAGGACGTCGCCATCAGCGGCGAAGGTTTCTTCCAGGTGCTACTCCCTGACGGCTCCACGGCTTATACCCGCGATGGCGCTTTCCAGCTTGATAACCAGGGCCAGCTGGTGACAGCCAGCGGCTTCACCGTGCAGCCGGCCATCATCGTCCCGCCGAATGCGCTAAGCCTCACGGTAGCGCGCGACGGCACGGTGTCCGTGGTGTTGCCGGACAACCCGAACAACGCCGTGCAGATCGGCACCTTCCAGCTGGCGACCTTCATCAACCCGGCCGGCCTGCAGTCGCGCGGCGAGAACCTGTATATCGAGACCGCCGCTTCCGGGGCCGCCAACATCAACCAGCCCGGCATGAACGGCACCGGCTTGCTGATACACCAATACCTGGAAACCTCCAACGTCAACGTGGCGGAAGAGCTGGTCAGCATGATCCAGACCCAGCGCGCCTATGAGATCAACAGCAAGGCGATTTCCACTTCGGACCAGATGCTGCAGCGCCTGTCGCAACTGTAATCCCGGCATGAACATGGGCGGCAAAGGACAATATATGCGATCGCTTATCTACTCAAGGACCTGGCTGGCATTGGGCCTGTTGCTGCTCGGCAGCGGGTGCGCCGTCACCCCCAAGACCATTACGCAGGCCCCCAATACTGCGCGCCCGGTGGCGCCAGTGCAGACAGCCTACAATAGCGGCGGCATCTACAGCCCGGCGACCTACCGCCCCTTGCTTGAAGACAAGCGCGCGCGCCTGGTCGGCGACACCATCGTCATCAACATCACCGAGAACACTTCCGCCACCAAGTCGGGCACCAATTCCGCCAGCAAGTCGGGCGCGGTCAATGCCGGCATCACCGGCCTGTTCGGCCACAACGTGCCCAAGGCAAGCTTCAATGCCGCCTCGGACAACTCCTACGACGACGCCGCCGCATCCAACTCTCGCAACGTGTTCACCGGCACCATCAGCGCCACCGTGACGGAAGTCCTGCCCAACGGCCACTTGGTCGTCAGCGGCGAGAAACAGGTAGCGTTCGACCGCGGCACCGAGTTCGTGCGCTTTTCAGGCGTGGTGGACCCAATGTATGTCGCCGCAGGCAATACCGTCGCCTCGAGCCGCGTTGCCGATGCGCGCATTGAATACCGCACCAACAGCAATATGGACGCTGCCCAGGTGATGTCCATCCTCACCCGCTTCTTCCTGAGCTTCGTGCCTTTGTAAGGTTGACACCATGACACTCACACGCCCTCTCGCCCTGATCTCCGCGCTCGCTGCCTTATTGTTGGCCCTGCCGGCCGATGCAGAGCGCATCAAGGACCTCACCACCATCCAGGGCGTGCGCTCCAACCAGCTCATCGGCTATGGCTTGGTCGTCGGCCTGGACGGCACGGGCGACCAGACCACGCAAACCCCGTTCACGGTGCAAAGCATCGTCAGCATGATGCAGCAGATGGGCATCAACCTGCCCAGCGGCACCAACCTGCAATTGCGCAACGTGGCCGCCGTCATGGTCACCGGCAACTTGCCGCCCTTCGCCCAGCCCGGCCAGAACATGGACGTCACGGTATCCTCCATGGGCAACGCGCGCAGCCTGCGCGGGGGCACCCTGCTCATGACCCCGCTCAAGGGCGCCGACAACCAGGTGTATGCCATGGCGCAGGGCAACCTCGTCATCGGCGGGGCCGGGGCCGGCGCCAGCGGCACCAGCACGCAGATCAACCACCTTGGCGCAGGACGCATTTCAGCCGGTGCCATCGTGGAACGCGCCGTGCCTAGCCAGCTGACCGAAACCAGCACCATCAGGCTGGAGCTCAAGGAAGCCGATTTCTCCACCGCCAGCATGGTGGTCGACGCCATCAACAAGCGCTTCGGCAATGGCACCGCCACGCCGCTCGATGGGCGCGTGATCCAGGTACAGCCCCCCATGGAGACCAACAGGATTGCCTTCATCGGCAACCTGGAGAACCTCGACGTCAAGCCATCCCAGGGCCCGGCCAAGGTGATCCTCAACGCACGCACCGGCTCCGTGGTCATGAACCAGGCCGTGACACTGGACGACTGCGCCATTTCCCATGGCAACCTCTCCGTGGTCATCAACACCGCTCCCGCCATCAGCCAGCCAGGCCCGTTCTCCGGCGGACAGACGGTGGCCACCCAGGTTTCCCAGGTGGAAATCAACAAGGAACCGGGCAAGGTCATCAAGCTGGATAAGGGCACCTCGCTTGCCGACGTGGTGAAGGCGCTGAATGCCATCGGCGCCACGCCGCAGGATCTGCTGGCCATCCTGCAGGCCATGAAGGCGGCGGGCTCGCTGCGTGCCGACCTGGAAATCATCTAGGAGCCCAGCGACATGGCTGCCTACAATCTCAATACGGATATCAACGGCAGGATGGCTGCCGATGCCAACAGCCTGAACAACCTGAAATACGCTGCGCGCGACAACAGCCCGGAATCGATCAAGGCCGCAGCAGTGCAGTTCGAAGCCTTGATGATCAACATGATGCTGAAAAGCATGCGCGACGCCACGCCCAAGGAAAGCATGTTCGACAGCGAGCAAAGCCGCACCTTTACTTCAATGCTAGACCAACAGCTCAGCCAGCAGATAGCCAACCGCGGCACCGGCCTTGCCGACATGCTGGCCCGCCAGCTGCAAGGCAGCCTCACCAGCGTGCCGCCGGAAGCGCTGGACCCCCTGGCCCCTACCCCGAGAAGCATGCCGCTCAATGCGAGCCAGTCGGCAGCCAGCGTCACCAGCGCCAATCAAGCCCTGCCGCAGAATGCGCGTGAATTCGTGCAGCAGATGAGCCAGCATGCGGAGGCGGCCAGCCAGGACAGCGGCATCCCCGCCCACCTGATGCTGGGCCAGGCTGCGCTGGAAACAGGCTGGGGCAAGCGCCAGATTACTGGTGCCGACGGCACTCCCAGCAACAACCTGTTCGGCATCAAGGCCGGGCCGAACTGGAAAGGCAAGACGGTAGACGCGCTCACCACCGAATATATCAACGGCATGCCGCAAAAGCGCATCGAGAAATTCCGCGCGTATGACTCGTATGCCGATTCGTTCCGCGACTTTGCCAACATGATGCGCAACAACCCGCGCTACGAGAATGTAATGGGCAATACCGGCAGCACCGCTGGCTACGCCCAGGCGATGCAGGACGCGGGCTATGCCACCGATCCCCAGTACGCCAGCAAGCTGCGGCGGGTGATCGAAAACGTCACGGCTGCTTAAAGTTTACAAATTTTATGCCGTTCACCCACTTACGTAACCTTGATCGATACGCCCCATGTCCAATATATTCAACATCGGCAAAACTGCACTCAATGCCGCCCAGGTAGGCATCAGCGTCACAGGGCACAACATCGCTAATGCCAATACCGAGGGCTATTCGCGCCAGGTGATCGTGCAGTCCACCAACCAGGCGCAGAACTGGGGCTTCGGCTACCTGGGCAACGGGACGCAGGTCGACACGGTCAAGCGTATCTACAACGACTTGCTGTCGCGCCAGATCAGCAACAGCCAGTCCATCGCCAGTTCGATCAACACCCAGCTTTCCAATATCAACCAGATCAATGACATGCTGGCCGATTCGGAAGCGGGCCTTTCTCCTGCTATCCAGGATTTCTTCGACTCGATCAACGACCTGTCGTCCGCACCCAACGACGCGGCGTCGCGCCAGGCCATGCTGTCCAACGCGGAAGCCTTGGTGAGCCGCTTCAACAGCCTGGGAACCCGCCTGCAGGAAATGCAGAGTTCGGTGAATTCGCAGCTGACCGCCAGCGTCAATACGGTCAACCACTACGCCAAGGAAATCGCGCGGCTCAACGAAGCCATCGACCTGGCGACAACCAGCACGGGCCAGCCGCCGAACGACCTGCTGGACCAACGCGACCAATTGGTGCTCGCGCTGAACAAGGAAATCAAGGGTACCGTCGTGGTGCAGGACGGCAACAAATACAATATCTCCATCGGCAACGGCATCCCGCTGGTCAACGGACTGACCGCGTATTCGCTCACCACGGTCAACTCGCCCACCAACCCGGGCAAGCTGGAAGTCGCCTACCAAGTCGGCTCGACCGTCTCCATTCTCTCCGAACAAAGCCTGCAAGGCGGCGTCATCGGCGGCTTGATCGAATACCGCCGCGAATCCCTGGACAAGGCCCAGAATACATTGGGGCAGATCGCCGTCGCACTGGCGCAGTCATTCAACACCCAGCACCAGCAAGGCCTGACCAACAACAACGTGCAAGGCGGCAATTTCTTCAACATCCCCTCGCCGCAGGTGAATGCCAGCAGCCGCAATACAGGCAATGCCGATATTTCCAGCAGCATTACCGATGCCAACCTGTTGACGGCAAGCGACTACCGCCTGCGTTATGACGGGTCGAACTACATCGTCACCCGCCTCAGCGACAATACCGTGCAAACCTTCGGCAGCCTGCCGCAGACGATAGACGGCGTCAGCTTCACCCTGGCAGGCGGCGCCATGAACACGGGCGATGAATTCCTCATCAGGCCGACAGCCAATGCGGCGACCGATCTCTTCGTGTCAGTCAAGCAGATCGCTGACATCGCCGCCGGCGCGCCCGTCATCGCGACTTCGGCTGCTAGCGGCAACACCGGCAGCGGCGCGATCAGCGGCGCCACCGTGAGCAACGGCTACGCCAGCGCCCCGCTCGCGAGCCCGTTCACCCTGAGCTACAACAGCGGCGACCTGAGCGGCTTCCCCGCCGGCGAGGCCATCACGGTCACCACCAGCGCGGGCGTCACCACGACTTATCCGGCAGGCAGCACAGTCCCGTACAGCGCCGGCGCCACTATCAGCGTGGCAGGCATCAGCTTCAGCCTGAGCGGCGCCCCTGCGGATGGCGACCAGTTCACAATTGCGGCCAATACCAGCAATGCCGCGGGCGATAACCGCAACGCGCTGCAACTGGCTGCCTTGCAAACTGCGAAGACCATGCTCAGCGGCACCGCATCCTACCAGGACACCTTCAACCAGCTGGTGAGCTACATCGGCAATCGCACCCGCGAGCTGCAAGTCACGGGGGCTGCCGAGGATGCGCTGCTGGCACAATCGATTACCGCGCAGCAAAGCGAATCCGGCGTCAACCTGGATGAAGAGGCAGTCAACCTGATCCGTTACCAGCAAGCCTACCAGGCGGCAGGCAAGGTGATGCAGATTGCCAGCACGCTGTTTGAAACAGTGCTATCGATCAGATAAACGAGGAACGTGCCATGCGTATCAGCACCAACACCCTATACCAGAATGGCCTGAACAGACTCTCGCAGCTGCAGGTTGAGCAAGACCGCCTCATGCAGCAGATTTCGAGCAAGAAGCGCATTCTGACACCTGCAGACGACCCTGTAGGCGCAGCACGCGCGCTGGAATTGCAAAACGCGCAACGCGTCAACACGCAATTCGAGCGCAACCGCATGTTCGCCGAAAACGGCATGAATGCAATAGAAAGCAACCTGCAAAGTGTCACTGACCTGCTGATTGCAGCAAAGGCCAGGCTCACCGAGGCAGGCAACGCCTCCTATGACGACACCCAGCGCAGCTATATCGCCATCGACCTGAAAAACGATCTCGAAGCGCTGGTCGGCCTGGCCAACGCCCAGGATGGCAGCGGCAACTACCTGTATGCCGGCTACAGCACGGATACCGTGCCCTACACGCTCAATGCGGCAGGCGCCACCTACAACGGCGACAACCAGGTCCGCCAATTACAGGTATCCAATACCCGCCAACTGCCGGTTGCCGACAACGGGCCCAATGTCTTCCAGGCGAACGGCAACGACATCTTTGCCGCATTGGCGACCATTACCGACTTGCTGCAGACACCGGTGGCCAGCGATGCCGACGCCCAGGCGTTGCAGGACGGACTGACGGCGGCGAGCGACGCCTTGCAAGGCACGCTGGACAATGTGCTCACCGTGCGGGCCCGCAATGGTTCCGCCCTCAAGGAAATCACGGCGCTCAATAGCGACGGCGACAGCCGCGAGTTGCAATATGCCAAGTCTCTATCGGAACTGCAGGATCTCGATTACGCCAAGGCATTGTCCGACCTGGCCAAGCAGCAGACTGTGCTCGAGGCCGCGCAGAAGGCTTTCGTTGCCACCACCAGCCTTTCCCTGTTCAACTTGATCTAAATCCCAAGCGCGGCCAACAACACTCTCCTGGCATTGTTACCCTGCCTTGTCGTACCGCTTGTACGGCCTGTGGCAGAGCGCCTAGCCAGGATCGCTTCGCTGGGTTTTGTCAGCCAGCGCCAAGTCGAGCTGGGACTAAGCAACGATACCAGCCGCTTTCAAACAAAAAGCCGGAGGAACACTCCGGCTTTTTGTTTGCTCCTCAGACTAGGCGTGCTATACCCCGAGCGCCTCCACCCATGACAGGGCCGCGATATGCGAGTCGTTGACCTTGTTCGGGTCAAGCTGCAGGCTTTCCGCCAGGGCAATGATGCGGCTGTTGTCCTGGTTTTCACACGCCTCAGCCAGCTGCAGGAATGGCCCATACACGCCCTGGCGGTGCAGCAACGCATCCTTTATGGCATCTGGCAGGTCTATCTTTTCCAGCACCTTCTCCATCGGCATTTCCAACATCAGGTCGAGCATGGAGAACACGCCTGTCACAAACAGGTTGTCGCGTCCGGTCTTGTCGAAATAGCCCTCTCCGAGGAGCTCGGTCAGGCGGCCGCGCGTGATCGAGGTTTTCATCAGCGCGGGCACGGCGGAATTCTCCCCTGCCGTCACCATCAGCAAGGTCAGCCAGCGATATAGCTGCTTGGTGCCGATAATCGTGAGCGCATGGCGCAGGGATTGTATTTCGCAGGATAAGCCGAACCCGACGGAGTTGATGTAGCGCAGCAGCTTGAAGGACAGCGCGGCGTCGCGCTTGAAGCCGTTTTCGATATCGGGGATGTCGGCATCGCGGCTGACCATGTTCAGCAGATCCAGCACGGCGGAGAACGCCGGATTGATCACCTTGGCCGTGAAGGTCTCGGTGTGGGCGAAATAGAAGCCCTGGATCAGGTGGAAGCCAATATGGTGGCACGCCTCATACTGGTGATGATGCTCGACCCTCTCCGCCACCACCGTGACGCCGAGAATCTGGTATTCGAGGAAGCGCCGCGCCACTTCATCCATGGTATAGGCGAGGATATCGATCTTGACGTAATCGGCATAATCGATCAGCGCGGAGCCCACCAACGACTCGCCCTTGTCCTTGAGCGCGATCCGATAGCCGCGCTGGCGCAGGAACTGGCAGCGCTCCAACACTTCATTGCTCGGCGCCACCAATGCCTCCAGCTCGAGCACGGTCTTTGACGGAGGCAATAGTTCCAGGAGCTCGCTGTGCAGCATTTCCTCGCTGATGTTGAGGAAGGCCAGCTTGTCGCCCAGCAGCCATTGGGTGCCCATGTCGTTGATAGTGTTCATCAGCACGCGGTTGCAGGCCTGCAGACTGTTTTCGTATACCGCGGTCGTCGCCTCGGCGCTATGGCGGAAGAACAGCTCGTAGGCCACGATCTCCTGCGATGGGTTCATGATGGGTTGACGGCCGATATATGCCTGATCTTGTTCCATACAATCAAAATTTCCAGATGACGTTCTATTTAAGCGGCCAATAAAAGCAAAACTTGATGGGGCGAAGCAATGAAATGTTCTGCGAACCGCTTTTCGCTTTTATTATTCCCTTGGCGCCTTGACGACAGGATGCGCTATCTCCTGCATGAAGCTCATGCTCTCGTGCATCAGCTTCTGCACAGGCTGCATCATGTAGGGCAATGCCAGCATCAGCAACAGGAATCCCAACGATATTGTAATCGGGAAACCGATGCCGAACAGGTTGAGTTGCGGCGCAGCCCTGGTCAATACGCCGAGCGCCAGGTTTGCCAGCAGCAATGCCGTGATGATGGGCAACGAGATCAACAAGCCGGCACTGAATATCTTGCCTCCCCACAGGGCGATTTTATAGGGATTCAGGCCGAAATTCGGCTCTGCGGTGATAGGAAAGCTGGAAAAACTCTCGGCCAGCGTGGAAATCACGACCAGGTGGCCGTTGATGCTCAGGAAGATCAGCATGGACAGCACCACCAGGAACTGCCCGATTGCGGTGCTCTGCCCCTGAGTCTGCGGATCGTAGAACATGGCGAACCCCAGTCCCATGGTCATCCCCGCGGCATGTCCCGCCAGCTCTACCGCCGAGAAGATGATGCGCAGGCTGAAGCCCATCGCCGCGCCAATGAGGACTTGCTGGCACAGGATCAGCAAACCGTTCATGGAAAACACCGATACCGGCGGGATATCGGGGATGGCCGGGATCACCGCCACCGTCAATACCAGGCCGAACCCCAGCTTGATATTGTTCGGCAGCGCGCGGTGGTTGAACAACGGCGCGATTGCGATGAAGGCGAGTATACGCGTGAGCGGCCACATCAGGGTCGCCACCCACACCTGCAGGAACTCGCTGGGGATCGTCACCATGCGGATTCATTCACCCCGCCAGGGTGGGAATGCTCGTGAATACCGTCCTGAGGTAATCCGTAAATACCGACAGCATCCAGGGCCCGGCAATCAGCAGGGTGGCAAAAACGCCCAGAAGCTTCGGGATAAAGGTCAGCGTGGTTTCGTTGATCTGGGTCGCGGCCTGGAAAATGCTCACCAGCAAGCCGATGGCCAATACTACCAGCAATATCGGGCCGGCCATCATCAACAATACCTCCGCCGCCTGGCGCCCCATGGTCATGACTTGTTCGGGACTCATGCTCATCTATCTGCCCTCTCAATAGAAACTCTGCGCCAGGGAACCCAGCAGCAATTGCCAGCCGTCCACCAGCACGAACAGCATCAGCTTGAACGGCAAGGCCACGATGGCCGGCGACACCATCATCATCCCCATCGACATCAGGATGCTGGCCACCACCATATCGATGATGAGGAACGGGATGAAGATCGCAAACCCGATCTGGAAGGCGGTTTTCAACTCACTCGTCACGAACGCCGGCACCAGCACGCGCAGGGGCACCTCTTCCGGGGTAGCCACGGCATCAGTACGCGACATCTTGAAAAACAAGGCCAGGTCGGATTCGCGCGTTTGCTTGAGCATGAACTCCTTGAGCGGAATGGAACCGCGGACCATGGCTTCCTGCATGGTGATGCGCTCCTCGTCGAACGGCTGGTAGGCCTCGGTATAGATGCGCTCGAATACCGGCCCCATGACGAAAAAGGTCAGGAACAGCGCCAGCCCCACCAGCACCTGGTTGGGCGGGGAGGACTGCGTGCCCAATGCCTGGCGCAGCAATGACAGCACGATGATGATGCGGGTGAACCCAGTCATCATGAGCAAGGCGGCGGGCAGGAACGACAGCGAGGTGAGCAGGATCAGGGTCTGGATGCTCAGGGAGTAATTCTGCCCACCGCCTGCCGCCGGCTGGCTATTGATCAGGCCCAGGCCGCCAGGTTCCGCGGCGTGACCCAGCAACGGCAGGCCAAGCAGCGCCAACGATAGTAAAACGGGAAAATAGCGTGATGGCATGGCGGTTCAGGGCTTTCTTTGCAGGGACTTGTTCAGCCAGGCTGAAAACGGCGTCGCCGCCTGGTTGGTTGTAGAGCCCGCCATCGGAATTTCCTCGCCCGGCTCAAGATCAGCGAGGCTGGTGACTTGCCCGGGCGCGACACCCAGCACCAGCCACCGTCCCGCGACCTCGACCACCACCACGCGCTCGCGGCTGCCGACGCTCACGCCGCCGACGATGCGCACCACGGATTGCTGCTTGAGCCCTGGCGTCATGCGCTTCATCAGCCAGGCAATGCCTATCATCACGCCCAGCACCAATGCCAGGCCCAATACCATGCGCAACAAGCTGCCGGTCGCGGAAACCTCTTCGGCGGCCGCCCATGTCACTGCCGGGCTAAGCAGCAAGCCCGACAAGGCCAGCCTGTATGCAGCCAGGCGTTCTGTATTCTTCATGGAAACCGGTTCTGTTACTTGTTGATTTTACGAATGCGCTCAGCGGGCGTGATGATGTCGGTCAGCCGGATGCCGAACTTGTCATTCACCACGACGACCTCGCCTTGGGCGATCAGGCAGCCGTTCACCAGCACGTCCATCGGCTCGCCTGCCAGCCCGTCCAATTCGACAACCGAGCCCTGGGCGAGCTGCAGCAGGTTCTTGATCGCGATCTTGGTGCGGCCTAGCTCTACGGTCAGCTGTACCGGGATATCCAGGATGAAGTCGATATCATTCTGGGTTTCGTGCAGTTTGTTCTTGGCAGAAAACTCGGTGAACACCGGCGCCTGCTCCGCCTTGCCGCCCTGCAGCGCCGAGGCCTCGGCCTCTTCTGCCTGGCTTTGCTCCGCCATGGCGGCGCCCCAGTCGTCCATCAACTGCTCGTCATTGGGATCAATCGCCATCGGATACCTCTCCTTTTACATATTCACTGGAATTTGATCGCAGCAATTTCTCTACGCGTAATGCGTATTGACCATTAAAGACACCATACTTGCATTGCATGACCGGCACGTTGTCGACCTTGGCCTCAACCGCCTCGGAAATCGACAGCGGGATCACGTCGCCCACCTTCATGTTGAGGATGTCCCCCAACGTCATTTCCGCCTTCGCCAGGTCGGCGATGAGCATCACTTCCGCGCTCTGTATCTGCTGCGTCATGAGACGCACCCAGCGCTTATCCACGCCTAGGGCCTCGCCTTGAAGGGGCGAAGTGAGCACGTCGCGGATCGGCTCGATCATCGAATAGGGGAAGCAGAAATGGATCTCGCCGCTGACGGAACCCAGCTCGATATTGAAGGTGGTGGACACCACGACTTCGTTGGGCGTGGCGATATTGGCGAACTGGGTGTTCATCTCGGAACGGATATACTCGAAATCGAGCTTGTATACCGGCTCCCAGGACTTGGCATAGGTCTCGAAAACGATCGCCAGCACGCGCTGGATGATGCGCTGTTCGGTCTGCGTGAAATCCCGACCCTCGACGCGCGTATGGAAGCGCCCGTCGCCGCCGAACAAGTTATCCACGATCAGGAACACAAGCGTCGGATCGAACACCATCAGCGCCGTGCCGCGCAACGGCTTCATCTGCACCAGGTTGAGGTTGGTCGGCACCACCAGGTTGCGGATGAATTCGCTGTACTTGGAAATCTTGACCGGGCCTACCGACACCTCCGTGGTACGACGCAGGAAATTGAACAGGCCGATACGCAGCAAACGGGCAAACCGTTCATTGATGATTTCCAATGTCGGCATGCGCCCGCGGACAATGCGCTCCTGAGTGGCCAGGTTGTAGTTGCGCACCCCGGCCGGATCGACGGCAGGCGTGTCATCCTCCTGCTCGTTGGTTACCCCCCTGAGCAGGGCGTCGACTTCTTCCTGGGAGAGAAAATTATCCGCCATGGTCGTCTGTGCTGATGATGATTACTGGATCACGAATGAAGTAAAGAACACATCATTCACCGCCTGCGGCTTGGCCCCCGGTGAAAACGGCTCCGAAAGCTGGGCGATGATTTCGTGGGCCAGGGTCTTCTTGCCCTCCATGCTCAGCAGCTCCGAAGACTTCTTGCCGCTCAACAGAATCAGGATACGGTTGCGCACGCTGGGCATGTGCATCTTGATGATATCGGCCTGGGCCTGGTCCCCCACCTGCACCGTCAGGTCCACTTGCAGATATTGGTCGTCGGGATCAGGCTGGAGGTTAACGGTGAATGTATCCAGGGTAACGAACACGGGCTCCTTCGTCACCACCTTTTCTTCCTTGGGCTTGTCCTGGCGGTTGCCGGAGTGCTGCTGGCTGAAATACCAGTAGGCGGCGCCTGCACCAAGCGCCAGTATCACCAATCCCCCGGTCAATGCCAGGATCAGGCCTTTTTTTGATTTTTTTGGCGGAGCCTCTTTTGCCGCCTCTTGTTTTGCCGCCTGTTGCGCCATCTGCAATCCTTCGCCGTTCTGCTATCCGTTAGGAAATATTATGAAAGAATCGCCAGAATAGCATGCGGGAAATAGAAGGAGGAAATCGCGCCAAATCCATGGATAGACGCTAGGCTGACAGCCAAGGGATTGTCTTCTCGAGCAGTGAGGTAGAGAACTAAACCGCTTTCCGGCTTTGTCATAGGCAGCACAGAGAGGCCAGAAGCACGTTGTCAGAGATGCTTAAAACTCAGCGAAGCGTTCCTGGCAAGGCGCTCTACTATAGACAATACAAGCAGTGGCAAGGCAGCGCAACGACGCCAGGAGAGTTTTGTTAGCTGTACTCTCAGGCAAAAGTATCGACCAAGCCCATCACCGTCGCGGCCTTGGTCAATACTTGGCTGGTTTCTTCGCCCTGGCTAGCGGGATTGCTACGGGCCATGCCGGCCGCCTGTTGCTGGGCCTCTTGCTGCCCGGACCGCACATTGGCCTGCCCCAGCTGCAACCCGGATTCACTCATCATCTGGCGCAGGTTGTCCATGCCGTCCTCCAGCGCCCGGCGCACATCCGCCTGGTCGGAGAGGAAGGTGGTATCTGCCTGGTTGTTGTGCACGTGGATCACCACCTGCAAAGGACCGAGATCCGGCGGGTTCAACGTCAGGGAGGCTGTCTGCTCCCCGCCAGCCGCCATCCATACCACCTTTTGTCCAATCGCCTGGTTCCAGCCTGGCTGTCCAAACGGCGTAGGCACCTGGTTGCTGCGCACATCCATCGTCGCAGCTGCCTGCTGTGCTTGCTGCGCCTGCGGCAAGGGTGCCGTCACGCCGGGCTGTGCCTGCTGCACCTGTTCCAAGGCATCAGCAAACGGTGCGGATTGTTCGTTACCGGCCGCAGCCTTGGCTGTCGATGCTGCCGTTGCCTGCACGGCAGCCTTGTCCCATTTAGGCTCGACGTCATCCATCTTGCCCTTGCCAAGCCACTCCACAGGCTCACGCTTCACATCCAGCCTGTCAGGCAGTTCGGCAACCTCCACGATAGGCCGGCGTTGCACGTCGGGGGTGACCGCAGCCAGCGTCGGCTGCCCATCAATGGGCAAAGGCGCCTCTTCAGCGGCGGTCAATGTCGCATCCTTAGCCTGCAACACGTCTTCTCCGGTAACCTCCGGCACCACATCCTCGGGCGCAAGGCCTTGTCCAGCGATGAGTTCGGGCGCAACCAGTTCAGGATTCTCAAGGTTCACTGCTTGCTGCCCTTCGCTCCCCAGACTGAGCTGCAATTGCAGGCGCTGGCGCAGCAATGCCTGCTCCGCGCTGCCGGCCAGCCTGGCTTCGTTTTGCACCTGCTTGGCAAGCACATCCTTGAAGGCCGGTCCGTCATTGGCACCATTCGCCTGCTTTGCCGCCTTGGCAGCCGCAGCGCTGGCCGCGGTATTGTTGAGAATCGCCGCCTGATTGGGCACGGGAATATTCTGCATGTTCAAGCTCCTGCTTATTGCCTTGTCTGGTTGCGGCTCACACGCGTTGCGTGTTCATCCATCATTTTCTGGTCCCGCTTGAGCTCGATCGCGTTCGCACGCTTGTCGGCACGGTCGATCAGCACGTCGTAGGACATTTTCTTCTTCTGGCATTCCTGCCATTCCTGCTTGCGCAGATGATGCACCTGGCGCAAGCGCTCCACATTCTCGGTCTGGCTGAAGATGGCTTGCGACAACTTGCCGAGAAAGCTCTGGTAGTTCTGGTAGATTTCCGCCGTCATGCCGTTCGTCATGGCATGGTCGCGCTGGCTGACATAATCGGCACGGTATTGCATCAGCAGGTTCAGGCTTTTTTCCGCCTCGGCCAACTGCCGGCTGGCCTCGCCCAGGCGGTCGGTTGCAACGTCCACATCCTTCTCCGCCAATCCCTGCAACGTATTCAATACCACCTTTTTCTGGCTAGACATGCCGTTTCCCCTCTGGCTTGTTCATTAATGCACTCCCGCTGTTCCCACCAGGCCGGCCAGCGCATCGACGCTGTCCTGCCAGCTGGCAGATTCTTTAATGTCCTGCTGCAGAAACGCCTCGATCGCCTCATGCCGCATGATGGCCTCGTCCAGCACCGGGTCGCTCCCGCTTTCATAAGCGCCGACATTGATCAAATCCTGGTTGCGGGTGTAGCGGGAATTTAGCTGCTTGAGCTTGCGTGCGTTTTTCTGGTGTTCCAGCGATGTGATGTTATGCATCGCGCGGCTGATCGACTGCTCTATATCGATGGCAGGGTAATGCCCGCTCTCGGCCAGGCTGCGGCTCAAGACAATGTGTCCATCGAGGATCGCACGCGCGGAATCGGCAATCGGGTCCTGCTGGTCGTCGCCCTCGGTCAGCACGGTATAAAACGCCGTGATCGAGCCCTCGCCTGGCCTGCCGTTGCCCGCACGCTCCACCAGCGCAGGCAGTTTGGCAAATACCGAAGGCGGATAACCCTTGGTTGCAGGCGGCTCGCCGATCGCCAGGGCGATCTCGCGCTGCGCCATCGCATAGCGCGTCAGGGAATCCATGATCAGCAATACGTCTTTGCCCTGGTTGCGGAAATATTCGGCAATCGCCGTGGCGTAACTCGCGCCCTGCAATCTCATGAGCGCCGGTACATCCGCAGGCGCGGCTACCACCACGGAACGTGCCAGCCCTTCAGCGCCGAGAATCTGCTCGATGAATTCCTTCACCTCGCGGCCACGTTCGCCGATCAAGCCCACGACAATGACTTCCGCCGTGGTATAGCGCGCCATCATGCCGAGCAGCACGCTCTTGCCCACGCCCGAACCGGCGAATAGGCCCATGCGTTGGCCGCGACCGACGGTCAGCATGCTGTTGATCGCACGCACGCCGACATCCAGCACGTCCTCGATCGGCGCACGCGACAAGGGATTGAGGGGGCGCGTGTTGAGCGGCACGCTGTTTTCACTGTTGAGCGGCCCCAATTCGTCCAACGGCCGTCCTGCAGCGTCAACAACGCGGCCAAGCAAGGCCTCGCCTACCGGCAGATGCCGCGCACGGTCAATCGCGCGGCGGCGAGGGTGCTTGGCCTGGTTGGGCTTGGGCAACGCCTCCGCCACCTCCAGCGCAAAGACCTTGGCGCCCGGGGTCACGCCCTCGACGCCGCTCTGCGGCATCAGCAGCATGCGTCCGCCATCGAAGCCGACGACCTCGGCCTCGACACGGCGGCCTTCCGCAAGGGGTACATAGCATGCGCTGCCGATCGGCAGCTTGATGCCGACCGCCTCCATCACAAGGCCCGTCAACTTGGTGATACGGCCGGAGACTTCCAACGACTCGACGATCTCCAGTATCTCGCTGCAATCATTGAGATACTCTTTCCAGCCTTGCTGATGGGCCAGCGCGCTACTCATTAGGCTCTATCCAATTGTTATGTTGCGCAAGGGCGTCGCAGATGCGCTTCCAACGCGTGCCGTTGCTGGCATCGATCTGGTTGTCGCCCGTTTCCACCATGCAGCCGCCGCGCTCCAGGCTGCTGTCTTCATGGATATGCCAGTTGCTGTCCGCCATATCCTCTTGCAGGTATTTTTTCACGACCAGCGCATCGTCCGGATGCACAATCAATCTTGCCGGTTTCTGCACTGTCGGCAAGTAATGAATAGACTCCTGCACAATAGGCAGAATCACGGCGGGGTCTACTCTCAACCTGTCCTTGACCATCGCCTTGGCAATATCCAGCGCCAGGGCAAGCAGTTGTTCGGAAATCGCCTCATCGGCCGTCTTGAGCGCTTCCTCCATGCTGCCGAGCATGGCAAGCAGACGCTCGCGGTCCTGCTGCACCTGCGCTGCGGCATCGGCAATACCGGTATCGAAGCCCTGCTGCAAGCCGATTTTGTAGCCTTCGCGCCTTGCCTGTTCCAGCTCGGCCTCCAGGCGCGCGTTCTTCTCTTCCTCGCTTTCCTGGACAATTTGCGGTGCCACAGGCGCTGCAGCGATTGTTTTCTCCGATGCTTCCTCGGCAAAAGAAGCCATCTCCCAGCGCTGATACGCTGTTTGCTTCTCTTTGGGAATCACCACATTAGACATAAGCATCCTCACCCTTGCCGCCCAGTACGATCTGGCCTTCGTCGGCCAGCCTGCGGACTATCTGCAGTATCTGTTTCTGCTGGGTTTCCACCTCGGACAGCCTGACCGGGCCCTTGCTTTCAAGGTCTTCCTTCATCATTTCAGCGGCACGGCTGGACATATTGCGGAATATCTTGTCCCGCAACTCGTCGGTCGTGCCTTTCAACGCTACGATCAGTGTTTCGGACTGCACCTCGCGCAGCATGATCTGGATGCCCTTGTCGTCAATATCCATGATGTTGTCGAACACGAACATTTCGTCCATGATCCGTTGCGCCATTTCACTATCGTAACTCTTGAACCCGTCCATCAGGTGGGTTTCATTTTCACTATTCATGTAGTTCATGATTTCGGCGGCTGCCTTCACGCCGCCGATCTGCTGCTTCTTGATGCTTTCGTTGCCGCTCAGCAGCTTGGTCAGCACATCGTTGAGCTCTCGCAGCGCCGTCGGCTTGATGCCGTCCAGTGTTGCGATCCGCAGCATGGCGTCCTGACGCAGGCGCTCGGTGAAATAGCCGAGGATTTCCGCAGCCTGGTCCGGCTCCAGATGCACCAGGATGGTGGCAATGATCTGCGGGTGCTCGTTCTTGATGAACTCGGCCACCGTCTGTGCATCCATCCATTTCAGGCTTTCGATGCCGCTGGAGTCGCGCGTCTGCAGGATGCGATTCAACAGGCCCGAAGCCTTGTCGTCACCCAGCGCCTTGGTAAGCACCGAGCGGATGTATTCGTCGGAATCCAGGCCGATCGCCGTATTCTTTTCCGCCTCGTCCATGAAAGAGGTCAGCACCGCCTCCACCTGGTCGTGCCCGATAGACTTCATCGACGCCATGGCGGTACCCAGCTTCTGCACTTCGCGCGGTCCGAGGTACTTCATCACCTCGGCTGCCTCGTCCTCGCCCAGGGCGAGCATCAATACCGCGCTCTTGACTACGCCATTATCACTCATTGCCGTTCACCCAGTTCGTCACAATGCTGGCTACTACCTTGGGGTTTTCCTTTGCAAGCTTCCGCGCAGTTTCCAGGTTCTTTTTGTAGGTCCGCTCCGCCGGGCTCCTGGCTTCCTCTTCTTCCAGGCTTCCGGCCGCCATGCCGCCCTCGCCGTCGGACAGGCGGACGATTGCATCCTGATCCTCTTCATCCAGTTTGGCAAGCTCGTCCTTCTTTTCCTCCTCTGGGGAAAGCTTGCGCAGCAAAGGGCGCAGGAAGCGGCGGTACAGCATGTACAACACCAGCAGGACCAGGCCGTTCTTCAGCCACTCCTTGGCCATGTCGATATTTTCCGGATCCTTCCACAATGGCACTTCAGGGAAAACTTCGGCAATATCCGGCATGAAGGAGCTGTTGACCACGCTCAGCGAGTCGCCGCGCTCTTCATTGAAGCCCATGGCCTGCTTGGCAAGGTCGCTGATCTGCGTCTTCTCGTCGTCGGTCAGCGGGCGCGTAGTCACCTTGCCTTGCGCATCCACCACCGACTTATGGTTCACCACCACCGCCACGGTCAGGCGCTTGATGCCGCCCATTGGCTGCTGCTGGTAACGGACGGTCTTGTCCACTTCATAATTGGTCGTGGTATTGCGCTCCGAGTTCATGATCGGGGTCGTCACCGTGGTGCCGGGCGGTGTCGTCGTCGTGGTCGTCACCACATTGGCATTGGTCGTGGTGGTGGGTTCGCTGCCGGGGGCGACAATCGGCGCAGTGGCTGGCGCCGGCGGCTGGTTGGTCAACGCGCCGGGCACGCCGCCCGTCCCTTGCCCAGGCAATGTCTGTGACTCATTGTTCTGGCTGCTGCGGATGGCTGCACTGTCTGGTGCCTGGTTGGGCTTGTAGATTTCGGCAGCTTGCTCCACCACGGAAAAATCCACTTCGGCGCTGGCTTCGGCATGCACGTTCTTGGCGCCGACCAGTGGCGCAATAATGGACTCGACCCGGCGCACAATGTTTTGCTGCAGCTCATCCACATACTTCAACTGGGTGGGGTCGAGCTGGTTATTTGCGCCGGCATCCTTGCCGTTGTCCGAGAGCAGGTTGCCGTTCTGGTCGACCACGGTCACGTTGGAGGTCGGCAATTCAGGGACACTGCTGGCCACCAAGTGCACAATAGCGCTCACTTGGCGCTGGTCCAGGGCCCGGCCAGGATGCAGGTTCAGCATGACGGAAGCCGTCGGCTTCTGCTGGTCGCGCGTGAACACGGTAGGTTTCGGCATGGCCAGGTGGATGCGTGCCGCCTGCACCGCGCCGATCGACTGGATGGTGCGCTCAAGCTCGCCCTCCAGGCCGCGCTGGAAATTTACTTGCTCTACAAACTGGGAAACGCCGAACTTCTGGTTCTCCAGCAATTCAAAGCCGATATTGCCGCCCTTGGGCAATCCTTGGGACGCCAGCTTGAGCCTGATGTCATGCACATTGTTCGCGGGCACCAGGATGGCGCTGCCGCCTTCGGCGATCTTGTACGGCACGTTCATCTGCTCCAGCGCTGCGACAATCGCGCCTCCGTCCTTGTCGGAATAGCTGGAGAACAATACGCGGTATTCCGGCTTCTGGCTCCAGAGCCAGAACACCACCATCAAGGCGATCACGGCAGCGGCACCCAAGGCCAGCAGCAGCTTGTTCTCCAAGAGCGACTTGAAGTTGAACGAGCCAGGTGCTGGTGCTCCGGTGGTGGTGTCCGCGGCCAGGGCCGCTTCGTTGGCTGCTGCCATATTACTTCTCCCATGCGATGGCAAGATACTGGTCCTTAGAGCCGCTCACATACCTCTTCTGGCGTTGTTGCTCTGCCTTGCCGTACTAGCTTGTACTGTCTGCGGCAGAGCGCCTAGCCAGAAATCGCTGCGCTGAGTTTGTGGGCGGCTCTTATCACTGCGATGCCATTATCACGATCAGCTTGCAAATTTAATCAGGAAAATAAGCCAGGTTTTACCGCCCTATTCCCATCAAAGAAGCATGTTGGCGAATGATAAGCTGCTGCCATGTTGAAATAAGTCCGCAAGGACCGCAGCAACCAGGAGAACTCCATGAAAACTTCAGCGATAGACTCGGGCAGGATAGAATCCATGCTGGCGCAGCTCAAGGCGGCTGCTCAAAAACCAAGTACTGAGGCGTCGGTACAGGGCGTTACCGGTAGCGGCATTGCCCAGAAGCCGCAAGCGACCAACCGCGTTGACTTTGCGGAGGTGCTGAAATCCTCGATCAACCAGGTCAACCAGGCACAAGTAAAGGCGGAGGATTTAGGCAAAAGCTTCGCGATGGGCGATGACAGTGTCAGCTTGTCGGACGTCATGATTGCCGGGCAAAAAGCCAATATCTCGCTGCAAGCCACCATCCAGGTACGCAACCGGCTGGTATCCGCCTATCAGGACATCATGAACATGCAAGTGTAAGAACCTGTTCAATGCCTCACCTCATACCAGCTAATGCAGGCAGTTAGCTGATTTCGGATGGAATCAGGGGCTTGGGCGGCGGTGCATCCTCGCCATGCTCCAGGCGATACAGCCAGGCCAGTATTTCCGCAATCGCCTGATACAAGGCTGGCGGGATATGGTCATCCAGGTCGACCTGCATCAGCAACGCCAGCAGCTCCCTGGATTCATGGACGAATACGTCATGTTCCTTGGCCTTGGCGATGATCTGCTCGGCAATGATGCCCTTGCCCTTGGCGACCACGCGCGGCGCGAAATCGCCGGATTCGTAAGCAAGCGCGATCGCCTGCTTTTGCAATACGGGATCATTCATCGCGCACCACCGTCAAGGCATCCAACGCTTGCCCATGACTGGTCAATGCCGTGGCCAGTGCCGGCAGCTCAGCCTGCAGGCGCTTGATGACTGCATGGTCCGCCGCGGCAATACGCACGCGCAAGCGCCCTGCATGCAAGGTGATGTTCGCAGCGATGGCGCCCAGGCTCGGCAGCTCCAGCCGCACATTGCTTGATACCGGCCTGTCCTCGGGATCAGCGTTCGCGCCATGCTCGTCGGGATTGACCATCCCTTCGTGCAACTGCACCTGCCAATCCATTTTCTGCCCGGGCCAGACTTCTCCCTGCCAATGGATGCGTTGGTTCTCCAGCACGGCAATCTGCTTGTTGATCATGGATTCAGCGGCTATATGCGGCTGGTTCTGCGGCTCCTGCAACAGGTTGGCCAACGGCAGCTTGCCCGCAGTGAACTTTTCAAGGTGTGATTCGTAGAACAGGCCGGAAGTGGTCAATGCCCGCTGGATGTCCTGCGCCATCACGCGCGGGTTTTGCGGTGCATGCGTCACGACCTGCTGGCCAGCCAAGGTCTTGGAGGTTTCACCATTGGCTGCCTGTGCCAGTTGCTGGCTCAGGATACGCGCCCCGCTGCTGAGCGCAGCCGAAACGCCCTGGTCGGCTGCCGGTGTCGCCAAGGGCGTGGCGGACAGCAACGTGCCCGGCGGTTTTGCCGTGTCGAGCTGTCCAGCCTGCTGGCTCAGCAAGCGGAAAGTAGGAACGGGATTGTCGCCTACGAATCGAAGCAGCATCTGCTGACCGACGGCAGCCTGCCGGCCAAGCTCCATCTTGAAGGTGTTGCCCTGCACGTTGACCTGGAAGACGCCGGGCTGCAGGCGGCTCATCACCTGGCCGAAGTAACTCTGCCCCTTGGTCAGCTGGGCGATGCGGAAATTAAGGTCCTGGACATTGCTGGCAATCTCCTCGACCGCCTGCGCCGGCGCGACCCTGGCAAGCGGGGCGACAGCGGCGGCAGGATCGGGAGATTGCTTTATAATCATCTGCCGGGCCGTATCAACTGCTTGTAGGTATCGAACATCTGCCGGTTGGCAGCGTTATTGGTGAGGATATCGGAAAGACGCACCATCCAGGGATCGATGATGTTGCGGATTTCACGGTCGGAATCCAGGATGCGCTTGAGATGGGAAAACTTGATTTTCTGCTCAGGCTCGCGCAAGGGCTCGTCGCATTTATCCTCATCCGCACGCTTGATACGCGCGGCGCACTCTGCCTCGAGCACAGCCAGCTTTTCCCAGTCATGCTGCTTGGCGGCCGCCAGCATTTGGTCGGTAATGTCCGCCACGGCCGCATATAAAGACAAGGTTTGCTGAGTGCTCATGAATATGCCTTTTCCAACTGGTGCTGGTTTTGTTGTGGAGTTTCCTGACGCGGAGCCGCATCCGGCGCTTGGCCCGCCAGGGCGGACCAGGCCTCGTTCAGTTCGTTGAGCAATCTTACCACCTCTTCTACTGCCGCAATATCGCTTTGGCTGTTGGCAAGATACAGGCGCTTGCTCATGTAGGCGTACAAGGAGTCCAGGCTGTCGGCGATCTCTCCGCCGGCCTTGCTGTCGAGGCTGGCGCGCAAGCCATTTTCTATGATCGAAATCGCCTTGGTCAGGTCGGCGCTCTTGCTCGCATAATCCTGCTCGCGGATATGCTTGATGGCAAGGTTGCATGCGGCAATCGCGCCTTCATACAACATGACGATCAAGCGGGTAGGACTGGCAGCCACCACGCCAGTTTCCACCCCGACCTTTGCATAGGCATTGACACCTGCGTTGAACCCGAACATGAAAGCTCCTTAAATTAATTGTTAGCACTAATCGATGCTAGTTGCTGGGTAAGATAGGACTGGGTGGTCTGCATCTGGGTCATCAAGACATCCAGCGCCACAAACTGGGCGCGATAACGCGCCTCCACTGCCGTCAACCTGACTTGCATCGCCTCTTCCTGCTTGGTCACGCGCTTGATGGAGTCCTGCAGGCCGTCGGTCCTGCTGGCGAGCAGGCCGGTATCGCTGACAAACCCTTTGACCAGCTCGTTCAACTGCGCGGCATAGCCCAGACTTAACGAGACACTGCCCCTGTCACCGATTGCAGTTCCGCGAACCGAAACCACCAGGCCTTCTGCCGGATTGCCGACAGCGGTACTCGTCAGCACTTGCCCCTTACCCGTCGCCTCGGCTCCATTGATGGTGCCAGCGACATCCAGGCCTTCGACGGAGACCGGATCGCTGCCAAACAGGCTGCTCGCCGCTGTTCCGCCGGTAACTTCCACGGTTGAACCGCTACCGTATTCCGGAGAAATGATTTTCAGCATCCCGCCTTCGACGGCCACTTCCGCAGAGGACTTGGCATTCGCAAGCTGTGTCCGCAGCTGCTGCGCAAGTTCTTCCACCGAGGCATAGCTGCCTGCGGCAAGTGTCAGGTTGTAGCTTGAGCCGTTGATTTTGACCGCAAGCGTGTCGTTCACGCCGGCGAGGATATTCAGGTCAGGCGCGGCGCTTCCGGTCAATGCGCCGCGCGTGGCGGCCTGGGTGATGTTGATGGCATAATTGCCAGGCTGGGTCTTGCTTCCCTGGGTCACGAACCGTGTTTCGACATCCGAAGCGCTCCCCACGGCGGCGAACAGCTTGGCAACGTCGTCCAGGTTGGTTTCAATGGCTTTTTCCAGCTTGCTGGAATCCAGGGCCAGGGAGCCATCGCGCTGTATGGCGACACCGATTTGGCTGAGCGAGCTGAAATTATCCGTACCTCCAACAGATTTGGTGAGCGCCATCTTGATCTGGGAGGAAATCGAGCGCGCTGTCGCGTCCCCGAGCAATGCGCCGTTTTTTCTATCGGCAGCCGTCGTCGTGCTGTCGTCAAACTTGGTGAGGTTGCGCAATGTAGTATTCACTGCATTGAACGCATTGACAAAAGCGGTGACCGACTCCTTGATGGCAGTCACGTTCTTAGTCACGTTCAAGGAAACAGCCGTATCGGGGCTGGCCTTGAATAAATTCAGCGTAATGCCGTTCAAGACGCCGGTCACGACATTGCTAGCGCTTTCGACATCGATACCGTCGATGTTGAGCTTGGCGTTGCGGGCCTCCTGCAATTCAACCAGGTTCTTGCCCGTGCCTGAAGTAGCCGCAGGATCGTAGGCAAGCTGGGAGAGGCCGCCGCCGTCCATATTGTCGCCATCGTCATCGGCAATGCTCACCTTGATGCTGTTGACTTCCCCAGACTCTTTTGAAGTCAGCACCAGGCGGCCACCGCCATTCTGGCCGTCATTGACAATCGTCGCAGTGACCCCCATGTCGCCTGCGTTGATGGCATCCCGGATGCCCGCAAGGCTATTGTTGGAGGCGGAGATGGTCACGCTTTTCGCCGCCTTGTCGGGATTGGCCGTAAAGGTATTGGTGGCCTCGTCATACGTGCCCAGCGCGATGGTAATCGTGCCGGTGCCGACTGCGGCGCTGGTGCTGGAGAAATTTGAAGTGGCTACCTTATGCGATTGTGCAAGCTGGCCGACCTTGATCGCATAATTGCTGACGGTTGCGCTGCCGCTGGAAGTCGCGGTAAACACCGCGCTGTCGCCCGAAGTGGCAGACTGCACATTGAACTTGCTGCTGGTGGAAAGGTTGGCCAGCGCCGTCTGGAAACTGGAAAGCGAACTCTGCAAGGTCGCATAGGCCGAAATCTTGGACTGGTAGGATGTCTTCTGCTCACTCAGCAATGTCAACGGCCTTTGTTCAACAGTCATCAGACTGCTGACAATCGCATCAATATCAAAATTGGTACTGGCAGAAATCCCGCTAGTGCTTGCCATGACGATCCTCGCTTCCCTGAATACTTGAAATTAAAGTCAGGCTGTCTGCCTGATGATCAATCCCTGTAAATTATCCAGCGCCTTGGAAATCGCCAGCACCTCTTCACTAGGGATCTGCCGCAATACTTTCTGCGTCTCGGAATCCACCACCTTGACCACGACCCGGCCGGAATCGACATCAGTAGAAAACTGGATCGACTGCATGATGGGCGAGATAAACTCGTTGATCCGTTCCACCGCGGACTGGACATCGGCATCACTTGCCACGGACGCCTGTTGCTCCGGTTCTTTTGATCCAGCTCCCGGCAAGGATGCGACAGGCCCAGTATTGCGTACTGTAGAAGGCAGGCTACCTGCCTGACTGTATGCTTCTATGTTCGTGATCGCCATGTTGAACTCCTCAAGCAAAACCCGCAGCTTCCTTCATTCAAGAAAACTGCGGGATTTTCATACTTAACCTGCCGCCTGCTTAGCCTTGGAGCAAGGTCAATACATTGTTTGGCACGGAGTTGGCCTGCGCCAGCATCGCAGTACCCGCCTGTTGCAGAATCTGTGCCCGGGTCAGGTTGGCCGTTTCCGCAGCGAAGTCGGCATCCAGGATACGGGACTTGGCAGCAGACTGGTTCTCGACCGATACCTGCAAGCTGCTGATCACGGACTCGAAGCGGTTTTGCACGGCACCCAAGGTGGCGCGGCTGGTGTTCACTTGATCCAAGGCCGTATCAATCGCAGTAATCGCTGCAGTCGCATTGTCAGCAGCCGTACCACTGATCGCAATACCGGTTGCAGCCGCAGTAGCCACGCCAGCGGCAGTAGAGCTACCGGAAGTCAAATCAATCTCGTCTACAGTGATGGTATCTTGAGCACCTGTACCGGCACCTACCTGGAATGTCAATGAACCAGCAGTACCAGCAAACAACGCCTTGTTATTGAACTTGGTACCGTCCGTCAGGCGGGTGATTTCATCTTGCAATTGCTTGAATTCAGCCTGCAGATTGTCGCGATCGCCTTCTTCATTGGTCGCATTGGCGGACTGCACAGCCAGTTCACGCATACGCTGCAAGGCGTCGGTAATCTTGCCGAGCGCGCCTTCTGCAGTCTGTGCCAGGGAAATCGCATCATTGGCGTTACGGATTGCCACTGTCTGGCCGCGAATTTGCGCATCCATACGGGTAGCGATGGAAAGGCCGGCAGCGTCGTCCTTGGCGCTGTTGACGCGCAGGCCGGAAGACAAGCGTTGCAGGGATGAATTCAGACTGGATTGCGAAGTCGTCAGGTTACGTTGCGCATTCAGCGAAGCCAGGTTGGTGTTGATAACTGCAGCCATGTTGGTTCTCCTTCGATTTAGTTAATTTCCATCAAACACTTTGTTGCGTTTGGTATCGCTTTACAGTCTTGAATCACATCACTGTTAAGACTGTTATCGGTCGCTTCGGGAGAAAATTTAGGAGCTTTACTGCACTTGTTTTTCTCTCGAGTAGCATCTGATTGCAATGCCATGCCCCTGATGTCGGATTGATTAAAAAAATCTTTAGAGCCCTCTCCTTCCTGCAATGGTCAGGAAAATAAAAATTAATAAAATTCAGCAGGTTAAATAAAAATATAAAAAAATTATATTTTTAACCCTAAAGTTTTCAGGCAGTTGTTTACGAAGGTTTGCCTGAATGAAAAGAGCTGATGTTTGAAACAATAGCGGCATCTTACCGGGAGGCAAGACAAGGCAATCGGGATAAAAAGCGGGGTAAAAAGCGCCAGATCTGCGCTTGAAACTCAGAATAGCTGACAAACCTCAGCGAAGCGATCCTGGCTAGGCGCTCTGCCGCAGGCAGTACAGTAAAACACAAGGCAGCAACGACGCAGGAGTGTTTTGTCAGCTGCTCTTAATCGATCAGGTCGTTCTTGATCGCGTAGTGCGTGAGCTCTGCGTTATGGCGCAGGTTCAGCTTCTCCAGCAGCCGTGCCCGGTACATGCTGACGGTCTTGACCGAAAGCGACAGATTGTCGGCAATTTCACTGACGGACAAACCCGACGCGATCATGGTCAGCGTCTGGAACTCACGGTTGGAGAGCGTATCGTGGATAGGTTTATCCAGGCCCCCGTCCACTTGGTCGGCCAGCGCCAATGCCACTTCCGCGCTGATGTATTTCTTGCCCTTGGCAACGGTACGTATTGCCGTCACCAACTGGTCTGAAGCGCTTTGCTTGCTCAAGTACCCAGCCGCGCCTGCGCGCAGGGCCCGGATCGCATAGGCATCCTCCCGGTGCATGGACAGCATCAGGACGGCCACGCGGGAATATTCCTTCTTGATGATGTTGCATGCCTCGATACCGCTTCGATCGGGCAGCGAGATATCCAGCACCAGCACGTCCACGCCCTTGGTGCCTGCAAGCTTGATGGCTTCAGCCGCGTTCTTCGCATCGGCGACCACTTCTATATCCTCGGTTTCAGCAAGAATCTGCTTCAAGCCTTCACGCAGGATCGCGTGATCGTCAGCAATAATGACTTTGATAGTGGAAGTGGGCGACATGAGCAATGCTAATGATTAAAAGTAATTTTTATTATTCAACCGGCAGCCTCGATATTCACGGGTTGCAACGGCAAAGTAACGCTGACTATTGTACCCCCTTGCTTGCCGGCTTGCACCCTGCATTGTCCAGCTAGAGCCACGGCCCGTTCCGCCATGCCGCTGATACCGAATGCGTTGGCTTTCAGCCTGTCCACCGGCGCAATGCCAACGCCATCATCAATGACCTGCATCACGATTTCCTCAAGCGTAGCTTCCAGCGTCACCTCGACGTGGTTGGCCTTGGCATATTTGGCGATATTGGACATGGCCTCCTGGCAAATCCTGAACAAGGTGATCGCATGGTCGGTAGAAACATCGACTTCCGCATGATTGCAAACAAACTCGCACGGGATGCCGATTTTGTCCACGAATTGGGCAGCCTGCCACTCCAGGGCAGCCACGATGCCCAACTCAAGGACATTAGGCCGCAAGTCGCTCGCAATCCGGTGCGTAGCTTCAAATGTATCGTCGACGATAGCCTCAAGCTGCTTGGCCTTGGTAAGCAAGGCCTCCTGCCCAGGCCCCAACCGCTTGATAATGGAAGAGAGTCCAAGCCGGATGGCCGTCAAATTGCCGCCCAGGTCGTCATGCACCTCCTGGGCGATTCTCAAGCGTTCCTTCTCCTTGATCTGGGCCATTTGGGCAGAAAGCCTTGCCAGCTTTTCATGCGATTGCCGAATCGCCTGCTGTTCGCGCCGGCTCTGCGTGATATTCGTCATGATGCCCTCCCACACCACGGTACCGTCAGGCATCTTGCGCGGGCTGGCACGCAGGTTGATCCACTTGGTATCCTGCCACGCCTGCATCCAGAAACGGCCGGTCCAGTTCAGCACACTCAAACTATGGGCAGACTGGCTGACATTCTTTTCATAAGCTCCGCGATCCTCTTCATCGATCAAAGAAAGAAAAATGTCAGGATTGGCAATCAGTACCTCGGCATCTTCGCCCAGCAGCGGCTTGCAAGCATCGCTGAGATAAAGAAACCCCATGACGCCATCACGGCTCATATGGGCTTGGTATACCACTCCAGGCGCATTCGAAATCAGGGCGCTCAAGTTGGCGCCTTCGTTCAGCACGTGCAGGATATGCCGGCTGAACGCCTGGCTGTCGCGCATCACCAACAGCACCCGCCCGCTGCCTCGCCCCACTATGAGTAAGCGGAACTCGCCAAAATAACGGTTGATGGTATGCAGCTCATGGCTGATATCCGCCATCGCCAGTTCCATCGGCACCGCATCCAGAAGCTCCCTGGCCTCTGGCTCCCTCAACGCCTGCAGCAAGTCGTCCAAGGGATGATCGGTAATCTGCGCTTCCGCGCCATCCACCAGCACCCCCACCAACTGCAAGCTATGCGGATCAATCGCATAGATATCGTCCAGGGAGCTCTGCGCAGCGGACTCAAGATACTTGCGGATTTCTGATAGCGGCGACACGGCAATACCTATTAAAAGTTTCAGGCAAGCCTACCAGAACAATTGATTAATTCAAGCTGCGCAAGGTTTCTCCCCTAACCCTGTCATCTATGCATGTGCATCTTCCAGGTTCATTAAAATAATATTCGTTATATATTTACAAATATATTGAATTAATATTTAATCCCGCCTTTGTTTCAACTACTTAGCATCGGGGAGATCAATGTCCAATTACCTAAAACCGCTCAAGCTGGCAGTGATTGCCGCGCTGGCAGCCAATACTCAAGTCGCTTTGGCGGAAGTTGCGCCTTTTACCTTGGGTGAAATCAATGTCACCACTACCAAGCAACCAGAAGATACCAGGCTCTCTGACGACACCATTACGCAGGAGGACATGCGCCTATTCAACCGTGAAACAGTAGGCACGGCCCTCAACACTTTGCCTGGCGTCAGCATGACCCAAGGCGGACAGCGCAATGAACAACTGGTGCAATTGCGTGGTTTTGATTTGCGTCAGGTGCCTGTATTCGTAGACGGCATTCCGGTTTACGTCACCTACGATGGCTACGTCGACCTTGGCCGTTTCAACGCTTTCGATCTATCCAAGATCCAATTGTCCAAGGGATTCAGTTCCGTCTTGTACGGCCCCAACACGTTGGGCGGTGCGATCAACCTGGTCAGCCGCAAGCCGACGAAAGAGTTTGAAGGCAGCATCACTGCAGGCATCAAGACTGACCGCAACCTTAAATTCAATGGATATGCTACCGATGTCAACATGGGGGGCAATTACGAAACATGGTACTGGCAAGCCAGCACCTCATACGTAGACAATGAGCGCTCCCGTATGTCCAGCGATTACAAGCCCAATGCGTATGAAAACGGCGGAGACAGGGAGCGCGCTTACAACAGGGATGGAAAGATCAACCTGAAAATCGGCCTGACCCCTAGCGAAGGCAATGAATACAGCCTGAACTACATCAACCAGCAAGGCACAAAAGGCAGTCCTGTATATGCTGGCAGCGACGGTGGCCGCAGTGCAAACTATTGGGATTGGCCCAAATGGGACAAAGAAAGCCTGTACTTCATATCGCGCACCACCTTCGGCGATAGCGCCTACCTGAAAATCCGCGCTTTCTATGACAAGTTCAAGAATGTATTGGAAAGCTATGACGATGCGCGTTATGCCACGATGACCAGGAACAGTTCATTCACTAGCATCTATAACGATGACACCTATGGCGTCAGCGCCGAACTGGGTTTCGATATTGCCAAAGCCAATACCCTGAAGTTCGCCGCACACTACAAGCATGACAAGCACGAAGAGCACAACAAGGGCAACCCGGTTCAGACGTTTGAAGACCGCACCATTTCATTGGGTATTGAAGATACCCATCATTTCACCAAGAAACTGAGCCTGGTGACGGGTATCAGCTATGACAAGCGTGACACCCTCAAGGCCGAAGGGCTGAACAATGTAAATCAGATTTACGATTTCCCGAATGGCGATGCCCATGCGTGGAATCCTCAGGCTGGTTTGTTCTATAAGCCAACGGAAGATAGCGACATTCACTTTACAGTAGCCAGGAAGAGCCGCTTTGCCACCATGAAGGATCGCTTCTCCGGCCGTTTCGGTCGCGCGGTTCCCAATCCTGGCCTGGATACGGAAAGAGCGACCCATTATGAGCTGGGTGCCGGTGCTTTTGTGCTGCCTGAATTGAAACTGCAGGGCGCAGTATTCTTCATTGACACCAAAGACATGATCCAGTCTGCGAGCTTGCCGAATTCCGCCTGTTCTGCTGGCGGGGGCCAATGCTTCCAGTTCCGCAACATTGGCAAGGTGGAAAGCCAGGGTATCGAACTGGGCGCAACCTGGTTTGCGAGCGATGATGTTGAACTGGGCGGCAACTATACCTTTATCAACCGCGACAATCTCAGCAATGACCAGCGCTTGACCGACGTGCCTCGCCAGAAGCTGTTTGCATACGGCAAATGGAAAGTGAATAGCGCCTTGCAAGTGCTAGCAAGTATCGAAGCGGCATCCTCGCGCTATTCCCGCCAGAACTCCGCTGTCACTGATTGGCTGTCAGCCAAGGGTTATGCGACCGGCAATATCAAGGCCATGTATGCAGTCAATGCCGATTGGTTTGCCGAGGCGGGCATCAACAACATTCTCGACAAAAACTATGCATACACTGAGGGCTTCTATATGGAAGGCCGCAATATGTTTGTCAACGTAACACGCAAGTTTTAAATAATTAACTAATAGATAGGAAACCCCAATGGCCAGCGCTCTTACTATCAAGGCAGCATTGCGCTGGCCGGTCCGGATTCTCATTATCTGGTTGATGCTCGTCAGCCAGGTGTCATCATCGGCAGACATAGCCAAAGTCGTCGTGATGACCAGTTATCCGCAGGAAGTCGTTTCGCAATTCGAGGCGGCATTCGAGAAACAATATCCGCAATACAAGCTGGAAGTGCTATGGCGGCAATCGCGCGATGCCATGGCTTACTTCAAGGAGTCCGGACAACCGGTGGATGTCTATTGGACGCCTGCCCAGCGCAACTTCGCCCAGCTTGAGAAGATGCAGGCGTTCCAACCGCTGAACCTTGACCTCTACGGCCTGCCTGCCGAGGTGAGCGGCTTTGCCTTGCGGGAAGGCAACCACATTGCTACTGAGATTGCCGGGTACGGCATCGTGAGCAATCCACAAGCGCTGGCAAATGCCGGGCTCACCATTCCCAGAAACTGGACAGACCTCAGCCATCCTGCACTCAAAGGCAAGATTGCATTACCCGTACCGTCAAAAGTAGGCTATGCGCCTCCCCTCATCGACATCCTGCTCCAGGGCTATGGCTGGCAGGATGGATGGAACCTGTTGCAGGCCATCGCCGCCAATGCCGAACTGGTGACTTCGGGAGCTACCTTTGTCAGCGACGATGTTGCCAGCGGCCGCTTGTTAGCCGGGCTCACCATTGATTTCTTCACCGCCTCGGCTATCGCCAACGGCGCCCCTTTGCAGTTCGTTTACCCGGAACCGACCGGCTATTCGCCCGCCCATCTTGCCATTATGAAAAATGCCGGCAATCTCGAAGGAGCCAGGGCATTCAGCAAATTCGTGCTTTCTGAACAAGGCCAACGGCTGTTGTTCCACCCCGATATCCGCAAACTGCCGGTCAGGCCGTCTGTTTATGCAAACAAGCCTGCGGCTTACTTCAACCCTTTCGAGAACAACCCTTCGTTCGTATATGACACCCGGCGCGGGCTTGCGCGCCAGGACATCACCAATGCCTTGTTCGACGCCATCATTACGTTGAACCTGGCCTCCCTGCAAAAAGCGGTCAGCGCCATCCAGGATGCCAGCAACCAATCCGGCCCTGACGCCTCGGAGGTGGTGAAGGCAACACAATTGCTGCATTCCCTGCCGATCGACGAAGCAGGCGCGGAAGCGATACGCACATTGAATCCGGCCGAAGTCACGCGCTGGCAGCGCATCATGCATGACCGTTATGAAGAAGCCGCAAAGATTGCATCACCGCATTAAGGCTCAATGCACGGCATCCTGTCCCTCACGGTAGTCCTAGTTACCCTGTTCGCTATCCAGGCCAGCGGCAATGAGCCGGCTCAGGTCATGACCAACGTCGCCAACCGTGAAGCCTATACGCAAGCCGTCAGCCCGCTTTCCACCGAAGAAAGGCAGCAATTCCTGCAAGGCCGCAGCCTGGTCAGGCAGAGTTGGATCATTTCGCCCGCGATGGACAACGATATTGCCGGATTGGGGCCGCTATACAACCGCAACGCCTGCATCGCCTGTCATGCCAAGAACGGCCGGGGCTTCGCACCAAACGCGCCAGAAGAATCCATGCGTGCCATGCTGGTACGCCTGAGCCTGCCTGGCAAAACGCATACGGGCGCGCCCGTTCCCCATCCAGCCTACGGCGACCAATTGCAGGAATTCGGCGCTCCCCGCGTCGAGGCCGAAGGGCGTGCCCATCTGCATTATGAAGAAACCGAGGTAACGCTGAATGGCGGTGAAGCCGTTCGGCTGCGCAAGCCTGTACTAGAATTCAGCGGACTCGCCTACGGCCCTCTCCCCGCCAATATTCAAACCTCAGCCCGCATTGCGCCTGCCATCCATGGCATGGGCCTGCTGGAGGCGATTGCGGACGACACCTTGCTTGCGCTGCAGGCAATGCCAAAACCAGGCAAGATCAAAGGGCGTGTGAACCGCGTCTGGAGCGTGGAGAAGCAACAGCAGGTCATCGGGCGTTTCGGCTGGAAGGCCAATGTCGCGACGGTGCGGGAGCAGACTGCGAGCGCACTGGCGGGAGATATGGGCTTGAGCTCCCACTTGTTTCCGCATGGCAACTGCGCCGAGTGTCAAACCGGGTGCCGGCAAGCTCCGGTCTCGGGCAGGCCGGAAATCCCAGCCACCCAGCTCGCGCAAATGGAATTCTACCAATTGGCGCTCGCCGTGCCCTCGCCGCGCCGTCAGGACGACCCGAGGGTGCAACGGGGCGCTGCACTGTTCCGCCAGGCGCAATGCGCGGCCTGCCACCTGCCTGAAATCAGGACCGGCGAATTTCCCAGGCTGGCCGCCCTGGGCAACCAGGCCATCGCCCCTTATACCGATTTGCTGTTGCACGACATGGGGCCGGAACTGGCGGACCACCGTCCGGACTTTGCCGCCAGCGGTAGTGAATGGCGCACCCCGCCACTCTGGGGTATCGGCCTCGCAAAACAGGTGGAACCGAATGCGGGCTTTCTGCACGATGGCCGCGCCAGGACTATCCTGGAAGCCATCCTCTGGCATGGCGGCGAAGCGCAGGAATCCCGCACCATGGTGCAAAAGATGTCGCCACAAGACCGGCAATTGCTGCTGGATTTTGTCGAATCGCTTTAAGCGCTTGTTCAAGTCTCGTATCATCTTGCGGAGAAAGGGCTATGATATGCCTGTTCATTACATCCCTTGCCACGCCTTTACACCATGATCGCCATTCTTGAAGCCAAGCGTGCTGGCCTGCTCTCGCGCCGGTATTGGTCCCGCAACATCATGTCCGGGCTGATCGTCGGGGTCGTCGCCCTCCCGCTCGCCATGGCGTTCGCGATCGCATCAGGCGCCAAGCCCGAGCAAGGCTTGTACACCGCGATTGTCGCGGGCACGCTCGCCTCCCTGTTCGGCGGCAGCCGCCTGCAGATTACCGGCCCGACCGGGGCGTTCATCGTCATCCTTGCCGGCATTACGGCGAAATACGGCATCGCAGGCTTGCAGATCGCCACCCTGATGGCCGGCATCATGCTGCTCGTCATGGGGCTGACGCGCATGGGCAGCGTGATCCGCTATATCCCGGAACCGGTGATCATCGGCTTTACCAGCGGGATCGCCGTCATCATCTTCGTCGGGCAATGGCAGGATTTTTTCGGCCTCACGCCCCAGGCCTCGCACCATTTCCACGAGAAACTCTGGCACCTGTTGGAAGCCCTGCCGCAGCTGCAATGGCGAACCGCATTGCTTGGCGCGTTCACGCTGGCAGTGCTGCTCCTGTCCAACCGCTACCTGAAAAAAATCCCCGGCCCCCTGGTCGCGATCGTGGCAGCCACTATGTGCAGTCTGTCTTTCAACCTGAACAGGTCGCCACCATAGGCAGCGCGTTCGGCGGCATCCCGCAGGCATTGCCGCATTTTGCGCTGCCCGAGGGCATCAGCCCCGCCGTCATGATAGAGCTGATCGGCCCGGCCTTCACCATTGCGCTGCTGGGCGCCATCGAATCGTTGCTCTCGGCCGTCGTCGCCGACAATATGGCGGGCACGCGCCACCAGTCCAACCAGGAACTGATCGGGCAAGGTATTGCCAACATCGCCTCGCCGTTGTTCGGCGGGTTCGCCGCCACCGGCGCATTGGCGCGCACCGCGACCAATATCCGCAACGGGGCCAACAGCCCGTTATCCGGCATCGTGCATGCAGCCACCCTGGTGTTGATCGTGGTATTGCTGGCGCCATTGGCCGTGAATATCCCGCTGGCAGCGCTCGCAGCCATCCTGTTCGTGGTGGCCTACAACATGAGTGAGGCGCATCGCTTCCTGCACATGGCGAGGACAGCACCGCGCGCGGACGTGGCGGTGCTGCTGATCACCTTCCTGCTCACCGTGTTCAGCGACCTGGTGATTGCCGTCAATATCGGCGTCGTGCTTGCCGCATTATTGTTCATGAAACGCATGGCGGACACGGTGAACGTGACGCAGCTGAGCGATGACGACTTGCAGCAGGAATACGGCCAGCGCGAATGGCGCCTGCCATCCAGCACGCTGGTCTATCGCCTGGAAGGGCCGTTCTTCTTCGGCGCTGCCGAGCACTTGCAACACCGACTGCAAACCCTGCGCGAGGATACCGACACCATTGTGCTGCGAATGGCGCGCGTGCCTATCATGGACGCCACCGGCATGCAGGCATTGTGGAACCTGCTGGACACTTGCAGACAGCACCAGATCAAGCTGGTGATCGCCGAGGCCAGGCCCAACATCCTGGAAAAGCTGCGCCGCGCCGGGCTCACCAGCCAGATTGGCGAACATAATGTGTTGCCGCACCTGCACTTGCTGTGGCCGGAAGCTCCTTCCCCCGCCTCTCTCCATTGAATGGCGTTGCACACTTTTCCGTACGACCCGGTTGAGCACGCGTTAATTGGCTGACATGCGCAGCATCCAGCCCTGTTCGCAAGGAAATTGGCATTTTCCGCGCATTCTTTGTTAGTATACGACCCACGCTAGGGGTCCTGAAGAGCCGATCTTTGGGTGAGACATACCCTTGAACCTGACCTGGATAATGCCAGCGTAGGAAAGCGCAAAGCCACTCAAGGTCGATTCATTTCCCCCGAGGTAGGCCTTTTGTCCGTTCCTGCGCGTGATTGTCCCTAACGCGAGTGAACACACAATGCCTGCTTTTACTTTCCGTCAAAAATTCAGCGTGCTGGCTATCGCCTGCGCCTTTGCGCCTGCTGCGCTGGCCCAGGCCGCCGATACCGACGATGCCCAATTGCCAGAGGTCGTTGTCAGCTCCACCACGAATGCTGGCATGGCACGCCGCGCCAGCATCGGCAGCTTTCCCGAAGCATCGCTGCTGGAAACACCAGCCTCGGTCAACGTCATCACGCAGGAGCAGATGCAGGACCGCAGCGTCCGTTCCGCGACCGACGCGGTGAAATGGGATGCCAGCGTGCAGAACTCCTACAATGCGGTCGGACTGGCGGACTGGTTCGCGATCCGAGGCTTCGTGCTCGACCAGGGCGCCAACTACCGCAAGGACGGCATGGTGATTCTCGCGCAGGCCAGGGTGCCGATGGAAAACAAGGAGCGCATCGAGATACTGAAAGGCCTCGCCGGCCTGCAGGCGGGGATTGCCGCGTCGGGCGGCATGCTCAACTACGTGACCAAGCGCCCTACCGACGCCCCGCTGCGTTCGGCGACGTTCGAGCTGCGTGAACGCGGCACAGTGTACGGCGCGGTAGATCTGGGCGGTCGCTCCGAGGACGGCGTCTTCGGTTACCGCATCAATGCCGCGGCAGAAGACATCAAGTCGTATGTCGACGGCTCGACAGGCAACCGCAACTTCATTTCGGGCGCGTTTGACTTCCGCCTGAGCGAACGCGCGCTGTTGCAGCTCGACCTCGACTACCAGCACAAGTCGCAACTGACCGTACCGGGGTTCCAGTTGCTCGGTCCGGAGCAGCGCATTCCGACCGGCATCCGCGCCAAGCAGATGCTCAATGACCAATCCTGGAGCCGTCCCGTCGTCGATGACAGTTACAACCTCGGCATGAAATTCGACTATGCGTTGAATGACGATTGGCGCACCATCCTGCAAGCCAACCAATCGACTTTGCATCGTGATGATGCGGTGACCTTGCCTTCAGGCTGTCAGCAAAGCCTGCTTCCCGGCTATTGCAGTGATGGCGGCTATTCGATGTACGACTTGCGCCGCAAGAACGACAAGCGCTCGATCACGACCACCCAGGCCCTGCTGCAGGGGAGCTTCACGACAGGCGGCGTGCGCCACGAGCTGACCACAGGCGTATCCACGCTGAACCGTCGCGATCACTTTGCCGACTACGTATTCAACTATGTCGGCGAGAGCAATATCTATAATCCGGTCTACTACGATAATTTCGCGCTCGCCGACGTCAATCCGGTGCATTTGCGCCGCAAGGATGAGGAGCGTGCAGTATTCGTGCAGGATGTCATGGCGCTTACTGACCAGCTCAGGCTGCATGCCGGCGTGCGCTACGTGCAACTCAAGCGCGACCAGTTCAATGCCTCGGGCGAGACGACGCGGCGCACGGACGATGATTTTCTCTTGCCTAGCGTCGCCCTGCTCTACAACCTGCAGCCGTCACTGGCGGTTTACGGCTCGTATTCGCAAGGCCTGGAACCGGGCGGCACAGCGCCGACCGGCACCACGAACGCCGAAATCATCATGGACCCCAGCAGGTCCAGGCAGCTCGAACTCGGCGTGAAAGCGGACGTGACGCGCGATGTCAGCCTGTCTGCCGCCGTATTCCAGATCAAGCGCAACCACGAATACGTCGACGCCACGCCGACCTATGTCATCAATGGCACGCAAGTCAACCGCGGCCTGGAATTCGCCGCACAAGGCCGCGTCACGCGCGACTGGATGCTGGGCGCCAGCTTCACCGCGCTGCAGGCTAAGGCCGAAGGCACGGACGATGCGCGCATCGAAGGCAAGCAGGTCGGCAACGTGCCGAGGTTCAAATCCGCGGTTTATTCCGAGTATGCATGGCCAGGCCTGCCAGCCCTTAAACTGAACGCGACATGGCTCTATTCATCCAGCAAAAATTTCGCGCCGAACAACGAGATCGCGGCATTGAACAGGAAAGTGGAGGGCTACCACGTACTGAACCTGGGCGCACGCTACACGGCCAAGCTCGGCAATACCGCAACCACCTTCCGCGCCGGCGTGGACAACGTGTTCAACAAGTTCTATTGGGGCGATGCATCCAGCGCTTTCGGCGGCTACCTGATCCCGGGCGCGCCGCGCGTATTCCGCGTGTCGGCGCAAATCGACTTCTGATTAATAACAGGATGCCGGAGCCAGTCCCCTCCACCTATCATGCCGGGCTTGATCCGGCATCTTGTGGCATTCCAACATACTTACGAGATCCCGGCTCGGAGGCCGGGATGACGGCAGGTAGTGATCAGCGCCTGTTTAATGTTTCTGATAAGTCATGAACAGACTGGAAAACGGCCCAAAGAGCCTGTTCAAAGGCTTCCGCACTGCTCCACAGGCTCCAGGTCCGCCAACTCCTCGTCAGTGAACAAGCGCGAACGGATGAGGAAATGCTTGCCGGTTGCCTGCTCCAGCGAGAACATGCCGCCATGTCCAGGAATGGCATCAAGGGTCAAATGGGTATGCTGCCAATATTCGAACTGGGTCTTGTTCATGTAGAACGGCACGCCATGCACCTCTCCCACTTTGACATCCGAGGTGCCGAGCAGGAATTCGCCCTCCTGCAGGCACATGGGAGCGCTGCCCTCACAGCATCCGCCTGACTGGTGAAACATGAGATTGCCATGCCTGGCGCGCAGCTCATCAATCAAAGCTGCGGCCGATGGCGTGGCAGTAATACGGCTGGCACTCATAAGTCCTCCTCATAACTTGGCATTTGCTTTTCTTGGCAGTTGCTTTGCCACAAATAATAATGCCCAGGCTTGAACTCGCAAACCTGGGCGTTGGACGAGGGCCTGTTAATGCAATTGAAGGAGATTGCGTTAACAGGCCCTAACCATTCGACATTAAAGTTTAGAAGAAACCTAGCGCATCAGGGCTGTAGCTCACCAGCAGGTTCTTGGTTTGCTGGTAGTGGTCCAGCATCATGCGATGGTTCTCACGCCCGATACCGGACTGCTTGTAGCCGCCGAATGCGGCGTGCGCCGGGTAGAGATGGTAGCAATTGGTCCAGACGCGGCCTGCCTGGATACCGCGGCCGACACGGTAGGCGCGGCTGCCATCGCGGGTCCAGAGGCCTGCGCCCAGGCCGTACATGGTGTCGTTGGCGATTTCCAGCGCTTCCTTCTCGTCCTTGAACGTCGTCACGGACAAGACCGGCCCGAAGATTTCCTCCTGGAAGATACGCATCTTGTTATGGCCCTTGAACACCGTAGGTTCAATGTAATAGCCATCGCTCAGGTCACCACTCAGCTTGGTCGCCTTGCCGCCTGTGAGCAGCTCCGCGCCTTCTTCCTGGCCGAGCTTGATGTATGACATGATGATCTCGACCTGCTCGCTGGAGGCCTGCGCACCGATCATGGTCGACTTGTCCAGCGGACTGCCCTGCTTGATCGCCTTCACACGTTTGATGGCTCGCTCGATGAAGCGTTCGTAGATAGACTCCTGGATCAAGGCACGGCTCGGGCAGGTGCAGACTTCCCCTTGGTTCAGGGCAAACAGCGCAAACCCTTCCAGGGCCTTGTCGAAATAAGCATCATCCTTGTCTATGACATCTTCAAAGAAGATATTGGGCGACTTGCCGCCCAGCTCCAGCGTCACGGGAATCAGGTTCTGGCTGGCATACTGCATAATCAGGCGGCCAACGGAAGTGGATCCGGTAAATGCAATCTTGGCAATGCGCGGGCTGGTCGCCAATGCCTTGCCGGCTTCGACGCCATGCCCATTCACCACATTGAGCACGCCAGGCGGCAACAGGTGGCCGATGATTTCCAGTACCACCAGAATCGACGCTGGCGTCTGCTCCGCAGGCTTCATGACAATGCAATTGCCTGCCGCCAATGCGGGCGCCAGCTTCCAAGCTGCCATCAGGATCGGGAAGTTCCATGGAATGATCTGTCCGACAACGCCCAACGGCTCATGGAAATGGTAAGCCACTGTTGTATGATCAATCTCGCTGATCCCACCTTCCTGAGCACGAATACAGCCTGCAAAATAACGGAAATGGTCGATCGCCAGCGGAATATCGGCGGCCATGGTCTCGCGGATGGGCTTGCCGTTGTCTATGGTTTCTGCAATCGCGATGGTTTCCAGATTGGCTTCCATCGCATCGGCGATCTTGAGCAGGATGTTGGCACGCTCGGTGCCCGAGGCCTTGCCCCAGGCATCCTTGGCAGCATGGGCGGCATCCAGCGCCAGGTTGATATCCTTTTCATTCGAACGCGGCACTTGGCAGAATACCTTGCCGGTCACCGGGCTGATATTGTCGAAATATTCGCCATCTACCGGCGCAACCCATTTTCCGCCAATATAATTGTCGTATTTATTTTTGTACGGAACCTTAATACCTAGACCCTTCAAACTATCAAGACTCATTACTACACTCCTCCAAGAGTTATTGACGATTGTGCAGAACTGCCACGATTTGATATCGGGATGATGCATCCCATGCCTACGTTTTCGTTAATATACTACCTAGTCTAATTTTTGTCTTACATTCAGCCTGGATTTTCAGAGGAAAAATACTAAAACCATTGTGATGGATTATGATTTCAGATTCATATCTGGCTAGCAATATTGAATGGGAGTGAGCTGAATTACTGCGATGATAGAGAAGATTGTTGCCTATAAAAGCGAAAAGCCAGTTACTCAATTCAGAATAACTGGCTAATAGATTTTTGGTCGGGACGGTGTGATTCGAACACACGACCCCTTGCACCCCATGCAAGTACGCTACCAGGCTGCGCTACGCCCCGAACCTACGCTTCCGGCAAGGCCGGGAGCGAGAAAGAGATTATATCGAAAATACTGGATTTAGCACAGGGGAAAACGGGGATTTGTTAATGCTGGCTGAGTAAGCTCAATACTTCACGCAGTTCCGAACGCAACGCTGCCAGATCGACGCCGGGCGCTGCTACGTCCACGGAAGCTGCCGGGAGCTGCGCGTTCACGGCCAGCCCTGCGCTGAATTCCACGTCGCGGCTCAATGCGTTGCCGCCGCTTTCATCCAGGCGGTTGCGTGCCCCGCTGATGGTGAAGCCCTGCTCGTAAAGCAACTCTCGTATGCGCCTGATGAGCAGAACTTCATGATGCTGGTAATACCTGCGGTTGCCACGGCGCTTCACTGGCTTGAGCTGGGTAAACTCCTGCTCCCAGTACCGCAATACATGAGGCTTGACCCCGCACAGCTCGCTGACTTCGCCAATGGTGAAATAGCGTTTAGCGGGAATCGGCGGGAGCTGGACCTTAGGCGCTTGCTCCGGCATATGCCTCCTCTACCTTGCTCTTGAGCTTCTGGCTGGCATGGAAAGTCACGACGCGGCGAGCGGTAATCGGGATTTCTTCGCCTGTCTTGGGATTGCGGCCTGGACGCTCGGACTTCTGGCGTAACTCGAAATTGCCGAAACCCGAGAGCTTGACGCTGTCGCCAGCTTCCAGGGCAGTACGGATTTCTTCGAAGAATGCTTCCACCATGTCTTTGGCTTCGCGCTTGTTCAACCCCACTTGTTCAAACAGTAAATCAGCCAAATCAGCTTTTGTTAATGTCATGCAAAACCCTTCCCTACTACTTTTTCTAATTTCTTAATGCTGCACCGTGTCGCTGAGCCAACAAATCCAGCAACCCGGCTATCACTGCATCGGCTTCTGCATCGGTCAAAGTCTTTTGAGTATCTTGCATAAGCACAAGAAATGCAAGGCTTTTCTTCCCTTCAGCGATGCCTTTCCCCTGATAAACATCAAACAGCGCAATGTCACTAATCAACGCATTTTTACTGGATCGCATGGTATCCAGCAATGACTGGATTGGGACCGCCTCATCGACCACCACGGCAATGTCGCGGCGCACTGGAGGAAACTTGCCGACCTGCACATAGGATGCCACGCTGGACTGCAACAATGGCTCCACATCCAGCTCAAACAAGATCGCACTGCGCGGCAGCTGGTAATGCTGCTGCCACTTGGGATGCAACTTTCCTATCCAGCCGATTGGCAAGCCATCCAGCAGGATCTGGGCCGTTTGGCCCGGGTGCAATGCCGGATGCTGCGCAGCAACATACTGCACGCGCCCTCCTGCCAAGCGGTCCACTTCGGCCTTCACGTCGAAGAAATCGACCTCGCGAGCAGCCGCGGCCCACTGCTCCGGTTCCGCACTGCCATAGGCCAAGCCGGATATCCGCCCGACCTCGCGGTAGGCGGCCTCCTCGGCGAAATAAGCCGAGCCGATTTCAAACAGGCGCACACGCTCCTGCTTGCGGTTGAGATTATAGATCAAGGTCTCCATCAAGCCTGCCCATAAGCCTGTACGCATCACGCTCAGATTGCTTGCGATCGGGTTTTTCAGGGCGATCGGGCTGGCATTGCCAAGGAAATCGCGTTCCCAGCTTTCATCGACGAAGCTGTAGCTGACGATTTCCTGATAGCCGCTGGCCGCAAGCGTATCGCGCAGCCGGTTCCGGTTCAGCCTGGCTTCCGGCAAAGGCAGCATACGCTGCTCGTCATGCGGCGCCAATGCCGGGATATTGTCGTAGCCGTGCAAGCGGGCGACCTCTTCGACCAGGTCTTCCTCGATTTCGATATCGAAACGGTAGCTGGGAGGAGTCACTTCAAAACCGCCCTCCACCGCGGCAAACTTGAAACTCAAACGCTCGAGCAACGTGCCGACCGCCGCCGCATCCAGGACGATTCCCAATACGGAATTCAGGCGCGCCAGGCGCAGGCGCACCGGCTTGCGCTCAGGCAATTGATGCAACGCCTCGGTGATTGGCCCCGCCTGCCCGCCGCAGATTTCCAATACCAATTGGCTCGCGCGTTCCAGGGCTTGCAGGGTATTGCCGAAATCGACGCCACGCTCGAAACGGTAAGAAGAATCGGTAGAAAAATTCAAACGCCGCGCCTTGCCCACGATCACGGCGGGCGCGAAGAAAGCGCTTTCGAGGAAAATATCGCGGGTGGCGTCACCGACCGCGCTGGTTTCGCCGCCCATGATGCCGGCCAGGGCCAGGGGAGCCTTGTCGTCCGCAATCACCAACATGTCGTCGCCCAGGGCGACCTGCTGGCCGTTGAGCAACAGCAATTCCTCGCCATTGTACGCATAGCGTACTTGAATGCCGCCCTGGAGCTTGCTCGCATCAAAGGCATGCAGGGGCTGGCCCTGCTCCAGCAGCACATAGTTGGTGATATCGACAATCGCACTGATGCTGCGGATACCGCTGCGCTCGAGTTTACGCACCATCCAATCCGGCGTTGCGGCGGTGGCGTCGACACCCTGGATCAGGCGGCCCGCATAGCGCGGACAAGCCTCCGGCTCGGCCACACTGACAGCCAGCTGCTGCGCATGGGCGACCGGGACAGGAGTGATTTCGGGCAAGGCCAATGGCGCGCCTGTCAACGCCGTCACGTCGCGTGCGATGCCGGCAATGCTGAGGCAATCGGCACGGTTGGGCGTGAGCTTGAGCGTGAACAGCTTGTCATCCAGGTCGAACAGCGCGCGGATATCCTGGCCGACCTGTGCATCGGCAGCCAGTTCCAATATGCCGTCGCTTTCCTCGGCCAAACCCAGCTCCTTGGCGGAACACATCATGCCGAAGGATTCTACGCCGCGCACCTTGGCCTGCTTGATCTTGAAGCCGGGCAGCTCTGCGCCCACCAGCGCGCAAGGCGCCTTGAGCCCGGCGCGGGCATTAGGCGCGCCGCAGACGATTTGCAGTGGTTCGCCGCTACCGACATTGACCTTGCACACCTGCAGGCGGTCTGCATCCGGGTGCTTCTCGGCGCTGATGATTTCAGCCACCACCACCTTGGTGAACCCGGGAGCGACCGGCTCCAGCTCCTCCACCTCCAACCCCGCCATGGTCAGGGCGTGACTCAGGCCCTGGCTCTCCAGGGCAGGATTTACATATTGGCGCAGCCAGTGTTCGGAAAATTGCATAGTGTTGATCTGTCCAGAAGTAAGGGCTAGGCGAATTGCTTGAGGAAGCGCAAATCGTTTTCAAAGAACAGGCGCAGGTCGTTGACGCCGTACCGCAGCATGGTCAGGCGCTCCACGCCGAGGCCGAAGGCAAAGCCGCGGTATTTTTCGCTGTCGATGCCGACATGGCGGAACACTTCGGGATGCACCATGCCGCAGCCGCCGATCTCCAGCCAGCCGCCGTTCCAGCTCATATCCATTTCCGCAGAAGGCTCGGTGAATGGGAAGAAGGACGGGCGGAAACGTACCTGCAAGTCGTCACGCTCGAAGAAGCGCTGCAGGAAGTCCTGCACCACGCCCTTCAGGTTAGCGAAGCTGATGTGCTCGTCCACCCACAAACCTTCCACTTGGTGGAACATAGGAGAATGCGTGGCATCGGAATCGACGCGATATACGCGGCCCGGCGCAATGATCTTGAGCGGCGGCGCCTTGTCCTGCATATAGTGCACCTGCACAGGCGAGGTATGGGTGCGCAACACATGCTTGTCGTCGACATAGAACGTGTCATGCATCGCACGCGCAGGGTGGTCTTCCGGGATGTTGAGCGCGGTGAAATTGTAGAAATCGGATTCGATTTCAGGGCCTTCCGCCACTTCGAAGCCGATGGAGCGGAACAGTTCTTCCACGCGCCTCAAGGTCAACGATACCGGATGCAGCCCTCCTGTACCGGCACTCCTACCGGGGAGCGTAACGTCGATCGTCTCGCTGGCCAGCTGGCGGTCCTGCTCCGCCTGCAGGATCGCATCGCGGCGTTGCTTGAGCGCGGATTCGACTTGCTGCTTGACGACATTGATGGCCGCGCCTGCTGCGGGACGCTCTTCCGCGGACAGCTTGCCAAGGCCCTTCAAGGCCTCTGTCAGGCTGCCACTCTTGCCGAGATAGCGCGCCTTGGCCTGCTCCAGGTCGACGATGCTGGCACAGGCTGCGAAATCCTGCTGCGCCTCGCTGATGATGTGATCTAGATTTTGCATATTATGGTGTTGTCCTCACGGATGCTTTCATAAACGACCACTATGTTTAATGCCATATGTCATCGACGGACATGGCCGCTTGTGGAAAAACCCGGAAAAAAAAGGAGGCACGAGGCCTCCTTTTCTTATTGCTGTTGCTTAGGCAGCGGCGAGACCGGATTTAGCAAGTTCGGCAAACTTGGCAAACGCCTGCTTGTCGAACACTGCCAGATCGGCCAGCACCTTGCGGTCGACTTCAACCGCGGACTTCTTCAGGCCGTTGATGAAACGGCTGTAGGTCAAGCCATACTCACGGGCGCCGGCATTGATACGTGCGATCCACAGTGCGCGGAATTGACGCTTTCTCTGACGGCGGTCACGGTAAGCATATTGACCAGCCTTCATCACCGCCTGCTTGGCGATGCGGTAGACGTTCTTGCGACGACCGCGATAACCCTTGGCAGCGTTCAGAACCTTCTTGTGACGCGCACGGGCAATGACACCACGCTTTACTCTAGGCATCTCTTATCTCCTTATTGAGTTGGCATCATGGCGCGTACGCGCTTGACGTCGGTTGAGGAAATAATGGCCGTGCCGCGCAGGTTACGCTTCTGCTTGGTGGTCTTCTTGGTCAGGATATGACGCAGGTGGGAGTGGGTACGCTTCACCTTGCCATTTCCCAAGAACTTGAAGCGCTTCTTGGCGCTGCTCTTGGTCTTCATCTTTGGCATTTTGTTCTCCTAAAAGGGATATTGAAAAAAGAGCGATCGGGCATGCCTTTGGCCGCGTCGCCGCTTCCTTACTGCTTACTACTCACAAGCCTTGCCGCCCGAGGGCCTCAAGGCTTTGCTTTCTTTTGCGGTGATAACACCATCACCATCTGGCGGCCTTCCATCTTGGGAAACTGCTCCACCACCGCATGTTCTGTCAAATCCGCCTCAACCCGCTTCAGCAACGCGAGGCCAATCTCTTGGTGAGTGATTTCACGGCCACGGAAGCGCAAGGTCACCTTCGCCTTGTCACCTTCCTGCAGGAAACGAATCAGGTTACGCAGTTTGACTTGGTAGTCGCCCTCATCGGTACCGGGACGGAACTTGACTTCCTTCACCTGCACCTGCTTTTGCTTGAGGCGCGCTTCATGCTGACGCTTGCTCTCGGCATATTTGAATTTGCCGTAATCCATCAAGCGGCATACAGGCGGGCTCGCCTGCGGCGCAATCTCGACCAGGTCGGTATCCACCTCTTCGGCCTTTGCAAATGCTTCATTCAGACTGACGATGCCTAACGGCTCGTTATCCACCCCAACCAGACGAACCTGTGGCGCAGTAATATCGCCATTGATCCGTAATTCCTTTTCCTGAGCTATCGCAAAATCTCCCGTTATTTAATATCGAAGGCCAAAATAATAGACCGCGCTACTCGCGCAGGCATCCTAGACCTTGTCGGCAATGTCGTTTTTCAAGCGCTCAATGAAAGCGCTTACCGGCATTGAACCCAAGTCTTCGCCCTTGCGGGTACGCACGGCCACTTGACCAGTCTGCATTTCGCGCTCACCTGCAATCAGGAGGTAAGGCAGCTTCTGCAAGCTATGCTCGCGGATTTTATAGGTTATTTTCTCATTTCTCAAGTCCGAATCGATGCGGAAGCCATTTTTCCGCAATTCCTCGACCACGGAAGCGACATATGCAGCCTGCCCGTCGCTGATATTGAGCACCATGGCCTGCACCGGCGCCAGCCAGGCCGGCATCGCGCCCGCATGATTTTCGATCAGGATGCCGAGAAAGCGCTCCATGGAGCCGACGATCGCGCGATGCAACATGACCGGATGCTTGCGGGAGTTGTCCTCATCGACGTATTCCGCTCCCAGGCGTTCCGGCAGGTTGAAGTCGAGCTGGATGGTGCCACATTGCCACAAGCGGCCCAGGCTATCCTTCAGGGTGAACTCGATCTTGGGACCGTAGAACGCGCCCTCGCCAGGCTGCAACTCGAATTCAAGGTTGTTCTGCTTGAGAGCCACGGCCAGCGCCTCTTCCGCCTTGTCCCAGGCTTCGTCGGTGCCCACACGCTTTGCAGGCCGCGTAGACAGCTTGACCAGCACCTCGTTGAATCCGAAATCCTTGTAGGCCTTGTAGAGCATGACGATGAAATCTGCCACCTCGTCCTTGACCTGGTCTTCAGTACAGAAGATATGCGCGTCATCCTGGGTAAAGCCGCGCACGCGCATCAGGCCGTGCAAAGCGCCCGACGGCTCGTTGCGGTGGCAGGAACCGAACTCGGCCAGGCGCAACGGCAGGTCGCGATAGCTGTGCAGCGTGCTATTGAATATCTGGATGTGGCCGGGACAGTTCATCGGCTTGACCGCATAATCACGGTTTTCCGAGGCGGTGGTGAACATATTGTCGTGGTAATTCTGCCAGTGCCCTGACTTTTCCCACATGACCCGGTCCATGATGGTCGGGGTGCGCACTTCCTGGTAGCCGAAGTCGCGGAACATGTTGCGCATGTATTGCTCGACTTCCTGCCAGATCACCCAGCCGCGCGGATGCCAGAACACCATGCCAGGCGCTTCGTCCTGCATGTGGAAGAAATCGAGCTGGCGCCCCAGCTTGCGATGGTCGCGCTTCTCCGCCTCTTCCAGCATGTGCAGATAGGCATCAAGGTCGTCTTTCTTGGCCCAGGCCGTGCCGTAGATGCGCTGCAGCATTTCGTTGTTGGAATCGCCGCGCCAGTAAGCCCCCGCCACCTTCATGAGCTTGAACGCCTTGAGCTTGCCGGTGGAAGGCACATGGGTGCCGCGGCACAGGTCGGTGAAATCGTCCTGGGTATAGAGCGAAATTTCCTGGTCGGCAGGGATAGAGCCGATGATTTCCGCCTTGTATTGCTCGCCGATCGACTTGAAATAGGCCACCGCCTCGCCGCGCTCCATCACGGTGCGCACGATAGGGATGTCGCGCTTGGCAAGCTCCTGCATGCGAGCTTCGATCGCCTGCAAATCCTCGGGCGTGAACGGGCGCTTGTAGGAGAAATCATAATAAAAGCCATTGTCGATCACTGGACCGATAGTCACCTGGGCTTCAGGGAACAATTGCTTGACCGCTTGCGCCAGCAAGTGCGCGGTAGAATGGCGGATAATTTCCAGCCCCTCGGCGTCGCGGTCGGTAATGATCGCCAGATCCGCGTCGCCCGTGATTTGATACGAGGTATCCACGGCCTTGCCATTGACCTTGCCGCCCAATGCGGCCCGCGCCAAACCGGCACCGATGTTCATCGCGACTTCCGCGACAGTCACAGGTTCGTCGAACTTGCGTTCGGAACCGTCTGGCAAACGAATAACTGGCATATATCCCTACCCAATAAACAGCAAAAGCCGTCAAACGGCTTTTGCTTGCGCAATCAATTTAGCTGCCGATTATCGCATAGAGGCGACTGGCACCACAACACGCACACGAACTGGGACGGCTAACAAGCCTCAGCGAAGCGATCCTGGCTAGACGCTCCGCAGCAGGCAGTACAGCAGTACGACAAGACAGAGCAACGACTCAAGGAGAGGTTTGTTAGCCGCCCCTAACGCTTGTAAGGCGAGGCCAACGGTTCGCCGATAAACACCCCCTGCACCGGCCAGGCCACGCTTTTCCAGTAAGCCTCGATAGCCGAGGCGCCCAACAGGTAATGCTTGAGCAACACAGCCGGGTTGGGAAACTTCTGCCAATGATTGCAAGGCTCGGACACCGTGCCGTAGCTTGCCGTCGCGCCCGCCTCCAACCAGCGCAAGCTGCTCATCTGGCCATTGCCCAGCAAATCTCCGCCAGCAGAAGTCAGGTGGTCAGCCAGCGCGCCAGGGAAAAACTGCAGGGTCTCGAGAAAAGGCACTTTCACCAGCCCTGTCTGGTAGATCATGACATCCTGCACGTCGCGGATGCTGTCAGCCTTGAGGTTCTTGATCTCAAGGTAGCGCTGCGCCACCTTGCCCGAAGGCGGGAAAAACAAGGCACGGCTGCTGCGGTTCTTGTCCGATGTCGTCAGGTAATACGCGGTGGCCGCCGGCGCGCTGTAGTCGCTGGCGAAACCGCGGTCGATCAAGGCCTTGGCATCCTCGAACGACTGCACCGGCAACAGCATGGACAAGCGGTACCCCATGTCATTGAACGGCTTGAGCGAGCGCGAATTGAAATAACGGCTGGGATGCTTGGCAGGCGCGCAGGTATTGGCGCACTGCGCGGGATCGAAACCCATGGTGATGGCGGAGGTGATCGAGTTGCACTCCACGGCATAAGGAGCAGTCCACATCATGACGATGGCCTGGTGCCTGGGCTGCAATTGGGCGTCGATCTCCTGTTTGAGCTGGCCGAAATACTGCGCGCTAAGCTTCTTCGGGCTGCCGGGAATACTGACCTTGATGAGGTTGTCCGCCGGGATACGGCGTACCTTGAGGTAATATTCCCCGGCCTGCACGCTTTCCGGCTGATCGGTATTCACCACTACCGCCACATTCTCCGGCTGCAGATTGTAGCCATCCCTATTAGGGGTGCGCAGGGAAATTGCCTCACCCGCCAGCGTTCCCAGGCTTTGCAGCATCAAGCAGAACATCAGTAAATATCGCACGTCAGCCTTATCCTGTCCCTATCCAAACCAATAAAAATGGGAGCCGAAGCTCCCATGAATCTTACAATGACTGGATGTCGGACGCTATTACAGTTTGCGCCTGCGTCGCGCGCTGAAGGCAACCAGGCTCAACCCGGCCATCAACATGGCGGCCACCTCCGGCTCAGGCACGGCAGTAATCGCCAGGTTGACAGGACCGATGCTACCCTGGGCAAACAGCAAAGCGGTATAAATGCCGGTGTTGGCAATGGAGAAGTTCAATACACCCTCGTCCACGCTGCCCAGCAAGTTCAAGGTGCCGAATTGCGTTGCGCCTTGCCCGATCGTCACGCCCAGCCAGGAAAAGCTGCTATCCACGTCCTCGAGCGTCAGTGAATAATCGCCGGCCAGCAATGCCACATTGTATTTGTATATACCCGGGATCGTGGTCGCGGCATCCACCTCGAACACCGGTGCGGCCTGCGCCGCCATGCTGCCAGAGAAGGTCAATGCCACCAGCAGATATTTGACTGCATTCAATAATTTTTTCATGATCCGGTCCTTATGCTTTATCAGAAATAGCAGGCGTTCTGCGGCGTGAGGTGTAAGCCACCAGCAAGCCTATCCCTACGCAAAGCAACGCCCAAGTGTCAGCTTCCGGCACCAATGAGACGGTAAAGCCGAAAGCGCCGACTCCAACGCCATTGTTCGCATCGCCAAACACACTGAACAGATAAGAACCGGCAGTCAGCTCAGGCAGAAGGAAAGTGCCGGAACCATAGAATGTGCTGATAAGCGTGGCCCCGCTGAATATACTGATGCCGAAGCTCCCGTCTACAAATGCAACCGGAAACCCGTAATCCAGCAAGGACAACTCATAAACACCCGCATCAAGGTTGTGAGAAAAGACAGCATCACTAGGCAAGCCGCCGTCAGCGTAAAGATAGCCGACCTCATCAACCTTGGTAGCTGCATTGGCTGCTGTCATCATGACCAGCATCAATGCACCTACCAACCACTTCATTACAAAGCGTTTCATCATTACATCTCCCATCAAGGTAAAGACCAGAGAGGAGAAGCAATAAGCAGGCCAGAAATTTATATCAAAAAATTACCATGACAATCAACAAGTTAGAAAATTTGATGATGTAGACTGAAAAAAATCTGCACCACAAGCATCACGCCAGCTCAAAAACAGCGCTTTCCCGCACAACATTAGCTCTTCTGGGCGAGATTTTGCTGCCAGCGCCAACTGTCCACGCACATCTGCCCGATGCCGCGCGTCGCTTTCCAATTCAATGCCTGTTCGGCATATGCGGGATCGGTATAACTCGCCGCCACGTCGCCTGGACGGCGCGCAACCAATTGATAAGGAACAGTACGGCCGCTAGCATCTTCAAAGGCCTTGATCATCTCCAGCACGCTATATCCCTGACCAGTGCCGAGGTTGCATGTGAACACCCCCGTTTCCTTGTTCAGCCGTTCCAGGGCACGCAAATGACCGACCACCAGGTCCACCACATGGATATAGTCGCGGACGCCAGTGCCATCCACCGTCGGGTAGTCGCTGCCAAACACGGAGAGATACTCGCGCTGGCCTTGCGCCACTTGGGTAATGTAAGGCATAAGGTTGTTGGGAATGCCATTCGGATTTTCACCGATCAGGCCGCTTTCATGCGCCCCAACAGGATTGAAGTAACGCAGGATGGCAATGCGCCACTCCGGATCGGATGCTGCCAAATCGCGCAGGATATCCTCCACCATCAGCTTGCTCGCTCCGTAAGGGTTGGTCGCCGACAACGGGAAGCCCTCACGAATAGGCACGCTGGCGGGATCACCATAAACGGTGGCGGAAGAACTGAAGACAAACTGCTTGACGCCGTATGCCTGCATGACGCGCAGCAACGTGACGCTGCCCGCCACGTTGTTATCGTAATAGCGTAAAGGCTGGGCAACCGACTCACCCACCGCCTTGAGCCCGGCAAAATGCATCACCGCTTTGAACGGGTGCTTGGAAAACAAGTCACGCAACAACGCTTCATCGCGCACGTCCCCTTCAACCAGCTCAGGCGCCTTGCCCGTGATTTGCTTGATGCGGTCAACAATATGCGCCTGGCTGTTGCTGAAATTATCCAGCACCACCACCTCATAACCCGCATTAATCAACTCCACGCATGCGTGGGAACCTATGTAGCCTGTACCGCCTGTTACTAAGATCAAAACATATCTCCAATACTACTATCTACACTCAAGTGTGCTGCCTGTGCTGCCTGTGCTGCCTGTGCTGCCTGTGCTGCCTGTGCTGCCTGTGCTGCCTGTGCTGCCTGTGCTGCCTGTGCTGCCTGTGCTGCCTGTGCTGCCTGTGCTGCCTGTGCTGCCTGTGCTGCCTGTGCTGCCTGTGCTGCCTGTGCTGCCTGTGCTGCCTGTGCTGCCTGTGCTGCCTGTGCTGCCTGTGCTGCCTGTGCTGCCTGTGCTGCCTGTGCTGCCTGTGCTTCCTGTGCTTCCTGTGCTTCCTGTGCTTCCTGTGCTTCCTGTGCTTCCTGTGCTTCCTGTGCTTCCTGTGCTTCCTGTGCTTCCTGTGCTTCCTGTGCTTCCTGTGCTTCCTGTGCTTCCTGTGGATCGCTGGATACTGCTGGATCTAGGCACAGCACTAACACTGGGGACGGTTTGTTGACTCATTGCATCAGATTCGTTGACTCCATTAACCTCTTGCACAGTAGATTTTTTTGCCTTGGAAGCACCACTAGTGCCCGGATATAATTTTAGGTTTTCCGAACCAATCAAAGGCTTATCTGAATAAGTAATAGTCCCATCAGGATTAACCGTCTTATAAACCTCCCCATAAGCATATGAAGTAGATAAAATAATGCATCCCAAAGCTACACAGAAATTGTTTCTCATGGAATTCAACCTTCAGGTATATGGCATCTATGTATATATTAGCGCAATTCAAGCCGATTACGTCTCGCAGCCGCTTTTAGTTTCATAACGTCATGCATTTAATGCTTCTGAAGAAAAACAATGTTAAATAATCTTATTCTTGTCACAGGCAGCGCTGGTTTCATTGGAAGCAATTTTGTATTAGATTGGATAAACGCTGGTCTTGGAAAGGTGGTTTCACTTGATAAATTGACATACGCTGGCAATCTAGACAATCTGGCTGAGATTAAAGACAATTCCAATCACATTTTCGTGCATGGTGACATTGGCGACCGCACTTTAGTATCCAGGTTGCTGACGGAACACAAACCCCGAGCAGTTATCAACTTCGCTGCCGAAAGCCATGTTGACCGCTCCATACATGATCCTGAAGACTTTATCCAAACCAATGTGGTCGGCACTTTTCATCTATTGGAAGAAGTACGCGCCTACTGGAATGCCTTGGCAGAAGCCAATCCAGCAGAAAAAGAAAAACCTCAGTTCCGCTTTCTGCATGTTTCCACAGATGAGGTTTACGGTACTCTCGGGCCTAATGACACGGCATTTACCGAAACCACATCTTACGCGCCTAACAGCCCTTATTCAGCATCAAAGGCAGCTTCAGATCACTTGGTACGCGCCTACTACCACACTTATGGGTTACCGGTGCTGACGACCAATTGCTCCAATAATTACGGTCCTTACCATTTCCCTGAGAAACTGATTCCCCTTTGCCTGCTCAATGCCTTGGCTGGCAAACCCTTGCCCATCTATGGTGATGGTCAGCAAATCCGCGACTGGTTATTCGTCAAGGATCACTGCAGCGCCATTCGCCGCGTGTTGGAAGCAGGCAAGTTGGGTGAAACCTATAATGTGGGAGGATGGAATGAAAAAGCCAATCTCGATGTGGTGCAGACTCTCTGCAGCATTCTTGATGAACTCAGCCCCAAAGCGGATGGCAAGAGTTACAAGGAGCAAATTACTTTCGTCAAAGATCGACCAGGCCATGATCGGCGCTATGCCATTGATGCAACCAAGCTTGAACGTGAGCTGAACTGGAAGCCGGCAGAAACTTTTGAAACCGGCATCAGAAAAACCGTGGAGTGGTATCTGCAAAACCAAGCCTGGGTTAATAATGTTACCAGCGGTGAATACCGCAACTGGGTCAGCAAGCAATATAGCGGAAGCGCAGCATGAGAAAAGGCATTATCCTCGCTGGTGGTTCCGGCACAAGGCTCTACCCGGTAACCCAAGCAGTATCCAAGCAACTGCTGCCAGTGTATGACAAACCCATGATCTACTATCCCTTGTCCACGCTCATGCTGGCAGGGATACGCGATATCCTATTGATTTCCACACCGCAGGACACACCTCGCTTTGAACAGCTCCTGGGCAATGGCAGCCAATGGGGCATCAACATCACCTACGCAGTTCAACCATCACCAGACGGCCTGGCACAAGCCTTCATTATTGGCAAAGACTTTATAGGCAACAGTCCAAGCGCCCTTGTGCTGGGAGATAATATCTTTTACGGGCACGACCTTGGACATGATCTTGCACATGCAGACAAACGGCAGGATGGTGCCACCGTATTTGCTTACCCTGTGCACGACCCTGAGCGCTATGGCGTAGTGGAATTCAACGATGCCGGACAGGCCATCAGCCTTGAAGAAAAGCCCAAGGAACCCAAATCGCGCTATGCCGTCACCGGCCTGTATTTCTATGATAATCGCGTAGTAGACATTGCCGCCAGCCTCAAACCATCTCCACGTGGCGAGCTTGAAATTACCGACGTCAACAAAACCTATCTAGCCCAAGGCACACTCAACGTGGAGCTGATGGGCCGTGGTCATGCCTGGCTGGACACGGGTACGCATGAATCTCTTCTGGAAGCTTCCCTCTTCATCGAAACCATAGAAAAACGACAAGGCCTCAAGGTAGCCTGCCCAGAAGAAATTGCCTACCGTAAAGGCCATATCAGTGCCGAAGATGTTGAAAGAATCGCCCAGCCTTACCTCAAGAATGGCTATGGTCAATACCTGATCAGAATGCTGAAAGAAAAAATCTTTTAATGAAAATCATCCCAACCTCTATCCCTGATGTCCTCGTTATTGAACCCAAAGTATTCGGGGATGATCGCGGCTTTTTCTTCGAGAGCTTCAACCGAAAGGTATTTGAGCAAGCAGTAGGTCAGCACTTCGACTTTGTACAAGATAACCACTCAAAATCAATCAAAGGTGTATTGAGAGGCCTGCATTACCAGATCGAACAAGCGCAAGGCAAACTTGTTCGTGTTGTTGCTGGCGAGGTTTTTGATGTTGCAGTCGATATCCGCCGCTCATCCCCGACTTTTGGACAATGGGTTGGAGAATACCTCTCAGGTGAGAACAAGAAACAAATGTGGATACCGCCAGGCTTTGCGCATGGATTTTTAGTTTTATCCGACACCGCTGAATTTCTATATAAAACCACAGATTTCTATGCGCCTGCGCATGAACGATGCATTAGCTGGAATGATCATGCAATTGAAATTCATTGGCCGGATATCGGCACAGCGCCTTTGCTATCCATGAAGGACCAACAAGGCCTCAGCATTAACCAAGCAGAGCTGTTTGCATAATGGCGACCTTCAATAAAATCCTGCTCACTGGCATCAATGGCCAAGTAGGCCACGCCCTTTATCCCAAACTGCAATGCCTGGGAGAAACCATCGCGCTCGGTCGCGATCAGCTGGACTTGTCAAAGCCAGACCATATCCGCAACATCGTACGAACAATCAAACCAAACCTGATCGTCAACCCCGCAGCATATACCGCAGTAGACAAGGCAGAATCAGAACCAGAACTTGCCTATGCGATCAACGGTATAGCTCCCGGCGTCCTGTCAGAGGAAGCTAAAAAACTAGGCGCGTTGCTCGTACACTACTCAACAGACTATGTATTTGATGGAACAAAAACGGACCCTTACACTGAAACAGATGAAACCTTGCCTTTAAGTGTATATGGAGCAAGCAAACTGGCCGGAGAAAAAGCTATACAAGCAGTCGGCGGCCGACACCTCATTTTTAGAACTAGTTGGGTCTATGGTGTTCATGGCAATAATTTCATACGCACTATTCTCAGACTTGCTGCAGAACGCAATAGCTTAAATATAGTAGCAGATCAATTTGGAGCACCGACCTCAAGTAATTCTATTGGAAATGCTACGGTTACAGTCTTGCAACAATGGCAAGATAGCACAATAGGCATTTATCACTTAGTCAATACAGGTGAAACAAGTTGGCATGGTTTTGCGCAAGAGATTATCAGGCAATATACCAAGCTACAGGAAAAAAATGGATGGCCAAGCCTTAACACTACATTGAAAAATGTGAATAGCATTACAACAAAAGAGTATCCGACTCCAGCCCATCGCCCCAGGAACTCCCGCATGAGCGTAGCAAAACTCTTAACAACGTTTAAAGGTCTATCACTACCATCATGGCAGGACGCTTTGACTCAGGTAATGAGTGAGTCAGAGTTCCTTTAAACAAATGCAACCCCAGTCTAAAAATGGGGAGGCATTTGCAATAGGAAAAATTCAGCTAATGATTATTAATCGCTACCAAATAAATCTCGAGTAAATACTTTGTCCTTAACGTCTTCAAGTTCCCGAGTTAGACGATTAGCGACAATTACATCTACCGAGCGCTTAAATTCATCTATATCGCGGATAACTCGAGAATTAAAGAAATTATCAGCGTCCAACACGGGCTCATAAACCACGACTTCAATCCCTTTTGCTTTAATTCGCTTCATAATTCCTTGAATACTAGATGCGCGGAAATTATCAGAACCACTTTTCATAATAAGTCGATGAATACCTACAATTTTAGGTTTTTTTCGAACAATAATATCAGCGACAAAATCCTTACGTGTCGTATTTGATTGAACAATTGCATTAATCAAGGATTGCGGCACATTACTATAATTTGCCAATAATTGTTTAGTATCCTTGGGCAAACAATAACCTCCATACCCAAACGAAGGATTGTTATAGTGATTACCAATACGAGGGTCAAGACCAACACCCTCTATAATCTGGCGCGTATCTAATCCATGAGTCAATGCATAAGTATCCAACTCATTAAAGTAGGCAACCCGCATTGCTAAATAAGTATTAGCAAATAATTTGATAGCTTCAGCTTCAGCACTATTAGTCAGCAATACTGGAATATCCTGCTTTATAGCTCCCTCTTGTAGTAACTGAGCAAATTTCTGGGCACGATCTGAGACCTCGCCTACAACAATACGTGAAGGATACAAATTATCATAAAGCGCTTTACCTTCACGTAGAAATTCAGGTGAGAAAATTAGGTTTTTGCAATCAAGTTCTTGGCTAATTCTCGTAGTATACCCCACTGGAATAGTGGATTTAATTACCATTACTGCATTAGGAGCAAACTCCATAACATCTCGAATTACAGCCTCAACTGATTGAGTGTTAAAATAATTCGTTTCTGGATCATAATCTGTTGGCGTTGCAATAATTACATATTCAGCATCCAAATAAGCCTGTCGCTTATTTGTTGTCGCCTGCAAATTAAGAGGAACTTGTTTTAAGTAGTGCTCAATTTCAGCATCCACAATAGGAGATTGCTTATTGTTAAGCATCTCTACTTTTTCCTCAATAATATCTAGTGCTACGACTTCATTTTTTTGCGCCAAAAGTACTGCAATCGAAAGACCAACATAACCAGTACCAGCAACAGCAATTTTCATTTTTTTACCTGTTCAATAATAAACTGTAAAGCTCAAGAGATTGATGCATTTCCCTAATTAGGTGCACCAACTATACTGAAATCGTCCCAATATAATTGCAGCATAGCTCCACGTGTAGTCAAAAAATTGACGATTGGGACCGAAGTGTACAACTTCAATGGGTTGAAGTGATTGAAACCATCAGGATTAGGGTCATCAGGATGGTGGGTAAAATCATGAACGTCGAGAACCACAAGTTTTTCCTCCCCATCAGGCGTCACGGATAATACAAACCTACCCTTATCTTTTCCTCCTTCAACAATCTCATATTCTAGCGTTACCCATTTTCCTATAGGAACTGGAAATTGCTTATTAGTGGTACTCCAGACCGTTCTATCCCACTTATTCGTCGTTGTGTTCAATGCTTGCCCATGCACCTGGAAGTACAAAGGTGCATTACCGGCGTCCTTATAAAGATTTAAACTCATTCGGAATGGATAATTTTCCTTGGACCAAGAAGCATTATTCCACCACTCAGAAAGGGTTAACCATTCAATTTTTGATGGATAGCTACTCAGCAGATTGAAATCCGGATGCAGGAAAAGTCGAGCCGTCATCTTGATCCGCTTTATACCTTTATTATTGTATATATTCGTCTGAACTCGCGCCTTGTTGACAAAACCTTTCGGCCCCATCACATTTGGGTTGCGTATCCAGAATGCAAGCACCTTATTATTTGGATTGAATGGATCCGTAATAATCTCAGAACCTCGATCTGTTGATGATCCCCCTTCGTATTCGAAGTTCATCTTGCCAAAGGCTAAAGTACTCCTGAGTGCCTTAGCATCCTGGCAACAAGGAGTAGGCGCCTGAACCACATTAATATTAGCTCGTAGGCCACCCTCGCCTTCAATAATACTAAAATTCTCTTCGAAACCGGAGTCGAAACGAATAACATCAAATTCAGCACAAGGGCTGAACCAAGAAATATCGGCAGCGTATGCCTGGTTGACTTGCGAGATTCCAACAAGCATGAAAATCATGGTTGCGGCCTTCAACGCCTGAAGACAATTTCTTATAATGAAGTTATTAGTTTTCATTTTAGCGATGAATGAATGCTTGAAGTTTTTCAACCAAGGAACCTGTTGCAAATTCTGATAGCTGCGGGCCAGTAGATTGCTTGTGACGATTGTCGAGTAACTTTGCAAGATCCATTTCCTCCCAACATACTGTTACCCCTGGCCTATCGCTCAACCAGCGGGCAGTTGCCATTTGATGATCATTTCTATGCTCACCCAGAGATGCCTTACGCGGCATAATGAGAATTGGGCGTTGGTAACGCAAAGCAGTTAACACAGAACCCATACCAGCATGAGAGACAATCAACTCTGCTTCATTCATCAAGCCTGTCACTTGAGAAGGCGGCACAAACTCCACATGCTCCATGAATTTAGGAATAGCTGCATCTGGTCCGATTTGAGCAAAAATCTTGACAGATGGGTTATTTTCAGCCCAAGCATCCACGGCTTTAATCAGACGATTAAAAGGAAGTTGAGTTCCTATAGTGACGAAAATCATAACACAGCTCCCCAGAAGTCGGGCCCTTCCGCGGTTGATAAATGTGACCATTGCGTCAGCCAAACATGCGCCCACCGTTTTGCTTTTTGTCCAGAGGTCGATAAAGTCTCAGAATTCGCAATACTGTCTAGCCAAATTGTTCTAGCACCACAAACTCTACCAAGCACGATGGCAGCAAAGCCCGGAGCCGCGCCGGTTGTGATCACCACATCTGGCCTGATTTTCATGATTAGCCATGCAATCTGTAAGAACATTTTCAATAATCCTAACTTATCCCATAAGCTAGCATCGCTAACACTATAGAAATTGCCACCTACCTCATGTTTATAATCAGGCTGAGTAGATATCCAAGTAACCTGGGCCCCTTCAAATGCAGGTTGGAGTCGACGTAACTGCACCCAATGACCTCCACCTGAAGCAACTGCTAATAATTTGACCATATATCTGCCATTCAAAAATTAAAATCAAACTCTAGGTATCACACTCAACCATAACTTTTCTACCCGAGGATAAATAGTTTCGGCAGAAAATGATTGATCGAATGATAAACGCCCAGCTCGCGCTATCTTTTGTCGATAATCATCATTATGAATGACTTCCGAAATGGCAAGCGTCAATTGTTCAATATCTCCAGCATCAACCAAGATACCCCTATGATCCGCTAGAAGTGCTGGTATACCCCCCACCCGCGTGGATATAACACAATTGTCCCGCGCTAATGCCTCGAGAATAAACATCGGCATGGCTTCATCTCTGGATGGAAGGATTGCCACCGATGAACGCTCAAGCATTTGCATAAGTTTGCCGTGATTTACCGAACCCAAGAATTCAGCCGCTTCAAGATGATCAGGCACAATGTCCGAGTCGGCAATCGGCCCTGCAATTTGTAACTGCCAACCATTTTTATCATCGATTTTGGACCATGCATTCACCAGCACATCGACACCCTTGCGATAAGAAACACTACCTCCAAACACAATCAGCTTTTCCTTCGCAGCGCCTATGCCCGTAGGCACTGCATTTGGTACCAGTATTACCTTATCCGCCGGTATCAACTGAGATACTTTATCTAAAGTGGCATTGCTTAACACAATGACCTTGGATGCATAACCAAGCACAAACCGTACCAAAAAAGGGAAACGGTTCGCAAACTCAACGAAACGGCTACCGTGAATATGTGCAACGGTACCAAACCCCCTCAAGCTAGCGAGTATGAGCAAACATCCTTCCCGAATGAAGGAGCCCCCTTGAGACAAATGCACCACGAACATATTGGAATTGACATCCCGCACTTTAAAGAAAAGGGCTACCCCACTAAAAAAGACCCTGATCGCATTCCACCACTTGGATCCATCTCTTGTGACAATGACCTCCACCTTGGATTGATCAAACTGCCAATTGAGGTACCCATTGACAACTTGTGTCATACCCCCAGCCACTTCACCACGGCGTCCAATATGCCATACCACTGGTAATAATATATTTTTGATTTGATGGTTCGAAGTCATAAGCCCAAAATTATTCCAAAGGATTCAAAAGGTCGACAACATTATTTTTGATTGTCAGCAGTTTTTCCCTGGCCGGAGGCAATGCTGACAAAATTTCCAAACGTGCATTGTAGATTTTTTCCATTGCCGCCAGTATTTCCGAATGACTTAATCCGTTTGTAAAAACAGAAAGATTATTCACTCCAATCGCTGCAAAATGACGATCAATTTTATCGGAATAATAATCAAGCATGCCCATCGGCAAAGCACCATGTGTATATGCCGTAATTAATACATGCAATCTATCACTCACAACTGTATGAGTACGCGCATACAGATCACGCAAATTATGCTCTTGCACATCATGTCGAGACCCATCCCAATCTAACAAGTCAGCGTCAAGTTTCTTCGCTAAGACCTTAGACAAGCTGGAATCTCGCAATACTTGTGTAACCACATAGATTTTTAGCGAATGCTGTTGAGCATAATCACGTACAGCACTCATCCATTCGCCGAGAACATCTCCTCTATCTCCCCGCATGGATACCACAAGCGTATCTCGCGCATCAAGAGCAATATGTGAACTCACATTATCGCCTTCGGCAAAAGCAAGATCAGGCATAGTTTTTCCACTCTGCATATATGCAGTAGTTTTTGGATCACGCCACATTAAAATATTAGTAAGCCAAATTGACGGCTTCATCAATAATCTAGGCAATGGTGCAAAATTACGAGCACCTGAGCCAATGCGTATTACTTTTCCACCTGTTAATCGAACAATCAATAACAAGGGCAGCATTACTACATGCTCTTTCAGGCCAATAAGCGAAAGTTGGATTTCACCGGGCTTGAAGGCGTAATGGCAATTGAATCTTAATGCATGCCAAAAAGCAGCTAGATACCAACTGATGAAAGAGTAATAAAGAACGTCACTTGGTTGTATTCCCAATCCTCTATCATAGCCCTCGGAAGAGTTACCGACATAAATATGCAATTGTCCAGCTTCCCTCAACCAACTGATCAATGGCCTTCGAAGGATAATATCCCCTATGTTCTCATGTTGACCGACGCCGGGTACAAAAATGCTCTTCTTAGACAAAATATTATCCTTACAGGGATTCAAACTTACAATTCTTGATAAAGTCAACCTAATAATTACAGGTCAAAATATACTTACTTACCCAGATTCAATCATCCTTAATTGAATTAGTCACAACCTGATTCAGGTGTTCATATGCATCATTATTTATGTGCAAAGTATCAACTCTATATCTTTCAATTAAATATCCTGACATCGGATCAGCCAGTACAACTGAAAAATCAAGGAGATCCTGATGAGGTAAAGTGTCAGAGAAATCTTTTATCCATGAATTAATGTTTTGAACATATTCATTAATGATGTTGACACCGGCTACTCGGTAGAATCCACTAGGCGTTGAGGCTGGAATAATAGTTGAGATATAGCACTTTATATCCAGTTTTTGGCAGAATAGAAAAATTGATTGAAAATACGACAATATTTTGGAAATATACTCTGCGCCCTTATCTCGATTCATTAGCGAGGCTGCAACTATATCGTTGATTCCCGATTGAATGATAATAGAATCAGGCTTATGGCACTCAATCTCCAATGGCAATCTCTCATATAAAGCTTGCAGTTTTTCTCCTCCCACCCCTCTCATGATAAATTCAACATTATGCAACGATGGCACAGGTTGCCACCTTCCAACTCTTGAATCTCCAACAATCAGTATTCTGCGCTTATCTAGCTTGACTGCAGACATTGAGCATTGATATTGATAAAACAAAGGCTTAACAAGATTTTTCTTTGCTTCAGACCAAGCAATATATATCGCCACGGGGCTAACTAACAAAGCACCTACCAGCGATCTCTTGGTTCTTGAAATAGCCATTGCTCTAGCAATCAGATATTGTCATTTAAATGATGAATATCACTCTATCAATTTACCCATGGAATCGGTTTTGATACCGCTACGAATAATCTTAGCTGGATTACCCCCCACAATCGAACCTGTAGGTACGTCTTTCGTTACAACTGCACCAGCACCGATAATGCAATGATCACCAATCCTAATACCGGGTAATATCATTACATGAGCACCTATGAAACATTTTTCTCCAATGTAAGTATCGGTGTGAAATCTTCTAGACATGTCATGGGTCAATATCACTGAACCAAAGGCAATATATGTCTCTGCACCAACATGTACACCTTTAGGGTTAGTTTTATCAAAATTAACTTTCAATGAGTATCGGCATGTTGGATGAAGATCCATCTTGAAAAATCGCCGATTAACCCAATGATTAAATTCAAAAATCGTCTTCCTGACAAATAAAGCAAAATGCCTAATTAAACTTTTCTTTCTAGGCTTATATCGTGAATTATTCATTACACATCTCCCAATAAATCAGAAGGCTTCAAAAACTCTATACCTTCATTGATCAATGTATTAACCACATCGCAAAAAATCTTAAATCTTGAATCATCCCATTGATCTGGATGAAACTGTAGGGCATTGATATTGTTTGATCTAATTCCGTTTAAAATGAATTTCGAATTAGGATGAAAGATTGGACGCTCAGCCTCAACTTTCCTAGGGATAACAACAAACCTTTGTGCAAGATACTGAGGTGGTTCATAGAACCAAATTCCCTTGATTTCAGAAATTCTATCCAATGCTAAAAATGTGGCTTGGTTAAAGTTTGAAGAGTGAGGCCCGTAGAATCGGGGCTCATATCCAATTGCTTCTTTTAAAACTTTTTGTATACTTGTTAATTGATCATACTGTTCATCTTCAGTATCCGAAAAATTTCCGTTAATATTTTTTTTCGAATATCCATGATTCCATATTTCAAAGTTTCCAACATTTGAAATATCAGCCAACTGCTTAATAAAATATTGGCTCTTAACATCTTTTAATTTATTTCCAATTACACCAAATGATGCATTAACATTATGTTTGACTAAGAAGTCAATCGTATATTGCCATTTAGCAGACATCCCGGCAGGGGAATGTCCAACAAGATCATCTAATTTAAGTAAAACTTTAGCTTTATCCTGTGATGCAGAAAACAAATCATATGCATAAAATACCCCGAAAGTGGCTAATGCATATTTCACAAAATCTCTTCTGCTATACCGGAACATAGATCCCTACAGGATTCTAATCGGGCTAAGATAAATTACCATCCAAGTCTTGTCTTCGCTTTTGCCAATTCACCCAAAATACGTTCTCTTTCCTTTTTCATATCTAAAACTGGAATGAGTCTTTTTTCTGCGTCACCACCGAATAATCCATATAAGGATACAATGACAGGATGCAGGTACTTCTCGATTCTGCTCCTTATTTTTTGTGAAAACCGGTCTGGACATGGCAAAAAATGAGGCTTTGCATAACGCCTTGCCAAATCAAGTCTTCTATCTAGCAATCTTCTTTCCACCCATAAACATGGAATACCCATTGCCATGGAAGGCATCAAGGCATGGATTCGACTTGTAATAACAACAGCGGCATCACGATAGTATAAATCCAGTCTTTCCTGAGCAATATTGAAAAGTTCTTCATGTTCCCACACACGCCCTTCTGGATGAGGAAGCAAATGTGAAAGCTCCACAACAGGCAAATTTCTCATATGGCTAGGGAGTAATTTGATCGCAGCCTTACCGACATCAATCAAATATATTTTTTTAGGATCTCGTTTGATGTCTGAAGGCTGAATAGTGACAGTCAAGCATCCAGAGAAATAAGAATCCACATTATTTTCCTGCAAGAACTCATGTGTCATCATATCCCTACAACCAATTGGAGCTAGCCTATTAAGAGCAGCCATGGAGTGAGGCTTGAGAAAATGCTCATGACTTTGCGGATTGATATGAATACCAAGAGGAAGATAATCTACCTGGCTTGCTGGCGGCCACGCCCCTTCACCATGACAATACCAACCTTGCCCTACCATTTTAATGGTATCACCGGAATAGGTAGCCAATTCCTCTCGATCAATCAAGATATAATCATCAATTCCAAGTGCTTGTTTCACAGCAATCGCTTGTATGTAATCGCCAATGTTTACCTCTTTTTTATGCCTGTGGACGATCAAACCATGCTTCGCGGTCATTATTACCCCTTCTCAATACCAGCGATTAACAATAAATGAACTAAACGGAAAACTTCTCTTTAAAGTATCCTTGAATATATCAGCCTCAAACCTTGCGACAGGTTGAATAATTGGCAACAATATCAACAAAATAACAAAATATGAAACTAGAGAAATCACCGCAGAATCGTAAGGAATCAACATTACAATGAAATAAGCAATTATCAAGCCAAGCAAATATCTTATTGAACCTCCACCATCCATTTTGACCTTAGCATTTGAATGTTGTATGACTCTCATCGTAATCACATACCTGATGGCACTTGCAATAAACAATCCAATACTAACGTACAAGAGTGAATAGTAACTCCCGATATAAACAAACAATGGCGCCAGTAGCGACAATAATCCCGTCCATGCCAATTGACCAGACATACGATGAATTTGCAATACAATAGCTGCCACCTGCATCTGGGTCATTGCAGAAAGCCCTAAAATCATAAAGGTCATCTCCAGCCCCATATCATTCAATTTGCCGCTACTAATAATAGATATGAGTTCATCACCCACCAAGAGCATGATTGGGATCAATGGCCAAACTATCCAGACATTAATCTTGAACAGTAATCCGCAGACATGAGACACTTTTTCCAATTGCTGCCTTGCACGAGCAGCAATCAGCATTGGCCGAACCAGATTGGAAAATAGTAACGAAGGCATAAATTTATTCACTTGTTGCAGTAATGTCTGCATAAAGCCGAACTGGCCAGCGACCTCCACACCAAGTGTTCTTGCCACAAACAATCTCAATACTCCAGGAGTGGCAAACGCATTCATAACCTGGGTAAAAGACAAATGAGTCGCAAAAGAAGTTATTTCCTGCCGAGTGAAGTGCTTAGAGCCATCAGGCTCAAGTTTTGAAAAGCTCATGACCAGACGCCACTCAGATAGAATGATTCCCGCAATCGCAGCAAAGCATTCGTTCGCTAACATGGTCACGACCGTCAACTGCCCAGAATAGCCTAAGACAACCACACCTAGTAATCGCAAGCTCATATGCAAAATCCTGGCATATTGAGCCGATCTCTGATCAAGAATAGCCTCAAGCACTGCCTCAGAATACTCCAGCGACAAAAAGCTAAAAATCATCAGCATAACAAGGTAAACGGTATACGCCGAAGTATCAGAAATTCCAATAAATCCAAGCAAAGGCTGCCAGCATATATAAACAGCAATCGTCAGTATCAGCAATAATCCCCACCGTGCAATACGCATGACATCTGTAAACCTTTTCAACTGCTGTTTAGATGCATGAAGAGCCATTTCTGGCAGGAATTGCTGTAGCGTCGGTAACACGCCTAATGAACTCAAAGGTCGGAAAAAGTCACATATACCAAACAATACCAAATACACCCCATAATCTAGAGGAGTCATGAGTTTGATAGTTAGAAATGTAAATAGTAATGCCAGACAAGCTTGGCCAACTCTACCAATGACATAATCCCTTAATGAGCTTCTAAAGTGGGCTCCGCCGAATAATCTCATCAGGTCTTAATCCGTCTTAACTACTAGAAATGCAATAGGATCTGTAGGCTTATGATTCTTCTTTATAAAAATACCTTTAAAAAAACCAAATACGCCGACATGCCACGCTGCGATGGAATACATGCCTCTTGCCAAACTACGTTTCGCAATTGATATATAAATAAAAATTGCCACCCATAAAAAGAAAATATGACCGATGCTGTGTAATGTAAAATTATTTAGAAAAAGGTTAAAGATTAAACCGATCCACACAATGAGAACAGCCAACTGAATCCGATAAACTCTCAATTGCATAAGGGCATTTAAAAAATAGGGCTTAGACCATGTAGCTCGGAACAGCTCACCATTGCCACAAGCATATAATGTCTTCCATCGACGACATAATAACTTTATCGATGAACAATTAGGACCGAAATGCTTGATAGATTGTACATTAATCCTTTTGAGATCCCACCCAGCAGAATGCAACCTCAAGCCAAGCTCAAACTCCTCAAAAGAGTGAAGATTTCTATTGGTTAAATACCCAACCTTCTCAATCGCAGACCTTCTATATAATCCACCCATGTTAAGGCAAGATACTGAGGATGCAGGTGTAGAATTTTCCGCCTTAGCTTTTCTTCCCGCCATCGCAGAATTAGTAACTACCATTTCTTCAACAAGTCCTGCCACACCTGCCAAGGATGGAAAATTTTCTAGCGTCCGAATAGCCTCATCAATAAAGCCTGGGGAAAGACGCATGTCACCATCTAGTATATAAATGTATTTTCCTGAACTGAAACGATACCCAAGCTCAGCTCCAATCCCACATGATCTGTCTGAATGAAACATCAACTGCACTATTTTGATAGGATAACCCGTAGCAATCTCAATAGTTCTGTCTGTAGAAATAGAGTCTGCGAGAATGACCTCACCATCGCCCCCTATTTCCGCAATCGCCTGCAACGCGCTCTCGATTGCCCCTTTAATTCCAATTTCCTCATTAAGCGTTTTAATAATTATTGAGAGCAACATTTATGTTAATCCACCTCAAGGCAAGGACTAGTGATTCTTAAGTCACAAGATATTTAATTTTTATTATATGAAGCGAAGGCTTCATCGCCACTTTTATTTCTTAATGATGATACTCTTGTCCAGGCAATTCCAAAGAACATTAGAGATATCAAACCGCCGTGTGGCTCAGCCAGATTGAATGCTGTAGGTGAAGATAGCAACGCGAAAAAAACACCTACAAAAGAAATTAGACAAAGTCGTAATGTTGCTTGGTCAGTATTAACTAATGGATCTCTTAACCAGTTGATGTTTTTTTTCAATATAAATACATAAAATGAAAGCTGTAGACCAAAACCTATCCAACCTGTTTCTGCAATATACTTTGCCCAATAAGCATCCATTAGCCAACTTTTCTGCTGAACATACCACCAGAAAGCACCATAACCCAACTCCATAAACAAACTCTGATCAAACTTAACAGCCCCAACACTTGCAAAAGTACCAAAGCCTGTTCCCAAAGGCCAATATTGATTGGCTAGTCGAATTGAATCGGAATATAAAATCGCACGAGCACTCAAATACTTGATAAAAATACCTTGCCCACTGAAATCCCAATTCTGCATCTCACTATTGATTACCTCGGGAGCGACTAGATATATCACTAATAAGGAGAAACCCAATCCCAATCCTGTGAATATGCCAAGTACAGTCAGAGTGGGGCGCCATTTGTATATGATATAGATAGCGGGTACCGCCGCAAAAGCGATCAAAAATTCTTGACGTTGTCCAGCCATAAGTATCAAGAAAAAATACATAAAACTATTGAGATAGGGCTGAATTTTCTTAGTCATTATCCCATCGATAACTAAAATCAACCCAAATATTGCCGAAAATGCGGCCATTACAGATGCTTGAGGAAAAATACTCGTTGCTCTAGGAAAACCTGGGAAAAAAGGATTAATTTCAGGCATATATTCCAAGTCAGCATTGATATAGTGAAATATGCTAGGAGCAAACCACTGTAATAAAGCTACTAACAGCCAGGGCAACCAGGCCCATTTCAGTATCATGGCAAACCACCATTGACTTCTTGCAGTCCACAGCATAGAAGCACCAAAGGCCACTAATAAGTAAGGCTTCAACGCTAGCAAGCAGCTATAGATAGCCGGAAACAAACCAGACCTACCCAATATACTAGAAATTATACCGGTCAAGAAAAAGCCAATTACTAAGAAAAGTAAAACTCCACTATTAGCAAAACCTTTATTTTGCCTAACAAGATTTAATAACAATATTGGACTAAATAACAGCAATAGCCCTGTTGGCAAAAAAGAAAACGACTGTCTCGTTATTGTGGCTAACACTGATGAAAACATTATGAGTATCAGCAGCAACCAAAATAAAGCATCTGTTTTTGTCTTAAAAAAACTGATAAAAAAAGCAAAAAATATAGGTGATAATACCAATACTGACAAAACGATTGCCGGGATAATAAACCCAAATGCCAGCATCAAACTTATCAATAAAGCAGCACCAATAAAACCAATTGGCACCAAGACCTTAGGGATAATTTTTGTTGTAAAAACTGTGTTTCCCACTGAATTAACTTTATAAATTATCTATCAAATTACAAAATATTTAAATGCCCGCTATTTGCTTGCGATTATTCACATTTAAACTTTCAAGTAGCATATTAATGAAATTCTCCTGCAAATTAAAAGCCGCCTGTTCATCTTCATTAATGCTAGAAACCCTGAATAACAAACCATCTGGAATTTTTCCATTAAAGCCAAATTTTAACTTTTCCAATTTTGTCTCTCTATTACCAACAACAACTTTATCACCTATGGTTGTCCAGTAAGTAATAGGCTCAACTCTTCTTGAAAGAACTGCAACCAGATGCTTTACTCTTACTTCACCAAATGATGTATTTATAACTCCGACATTTTTTCTTAAAATCTGAAACCCTTGTGCCGGATAACAAACTTCTGGATAGTGCATTTGATTACTGTCACTCTGGTCTTCACCATATGCAATCACCAACATTATCCTTTCGCCTTTTTCATTAACATAAGTACGGGATAGCGTTTGAGAATACAGTTTGTTGATTAGAATTTCCTGCTGCGGATTGACAATTGCTTTGACTCCATCTTCATCCATGCGCCAACTTCCCAATTGAGAAGGAATAATTTCTTCCAATACAAAATCATTCCTATCTGCAGCTATTTTATGCGTAGGCCGCAAATATACTGCCGCAATTGCCGAGGCTATCATGAGGATCATTAGAATTATTTTTTTCACAGCCATTCTATTTAGCCTCTAAAGGTTTAGACTTGACTACAGATTGAATTAAAGAATCAATAGCGATAATCAAGATTAATGCCACAAGGAAAAGTACGATACCAGCAAAACCATGTACAAACCCTTGCCCCACTTCATCTCCAAAATAGTAGGTTACTAATGTAATGGCAATCACTCGTATGGTGTTTGCGGTAAATGAAATTGGCACTATACATAAAGCAAGCAGGACATTACGCTTCAATGATGCATGCTTAACCAAATTGAGATAAAGTAACCCCAGTGCCTCAAGTGAAATAAGTGTATGCATTCCTGCACAGGCATCTGCCACCAATAATTGATATTGTCCCATTTGCAAAATAACGCCTGTTCTAGCAATAGGATAATCAAACCAATAAAGTATTTGCTCTGCCACATGAGATACTGCAATCTTCATGGGCATCGTAACAGCATCCACGAAGAAACCAGGAAGTGGAATCATAAAGCCCATAAAAAACAATGGGAACCATAACGCAATCAGAGTCTGCCATCCTTTGAATAACAATATTAATGCGCACAATATAAGGATTTGAGCACCAAGATCAAAAATTAAAATATCCTGTGATCGGCCGACGATGTACAACAGCAATGCAACCGAGAAAATAGCCGTCCCAGAAAATGTTGCGGGCTTCGATTCTTGGTAAAACGCAGCACGCTTGTCATAAAATAAGTACAAAACTACCATTAAGACCAGTGGGCCGTGTGCTTGATCTTCAGATCGCCATAACCCTGTCAAAAGGTCATAATAAGTAGGGATAGCTAATACTAAAAGCCCAATTATTATGGGTAAAAAACTAATAGCAGTTTTTACCCAGAGGCTTTGAATCGACGAATTATGCATATCAAATTAGAAATCTAGTATTACTGAACCAATGACTTGAGTACTGTTATTTTTCAGCTGTTCAGCTATCGATTCAATATCGCTAAGACTAGTTTTGTTCTGACGAGTCGCAAGCAACACGCCTCTTAACTGTGCAGAAATAGCATATGCATCAGCACCTGCTGAGAACGCCGGGCTATCTACCACAATAACATCATGATTTTCAGCACATGCCTCTATCAATTGAGTAAATGTTGATCGGCTAAGTAATTCCAGCGGATTGGGAGGCAAAGTACCGGCTGTAATAACGGAGAGATTTTCAAAAGATCCTACCCTAGTAATTACATCATGACCTGCGCGCCCCGCAAGAATGTCAGATAAGCCGGACTTTTGAGTTAACCTAAATATTTCACTCTGTCTTGGTTGACGCAAATTTGCATCGATCAACAATGTACGCACACTAAGCTGAGAGAATGTAATAGCTAAGTTAGCAGATAAATAGGATACCCCTTCGCCAGGATCCGCACTGGAAATTGGAATCGCCTTCTTCCCTGCGCCAATCCAATGAAGCATTAATTGGCTTCTCACCTCCCGCAACACCTCTGCTCTCGCACTGAAAGGCTGATATGCAGCTACCAGTTCACTCGAAAAGATACCCTGCTCCTGCAGCAAGTATGGGTAATCGAATTGACGTGCCAGCACCTGTTGAATATCGGACTCAGAAACCAAACCCAGACTTTGTGCAGCCTCACCAAACTTCATTCCCTGCTCGTTATGCAGTTTCATTATGCGTTCAGCATCTTCATGGGTAATTTTTCCCATACGCAGCAATAGGTTTCCAATACTAAAATCAGAAATTTTTTTGTTTTCTGCTGGGTTTAGCGAAGTAGTCGACACTATTTCAGATTGTAAATTTGAGCTCATAAAGATGCTCCCTTCGCTGTCAATTTATTTTGTTTGCTAGCAAGAAAAATTCTTTTAGGTTTCTTTTGCTCCTTGGTGAGTACGCCAAATACTGGTGCTTGCAAAATAGTCACCAAGTCTTGTCTAGATCGAACTCGCCCATCAATTAACTCAGCCAACACCCCCAACCCAATCCCCAAGAAAAATCCTACGATAATAGAAAGAGCAGTATTGAGCAGCACCCTTGGACTTGCAGGTTTCAACGGAGGCACAGCTGGATTGAGGAGAGATATATCAGATTGATTTGACTTCCCCTCGATATTGGTTTGGGTAAATCTTTGTGTGGTCAAATCATATGCACGCTGAGCATTGTCAAATTCGCGTGTTAATACTGCCAAGGCATCACGATCACGATTTAACTCAAGTACTTTGGCCTTTTGGGATACTAGTGCAGCCCTAATTTCTGCTTCTCGCTGTTGTAATATTTTGTAATTGCTTGCCACATTGGTTGATACTGATTGCGTTTGACGATTAAGCTCTTCCTTTAGGTTATCGATTTCAGCTTTAGCGCCTAAATATTGTGGATGGTTGCGATCATATTTCTGAGAAATATCTGCAAATCTCGACTCTGCACGTGCGATTTCTGTTTTCAAGTTTTGAATGATAGGATTGGAAGCAATATCCGGAGATTGATAAGCACTAGTACCGCTGGCATTCTTTTGCCTAGACAACGCTTCCATGGTTTGCGCTTGGGCTACAACCAATTGAGTAGATAATTCATTCAATCTTGCTCTCTCAACATCTAGGCGTTCGTCCACACTCACAATACCCTTCTCTTGCTGATAATCAGAGAGACGTTTCTGTGCATTTTCAAGATTGTCTCGTAATTCTTTTACTTGTTCGGTAAAATAGGCGGCAGCTTCGCGAGACGGTTCAACCTTGAGCTGGACAGAGGTTTTCATATAGGCATCAGCAAATGCATTGGCAATTACTGCTGCAAATTGTGGAGTTACGCCCGAGAAACTGATTTCGATCATGCTACTTTGCCGTGAAGGAGTTACTTCAAGTTTCTTTAGCAACAAATCCGCCAACCAATCTTTTATGTCACCCTGACCTTCCGTATCATCAACAAAACTTTGTCGCACTGAAGGACTTTCCGCAAGCTTGAGTTCGTCAATAACCTTACGTGCCACATTTCTGCTTGCAATAATATCTGTCTGAGTCGCCATATACCCAGGCATTAGTTGAGCTGGAATCATCATACCAGTAACAGGGTCGGCCCCCTTGTAATTGACTATGACAGTGGCCGATGCCTTATAGCTCTTGGGAAGCAACAAACTAATGATCACAGTCGTAGCGACAGTTAGCACCAGCGTGATCAGAATCAGTTTGTATCGCGACCTTAAAATAAGCAGAAACTGAGAAAAACTCATTTAATTACCTTTGTCTAAAATACATCCAGATATAGCTTAAAAAAGACTCTCTTGAACGTAAACAACATCATTAGGCTGCAACAGATCATCATGTTTTGCCTTCAAGACTTGCATTACGCCATTTGCATCCAAACGTTTGATCTTAACGCCACGCTCAGTTCCACGAAGTGTTAACCCCCCCCCCAATGAAAGTGCTTGCAATACCGTCATATTACGTTCTAAACGATACTGACCAGGCCTTTGTACTTCACCATAAATATAGAAACGCTGGGCACGCTCCACATATACGATATCGCCACCTGAAATAGAAAAATTACGATGAACATCCCCTGTCCGCATCATTTCAGCGATATCGACAACTTCCCGAATTGTGCCTTCCTTAGCGTTACGCAACACAGTCACCAAATCACCACCCTCCGGATTAATACCGCTAGCTAGAGCTAACACATCACTTAATGTTCTCGCGCCCTCTAGAGGGTATCGACCGGGATGGTTGACCTGTCCCAACACAGATACTTGCTGACTTTGGGTCTGCGCCACAATAATATTGACATGAGGATTTTTCAGAAAACCACCACTTTCCAACAGATGGGCTATTTTTCTTTCCGCATCAGCCGTAGTACCCCCACCAACCTGAACTTCGCCAATCAATGGGAAAGTAATCATTCCACGCTCACTCACTCTTACATCCAGAGTAAGATCGGGTTGTTCAAATACCGATATCTTTAAAACGTCACCCGCACCAAGCAAGACATCATTTTCTGCAGCAACCAAACTATTCACAAAAATCGCGAGAAATATAGTCACAAACCATAAAATTAGCTTATTCATAATGTCATAAGATCTTTTAGTTAAAATTTAGTAGTCCTGGATCGATACTTCTAAATCCAGCCTTATTTCAAACCACTCACACCTTTATCTATATCGCTCTGGGCATTGTTGCTAGTTGGCAATGCCTGTTTTCCTGAAACATCATCCTTTGGTGCTCGTTCAGAGAAATTTTTGTCCAGATATTCAATTTTGGCTTCAGATCGTAGTTTTGCAATTTCATTCTCGCCCGCCTCTTTGCGTTTTTTATTTAATAATATTTGCTCAATGGCAGGAGTAGCATCATTCAGTGATACAGGACTGTCTTTAATGCTATCCATTAATACCAACATGGTTCGAGGCCCCATACCAATGACAAAAAGTTGACCACGACGAGCATCCTTCAACCTTTCAGAGATTTGAGGCGGCAGTTCGGCAACACTTCTTGCCACCTGACCACGATCATATTGAATACCCTTGGCATCCAACCAACCTCCAACCTCTTGCAGAGTTTTGAAACCACTCAATGCAGTCTTGAATTCATCACTTATATAACGAGAATCCAATAAAAGCTGCTCCATCTCGACCAATTTTCGCTCACTAAACGACTTAGGATTCTGTTTATAAAATTCCTCTATCTCAGCCTTGTCAGGCTTACCAATATTGGCAATTTTTCCCTGTAAATAAGCCTGAGCGATTATTTGAGACTTTGCGCGCTCTACTGCCTGCATAACATTTGGATCTCGATCCACTTTGGCTTTTAATGCAGCCCCTTCCAATAATTGGCGATCGATCAAGGCTTGAAGCAGCTGCTTGGTAGCAATATCTTTTTGTGCGGGCTGCACATTAGCGCGAGACAGCTCTTCATTCAGTTGATGAACGGTAATTTCCTTACCATTAACACTCACCAGTGACTGACTTCCCTTACTACCTGCCTCATGTTTCTGACAGCCACCTAGTCCAACCATGACTACACAACCAATTGCTGCAATTTTTGCGAATTTTAATCGCGACCTCATAGTAGATATTTTTTTCAAGTTAATCTCCTCAAACTCTTTAAATCTCATATAGTTAGTATGCGTTATCTTTCTTAAAAACCACAAGAACAGTTCTCACAATAATCCAGAAATCAAAGGCCAGAGACCAATGACGCAAATAATCTAGGTCGTATTCAATACGCGACTCCATTTTATCCAATGTATCCGTCTCTCCGCGCAAACCGTTTACTTGTGCCCACCCTGTAATACCGGGCTTCACCTTATGCCGCAACATATAACCACGAATTAACTTACGGTATTGCTCATTGTGAGCTATAGCGTGAGGGCGCGGCCCAACGATACTCATTTGCCCCTGCAACACATTAATAAATTGTGGTAATTCATCAAGGGAGTTCTTTCTAAGGAACCCACCAATAGGTGTCAAACGCTGATCCCTCTTTTGAGCCTGCACAACCTTATCGCCATCCTCCATAACCGTCATCGAACGGAATTTGTAAACTATAATGGATTCACCATTTAAACCATAACGACGTTGCTTGAATATGACAGGACCTTTAGAGGTCAGCTTCACCGCCAATGCTATAGCCAGCATAATGGGAGAAAGCATTAATAGAATAAGCGAGGCAAGAATAATGTCACTAGTCCGTTTGATTAAACTATTGAAGCCTGTAAATGGCGTTTCAAGAATGGCAACAACCGGCACACCAGCGACATCATCAAATCGGGCCTGCACCAAGTCAAAAATATAGATATCTGGAACAAAATAAATAGAAGCAGTGGTATCCTGCAACTCTTCAAATAGCTGCCTGATACGAGGCTGTGCGGACATTGGCAAGCTAATAAAAATAATCTGTGTGTTATTTTCACGTACATAAGGCGCAATATCTGCCATGGAACCCAATAAAGGAACATTACGCATTCCTTTAGGATGACGAGAGACTTCGCGGTCATCAAAAAGCCCCTTCACTTCCATGAAAAGATAAGGATCTTCATTGATGCGATTCACCAACCGAACACCGATATCGTTAGCGCCCACAATAACAACTGAGCGCACCTCACCATTTTTATGTAAATCAGAAGCAATTTTACGGATAGTAAGATGCGCAATAATGAAAATTATGGGTACACTAACAAACCAGGCATAAATCATTTCGTCCAAATATTGACTGGATAAGTCTGCAGCGTATCCAATGAAAATCAGGACTGCTACGACAATACCCCATCCAAACAAGATATCGCGTATATATCCCAATATCTTCCCACTCCGCCAAGTACGATATAAGTCCAGACGCTCATAAACGTTGGAGGAAACAAAATAGGCAAGGAGGGCAAGGATCAGATAGTAGCCATTGAACGGCTCATCATACAATAGAGTAAAACCATATAACGCTCCAAGTATGATAAGCGGATCAAGCAACTGCTTGAAAAATGCAACTAAAGGAATATCATTAACTGTCATCGAGACACCTTTTAGAATTCATACTGCCCAGTTAATGCAAAACTATTGGAGTCGAATGTAAGCAACTCATTTGTTGACTCTCGATTACTATGAGTAAATGATGCATTAAGCACTAAAGACAAGGTAGGTCTATACACTAGCCCCAAAGTGAGATTCTTGTTTTTATCAATCCGCTCTTGATCAAAGAATACATCACCTACAAAATCACGCTTTTCATATTGAACCCGCCCCTGCATAGTGAGTTTTCCTGTCAAGGACCAATTGGCCGCCAGTGCGGCTCCCGTATTGACAGTGTAGCTGGTGGTAACAAATGCCCGTGCGTTATTTTCCCTCCAAGCAGAAAGATCGAGTCCAATCTTACCAGTTGGCATCCATTCAAAATTCCCTCGCGCGTTAAATCGGCGAAAATCGCGAGATGGTAATTCGTCATGTTTTCTATCAACAACCCCCCCTAGAAATTGCAATTTTGATTTTCCAGTCACAGCCCAATCTATATTTAACTTCAATTCGTTTTGATCATAATCGTTGCTAAAAGGCATCCCCAAAAATATCTGCACAGGCTTTTCACCGCGGACATGCCGATATTGCACACCAATTACGCTCCTTGAAGGAGATAGATAATCGATACCGATCTCCTGAGAATGCTCATCAAGATTAGCTGCACTTTGAGACGAACTATACTTAGTTTCGCTATTAACCAAACTGCCTCTTGCTCGCCATCTAGGATGAAACAACCATCGAGCTTCAAACTGCCGCCGATCTGACGTTCTCATATTCATCGCAAATCCCCGAGTACTTGCAAATGGGACAAGCGCTTCCTTATGATAAAGTTCGAATTTTCCTTCAAATCGCTTACCAACCTTCCAATCCCACCGCCCCGTCATTTCCTTACCATCATTATCGAGATCGGAGTTTCGATCGAATTTTGTTCGATTAGCGCTTATATCAACAAAAAAATGTTGCTGACTAATAGTCTTGTCAAGAATAATACCGACACCTGTCATCAGAAAAGTATCAGAGGTTTTGCTACTGCCAGTAGCAAGTAGCGCTTGCTCACTACTACTAAAACGCCTTAAGTTATCATCATAAGAATAAGTTGCGCTGGCATATGGCCGAATGACATCCCCCTCTAAAGCTAGAGCAACAGAATAACCCCCTACTAGTTTGATCCCCATCGCCAGCAAGGCTATTTTTTTTAAGTTTGTATAGCTCAATAACTGCAAAGATGTATTTCCCATGATTACCAGTAATGCCAGTTACTGGTATAGATAATCCAAACCCCCAATATACCGTTGGTCACCGCATGAGCGATGATCGGCATCCATATTTTTCCGCTACGGATATAAAGCAAGCCGTATGCCAAGCCAGCCATCAGGCCAGCAAACCACTCGGTATGCTCTATCGCGAACAATGCGGATGAAACAAGCAAGGCCAAGACGCTTACCTGCCGCGGGTCGACGTTGAGGAAGTGTTGATTATGAATCCAGCGCATCAAGAATGAACGCCAGAACAGCTCTTCCATCAGGGGTACAACCAGTGCAGCCCCCATCACTCTTGTCGCCATTAGCAGACAGGCATCTGGTCCGCTTCCTGGATTAAATCCTGCAGACCGTTCGCCAAGCAACATCCATGGCGCATCCAGATTGATCCAGGCGATAAATACTAGCACACCAATAACAGTTGCGCTCAACCACGACTTTGCTCCCAACGAGGATATATCGCGGAGCTCGGCATAATGCTTACGTAAAACCCAGAGCAATATGGCTACCAGGCCCACCTTGATGCCATAGAGCCAACGCAGATCAAGCTCAGCAGGCGCGAACCGGGCAGCCAAGTCCACCGCTGCCATGAATAGCATATATAGCGCAAACGGCGCTACGCGACTCCAAATCGGCATATTCAACCGGGATAAAAACATATACTAGATAATCAGCTCAATCGGGCATAATACAAAACTTCGCTCACAAATGATATAAATTCTCATTTGTATAGTCTATTCGGACTAAAAAATAAGTCGGCATAAAGCCGACTTATTGAATGCTACTGAGCTACTGCGATAGATTTATGACAAATCCTTGCTTTTGCGACGACGTGCCACAACACCCATCATGCCTAGGCCGATCAGCATCAACGCATATTCGGATGGCTCAGGAACAGCAGCCACACGGAAACCACTCAACCAGATTTCCTGGCCTACACGACCACCTTCGCTGGTAGAAGCGCCCTGGATAATACCGATAGCATTGCTACCAAATACATAGGTGTATTGGGATGCATCTACGCTCAGGAAGTAGATTCCGGAATTGGGGTTATCTTCACCGATGCTAACATCGGTACGAATGGCAACCTTGTCCAGATCAAGATAATCGCCTGCAGCGGCATTGGCAGCATTGTAAGACGCTACATAGCCAGAGCGTGATGGATCACGCAGACGGTAGCCATCTTCAGCACCACTATAAATGCCATAAGCGAAATACCAAGCAGCAGAAACAGTGTCTACATCGGCAAAACCAGTACGTACAATAGAATTGATTTCAGAGATACCGCCGCCGCCGTGGATATTGCCTGTTGGATAATTAGACAGCAGTTGGAAATAGCTGCCAATAATCAGCTGATTAGTGGTTGCATCAATCCATACGGTGTCGATGAAATTGCCAACTTGGATACTATTATTTACAGGAGAGTAGACAGCTGTAGTCACAGAAGCCTGCTGAGCCCAGCTGGATGGAATACCACCAGTCAAGAAAAATGGATCCGTCAATACATTGTTCACGCTGCCAGGAGTGCGCTCACCTGTGTTCAGGACATCGACAAAACCGCCTGCGTAGGCGCTGCTGACGCTCACGAGCGCCAGTGCGGCACCGGCAATAGCTTGTTTGAATACTTGTTGCATTTTTTAAAATCCCCTCTTAAATTGAGCCATTGCCTTATGAACAGACAATGACTCCGTTCTTGATTAAACTACTATCTCCATAGCGCTTAGTACCGTTGCGGTACCAAACTTACTGCGTACTGGCTTTAAGCCAGATTTTGCTTTTTGCGGCGTGCAGCCACAAAACCTACCACTCCCAAACCAAGCATCATCAAGGCATATTCTGATGGCTCAGGTACTGCAGCGACAGTTGGAACAAAACCACCGATGAATCCGCCCACAATGGCTTGGCCTTCTTCACCAGCTTGGTAGTAGCCAATTGCCTTATCGCCCCAGACATACTCTGTAGCATCAGTTTTTACGAGGAACAGGCCGCTGTATGGGTTGCCTTCGCTTACACTGATGTCAGACTTTTGACGCACGGCATCCGCATCAAATGCGACAGTGCTGCTGTAGGAGTAGTCTTCGGTACGGCCGGTTTCGTACAAACGCAAGTCGAAATCCGAGAGGAATAGCCAGGCAGATGCGGCGTCATACCCATCGAAACCGTAGCGGTAGAGGAAGTTCACTTCTTGGTTGTTGTTGACTTGGTTAATGTACCGAGTACCGAATACCAAAGAATCGTCCCTGCTGTCGCGGAACACGAAATCATAGATAGTGGCCTGTGCTACGCCAGGCAACAACTCGACCCCGGTTGTCACGTGATAGTCGAGCAAGGTCAGCACACCAGCACCGCCGCTTGCGGAATAAGAAATCGAAGTCGCAATCAACTGGCTTGGGTTGCTGCCATATCCACTCAGCCAAGTGTAACTAGTGGCATCCAGGAACAAAGGGTCCCGGAATGGATTATTGGCCCCACCAATCAAACCACCATTTGCCGCGCTCAGATTTGCCAAGTCGTCACGCAAGTTAACGAAATCACCTGCATATGCAGATGATGCCGAAACCAGCATGGCAACTATTGCCATAGACCTCAAATTCATCATCAATCTCCTTTTGTTAAGAATGGCCAAGTCTCTATGAACGAGACTCCATTGCTGACAGTCATGATTTGATATTGACTATCACCTGCCACTATCTGCAAATTCCGGGCCTAATTGAGGCGATTCAGGACATGTTCCCTTGCACGGCCTAACTTGAGAATTAACAACAAAGAAACAAAATATTTACAAATCATTTACATATAAGACATTTTTACCGTTCCAGCCTGGAGGCCTCTCAGTTAAAAATAGTCCGAACGGACTATTCAAACCAAAGAAGGAAAAATCCGGCGGGGAAAATTCCCCTTGCCAATTTCGGCTGCAAGCAACCAATACGGTTATTCACAACCACCAACAACCAACCGCTCTATTTTGGGTTACCCTGATTGGCGGAAAGCTTTTTCCAGTTGAGGTCAAACGCCAACCCACACCAGATAGCACGGGGAGCGCCGGGTCCGATGAATGTGGTGTTCTGCCATTCAGCATTGTTCGGGTTAAAGACTCCATTCGAACCGAACGGGCTGCGTCCCAAATCTCCAGCGGTGGCATATTCCTTATTGAAAATATTGTCCGCCTTTACAAACAGCGTCATGCCATAGTCAAACTTATAAGTAGCCCGCAAGTTGAATATGGCATAGCCCGGGATAGTGCCTTTGCCAATGTAGTCGTAAGGGTCGCGGTCAGCATATTGCGCATCTCCGGGATAGCCGGCGTGCGTGGCCGCCCTTGGTCTATGTTCATTATTCTCATTTCCACGTACATAAGAGAATGAATGCATGATCATATTCAACGTGGCATCAAACCTGTCGCTGAAACGGTAATTCCAATTGGCCTGCACAATATGCCTCGGCATCCCGGACAGGCTGTCCCCCGGCTCAATATTCACGTAGGACTGCAAAGTCTGCGGAGCGGTATTGCTGCTGTTATTGGGATTGATGGCATTGGCTGGCGACTCGAACGTAGCCAGTAGATAAGTGTAATTAACGCCGAACCGGCTCTTGCCCGCTTCTCCCCTGAAGCCCATTTCTATGCCCTGGCGCAGGGTTTCGCCGAAGTTGTCGAATACGCCACGATTTTTCCGTCCCAAGGGCATGAACAGAATGTCGTCTTTAAGCTCCGTTCTGAAGAGTCCGGCATTCCAGGTCATCCCACTATGATTGCCACGCAGGCCGATCTCGTATGAAGTTGAGCGCACCTGCTTCAAATAAGGATCCGCAGATAAAGAAGTGGGAATCGAACAGCCGTACTGAAAATTGGTGCTGCCGGGCTGGTTATCCTTAGTATGGTCACGCGCGCAGCCAAGCTCGACTATCGTAGGAATGCGCGCACCCCGGCTGATATTTCCATAAACGCTCAGGCTCTCGATCGCCTCCCAGACTACCCCAATGGAAGGATTGAAACTTTTGTACTTGTAATCCCCATCAGTACAGACAAAACGGGCAAATGTGACAAAGGGGTCGCCGGGCAACGGGCAACGCTGCCTTCTTGGGTCCAGCAACCTGCCGCTATTTCCATTCAACGGATTTGCAGGGTTGATTTCAAACTGATAAAGATCATTGCCGAAGTCGGACATCAGCTCGTTCACCACATGCGACCAGTTAAACCTCGTGCCGTAAGTGATGTGCAGATTGTCCTTGGGAGACCAGGTGTCGCTGAAAAATAAGCTTTTCGTTGTACTGTGCCCTTTCAAGTCATTGCGCAATACAGGATACTTTGCCGCATACAGCCCGTCCCAGTAATACCCTTCATCCCTGACATTGTTGACTTGACGGTCAGCGTCAAGCTCGCCGTACATTTCCTGTTGTTTGAATTTGACCTTGTTCTTGTCAAAGCTTCCTCCAAACACTATTTGATGGTTTCCCACATCCCATGCCGCTTGCAAGGTCAACCCGAAACTGTCCTGGTTCAGGTCGGAAAGATTGAACCGCCCATTGATGTAATCAATATGCAACCGGCTAACAAGCTGCTGATACTCATCATAAAAATCGCCATTCATCGCGGACTGGCGCATCTTGCGCTTATAAGCCAGGGCAGAGATGACAAAATTATCACTTACGTCCCAGCGACCATTCAGGTTGTAATGATCCAGTTTGTTGGTGGACTCATCGGGAGAGGTGAACACCCATTTACGGTTGGTCTCCGCCATTTCGAAAGGCAACAGGCCGTTGCCGGTCAATGCGGTATCCACATTGAGCACGCTGAAGTTGAGCTCGCCTTTGGGCAGCTTCAAACTCGCGTTGTTGTATAGCTGGCGAAGATTGCTGGGCGAATTGCGTCTCCAGCCGTCTTCCTCGAAGTGGTTATAGGCCGTGAACAATCCCAGGACGCCATTATTGATGCCATTAGAAAGCTGGACCTGCTGGCGTCCCCAAGCGCCAGAGACGACTTCCCCGCGCAAGAAATTATCGGTAAAACCAGTCTTGGTACGAATGGCAAGCGCCCCCCCCAAAGTATTCAGCCCGAACAATGGGCTTGAGCCAGGCAAGAGGTCCATGGACGCAATCGCGTTCATGGGCAATAAATCCCAATTCACGACATCGCCAAAGGCCTCATTGACCCGCACGCCATCCAGATAAACGGAAATGCCTTGCGGGGTGCCCAGCATGGGTGAGGCGGTAAAGCCACGAAAGTTGAGATCCTGCTGGAAAGGATTGCCTGCGTAATCATTGATGCTCACCGACTGCATGTTATTGTTCATGAATTCGGTAATGTTGATCGTCCGCGACTCCGAGATTTCCTTTCCGGTCGCGCTTTGAATATTGGTTGCGGCCTGCTCCCGGTCAATGCCTACGCCAGGCAATGGGCTAACGATGCGGACCCGCGGCGCCCGGATCACGATCTCCTCCACCCTGATGGCGGGCTCGGGAACCGCATTCCCCTCCTCTGCTGCAATATTTGCTTCCCCTTCTTCTGCGGCAATCGCCAACTCTACAGAAGCCCCCAGCATTAACAGTAATGCATAAATGACTTTATGCTGGCGAATGCTTCCCAGCTTGACTTGTGTCAACACGCTCTCCTTCTCCATATCCATCATCTTGTTTTTTCTAATGAATACTGGCTTTCCAGCCAGCTTGGAGAGCAACCCAGCAAAAGTTAAGCCATCAGGGCAATGACATAATAACCAACTGTTTTTATTGGTAAATTAATGAAGTGGGATTAGTTAATGATTGGATGATGGTTGTATACATCCCCATATGGCTGTAGCCAATGGCTACATACAACCAAATTAATTAGAAAGGGCAAAAGCAAAAAGCCACCGACTGGTGGCTTTGGAATATTGGTAGACCCGAATGGACTCGAACCATCGACCTCTGCCATGTCAAGGCAGCGCTCTAACCAGCTGAGCTACGGGTCTATTTGCTCTTGAAAACAAGAGAGCTGCGCATTTTAGCGCAATGCCCCTGGGTTCGCAATCCTGAATGCCAAAAATCTAAGCCTGCATGCGCGGAGAACACGCCGCTATAATAATGACTAAGCTCAAACCAAGGTTCTTCATGCTTCCTTTTGCCACAGCCAGCCACCATATCGACCAAATTACTGACGGCATTGCCGAACGAGGCTACGCGATCGTGCCCGGATTCCTGCCTGACACGTTTATTCAATCATTGCGTACTGAAGCCATGGCGCTGCAGGAAGCCGGCAAGCTGCGGCGCGCCACCATAGGCAAGGCTGAAAAAAACCAATTGGATAGCAAAGTGCGCGGCGACCTGATTCATTGGCTGGACCATGCCGATGCCAGCCCGGTGCAGCAAGAGTTTTCCGCCATCATGGAAACCCTGCGCGAATCGCTCAACCGCCACCTGTTCCTGGGCCTGTTCGAGCTTGAAAACCACTTTGCCATCTATCCTCCGGGCGCGATTTACAACAAGCACCTGGATCAGTTTCGTGGCAACGAAGAGCGGCAGGTCAGCTGCATTCTCTATTTAAACGAAGACTGGAAAGAGGAATACGGCGGCCAGCTGCGCCTCTACCTGGATGGGAAAGAACCCGAGCCTTATATCGACACCGTACCGCTTGGCGGCACGCTGGTCGCGTTTCTATCCGGCAAGTTCTGGCATGAAGTGCTTCCAGCGTCCCAGCCACGCATCAGCCTGACCGGATGGTTCAGGAAGCGCGGCTCCAGCCTGTCATGAGCTTGCCAGGGCTCGCCCCCCTGTTCGACCCTGAACAGTTCCGTGCCAGCGGCCATGCATTGATCGACATGCTGGCCGAACAGCTCGCCAGCGAGTTGAGCGGCGATGCCGGCCTCATCCAATGGCAGCCTCCGCTTGAGGCGGAACAAGCATGGCAGGAAACCATGCCGGAGCATCCAGAACTTCGTCCTGAAGATTTCGCCGATTGGATTCGACAGGCAATATTGCCCCGCAACCTCGCGATGCACCACCCGCACAGCATGGCGCACCAGGCAGCGCCGCCCTTGCCCATGGCAGCGCTTTCCGACCTGGTGGCTGCACTGAGCAACCAGGCCATGGCGGTCTACGAGGCAGGCCCGGCGGCTACGCTCATAGAGCGCCAAGTCATCCGCTGGCTCAATACCTTAATCGGTTGGCCTGAAGGATCTGGCGTGCTGACCTCGGGCGGCAGCCAGGCCAATCTCACCGCCCTGCTGGCAGCGCGACAAAAGGCGGGGAACAGCATCTGGAACAAGGGCATCGACACTGCGCCGCGGCTGCGCATCCTCACGTCAGCGCTTTCGCATTACTCCATCAGCCGTGCCGCAGGCATCATGGGGCTAGGAACGGAAGCGGTCCTCCCTGTAGCAGTGGATGCGGAAGGAAAAATGTCCACCGAGGCCTTGAGGCAAGCGTATGACATGTGCACAGCACGGCAGGAAACCGTCATGGCGGTGGTGGCGACCGCAGGCTGCACAGCGACCGGCAGTATCGACCCTTTGCAGGCAATAGGGGAATATTGCCGCTCGCACGGCCTTTGGATGCATGTCGATGCCGCTCACGGGGCCTCGGCACTGCTTTCGGCAGATCATCGCAAAAAACTGGAAGGCATGGCGCTGGCGGATTCCGTCACCTGGGATGCGCATAAGCTGTTGTACATGCCCGCCACGGTCTCTGCCGTGCTGTTCCGCGACGCTGCCAGCAGCTATAGCGCGTTCTCGCAGGACGCCTCTTACCTGTTTCATGAGGACGACGACATAGAAGCAATGGGTTTCAATACCAGCCGCCGCACCTTGGAATGCACCAAGCGCATGATGGGGCTGAAATTGCTGGCGGCTTTCAAGCTCTACGGCAGGCAGGGAATAGCGACCTTAATCGAGCATGTATTCTCCCTGGCTGGACAGTTTGCCGGCCTTGTCGCCAAAACCCAACACTTTTCCTTATTGATGCTGCCGCAGACCAATATTGTCTGCTTCCGCTATTTGGGCAATGCCGCATTGGATATGGCAACGTTGAATGCCTTACAGGCGGATATTCGAAAAAGGCTGCTGCAACAGGGATTATTCCATTTGAGCCAGGTTAATATCGACAGCCATATCTGGCTACGGTGCACATTCATGAACCCTTATACCCAGCCGTCGCACCAGCGAGCCCTGCTGGAAAGCATCCGGCTTATCGGCGACAGCCTGCTTATACAGTCCGCCTGATATTGGCGAGCGCCAATAAAAAAGGGCAGGTGGACCCTGCCCTTTGCTTCCTCGAATGCTTGCCTGCTTACTTGCCGGACTCCAGGCCTGCCAGGCCAGCCTTGATAAAGCTGTCTACCGCATTTTGCGCAGTCTCATCGTCCTGGCCTTCAGGCGGCTCGTTACCGGTATCGAAACGGTAGAAACGCGCCATCCAGCTTACCTTGGAGTTGCTGCCATCAGCTTCCACCTTGATGCGGCCGGTCAGAGAACTTACCGGCAATGCCTCGAGTGCGATCTCGCCGCCCAGGCGGTATGACAATGTCTTGTTGGCGACATCCAGCTCATCCACCTGCTGCTGGATCTTGCCTCCGTTTTGCAAGGTCAGGTTGGCGGTCTTGTCGTCGACTGCCTCGCATGCCTTGACTTCAGGATGCCACTTGGCAATGCCGCAAGGCTCGGCAATCTTGGCCCAGACCGCGTCCGGGGCGGCCTTGACTACCACCGCCTCATCCGTCTTGCGCGGGGTGGGGCCGTGAGCGAATACAGGCGCGGCAATGGCAAGGCTGAGTATTGCAATTAATAATTTCATCTTTTCTTGAACCTCAAATGTTGTTGAACGAAATCGAAAAACCTTGGCGGCATAAAGAACGCCAAAATCAATAAAAGTGCTGGCAAGGCGAACCATGGCCTGAGGTCGGTCTTGCCCGACCGCCAAGTCGCCATGCCGGTTGCGGTGGCATCACGCGCGAATCCATGCGGCGCATCCAAGCGTTTATATTTAAGGCCTGTGGTTTCGGCCAATTGCTTCAGTTCTTTTTCATTCAGCCCGGAAAGGTTGGCTTTTGTATCTTCTGCCGGGTTGCGGCCATGGGATGCATTACGGCGGTTAAGGCCGTCATCGTCCTCCTCCACTTCCATGTCCTTTTCCATTTCATGGACAGACTTGGATGTGAACATGCCGAACGTGGCAAAACGCATCACTTCTTCCAATTCCCAATAGCCAATGATGTTGTCGTGCTCGTCCAGCTTGGGAATCCTGCTCAACTCTTCCTTGCCTGTACCGACCAATATGCCGCCGACTTCGCCCGGCTTGCCCTCGAACTTGGGCAAATAATCAGGGTTGGATGGCGGCGCCTGGTGCCCGTCGGTAAAGAATGCCAGGTACACGTCGGGCCCAAGCTTGGCTGCCTGCTCGATGCCGCTCAACACCCCGTGGGTAATAAACGAATCCGCAGCCCAGGCCATGCGCCAATCCATGTGGTCTATGGTTTGGTCCAGCGCGGAGAAATGCGCACAGACCTCTAGCGGCCGCACGATGTTCTGCGTTCCGCGTTCGGTAAACATGCCAAGGGCGACGGTGGAGCCGCAAGGCAGGTCGCGCAATGCTTCGCGCATGGCTTTCTTGGAGAGCTCCAGCCGGCTGATGCTCTTCCCGTCCAGCGTATAGTCACGCACGTTCATGCTTTGGGTGATATCCAGCACGAAAAACCAATCGAACACCCGCCGCGGCAACGTGGCGCTGGGGCTCAGCATGGTAATCGCGAGCAACACCACGCTTGCCAGCATCATGCGGCCGCGCAGGTTCAGGCTGGAAAATTTAAAGCGCTGCAAAATCAAGGCATCCCTCTAGGAAAACCGGGAATCGACGGCCAGCCGTCAGGGCGCTTTTCGTCTTCCTTCACCTCATCGTCATCCTCGTTATAGCGGTTTGGCGTCTTCACCCCGGCAAACGACGGCGACAAGCGCAAAGCAAGCTCCAGGTTGTATTTGGCCTCGATCCATTCGGGATCGATGAGGAGCGCCTTGCTGTAGTTCTCCTTGCACAACGACATCAACGGCCCAACCTTGTCCCAGGAAACGTAGCCTTCGCTTTCGAGGATATCCACGCTCTGGGCAAGATACAGGTTGCCGGAATTGAAATAGGCGGCTTTGCGCAGCTCCTCCCCCCCCTTGGCGGCGGCTTCGACATAGAGCTCGAGCGCCTGTTCGGTTTGCCCCTGCTCTGCCAGCAGCCAGGCATCGGCAAACAACTCGCGCGCGGACTTGCCTGACTGCGGCTCTCCTGCTTCCAGCTTCTGGTTGTAAATTCCTGCACGGTACAGACTCACGCTGCTCCAGATCAGGCCCGCCGTAGCCAGCACCAACAAGAGCAACATCCACGGAAATAGCCTTAAACGGCGCGCCATCTCTTAACCTCCGTCAGATGTAGGGCAAATAATGCTGCGGCACACAACAGCGACAATAAATAGAATATCCAGCTCAAATCCTGGCGCGCAGCGGCTTCGTAATACTTCACAGGCTGGTTCTTGAGCTCGGCGATGTCGGTCAGCGCCTCTTCCACCGCTTTTGGGCTTTCCGCTTCGTATATGTGGTAGTTCACGCCCAACGTTTTGAAGTAATCATGCAACTGATGCTCGGGATAAGCATCGAGGTCCTCATCCTCAGGCGCATTCTTGATGCTGACGCCATTGGCAGAACGCAGGTAAACCCAATATAGGGAAGCGCCCTGGCGATGGAACATTTCGCGCAGCAAATCCTGCGTCTTCACGTCCAGATGCGCGCCGCCATCGGAAACCAGCAGGATCGCTCGTGCGCCGGTAACCGGGCGCCCTTCGAAATAATCCAGCGCCATGCCGAGGCCGCGCGCCACCGCGGTAAAGCCCATGCCGCCCGCTTCCGTGGCACGCAATGCGGCCAGCACCGCCTCTCGGTCGCCGCCCAGGGGCGCAACCAAGATGGGAGAGGTGCTGAACGTCACCATGCCCAGCAGATCCTCGCGGCTCTGGCTCACAAAAGACTGCAGGACACGGCGTGCCGCCGCCATTTTCGATTCGCTATCGCTCTTGGCGGAGTCGGCGAAACTGTCGTTCATACTCGCACTGCGGTCCAGCACGATCATGACGTGCGCACCACGGCCGACCTTTTCCAGCTGTTGCTCGCCCCAATACGGCCCGGCCAATGCTATCGCCATTGCCGCAATAGCCAACGCCCCCGCCCAGCGCCAAAAGCGTTCTATCCACAGCGACAGCTCATCCTCGGGCAAGCGCAGGATGGATGGGTAGGGAAATGCGGCATGGCCGCGCACCAGCAATGGCACCAAAGCCAGCAGCAACAACGCCAGCCAGCCCGGCGCTTGCAGCCCGGCGCCCGCGTTCTGGAGAAACTCGCTCACGGCGTCTCCATCAGGCTCAGCTGGCGTGCCAGCTTTTCCACCTCGGTCTTGCTGATGGTGTCGGCCTTGCCCGCAAAGAACATCTGTTGCGTCGCCAGGAAGAATTTTTCTATCTCAGCCTGGAATTGCTGCGTTTCAGGATGCTTGGCAAAGAATTGCTTGAGGCCTTCCTGGGTGACGGCAGCATTGGCATAGTCATTGAACGCACGGCTCAAAATCCGGATCGATGCCTGCAACCCGCCTTGCTGGTTGCGCAGGCGGCGGATTTCCCGCGCGGCCTTGCGGAAAGGGCTGGCATGCTTGCCGCGGAAAGGCAGATAGTCGAACCGCCAGGCAAAATAAAGAACAGCGACCAAGAGCCCGACGATAGACCAGCCTATTTGCTGCAGGATAGGCTCCAGCGGCTGCGCCTTAGGCGCGATGGCCTCACGCGGCGTCGCCTGCTCCTTGGTCAGCATCGTGGGCAGCATGGGAGCCATCAGGACTTCGGCTGGCTGCAGACGCGCCACGAGGATCTCATCTCCTTTGCGGAACTGCAAATCCAGGGCGCGCAATGGAATCGGCCGGACATCCCGCAGGGTGCGGAATACCTGCCAATCGAACAGGAGGGTATGCTTGACCCCCTTGCCGGTGTTCTCGGTTTTATGCGCGACATCGCGCAACTCGATATGGGCGCCCGCCCCGAGGCGCTTTGGCAACGAGCTTTCATCGAACTCAAAGCCTGCTGGCACTACGACCTCTACCCGTTGCTCGACGATATCGCCGACACGGTAGCCGATGTCGCGCACGAACGATTGCGCATTGATGCTCTTTTCCGCGGCAAAAGCAGGCAAGGTCAGGAATAACAAAGACAACAATACACGTCTCATCAACTAGCCTCCAAAAGATGACGCGTCAGCAAGCCGGCATCAAATTTGTCTTCAATAAAAAATGGGGCGCGGGCGCCGTATTGCCGGCACAGCTTCTTGAGTTCGCTCTTGCGTTCCAGGTAGCGCTGTTCGATTTCGCGCTTGAGGCTGCGCCGCAGGAAAATGGAACGGTCGCCTCGACCCTCCATATCCCTGACGCGCGCCCATCCCCATTCGGGAAGGTCGCGGTATTCGCTGCTGTCCCACAGCACCAAGGGCACGACGTCGTGTGCAGAGAAACTCGTCAAGGTATTGCTCAGCAATGCCTCATCCATGTGGAAATCGGAAATCAGGAACACCAATGACCGGCTTGGCCGCACCTGCTCGATCGCGCGCGGCAAGCCTGTTGCCCCGGACTGGGGGCGAATGTCCGCGCCCAATATTTTCCGATGCAATTCCTGGGCAAGGCCGCGCCGGGCGGAGGGAGGGCTGAACAGATCCTGCCGGACAACGTCATCACAGGCCAGCAGCGAAAACGCGTCCCCGTGACGGGTGCTGGACCAGGCGATTGCCGCGGTAATATCGGCAAGCAAGTGCTTCTTTTCGGCATTGCCGGCAAACCGCATAGAGGCTGATACGTCCAACAGGGCATACACCACGATCGCCCCGCGCTCGAAGAAAGAGCGCACCACGTAACGCCGAGGAATCACGCACAGGCTGGCGCGCAAATCCAGTCGGCGCGGATCGGGATTGTCCATGAAAGGCACATGCCCGGCAAAATCTGTCCCGCTACCGGGTGTGCGGGTGGCATGGGCTCCCGGCTGGGCACCGCGGGCACGCCAGCGGAGGTGGTAATAGAATTCCTGTGGTGTAAAGCTTGCCAAAATAATGCTTGCCTGTCAGGGCCTGTGCAACCTAGGGCGCAGGGATCTTGTTGAGTACGCCGCTCAGCAGTGCAGGGGCAATTTCATCGCGGCGCAATTCGTACGCCGGCGTAAAGAACACACGATGCCCTACGGTTTCAGGGAAAACAGCACGGATATCATCCGGAGTCAGGTAATCGCGGCCTTCCAGCCAGGCGCGTGTACGCGCTGCCCGCATCAACATGGCCATGCCGCGCGGGCTGGCGCCTCCGGCCACCAAGCGGCTGATATCGACGTCTTCGATCTCGATACCGATACGCTCCGGGTGGCGCAATGCCTGCCAGATATTGACTGCATAATCCTGCAAGGCAAGCTCGGAACGCACGTTTTCCTGGATCGCGGCAGATACCGCGTTCAGTTTGTCGTAGGGAACCAGGCCTGGCTCCAACGTCTCGATCAGCGCGTCCGCATCGTGGAACCGGGTACTGAACATCAAGTCGCGCTGCAGCTCTTTATCCTCCGGCGCGGTCACGGAAACTTCCATGAAGAAGCGGTCGCGCGCCGCGGCTGGCAACTCGAACGTTTCCTCGCGCTCGAGACCGTTTCTATCGGCAAAGACCGTCAAGTGGGGAAAGGAATAGTCGCGATTGAACGCATTGACGCTGCGCTCAGCCATCAGTCTCAGCAATAGCGAATGTGCTTGCGGCCGGGCACGGTTGATTTCGTTGAAGAAAAATACGGCCAGGTTTTCCTCATGCCGCAACAACGGTCCAGGCGCCACGGCAGGCTGGCCATTCTGGTCGATATAGGCATGGTAGAGAAAATCGCCCGGCATGAGGTCGATCGCGCCCTCGATGCGTTGATACGCGCCGCCAAGCAAGCGGGAGGCCGCTTTCAGCAAGGTAGTCTTGCCAACCCCGACGTCGCCTTCAAGCAGGACATGTCCGCGCGAGAAAATGGCAATCGTCAGTGCGCGAACCTGTTTCTCCAGTCCAAGCACGACCTTATTGGCAGATTGCTCAAATGACAGTGCGCGCTCTCGCCACTCATTCAGATTTATTTGCTCTTGCATCTCATTGCATCCTGCTGACTGAAGATTTTATTTGAATGACACTTTGGGAAATGTCATTTAAATAAACTACCAACCAAGCCTGCCATCTCAGTAAAAAGGCTGATGTCCGTATCCGGACATCAGCCTTCGACATATCACAAGCTTACTTCACGTCAAACTTGAAAGTGCCGGTAGCCTTTGCATTGGCAATACGCTTAGCATTGCGCTCATCAATTGCCTTGATAGCAGCTTCTTGCTTGCTGAGTTCAGCAGCATCGTGCTTAGGATCGTACTTAGAACCAGCAATCTTCTCTGGATAACCAGGCTTGGCTTGCCAGCAGTCGCCAGGAGCACGACAGGTTTGGCCGTCATATGCGAAAGCAAGGCCAGAGGCAACCATCGCACCTACGGTTGCTACTAATGTCAAAACGCGTTTCATTGATATCTCCTTGTGTTATGGTTGCTGGTGGTACTACTGATCTGCCGGAGGCCACCAGTCAGCTTTCCGGCAGAATTCCTATGCACAATTAACTGAAATTAACCGTTGCGATGCTCAAAGGTATCCACTGCTTTCTTCGCCTTTTCTGGCTCAGTTTGCAAAGCGCGTACCCAGCTCATGACATGCAAAATTTCATCCGGCTCGAGCAAGCCCTGCTGCGGACCCATTTGACCAGCCGCCCCACCATAAATGGTTTCAAACAGGCCCTTGTCTTCCAAATTGGTTGGATAAGTCCAGTAATCATCTGACAATGCAGGGCCCAGCTTGCCTTCAGCCAAGTGGCCATGGCAACCAGAGCAAGCTGTTGCGAAGATGACGTAACCTTTATTCAAGGCTTCTTGGTCACCGTTGTACGGATTGACACCAGTATTCTTGAATTCCTTGAATTGCGGGCTTTCGGTTTCGCCTTCAAAGTCCAAAGGCTCACCGGAAATGGTGCCACGGAAATCAAGGTCCGCTTGTGCAGGCATCAAGGCAAAGCCTGAAGCCAGAAACACACTCAAACCACCTACAACTGCTAATTTTTTAAACATTTACTACCCCGGAGTTACAAAAAAACTAGATTGGCAAGAGAGGAATGTGTTCTCTCTTGAGAATCGCATCAATCTCTTGCTGGCTAGACGTAATGGCATTGTCCAACTCAGCCTTCAAGGCTTCGTCGCCAAGCCGTACGCCCATTACTACTTCGTACTGCATAGGAATTTTGCTGCCGTTGGCACGCGTGGCGTTGTCTTCGATCAGCACCATATTCAACGGTGTGGGGGATTCCGCCACATACTTTGCAACTGTCGGGCCCCAAATGGCAGCAGCATGCAATTTCATGGTAATCACGTCATTGACCAGCTTGCGCTCGTCAATCTTGATGTAGCGATTACGCGTGGACTTGAAATCGGTCAGCTCGGTCAGATAGTCGAACATGTCATCAAAACGGCCGATCTCAAGCATCATGTTCTTGGCAGGACTGTCAGGTAAGAATCCCAGCCTAAAATTGCGCTCCTTGAGATATGGATGATCCCAGGAGGTAATATCTATTTCCCTGTCCTTGCGTGTCACGAACACATAACCGGACTTATAGTAGGTCTTGGTATTCAGGACGCGTGGATCGCCCTTGTCCAATCCCAGCAAAACATCACACTGCTTCTTGTCAAGAAAATCCCTGACCGAGTAGCGCGCATCAGACCACCACACAAATGAGACCTTGCGGTTCATGGCCTTGCCGACCACCTTGGCAATCTCATTCTCAAAGCCCTGTTGCTTGTCATTTGAGTAAGGCAACTCGTCCTTACCTGCGCATACTCTCAACTCATCTGCCGCCTGGGCCTGCAAGGCCAGCATTCCGGCAACACCAACCAATGCGGCTTTAACAGCACTGATACAGGATTTCTTATCAACAATATGCATGTGTACTCAATTCCAAAACGCAATTTCACTTAGATACCGGGGCAGACCTGCTGCCCCGGAATATCACATCAGCTTGCTTTTACTGAATTACAGGCTGAACACCATCAGGCCACCGCCCATTTGAGTGTGGTTCTGCAGCTCCTTGAAGGCACCTACAGCACCCAGACCAGCGCTAGGATCGGTCAGGTCGAATACCAGACCAACGCCAGGCCAACCACCTACACCGTACATGGAGCCGATGTATTGCTTACCCTTGAACTGGTAGGTCATAGGAGCACCGATACCACCGGATGGCATCTTGAACTTCCACAGTTCCTTGCCGTTGTCCTTGTCCAGGGCCTTGATGTAGCCATCAAGCGTGTTGTAGGCAACCAGGCCGCCCTTGGTAGCGAGAGTACCGCCCCAAACAGCGAACTTCTCCCACTTGGTCCACTTGTACTTGCCTGTCACGATGTCCATGGCGCGTACTTGACCCATTTCCTTCTTGGTTGGGCCGCTAGGTCCAGGGTACATCGCCAGGGTTGCACCTACGAAGAACTGACCGGCACGGTATGGCAGCATGAACGGCTCCCAATCCATACAAATGTGGTTCAGGCCTGCGTAAACGATAGGCTCGTCAAGATCCAATGCATCCAGACCTTGGTTGTGGAAACCCATGGCGGAAGGACATACGTTGGTGCTCTTGTGGTCCATGCGTGTGCTGAACTCAGGGTCACGTACTGGCGTACCTGTCTTGAGGTCAACTTTCTTGAACACGTTTACGGCTGGATCAACCTTGGCAGCCTGGATCAGGTTACCGTTGTCACGGTTCAGCGTGTACATGATGCCGTTACGGTCGATGTGGGTCAGCAGAGGAGTTACCTTGCCATCAACCTTGTGATCGGAAAGGATCATTTGGTTCACGCCAGCGAAGTCCCACTCGTCGTGAGGAGTCTTTTGGTAACCCCACTTGGCTTCGCCTGTGTCCAGGTCACGCGCCCAGATAGTCATGGTCCACTTGTTGTCGCCAGGGCGCATGGTTTCGTTCCATGGCGCTGGGTTACCGGAACCGTAGTAGAACAGGTTCAGCTTAGGATCGTAAGCGTACCAACCCCAGTTAGTACCGCCACCGATCTTCCATGCATCACCTTCCCAGGTCTTCAGACCCAGGCCGAATTGACCGTAGTGTGGATTGTCGCTGTTGAAGTTCTTGGCCAAGCGCACTTCTTCGTCAGGACCAGTTGCAAAGGCACGCCATTGCAGTTCGCCGGTCTTCAGGTTGAAGGAGTTAACAGCACCACGAACACCCAGCTCAGCACCGGAGCAGCCAACCAGAACAGTATTCTTTACAATGAATGGAGCTTGGGTCAGTGTTGCACCAACCTTAGGATCACATACTTCGATTTCCCACACGACCTTACCGGACTTGGCATCAAGGGCAACCAGCTTGCCGTCCAGCTGAGTCTTGACGATCTTGCCGTCGCCGTAAGCCAAACCGCGGTTAACGATGTCGCAACATGCAACAGCCTTAACGGAAGCGATTTGCTTTGGCTTGTGCTGCCAGGCAATCACGCCAGGGTCATTCAAGTTAACAGCGAATGTGTTGTTAGGGAACGCACTGTGGATGTACATCATGTCGCCAATCACCAATGGCGCGCCTTCATGACCGTGCAACACGCCGGTGGAGAAAGACCAAGCTGCCTTCAGGTTCTTGACGTTGCCTTTATTGATTTGGCTCAGTGTGCTATTGTGCTGACCAGTGTAGTTACCGGTTTGCAAAGCCCAGTTGTCTGCGTTCTTTGTCAGATTTTGCAGATCTTGGTTTGCCTGAGCACCTTGCATCGTCGCAAGCACCAGCAGACTGCTGACAGCAGCGCTGATACCGACGTGGGTTACTCTGCCTTTCATATACTTCTCCTCATTCTGGTTTGATTACAAACTCCCTGCCGATCGGTTGTTACTCGGCAGAAACAATTTTTAACAATTTGTAACAAGTGCAACAGATGAAAGATTCCCGATTAGATAGGAAAGTATTCACACCAATGTCGTGACCCAGCCTTGCCGGGAAGCATGATATTTACAGGGCTTATAGCTAAACTGCCTGAGCTACTCCCTCTAAATGGCTGGGGCATATTGCTATATTTAAAATATCCCCTTCGGGAAAATCACCCGAACCGCCTAAGGATTATGTTGAACTGCCGCTAAATAAAAAACGCCACAAGGCTGCCCTTGTGGCGTTTTCTTCATTGTTACAGCAAATGCCGGTCAGCTCATTGCAGCAAGCAAGGCACCATATCCCGATACATAATCCGGGTGGATAAACTGATAACCGCTCGCCAGCATCCGCGCGTTGCTCAATTTCTTATTGCCTTGTACCGGGGGCGTTGCACCGCCTGTATAAACGATGTTCTGCTGATCGGCAAGCCAGCGCAGAAGGTCATGGACTGGCAAGGGCTGGTTGTCCGTCACCAGGTAGAGACGCTCAGGCATCCCATAGGCTCGTTGCTGTATCAGATAAGCGATAAATGCAGCGCCGTCGTCCCGGTGAATGCGGTTGGTCCATGCGTTCCTTGACGGCCACTGCTCCGGCGTTTGCGCCAAGGTGATCATGCGCAGGCGTCCAGGCCCGTAGATGCCGGAAAACCTCAACACGCTGGAAGGATAATCCGCCAGCAGGGCCTCTGCCTCCAGCATGCGCCTGCCGCTGAAGTCGGAGGCAATGGCCGGTGTATCCTCATCCAGCCAATCTTCCGTTTCCTGGCCATATACGCCCGTGCTGGAGACAAAAAACACATGCTGCAATGGAACATTCTTCAATGCCGATAATAGATTGCGCAAGCCTTCAACGTAGCTGAGACGGTAATTCTCATCGCTGTATTCGGTCGCTGCGACACAGTACACCAGTATTTCCAGCCGGGTGTGGGAAAGCGGCTTCAGCGTTTCCGGCCGGGTGACATCGGCAATCAGGGTTTGCACGCCGGCGGGCATGGGCTGTTCGGAACGCCGCAATCCCGTCACCTCATGTCCTTGCGCCGCCAGGCGGCGAGCCAACTCAAGGCCGAGATCGCCGCACCCCGCGATCAATACCCTGCTCAACGTTGCTCCTTCCCAGGCCATTCGCCGCGGAGAAATTTCTCCGCATGGAACAATGCGACGATGGTCTTGCCGTCGGTCAGCTCGCCATTTCGTATCATCTGCAGGCACTGCTCCAAGCTGGCCTCAAACAACTGCAAGGCTTCGTCCACATCACGGTTATGCTGTCCGGCGGACAAGCCTCGGGCAAGGTAGATGTGGATCACCTCGTTGGAATAGCCGATGCAGGGATGCTGCAGGCCAAGATAAACCCACTCTGCCGCCGTATAGCCTGTTTCCTCAAGCAATTCCCGCTTCCCCGTTTCCAGGTGCGGCTCTCCTGCGTCGATCTTGCCGGCAGGCAGCTCGATGAACACGCGGGACAAGGGATAACGGAACTGACGCTCGAGCAATAAATTGCCGTTATCCAGCACGGGAACTACCACCACCGCGCCGGGATGGATGACATATTCGCGCTGGCTGGTGGCTCCCGAGGGCACGCGCACCTGGTCGCGCTTAACCAGCAGCATGCCGCCCTCGGCAATGGTCTCGGATGACAAGGTGACCTCGGCAAGGTCCTGGTCGTCGTATCGGTGATGACTCATAAGATGAACTCTTGGTGTGATAGGGCGGGGGCGCAGTCCCTAGGGCTTGCGCCAGAGATAGCGGTATACGAAACCCGGGAATGCAAAGACGATGAACAAGCTGAAAGTGATGGCGTAAAACTCCCAGCCCTGCGCAGCCACCTGGCCAATGCTGCCGCGCTCAACTGCAATCGCGATCATGCCGACCGCGAAATATAGTGCGACTAGCTCCAGCAAGCTCCAGCCAATGGCTTTACGCTGGCCTTTCAACGGAATGAGGTAAAACAGGCGCTCGGAAAACCAAGGCAGGTTGGCCGCAAGCAATGCCAGCAGCAACAGGATCGTAATTGTCATGACGTAGGCTACACTTCAGGCGCAGCGTATGGCTGTACCTGACCTGATTATTGAATGCTGTGAATAATGGCATAGGCGCAGGCGTCCATGAGACGTTGCGGCAGCATGCCGAGTATGAGTAAACCAATAGCATTAATACTCAAGACCAGCTTCATGTCAATTGGTGCCGCAATCGCGCTGCGGTCATCCGGCTCGTCAAAGTACACATATTTGACGACACGAAGATAGTAGAAGGCGCCAATCAGCGCCATGAGCACGGCAAAGACCACCAGTACCGTGAACCCTGCCTGCAACGCAGCCTGCAATACCGTGAACTTGGCGTAGAAACCCAGCGTCGGCGGGATGCCTGCCATGGAAAACATGACCAGCAACATCAGGAAGGCATACCAGGGATTGCGCTGGTTCAGTCCCTTGAGGTCTTCCAGTCTATCTGCTTCAAAGCCCTGGCGGCTCAAGAGCAGGATGACGCCGAAGCCTGCCAATGTCATCAGCACGTACGACAGGATGTAGAAGGTCGCCGAGGCATAGCCGTTCAGGCTGGCGCTCAAAAAACCCAGCAGCAGGAAGCCGATATGCGAAATGGTCGAGTACGCCAGCATGCGCTTGATATTGGTTTGCGCAATCGCGGCAATATTGCCTATCGCCATCGACAAGACGGCCATGATGATCAACATCCCCTGCCAGTCCGCCGCGAGCACGAACATGGCCTGGATCAACAGGCGCACCACCATGGCGAAGGCCGCTATCTTGGTTGCCGACCCGATAAACAAGGTCACCGCCGTCGGCGAGCCGTGATAGACGTCCGGCACCCACATCTGGAACGGCGCCGCGCCAAGCTTGAAAGCCAAGCCGGCGACAATGAACACCAAGCCCAGCACCAGCACGCCATGATCCGGCGCGCCATTGAGCAATGCCTCGGCCACCCCGGCGATATTCAAGCTGCCGGTCACGCCATAGAGCATGGACATGCCGTACAGCAACATGCCGGATGCAAGCGCGCCGAGCACGAAATACTTCATCGCGGCCTCGGTCGAACTGGCGTTGTCCCTGTCCAGCGCCACCAACGCATACAAGGATAGTGAAAGCAATTCCAGGCCGATGTACAAGGTGAGGAAATGCTGCCCCGACACCATGACCATCATGCCCAGGGTCGAGAACAGCACCAAAGCATAGAACTCGCCCCTGAACATGCCCCGCAACGAGACATAGGTGCGGGTGTAGATCAGGGTGACCGAAGTGGCCAAGTAGATTCCCAGTTTCAGGATATCCGCAAGCGCGTCATCCACGAACATGCCGTTAAAGGCGTATTCCACCACGGTAGAATGGGTCACTACGGTAATGATGGCCGCAGCAAGCAAGGTCAGCTGCGAGAGCACATAAATTAGGAAACGGCTAGACGGCTTGAGGAACAGGTCCAGCAACAGGATAAACATCGCCATCGCGAGCACGACGATTTCCGGTAGTGCTGTCATCAGGTCAAGGGATATGGCATTCATGTCGGTATATTCTCGTCACAATTACAGTGGCGGCAGCTTGCTCAACGCCATATGCTCAAGCAGTTGGCTCACGGTTGCGTGGGTCACTTCGGTGATGGGCTGCGGATAGATCCCGAAACCCAGCACCAGAATGGCCAACAGGCCCAGGATGAAGAACTCTCGCCGATTGATATCCTGCAGTGCGGCCACCTGGGGATTCGCGATCTCGCCGTAATAAACCCGCTTGATCATCCACAAGGTGTAAGCGGCGCCAAAGATCAGGGTGGTCGCCGCCAGGAAGGCATACCAGAAATTCACCTGCACCGTACCCAGGATCACCATGAACTCGCCGACGAAGCCGGATGTGCCCGGCAAGCCCGCATTGGCCATGGCGAACAGCACGGCAAAAGCCGTAAACACCGGCATGGTGTTGACCACGCCGCCGTAATCCGCAATCTGGCGCGAATGCATGCGGTCATACAGCACGCCCACGGAGAGGAACATCGCGGAAGAAATGAAGCCGTGCGAGATCATCTGCACGATCGCGCCTTCCAGGCCCAGTGGGTTGAACAGGAAAAAGCCCAGGGTGACGAAGCCCATGTGCGAAATGGACGAATACGCGATCAGCTTCTTCATATCCTTCTGCACCAGGGCCACCAGCGCGATATACACCACGGCGATCAACGACAGGGTGATCATGAAGCCCGCCAGGTAATGCGACGCGTCCGGCGCGATGGGCATGGCGAAACGCAGGAAGCTATACCCGCCCAGCTTGAGCGCGATCGCGGCAAGCACCACCGAGCCGCCTGTCGGCGCCTCGACGTGGGCGTCCGGCAGCCAGGTATGCACGGGCCACATCGGGATCTTGACGGCAAACGCCATGAAGAAGGCGATGAATATCCAGACCTGCACGTCCAAGGCCAACGGCATGCGGTAATACTCGGCGATATCGAAACTGCCGCTCTGGTGATACAGGTAGATGAACGCCACCAGCATCAGCAACGAACCGAGCAAGGTATAGAGGAAGAACTTGATCGTGGCATAGACCCGGTTCGGCCCGCCCCACACGCCGATCACCAGGAACATCGGGATCAGCATCGCCTCCCAGAAGATATAGTAGAGGATGGCGTCCAAGGCGGAGAATACGCCGATCATGATGCCGGACATGATGAGGAAGGCTGCCATGTATTGCGCCACCCGCTTCTCGATCACCTCCCAGCCGGCGATGACAACGATGAAGGTGGTAAAGCTGGTCAGCAGGATCAAGGGCACTGCAATCCCGTCTACGCCCAGATGGTATTGGATATTGAACGCAGGAATCCACTGCAGGCGCTCCACGAACTGGAAGCCGCCATATTGCGTATCGAAACCGAGATAGAGCGGCACGGTCACGGCAAAGCCGGCAATGCTGCCCAGCAGGGCCAGCCAGCGCGCAGCGCCGGCGTGCTTGTCCCCGCCGGTGAACAGCACCAATACGCCTGCCAGGATAGGCACCCAGATCGACAGGCTCAGGAAAGGTAAGTCATTCATAGCTTGTTATATTTTCATGAAGACGGTGAGCAGGAGGAAAACGCCGATGATCATGGCAAACGCATAGTGGTACACCAAGCCGGTCTGCAGGCGTCTCACCAGTCCGGCAACGCAGGCCACCAAGCGCGCAGAGCCGTTCACCAGCAGGCCGTCTATCAACTTGACGTCCCCGATCCGCCAGAGCTTGCCGCCAAGGAAGCGAGAGCCGCCGGCAAAGAATTTCTCGTTGAAGCTGTCGAAGCCGTACTTGTTGTCGAGGATGCGGTATACCAGCCCGAACCTGTCCTTGATCGCTGCCGGGATATCCGGGCGCTTCATGTAGAAGAACCAGGCCAAAGCCACGCCGGAAGCCGCGAGGATGAACGGCAGCGATGTCAGCCCATGCAGCGCCATCGCCCATGCGCCGTGGAAATGATGCGCCAGCTCGTGCATTGCGCCGTGCTGATGGTGATCCACATAGATGATGTCGTTGAAGTAATCGCCAAACACCATCGTATCGATCGCGACATAACCGATCAGCACCGAGGGAATGGCCAGCAGCACCAACGGCACCGTCACCACCCATGGAGATTCATGCGGCTTGTCATGCGGCCCCAGCCCGTGATGGTGCTCGTCATGTTCGTCATCGTGGTGGTGTTCGTCATGATGGCCGTGGGCTTTTTCCTGCATCCATTTTTCCTTGCCGTGGAAGACGAGGAAATACATGCGGAAGGAATAGAACGCGGTGACGAACACGCCTGCGAGCACGGCAAAATAGGCGAAGCCGCTACCGGGAATATGGGAGAAACTGACGGCCTCGATGATGGAATCCTTGGAATAGAAGCCGCTGAACAATGGCGTGCCGATCAGGGCCAGCGAGCCGACCAAGGAGGTGATCCAGGTGATTGGCATGTATTTGCGCAAGCCGCCCATGTTGCGCATGTCCTGGTCGTGGTGCATGCCCATGATCACCGACCCTGCCCCGAGGAACAGCAAGGCCTTGAAGAAGGCATGCGTCATCAGGTGGAAAATCGCCACCGAATAGGCGGACACGCCCAGCGCCACTGTCATGTAGCCCAGCTGCGACAGGGTGGAATATGCCACCACCCGCTTGATGTCGTGCTGGATGATACCGAGGAAGCCCATGAACAAGGCCGTGATCGCTCCGATCACCAATACGAACGACAAGGCAGTGGTCGACAGCTCATACAACGGCGACATGCGCGCCACCATGAAGATGCCGGCCGTCACCATGGTGGCGGCATGGATCAATGCGGAGATCGGGGTCGGGCCTTCCATGGAATCCGGCAGCCAAACGTGCAGCGGCACCTGCGCCGACTTGCCCATGGCGCCGATAAAGAGCAGGATGCAGATCACCGTCATCAATGACCACGGATGTCCTGGAACCAGCTCGACGGTTGTGTCGGCAAATTGCGGCGCAATCGAGAACACGGCGGCGTAATCCAGGCTGCCGAGATAATACAGCACCATGCCGATACCGAGCAGGAAGCCGAAATCTCCTACCCGATTTACCAGGAACGCCTTGAGGTTGGCATAGATCGCCGTCGGCCGCTTGTACCAGAAGCCGATCAACAGGTAGGACACCAGCCCCACCGCCTCCCAGCCGAAGAAGAGCTGCATGAAGTTGTTGCTCATCACCAGCATCAGCATCGAGAAGGTGAACAGCGAAATGTAGCTGAAGAAACGGCTGTAGCCGGGGTCTTCCGCCATATAGCCGATGGTGTAGATATGCACCATCAGCGAGACGAAGGTCACCACCACCATCATGGTCGCCGTGAGGCGGTCGACGAGGAAGCCCACCTCGAAGCGGTGCCCGCCGCTGGTCAGCCAGGTATACACCGTGCCGTTGAAGACATTGCCGTGCAATGCGTCCATGAATACGCAGAGAGACAAGGCAAACGAAGCAGCCACGCCGGCAATCGTCAGCCAATGCGCCGAGGCGCGGGGCAACTGGCGGCCAAACAGGCCGACCACGGCGGCGGCGAGCAATGGCAGCAAGGGAATCCAGAGATAAAGGCTTTGCACCGTCATGCCAATACTCCAGGGCTCAACACGGCATGCCGAATGAAAATTTGCAGGGCTCGCATGGTTTATCCTTTCAAGCTGCCAATATCATCGACATTGATGGTTCTCAAATTGCGGAACAACAATACAAGAATCGCCAGGCCGATTGCAGACTCGGCCGCCGCCACGGTAAGGATGAAGAATACGAATATCTGCCCGGCAATATCATTCAGGTAGTGCGAGAACGCGATGAAATTCATGTTCACCGCCAACAGCATCAGTTCGATCGCCATCAACAGCACGATCACGTTCTTGCGGTTGAGGAAAATGCCGATCACGCTGATGGCGAACAATATCGAACCCAAAATCAGGTAGTGAGAGAGTCCTACGCTCATTGCTGCATCCCCATTCTTATTTCTTTTCAACACCAGGTTCTGAAGCCAGCACGATTTCCTTTTCTGCCGGCATGCTGACGATGCGCACGCGGTCGGCGCGCTTGACCTTGACCTGCTCCGCAGGGTCCATGAACTTGGAGTCCTTGCGCTCGCGCAACGTCAGAGCGATCGCCGCAACGATCGCGACCAGCAGCACGACGGAAGCCAGCTCGAACGGCAGCAGGTAATCGGTGTACAGCTGGCGACCGATCTCCGCAGTATTGCTGTATCCGGCCGGCCGGGGCGCAGGCGCGCTGAGCATGTCCGCGCTGAAATGCTTGCTGCCCAGGATCATCACCATTTCGGCGGCCATGAGAAGACCGACCGGCAAGGCAACCGGCAATGCGTTCCAGAACCCTTCGCGCAGCTTGTCGAGATTAATGTCGAGCATCATCACGACAAAGAGGAACAACACCATGACCGCCCCGACATAAACCAGCACCAGGGCAATGGCAAGGAATTCGGCCTCCAGCAGCAGCCAGATGCCTGCGGCAGTGAAAAAAGCCAATACCAGGAATAAGGCGGCATGCACCGGGTTGCGGGCCGTAATCACGCGCAATCCGGCAAACAGCAGGATGGCAGCTAGGGCGTAAAAAACATAATCCTGGAATATCATGATGCTCTCCTCATGGATACAAGCGCATTGGCAGCGCCATATCCATCACTCCTCCTCGTGGCTTTCTTAAGATCGGCTTAACAAAACTCTCCTGGCGTTGTTGCCCTGCCTAGTCGTACTAATGTACTGCCTGCGGCAGAACGCCTAGCCAGGACCGCCTTGCTGGGTTTTGTTAAGCCGCCCTTATTATCAAATTTCTAGCGATATCGCGCATCCACCGCACGGTCCGCGGCAATCTGTTCTTCATACTTGTCGCCAACGGCCAGCAGCATGGGCTTGGTATATAACAAATCCCCGCGCTTCTCGCCGTGGTAATCGAAAATCCTGGTCTCGACGATCGAATCCACCGGGCAGGACTCTTCGCAAAACCCGCAGAAAATGCATTTGGTCAGGTCAATGTCGTAACGCGTGGTGCGGCGGGTATTGTCTTCGCGCTGCTCGGACTCGATCGTGATCGCCAAGGCCGGGCATACCGCTTCGCACAGCTTGCAGGCAATGCAGCGCTCCTCGCCGTTGGGATAGCGGCGCAGCGCATGCAGGCCGCGGAAGCGCGGGCTCATGGGCGTGCGCTCTTCGGGGAACTGCACTGTGACCTTGCGCGCGAAGAAGTAGCGGCCGGTCAAGGCCATGCCCTTGACCAGCTCAAGCAGCATGAAACTTGCGAACAATTCTTTTATCTTGCCGATCATCCTAGTTTCTCAATGAAATAGTTTCTCAAGTAAGCCAATCGCTCAATGAAACAAATAAGCCCAGCGCGTCTGCATCATCGCGCCCACGAACAATATCCAGACCAAGGTCACGGGGATGAACACCTTCCAGCCCAGGCGCATGATCTGGTCATAGCGGTAGCGCGGGAAGGTGGCACGGAACCAGAGGAAGAAGAACAGCAAGGCCGCGACCTTGAACAGCAGCCACAAGATGCTGTCGGGCAGGAACGGCACAGGCGACAGCCAGCCGCCGAGGAACATCAGCGCCGCGAGCATGGCCACGAGGATCATATTGGCGTATTCCGCCAGGAAGAACACCGCGAAGGCCATACCGGAATACTCCACATGGAAGCCGGCCACGATTTCCGACTCGCCTTCCGCCACATCAAACGGGGCACGGTTGGTTTCCGCCACCGCGCTGATGAAATAGACGACGAACAAGGGGAACAGCGGCAGCCAGTACCACTCCCAGAAACCACCGGACTGGGCCAGGACGATCTTACCCAGGTTGAGGCTGTTGGCAGACATCAATACCCCCACCAGCGCAAACCCCATCGCGATTTCATAGGAAACGATCTGCGCAGCGGAGCGCAAAGATCCGAGAAAGGCGTACTTGGAGTTGGAAGCCCAGCCGGCAATGATCACGCCGTACACGCCGACAGAGGTCATCGCCAGGATATAGAGCAAGCCTGCGTCAATATCCGCGAGCACCAAGGTGAGGTCGAACGGCACCACAGCCCAAGCTGCCAACGCTGGCGCAATCGCTAACACCGGGCCGAGCAGGAACAGGGTCCGGTTCGCCGCGCTCGGGATGATGATTTCCTTCATCAGCAGCTTGATGCCGTCCGCCAATGGCTGCAGCAGGCCGCGATAACCGACACGGTTCGGCCCCAGACGCACCTGCATGAAGCCGATCACCTTGCGTTCGGCCAAGGTCAGGTAAGCCACGGCGCCCATGAGCGGCAAGACGATGGCAATGATCTTGAGCAGGTTCCAGACCAGGGGCCACAGCGGCCCCAGCAAGGTTTGCACTTCCGCGATCATGCGGCCACCTCATCAGCCGGTTGCTCGACGGGAATCCGCTCTACTGTGATCTCGCCGAGCAAATCGCCCAAACCCGCCGTTTGAGGCAAGGCGCCGGGAATCCGTACGCAGCCATGCGGCACGCGGATGTCCGCATGCGCCTCCAGCACGGCGCTGCCTTCGCCTTGCCTGACGAGGATGCGCTCGCCTTCCTGGATGCCCAGCTTCTGCATCTGTTCAGGATGCAGCGCAGCCAGCACCGCCTTCGCTACCTGGCGCGTCTTCTGCAAAGGCGGCGAACGGCGGACAATGCCGTCGGACTGGAATTGCGGGATCTCGCCCACGCGCTGCAAATCGCTATCCAGCTTGACCTTGATCTCGACATCGATCAGCTCGCGCAGGTTGTTGTTCAAGGTGCGCCAGACAACCGCCGAAGGCTTCTCGCCGCCGAAGATCTCGTCCTTGATCTGCTCGGTGCTGTCAAAATCGAAATGACCCACGCCGGCAAGATTGCCCAATACGCGCAGCACCTTCCAGCCGGGGCGCGCCTCGGCCAATGCCTTGGTCACGGCGGTAAAGCTCTGCACCCTGCCCTCCATGCTCATGAAAGTGCCGGAGGTTTCGGTAAACGGCGCGATGGGCAAGAGGATGTCGGCATCCCGCTCCAGCGCTTCCGACTTGTACGCGGTCAATGCCACCACGCACTCAGCCTGCTGCAACGCATTTCTCGCCAGGCTGGGGTTATGGCAATCCAGCTCAGGCTCCACATTGACCAGCATATAGGCCTTGCGCGGCGACTCCAGCATGGTGCGGGCGTTCAGGCCGCCCGCCTTGGGCATCGCGCCGACCAGGTTGGCGCCAACGCTGTTTGCGCCAGCGCTCAACACGCCGAAAGTCGCGCCGCACAAGGAGGCGATCGCTTCGGCCAGACTGAATATTTCGGTATAGCGCGGATGATGCTGGGAAATATTGCCCAGGAACACGGCGGAGCGGGGGCTGATCAAGTCCATGGTTTCGCCATGGCCTGTCAGGCTGAGGGCGATGGCCTTGCTGTTGTCCCAGACCCTGACGCCTTCCAGCAATTCGCTCAAGGATTTGGGCAGGCACAGAGAAAGCCTTTCCATGCCCGAAACGGCCTTGAGTATCTGCGACAGCACGTTGACCATGTCGTTCGGCGAGCAAATGGCCTTGTGCTTGATCGGGATCAAAGGGTCGTCATCCAGCGGGTTCACCACGGAAAGCTCCGCCCCGTTGGCAACCGCGCGGCGGATGCGCTGGGCCAGCAAGGGGTGTTCGTTGCGGAGGTTGCCGCCGATCACCAGGATGCGGTCCATTTCCTGCACATCGGGGATGTTGCAGCCCATCCAGATCACGCCAAGACGCTTGCCGTCATGACGGAAGTCGGTGTGGCGCAGGCGGTAGTCGACATTGTCCGAGCCCAGGCCATGGGCGAACTTGGTGGCGAGGTAAGCCTCCTCCATGGTGCTGTTGGGCGAGACCAGCACACCCAGCGCATCTCCGCCTTCGCTGTTCACGATATCCTTGATCTGTCCAGCGGCCAGCTCGAGCGCGGTTTTCCAGTCGGTCTCATGCCAGGCGCCATTGTGCTTGACCATGGGCACTTTGAGCCGATCCGGACTGTTCAGGCCTTCGTAGGAAAAACGGTCGCGGTCGGACAGCCAGCATTCATTGATGGTTTCCTTTTCGCGCGGCAGCACGCGCAGCACCTTGCCGTCCTTGATATGCACTTCGATATGCGAACCCAGGCCGTCATGCGGCGCAATGGAGGGTCGGCGGATCAGCTCCCAGCTACGCGCGGTGTAGCGGAACGGCTTGCTGGTCAGGGCGCCCACCGGGCAAAGGTCGATGATGTTGCCGGAAAGCTCCGAATCGACGCTCTTGTCGACATAGGCCGTGATCTCGGCATGCTCGCCGCGATTGATCAGCCCCAGTTCCATCATGCCGCCGACTTCCTTGAGGAAGCGCACGCAGCGCGTGCACTGGATGCAGCGCGTCATGTCGGTGGATACCAGGGGACCGATGTTCTTGTTGACGACGACGCGCTTTTCCTCAGTGTAGCGCGATGCGGGCGCACCATAGGCCACCGCGATATCCTGCAGGTCGCACTCGCCGCCCTGGTCGCAGATCGGGCAATCCAGCGGGTGGTTGATCAGCAGGAACTCCATCACGCTCTGCTGGGCTTCCACCGCAGCCTTGGAGCGCGTGAATATCTTCATGCCGTCGGCCACGGGTGTGGCGCAGGCGGGCAGCGGCTTGTTGAATTTTTCCACCTGCACCAGGCACATGCGGCAATTGGCGGCGACGGAAAGCTTCTTGTGATAGCAGAAGCGCGGAATGGCAATGCCCAACTGATCGGCTGCATCGATGATGGTGGAGCCGTGCTCCACCTCGACCTGCTTGCCATCTATCTCGACATTAAGCATAGGCTACCTCTTGCTGCGCCTGGATTCGTCCTGCCAGGCCGTCCTCCACCATGCTGCGGCCATGGCGGATGTAGTATTCGAATTCGGGGCGGAAATGCTTGATGAAGCTCAACACCGGCGTCGCGGCCGCATCGCCCAATGCGCAAATAGTACGGCCGGAGATATTGCTGCTGACGTCGGTCAGCAAGTCCAGGTCTTCCAGCCGGCCTTGCCCGTCGACAATGCGCTTGATGACCCGGTATAGCCAACCCGTGCCTTCTCGGCACGGCGTGCATTGCCCACAAGATTCCTCGAAGAAGAAATAGGACAAGCGCTTGAGGGTTTTCACCATGCAGGTGGTTTCGTCCATGACAATCATGGAGCCGGCGCCCAAGCTCGAACCCGCCTTGGAAAGACCATCGTAATCCATGGTCGCTCCCATGATGGCTGAAGCTGGTAAAACGGCAGTTGACGGCCCTCCGGGGATGACGGCTTTCAACTGACGCCCCTTCCATACACCTCCAGCCAGTGCCAGCAATTCAGCAAAAGGAATGCCCATGTTCACCTCGTAATTCCCGGGCTTGTCTACGTGGCCCGAGATCGAGAAGATTTTGGTTCCCCCTGAATTGGCGACACCAAGTTCCTGAAAAGCTTGGCCGCCGTGCTCCATGATCCATGGTATCGACGTGTATGACTCCGTATTGTTCACATTGGTCGGCTTGCCAAACACGCCGTAGCTGGCAGGAAAAGGCGGCTTGAACCTCGGTTGCCCTTTCTTGCCCTCTATCGACTCGATCAATGCAGTCTCCTCGCCACAGATATAAGCGCCGTAGCCGTGTACTGCATATAGATCGAAACTGAAATCGGTGCCGAACAGTCGTTCGCCGAGATAACCCGCTGCACGCGCCTCGTCGAGCGCCGCTTCGAATATCTCGTAATCCTGCCAGATTTCACCGTGAATATAGTTGTAACCCACCCGCGCGCCCAGGGTATAAGCTGCGATCGCCATGCCCTCGATGAGCTGGTGCGGGTTGTAGCGGATGATGTCCCGGTCCTTGAAGGTGCCAGGCTCGCCCTCATCGGTATTGCATACCAAGTACTTGGTGCCGTCGAAATAGCGCGGCATGAAGCTCCACTTGAGGCCAGTTGGGAAACCAGCCCCGCCGCGCCCGCGCAAGCCGGAGAGCTTGACCTGGCTGATGATCTCGGTGGCCTTGACCTTCTCGGTCACCAGCCGCTTCAGCTGGGCGTAGCCGCCCACCTTGAGATAAGTATCCAGCGACGCAGGATTCTCCTGCCCGACGGTACGCAAGCAAACCAGGGTTTGTGTCGCCCTCATTTCTCGAGGCCCTCCAATATCTGGTCCACCTTCTCCGGCGTCAGGAACTCATGCATTTCGGTATTGTTGATATGGAACAACGGCGCCCCGCCGCAGCATCCCATGCACTCCCCTTCCTTGAGGGTAAAGCGCGCATCTGCCGTGGTTTCGTTGAAGCCGATGCCCAGGCGCTTCTGCAAATGCTCCACAATTTCGGCGGAATCGCGCAGCATGCAGGAAATATTGGTGCACACCGTGATCTTGTACTTGCCGACCGGCTCCAGCTCGTACATGTTGTAGAAGGTCGCCACCTCCAGTGCGGCAATGGCGGGAATGCCAAGGTAGTCGGCTACTTCACTGATGGTTTCCTTGGAGAGCCAGCCCTTCTCGGTCTGTGCGATCCGCAACGCGGACATCACCGCCGCCTGGCGGTGCTCCGACGGGTATTTGGTCAACTCGCGGTCGATCTTGGCTAAGGATTCAGCAGACAAACTCATCGGTCAATTTCTCCGAATACAATATCCTGCGTGCCGATAATCGCCACCAGGTCAGCGATCATGTGGCCGCGCGTCATTTCGTCCAGCGCAGCCAAGTGAGCAAATCCCGGCGCACGGATTTTCACGCGGTATGGCTTGTTCGCACCGTCGGAAATCAAATATATGCCGAACTCGCCCTTGGGATGCTCGACCGCGGCATAGGCTTCGCCCGCAGGGACGTGAAAACCTTCGGTAAACAACTTGAAATGATGGATCAGCGCCTCCATGTCGTGCTTCATCTCTTCACGGGGCGGGGGCGCAACCTTGGTGTTGCCGCTGATGACCGGTCCAGGGTTCTTGCGCAGCCAGTCTATGCACTGCTTGACGATGCGGTTGGATTGGCGGAACTCCTCGATGCGCACCAGGTAGCGGTCATAGCAGTCGCCGTTCACGCCTACCGGGATATCGAAATCGAGCCGGTCGTACACCTCGTAAGGCTGCTTCTTGCGCAAATCCCAGGCAAAACCGCTGCCGCGCAGCATCGGCCCGGTCAACCCCAGCGCCAAGGCGCGCTCGGGCGACACCACGCCTATGCCCACGGTACGCTGTTTCCAGATGCGGTTGTCCGTCAGTAATGTTTCATATTCATCGACATAGGCCGGAAAACGGTCGGTGAAATCCTCGATGAAATCCAGCAGCGAACCCTGGCGGTTCTCGTTGAGCTGCTTGACGTCTTCCTTGCTGCGCACCGCCGATTCCTCATACTGCGGCATGCGATCCGGCAGGTCGCGGTAGACGCCGCCCGGACGGTAATAGGCCGCATGCATGCGCGCGCCGGATACCGCTTCGTAGCAATCGAACAGATCTTCGCGTTCGCGGAACGCATAGAGGAACACCGTCATCGCACCCACGTCCAACGCATGCGCGCCCAGCCAGAGCAGGTGGTTGAGGATGCGAGTAATCTCGTCGAACATGACGCGGATGTACTGCGCGCGCAAAGGCACTTCCAGCCCGAGCAGTTTCTCGATCGCCATAACGTAGGCATGCTCGTTGGCCATCATGGACACATAATCAAGCCGATCCATGTAAGGCACGGACTGCAGGTAGGTGCGGTTCTCGGCGAGCTTTTCCGTCCCGCGGTGCAGCAGGCCGATATGCGGATCGGCGCGCTGGATCACCTCGCCGTCAAGCTCCAGCACCAGCCGCAGCACGCCGTGCGCCGCAGGGTGCTGCGGGCCAAAATTCATGGTGTAATTCCTGATTTCCGCCATGGCTCAGCCTCCCACCCCGACCATCGAAGCCATGTCTGCTTCCACTATTTCAGTGCAGGCTAACTTGCGCATGCAAGTTAAGTACGAAGTACGGCCGGAGCTAAAATTCATGGTGTAATTTCTGATTTCAGCCATGATGGAAGCCTTCTTCGCGGATCACCCTGGGCACATTGTTGCGCGGGTCTATCGTCACCGGCTGGTAGATCACGCGCTGCTGCTCGGGGTCGTAGCGCATTTCCACGTTGCCTATCATCGGGAAATCCTTGCGGAACGGATGGCCGACAAAACCGTAATCCGTCAACAGGCGCCGCAGGTCCGGGTGACCTTCATACATGATGCCGTACAAGTCGAACGACTCGCGCTCGAACCAGTTAGCGGCCGGCCAGACATCCACCACGGTAGGCAATACCGGGAAATCATCATCCAGGGCGAATACGCGTAGGCGCAGCCGCTGGTTCAAGCTGACAGAAAGAAAATGGTATACCGTGGCATAGCGCAGGCCGGACCACGAACCCTCGCCATAATCGGCATAATCGACGCCGCACAGGTCGATCAATTGCTCGAACTTCAATAGTTTGTGATCGCGCAGCAGGTTGGCTACTTCCAGCAAGCATGGCGCTTTGCACTCGATCGTGATTTCGCCTCCATCGTCCTTGAGGCGGGTCATGCTTTCACCGAGCACTTGCTGCAAGTTCTGCTTTAATTGTTCCAGGCGCGTCATTGTGTCGGCTCTCAGCGGGCTATCGTATTGGTACGCTTAATCTTGTTCTGCAATTGGATGATGCCGTAGAGCAAGGCCTCGGCAGTCGGCGGGCAGCCTGGGACATAGACGTCCACGGGCACGATACGGTCGCACCCGCGCACGACGGCATAGGAATAGTGATAATAACCGCCGCCATTGGCGCAGGAACCCATCGAGATCACCCAGCGCGGCTCGGCCATCTGGTCATAGACCTTGCGCAATGCCGGCGCCATCTTGTTGACCAGCGTGCCAGCCACGATCATGACATCGGACTGCCGGGGGCTGGGACGGAACACGATGCCGAAACGGTCCAAGTCGTAGCGCGCCGCGCCGGCATGCATCATTTCCACCGCGCAGCAAGCCAGCCCGAACGTCATCGGCCACAGGGAGCCGGTGCGGGTATAGTTGATCACCGTATCCAGCGTGGTGGTTACAAAGCCTTTTTCGAGTACGCCTTCAATGCTCATGCCAGATTACCTCTTACTCCCATTCCAGCGCCCCCTTCATCCATTCATAGACGAAACCCACGACCAGTATCCCAAGGAAGACCATCATCGCCAGAAAGCCGAACAGGCCGATTTCCTGCAATACGACGGCCCAAGGGAAAAGAAAGGCGATTTCAAGGTCGAACAGGATGAACAGGATGGCAACCAAGTAGTAGCGCACGTCGAATTTCATACGCGCATCTTCGAACGCTTCAAAGCCGCATTCGTAAGGAGAATTCTTTTCGGCATCAGGACGGTTGGGAGAAACCAGCTTGCCAAGCACAATAGGAGCGACACCGACACCAAGACCCACAATGATGAACAGCAATATCGGGAAGTAGTTCTCCAGCACGTTCTAACCCTATACAAATCAGCCTTGAGGAAATCAAGTTCATTCAACTTGACAGCGGTAGCGATGCATTCATCATACCCCGCATTTGTTAATGAATTGTAACATAAAAATTACAACTAAACAGCCCGGAATGCCGCCACAGGGGCTGACTTTACCATTAGCAATTGTTTCATATGATATTTAGTTGCAAATAACCTTATAAAACCAGGGTTAAAATGCAATCAAATTAACTTTTTGTTACGAAAATAACCCCACAAGATACAGGTTATACCCGCAAAAACCTCAATAGTTCACAGGGATTTCAATTTATTCGTCCAAGACGAAAAACGACAGGATTTCCAGACGCCAGCCCGCAAAGCATCAGACACTCAAAAGATCATCAAGCATCAAGAAAAGGTGATTCAGCGGCAACAATACTTCCTGTTGCAACACCGCCTAAAGAGGGAAGGCGGGACGAAGGACAGACCGGAAACATCAAGAAAAAACAGGCCCGGATGGGCCTGTATGAGTTTGGAAGATTCAATGCGTGCAATCGCATTGATGAACATGGTATTGCCGCCATATTTCACTTGAATGAAACAAGGACTAGTCCATTTCATCAAGCAAACAACTGCCGCCTCGCACGGCCTTCTTAACAGCAATTAAAGCCAATAAAAAACCCGCACAACACTAGGTTAATGCGGGTTTTACGATCGATTTCTCGATTTATTTGGTGCCGACGGTGAGACTCGAACTCACACGGCTTTCGCCACTACCCCCTCAAGATAGCGTGTCTACCAATTCCACCACGACGGCAATGGGCTTACGCCCGAAAACTTTGTAATTACTGAGGTACGTCCTTTGCCGATGTAGGTTCAGCAGGCTTGGGCACATCAGAAACAGGAGCGGATTTTACCACGGACTTCTGTACCACGCTGCCTTGTTCAGAACGGTGGCTGGCCAAGTATGCAAGGCTCATGCTGGTCACGAAAAAGATCGCGACGCAGATGGCGGTTGCACGGCTCATGAAGTTGGATGAGCCGCTGACACCAAACAGGCTGCCCGAAGCGCCGCTACCAAACGCAGCGCCCATGTCGGCACCCTTGCCATGCTGCAACAATACCAAGCCGACTACGCCCAGCGCTGCGATCACATGAATGACGGTTACGATTGTTTCCATTTTCTCTTTTAAATCCCCTGCCTGGCTGTAAACTCAGCAAGCAGCGCGACAAATTCTTTCAAAATCATCGGCATCCAAAGAACACCTGCCGATCAATCCGCCGTCTATATCCGGCATAGACAGCAATTGTGCCGCATTTCTCGGATTTACGCTACCCCCATAGATGATTCTCACGCTTTCCGCCGCACCGGGATGCATGGCGGCAACACGCTCGCGAATGAAGGAATGCGCAGCGCGCGCCTGCTCCGGCGAAGCCGTCTTGTTGGTCCCGATCGCCCATACGGGTTCGTAGGCGATCACGGCCTGGTCGAGCAAGGCTCCGCCCGAGACGGATAGGATGGCGTCCAACTGGTTGGCGATCGCATATTCCATGACTCCCGACTCGCGCTCCTGCAGGGTTTCGCCGACGCAAAAGATGGGGGTGATGCCGTAATGCTTGGCGATGGCGAACTTGTCGGCGATGTTGGCATCGCTTTCGCAGTAGGCGTCGCTGCGCTCCGAGTGCCCGACGATGACGTAGCTGGCGCCAAATTCCTTGAGCATGGCGGCGCTGACTTCGCCGGTATAGGCGCCGTTCTCGTGCTTGGCCACATTCTGCGCTCCCCAGGCGATATTGGTGTTGCTGAGCATTTCCTGGGCCTGGAACAGGTAGGGATAAGGGACGCAGACGGCGATATCCACATGGCCGACATCCCGCAAGCCGCGCACGAGCGCTTCCAGCAACCTTTTGTTCTGAGCAAGGTTGCCATTCATTTTCCAGTTGCCGACAACCAGCTTGCGACGCATAAAAAAACCCGAAAAATTTATTTGATATTGTTGATCGATATTACAGTGCAGCCATTGGACCGGTCAACGCACGCGGCCCCGGCTAGGCTGGCTCCTGCCAATGCTGCAGGCATAGTTGTACGGACTGCGCGCCGCGAAACTCGTTCACTTGCATTTGATAGACCGCATGCACCCGCTCGGGCAGGAACTGCTCCTGCCTGAAAAAGATGGCGTCAAACACCTGCCCGGATTTTTCCAGGCTCAGCTTGAGATGCCGCTCCCCGACAATGCGCTGGTTGACGACGCGGAACTCGTCCAGGAATAACGGCGGCGGAAATCCCTGCCCCCACACCTGGCGCTCCAACGCATACGCCATGTCCAGCCCGGCATCCTCTACGGACAATGAGCCGTCGACCTCGATCACGGCCTCGAGCTGCTGCTGGGTCAACAGGCTAGCGACCACTTGCTCAAATGCCGCATCGAAGCGCGGAAAATCCTGCTCGCGTATGCTCAAGCCCGCCGCCATGGCATGCCCGCCGAATTTCAGCAGCAAGCCGGGCTCGCGTTTGGAAAGCAGGTCCAGCGCATCGCGCAGGTGCAGACCCGCAATCGAGCGCCCCGAACCCTTGATGACGCCATCGCCTGCTGATGCGAATGCAATCACGGGGCGATGAAAACGCTCCTTGATGCGGGAGGCCAGGATGCCGATCACGCCCTGGTGCCAGCCTTCCCGGAACAGGCTCAGGCTATAGCGCCCGGCAGCATCGATCTCGTCCAGCACTGCCAGGGCATCATCCTGCATGCCGGCCTCGATATTGCGCCGCTGCTGGTTCAGCTCATGCAGTTGCTGCGCCATCTGCCGGGCCGATGCCATATCCGGCGCCAACAGGCAGGCGATGCCCAGCGTCATGTCGTCAAGACGCCCCGCCGCGTTCAGGCGCGGGCCGATACTGAAGCCAAGATCCTGCGGACTGGCCTTGGCATGGCCGCGCCCCGCCACCTCGAACAAGGCCAGCACGCCGGGGCTGCATTTGCCCGCGCGGATGCGGCGGAGGCCCTGCTCGACCAGGATGCGGTTGTTGTCGTCCAGCCGCACCAGGTCGGCCACGGTGCCCAGCGCCACCAGGTCCAGCAGCTCGGTCAGGTTGGGTTCGGAACCTGCATCAAACGCCCCTCTCCGGCGTAGCTCGGCGCGCAGCGCAAGCAGGACATAAAACATCACGCCGACACCCGCCAGGTTTTTGCTGGGAAAATCGCATCCGTATTGATTCGGGTTGACGATGCATGCCGCCCGGGGAGTCTCATCTCCGGGCAAGTGGTGGTCGGTCACGAGTACAGGAATGCCAAGCTTATCGGCCGCCTCCACCCCGTCGACACTGGCAATGCCGTTATCCACAGTCAGGATCAGGTCAGGATGATGGCCGGCGGCCAATGTCACGATTTCCGGCGTCAAGCCGTAGCCGTATTCGAAACGGTTCGGCACGAGAAAATCCACGGCAGCGCCCATGCTGCGCAAGCCCTTGACGGCCACCGCCGTGGCGGTGGCGCCGTCAGCGTCGTAGTCGCCCACCACCATGATGCGCTTGCCTGCCGCAATGGCATCTGCCAGCAGGGCCGCCATTTCGGGGTTGCCTGTCAACGTTTCCGGCGGGATCAGGCGAGCCAGGCTTGCCTCCATCTGTCCCATATCCCTCACCCCACGCGCGGCAAGCAAGCGAGCCATCGTAGGACGCACGCCGGCCTCGACCAATGCCTCATAGGCATCCTTCTCGATATTTCTTTGTATGATCTGAACCATCAAAAATACTTTTCCAATGCTATAGGCTTGCGCCAGAACTTATACACATCGATTGGCTTGAGTCGCAAATGCAGCATGCGATCAGACCAGGGGAAATATATGTCCAACTGCTGTATCTGCCGGGCTTTCAACGTCTGCCACAACAGTTCGCACCAGCCTGCCCCTAGCTCATCATACGAAGACTGCACGACGGCAGGCGCATGCGATTCGTGCAACAGCGCCTGCAAACCGGCAATGGCGGCATGCTGCAGGCCTGCGAGCTCCGCCATGCCTCTCAGGCTGGCATCGCCGCTATAAACCTTGCACGGAGCCGCCTTGCTCTGGCTTGGCAACACGCCGCCCCCATGCAGCCAGACACTGTTGACGGCAAGCTCGCCGCGCGCCTCCCTTGCCTGGTTAACCTCATGTCCGAACAACAGCATCTGCATTTCATTGAGCAATTGCCGCCAGTGCTGCGCATCATCCCCTTGCGGCAGCCAGGGCGTCACGTCGCGCCCGGCGGCAACGCTGATCGAGGTGGTCGACAGTGCCGGCGCCGATTGCAGCTTGAGGTGCCAATGCCTTTGCGCTCCCGGCAGGAACTCGAGTCCCTCCCCGGCAAAATGCCGATTGAGACTAGTCCGCAATGCCTCGCTTTCCTCGAAGCCTAGGGCCAGCGGCGCCGGCTGAGCAAGCGAGAAAGAGTCCCGCTGCAGCATGAGGTGCACCGGGCTTGCCAGCATCCAGTACGCCCCGTCTACGGACAATCGATTTCCCAGGCGTGCCAATGCGGCGAGCGGCCAATCCTGCTGCTTTGCAATGCCGAACTGTTGGCACAGATAGGCTTCCCAGCCTGTCGCTAGCCACTGCACCCGGCCTCGCGCCAGCAGCCGCAGCAAGGCATCGTCGGCCGCCATGGCAGCCCGGCTTTCAGCAGTATCGGAAAGAAAGATTTGTAATTTCACACAGATGTCACTTTGTCATGAAGCAGGTTGAGCGCTAAGATAGAAGGACATTCTCCGCTTAGCAACAAGGTTTATGGATATTATTTTATGGCGTCACGCTGAAGCCGAAGAAGGCTCTCCCGATCTTGCCCGCGAGCTTACCCCGAAGGGGGAGCAACAGGCTGCAAAAATGGCAGCCTGGCTGAAACAGCACATGCCAGCTGATACCCGCATTCTTGTGAGCCCCGCCAGACGCACGCAACAGACAGCCCACGCCCTCGGGCTGGAGTTTACCACTTTGGACGAGCTTGCCCCGGGTTCGTCGCCCCAGGTATTGCTTGATGCGGCAGGCTGGCCGCTGGGTAAAGACAGCGTGCTCATCATCGGCCACCAGCCGACGCTGGGCATGGCTGCGGCCTATGCCATGACGCGCCGCATGCAATATTGGAGCATCAAGAAAGGGGCTATTTGGTGGATCGCCAACCGCCGCCGCGGCGAGGAAGAACAAACCATACTGCGCGCCATGGTGACGCCAGAACTGATTTGATGAAGATGCCCCCCACCCCGATCCAACACTCCTGGGAGAGCATGTGAGCACCGTCCTGATTGCAAACCCCAAGGGAGGAAGCGGCAAGACTACGCTTGCGACCAACCTGGCCGGCTATTTTGCCAGCAGGGGCAGGCATGTGGTGCTTTCAGACATGGATCGGCAGCGCTCCGCACTGCAATGGCTGGAGCGCAGGCCGTACAAGCTGCCATTGATCCATGGCCAGGACGGCCGCGGCAAATACACCAACAGCCTCAGCGCCGACTGGACCATTGTCGACTCCCCTGCGGGATTGCGCGGCGACAAACTGAGCCAGGCCGTCAAGGATGCCGATTTCATCCTCGTCCCCATGCAGCCGTCCGCTTTCGACATGGGAGCGACACGGGATTTCCTGCAAGTGCTGCAGGAAGAGAAATCCGTGCGCAAAGGCCGCACTTTCGTCGCGATGGTCGGCATGCGGGTGGACAACCGCACGCGCGCCGCATTGGCCTTGCAGGATTTCCTCGCAAAATCGGGCTTCCCCTCCGTGGGCAACCTGCGCAATGCCCAGGTATACGCCCTCGCGGCAGAGCAAGGCGCCAGCCTGTTCGACATCCGCCCATCCCAGGTCAGCCGCGATTTGCAGCAATGGGCTCCGCTGCTGCACTGGCTGGTCAACGCCAACAAGCAAAAATAACCACCAGGAGGGAATATGCCCAACGAGATCGAGCTCAAGCTGCGCATTGCCAAGGAGGATATTCCCCGCCTGCGCCGGCATGCCGCCATCCGCAAGCATCTGGCAGAAAGAGCCGTCACGCGCCGCCTGGTGAGCACCTACTACGACACGCCCGACTTACAGCTGCTCGACCAGCGCGTGAGCCTGCGGGTACGGCGCATGTCCGGCGGCTGGTTCCAGGCGGTCAAGGCGGCAGGCCATTCCCTGGCGGGGCTGCACCAGCGCCTCGAGTGGGAGGACATCATCTCCAAGGGGGAGCCTGATTACACCAAGATCACGGATCCCAGCCTTACCCCTATTTTTGACGATCCGGCGCTCCGGCAGGCGTTGCTTCCCATCTTCACCACCGATATGCGCCGCACCGAATGGCAGCTGGATTACCAAGGCAGCCACATCGAGCTGTCGCTGGATGACGGCCTCTTGATCGCAAAGGACCACTGTCAGCCGCTCATCGAGATCGAACTGGAGCTGAAGGGCGGCAAGGTCGAGCACTTGTTCGCGCTCGCGCTCGAGCTGCAATCCGACATCCCGCTCACCATAGAAAACGTCAGCAAGGCCCAGCGCGGCTATGCCTATTACCGCGATTTCCCGCAGCAGGCCTCCAAAGCCAAGCCTGCAGGCCTGACGCCCAAGGACAGCCCGGGAGAAGCCTTCGAGAAGGCGGGCTGGGAATGCCTGCGCCAGCTGCAAAGCAACCAGGCGATCGCAATACAGGGCGACGACCCCGAAGGCGTGCACCAGATGCGGGTGGCGCTGCGCCGAATGAAAGTGGCATTGAAAGCCTTTGGCAGCCAGGACGATGTGCTCGGCGATGAAATCGACTGGCTCAATGATTTGCTCGCCAAGGCGCGCGACCTCGATGTGCTGCTGCATGAAACCCTGCCGGGCCTGAAGCTGCCTGCAGATGAACTGCAGCAGGCCCAAGCCCACGTTGCCCGCGCAAGAAGCCGGGCATACGGCGCGCTGCGCAACGGGCTAAGGCAATCGCGCTATCAACGCCTGCTGCTCACGCTGGGCCACCTGTTTGCTGTAGGATTGCCCGCAAGCCGTCACGCCGTATCCAATACCGCCGCATCGCATTTGCGCCGCAGGCATAAAAAACTGCTCAAGCAAGGTAAGCGGCTCAACAAACTCTCTGTGGAGAAAAGGCACAAGCTGCGCATCCTGGCGCGCCGCCTGCGTTACGCGGTCGAATTATTCAGCCCGCTTTATCCGAGCAAGAAAGCAGAAAAACAGACGGCAAAACTGTTGGATGCGCTAAGCGAAATTCAAGCCAGCCTCGGGGCGCTCAATGACCTTGCCGTCACCAGCCAGACCCTGGAGCGCATGAGCAAGCGCAATCCCGGCCTACAACCCGCGTGGCTCGCCTGGCAGCATGCCGCGCGCAAACGGGAAAAGCGCCATATCGCAGGACTGCCGACGCTATGGAAGGCGTTTCAACGAGCCCCTGCCGCCTGGTAAAGGTGCCATGTCGGGCAAAATCTACTAAACTCGCCTCCATTCTCTCAACTCCACATATACAGGGATCACAATGAATCTGGAAAAAGTCATTTTCGGCTTCTTCATCGTACTGGCGATGACCCTTAACTTCGGTTTCTTCGTCGGGGGCAGCGGCAACCCCATCGAACATCATATCTATGAGCTGTATACCGCGATCGTGGTGAACCTGATCGCCACGGTGCTCAAGTTCGGCGACCGCTCGCAGATCGGCGCCATCCACCTATCCACCAGCCTGGTCGCGGACCTGCAACTGATCGCGGCGGCCATCGTCTGGGTAGTCGCCAGCGCCGAAGAATCCGGCACCGCCGCGCGCGTCGTGTCGCTCAGCGGGGGCGCTCTGCTCGCCAATATCACCTCGGTCATCCTGCTGCTTGCGGAAACGATTACGCTACGCCGGTAAATCCTGAGCGGAACCGCTTGTGAACAATATTTTCTTCCTGATCCTGCGGCGCATGCGCGCGCCGCTGATCACCGTGATTGTCAGCTACACCATCGCGATTGTCGGGCTGACATTGATGCCTGGCGTCGATAATCACGGCAACCCTTGGCATATGAGCCTGTTCGAGGCTTTTTATGTCATCAGCTATACGGCCACCACGATTGGCTTCGGCGAAGTCCCTTTCCCATATAGCGATTCGCAGCGGCTATGGATGACCTTCTCGATCTACTTCACGGTCATTCCCTGGTTTTACGCCATAGGTAAGATCATTTCACTGTTCCAGGACCCCGCGCTCAAGCAAGCGCTCACCACCAACAGTTTCGCCCGGGCCGTGGACCATCTGCACGAGCCGTTCTTCATCGTCTCAGGCTACGGTGAAACCGGCAGCCTGCTGGTGAAGGCGCTGGACCACAAAGGCATACGCGTCGTGGTCACCGAAGTGGACCAGGACCGCGTTAACGACCTGGAGCTCGAAGACTACCAGTTCGACATCCCGGTGCTCTGCGCCGATGCCAAGATGCCCGACACCTTGCTGCGGGCAGGCGTGCGCCATCCCATGTGCAAGGGCATCGCCGCGCTCACCGACAACGACCATGTCAACCTGGCGGTGGCGGTAGCGGCCAAGCTGCTCAATCCCGACCTCATGGTGCTCGCCCGGGCGGAAGACGATGAAGTCGCCGCCAATATGGCCTCGTTCGGCACCGACCATATCCTCAACCCCTATACCTTATTTGGCGACCAGCTAGGCATGGAGGTACACGCGATCGGGACTTACCTGCTGCACCAATGGCTCACCGGCGTGCCGGGCGATATCCTGACCCTGCCCGAGGTACCCCCGATCGGCAAATGGATCGTGTGCGGCTACGGGCGTTTCGGCAAGGCGGTGGTGGAGAACCTCGAGCGCGAGCAAATCACGACCGTCGTCATCGAGGCCGACCCCGAGCTCACCCACTGCGAAAACTGCATCGTCGGCAGCGGCACCGAAGCATCGACGCTGAAAGCGGCAGGGATAGACGATGCCGTGGGCATCATCGCCGGCACCAACAATGACATCAACAACCTGTCGATCGTGATGACCGCGCAAAAGATGAACCCCAACCTGTTCGTCGTCGTGCGCAAGAACCGCCGCTTCAACGAGCCCCTGTTCGAGCACTTCAATGCCGATATCTCGATGGATCCCAGCGACATCATTGCGCATGAATGCCTGGCCCGCATGATCACACCGATGATGACGCATTTCCTGCAACTGGTGCGCACGCAGGATAACAGCTGGGCCAACCAATTGATCAGCCGCCTGGTAGGGGTGGTGGGCGAGAACGTACCGGATGCCTGGGGCGTGACCGTGGATGCGGAACACAGCCCCGCTGTCGCCAACCTGATTGCCTGGGGACTGCCCGTGACGCTCGATGCATTGACGCGCGACCCCGGCAACCGCACGCAGAAGCTGGACCTGGTCCCTCTCATGCTGGTACGCAGCGGCCAATACACCCTGCTGCCGGAAGTCACCGAACAGTTGCACGTTGGCGACCGCTTGCTATTCTGCGGCAGCGCCATGGCCAAGAGCGTGCAGCCGATCACCCTGAGCAACCACAAGACCCTCACCTGGATCATCAATGGCCGCGAAATTGCCGACGGCTGGCTCTGGCGCTGGGTGACGCGCAAGGTCACCCGTTTGCGCAAGTTGCGCAAACAAGCACAGCAGTAATACACTGCTGGCGATAGCCTGTTCAACATGTCTTCATGGGATATGTTGAACAGGCCCTGAGATACCAGCATAGGTATCCGGCGAACCATCGGCACGATTTCAAGGGGGACGTATGATCCGCAATCTCAGCGCTTTGGCAATCAGCTCGCTACTTCTCGCTTGCTCCACTCCCGTCACCAAGCAAACCGCTATCGACCAACAGGTCAGCGAATCCGAAAAAGCCATCCAGCACGAGCTGGCCTTCCAGAACCAGGCGAAGCGGCACCTGCACGCCATGCGCGTCGCCTTGCCGATATTACGAACCTCCGCCCCGTACTGCGGTAGCAACACCGCTCCCCACCTTGGCTTCCTCGCATATTACCAGTCGCAGTTTCAAGGCGACGTGCAGCGCGCGGCGGTCAAACACTGGAACTTGACCGACGACTACAAAGTAGTGGAAATCTTTGCCGGCAGCCCCGCAGAAAGCGCCGGGCTACAAAAAGGCGATGTGATCGTCCGCATCAACAACCAAACCGTCAGCAGCAAGCAGGCCGACCTCAAGTCATTGATTGCGGCGCCCCACACGCCAGGCCGGGAAATCGCCGTCGACATCCTGCGTGCCGACGAGGCCCGGACCCTGCAGATCCCCATGGACGTCGTCTGCAACTATCCCGTGACGGTGGTCACTGCGGACGATGTCAACGCTTATGCCGACGGCAAGGGGATTTACATCACCAGCGGCATGCTGCGCTTTACCGAAAACGACGATGAACTGGCCACCGTGATCGGGCATGAGTTCGCGCACAACCAGATGGACCACATGGGCAAGAAATCCAACAACCAGTTGCTGGGCGTGATTCTAGGCGCGGTAGCGACCGCCGTGACCGGCGTCGATGTCACCAACCTGGGAGGCAACCTCGGCGCCGGGGCGTTCAGCCAGGATTTCGAGGCGGAGGCCGACTATGTCGGCATCTACGCCACCGCGCGCGCGGGCTACGACATCAGGAGCGCGCCCAACTTCTGGCGGCGCATGGGCGCCGAGCACCCGAAGGCGATCTCGCACGGCGCGTCGCACCCCAATACCGCCAGCCGCTACCTGGCGCTGGACCAGGCCGTCAAGGAAATCGAGCAAAAGCAACAGCTGGGACAAGCCCTGATACCCGACCTGAAATAAAAGCGGCCGGCAAACTGCCTTGTGTATGGCGTAGATCGCCCATGGCCCTGCCCGGGGCCGCCGGGCCGGATGGGATCGGTTTCGGTGCGGTGGCCACTCATTCAATCACATGGCGCCGCAACGCCTTGAGCTCGGCATGGCGGCGCTTGCCTTCCAGCCGGCGCAGTTTCGAGCCCTTGGTGGGCTTGGTGGCGATGCGCGGCGCGGGCGTCCTGGCCACGCTATTGACCAGCTCATGCAACCTGGCGAGCGCATCGGCACGATTCAACTCCTGGCTGCGATGCAGCTGGGCCTTGATGATGATCACGCCATCCTTGGTGATCCTGTGGTCGCGCAAGCGCAACAGCCTGGCCTTGACCAGGTCGGGCAAAGAAGAGGCCTTGACGTCGTAGCGCAGGTGGATGGCGCTCGACACCTTGTTCACGTTCTGGCCGCCCGCTCCTTGCGCCCGCACGGCGGTCAGCGTGATTTCATCGGGCTCCAGGTACAGTTCAGGCAAATCCATAACAAATCCGTTAATCCAGCACCTGGCGTATCAACTGCAAGCCGAGGCTGACGCCGAAGCCGTTCACGTCGCTGCCCACGGCGCCAAGCCCGCCCTTGCGGTGGTATGAAGACAAATCCGTGTGCACCCAGGGGATATCGTTCTCGATGAACCTGGCTAGGAAGCGCGCGGCCAGCACATGGTCCGCGCCGCCCTCCAGGGTGCATTGCTTGATGTCGGCAATGCCGCTTTCCAGTTCTTCCTCGTAATCCTCGTCGAACGGCAGCCTGCATACCCGCTCGCCAACGGCATTTCCAGCTTGCACGGCCTTGTCCAGCCAATCATGGTCATTGCCGATCACGCCGCTATAACGGTCGCCCAATGCCACCTGCATGCTGCCGGTCAATGTGGCGAAGTCGAGCATGAGCCCTGGCTTGGCGCGTGAGGCCAGGGTCAAGGTGTCGGCCAGCACCATGCGTCCCTCCGCATCGGTATGGACGATTTCTATGGTCGTGCCGTTGAGGGCAGTCACCACATCATTCTGCTTGTAGGCGCACGGCCCGATATGGTTCTGCGCCAATGCCAGCCAGCAGTCTATCTTGACCGGCAGGTGGGCCTCGGTCGCGGCGAGCAGGATGCCCAGCGCCACGGCAGAGCCGTTCATGTCCTCATGCATGCCGTGCATGTATTTGGCCGGCTTGAGGTTGTGTCCGCCGGTATCGAAGCAGATACCCTTGCCGACCACAGCCACATGCTGACGCGCATCCTTGGGCTGGTAAGATAAGTGCACGATCGCGGCATCCACTTCCGGTGAGCCTTGCGCCACCGCGACAAAGGCTCCGGCACCAAGCTTGCGCAGTTTCTTGAGGTCGTACTCTTGGCGTTTCCAGCCATATTGCCTAGCCAGTTCCGCGATCTTTTCCCGGTATGCGGCCGGCGTCAATTCATTCGGCGGCGTCAGGGTCAGGCTTCTCGCCAATGTATTGCCGGCCACCAGCGCGTTGATTCCGGCATAGCCGTCGGCCTGCTTCCAGCCCTGAACCACGATATGCTTGAGCGGATGCGCTTTATGCCTGGATTTACGCACAGGCAGTTCCACCGCGTTCACGCTCACCACGTAATACGCCTCGCGCGCGGCGAGCGCCCGCAACGCTTCATCGCCAAACACCGCAATAGTCGCCGACTGCGGCTGGTCATCCAGCAATATCTTGGCAGCCTTGCGCAGTAAGGTATGGCGCTGGAAAGCATTCTGCCGCTCATCCATCACCACCCAGCTTGCAACACCCCCGTTTGGGAGGTCGGCCGATACATGGCTTTTCGCCAGGTCGGTATATTTGCTCCGCGCACGGCGCAACCTGGCCTCCAGCACGGAGGCGAACGGTAGCGAGGCAGGCTTCCTCCTGGGCAGAACAAACAGTATATGGCTTGCCGTCGCCAGTGATTTCTCGTCTGCGGGATGTGGAAGTTGCTTGAGTTGCACAGTCATAAGTTTTCTCTTGTTTTTAGCGGGTTAGGCCCGTACTTTCATGCGCTGCGGCAAGCGACAAAACTTGACCTAAACAGTCAAAAAAGCCAATATAGCGTCTTCACAACGGCCTCAAGCCATAACAAATATTTAAAGCTTGATGCTGCATCAGGCTGATTATACCCAAGCGTATCTTAAAAGTTTCCCGGAGAACCTTACATGGCATTGACCCCCGATATCGACCCTCAAGAGACCCAGGAATGGCTTGAAGCCATCTCATCGGTACTTGAGAACGAGGGAACCGAGCGAGCGCATTTCCTGCTGGAAACGCTGATCGATAAAGCCCGCCGCTCAGGTGCATATTTACCGTATAACGCAACCACTGCATACGTAAACACCATTCCTGCGCACCTGCAGCCCAAGCATCCCGGCGACACCGCCATGGAACGCAAGATCCGCGCGCTGATCCGCTGGAACGCCATCATGACCGTGCTGCGCGCCAACGAGAAATCCCCGGGCGTAGGCGGCCACATTGCCAGTTTCCAGTCTGCCGCCACCTTGTACGACACCGGCTTCAACCACTTCTTCCGCGCTGCCAACGAGAACTTCGGCGGCGACCTGATCTATTTCCAGGGCCACTCCTCTCCCGGCGTATACGCGCGTGCCTTCCTCGAAGGCCGCATCACGGAAGAACAGCTGTCCAATTTCCGTATGGAATCCAACGGCAACGGCCTGTCTTCATATCCGCACCCCTGGCTGATGCCCGATTTCTGGCAGTTCCCGACCGTCTCCATGGGCCTGGGCCCGATCGCCGGCATCTACCAGGCGCGTTTCCTCAAGTACCTGCACAACCGCGGCATTGCCGATACTGCAGACCGCAAGGTGTGGGTGTTCTGCGGCGACGGCGAAATGGACGAGCCGGAATCCCTGGGCGCAATTTCACTCGCGGCCCGTGAGAAACTCGACAACCTGATCTTCGTCATCAACTGTAACCTGCAGCGCCTGGACGGCCCGGTGCGCGGCAACGGCAAGGTGATCCAGGAATTCGAGGCCGCGTTCCGCGGCTCCGGCTGGAACGTGGTCAAGGTATTGTGGGGCTCCTACTGGGACCCATTGCTCGCCATGGACAAGGACGGCCTGCTCAAGAAGCGCATGGAAGAATGCGTGGACGGCGAATACCAGAACTTCAAGGCCAAGGGCGGCGCCTATACGCGCGAACATTTCTTCGGCAAGTATCCCGAACTCAAGGAAATGGTCGCGGCGATGTCCGACGAGGACATCTGGCGCCTCAACCGCGGCGGCCATGACCCGCACAAGGTGTATGCGGCCTACCATGCCGCGGTGAACCACAAGGGACAGCCTACCGTGGTGCTTGCCAAGACCGTCAAGGGTTACGGCATGGGCGACGAGGGCGAAGGCCAGAACACCACCCACCAGCAGAAGAGCATGAGCATCGAGACGCTGAAGAAATTCCGCGACCGCTTCAACCTGCCGCTGACCGACGAACAGGTGGAGAAACTTTCCTTCTACCGTCCCGCCGACGACAGCCCGGAAATGCAATACCTGCAGGCGCGCCGCGAAGCCATGGGCGGATTCATCCCTGCACGCCGCCGCAAGGGCAACGAACTGACCGTGCCGGCCCTGTCCGCTTTCGAGAACATGCTGGGCTCCACCGGCGAGCGCGAAATCTCCACTACCATGGCCTTCGTGCGCATCCTCTCCACACTGGTGCGCGACAAGCAGATCGGCAAGTACGTCGTGCCCATCGTGCCTGACGAAGCCCGCACCTTCGGCATGGAGGGCATGTTCCGCCAGCTCGGCATATACTCCTCCGTCGGCCAGCTTTACGAGCCGCAGGATGCCGACCAGGTGATGTTCTACAAGGAATCCAAGGACGGCCAGATCCTCGAGGAAGGCATCAACGAGGCCGGCTCGTTCTCCTCCTGGCTGGCTGCCGCGACCTCATACAGCGTCACCGGCGTGCAGATGATCCCGTTCTACATCTTCTACTCCATGTTCGGCTTCCAGCGCATCGGCGACCTGGCATGGGCGGCAGGCGACAGCCGCGCGCGCGGTTTCCTGCTGGGCGCGACCGCCGGCCGCACCACGCTGAACGGCGAAGGCCTGCAACACGAGGATGGCCACAGCCACCTGATGTCCGCCACCATCCCGAACTGCGTCTCCTATGACCCGACCTTCGCCTACGAACTCGCGGTCATCATTCAGGAAGGCCTGCGCCGCATGGTGCAGAACCAGGAAGACGTGTATTACTACATCACCCTGATGAACGAGAACTACACCCACCCCGAACTGCCGAAGGGCGCAGAGGAAGGCATCCTCAAGGGCATCTACCAGTTCAGCAAGTCCAAGGCAAAAGGCCCCAAGGTGCAATTGCTGGGCAGCGGCGTGATCCTGCGCGAAGTGATTGCCGCGGCCGAGTTGCTGGAAAAGGATTGGGGCGTATCCGCCGACATCTGGAGCGTCACCAGCTTCACCGAGCTGCGCCGCGAAGGCCTGGACGTCGAGCGCTGGAACCTGCTCAATCCGGAAAAGCCGCAGAAGGAAAGCTACGTCGCCAAGCAGTTGAAGAAAGCCGAAGGCCCGGTGATCGCCTCCACCGACTACATGAAGGCGTTTGCCGATCAGATCCGCAACTTCATCCCGCAGCGCTATGTTGCACTGGGCACCGACGGCTATGGCCGCTCCGACTCGCGCGAGGCATTGCGCAGCTTCTTCGAGGTCGACCGCTACCATGTCGTGCTCGCGGCCCTGAAGGCATTGGCGGACGAAGGCAAACTGCCTGCCGCCAAGGCCGCGGAAGCAATCAAGAAATACAAGCTCGACGCCAACAGGCCAAACCCGGCAACGGTGTAAGCCCATGGCAAACAGGCCGCCAGGCACCCCTGGCGGCCGTTCGCAGCAATCATACGCCCCGGCTTACCGCATGCGGGCGTTTTGCGTAAATGCATATCTTGAAAAGATACATTTTAAGGAACATCAAGCATGGCAATTAAAGACGTACTCGTTCCCGACATCGGCAACTTTGACAGCGTGGATGTCATCGAAGTCCTGGTCAAAGCCGGCGACAGCATTGCCAAGGACGACTCGCTGATCACCCTGGAGTCCGACAAGGCCTCGATGGACATTCCCGCGCCATTCGCCGGCACCGTGAAGGAAGTCAAAATCAAGGTAGGCGACAAGGTGGCCCAAGGCGCCCTCATCCTCACGCTGGAAGCGGTGGAAGAAAGCGCAAGCGCCCCCGCCGCGGCCCCGCAAGAGGAAGCCAAGCCAGCAGCACCTGCCGCAGCTGCGCCGGCAACCCCGGCGCCCGTACCCGAAGCCACCCGCCCTGCGCCCGAGCCTCCCCAGACCATACAGCCGCAAACCACGCCAAACCCGGTTGCGGCCAGCGTTGAAACCGCTGCTGGCAAGCTTGCGCATGCCAGCCCGTCAGTGCGCAAATTCGCACGCGAGCTGGGCGTCAACCTGGCATTGGTCACCGCCAGCGGCCCCAAGAACCGCATCACGCAATCCGACGTTCAGGCCTACGTCAAGGGCGAGCTGAGCAAGCCCCGCGGCGGCGGCATCGCCACCGGAGCCGGCGGCCTTGCCGTCATTCCGGCCCCCGTCATCGACTTCTCGCAATATGGCGAGACCGAAACCAAGCCGTTGTCGCGCATCAAGAAGCTCTCGGGCGCCAACCTGCACCGCAACTGGGTCACCGCGCCGCACGTCACGCAATTCGACGAGGCCGACATCACCGACCTCGAGGATTTCCGCAAATCCATGCAATCCGAAGCGGAAAAACGCGGCGTCAAGCTCACTATGCTAGCCTTCCTGATCAAGGCCTCGGTCAACGCGTTGCGCGCCTACCCTAACTTCAATGCGTCGCTGTCCGCCGATGGCGAGAACCTGATCCTCAAGCAGTACTACAACGTCGGCTTCGCCTGCGACACGCCGGACGGACTGGTTGTGCCTGTGATCCGAGACGTCAACCGCAAGGACGTGCTCGAAATCGCTGCCGAGCTGGGCGAGCTTTCCGCCAAGGCACGCGAGCGCAAGCTCAAGGTCGAGGAAATGCAGGGCGGCTGCTTCACCATTTCCAGCCTGGGCGGTATCGGCGGCACGGCCTTCACGCCCATCATCAACTGCCCCGAAGTGGCGATCCTGGGCGTATCGCGCTCCAGCATCCAACCGGTATTCAACGGCAAGAACAAGGAATTCGAGCCGCGCCTGATCCTGCCTTTGTCCCTGTCTTATGACCACCGCGTGATCGACGGTGCCGATGGCGCCCGTTTCACCAGCCATTTGCGCATGGTGTTGTCCGATGTACGTCGTTTGTTGCTGTAAGGATTGAGGGATAAACATGAGCAAGATTACTGAAGTATTGGTTCCCGATATCGGCAACTTCGATAGCGTGGACGTCATTGAAGTACTGGTAAAGGCCGGCGACACCATCGCCAAGGAAGACGCGCTGATCACCCTGGAATCCGACAAGGCCTCCATGGACATTCCCTCCTCCCACGCCGGCGTGGTGAAGGAAGTCAAGGTCAAGGTGGGCGACAAGGTCGCCAAGGGCGCACTGATCCTGCTGGTGGAAGAAGCCGGTGCGGAACAGGCAGGCGCTGCCGCCAGCCCGGCACCAGCAGCCCAGGAACAATCCAAACCGGCGCCCGCGGCAACGCCTGCCGCGCCGGCGCCTGCTCCGGCAACCGCCACCGGCGACTCCGACATCAATACCGAAGTCGTGGTGCTCGGCTCCGGCCCTGGCGGCTATACGGCCGCCTTCCGCGCTGCCGACCTCGGCAAGCAGGTCGTGCTGATCGAGCGCTACTCCACGCTGGGCGGCGTCTGCCTCAATGTGGGCTGCATCCCGTCCAAGGCGTTGCTGCACACTGCCAAGGTCATCACCGAGGCCGAGGAAACCAGCCATCACGGCGTCAGCTTCGGCAAGCCCAAGATCAACCTGGAAGAACTGCGCAACTGGAAAGCCAACGACGTCGTCGCCAAGCTCACCGGCGGCCTCGCACAAATGGCCAAGCAGCGCGGCGTGACCGTGGTGCAGGGCGTAGGCCAGTTCACCAGTCCCAACCAGATCGCCGTGACCGCGGCCGATGGCAAGGTCACCACTGTCGGCTTCCAGAACGCGATCATCGCCGCCGGCTCACAAGCCACCAAATTCCCCGGCGCGCCTGAAGACGAACGCATCATGGACTCCACCGGCGCGCTGGCGTTGGCAGACGTACCGAAACGCCTGCTGGTGATCGGCGGCGGCATCATCGGCCTGGAAATGGGCACGGTATACGACGCGCTGGGCAGCAAGGTCAGCGTGGTCGAGTTCATGGACGGCCTCATCCCGGGTGCCGACCGCGACCTAATCCGCCCATTGCAGAAGCGCATGGAAAAACGCTTCGAGAGCATCATGCTCTCCACCAAGGTAGCCAAGATCGAAGCCAAGAAAGACGGCATCCACGTCAGCTTCGAAGGCGAGAACGCACCCAAGGAAAGCCAAGTCTACGACCGCGTGCTGGTCTCCATCGGCCGCCGCCCGAACGGCAAGAACATCGGCGCCGAAAACGCAGGCGTTGCAGTGGACGATCGCGGCTTCATCGCCGTCGACAAGCAGATGCGCACCAACGTACCGCATATCTTCGCGATCGGCGACATCGTCGGCCAACCCATGCTGGCGCACAAGGCGACCCACGAAGCCAAAGTGGCGGCTGAAGTCATTGCCGGCCACAAGGTCGAGTTCCAGGCCATGGCGATTCCTTCCGTTGCCTATACCGATCCCGAAGTGGCCTGGGTAGGCGTCACTGAAACCGAAGCCAAGGCCAAGGGTCTGGAGATCGAGAAAGCCTCCTTCCCATGGGCGGCAAGCGGCCGGGCGTTATCCATTGCTCGCTCCGAAGGCGCCACCAAGCTGATCTTCGACAAGAAAACCCACCGCGTGATCGGTGCCGGCATCGTCGGCACCAATGCCGGCGAACTGCTGGCGGAAGCCGTGCTTGCAATCGAGATGGGAGCCGATGCGCACGACCTGGGCCTCACCATCCACGCCCACCCGACCTTGTCCGAGACCATCTGCTTCGCGGCAGAACTCAAGGAAGGCACGATCACTGACATGCTGCCTCCTAAGAAACGCTGATTACGTTTAATAAACATCATCAAAAACGGTGCCCCTAAGCGCCGTTTTTTTGTTTATGAGCCATCAAACCGCCTCAGTCCGGCAATAGAAGTTGATCATTCTTCAGTCAATTTAAAATGCCAAAATTAAGAATAAAAATCATTTGTTCTTGCCAGTTTATTGCTTTGCTATGCTCAGCTTTTCCCGTCATCGCCGACAATGCTATCCCCCAGAGGCGGGCCGACACGCGGCACGACAGTTCAACTCGTCACGGAACCCACTGCAGAATGGCACGCCTTGCAAGCGCCTGTAAGCCAGTTCGAACGCGACCGCCGTGCCATTCTCGCCATGGCCGGTGAATATCGCGTGAGTTTCGACTTTGTTGAAACCACGGGATTCGTCCCTACCGCAGCTGGGGAACAGAAAAAGTGTACGTAGTAGAAGACAATGGTCGCGATATCGTATTGCAGCATTTGCTGGTCATGTCGTTCAAGGATAAGGACGGCAAAACTCAAGGCCCTCATGTCACCAAGCATTGGCGCCAGGATTGGCGATATGAGCCTAATGATCAATTGGTATATCGTGGCAACAACACCTGGCAACGCACCAAAGTCCCGATGGAACAACAGCAAGGCCACTGGCGACAGACGGTATATCAGGTTGATGACAGCCCGCGTTATTCCGACATTTCGCGTTGGCAGCATCTAGACAATTTCTCGAGCTGGAATGATGAGAATGGCTGGCGCCCATTCCCACGTCGCGAATACACCGTGCGCAGCGATTATAATGCATTGATCGGCAACAACCGCCACACCATTACGCCTATCGGCTGGACGCATGAGCAGCAAAACCTCAAGGTGAAGCTGGATAAGACAGGGAAACTCGCTGCCAGCCATCCGGTATTGGCTCGTGAATCCGGGTTCAACCGCTATGAACGTATTACAGATATGACTGGAGCACAGGTGACCGCTATCAGGAAAGCACCAAGCCAGTCTGGGATGCTACCAAATGGCAGCAATTGATAGACAACAATAAGAAACTGCAGCTACGCGGGTCTCCGGACAAGGACAATCTCTTCATGCCAATCATCGATACGCCAGTTAAGTCGCCGAAGCCACAACACCACTTTCTGCCGATGAAATCCAGCAGAAAGTGGATGAGCTCATCACGTCTTACCTGGCACCTGCCGGCGCTCCCACTCCAGCACCCACAAAGAAAGATAGTGGGCAATCGAAACCAGGCGGAAATTTATATTAGCCACCCTGTCATGCCAGAACTATCCGGTATCTCCTGGCAATCCGCATCAAGCAGCCAGCTCTGACTAACGCGAGTATTCATACAAAGAAAGGCGGGGAAATCCCTGCCCTAGAAACCAGGAAAATCACAAGCAGACGATTCTACTCTGCGGCTTTTGGACTCTCTGCGGCTTCAGGTTGGCTGGCAGTTTCATTCCCCACAATTTCGGCCTTGGCCGCCTGTGCAGGCTTGGTTTTCCCAGCTGAACTTGTGCGTGGTTTGCGGGCTCTTGGTTTGGCGGCGTCTATTTTGGCAGCTTTCGGCTTGGCGTCAGTTCTGGGCTTGGACTGTCCGGTTTTTGCACTTGTAGGCTTGGCCCGGCTGGCTACCGGCTTTCTCCTGCTGGATGTCGTGGGCTTGCCTGCCGGGGTTGGCGCTACCGGTTCCGTCGCGGTTTTATCTCCGTCGATCACATCGGTGACCACCTTGCTCAATATCCGCTTCCCTGCGATGACTGCGGCGGCCAGTGCAACTTTCTTGACGATATCCTTGAAAATTCCCATACAGACTCCTATTGGCAAATAACCTGTTTAAGTTCACTACCAGGGAAGTTTGCACCTTGTTTGTTCAACTCGCCCGCCATCTCGGCTGACATATCATTGATAAGCAAACTGACACGCCCCTTTTCCTGATTGCGCACCCCTTTTTGCGCTGATCTAACCCCTTGGCGCTGCAATTGTTCGAGTAGTTTATTCGCTAAACGTTCATCCTTGAAGACCCCGAGCGAAATTGCATTGCGCCAGGGCGCTTCCTGGATGATGAAGCTCACGTCCACGCCGAGCGCTTTCAGCTCTCCCACTTTGCTTTGCGCTGCCTGCAACGAAGGCAACGGCGGGATATATACCCAATAGCGCAATGCCTCCTGCATGGTTTTCTGCTGCACCGTTGCAACCAACGAGTGCTGGCTGAGGATGACTTGCGCGCGTTGCAGCCCTTCCGTGGAGAAACTGCCCCACTCGTAACAAGCATACGCCTCGCCCTGCCTGGCGTCGCCGGGCTCGTCCGCCTTGGGCAATGCGTCCACCTCGTCCTGCGTCAGCAGCTTGATCTTGTCGGCAGACAGCGGCTCATGGACATGCGTCTTGGATGCGGGTTGCGGATGAAACCAGCCAACGGCTATCCATAGGCCAAGATTCAATACAAGCAAACCGCCCACTATCCACTTCATGGCAATTCTCTTTCCATGTACCACAACCCCTGCAACACCAGGTTTTCCTCTAGATTGTATTCCCTTGCCAACACGTGCCTTTGCAATAATGGCAGCAAAATAACCGCGTCGCCACCGCTCAGCATGCAAGGCACCACATGCCCGCAATACTCGCTGAGCACTTGCAGCAAGTTATCGACTGCCCCGGCTGAAGCGTAAAGGCTGCCACTGTAGACCGCATCCTGCGTGTTCAAGGGAAAATCCTGGAATACGCCCAGCCCCTCTCCGATATTGGCTGCCGCATTGGCGATGCTGGCCTGCATCAACCGCATCCCAGGCATGATGATGCCACCGATAAAACGCGCCTGCCCGGGCGAAGTTTTCTCAATCATATCAACCGTCAAAGCAGTTCCTGCATTCACTACCAGACAACTGCGCTGATAATATTGCCAGGCCGCTATCATGGCCGCCCAACGGTCCACGCCCAGTTGCTCCGGTACCGCATAGCCATTGCTCAAGCCGCATGCCTGCATTGTGCTGGCATGCCAACGCACAGGCACGCCAAGCGGCTTGAGTTGCTGATCAAGCAGAGTGTATCGATCCGGCCCGGCTACATTGGCCACAGCAACCCGGTCACACTGTTGCCATGCAGCAGGCATGTCATCGCCATTGAGTACGCCATGCTGCAAAATCTCCCCGCTTGCGTATTGCAGCACCGCCCACTTGGTGCGCGTATTTCCCGCATCAATGGCCAGCAAATAACTCATTTAGTTCATTCCCCGCACGCTGATCTCGCCGGAAGAAAAGCGCTGGATGCCATGCTCGTTCCGCACCAGCAATACGCCATCATCGGCGATGCCCTCCACATTGCTATATTGTTCGCGTCCGTCCGGGAACAGTAACTTGACGGTCTCGCCCTGGAAAGCGTGATGGGATTGCCACTCCTCGCGCATGGCGGCAAAGCCTGATTGCTCGAATTCATCCAGCACCTGCGCCAAATGGCTCAACAACTGCCCCAGTATGTCGTTCGGGTTGATCTCGACAGGCAGGTGGCTCGCCATGTCCGTCACCGGTTGATCGATCTGCCCGCGCGTGGCAGCGGGTAGCCTGAGATTGAGGCCTATGCCGATCACTGCCGCGCTCGGCCCGTCCATATCCCCGTGCAACTCGATCAATATTCCGGCCAGCTTGCGCTCCCGAACCAGGATATCGTTAGGCCATTTCAATTGCGCACTGCGCAAACCATATTGATGCAGGGTGCGCACCAATGCCAGCCCCGCCGCCAAGCTCAAGCCGGATAACGCGGAAGCCCCCATCTGGAAGCGCCATAGCAATGAAAACGTCAGGCTGGCCCCAAAAGCAGATTGCCAACTCCGCCCGCGACGGCCTCGCCCCTTGGTCTGCAACAAGGCTGCCGCCACCGTGCCATGGGGCGCGCCAAGGGCTGCCTGCTGCATCAGATAGCTGTTCGTGGATTCGATCGAGTCGAACAATGCCAGTTTGAAACGCTGTTGCTGATTGCCCAACGCCATCAGTACGGCCTGTTCATTCAGCAAATGGAGCGGTTCCGGCAGGCGATACCCTCGCCCGCGCACGGAAAAAATCTCGACCCCCAATGCCTCCGCGGCCTGGATTGCATTCCAGACCGAGGCGCGGGTTACGGAAAACTGGCGGGCGATGTCCTCACCGGAGTGAAAACGTCCGTCTGCCAGCAACCTCAATATGGGAAATACCAAGTTATTCATTGCTGAGGCAGTATATCGCAAGCCATCGTGCTCGAATGAATATTCTGGGCACAGCCATCACGTAGGACGGTCCGTTGGGACATGACACGGTGTAAAATAGGCGTAAATCAATAGCGTACTGCCACCATGTCTGAAAAAAACCCTGTTGTTCCAGCTTCCAACTTTATCCGCAATATTGTCGAGCGCGACCTTGAACAAGGCACCTATGCCAGCCGCCGATGGGCGCGCGCGCCCGGCGATGCCGCGCATCAAGCCGCCGGCGAGCCCGATCCGGCGAAAATCCGTACCCGCTTTCCGCCTGAGCCCAACGGTTACCTGCATATAGGCCATGCCAAGAGCATCTGCCTCAACTTCGGCCTGGCGCGCGACTTCGGCGGCGTATGCCATATGCGTTTCGACGACACCAACCCGGAGAAGGAAGAGCAGGAATACGTCGACAGCATCACCGACTCGGTGAAATGGCTGGGCTTCGGCTGGGATGCCTTTGGCGAATCGCATCTGTACTATGCCAGCAACTACTTCGATTTCATGTACCGCGCTGCGGAATACCTGATCGAATCGGGCAACGCCTATGTCGACCAGCAATCCGCCGAGGAAATGCGCATCAATCGCGGCACCCTGACCGAGCCCGGCAAGAACTCCCCATGGCGTGACCGCCCCGTGGCGGAAAACCTGGCCTTGTTCCGAGAAATGCGCGACGGCAAACATGCAGACGGCAGCATGGTGCTGCGCGCCAAGATCGACATGGCATCGCCCAACATCAACCTGCGCGACCCGGCGATTTACCGCATCAAGCGCGCGCATCACCACAACACTGGCGACAAATGGTGCATCTACCCGATGTACACCTTTGCCCATCCGCTGGAAGATGCCTACGAGGGCGTAACCCATTCCATCTGTACGCTGGAATTCGAGGATCAACGCCCCTTCTACGACTGGGTGCTGGAAAAACTGGCAGAAGGCGGCCTGCTCGCGCACCCGTTGCCCAAGCAGTATGAATTTGCCCGCCTTAACCTCACCTATGTCGTGCTTTCCAAGCGCAAACTGATCGAACTGGTGGAGAAGCAATTCGTCAGCGGCTGGGACGATCCCCGCCTGCCCACCCTGGTCGGCGCCCGCCGCCGCGGCTATGCGCCTGAAGGCTTCCGCCTGTTTACGGAGCGCATCGGCGTTTCCAAGGCAGACTCCTGGATCGAGTACACCATCCTCGAAGACTGCATGCGGGAAGTGCTCAATGCGTCGGCGGAACGCCGCATTGCCGTGCTCGACCCCATCAAGCTCGTGATTGACAACTATCCGGAAGACCAGTCAGAGGATTGCCATGCCCCCAACCATCCGCAAAAACCAGAACTCGGCCACCGGGTGGTGCCGCTTTCGCGCGAATTGTGGATAGAGCGCGAAGACTTCATGGAAGAGCCGGTCAAAGGCTATTTCCGCCTGTTCCCGGGCAACATGGTGCGCCTGCGCTACGGCTATGTCGTCAAGTGCACAAGCTGCGAGAAGGATGCCGCTGGCAACGTCACTGTCGTGCATTGCGAATACCTGCCTGATACCAAGTCCGGCACGCCAGGCGCAGACTCCGTCAAGGTCAAGGGCAACATCCACTGGGTATCGGCAGCGCATGCCTACGCCGCCGAAGTGCGCATGTACGACCGCTTGTTCAAGGAGGCCCATCCGGGCCAAGGCAAACATGAAGACGGCTCCGACCGCGACTACCTGGACGACATCAACCCGGACTCGGTGAAAACCATCAGCGCGCAACTGGAGCCGGCATTGAAGGAGGCCCGGCCGGAAGACCGCTTCCAGTTCGAGCGCCATGGCTACTTCGTCGCGGACAGCAAGGATAGCCAGCCAGGCAAGCCGGTATTCAATCGTACCGTGACCTTGCGCGATGCCTGGCAAAAATAATATGGCATCGCCTATTCAGTCTGCCGCAACCATCCAACCCGTCCCGCTGGATAAGGCGTTCCGCCTGCTCAACCACGGCCCCACCGTACTGGTCAGCTCTTCTTGCAACGGCCGCTCCAATGTGATGGCCGCTGCCTGGAACATGCCGCTCGACTTTAATCCATCCAGGGTTGCGATTGTCATCGACAAGAAGACCTATACGCGGGAATTGATGGAGGCCAGCGGCACATTTGCTATCAATGTGCCATGCCGCGCCCAGGCAGACATGGTCATCAAGGTTGGCTCAAGTTCAGGCAGGGAATTATTGGGAAAAACGCCTGACAACAAGTTGGCCGCCTTGAACCTGCCAACCTTCGCGGCCTCGCAGGTTGAAGCCCCGTTGCTGGAGGGGTGTGTCGCCTGGCTGGAATGCCGCATCATTCCCGAGCCGCATATCCAGCAGGCTTATGATTTGTTCCTCGCCGAAGTTGTCGCTGCCTATGCAGATAGCCGCGCATTCAGCAATGGACGCTGGCATTTTGACGGATATGATGACTTGCGTACGCTACACCACGTGTCAGGCGGATTTTTCTTCACGCCGGGTGAAGGCATCGCTACTCGACAAGATTGATTATTGCGGCTGTGCGCTGGCAATAGTCCAGTATTGCTTTTCCTTGTCGCGGGTCACCGAGCAACCTAGTGCAATCGGCTCATCGCCAGGCTGAATAATATGCTTGGTATGGTCTGCGGTCTGCACTCCCATGAACCAGCGATCCAGCCATACCACCATGGTCTCAGCCGCATCGCTCTTCAGCAGGATCAGCTTGCCGTCATTGGCAAGGCACTCGGAGCTGTCGTCCTCGATCAGGCCCACTTGCGCATCGCTGCCGGACTCTGCAGCATGCAAGCTGAATGCCAGACTCAACAATCCGGCGAACAAGTAAAATCGCATTTTTCCTCCGTTACTATCATGCGGCACCTGGTTGTATGTGCCGTTGCAGTTGTATTACTCTACCCATTGTGTTGAGGTTTGATACGCTCGACAATCAAAGCATTGATCTGCAGTCCAGATATTCTAACCCAGCATGCGATCAACCTAGCATTGTCTAAACTGGCGTTTTCTCATCCCTTTGAGGAAAAGCCAAGAAATCCATTGCAGGCTAGGCACAGTACCATCAATCACTGGAGCAAGGATGAAAAAACGGCGCCATGCGCATAGCAAGAAAACTGGCCTGCCTCCGGGCACCTTGGTGCATACCGGGGATGTCAAGACGCCGCAGATTACGTTGACCCTGTTCCGTTATAACGCGGAACATATCGAAGAACAATCGATCAGCTCGCTGGATGAAATCCAGCCAAGCGCAGATGACAGCATCCTCTGGCTTAACGTGCATGGACTGCATGACCCTAAGCTCATGGCTGAGATAGGCCAGCGCTTCAAGCTGCACCCGCTGGTGCTTGAGGATATCCTCAATACCGATCAGCGCCCCAAAGTCGATGCCTATGACGACTACCTGTATCTGGTCACGCGCTTTTTTGCCTACGACTCGGAGCAAATGCTGGTCAACTCCGAGCAAATCAGCATCATCCTCGGCAACCGCTTTGTCCTTTCCTTCCAGGAGCGCCCGACAGGCTCATTTGACCCCGTGCGCGAACGTCTGCGCGCCAATAAGGGCCTGTTGCGCAAATCGGGGGCCGATGTTTTGGCCTATGCCCTGCTGGACATGATCGTGGACAAATACTTTGTCATGCTCGAACAGATCAGCGACGATTGCGAAAAGCTGGAAGACCAACTCCTGCATCGTCCAAGTGATGCAGTCCTGCAAAGCATACACAAGCTCAAACGCGAGACCATGGACCTACGCCGGGCCGTCTGGCCATTGCGCGAAATCATCAATACATTGATCCGCAATGAATTTGCCTTTTTCCAGGAAAACACCATCCTCTATCTGCGCGATGTCTACGACCACAGCATCCATTTCATCGAATCCCTGGAATCGTTGCGGGATTTATTGGCAGGCATGCTGGACATCTACCTATCCAGCATCAGCAACCAGGTCAACAAAGAAGTGCGCATCCTCACGGTAGTCACCATGCTATTCATGCCAGCGACCTTGATCTCCGGCATTTTCGGCATGAATTTCGAGAGCATGCCCTTGCTTAAGGATCATTGGGGATTTTGGATCGCGATTGCGATGATGCTATTGGTGGCGGGAGGAATGGGACTGCATTTCTGGCGTCGTCAATGGCTCAGCCGGCATTGAGCATCATTCCGGCTTGATACGCTCAGCATACTTGGCGCGTATCTTCGCGATCTTGGGTGCAGCCACTGCCAGGCAATAAGGCTGGTTCGGATGCTGGGCGTAGTATTGCTGGTGATATTGCTCGGCAGCATAAAACTCGCCGCCTGCATTTACCTCTGTCACTACTGGCGCCCCAAATGTATTTTCGCTGGCGAACTTTGCCAGCAGTCGATCAAGCACAGCCTGCTGCTCGCCGCTTTGACAAAACACGGCTGAGCGATATTGTGTTCCTACGTCATGCCCTTGTCGATTCAATGTAGTCGGATCGTGCGCAAGGAAAAATACCTCGAGCAACACCCCGTAATCAATCTCCGCTGGCTCAAAGACGATCTTGATCGCCTCGGCGTGCCCTGTCGTCCCAGTGCAGACCTCTTCATAAGTTGGATGCGCAACCTGGCCGCCGATATAGCCTGACACCACCTGCTTGACTCCTCGCAGCTGCGAGAACACAGGTTCGAGACACCAAAAGCACCCCCCTGCAAAAATAGCTATTGATTCAGCCACGAGATTCCCTTCCATTTATCTCAATACCGGTTCAAACGGTAAAAAGTAGCATGTTCCCGCCTCAAATCCTCGGATTGGACGCGAGGCGGATACAGGATAATGCGAGCTAGGATCCTGCAAACTATCTAGATCAGTAGAAATATTATGGCGCGTATTGCAGTTTTTAACCAGAAAGGTGGGGTAGCAAAAACCACCACGGCCCTCAACCTTGCCGCAGCATTGCAACGCACGGGCAAGGAGGCGCTGTTGATCGACATGGACCCGCAAGCGCACCTGACCCAGATTTACGGCCATCCTCCGGAAAGCGCCAAGCAAAGCCTGTTTGCATTCTACCAAGATGACAAACCGCTTTATCACCTGGAAGTCCAATGGCCCGGGCTGGGTTATCTCATCCCATCCCACAAGGAACTGATCAAGGTAGACTCCGCCTTCGGCAAAGGCCCGGCCATACTCAACAAGCTGCGCCACGGGCTCGATATTGCAGACAAACTGTATATGAACCGCCACACATTGATTGATTGCTGCCCTTACCTGGGCACGCTGTCGCTCAGTGCCATATTTGCCGCCGACCTCGTCATTATTCCCATCTCTTCCGACTTTCTTTCCCTCAGAGGCGCGAAGAAGGTCGGCGACACCCTGGCTGCCATCGAGCCCGTATTAAAGCGGCCGATAGAGCGCCGCTACCTGCTGACCCGCTTCGACCGCAGGCGCAGCATGACATTCGAAGTACAGAAAAAAGCCAAGGAACTGTTTGGGCATGACCTGCTCGACACCGTCATTTCAGAAAATGTCGCAGTGGCGGAAAGCCCCGAGCACGGCGTCGACATATTCCGCCACCAACCCAACAGTACCGGCGCTCAAAACTACTTGGCGTTATTGATTGAACTGGCGCAGAAATGGCCAAAAGAGTAAGTTAGCTACCGCAATACTTCATATAAAGCCTACTGCAGCACCTGTAGATTTACTGCCTAAACCTAGCTCCTAAAAATCACCTGCAGAACGTCACAAGATCTTTGCGATCTCACTCAGGCCCATGAATTAAAGCGACGTTTAAAAATGAAAAAGCCCGCTAGAAAACTAGCGGGCTTTTGAATAAAAGTCTGGCGGTGACCTACTTTCGCATGCGAGGTGCATACTATCATTGGCGCGGAATCGTTTCACGGCCCTGTTCGAGATGGGAAGGGGTGGTTCCAATTCGCTATGGCCGCCAGACATAACCGGTAGTGCGTGTGCGGTGCACATGCACTGATATCTGATGGAATTTGCTTAGCAAATTCGTCTTCAACAAACAGAAGAAGTAAAGATGGTATTTTGATTGCTGCTTTAGAGCGACCTTGATTCAAGTTTCAAGGTTATAGGATCAAGCCTCACGAGCAATTAGTATCGGTTAGCTTAACGCATTACTGCGCTTCCACACCCGACCTATCAACGTCCTGGTCTCGAACGACTCTTTAGTGTGCTCAAGGCACAAGGGAAGTCTCATCTTGAGGCAAGTTTCGCGCTTAGATGCTTTCAGCGCTTATCTCTTCCACACTTAGCTACCCGGCGATGCCACTGGCGTGACAACCGGTCCACCAGAGGTGTGTCCACTCCGGTCCTCTCGTACTAGGAGCAGCCCCCCTCAAACTTCCAACGCCCACGGCAGATAGGGACCAAACTGTCTCACGACGTTTTAAACCCAGCTCACGTACCACTTTAAATGGCGAACAGCCATACCCTTGGGACCGGCTACAGCCCCAGGATGTGATGAGCCGACATCGAGGTGCCAAACTCCCCCGTCGATATGAACTCTTGGGAGGAATCAGCCTGTTATCCCCAGAGTACCTTTTATCCGTTGAGCGATGGCCCTTCCATACAGAACCACCGGATCACTATGACCTGCTTTCGCACCTGCTCGACCTGTCCGTCTCGCAGTCAAGCAACCTTATGCCATTGCACTATCAGTACGATTTCCGACCGTACCTAGGTTACCTTCGCACTCCTCCGTTACTCTTTGGGAGGAGACCGCCCCAGTCAAACTGCCCACCATGCACGGTCCCCGATCCGGATTACGGACCTAGGTTAGAACCTCAACAACATCAGGGTGGTATTTCAAGGATGGCTCCATAGGAACTGGCGTCCCTACTTCAAAGCCTCCCACCTATCCTACACAAATCTTGTCAAAGTCCAATGCAAAGCTACAGTAAAGGTTCATGGGGTCTTTCCGTCTAGCCGCGGGTAGATTGCATCTTCACAAACATTTCAACTTCGCTGAGTCCCGAGAGGAGACAGTGTGGCCATCGTTACGCCATTCGTGCGGGTCGGAACTTACCCGACAAGGAATTTCGCTACCTTAGGACCGTTATAGTTACGGCCGCCGTTTACCGGGGCTTCGATCAAGAGCTTGCACCCCATCACTTAACCTTCCGGCACCGGGCAGGCGTCACACCGTATACGTCCACTTTCGTGTTTGCACAGTGCTGTGTTTTTATTAAACAGTCGCAGCCACCTTTTCACTGCAACCCCATCAAGCTCCGGACGCGAGGTCCTTCACCCTACCGGGGCGCACCTTCTCCCGAAGTTACGGTGCTAATTTGCCGAGTTCCTTCTCCCGGGTTCTCTCAAGCGCCTTAGAATTCTCATCCTGCCCACCTGTGTCGGTTTGCGGTACGGTTCACATATACCTGAAGCTTAGTGGCTTTTCTTGGAAGCTTGGTATCAATCACTTCGTCTCACAAGGAGACTCGTCATCACGCCTCAGTCTTAACCTCCCGGATTTGCCTAAGAGATCAACCTACACGCTTAAACCACCTATTCCAACAGATGGCTGACCTAACCTTCTCCGTCCCCACATCGCAGTATATGTAAGTACAGGAATATTAACCTGTTTCCCATCAGCTACGCATCTCTGCCTCACCTTAGGGGCCGACTCACCCTGCGCCGATGAACGTTGCGCAGGAAACCTTGGGCTTTCGGCGAGGGAGCTTTTCACTCCCTTTATCGCTACTCATGTCAGCATTCGCACTTCTGATACCTCCAGCATTCCTCACAGAACACCTTCGCAGGCCTACAGAACGCTCTCCTACCATGCTAGTAAACTAGCATCCGCAGCTTCGGTTACGTGCTTAGCCCCGTTACATCTTCCGCGCGGGACGACTCGACCAGTGAGCTATTACGCTTTCTTTAAAGGATGGCTGCTTCTAAGCCAACCTCCTGGCTGTCTGTGCCTTCCCACTTCGTTTTCCACTTAGCACGTCATTAGGGACCTTAGCTGGCGGTCTGGGTTGTTTCCCTCTTGTCCACGGACGTTAGCACCCATGGACTGTCTCCTGTGATTGCACTTCTCGGTATTCGGAGTTTGCCATGGTTTGGTAAGCTCTTATGAGCCCCCTAGCCATAACAGTGCTCTACCCCCGAGAGTGAGACACAAGGCACTACCTAAATAGCTTTCGGAGAGAACCAGCTATCTCCAAGTTTGTTTAGCCTTTCACCCCTATCCACAGCTCATCCCCTAATTTTTCAACATTAGTGGGTTCGGACCTCCAGTACCTGTTACGGCACCTTCATCCTGGCCATGGATAGATCACTTGGTTTCGGGTCTACACCCAGCAACTGAACGCCCTATTCGGACTCGCTTTCGCTACGCCTCCCCTATCGGTTAAGCTTGCTACTGAATGTAAGTCGCTGACCCATTATACAAAAGGTACGCAGTCACCCCTTACGAGGCTCCCACTGTTTGTATGCATGCGGTTTCAGGTTCTATTTCACTCCCCTCCCGGGGTTCTTTTCGCCTTTCCCTCACGGTACTGGTTCACTATCGGTCGATTACGAGTATTTAGCCTTGGAGGATGGTCCCCCCATGTTCAGACAGGATTTCACGTGTCCCGCCCTACTTGTCGTTACCCTAGTTCCACATACGGGATTTCATATACGGGGCTATCACCCACTATGGCCGGACTTTCCATTCCGTTCTATTATCGCGTATGCTAAAAGTAACAGGCTTTTCCGGGTTCGCTCGCCACTACTTCCGGAATCTCGGTTGATTTCTTTTCCTCGAGCTACTTAGATGTTTCAGTTCACTCGGTTCGCCACCGCCCTCCTATATATTCAGAGGGGGTTACCCTTGCGGGTGGGTTTCCCCATTCGGACATTCCCGGATCAAAGCTTGTTTGCCAGCTCCCCGAGACTTTACGCAGGCTACCACGTCCTTCATCGCCTGTAATCGCCAAGGCATCCACCACATGCACTTATTCGCTTGACCCTATAACGTTGAATCCTGAACCCTTTTAAATTCAAGAACATGACTGACGAGTAGTAGTCAGTCCGTTATAGGCTGCTTCTAAAGCACTATCGAACCACGTTAAAAAACAACGCTGTTCAATGTTTTGATTTCTGCAATCAAATTACCCATTGAATGTTTCAGACCTCATCACAAAGTCTTACTTCATTCTCTTTACTTCTTCCATTTTGTTAAAGATCAATCTAGCTTGTAAAAGCCAGACATAAAGACAGCACGCTGCGCTTATGTCTAACTTTTCAACAAAGAGTTGGTGGAGGATGACGGGATCGAACCGACGACCCCCTGCTTGCAAAGCAGGTGCTCTCCCAGCTGAGCTAATCCCCCTCTGAACTTCGCATTACTTCGTTACTCATCTTCTTGCATACCAAAGTATGCGGCGAAGATTCGCGCCTCGTACTACTCGTCCACTTGATAATGCGTTGGTGGGTCTGGTTGGGCTCGAACCAACGACCCCCGCCTTATCAAGACGGTGCTCTAACCAGCTGAGCTACAGACCCTTAAGGCCAATCTTTGTTGCGCTCTTTAAACAACCGATAAGTGTGAATGCTTGCAAGCAAGGCATACTCTAGAAAGGAGGTGATCCAGCCGCACCTTCCGATACGGCTACCTTGTTACGACTTCACCCCAGTCATGAATCCCACCGTGGTAAGCGCCCTCCTTGCGGTTAGGCTACCTACTTCTGGTGAAACCCACTCCCATGGTGTGACGGGCGGTGTGTACAAGGCCCGGGAACGTATTCACCGCGACATGCTGATCCGCGATTACTAGCGATTCCGACTTCATGCAGTCGAGTTGCAGACTGCAATCCGGACTACGATCGGCTTTCTGAGATTAGCTCCCCCTCGCGGGTTGGCAACCCTCTGTACCGACCATTGTATTACGTGTGAAGCCCTGGCCATAAGGGCCATGAGGACTTGACGTCATCCCCACCTTCCTCCGGTTTGTCACCGGCAGTCCCAATAAAGTGCCCAACTGAATGATGGCAATTATTGGCAAGGGTTGCGCTCGTTGCGGGACTTAACCCAACATCTCACGACACGAGCTGACGACAGCCATGCAGCACCTGTGTCCACTTTCCCTTTCGGGCACCTAATGCATCTCTGCTTCGTTAGTGGCATGTCAAGGCCAGGTAAGGTTTTTCGCGTTGCATCGAATTAATCCACATAATCCACCGCTTGTGCGGGCCCCCGTCAATTCCTTTGAGTTTTAATCTTGCGACCGTACTCCCCAGGCGGTCAACTTCACGCGTTAGCTGCGTTACTAATGGATTTTACTCCACCAACAACTAGTTGACATCGTTTAGGGCGTGGACTACCAGGGTATCTAATCCTGTTTGCTCCCCACGCTTTCGAGCATGAGCGTCAGTATTAGGCCAGGAGGCTGCCTTCGCCATTGGTATTCCTCCACATCTCTACGCATTTCACTGCTACACGTGGAATTCTACCTCCCTCTCCCATACTCTAGCCTTGCAGTTTCAAACGCAGTTCCCAGGTTGAGCCCGGGGCTTTCACATCTGACTTGCAAAACCGCCTGCGCTCGCTTTACGCCCAGTAATTCCGATTAACGCTCGCACCCTACGTATTACCGCGGCTGCTGGCACGTAGTTAGCCGGTGCTTCTTATCAAGGTACCGTCATCCTCATCTAGTATTAGTAGATAAGTTTTCTTTCCTTGCGAAAGAGCTTTACAACCCGAAGGCCTTCTTCACTCACGCGGCATGGCTGGATCAGGCTTTCGCCCATTGTCCAAAATTCCCCACTGCTGCCTCCCGTAGGAGTCTGGGCCGTGTCTCAGTCCCAGTGTGGCTGATCATCCTCTCAGACCAGCTACTGATCGTCGCCTTGGTAGGCTTTTACCCCACCAACTAGCTAATCAGATATCGGCCGCTCCATTAACGTGAGGTCCGAAGATCCCCCACTTTCCCCCTCAGGGCGTATGCGGTATTAGCTAATCTTTCGACTAGTTATCCCCCATTATTGGACACGTTCCGATATATTACTCACCCGTTCGCCACTCGCCACCAGGGAGCAAGCCCCCCGTGCTGCCGTTCGACTTGCATGTGTAAAGCATGCCGCCAGCGTTCAATCTGAGCCAGGATCAAACTCTTCAGTTTAATTCCGACTATTACTTGTGACCTCTTTCGAGGTCGGTATATCGCTTGGCTTAATCTCAAATGAATCTTAGGTGTAACTTAAAAAGTTACAGATTTCATTTAAGTGTTAAGCACTTGTTTGTTGAGCTTCGGATACAAATTAACTATGTATCTTTTGCACTCACCTACAAGCACCCACACTTATCGGTTGTTCGTTTTGTTAAAGAGCAGGTTACTTCTTTTTACTCGCCGCCGATTCGTTTCGAATTCAGCGAGAGGGCGCATTATACAGACCTTTTAAACCAGGTCAAGCTAGTTTCGAAATTTATTTACTCAATCAATTTCGCTACCACCTTCTCTGCACCGCCTCATTCAGCGAGCCGCGCATTTTACAGATCAGGATTTATATGTCAACACCAATTTGTAAAACTTGCTTTGTTTGGTTGCGGGGACAGGATTCGAACCTGTGACCTTCGGGTTATGAGCCCGACGAGCTGCCAGACTGCTCCACCCCGCGACCGATGTCGTTGCAACCCATTTCGTTAGATTTGTGTTGCGTCGAGAGGTGAAACTATAGCAAACCCAAAACTTCAATGTCAACGTATTTTTGGGGATTCACTGCAAGACATTCGGGCGCCAAATGCCGTTCTTTCTTGCAATCAATCGCTTAGCATCAAAATCACAGCAACTTATTTTCGTTGCTGATCACGACAGAGCGTACGTAAGCAAGGTCAGCTTCCGTATCTACGCCGCTCGCCGGCGCCTTTTCTGTGATTTCGACGCTAATTTTGTATCCGTGCCAAAGCACGCGCAATTGTTCCAGAGATTCAAAATGCTCAATCGCGGAAGGCGCCAGCGCCGCATAGGCTTGCAAGAATCCGGCGCGGTACGCATAGATACCTATATGCCGATAGATAGGCATATCGGCAGGAATATCCTGGTTGGTGGCAAAAGCATCCCTGGGATAAGGAATGGGGGCGCGGCTAAAGTAGAGTGCGTGCCCTTGTTGATCGAGGACGACTTTGACAATGTTGGGGTTCAGGATGGATGGCGTGTCATGCAGAGCATGACACGCAGTTGCCATGGAGGCTTCAGCGTGGGCGGAGAGGTTGCCGGCCACTTCCCCGATCAATAGCGGATCAATCAGCGGCTCATCCCCTTGCACATTGACGACGATCGTGTCATTGCTCCAGCCGCGCTGCTGGACCACTTCGGCAATTCGATCCGTACCGGATGCATGATCCCCCCTGGTCATGGCCACCTCATAACCATAACCCAAGACGGCTTCTTGGATGCGCTCATGATCTGTCGCAACGACGACTTCGGTAGCGCCGCTTGCGAGAGACTGCTCGATAACCCGCACGACCATCGGCTTGCCGGCAATATCAAGCAACGGCTTGCCGGGCAAGCGGCTGCTGGCATAGCGGGCGGGGATCACCACCTTGAACGGCATTACTTAACCTCTTCTTCGGCTGGCAGCTTGCGCGCTTCATCCTCCAGCATCACAGGAATGCCGTCCTGTATGGGGTAAGCCAGCCGGCAAGGCTTGCAGATCAGTTCCTGCTCGGCTTTTTTGTAATGCAGAGGCCCTTTGCAAATCGGGCATACCAGGATTTCAAGCAGTTTCGCATCCATCGATCAAATTTCCTTTTCTATAAGTCGCGTCAGGCGCGCTAGTATTTTTTCTGCAAGCGCACGGTCTATCTCGGCCGTGATGGGCATAAACCACCAGTTCTCTCTTGCAAACGCGGTGCACTTGACCGCATCCTTTTCCGTCATGAGGACGATATCATCCTTGGCAAACTGGAAATCATCCTCGCTATAGGCATGATGATCCGGGAAAGGGTGCGCTTCAACGATCAGGCCCATTTGTTCCAGCTGACCGAAGAACCTTTGTGGATTACCGATTCCCGCTACGGCATGCACGTGCTTGCCGATCAGTTCGGTCACCGCCATGCGCTCCTCAGGAGCGTTCAGCTTGCGGAGATCATCCGGTACAAGATGCATGAGATAACCGCCGGCAGCAGGCGGCCCGCTATTGAAGACGACCGCATCCACGCCCTCGAGGCGCGCGCTGGATTCCCTCAGCGGCCCCGCAGGCAACAGCTGCCCGTTGCCGAATATGCGTTCGCCATCGATGATGACGATTTCCATGTCGCGCTCGAGCGCATAATGCTGCAGGCCATCGTCGCTAATGATAAGGTTGCACTCTGGATAATCCCTTAGCAAATGACGCGCGGCCCGGGTGCGCTTACGGCCAACATATAAAGGCAGGCCGGTCCGCTGAACCAGCAAGACAGGCTCGTCGCCCACTTCCTGGGGCAGGCTGTCTTTCGTGACCTGATGGGTATGGATCAACTTGCCGCCGTATCCGCGACTGATAATGCCGGGATACCAGCCGTTTTGCCGCAACTGCTGTACGAGCCAGATGACAAAGGGGGTCTTGCCCGTACCGCCGACATTGATATTGCCGACAATGATGACGGGGACCGGCAATTTCAGGGATTTGAGCAAGCGAAACCGGTAAGCCAGCCTACGCAGCGCGATCAAGATGCAGAAAAGCCAAGAAAACGGCCGGAGAACAAGCTGCCAGCCGGTACGTTGGTACCACTGGCGCTCCAGCCATCGGCTGAATGACTGGCCCATTGTCAACAACTCCTAGTGGGACTATTAATGAAATTGTTTCTGGTAAAGCTTGGCGTAATGCCCGCCCAAAGCCAATAATTCTTCATGACTTCCCCCTTCGATAATCTGCCCCTGCTCCATCACCAAGATACGATCCGCGTTTTCTATGGTCGACAACCTGTGGGCAATCACAATTGAGGTTCGGTTCTGCATCAGTTCGTCCAGCGCCGCCTGCACATGACGCTCGGATTCGGTATCCAGCGCGGATGTCGCTTCATCCAGCAACAGAATGGGGGCGTTCTTGAGGATCGCACGCGCAATGGCCAGGCGCTGACGCTGGCCGCCGGAAAGGCGCACGCCGCGATCGCCGATCTCGCTTTGCAGGCCGTTAGGCAATTGCTGGATAAAATCCCAGGCATGCGCCGCCTTGGCGGCAGCGATCACTTCCTCCTCGCTGGCATTGCGCAACACGCCGTAGGCGATATTGTTGAATACGCTATCGTTGAAGAGGATGACGTCCTGACTGACCAGGGAAAATTGCTGGCGCAGGCTTTTCAGGCTCATTTTGCGAATATCGATACCGTCGATCAGCACGCGCCCCTGCTGCGCCTCATAGAAACGAGGCAACAGGTTGACCAGGGTCGTCTTGCCGCCGCCTGAGCGGCCTACCAAGGCGACTTTCTCGCCCGGCTTGACCGTGAAATTGAGATCAAGCAGGGCCGGGCGTTTTGCGGAAGGATACTGCAATGTCACGTTCTCAAACACAATGCCGCCCTTGGCACGGCCAATCTCCTCGCCGCCTTCATCGACTTCCGGAACGCTGTCGATCAGCTCGAACACGCTATGCGCGGCCGCCAAGCCTACCTGCAACTCTTCATTCAGGCTGGTCAGCGTCTTGACCGGCCCGATCAGCATCAGCAAGGCACCGATGAAAGCCGCAAACTCGCCCGCACTGAATTTGCCCACGGCATAAAACACCACCAAGGCCAAAGCCACGCCCGCCAGCAACTCGATAACCATGCTGTTCATGCCGGAAAAACGCGCCAGGCGGATCTGCATATGGCGGTTCTTGCCCGCCACTTTGGCGAAGCGCTGATATTCGTAATCGCCGCCGCCGAATATTTTCACCATGCGCTGGCCGGAAACGGCTTCTTCGACCGCCTGGGTCATTTCCCCCATGGTTTGCTGCACCGCCTTGCCCGAGCTGCGCAACCTTGGCGTCATGCTCTTGAGGTACCATGCCATGGCCGGGGCCACCACGGCAAAAATCAGGGTGAGCTGCCAATCCAGGTAGAGCATGTAGCCCACCATGCCGACAATGGTCAGCGTATCCCTCACGGCGCTCATGGCGACCTTGGTCGCAGCCCCCGCCATCTGCTCGGTGTCATAGGTCAGCTTGGAGGTCACCACGCCGGCCGAAACAGCGTCAAAGAAACTCACCGGCAGGCCCATCAAGCGGCGGAACGTATCCTGGCGCAGATTCTCCACCACGCGCCTTGCCACCCAGCGCATGGCAAAATTGGAGATGAAACCGGCCAATGCCCGGATTGCCAGCAATCCAAACAGCATGAATGGCAGGAGCTGCAGCTTGTTGGAATCCTGGTTGACGAAACCTTCGTCGGTGACAAGCTTGATGGTGGCGAGGAATCCGGTATTCGTCGCGGAGAAAGTCACCAGCGCGATGATGCTGATCAGGAATACCAGCCAGTAGCGCGCGGCATATTTGAGAAGGCGCAGGTACAGAACCCGCGCACTTTGCACGGAGGCGTCAGCCTTCCCAAGTGCATGTTTGGACATGATGGATACTTTTTAAAATTCAAGAACCAGAACGTGCTTGTGTTGCAAAAGTAATCTGGCTATACCCGGCCTGGCGCGAAGCCTCCATCACATTGACCACCGACTGGTGGCTGCTCTTGGCATCGGCACTGATGATGATGGTAGGATCCTTGCCGTCGCCGACAGCCTTTTTCAAGGCGTCCGCGATACCAGCTACCGAGTCATCTGCCACGTCCTGGTTATTGATGACATAGTGGCCTGACTCATCGACCCCGACATTGATGACCAATGGCTTGTCTTGCGGGTTCTCCGCATCGGCGGTCGGCAGGTTGATTTGCAACTCCGTGACGCGCGAGAAAGTCGCACTCACCACCAGGAAGATGATGATCACCAGCAACACGTCGATCAACGGCACGAGATTCATTTCCAAATCTTCGTGCTTTTTACCTCGTTGGAAATTCATTCCTTGCGCTCACCATGGATGATTTCTACCAGCTTGACTGCTTCCTGCTCCATCTCGACGATGAAGCCGTCAATCTTGCCACGAAAATATCGGTAGAAAATCATGGCCGGCACTGCCACCACAATACCGCCGGCAGTATTGTAGAGCGCGACGGAAATGCCGCGTGCGAACTGAGCGACGTCATGCCCTGTTGCAGTAAAAGCGCCAAACAGCTCCACCATCCCGATTACGGTACCGAGCAGGCCAAGCAATGGCGCCACCGTCGCAATCGTTCCCAGGGTAGTCAGGTACTTCTCCAGCCTGTGCGCCACGGCGCGGCCGGATTCCTCGACCGCTTCCTTCATCACTTCGCGCGGCGCGCCCAGGTTCTTCAGCGCGCTCGCGAACACGGTGCCCAGCATGGAGTGCTTCTCCAGCCTGGACAGGGCTTCCGCCGTCACACCCGCACGGCCCTGCCCCAGCCAGTTCTGCACTTCCGGCAGCAAGGCCTTGGGGACAATCTGCTGTTCGCGCAAGGCGATCAGGCGTTCGATGATAATGGCTACTGCGACGATTGAAGCAAAGATCAGCGGCCAGATCGGCCATCCTGCCGCTTTAATGATTTCCCACACAAATTGCCCCTAAGATGTTCTGTAAAGTGGCGTTACTTTATCGCGCGTTGCCGGTTTCAGCAAGGGAAGGCGATGTAAAACCGGCAGGTTGGTTGTACCAGTAGCGCTGTGACTTTTCCCGCCAGCGGGTGATTTCAATCCCGTGATGCTGTTTGAAATCCAACAGTACCGCACCATCATGGTCGGAGCGGTAGAGACTGGCTCCCGCAGCGGCATACCTTGCCACGACATCCTGCCGGGGATGGCCGAAACGGTTGCGGTAGCCCGCGGTGAAAATCACAGCCTGCGGTTTGACTGCCGCCACAAACCCGGGCGTGGAAGAAGTGCGGCTGCCATGATGCGGCGCCACCAGCACATCCGCGGCAATGCCTTGTCCTGCCGCATCCAGCAGGTCGGCCTCGGCGGAGCGCTCAATATCTCCCGGCAACAACAATGCCCCTGCGGCACTGCGGATATGCAGCACGCAACTGCGGTTGTTGGTTTTGACTCCGGCAGGCAAATCGGCTGCATTGGCGGGATAAAGCATTTCAAAGCCGACACCATCCCAGCTCCATTTCTGCCCGGCCCGGCAGGGCGAATGCCGTAGCTTGCCAAGCTCGGGCTTTTCCTGCGGCAAAGAACTGAGCATCCAATCTATTGGCATGGCGGCAATCACCGAGCCCATGCCTCCGGTGTGATCCAAGTCGTCATGGCTCACGACCAAGCCATCAAGGCGCTTAACTCCCGTACCGTTGAGGTAGGGCACGACCACTCTATTGCCGCTGTCGCTTTCACTGGAGAACCTAGGGCCGGTGTCATACAGCAGCACATGGTTCTGCGTATTGACCACGACCGCCAGACCTTGCCCCACGTCCAGCACGGCAACCCGCATATCTCCCCGCGCAGGCACAGGAGGCACACCGAGGAACAACGGCAATATGCCAACCAGCCCCAGCCAGCGCAACGGCACCCCGCGCGGCAACAACAGGTAGGCCACGCCTGCCACGGCCAATAGCATGGCAGGGATCGACGGCATGTGCTGCTGCCATATTGCAGAAGGCAATGCGCTCATCCACAGCAATAGCGCCATGGCAAGCTGCATGATCCAATGTGCGAGCCACAATAAGGAATCCAGCGGCAGGAAACTGCCAAGCAAGGTCAATGGCACAATCACCAGGCTGACCAGCGGGATGGCAAACGCATTGGCAAGCGGGGAGATCAAGGACACTTGTCCGAAAAATATGAGCAAGACCGGCATCAAGCCTATGGTCACGGCCCATTGCGTCAATATGGCATCCCGCAGCCAGTGGGGCTTTTGCAGGCGTCCGCCCAGCGCATAGGCCATCACCGCCACCGCACCGAACGAAAGCCAGAACCCGGTGGCAAGCACGGCCCAGGGGTCGATCAATACCACGACAAGCAAGGAAAGCAGCAAGACCCTGCCGATAGATACCCGCCGGCCAGACCAGAATGCCAATGCAATGACCGACAACATATATAAGGTACGCTGTGTCGGGATGGAAAACCCTGCCACCAGCGAATATGCTACCGCCGTCACCACTCCCGCGGCCAGCCCGGCCTTGCGTGCGGGCCAGCGCAGCGTCCAGTACGGCACCCGCCGCCAGATGCCGAACACCAGCGCATACACCATCCCCGACAACATGGTGATGTGCAGGCCGGAAATGCTGACTAGGTGGATAATGCCCGTATGGCGGAATACCTGCCAATCTTGCTGGCTGATGGCGTCGTCCTCGCCGATTGCCAACGCCTTCAACACGCCGGCATAAGGCCGGTCCTGCAACACATCCGCCATGCGCCGGCTGACCGACTCCCGCACCATGTCCACCCAGTAAGCCGGCCTATGCACCCGCGCGTCCAGGCGGACCGCAGCGGGCGATTGCCGTACGTAACCACTGGCGCGGATGTTGCGCTCCAGCATCCATAGCTCGAAATCATATCCATGCGGATTGGATGTGCTGTGCGGTCGTTTCAGCCGCACCGTCAATTGCCAGCGTTCACCGGCATGGAAACGCGGCATGTCGGCATTCTGCGTCATGGGAATAGAACTACCCATCGAAAACCCGCCCGCATACTGGATCAAGGAAACTCGTCCGGGCACGACCGCACCAGGGGTTTGTACCTGCTCGACATCAAAATCAAAGCGCTCACCGCGATCATGCATAGCGGGAAGGCTTGCCACCACGCCGACGATGGCAATATCGCGCCCCTCCCACTCGGGAGGCAGCTCATCCGCCATCCGGCCATGGGCCAGCCATGCCGCCCAGCAGAAGCCGAATGCCAGCCCCAGCACCGCCAGCAGCAGGTGACGGATTACCGGCTGCGTGCGGAACCAATAGAAGAGAAGAATCAAGGGAACCAGGCTCCCTCCCCAGGACAGGGATGGCAGCCACGGCAACTGCTGCAATACCCAGGCACCGGCTACAAATGTCAGTGCAAACGCGGGCATCTTCAGTCACCTAGTCAGATGGCGTGCAACCTGCCATCTTGAAGACGATATTGCCGCTGCATGCGCGCAGCCAGTTCCAGATCGTGGGTGACGACGATCAGGCCCACGCCCTGCTCGCGGTTCAATTCCAGCAAAAGATCAAACACGCCCTCAGCCGTATGCCGGTCGAGGTTGCCGGTAGGCTCGTCGGCAAGCACGCATCGCGGATTCGTCACCAATGCACGCGCCACGGCGGCACGCTGCCGCTCGCCGCCGGAAAGCTCGCCCGGCATGTGTTCCAGCCTGTGGCCCAGCCCGACCTTCACCAGCACGTCCCTTGCCTGCTCCAATGCCTCATCCCGCGGCAGACGGCGAATCATCAATGGCAGCGCCACATTCTCCAGGGCGGTGAATTCCGGCAACAGGTGGTGGAACTGGTAGACGAAGCCCAACGCCTGATTGCGCAACTCTCCCCGCTCGGCTTCGCTCAGTGCCGCCAGCGGCTTGCCCATCACCTGCACGCTGCCCGCGCTTGGTTCATCCAGTCCGCCAAGCAAGTGCAGCAAGGTGCTTTTGCCGGAACCTGAAGTGCCGACAATGGCGATCTGCTCCCCGGCATCCACTTGCAGGCTGATGCCGTTGAGCACGGCGACATCGAGGCCGGTATAGGTTTTCTGCAAATCAACGCATTGCAGGATGGTGGGATTACTCATAACGCAGCGCCTCCGCCGGGTTGACCCTGGCAGCGCGCCAGCTTGGGTAAAGCGTCGCCAGCAGGCTCAGCACGAAAGACAAGACCACGATCACCATAACGTCGGACCATAGCAGCCTGGATGGCAGGTCGCTGATGTAGTACACATCTTTGGCCAGGAACTGCACCCCGAGCATGCGCTCGATAAATGGCACGATCGTGTCGATATTGAATGCGATCAATACGCCGAAGAATGCGCCGACCACTGTCCCGATCACGCCGATCAGCGCGCCCTGCACGATAAATATTTGCATGATGCTGCGCGGGCTGGCGCCGAAGGTGCGCATGATGGCGATATCCGCGCGCTTGTCCGTCACCGCCATCACCAGAGTGGACACAATATTGAAGGCGGCGACCGCGACAATCAGGGCAAGGATGATGAACATCACGCGCTTTTCCATCTGGATGGCGCGGAAGAAGTTCGCATGCTGCTGCGTCCAATCGCTGATGTAATAGTTGCCGGTCCCCATCAGGCGATCCCCCAGCTGCCGGGCGACGGCGGGGGCGTTAAACAAATCGTCCAGCTTGAGGCGCACGCCGGAAACATTCTCGCCCATGCGATACAGCTTGGCCGCATCGTCGAGATGGATCAGCGCCAGCCCGGAGTCGTATTCGAACATGCCGATCTCGAACAGGCCGACCACCTTGAACTGCTTGATGCGCGGCACTACGCCGGTCGGCGTGAACTGGCCCTGCGGCGCCATCAATACTACCTTGTCGCCCAACACCACGCCCAGGGACTGGGCCAGCTCGGAGCCTAGCACCACGCCGAACTCGCCGGGCTTGAGGTCGCTTAACCGCCCAGCCCGCATATGGCTGCCCAGCTCGGCCACCTTATCCTCGGCATCGGGAAGCACCCCGCGGATAATCGCCCCTTGCACGGCCTGGCCGAACGAGAGCATGCCCTGCGCCATGACGTATGGCGCTGCGGCCTGCACATGCGGAGCCCCGTCCACCTTCTGCTCCAGACCGCGCCAATCCTCCAGCACATTGTTCGAACCCGTGATCTGCAAATGCGAAGCCACGCCGAGGATGCGGCTGCGCAACTCTTCCTGGAAGCCATTCATGACCGAGAGCACCACGATCAAGGCCGCCACGCCCAGCCCGATGCCGACCATGCTGGTGAGGGAAATAAAGGAAATGAAGTGATTACGCCTTTTTGCCCGCGTATAGCGCAAGCCGACAAAAAGCTCGAAGGGAAGTTGTCTGAAAAATGCCATGCCGCATTCTAGCGTGAAAGGGACTCAAGTACAGCATTGACCATGATTGAAGCCAATAAAAAAGCCCTTCCATATTGGAAGGGCTCTTGTTGATGCCTAGTGCTGTTTAGAAGCGGATGGTATTGGCACGGCGGCGGCGCGCAACGAACGCTACCACGCCCATGCCAAGCAGCAGCATGCCATATGTTGCTGGCTCAGGTACTGCCGCAATTGAAGTGAACACAACCAGATCCTGGTAGTTCTTGTTCTTCAGATAGGTCAGGCTATAGTCGCCGGTAGCCAGCACGCTGTCATCATTGACGCCAGCGAGCCAGGTCTTGGCAAGATCAATCGCTGCCTTCGAGTCCGCATCGTAGCTGCCGAACCACAAGAAGCCGTTCCATACCGGATCAGCCTCGAACTTGCCTTTGTCCAGGTTGAGGTTATTCGATTTTTCGCTGACGATTTCCCATACAGCCACCTGGAAGGCAGCAGAAGAAATCGCGTCATCGACAAAGGAATAATACTTGTTGGCCAGGTTGGTCAGGCTGCTTTCTATAGTCGAGCTGAAAGTGCCTTCGGTATAGGTCGCGGACTTGCCGAACGCCCTGAAGTTCTGCGTCAACTCGACGCAGAACGCGGCAAAAGAATCGCCATTGCTCCAGGTACCGGAATACGCACCTGCGGCCACATCGCCCGACGCGCGGCCCCACCAGCCAAACAAGCCTGAGCCCTTGAGGTCGACGTTTACGTCAACCACGTCCTTCTTGCTGGAAAACTCGTAGCCGGTGAGCGTAGCTTCAATACCGGCAGATGGTGTTGCAAATGCAGCCTGACTGATAATGGATGCACCAATCAGCAGTGCGCTTACAATCGTCCCCTTGAAATTCAACATTCTTACATCCTTCTCTAAATTTTTTACTGCGCCGCAATCGACAAACAGTCTTCTTGAAAATGGATACGGACTTATTTGTCCCGTTTGATACTGGAGCGCAGTATACGGTCGATTTCATTTTTTGCATTTAGTACATCTGGACTAATTAGTACCATCGGACTAATCTCCGGCTCATCAAATTAAGCAGTTAATTTTATTGAGACTTTACAATTCAAAATCAGCACATGAAAAGCGTTTAGCTCCCGAACAGAATTCCGCCAACACCGCCCGTGGGTCTGCTAGAATTCACACTTATGTTTACCGGCATTATTCAGGCCCAAGGCCACATCAAGACCATCACCCCCCATGGCGACGATGCCAGGCTCGTGATCGATACAGGCAACCTCGACCTGCAGGATGTCGCGATTGGCGACAGCATCGCGGTCAATGGCGTATGCCTGACCGTCGTCACATTGGGGACGGACACGTTTGAGGCGGATGTTTCCAAGGAAACCCTGTCATGCACCGTTGGATTGGATACCCTGCGCGAGGTCAACCTGGAAAAAGCCTTGCGGCTTTCCGACCGCCTGGGCGGCCATCTGGTCAGCGGGCATGTAGACGGCGTAGGCCAGGTCATCCGCTTTGAACCGGTCGGCGAAAGTATGCTGCTGGCCGTGCGGGCGCCGAACCCATTGTCGCGCTACATTGCAGTGAAGGGCTCCATCACGGTCGACGGCGTCAGCCTGACTGTCAACCATGTAGATGGCGACGACTTCAACGTCAACCTCATTCCGCACACGGTCGAAGTCACGACCTTGAAAGGGCTGGGCGTGGGCAGCCGGGTCAATCTTGAAATAGACCTCATTGCCCGTTATGTGGACCGTATGACGCAATGGAGCGACATTCCGGCCTGAACTTTCCGCATCGGCATTCATCACTTACACACATCATGATCAGCCCAACCATAGAAATCATTGAAGAAATGCGCCAGGGGCGCATGGTAATCCTCGTTGACGAAGAAGACCGCGAAAACGAAGGCGACCTCGTGCTTGCCGCCCAGTTCACCACTGCCGAACATATCAACTTCATGGCGAAGCATGGCCGCGGGCTGATCTGCCTGACCTTGACGGAAGAGCGCTGCAAGCAACTCAACCTGCCCGCAATGGTGCAGAAGAACGGCAGCGGCATGGGCACCAATTTCACGGTATCCATCGAGGCCGCCACGGGCGTGACGACGGGGATCTCCGCCAGCGACCGGGCCAGGACGATACAGGCCGCAGTAGCGCCCAATGCGAAACCCGCCGACATTGTCAGCCCTGGTCACATATTCCCGGTGGCGGCGCAGAATGGCGGCGTGCTGGTGCGTGCCGGCCACACCGAGGCAGGATGCGACCTCTCTGCCCTGGCCGGCCTCACCCCTGCGTCCGTCATCTGCGAGATTCTCAAGGAAGATGGCAGCATGGCCAGGCTGCCGGACCTGATTAAGTTCGCCAAGCAGCACAACCTCAAGATCGGCACCATCGCCGACCTGATCCAATACCGCAACGAGAACGAGTGCCTGGTCAAGCGCGCCGCAGAACGTGAAGTCACTACGCCGTACGGCCCGATGCGCCTGATTGCCTATGCCGACATGATCGCCAAGGAAACCCACCTGGCGCTGGTCAAGGGTGAGATCACTCCCAACAAGGAAATCCTGGTACGCGTTCATGAGCCGCTTTCCGTGTTTGACCTCATCGACGAAAGTAGCCGCTCACATTCGTGGAACACCTTGCAGGCAATGCGCAAGATCCAGGAGGCCGACGCTGGCGTCGTCGTCTTGCTGCACAATGGCGAGAATGCGGAAGACCTGGTGGAACGCATCAAGTTTGCCGACGAGCCGGTGCGCACCCGCCAGGACCTGCGCAACTACGGCATAGGCTCGCAAATCCTGCTGGATCTCGGCGTGAAGAAAATGAAGCTATTGGCTGCGCCGCGCAAGATGCCGAGCATTGTCGGTTTCGGCCTGGAAATTACCGGCTACGTCGAGACGCCCTGACCGGCTGATGCAAGCCATGATGTGAGAATCGTTATGTGAGATAATAGCAGCGTGGAAAACGTTAATCTCACTGGTCAGTTTCTGGTTGCCATGCCCGCCATGACCGACCCCTATTTTGCAAAGTCGGTGACCTTCATCTGCGAACACAATGCCGACGGCGCCATGGGCATCGTCATCAATCGTCCTATCGACATGACCCTGCAGGCATTGTTCAAGCAACTGAACCTGCCGCTCTCCAGCCCACTGACGGATAAGCCCGTCTATTTCGGCGGACCGGTACAGTTGGATCGCGGCTTCGTCCTGCATCAACCGCTGGAAGACTGGGACTCCACCCTCAGCATCGACGGCGATACCGGCCTCACCACTTCCAAGGACATCCTGCAAGCCGTTGCCGAAGGCCACATTCCGCACAACTTCCTGGTCAGTCTCGGCTATGCCGGCTGGTCGGCAGGCCAACTGGAACAGGAGCTTGCGCAGAATGCCTGGCTGACGGTCGAGGCGACGCCGGAACAGCGCAATCACTTATTGTTCGGCTTGCCCGCGGAAGAAAAGGTACAGGCCACCATGGCACTGCTGGGGCTTGATTTCGCCCGCTTTGCGGAGGAAGCCGGGCATGCCTGAGCCGGTAGCCGGCCACCAAGGCTGCGTGCTCGGATTCGACTTCGGCGAAAAACGCATCGGCGTGGCAATCGGCGAACACCTGCTCGGCATTGCCCATCCGCTCGCGACCATCGATACCGAAGCCAATGACAAACGTTTTGCCGCCATTGCCGACCTCATCGAGGAATGGCAACCGGTGGCGCTGGTGGTCGGGCTGCCAAGCTACCTCAATGGCGACGAGCATGCGTTGACCCAGCTATGCCGCAGGTTTGCACGCCGCCTGGAGGGTCGCTTCAACCTGCCTGTCGCATTGGTCGACGAGCGCTTAAGCTCAGCGGAAGCCAGCCAGTCGCTCAAGCAAAGCGGCATCACCGGCCGCAGGCAGAAACCCATGCTGGACCAGGTGGCTGCGCAACATATACTGCAATCCTATTTTGACGGAATTGCCCCATGACATTGAACATTCAATTACCCGATGCAGAAGTGCTCCTCCTGACTCTGGAGCAGAAACTCGCCCCATTCATCCAGCCGAAAACCGCCATCGTGGGCATCCACAGCGGCGGCGCGTGGATTGCGGAGCGCCTGTTCCCCCGGCTGCAGTCATCCCATCCCGGCTGCTCGCTGGAATTAGGCATGCTCGACAGCTCTTTCTACCGGGACGATTACAGCCAGCGCGGCCTGCACGCGGACACGCGCCCATCGCAAATCCCATTCGACGTGGAAGAGCGCCACATCATCCTGCTCGACGACGTGTTCTACACCGGACGCACCATTCGCGCCGCCATGAACGAGCTGTTTGATTACGGCAGGCCCGCCAGCATCAGCCTGGCCGTACTGGTGGACCGCGGCGGCCGCGAATTGCCGATCTGCCCGCAGGTGGCTGCGCTGCAACTGGATATTCCACCCGATCAGAAATTACAATTATCCCGCGATGAACACCATCAACTCCAATTCAGCCTGGAGGCCAGTGCCTGATGCATAACCCTCAACTGACCAAGGACGGCAAGCTCAAGCACCTGCTCACGACGGAAGGGTTGCCCCGCACCATCCTCAACCAGATACTGGATACCGCCGAATCCTTCGTCGGCGTTGCCGAGCGCGAAGTCAAGAAAGTGCCTTTGCTGCGCGGCAAGACCGTCTGTAACATCTTCTTCGAGAACAGCACGCGCACCCGGACGACATTCGAAATCGCAGCCAAGCGCCTTTCGGCGGACGTCATCACGCTGAATGTGGGTACTTCCTCGCAATCCAAGGGCGAAACCATCCTCGATACCATCGACAACCTGACCGCCATGCATGCCGACATGTTCGTCGTACGCCATGCGGAATCCGGCGCGGCCCATTTCATCGCGCAGCATGTCGCCCCGCATATCCATGTCATCAATGCCGGCGACGGCCGACATGCGCACCCGACCCAGGGCCTGCTCGATGTCTTCACCATCCGCCGCTACAAGCCGGACATGCACAACCTGCGCGTGGCCCTGGTAGGCGATGTGCTGCACTCGCGCGTGGCACGCTCCGAAATCCATGCGCTCACTACGCTGGGCGTGCCCGAGGTTCGCGTCATCGCCCCCAAGACGCTATTGCCGCAACACGTGGAAAAACTAGGAGTGCAGGTTCACCATGACATGCGCGAAGGCCTGAAAGACGTGGACGTCGTCATGATGCTGCGCTTGCAGAACGAACGCATGAACGGCGCCTTGCTGCCCAGCGCTCAGGAATACTTCAAGTGTTACGGGCTCACGCCGGAAAAACTTGCCTTTGCCAAGCCGGATGCCATCGTCATGCACCCGGGTCCCATGAACCGCGGCGTGGAAATCGATTCCGCAGTGGCCGATGGCAAGCAATCCGTGATTCTTCCCCAGGTTACCTACGGCATTGCGGTACGCATGGCCGTCATGAGCATCCTCGCAGGAAACTCCGAATGAACATCCATATCAAGCAGGGGCGGCTGATCGACCCAAGACATCATGTCGATGCGGTACAAGACCTTTACGTCAGCAATGGCAAGATCGCAGGCACGGGCGATATGCCGGCGGACTTCAAGGCAGACCAGGTGATCGATGCCGACGGGCTGATCGTCTGCCCGGGCCTGGTGGACGTCTCGGTCCGCCTGCGCGAGCCCGGCAACGAATACAAGGCGTCGCTGAAGAGCGAACTTCATGCTGCGGTTGCGGGCGGCGTCACCAGCGTGGCCTGCCCGCCGGATACCGACCCGGTGCTCGACGAATCCGGCCTGGTCGAAATGCTGAAGCACCGCGCCAAGCAGCTCCATTTGAGCAATGTCTATCCCTTGGGCGCGCTCACCCGCCAACTCGCCGGCAAGCAGCTCACGGAAATGAGCGAGCTCACCGAGGCAGGCTGTGTCGGCTTTTCCCAGGCAGACGAGCCGATCGTCGATACCCTGGTGCTATGGCGCGCCCTGCAGTACGCCGCCACATTCGGCTTTACCGTCTGGCTGCGCCCGCAGGAGCCCTACCTGGCGCAAGGCGGGGTCGCGCATGACGGAGAGGTTGCCGCACGCCTGGGCCTCAAGACTATCCCAGTGGCTGCTGAAACCCTGGCGCTCGCCACCATCCTGCACATCGTCCGTGAAACCGGGGCCAAGGTGCACCTGTGCCGGCTTTCCAGCGCCGAAGGCGTCGCCATGGTGCGCGAAGCCAAGCAGCAAGGCCTGCAGATCAGTTGCGACGTCAGCGTCAACCACCTGCACCTCACTGAGCATGACATCGGCTTCTTCGACGCCAATTGCCACCTGAGGCCTCCATTGCGCAGCCAGCGCGACCGCGATGCCCTGCGCCAGGGCCTGGCCGACGGCACCATCGACCTCGCATGCTCGGACCATGCGCCGGTAGATGAAGACGCCAAGCTGGTGCCGTTCGGCGAAGCGGAGGCCGGCGCGACAGGTCTGGAACTGCTGCTGCCGCTGACGCTGAAATGGGCCGAGGAACAGAAGGTTGCCCTGGTCGACGCATTGGCGCGCATCACCAGCGCGCCAGCCACCAGCCTGGGGATCAGCCAAGGCCATCTGGAATTGGGCGCTCAAGCCGATATTTGCATTTTCGACCCGCAGCAATACTGGAACGTGAAAGCGGCAAACCTGCTGAGCCAGGGAAAGAACACGCCATTTAACGGCTTGGAGCTGGCAGGCAAGGTACGCTATACGCTGGTTAAGGGCGAGATTGCCTACAAGGACTAGCATCAGGCGCCCCGCCTCAAGCAGGACGCCTCACGCCAGCGAGCCAAACTTAGACATCGCGTGCCGGGAAAATACCTTTCTTCACCACGGCATGCACGCCCCAGTTGCCATCCACCACCTGGGTGACGCCGAAATCGACGCCGATCGACATCAGTGAAACCGCCTCGTCCTCGCTCAAATGCTGGGTATGCATGAGGAAATGCCGCATCTTGCGGAATGCGTCCTTGAGCGCGAGATCCAGCGAGGATTTGGAGAAGATGCTGTTTTGCGCGTCAGCGCCAAGCTCGGCCAGGTAGTTGGCATAACTGAAGCCGTGCAGCACCCATTCATCCTGGGTTTCCAGCAACGGATACTGCAGGCTTTCCAGTGCGGTCCCCGCCAAGTCGGCCTTCTTGTGCAGGATGAACTGGAAGGTGCCGGTCAAGGAGCACTCGATCGCGGTGCCGCACATTTCGGAATCGCCCTGCGAGGCATGCGGGTCGCCTACAGAGAACATGCCGCCCGGCACTGAAACCGGGTAATACATGGTCGCGCCCTTGCCGATGCGCCAATTGTCGATATTGCCGCCGGTATAGCTCGGCGGGATGGAGTTCACCATGTCGGCTTCCACTGGCGCCAACCCCATGGTGCCAAAATGCGGGCGTACCGGGACGCGGATATTTTTCAGCACGTCGTAATTCTTGCTGATGGTGCTGTGATCCACAGGCACGCCTGGGTAATCGACAATCGGGTGCACCACGCCGAAAGGATCGGTCTGCGGCGTCCAGCGGTAGTTATAGAATGCCCGGGCCCAGTTGCGCTCGCCTGTGGCATCCAGTTCATAGATCGTCACCACTTCGCGCTTCTTCGGCTCTTCTATCAGGTCGTTATAATGAAAACCCCAGTTGGCGGCAACATTGGAGCCGAAAGCCTTGCCCTTGAATTCGGGGTTGGCGCTCGGGCGCAAGGCCACATCGACAATCCGCACTTCCAGCACGTCACCCGGCTGCGCGCCCTTGACCGCAACCGGCCCGGTACAGATATGCACGCCCAGGCCGCCGCCGGCCCCCAGCTTGTGGTCCATCGGCCCTATGCCGCGCCGATCCACATTCTTGCGCTTGCTGTCCCAATAAAACACGCTTTCGGCGCCAGGGTCGCCCTTGACCATGAGCGATGCATCGTCATTGGAATGGTGGGTCAATGTCTCCATGGTGGCGAAGTCACCCGACTCAAGCTCCACAAGGGGTTTCAAGGATTTACTGAAGAACCCCCAATTCACGGTTTTATCGTTGGCGGGAATATAGTAATGGGTAGCATGCCCTGTGGAAGAACCAGACTTGGGCGTAGTCTGGCCAAAAGCACTGGCACTGATACCCATGCTTGCCGCAGAGGCGAGCACGCCGCCAACGGCAAAGTCGCGCATGAAATCGCGCCTGCCTTCCTGAAACTCCTGCTGGATTTCCGGGTTATCCGCTGCATGTGAATGATGACGGCACCCTTGCTGACAGACATGCTCACTCATTTGGCCAACTCCCATGATATTGAAAAGATCATTAGGAGCCAAAGCAATATGGATACCAAATGAGTGTATGTATAAAATTACATATTACTCAGCAAGATAGGCTGAAATAAATTTGCTTTCTTATATTGCTCCGCGCACCATGATTTAACGCCGTGCACTATTGCGGCACATGGCAAATCATTATTGCATCGGTTTCTTGCGCAGCTTTACCGGCTTTCTTTCACTCACGCGCTTGCGCATGCGGATGTTGAGCATTTCCACCGCCACCGAGAACGCCATCGCGAAATAGATGTAGCCCTTGGGCACGTGAACGTCGAACCCCTCCACCATCAGCGTGACGCCCACGAGGATCAGGAACGACAAGGCAAGAATCTTGATGGTGGGATGGTTGTCGACGAAATCGCCGATCGACTTGGCGGCAAACAGCATCACGCCGACCGCGATGATGATGGCCGTCGCCATGATGCCGACATGGTCGGCAAGCCCGACCGCGGTAATCACGGAATCCAGTGAAAAGACGATATCCAGCACCGCGATCTGCACCAGCACCATGCCCATGCTGTTGACCGCGACATGGCCGTCCCCATGCCCATCCATGCCCTCGAGGCTGTTATGGATTTCGTGGGTGGCCTTGGCGAGCAGGAACAAGCCGCCGCCGATCAGGATCAAGTCGCGGCCTGAAATTTCCACGCCCGCGATCTCGAACCAGGGCTTGGTCAGCCCCATGACCCAGGAAATGGAGAACAGGAGCGCCAGGCGCGCGATCATCGCCAGGCTGAGCCCGAGCCGCCTGGCGGTATTGCGCTGCTTTTCCGGCAGGCGGCCGACCAGGATGGAGATGAAGATGATATTGTCTATGCCTAGGACGATTTCCAGGGCGGTCAACGTTGCGAGTGCGATCCAGGCTTCGGGGCTTGCCAACCATTCCAGCATATCAAGCTTTCAGAAAAGAAATTGTGAATTGCCAGCAACCATGCCGGCATGGCAGGTTACACTATACCGAGATTATCCAATCCTGCGGAGAGGTCACGGTCTTTTGCATCCTTGCCTTCCAGCTTGATCCTGAGCCTGAGGTCGTTGACCGAATCCGCATTGCGCAAGGCATCCTCATAGGTGATGAGGCCAGCCTCGTGCAGGTCGAACAGCGACTGGTCGAACGTCTGCATGCCCAGTTCGCGAGACTTGGCGATAATGTCCTTGATCTCGTGCACATCCCCCTTGAAGATCAGGTCGGAAATCAGGGGCGAGTTGATCATGATTTCCATGGCAGCCACCCGCCCCGTGCTGTCTTTTCGGGCAATCAGGCGCTGGGAGACAAAAGCCTTCACGTTGAGCGACAAATCCATGAGCAGCTGGTGCCGACGCTCCTCGGGGAAAAAGTTGATGATGCGGTCCAGCGCCTGGTTGGTGCTGTTCGCATGCAGAGTCGCCATGCATAGGTGGCCGGTCTCGGCGAAGGCGATCGCGTAATCCATGGTTTCGCGGTCGCGGATTTCGCCGATCAGGATCACGTCGGGCGCCTGGCGCAAGGTGTTCTTGAGCGCGGTATGCCAGTTGTCGGTGTCGACGCCGATCTCGCGCTGGGTGATGATGCAGTTCTTGTGCTCGTGCACGAACTCGATCGGGTCTTCGATGGTGATGATGTGGCCGTGGCTGTTTTCATTGCGGTAACCGACCATCGCGGCCAGCGATGTGGACTTGCCCGAACCGGTGCCGCCGACGAAGATCACCAGCCCGCGCTTGGACTGCGCCACGTCCTTGAGCACTTCGGGCAGCCCCAGTTCCTCAAGGCGCGGAATCTTGGTGGTGATGGTGCGGAACACCAGCCCGACGCTGCCGCGCTGCACGAAGGCATTGACGCGGAAACGCGCCACGCCGGGCATGCCGATGGCGAAGTTGCACTCGCGCGTCGCCTCGAATTCCGCAGCCTGCTTGTCGTTCATGATCGCACGCGCGATCTCGCGCGCCTGCTGCGGCGTCAATGCCTGCTGCGTCACCGGCGTCATCTTGCCGTCGATCTTCATCGCGGGCGGATAGGCGGCCGTAATGAAAAGGTCGGATGCCTTCTTGCCCAGCATCAACCGCAACAGGTCGAATACAAACTTCTCCGCTTGCCCCTGATCCATGCTATTCCTTAATCCCGGTTAGCCGACGAAGGCATCCTTGTTGGCAGCCTTGGTTCTTGCCTCGGCCAGGGAAATCACGTTGCGTCGCACCAGGTCCTGCAGATTCTGGTCCAGTGTCTGCATGCCGACGTTCTGCCCGGTCTGGATCGCGGAATACATCTGCGCGATCTTGTTCTCGCGGATCAGGTTGCGGATCGCGGGCGTGCCGATCATGATCTCGTGCGCCGCCACGCGGCCTTGCTCATCCTTGGTCTTGCACAGGGTCTGCGAGATCACGGCGCGCAGCGACTCGGAGAGCATGGAGCGCACCATTTCCTTCTCCGCCGCGGGAAACACGTCGACGATACGGTCTATGGTCTTGGCCGCGGAACTGGTATGCAAAGTGCCGAACACCAAGTGGCCGGTCTCGGCGGCGCTGAGTGCGAGGCGGATGGTTTCCAGGTCGCGCATTTCGCCGACCAGGATCACGTCCGGGTCCTCGCGCAGGGCGGAACGCAAGGCATTGGCGAAAGACAGGGTGTGCGGCCCGACCTCGCGCTGGTTGATCAGGCATTTTTTCGAGGTATGCACGAATTCGATCGGGTCTTCCACGGTGAGGATATGGCCGAACTCGTTTTCATTGATGAAGTCGATCATCGCCGCCAGCGTGGTGGATTTGCCGGAACCGGTCGGCCCGGTCACCAGCACGATGCCGCGCGGGTTCTGCGCAATCTCGCGGAAGATAGGCGGACAGCCGAGCTGCTCCATGGTCAGCACCTTGGAGGGAATGGTACGGAATACCGCGCCCGCGCCGCGGTTCTGGTTGAAGGCATTGACGCGGAAACGCGCGAGGTTGGGAATCTCGAAGGAAAAATCGCACTCCAGCGTTTCCTCGTACACCTTGCGCTGGCCGTCGTTCATGATGTCGTACACCATGTCGTGCACTGCGCTGTGGTCCAGCGGCGGCACGTTGATCTTGCGCACGTCGCCATGCACCCGGATCAATGGCGGCATACCCGCCGAAAGGTGCAAGTCGGAAGCCTTGTTTTTGACCGAGAACGCCAGCAAATCAGAAATATCCAAAACAGGCTCCTGTTATAATTCCGCACCTGGCACGCAGGTGCCGGGATGGTTGCAATCATGAAGAATGGACGGATTATGGACACAATTGGCAAGCGCTGGCAAGCAATCAAGGCCCGTATCGGGGCCGCTGCGCTTGATGCCGGCCGGGCGCCGGATTCCGTCCGCCTGCTCGCGGTGAGCAAGGCGCATCCTGCCAGCGCCATCCGCGAAGTTTATACGCTTGGGCAACGCCAGTTTGGCGAGAACTACCTGCAGGAAGCGCTCGCCAAGCAGGAGGAACTCCAGGACCTAGCGATAGAGTGGCATTTCATCGGCCCGATCCAGAGCAACAAGACGCAGCCAATCGCCAGGCATTTCGACTGGGTGCACAGCGTGGACCGCGCCAAGATCGCAGACAGGCTCAATGCCGCCCGCGGCCCCGGCCAAGCGGCGCTGCAGGTGTGCATCCAGGTCAACGTCAGCGGCGAAGACAGCAAAAGCGGCACCAGCGCTGCCGACGCGATTGCCCTGGCAGACCATATCAGGCAATTGCCCAAACTGCGCCTGCGCGGGCTGATGGCGATTCCGGCCCCTACCCATGACCCGCAGGAACAACAGTCGCAGTTTCGCGCCGTACGTGACATCTACGACAGCCTGCAATCGGCCGGACACCACTTGGATACGTTATCCATGGGCATGTCCGAAGATTTTCCCGCAGCCGTTCAAGAGGGTGCGACAATAGTGAGAGTGGGCTCCGCCATTTTCGGGGCCCGGATCAAACCAACCACAGAACAATCAACATGAAAATCAGCTTTATCGGCGGCGGCAACATGGCGCGCGCGATTATCGGCGGCCTCAAGCAAAAAGGCTACAACATGGCCGCCATCAATGTCATTGAGCTTGATGCTGCAAAGCGGGAGCAATTGACGGAAGAATTCGGCATTCACGCCACCGAGCACCTGCCCAGCGTCGCCAACTCAGACATCATCGTGCTGGCTGTCAAGCCACAGCAATTACGCGACATGGCGATCTTTCTCGCCAGCTTCCTCAACCAGCAGCTCGTCATCTCGATTGCGGCCGGCATCACCTGCGACGCGCTCAGCCGCTGGCTGAACGGCTACAGCGCCATCGTGCGCGTCATGCCCAATACGCCGGCCCAGATCCAGGCCGGCGTATCCGGCCTTTATGCGACGGATGGCGTCAGCATAGAACAGCGCGAACAGGCCGACCTGCTGTTGTCTGCGGCGGGCAGCACATTATGGGTCGATGACGAGGGCAAGATAGATGCGGTGACCGCGATTTCAGGCAGCGGCCCGGCCTATGTATTTTATTTCATCGAGGCTTTGGAACAGGCGGCCCTGGACCTGGGCTTCGCTCCCGACCAGGCGCGCGCCTTAAGCCTGCAGACTTTCCTGGGAGCCAGCCGGCTGGCCAGCCAGAGCGATACGCCCGCCGCTGCGCTGCGCGCCCAGGTGACCTCCAAGGGCGGCACTACCGAACGCGCGATCCTCTCCATGGAGCAGGCCAACATCAAACAAGCCATTATCCAGGCAGCGCATGCCGCCGCTGAGCGCGCTCGCGAACTGGGCGAACAGCTAGGAAAGGACTAACCATGCTCAATACTATTTCATGCCGGGGGCTTGCATGATCAATAACGCCTTGCAGTTTCTGCTGCATACCATCCTCGGTTTGTTTACCTTGGCATTGTTGCTGCGCTTTTACCTGCAGCTGACCCGCGCGCCTTTCCACAATCCCGTTTCCCAGGCCATGGTCGCAGTGACCAACTTCGCGGTCAGGCCCGTCCGGCGCTTTATCCCGGGAATCGGCGGCCTCGACACTTCTACCCTGCTGCTGGCATTCATTGCGCAGTTCCTGCTGCAAGTGGGCTCGTTGTGGATACGCGACTTTCCCTTGCTCGTGGCGGACAACACCATCTGGATCGCCTTGCTGGGCCTGGCATTTGTCGGCTTGTTGAAGCTCAGCATCTACATCTTCCTTTATGCAGTGCTGCTTCAAGCCATTCTCAGCTGGATCAATCCCCACACCATCCTTACGCCTGTGCTGGATGCGCTTACCCGGCCGCTGTTGCGCCCATTGCGCAACCGCATCCCCACAGCCGGCGGTTTCGACCTAAGCCCTTTGGTCGTGTTCATCGTCGCGCAACTGGTCCTGATCGTATTCGTCACGCCGATGGAGCAGCAATTGCTGCGCTTGTTCTAAGAGCGTATTCCAAACTGCCTAAGACTCACCCCAAACAGCCAGCTGTTTGGGGTCTTCGGTCCTGCAAGGATCAACGTGCAACGCCGAGCTTTTTTGCCAGTTCGTCAGCCGTCAGGATATGCCCGAAGCCATCGGTTCCCATGGCGAACTTGTCCGCATCCTTCAACCCGCCTACGACCAGGGGATCGAAACCGGCCAAGGAGATCAATGCCTTGGCAACCTCCAGCGCCTGCTGGTCGTCGCCGGCAATCGGGATGGCGATGCGCGGCGTGTGGCCCGCATTGTCGGTGAATACGCGGTTGTTTGCGGCATTGAAGGCGCGCACGATGCGTGCGCCGGGCAGGTATTTGGCCGTGGTCACGCCGATGCCGTTGGCTTGCGTCTCTGGATATAGCGAACTACGGTTGGCGTTGCCTGCGTCGATCACAATCTTGCCCTTAAGCGCTGCGCCGTAGTCGCGGCCGATTTGCGGATAAGCCTCATAAGGCACGGCCAGCAAAATGGCATCGCCGAATGCAATCGCCTCTTCCACAGTGCCGGCGCGCGCCTTGGGACCCAATCTATCGACCAACGATTTCAGGCTTGAAGGATCACGTGAGGAAAACAGAACTTCGTGCCCTGCCTTCACCCATAAAGCACCGACCGCGCCACCCAGGTTCCCGGCGCCGATAGTGCCGATTTTCAGGGGCTGCCCTTCAGCCGCGAAGGCGGCATGTCCAACTAAGGGCAGAACGGCCAACAGGCCCAGGCCTCCTCCAAGCTGCAGGAGCTGTCTTCGGGATATGTTGCGCATGGCATTTCTCCTTGATCAAAACATGGTCCTATTCGAGTATAAATCCAGAAACAAGACCATGACAAAGCTCAAGGTAAAGCTTGCGCAAAAGAATGTAAGCGGAAGTAAGCCGGCATGGGCGCGGATGCCCGTACTCAGAGCCGATACGTAACGCAGCAGCGGCTACCCTGCCGGGACAACGTGTCCTATGAAAAGATCATGAACAGGCTCTAAACCTACATCAGCACGATATCGTAGGTTTCCTGCGCATAATGCGTTTCCGCCTGCAGCGAAATCGGCTTGCCGATGAAATCCGAGAGATTGGCCAGGCTCTGGGACTCCTCGTCCAGCAGCAGGTCAATCACCTTGGGCGCGGCCAGGATGCGGAACTCGCGGGCGGTGAACTGCTTGGCGTTGCGCAGCAGTTCGCGGAAAATTTCATAGCAAACGGTTTGCGCGGTTTTGACCTCGCCGCGCCCCTTGCAGGACGGGCAAGGCTCGCACAGCAGGTGCGCCAGGCTTTCGCGCGTGCGCTTGCGCGTCATCTCGACCAAGCCGAGCGTGGAAAACCCGTTCACGCCGGTACGCGCCCTGTCCTTGGCCACGGTCTTTTTCAGCTCGGCGAGCACGGCGTTTTGCTGCTCTTCCTCATCCATGTCGATGAAGTCGATGATGATGATGCCGCCGAGGTTGCGCACGCGCAGCTGGCGCGCGATGCATTGCGCGGCCTCGAGATTGGTCTTGAAGATAGTGTCTGACAGGCTGCGCCCGGTGACGAAGCCGCCCGTGTTCACGTCCACGGTGGTCAGCGCCTCGGTCTGGTCGAAGATCAGGTAGCCGCCCGACTTGAGCTCCACCTTGCGCGACATGGCCTTGTTGATCTCGTGCTCGACGTTGTACATGTCGAACAACGGGCGGGCGCCTTGGTAATGCTCGATGCGCTTCACCGCCCCCACCGCATAGTGGCTGGCGAAATCCAGCAGCTTTTGATAAGTCTCGCGCGAATCCACCAGGATGCGCTCCGTTTCTTCATTGACCACGTCGCGCAGCACGCGCATGGGCAAATCCAGGTCCTGGAACACCAAGGAACGGTCGGCAGCCCCATGGCTGGCCGCCTGGATATTGCTCCAGACCTTTTGCAGGTAATCGATATCCGCCAACAGCTCTTCATCGGTCGCCGCTTCCGACATGGTGCGGATGATGTAGCCGCCCTCGCGCTTTTCCGGCAGCAGGCGCAGCAGGCGCTCGCGCAGCAGTTCGCGCTCAGCCTCGTCCTCGATACGCTGCGATACGCCGATATGCTGCTGTTGCGGCAGATACACGAGGAAGCGGCCCGCAATGCTGATCTGCGTGGTCAGGCGCGCGCCCTTGGTGCCGATCGGCTCCTTGATCACCTGCACCATGACCGGCTGGCCTTCATGCAGCACTTCCTGGATGGCTTTTTCCTTCTCCGGGCTACAGCACTCCAGGATATCTGCCACATGCAGGAAGGCGGCACGCTGCAGGCCGATCTCGACGAAGGCCGACTGCATTCCCGGCAGTACGCGGCACACTTTGCCGCGATAGATGTTGCCCACCAGCCCCAGCGAGGTGGCGCGCTCTACGTGCAGCTCCTGCAATACACCCTGTTCGACGATCGCAACGCGGGTTTCCTGCGGGGTGACATTGATCAGTATTTCTTCACTCATGTTGATTGTTCTTGGATTCTCGATCTCTGGATGGTTAACCTAGGCCGGTTTCAACTCAGGCTGCCTGGCGTGGAATGGCAAATCCGCAATTTCTCAGCAGGTTCGCCGTCTCGAACAATGGCAATCCCATCACGCCGGTATAGCTACCCTCAATGCGTTCTATCAATGTCCCCCCCAGGCCTTGTATGCCGTAAGCGCCAGCCTTGTCCCGCGGCTCACCGCTGGACACATAGGCAGCGATCAGGTCATGACTCAATGTCGCCATCTTCACGCGCGTCGTTGACAACGCGACCTCCACGCCGCGGTTGCTTGCCAGCGCGACCCCCGTATGCACCTCATGCCAGCGGCCCGACATGGACGCCAGCATGGCATAGGCTTCCTCGTCGCTTGCCGGCTTGCCGAGAATGGCGCCATCGACGCATACCGTGGTATCCGCAGCCAGCACCGGCATATCCAGCGTTTGCAGGCTGGCCGCGCCGGCATGGGCTTTCTCGCGCGCGAGACGCAAGACGTAATCGGCAGCCGACTCCGCATTATATACAGACTCGTCTATATCGGAAGGGATGACGACAAACTCCACGCCGATTTGCTGCAACAGCTCTGCGCGCCTAGGTGAGCGGGAAGCGAGATAAATGCGTGTCATATTTGATGCACATGGCCTGTAATAGGTTGATATTGGGCGACGATACTACCCGATAGCCTTCGCCTCCAACAAGAAAGTTACAGCAGCACGCCGACGGCAATGCTGGCTTCACGATCAATCCCGCTGTAAAATTATGGGTTTACGTTATCTGGCTGCGGATGTGGCCAGTCGCCTGGTGAAGAAGTCCATGATCTGGAAACCCCATACCACTGTCGCCGCCATCGTAGAGCAGGACGGCCGTTTCCTCCTGGTGGAGGAAGAAACCGCGGACGGCATCCGCCTCAACCAGCCTGCCGGGCATGTGGAGAATGGCGAAAGCCTGCTGGAAGCCGTCGTCAGGGAAGCCCGCGAGGAAACCGCCTACCGTTTCACGCCGCAAAGCCTGCTGGGCATCTACCATTGGCGCCACCCGCTCAAGGACATTACCTACCTGCGGTTCGCCTTTATCGGCCATGTTGACGACCATCAGCCAGGCTTGCCCTTGGACGACGGCATCATCCGCGCAATCTGGATGACCCCGGACGAGATCCGCGCCAGCCAGGCAAGGCACCGCAGCCCGCAAGTACTCACTTGCGTCGAGCACTACCTGGCGGGACAGCGTTTCCCGCTCAATGTGATTACCCATTTATAGCGTTGCCATTTAGCAGATAGAACATCCATCATGAAGAAAAAAGTCATCGTCGGCATGTCCGGCGGCGTCGACTCCTCCGTCGCAGCACTATTGCTCAAGGAACAAGGCTACGAAGTCGTCGGCCTGTTCATGAAGAATTGGGAGGACGACGATACCGACGAATACTGCCCGGCCAAGCAGGACTTGATCGATGCAGCCGCCGTCGCCGACAAGATCGGCATCGAGATCGAGGCAGTGAACTTCAGCAAGGAATACAAGGAGCGCGTGTTCGCCAATTTCCTGGAAGAGTACAGCGCCGGCCGCACTCCCAACCCGGATATCCTTTGCAATTCCGAGATCAAGTTCAAGGCCTTCCTCGACCATGCCATGGCGCTGGGCGGCGACCTCATGGCTACGGGCCATTATGCCCAGGTGCGCGAGAAGAATGGCCTGTTCCAACTCATGAAGGCGGACGACGGCACCAAGGACCAGAGCTATTTTCTTTACCGCCTCAACCAGGCGCAGCTCTCCAAGACCCTGTTCCCGCTAGGCCACCTGCTCAAGCGCGAAATCCGCGAGATTGCGCGCCGCGCCGGCCTGCCCACCAGCGAGAAGAAGGATTCCACCGGCATCTGCTTCATCGGCGAACGCCCGTTCCAGGAATTCCTCAGCCGCTACCTGCCGCGCGCGCCCGGGGAAATCCAGACGCCGGAAGGCAAGGTCGTCGGCCAGCACAACGGCCTGATGTACTACACCATGGGGCAGCGCCAGGGGTTGGGAATCGGCGGCTCGAAGGAAAGCAACGGCGAGCCTTGGTTCGTCGCGGGCAAGGACATGCAGCACAACGTGCTGGTCGTGGTACAGGGGCACGACCACCCGTTGCTGCTCAATGACGGATTGGTCGCAGGCAACCTGCACTGGATCGCGGGAGAAGAGCCGAAAACCCATTGGGTCTATGCCGCCAAGACACGCTACCGCCAGCCGGATGCGCCTTGCGAAATCGACAAGCTGACAAGCGAGAGCGCGGACATCCGCTTCGGCCAGAAGCAATGGGCCATCACGCCGGGGCAGTCGGTCGTGGTCTATGAAAGCAATGTCTGCCTGGGCGGCGGCATCATCACGTCAGCCCTTTAACGCGCTCGGCTTCAGGGCTGTCTATATTCGCTTCCTGCCGCCTCCAATCAGGTCGCGGCTGGCGCAGTATCCTTGAATGAAGCCCGCTTCATCATGGCCGCATAGTGCTTGGCCAGGCTGGGATACTGCTGCTTCCAGTCCAGATGCTGGTAGCGCAGCTCCAGATAGCCCAGCATGCATCCCACGGCAATGTCAGCGAGGCTGAAGCTTTCATTGACGCACCATTTTTTCTTTTCAAGGTCTTGATCCAGGGTCTTGAGGCCGCGCTCCACCTTGCCTAGCTGCTTGACAATCACTGCCGGGTCCTGCGCCTCTTCCGGGCGGCGTCCCTCGATCACGGCCGCGATGGCCGCATCCGTCACGCCGTCAGCCAGCGCCTCCCATCGCCGGACAGCAATCTTGGCCGTATGGTCTTGCGGAATCAGGTGCGCCACCGGCGTGCGATGATCCAGGTATTCCACGATCACGCGCGAGTCATAGAGGCTGTCGCCATCCGGCAGGATCAGCACCGGGATCTTGCCCAGCGGATTATGGTCGTTGACCGGACAGTCCGGGTCGGCGAGCACAACCTGCACCATATCCACGTCGATGCGCTTTTCTGCGGCCACCACGCGCACCTTGCGCGCATATGGGCTGGTGTTGGAGTATAGGAGCTTCATCTTGAATAAGACTTGAGAGATGGATGACTGCATTATAATGTAAATCATGGACTCCACATCACAGCAAGCACTGCTCCCCAACGCCCTGCAAAAAGTCATCGAGGCGGATATCCTGCGCGCATTGGAAGAGGATGTCGGCGCCGGAGACATCACTGCCCAGCTGGTGCCCGCAGGCCAATTGGCAACCGCCACCATCCTCTCACGCGAAGATGCCGTAGTTTGCGGCATCCCCTGGGCAAGCGCAGCGTTCCGCCACGTCTCCAGGGAGATTGCGATCGAATGGCTGGTTCAGGAAGGCGACCTGGTCAAGGCCGGCAGCACGATCTGCACCTTATCCGGCCCCGCCCGCGCCTTGCTGACCGCCGAACGTTGCGCGCTCAACTTCCTGCAGACGCTTTCAGCGACCGCAACCGCCACGCGGCAATACGTCGACGCCATCGCCGGGACAAGCGCCCATATCCTCGACACGCGCAAGACATTGCCCGGGCTGCGCATCGCGCAAAAATACGCCGTGCGCATCGGCGGCGGGCTCAACCAGCGCATCGGGCTTTACGACGGAATATTAATCAAGGAAAACCACATCGCCGCCGCCGGGAGTATCGAGGCCGTGTTAACAAACGCCCGCGCACTGGATGCGGGCGTGCCTATCCAGATCGAGGTGGAAACCCTCGAACAACTGAGGATCGCGCTGAAAGCACGCGCCAAGCTGATCCTGCTCGACAATTTCGATATTCCGGCACTTGCCGAAGCCGTCAGGATCAACCGCGGACAAGCCATCCTCGAAGCGTCCGGCGGCATCGACATCCACAATGTGCGCGAAATCGCCCTGACCGGGGTCGACCGCATTTCCATCGGCAGCCTGACCAAGCATGTGCACGCGATCGACCTTTCCATGCGCTTCCAGCCGGAAACGGCTTGACGGACACGTTGCATTGCATCGACTTTTGCTGCGCGAATCTTTAGTATTCCTCACATGAGTCAACCTAGCGCCATTTTCCACCCTGCTCCCGGCCGCCTGTCACTGGGCGATACCTTGCGCATGCTGGTCAATGACGGGCTGGTGCACAAGCTGCAGGCGGAGCAATTGTTCAAGGACCGCAGACTGGACAGCTCCAACCTGCATCCGCTGATCATCATCAGCGAGCAGAAATGGAAAAGCCTGCAGTCCCCGAACAAGCAGCTTTCCCTCGAAATGCTCACCGCCTGGCTGGCGAAACGGGCCAACCTGGAACACTTTCATGTAGACCCGCTCAAGCTGGATTTCAGCGCCGTGGCCCAGGTCATTTCCAAGGCTTATGCCGAGCGCCTGAAGATCATGCCGGTCAAGGTCAGCGGCCAGGAAGCCGTCATCGCGACCGCCGAGCCGTTCTTCACCGACTGGATACCCGACCTCGAACGCATCCTGAAGCTCAGCATCCGGCTCGTGGTCGCGAACCCGCGCGAAATCAGCCGCTACCTGCCGGAAGTCTACAACCTCGCCAACTCCATCAATCTCGCCAACACGGCAAAAGCCGGCCAGGTCATTGGCGTGCAAAACCTGGAACAACTAGTTGAATTAGGCAAGAACAAGAATCTCGATGCCAACGAGCAGCATGTCGTCAACATCGTCGACTGGCTGTTCAAGTACGCCTTCGAGCAGCGCGCGAGCGACATCCATCTCGAGCCGCGCCGCAATATGGGCATCTTGCGCTTCCGCATCGACGGCGTGCTGCACCAGGTGTATCAACTGCCCAGCGCCATCATGAATGCGATCACCAACCGCATCAAGCTGCTGGGCCGCATGGACATGGTGGAGAAGCGCCGCCCCCAGGATGGCCGCATCAAGACGCTGACGGACGAGGGCGAGGAAATCGAGCTGCGCCTGTCCACCATGCCCACGGCATTCGGCGAAAAACTGGTGATGCGTATTTTCACGCCGGAAATCCTGGTCAAGGATTTCGTCGAGCTGGGGTTTTCCAGCGAGCAGGCGCAAAAATGGACGCAGTGGACGCAAAGCCCGAACGGCATCGTCCTCGTCACCGGGCCGACCGGTTCCGGCAAAACTACCACGCTCTATTCCACGCTTAAGCTGCTCGCAACGCCGGAAGTCAACGTCTGCACCGTGGAAGACCCCATCGAGATGGTGGAACCCGCCTTCAACCAGATGCAGGTGCAGCACAACATCGGGCTGACGTTCGCCGACGGCGTACGCACCCTGCTGCGCCAGGACCCGGACATCATCATGGTGGGCGAAATCCGCGACGTGGAAACCGGTGAAATGGCGATCCAGGCCGCATTGACCGGCCACCTGGTACTCTCGACCCTGCATACCAATGACGCGCCTGCCGCGGTAACCCGCCTGCTGGACCTGGGCATTCCACCGTACCTGATCCACTCCTCGCTGATCGGCATCATGGCGCAGCGGCTGGTGCGCACCTTGTGCCCGCACTGCAAGACGCCTGCCGATATCAGCCAGGAGCAGTGGAGTGAACTGGTGGGCGCATGGAAACTGCCCAAGCCCGCGCAAATCTATGCCGCCAACGGCTGCCTGGAATGCCGCATGACCGGCTATCGCGGCCGCAGCGGCATTTACGAGATGCTGTCTCTGACGCCGGAACTCAAGAAACTCATTACTCACGACGCCGATCTCGCCAGCATCAAAAAGCTGGCTTACCAGCAAGGCATGCAGCCATTATTGATCAACGGCGCCGAGAAAATTGCCGCGGGCCTGACCACCATAGAAGAACTGCTCAAGGTCGCGCCGCCGCCGTTTGAATAACGATGCAGAACACCGGCAAACTGCCCAGCAGGCTTTGCCACAAGCCACTTAAAATCACTGGCTTAAAGCCGAGGCTCACGTAATCTTCCTTGACCAAAATGGCGCAAACCGTTAGTGTTCTAAGTTTCCCAAATTCTCGGCATAACAAGCAATATCTATGGAATTATCTGGCGCAGAAATCGTCATTCGCTGTTTGCAGGAAGAGAACGTCAAATACGTTTTCGGCTATCCTGGCGGCGCAGTGCTCAATATTTACGATGAAATATTCAAACAGGATAAGTTCAAGCATATCCTGGTCCGTCATGAGCAAGCTGCTGTCCATGCAGCGGACGCCTATTCCCGCGCCACAGGTGAAGTCGGGGTCGCCCTGGTGACGTCCGGCCCGGGCGCCACCAACGCCATTACCGGCATTGCCACCGCCCACATGGATTCCATCCCCATGGTCGTCATCAGCGGCCAGGCGCCGACGCCTGCCATCGGCCTGGATGCTTTCCAGGAAGTGGACATGATCGGCATCTCGCGCCCCTGCGTGAAGCACAACTTCCTGGTCAAGGATGTCAAGGACATAGCGCCCACCATCAAGAAAGCGTTCTTCATCGCCGCGACCGGACGCCCCGGCCCCGTGGTCGTCGATATCCCCAAGGACATTACCGCGCACCTCGGCCATTACGAATACCCGAAAAGCGTGGAGATGCGCTCCTACACGCCTATCCTCAAAGGACACTCCGGCCAGATCAAGAAGGCCATCAAGCTCATGCTCGAAGCCAAGCGCCCCATGCTGTATACCGGCGGCGGCGTGGTGTTGGGCGATGCGGCAGATCAATTGATCAAGCTCGCCCACAGGCTGGGCTTCCCTGTGACCAACACCCTGATGGGCCTGGGAGGCTATCCTGCGACGGACAGGCAGTTTGTCGGCATGCTCGGCATGCACGGCACGCTGGAAGCCAATATGGCGATGCAGAACTGTGACGTGCTGGTGGCCGTAGGCGCGCGTTTTGACGACCGCGTGATCGGCAACCCGCAGCATTTCTACAACAAGGACCGCACCATCGTCCATATCGACGTCGATCCTTCCTCTATCTCCAAGCGCGTCAAGGTGGACGTACCCATCGTCGGCCATGTGCAGTCCGTGCTCGCCGAGATGAACGAGTTACTCGATGCGGAAACCCGCACGCCGGACGCTGCCGCGCTCAAGGCCTGGTGGACGCAGATCGAGGAATGGCGCGGACGCAACTGTCTCGGCTACAACCGCAACAGCGAGATCATCAAGCCGCAGTTCGTCATCGAGAAGCTCTGGGAAGTCACCAAGGGCGAAGCCTATGTGACCTCCGACGTCGGCCAGCACCAGATGTGGGCCGCGCAATACTACAAGTTCGACAAGCCGCGCCGCTGGATCAACTCCGGCGGCCTGGGCACCATGGGCGTCGGCCTGCCCTATGCCATGGGCGTGCAGTTTGCCGACCCCAAGGCCAAGGTGGCCTGCATCACCGGCGAGGGCAGCATCCAGATGAACATCCAGGAGCTGTCCACCTGTAAGCAGTTCCACCTGCCGATCAAGGTGATCCTGCTCAACAACCGCTATCTGGGCATGGTGCGCCAGTGGCAGCAGTTCTTCTATGAAAACCGTTACTCCGAATCCTATATGGACAGCCTGCCGGATTTCGTCAAGCTCGCGGAGTCGTACGGCCATGTCGGCATGAACATCGAAAAGCCCGCTGACGTTGAAGGCGCCTTGACCGAGGCGTTCAACCTCACCGACAGGTTCGTCTTCATGAACTTCATCACCGACCAGAACGAAAACGTGTTCCCGATGGTGCCGAACGGCAAGGGGTTGTCTGAAATCATCCTGGCTGAAGACCTGTAAGAAGAACCATGAAACATATCATCTCCATATTGATGGAAAACGAAGCCGGCGCCCTCTCCCGCGTTGCCGGCCTGTTTTCCGCGCGTGCATACAATATCGAATCCCTGACCGTGGCGCCCACCGAGGACGCCACGCTGTCACGCATGACCATCGTCACCTCCGGATCGGATGATGTGATCGAGCAGATCATCAAGCAGCTCAACAAGCTGATTGATGTGGTCAAGGTACTGGACCTCAACGATGGCCGCTTTATCGAGCGCGAGCTGATGTTGGTGAAGGTAAAGGCTACCGGCTCCTTCCGCGACGAAATGAAGCGCATGTGCGACATTTTCCGCGGCCGCATCATCGATGTAGCAGACGGCAGCTACACCATTGAGTTGACCGGCTCCGGCTCCAAGCTGGACGCCTTCCTGGAAGCGCTGGACAAGGCCGTCATCCTGGAAACCGTGCGCACCGGCGCTTCCGGCATAGGCCGCGGCGACAGGATACTCAAACTTTAAACACTCAAGTTGCCCATCGCACCGGGCAACAGAATCCATTTGTATTGAAAGGTAAAAAATGAAAGTCTATTACGACAAGGACGCTGACCTATCCCTGATCAAGAAACTGAAGGTGACCATCGTCGGCTACGGCTCCCAAGGCCATGCCCACGCGCAAAACCTGAAGGACTCCGGCGTGACCGTCACCATCGGCGCCCGCAAGGACGGCAGCTCCTTTGCCAAGGCCGTGAACGCAGGCCATGACGTCAAGGAAATCAAGGATGCCGTCACTGGCGCGGATGTCGTCATGGTCTTGCTGCCTGACGAAACCATGGCAGAAATCTATCACGCTGAAATCGAGCCCAACCTGAAGAAGGGCGCTGCGCTGGCCTTTGCTCACGGTTTCAACGTGCATTACAACCAGATCGTGCCGAGCAAGGACCTGGACGTGATCATGATCGCGCCTAAGGGCCCAGGCCACACCGTGCGTTCCGAATACCTCAAGGGCGGCGGCGTGCCATCCCTGATCGCGGTTTACCAAGACGCCTCCGGCAAGGCCAAGGACATTGCACTGTCCTACGCTGCAGCCAACGGCGGCACCAAGGGCGGCGTGATCGAGACCAACTTCCGCGAAGAAACCGAAACCGATTTGTTCGGCGAACAGGCCGTGCTCTGTGGAGGCGCGGTCGAACTGGTCAAAGCAGGCTTCGAGACACTGGTCGAAGCTGGCTACGCCCCGGAAATGGCCTACTTCGAGTGCCTGCACGAACTGAAGCTGATCGTGGACCTCATGTACGAAGGCGGCATCGCCAACATGAACTACTCCATTTCCAACAATGCCGAGTACGGCGAGTACGTCACCGGCCCGCGCGTGATTGCCGACCAAGCCCGCGCCGCGATGAAGGAATGCCTGACCAACATCCAGAACGGCGATTACGCCAAGCAATTCATCCTGGAAGGCCGTACCAACTATCCATCCATGACTGCACGCCGCCGCCTGACCGCCGCCCACCCGATTGAGCAAGTCGGCAGCCAACTGCGCGCCATGATGCCTTGGATTGCCAAGAACAAGCTGGTAGATCAATCCAAGAACTAATTAGTTTTTGGTAGATTGATCGCACTTAGTCTCAATCCAAGAACTAAGCGATCAAAGTCTACGTTAAAATAGAAAGAGGCTGGACGTCGTCCAGCCTCTTTTTTACATCCAGTCCCCTATGAAGAGGTTTGTGTGTCAAAACCCTGTTCCGTCAAACTGCAATACCTGACCCCAAAAATCGCACTGACCGCATTGGCGGGCAAACTCGCCCACTTGCGGGCAGGCCGGTTGACCACCGCCGTCATCCGCTGGTTTGCCAAGCATTACCGGGTCAACATGCTGGAAGCGGTGAATCCCGACATTGCCAGCTATGCCAGCTTCAACGACTTCTTTACCCGTGCATTGAAGCCCGGTGCACGGCCGCTGGCCGATGCGGCGCAAATCTGCCCTGTCGATGGCGCCATCAGCCAGTTCGGCCGCATAGACAAGGACCAGATTTTCCAGGCCAAAGGCCACCAGTACTCCACCACCGCCCTACTGGCCGGCAATGCTTCGATGGCACAGCATTATGAAAACGGCTACTTCGCCACCATCTATCTCAGCCCCCGCGACTACCACCGTATTCATATGCCCTGCGACGGCAAACTGCTTTCCATGACCTATGTGCCCGGCGACCTGTTTTCCGTCAACCCCGTGACTGCCGAGCACGTCCCCGGGCTATTCGCCCGCAATGAGCGGGTGGTATGCGAATTCGCGCATGGCGAAGGCAAGTTCGTGCTGGTACTGGTGGGCGCCACCATTGTGGGCAGCATGGCGACCGTATGGCACGGCATCGTCAACCCGCCGCGTCCGGGGAAAATCCAGGCCTGGCACTATCATGACCAGGACATTCACTTGAAACAAGGTGAGGAAATGGGACGCTTCCTGCTAGGGTCGACAGTGGTGCTACTCTACCCGGAAGCGGCAGGACTTAAGTTCCAGGCCGGCTGGCATCCATTGAAGGCCGTATCCCTGGGCGAGGCAATGGCGCAACAAGATTGAAATGAAACTGAAAAGGAGATTCCGGCCCGACGCCGGAATCTCCATAGGAAAATCAACGCACTGGCTGATCCAGCTTCTCCGCCGCGCGTGCGCGCCGGCGATCCGCCAAATGGGAGGACAGCTCCTTCAACGCCAGGCGATAGACATCGCGCTTGAACTCAATGACGGAATCCATCGCTACCCAGTAATCGCTCCAGCGCCAGGCATCGAATTCCGGATGCGTGCTGGCACGCAATGACACGTCGCTATCACGTCCTACCAGCCGGAGCAGGAACCATATCTGCTTCTGCCCCTTGTAACTGCCACGCCATTCGCGCTTGATCCAGTTGGTGGGCACGTCGTAACGCAGCCAATCCCGGGTGCGGCCCAGGATTTTGACATGCTCGGGACGCAGCCCAACCTCCTCCATCAATTCGCGGTACATGGCTTGCTCAGGGCTCTCGCCATATTTAATCCCGCCTTGCGGAAACTGCCAAGAGTGTTCGCGGATGCGCTTACCCCAAAACACCTGATTGCGGGCATTACATAAAATAATGCCGACATTCGGGCGATATCCATCCCGATCTATCATGACAACATACCTCTATAGTTTGTCGTCATTTTTCCATATTTCGCCAGATATTGAAAGCTGGGCAAGCTGCAACGCCACGATCAAAATCCCGGAAAACACAGGAGAAATCCAGCCTTGACGCTGTTTGCAACGCCCCCGTATACTGCCGGGTCAACCTGCAGCAACGTTGACGCGTTACCTTAACCAACTGGCAAAACCCGATCGCAAAAACGTCATCGACAGTGAAACACAACATCCGTATCCTCAGCAGCTTCCTGCTTCTTCTGGCATTTGTCTTCCCGGCTCTGGCAGATGAGGCCTACATCACCAACCAGGGTGAAAACACCGTTTCCGTTCTCAACCTTGCCGATCAGAGCGTCATCGCCACCATTGCCGTAGGCAAGGCCCCCGTAGGCGTTGCCGCCTCCGCCAGCCTGGGCAAAGTCTATATCAGCAATGTCGATAGCCACTCGGTATCGGTGATAGACAGCAAAAAACATGAAGTCATCGACACCATCGAGATATCCGGCTCGCCAGTCGGCATTGCCCTCTCGCCGGACAGCAAAACACTCTACGTTGCAGACTGGGGCGATGACCGCGTCCTGGCAATCGATACTGCCGATCCCAGCCAGCGCCGCGAAGTCAGCATCGGCAAAGCGCCTGCGGGGCTCATCGTCAGCCACGACGGCAGCAAGCTTTATGTCGCCAATCGCGACAGCAACGATTTGGCGGTGATCGACACGCACTCCCTCAAAGTGCTGCAGCGCATCGCCACCGGCGAGCACCCGTTCGGTATCACCCTCGGGCCGGATGGCAAGCAGATTTTTGCCGTCAATGTCTATGCCAACAGCCTGTCGGTCATCAATTTGGAAAGCCTTGAAACACGCACCATTGCCGTGGGGGAACACCCATATTGCGTTACGGTGAGCCCGGACAGCCGTTACGCCTACGTCACCAACACCCAGGCGGACACGGTCTCCGTGATCGACCTCGAACAGAACAAGGAAACCGCCAAGATCCGCGTCGGCGGTTTCCCGGAAGGCATCAACTACGATGCTTCCACCAACAAAATTTACGTTGCCAATTGGTTTGACAACTCGGTTTCAGTGATAGACGCCAGCAGCCATAAACATATCCAGGACATTTCCACCGGCAAGCAAAGCCGGGCGTTCGGACAGTTTATACTCAACAAGACGTCGCATTGATTGGGAGCTGCCGGGAACCTCAAAACAAATCGAGTAGCCAGCAAGCACTGCGGATCGGGATGTGATGCGAGGCGCAAACCACAGTGATAGCCATAGCTATCGCGAGGATTTGCAACGAAGCAGCCCACCCGATTCCGCAGATGCTTGCGGCACGGTGATTTGTTCTGAGGTTTCCAGGTATGCTGTCCCGCTACAACCTAGCAGCAGGACAGCACATTGACGGTTCCACTTTTATAACTTGCAAAAACATGGAGAAACATAGATGAAGAAAATCCTCGCATTACTTGCCATCGGCCTGCTGCCGCTCACTGCCGCCGCCCACGGCCCTTCACCGCAGAAAGTTGAAAAGACTGTCGTCATCGACGCCAGCCCGGACAAAGTCTGGGCCTTGGTCAAGGACTTCGGCAACATGCAGAAATGGCACCCCGCGGTTGAAAGCACCAAGCTCGACAAGCGCACGGTAGACGGTACGGAAGAAACCGTACGCCTGCTCACCCTCAAGGGCGGCGGCACCATCCTGGAAAACCTCAAGAGCATCGACGAGGACAGCAAGCAGCTCAAGTACGGCATCATTGAAGGCGCGCTGCCCGTCTCCGACTACTACTCCACCATCACCGTGAAGGAAGCCGAAGGCGGCAAGACCGAAGTCAAGTGGATGGGCCGCTTCTACCGCGTGTACAAGCTCAACCCGCCCATCCCTCCAGGCCAGGATGACAAGTCCGCTCTGGATGCGATCAATGGCGTATATGACGCCGGCCTTGCCAACCTGAAAAAGGTTGCCGAAGGCAAGTAATTTACTTGCAAACCTAACAATGCTTGTCACATCGTGACAAAAATTGTCAGTTAAAGGTGAACAAAAAGCGGAGCAACAACTCCGCTTTTTTATTTTCCATCTGACAAAATCCTTAAAATTCAATACATAACCCATCATCACCTAAAGCTGGCACAGCCATTGCAATAAGCAATGCATGCGGTACTCCTCCAACCGCAGCAAACACTCAACTCAACTAAAGGGGTTCATGATGAAAAAAGTACAACAAGGTTTTACGTTGATCGAACTGATGATCGTAGTGGCGATCATTGGTATTTTGGCGGCAGTGGCGATTCCGGCTTATTCTGACTATCAAGCAAAAGCAAAATTTACTGCTGGTTTATCCGAAATATCAGGGTATAAAACTGCATTTGAGCTTGTTTCAAATGACGGTGAAACACCTTCTACAGCTAACTTGAACATTCCAGCGACAACCACATCTAACTGCACTATTGCCGTTGCTGCAACTGGCCTCGAATGTACCATTCTTAACGCTCCGTCCCAAGTAAATGGTAAAAAAATCACACTTACCCGTGCATCAGCAACAGGTGTTTGGAGTTGTGATAGTGATTTAACCGGTGATGCAAAAACTAAATATTCACCAAAATCTTGTCAAGGTGCTACTGCTCCTACAACACCCTAATTATTCAAAAATAAGCAATATTGCGTAATAAAAAAGCTTACTGATCTCAGTAAGCTTTTTTTACAAATAAGATCCAATCCGGATGATTGAATTACTATATAACACCTTGACCGGGCTTTCCGTTCCCGCCCTTATTTTTCTCATCGTCTCGATATTTCTACATTATCGGTATCCTATTGTGGTGTTAGAAAAATGCTTTCCCCGCAACCTCGGTTTTAACCTCTCATCTTATTTCATGGACGCGCTTCTGGTTGCGCCCATCTTGGTAGTTATTTATCAGTGGCTGCATAACAGCATTACCACCCACCAGATTATGCTACCTTCATCTACGATTTTTTCAACGTTACCCGAATATGTAACGATATTCGTCATCTTGATTCTTGGAGACTTTATCGGCTATTGTCGTCATCGCATTGAACACCATCGAGCCCTATGGCCAATTCATGTCATGCATCATAGCGATAAGCACATGAACTGGATGACCATTTTTCGCTTTCACCCAGCCAATCGACTTAACACCTTAATTATTGATAATGCATTCCTGCTAGTTCTAGGATTTCCTGCATGGGCATTGATCATCAATGGACTGATACGCCATTACTACGGTATGTTCATTCATGCAGACCTGCCATGGACATTTGGACCTGTACTAGGAAAAGTATTGGTTTCGCCAGCAATGCACCGTTGGCATCATGCTTTGGATGGCAAGGGAATGAATAGCAATTTTGCTACTTTGTTTGCCTTTTTTGATTTGATGTTTGGCACTTACTACTTACCCGGCCCTTGCACTAGCGACCTCGGAACCACTACAGCTAAAGGAGACTCTCCATTAGCTTATGTAAAAGAATTGGTTAACCCCATACTCATGATGGTGCGAAAACATTAACGTCTCAAAATTCACTCGTCCCAATCACAACAATTACGTATCTTCATCAGCATCAAGCATCAACTTCTAGAACTTGTCCATGCTGTAGCATTTGTGGTGTCAGTTCATGCATTACTGCACTAATCTCCTGCATGATAGCTTCCCCTTCGCCCGGCTTCAGGTGCGTAACCCATACTTCTGGACGAGGCTTTAGTCGATCTAAACCATTCAGCAGCAATGCCGGGCAATAATGATGGGATATCAAAGCTAGGGCAATCTCGGCATCGGTAAATGACACTTCGATGATCAGGTGACGTAAATTGTCTACTTGGTTCAGCACTTGCCAGAACTCGTCGCAACTGGTGGTATCGCCGGTAAATGCAAGGCTGCCCGAGCCGCTATCGAGCAAATAGCCGACTGCCGGCACGCTATGGTTGGCAGGGAGCGCCACAATGCGGCGGCGGGCAATCTCAACCTCGTCTCTCACCGTTATAGGCGCATATTGCAGCAACGGTTGCTCGGGAGTGGGAATCCGGTTGAAGTCGGGCCAGATTTGCCCATTGAAGATATGCGTCTTGAGGCTGGCGATGGTCTCCGGCAACGCATGCACTGTCACGGGCCGTTCGCGCCTGCCCAGCACGGCGTCCAGCAGCAATGGCAGGAAAGCGACATGGTCGAGGTGGGAATGGGTGAGGAACACATGGTCGATCGCCGACATTTGCTCGAGGGTGAGGTCGCCCACGCCAGTGCCGGCATCGACCAGGATATCTTCATCCACAAGCAAAGATGTCGTACGCAGGCCCTGGCCTATGCCGCCGCTGCAGCCCAATACCTGGACAATCATGCTTCCCCCCGCTTGCTTCCAAAGTTGAATACGCCATCCCAATCCGCTTCTGGCGCATGGCGGCTGAAATGGTTGATGCGCTCAAGATAGAGCGTGTAAATCCTGCGCCCGCCATACATAGTTTGCAATGCCATAAAAGCAATATTGGCCTGCTGCCATTGTTGCTGGCGGTAGGCTGCCAATGCCAGTTCGTATTGATTCAACTCCTGTTCTGCCGCGGCATCTTCAACCATGATGGGAGCATAGATCCTTACCGGAGCATCCTTGCCCTTGACACGGATCAGGTCCAACTCACGGTAGAGATATTGCGTTGCGGCCCGCACAGCAAACTCGCTCACGATGACAGGTTCCGCATAATATTCGCACAAGCTCTCCAATCTTGAACCCAGGTTGACCGCATCGCCAAGCACTGTATAGGCCATGCGGAACTCGGAACCCATGTTGCCCACAGTCATTTCGCCGGTATTGAGGCCTATGCCTATTTTCAAGACAGGCCAGCCTTTCTCCTGAAAACCCGCATTCACTTTCTCAAGCTCCCTCTCCATGTCCAGGGACGCGTTGACCGCATTGACCGCATGCTGTTCGTCATGCAGCGGGGCGCCCCAGAACGCCATGATGGCATCGCCCATATATTTGTCTATGGTGCCGCGGTGCTGGTGTATGACGCGCGTCATCGCCGTCAGGTATTCGTTCATGAGCTTGGCCAGCGTTTGCGGATCAAGCGCTTCCGAGATGGTGGTGAACCGGCGGACATCGCAGAACAGCACCGTCATCTCCCGGCTTTCTCCCTCCAGCCCGAGTTGATTCGGCCGGGCTGCCATTTCCGCGACCAGCTCCGGCGGCACATACTGTCCGAATAGTTGTGCCAAGTGGCGCTTGCTGCGCGACTCGATGAAATAGCCGTAGCTCATGTTGAGTACATAGAGCAAGACCACGAGCAGCAAGGCCGAAGCCAATGGCAGCACGACGCCGATTTTCCATGACAGGAGATTGGACAATACCAGCAGGGATAGCACCGCCGCCGACAACATCGTGGCAGGCACAGGCCGCATGCGCGGCAGCAGGATGGACAGCCCCACGCCCAGAAGCATCAGCAGCAGGAACTCGGCGCCCAACGTGTAGGCCGGCTGCTGCCTGACGCTGCCGTCCAGGATGCCCGCGATCATGTTGGCGTGGATTTCCACGCCGGGATACACACTCTGCACAGGGGTCGCGCGCAAATCCATCAAGCCCGGCGCCGTCGTGCCGATCAGCACAATCCGGTCCTGCAGTTGCTGCTGTGGCACCTTGCCGTGCAATACATCGGCAGCCGAAACATAGGAAAAACTCCCTTGCCTGCCGCGATAGGGAATCAATGCATTGAGGTTGGCATCGACCGGGATTTTCCGCTGGCCGAGCTCCAGCCATTCCATGCCGGCGTAATGCATGCTGTGGGAGAAACCGGGCATCACCTGCACGTTCCCCAATACTTGGCGCGCCACTGCCAGCGACAAGGCTTCATATACGCCATCCTGATATGCCACCAGCAATGGAATGCGGCGGGTAATGCCGTCCTCGTCCGGGTCGGAATTGAAGTGCCCTGCCGCTTTTGCCTGTTGCTGCAAGAGCGGCAGGTTGGCGCCGTACCCGCTGGCCTGCTGATAGGCAATATCGCGCCCGGCCAGCACCTCCGCCTGCATCACGGGCGGGGGCAATGCGCCAATGTTGTGCTGCATGCGGGCGTCATGGCGGAAGTAGTACCCCAGCACGACATTACGCCCCCGCATGCTGTCGGCAAACTGCTGGTCGTAATCCAGCCCGGGCGCTAACGCATCGATTAGCTGTGCTATGTCTGGCCGCTGGCTGATTTGCGCCTGCCGCATTGTTTGTAGTGCCGCCAGGCCCGAACTTTCGTCCTTTTCGGCAAACACGACATCAAATGCCACCAGCCTGGCCTGGTACTGGTCGAATAGCCTGTCCAGCAATTGCGCCAGCTTGTTGCGGCCCCAGGGCCAATGCCCCTCCTGTTGCAGGCTGGTTTCGTCGATGTCGACGATGACGATATGGTCGTCCAGCCCTCCCGGCGTCAGCAACTGCAGCCGGGCATCATAGGCAAAACGCTCCATCGCTTGTATGAAGCTCAGATTCAAGGCTCCCACGACATGGGCCAGCAATAGGATCGTGACCAGTATACCGAGCAACAGGCGGATGTGTTGATGGGAAAAGAGACGGGAAATACGCATGCAGGAATGAGGTTGTCGGGTTATGCCAGTGCGTTGATTTTACAGAAGCATAGCGTAAAAGCCTTGCACATGGGGAATGTGCCGTATGCCATATGCTGGATTGCATGGCAGAATGCAGCTTTCGCTCCAAACACAGGCAGAACTGATGCCCTTACTTGATTGTATTGAAATTTCCTCCGATGACGCCATCCGCAACAGCGTGATCTGGCTGCACGGCCTGGGCGCGGACGGCAACGATTTCGCGCCAGTGGTGCGCGAGCTGGCGCTGCCTCATACGCGCTTCATCCTGCCGCACGCTCCGGCAATCCCGGTCACGGTCAACCATGGCTATACCATGCCCGCATGGTATGACATTTACAGCTTCGAGCCGGGTGCAGCCCAGGATGGCGATGGCATCCGCGCCACCCAGGAAAAGGTCGAAGCCCTGATCGCCAATGAACTGGCACGCGGGATTCCAAGCCAACGCATCATGCTGGCGGGCTTCTCGCAGGGAGGCGTCATTGCGCTGCACACCGCGTTGCGTCACCCCGCTCCTCTTGCCGGAGTATTGGCGCTTTCCACTTATCTTGCGCTGGCTGACAGCCTCTCCATAGAAAAGCATGCCGCCAACCAGCACATCCCCATCTTCATGGCGCACGGCACATTGGACAATGTCATTCCGCTGGCGCGTTACCATGCATCCGCACAGGCATTGCAAAGCCAGGGATATTCCCTGGAACTGCATGAATACCCAATGCCACATTCCGTTTGCATGGAGGAGATCGGCGATATCCGCGGCTTCATGCAGCAGCAGCTCGGATTATCATTAACTTAATCATGGTTTACAGAAGCAGTTCGGCGTAAAATGGCGCATTATTTTCACAATAATGCAATGAGCACGCACAGCTTGATGGAGTTGTGCCACATGCTCCTGCACCGGTTGTTTCATGAGTAAAAAAACCAAGGCTGACGATCCGCAAGCCAGCATATTTGAAGCCCTGAGCTTCGAAACCGCCATGACCGAGCTGGAGGGCCTGGTCGGGCAGATCGAGTCCGGCCAACTGCCGCTTGAGCAATCCCTGGCCGCCTACAAACGCGGCTCGGAGCTATTGCAGCACTGCCAGAAATCACTGGCAGACATTGAGCAGCAAGTACGCATCCTCACCGAGTCCAATCAGCTACAACCGTACAACGACGCTAAATGACCGATTTCCAAAGCTGGGCCCACCATACCCAACAACGTATGGAACACACGCTGGACAGCTTGCTTCCAGCATCGCACATTTCCCCCAACCGCCTGCATGAAGCCATGCGCTATGCCGTATTGGGCGGAGGCAAACGCGTACGCGCATTGCTTGCGCATGCGGCAGGCGAACTCTGCGGCGCCAACCCTGCGAAAGTGGATATTGCAGCCGCCGCGGTGGAATTGATCCACGCTTATTCCCTCGTGCACGACGACATGCCATGCATGGACGACGACGACTTGCGCCGCGGCAAGCCGTCCTGTCACAAGCAATATGACGACGCGACAGCGCTGTTGGTAGGCGACGCCTTGCAAACGCTGGCGTTCCAATCGCTGGCGACGCCGGGCTTATGCACCGATCCAGGCAGGCAACTGGAAATGGTCAACCTGCTGGCTATCGCCAGCGGTTCGCGCGGCATGGCGGGCGGGCAAGCGATCGACCTTGCCAGCGTAGGCAAGGCGCTCGACCAATCCGAGCTGGAATACATGCATATCCACAAAACCGGAGCCCTGATCCGTGCCGCAGCCCTGCTTGGCGCGCATTGCGCCGACGAGCTGGACCAAGCGCAACTACATGCAATCGACCATTATGCTCAAGCCATCGGGCTCGCTTTCCAGGTAGTGGACGACATTCTCGACGCAGAGGCCGACAGCGAGACCCTGGGCAAGACGGCAGGCAAGGACGCCGAAAGCGACAAGCCGACTTATGTCACGATCCTGGGCATAGACCACGCCAAGCGCTTGGCGCAGGAATTGCTGGACGACGCGCTCGCGCCGCTGGCGCCTTATGGCGAAGCCGCCAGCCAGCTGAAGCAGGTGGCGCACTTCATTACTCAACGTAGCTTTTAAGCGAACCAGCCATGTACGAACTGCTAGAACGCATCAACTCACCAGAGCAACTGCGCAGGCTTGACCGCAGGGAGCTGCATGAGCTTGCCAGGCAATTACGCGGCTTTCTCGTCAATAGCGTCGCGCAAACGGGCGGGCACCTGTCCTCCAACCTGGGCGTGGTCGAACTCACCATCGCCTTGCACTATGTATTCAATACGCCGGAAGACCGCTTGGTCTGGGACGTGGGGCACCAAACCTACCCTCACAAGATACTCACCGGCCGCCGGGAAGAGATGGGCAACCTGCGCAGGCCTGGCGGCATTGCCGGATTTCCACGCCGGGACGAAAGCATTTACGACACGTTTGGCACCGGGCACTCCAGCACCTCCATTTCCGCCGCGCTCGGCATGGCGATTGCGGCACAAAAAAGCGGCTCCGATCGTCATTCGATCGCCGTGATCGGCGATGGCGCCATGACCGCAGGCATGGCGTTCGAGGCGCTCAATAACGCGGGCGCCATGGATGCCAACATCCTGGTGATCCTCAATGACAACGACATGTCGATATCGCCCAATGTCGGCGCGCTGACCAACTATCTGGCAAAACTGCTGTCAGGGCCGCTGTATACCTCGATGCGCCGCTCCGGCGAGAAGGTGCTGGGCGTCATGCCCCCGGTACGCGAATTCGCTAAGCGCGCGGAAGAGCACGTGAAGGGCATGGTGACTCCCGGCACGCTATTTGAGGAGTTCGGCTTCAACTACATCGGCCCGATCGACGGCCACGACATCGATGTATTGATCGCGACATTGCGCAATATCCGCGAGCTCAAGGGTCCGCAGTTCCTGCATATCGCGACGCAGAAAGGCCACGGCTACCAGCCTGCCGAGGACAACCCGGGCAAGTTCCACGGCGTCGGCAAGTTCGACCCCAGCAACGGTTGCTCGATTGCCCAGGCAGGCAAGAAAACCTATACGCAAGTGTTCAGCGACTGGCTGGTGGACATGGCCGCCCAGGACGAGCGCCTGATCGGCATTACCCCCGCCATGTGCGACGGCTCCGGCCTCAATGCCTTTGCCGAGCAATTCCCAGACCGCTTCTACGACGTCGGCATCGCCGAACAGCATGCGCTCACTTTCGCCGCCGGCATGGCATGCGACGGCCTGAAGCCGGTCGTCGCGATCTACTCCACATTCCTGCAACGCGCATACGACCAGTTCATCCACGATATCGCCTTGCAGAACCTGCCGGTGATGTTCGCGATCGACCGCGCCGGCCTGGTGGGTGCGGACGGTCCGACACATGCAGGCAGCTTCGACCTCAGCTACCTGCGCTGCATCCCCAATATTATCGTCATGACGCCAAGCGACGAAAATGAATGCCGGCAAATGCTGTACACGGCTTATCAGCACAACGGCCCATCCGCCGTGCGTTATCCGCGCGGCGGCGGCCCGGGTGCAGCCATCGCCAGTGAAATGCAGTCGCTGCCGATCGGCAAGGGCGAGCTGCGCAGGCAGGGCAGCCGTGTGGCGATCCTCGCGTTCGGCAGCATGCTGAGCCCAGCGCTGGAAGCTGCCGAAACCCTGGATGCCACCGTGGCCAACATGCGCTTCGTCAAGCCGCTGGATACAAGCCTGGTCAGCCAGCTGGCACAGAGCCATGACCTCATCGTCACCGTTGAGGAAAACGCCATCATGGGAGGCGCGGGCGCCGCCGTGATGGAATCCATGCAGGCATCGGGCATTCACACGCCTGTGCTCTGCCTCGGCCTGCCCGATACGTTCATCGAGCATGGCGTGCATGAAACCATGCTGGCGGAATGCGGTCTCAATGCCACGGGCATCGTTGCCGCAATTGAGAAAAGATTAACCAAGTAGTATACTCAACTATTACCGAATTCACTTATAGCATTTCAGGAATCCCATGAACCAACCCTCTATTCCGCCGATTGAAGATGTGCAGAACACCCCGGACACCCGGCAGCTCGCCATTGACAAGGTAGGGATCAAATCCATCCGCCACCCGGTCAAGGTCAAGGACAAGACCGGCGGCGTCCAGCATACCGTTGCGAACTTCAACATGTACGTGTTCCTGCCGCACAACTTCAAGGGCACGCACATGTCGCGCTTCGTTGAGATACTCAACAACAACGAGCGCGAAATATCGGTGGAATCGTTCGAAAGCATCCTGCGCGCGATGGTGGAGCGCCTCGATGCCGAGTCCGGCCACGTCGAGATGACCTTCCCGTATTTCGTCAACAAGGCCGCCCCGGTTTCCGGCGTGCAAAGCCTGTCCGACTATGAAGTGACTTTCATCGGCGAAATCAACAAGGGCAAGTACGACATCACCGTCAAGGTCGTCGTGCCCGTGACCAGCCTCTGCCCATGCTCCAAGAAGATATCGGACTACGGCGCGCACAACCAGCGCTCGCACGTCACCGTGACAGCCCTGATCAACGACTTCATCTGGGTGGAAGACATCATCCGCCTGGTGGAAGACCAGGCTTCCTGCGAAGTGTATGGCCTGCTCAAGCGCCCCGACGAAAAGTACGTCACCGAGCGCGCCTACGACAACCCGAAATTCGTCGAGGATATCGTGCGCGATGTCGCGGCCCAGCTCAATGCCGAGGCACGCGTCGTGAATTACACCGTGGAATCGGAAAACTTCGAATCCATCCACAACCACTCCGCGTACGCCCTGATCGAAAAGGACAAGCGCAAGTAAGCGCAACGCATTCGTGCTGACACAAAAAACGGCAGCCTAGGCTGCCGCTTTTATTTGCTGAATCCAGATGCTTAATATTTCTTGGTCAGCGTCAGCGCGATGCCTTCGCGCTTCATTTCCATGCGGTTGAGCGCGCTCATGCCCAACAGCACGACCGCGGGCGAGCCGCCCTCCATCACCAGCCCGTCCACCTGGCTCAATACCAGGCCGTTGAGCCGTACGTGATTGATCACCACCTTGTAGGCATTGGCCACGCCGTTCGCCGTCTGAACGGATACGGGAATGCCGCGCTTGTAATCGATCTTGGCATACTTGGCGTCGCCGCTGTTCATGACGATGGCGGATGCGCCCGTATCCACCAGGAAGCGCAATGACGCGCCATTGATCTGGCCTTCGACGAAATGGTGCCCGGTCGAATCGGCATACAATGTCACGCTGCCGCCTGCCGCGGCATCCTTGCTTGGCAGCGCGATCGCCTGTCCCATGCCCAGTTCCCGCTTGAAGCCGTCCACCTCGATCACCGCCTTGTCGCTGCTGGCGGAAACCAGGCGGATGCCTTCAGGGCTCACTTCCCCTGCCGAGAGGGTGCGCGGCTTGCCGCCATTGACGACCACGATCGCCTTGCCCTGGAACAGCCCCACGATGTTCACCTGGGTTTCTGCCCATGCCAGCGAAGGCAACAGCCATGGCAGCACCCACATCAATATCCGCATTGTTTCCCCTTTTTAGAGCCGCTGACAAACCCCTTCTGGCGTTGTTGCCCAGCCTTGCCGTACTTGTTGTACTGTCTGCGGCAGAACGCCTAGCCAGAATCACTTCGCTGGGTTTTGTTAGCGGCTCTTAATCTTCCCGCATCATAAACATGAAAAAGATAAAGCCGAGCATAGCGCGGATGCGGTAAATGTCCAGCTCGGGCCAATGCTTTCCCAGGCAAAGCCGCTGATCACGGCGCCCAGTGTCCCGCCAACGCCATAGGAAATGCTGGTATACAGGCCCTGCCCCTTGGATTGGTGCTTACCCTTGAAATACCGGTGCGTCAGCGCAACCGCCGCCGCATGGTAAGACCCGAATGTCGCCGCGTGCAATGTCTGCGCAAGCACGATCAGCCACCAGACATCCACGGCCCAGCCGATCACGAAGAAGCGCACGAATGCCAGGAACAGGCTGGCGAGCATGATGCGCCGCAAGCCGAAAAGGGCAAATAGCCTGGGCATGTAGAGGAACACCATGATTTCGCACATCACGCCCAGCCCCCACAGCCAGCCGATAATCCCTTTGCTGTAGCCGTGGTCCACCAGGTAAATCGAGTAGAAAGTGTAGTAGACGCCATGCGCGGCTGACATGGCGAAACAGGCGGCCATCAGCGCAATGACCTCGCGCCTGCGCAATATCGCCCACCAGGAACCATCGCTACCATGATGCTGCAACGTCACCAGCGGATCCGCCAGGCGCCATGACAAGCCCCAGACGGCAGCCAGCAAGACCAGGATCACCCACAGCAACGCCATCATGCCCAAATATTGCACGGCATACCCCAGTCCAATGACCGCGACAACGAACCCTATCGAGCCCCAGAGGCGGATATGCCCATAGCGGTCCAGCCTCTCTCCAAGATGGCCCAAGGTAACCGCCTCGATCAAGGGCAAGGAAGCGCTCCAGAAAAAACTCAAGGTCAGCATGATGGCGAACAGCCAGTAAAAACTGTTGCCGAAAAACACGCCGACATAAGCCAGCAGGCTGGCTCCCGCGAGGAATTGGATAATCGGGACACGATGCCCACGATGGTCTGCCACCCAGCCCCACAGGCTGGGTGAGAAACTGCGGGCAATCTGGAACAGCGACATCAGGATGGCGATCTGGAAGGCGCTGAACGCCAGGGACTTGAGATACAACGTCCAGAACGGGGTAAAAGCGCCGACGAAGCCGAAATAGGCAAAGTAAAAGCCGGACAAGCGCCAATAAGGCAAGGGAGCATGCATTTTCATGCTGGCTTAATACAAACGGACAGCTTAGTCATCGTCGATACACTGCCCGCCTGCATGGTGGTGAAGACCCTCAGAGCTTGATGGTATCCACCGAGACGTCGGCATTCTGGGCGCGGTGGCGCAAGGCGTGGTCCATCAGCACCAGCGCCATCATGGCTTCCACGATAGGCGTGGCGCGCACGCCCACGCAAGGGTCATGGCGGCCCGTGGTCTGCATTTCCAGCGCCGCTCCCTGCTTGTCGATGGAATGGCGCAATTGCGGAATGCTGGAAGTCGGCTTGAACGCGACATGGGCGATGATCTCCTGCCCGCTGGAAATGCCGCCGAGTATGCCGCCAGCATGGTTGCTGGCGAATCCCTGCGGCGTCAGCTCGTCGCCATGCACCGATCCGCGCTGGGCCACGCTGGCGAACCCGTCGCCGATTTCCACGCCCTTGGCGGCATTGATCCCCATCATGGCATGGGCAATGTCCGCGTCCAGGCGGTCGTAGACCGGCTCGCCCCAGCCCACCGGCACGCCTTCGGCGACCACGGTGATCCTCGCCCCCACGGAGTCTCGCTCGTTGCGGATGCGGTCGAGATAGGCCTCTAGCTCTGGCAGGATGGACTCGTTCGGCGCAAAAAAGGCATTCTGGTTCACTGCATCCCATGAGCTGAAAGGAATCTGGATTTCCCCCAGCTGGCTCATATAGCCGCGGATGGTGACGCCATAGCGCTGTTTGAGCCACTTCTTGGCGATCGCGCCCGCCGCGACGCGCACCGCCGTCTCTCGCGCACTGGAGCGGCCGCCGCCGCGATAGTCGCGAATGCCGTACTTCTGCCAATAGGTGTAGTCGGCATGCCCCGGACGGAAAGTCTCGGCGATCTTGCCGTAATCCTGGCTACGCTGGTCCTGGTTACGGATCAGCAAACCGATCGGCGTACCGGTCGTCCTGCCCTCGAAGACGCCGGACAATATCTCCACGGTATCCGGCTCCTTGCGCTGGGTGACATGACGCGAAGTGCCAGGCTTGCGGCGATCCAGCTCCTGCTGGATATCCTCTGCCGACAGCTCCAGCCCCGGCGGGCAGCCATCGATCACGCCGCCGATGGCCGGGCCGTGCGATTCGCCAAAAGAAGTCAGGGTAAACAGGGTGCCTATGCTATTGCCGGACATGGATGGTATCTACTATGGTATATACGGATAAGAACCGGAGTTTAACATATCCGGCCATATGATTTGGGCCGGCTAGAGCCGCCTCCACTCCCCGGGCGCGATGCCATCGATCGTATGCTGCCCAACGGCATGGCGCACCAGGCGCAATGTGGGAAACCCCACCTTGGCAGTCATCCGGCGCACCTGGCGGTTCTTGCCCTCGCTGATGATCATCTCCAGCCATGCGGTCGGGATAACCTTGCGTTCGCGGATCGGCGGATTTCTTGGCCACAACCCGGCCGGCTCCTCTATCCGCCTGACCTTCGCGGGCTGGGTAACGAAGTCGCCCAGGTCCACCCCATGCCGCAGCGGCTCCAATGCCTCATCCGTGGGATCGCCCTCGACCTGCACCCAGTAAGTTTTGAATTCTTTGTGCCTGGGATGCGATATGCGGTGTTGAAGTCGCCCATCATCGGTTAGAATAAGCAGACCTTCACTGTCGGTATCAAGCCGCCCAGCGGCATAAACCCCTGGCACAGCAATATAATCCTTCAATGTCTTGTGCTTTTCATGGGGACTGAACTGGCAAATTACACCGTAGGGCTTATTGAATAAAATCAGCATCTTGGTCTCATGGAATGATTGCGCCCGTATCTCTAGCGTTTGAATAGGATAGTTCTGAATGTCTACAAAAATCAAAGTACCCACCACTGGCGAGAAGATCAGCGTTAACGCGGACAACACGCTCAACGTTCCCGATCACCCGATTATCCCATTTATCGAAGGCGACGGTATCGGCGTCGACATCACCCCGCCCATGCGCCATGTCGTCGACAGCGCCGTCGCCAAGGCCTATGGCGGCAAGCGCGCCATCGCCTGGATGGAAGTGTATGCCGGCGAAAAAGCCGTGAAGACCTATGGCGACAACACTTGGTTGCCGGATGAAACGCTCAAGGCCGTCAAGGATTATGTCATTTCCATCAAAGGCCCCTTGACCACGCCAGTCGGCGGCGGCATCCGCTCGCTCAACGTGACTTTGCGCCAAGAGCTGGACCTGTATGTTTGCTTGCGCCCCATCCAGTATTTCCAGGGCGTGCCCAGCCCGGTCAAGCATCCTGAAAAAACCGATATGGTGATTTTCCGCGAGAATACCGAGGACATTTATGCCGGTATCGAATGGGCTGCCGGCACCGACGAAGTGAAGAAGGTGGTGGACTTCCTCAGCGACATGGGCGTGCGCAAGAAAATCCGCTTCCCTGAAGCTTCCGCCATCGGCATCAAGCCGGTTTCGATCGATGGCAGCAAGCGCCTGGTGCGCAAGGCAATCCAGTATGCCATCGACAACAACCGCAAGTCCGTGACCATTGCCCACAAGGGCAACATCATGAAGTTCACCGAAGGCGGGTTCAAGAACTGGGGCTACGAAGTCGCCAAGGAAGAATTCGGCGCGGTCGAGATCGACGGCGGACCATGGTGCAAGCTGCCCAACGGCATCGTCATCAAGGATTGCATCGCCGATGCGTTCCTGCAGGAAATCCTGCTGCATCCTGCAGACTACGACGTAGTGGCCACCCTGAACCTGAACGGCGACTATATTTCAGATGCGCTCGCGGCCCAGGTTGGCGGCATCGGGATTGCCCCTGGCGCCAATATCTCGGATACCGTTGCCATGTTCGAGGCTACCCATGGCACGGCTCCCAAGATCGCCGGCAAGGATATCGCCAACCCTAGCTCGCTGATCTTGTCGGCGGAAATGATGCTGCGCCACCTGGGATGGATCGAAGCCGCCGACCTGGTGATTAATGGTGTTGCCAAGGCGATCCAGGCAAAACGCGTCACTCATGATTTTTCATCCCAAATGGACGGCGCCACGCAAGTGGGCAGTGCGGAATTCGGTGCGGAAATCGTCAAGCATATGTGATGACGTATGTCAGCCCTGATGGGCTGGCAAAATAAAAAAGGCCGGATTTCTCCGGCCTTTTTATCGTGAAGACTATACAGTCATCAGCGAGCCAAGCTTAAGCCTTCTGAATATTAGAAGCCTGCTTGCCCTTAGGGCCTTCGGTAACATCAAATGATACGCGTTGACCTTCCTTCAGACTCTTGTAGCCAGCTTCTACAATTGCGGAGAAGTGTGCGAACAAATCGTCGCCACCATCGTCCGGGGTAATGAAACCAAAACCTTTGGAATCATTAAACCACTTTACGGTACCTGTTGCCATTTCAATACTTCCTTGCATATATCTAAGGGGAGGCGACCCCAAAAGTTTGTACTTCAAGAATTAAAGTCGGTAGTTGCCGGCTACAATGCACTCGAATTCCAAACGCCTGTTGCGTTTTTACGTGGGTTATTGGAATAAGTCAAGCGCTTTTTAGACGATAATTGTTATTTTTCTCATAACCATGCCGTTATATTCAGCGTACCATGCATAAAGTTCCCCAACGCTTTACAAAAAAAATGCCAGCATGCATCATCACTGGGGACTCCGCGTTAATCAAGGATAAGATTGGCTTGAAGATCAATGGCTGCTGTCACCGTACCTAACAAACTGGGCGGACTCGCTCGTGTGTTGATTCATCAAAAACTGTTGAGCGAGGATGAAGCCATTATCATCCAAACCGCCGCCAACAACAAGCAACATTCATTCATCAGCCAACTGCTGCAATCCCGCAGGTTCACCGCACTGCAAATCGCCCAGGCATGTTCCCACGCTTTCGGCTATCCGTTGCTGGACCTCAACACGCTGAACCCTGACTTCCTGCCCGGCAAGGGCATCAGCCCGCAGCTCATGCAGAGCTACCGCGCCATTACGCTATACAATCGCGGCAACAATATGTTTGTGGGCTTATCCGATCCCACTAACCTGCATATGCTGGACGAGGTCCAGTTCCAGACCGGCAAGACACTGGTGCCGGTCATTGTCGAAGACGACAAGCTGGGAAAATGGATAGACAAGCTGGTGGAAGCAAGCGATACCACCATGCAGTCGCTGATCAGCGAGGACGATTTCGGCCTGGAAGCAGAAGAAAAGGACAGCGAGCCAGAGCAAGCGATAGAGATTGAAGACGCCCCTATCGTCAAATATATCCAGAAAATCCTGCTCGACGCGATCAATATGGGCGCATCAGACCTGCATTTCGAGCCCTATGAAAAGTTCTACCGCATCCGCTACCGCGTCGACGGCATCCTGCGCGAGATCGCCCAGCCGCCCCTCGCGATCAAGGAGAAGCTGGCGTCGCGCATCAAGGTGATCTCCAACCTCGACATCTCGGAAAAACGCGTCCCCCAGGACGGCCGCATGAAACTGGTGCTGTCCAAGACGCGCACTATCGACTTCCGCGTCAGCACGCTGCCGTTGATCAATGGCGAAAAGATCGTGATGCGTATCCTCGACCCCAGCAGCGCCCAGCTCGGAATCGATGCGCTAGGCTACGAGCCCGACCAAAAAGAGGCTTTGCTCCATGCGGTTACCCGGCCCTACGGCCTGGTGTTGGTCACCGGGCCGACCGGGTCGGGGAAAACGGTTTCGCTGTATACCTGCCTGAACATCCTCAACGAACCCGGCGTGAATATCTCCACTGCGGAAGACCCTGCGGAAATCCCGCTGGCCGGCATCAACCAGGTCAACGTCAACGACAAGCAGGGCCTCACGTTTGCAGCCGCCCTGAAATCCTTCCTGCGCCAGGACCCCGACATCATCATGATCGGGGAAATCCGCGACCTGGAAACCGCCGACATGGCGATCAAGGCTGCGTCCACCGGCCATATGGTGCTTTCCACCCTGCATACCAACGATGCCCCTTCTACATTGACCCGCTTGGTCAATATGGGCGTCGCCCCCTTCAATATTGCCTCTGCCGTGTCGTTAATAACAGCACAACGCCTGGCGCGCAAACTGTGCCCGCATTGCAGGGTGCCTGCCGACATCCCGCGCGAAGCCTTGCTGGACATCGGTTTCAAGGAGGAAGACCTGGACGGCAGCTGGCAGCCTTATGCGGCAAATGCAGAGGGATGCGAGCACTGCAACCAGGGCTACAAGGGCCGGGTGGGGATTTACCAGGTCATGCCGGTATCCGAGGAGATGAGCCGCATCATCATGAAAAACGGCACATCGCACGACATTGCAGACCAGGCGCAGCGGGAAGGTGTCCGCGACTTGCGGCAGTCCGGCCTGCTCAAGGTCAAGCAGGGCCTCACCTCGCTGGAAGAAATTGAAGCTGTCACCAACGAATAAAACGATATAGGAAGCCATGGCTGCCAAGGAAACCAAGGAAGTCACGTACGCCTGGGAGGGTACGGACAGGAAAGGCAAGCGCGTCAAGGGGGAGATGAAAGCCAGCGGTGAGGCGTTCGTCAAGGCCACGCTGCGCCGCCAGGGCGTCAACGTCGTCAAGGTCACCAAGCAGCGTTTCAAGACCGGCGGCAAGATTACGGACAAGGACGTGACCTTGTTCACCCGCCAGCTCGCCACCATGATGAAGGCCGGCGTTCCACTGCTGCAGGCGTTCGATATCGTCGGCAAAGGACATAGCAACCCCGCGGTGAGCAAGCTGCTCGGCGACATCAAGGCCGACGTGGAAACCGGCAGCAGCCTGAGCCAGGCGTTCCGAAAATACCCATTGTATTTCGACAACCTGTTCTGCAACCTCGTGGGGGCAGGCGAACAGGCCGGCATCCTGGATTCGCTGCTGGACCGGCTTGCCACCTACAAGGAAAAGATCCTCGCGATCAAGGGCAAGATCAAGTCCGCGCTGTTCTACCCTGTCTCCATCATCGTGGTGGCATTCGTGATCACCGCCGTCATCATGATTTTCGTGATTCCCGCGTTCAAGGAGCTGTTCAGCAGTTTCGGCGCCGACCTGCCCGCCCCCACCGTGATGGTGATGGCGATCTCCGACTTTTTCGTCGATTACTGGTGGGCCATCTTCGGGTCGATTGGCGGCGCGCTCTGGTTCTTCTTCTACACCTGGAAGCGTTCGGAGAAGATGCAGTCGAGCATGGACAGGCTGCTGCTCAAGCTGCCCATTTTCGGCGAGGTGATCCGCAAGGCCACGATCGCGCGCTTCTCACGCACCTTGTCCACCATGTTCGCCGCCGGCGTCCCGCTGGTCGAGGCGTTGGACTCGGTCGCAGGCGCTTCAGGCAACCGGGTTTATTACGATGCCACCAAGAAGGTGCAAAGCGAGATCAGCACAGGCGCCAGCCTGACCGTGGCGATGCAGAACACCGAGGTGTTCCCCAACATGGTGCTGCAAATGGTGGCCATCGGCGAGGAATCCGGCGCCCTGGACTCGATGCTGGGCAAGGTGGCCGACTTTTACGAAGGGGAAGTGGATGACGCCGTGGAAGCACTCTCCAGCCTGATGGAGCCTATCATCATGGTCGTGCTCGGCACCCTGATCGGCGGCTTGGTCATCGCCATGTACCTGCCGATATTCAAGATGGGCCAGGTGGTCTAAGAGCCCTGTAACGCAGAGCAGGCATGTTTGAAGCCATGCGTACCCCATGAAAAGATCGTGAACAGGCACCAAGCAACGCTACAAAACCAAAAGGGAGCAAAAGCTCCCTTTTTTATTGGGCAAACAAGCCTTTTACTTTTTAGCGCCGGAGGCTGCTGCGGTCATGGCCTTCTCGATATCCTTGGCCGGATATGCGCCCAGCATGCGCTTGCCGTCCGCAAAAATCAGGGTGGGCGTGCTGGTCACGTTAATCTTGCGGCCCAGCTCCGCCAATTTTTCGATCGGGGTATCGCAAGTTCCTTGCGCCTTGGGCAATTGCCCATTCAATATCCAGTCGTTCCACGCCTTGGCACGGTCTGGCGCGCACCAGATGGCGCGCGACTTGTTGGCGGCATCGGGATGCAGTTGCTCCAGCGGGAACAGGAAGGTATAGATCGTCACGTCGTTGATGTTGCTGAGTTCCTTTTGCTCGAGGCGCTTGCAGTAAGGGCAATCAGGATCGGAAAACACCACCAGTTTGCGGCTGCCGTTGCCCTTGACCACCTTGACGGCCTGGTCCAGCGGCAGGGAAGCAAAATCGACCTTGGTCAACTCATCCATGCGCTCGCCAGTGATATCGCGCTTGGTCTTGGGCTCGACCAACCGCCCCTCGGCGATCAGGAAGCTGAACTTGTCATCGGTATAGATAATCTGGCCATCGAGGAAGACTTCGTACAAACCGGCATAAGGCGTCTTCACCACGCTATCTATCTTGACCTTGGGATAGGTCGCCTCTATCGTTTTCTTCAGACTGGCTTCATCCGCCCAGGCATGCGCCGCGAAGAACGAGGCCGCCAATATTGCAATCCACTTCTTAGACATAAGCTAAATTCTTTCCCTGTGATTCAAAATCAAATAACCGCATGCTGCATCAATTGCTTTTTTAACGCCGGCATGCGGTTCAAGCATTGCATACCCCCATTGCGCAACATCCTGAGCCAGGGCGCGGGATGTGCATACAAACTGCTCAGCCCATGCGTCAACAAGCGCATGGACATCATATCGGCCTTGCGTGCCCGCTCGTAACTGCGCAGCACGAATACGTCGCCCGGACGGCGCCTGGACTGCCTGCCTGAAACCGCTTCAACCAGCGCCTGCACGTCGCGGAAACCCAGGTTCACCCCTTGCCCCGCCAATGGATGGACCTGATGCGCCGCATCCCCCACCAATGCCAGGCCGGGCTTGACCAGGCTGCTTGTTTCCTGCATCGCCAGCGGAAAAGCCTGTGCCGGAGTCACCAGCGTCAATTGGCCCAGGCGATGATGCCCGGCGGCGGCCACCTCTTGCGCCAGTGTATCAGCATCCAGCGTCGTCAAGGCCTGCGCCCTGGCATTATCCACCGACCACACGATGGAAATATGCTGCTGCGGCAACGGCAGCCAGGCGAGCACATCGTTGCCGCGGAACCATTGGCAAGCTTGCGACTGGTGCGGACGCTCGCATGCAAAATTGGCCACGACGCCCATCTGGGCATAATCATGCCGCTTCACCGTAATATCAGCCTGTCCGCGCAGCCAGGAAGAAGCCCCGTCGGCCCCGACCAGCAACGCGGCAGTATAGGTTTCGCCGTTGGCTGCATGCAGCGCGACATAATCCGTATTCCAGGCAACCTGTTCGATGCCGGCCTCGTCGATCAACGGCACTTCCAGGCTGCCAAGCTTGGCAAGCAAGGCCTGCTGCAGGCGGTTGCCCTCGACAATCACGCTCAGGTTCGCCAGGCCGGCGGCATAGGCGTCCAGTTCCAGCGCAGCGCCGTCGTCGCTCCATATCTGCATGCTGTCCACCGCACAAAAGCGGCCGGCGTCCAGCAGTTGCCAAACGCCCAATTGCTCCAGCCAGGCGACATTGCCCGGACTCACGGCATAAATCCGGCTGTCCCACTCGGCCAACTCAGTCCCGGCCGGCTCGGCTCCGGCCTTGCCCCGCTCAAGCAGGGCCACGCGATGCCCTTGCAGCTTGAGCGCTACCGCCGCCGCGACGCCGACCAGGCCGGCGCCCAGCACCATGATGTCAAACTCATGTTTCAAATTTGCCATGCCAGCATTTTTTCCATGTTAACGCTGTTTGCCATGCTACCCCTTGGGCCCGAAGCTCATCTTGCTGACCAGGTGCTGCTTGGCCAACGGCACCATGTCCAGCAGGCCCAATCCCAGAGAGCGGATCTTGCGTAAGCCGACGATATCGTTGGAGAACACGTTGACGAGAAAATCGGTGAACAGCAAACCGCCGCGGGTATCCGCCTTGCGGCTCGCCTGGTAGGCCTGCATCATCCCGTCCATGCCCCATTCGTCAAGCGGCGTTTGGGCCAGCAATTGCGCCAGCTCCCAGGCATCCCGCATGCCGACGTTGAACCCCTGCCCGGCGACCGGGTGCATGGTCTGGGCCGCATTGCCGATCACCGCAAGATGCGGCGCCGTGACGGGCTTGAGGTAGGACAGCTTGAGCGGGAAGCTGAGACGTTTGCCCACCGTGAGGAAGCGCCCGACCCGGTCGCCGAAATGGGTATGCAAGGCTTCCAGAAAGGCAACGTCATCCAGCGCCAGGAGCGCTTGCACTTCCTCCGCCTTGCCAGTCCAGACCAGGGAGAAATCCCGGTCGCCATTCGGCAGCAATGCCACCGGCCCGGCCGGCGTGAAGCGCTCGTAGGCAATGTTGTCATGAGGCAGCTCGCACGAGACCTTGCTCACCAGCGCATCATGCCCGTAATGCTTGGTTTCACGCTCCAGGCCGGGAATGTCCGCCAAACTGCGTCCGCCATCCGCCAGCACCGCCATCCTGCTTTTACTGGAATATGTTTGCGCCTGGTATCGGTATTCAACCTGCGCCGCTTCACGGTTCGGCCGGATGGCAAGCGCCTCTGCCTCGTAGTGCACCTGGATGCCGGGAAACTGCTGGATTGCCCCATCCAATGCGGCAGAAAGGTCTCCGTAAGAAAGCACGTAGCCCAGCGCTGGCTGGCCGTGATCCTCGGCCTTGAGCAGGCTGCGCCCAAGGCTGCCGCGTTGTGACACATGAATGGTATCGATGGCCGTCGCCTTGGGCTTGAGCCCGGCCCACAAGCCAAGGCGTTCAAGAATCAGGATGCTGCCGTAGGATAATGCCAAGGCGCGCTGGTCATGGTGTGCGGCCCCGCAGGCGCGCGCCTCTAGCACGGTCGCATCGATGCCCTTGCATTGCAGGGCCAGAGCCAGGGTGGCCCCGACCGGACCGCCCCCCACGATCAACAGGTCGTGTTCCGCCGCCATGCTCATGATGCCGCCATCCAGTCTTCGATTTCCTGCACCGTTTTCGGCGCAGCTGCCGTGGTGATCTCATGCCCGTCTGCTGTGACAATGGCATTGTCCTCAATGCGGATGCCGATATTCCAGAAATGCTCCGGCACGTTCTCCGCCGGCCGGATGTAGCAGCCCGGCTCCACCGTCAGCGCCATGCCTGGCTGCAATGGGCGCCAGGCGCCGTCCGCCTGCTTGTACTCTCCCGCATCATGCACGTCCAGACCGAGCCAATGGCCCGTGCGGTGCATATAGAAGCGCCGGTAATCGCCCGACTCCAGCACGCCGTCCAATGATCCCTGGCACAAACCGAAATCGATCAGGCCCTGCACCAATACATTCAGTGCGGCCTCATGCGGCGCATTCCAGTGCCGGCCGGGCCTGACTTGCGCAATCGCCGCCTCCTGGGCGGCCAGCACCAGCTCATAAACATCCTTTTGCACGGCGCTGAACTTGCCGTTCACGGGAAAGGTGCGCGTAATGTCGGCGGCATACCCCTCCAATTCGCATCCGGCATCGATCAACAGCAGGTCGCCATCGTTGAGCCTGTTCTGGTTGGTGACGTAATGCAGCACGCAGGCATTGCCGCCGCCGGCCACGATGGAAGTGTAGGCAGGCGCGCGGCTGCCATGCCGGTAGAATTCATGGAGTATCTCCGCCTCGACTTCGTACTCCATCATGCCCGGCCTAGCCTCCTGCATGGCGCGCTTATGCGCATCCACCGTGATTTTTGCGGCCTTGCGCATCAGTTCCAGCTCATAAGGGGACTTGATCAAGCGCATGTCGTCCAGCAGGCGGCGCACATCGACAATCGCAGCAGGAGCGGCAATGCCGCTGCGCGCCTGGCTGGCAAGGTGCTTCAGCCAGCCGCCGAGCCTCTGGTCCCAGGCCGGGTCGGCGCCAAACGCAAAAAACAGCTGCGGCTGGTTGGCAAGATATTCGCCCACGCGCTGGTCGAGCTCGCTGATGCTGTATGCCTCGTCGAACCCGAAGACCTCGCGCGCGCCTGAAGGGCCGTGACGGAATCCATCCCAGATTTCACGCTCGATGTCCTTGTCGCGGCAGAACAGGATGCTTTTGGGAGCTTCACCGGCAACGAGCAATACGACGGATTCAGGTTCTTCAAACCCGGTCAGGTAATAGAAATAACTGTCGAAGCGGTAGGGATAATGGCTATCGCGGTTACGAACCGCCTCGGCTGCAGTGGGAATAACCGCCACGCCATGAACCATCTTCTGCATCAGCGCCTGCCTGCGCGCCTTGAATTCTTCGATTTTCACTGTTTCAACTGGCACGATGACAAGTACGCTCCATAAGGCTCGTGATTAATGATGATGGCGTTCATGCCTGCTGGCGCAGCTGCTGGTCTAAGCTTTGCAGCCGCTCCGGCGTGCCGATGTCGTGCCAGACACCCTGATGGTGGAAAGCTGCAGCCTGGTCTCGCATGATGGCTTCCTTCAGCAAGGGCGCCAATTTGGCGACATCGCCCCGCACTACGCCCTTGAACAAGGCAGGGTCATAAACGGCCACGCCAGAGAAAGTCAGCCGGTTGCGGCCGTCCACCAGCAGTTTGCCGTCGTCCAGCGCAAAATCGCCATTTGCATGCTGCGGCGGATTGTCCACCAGGGCGAGGTACGCCAGATGGCCGGGACGCAAACCATCGCGCAACTGCGCGAAATCAATATCGCAGAACACGTCGCCGTTGACCACGAGAAACGGTTCGTCCCCGAGCAAGGGCAGCGCGTTGGCAATGCCGCCTGCCGTTTCCAGCGCGACCTGCTCGGGAGAGTAAGAAATGGACAAGCCCCAATGCGTCCCATCCCCCAAAGCGCTTTCTATTTGCTGCCCCAGGTGCGCATGGTTGATGACGACATCCTTGAAACCCGCCTCTGCCAAGCGCTCCAGGTGCCAGACAATGAGCGGCTTGCCTCCGACCTGCAGCAGGGGTTTGGGCGTCGTGTCGGTCAGCGGCCGCATGCGTTCGCCACGGCCTGCGGCAAGAATCATGGCTTTCAAGACGGTATGGTCTCCATCAGAAGGTATAGCCGAATTGGGATTCGCGCTTTTCCAGTTCGTCCAGCAGGCGCAATAAAGGCTTGAGCTCACCATAACGGACACAGACTTGACGCACATAGTTCATGAAGCGCGGCGTATCGGCAAGATACTTGGGCTTTCCGTCGCGATAATTGATACGCGCGAATATCCCCAGCACCTTGAGGTGGCGCTGCAAGCCCATCCACTCGAAATCGCGGTAGAAGTCGCCGAAGTCCGGCCGCACCGGCAAACCGGCCTTGCGCGCCTTTTCCCAATAGCGGATTGCGCCATCCAATACGCGCTCTTCTTCCCAGCTGATGAAGGCGTCCTTGAAAAGCGAGGCCACGTCGTAGCTGATCGGGCCATATACCGCGTCCTGGAAATCGAGAATGCCCGGCGAAGGGCTGCTGATCATCAGGTTGCGCGGCATATAGTCGCGATGCACGTAAACCGATGGCTGGGCCAGGTTGTAGCGCACGATGGTGCTGAAGGCGTTTTCCAGCGTGCCGCGCTGCGATTCGCTCAATTCGATATTCAGGTGCCGTGCCACATACCAGTCCGGGAACAGGCCCAGATCGCGCCGCAGCAAGGCTTCATCGTATTCAGGCAGCACGCCAGGCTTGCTGGCCAGTTGCCATGTCACCAGGGCGTCAATCGCATCGCGGAACAAGGCATCCGCATTATCCTCGTTGAGCACATCGAGGAATGTCTGGGTGCCCAGGTCGGTCAACAGCAGGAAGCCGTTCTCCACATCCTGCGCCAGCACCTTGGGCACATTGAGCCCGGCCTGCTCGAACAAGGCCGCCACCTTCACGAACGGCCGGCAATCCTCCTGCGGCGGAGGCGCATCCATGGCAACCAGAGTGTCGCCGTCGGCAAGGTGGACACGGAAATAACGCCGGAAACTGGCGTCGGCAGAGGCCGTAGTCAGGTGATACGGTTTCCCCTGCAGTGCCTGGTTGAGCCATTCATTCAATTGATCAAGGCGCGACACGAACGATTCATCCCAAAAGTAATGCGATCATTATAAAGATCGCGCAAAATGACGCCGGGCATATTTACAATATGCCGGAAAATTTAAACTTCCTTTTAATTCAACCACAAAGCAATGTCGCAAGCGATTTATGGATTGCCTAAAACAGCAAATTATGCGATTTTATCATCCATAAAACAAACACGCGCTTACTTAAAGCCTCGCCACCACTGAATCATTGTGAAAATTCGCCCCATCACTTTTCTTGTCGCGCTTGTTTGCCTGGGACTTGGCCACGCTTATGCCGAAGACAGCCCGGATACAGAAGCCAGCAGCACACCCTCCGATACCCTGCCCGATCCGGACGCCATTATCATTGAAGGCGACAAAGTGGAGGTCTACCTGGACCGCAAGCTCAAATCGATTGGCAATGCCTCATTAGCCACCGGGCAACAGGAAGTGCACGGCGATACCATAGAATACGACGTGCAGAATGAAGAGCTGCATGTGATCGGCAATGTCCGCCTGGAGACCAAGGGAGGGCGCATCAAGGGGCCTGAGTTGCGCATGAATCCGGCAGAAAGCACCGGCGAAATGAAAAGCCCGGCCTTCGAGCTCGATTCGCAGTTCGCCAACATGCCGCAATTCGGCACTTCCGGCAATAGGCGCCAAGATAACGACAACATTACCTACAACTCCAACAACACCACGCCTCTGACACAGCAGAACATTGAGGAGAGCGGTTACGCTCCCGGGTTGAGCCGTAAACAAGGCGCATCTCGTGGCGATGCCTCCGGCGTGGTATTCGAGGGCCCCGACCGCAAGCGTCTGAAGGATGCACGCTATACCACCTGCGAAGCAAACGTGGACGACTGGTATATCCGCGCCAAGGAACTGGAACTTGACGACTACACGAAAACCGGCACGGCGCGCAATGCGCGCGTGGAATTCCAGGGCGTACCTATCCTGTGGACGCCCTGGATCAATTTTTCCTTCCTGAACCAGCGGAAATCCGGCTTTCTGGCTCCCACCTGGGGCACCACCAGCCGTAGCGGTTTCGAATTCCTGGTGCCGTTCTACTGGAATATTGCGCCCGACATGGACGCCACGATAGGCACCCGCTTCCTCAGTAAGCGCGGCATGCAATACCAGGGCGAGTTCCGCTACCTGAACGAGAACTACCAGGGCACAGCCAATATCGAGTATTTACCCAGCGACACCAGTACCGGCGAAAACCGCTACTATGCCAAGTTCGCCCACCTGCACAACTTCCACAATGGCTGGACGGCGGCCTACAACCTGGAAAAAGTATCGGATGACAAATACTTCTCCGAAATGTCCACCCGCATCGTCACCACCAGCCGGGTGAACCTGCCGCAACAGGCTTACGTGAATTATGCCGATAAAAACTGGACCTTCAACGCCTTGGTGCAGAAGTACCAGACATTGGACGGGCTCAACTATCCGCTGCAACGCCTGCCGCAACTCACGCTGACTGGCGACAACGAATGGGGGCCGTTCGATGTCAAGCTGTTCACGCAATGGGCGAATTTTGACCGTGACAATGATGCCATCAGCACACGGGCCACATTGAGCGGCGGTGCATTGGACACGCTAGTGACAGGTAAACGCCTAGTGGCCTATCCCAGCATCAGCCTGCCCATGGCGCGTCCCTACGGATATATCACCCCCAAGCTGGGGCTGCATTACACCCAGTACCAAGTGGACAATGGCGATTTCAAGCTCTACGACAGCAACGGCAATCTCACTATGGACAGTGCGTATCAATCGCAAAGCCGCACTTTGCCGATATTCAGCATAGACAGCGGCCTCTACTTCGACCGCGACGTACGCATTGTCAAGAACCGCTACACGCAGACCCTGGAACCGCGCCTGTACTATGTCTACGTGCCGTATCGCGACCAGTCGCTGATACCCGTTTATGATTCCAGCATCTCGGACTTGAACATGGGCTCCTTGTTCCTGGAGAACCAGTTCACCGGCCAGGATCGCATCAATAACGCCAACCAGCTGACCCTGGCATTCACCAGTCGCATGATCAGCAAGAAGACAGGGGAACAGCGCCTAGCCGTCTCATTGGGCCAGCGTTATTACTTTGCCGACGAAAAGGTGTACCTGCCCGGCGTCAACCCGCGCTCCGGCGACACTTCCGACATCATCGGCGAGATTACCGCCCGCCTGCTCAACAACTGGAACATCGACATCTTCGGCCAGTACAACACGGACCGCAGCGTTTACGTGCGCAACAACATCAGCGCGCGCTACAACCCGGAACCCGGCAAGACGCTCAATATCGGCTACCGCTATACCGAAGACCGTCTCGAGCAGATCAACCTTTCCGGCCAGTGGCCGCTGGGCAAGGGCTGGTACGGACTCGGGCGCTGGAACTATTCCTTGCGCGAGAACCAGCCGATCGAAGGCATTGCCGGCCTGGAATACGACGCCGGCTGTTGGCAGGCCAGGACCGTCATGCAGCGCGTGTCCACCGCGACGGCAGATGCCAACTATGCACTTTATTTCCAGCTCGAGCTGGGCGGCCTGGCGTCCATCGGCCAGAACCCGCTCAAACTTCTTAACCGCGCCATTCCCGGCTATACTAGCTCCAGCCTGATCCCGGACTCCTACCAGTAATTATCTTATGCACAATCACGTTTTCAAGACTATCGCCAGGCATGGCCTGATCGCTCTATTTTTTCTCTTCAGCATCCCCGTCATGGCGGCAGAGATCGCCAAGATGGACCGCATTGTCGCCATCGTCGACCAAGGCGTGATCACGGAAAAGGAACTGGCCGACCGTATCCAGACCGTCACCGCGCAACTGGAAAAACAAGGCACTCAGCTTCCCCCGCGGGAAGTGTTGCAAAAACAGATCCTGGAGCGCCTCATTAATGACAGGCTGCAACTGCAATATGCAGCGCAGACCGGTTTGCGCGTGGACGATGCGCAACTCGACAAGACCATAGAGCGCATTGCGGAACAGAACAAGCTCAGCACCGGTGAGTTCCGCAAGGCGCTGGAGTCCGAAGGCATTCCCTACCGCAAATTCAGGGAAGATATCCGCAACGAAATCATCCTCGCCCGCCTGCGTGAGCGCGAAGTCGACAACCGCGTAAACGTCACGGAGTCGGAAATCGACAACTTCCTGACCACCCAATCCTCGCGCACCGATATACAGGACGAGTTCGAGGTTGCTCATATCCTGGTCCGCGCACCCGAGGAAGGCACGCCCGAAGAATTGCAGAAACTCAAGGCCAAGGCCGAAACCGCCTTGAAGGAGCTGCAGGACGGCGCGGACTTTGGCCAGGTGTCCGCAGGATACTCCGACGCGCCCAATGCGCTGGAAGGCGGGATGCTTGGCTGGAAGACCTCGTCCCAGCTGCCTTCATTGTTCGCAGACGCTTTGCAAGCCCTGCAGCCTGGCCAGCTGTCTCCTGTGCTGCGCAGCCCCAATGGCTACCACATCCTCAAGCTGCTCAACCGCCGAGGCGGCAGTTCCCCGCTCGTGGTGGACCAGACCCATGTGCGCCATATCCTCATCAAACTCAGCGAAGTGGTGTCAGAGCTGGAGGCGGAGCAGAAAATCAACTCCATCAAGGAGCGCCTGGATCATGGCGCCGACTTTGCCGAACTGGCGCGCCAGTATTCGGAAGACGCTTCCGCCAACAATGGTGGCGACCTTGGCTGGACCAACCCGGGCGACACCGTTCCTCCGTTCGAGCAAGCCATGAACGCACTGGAAATCAACCAGATCAGCGCCCCGGTGCGCACCCCGTTCGGCTGGCACATCCTGCAAGTGCTCGAGCGGCGCAAACAGGATATGACGCAGGAATCCGCACGGCTCAAGGCGCGACAGGAAATCCGCGCCCGCAAGGCCGACGACGCTTTCCAGGACTGGCTCGGCGAATTGCGCGACCGTGCCTATGTGGAATACCGCCTGGAAGACAAATACTAGGCTGGAATCTTGGAGACACTGCCCCGCATTGCCGTCACCGCTGGCGAGCCCGCCGGGATCGGGATTGACTTGTGCGTCATGCTGGCAGCCCGACCCCTGCCGTGCCGCCTTGCCGTGATTGCCGACCGCGACGTGCTGGCATCGCGTGCCGGCGCATTGAATCTGCCGCTGCACCTGCATACCTATGACCCGGCCCATTGGGCGCCGCATCACGGACAATCCCAACTCACCGTATTGCACCAGTCCTGTACAACGCCCGTTGCAGCCGGGCGGCTCGATCCAAGCAATGGCGCCTATGTCCTGCATACGCTGGAACGCGCGATTGACGGTTGCATGCAAGGCGAATTCGACGCCATGGTCACCGCCCCCGTGCACAAGGGCGTCATCAATGATGCGGGCATTGCCTTTACCGGCCATACGGAGTTCCTGGCCGAGCGCACTCATACGCCGCAAGTCGTCATGATGCTGGTCGGCGGCGGACTGCGCGTTGCGCTGGCTACCACGCACCTGCCGCTGGCCGAAGTCAGCCGGGCCATTACGCAAGAAAGCCTGGAAACCACGATCCGCATCCTGCATCATGACCTGGTTCGCAAATTCGGCATCGCAAACCCGCGCATCCTGGTCACAGGCCTGAATCCCCATGCGGGAGAAGGCGGCCACTTGGGGACGGAGGAAATCACCACCATCGGCCCGGTGCTGGAAAAGCTGCGGCAGGAGGGCATGCAATTGAAAGGCCCCTTGCCTGCCGATACTTTATTCACCCAACACAATCTGGCGCAAGGCGACTGCGTGCTCGCGATGTACCACGACCAAGGCCTGCCCGTGCTCAAGCATGCCAGCTTCGGCGCAGGCGTCAATGTCACGCTGGGGTTGCCGATGATCCGCACCTCGGTCGACCATGGCACGGCGCTAGACCTCGCAGGCAAGGGCAATATCGAGATCGGCAGCTTGCTCAGCGCCATCCAACTCGCCATCACATTGGCTGAAAACCGTACACAACCACTATGAAGCACGTCGCAAAAAAACGCTTCGGCCAGAATTTCCTCACCGACCGCGCCATTATCAACAGCCTGATCGAAGCCATTTCCCCGCAGGCGGGAGACTGCATGGTGGAGATCGGCCCGGGCCTGGGCGCCATGACGCAGCCATTGCTGCAACGCCTGCCGCACCTGCACGTGGTGGAAATCGACCGCGACATCATCGAGTGGATGCAAGGCCATTACCCGCAGGGCAAGCTCACTATCCATGCCAGCGACGCGCTCAAGTTCGACTTCGGCAGCATCAATGACCGGCTTCGTGTCGTAGGCAACCTGCCCTACAACATTTCCACCCCAATCCTGTTCCACCTGCTCGACAATGTGCCGCACATCATCGACATGCATTTCATGTTGCAGAAAGAGGTCGTGGAGCGTATGGTGGCGGCCCCTTCCAGCGCAGCATATGGCCGGCTTTCCGTGATGCTGCAGTACCGGCTGCAGATGGAATACCTGCTCACCGTGCCGCCCGAGGCCTTCGACCCGGCGCCCAAGGTGGAATCCGCATTCGTACGCGCGACGCCCTATGCCGCCCTGCCTTACCCGGCCAGGGACGAAGCCCTCTTCGCCAAGGTCGTCACTGCTGCATTTTCCCAGCGCCGCAAAACGTTGCGCAACACGCTCAAGGGCCTGCTCGACGATGCCGGTTTTGCAGCGCTCGGGATTGATCCGCAATTGCGGGCGGAAAATATTTCACCGGCCGAATTCGTTGCCATCGCCAACCATCTGGCGGCATGAAAGACGGCTGATATAATGCCGGATTGAAAAGAGGAGACCACATGAGAGTCATACTATTAGGCGCACCTGGTGCGGGCAAGGGCACCCAGGCCACCTTCATCAAGGAAGCATTCGACATCCCGCAAATCTCCACCGGCGACATGCTGCGCGCCGCGGTGAAGGCGGGCACCCAGCTTGGCCTGGAAGCCAAGCGTTATATGGATTCCGGCGGCCTGGTTCCTGATGACGTCATCATCGGCCTCGTCAAGGAGCGCATCAAGGATGCCGACTGCCAGCAAGGCTTCCTGTTCGACGGTTTCCCCCGCACCATTCCCCAGGCCGAGGCCATGAAGCAGGCTGGGGTCGACATCGACTACGTGGTTGAAATTGACGTGCCCGATGAAGAAATCATCAAGCGCATGAGTGGGCGCCGAACCCACCTGCCATCGGGCCGGACCTACCATGTAGTCTTCAATTCGCCCAAAGTCCCCGGCAAGGACGACGTCACGGGCGAAGACCTGGTTCAACGCGACGACGACAAGGAAGAAACCGTCGCCAAGCGCCTGGAGGTTTACCACAGCCAGACCAAGCCCCTGGTGGACTACTATTCCAGCTGGGCCGCGGACGGCACGGCCAATGCCCCGAAATATGTGCGCATTTCAGGCTTGGGCGAGGTCGGCAAAATTCGTGAACAAGTCCTGCAGGCACTGGGTAAGTAACCAAACCAGGCAACCGCTTCCGATATCCTGGTTGCAGCGATAAAAAAGCCGAACATTTATTGTTCGGCTTTTTTATCGTTTGCGCCTGCTAGAATTCCGCCCACTCATCTGCAATACCTGCCGCCGCAGGCATCACAGGGATCAATGCCTTGGCTCTCGCAACAGGCTTGGGAGCCGTCGCTACCCTGGCTTGGGCTGCAGCCACTGGCTTGGGCTTGCTGGCACTACGCGCAGCTACCGCCCTGGCTTGCACGCCGCTCACCTTGAATACGCCAACAACTTCGGCAAGACTCGCTGCCTGGTCCTGCAATGACTGCGAAGCTGCTGCCGCCTCCTCGACCAGGGCCGCATTCTGCTGGGTGACTTCATCCATCTGGCCGATAGCCTGGTTCACCTGCTCAATCCCCGTGCTCTGCTCATGGCTGGCCGCGCTGATCTCACTGACGATATCAGTCACGCGCTGCACGCTCTGCACCACGTCCCTCATCGTCGCGCCCGCCTGCTCCACCAGCCGGCTGCCGGCATCGACGCTTTCCACCGAGTCGGTAATCAACTCCTTGATCTCCTTGGCCGCATTGGCCGAGCGTTGTGCCAGGCTGCGCACTTCGCTCGCCACCACGGCGAACCCCCGTCCCTGCTCACCTGCACGCGCTGCCTCCACCGCTGCATTCAAGGCCAGGATATTGGTCTGAAAAGCAATGCCATCGATCACGCCGATGATGTCCGCAATACGCTTGGAAGATTCGCTGATGGACTGCATGGTCGCAATCACCTGTGCTACGACATCGCCACCCTGCACGGCAATCCCCGAGGCAGAAGCCGCCAATTGGTTGGCCTGCCGTGCATTGTCCGCATTCTGCTTCACGGTGGAGGTCAACTCCTCCATGGCGGAGGCAGTCTCCTCCAATGAACTCGCCTGCTCCTCGGTACGTGATGACAAATCCAGGTTGCCCGATGCGATTTGCGAGGAAGCGGTCGCAATCGTCTCCGTTCCGCCCCGCACTTCGCCGACAATCTTGGCCAGGTTATCGTTCATGGATTTAAGCGCATTCAACAGCTGCCCTATTTCATCCTTTGAATCGACGACTAGCGTGCTGGTCAAGTCTCCTGCCGCCACCGTTTCAGCCAGTTGCACAGCCTTGGCAAGCGGCTGGGTAATACCAAGCGATAGCCTCCATGCAAAAAAGGCCCCTAGCACCACGGCAATCACGCCGATTACCAGCAATAATATGCTGCTGGAGTTTTTCACCTGCTGGATATCTGTACCGGCCTCATCGATTACCTGCCGCTCGAACTGAAGCAAATCGTTCATACTGTCAAAATAAGCCCTGCGCGCCGGCAAGAACAGCTCCTGCACCTCCTTATCAATAAGCGATGCCTCAGATCCCTCCTTCCTCAACTGCAGCAACCGATCCCGAATCGCTCCATAGGCAGCGGCCTTATCCTTGGCATCGACGAACCTGGCCTTGCCTTCAGGCTTGACCAGCAACGCTTCAAGCTGTTGCCTTAAACCATCATTGGCCTCGGCAACTTCAGCGATCTGCTTCGAATACATTTCATACATTGCCGAATCCGGGGTTTTGATCGCAGCCAGTGTTCGCAATCCGTTCTGGGTGGCATTCGCAACCCACTCAGCCGTGAGCCTTTCCTTCTTGAGCTCTGTCTCCACCACCCGCTTGGCAGTCTCCCCGACACTTCCAAGCTGGGCCAGGCCAAAGGCCACCATGATCACCATCAACAGCAAGATCGCGGCAAACCCGGCGCCCAGGCGTGTCCCGATCCTGAGATCTGAAAACTTCATATTACCGCCCCCTTCATTCATTCTTCATGCGCAACCTGCTGAACGACTGTTCCGCATACTCTCTATACCCTTTACAAGGATTGATACACCTTCCTACGGCTCGGAAGGTGTAATTCTTTAAAGCATTACCTTGACCAAGTCGTTAACTGCCTCAATAAACAAGGAATAATAAAATTCCCAATTGATACCTGATTCACTTACCGGCATTGAAAGACAACGTCCACCATGCGTATCGGCACAAGAAGCCATCCATGCGGCAAACAGCATCATTGAATGCCTAACTTCAGGAAAAGGACGCGGCTTCAGGTATAATTTTGCTTTCCGAATTCTTAATCCAGACGCCCAGCCATCATGCAGCAGCAGTATCCATTCCGTGACATCGAGCAACAAGCACAACAGTATTGGGAATCCAACGCCACATTCACCGCCACCGAACAATCGGACAAGCCAAAGTATTACTGCCTGTCCATGTTCCCCTACCCGTCCGGCAAGCTGCATATGGGGCACGTGCGCAACTACACCATCGGCGATGTGCTGAGCCGTTTCCACCGCATGCGCGGCTACAACGTCATGCAACCGATGGGGTGGGACGCTTTCGGCCTGCCCGCCGAGAATGCCGCGATCAAGAACAACGTCGCGCCCGCGGGCTGGACCTACAGCAACATCGAACACATGAAGGGCCAGCTCAAGAGCCTGGGCCTGGCCGTGGACTGGCAACGCGAAATCGCCACCTGCAAGCCGGACTACTACCGTTGGGAACAGTGGCTGTTCACCGAGCTCTACAAAAAGGGCCTGATCTATAAAAAGACCGCCACCGTCAACTGGGATCCTGTCGACCAGACCGTACTTGCCAACGAGCAAGTGATCGACGGGCGCGGCTGGCGCTCCGGCGCGCTGGTCGAGAAGCGCGACATCCCGCAATACTTCATGAAGATCACCGCCTATGCGGAAGAGCTGCTGGCCGACCTCGACCAGCTAGAAGGCTGGCCCGAGCAGGTCAAGACCATGCAGCGCAACTGGATCGGCAAGAGCTACGGCTGCGAAGTGGAATTTCCGCTAGCCAACGGCAACGACACGCTCAAGGTCTACACCACCCGCCCGGATACGCTCATGGGCGCCACCTATGTGGCGATTGCCGCCGAACATGCGTTGGCAACGCAAGCGGCCAAGGACAACCCGGCGCTGCAAGACTTCATCGACGAATGCAAGCGCGGCAGCGTCGCGGAAGCCGACCTTGCCACAGCCGAGAAAAAAGGCATGGATTCCGGCCTGTTCGTGCAGCACCCCATCACTGGCGAGAAATTGCCGGTCTGGGTCGCTAACTACGTATTGATCAGCTACGGCGAGGGCGCCGTCATGGCCGTGCCCGCGCACGACGAACGCGATTTCGAGTTCGCCGGCAAGTACAAGCTGCCGATCAAGGCCGTCATCAAGCCTGCGCACGGCGAACTGGAATTGCCCTTGCAGGCTGCCTATACCGAGCATGGCATCCTGTTCGACTCGGGCGATTTCAACGGGCTGGATTTCGACCAGGCCAGCGACGCGATCGCCACGGCATTGGCCGCCAAGGATCTGGGCAAGAAGCGCACGCAATACCGCCTGCGCGACTGGGGCATCTCGCGCCAGCGCTACTGGGGCTGCCCCATCCCCATCGTGCATTGCCCGAGTTGCGGCGAAGTGCCGGTGCCTGCTGAGCAATTGCCCGTCGTGCTGCCGGAAGACGTAGTCATGGACGGCGTGGGCTCGCCGATCAAGAAAGACCCGGCCTTTTACGAAACCACCTGCCCAAGCTGCGGCGAAAAGGCCACGCGCGAGACCGACACCATGGACACCTTCGTCGAGTCGTCCTGGTATTTCGCACGCTACGCCAGTTTCGATGCCAACAGCAGCATGGTGGACGAGCGCGCCAACTACTGGCTGCCGGTGGACCAATATATCGGCGGCATCGAGCACGCCATCCTGCATTTGCTATATGCGCGCTTCTTCAACAAACTCATGCGCGATGTCGGCCTGATCCGGCATGACGAACCTTTCACCAAGCTGCTCACCCAGGGCATGGTGTTGAAGGACGGCAGCAAGATGTCCAAGTCCAAGGGCAATACGGTCGATCCGCAGGAGCTCATCGACAATTACGGCGCGGACACCGCCCGCCTGTTCATGATGTTCGCGGCACCGCCCGAGCAAAGCCTGGAATGGTCCGACGCCGGCGTGGAAGGCGCTCACCGCTTCCTCAAGCGCGTATGGACTGCCGTGGCCAACCACGTCGAATCCGGCATCGTGGCAGCATTTACCACGGGAGAGCTTTCGACCGAGCTCAAGGCCTTCCGCCGCCAATTGCATCAGACCATCGACAAGGTCAGCGACGACTACGGCCGCCGCCATGCGTTCAATACCGCGATTGCCGCAGTGATGGAGCTCATGAACGCCTATGCGAAGCTCGAAGGCAGTGACACCACGACGCGCGCGATCCGCCAGGAAGCGCTGGAAAACGTCGTCCTGCTGCTCTCGCCCATCGTGCCGCATATCAGCCATGCGCTCTGGCAGGAGCTACGCCCAGGCACGCAATTGCTCGACACCCGCTGGCCAGTTGCCAACAAGGCCGCCATGGTGCAGGATGAGATCGAGCTGATGCTGCAGGTCAACGGCAAGCTGCGCGGCAGTATGACCGTCGCCCGCACGCTGGACAAAGCCGCGATCGAGGCCCTGGCGGTGCAGCAGGAAAGCATCCAGAAGTACCTGGCCGAAGGCAGCGTGCGCAAGATCATCGTCGTGCCCAACAAACTCGTCAACATCGTCGTAGGATAAACCATGTATATGCGCGCCGCCCGCTGGATTCTGCTTGCCATGCTATTGGCCCTCACGGCCTGCGGCTTCAAGATGCGCGGCGTGGCCGACCTCAAGTTCCATTCATTGTTCATCCAGGGCCCGACCATCTCCATATCCAAGCCGTTCAAGCGCTCGCTGGCTGTGAACGGCGTCAAGATCGTCAGTTCGGCAGACCAGGCCGACCTGTTGCTTGAAATCATGAGCGAAGCACAGGAACAACGCATCCTGTCCTTGAGCGGCCGCGGCTTGGTGCGTGAATTCGAACTGTTCTATACCGTGAATTTCCGCGTGCGTGACCCATCCAGCGAGACATGGGGCGAGGTACAAACGATCCAGGGAAGACGTGAAATCACATACGATGACTCACAATTGCTGGCGAAGCAACTCGAACAGGAGCGCCTCTACAACGATATGAAGGACGACGCCGTGCGTGAACTGCTGCGCCGCCTCATGGTGGTCAGGCCAGCCAAGGACAAACCGCGCGCGCCCGACTTACGCTCCCTGGACGAAACCGTGGAATGAGGCTCAAACCGCAGGAGCTGGAGCGGCACCTGGCCCAGGGCCTGGCGCCGCTTTATGTCCTCATGGGCGATGAGCCGCTCGCCCAGCGTGAAAGCCTGGATGCCATCCGCGCGGCAGCACGTGCCGCAGGCCACGATGAACGCACCCGGCTCACCGTGGAACGCAATTTCAATTGGCAGCAGGTTGCGGCTTTCGGCCAATCCATCTCTCTGTTCGCCAGCCGCCGCATCCTCGAGATTGCCATTCCATCGGGCAAGCCCGGCGTGGACGGCGGCAAGGCCTTGACCGCGCTGGCGGAACAAGCCATTCCAGATACCGTGGCCATCGTCATCCTGCCCAAGCTTGAGCGCGACGCCAAGAACAGCGCCTGGTTTGCCGCATTGGAAAACCACGGCGTCTCGCTCGCCTTGCATGAAGTCGCGCCATCGGCGCTACCGCAATGGATCGCCGCCCGCCTTGCCAGGCAAGGCCAGAATACCGACCAGGAAACACTGGAGTTCCTCGCCCACCAGGTGGAAGGCAACCTGCTCGCCGCACACCAGGAAATCCAGAAACTCGGGCTGCTGTACCCTGAGGGCACGCTGGATGGCGGCAGCGTGCGGGAAGCGGTATTGAACGTTTCGCGCTATGATGCCTTCCAACTGGGCGATGCCGTGCTGGGCGGCGATAGCGAGCATGCGGTGCGCATACTGCACGGCCTGCGCGAGGAAGGCGCACAACCGGTTGCCATCATGAGCGCCCTGGCCTGGGTGTTGCGCGGGCTGGTCAAAGTAAAATATGCTGAAAGCCGCGGCGGCAATCTCAACAGCGCCATGCAGCAAGCCCGGATTTACGGCGACCGGCAAAACCTGGTAAAACGGGCGCTTTCCCGGATGAGCATGCGCCAGCTCGAGGCGGCGCTGCAAAAACTGGCTGAAATCGACAAGGCCGCCAAAGGCCTGTTGAACCAGGACCCATGGCTGGAAATCTCGCGCCTGTGCTTTGGCCTGGCGCGTATTGGCAGCAGGAAATAGAGGCAGGAATGGAAGACATCAAACACTACATGCAACAGCTCGGTAGCGAAGCGCGTGCCGCTTCACGCGCCATGGCGCGTGCCGACACCGAAACCAAGAACAAGGCCTTGCGCGCCATCGCCATCGCCATCCGCCGCGAGCGCGACACATTGCTGGCCGCCAACGCAGCCGACCTGGAAGCCGCGCGCCGCAACGGCCTGGAACCCGCCATGCTGGATCGCCTGGTGCTCAGCGAAAAAGGCATCGCCACCATGGCGGAAGGTTTGGAGCAGATCGCCGGCCTGCCCGACCCCATCGGCGAAATGTCGGATTTCAAGTACCGCCCATCCGGCATCCAGATCGGCAAGATGCGCGTGCCATTGGGCGTCATCGGCATCATCTACGAAGCCCGGCCCAATGTCACCGTCGATGCCGCCGGCCTCTGCATCAAGTCAGGCAATGCCGCCATCCTGCGCGGCGGCTCCGAAGCCATTCACTGCAACCGCGCCCTGGCCGCCATCGTGCACGAAGGCCTGGCTGCCGCAGGGCTGCCTGCCAGCGCCGTGCAAGTCGTGGCGACGACCGACCGCGCCGCCGTCGGCGAACTGATTACCATGAAGGACTATGTCGACGTCATCGTGCCGCGCGGCGGCAAGGGCCTGATCGAGCGCATTTCCAACGAAGCGCGCATCCCCGTCATCAAGCACCTCGACGGCAATTGCCATGTCTACGTAGACGAAAGCGCCGACCTCGACAAGGCATTGCGCATCCTGGAGAACTCAAAGACCCAGCGCCTAGGCACCTGCAATACCGCGGAATCGCTATTGGTAGCACGCAGCATTGCGCGGGAAGCGTTGCCGCCGCTGGCTGCAATGCTGATCAGCAAGGGCGTGGAAATCCGCGGCTGCAACGAAACCCGCGCGCTGGTGCCGCAGGCCAAGCCAGCCACGGACGAGGACTACTACACGGAATACCTCGCCGCGATCATCTCGGTGAAAGTGGTTGCGGATGTGGAGGAGGCCATCGCCCATATCAACCAATACTCCTCCCAACATACCGAGGCCATCGTCACCGAGAACTATACCCGTGCGCGCCAATTCCTGCGCGAAGTGGATTCCAGCAGCGTCATCGTCAACGCGTCCACCCGCTTTGCCGACGGCTTTGAATACGGCCTGGGCGCCGAGATCGGCATTTCCACCGACAAGCTGCACGCCCGCGGCCCGGTCGGCCTCGAGGGCCTGACCAGCCTCAAGTACATCGTGCTGGGCGATGGAGAAGTCAGGGCCTGATGCCCTCGCACCTGCACTTCACCAACATGACGCTGGGCGCCAAATCCCCAGCCCAGCCTGTACCGCTTATCGGCATCATGGGCGGCACCTTCGACCCCATCCACTTCGGCCACCTGCGCATGGCGCAGGAACTGGCCGAGGCCCTGGATTTGGCGGAAGTCCGCTTCACTCCCTCAGCCACCCCGCCGCACCGCGATCAACCCATGACCTCGGCCAAGCAACGCGCGGAAATGGTTGCCCTCGCGATTGCCGACAACCCCTTATTCAGGCTGGACACGCGCGAACTGGAACGGGAAGGCTACTCCTACACCATAGACACCCTGCGATCCCTGCATGAAGAACTGCAAGGCAAGGCAAGGCTCTGCCTGCTCATGGGCATGGATGCGTTTACAGGAATCACCAGTTGGCACCGTTGGCAAGAGTTGCTGCAGTTTGCGCACGTCATCGTGGCAACGCGGCCTGGCGCAGTATTGCCTTCAGGCAACTCGGTATTGGACGCATTTTTCGAGACGCATGTGCTATCGGGCGCACAACAATTGCCTATTCAAGCGGAGCATGGGATATGGATACAGGAAATTACCGCATTGGATATTTCAGCGACTAAGATTCGAGAACGCCTTGCACACGGCGGAACACCGCGCTATTTATTACCGGACGGGGTATTGGAGCTTATTTGCCAGCATTCTTTATACAGACCGGCATAGGACATCCACAACACAATCAAGCTGCTTATCGTCCACCGCGACCAGCGCGTATTGAAATCAACATCCTCATTACAACAATGCCCTGACAATATCAGTGCCCCCAGGCATATCGATTTGCTCCTGCCATGGCACCAATCCCAGACATGTTGCTGGCATTCTTTGCTTCAACGTCTGTAGATTTTCCTCTAGCATCGCCATCCTTGGATCTGCCTGATTCGCCACCCAGCCAGCCAACGTCAGACCGCGTTGCCTGATCGCCTCGGCGGTCAGCAATGCATGATTGATGCATCCCAGCCGCATGCCGACTACGAGAATCACGGGCAGGCCAAGCTTGGCAGCCAGGTCTGCAATATCGTGCTGGTCATCCAACGGCACATAGAAACCGCCCGCTCCCTCGACGATCACGACATCCGCCTGGGACTGCAAGCGCTCGAACGCGGCCAAGATATGATCCAGGTCGATCTGCACGCCTGCCTGTTTGGCCGCGATATGCGGCGCAATGGCGGGCTCGAAGGCATAAGGGTTGATGTCGGACAATGATAGCTCGACATTGCTGGCGGCCAATAGCTGCGTGACGTCTTCGGAAATCAATTGCTCATTCTGGCGTTCGCAGCCGGAAGCGACCGGTTTCATGCCTACGCTGCGCAGGCCACGCGCTGCAAACTGGCGCACCAGCATGCTGCTGACCATGGTCTTGCCGACGCCGGTATCGGTGCCGGTGACGAAGTAGGCTTGTTTACGGTGTGCGGCGCTCAACGCGGTTTCCTCGGATGCAGGGTCACGGTGGCGACGCCGGGCTGTTTGGGCTGGGGTTTCCAGGCGTGGCCGTAGACCACTTCATAGGTCGCGGGCAGTTTGCCTTCATGGCGGAATTGTTCGTACGCTTCCGTCAAGCGGTTGAGGAAGCCGCGTCCCAGCAAACCGCGGGCGCGGCCTGCCGCGGCATTGTGCGCCCCGATGGCCTTGAGGTCGCGCATGACGGATAGCACGTCGTCATAGGTGAGAACGAAACGCTCCACGTCGAGCACGGGGTCGGAAAACCCGGCGCGCACCAGGGCGTCGCCGATATCGTGCATGTCGATGAAGCGGCTGACATGGACATGGTCGCCCCCTGACGCTGCACGCAGCTCCTTCAAGGTATCCGGCCCGAAGGTGCTGAACATGAGCAGGCCTTCGGGGCGCAACACGCGCGCCATGCAGGTGAAAGCGCTATCGAGGTCGTTGCACCACTGGATCGCCACATTGGACCAGACCAGGTCCAGGCTGGCGTCCTTAAGCGGGAGCTGTTCGATATCGGCGCACAGCGCACTAGGACGTTTTTGCCCTAATAGGCGCTTGGTCCAGGGATAATGCGCCAGGGTCTGCTGCAACATGCCCATGGCGATATCCAGCGAGATCACTTGGCTGTCGCGATACCGCTTGCCCAATGCCACGCTGGCGTGACCGGTGCCGCAGCCCGCATCCAGGATGACGCGGGGCGTGATTTTCACCAGCTCAAGGCGTTGCAACATGCGCTCGCGCACTTCGCGCTGCAGGATCGCGGCAGCGTCATAGTTGCCTGCCGCGCGGTCGAACGACGCACGCACCCTGGCTTTGTCTATCAGGTATTCGTCACGCATCACACAGGCTCTGCATGGGATTGGAGAAAGCCACGCACGCTGTCGATGAATTGCGCCGTATGCGAGAGGAAAGGCGCATGGCCTGCACCGGCGATCACCCGCATGCTGGCATGCGGCAAATGCCGGGCCAGCCAATGGGCGGCCTGCACTGGAGCGAGGCTGTCGCGGTCGCCATGGACCAGCAGCACAGGTTGCTGCAAGGCGGCTAGCTCGGGACGAAGGTCGTTCTGCAACAGCACGTCAAGCGCGGCTTCGAGCGCCAGCGGCGATGGCACAGGGCGCTCGGCCAGCGCCCGGCGCAGCTCCTTGATGGTGGCACGCGCGTCGCTGGCCCCCATGCATTGCAAAGTCAGGAACTTGATCAGGGTGGCGGCATAATCCTCGTTTACTTGTTGTGCGAACCTCTGGAACACGGTGGCTGCCATACCGTATTCCCAGGGCTGGGAATGCCCCGGCCCGGTATTGATGAAGCACGGCGTGCTCCCCACCAGCACCAGGCGCTGCACCCGCTCCGGGTGGGCCAAGGCCAGCCGCATGGCTACCAGGCCGCCCAATGACCAGCCGGCGATATCGGCACGAACAGGCAGGACAGGCAGCAGCGACGCCACCATTTCATCGAGATTGCTCGCGATCACGCCCTGGCTCAAGCCCATGCCGGGCAAGTCCACGATATGCAGTTCAAACGACTGGGAGAGCTTTTTCACCAAAGGCTGCCAGACGCCGCCATGCATCCCCCAGCCGTGAATCAGCACCAAGGGCTGGCCCTTGCCGGTGATGTCGACATGAATACCGCTCATGCAGCCTCCAATGTATGCAATGTTGCCAGCAGCAGCCGGACATCCTCATGCGTATGCGCGGCGGATAGCGATATCCGCAATCTGGCCGTGCCTTTTGGCACGGTCGGAGGACGGATGGCCGGCACCAGGATGCCCGATTCAAGCAAGCGCTTGCTTACCTGCAATACCTCTTCGTTGCTACCGATGACCACGGGCTGTATCGCAGTTTCGGATGCCATCAGCTGCCAGCGCTGCAATCGGCATGACGTTCTGAAATCCGCGATCAAGGCATGCAGATGGGCACGGCGCGCATGGTCTTGCTCGATCAATTGCACGCCGGCCATTGCGGCAGCCGCCACTGGCGCCGGGCTTGCCGTGGTGTAGATATAAGGACGGGCGGTCTGCATCAGGTAATCAGTGAGGATTTTCGGGCCTGCCACGAATGCGCCTGCCGCCCCTGCGGCCTTGCCCAGGGTTGCCATATAAATGATACGGGGCGAATCCAGCGCAAAATGCTCCAGCACGCCGCGGCCATTCGCACCCAGCACGCCAAAGCCATGAGCGTCGTCCAACATCAGGTAGGCATCATAGCGCTCGCATAGGGCGAGCAATTCCGGGACAGGCGCCAGGTCGCCATCCATGCTGAATACCGCATCGGCCACCACCAGCTTGCGCCTGGCCTGGCTTTGCGCCAGCAACCGCTCGAGGCTTGCCAGGTCATTGTGAGCGTAGCGCTTGAGTTCGGCCCGCGAGAGCAATGCGGCATCATTGAGCGAGGCATGGTTGAGCTTGTCGGCAAAGATGGCATCCTCGCGTCCGCACAGCGATGTGATGATACCCAGGTTCGCCATATAGCCGGTGGTGAACAGCAGGATGCCGGGCAATCCCATGAAACCCTGCAATGCATGCTCAAGCGCTTCATGCGCCTGTTGGTGCCCGGTGACGAGATGGGATGCGCCGGCGCCAGCACCGGCCGTGGCGGCGCAATCGCGCATCGCGGAGATCAGGGACGGATGGGCAGCCAAACCCAGGTAATCGTTGCTGCAGAACGAGAGCAAACGCTTACCGTCAACCTCGACATGCACGCCCTGCATGCCTTGAAGCACGCGGCGCTGGCGCAGCAAACCCAGGTCCGCACGTTCGGCGAGCTCGGTTTGCAATGCGTCCAGCAATGGGGTGGCTGCTTCTGCCGGGTGGGATTCCAGCATGGAAGGCATCTGTGATTTAAAGCGGATGGATGCCGAGCTTGTCGAACAGCTTGCGGTCGGCTTCAGCTTCAGGATTGCCCGTGGTCAGCAGCTTCTCGCCATAGAAAATCGAGTTGGCGCCGGCCAGGAAGCACAAGGCCTGAATGCCTTCGTGCATGCTTTGGCGGCCGGCGGACAAACGCACGAAGCTCTGGGGCATGGTGATGCGGGCCGCCGCAATCGTGCGCACGAATTCGAACGGGTCAAGCTCGTCCATGCCATACATCGGCGTGCCTTCCACCTGGGTCAACAAGTTGATGGGTACGCTTTCGGGCGGACGCTCCATATTGGCAAGCTGCGCCAGCAGGCCGGCACGCTGAGCGCGGGTTTCGCCCATGCCGATAATGCCGCCGCAACAGACATTGATGTCCTGCTCGCGCACGCGGTCCAGCGTATCCAGGCGGTCCTGGTAGGTACGCGTCGTGATCACGTCGCCGTAATATTCCGGCGCAGTATCCAGGTTATGGTTGTAATAGTCGAGGCCGGCATCCTTCAATTGCTCGGCCTGACCGTCTTTCAGCATCCCCAGCGTGGCGCAGGTTTCCAAACCCATCGCCTTCACTTCGCGGATCATGGCCAGCACCGGCTCCAGGTCGCGCTGCTTGGGGCTGCGCCATGCAGCCCCCATGCAGAAGCGGCTGGCGCCATTTTCCTTGGCGGCCCGCGCAGCAGCCAGCACTTCGTCCAACTGCATCAAATCCTGCTTTTCCACATCGGTATGGTAACGTGCGGCTTGCGGACAATAGCCGCAATCTTCGGAACAGCCGCCGGTCTTGATCGACAGCAGCGTGCTCACCTGGACGCCATTGGGGTCGAAATTCTCGCGATGCACCGACTGGGCACGGTGCATCAGGTCTGAAAACGGCAACTCGAACAGCGCGACGATCTCATCGACAGCCCAGCGCTTGGGCGCTTCTGCGCGCGTCTGAGTCTTGGCGCGCTCCACGCGGTCAAGGCCGCGTATATCAATCACTGAATCTCGCATGTGTTTCCTTTTATTCTGTTGTCTCGACGGTATATTCCTGCCATGGCTCCTTGCGCGCGCGCAAGATATCGCGTACTCCCAGCGGGACTATTACCAGAACGCTGACCGCCCATATGATCAGGGCCAGATTCAACCCTCCCCCTACCCAGCCTGCCATGTTGGAACTGAAGTTGAGCAGTACCACCCAGGCGCCGAGCAGGCCATAAAAACGATAACCTGCAGGCACAAGGTAGTCGCAGACGCGGGTACAGGGATGGTTTGCCATCGAGGCATAGGTAAAAATCGAGGCCGCAATCCAGAAAGGGATCAATACCGGTATCACCACGGCAAGGCTGGAGAAAAAGGGAAAGCTCTGTGCTGCCCGCATCTGCTGCTTGGCAGTGATGATTTTGGTAGCCATGACATCAAAATGGAATTGAAAACCGGATTATAGCTTGTCAACATTCAAGACAACAATAAATTTACAACTGATTAAATATTAATCATAACTGTTTAGTCATTATGCTTCTTGGGACGGAAATGGTATTCCTGGTTTCCATATTGCAGATGCCGTGCCAGCCAGCCCACACTGCGCTCCTGACTTAAGAGGCTTGTTCATAAGCCCAGCCTTCTTACATCTTTCCAGACTTCTAGCGCTGAATCTATTCCCTTGCAAATTGCAAATCTTGGTATATGATTCGCATATATACAGATCTGTATATATTTATTTACAAAATCACTGGAGGAGAAGTAAATGATCGCTTTACTGATAGGAGCCGTAGCCTGTGTCACCGCTTTAATTTTATCTGCTTGGCTGATGACTTTTGCCAAATGGTTCCCGATCAAGGGTGTTGATGAATTCCTGATCGACTACAAGACCATGATCCGGGCGCACATCGACTACGCCCTGATGGCGTTATTCGGATTAAGCTTTTACGGCTTGGGAATCCCGCTTCCGACAGCAGCTTGTGTCTGCCTGGCAATAGGCGGATTCACCAATCCCACCATCTTCACGATTGCAGCTTTCGATACGGATTTCTGGTCCAAGAAAAAGTGGAAGGTATTCACCGCATTGAGCTTTGTGGTGTCGACGATCGGCTTCATGTGGATTTCGTTCACAATCCTGACGTATGTGATCAATACGCTATAACACCATACAAATTGGTATACTCAATGCTTGACCTAACACGCACAGGTCATCCTCCCTCTTGGCACAAGAGGTGGCTGGCGAAAAGCATAAGCCGTTACTTCAGGCTTTACATTTCGCTGTTTGAACATTAAGCCGCCCGTTCCAGGAGGGATATTGCTTGGCGCTATAGACTGTTATCCCTACAACTTGAAAGGCCTATCAGGCAAAACCAATATTTCAAGCTTGGCGAGTACAAGCTGCATCGCTTAGGGTTCGGGGCAATGCGCATTACCGGGAAAGGCGTTTGGGGAGAGCCCGCAGACCTGGCGGAAAGTATCGCCACCTTGAAACGGGTTCCGGAACTGGGGATCAATTTCATTGATACCGCCGACAGCTATGGACCCGATGTGAGTGAAGTGCTGATCCGCAAGGCCTTGCATCCGTACAATGACCTGCTCATCGCCACCAAGGGCGGCTTGACACGCCATGGACCTGATATATGGGCGCCTGTCGGCAGGCCGGAATATCTCCGGCAATGCGTACTGATGAGCTGGCGACGGCTGGGGATTGAGCAGATCGGTTTATGGCAACTGCACAGGATAGATCCCAAAGTCCCGCGCGAAGAACAATTCGAGGCCATAGCAGAGTTCCAGAAAGAAGGCCTGATTGAGCACATCGGCTTGAGCGAAGCTACGGTGGACGACATCAAGGCCGCCCAGCGCCACTTCGAAGTGGTGACGGTCCAGAACCAGTACAACATGGCCTTCCGGCAACATGAAGATGTCCTTGATTATTGCACCCGGCACAATATCGGGTTTATCCCTTGGTTTCCCCTGGCGACCGGCAACCTGCCGGTTGAAAAAACCGCGCTTGGGGAAATCGCCAGGAAATACGGCGCAACGCCATTCCAGATTGCCCTGGCTTGGCTGCTGCAAAGAAGCCCGGTGCTGCTGCCTATCCCCGGCACCAGCAAGGTCAAGCACCTGGAGGAAAACGCGAAAGCTGCAGACATTACGCTTGAGCCCAGCGACTTTGAAAAACTGTCCAGTATTCAATCGGCATAATACTGGCAAGGCCGCATCACGGCGCCAAGCTACATGCCGGATACAAGAGGCAGCGCCGCCTGGCTGGCTGCCTCCTTCCACCTCATCATCTCGACTGACCTCGAGTAGGCATCCGAGAATCGCACCAGCTCGGATTTATCGTTGATATCCAACTTGGTATAAATCACCTGCAGGTAATGCCTCACGGTAGTGGGAGACAACGCCAGACCAGCGGCAATTTCCTTGTAAGACTTCCCGTCCGCATATTCAAGCGCGATCTGTTTTTCACGTTTCGTCAGCTTGCTGAAAAGTGGCTGGCGGCTGATATCTATCCTTTCCAGCCCGCCGGCGCATAGCCTTTTCACCTGGAGCAAGCCGGAAGGGCATATCCAGCCTTCGTCCAGCATACCTAGCGGAACCCTGCCCTTTTCTTTCCAATGCGGCCATAACTCGTTCACAAAGCCGTTGAAGGCGGCATCGGAGCAGAGGATGCTCCCCTCGCTGTCCAAAAAGGCAGTCGAGGCATGCAACAGCTGGTTGGGGATGCGCATTCTCTCAATTTCCGCTTGCAGGTTGGATTTCCAACTGGCATACAAGTGCGGGGTGATTTTCTGCTTGATTGCGACATCCCGTTGGCTAAAAGCCTTTGCATATTTTCCCGAGCGAAAAAGCGAGATGAAGAGAAAAGACTGATTGTCAGGAAAGAAGATGGAGGTACACAAGGCCTGGCGGATATGCTGCTCGCCATTCAACGACTTGAGACCCGGGGTGGAATACAAATCCGCGTGTCGGTAGTGAATGGTCGTTCTTGGCTTCAGCTGTACGTTCAAGGCCAGCGTGTCATCGCCGCTCACCGACCGCCAATGTTCTTCAAACGCCAGTGGCAGCTCGTGCCTGAACGAACTGCGCAACTGGAAGCCAACCTTGGCCGGGGACATGATGCCCCACCAGGCCTGGTCGAAGCCAATCAATTTGTCCAGCTGGCGAAGCGCGGACTGCTGAAACGAATCAGGCGGCTCCAGCAGCGCGGATTGATAGAGATCGCCCAGCAATACCTCGTCAAACGCAAAATCTAACGCAGCCATTCTTCCCCCTGCATTTGCATGATGGGCATGCCTGCCGCCCATACTCATAATAATGCGCTCATCCTAACAAAATAATAATCCCGGAGGGGCGATACGATGATATTAAACAGGATGTTGCTGATCAAACTATGGTTCATCGCGGATGCGGTATTGGCGCTGCTTCCGCCATTGTATTGGTGGGTAAACGGCCAGCCGGCCATGCTGGGGCTTCCGGCGACGCTGGTCTATTTCCTGCTGGTATCGATATGCATCACGGCCAGCGTGGTGACGGCTTATTTTCTGGATTCCGATAGGAGCGCAGCCCGATGACCATTACCTTTGGCTTGCTCATCGGCTTCTTCGTCATGGTCGTGACCATCCTGCAGCTGACCAAACGCAAGGACAGATCCTTTACCGATTATGCCGTGGGCGGACGTTCTTTTGACGCCAGGTTCCAGGCGATGTCCTTCCTCAACACCTGGTATCCGGGGGCGATGTTCACCGCGTTTGGCGGGCTGGCTGCCGCAAGCGGCGTAATCTCATTCTATGTTTTGGTGTACAGCCTGCTGACTGTGGTACTGATGTATGTCATGGCGCAAGCAGTATGGACGTGGGGAAAGCATTTTGACCTGAAGACCCAGCCGGACCTTTTTGCCCTGCGCTACAACTCGCGCCATATACGCACTATTGCCGCCGTGATCGGCATCATTTCCGGGATACCCTGGTTGGTTCTGGGCATGCAGGCGCTGGGCGGATTGTTCCAATACATGTCCCTCGGCAAGCTCGGCTTCACCAGTGCGGTAATCCTGGGCGTGGCAGTCATTGCGCTTCGGCAAGTATGGACAGTCCGCATGGGCATGCGCGGCGTGGTGATCTCGGATATGGCGCAGGGTATCGTGGCCTATATCATCGGAACCGCGGTCTTGATCGGCCTGATCATATGGCTGGTCAACTCCAAGGGAATACAACTGGCGTCGCTTCCCGCTTCCATGTTCACTCTCCCCGGCCTTGGCAGCAAAGAGGGGCCTTTGTACGTATTCAGCCTCATATTGACCGGCACCGTAGGCGGCTGGTGCTGGCCGTATATCTTTGTCAGGCTGTTTACTGCCGATAGCGTGCATAGCCTGAAAAAATCCGCAGCGCTCGCCATGCCGCTTTCGTTGTTGTTCGGCGCTGCACTGCTGATTTTCGGCATGCTGGCCTCCGGCCTGCCCGCCGTGGCGGACCAGCCCAACGATGTCTGGTTCCTGGCCAGCCAGGAAGCCGGTGGCGTATGGTTGCTGGGCATCGCCGGCATGATATTGCTGGCAGCCTCCATGGGGCACATTGACGGCAACATCCAGGCCACGGGCGCACAGATAGCCAACGACCTGTTCGGCAACTACCGTACCCTGACGCATCCCCAGCTGATTTTCATTGCCAAGTTCGGCATGGTGCTGCTCACGGCTCTGTCGGCGTGGCTGGCCTGCCTGACATTGCCAGCCCTGTTCTCGCTGGCGGTGTTGGCCTACCAAGGCATCATCCAGCTTGCCGTCCCGCAGTTCCTGGGCATCTTCTGGAAAAAAGGCAATGCCGCGGGCGCGATTGCGGGCATGGTGCTGGGATTCCTGACCGCTGTCCTGCTTGAGGCAGCCTTTCCCGAACTGCTGGGCCATACCTACGGCTTGAGTTCGGGGCTGATCGGCTTGGCGGTCAACCTGACGGTTTATGTCGCGCTGGCTTACCTGAGGCCCAACTCGGCGGACGAGCAGCTAAGAATTGATGCGCTATTCCAGATAGCCAAAAAACCTGCCAATACCGAGCAAAGGTTTGATCATGTCCAAGCAAGCTGAATTGGAATCGGCCATCCCGCAGCATTTGAGGCAACCGGGCAATTGCCCGTTCCGCGGCAGGACCAAAGCGCTGCCATACCCGACCTATGTCGCAAGGTTTCCCGCTACGGTCTCACAGGTCGTTATCTGCTATCTCGGCATACAGACTTTAGGGCAAGAGAATATGCCAGCTTTCCAGACTGCAAATCATGCCGTGGTTTCGCTGCTGGGATTGCCGGATGGTCCGCAGTATTGGGATCGGTCCACGTTCACCGACAGGGCGGGCTTTACCAATCATTTGTTTGCCTTGTTCTGGCGCAACCCTGCGAGTTATGACCGATGGACCGACGCGGCAATGTGGCAGATTGGTGGGAATCCTGGGAAAGGGAAACTGATGGAATCGGGTATTTCAAAGAGGTCTTCACTCCCCGGAGCAGTCATCTTGAGACCCATTATGCCACCCAGGAACCCAAGGCATTGGGCAACCTGGGCGACAGAATGGGCGGAGAAATCATCGAGCACGCTTATTGGAGCGCCATGCGGGACAGGATTCCCGCCTCCCAGGCCGGCACCTTGTCGCCAGAGGGCTGACCGCTCATTACCAACAAGCCTGGCAATGAAAAGCGGCAAGTCATCATTCCCCATGAAAACCTGTGCATTATCCGTTCCGGCCAGGATTGGGAAAATGCCGATCAGCAGGAAATTGACTTGTACAAAGAGGTCATCCTGCCGCAATTGTCGCAAGGCATGCGTTTTTTAAACCAAAATGGACTGGACATCGGATGCCTGAGCAACCGCTTCGTCAATATCGTTGATTCAAACGGCGCTATAAGTAAGCAAAGTTATGGCCTGAGTTACTGGACTGGTCTCGATGCCCTGGAAAAATGGGCTGCTACCCATGAAACCCACCTGCGCATTTTCGGAGCAGCGCAAGCGTATATGGGAAAATTAGGAAGTGCCGCAAAACTCACGACTTACCATGAAGTCGCCGTCATGACGGCAAGAGAGCAAAGTTTCGAATACGTCAATTGCCATGCCTACACCGGCATGTTGAACCTCGGGCACCGGTCGCCATGAAACACTCTCCTATTGAGGAATATTCGCCGTCTCAGAACACTTATCAACAAAGCAAAATGGCTTATGCCAATATAGTTGGCATAAGCCATTTTTAACTTGCGCCAGCAAAGGCTGGAATCAAGAGAGCCTATAGCAAAACACCTTACTTACTACCTTTGCTTTTGGTTAACGTCGGTGCCGCCTTGCTCAGGCTCATTCTTGAAACGCTGGCTCTTTTCTTTGGCATTGGTCGGAACAGCACCGTCCTTCAGGCTTTCACTACTGCTTCCCTCTGTCGTGCCTTGCTGTTGAGGCTCAAGGTAATTCCCGCTTGCAGGGGAATCAGGCACTGCATTCTTCTGCTTGTGGGCAGGCGGGGCATCGCCAGTGGGATCAGCCGCATAAGCATGGGGCATTAGAATTACCAGAAAGGCTGACATGAGCACGCTATAAAAACCCTTCATTACGTTCTCCTTCCAATTGGTCATCGATACGAAACACCATGCTAAGGGATTTTTTCATGGAGTCATGTAGGCCCAGGCTTGATCTGGCTGTCAGTCCAGGCTGTGATGGCTGTAGGAGATCGCTTCGGCAACATTCAAGAATCTGGGCCATTGCATTTCTCGTTGTCGTGCCCGCAGGCCTGTCCTCTTTAATGAAGGCGCCATGAATCATGACAGGACAGAATAGACATGTCTTGAACACTCATACACGTCCGCACTGCTTGCCTGCTTTGCACTTTCGGACGAAAATCGGGAATAAGGCATTACAATCCCTTGCCTGTTTATCCACGCCCATAAGAGCAACACTATCCGTATGGCAGGATTCATGGAAACGCTGTTCCCCCAATCGTGCCTGCTTTGCTCAAGCTGGCAGGCAGGCCCGTTGGGCATATGCGTCGGTTGCCTGGACGACATGCCGTGGCACATGGACAACGCCTGCCCTCAATGCGCGCTGCCAAGCAGCGACAGCATGCTGTGCGGGCAATGCCTGAAAACCCCGCCTGCGTTCGATGCCGCCCGCAGTTTGTTTCAATATCGGTTTCCCCTATCGGCAGTGCTGCAGCAATACAAATACGGGCAATTGCTTACCATTGCCCGCACCATGGGGCTGCTGGTTGCCGAACATATAGGCAGGCAATCGGCCGCCGACTGCATTATCCCGATGCCATTGCATCGCCGGCGCCTGCAGGAGCGCAGCTTCAACCAGTCTGCGGAGATTGCCAAGGTGGTCAGCGAGCAACTGCATATTCCCCTCGCCTTGCAGGCATGCGCGCGTATCAAGCCGACGCCGCCGCAGGCGAGCCTGCCTTACAAGCAGCGCATCAGGAACATGCAAGGCGCCTTCGAATGCCGGGCGGCATTGAAAGATATGCGCGTGATATTGCTGGATGACGTCATGACAACCGGCGCCAGCCTCGACGCGCTGGCAAAAACAGTGAAGGATGCGGGCGCCAGCCATGTAGAATGCTGGGTGATCGCCCGTACCATTGCAGAATGAACCATGTTTGAAATCGTGTTATACCAGCCCGAAATCCCGCCCAACACCGGCAACATCATACGCCTGTGCGCCAACAGCAATACCCGCCTGCACCTGGTCAGGCCGCTGGGGTTCGAACTGGAGGATAAACAGCTCAAGCGCGCGGGGCTGGATTACCACGAATATGCCAGCCTGGTCGTGCACGAGAGCTGGGAAGCCTGCAAACAGGCGCTGGCTGGACGCAGGATGTTCGCGCTCACCACCAAGGGCAGCACCCGCCATAGCGACATTCGCTTCCTGCCCGGCGATGTGTTTGTATTCGGCCCGGAAACACGCGGCCTGTCGGAAGATATCCGCGCCGAGTTCAGCCCGCAGCACAGGGTCAGGCTGCCGATGATGCCGGAAAGCCGCAGCCTCAACCTGTCGAACTCGGCCGCCATCCTGCTGTACGAGGCCTGGCGCCAGCATGATTTCGCCGGCGCGGTCTAGCGCATGGCATCGGACACAAGGCCAATCGGCCCAGGCTTGCGGCTCGAGATAAAATCAACACACCCCACATCACAACCCATATAACAAAAAAGCACCATCGCTGGTGCTTTTGAACATTGCGGTTTTGACGCCAACGCTATAGCGATTCGGACTTCTGCTCCCGGCTGAGCAGGTTCTCCATCGCCTGCCGCGGCGAGCGCCCATGCGAAAGCACTTGGTCGACCTCCTGCGTAATCGGCATCTCGACGCCCAGCAGGCTCGCGCGCTTGACCACTTCGCGCGCTGTATGCACGCCTTCAGCCACGTGACCCAGGGTCTTGAGGATTTCCTGCAGGGTCTGGCCGTTGGCAAGGCGCAGGCCCACCTCACGGTTACGGGAGTATTGCCCGGTACAGGTCAGGATCAAGTCGCCTGCGCCGGTCAAGCCCATGAAGGTTTCCTTGGCGCCGCCCAAGGCTACGCCGAAGCGCGTCATTTCGGCCATGCCACGCGTAATCAATGCGGCGCGGGCGTTGTTGCCGCACTGCATGCCGTCGCTGATGCCTGCGGCAATCGCCAATACGTTCTTGAGCGCGCCGCCGACCGACACCCCGATGACATCGGTGCTGGTATAGACGCGGAAGTTGCCGCCATGCAGCATCGCGCCGGCCTTGGCGGCAAAATCCGCATCATTCGCGGCGAGGGTTACGGCCGTGGGTAGCCCACGCACCAGCTCCGCCGCGAAACTCGGCCCGGACAAGACGCCCCAGTGGCGGCTGTCGCCCAGCTCATCCTGTGCGACCTCGTGCGGCAACTTGGCAGTGGCGGCCTCCAACCCCTTGGAAGCCCAGACCACGGGCGCATCGGAACCCAGCCGCTTGATGTCCTTCAACGTATTGCGGAAACCGTTGGTCGGCACCACGGAGACGATCAGGTCGGCACCATCCAGCGCGCGGCCAAGGTCGCCTTCCACCGTGAGCTGGTCGCCGAACGCGAAGTCGCCGAGGTATTGCAGGTTGGCGCGCGTCACCTGCATATCCATGATATGCGCCTGGTTGCGCGTCCAGAGCGATACCTGGTGCTGGCGGCTGATTTGCAGGGCCAGTGCCGTACCCCAAGCGCCAGCGCCTAAAACTGAAATTTTCATAGTGGATTAATAGTGGACTATTTAACCAGCCGCATCAAAAGCCCCACAGGGAGGAGGCCGATATATAGCCCGTGATGCCGTCCCTGTGCTTGACCTTGACCCAGCCATTGACCGGAGACTCCAGCATGTCGAGCACGACATCCTTGTCGGCCTTGCCCAGCAGCGCTGAGGCTGCATCCGCAGCCTGGCGTATGTCGGCCTGGCCGCCCTTGACCAGCACGGTACGTTTGTTCGCAAGCTGCTTGGCCTCTATCCAGTTGAGGCCGCCCTGCGCGTCACGCACTTTCAGCCATTCCCCCAGGTTCACGATCACCTCGACGGGATAGCCTTGGCTAAGAATATATGTTTTCTTGCCCTGTGCGGAAGGAGCGTCGTACACCACCGCCTTGGGCACGGACACGGAACGGAATTCGACTGCCGATGCCATGACCGGCATCAGCAGGATTGCGACAGCTAAAGACAGCTTAGTGTGTGGTTGCGCCATTCGCCTTGGCCTGCTCTTGTTTTTGCTGTGCGTACAGCGCTTCAAAGTTGACAGGGTTGAGCAATACAGGTGGGAAACCTGCGCGCGTCACGATATCGGAGATGGTTTCGCGTGCGTATGGGAAAATGATGTTCGGGCAAGTCACGCCGAGGATGATGTCGATATTGTCCTGAGGCACGTTGCGGATCTGGAAAATACCAGCCTGGGCCACTTCCACCAGGAACACTGTCTTGTCGCCGAGCTTGGAAGTCACGGTCACGGTAACCACCACTTCGTAAATGCCGTCTTCCAGTTGAGCGGTGGCATTGCTCAACTCGATGGAAACCTGGGGCGCTTCGCGCTGAATGAAAATTTGCGGTGCATGCGGGATTTCCAGCGAGAGATCCTTGACGTAGACCTTCTCGATACCGAATGCTGGTTGTTGCTCTTGTGCTGCTGCCTGTTCTTCTGCCATGTCTCTTCCCTTGACTTCGGGTTGCGCCAAGCGCGCCCCTATATATTAATAAAATTAAAAACCCAAAAGCGTCTAAAACTCAAGCCTGCCATTCTATCCGCTTCAGCCCAGGTTTTGTACTACAAAACCGTGACACTATTTCGCCAGCAACGGGTCCAGCTTGCCGGCCATATCGAGCGCACGCAGGTCATCGAACCCGCCCACATGCACATCGTCGATATAGATTTGCGGAACAGTGCGCCTGCCGGTCTGCTCCATCATTTTCAGCCTGAGCTCGGGCTCGAGGTCGACGCGCACCTTGTTGATCTGCTGCACACCCTTGCTCAATAGCAAGCGCTCGGCATTGATGCAGTAAGGGCAAGTGCCTGTGGTATACATGAGGATGTTCGCCATCGCCTAGCCCTTCACCAGCGGCAGCTTGGCATCCTGCCAGGCCTTGACGCCGCCCTGCAATTGCTGAACCTGCTTGAATTCGTTTTTTGCCAGGATAGCCGCCGCCTTGCCGGCGCGCGCGCCGCTTTCGCAATACACCAGCACCGGCTTGTCCTTGAATTTGCTCAATTCCTTGAGGCGCTCGGGCAGCTGCGCCAATGGGATATGCTTGGCATCGGCGATATGGCCGGCTGCGAACTCGGCGTCGTCACGCACATCCAGCACCACGGCATGAGAGCGGTTGATCAAGATCACCGCATCGCTGGCGCTGACGGCCGCCCCGGCCCCGCGCCTGATTGTCGGCAGCAGCAACATGATGCCGGAGCCGATTGCCAGCCCGATCCATAATGCGTTCTTTGCAAAAAAATCCACAATCACCTCAAGATATGCCCGAAAGGCATCATTGTACTCAAATTACCACCGCCTACAGGCGGCCATTTCAGACTAGATGATGCCGGCCGGGGAAAATTCAAGCCCATATTGCAAAAAACTGAACAAAAACCATTCCTGGCGGATCAAATCGGCGATTAAACATGCGTGATCAACAAAAACTCTCTAAAATACAGGGCTATTTCTTGAGTTCACCGGAATCCTGACCGCAATGACTGTAACGCCTGCATTACTCGTTATCCTTGATGGCTTCGGCTACCGTGAAGATAGCCACGACAACGCCATCGCCCTGGCCAACACGCCCAACATCGACCGCTTCTGGGCACAGTACCCGCATACCCTGATCAACGCCTCCGAGACTTTTGTCGGACTACCCAGCGGCCAGATGGGCAACTCCGAGGTCGGCCACCTGAACATCGGTGCCGGGCGGGTGGTGTTCCAGGATTTCGAGCGCATCAACCGCTCCATCGCATCGAGGGAGTTCTTCAGCAATCCCGTCCTGGTCGAGGCTGTCGACAAGGCCAAGGCCGCGCACAAGGCGGTACATATCCTCGGCCTGGTATCAGACGGCGGCGTGCACAGCCACCAGGACCATATCCACGCCACCATTGAAATGGCGGTGAAAGCCGGCGTGGAAAAAGTGTATGTGCATGCCTTCCTCGACGGGCGCGACACGCCGCCGATCAGCGCCAGGCCTTACCTGGAAAAGCTCGAGCAAGCCTGCGCCCGCATCGGCGGCGGCAAGATCGCCTCGATTTGCGGCCGCTTCTACGCCATGGACAGGGACAAGCGCTGGCCCCGCGTCGAGGCCGCCTACAACCTCATTACCGACGGCCAGGGCGAGTTTGCCGCGGCCACCGCCCTGCAAGGCCTGGAAGCCGCCTATGCGCGCGACGAGAAGGACGAGTTCGTCAAGGCCACAGCGATTGCGGCCGCCGGGGAGCAGCCAGTGACCATGGAAGACGGCGACGTGGTGATCTTCGTCAACTTCCGCTCAGACCGCGCGCGCCAGCTCACGCACGCCTTGCTCGACCCCGACTTCGAAGGCTTCAACCGCCGCCGCCAGCCCAAGCTGGCAGGCTTTTACACCCTGACCCTCTACGACAAGGCGGAAACACGGGCCAAGCCGATTTTCGCCCCGGTGGAAATCCGCAACACCTTCGGCGAATATGTCGCCCAGCACGGCTTGACGCAATTGCGCATTGCCGAGACGGAGAAATACCCGCACGTCACCTTCTTCTTCAATGGCGGCGAGGAGCAAGTCTTCAACGGCGAAGACCGTATCCTAGTCCCCTCCCCCAAGGTGGCGACCTACGACCTGCAACCCGAGATGAGCGCTTACGAAATGACCGACAAGCTGGAAGCCGCCATCCTGAGCAGGAAATACGACGCCATCATCTGCAACTATGCCAATTGCGACATGGTGGGCCACTCCGGCGACCTCAACGCCTCGATCAAGGCCGTGGAAACCATAGACACCTGCATTGCGCGCATCGTCAAGGCGATGGAAAGCATAGGCGGGCAAATGATCATCACGGCCGACCACGGCAATGTCGAGCAGATGCGCGATTACGAGAACAACCAGCCCCATACCCAGCACACCACCAACCAGGTGCCGCTGTTCTTCATCGGCAAGCCTGCCACGCTGGCCGCCCCGGGTACAGGCTCGCTGTGCGACTTGGCGCCGACGCTGCTGGCCATGATGGGGCTTAAGCAGCCGCCTGAAATGACCGGCAAATCCCTGGTCGTTTTCCAGGCGGCGTAGCGTATGCACGTGCGCTGGCTCAGCATGCTGCTCGCAGGCAGCCTTTCTGCCGCGCCAACCGCATGGGCCGCCAAGAACGACCCGGAAAAGCCGAAAGCTGCGCTGGATGAAATCCACCAGCGCCTAGAATCGCTGAAGAAAGAACTGGACAGCTCCAAGGAGGCGCATGCCGAGGCCGCCGATGCGCTCAAGAAAAGCGAAAAGGCCATCAGCGACGCCAACCGCAAGCTGGTTGACCTCAAGCAGCAACAGCAGGAGAGCAGCCAGGCCTTGCAATCCCTGCAAAAACAGAAAGCCGCGCATGAGGCTGAACTCAAGCAGCAGCAGGCGCTGCTGAACCAGCAGTTCTACCAGCAATACCTGCATGGCAAGCCCAACCAGGCGCAGGTGCTGTTGCAGCAGCAAGACCCCAACGCCGCGGCACGCCAATTGCACTACTTCGGCTATGTGTCCCAGGCGCGCAAGGAATTGATGGACGCAGCCTCCGCCAACCTTGCCAAGGTAGAGGCCCTCAATGCGGAAACCAGCAGAACCCTGGCGCAACTGGATGCGCTCCAGGAGCAGCAGGAAAAAGAGCGCACGGAACTGCAACAACAGAAGAAGCAGCGCGACAAGCTGGTCAAGCAGCTCTCCAGCAAGATCAGCGCGCAACGCAACGAGATCGACAAGCTCAAGCGCGACGAGCAGCGCCTGACGCAATTGATGGAAAAGCTCGCCAAGGCTGCGCGCGAGCAAGCCGCGCGTGAAAAGGCTGCCCGGGAGAAAGCCCAACGCGAGGCCGCGCGCGACAAATCAAAGCAAGCCGCAAGCGCCGGCAACAAATCCCCGGGCGGCAAGATCGTCGGCCGCAATGATACTTTGCCCAGCAACGCGTTTGACGGCACCAACTTCGCCTCGCTCAAGGGCAAGCTCAACCTGCCGGTGCGCGGCGAAATCACCAACCGCTTCGGCAGCAGCCGCGCCGACACCGGCATTTCCTGGAAAGGCCTATTCATCCGGGCCAACGAAGGCAGCGAGGTCAAATCCGTCGCCAGCGGCCAGGTCGTGTTCGCCGACTGGTTGCGCGGTTTTGGCAACCTCATCATCGTCGACCACGGCAGCGGCTACATGAGCCTGTACGGCAACAACCAGGCAGTGTTGAAGCAGGTCGGGGACAACGTCAAGGGCGGGGATACCATCGCCTCGGTCGGCAACAGCGGCGGCAATGAACAGCACGGCGTTTACTTTGAGCTACGCCACCAGAGCAAGCCTTTCGACCCGCTGAGCTGGAGCGTGGTGAAGTAAAAGCCAAAAGCGCCTGCCAGGCGCGGCTCAAACAAAGCTTATAAAACAGTATAACGAAACCATCCCACAGAACAGCGAGACTTCCTGCCGCTGCTTATTCGCCTATCAAGTGCAGCAACACCTTGCGCGTATGCGACATGCGCCGGTGCTCGTAGAGAAATATCCCCTGCCAGGTGCCCAGCGCCGCCTTGCCGTCCACGACCGGGATGGAGATGCTGGTCTGCGTCAATGCGGATCGCACATGCGCCGGCATGTCATCCGGCCCCTCGGCGGTATGGATGAACAGCGGGTCGCCGTCAGGCACCAGGCGCTCGAAGAAGCTTTCCATATCCACCAGCACGTCGGAATCGTAATTCTCGTTGATGAGGATGCTGGCCGAAGTATGCTGGATGTACAGCGTCAACAAGCCCTGGCGGATGCCTGCCGCCCCCACCCACCGCGTCACGGCAGGCGTAATGTCATACAAGCGGCGCCCGTTGGTATGTTGAACGATCTGGTGATGTTGCTGCTGCATGCAATGACTCCTGAGGCTTAGCCTGATGTCCGAAGTATAACGGCCGAGTGCGGCACCGAAAAATAAAGAACCGTCCAGCCCCAAATTTCTGCAATGAAAACGCCCGCCCAATAGTCCATTCTGACCATTCACAAGGTATATCAATATACCTTTACCGCGCCCATAATCATAGCCTCCATCACCCCTGGGAGAATCAAAATGAAAATGCGTTACTTGAGTGCCGTCGTCATGCTCGCAACCGCTATTCCCGCTTTGGCTGCCCCCACCACCATCAACTCCAGTGCCGTCGATATCACCTACGATCCGGATACGTTCCAGCTCGAAGTCGAGGATGCATATTACGGATGGCAAACGCTGGACAACAGTATTGCTTCAATATCCGGTGTTACCAATGGGGTTTCAATCAACTTTAATGGCGCTCTGTATGTCAGTGCGGACGGCGGACGTTATTTTAGTTACGAAAGCTTTTCCGGCACCTTTTCCCTTCCGTTGTCCTTTACCGTACATCCCGGCCAGGTCATCGAAAGTTACTCCATCACCTATTCCGGTACTTATGACGCGTCAAACGGTAGCCTGGGTGCCGCCGGTGTGAGCGTTAATGGTTCAGGAGCATCATTTTACGGTTATGACGGGTATGGCTCCAGTTTCAGCGCAACAGGCATCATTCCCGGTGACGCTCCACCCACGATCGCTGGCTCTTTCGAAGCTTGGGCGGATTATACTTGGACGTCTGTTTATATGGGTCAGGTATGGATTGACACCGGCTATTACGAACCAGGGCCTTGTGACGAATATGGATTCTGCGAGCCCGATCAATGGGTAGAAGATGGTTATTGGGAAGATGTATATGAAGACCAAGGCGTAATAGGCACTGCGTCGCTCAACCTGCAATCCATCCAGGTGGTCGCCAATATTGCCGCCGTGCCGGAAGCAAGTTCCTATGCGATGCTGCTGACAGGATTAGGCTTATTGGGCCTGGCTGCACGTCGTCGTCCACGCAACTGATCCCCCAGCAACCAGGCTCGCTGTCGTCCCGGCGCGGGCCTGACCTCTGTTTTGCGGCCGCCCCTCCGGCTTTCATGACGCAACGCCTGCTTGCTTCGCCGCTTGCCCTCTTGTGATCCGGCCGCCTCGGGATAGAATAGTCGGCAATACAAGCCCAGAGCCTTTCCCATGTTACTCAGCCGTTTCCGCCACCCCGCCGTATCCCACCACCAGATTGTATTGCGCGAGGTGCCTTTGCTGGCCGGGCTCAGCAACCACGAGCTGGACACCCTGAACAACCTGCTGCACCAGCGCACCTATGTGCGGGATGAAATCATCTTCGACCCGCATGAGGAAGGTCAGGCCATTTACTTTATCCTCTCGGGCAAGGTGCGGGTATCGCTGGACGGGCAGATCATCGGCACCCTGGAGGCGGGGCAGTTTTTCGGGGAGCGGGCCTTACTGGAGAACGTGCGCCGCAAAACCCAGATCCGCGCCTTGGAAGACTGCGTGCTTGCGGTACTGTTCCGTGACGACTTCCTGCATTTGCTGCATACGCATCCGCAGATCGCGGATACCATTTCAGAGCATTGCAGCCTGAGGCGCGTTCAATTTCCCGAAATTGAACGCGAAACCATCGACCAGCCCTTATTGGCGGACGAGCAGCACGGGCCCGGCCCCTTGGCCTGGGCAGGCATCATTGCCACCACCTGCCTGCTGTTGCTGATCTTCAAGAAAATCCTCTGGCTGGTCGTGCCTTTCCTGCTGGCGCTGATCCTCTATTACCTGCTCGCCCCGCTGGAGAAAAAGATGGTGGCCGCAGGCACGGGACGCGGGCTTGCCGCGGTGGCATTGAGCGGCGCGTTCCTGGTGGTGACCGCGGTCGGGCTGTTGTTGGTCTATCCCATGGTGGTTGCCAACGCGGCATCGTGGCAGACCGGCTTCGCCCATTACTCGGCCGGGGGAGCCGCCTTGGCAGAACAGGCGCTGCAAGGCGTGCAGGAGAAGTTCAGCTTCCTGCAGACCGCCCATTTCGGCGACAACATCTCGAAGCAGATTACGGACGTCTCAGAGCACTTTTCCGACAAATACCTGGGCAAGATACTGAGCGGGCTCGCCACCTGGCTGCCTTCCCTGCTGCTCACGCCGATTATTACCTTCTTTATGCTCAAGGACGGCGCCAATTTCAGGAAAATGCTGGGCACCGCCGTGCCTAACGCCTTCTTCGAAAAGACCCTTTACCTCATCCATGCGGTAGACCAGACCGCCAGGCTCTATTTTGTCGGCCTCATGAAGATGACGGTAATAGACACCATCCTGACGACATTGGGCTTGTGGGCGCTCGGCATATCCTCTCCCTTGATGCTGGGCATGATCGTGGCCGTCCTGTGCTGGATACCTTACCTGGGCCCCTTGCTGGGGTTTGCCATCGTGGCGCTGGTCGCTTCCACCGACATGCCGGGCAACATCGGCGTGATCTACAGCCTGGCAGCCTTGTTCGTCATGATCCGCATGCTGGACGATTTCTTCTTCCTGCCTGCTATCGTCGGGCGCAGCCTGCGCATCCACCCGCTGCTCACCATCATGATGTTCCTGATCGGCGAGGCGATTGCAGGCGTGGCGGGCTTGATGCTGGTGATCCCCATCCTTGGCGTCGTCCGCATCCTGGGCGAGACCCTGGAAATCATTCTCAAGGATACCCGCCTGCAGGCCCGGCACCGCTATTCGGAGAAATTGCGCTGGCGCGCCGCCACGCGCGATATGGATCGCTGAATATATTTACTACTGGCAATAAAAAAGGGCTGGAAAACCAGCCCCAAGCTTGCACTGCTGTCTACCACCAGCCCCAGCGCGGGCCATAGTAGCCGCGCCAGTATGGGCCGTAACCCGGTCCCCAGAAGGGGTCGTAGAATCCGCGGTTGCGCCATTGGTATTCACGGCGCAGCTTTTCCTGCTCTATCACTTTTTCCTTCTCGCGCTTGTTCAGCTCTTCAGCAAAACCGTCCCGCAACGCCTGCTCGCGGCTGCTGTAAATATAATCGAGCACCTTGGGGTCCACGCCCTGCTTGCTCAGCTCCAACGCCTTGGAGGGGGTCAGGTCGTAGCGCGAATTGCTTTCCTTGATCTTGGCAATGATCTCGTCAGGGCTGGTACCGGCCTTGGACAGGCGCACCAGCTCGTCATAGGTAATGAACGGCGCAGGCTGCGGCAGTAGCTTCTCCAGTTCTTCAGCGGAAATACGCTGGATCTGCGGTTCCTTCTGCTGCTGGGTAGTCGCGCACCCCGCCAGTACCAAACTGCCCATCACGACAGCAACGATCAATCTCATCTCATCCTCCTGGCGCCTGCCAGATCACTCCAAACCTGCTTCAAAGGCCATGACAGGCCAAACTGCCTGTATGACCATGAAGCGGCCGCCAAATTCCCAACCGTTCATATTCTAGTGCAAAATTTTTCACTCTGATCATAAGAAACGGGGCAGGAATATTCCTGCCCCGTTATGGTCAAGCCTTGCTGAACACCATGCGCCCGCCCTTGAAGTCCACATGCACCGTATCCTTGGCGGCAAATGTGCCATTGAGGATTTCCTTGGCCAGCGGGTTCTCGATCTCGGACTGGATCGCACGCTTGAGCGGACGTGCGCCATACACAGGATCGAAACCGGCGTTGGCAATCTCGGCCAGCGCAGCATCGCTGACGTCTAGCTGCATGTCCATCGCCGCCAGGCGCTTGGCCAAACTCTGCAACTGGATGCCGGCAATCGACTTCACGTGCGACTCGCCCAGCGCGTGGAACACCACTACCTCGTCGATGCGGTTGACGAACTCGGGCCTGAAATTGGCTTTCACCTCGGCCATCACGGCGAGCTTGACGACTTGGTAGTCGTCGCCGCTCATGTTCTGGATCATCTGCGATCCGAGGTTGGAGGTCATGATGATCACCGTATTCTTGAAGTCCACGGTACGGCCCTGGCCATCGGTCAAACGCCCGTCGTCCAGCACCTGCAGCAGCACGTTGAACACGTCCGGGTGCGCTTTCTCGACCTCGTCCAGCAGGATCACCGAGTAAGGCTTGCGGCGCACGGCCTCGGTCAGGTAGCCGCCCTCTTCGTAGCCGACGTAGCCCGGCGGCGCGCCGATCAGGCGCGCTACGGAATGCTTTTCCATGAACTCGCTCATGTCGATGCGGATCAGGTGGTCTTCCGAATCGAACAGGAAACCCGCCAACGCCTTGGTGAGCTCGGTCTTGCCCACGCCGGTAGGGCCCAGGAACAGGAAGGAGCCATACGGCTTGTTGGGGTCGGACAAGCCTGAGCGCGAACGGCGGATCGCGTCGCTGACCAGGCGCACCGCCTCGTCCTGCCCCACCACGCGCTCATGCAGTTTGTCTTCCATATGCAGGAGCTTGTCGCGCTCGCCTTGCAGCATCTTGGAGACAGGGATGCCCGTCGCGCGCGACACCACCTCGGCGATTTCTTCCGCGCCGACCTGCGTGCGCAGCAGGCGGTGTTGCTTAGGCTCGCCTTCCTCGGCGCTAGCGGCCTGCTTGAGCTGGGTTTCCAGCTGCGGCAGCTTGCCGTATTGCAGCTCGGACACTTTCTGCCATTCGCCATTGCGCGTGGCTTCCTCGATCTGCAGCCTGACCTTCTCGATCTCTTCCTTCAGGTGCTTGCTGCCCTGCACCTGGGCTTTTTCCGCCTTCCAGATTTCCTCCAGGTCGGCATATTCCTTCTCCAGGCGGCGAATTTCATCCTCGATCAGCGACAGGCGCTTTTGCGAAGCCTCGTCCTTCTCGCGATGCACCGCTTCGCGCTCGATCTTGAGCTGGATCAAGCGGCGCTCGAGCTTGTCCAGCGCTTCCGGCTTGGAGTCGATTTCCATCTTGATGCGCGACGCCGCCTCATCGATCAGGTCGATGGCCTTGTCCGGCAGGAAGCGGTCGGTAATGTAGCGGTGGCTCAACTCGGCGGCGGCGACGATCGCGGGGTCGGTGATCTCGACGCCGTGGTGCACTTCGTATTTTTCCTGCAAGCCGCGCAGGATGGCGATGGTCGCCTCGACCGAAGGCTCGTCCACCAGCACCTTCTGGAAGCGGCGCTCCAGCGCGGCATCCTTCTCGATGTACTTGCGGTATTCGTCCAGCGTGGTCGCGCCTACGCAGTGCAATTCGCCGCGCGCGAGCGCCGGCTTGAGCATATTGCCGGCATCCATCGCGCCTTCCGCCTTGCCGGCGCCCACCATGGTGTGGATTTCATCGATGAAGACGATGGTCTGGCCTTCATCCTGCGCCAGCTCCTTCAATACGGCCTGCAAGCGCTCCTCGAACTCGCCCCGGTACTTGGCGCCCGCCAGCAGGCCCGCCATGTCCAGCACCAGCACGCGCTTGTTCTTGAGCGTTTCCGGCACCTCGCCATTGACGATGCGCTGGGCAAGGCCTTCCACAATCGCGGTCTTGCCCACGCCGGGCTCGCCGATCAATACCGGGTTGTTCTTGGTGCGGCGCTGCAATACCTGGATCGCGCGCCGGATTTCATCGTCGCGCCCGATCACGGGATCGAGCTTGCCGGAGCGCGCTCGCTCGGTCAGGTCGACCGTGAACTTCTTCAGGGCCTCGCGGTTGCCTTCCGCCTCCTGGCTATTGACGGTATCGCTGCCGCGCACGGCGTTGACCGCCTGCTCCAGCGCCTGCTTGGTCAAGCCGTGGGTCTTCAGCAAGCGGCCGGTCTCGCCCTTGTCGTCGGCCAGCGCGAGCAGGAACATCTCGCTCGCGATATAGGCGTCGTTGCGTTTCTGGGCGTTCCTGTCGGTGACGTTGAGGAGGTTGTTGAGCTCGCGCGAAATCGAGACATCGCCGCTATTGCCCTGTACTTTCGGCAGGTTGTCGATCGCGGTCTGCAACCCGGCCCTAAGCGGGGCCAGGTTCGCCCCGGCGCGCGCGAGCAGCGATGCGGTGCCGCCGTCGTCCTGGTTGAGCAGGGCCAGCAGCAGGTGCGAGGCTTCGATGTTGGGATTGTCGTTGCCGACCGCGATGCTTTGCGCGTCAGCCAGGGCTTGCTGGAATTTTGTAGTCAATTTGTCGAAACGCATGCTTGCCTTCCTTCAATGTATGTTTGGTTGACTACTACATGGCGACCATCCAGGATGAATTCAAGCGCCAGGCATTAACAAAATCCTACATTGCGCTAACGCTTGTCCCAGGTGCGGCCATCATCCTCGGAAACCAGCTGGTGCAGCGCCGAGGTGCCATCGCTGCGGATCTCCAGCCAGTTCAGGTTCACTTGGTTGTTGAGCGAGATCAATTCGATATGGCTGACATCGTCGGTGGACATCCGCTTGGGAGGGGAAGACACCCACGCCGAGCCGTCCATGCGCGCGTAGTACACACCCTTGTTCATGCGCATCCACACCAGGTGCCAGCCCCAATTGCCGCCCCGCACGATGGCGAGCAAGGGGAAATGACAACCCAGGCTGCGGCTGCCGTCATAGGTGACGCGCCGGATACCTTGCAGCCGCCCCTCGAGCGACGTGGCCATGACCAGGTCGCGCGTGCCGTCGGTGAAGGTGTGCTGCCAGAAAAACACGGGCTGCCCGTTCGCATCGCGCGTGCCCGCCACACGGCAATTGCTCGGAATACGTTCCGCCAGCTGGCGCAGCTTGGCGTCCTCCTCATGGTTGACGACCTCCAGCCCGATCTCTGCCGCGGCAGCCGAGCAAGCAATCAAAACCCCGATAATTCCAATAATCTTTTGTTTCATATTTCATTGACTCATGGAGAGCATGACGCAAATGATACGAGTGCGACAATCTGTCGCACTTCAGGGACAGCGTTTGTTGTTATTATCCGTGCATGATTCCTTTTAGGCAAAAGCACGGGCCGATTGCCCATGGGGCCTACATCGCAGCACTACTCAACAGGCTTGCCGCGGCCCTGGCCTCATGTTCGATTCATGAGGCATGGCCTGCCGTATTCGCTGTCCCGGGCAGCAAGTATATGCCTTTGTCACGCAAAACGGCAGACCCCGGATCATTACCTTAATAGACCAATGACGGTCGGATAGACCCATTCCGACGACACCCCACCCAGGAGCATTTTCATGCAGTACCGTTACCGTCTTGTTGCACTGTCCGTGATGGCGGCATGCCACCACCAGGCATTCGCGGACCATGTCACGACACAGACCGGCAGCAACGACTCCACGATCACCATCGGCGGCATCGTCGTGACGGGCAACCGCGCTTCCGCCCTGCCCGCCCGCAGCATCCTCTCCTCTGTCGACGTCATCGGCAAAGAGGCGATCGAAACCCAATCGGTGCAGAACAGCTGGCAATTGTTTTCCCGCGCTCCCGGCGTGCAACTGACCGAATACCGCATGGGCACCACGACAGGGAAATTCTCGTTCCGCGGCTTCAACGGCGAGGGCGAAGTCAATGCCGTCAAGTTGCTCATCGACGGCATCCCCAGCAACAGCAACGACGGCAACATGCCTTATCTGGACATGCTGATGCCGCTCGATATCGAGGCGATCGAAGTCGTACGCGGCACCAACGACCCGCGGTACGGCCTGCACAATATTGCGGGCAATGCCAACGTCGTCACCAGGATAGGCGGCAACTACGCAACGGCGCGGGCCAGCTACGGCAGCTTCAACACGCGTGAACTGCAAACCGCCGTCGGCATCGAAAAAGACGGCTTCAGCCAGAATTACTTTGCGGCAGTGCAGGAATATCACGGATACCGCGACCATTCCGATTCCCGCAAGCATTCGGTGGCAGGTAAATGGTTTTACGATTCCGAGGACGGCCGCTTCCGCACCGGCCTGATCGCACGCCATTACCGGCAGGACGCCCAGGAAGCCGGCTACCTGACCTATGCGCAATCGCGCGCCAACGCCCGGCAATCCCTGCCGCACAATGCCGCTGACGGCGGAGAGCGTGAGCTCAACCAGCTCAGCCTGCATTTCGACTGGACCATCAACGATCACTGGTTCTGGTCCAACAAGGCCTACCTCAACACCATGGACGACCAGCGCTGGGTGAGGTTTTCCGTCATGAACGCCAACCAGCAGGAACGCCTGCTCAGGGAGAACCATACCGGGGTGCTGTCCACCTTGACCTGGCGGCCGGACGTGGACCATCTCGGCCTGCACAGCCTGGCCGTCGAGGGCGGCTTCAGCGCCGAATGGCAGAACAACGAAAACTACCGCTACACGACCAACGCCCGCAGCCGGCTAGGCGCAACGCGCAACCAGCATTACGAGTTCGACACCTACGGCGTCTACCTGCAGGCGGTGATCCGCCCCACCGCCAAGCTCAAGATCGTGCCGGCCTATCGCGTGGACCGCGTGGACGGCGATTTCAAGAACCTGCTCGATGGCAGCAATGCCGATGCGCAGGACTACGGCGCCATCCGCCAGCCCAAGATCAGCGCGGTATATAGCCTGTCAGAGCATTACAGCGTCTACGGCAACTGGGGGCGCAGCTTTCAGGTCGGCATCGGCGCAGCCACCTATAAAACCAACCCGCTCGCGCCCGATCTCAGGCCCTCCATCAACGACGGCTGGGAGGTCGGCTTGAAATTCCAGCCTACGGACTGGATCGACGGGCGTATCGCGGCCTGGGAGCAGAAAGCCAGCAACGAGGCGCGCCGCATCCTGGGCAGCGCCAGCAATGATTCCGAGAACATCGGCCAGACCTTGCGCCAGGGCATCGATTTCCAGGCGAACCTGCGCCCGACCGAAAAGCTGGATGTCTGGGCCAACCTGTCCGTACAGCGCTCGGAAATCACCAAGCCGGGCAACACCGAGCTGGGCAACAAGGGCCACGAGATCGACCATGTGCCAAGGCAGATTTACGGCCTGGGCGCCGATTACCGCATCCTGCCCACGCTCAAGCTTTCCGCCTGGGGCAACGGGCAAGGCGATTACTACCTGGAACGCTCCAACACCTGGGGCAAATACGGCGGCTATTTCCTCGTCAATTTGGGCGCCGCATGGCAAGTGCGGAAAAACGTCAGCCTGGAACTGCAAGTGCGCAACCTGGCGGACCGTTACTACGAATATGTTTATTACGACCCTGACTATACGCAAACCTTGCACTCGCCTGGCGAGGGCCGCGGCGTCTACGCCTCTGTCCGGCTGGATATCTAGCCTGCCCGCACGGGCCAGGCATGCCATCCGGCTTGGAGCCAACTGCGGAGTACGGATAAAGAAAAAGGCTGGGCACCAGCAAGTACCCAGCCTCTGCGAAAAGGCTATCGGCCTTTAGACGAGGTATCCTCAATTGGATAAGGGAATATTAAATGCAGCGCCGGCGCCTGGGAATGCGACATGTTGTCGCAGCCTCTCTCACGCCAGGCAAGGCGCATTTGCGCGGATGCGGCATTCTGCCGCATGCATTGCCAAGCCCTGCCTAGGGTAGAATCGCCCCATGTCCTCACTCGCCTTTGCCACGAACCTGCGCCGCCTGCTGTGGCTGCGCGTCGTCATGATGGCCGCCCTGGCATTGGCCAGCGTAGTCGCCACCCGGGCATTCGACATCGCGCTGCCCATGTTCGAGGTCGCCAGCGCCATCGGCCTCATGCTGGCCGTCAACCTACTCAGCTGGCTGCGCCTGTGGCGCCAGGCACGCATCCATGAACTCGAGCTGCTGACACAGCTATTGCTCGACATTGCCCTGCTCACCTGGCTGTTCTATGTCACGGGAGGCTACAGCAACCCTTTCGTCTGGATGTACCTGCTGCCGCTATCAGTGGCCGCCGTCGCGCTGCCCTGGCGCTATACATGGCTGATCGCGGCGTTGGTCATTGCCGCCTACAGCCTGCTGATGTTCTGGTACGAGCCGTTGACCATTCATAGCGCAGTGCATCACGGCGCTTCCTACCACGAGCATGACGAAGGCTTCAGCCTGCATTTGCTCGGCATGTGGGGCGGTTTCGTCGTCAGCGCGGTCGTCATTGCATTTTTCGTGGAGCGCATGGGACGCAACCTGCGCGAATATGACAAGCTGCTGGCCGAATCGCGGGAAAAAGTGCTCGCGAGCGAACGCATGCTGGCAATCGGCACTCTGGCGACAGGCGCGGCGCACGAGCTCGGCACCCCGCTCTCCACCATGGCGGTCATTGCCCAGGAGCTGGTGCAGGAGCATCGGCACGATCCTGAGCTGTCCGGCGCGCTCACCCTGCTGCGCAGGCAAATCGACCGTTGCAAGGAAATCCTCTCCTCCATCACCGCATCGGCGGGCATGATGCGCTCCGAAGCCGCTTCCTCCATGCCTGCGGATGCCTTTATCAGGCAAGTGGCGGAGCGCTGGAAGGAGATGCGCCCGGCCACGCAGATCAAGCTGGACATCCAGCTGACACAACCGAGCCCGGTGATTGTGGCCGACCTTGCCTTGGGCCAGGCCCTCACCAACCTGATCAACAACGCTGCCGACGCCTCGCCCGACGGCATCAGCCTGGCCGCCCGGGTCGAGCAGGATATTTTAGTCATCGACATCCATGACCGAGGCAGCTTCCCGAGCGCAGACCGGCTCGCGTTGATGGGCAGGCCATTCCATAGCACCAAGCAGAACGCCGGCGGCCTGGGCCTGGGCATATTCCTTGCCAAGTCGGTGTTGGAAAAATTCGATGGCGAAGTCGCATTCACGCCCAGGGAGCCTCAGGGCACCTTGACCCGGGTGCGTATTCCGTTGAAAAACCTCCAATTGCAGTCCACGCCGAAACACACGCCATGACACAAGAAACGCTTCAAGACCAGCCGACAATGCTGCTGGTGGACGATGACGAGATATTCACGCAAGTTCTGGAAAGAGCCATGCAAAAACGGGGATTCCTGGTGCAGGTCGCCCACAATGTGGCCGACGCCATGTCCATGTATGTGGACGAAAGCCCGGAATATGCCGTCATCGACCTGCGCATGCCCGGAGATTCCGGGCTGGCGTTGGTCAGGCACTTGCACCAGCTGGACAACCAGACCCGCATCGTGGTGCTCACGGGCTATGCCAGCATCGCCACCGCCGTGGAGGCGGTCAAGCTGGGCGCAACGCACTATCTTGCCAAGCCTGCGGACGCGGACCAGGTGCTTGCCGCATTCGAGCGAACGGAAGGCGATATCAACGCCCCCGTCCCCAACAATGCGCTTTCCGTCAACCGCATGGAATGGGAGCACATCCAACGCGTACTGCAGGAAAACGACGGCAACATCTCCGCCACTGCCCGCAGCCTCAATATGCACAGGCGCACCCTGCAGCGCAAGCTGAACAAGCATCCGGCCAGAAAATAACTAAGAATCCCTAGCCCATTTGGACTAGTCCCTATCCCCAAGCTGTTGCACAGCGTTTACAATCTTGGAATATTGCGTTTGCAAAGGGATTTTTTGCTGTCAGAGTGCGGTGACGCGTGACACCAAAGCCCAGAATAAGGCAAAATATTGGTTTTCTTATCTACATCCCCTTAAAATCTTTAGCTTTTTAGTATTACGCTCCCCGACAGCTCACTGCTTAATGGAAAGCCATACTGAAACAAAAACTTACGTGCGCCCAGCGCCATGTAATTGATGGAGAGTAAACATGTTGGATTACGTAATCGCCTTTGACAAGCTGCGCATCTCTGATGTGCCTGCAGTTGGCGGCAAGAATGCCTCTTTGGGCGAAATGATCAGCCAACTCACTGCCAAGGGCGTACGAGTGCCAGGTGGTTTTGCCACGACAGCTCACGCCTACCGCCAATTCCTGGCACAAGACGGCTTGGACAAGCGCATCAATGCGGAACTCGACAAGCTCGATGTCGACGATGTCGATGCATTGGCCGCCACCGGCGAAAAAATCCGCCAATGGATTGTCGACACCTCCTTCCCCAAGGAGCTGCAAGACGCCATCGCCGAGCATTACAAGGCACTGACCGCCGACTCCGGCGACGACATGACATTTGCCGTGCGCTCATCCGCGACGGCCGAAGACTTGCCTGACGCCTCTTTTGCAGGCCAGCAGGAAAGCTTCCTCAACATTCATGGCCTGGACAACATCCTGCACGCAATCAAGGAAGTGTTCGCATCCCTCTACAATGACCGCGCCATCTCCTATCGCGTGCACAAGGGCTTCATTCACGCCGACGTGGCACTGTCTGCCGGCGTGCAGCGCATGGTGCGCAGCAACCTCGGCAGCTCCGGCGTCATGTTCACCATGGATACCGAATCCGGTTTCCGCGACGTGGTCTTCATCACCTCCTCCTACGGCCTCGGCGAGACCGTAGTGCAAGGCGCGGTGAACCCGGATGAGTTCTATGTCCACAAGCCATTGCTGGCCAAGGGCTTCCCTGCCATCGTGCGCCGCACGCTGGGCTCCAAGCTGATCAAGATGGTGTTCAGCGACAGCAACGTCGCCGGCAAAAGCACCCATACCGTGGAGAACAGCAAGGAAGAAAGCGCGCGCTACTCCATCGCCGACGAGGAAATCCTCGAGCTTGCCCGTTTTGCCGTACTGATCGAGGAGCATTACAAGTGCCCGATGGACGTCGAATGGGGCCGCGACGGCGTGGACGGCAAGCTGTATATCCTGCAAGCCCGCCCGGAAACCGTGAAATCCCAAAGCGGCAACGTGGTCGAGAAATTCCAGATCAACAGCAGCGGCAACACCGCGATCATCACCGGCCGCGCCGTGACGCAGAAAGTCGGCTCCGGCCCGGTACGCGTGGTCAAGCACGCCTCTGAAATGAACACCGTGCAACCTGGCGACGTCTTGGTGGCCGACATGACCGACCCGAACTGGGAGCCCGTCATGAAGCGCGCATCCGCGCTGGTGACCAACCGCGGCGGCCGCACCTGCCATGCTGCCATCATTGCGCGTGAGCTGGGCATCCCTGCGATCGTCGGCAGCGTCAACGCCACAGATCTGCTGGAAGACGGCAAGGTCGTCACCGTTTCCTGTGCCGAAGGCGAAACCGGCTACGTCTATGCCGGCGCAGTGCCTTTCACCGTCACCCAGGAAGAAGAAGCCAAGCTGCCTCCGGCGCCTGTCAAGGTCATGATGAACGTCGGCAACCCCGACATGGCGTTCAGCTTCGCGCAAATCCCGAACGACGGCGTCGGCCTGGCCCGCCTGGAATTCGTGATCAACAACATGATCGGCATCCACCCCAAGGCCATCCTCAACCTCGACAGCGTGCCTGCCGACCTGCAAGAGGAAATCAAGCGCCGCGCCAAGGGTTACGAAAGCCCCCGCCAGTTCTACATCGACAAGCTGGCCGAGGGTGTGGCCACTATCGGTGCGGCATTCTGGCCCAAGCCTGTCATTGCGCGCATGTCCGACTTCAAGTCCAACGAATACCGCAAGCTGATTGGCGGCGAAATCTACGAGCCGGAAGAAGAAAACCCGATGCTGGGCTTCCGCGGCGCAACGCGCTACATCTCGCCAGATTTCGAGGACTGCTTCGAGCTCGAGTGCATTGCGATGCGAAAGGTACGCGAGCAGCTCGGCCTCACCAACGTCGAACTCATGATCCCGTTCGTGCGTACCCTGGACGAGGCGCGCAAAGTGGTCGAGATTCTTGCCAAGCACGGCCTCAAGCGCGGCGAAAACGGCCTGCGCCTGATCATGATGTGCGAAATCCCATCCAACGCCTTGCTGGCCGAACAGTTCCTGGAATATTTCGACGGCTTCTCCATCGGCTCCAACGACCTGACCCAGCTTTCCCTGGGCATGGACCGCGACTCAGGCCTGGTGGCTGCCGGCTTCGACGAGCGCGACCCTGCGGTCAAGGTGTTGCTGGAAATGGCGATCAGCACCGCGAACCGCCTAGGCAAGTACGTCGGCATCTGCGGCCAGGGGCCTTCCGACCATCCCGATTTCGCGGAGTGGCTGGTGGAAAAGGGCATCAAGTCCGTATCCCTCAACCCTGATACCGTGATCAACACCTGGCAACGCATCAGCAAGAGCAAGTAACTCACTTAGGCCAAGGGATAGCGCGCCATGCAGAAACGCAGTGTATTCTTCATTTCCGACGGCACCGGGATTACCGCCGAGTCCGTCGGGCATCTGCTGGCGCACTTTCCCACGGTGAGCTTCAAGCACATCCGCCTGCCTTTCACCAATTCGGAGCAGAAGGTGGAAGAAGCGCTGGTCAGGATCGCCGACACGGAAAAAGCAGACGGAGCCCGCCCTATCGTCGTCATGACCCTGGTCAACACCGACCTGCGCGACATGCTCAAGCAAAGCAACGCCGTGCATCTGGATGTGTTCGGTTCGTTCGTCGACCCGCTGGCCGAGGAGTTGCAGGAACAGCCCTCGCGCACCTCGGGTATAGCCCATAGCGTACTGGGCAACAGCTACTATGAACGCATCGATGCGATCAACTTCACGCTCAACCACGACGACGGCATGACCGATTTCGGCCTCAGCGAAGCGCAAGTGATCCTGGTCGGGGTATCCCGTTGCGGCAAGACGCCGACCAGCCTGTATCTGGCGATGCAGTTCGGCATCAAGGCGGCGAACTACCCGCTGATCCCGGAAGACCTTGAGCGCGGCACCCTGCCTGAAGCCTTGAAGAAGTATCCCGAGAAGCTGTACGGCCTGTCGATCAACCCCGAACGCCTGCACAGCGTGCGAAGCGAGCGCCGTCCCGACAGCCACTATGCCTCCTTGGACAACTGCCGCCACGAAATCCGCCTCGCGGAAGACCTGATGCAGCGTGAAGGCATCAGCTGGATCGACTCCACAAGCCGCTCGATTGAAGAATTGTCCACCATCATCCTGCAGAAAATCCGCGTGAACTCCAATCACTAGGTTCGCAGGTCATACAATTAAGATCAAGGGGGCTGCCAAGCCCCCTTTTTATTGTCATCTCCCCCACAAATCCATTAGCATTATCTATCATTAAAATAAAAACAATCAATTTTTACTATAAAAACAATATAGATAAGATGGTTGTCATCAGGCATGCGCTGCTTTATAAAAATATCGCAGTGATTCTGAAATTTGCTTGATAAATAAAACGGATCTGTCCGCGAGGACACGAATCCCATACCATCATCAATCAAGGAGAAAGTGATGAGTACATTGACAACCTCGGCTGGCGCGCCGGTGCCAGACGATAACAACAGTATCAGCGTCGGCCCGCGCGGCCCTCTCACCTTCGATAATCATTACCTGTTCGAGAAGCTTGCGCATTTCAACCGCGAGCGCATCCCGGAACGCGTCGTGCATGCCCGTGGCACAGGGGCTTATGGCACGTTCACATTAACCAAAAGCTTGAGCAATTTCACGATCGCAAACTTTCTGCAGCAGGTTGGCGACAAGACGGAAGTATTCGTGCGCTTCTCCACAGTGGGCGGCGGCCAGGATTCCAGTGATTTCGCCCGTGATCCGAGAGGCTTCGCCATCAAGTTCTACACCCGCGAAGGCAACTTCGACCTGGTCGGCAACAACACGCCGGTCTTCTTCCTCAACGACCCGATCAAATTCCCGGACTTTATCCACTCCCAGAAAAAAGATCCGCAAACCAACCTGTCCAATCCGGCCAATGCCTATGAATTCTGGGCCAACCATCCGCAATCGTTGCACCAAATGACCATCCTCATGTCCGATCGCGGCATTCCAGCCTCGTATCGCCATATGCACGGATTCAGTTCGCATACCCTGAGCCTCTGGAATGACCAAGACAAACGAGTATGGGTCAAATGGCACATCAAGAGCAACCAAGGCATCAAGACCGTCACTGCCGACGAGGCTGCGAAACTCCCGGCACACGGCGCCCAGCAGGACCTGGTCGACGCCATCGCCAGAAGGGAGTTTCCCTCCTGGACCGTCAAGGTGCAGATCATGACGGAAGCCGAAGCGCGCACTTACAACATCAATCCGTTCGATCTTACCAAGGTCTGGCCACATAGAGACTATCCTTTGATCGAGATTGGCCAGCTTGAGCTGAACCGCAATGTGGATAACTATTTTGCCGAGACGGAGCAAGCTGCGTTCGCTCCCAGCAATCTTGTACCAGGGATAGGCGCTTCGCCAGACAAGATGTTGCAGGCGCGCCTGCTGGCCTACCAGGATGCGCACCGCTACCGCATAGGCGTCAATGCCAACCAGTTGCCGGTCAATGCCGCCCACTGCCCGGTACATCACTACCAGCGCGATGGCGCCATGGCAGCAGGTTGCCCGGTAACAGGCCATGGCGCGGCAGCCGGCAGCCTGAACCAGGTGCCCAATTTCTACCCGAATGACCGGGCCGGCGTTTCACCGGCTCCCGCGCCGCAATATGCACAGCCGCCATTGCCCGTGCTTGAAGACGCATGGATCGGTTACCACGACCAGTCTGAAGAGGACTACTACAGTCAGCCAGGCGCATTGTTCCGTCTCATGAGTCCTAACCAGAAGCAGCAATTGTTCAATAACATCGCAGGCGGCCTGTCGCAAGCCAACGCATCCATCCAGGAACGCATGCTGGCCCAGTTCGCCAAGGCAGATCCAAACTATGCTGCCGGTGTAAAAACTGCGCTGGATGCCGCCAGCAATCAGTAAAACTGCATGAAGTGCGCATGCGGACATGGCATAGCTCGCAAAATTGTCTTATGGTAGAGCCTGGCGGCGGCAGATAGATATTGATCTGCCGCCGCCCATTCCAAGACTAAATGCAGAGGAGATATGAATGAACCAATATGCACACCTACTTGGTCGTATCCTGATCGCCATCATTTTCATTGTCGCAGGCGCGGGGAAAATTGCGGATCAAACCGGCACGGTAGCCTATATGGAGTCTGCCGGGGTGCCGGGCATACTGCTATGGCCCACGATTGCGCTTGAGCTTCTAGGCGGGATCGCCATTGTAGTCGGTTTCCAGACACGCCTGGTTGCCTGGTTGCTCGCCATTTTCTGTATCGCGGCTGCCTTCCTCTTCCACTTCGACCTGAAAGACTCGCTGCAAACCATCCTGTTTCTCAAGGACCTCGCCATCGCAGGCGGCTTCCTGATCCTGGCAAGCACGCCCACGCTCTGGCTGTCCGTCGACAGTCGCCGCAGTTGACCCACATACCCACATCAACTGTAAAACATGGACAAGCCCCAGCAGGCCGTTTCCTAGCTTGCTGGGGCTTGATAATTCATTTTTCAGGAATTGTGAAATTCCATTATTTCCATTTATTGGATCAATGAAGCGCGGCATAATGCCTCCATCTTCCTTTAACCCCTTCGTTTACCAGGAGTGCCAAAATGACCAAAGTCATCAGTTATGCCGCACATGATCCAAAATCGCCCTTGTCCCCCTTCTCATTCGAGCGCCGCCAGGTTGGGGCGAACGACGTACAGATCGAGATCCTGTTCTGTGGCGTTTGCCATTCCGATCTGCACCAGGCTCGCGACGAATGGGGAAACTCCACCTTCCCGCTCGTGCCGGGACATGAAATCGTGGGGCGCGTGACCCAGGTAGGCAGCAATGTCACCAAGTTCAAAGCTGGCGACCTCGCCGGCGTCGGCTGCCTAGTGGATTCATGCGGCACGTGCCCGGATTGCGCGGAAGGGCTGGAACAATTCTGCAACCATTCCGTATTCACCTATAACAGCCCGGATAAGAACATGCCCGGCCAGGCAACCTATGGCGGCTATTCCAACCTGATCGTGGTGGATGAGCGCTTCACGCTCAAGATTTCCGACAAGCTCGACCTGGCAGCGACAGCGCCGTTGCTCTGCGCCGGCATCACGACCTACTCCCCGCTGCGCCACTGGAATGTCGGCCCCGGCCAGAAAGTCGGCATTGTAGGCCTGGGCGGCCTGGGCCATATGGGCGTCAAGTTCGCCAAGGCTTTCGGCGCACACACGGTATTGTTCACCACCTCCCCCAGCAAAGTGGAGGACGCAAAACGCCTGGGGGCCGATGAAGTCATCATATCCAAGGACCCCGAGCAAATGCAGCAGCACCTGCAAAGCTTCGACTTCATCCTCAACACCGTCGCCGCGCCGCACGACCTTGACCAGTTCATGGCCCTGCTCAAGCGCGACGGTTCGATGTGCCTGGTGGGCGTGCCCGACAGCCCGCATCCCTCGCCCAGCGTCGCCAACCTGATCTTCAAGCGCCGCAAGCTGGCCGGCTCCTTGATCGGCGGCATCAAGGAAACCCAGGAAATGCTGGATTTCTGCGCCGAGCACAACATCATCTCCGACATCGAGCTGATCCCGATCCAGGAAATCAACAATGCATTCGAGCGCATGCTGAAAAGCGACGTGAAATACCGCTTCGTGATTGATATCGCCAGCCTCAAGCAAGCTGCTTAAAAAAATTCTTCTGGGCCTACCCTGCCTTGCCGTACTAGTTGTACTGTCTTCGGCAAGGCGCCTGGTCAGAATCGTTTCGCTGGATTGTTGTTAACGCTTCCACAAGCCGACCATGACATGAAATAAAAAAGCACACCAAGGTGTGCTTTTTTTGTTTATTCACGTCTCCGTGTCTAGCGACTCAGGCTTTCTTCCTGAAGCTGTCCAGTATCAGCAACGCGACACCGACGCAAATCGCCGAATCCGCCACGTTGAACGCCGGCCAGTAGTATTCCTTGTAATGGAAAAACAGAAAGTCCACCACATAGCCCAAGGTCACGCGGTCATAGAGGTTGCCTAACGCGCCGCCCAGCACCAGGGCCAACCCAAGGCAGAACAGGCGCTGCTGCGGACGCTTGCGCAACAGGCGGATGATGATGACGGAAGCCACCACGGCAATCGCGCTGAAAAAGATACGCTGCCAGCCGCCGGCCGCCGCAAGGAAGCTAAATGCGGCACCTTCGTTGTGATAGCGGACCAGGTCGAAAAAGGAAGTCAGCTGCACATGCTCGCCATATTCGAACGCCTTGAGCACCAGGTGCTTGGTGTAAAGGTCCAGCGCAATGACGATGCCGCTAAGGCCCAGCCATTTAAGCATAATGGCGCGACTCGCCCTGGCCGAACAGGTTGCTGACGCAACGCCCGCAGATAGTGGGATGCGCGGCATCGCTGCCGACATCGGCGCGGTAGTGCCAGCAGCGCTCGCACTTGGCATGCGCGCTGGCGCTTACCTTCACCTCCAGCTCGCCCTCGCGCGCATGCAGGGTGGCGCGCGACGCCATGAGCACGAAGCGCAGGTCGTCTTGCAGACGCGCCAATGCGGCATGAATATCGCCGCTGGCATAGATATCCAGCTCGGCCTGCAGGGAAGCGCCGATCTTGCCTTGCGCACGCTCGTTCTCGATCGCCTTGTTGGAGACGTTGCGCACCTCCAACACCGTACCCCATGCCTGCAATGCCGCCTGGTCCAGGCCGTGCTCCGGCAAGGCATACCAGGTTTCCTCGAACACGGTGGCCTGGGCATCCAGGCCCAGCGTGTTCCAGATTTCATCCGCAGTGAAGCTGAGGATAGGCGCCATCAGGCGCATCAGGGCATGGGTGATGTGGTGCAGCGCGCTCTGCGCGGAACGGCGCGCGCGCGACTTGTCGCCCGAGGTGTAGAGCCTGTCCTTGAGGATATCCAGGTAGAAGCCGCCCAGCTCCTCGGAGCAGAAGCCCACCAGTTTTTGCACCGCGAGGTGGAATTCATAGCGGTCGAAGTCGGCAATCACCTGCTCCTGCAATTTCTGCGTCAGGGCCAGGCCGAAGCGGTCCAGCTCCAGCCACTGCCCGACCGGCAGCGAATCCTGCCGCGTATCGAAATCGGCCAGGTTGGCGAGCAGGAAGCGCAGCGTGTTGCGGATGCGGCGGTAGCTGTCGGTCACGCGCTTGAGGATTTCCTCGGACAGCGACATTTCGCCGGAATAGTCCGTGGACGCAATCCACAGGCGCAGCATGTCCGCGCCGAGGCGGTTGCAGATATCCTGCGGCTCGATGCCGTTGCCGCGCGATTTCGACATCTTGTAGCCCTTCTCGTCCACGGTGAAGCCGTGGGTGAGCAAGGCGTCGTAAGGCGCGCGGCCGTCGATGGCGCAGCCGGTGAGCAAGGAGGACTGGAACCAGCCGCGGTGCTGGTCCGAACCTTCCAGGTACAAGTCGGCTGGGCTTTGCAGTTCAGGACGGCGCTTCAATACTGCCGCATGCGTGGCGCCGGAATCGAACCAGACATCAAGAGTGTCCGTCACTTTTTTATACTGATCTGCGTTATCCGGCGCATGCTGGGCCAGGAACGCCGCACCGTCGAGCGAGAACCAGGCTTCGATGCCTTGCTGTTCCACCTGCAAGGCGACGGTCTCGAGCAGCTTCGCAGTTTGCGGATGCGGTTCTCCGGTTTCCTTGTGCACGAAGAACGGCATCGGCACGCCCCAGTTGCGCTGGCGCGAGACGCACCAGTCGGGACGGTTCTTGATCATCGCCTCAAGGCGCGCGCGGCCCCAGGCAGGATAGAACGCCGTATCGTCCACCGCCTTGTTCGCCAGTTCGCGCAACGATTTGCCATTGCTGCCGGCCTGGTTCATGCCGATGAACCATTGGTGGGTCGCCAGCTGCATCAATGGCGTCTTGTGGCGCCAGCAATGCGGAAAGCTATGGTTGAGGCGTGCGCTGGCGAACAATGCACCTTTCTCCTGCAACACGGTGAGGATCACCTTGTTGGCCTCTTGCCGGTTCAAGCCGCGGATCGCCGCCAGTTCGACCAACTCGCTGTTGAAGAACTTGCCGTCGCCGCCGATCAGCACGCGCGGCTTTTCCTCGGGATAATGCGCGCGCATCACCAGCCAGTCGTCGTTACCGTGGGCGGCGGCGGTGTGCACCAGGCCGGTACCGGCATCGGTCGTGACATGATCGCCAGTGATCACGGGAACGGTGCGTTGGTCGAAAGGATGCTGCAACAGCAGGCCCTTGAGCGCCGCGCCCTTGGCAGAGCCGAGCACTTGCGCCTCTTCCTCGCCATAGCGCTTGAGCGTCGCTTCGGCCAGGTCGCGCGCCAGCACTAGCAAGCCGCGCGAGGTCTGCAGCAGGTCGTAATCGAGTTCGGGATGCACGCTTACCGCCTGGTTGGCAGGCAAGGTCCAGGGCGTAGTGGTCCAGATCACTGCGTAGGCATCGCCATTGATGGCGGTATTGAACGCCGCGCCGAGCGTAGCGTTATCGACGAACCTGAAGCCGACGTCGATCGCGGGCGAGTTGACGTCCTCGTACTCGACTTCGGCTTCGGCCAGTGCCGAACCGCAGTCCACGCACCAGTGCACGGGCTTGGAGCCTTGGTAGAGGTAGCCGTTCTCGTAGATGTCGCCGAGCGCGCGGATGATGTCGGCCTCGGTCTGGAAATCCATGGTGAGGTAGGGATGGTCCCAGTCGCCCAGCACGCCCAGGCGGATGAAGTCCTGCTTCTGCCTCGCCACCTGCTCGGCGGCATAGGCGCGGCACAGCTCGCGGAACTTGGCCGGCGGGATATCCTTGCCGTGCTGCTTCTCGACCGCCAGCTCGATCGGCAGGCCGTGGCAATCCCAGCCCGGCACGTAAGGCGCATCGAAACCGGACAGGGTTTTGGACTTGACGATGATGTCCTTCAATATCTTGTTGACCGCATGCCCGAGATGGATCGCGCCGTTGGCATACGGCGGGCCGTCGTGCAGGATGAATTTCTTCGCGCCCTTGCGCGCATTGCGTATGCGCTGGTACACCTGTTTTTCCTGCCAGCTTTTCAGCCATGCGGGTTCACGCTTCGCCAGTTCTCCGCGCATGGGGAAACTGGTTTCGGGCAGGTTCAACTTGTATTTGGTGTTTTCGCTCATCAGTCTAGTTTCAATCAATCTTCAAAAATCAGGCTTCGTCGCTCACGGGTTGGCGCGGAAATACTCGCGCGCCATCTCGGCATCCTTGGCAATCCAGTATTTCAAGGTATCCAGGCTGTCGAATTTCATTTCGTCGCGTATCTTGTGCATGAATTTCACGCGCACATGCCGGCCATAGATATCGCCGTTGAAATCGAACAGGTGCGCCTCCAGCGTCGGCTTGCCATCCTGCTTCACCGTAGGGCGCACGCCGAGGCTGGCGACGCCGGGCCAATCGCCCCCCTCGGCCAAACCCTCTAATTTTACCGCATAGATGCCGAAAAGCGGCGGCCTATCGTGCAGCATGTGAATATTCGCCGTGGGATAGCCAAGCTCGCGCGCGAGCTTGTCGCCATGCACCACCTTGCCGCTGATACTGTAAGGCCGCCCCAGCAGGCGCGCAGCTTCAACCAGCCGGCCTTGCGCCAGCGCCTCGCGGATTGCAGTGCTGGAAACGCGCTTGCCGTCCAGGTTGATCTGCGGCTGGCTTTGCAGGTTAAAGCCACCGCGGGCAAAGTCTTGCATGCTGCCCTGCCGCCCGGCGCCAAAACGGAAATCCTCGCCGACCAGAATGGCCCGCGCATCCAAGGCGTTGCGCAGGATATCCTGCATGAAGGCTTCGACGGTAATGGCGGCGAAACGGCGGTTGAAATGGCAGACATAGACGTAATCCACGCCGGCCTCGGCGAACAGCTCCAGCTTCTCGCGCAACGAAGTCAGCCGCGTCGGCGCCTTGTCAGGGGCAAAAAACTCCCTGGGATGCGGCTCGAATGTCATCACTGCCGACTTCAGGCCCTGTGCGGCAGCCACCTCGATCAAGCGCCGCAGCAAGGCCTGGTGGCCCAGGTGCACGCCGTCGAAATTGCCGATCGCAACCGCAAGCGGATGGTGAGCTGCCTGGTGGAAATGACGAAATATCTGCATGGCGCTCCGTTCCTCAGCTCACACTACGCTTGATGAAGTCGCGGATACGCAAGCCCATCAGCCACAAGGCGGCAAAATAGACCGCCACACCGAGGCCCACGAGCCCCAGCAAATACATCAGCTTGTTCCACAAACTGGCATGCAGCCAGTATCCGCTATCGCCCGCCCCCAGCCAGAGCGCAATCCCCATCGCCAGCAAGGCCACGACGACGCGTGCAATAAAACCCAGCCAGCCAGGCTGCGGCCGGTAAATGCCGCTCTTGCGCAAGTTATAATAGAGTAGGCCGGCGTTGATGCAGGCGCCCAGTCCAATCGCCAATGCCAGGCCTGCATGCCGGAAAATGCCGACAAAAGCCAGGTTCATCAATTGCGTGGCAAACAAGGTCACCACCGCGATCTTGACCGGCGTCTTGACGTTCTGGCGCGCATAAAAGCCGGGCGCGAGCACCTTGACCAGGATCAAGCCCAGCAATCCCAGGCTATAGGCAATCAGCGCCTGGCGCGTCATCCAGACGTCGTGCTCGGTGAAGGCCCCGTAGTGGAACAAGGACGTCACCAGCGGCACCGACAGCACGGCCAGCGCCACCGCCGCCGGCAAGGCCAGGATCAATGTCAGGCGCAATCCCCAGTCCAGCAACGCGGAATATTCGTGTTCCGCCTTGTCCGCGACGCTTTTCGACAGGCTGGGCAGCAGGATGGTCCCCAGCGCGACGCCCAGCAAGCCGGTAGGAAACTCCATAAGGCGGTCGGCATAATAAAGCCAGGACACGCTGCCGCTTTCGAGGAAAGAGGCAAAAATCGTGTTGATGAGCAATGACAGCTGGGCAATCGAGACGCCGAACACTGCCGGCCCCATCAAGCGCAAGATGCGCCAGACGCCCTCATCCCTGAAATCGAACCGCAACTTCGGCAGCATGCCGATCTTGCGCAGGAAGGGCAATTGGAAAGCCAATTGCAGCACGCCGCCTGCGAACACTGCCCAGGCCAGCACCATGATAGGCGGGTCGAAATAAGGGGCAAAGAACAATGCGGCAATGATAAATGCGATGTTGAGCCAGACCGGCGTAAACGCCGGCACGGAAAACCTGCCATAGGTATTGAGCACGCCGCCAGCCAGGGAAACCAGGGAGATAAGCAGGATATAGGGGAAAATGATGCGCAGCATGTCGATGGTCAGCGCGAAGGTTTCAGGCTCGCTATGCGCCCAGCCTGGCGCGCTGACGTAGGCAACTACCGGAGCCGCCAGCATGCCTACCAGGGTCACTCCCATCAGCACCAGGCCGAGCAAGGTCGCCACCTTGCTGATCAGGTCATAGGTTTCATCGTGGCCTCGGCGGTTCTTGTATTCGGCCAGGACCGGCACAAAAGCCTGGGAAAAAGCGCCCTCGGCAAACAGGCGGCGCAACAGGTTGGGAATCTTGAAGGCGACAAAGAAAGCGTCCGTGTAGATCCCTGCACCGAACACCCGTGCAATTAACGTATCCCTGACGAACCCTAATACCCGGGAAACAAAGGTCATGCTCCCGACAGCAGCTAACGCTTTTAACAGATTCATTGCACACGCATCACGAGTAATCGAGCCCAAGGGATAGACCAAAGCGGGGATTTTATCACGGCTAGTCCGGCAACTCACTGAAAGGTCAACATAGGGATTGCATTCACGAGGAAAATTGGTTAATATGCCGGGCTTCGAATTCAATTAACAGGAATTATCATCCATGGCTAATAGCGCACAGGCGAGAAAGCGTGCACGTCAGGCAATCAAGCAACGCGCCCACAATGCAAGTTTGCGCTCGGCTCTGCGTACCGCGGTCAAAAAGATCATCAAAGCGGTTGAAGCCGGCGACAAGACTGCAGCTCAAAGCGTGTTCAACGAAAATGTCAGCGTGATCGACCGCATTGCAGACAAGAAAATCATCCACAAGAACAAGGCCGCTCGCCACAAGAGCCGCCTGAGCGCAGCGATCAAGGCTCTTGCCTGATCCGACTCGTATTCTTGCGTAAAAAAGCCGGGACATATCCCGGCTTTTTTATTGCTCCGTATTTGCAACACCTCTTCTAATGCCTAGGTTGATTGCAGACCTGTAGCGACATTGGATTCCCTTGCGGCAATCAATCCAGCAGCAATATAGTGTTGGATATCCACAACAATGCATTACTAATGGGCAGCAAAGCAAGTTAGCAAGCTGAGACAAGACCATCCCGCAAGCAGCAGCGGAAACGAAAAAGCCAGGCAGACCACCTAGCTTTTTCCATTCAAACCAATTTCCTCAATCCTCGATTCCCAAGGCATGGCGCACTTTCAATGCACCCTGCAGGGTTTGATCGATCCTTTCCCCAACCACGGTAAAGTGGCCCATCTTGCGGCCCGGCCTGGCCTCATGCTTGCCGTAAAGGTGCATTTTCAACCCTGGCTCGGCATAGACATCTCCCCATGACGGCTCGCCTTCGCCCCAGATATCGCCAAGCAAATTCACCATCACCGCCGGGCTGTGCTGGCGCGCATCGCCCAGAGGCAGGCCGGCCAACACGCGCACCTGCTGCTCGAACTGGTTGGTCACGCATGCATCTATGGTGTAGTGACCGGAGTTATGCGGACGCGGCGCCATTTCATTGACCAGCAAACGGCCTTCGCTGACGAAGAACTCGACGCCCAGCACGCCGGCGTAATTAAGCTTTTGCGCCACATCCACCGCCAGCTGGCGGGCTTGCTCACGAATCGCAGCATCGCCTCGAGCCGGGGCAATGCTGACGTCGAGGATGCCGTTCAGGTGGCTGTTTTCCGCCACGGGAAAGGTCTCTACATTGCCTTCCGCGTCGCGCGCCAATACCACGGACACTTCATAATCCAGCTTCAGCATGCGCTCGAGCACGCAGACCTCCGTGCCGAATTTCTCGAAAGCGGCGCCGGCTTCCTCAGGCGTCGCCACCCGGGCCTGGCCTTTGCCGTCATAGCCGAAGCGCGCCACCTTGAGGATAGCGGGATAAAGCCCGCTATCGGCGCCGGGAATGTCAGCCGCCTGCCGGATCACGGCATAAGGCGCCACCGGCAGGCCGGAATCGCGGAAAAAGTTCTTTTCCGCGACGCGGTTCTGCGCAATCGCCACCGAAGCTGCCGCAGGACGCACGGTACGGTGCTGTGCGAGGAATTCCAGCGTGGATGCCGGCACATTCTCGAACTCGGTGGTAACGGCTTCACATTGCTCAGCCAGCGACCGTAAGGCAGCCTCATCGTCGTAGGCCGCGCAGAGGTGCACATCGGCAATCTTGCCTGCAGGGCTGTTGCGGTCCGGATCCAGCACCGCCACCTTGTAGCCCATCTCATGAGCCGCAATCACGAAGAAGCGGCCCAACTGGCCGCCGCCCAGCATCCCCAGCATCGCTGGAGGCAATATAGTTTTTGCACTACTCACGCAAACTCCTCAAAACTCGATATTCAGCATTATCATCAAGACTTATCAAGGCTGGTCTTGCAATTTCATGTCCAGCACCCGTGCGGACTGTGCAGCCCGGAAATCAGCCAATTGCTGCGCGAGCCCGGCATCCGTCGTCGCCAGGATGGCAGCGGCAAACAGACCGGCATTGGCCGCGCCCGCCTCGCCAATCGCAAATGTCGCCACGGGAATGCCCTTGGGCATCTGCACGATGGATAGCAGGGAATCCTGCCCTTGCAAGTGACGGGATGGCACCGGCACGCCAAGCACCGGCAATGTCGTCTTGGCGGCCACCATGCCCGGCAGGTGCGCCGCACCGCCAGCACCGGCAATAATGACGCGCAAGCCGCGTTCGGCAGCCTGTTCGGCAAATTCGAACATCAGGTCCGGCGTGCGATGCGCAGACACCACGCGCGCCTCATAGGCGATGCCGAAGTCAGCCAGCACCTGGGCCGCTGCGCGCATGACGGGCCAGTCGCTATCTGAGCCCATGATGATACCAACCAATGGTTTGGACATGATTTCCCCTTACACCAGAATCAGGTTATCGCGATGAATCAATTCAGGCTCATCGACATAACCCAGGATATGTTCAATTTCGTGGCTCGGCTTGCGCAGGATGCGTGCGGTTTCCAGCGCGCTGTAATTCACCAGGCCGCGTGCGATTTCCTGTCCCGCGGCATTCGCGCACGACACCACCTCGCCGCGCTCGAAACTGCCCTCCACCGCAATCACGCCGATCGGCAACAGGCTGCGCCCGCCTTCAAGCAAGGCCTTGGCGGCGCCTTCGTCCAATACGACCTTGCCCGCCAAGCGCAAGTGGTCGGCAAGCCATTGCTTGCGCGCCAGGGTCTTGACCTGGCCCGCCTTGAGATGGGTGCCCACCACCTCGCCCTGCGCCAGCCTCACCAGCACATCGGGCTCGCGGCCCGAGGCTATGACGGTATGCGCCCCGCTGCGTGCCGCACGCTTGGCAGCGAGTATCTTGGTGAGCATGCCGCCGCTGCCGATCAAGGTGCCAGCGCCGCCGGCCATTTTCTCCAGGGCCGGGTTGCCGGCAGTTTCATGCTGGATGAATTCCGCGTCGGGATGCTTGCGCGGGTCGGCGGAATACAAACCGGGCTGGTCGGTGAGGATCACCAGCGCATCGGCCTCGATCAAGTTGGCGACCAGCGACCCCAGGGTGTCGTTGTCGCCGAAGCGGATCTCATCGGTCACCACGGTGTCGTTTTCGTTGATCACGGGGATCACGCCCAAATCCAGCAAGGTACGCAAGGTCGTGCGTGCGTTCAGGTAGCGTTTCCTATCCGCCAGGTCGGCATGCGTCAACAATATCTGGGCGGTATGCAGGCCGTGCGAGGCAAAACAGGTTTCGTACATCTGCACCAGGCCCATCTGCCCGACGGCAGCAGCCGCCTGCAATTCATTGATCGCGACCGGCCGCTTCTTCCAGCCCAGGCGCTGCATGCCCTCGGCCACAGCGCCGCTGGACACCAGCACCACCTGCTTGCCGGACTTGACCAACCTGGCGATCTGGTCGGCCCAGGCTGCAATCGCATGCTTGTCCAGGCCCGCCCCATTATTGGTCACCAGGCTGGAGCCGACCTTGACCACCAAACACCTTGCATTCAATAACAACGATGTCATTTCTGCCGATCCCAGCTGCCTAGCGCCCAGTCACAGAATCTGCGCCGGCACTTGCCGCAGCCTCATAGTCAGCCTGGCTGGTTTCTTCCACATGCTCCATGATGGCATAGGTCAATTCGCGGCAGCCTATGCCGGCCAATGCGGAAATGGCGAAATAACGGCCCTTCCAGCCCAGCCTCCGGACAAATTCGGCTACTTTTTCCTCGCTGTCTTGCAGCATGTCCACCTTGTTGAGCACCAGCCAGCGCGGCTTGTTGTAGAGCTCTTCGTCGTACTTGCGCAACTCTTCCGTGATGGCCAGGGCTTCGCGTACCGGATCGACGGCTTCATCGAACGGCGCCAGGTCGACCAGATGCAGCAGCAGGCGGGTACGGGACAGGTGGCGCAGGAACTGGTGGCCCAAACCTGCGCCCTCGGCTGCGCCCTCGATCAGCCCGGGAACATCCGCAATCACGAAGCTGCGGTTGGCATCGACGCGCACCACGCCCAGGTTGGGATGCAGGGTGGTAAACGGGTAGTCGGCCACCTTGGGCTTGGCGGCGGATACCGAACGGATGAAAGTGGATTTGCCTGCGTTGGGCATCCCCAGCAAGCCGACGTCGGCCAACACCTTCAGTTCAAGGTAAAGTTCGAACTCCTCGCCGGCATCGCCCTTGGTGCATTGGCGCGGCGCACGGTTGGTACTGGACTTGAAGTGGATGTTGCCAAGGCCGCCATTGCCGCCCTTGGCAACCATCACCTTCTGGCCATGTTCGGCCAGGTCCGTCAGCACCTGGCCCGTCGCCTTGTCACTGATCACGGTTCCCACCGGCACCCGTAGCAGCATGTCTTCGCCGCCAGCACCGTACTGGTCCGAGCCGCGGCCGTTTTCCCCGCGTTGCGCGCGGAAGACGCGCGTATAGCGGTAATCGACCAGCGTATTGATATTGCGGTCGGCGATCATGTAGATCGAACCGCCACGACCGCCGTCCCCGCCATTGGGACCACCCATGGCTTCGTACTTCTCGCGGCGGAATGTGGCGACGCCGTTGCCGCCGTCGCCGGCGTAGACCTTGATCGTGGCTTCGTCTATAAACTTCATGGTCGCTGTTTCACAGGTTCAATTCGTTAAGGCAGTCATCATACCGCCTAAAATACCGCTTAAAATAAAAAAGCCCTATCAGTGGATAGGGCTTTTTCCGAATCATGCCAGTATTAAGCTGGGATGATGCTGACCAGCTTGCGGCCCAACGCGCCTTTCACGGAGAAAGCCACCTTGCCGTCAACCTTGGCAAACAAGGTGTGATCCTTGCCGATACCAACATTCTCGCCCGGGTGCATCTTGGTGCCGCGCTGGCGGACGATGATGCTGCCAGCGGAAACAAACTGGTCGCCAAAAGCCTTTACGCCCAGTCGCTGTGCGTTCGAATCGCGACCGTTACGGGAACTACCGCCTGCTTTTTTGTGTGCCATTTCTAACTACTCCTTACTTAGCAGCAATCTTTTCGATCTGGATTTCGGTGAAACTCTGGCGATGGCCTTGAGTCTTGCGATAGTGCTTGCGGCGACGCATCTTGAAGATCAAGACTTTGTCGCCACGACCGTGAGCCACAACCTTGGCTTGTACGCTCGCACCTTGAACCAGAGGGGAACCAATGGTGGTATTGTCACCATCGGAAACCAACAATACCTTGTCGAGGGTGATTTCGCTGCCGACTTCGCCCGCCAACTTTTCTACCTTAAGCTTGTCACCAGCGGCTACGCGATATTGTTTGCCACCAGTTTTGATAACTGCATACATGGTTATGCCTCGTTTGCTACGCATTCAAATGAATCGGGCATTATACGGAAAATCGCATGGAAAGCAAATGCTATTATCGCCAATGCTTCCCTTGCGGCAAAATTGCAATTTCCAGGCTGGACCCCTGTCATGCAGACACTGCATCCGGCCTGGCATATGCTAGAATCCCGAGACTTATTTTTGGCAGCCAGACGTGTCCCTAGCTTTTATTCAATCGTGCATCGCAGATGACATGCAACAGGTCGATGCGGTGATTCGCAAATCCCTGCATTCCGATGTCGTCCTGATCAACCAGGTCGCCGATTATATCGTCAACAGCGGCGGCAAGCGCCTGCGGCCCGCCTTGGTGTTGCTCTCTGCAGGCGCATTCGGCCATATTGAAGCAAAGCATCATGAACTCGCTGCCATCATCGAACTGATCCATACCTCGACCCTGCTCCATGACGACGTGGTCGACGAATCCTCGCTGCGCCGCGGCAAGGCGACCGCCAACACCTTGTTCGGCAATGCAGCCAGCGTGCTGGTCGGCGATTTCATTTACTCCCGCACTTTCCAGATGATGGTCAGCATCCAGAGCATGCGGGTGATGGAGGTCCTGTCAGAGGCCACCAACACGATTGCCGAGGGCGAGGTGCTGCAACTGCTCAACGTGCACGACGCCGACATCACCGACGAAGCCTACTTGAAGGTCATCCATTACAAGACGGCAAAGCTGTTCGAGGCGGCGACGCGGCTTGGCGCCATCATCTGCGGCGCCAATGCGCACGATGAAGCCGCCATGGCGGAATACGGCATGCGCCTGGGCACGGCGTTCCAGTTGGTGGACGATGTGCTCGACCTGAGCGGCGACAGCACCGAGATCGGCAAGAATCTGGGGGACGATCTTGCCGAAGGCAAACCCACGCTGCCGTTGCTATATGCCATGCGCCACGGCACGGAAACCCAGCGTGCCATCATCCGCAATTCAATCGAGCAAGGCGGCCTAGATGAATTGCCGGCAGTAATCGAGGCGGTGAAAGCGACAGGCGCCCTGGAACACGTGCTTGAAGTCGCCAAGGCCGAAGCCGCCGCCGGCTGCAAGGCCATTACCCGCTTGCCCGACTCCGCATACAAGCAGGCCTTGCTGCAGCTTGCCGACTTTGCCGTCTCGCGAAGCTATTAAATCAGCAAATCAGGAACCCAGTTCCACTTGGCCGTACCCCAATAGGGTGCCCGTGGTATAGGCGATATCGATCAACGCGGCCTGGTAATCCACCATGGCCCGTATTTCCTTGATCTGCGACTCTCCCAGCCGGCTCAGCATTTCCAGCACCTCGGTCATATTCCGCAGCCCTTCATTGAACTGCTTGAGCTCGCCATCGTAATTAACGCCTGCCAGCATTACCTGCTGCCGCGCGGCAATGATACGCTGCCAATGCTGCTCAGCCCGATCCACCGCATCGTGGATTTCTCTTTTGACCGTCAATATCTGCAACTCTTTGGTCGCCAAGCGCTGCATACGCTGCTGTACTGCTTGCTGCAGTTGATTACGCCGTGCCTCGTTCGTCATAGGCAGCTCAAAACGCAAGCCTACGGACCAATCACTGAAGCGGTTGTCGAATGGACTGTCGTACGCCCTCGACAGGCTGCTCTCGCCAGACGACAAGGCACCATAACTGTAATCTAGGGTAAACAACGGCAAAGTCTGGTTTTGCAGGTACTCCACCTTGTCGAGGTCTGCGGCGAGCTTCAACTCCAGTTCCAACAATTCGAGCCGGCCCTGCATGGCAGATGAGATCAGCCGATTCTTGTCGAATTCGTAATGCATGAGAACAGGTTCGGACTGGGGACGGATTAATGCATTGCTGTCTATGGCATATTGGGGATCATTGAGCAGGAATAGCAATTGTCGCTGGGTTAGCTGCAATCGGGTTTTGGCAAGGATCAACGCCTCAATTCGGTCCGAAACGCCAATTTCGGCGCGACTGGCCTCAATGCCCGCGACCAGCCCCTCCTCCACCTTGCGGCGCACCATATCGAGATTACGCGCCGCCAGCTCGTATTGCTGGCGCCGGACATCCAACTCAGCCCAGGCCGCATAGAGCTCCCAGTACGCCTTGTCGATCAACGATAGCACGCGGATGGACTGCAGCCGCGTCTTGGCATCCACCGCCTGCCGGTCCAGATCGGCAATGCGGATGCTAGCTTCATTGACATTGACCCCAGCGTTACGCAACAAAGGCTGGCTGATCGAAAAACGTGTTGCGCGACGGTACTGGTCTGAGCCTAGTACGCCTTCCGTCAGTTTACGCTCGAAGGGAGTGCTCACCCTCACCACCCCCCCTGTCCTGAGCGGAATGGCAACCCCAGCCTCGCCGTCCAGATAGTCGATCTGCTGCTCTGCCTTGTCCAACTTGGCCAGCTGCCCATCCAAGAGGGGGTCCTCGGATTTGATCTGCACTATGTCGCCACTGGTCAACGGTCGATTCTCGCGCCTGCGTTGCAAGCTGGCATAGATAATATTGTCAAACTTTGCGCGCTCTGCGCCCAATACGCTTTGCGCGATTTGCTGATCGAATTGCACTACCTTCAACGAAAGATTGTTCTGCAAGGCCCGAGCCCTGACATCTGCAATCGTCAATCCATGTTCAACCCCTTTCGGCAAGAACATTTCCTGTTCGCGGCCTTGCGCCAATGCCTCATCCAGGTTCAGACGGAACCGCTCGGGAACAGACAATCCATACTGCCGCCGCGCATTTGCGAAGTCCTCTTCCAGAGTCGTTGCCTTATTCCGGCTCATGGCATTCAAATCAACGCCATTTGGCAGGTGATCGGGCATGGAATGCTCCAGTGCTGCATCCGTGCCGGACGCTGCCCAGCCCAAGCCTGGAGACAGGCCTGACAGGCTTAACCAGGCCAGTGCCTGACAACAAAGCATGACCAAGCTTGGCGGCCTATGTTGCATCATCAAGCCCCCTGGAAAGCATTGGCGGCAGGCTGCGGCACACGTGGAGGGAAACCATTCAGCACGCGCCAGACTTCATAACCAATCGAAACTTCTTCTAGCAGTATCCAGCCCCGAGCGGAACTTCCTTGCCTCAGAAAGCGTTCGGAAGGCCATTTCTGCACACTCTCATCGGGCACCACCATGACCCGGAAACGCCCGGTGCCGTCATCGCTAGCATCGACAAAGGCTACTTTACCGCCAAATGTGCCGATCGCGACATTGGGCCACCCGGATATCTGCAACGCCGGCCAGCCGTCGAATTCCAATCTGACGCGGCTGCCTGGAAGTATCAGCGCAGCATCCAGGCCCTTCACCATCAACTCCACCGCCCGCTGCTCCGTGTCGGGAATAATCACCAGCAATGGCTGCCCTTGATTGATCACCTGTGACTGGGAATTCACCGGCAACCTGAACACGGTGCCTGCGCGGGGCGCCCGCACCAATTGCGACTCCTGGCGAGCAAGGCTAATCTCGAGACTGGTCAATTCATTCTGGGTATCGGCCACCTCCGAACTGATCTTGCTGATCAGGGCGCGACTGGTATCAATATTGGCCTGAGTCTCGGCTCTGACCTGCGCTTGGCTAGCCACTGCGGATTTTTCTTCGGCTCGCGCCGAGTCCAGCGCGGCCTTGGCGCTATTCACGTTTCGAAGCGCCACCGCCCTGTCCCGCTCGGCCAATTCTACATCGCGCCTGGAAACCAACCCTTCCTGTACTAGGCGCTGCATTCTGCCAACCTGGAAATCGGCCGCATCCAGCATAGCCTGGGCGGATGCAACGCTTTCAGCCGCAGCTACGACTTTCTGCTGAGCAACATTCAGGCCATAATCCACGGCCGCTATCCTGGCTTGACGCACAGCCAGCAAGTTTTGCAACTGCACTTCATAAGCCTGCAATTCATCCTGCTTGGCCTTGAGCTTGGCAGCGACGGTCTGGCGTTGTGCCGCCAGCCTTTCCTTGAATCTCGGATCGACATCGCTGATTTCAAGCAAGGGATCCCCTGCATTGACACGCGACCCCTCCCGCACGAACCATTGCCTGATTACGCCGCCCACCGGGGCATCCACGCTTTGACGCCTTTCCAGTGGAGCAAATGCGGTCACGGCGCCCATGGCCTGCACATTCTGTTGCCAGGGGAGGAACAATATCAAGGCCGGTACGATAAAACACGACACCACGACCCAGAACAGGATGCGCTTTACCAGCCTAGGCGTGACCGTATATTGCGAGAACTGCTGGTTGTCAATAATGTCAGGCATCATGATCGGGCAACTCCAGCACAAGGGTTTCGTCGCAATGCTGTGCGATCGATGCACGACGCGTCATGATGACAAGGCTGCACGCTGGCAAATCAAGCATCAAGGGCAGGGCGCGCTGCAGGTCAGCCTCATCCAGGTAGTCGAGCAAGCCATCCACAATCAGCAATCCTGCCTGGCCAATAATCGCCCTGGCCAGCATCAAGAGATTGATCTGTGTAGTGGAGAGCGGCGCACCATTGACTGAAAGCTGAGTATTAAAGCCATCCTGCAACTGGTTGATGCTGGACATCAGCCCCAGCCTGCCCAGCAGCTCAGTCACCTCTCCGATCGGAATATCATTCCGTCCGATCAGGATATTCTCAATAATACTGCCTTCAATGATCTCTAGCTTTCCGACACAACCAATATGTTGGCGCAGCTCGTTCAGATTGAATTGATCAATAGCGATATCATTGAACTCCACACGCCCACTTTCTGGCTGCTTCAAGCCAGTGAGCAATGCCGCCAATGAGGATTTTCCGCTGCCAGCAGCCCCCAGCACAGCAAGGCTGCGACCAGGCTGTACGGTAAAGCTGATGCCAGATTGCAAGGCAGTATGCCGCAGATAGTGATAGCTAAGATTTACGGCGCTCAACTTGATCGGCCGCTTTACCTCTACTTGGCGTAAAGGCGCCTTTTCTTGGGGCAAGTCCTGGATATAGCCAATTTTGTCCAGGCTGGCGAGCAGGTCGTAATAATATTCAAGCTGGCCGATAAACCGCAGGAAGGAAGCCAGCACTGCGAAAATGATCAACTCCGCCGCGACGAATTGTCCCAGGTTGATCTGCCCCTTGATCACCAGCGTGCCCCCCAGGGCCAGCATGGCAGTGCCGCCCAAGGCATAGATGAGGACGCCCCCCAGATATTGCTTGATGAGGATGCGGAAATGCGCGCTCCGCTTTTCCAGGTATTCGGACGCCAACTGGCTGGTGCGCTCCTGCGCCAGGCTCACGCCCGAGGAGAATTTGAAGGTATTGAGGTTGCGGGCAATCGTTTCGAGCCAGGCGGCCAATTCGAACTTGGCATGGGACTCCGCAATCGCCGTCAATGGGGCCTTGCGGCCGATGACGTAGACAATCACCAGGATGATGAGCACGACCAACGCCACCACCACGGCGAAATACATGCTATAGAAAACCAGGATGATGCTGCCCACCACCCCTTGCAATATGGTCGCCACGCCTATCGTCAGCAATGTCGCGACTGACTTCTGCACCGACGTCACCTCGAAGAAGCGGTTGACCAGCTCCTGTAGGTCTTCCGCATCCGCCGCATCATATTTCGCGCCTTGCGTCTTGTTGGCGGCGTCGGTGGCAATCCGGCAGAAAATACGGCGCTGGATGAGCTCGACGATAAAAATCTCCAGCACGTAGAACAAACCTGCAAGCAGCAGGAAGATGAACAGCATGAAGGAAATGATGAGCAACGGCTTCATCAGGCTGCCCATGGTGACCGTATTGATGAGGGCCTGTACCGAAATCGGAATCGCCAGGTTGATGAAGCCCACCCCGCCCATCAGGATGATGATCAGCAGGATGTCTTTGCGTTCCAGGCTCAGCAGGTCGATCAATCTTTGCCGGGGCGGTATTTTATGTAAGGTATCGTTGTTCATTCTTCATTGTTCACTCTAACCCAGCAAAACGACATTGCCATCTAGACTTAGTTCCGGAAAAACGCTCCTCGTAATATCAAAAGAGCCCTGCGAACAGGGCTCTGTATCATACCGCTTAACTCCAGCGATCAATTCAACGTTATAAGTTCTCCATTCTCAGCATGATAGTAGCTGAGGTGGGCGCAATGGCTGGTCCTGGTGGTCAGCGAACCGTCAAACAGGGACTCGCCATCCACGTCGACCGTGGCGTAGCCATTGTGGTAGAGGGTAACTTCCGCCTGTTGCCGTCCGTGACGCATGGCAAAGCTCATGTAGTTTTCATCCTCGGACTCGTCATAGACTTCCCAGTCGCCGTTACCTGTCAACTGTTCCAACCAACCCGATAAATCCACTTCGACGCGGCAAACGACAGGGGTCTCCCATGCGGTTTGAGCTGCAGTATTCATCATGTGCATTCCTTTCAGGTTAGTGATGAGAAATATTGACAACTATTACGTGGCGATAATTTTCCTGATTTCAAGTCCATCCAGAACGCTACGACTGCGGTTGCCATACTGATATAACGGTGCGATGATGCGGAAAGTTTACCGACAACCCAATTTATGCCTGATTTTGTTTTGCTGGATGTCTTGAGGGACAACCCCGCGCTCTTCATCACCTGCTCCGTCCTGCTGGGACTCATGGTGGGCAGCTTCCTCAATGTCGTGATCCACCGCCTGCCGCGCATGATGGAACTGGCCTGGCAGGCCGAGCGCCTGGAAGCGGAAGGCAAGCCCCAGCCGGAACAAATCCGGTACAACCTTGTCACTCCCCGCTCCCGCTGTCCGCATTGCCAGCATGCCATTACGGCTATCGAGAACATCCCGGTCGTCAGCTACTTGTTCCTGGGCGGCAAATGCAGGCAATGCAAGGCGCCCATCAGCCCGCGCTACCCATTGGTGGAAATCCTTGCGGCAACGCTGACCGGCCTCGCGAGCTGGCATTTCGGCTATTCGAGCCTGGCCGTGGCAAGCTGGCTCATTATCTTCGCCCTGATCGCCTTGACCTTTATCGACCTCGACACGCACCTGCTGCCGGACGACATCACACTGCCGTTGCTTTGGGCGGGCTTGCTGTTCAATATCAACCACGGCTTTACGGATATCACGTCTGCCGTGGCCGGGGCCTCTGCGGGATATCTCGTCCTCTGGTCTGTATACTGGCTGTTCAAGCTGGCCACGGGCAAGGAGGGGATGGGCTATGGCGACTTCAAGCTCCTCGCAGCGCTGGGAGCCTGGTTTGGCTGGCAGTTGCTCCCGGCTGTCATTTTATTATCATCAGTCGCTGGTTCCATCATCGGCATCGGCTTGATCGTGTTGACCAAGCATGGGCGGGAAACCCCGATTCCATTTGGCCCATACCTGGCCCTGGGCGGGATTGCAGCCCTGTTTTTCGGCAAACAACTCTCTCAACTATATCTAGGAGGCTGATAGATGTACGTAGTTGGACTCACCGGCGGCATTGGCGCCGGCAAAAGCGAAGCGGCAAGAATATTTAGCGGGCTGGGCGTGCCTGTCGTCGACGTCGATGTCATTTCACGCCGCCTGACCAGCGCCGGCCAGCCCTTGGTGGCGAAAATAGCGGAAGCATTCGGCGCAGAATATGTCACCGCGGATGGCGCCATGGACAGAGGCAAAATACGCGATCGCATCTTTGCCAACGATGCCGACCGCAGGCTGCTCGAGTCCATCCTGCATCCCGCCATCCACAGCGAGGCCCTGCGCGAACTGGAAAACTACAACCAGGCCCCGTACCAGATACTCGCCATCCCGCTGTTTTTTGAGTCAAACCGCTACGAAGGCATCGTCAACCGTACCCTGTTGATCGACTGCGACGAGGACAAGCAGATCAGCCGCGTGGTCAACCGCAACGGCTTCACCGAGAAAATGGTGCGTTCCATCATTGCCGCCCAGGCATCGCGCAGTTTTCGCCGCGCGCTCGCCAACGACATCATCGACAACAACGGCACTATTGAGGAACTGGAAGAGAAAATCCGCCTGATGCATGAAAAATTCATTAAGACTTGCATAGTTAGCGAATAAATCTGATAATTCACGATAGCTTTTATAAACAAACGGATCAGCCTCGAGAAGCCCGTGCCTAGTTACGACTATCCTTTTAACGAACGCATCCGTACCCTGTTGCGTCTGGAAGACCTGTTCACCAAGGTTTTGCATAACATTGAGGGTGAGCACGAGTTTGTCCACCACAGCGTCCTGCTTTCCATTTTCCAGATCCTGGACATCATCGAGCGGGCCGAACTCAAGATGGACCTGCTGCAAGAGCTAGACCGGCAGAAAATGGTCATGAACAACCTGCGCGGCAACCCCTCGATCGAGGAAAAGGTGCTGAACGACCTGGTGACCGATATCGAAAATGCAGCGCGGCCGCTACGCAATACGCCCGGCAAGCTTGGGCAAACCCTGCGCGACAACGAATGGCTGATGAGCATCAAACAGCGCTCCGTCATCCCTGGCGGCGTCTGTGAGTTCGACCTGCCTTCCTACCACTACTGGCTGGGACTGAGCAGCGAGCGGCGCAAGCATGACCTCAGCGTCTGGATGAGCCCCTTGATGCCGCTGTACGACGCCATCCGCATCATCCTGCACATCCTGCGCGGCAGCGGAGCGACTTCCAGCATGACCGCCGTCAACGGGGCTTACCAGCAAATGCTGGGAGGCGCCAAGCCAGCCCAGATGCTGCGTGTGGAGATCAGCGACGATACGCCCTGCTTTCCCGAAGTGAGCGCCAACAAGTATGCGATCAATATCCGCTTCAACAGCCTGGACAACGCCCAACGGCCACGTCCCTGCGACTCCAACATCGACTTCTCATTGACACTGTGCAACCTGTAGGCAAGGAACTGGTTCCCTGCCCGCAATGCGGGGAATTGTCGGAATACTCCAGTGCAAACCCATATCGTCCGTTTTGCTCGGAACGCTGCCGCCTGATCGACCTAGGGCAATGGGCCAGCGAGAGCTATCGTATCCCGGACACCAACCCCAAGCCTGACGACGACGAATACTAACGCACGAATAGTGGGTTAAGGCTGGGTGCTGAATTCGAGTGTATATTGAGTCTTTAATGGCTGGGACGGACGCTTGATATCGAGCGTCATTACCCAGTCGCTACTTCCGCTCACGCATACCGGCAGGGTGACCATGGCGCGCCAGCTGCCATCAGGCTGCTGCTGGAGGCGGTAGCGGTTGATTCCCATCTGCATATCCTGCATATCAAAGCTGGCTTGCACCGACTCCGCCTCGGGCAGCGTTACTCGCATCTCGAACGCCTGCATGACCTTGGGTGTTGTCATCGCCTGGATTGTCAGGTCGTCATGGCGGCATCCGCGCACAATATCCTCGCAGGCGATCGCTAACGGTTCGACCGTGGCTCCGCCAGGCTTCAGCCATAAATAAGCCGCCAGCACCAGCGCGGGCACTAGCACAGCCGCCAGTCGCGCCAATAACTTGCGCGACATGATCAGCCCCACGCTCCGCGCATCATGGCGATACCATGCGCGCCATGCTGCCATGCCTGCTCCATATGCGCCTGTTGCAAACCGCCCAATGCATAGATTGGCAGGCTGCTGCCTTGCGCCAAAGCGGAAAAGCCCTCCCAGCCCAGCACCTGGGCCTGGGGGTGGCTCAATGTAGGCAACACGGGAGACAACACCGCAAAATCCAGCGCCAAGGATTGGGCGTGCGCAAGTTGCTGGGCATTATGACAAGAGGCAGCGCACAGCATGCCGTCCGGACGCTCCGAAAGCGCCATCAGGCGCTCGGAAGACAAATGCACCCCGGCCATGCCCAATGCCCGTGCAGCCTCGATCTCGCCGTTGAGCAACACCTTGGCCTGGTAGGGCTGCGCCAGCTTGAGCACTTGCTCCGCCAAACGCTGCAGACTCTCCGCAGGCAAATGCTTTTCCCTCAGCTGCAGCAAGCGCAGCCCTTGGTCCAGGGCGTACTGCAAGCGTTCCAGGAAGCGCTGCTCGCCCAACTCGCCCGCATTGCTGATCGCATAGATGGAAGGCAGGCCCAGGGCTGCCAGGATAGGCTCATTGGCAGGCAGCATCGGGCCTACGTTCAATGCGGCAGGATGTTGCCAGCTCAATCGCTGACCTTCGCAGCCGTGCGGCTCGTGCTGCCATTCGCGCACGATGAAAAAATGCAGTTCCACCTTGCGGTCAGGATACTCGAAGCGGCGCAACAGCCAGGGGTAGGCACTTTCCACATCGACCCCAAGTTCCTCGCGCAATTCCCGCACCAAGGCGTGGCACGGAGTCTCGCCGGACTCTATCTTGCCCCCGGGAAACTCCCACCATCCTTCCCAAGGCTTGCCGGCAGGACGCTCGGCTAGCAGCACCTGGCCGTCAGGGCGTTGCAATATGGCTACGGCGGCACGCACTACGCTCATGGATGTCTGGTTCCTGCCAAGGCCTGGCGGCCGACATAGTCGCGGGCGAACTGATACGCTACCCGGCCGCTGCGTGCGCCTCGGGTATGCGAAAACAGCAAGGCGGCGCTGCGGGTTTCCTCGTCCACCTGTTCAATACCGTAATGCTTGAGCCATTGCGCGACTACCGCCAGGTATTCATCTTGGCTGAATGGATAGAACGACAGCCAGAGGCCGAAGCGCTCGGACAACGATACCTTTTCCTCGGTGGTGTCCCCCGGCCTGATCTCGTCGCCGTGCCGCGTCACTTCCAGGTTTTCCGACATGTACTCAGGCATCAGGTGGCGGCGGTTGGAAGTGGCATACACCACGACATTGTCCGATGTCGCCGCGATCGAACCGTCCAGCACCACCTTGAGCGCCTTGTAGCCCGGGTCACTGGACTCGAAGGACAGGTCGTCGCAGAAAACGATGAAGCGCTCCTTGCGCTCGCGCAGCAAGGCGACGATTTCCGGCAATGCCACCAAGTCCTGCTTGTCCACCTCCACCAGGCGCAAGCCCTGGTCCGCAAACGCGCCCAGCACCGCTTTCACGAGTGAGGACTTGCCGGTGCCGCGCGCGCCGGTCAACAGCACGTTGTTGGCTGGATGGCCATGCACGAACTGCTCCGTGTTGCGCACAATCTCGGCCTTTTGCTCATCGACGTTGCGGATGTCGTCCAGGCTGATATGGTGTGGATACTCCACGGCCACCAAGTGGCCGCGCCCGTTCAATGTCTGCCAGCGCCAGGCAATGGCGTTCCAGTCGGGTTCGGGTGCCGGCGGCGGTAAAAAGCTTTCCAGCCTCGCCAGCACCGCTTCGGCACGAGTGATCAATTGCTCGAGATCGGCCATGAGTCGTCCTAGCTGCGGTAGTCCGCATTGATGCGGACATAGTCATAGGAAAAGTCGCAGGTCCAGACCGTGGCATTGGCCTGCCCGCGGTTGAGCACGACGCGCACGGTGATTTCAGCTTCCTTCATCACGGCAGCGCCTTGTTCCTCTACATAACTTGCCGCGCGTCCGCCATGCTCGGCCACCAGCACATCGCCCAGGTAGAGCTTTATGGCATTCACGTCTAGGTCGTCCACGCCTGCATAGCCGATCGCCGCGAGAATCCGCCCGAGATTGGGGTCGGAAGCAAAGAAGGCGGTCTTGATCAATGGCGAGTGCGCAATCGCGTAGGCGACCTGGCGGCACTCCTCCACGTCCCTGCCGGATTCGACCTTGATGGTCATGAACTTGGTGGCGCCCTCGCCGTCGCGCACGATCGCCTGGGCCAGTTCGACTGCCACCTCGGTCACGGCATCCTGCAATTGCTGAAATTCCACACTGGCAACATCAGTGATCTCGGCATTGCCTGCCTTGCCGGTCGCCATGACGATGAAGGAATCGTTGGTCGAGGTATCGCCATCGACCGTGATGCAGTTGAACGAGCGATTCACCGCATGATCGATCAAGGCTTCCAGCGCGGCCTGGCTGATCGCGGCATCCGTCGCCACATAGCCGAGCATGGTCGCCATATTCGGGTGGATCATGCCGGAACCCTTGGAAACCCCCGTAATCGTCACGGCCTTGCCGCCCAGGGCGATTTGGCGCGAAGCGCCCTTGGATACAATGTCGGTCGTCATGATGGCCTCGGCCGCATCGAACCAACGTTGCTCACCCAGGCCAGCTACGCATTGAGGCAGGCCGGCCAGCAGGCGGTCCATGGGCAACGGCTCCAGGATGACGCCGGTGGAGAAAGGCAACACCTGCTCAGGCTTGAGCTGCAACAGCTTCGCCAGCTCGACACATGTAGCGCGGGCGTTTTCCAGGCCGGATTCGCCGGTTCCCGCGTTGGCGTTGCCGGTATTGACCACCAGCGCACGGATATTCCCGCCAGTCTTCGACAAATGATCCTTGCAGACAGTCACCGGCGCCGCACAGAAACGGTTCTTGGTGAATACGCCGGCCACGCGCGTACCGTCGGCGAGCCTGATGACCAGCATGTCCTTGCGGTCCGGTTTGCGGATATGGGCTTTGGCAATACCAAGCTCTACGCCTGGGACCGGCAACAGGGAATGCGCTTCGGGCGCGACGAGATTGACTGGCATGATGGCTTTTCTCAGGAACGCAAAAGGCTGATTTTACCGTAATCAGGTGCCGCTTGCCCGGCAGCACCATGAATGCAGGCAATAAAAAAGCCGGGATTTCCCGGCTTAGAGCAGTTAATAAAACTCTCATAACGTTGTTGCTTCTGCTTGTCGTACCACTTGTACGGTCTGCGCAGAGCGCCTAGCCAGGATCGCTTCGCTGAGTTTTGTTAGCCACTCCTAGTCTCAAGCCTGGCTGAGACGCCTTGCTTCAAGCGCTCGCATTACCTGCAGACGCTCGGCCTCATCCATGGTGCGCCAGGCGCGTATTTCGGCAATCGTCCGCAAGCAGCCTGTACAATACTCCCGTCGGCTATCCAGCGCGCATACCCTTATACAGGGAGAGGCCAGTTGCGGGGCTTGCACCTGCATCCGTTCAACCCTGAGGTATCAGTTCAGTTTGCCGTGGCACTGCTTGTACTTCTTGCCGGAACCGCAAGGACAAGGATCGTTACGGCCCACCTTGGCGCCGACGCGCTCGAATGTCGTCACTGGCTGTCCGCCGGCCTCGTCGGACTCATCCGCATTGCCGAGCGCCTCGTCATAGTCCGCATGCTGATATTGCACGTTCTCGAGCTCGGCAGGCTTCTCGACGGCTTCCACATCAGCCTCGCTCTGCACTTTGACCAGCATGGTCACCTGGGTCACTTCGCGCTTGACGGTATCCAGCAGGCTGGAGAACAAGGCAAAAGCCTCGCGCTTGTATTCCTGCTTCGGGTTCTTCTGGGCATAGGAGCGCAGGTGGATGCCCTGGCGCAAATGATCCAGCGCCGCCAGGTGCTCACGCCAGTGGTTATCCAGGCTTTGCAGCATCACGGCACGCTCGAACTGGCGCAATACCGAAGCCGAGGCCTGATCTTCCTTCGCCTGGTAGGCGGCATTGGCTGTCTCGACGATATGCTCGCGCAGGGTTTCCTCATGCAGGTTGGGGTTTTCTTCCAGCATCTTCTGCAACGGGATATCAAGGCCCAGGTCTGCCTGCAGGGCTTTTTCCAGGCCGGGGATGTCCCACTGCTCTTCCAGACTTTCAGGCGGGATATAGGTCGCAATCAAGTCGTGGATCACGTCCACGCGCATCGCGGCAATGGTCTCGCCGACGTCCGCGGCTTCGAGCAATTCGTTGCGCTGCTGGTAGATCACCTTGCGCTGGTCGTTGGACACGTCGTCATATTCCAGCAGTTGCTTGCGGATATCGAAGTTGCGGCCCTCGACCTTGCGCTGGGCGTTCTCGATCGCACGCGTGACCCATGGATGCTCGATCGCCTCGCCTTCCGGCATCTTCAGGCGCTCCATGATGGCGGCGACACGGTCGGAGGCGAAAATACGCAGCAGCTGGTCTTCCAGCGACAGGTAGAATCGGCTGGAACCAGGGTCGCCCTGGCGGCCGGCACGGCCGCGCAGCTGGTTGTCCACGCGGCGGGACTCATGGCGCTCGGTGCCGATGATATGCAGGCCGCCTGCCGCCAAGACGGCGTCATGCTTCACCTGCCAGTCGGCCTTGATCTTGGCGACCTGCGCCGCCTTGTCTGATTCGGACAAGCTCTCGTCCGCTTCCACCGCGGCGATTTCGTCTTCCGGATTGCCTCCCAGCACGATATCGGTACCGCGGCCCGCCATATTGGTGGCAATGGTGATCATGCCGGCACGGCCGGCCTGGGCGATGATGTGCGCTTCGCGCTCGTGCTGCTTGGCATTGAGCACCTGGTGCTCGAGCTTGGCTTCGGACAATACCCTGGAAATCAGCTCCGAATTCTCGATCGAGGTGGTGCCCACCAGTACCGGCTGGCCGCGCTTCTGGCATTCCTTGATATCGTCGATCACCGCCTGGTATTTTTCCTTGGCGGTGCGATACACCTTGTCCATGTGGTCCTTGCGCTGCAATGGACGGTGCGTAGGGATCACCACGGTTTCCAGGCCGTAGATCTGGTTGAACTCGTAGGCCTCGGTATCGGCGGTGCCGGTCATGCCGGAAAGCTTGCCGTACATGCGGAAGTAATTCTGGAAGGTGATGGAAGCCAGGGTCTGGTTTTCCTTCTGGATGGTCACGCCTTCCTTGGCTTCCACCGCCTGGTGCAGGCCGTCGGACCAGCGGCGGCCCGCCATCATGCGGCCGGTGAACTCGTCCACGATGACGATTTCGCCATCGCGCACGACATAGTGCTGGTCGCGGTGATAAAGCGATTGCGCGCGCAGGGCGGCGTACATGTGGTGCACCAGGCTGATGTTGGCAGCATCGTAGAGGCTGCTGCCTTCGGCCAGCAAACCCGCCTCGGCCAGCAAGGCCTCCGCATGCTCGTGCCCTTGCTCCGAGAGCAATACTTGATGTGATTTCTCGTCCACCCAGAAGTCGCCCTCGCCGTCTTCCTTTTCCTGGCGCACCAGCTTGGCGGCGATGCTGTTCATCTGCAGGTACAGGTCCACGCTGTCGTCGGCCTGGCCGGAAATAATCAGCGGCGTACGCGCTTCGTCGATCAGGATGGAGTCGACCTCGTCCACCAGCGCATAGTTGAGGCTGCGCTGCACGCGCTCTTCCGCCGTGAACACCATGTTGTCGCGCAGGTAGTCGAAACCGAATTCGTTGTTGGTGCCGTAAGTGATGTCGGCAGCATAGGCTTTCTGCTTTTCGTCGTGCGGCATTTGCGAGAGATTGATGCCCACGCTCAGGCCGAGGAAGTTATACAGGCGGGACATCCATTCGGCATCGCGCCGCGCCAGGTAATCGTTCACCGTCACCACGTGCACGCCCTTGCCGGTCAGCGCATTGAGGTAGGCAGGCAAGGTCGCCACCAGAGTCTTGCCCTCGCCGGTGCGCATTTCGGCAATCTTGCCCGCATTGAGCACCATGCCGCCGATCAACTGCACGTCGAAGTGGCGCATGTTGAGCACGCGGCGGCCGCCTTCGCGCACCACGGCAAAAGCCTCGGGCAGCAGTTTTTCCAGCGATTCGCCCTGCTGGTAGCGTTGCTTGAACTCCTCCGTCTTGGCTTTGAGCTGCTCGTCCGTCAACGCCTGCATGCTGGGTTCCAGCGCATTGATGGCCTTGACGTTCTGTGCATATTGCTTGACCAGCCGCTCGTTGCGGCTACCGAAGATTTTCTTGAACAACGCGGATAACATGAAGTGGCACCACTTTTCCGTATGGACGGAAACCTCTAGGTTAGCTTTAAATAAGTTTAGTTAATAAAATCAAATCTAATTCGCGCTTTGCAAATACTTGCGCGGATCCAGCGCGGCCCCGTTCAAGCGCACCTCGAAATGCAGGTGGGCCCCGGTGGAACGCCCGGTACTGCCGACGCGGGCGATCAACTGGCCTCGCTCGACGCGCTCCCCAGCCTTCACCAGCAACTGGGATGCATGGGCATATCGGGTTTCCAGCCCCGACCCATGGTTAATCTTGACAATTCTACCATAGTCGGGAGTCTGCTCCGCAGCCCTTACAATTCCTGCGGCAGAAGCATACACAGGCGTCCCGCTGTCCGCGACGAAATCCAGGCCCTCATGGAAAGCGACCTTGCCGGAAAACGGGTCGACGCGCCAGCCATAGCTGGAGGAGTTATACGCCACATCGGTCGGCATGGTGCTCGGCAATGTACTCGCCTTCAGGCGCTGCTGCAACAGGGAGGCTTCAAGCACGCTCAGCTTGTCGCTGTTGAGGTCTATCGATTGCGTCAATGCCTGGATACGCTGCTTCAACTCATCCTCGGACATGGTACGCGCATCCACCATGGGGCCGCCCCGTCCCGGCGGCAAGGCATCGGCATCGCTGGCCTTGACGCCCACCAGGCTGGAGAGCCGCGCGCCCAATGCATCCAGACGCAACACCTTGGCTTCTATCTCGCCAAGCTGCTGCGCCAACGCATCGATATGCGCCTGCTCGCCTGCGCTCGCGAAGTGTATGGAAGCCGGGGCGCCTTTGTGCTGGTGAGTGCCCTGTGGCACAATAAGCACCCAAAGCAGCAAGGCTGGCAGCGCGCTCAGCAGGCCAATAACGAGCAAGGCCAGTGGCAGCGGGATGCTGCGCGTCCTTGCCGTACTATTCGATACTAAAATGATGTTCATTACTTCCCCTTGGGAGAGCCCGGCATGCTGCGTGTAAGTGCATTGTTTACTGAAAATGCCGAATTGGCGGCTCTTTCGCAACAAGCAGAGCAACTGACGCTTTCGCAGCAGAAATGGAACGCCGTAGTACCCGCCGCGCTGAAACCTTATACGCAGGCAGGGGGTCTCAGCCACAAGCGCCTGACGGTCTATGCCACCAATGGCGCAGTCGCCGCAAAAATCAAACTGATGCTGCCCAGCCTGATGCTTGGGCTGAAAAAACAAGGGCTTGAAGTTACTTCAATTCGGGTGGAAGTGCAAGTGCAATCTGCCGCGGGCAAGCCTGCCAAGAAAGTGCGCACGCTCAGCCCGGCCGCAGCTGCCAGCCTTGAAAAGCTGGCAAGGGAACTGCAGGGTTCGCCGCTGGGCGATGCCATTGCCCGGCTGTCCAGCCGCCGCTAGCAGCATCTTCGCCTGTCCCTGACATTCACCAGGATTTTGTCGGATCAATATGGAATTTTTACTTTATTTTATTGCCGGGGCAGGGGCAGGGGTTTTGTCTGGGCTGCTTGGCGTAGGCGGCGGCACCGTGATCGTGCCCATCCTCGTCGTCATCTTCACCTCGCTGGCGTTCCCGCCGCAACACATCATGCATATCGCGCTCGGCACCTCGCTGGCGACGATCATCGTCACCTCGATTTCCTCGGCGCGCGCCCACCATAAAAAACAGAACGTGCATTGGTCCGCCGTCAAGCTGATCGCGCCCGGCATCGTTATCGGCACATTGCTCGGCGCCGTACTGGCCGGCCAGCTGGATACCGTGATACTCAAGGTGATTTTCGCCGTGTTCGTATTGCTGATCGCCACCCAGATGGTGCTCAACTTCACGCCGGCGGCCCATAGGCAATTGCCAAGCAAGGCCGGCACCTTGGGTATGGGAGGCGTCATCGGCGTGCTTTCCAGCCTGGTCGGCATCGGCGGCGGATCGCTATCGGTGCCGTTCCTGATCTATTGCAACTTCAATGCGCGCTACGCGATCGGCACCTCCTCTGCGATCGGCCTGCCGATCGCCGTCGCCGGTACGCTAGGCTTCGTCGTCACAGGCCTGGCGGAAGGCAATCTGCCCGCATACAGCCTGGGCTATGTCTACCTGCCGGCATTCGCCGGCATTGCGCTCGCCAGCATGCTCACCGCGCCGTTTGGCGCTTACCTGGCCCATAGGCTGCCGGTCCCGGTATTGAAAAAGCTATTTGCGCTGCTGCTCTACGTGGTAGGCATCAAGATGCTCTGGAGTCTGGTATGAGCCAGGCATTCGTCATCGAAGTCGACGGCCTGTACAAGTATTTCGACCAGTTCTGCGCCGTCGACAACCTGCGCTTCCAGGCCAAGCGCGGCGTCACCACGGCCTTGCTGGGCGGCAACGGCGCGGGGAAAACCACGACGATTGCCATGCTGCTGGGGTTATTGACCCCTAGCCAGGGACAGATCCGCATCCTCGGCGAGGACATGCTGCAGCATCGCTACCGCCTTCTGCACCGCATGAACTTCTCCTCGCCCTACGTCGACCTGCCGCAACGCCTGACGATACGCGAGAACCTCACGGTCTACGGGCACTTGTACCGGCTGCCCCGCCTGAAGCCGCGCATCGAGGAACTGGCCGGGGCGCTGCACCTTGATGCACTATTGGACAAGCGCTACGGGCAGCTTTCGGCCGGACAGAAAACCCGTGTTTCCCTTGCCAAATCGCTGCTAAACGAACCCGAGCTGCTGCTGATGGACGAGCCTACCGCATCGTTGGACCCTGATACCGCGGACTCCATCCGCAGCTACCTGGAACAATATCAACGCGACACCGGCGCCAGCATCCTGCTGGCATCGCACAACATGGCCGAGGTCGAGCGCATGGCGACTGACGTGATCATGATGCGCAAAGGCCAGGTGGTGGACACCGGCACTCCGTCCGGCCTGCTTGCCAAGTACGGTCGCAACAACCTGGAGGAAGTCTTCATCGACATCGCGCGCCACAAGGAGCCTGCCTGATGCAGGACATCCACTTTTCTCCGCGCCGAATCGGCGCGGTAGCATTACGCCACCTCTACCTGATGCGCTCCTCCTGGCCGCGCGTGCTGGAGATGGTCTACTGGCCTACGGTGCAGATGATACTGTGGGGTTTCATCACCTTGTACTTGCAAGGCAACAGCAGCCTCATCGCCCAGGCCAGCGGCATCCTGCTTTCCGGGGTGTTGCTTTGGGACGTGCTGTTCCGCGGTCAGCTCGGCATTGCATTGGTGTTCATGGAGGAAATGTGGTCGCGCAACCTGGGCCATTTATTCGTCAGCCCCTTGCGGCCTTATGAAATGGTGGCATCTCTGCTGCTCATGAGCCTGATCCGCACCCTGATCGGCATCGGCGGCGCCACCCTCATCGCCATCCCGCTGTTCGGCTACAACATCTACGACATGGGCCTGCCGCTGATTGCCTTCTTCCTTAATCTCATCGTCATGGGCTGGGCGATCGGCCTGATCGTATCCGGCATCGTGTTGCGCTACGGCATGGGTGCGGAAAGCATCGCCTGGGTCAGCGTGTTTGCGATCCAGCCGCTCTGTGCCATCTATTACCCGGTCGCCACCCTGCCCGGCTGGCTGCAGCCTGTCGCCCTGGCGTTGCCAGCAAGCCATGTGTTCGAAGGGATGCGCGCGTTGCTGTTAGAGCACAGCTTCGATGCAAGCCACATGGCCTGGGCAATAGGGTTGAATATCCTCTACCTGGCCGTCGGCATCGCCGTATTCCTCGGCTACTTCCAAATCGCAAGACGCAAGGGACTGCTGTTGCAGGTGGGCGAATGATCAGTCTTCTTTGGCGGCCGTCCACATTCCCCGGCCGTTACTCTTGGATATGTAGAGCGCCTCGTCGGCCTTCTTGAACAGCTGCTCGCGGGAAGTCGCGGCCAGCGGATAAATGGCGAAACCGATGCTGGTATTGATCCGGTACGGATTGTCGGCGCCAATGTCGAAAGGTTCGTGCAGCATGTCAATGATTTTGCTGCACAAGCGTTCCGCGGTTTTCTTGGTGGTGATGTTGGGCGCTAGGATGCCGAACTCGTCCCCGCCGAACCGCGCGAGGTAGTCGCTGGAACGGACGCAGGCCGACAGCACCGAGGCCACATGCCTCAAGACCAGGTCGCCGGTCTGGTGGCCGTAGGTGTCGTTAATCGCCTTGAAGCGGTCGAGGTCGAGCAGGATCAGCAGCAGCATCTGGTTTTCGTCGGCGGCTTTCTGCGTCAGGTGCTCAAGATAGAAGTCGAACGCCCTGCGGTTGAGCAAGCCGGTCAACGCATCCTTTTCCGCCAGCGCCTTGAGCGTAGCTTCGTCCCGCTTGCGCTCGGTGATATCAACAAATGTCGCCAATGCCAGCCCGGCCTCGGGCAGGATCACACCGCCGTGAAGCGCCGTCTTGATACTACCGTCGGCACATTGGACATTCACCTCCACCGCGGGAACCTCGTAGACCTGTTTGCCGCCGCCCTCAAAATATGCCGACCACCTTTCGCGAGCGCTTACCTGCTGGCTTGCCAAGGGATAAACGCGCACGATCCAATCTTCCACCGAGGCAAAATCGCTGCTGCGGTAACCGTAGGTCTCGCGGAACTTGCCGTTCATGAACAGAATCTTGCCGCCTTGCAGGCTAGCACAGGAAATAGGGATAGGCAGCGACTCCAGCAAAGCCTCGAGCTGGTAGCTTTCAAGCTTCAATTGACTAATCATTTATTCAGCCGCAATTGTCATCCGTCCCATAATATCCCCGGCACAAGGCCGCTTAATAGCACACACTTGCGCTAATGATCAGCTTCAAGCGCCTGTCATCATAATGACATGAATGCCACGCCGAAGTAAGACAATTACCTATTTATTTGCCGGAATTAGCAACGGCCTCAAACATCCTTTTGTGCATGCTATGGCATAAAAAAGAGGAGCATTGCTCCTCTTTCTGATCCTGACCGGCTCTATTGCGGGACTGGATTACTTACCGAACCTCTCGACGCCAGCGACGATTTCCGCCTTGGCGTCTTCAACATCCTTCCACTCGCCGACCTTGACCCACTTGCCTTTTTCCAGGTCCTTGTAATGCTCGAAGAAGTGGGCGATAGGCGCAAGCTGGAACTCGGGGATATCCTGATAGGACTTGATGTCCTTGTATTGCGGGCAGATCTTGTCCACCGGCACGGCCAGCACTTTGGCGTCCACGCCGCCGTCATCTTCCATGGTCAGTACGCCGATCGCGCGGCAGCGGATCACCACGCCCGGCTGCAATGGAATCGGGGTAATCACCAGCACGTCGACGGGGTCGCCGTCTTCAGACAGCGTCTGCGGAATGTAGCCGTAGTTGCACGGATAATGCATGGAAGTGCCCATGAAGCGATCCACGAATACGGCGCCAGAGTCCTTGTCCACTTCGAACTTGATGGGCTCGCCACGCATGGAGATTTCGATAATGACGTTGAAGTCGTTAGGGATGTCTTTGCCTGCCGGCACATTACAGAGGGACATGGATTGATCCTTAATATGTTTTGGTTTGAATAATATGGGGATAACGCGGGATTTTAGCGTAAATCAGGGACAAAAATCATCTTTGGGCTATGGCGCGCTCGGCGACCTGCTGCCTGCATTCGGCAACCACCGCTGCAGGCACGCACTTGATGCCCAGGTAGAACAGGCCCGGCACGATGACCAGGTCATCCAGCTGCCCGAGGATGGGGATGAAATCCGGGATCAGGTCGAATGGCAGCAGCAGATAGCCCACCGCCAGCCCCAGCAGCACCCTGGCCAGCCAGGGCGTTTGCGGATGGCGCAGCACCAACTGATAGACTTCCAGCTCGGTCTTGAGCTGCCGCGCCAGCTTTTTCAGCTTTTCTTTCAGGGCATGTCCTGGCTAGAAAGGCTTACCGGTCAGGCGCTCGAACGCCTCGCGGTATTTGTCCGCCGTCCTGGTCGCCACATCGTCCGGCAATGCCGGGCCGGGCGCCGTTTTGTTCCAGCCGGTGGATTCCAGCCAGTCGCGCACGTATTGCTTGTCGAAGCTCGGCGGGTTGCTGCCGACCTGGTATTGATCCTGCGGCCAGAAGCGGGATGAATCCGGCGTCAGCACTTCATCGATCAGGTACAGCTCGCCCGCCTCGTCCAACCCGAACTCGAACTTGGTATCGGCGATGATGATGCCGCGGCTCAGGGCATAGGCCGCCGCTTCCTTGTAAAGCTGCACGCTGATGCGCGCCACCTTGTCGGCCAGCTCTTTACCCAATAATTGGGCGCATTTTTCCAAGGTGATGTTCTCGTCGTGGTCGCCCACTTCCGCCTTGCTCGATGGCGTGAACAAGGGCTCGGGCAACTGGGCCGCTTCCTGCAGGCCAGCCGGCAACGGGATGCCGCACACGCTCTGGCTGCCCTTGTATTCCTTCCAGCCGGAGCCCGCGAGGTAGCCGCGCACGATCGCCTCGATCGGCAACGGCTTGAGCTTCTTCACCACCAGCGCGCGCGGCCCCAATTGCGCCTGCTCCGCAGGATCGCTCACCACGGTATTGGGGTCGATGCCGGTCAAGTGGTTGGGCACGACATGCTTGAGCTTCTCGAACCAGAAATTGGCGATCTGGGTCAGGATCGCGCCCTTGTCCTTGATCGGCGTCGGCAGGATGACGTCGAATGCGGAGAGGCGGTCGCTCGCCACCAGCAGCATGTGTTTATCGTCGAGGTCATAAATATCCCGCACCTTGCCCTGATTGATAAGTTTCAGGCTCTTGATGCTGGATTGCATGAGGGGAGTAGTCAAAACGCGTACCTTTATCAAAAACTATTTGTGATGGTCCTGCTCGGGGCCATCGGAATAAGGAAACTTCACATGCCCGTAGCGCACCACCAGGATGGCGACGGCGATCAGCAGGATGGAAGCCGCCACGGCGAAGATGCGCCAGGCTTCCAGCTCCTTGATGTCCAGCACCAGGTAGCGCGCCAGCGCAATGATGCCGATATACAAGGGGTACCGCACCGGCAGCGTGCCCGAGCTCAAGTAATGGTTGAGCATGGTGAGGATTTCGAGATAGAGGAACAGCAGCAGCAAATCCGCTACGGTCACGGCCCTCATATCCCAGATATGCAGCGCGGCCTGCCCGGTCGCCACTATCGTCGCCAGGGCAATGAACACCAGCAATGCCTGCTCGACGAGGCCGATGCCTCGCTGGCCTAATTTACTGTATTTATTCGGTTGCATAGCGGCGCTGGTCCGGGCAAATGATCCCGGCATTATACGCTGTAAATATCCGCCGCCGTGAAGCGATGTATTAGAGCCTGTTCACCATCTTTTCATAGGGCACGTTGTCCCGGCAGGGTAGTCAAAGCAAGGCAAAACCACAAGCATGCGCATTGTAACCGGGCTTATTGCCCGGCGAAGATTTGCAACGCAGCAGCGGCTGCGCTGCCAGGTCAACTCGGAGGGCATGGCATCAAAACGCGCCCGGACTGCGCCTTGATCGGGCGCGTTTTGATGCCATGCGACCCCCATGAAAAGATGGTGAACAGGCTCTTAGGAAGCAGCGTATCGCTGCGCCATTTTATCGAGTGGGAGAGGCTGGATTTGCGCGGCATGCCCGGCAGAGCCGAATGCCTCGAAACGCTCCCGGCACAAGGCCTGCATGCCGCCGGTCGCGGCTGCCAGGATCCTGCGCGGGTCGAATTCCGCCTTGTGTTCCGGCTGCCCGAGGAAGCGGCGCAACGCGCCGGTAAAAGCCAGCCGCAGGTCGGTATCGATATTCACCTTGCGCACCCCGCTTCGGATCCCCTTGACGATTTCCTCCACCGGCACGCCGTAGGTCTCGGGAATCTCGCCGCCGTATTCGTTGATCACCCGCAGCCACTCCTGCGGCACGGAGGAAGAGCCATGCATCACCAGATGCGTATTCGGCAACCGCGCATGGATTTCGCGCAGGCGGCTGATGGAAAGCGTTTCCCCGGTGGGCGGGCGCTTGAACTTGTAGGCGCCGTGCGAAGTGCCGATCGCGATCGCCAATGCATCCACGCCTGTCTGCGCAACGAAATCCACCGCCTCGTCCGGGCTGGTGAGCAACTGGCTGTGGTCTAGTAGGCCTTCCGCCCCGACGCCGTCCTCCTCGCCCGCCAGGCCTGTCTCCAGCGAGCCGAGCACGCCCAGCTCGCCCTCCACCGACACGCCCGCCGCATGCGCGGCCATCACCACCTGCCGCGTCACCTCTACATTGTAGGCATAGCTGGCCGGGGTCTTGGCGTCCTCCAGCAGGGAACCGTCCATCATCACGCTGCTGAAGCCGGTCTTGATGGAATGCAGGCATACCGCCGGGCTGGCGCCGTGGTCCTGGTGCAGCACGACGGGGATGTGCGGATAACTGGCGATGGCCGCCTCGACTAGTTTGAGCAGGAAGGCCTCGCCCGCATACTTGCGCGCGCCTGCGGACGCCTGCAGGATCACCGGGCTATTGCACGCATCCGCCGCGCGCATGATGGCCTGCACCTGCTCCAGGTTGTTGATGTTGAAGGCTGGCACGCCATAATCATGCTCGGCCGCGTGATCCAGCAATTGGCGTAGACTGATCAGTGCCATCGTTATCCATCCTAGGGTTGTTCACGGCTAGTGTTGCTGGCGGTTAAATGTCGCTCGCGCCTGTGCTCGCCCACCTTGACGATCTGCAGGGTATTGGTCCCGCCCGCATTGCCGATCGGCTCGCCGAACGTCAGCATCATGAGGTCGTCGCGCTGCACCGCGCCCAGCCGCAGCAACGTCTCTTCCGCGTCATAGAGTATCTTGCTCAGTTCCTGGCTGGGCAGCTCGATATGGTAGGGATAGACCCCGCGGTACAGCGTCAGCTTGCGCCGCGTGTTGCGTTCCGTCGTCAAGGCGTAAATCGGCACATTAGTATTCGAGCGTGACAGCCAGGTGACAGAAGAGCCCGACCGGGTCAGGGCGGCGATCGCCTTCACGTTCAAATGCTCCGCCGCGTACACGGATGCCATGGCGATCGCCTCATCGATGAACTCGAACTCGTCATTGATCGGCGCCTGCAAATGGTGGCTGTCGTACTCCTTCTCCGCCTCCAGGCAGACCCGGTGCATGGCCTGGATGGACTCGACCGGATAATGCCCCACCGCCGTCTCGCCCGAGAGCATCACCGCATCGGTGCCGTCCAGCACCGCGTTGGCCACATCGGAAACCTCGGCCCTGGTCGGGATCGGGCTGCTGATCATGGATTCCAGCATCTGCGTCGCCGTGATCACCAGCTTGTTGCGCATGCGCGCCGTGCGGATCATGCGTTTCTGCAAACCGGGCACCGCCGCATCGCCCACCTCGACGCCGAGATCGCCGCGCGCCACCATGATCACATCGGCGGCGTCGATAATCTCCTCCAGCGCATCGATCGCCTCCGCGCGCTCGATCTTGGCGACAATCGCCGCATGGCCGCCTGCCTCCTCCACCAATTGACGCGCCAGGTCGATATCCGCACCGCTGCGCGGGAACGAGACGGCGATATAATCCGCCTCCAGCGCCACTGCCGTACGGATATCCTCCTGGTCTTTCAAGGTCAGCGCAGGCGCAGACAAGCCGCCGCCCTGGCGGTTGATGCCCTTGTTGTTCGACAGCACCCCGCCGGCCGCCACCGTGCAATGCACCTCGCCGCCGTTCACCGCTTCGACGTTGAGCACGATGCGCCCATCATCCAGCAGCAACACCGCGCCAGGCTCCACCTCGGATGGCAAGGTCTTGTAATCCAGCCCCACCCGCTCCTGGTTGCCCAGCTTGCATGCCGCATCGAGGATGAACTTGTCGCCCACCTTGAGCAGGATGCGGTCGTTCTCGAACTTGCCGATGCGGATCTTCGGCCCCTGCAGGTCGCACAACACCCCTACCGGCCGTCCGCTGCGACGGCAGATATCGCGCACCAACTCGGCGCGGGCAATATGGTCTTGCGCGGACCCATGCGAGAAATTGAGCCGCACCACATCCATCCCGGCATCCACTAGCCGCTCAATCACCGCCTCATCGCTGGAAGCCGGCCCCAGCGTCGCCACAATCTTGGTTTTACGTAATGCCATGACATCCTTTCCTTGCGATTGCTCAGGAATTCATCTTAATGCTGACAGCGCTTAGGGGGAATGGTGCATATTTTGTGCCATTAAGATGACAAGAGGATTTATCATGTTTTACGATGCACACCCAGCAAACAAAGTGTAGGGACGCAGACAATCGGGTCGCCTTTTGGCTCCGCCGAAACTGCGTTTTCTTTCGTATCTTTCTTTTGGCGAAACAAAAGAAATAGGTTCGCCCGGCGGGGCGAAACCCATCCTTGCATCATGCTTCAGTAATGATAAAGACCAGAGCTCGTTGAATTGGATGGGTTTAGTTAGATAGTTGTTGGATTAGAAAGTGGTCTTGACCCCTATCGCAAGTCATTGACCCGTTGCCTTTCGCTTGTCAGCGAGTTACTTTCATTTGCTTCGCCAAATAAAAGTAACCAAAGCAAAGGCGACCCCGGAGTCTGCGCCGGGAGCAAAGCTCCCGGTTCCCTGCGTTGCTCAATCTGTCTGGGCTCTTGCTGAACTCGCTACGCTCAAACAGACGCAAGCTCTTGATCCAGACAGATTTGCGCTACTCGGCGCAGCCAGACGGGGAGTTCAACGTCAAACCCGCACTTGGCTTCGCTACGCTCGCCCTTAAAAAAAGTGGATATAGCAAAAAATAAAGGAGCCCGCGGGCTCCTTTATTTTTAGGCTGATCTTAGCAATCACCTTTAGCACGCTGTTCCAAAATCTCCACCGCCGGCAATTTCTTGCCTTCAAGGAATTCCAGGAACGCTCCACCCGCCGTCGAGATATAAGACACCCTATCGTAGATATCGTATTTCTGGATTGCGGCGATGGTGTCGCCGCCGCCGGCCAGGGTGAAGGCCTTGGTCTTGGCGATGGCGTCAGCGATGGTCTTGGTGCCTTCGCCGAACTGGTCGAACTCGAATACGCCAACCGGGCCGTTCCAGACCACGGTGCCTGCATTGAGGATGATCTCGGCGAGTTGCTTGGCGGACTCTGGGCCGATGTCGAAGATCATGTCGTCGTCAGCCACGTCATCCGCCGATTTGAGCACGGCAGGCTCATTGGCATCGAACTGCTTGCCGCAGACCACGTCCACCGCGATCGGCACGGCCGCGCCGCGTTTTGCCATTTTTTCCATGAGGCATTGCGCGGTAGGCACCAGGTCGTCCTCGTTCAGCGAACGGCCGATCGGTTTGCCGGCCGCCTTGAGGAAGGTATTGGCGATACCGCCGCCGACCACGAGCTGGTCCACCTTCTCAGCCAGGCTTTCCAGCACGGTGAGCTTGGTCGAGACCTTGGAGCCGCCGACAATTGCGACCATGGGGCGGGCGGGTTCGCACAGGGCCTGGCCCAGCGCATCCAGCTCGCCTACCAGCAACAGGCCTGCTGCGGCGACAGGCGCATATTGCGCCACACCGTAGGTGGAGGCTTCTGCACGGTGGGCCGTGCCGAAAGCGTCCATCACGAACACGTCGCAGAGCGCGGCATATTTGCGTGCGGTTTCTTCGACGTTCTTTTTCTCGCCCTTGTTGAAGCGGCAGTTTTCCAGCAAGACCACTTCGCCCTCGGCCACTTCAAAGCCGCCATCCACCCAGTCCTTGATCAGCCGCACCGGCTGGCCCAGCTTTTCGGCCAGCACGTCAGCCACGGGCTGCAGGGAATTTTCCTCGGAATATACGCCTTCTTCCGGGCGGCCCAGGTGGGAAGTCACCATGACGCGCGCCTTGGCATCCAGGGCGTGGCGTATGGTGGGAATGGAAGCCGTGATACGCGCGTCGGAAGTGACTTTGCCATCGCTGACCGGCACGTTGAGGTCGGCGCGGATGAAGACGCGCTTGCCCGCGAGGTCAAGGTCCGTCATGTTGATTACGGTCATCGCTTGCTCCCCGGCTTAGCTGGCAATATGACGCACCAGGCGCATCATGTTGCAGGTGTAGCCGTATTCGTTGTCGTACCAGGCCACGATCTTGACGAAGGTCGGGTCGAGCTGGATACCGGCATCCGCGTCGAAAATCGACGGATAGGCGTTGCCGCGGAAATCGGTGGATACGACCTTCTCGTCGGTAAAGCCGAGTACGCCCTTGAGCGGACCACTTTCGGAAGCTGCCTTCATCGCAGCGACGATCTGCTCGTAGGTGGTTTCCTTGTTCAGCTCCACGGTCAGATCTACGACAGATACGTCGCTGGTCGGGATGCGGAATGCCATTCCAGTCAGCTTCTTGTTCAGTTCCGGGATCACCTTGCCCACGGCCTTGGCTGCGCCGGTGGAGGAAGGAATGATGTTTTCCAGGATGCCGCGGCCGCCGCGCCAATCCTTGTTGGATGGGCCGTCCACGGTCTTCTGCGTAGCAGTGGCCGCATGCACGGTGGTCATCAGGCCGCGCTTGATGCCAAAATTGTCCTGCAATACCTTGGCGACCGGCGCAAGGCCGTTGGTGGTGCAAGAAGCCGCGGAAACGATGGCCTGGCCCTTGTAGGCGTCATGGTTGACGCCATAGACGAACATAGGGGTATCATCCTTGGACGGCGCGGACTGCACCACTTTCTTGGCGCCTGCGTCAATATGCTTCTGGCAGGTTTCTTCTGTGAGGAAGAAGCCGGTACACTCGACCACGACGTCCACGCCGACCTCGTCCCACTTGAGGTTTGCAGGGTCACGCTCTGCAGTCAGGCGAATGGTCTTGCCGTTCACGACCAGGTTGTTGCCGCTGACGGAAACCTCGCCATCGAAGCGGCCGTGCACGGAATCGTGCTTGAGCATGTAGGCCAGGTAGTCGGGCTCGAGCAAGTCGTTGATCGCCACCACCTCGATATCAGTAAAATCCTTGATGGCCGCGCGGAACGCCATGCGGCCGATACGGCCAAAGCCGTTGATGCCAACCTTGATTGTCATAGGGTTTTCCTCTCTATGAAAAACAAAAAGGGAGCCAGTAACACTGGCCCCCTTTTTTCAGTCAGTTCACGCCATTACAGCACGGACTTGACGGTGTTCACTACGTTTTCAACAGTGAAGCCGAAGTGCTTGAACAGCACGCCGCCTGGAGCGGATTCGCCGAAGGTGTCGATACCGACCACAGCGCCTTCGAGGCCGACGTACTTGCGCCAGAAGTCGGTCACGCCAGCTTCAACGGCCACGCGCTTCACGCCTGGTGTCAATACGCTGTCCTTGTAGGCTTGGTCTTGGCGGTCGAACACGTTGGTGGATGGCATGGAAACCACGCGCACCTTGGTGCCGGCAGCGTTCAGCTCTGCAGCAGCCTTGATTGCCAGATCCAGTTCGGAACCGGTAGCGATCAGGATGACGTCAGCCTTGCCTTCAACGTCGGAGAATACATAACCGCCCTTGCGGATCAGTTCGAAGTGCTTCTCGTCGTGCTTGATGCCGGGCACGTTCTGACGGCTCAGCACCAGGCTGGATGGACCGTCCTTGCGCTCGATGGCAGCAACCCAGGAAATTGCAGTTTCAACGGAATCAGCAGGACGCCATACATCCATACGAGGAATGTAACGCAGGCCGGCAGTGTTCTCGATTGGCTGGTGAGTAGGACCATCTTCGCCCTGGCCGATGGAGTCGTGAGTCAACACGGCGATAGTGCGTTGCTTCATCAATGCAGCCATACGCAGCGCGTTCTTCGCGTAGTCGGAGAACATGTGGAAAGTACCGCCGAATGGCAATACGCCACCGTGCAGCGCCATACCGTTCATGATCGCGTACATACCGAATTCACGTACACCGTAGGAGATGTAGTTGCCAGGCTCCTTGCCGCTCACGTGCTTGAAGCCGGAGTAGCTGGTCAGGTTGGAGCCAGTCAAGTCGGCGGAACCGCCGATGAACTCTGGCAATACCGGAGCCAGGGCAGCAATCGCGTTCTGGGAAGCCTTGCGGGTTGCAACAGCTTCAGCCTTCTCGTTGGTTGCCTTGATGAAAGCGTCAGTCACTTCCTTCCAGTTTGCTGGCAGTTCGCCTGCAAAACGGCGCTTGAACTCGGCAGCTTCCGCTGGGTAGATCTTGGCGTAAGCTTCGAACTTGGCATTCCAGTCGTTCTCAAGCTTGGAGCCCTTTTCCTTGCCATCCCAGCCTGCATAAACTTCTTCAGGGATCACGAATGGCTCGTGTGTCCAGCCCAGCGCTTCACGGGTTGCAGCGACTTCTTCCAGGCCCAGTGCGGAACCGTGGCAGTCGTGGGAGCCGCACTTGTTCGGGGAACCCTTGCCGATGATGGTCTTGGCAGCGATGAAGGTTGGCTTGTCCTTGACCTTCTTGGCTTCCTGGATTGCGGCATCAACCGCTGCGGGATCGTGGCCATCAACGTTGGGGATGACGTGCCAGCCGTAAGCCTCGAAACGCTTGGCGGTGTCGTCTGTGTACCAGCCTTCGATGTGACCGTCGATGGAGATACCATTGTCATCCCAGATGGCGATCAGCTTGCCCAGACCCCATGTACCAGCCAATGCGGCGGCTTCGTGGGAAATGCCTTCCATTAGACAGCCGTCGCCGAGGAATACGTAGGTGTAGTGGTCGACGATCTCATGGCCTGGCTTGTTGAACTGGTCTGCCAGCAACTTTTCAGCCATCGCGAAACCAACCGCGTTGGTGATGCCTTGACCCAGAGGGCCTGTAGTGGTTTCAATGCCAGGTGCGTAGCCGTATTCTGGATGGCCGGCGCAACGGGAATGCAGTTGACGGAAAGTCTTGATGTCTTCGATACCCAGATCGTAGCCTGTCAGGTGCAACAGGGAGTAGATCAACATGGAGCCATGGCCGTTGGACAAGATGAAACGGTCACGGTCAGCCCAGTTAGGGTTGCTTGGGTTGTGGCGCAGATGGTGGTTCCAGAGAACCTCTGCGATGTCTGCCATGCCCATCGGTGCACCAGGGTGTCCAGAATTTGCCTTCTGAACTGCGTCCATGGATAACACGCGGATGGCATTTGCCAATTCTTGACGAGTTGCTGCCATACATATCTCCCTACGGTTGAAGAGAAAAAGGCTTCACCAGCACAGGAAAGGCTGGAGGAAGCCTCACTCAAATTCTTGAAAACCCCTTTGAATCGACGGAATGCGGAAACTGTTGCAAGCCACAGTTCCGAAGAGGTATTTAGCCCATAATTATTCCTTAGATGAGCGGTTTCAGCAATACCAACGATGAATGTTGATGCCAATGCTAATATCTGAAGTAACGCTCCATTTCCCTAGCAGGCCAATTAGACAGACTCCCTCCACTTGATGGAGCATCCGATCGACGGCACTTGCTCGACCGGGCCGCGCCCTGTCTCGGCGACATGCCGCATGGCGTCGAAAAGATCACGGGTCGGGTTCTCCACTGGCGTCATCACACGCCCCTGGTTGTCGAAGCGCCCGCGGTATTGCAGCTCAAGATGCGCATTGAAGCCGAAGAAGTCCGGCGTGCATACCGCGCCATACGCCTTGGCGACTTCCTGGCTTTCATCGAAGAGGTAGGGAAAGGGGAAATGAAACTCGCGGGCGACCTCCGCCATTTTCTCGAAAGAGTCCTCGGGATAAGCCTCTGCGTCATTGGAGGAAATCGCGACGGTATTGATGCCCAGCTCGCGCAACGCGCGCGCATCCGCCACCAGTCGTTCCCTGATGGCCTGCACATACGGGCAATGATTGCAGATGAACATCACCAGCGTGCCGTTGACCCCCTTGGCCTCGGCCAACGACCAATGCCTGCCATCCACGCCAGGCAGGTTGAAATCAGGCGCTTTCCAGCCAAAATCACACACTGGCGGGTTCAGACTTGCCATAATGCCTACTCCTTCAATTAGAATTATTCACCTTCAATACTACCACCACGTCATGACAATTCCTCGCTTTTACCACCCTGGAGCGCTTATCCCCGGCAGCGAGACGGCATTGCCAGACAATGCGGCTATCCATGCCAGCAAGGCTCTGCGCATGCAAGCGGGAGACCATGCGGTCCTGTTCAATGGCGATGGGCAGAACTACCTGGGCAAGATAACCTCCATCCGCAAACAGGAGGTACGAGTCGATATATTGGAAGCGCAGCCCTGCCAGACGGAATCCTCGTTGAAGATCACGCTGGCCCAGGCGATCTCTTCCGGAGACCGCATGGATTTCACGATCCAGAAAGCGGTGGAAATGGGCGTATCCTTTATCCAGCCGATCGCCAGCCAGCGCAGCATCGTCAAGCTCGTAGGCGATCGCGCCGAGAAGCGCCGCGAGCATTGGCAGAATGTGGCGGTCTCCGCCTGCGAGCAATCAGGGCGTGCCTACATACCCAGTGTGGCCTCCCCCATCGGCCTGCCCGAATGGCTGGCGCAAAAGCCGGAGGCAGACGCATACATCACCCTGACCCCAGATGCCCCGGCCGCGCTCGCACAAACCAGCCCGCCCGGAAACAATATTTGCCTGCTAATCGGCCCAGAAGGCGGCCTGACCGACCATGAAATCGAGCTGGCCGCCCAACATGGCTTCGCCCTTGTGCGCATGGGGCCGCGCATTCTGCGCACGGAAACCGCCGCATTGGCCGCGATTGCCAGCATGCAGGCACTGTGGGGAGATTTCACCCGATGATGCAGATCAAAATTGCTTTAAAAGGCCTTTTGCTATAAAAATATGCCTTAAACGCAAAATCAGGACCCATACCCATGGCTTTAGGCAGCGCAATCCGCAAACGCCGCAAGGCACTCAACATGACGCTGCAGGAGCTTGCGCGCAAGGTCAACGCCAATAGCGGCAACCTTTCGCGCATCGAGCGCGGAGCGCAGGGCGTCTCCGAAACCATGCTGCGCAAGCTTTGCACCGCGCTGGATTGCACCGCCGCCCACCTTTATGCGCAAAGCGACGCGGAAAGCGGTAACAGCACCAATACGTCCCGCCTGACGCTGCACCAGCCCCAAGAATTCGTGCGCTGGTTCCGTGCCGCCGCCCCTTATATCCACGCTTTCGGCGGACGCACCTTCGTCATCGCTTTCGGCGGCGAAGTGGTGGACGACGGCCAGTTCGTCGCCCTCTCGCACGACCTCAACCTGCTTGCCAGCCTGGAAGTGCGGCTGGTACTGGTGCACGGCGCGCGTCCGCAAATCGAGAGCCGCCTTCGGCGCGCCAAGCTGCAGACCAAGTTGGTCAACGGCCTGCGCGTCACCGATGACGAAGCCATGGAGGCAGTGAAGGAAGCCAATGGCGCCGTACGCGTTGAAATCGAATCGCTGTTATCCATGGGTCTGATCAATTCCCCGATGGCCGGCGCGGACATCCGGGTCGCGAGCGGCAACTTCGTCACCGCCAAACCGTTGGGGGTACGCGAAGGCATAGACCTGCAGCATACCGGCGAGGTCCGTAAGGTCGATGCGATCGGCATCCAGAAGCGCCTGGACGACGGAGAGCTGGTACTGCTTTCCCCCCTGGGCTATTCGCCCACGGGAGAGGTGTTCAACCTGACGCTTGAGGACGTCGCCACCAGCGCCGCCATTGCGCTGGATGCCGACAAGCTGATTTTCCTCATGGATTCCAGCGGGGTGCACAACATCCGCGGTGAATTGCTGCGGGAAATGACTACTGACAAGGCTAGGAACCTGCTGCGCCATATCGGCGACAATGTCGCCCAGCAGATCACCGAAGATGAATTCTATTACCTCCCGGCCGCGGTTCGCGCATGCGGACAGGGCGTGGCGCGCACACACCTGATCAGCCGCCATGTGGACGGGGCGATCCTGCAGGAACTCTTCACGCATGACGGCATAGGCACCATGGTCACGGAAGACCCGCTGGAAGCCATGCGCCCCGCGGATATTGGCGACGTGGGCGGCATACTGCAATTGATCGAGCCGCTGGAGAACGAAGGAATCTTGGTCAGGCGCGGGCGGGAACGCCTGGAAATGGAGATCAGCCACTTCCACGTCATGGAGCACGACGGCAAGATCATCGGCTGCGCAGCGCTCTATCCGTTTCCCGGCACCAAAACCGCTGAGCTCGCCTGCATGGCCATCCACTCCTCGTTCCGCCGCGGCGGACGCGGCGACCGCCTGCTCAGCTATTGCGAAGAACAGGCCCGCGAGCTCCGCCTGCAATCCATCTTTGTCCTCACCACGCGCACCGAGCATTGGTTCCTCGAACGGGGCTTTATCGAAATCGGCGTAGAGCAATTACCGGGCGAAAAGCAGAAGCTGTACAACCTGCAGCGCCGCTCCAAGGTGTTCATCAAGCATATTTGAGCCAATCATTTTCCCGGAATGGAAAATAAAGTATTGACCTTTCAAATGAGAATAATTACTATCAATTTTAAATTATGTAAATAATACTGATTCCCATTAATTGATAATTTAGTGCCGGTCACGCTCATAGTGCTCAGACCCATAAACAGATTCAAGGGGAAATAAATGAAAATTGCTTACACTCAAAGTATCCTTGCTTTAAGCTTGCTGGCAGCCGCATCCGTCGCTCAGGCAGCAACTTCTACCAGCCAATACTTTCCCGATGTTGAAGACTCACTGGCGACTGATGGCTTCAACCAACTTATCGCTTCCCGCCTGGGCAGCGGTACAGCTGGACAACAAGCGCTTGTTGATGGTGTTGTAAGCAACGCGCCAGCCGGCGATGCTGTATTAACACGTACATACGGTAATGCATATCCCGCATCCCTTGGTTTGTACCAATGGACTGGCACAGACTATTCCCTGTTCAGCATCACCGATAACACGCTGATTTCCGACATCGGCCCCATTGTATTCCAGAGCGAAGTATTCCCAGGCGGCAATCAATCTCTCGGCGGCCAAAGCGGCCTTGCCGCAGCAATTTCCGATGTATACCTGAGCTACAATGGCGGCAATCAATTGCTGGCAGCAAGCAGTTTCACCCTGTCCGATGCACCAGTCGATGAGAACTCCCCTTTTTGGGATCCTGAAAACCCAGTCGCTGAAGGCGCAGTAGGCTACTTCACCTGGGACTTCAGCGGCATCAGCGATCCAATCACCTCTTATGAAATTTCATTTCTGGTCCACCTGCACAGCAGCGTTGTGGCATTCCAGGTAGACCAGATCGCTGCCGCGGTACCCGAGCCTTCTGCTTATGCCTTGATGCTCGGTGGCTTGGCATTGGTCGGCTTCGCAGCCCGCCGCAAGAAGGCCTGATTCACGGCTGGCTACCTCACCATCTACCCCGGTGCGGCAACCTCTTTGTAGTTAAGGGAGGTTGCCGTTTTTCTTTTCCGGCCCGCATTCCACATTGCGTCAATCCAAGCCGATCACCCGCCCGTCTTCGTCAATATCAATACGCGTGGCGCTGGGCACGGCAGGCAGGCCGGGCATGGTCATAATGTCATCGCAAATCATCACGACAAACTCCGCCCCGGCACACAGCCGTACGGCCCGCACCGTCAAGATATGCTCTCGCGGCAGGCCGCGCTGGGAAGCGTCGGTGGAAAACGAATACTGGGTCTTGGCAATACAGATCGGATAATGCCCGTAACCCTCATCCTGCAACTTGTCGATCATGGCGCGCACACGGCGTGGCGCATGCACCTCGACAGCGCCATAGATATTGCGCGCCACCTTTCCTAGCTTGTCCCAGAGCCTGTCCTCGTCCTGGTAGACGTAATGCATGCCTGGCATATCGCTGCCATCCATCAGCTCAACCACTGCGTTCGCGAGCGCCGCCGCCCCGGCACCGCCTTTTGCCCAATGCTCAGCCAGCACCACCTTGACGCCCAGCCTGGCCATGCGCTCGGCCAACAGCTCCAATTCCGCGGCGGTATCGTGGTCGAAACGGTTCACCGCCACCACGGAAGGCAGGCCGTAATGCTGCGTGACGTTTTCCACATGTTTTTCCAGGTTGGCAATGCCGCGCTCCAGCGCGCCAAGATCCTCCTTTGCCAGCTCGGGAACATCCACGCCGCCGTGGTACTTGAGCGCCCTAACGGTTGCCACGATGACGCAGGCATCAGGCTTCAGGCCGGCCTTGCGGCATTTGATATCGACGAACTTCTCGGCGCCCAGGTCGGCGCCGAACCCGGCCTCGGTCACGACGATTTCACCAAGCTTGAGCGCCGTCCTCGTGGCGATGACCGAATTGCAGCCATGGGCGATATTGGCAAACGGCCCTCCGTGCACCAGCGCGGGCGTATGCTCCAAGGTCTGGACCAGGTTGGGCTTGATCGCATCCTTGAGCAGCGCGGCCATCGCTCCATGCGCCTTGAGGTCCTGCGCCGTTACCGGCTTGCCTGCAAACGTATATCCGACCACGATATTGCCCAGGCGTGTACGCAGGTCCTTGAGGGAGTCCGCCAGGCAAAATACGGCCATCACTTCCGAAGCCACGACGATATCGAAACCGTCCTCGCGCGGCTGGCCGTTGACCTTGCCGCCCAGCCCGACCACGACCTGGCGCAAGGCCCGGTCGTTCATGTCGACCACCCGCTTCCACGTGACCTGGCGCGGGTCGATCTGCAAGGCGTTGCCGTGATGGATGTGGTTGTCGATCATGGCGGCAAGCAGGTTGTGCGCTAACGCGATCGCGGCAAAATCGCCGGTGAAGTGCAGGTTGATATCCTCCATCGGCACGACCTGTGCATAGCCGCCGCCGGCAGCGCCGCCCTTCATGCCGAATACCGGCCCCATGGAAGGTTCACGCAGGCAGATGACGGCGCGCTTGCCCAGACGCTGCAAGGCGTCGCCGAGGCCGACCGTGGTCGTGGTCTTGCCCTCTCCCGCCGGACTCGGGCTGATGGCCGTCACCAGGATCAGCTTGCCATCCGGCCGCGCTTGCAGTTGCGGATTGGCATTGAGGTCTATCTTGGCCTTGTATTGTCCGTAAAGCGTGATGGAGTCTTCGCTCAGGCCGAGCCCGGCGGCAATCTCGCTGATCTTCCGGAGTTTTGCCTGCTGGGCAATTTCAATATCGCTTGGCATGCATTTCCCTGTTCTGATTGTTGACGAATGCCAGGAGGGTATTGCTCTCAAGCTCAGTGTACCTCTGCCGTCCATGGTTTGTAAGAGCCTATTCACGATCTTTTCATCGGGCGCGCATGGCGCCAACATGCGTCCGGTCAAGGCGCAGTCCGCACGCAGGTAATGCTCATTGCCTCCAAGGACTGCAACACAGAGTGGGGGCGTGTTGGGGCCATGCCCTCCGGGTTGTCCCGGCAGCGCAGCCGCTGCCGCGTTGCAAATCCTCGCAGGGCAATGAGCACGGCTGCGTCTTGCATCACCTACCCTGCCGGGCCAACGCGCTCTATGAAAAGATCGTGAACAGGCTCTCAGGAGTTTTAACGAGCTGTCGCGTGATTTTCATGTTAAACCAGTTAAAATAGCCGCATATTCATTCACTCGCATTTTCAGAGAGAGTCGATGCTCAACCAAACCACCGCTGCCCAAAAAGCCCAAACCCTCGCCGAAGCCTTGCCCTATATCAAGCGCTTCTTCGACAAGACCATCGTCATCAAGTACGGCGGCAACGCCATGACCGACCCCCACCTCAAGGAGTGCTTCGCCAGCGATGTCGTGCTGCTCAAGTTGGTCGGCATGAACCCGGTGGTGGTGCACGGCGGCGGGCCGCAGATCAATGAATTACTGGACAAGCTGGGGAAGAAAGGCGAATTCATCCAGGGCATGCGGGTCACCGACGAAGAGACCATGGACATTGTCGAAATGGTGCTGGGCGGCCAGGTCAACAAGGAAATCGTCAACCTGATCAACCGCAACGGCGGCAAGGCGGTCGGCCTGACCGGCCAGGACGGCAATTTCATTCATGCCCGCAAGCTGCTGGTGCAGGACCTTCAAAATCCGGCCAACATGATCGACATCGGCCAGGTGGGCGAGATCAGCGGCATCGACCCCAGCCTGATCCAGTTCCTGGACAGCGGCGACTTCATTCCCGTCATCGCGCCTATCGGCGTAGGCGAAGATGGACAGACCTACAATATCAACGCCGACGTGGTGGCAGGCAAGCTGGCGGAAATCCTCGGTGCCGAGAAATTGATTCTGCTCACCAACACCCCGGGCGTACTCGACAAGACGGGCAACCTGCTCACCGGCCTGACGCCGAAGCAGATCGACGACCTGGTCGCCGATGGCACGCTGTCGGGCGGCATGCTGCCCAAGATCAGCTCGGCGCTGGACGCTGCGCGCAGCGGGGTCAAGTCCGTGCATATCATCGATGGCCGCGTCGAGCATGCCTTGCTGCTGGAAGTCCTGACCGACGCCGGCGTGGGCACCCTCATCACCGCCAAGTAAGCGCATACTCCAGCCCGAACTCATGTCGCACAAGGTCTGGATCTTCGATCTCGACAATACCTTGCATGATGCAGATGCGGAAATCTTTCCGCATCTGCACATCGAGATGACGCGCTACATCATGAGCGAGCTCAGGCTGGAGGAAGAAGCAGCCTGCCTGTTGCGCCAGCATTACTGGCGCATCTACGGCGCCACCCTAAAAGGCCTGATGCGCCATCACCGTGTACATCCGCACCACTTCTTGCAAACCACCCACCAGCTCGACGACCTGCCACGAATGGTGCGCTCGGTGAAAAAACTGCGGCATACCTTGCAGCAACTCTCTGGCCGTAAGGTAGTATTCACTAACGCGCCGATGAGTTATGCCAAAAGAGTGTTAAAATTACTCGCTATTGACGACTTGTTCGACCAGGTGTTCAGCGTGGAATCCTCTGGCTTCCACCCCAAGCCTGCCATGCGTGGGTTTCAGCGCCTGCTGCAAACGCTCAAGGTCAGCGCCGGCGATTGCATTCTACTTGAGGACAGCCTGCCGGCATTGATGACGGCCAAGCGACTGGGCATGAAGACCATCCATGTCTCGCGCCGGCCAAGACGCCCCAGTTATGTGGATGCACGCATTTCCAGCGTGCTGGAGTTACCACATACCTGGCTTTATAAAACGTACAACAATGCAGAATATTGCCGGCAGCCGGGAATGTAACGTCCCGGCTTGGCTTTCTGCCTGGATCAAGAGGTAAAGAAATGGCTTTGAAACCCGGAGAGCGCAAGCAGCAAATCCTGGAAACCCTGGCGAAGATGCTGGAGTCGCCCAAGCGCGAAAAAATCACCACGGCTTCCCTGGCCGCGAAGCTTGAAGTCAGCGAAGCAGCGCTCTACCGCCACTTTCCCAGCAAGGCTCGGATGTTCGACGGCCTGATCGAGTTCATCGAGCAAACGCTGTTCGGCCTCATCAACAAGATCACCTCGGAAGAAGAGGAAGGCCTGCGCCAGGCGCGGCGCATCGTCACCATCCTGCTGCTGTTCGCGGAAAAGAACCACGGCATGACCCGCGTACTGATCGGCGATGCGCTGGTCAACGAGGACCCTGCCCTACAGATCCGCATCAACCAACTGTTTGACCGCATCGAGTCCACCCTGAAGCAAAGCCTGCGCATTGCCGAAACCCAGACCGGCCGCAAGTTCGACCCAGAATCCCAGGCCAACCTGCTGCTGTGCTTCGTGATCGGCCGCTGGCACCAGTTCGCCAAGAGCGGCTTCAAGCGCAAGCCGATGGAGTTCGTGCAGCAGCAACTGACATTGCTATACGGGCTGGAAGAGTAATTACAGTCATTTACACCAAAGAAAAAGCCTCGCAGTTGCGAGGCTTTTTCTTTGCATCCATTCTAATCATGATGCCCAAGCCAATGGAAAATTGAATGCCGCCTCCATGGCCGCGACGCGGGCATTAAACACCGCATCCTTGATGGCAGCAGGATTGACCTGCTGCTTGGCCACCTCGCCCACATCCACGGCAATGACCATATCCAGGATATCCAGCAATAGCTGAAACTGCGGCAGAGGCTGATCTTCGAAACCCGTGCGCCCCCGGGCATCGGCCTCGCAGGCACGCAAAAAATCCCTGAAACGACCAGGCTGGCGCAGAGCATCCGTTTCCTGCAAAAAACGCAATACAGTAGCAGCTTTCATCTCGCCGACCTGGTGCACCTTGCCGTGGAATTTCGCCACCACCAGCGCCAGTTCCTTGCAGTCGTTCGGTACGCGCAGGCGTTTTACCAAAGACTGCAATAATCCCACGCTACGCTCTTCGTGGCCGATGTGCCGGGGTAGGATATCGGCAGGCGTCGTGCCCTTGCCGAGATCGTGCGTCAATGCCGCAAAACGTACCGGCAGGCTGAAGCCCGCACGGGCGGCGTAGTCGATCACCAGCATGACATGGACGCCGGTATCGACTTCGGGATGGTATTTGGCCGTCTGCGGCACGCCGAATAGCCTGTCCACCTCGGGAAGCAGCCGTTTCAGGGCGCCGCAAGCCCGCAGCACTTCGAACATGCGGCTGGGCTGCTGTTCCATGAGTCCCTTGGCCAGTTCCTGCCATACGCGCTCCGGCACCAGGGCATCGACTTCGCCGCCCTCCACCATATTGCGCATCAGCATCATGGTTTCTTCCGCCACGGTGAATTCGGTGAATCTCGCCGCAAAGCGCGCGGCGCGCAGGATACGCACCGGGTCTTCGCTGAAGGCCGGGCTGACATGGCGCAATAACTTGGCATCGAGGTCGGGCACGCCATGGTAGGGATCGATCAATTGCCCATGCTCGTCTTCGGCAATCGCGTTGATGGTGAGGTCGCGTCGCGCCAGGTCCTGCTCCAGCGTGACTTCCGGGTCGGCATACACCTGGAACCCCTTGTAGCCCTTGCCGGTCTTGCGCTCGGTGCGTGCCAGAGCATATTCCTCATGCGTCTCAGGATGCAGAAACACCGGGAAATCCTTGCCTACCGGCCTGTAGCCCAGTTGCACCATGGCTTCTGGCGTGCTGCCTACCACGACGTGGTCGCGGTCCTTGACCGGCAGGCCCAGAAGCCTATCCCGAACAGCGCCGCCAACCGTATAGGTGCGCATGAGTTTACCGTTTGCTGAACGTACGCCCGGCCAGGCTGCGGAAGCGGTCATAGGCGCTGCGCGGGGTATCGCCGACGAGGTATTCCGGCGCCACCGCCTCCAGTGCCGTGGTCGGGACGCCAAACAGTTCCCTCACCGGCGTTGCGCACACGCTATCCACTTCCATGCTGAACAGGTTGTCGCGCGTCATGAGCTTCACCGGCAGCTTTTCCATGACATAGGCCTGGTAATAGGAGAGCTTGTCGTTGAGCGGTACAATCCGGCGTTTCTTGCCGAGCAGGAACGCCACGAACTCGATCAACTGCTGCAAGGTGTAGACTTGGGGGCCGCCTAGGTCGATGCTGCGGCCATAGGTGCTTACATTATCCAGGGCGGCGACGAAGACATGGGCGACGTCTTCCACCCAGATCGGTTGGAAGCGTGCGTTGGGCTTGGCGACGGCCACCACGGGCAATATCTTGACCACGTTAGCGAACAGGTTGAGGAACTGGTCGCCGCGGCCGAAGATGACGGAAGGACGGAATACCGTCACATCGACCTCGCGGGCTCGCGCCAGCACAGCGGCCTCGCCAGCCGCCTTCGAACGCAGATAGGCGCTCTTGGCATTGGCGTCGGCCTGGAGCGCGCTCATGTGCAATAGGCGTTTCACGCCCTGTTTGCAACAGATGCCGACGATGCGCGCCGGCAACTCGGCATGCAGCTTGTCGAAACCGGCTTGCGAGGATTCATGCAGGATGCCGACCAGGTTGATCACGGCATCCTGGGCGTGCAAGTGCCCGGAGAGCGCCGTGTCATTGAATATATCGCACTCGACGACCTGCACATTGGGCAACAGGATGAGATGCTTGCTGCTTTCGCGTCTGCGGGTCAATACCTTGACGTCATACCCGGCGACGCTGAGCTTGTGCACGACCGCACTGCCCACGAAACCAGAGCCACCAATCACACATACTTGCCTGATACGTTGCATTACTTCATGTCCCTTTGCTTGCCTATGTTGAGTGCTTGCTAATCTTGTTCCGGGTTGACGGGCTCACCTATCCCCGGCACAGTCCCCAGCCTCTGTTTCAGCGTCTGGGGCTTGGTGCCCAGCTGCTGCGAGTAATAGATGGAGTTGCCCAGCACTTTCTTGACGTAATCCCGCGTTTCGCTGAAAGGAATGGTTTCCGCATATACGGCCCCTTCCAGCGGCTTGTCCGACGCCCAGCGCTTGGGCCTTCCCGGTCCTGCATTATAAGCTGCGGTCGCCATCAACGGCTGCTGGTCCATCTTGTCCATGGTATAGCGCAGGTAATGCGTGCCAAACTTCAGGTTGGTGTCGAGCTGGTTGATCATGGCAGGCTTGTAGTCCCCCATGCCCATGCGCTTGGCGATCCACTTCGCGGTTTCGGGCATTACCTGCATCAAGCCGGATGCGCCGACCACGGACTTGGCCCAGCTGACAAAGCGGCTTTCCTGGCGGATCAGGCCGTATACCCAGGCCTCGTCCAAGGCGTTATCGGCGGCATATCCCTGCATGAGGTCGCGATAGGGCGTAGGATAGCGCAGGGCGAAATCATGCAGCAGCTTGGTGCGGTCGGCCGTGCTGATGGCAATATCGTACCAGCCTTCGCGGAACGCCACTTCGGCAGCGGCGATCAGCTGCTTGTCATCGAAATCGCGGCTGGCAAACCGCCACTCCTCGCGCGACTCCCAACGCATCTCCAGCCTGCGTAGCGCCAGGGCGCGCTGTACGCCTGCTTGGTCCAATACCGCCCGCACTTCGTCCGCACTCGCCTTGTAAGGATCGGGCGTAGCGCCCAGGGCATCCCCCATTTCCTCTTCCGCCAACAGGCCGTAATAGGTGTTTTCCTTGGCAAGCTTGACCAGTATCAGGTTGGCCGCGACGATCTGCTTCTGCTCCTTGAGCGCACGGGCCTTCCAGTACTGCCACACCTGTTCCTCTTGCTGCGATTCCGGCATGGCGGCAATAGCCGCCTGCAATGCCTTCCAGTCGCCGGCGCGCATGGCAGCCCTGGCTTTCCATTCCTGCTGGTCCTTGTCCAATACGGTGCTGCCGGCGCGCTGGAAATAGGTCAACGCGGCCGGGTCATGCTTGCGTGCGGCATACAGGGCAAAACGGCCCCAGAAATAGTCGCGGTCGGCCGCATCGAAATTGCCATGCAGCTTTTCCCACAAATCCAGTGCCAATGCGGGCTGGCTGCGGCTCAGCCGCTCCAGCGCATAGAGGTTGAGCTCCCTGCCCAATCGGCTCTTGAAGCTGATCTGGCGCTTTTCCAGCACTTGCTGCGGGTTTTGGTAAACCCGGTCCAAAAGCTTGAGGTTGTTCTTATCGATGTCGGGCAGACGTTGCAACACGGTTTTGGCGACGGTGATCTTCGAGCCTTGCAGCAGCAAACGGGTTCGCGCCCAGATATCCTCCTCGCGCAACACCCCGCCTTTCTGCAAGCGGTCGAACACGGCGCCGCAATTGGCAGGCAGCTCGCTGCCCGTCATCCAGAGCGCCTTGCCATCCTTGACGGCAGACTCCAGGCCTTGCTGGATACCGCCGTCGGCCGCATAGCAGCTGACTGCCGCATCCTCGCGCTGGAACTTGGGATACTCTTCAAAAAACGCGTCCCAGTCCTGGCGCTTTGCCAGCACCTTCAACCACTCGCCGCGCAGGCGATCGGCAAACGGGGCGTCCTTGTATTGCTCGAGAAAGTTTTGCACAGACTGGCTGCTTGCCTGGTTCAGGTCGAGCAACAAGCGCCAATAATCGGTATAGGGAGCGAGAATATAATGCTGCGCATGCAGGCTTTGCGAAGCGGTGGTGAGCGCATTGAGGTTGCGCGCGTTATAGGCGGCGCGTGCGCTCAGGAAGAGGTCGTCGGGGCCGGCGGCATGCACAGGCTGATTGCCCAGCACCAACGCGCCAGCCAGCAGGATTGAAGCCAAAGCCATCCTGCAATTGCCCAACCATTTGGCTTTGCCTGCACGCCGCAGACTGCCTGCCTGCGCGCCGCCCATCTGACTTAACTGCATTGTGTTATACCCAAACCATGACGCTTGACCAAGCATAGCATAGCCACCCCCTGAGATGGCCGCTGCAATTGAGGAATCTAGTAAAGAATGATGCGGCCCATGGAGATCACCAGAGCCACCACCATGAGCATGACCAAGGTGAACTTGGTCAACTGCCAAGTGAACTTGAGATAGCGCTTGTCGCCGGAGATGAAGTAGACACCCAGCGACACTGCAACCGAGATCAAGCCCAGCACCAGCAGGATGCGCAATACCAGCATGGGTTAGACGTATTGCAATGCGGGCGGCAGGCCGATGGGATTCTGGAAGGCGCCGGGCGCTTCCTCGAACTTGTCGAAAGTAGCGTATTCCCAGGCATCGCCGTCGGCCAGCAATGTCCGCAACAGTTGGTTGTTCATGTAATGGCCCGCCTTGTAGGCGCTGAACGCGCCGATCAAGGGGTGCCCCAATACGTACAGGTCGCCGATGGCGTCCAGCATTTTGTGCTTGACGAATTCGTCGTCATAACGCAATCCGTCGCTGTTCAATACGCGATAATCATCCAGCACGATGGCATTGTCCAGGCTGCCGCCCCGAGCCAATCCCATGGAGCGCAAGGCTTCCACTTCATGCATGAAGCCGAAGGTGCGCGCACGGCTGATTTCCTTGATATAGGAGTTGTCGGCAAAGTCTATGCTGATCTTCTGCCCGGTATGCTCCACGGCAGGATGGTCGAAATCAATGGTGAAGTCGAGCTTGAAGCCGAAATAAGGATCGAAACGCACCCATTTGTCGCCTTCGTGGTACTCGACGGTTTTTTTGATACGGATGAATTTCTTCATCGCGTCCTGTTCGACAATGCCGGCTTGTTGCAGAAGGAAGACAAAAGGTCCGGCGCTGCCGTCCATGATAGGCACTTCGCCCGCATTGAGCTCGATATGGATGTTGTCTATGCCCAACCCGGCCAGGGCGGACATCAGGTGCTCGATCGTGGCAACCCGCGCACCGTTGCACTCCAGCGCGGAACACAACTTGGTATCGGTAACGAGATGAGGCTGCACCTTGAATTCCGCAGTTTCGGGCAGATCGACCCTGCGGAATACGATACCGGTATCGGGCGCTGCCGGCCGCAAGGTCAGGGTAACCTTGTCGCCGGAATGCAAGCCAACACCGGTGGCGCTTATTTCTTTTTTCAGCGTTCTTTGTTTAAGCACTGCTGTCCCTCTCGCGAGAGCCCTCATTCATATAATTGCCATATTATAGCACGTGACGCCGCCCCCGCCGGAGCGGGCAGGCATCCCCACCGGCCCTTGCAGGACCAGGCAATGCCTCAATCAGCCTGCTTGCGCAGGAATGCAGGAATATCATATTCCTCCACGCCTGACATCTTCATGGCTTCGACCTGGGCGCGACGGCCATTGGAGCTGAATACAGCCGGGCCTTCATCATCCATGCCGCCCATGTAGACAGGCTGGTTGGTCGTACCGTCGCGCACCTGGGTCATCACGCGCAGCTCGGGCTTTTGCTGGCGGCGTGCTACTGCGCCATTCAAGCCGGTTGCCACCATGGTGACGCGTAGGCCGTCGCCGATGGACTCGTCGAAGACATTGCCAACGATCACGGTCGCATCATCCGCAGTGAACTCCTTGATGGTGTTCATCACATCGTAGTATTCCTTCATCTTGAAGGAGGTGCTTGCAGTGATGTTGACCAGCACGCCGCGCGCATTGGCCAGGTTCACGTCTTCCAGCAAGGGGCTTGCCACAGCCTGTTCAGCCGCGATACGTGCACGCTCGCTGCCGGTAGCCGTTGCAGAGCCCATCATCGCCATACCCATCTCGGACATCACGGTACGCACGTCGGCAAAGTCGACGTTCACCATGCCAGGGCAATTGATGATTTCGGCAATACCGGAAACCGCGTTATGCAACACATCGTTGGCCGCCTGGAACGCTTCCAGGAACGGCACGTCCTCGCCCAGCACCTGCATGAGCTTCTCGTTAGGGATAATGATAAGAGAGTCGACATGCTTGGAAAGTTCTTCCAGGCCTTCCTGCGCGACCTTGGTACGCTTGCCTTCGAATGCGAAAGGCTTGGTGACCACGGCCACGGTCAGGATACCCATTTCCTTAGCGACTTCCGCGATGATGGGCGCGGCGCCGGTGCCAGTGCCGCCGCCCATGCCTGCTGTGATGAACAGCATATCAGCGCCGTCGATGATCTCGGCAATACGGTCGCGGTCTTCCAAGGCTGCCTCGCGGCCAATCTCGGGACGTGCGCCCGCACCCAGGCCCTTGGTGATGTCGGTGCCGATCTGCAGCACAGTCTTGGCCTGGCTCTTCTTCAGCGCCTGCATGTCGGTATTGGCGCAAATGAATTCCACGCCGCCGACTTCCTTGGCAATCATGTGCGCCACGGCATTACCGCCGCAACCGCCCACGCCTATCACTTTGATCACGGCCTCTTGTGAGTCCCTGTCCATAATCTCAAACATGTTAAATTCCTCCAAAGTTACGTCTGCCTAAACTCGAAAAAAGCACTATTGCTTACCAACAATCGCTTACAAACCTATCCACTCAACTACTAGAAATTACCCTGGAACCAACTCTTCATCCGGCTCAACACCTGGCTGAAAGAATTGGACTCCATCTGTCCCTGGAGCTGACGTTCCACCTGTTGCTGGCCCATCAACACCAGTCCCACCCCGGTGGCATACCGCGGATTGCCTACCACCTCGGACAAACCTCCCACATTGCGCGGCATGCCAAGGCGCACCGGCATGTGGAAAATCTCCTCACCCAGTTCCACCATCCCCTTCATGAGGGAGGAACCACCTGTAATCACGATGCCGGAGGCGATCATTTCCTCCATGCCGCTGCGGCGCAGCTCGCCGAGCACGAATTCATACAGCTCGACCACGCGCGGCTCGATCACCTCGGCCAGCGTCTGCACCGACAACTGGCGCGGGTCGCGGCCGTCGACGCCGGGCACTTCCACCACTTCGCGCGAGTCGGCCAACTGGCGCAAGGCGCAGCCGTGCTTGATCTTGATCTCTTCCGCCGACTGGGTCGGCGTGCGGAACGCCACCGCCACGTCGTTGGTGATCTGATCGCCTGCAATCGGCACCACGGCGGTATGGCGGATTGCGCCCTGCTTGAACACGGCGATGTCAGTTGTGCCGCCGCCGATATCCACCAGGCAGACGCCGAGCTCCTTCTCGTCCTCGGTCAACACCGCCAGGCTGGAAGCCAGCGGCTGCAGGATGAGGTCGCTCACCTCCAGGCCGCAACGCTTGATGCACTTGACGATGTTCTGCGCAGCGGAGACGGCTCCGGTGACGATATGCACCTTGACCTCGAGCTTCATGCCGCTCATGCCCAGGGGCTCGCGCACGTCCTCCTGGCCGTCGATGATGAATTCTTGCGTGAGGATGTGCAGGATCTGCTGGTCGGACGGCAAGGCAATCGCGCGCGCGGTCTCGATCACGCGGTCCACGTCCATCTGCGTCACCTCGGCATCCTTGATCTTCACCATGCCGTGCGAATTGAGGCTCTTAATATGCGAGCCCGCAATGCCGGTGAACACGGTGCTGATCTTGCAATCCGCCATGAGCTCGGCCTCTTCCAGCGCGCGCTGGATGGCCTGCACCGTGGAGTCGATATTCACCACCACGCCCTTCTTCAGCCCGCGCGAGGTGTTCTGACCCAGGCCGATGACCTTGAGGCTGCCGTCCAGCTGCAACTCGGCCACGATCGCCACGATCTTCGAGGTGCCTATATCCAGGCCGACAATCAGATTCTTATCTTCCCGGACCCTGCTCATTTATTTCTCCAATTTTCCATGTTACTCACGCTGCTCCTGTCTTGCGTTTTGGCGTCGACCCCTCGGGCTTGCGTACGGCAAACCCGTTGGGATAGCGCAAATCGGCGTAGTTGATCGCCACTTTCAACCCGCCCAATGTCTGTCCGTATACGCTGGCGAATTTCTGCAAGCGCGTTTCCATCTCTTCCCGCCCCAGCTCGATCACCATGCCGTTGCTGGTCTTGATCTGCCAGGCGCGGCGCGGGGTCAAAGCCAGTTGCGCGATATGCATGCCGGTACCCGTACCCAGGATCTGGCTATATACGCCGTATTGCTTCGCCACCTCCGCCACGCCGTCCCCCGGACCGTAGAACACCGGCAGGTCGCTGTCCGACGCCGCATGGAACAGCTCGCCGTACGTATTCACCAGCGCGATATTGCCCCAGCGTGCCAGCTCCCTCTGTTCCTCGATCACCACCTCCAAACGGTCGGGCCAGCGCTTGCGCACGCTGACCTTGCGCGCCCACGGCAGCTTCTGGAAAGCGTCGCGCGCCTTCACCACGTCGACCGTGAAGAAATTGCCCTGCAAATGCCGGTCCGCGATCAGCTTGATCTGCTCGCGCGTCACGTGTTCCAGCGTGCCTTCCACCCGCACTTCCTTGAGCGGGAAAATCGGCAGGTGCACCACCACATACACCAGCCCATACAAAAACATCACGGCCGCCAGCGCATTGAGCAGGTTCGCGATCCAGTTAAGGGCGCGCGGCTTATCCCACATGCGCAAGCTCCAATATCTTCAGCACCAGCTCGTCGAAACTGAGCCCGACCGCCTTGGCCCCCATGGGCACCAGGCTGTGGTCGGTCATGCCGGGCGAGGTATTCACTTCAAGGAAGTAATGCCGCCCGGCTTCGTCCATGAGGAAGTCCACCCTTCCCCAGCCCTGCCCGCCGACGACGCGGAACGCCTGCAAAGCCTCGGCCTTGATTTTTTCCTCCAGCGCGGCATCCAGCCCGCACGGGCAGAGGTATTGCGTATCGTCGCGCAGGTACTTGGCCTCGTAGTCGTAGAACTCGTTGGCAGGCACGATGCGGATCACGGGCAAGGCTTCGTCGCCGAGAATGCCCACCGTGTACTCGCCGCCGCCGACGAATTGCTCCGCGATCACCAACGGGTCGGACTTGGCCGCCAACTCATAGGCAGCCTTGAGGCCGCCTGCCTTCTTTACCTTGCTGATGCCGATGCTGGAGCCCTCGTTGGCAGGCTTCACGAACAAGGGCAGGCCAAGGCGCTGCTCGATCGCGGCGAAGTCGCTGTCGGCATCGATCAGCTCGAACTCGGGCGTCGCCACGCCAGCCGCGCGCCAGAGCAGCTTGGTGCGCCATTTGTCCATGCCCACGCTGGACGCCATCACGCCGCTGCCGGTATAGGGAATGCCCATGAGCTCCAGCGCGCCCTGGATGGTGCCGTCCTCGCCATAGCGGCCATGCAGTGCGATGAACACACGGTCGAATCCGGCCAGCTCGCTCAACTCGCGCTCTGCCGGGTCGAAGGCATGGGCATCGACGCCGCCGCGGCGCAAGGCGGCCAGCACCGCGGCGCCGCTCTTCAGCGATACCTCGCGCTCGCCCGACTTGCCGCCCAGCAGCACGGCCACCCTGCCGAAATCCCTACTCATGCCCATCCTCTCCAATCACTCTCACTTCTGGTTGCAGGTCCACGCCCTGCTGTTGCTTCACCACCGCCTGCACATGCAGGATCAGCCGCTCTATATCCTTTGCCGTCGCCCCGCCCTGGTTGACGATAAAGTTGGCGTGCTTCTCCGACACTTGCGCCCCGCCGATGCTGTAGCCTTTGAGGCCGCTGGCCTCGATCAGGCGCGCCGCATGGTCGCCCGGCGGGTTGCGGAACACCGACCCGGCATTCGGCAGGTTCAACGGCTGTGTCGCCAAACGCCTGGCCAATAGTTGCTTGATCCTGGCCTCTGCCTCCACCGCATCGCCATCGGCCAGTCTGAACCAGGCCGCGACGAACCACTCGTCCGCCACCGGCATCTCTACATGGCGATAGGCGGTGGCGAATGCCTGGTGGTTGCGCTCGTACAGCTTGCCTTCGCGGTCTATGGTCAATACACGGTCGACAATCTCCCAGGTCTCGCCGCCATGGCAGCCGGCATTCATCGCCAGCGCACCGCCCACGGTCCCGGGAATGCCCGCCATGAACTCCGCACCATGCCGATGCTGGCGCGCGGCAAACTTGGCAAGCTTGGCGCAGGTTACGCCCGCCTCGGCGTAGACAAACTCTTTATCCGTCTGCAATGTAGTCAACGCACCATGCATAAGGACCACAGTGCCCCTGACGCCACCGTCACGCACCAGCAAGTTGGAACCCAGGCCGATAAAATACAGCGGTTCGTCGGCAGGCAATCCGGCAAGGAATTGCTGCAGGTCGTCCAGGCTGGCGGGCACATACAGCCGCTCGGCCGCCCCGCCCGCACGCCAGCTGGTATAACGGGCCAGGGACTCGTCATACAGCAAGTTGCCTGTCGCGACCGTGGCCGTCACTGCACGGCCTCCATGGGTACGCTCTCTGCAGCGGCCGCCAGCTCCCTGGTTTTGGCGGCGACCTGGCCGATGGAGCCTGCGCCCATCACGATCACCACATCGCCATCCCGCGCCATATCCACGATCGCCTGCGGCAATTCCTGCGGCGTTTCCACGAATAGCGGTTCCACCTTGCCAGCGACACGGATCGCGCGTACCAGCGAGCGGCCGTCAGCTGCCACGATTGGCGCTTCTCCTGCGGAATACACTTCGGTCAGCACCACCACGTCGGCGCCTGAGAGCACTTTGACGAAATCCTCGAAGCAATCACGGGTGCGGGTATAGCGGTGCGGCTGGAAAGCCAGCACCAGCCTGCGCCCGGGAAAGGCATCGCGCGCCGCTGCAATCACGGCATTCATCTCGACCGGGTGGTGCCCGTAATCATCGATCAATGTAAAGTACCCGCCGTTTTTCGCCGGCATTTCGCCATACCGCTCGAAACGGCGTCCCACACCCTTGAACTCGGCCAGCGCCTTGATGATGGCGCTGTCGGGCACGTTCAACTCGCTCGCCACTGCAATCGCGGCCAGCGCATTCAGCACATAATGCCTACCAGGCAGGTTGAGCGTGACATCGAATGTCGTCGTCACGCCGTTGATGCGGCTCACGGTAAAGTGCATGCGCCCATTTTCCGCACGCACGTTGCTGGCGCGGATACGGGCCTCTTCCGAGAAGCCGTACGGCATGACCTGCTTGGAAATCTGCGGCAGGATGGCGCGGATATTCGGGTCGTCGATGCATACCACGGCCATGCCGTAGAACGGCAGGCGCTGCAGGAATTCGACGAATGCCCCTTTGAGCCGCTCGAAATCATGGCCATAGGTATCCATGTGGTCTGCATCGATATTGGTGACCACGGAAATGATGGGAGTAAGGTGCAGGAAGGAGGCATCCGACTCATCGGCCTCCGCGACGATGAACTCTCCCGTACCCAGGCGCGCATTGCTGCCTGAGGCTTCAAGCCGCCCGCCGATCACGAAGGTGGGGTCCATCCCGGCTTCCGCCAGGATGCTGGCAATGAGGCTGGTGGTCGTGGTCTTGCCGTGCGTGCCCGCAATCGCGATCCCCTGGCGGAAGCGCATGAGTTCGGCCAGCATCAATGCGCGCGGCACGATGGGGATGCTGCGCTCGCGCGCCGCCGCCACTTCGGGGTTGTCATCCTTGACCGCGCTGGAAATCACCACCACGTCGGCCTCTCCAAGGTTTTCCGCGGCATGGCCCTGGTGCAGCCTGGCGCCGAACCCGGCCAGCCTTCGCGTTGTCGCATTGTCGGCGAGATCCGAGCCGCTGACGCTGAAGCCCAGGTTGAGCAGGACTTCGGCAATGCCGCTCATGCCGGAACCGCCTATACCGACAAAATGCACGTGTTTCACTTTATGTTTCATGGGCGCTTCCCTCCCTGCGACGGCAGGGCAATACTTTCCAATTCGTTTGCAATCGTCTCTGTCGCCTTAGGCCTGCCCAGCTCGCGCGCGGCATGCGCCATTGCCAGCAGGCGGGTGCGCGTCAGTTCCTGCAGCAGCGCGGCCAGCCTCTGCGGCGTCAGTTCCTGCTGGGGCAAATGGATGGCTGCGCCGTGCTCGGCCATCCAGCGGGCGTTGTCGCGCTGGTGCGAGGTGGTCGACACCACCAGCGGCACCAGGATGCTGGCGACGCCGGCCACCGCCAGCTCGCTCACCGTGATCGCCCCGGCCCGGCATACCAGCACATCGGCCTCGGCATAGGCGCCCGCCATGTCGTCGATAAAGGGCGCCACCCTGGCTTCCACGCCAGCGGCGGCATAAGCCTCGCGCAAGGCGTCGATATGTTGCGCGCCGGACTGGTGGGTCACTACCGGACGCTGTCCCGCAGGCAGCAAAGCCAACGCCTTGGGCAAAGTCGCATTCAGCACTTGCGCCCCCAGGCTGCCGCCCACCACCAGCACGTGCAGCGGGCCTTGACGGCCGGCAAAGCGCTGCTCCGGCGAAGCGATATCAACAATCTCGGCACGCACCGGGTTGCCGGTCACGCGCGCCTTGAACGCCATGCCGCCCAACGTCGCGGCGCCGCCATCGAAACCGAACAACACGCGCTTGGCATGCTTGACCAGCGCCCGGTTCGACATCAGCAAGGCGGCATCCGCATTCACCACTGCCAGCGGCACGCTCGCAGCCCTGGCCGCCCAGCCGCCCGGCACGGTGACGTAGCCGCCCATACCGAGCACCGCCTGCGGCTTCAATTCACGCATCAGGCGCCATGCCGCCCAGGTGGAGCCCAGCAGGCGGAACATCCCCTGCAACGTATGTTTCCATCCCTTGCCGCGCAGGCCGGAGAACTTGAGCTGCGTCATCGGCAACCCGCTGGGTGGCACCAGGCGGTTTTCCATCCCGTGGGTCGTGCCCAGCCAATGCACGTTCCAGCCGCGCGCCTGCATGGCCTTGGCGATCGCCAAGCCTGGCATGACGTGCCCGCCGGTGCCTGCCGCCATGATGAGCAAGGTCTTACTCATGCAAACCACCTTTGACCCATGGGAAAACAGGCGCCTGGCAATGTTGGCAAATCCCTTTGAATATCGTGTTATCCATCATGCCGGCAATCCCTTTTGAAGACGCCTGTTTTCCCAATCGACCCTAAGTAGGATCGCCAAGGCAATGCAGTTCGCCAGAATGCCGCTGCCGCCGAAAGACAGCAATGGCAGGGTCAGGCCCTTGGTCGGCAGCACGCCCATGTTCACGCCGATATTGATGATGCTCTGCACGCCGATCCAGACGCCTATGCCCTGCGCAAGCAAGGCGGAGAAATAACGCTCGTTGGCGACGGCTTCCTTGCCGATGCGGAAGGCGCGGATCACCAGCCAGGCGAACAGCCCGACCACCACCATGACGCCGATGAAACCCAACTCCTCGGCAATCACCGCCATGAGAAAGTCTGTATGCGCTTCGGGCAGGTAGAGCAGTTTTTCCACGCTGGCGCCCAGGCCGACGCCCAGCCATTCGCCGCGTCCGAATGCGATCAGGGCGTGGGAAAGCTGGTAGCCCTTGCCGAACGGGTCGGCCCAGGGGTCCATGAATCCGATCACGCGCTGCAGGCGGTAAGGCGAACTCCAGATCAGCCCCACGACCGCCACCGGCAGCAAAGCCATCAGGCCGACGAAAATACGGGCGTTGATGCCGCCGAGCCAGAGAATCGCCATGGAAATCGACACGATCACGCTGAACGCGCCGAAGTCGGGCTCGCGCAGTAGCAGCCAGCCGACCACCACCATCACCGCCACCATGGGCAGGAAGCCGCGCTTGATGCTGTCCATCACTTCAGCCTTGCGGATGGTGTAGTCCGCGACATAGATCGCGGCAAACAGCTTCATGAATTCCGAAGGCTGCAGATTGATGACGAACAGCGACAGCCAACGCTGGCTGCCGTTGACGTTGCGGCCGACGCCGGGAATCAGTACCAGCACCAGCAGGAACAGGCCCAGCAGGAACAGATACGGCGCCATCTTCTGCCAGAACCGGGTCGGCACCTGGAATGCGAGCAAGGCCGCCGTCAGGCTGATCACCAAGAAAATGGAGTGGCGCACCAGGAAATAGGTCGGCTGGTGCCCGGTCATCTTGTCGGCCTCCGCCAACGCAATCGAGGCGGAATACACCATGACCAGGCCGATGCCGAGCAGGATCAGCGTCACCCAGACCAGGCCCTGGTCATAAGTGGATGATGAAGAGGTCAGGCGGTCACGACCGCTCAGCATGTACATCATGTTCATGCCCGCACCTCTCTTTTCTGCAGGCCATTGACCGCCTGCACAAACACCTCTGCGCGGTGCACGTAATTGCGGAACATGTCCAAGCTCGCGCAAGCGGGCGAGAGCAGCACGACATCGCCGATGTCCGCCAGGCCGAATGCCTTCACCACGGCATCTTCGAGAGTATCGGCATGCTCCAGCGGCACGCCTGTGTCCTGCAATGCATCAGCAATCATCGCGGCATCACGCCCGATCAGCACTACACCGCGCGCATGCCCGGCCACGGGCGTTTGCAAGGGAGAAAAATCCTGTCCCTTGCCATCGCCGCCAGCAATCAACACCAGCTTGCGGTTCAAGCCGTTGAGCGCCGCGACGGTAGCGCCGACATTGGTGCCCTTGGAGTCATCATAAAAGGATACGCCATCGACATCGGCCACCCATTGCACACGGTGCGGCAAGCCCTTGAAATCGCGCAATGCCTGCAAGGCAACAGCCTCGTCGATATCGAGCACGCTGCATAAAGCCAGCGCCGCGAGGGCATTGGCTGCATTGTGCAGACCTGTAATCCTCAGGTCGGCTACCGGCATCAGCTTGCGCTGTCCGCGGGCAAGCCAGGCTTCGCCGGCGTCATGCAGCAGGCCGAACTCCTGTTCATTACGCGGCACACCTAGGCCGAACGTTAGCTGGGCAATACCGTCAACTGACATTTCCCGGCTCCATATGTCGTCGGCATTGAGCACCTGCAGTCCGGCATGGGCGAAAATGCGCGCTTTGGCATCGGCATACGCCTGCATGTCGGCATAACGGTCCATGTGGTCTTCGCTGATATTGAGCACCGTGGCGGCATCCGCCTTCAGGCTATAGGTAGTTTCGAGCTGGAAGCTGGAGAGCTCGAGCACATAGACATCCGCCGCGTCGTCGATCACATCCAGCACTGGCAGGCCGATATTGCCGGCCACGACTGTCCTCAGGCCCGCGGCCTTGCAAACCTCGCCCACCAGCGTAGTAACAGTGCTCTTGCCGTTCGCGCCTGTAATCGCAATGACCTTGGCATGCGCCGGCTTTGCCTGGGCAAACAGCTCGACATCGCCCACCACCTGCACGCCGCGTTTGATGGCAGCCTGGATTTGCGGCTCGGCCAATGGCACGCCTGGACTGGCCACGATCAGTTCCGCACCCTGGAATGCATCCTCGGCGAAAGGCCCCAGATGTACCGCAATACCGGGAAACTCCTGCTTGACTGCATCAAGGCCCGGCGGCAGCTCACGGCTGTCGGCAACGGACAGGCGTGCGCCCTGGCGAGCGAGCCAGCGCAATGCCGAAAGGCCGGTATCTCCCAGCCCCAGCACCAACACCTGTTTGTCCTTGAGTTGCAGCATATATCCTTTAACCTGTTTCCTTATCTCAGCTTCAACGTGGAGAGGCCAACCAGCACCAGCATCATGGTGATGATCCAGAACCTGACCACGACTTGCGTCTCTTTCCAGCCCTTGAGCTCGTAGTGGTGATGCAGGGGCGCCATTCGGAATATCCGCTTGCCCGTGAGCTTGAACGACCCCACCTGCAGCATCACCGAAATGGTTTCCATCACGAACACGCCGCCCATGATGAACAGCACGATTTCCTGGCGGACGATCACGGCCACGGTGCCCAGCGCAGCTCCCAGCGCCAGCGCGCCGACGTCGCCCATGAACACTTCTGCGGGATAGGCGTTGAACCAGAGGAAGCCCAGGCCCGCGCCGCCTATCGCCGCACAGAACACGGTGAGCTCCCCAGCTCCAGGCACATAGGGGACGCCGAGGTACTTGGAGAAATAAAGATGGCCCGCCACATAGGCAAACACCGCCAGGGCGCTCGCCACCATCACGGTAGGCATGATCGCGAGGCCGTCCAGCCCGTCGGTCAGGTTGACCGCGTTGCTGGTGCCGACAATCACGAAATAGGTCAGCACGATGAAGCTCACCACGCCCAGCGGCAGCACCAGATGCTTGAAGAACGGCACGATCAGCTCGGTCTCCGCCGGCACCGTCGCGGTATAGAACAAATAGGCGGCAACGCCCGCGCCTATCAATGACTGCCAGAAATATTTCGCCTTGGCCGACAATCCCTTGGGATTGCGGTAGACTACCTTGCGCCAGTCATCGACCCAGCCGATCACGCCGAAACCCAGGGTCGTGATCAGCACCACCCAGACGAAACGGTTGGAAAGATCGGCCCAGAGCAAGGTCGAGACTGCAATCGCGATGAGGATCAACGCGCCGCCCATGGTCGGAGTGCCCGCCTTCACCAGGTGGGTTTGCGGGCCGTCATCGCGCACGGATTGGCCGACCTTGTATTCAGTGAGCTTGCGGATCAGCTTAGGCCCCACCAGGAAGGAAATCGTCAATGCCGTCAATGTCGCGAGGACGGCGCGCAGCGTGATGTAATTGAACACATTAAAGCCGCGAATATCCTGGGCCAGCCAACGGGCGAGTTCGAGCAGCATTATGGTTTCTCCTTTTGTTCTTGCAGCAAGTCGACGACACGCTCCATACGCATGAAGCGCGACCCCTTGACCAGCACCGTGGTATCAGCATCCAACTCGGGCAGCAGGAATGCCGCCAGGCTTTCCACCGTCTCGTGATGGCTCGCGCCACTGCCGTATGCCTCCACGGCCTTGGCAGACAAGACGCCCAGCGCATGCAGGGCATCCACGCCTGCCGCTTTGGCATAAGCGCCCAATTCGGCATGCAAGGCCGCTTCGTTCTCGCCCAGCTCGCCCATGTCGCCCACGACCAGCAACCGTTTTCCAGACTGGCTGGCAAGCACGTCGATCGCGGCTCTCATTGAAGCAGGATTGGCGTTGTAGGTATCATCGATCAGCAATGCGCCGCGCCTGCCGGGCTTGCGCTGCAGCCTGCCCTTGACGCCGGCAAAACCGGCAAGGCCCCCGGCAACCGCATCCAGCGGCACGCCCATGGACAAGGCGGCGGCTGTGGCGGCCAACGCGTTCCTGATGTTGTGCAAACCAGGCACAGGCAAGCGCAATGCGCGTTCGCCGGCAGGCGTGCTCAATTGCAGGTCGCTGCCTTCAGAATGCAGCGCATAATCCGCTGTGACGTCTCCGGCATTGAGGCCGAAACGCACGATGCGGTGCCGTCCTGCCAGGGACTGCCATAGGCCGGCAAACGTATCGTCGGCATTGATCACCGCCACGCCGTCATCTGCCAGGCCTTCGAAAATCTCGCCCTTGGCTTTCGCCACCCCCTCGACGGAACCCAGGCCGCCCAGGTGCGCGGCAGTCGCATTGTTGATCAATGCCACGTCAGGACGGCCAATCCGGGTGAGATAGCTGATCTCGCCGAAATGATTCATGCCCATTTCCACCGCGGCATAGCGGTGGCGCTCACGCAAGCGCAGCAGCGTAAGCGGCAGGCCGATGTCGTTGTTCAGGTTGCCCTGAGTCGCAAGCACAGCATCATCCGCGCCTGCCGCGACCCGCAGGATTGCTGCCAGCATTTCCTTGACGCTGGTCTTGCCGTTGCTGCCGGTAATCGCCGCCACGGGAATATTGAATTTCCGGCGCCAGTAGGCGGCCAATTGACCCAATGCAAGACGGGTATCCTCGACCAATACGGCGGGCCCTGCCCCGACAGCACGAGATAGCAACAAGGCAGCAGCGCCTTGGTTCAATACGTCCTGGGCGTAATCATGGCCGTCGAATCGCTCACCCTTGAGCGCCACAAACAACTGCGCCGGCTCCAGCTTGCGGCTGTCCGTGCCTACGGACTGGACCAGCACGTCGGCGCCGATCAGAGTGCCACCCGTTGCCTTGGCGATTTCAGATAAATACATCATGTGGCGACCCCTAAGATGTTGGCCGCCACAGCAGCATCATTGAATGGATGCCGTACGCCTGATATTTCCTGGTAATCCTCATGCCCCTTGCCCGCGATCAGCACGACGTCGCCCGCCTGCGCCGACCTGATTGCCTGGATAATGGCTTTTTCCCGATCGGGCTCCACCTGGGCCGGACCATGCAAGCCAGCCACCACCTCGGCAATGATCGCCTCGGGGTCCTCACCGCGCGGATTGTCCGAAGTCACGATCACCTTGTCTGCCAGTCTTGAAGCGACTTCCGCCATCAGCGGGCGCTTACCTTTATCCCGGTCGCCGCCGCAACCGAATACGCAAATGAGGCTGGCCTTTGCCTGCTCGCGCAAGGCAAGCAATGCCTTTTCCAGCGCATCGGGACTATGCGCATAATCCACCACGACCAATGGCTGGCCGCCGCCGCCCAGTTGCTGCATGCGTCCGGGTGCCGGCCGGATTTCAGCCAAGACGCGCGCTGCGTCTTCGAGTGCGACTTCCGAGGCAAGCAATGTCGCCAATACGGCGAGCAGGTTGCTGGCATTGAAGCGCCCCACCAGCTTGGCATGCACTGCAGCCTCGCCTTGAGGACTCTGCACTTGCATGTGCAGGCCCTCGGCATCGAAATGCAAATCATGGCCGCGCACGTCCCCGCCGCTCAAGCCATAGCTCAGCACATGCTTGCCCTTGGCTTTGAGCTCGCTCAGCAGCTCCCGGCCAAAGGCATCGTCCTGGTTGAGGATGGCGGTCTGCACGCCGTCAAAACGGAACAACTTGCGCTTGGCGCCGGCGTAGCTCGCCATATCGCCGTGATAATCCAGGTGGTCGCGTGTCAGGTTGGTCAGCACGGCGACCTTGAAATCAATACCATTCACCCGCCCTTGGTCCAGTCCGTGCGAGGAAACCTCCATCGCCGCCACTTCAGCGCCCGCTTGCAGGTAATCGGCAAGCATGGATTGCAGCAAGATAGGGTCAGGCGTAGTGTTCGCGGCAGCGGACAAGGCATCCGGAAAGCCGTTGCCCAAGGTGCCGATCACCACCGCCTTGCGTCGAAGGGCGTTGAACGCCTGCGCCAGCCAATGACTGCAGGAGGTTTTTCCATTGGTGCCGGTCACGCCTATCATCCAGAGTTGGCGGGACGGGTGGCCGTAGAATTCTCCGGCGATGGCGCTTGCCTTGCGACGCAAACCTGTTACAGGCTGGTTGGCAACGGCCCATGAAGGATTCCAGTCAAATCCCTCCTGCTCCCATATCACACCGGCCGCTCCGTTGGCGATGGCCTGCTCGATGAAACGGCGCCCATCGGCCTGTTCGCCCGGATAGGCAAGGAACAGGCTGCCCGCGGAAGCACGGCGGCTGTCCGAAGTCATGCCGGTGAAATGAGAGCGATCAAGGCTGGGCAGGCTCATACCACCTCCTTGATCTCGGGCAGGTCGTCGACAGGGATCACGACATTGTTGTTCGGCGCATCCTGCGGGATCGCCAGCATGCGCAACGCGCCCGACATCACCTTGCTGAATACCGGGGCGGCCACCGTACCGCCGTAATATTTGCCGCCACTCGGGTCGTCGATCATCACCGCAATGATCAAGCGCGGGTTGGATGCAGGCGCAAAACCGACAAACGAGGATACATAGTGGTTTGCCTGGTAGCCGCCCACGCCGGGCTTGTGCGCCGTCCCGGTTTTACCTGCGACGCGGTAGCCCAGCACCTGTGCCCGAGGAGCGGTACCGCCAGGCTGGATAACAGTCTCCATCATGTCGCGCAGGTGATGCGCAGTTTCGGGGGTATAAACCTGATGGCCAACAGGAGGCTCCTTGAGCTTGAGCAGAGAGACCGGCAGCAAGGCGCCATCATTGGTGAATACGGTGTAGGCACGCGCCAGCTGCAGCAAGGTCAGGCTGAGGCCATGGCCATAAGACATGGTGGCCTGCTCGATCGGGCGCCAGGTCTTGTAATTGCGCAGTCTTCCGGAAGCTTCGCCGGGAAAGCCGATACGCGTCACGGAGCCGAACCCGACCTGGTTATAGATGCTCCACATGTAATGCGGCTCCAGGCTCAGCGCCATCTTAGCCGAACCGATATTGGAAGACTTCTGAATGACCTGCGCAACCGTCAGAACGCCTTGCGGGTGCGCATCACGGATCGTGGCCTTTCCGATGCGCATGGCGCCGGACGATGTATCGATGAGCGTGCTAGGCTTGTACTGTCCGCTATCGAGGGCTGCCGCGGCAGTAAACGGCTTCAGCGTCGATCCGGGCTCGAAAGTGTCGACGATCGCCCGGTTGCGTGAACGCCCCCCGGTCAGGTTGACCGGGTTGTTCGGGTTGTAGCTGGGGACGTTTGCCATCGCCAGCACCTCGCCGGTCTTGGCATCCAGCACGACCGCAGAACCTGCCTTGGCCTTGTGCTCTTCCACCGCCGCCGCCAGTTCGCGATAAGCCAGGTATTGAAGCTTGCGGTCTATGGAAAGCGCCAGGTCGCGGCCATCCTGCGGAACCTTGACTGCCTCGAGGTCTTCGACGATACGCCCTTGCCTGTCCTTGATCACGCGGCGGCTGCCCGGCTTGCCGGACAACCATTTCTGGGAATGCAGCTCGAAGCCCTCCTGGCCGTTATCGTCAATACCGGTGAATCCGACAATGTGAGCAGTCACTTCCCCAGCAGGATAATAACGGCGGTATTCTCTCTGCATGAAAACGCCAGGAATGCCGATGCTCATCACCTGCGCGGCAAGCTCAGGCGGCAAGCGGCGCTTGAGATAAACGAATTCACGCTGCGTGTTATCGAACTTGGATTTGATCGCTTCCGGCTTGAGTTTGAGGATGCCTGCCAGTTTCGCCAATTGCTCAGGCGAGACCTTCACGTCTGGCGGGCTGGCCCAGATGGACTCCACAGGCGTGCTGATCGCCAGCGGCTCGCCGTAACGGTCAGTGATCTTGCCGCGGTGCGCGGGCAGGCTCAACAGGCGGCTATAGCGCGCATCGCCCTTTTGCTGCAGAAAGGATTTATGCACGCTCTGCAAATAGACGCTGCGCCCCAGCAGCACGGCAAAACCGCACAGCACCAGCACCAGCAGGAGGCGACGGCGCCAGACCGGCAGCCTGACCACGACCCGCGGCTTCGACCCCACGCGCATGCGCATCGCCCCCATCATGGCGCGACCACCTGTATGCGGCTTGGATCAGGCACCTGCATGTTCAGGCGCCGCTCGGCGATCTGCTCGATGCGGGAATGCATGGCCCACGTGCTTTGCTCCAATTGCAGCTGGCCCCACTCTATCTCGTATTGCTTGGCCGCATCCTCTTGCTGCTGCAGCTCGATATAGAGCTTGCGCGCCTTGTGCTGTGACGTAATGACGCCCAGCGCAGCCACTATCACCACTAGGAAGAGGATCAGGTTAAGCTTGGCCATTATTGCACCGAGGTCCTTTCCGCAACGCGCAATACGGCGCTGCGTGAACGCGGATTGCGCCTGACCTCGGCATCGCCCGGGCGCACCGCACGTCCGACCGCCACCAGGCGAGGCTGCGGCAGATCTTTCGCACGCACGGGGAAATTCGCAGGCAAGTCATCCCTGTCCTGCTCGGCACGGATAAAGCGTTTCACAATGCGGTCTTCCAGCGAGTGGAAGCTGATCACCGCCAAGCGCCCTTGCGCTGCCAATAGCGGCAGACACTGAGGAAGGGTCAGCGACAATTCCTCAAGCTCCTGATTGATGAAAATCCGTAAAGCCTGAAAGGTGCGCGTCGCCGGATCTTGGCCAGGCTCGACTTTTGGGACCGCCCCTGCCACGATCTTGGCAAGTTGTCCGGTAGTGGAGATGACCACCCCTCCTGTGCGCTGCGCAACAATCGCCCTTGCAATCTGTTTAGCAAACCGTTCTTCACCATATTCCTTAATTACTCCCGTCAGTTCTTGTTCCGTTGCAGCCGCGACGAACTCTGCGGCTGTCTGTCCACGGCTTTGGTCCATGCGCATATCGAGCGGGCCGTCAAACCTGAAGCTGAAGCCGCGCTCGCCCTCGTCGATCTGTGGAGATGAAATTCCCAGATCCAGCAACACACCATCTACTTTTTGAATATTCAGATCCGCCAGGACTTCCGCCATGGCGGCAAAATGACTGTGGACGATTGTAAAACGCGCATCCTGGATACCCCGTGCGGCCTCAACGGCAGCTAGGTCGCGGTCCAGCGCCACCAGGCGCCCTTGCGGTCCGAGTCTTTCCAGTATCTTGCGGCTATGCCCGCCCCGGCCGAACGTGCCGTCGACATAAATGCCGTCAGGCTTGATCGCCAGCGCCTCCACCGCTTCGTCCAACAAAACCGTTACATGCTGAGAAACCTGGGGAGCGGGTACATGGCGAACGCCAGCACTCACAGCGAAAAACCCTCCAACTCGGCAGGCAACTCCATATTCTCGGACGACATTACCTGCTGCAACTGGGCCCGCCAGGCCTCCATGCCCCAAAGCTCGAAGTGGCTGCCCTGCCCCACCAGCATCACCTGCTTCTCCAACCCGGCAAACTCCCTCAATACCGGGGAAACCAGCAAGCGGCCGGCGCTGTCCAGCTCGACGTCTTCGGCAAAACCCACCAGCAAGCGCTGCAAGGCACTGGACTGGCGATCGAAACTGGAAAGCGCCATCACCTTGGATTGGATTGGCTCCCAGGCAGGCTGGGGATACAGGAGCAGACAACGATGTGGATGGGCAGTCAGGACAAGGCTGCCCTCGCTTTGAGCGTGCAGGGCGTCACGGTGCTTGGCTGGCACAGCCAGCCTGCCTTTGGCATCCATATTTAATGACGTCGCACCGCGAAACATGAGGTCCCTTGGCCGATACCAGCGTTTAGCGCGCTGGCATCGGCATTAAATTTGTCAGATCGGGAGATGGGTAATTGCCAACCATCCGGAGATGAGCAATCAACTTTGATCAACAATTACCCACAAAACTCCACTTTTCTCCACTAACACCCACTATAGATAAAAAAAAATGGCAATGCAAGGGCTTTTTTAGGATTTTTCCTTTACGGGACAATGACTTAGATGATTTTTATGAGAAAATTTTTATCCTTAAAAAATAAGGAGATAGGCAATTTAGTGAAAGTGCTTTATGAGAAACAGTTGCGAGGTGGCTGAATCTTGGTATGGGGAAGTATTGGCAGGGAAAGAATCTATATTCGACTATCTTGGAACAAGATTGAAGCTGGCCGGTAAGCCGGGTTCTGTCCCCGCAGTGCGGGTGGCAGCCATTCATCTAGGCCTAGCGTTGCCGCTAGGCTCAAGCAACCTACCCGGTAGCAGCGCGAGCCACGCCATTGCTACCCTATTTGGTCTTGCTCCGGATGGAGGTTACCGCGTTTCACGTCCGCCTTGCGGCTTACTCGTCTCTGTGGCCCTATTCCTCGCCTTGGCCTTTAAGTTTTGCAACATAAAGGTTGCTGCGTACGGCCGTTAGCCGTCATCCTGCTCTATGGAGCCCGGACTTTCCTCCCCTCGCTTGCACGAGCGGCGGCTGCCTGGCCAGCTTCGGCGCTAGTTTACCACATCCCCCACAGGGCCAGTCCCCGCCAGACCAGACAATAAGAGCGCTGACAAAACCCAGCGAAGCGGTCCTGACCAGGCGAGCAAGCACAAGCACTACGGCAAGGCAGAACAATAATGTCAGGAGGGTGTTATTAGCCGCTTCAAACGGACCGCAGACGGTTACCTCAACCGCCAGGCAATAGTGCCGCCGGCACGCAAAGGCACCAGCTCATCTCCAGCAAATGGCAAACTTTCTGGCACCTCCCAAGCGCTTTTTTCCAGGGTGATCTTGTCCGTATTGCGGGGCAGGCGGTAAAAATCGGGCCCATGGAAGCTCGCAAATGCTTCCAGCCTGTCGAGCGCCCCAGCTTCATCAAACACTTCGGCATACAGCTCGATCCCGGCATGCGCGGTATACATGCCGGCGCAGCCACAAGCCGCCTCCTTTGCGGATTTCGCATGCGGCGCGCTATCGGTGCCCAGGAAGAACTTGGGATTGCCGGAAGTCGCCGCCGCGACCAAGGCTAGGCGATGTTCCTCGCGCTTGAGCACAGGCAGGCAATAATGATGCGGACGGATGCCTCCGTTGAACATGGCGTTGCGGTTCATGAGCAGGTGGTGCGCCGTGACGGTGGCAGCAATGTTCTCCGACGCCCCGGCGACGAACTCGGCCGCATCCTTGGTCGTGATGTGCTCAAACACGACCCGCAATCCCTGGAAACGCTCCAGCAACGGGATCATGTTGCGCTCGATGAACACCCGCTCGCGATCGAATACATCCACATTGGCATCGGTCACTTCGGCATGCACCAGCAAGGGAACCCCGTGCTTCTCCATGGCCTCTAGCGCTTTGACGCAATGCCCGAGGTTGGTTACTCCCGAGTCGGAATTGGTAGTAGCCCCGGCAGGATAGAGCTTCACGCCGTGCACGATGCCGCTGTCCTTGGCCTGGACAATTTCATCGGCACTGGTGTTATCCGTGAGGTACAAAGTCATCAACGGTTGAAAGCCCGACCCGGCAGGCAATACCTGCACGATGCGCTCCCGATATGCATGCGCCAATGCCGTGGTCGTCACCGGCGGACGCAGATTGGGCATGACAATCGCTCGCCCGAACCGCCTTGCGGCATCAGGCAATACCGCAGATAAGGCTGCGCCGTCGCGCAAATGCAGGTGCCAATCATCAGGACGTGTGATGGTGATGGTAGTCGTCATGAAACTCTCTATATTTAATATCTAACAATATGGTTTAGGATTGCTTGAGACTGAGCGCCAGCTCATACAGCGCATTCTTCTTGGCTCCGGTAATCTCGGTCGCCAGCTTGACCGCCTGCTTCAGGGGCAGTTCATCCAGCAGCAACGCCAATACGCGTTGCGCCTCGGCATCGACGGGAGCAACCTCCTTCGCCGGTGCAGGCTCCACCAATAGCACGAATTCGCCGCGCTGGCGGTTGGCATCCTCCTCCAACCAAGCCCGGGCTTCCGCCAATGGCAAACGGTGTATGGTTTCAAAGGTCTTGGTCAGCTCGCGTGCAATGGTGAGCGTACGTTCCGGCCCGAGCACGGCAGCCATGTCTGCGACACTATCGAGCACTCGATGCGGAGCCTCGTAGAACACCAGGGTCACCGCCACATCCGCAAGTGACTGCAGGGCCGAACGGCGTTGGCTGCCGCCGGCCGGGAGGAATCCATGAAACTGGAACCCGGGCGTCGCGATCCCCGCCGCAGAAAGCGCAGCCACCACTGCGGAGGCCCCTGGTATAGGCGCCACCTTGATTCCAGCCGCATGCGCCATTCCAACAACCACGGCGCCCGGGTCGCTGATGCCGGGCGTGCCCGCATCGCTCACCAGCGCGACAGATTCGCCCGCCTGCAAGCGCTGGATCAATTGCTCGCCCGCCTTGCGCTCGTTGTGCTCATGCACGGCCACCAGTTTTTTCTGAATGGCGAAATGCGACAGCAGGCCTGCTGTGTGCCGCGTATCTTCCGCCGCCACCACATCAGCCGCCTTGAGCACGTCCAACGCCCGTAAGCTGACGTCTTGCAGGTTTCCAATTGGCGTGGCTACCACATATAATGTCCCACTATGATTCAACGACTGCTCGCCCCTCTGTATTTCACATGGATATTGCTGCCGGCCCAGACAATGGCAGCGGCCGCCAGCCCGAATGCCTTGCCGCCGGAAACGCGTTTTCAGGAAGGCATGGCGTGCCTGCAGGCCCAGAATATCGACTGCGCCGCCCTGGCGCTCAACCGGATTCCCAGCCAATCGGTCCATGCCAAGCTCCTGGCAGGCAATATTGCTGCCGCACAACAGGATTTCGACTCCGTTTTCCGGCTGCTGTTGCCTTTAAAGGCCAACACTTCGCTCGACAACGAGGCAGCCGCAAGTTTACACGCAAGCCTCGCGCTCGCCTATGAGCAAGAGCCCGACCCCTTGCGAGCGCTGGAGCAGCGCGTCGCAGCGGAACGCTTTCTTGACGATGAGCAAGGCCGTGCCGAGAACCACAAGAAAATCTGGAATGGCCTGAGCAACCTGAGCCGGGACGACCTGGTCAATATCCGCGGCGAAAGCCCGGACACGGACATCCAGGGCTGGATCGACCTCGCGCTGGCCGCCCAGGAACAAGACGAGAGCGCGCTTAAAAACTGGCCGGACTTCTATCCAGGCCACCCTGCAAGCAAGGGATTCAGCCAGGCGCTACTCTCCCAGCGCCCCGAGGCCCCAGCCCCCAGCCCAATTGCGGCGCCTGTCGTTCCTGGCGGCAAGATCGGCGTCATCCTTCCGTTTGCGGTGGAGGCCTATTACCCCGCTGCCGATGCGATAGAGCAGGGATTTGCCGCCGCCCAATCCCAAGCGCAAGACCACCGAGAGCTCACGCTGTACGCCACCGACGGCAATCCGGCCAATATTGCCGAAACATACCGGCGCGCAGTCGATGAGGGCGTGCAGATAGCCCTGGGACCGTTGACACGCGATGAAGTCACACGCCTGGGCCAGCAGGAGCTCGGCATCCCGACCCTGGCGCTCAACCAGCCCGACTCCACTCCAGGCAAGACGCCCAACCTATATATCTTCGGCCTGTCCCTTGAAGGGGAGATTGCCCAGCTTGTCAGGCTGGCGCAACGCCTGGGCATGCAAACCGCAACTATAGCAGCCGGCAGCAACCACCTGGCTGAACGCATGGCGCAAGCGTTCGGCAATGCCTGGAACGACGCGGGCGGCCGCATCACTCAACAACTGACGTTTGCCGAGGACAGCAACCTGACTGAACTGCAGGCCAAAATCACATCCAACCCATCCGACCTGATTTTCCTGGCGGCGAATTATGAAGAGGCGAGAGTCATCCGTCCTCACCTCGACACCGCGACCCCGACATTCGCGACCTCGCATATCTATGCCGGCATTCCGCAGGATCCGGAAAACGAGCCACTCAATGCAGTGCGTTTCGTCGATATGCCCTGGCTGCTCGAGCCCGAATCCGCTGCATTTGCAAACCTGCGTCCTGCCGCTTCCGACTTGCCGCCCGGCGAAATGCAGCGCTGGTTCGCCTTGGGGGTGGATGCCTACCGCATCCTCGACCATGTGAGCAAACATCCGCAACAAGCGCACACCCTGCAGGGCCTGACCGGAAAAATCAGCATTTCCTCCGAGGGCAATATCAGCCGCGAGCTTGCCAGCGGACGTTTCAGCGCACAAGGTGTCGTGCCGGAAACCACGCCTTGAAACAGCTCGGGGATGATGCAGAGGCAATTGCTGAGCGCTACCTGGCAACACAGGGGTTGGCGCTGGTCAGCCGCAACTATCGCTGCCGTTTTGGCGAAATAGACCTGGTGATGAAACAAGGCGACACCGTTGTATTCATTGAAGTCCGCATGCGCAGCCATTCCGCATTTGGCGGCGCAGCAGCCAGCATCAATGCTGCCAAGCAGCAAAAGCTCATCCGCACGGCCGAATACTTCCTGCAACAACATGGCAGCGCCCCTTGCCGCTTCGATGCCGTCCTGTTGAACAAACTGGATACGAACAAAATCGAATGGATTCAGGATGCGTTTGGCGCCTAACGCCCTTCAAACAATACTGATATTACAACATGACTGACCTGCACCAACGCATCGCTGCACATTTTGAAGAGAGCGGACGCCTCAAGCTGGAACTCGCGGAATTATTGGCCGCACCGATCGCCGACTCTGCCGACCTCATCGTGCAGGCCCTGCTCAATGAGAAAAAGATCCTGACTTGCGGCAATGGCGGCTCGGCATCCAACGCACAATATTTCGCGTCGCGCATGCTGAACCGCTACGACCAGGAACGCCCGGGGCTGGCTGCCGTTGCCCTGCCTGCTGATATTTCGACCCTCACCTCGATTGCCAACGACAATCACTTTGAGCAGGTGTTCTCGCGCCAGATCACGGCCCTCGGCCACCAGGGCGACGTGCTGCTGGCGCTCAGCACCAGCGGCAATTCCAAGAATATCCTGCGTGCGATCTCCGCAGCCAAGGATGCAGGCATGCACGTGATCGCCTTCAGCGGCGGGGATGGCGGCGAGCTTGTGGAACTTCTGACCGAAGAAGATATCCATATCGGGGTGCCGCACGAGCACCCCGCCAGAATCCAGGAAGTTTATATGTTGAGCCTGCATTGCATCTGCGATGCAATTGATTGTCTTTTGTTAGGAGTGAATTAATTATGCGCGCACGTACCCTTTCCCCTCTGGCTCCATTGATTCTGGCCGTGGCACTCTCCACCCAGCTCGCAGCCTGCGTACCTGCCGTCATCGGCGGAGCCGCCGCCGGCGGCGCCATGGCGGCTGACCGCAGGACCTCGGGCATTTACATTGAAGACCAGAACATTGAGCTCAAAGCCTCCAATGCCATCAAGCAGGAGCTTGGCGAAAAGAACCACATCAATGTCACCAGCTACAACCGTAACGTGCTGCTCACCGGCGAAGCGGTCGATGCCGCCAGCAAGGAAGCAGCCGAGAAAGCGGTGCGCAATGTAGACAACGTCCGCAATGTCACCAATGAAATCGTGATCGACACCAAGAGCACCTTCAGCGAACGCAACAACGACACCTACATCACCTCCAAGGTAAAGGCACGCCTGGTGAAGGAAAACCGCTTCCCCGCAAACTATGTCAAGGTGGTGACGGAAGCCACCACCGTATTCCTGTTGGGCCTCGTGACTAGGCAGGAGGCTGAGGACGCCGTCGACATCGCCCGCAGCACCAGCGGCGTAGGCAAGGTAGTCAAGGTATTCGAGTACATAGATTAACAGCGTGCAAGCGTGCACCCAATCGAGCTTCATCGGCCGATTGGGTGCTAGAATGTACTCTCAGATTGGGTTAATGGTTAAGGCATGAGCACGACAGAAAAATCAGGCATCAAGGAAATCATCATTCAGGGTCTGACCCGCGCAGGCAAGCCGTTCCGCCCAAGCGACTGGGTAGACAGGATGTGTAGTACTTACGCCAGCTTTGGCGCTGACCGCAAGCTCCGTTACTCGCCCTATCTCAAGCCGCGCGTGATAGAAGGCGTGCGTTGCCTGGCGGTCGACCTGAAACTCAAGGATACCAACCCAGAAGGCTTCAACCAGCTCATGCATTTTGCCGACGAAAACCAGCTCAACATACTGGATGCCGAAGGCAACAGTATCGACGCGTCCCAAGCAGCAGCGATTTAACCGCCACATCAGCGCCGCGCTCCGTTAAAGCCCTACTAGGCTATATCAAGGCAGTGACAAAACAACCAAGACTATTTACCATCCTCACTTTAAAGGGGGATTTAGGGAATGTTGTTGAATTTGAACGTGCCGGCATTGGTGGACCATCCACTGATTGTTGCAGAAACCAAACCGGCAAAAATCACCAAGTTTCTGAACGCACTCCCCGTCACCAACATCCTAGAGACATCCCAGGCGTTGCAGGAAGAGCTGGAAATCTTCAACCGGCAGAAAGTCGCGCCGGACACCCGCATCAAGGCGCTGGAAACCTACCGGCCAGCCATTGCTTCAGTCACGGAGTCGCTCGCGGCCCATTACTGCAACGCCCCGCTTCCCCTGCCCGAGCAGGACAAGCAATATGCCACGCTGGCCAACACCCTGTGGACCGAATTGGCCTATGGCTACAAACTCGCCCTGCTGGACCTTGAAGCCAGGCTATTCAAGATTGGCGGCGCAAAGCTCCTGAACCTGTGCCTGCATCGCACGCTAGATGCCTTGCGCATGCAGATCGAGATTTATTATGAAACCTACCGGGCGCAGCCTCCTTCGCTCTGGAGCGAGCTGCACCAGCTTTACGCCCTGAGCGTGAAGCGCGGGCTGGAAGCAACGGCAATCGACGACTTGGTACGCAACCAAGCGCTGCCCATCAGCCATGTCTACAAACAGGCGCTACTGATCAGCCTGGCCGATCCGCAGCACCTTTCGCAGAAAGACATCAAGCTCACTTCCGATTACATCACGCGCTTCGCCGGCCTTGCCCAATTGCAGCGCCCTGAGCCGATGGAAAACCCGGCAGCCATTTTCCTGATCTCGGGCAACCGTGACAAGCCGCCCGTGCCACTGGGCAAGCGCTTACGGAAAGTAGACGAAGAGCACGACTTCTTTCTGCTTACCATGGATCTGGCACGCCAGGTCCACCAGCATATCAAGCAGTGCCAGCAGGGCTCTTTTCCGCCGGAAGCCGGCCTGCCGGAAAATGCGAACCAGCCCCGCTATCAGGACCTGCTGACCTATCTGCTCCGTCACTGGGGCGCTTCCCCGAAGCGCATTTACAACCGCACACCGAAGAATGACGGCATCGAACTGATCATAGGCTTGCCAGCATTGCACACCACGCTGTACGGCAAGATATTGACCGAGGCGGACAATGCGCCCGGCAAACTGCCGCGCAATTCGCGCTGGCAAGCGCTCAATATCAGTGCTGGCGGCATGGCCCTGCGCAAACTGCCGGCGACAGAAGCCCATCTGCACATCGGCGACCTGGTAGGCGTCCGAATAAGCCATACGACCCATTGGGCGATCGGCATGCTGCGCTGGGCCAGCCATACGGAAAATCGCCACCTGGACATTGGCATCCAGCTGCTGGCGCCAGAAGCGAAACCCGTCAGCATGCAATCCGCCGATGAGCATGCCGTGCCGCTGCTATTGCTGCCCGAAATCCCCACCCTCAAGCAATCGCCTTCCCTGATCGGCGCTCCCGGCAGCTACAGCCCGGCGAAAATCATCGACTTGACGCTTGAGGACGGCAACAGCAAACGCATCATGATCACCCGGCTGATTGAAAGGACCAATCAATTCGATCACTTCCAGTTCAGCACTTTATAAGCACCAGATCAGTGCACCACAATAGGCCTGGCGCACTACTTTGCGCCGAATACCTCGTCCACCCAGTTGAAATCGAAGCACAATACGCTGACTTGCCCATGCAACGCCATTGCCATGGACAGCGTGACGCAGAGCTTGCCCGTTGCAATCGAGAGATAAGGCCGGGTCATCTGCAACGAACCGGGGTTCTGCAATGCCCGGCGCAAATAAGGACGGCGCAGCCAGACGGCGCCGCTCCCGTCGGCCAAAGGCCGGTAGCGCCTATCCGTGACCATTTTTGCACTATCCGCCAGGCAGCTGGCGCCAAGCTGCACCCCTTGCTGGTCCAGCATATAACAACGGTCAGCCCCGTCCAGCAGCAACAATTGATGGAAAGCCTGCTCCGGCGCAACTCCAGCCTGCAGCTGAGACACGGCCAGCATGAAGGCGCCGCGGTAGTAGGCTAGGCATTTCTGGCTCGAATCCAGCGCGGATGAAGCCTGGTAACGTTCAAACAATGAAAATATCTTGTTTTCACTATGCGCTTCATTGAGCGCATGGGCCGGCATGCCGAAATAATGCCCCTGGACCAGGTCGACATCCGTCTCCATCGCCACCATGGCCTCTTCCAGGGTTTCTATCCCCTCAATCAGCACCAGGCTGCCCGCCTCGTGGATCAAGGACACGATCCCAGGCAACAAGCGCCGCGCCATCGGCTTTTGCATGGCCTGCACGATCATGGAGCGGTCCAGCTTGACGATGTCGGGCGATAGCCGCCATATCCGCTCGAAATTGGATTGCCCTGCGCCAAAATCGTCGATTGCCACCAAGCAGCCCAGGTCTTTGTAGAAGCCGACGGATTCGGACAATTGCAGCTCATCGTCGATCGCGCCTTCCATGATTTCCACGACAACCCGCTCCGGCGGCATATCGTTTTCCTTGAGCAACTGCCTGAAAAAAGCGCCATACTGCTTGCCCTGCACAATCACCCGGGGGTCCACGTTCAGGAACAGCCATTCGACACTTTCACGCCCCATGCTGCAGAAATTACGCAAATGCAGGGCTCGCGACAAACGGTCCAAATGCACGATACTGGCCTCGTCCCGGGCCAGCGAAAATATCTGGTAGGGCGACACCTGCCGGCGCCCATCAATCGCGCGCAGCAATCCTTCGTAGCCGACAACCCGGCAATGCGACAAGCTATAAATCGGCTGGAACGCGCTATACAGCTTTACATGCTCGTAAGCGGCAAACACTTTGCCATGCTCTCCAGGCTCGTCCAGGAACTGGAACTTCCCAGTCGTGTTTTCGGTCATTGATGAAGCCCTGTCATATATCATTGAAGCGGTTCACAGCGCAGATAACAAAAATCCATGCAGCGCAGCAATATCCATGCCTGCATTCAATACTTCACTTGCAGGATTTTTTTCGCTAGGATAGCGGAATTGCTTGGCACGCTATGCCACTATCAAGCTGGTGCGGACACATCACCCAGCATAACCAAACCATCACTAGAGGTTCAAATGAGCGAACATATTACCCATATCAGCGACGATACTTTCGACCAGGAAGTCTTGCAGTCCCAGGTTCCTGTTCTGGTAGACTACTGGGCGGAATGGTGTGGCCCCTGCAAAATGATCGCTCCGATTCTGGACGAAATTTCCAAAGAGTACGCCGACCGCCTGAAAATCGCCAAGCTCAACATCGATGAAAACCAGAATACGCCACCCAAGTACGGCATCCGCGGCATTCCGACCCTCATGCTGTTCAAGAACGGCAATGTGGAAGCGACCAAAGTAGGCGCCCTTTCCAAATCCCAACTGACGGCATTTATTGACAGCAATATTTAATAGCGCTACCCTGGCGCCAGGTTCCGTCTAAAACAACACGCTTAAAGAGCGTCATACGCCACAGGAACCTGGCGGTCATCCTTCAAACAATCCCCGTTTTTGCAGCACATCCGATCTTCAACGAGCCTTCCCATATGCATTTATCAGACCTGAAGCACCTCCCTGTCACCGAACTAGTCGAAATGGCGATCGCCAACGAGATTGAAGGCGCAAGCCGCATGCGCAAACAGGACTTGATCTTTGCGATATTGAAGAACAAGGCCAAGAAAGGCGACAGCATCTTTGGCGATGGCACCCTGGAAGTCCTGCAAGACGGTTTCGGTTTCCTGCGCTCGCCCGATACCTCTTATCTTGCCGGGCCTGACGACATTTATGTCTCCCCTTCGCAGATCCGCCGTTTCAACCTGCATACCGGCGATACAATCCAGGGCGAGATTCGCACCCCGAAAGATGGCGAACGCTACTTTGCGCTGGTCAAGGTGGACAGCGTCAATGGCGAAGCGCCGGAGAACAGCAAGCACAAGATCCTGTTCGAGAACCTGACGCCCCTGTTCCCCACCAAGCCGCTGGTGTTGGAACGCGACATCCGTGGCGAAGAAAACATCACAGGGCGCGTCATCGACATGATCGCCCCGATAGGCAAGGGCCAGCGCGCGCTTCTCGTGGCGCCCCCCAAATCAGGCAAAACAGTGATGATGCAGCATATTGCCCACGCCATCACCGCCAACCATCCAGACGTCGTCCTGATCGTGCTCATGATCGACGAACGCCCGGAAGAAGTCACGGAAATGACCCGCTCGGTAAAGGGCGAGGTCGTTGCCTCCACCTTCGACGAACCTGCGACCCGCCACGTGCAGGTCGCCGAAATGGTGCTGGAAAAAGCCAAGCGCCTGGTCGAGCACAAGAAGGATGTCGTGATCCTGCTCGACTCCATTACCCGCCTGGCGCGCGCCTACAACACGGTAGTCCCTGCTTCCGGCAAGGTACTGACCGGGGGTGTGGACGCCAATGCATTGCAACGCCCCAAACGCTTCTTCGGCGCCGCACGCAACATTGAAGAAGGCGGCTCCCTGACCATCATCGGCACGGCCCTGGTGGATACCGGCTCCCGCATGGACGATGTGATCTATGAAGAATTCAAGGGCACCGGCAATTCCGAACTTCACCTCGACCGCCGCATGGCCGAGAAACGCATCTACCCCGCCATCAACGTCAACAAATCCGGCACCCGCCGCGAAGAACTGCTGATCGAGAAGGATGTGCTGCAAAAGATATGGGTATTGCGCAAACTGCTCTATCCAATGGATGACCTGGAAGCGATAGAATTCCTGCTGGACAAACTCAAGGCCACCAAGAACAACGCCGACTTCTTCGACTCCATGCGCAGGGGCTAACGCCAACGGCAGCTAAGGAAAGACGGCTTGGAGAAATTTGCAATTTCTTGACAAGCTTAATATAATGGCCGACTTTCCTGCTAGGCAGGAACCTACACTGGCCCGCCGCACAAACCGGCAATATAGAGGTAAAACATTATGAAACCTGGCATTCACCCAGAATATCGCGAAGTTGTATTTCAGGACATCGGTGCTGATTTCAGCTTCTTGACACGCTCCACTATCGCTGCGAAAGAAACCATCAAGTGGACGGACGGCAAGGAATATCCACTGGTCAAGATTGAAGTTTCTTCCCAATCCCACCCATTCTATACTGGCAAGCAGAAGATTCTCGATACTGCTGGCCGTGTTGAGAAGTTCCGCCAGAAATACGGCATGTAATCCAACGGGATTGTATGTTGTGGCAAAAAGGCAGCCTGGGCTGCCTTTTTTGTTTTCCATACAATTGCCTGGCGATTAAAATGTATAGGTATTCCCGAACAAAGACTAAAGGATATTCATGGCATTCGAGCTTGAGCACGATTGGCAAGCACACCTGGCAACCCCTCGCGCGCATGTGGGGGAGCGTGCCAAGACACATCTGCTGATCTTGCTTTGCATTGCATGGATATTCCTGGGATTGGTTGGACATGAACCCTGGAAGCCAGACGAAGCGCAAGCCATCAGCATCGTCAAAAACATGACGCAAGGCAAGGGGCTGCTCGCCCCGGTTGCCGCAGGGCAGCAAACCATAGAATACCCGCCGCTGTATTACTGGAGCGCTGCGGGTAGCGGCAAACTGCTTTCATCCATCCTGCCCTTGCATGACGCCGCCAGGTTGATCAACAGCATCTGGATGACCATCACCTTGCTCATGATTGGCATGCTGGGACGAGAGCTGTGGGGCGTCGGTATCGGTCGCCAGATCACCTTCATCTTCATTGCCTCCATCGGCCTGATTGCATCCTCCCACCTGTTGATGCCGCAAGTCGCCTCGCTGGCCGGATTGTCCATGGCGCTGTATGCCCTGGCGCTTGCCAAGCGCCGCCCGCTAAGGGCGTCAGCGTTACTGGGATCAGGCATAGGGATCAGCTTTCTTGCCACGGGCCCGGCCAGCGCCCTCATTGTCCTGTCGACCATGTTGTTCTTGCCCATCCTGTTCAACCAATGGCGCAGCAAGAGCTTTGCCATTGTGTCTGCATTAAGCCTGCTGGCGGCCAGTCCATGGCTCTTCATCTGGCCATGGCTGCTATTCGATGCCGAGCCTGCTCAATTCAGTATCTGGTGGCAGAACAGCATCAACGGTTCCAGCACTGTCAATTATCCTTATATCCTGCGTACCCTGCTCTGGTATTCCTGGCCGGCACTGCCAATTGCGGCATGGGGCGCGTGGCGTTACCGGGCTGTATTGCTCACTAAACCCAAAATGCAGTTGCTGCTGGTGTTTTTTGCAGCCAGTTTCTTGATCATCGGCATCGGGTTCGAACGCCGCGAAATCCATATCCTGCCGCTGTTGCTACCGCTGGCTGCATTGGCTGGCGGCAGTGTCGAGACATTGAAGCGCGGAGCGGCCGGCGCATTGGACTGGTTTGGCTTGCTGCTGTTCGGCCTGCTAGGCTCGCTGGTCTGGCTGGGCTGGTTTGCCATGTTGACAGGCACACCGGCCAAGATCGCCGAACGCATGCAATTTCTTGCCGCCACCCAGGAAGCGCACCTGAATATCCTGGCATTGGCTGCAGCCTTGACTGTTACGGTCATCTGGTTATTCGTGATTTCGAACAGCAAACGCTCGAACCGCGGCGCACTGACCAACTGGGCAGTCGGCATGACAATGGCATGGGGGCTCCTGATGACGCTATGGCTGCCATGGATAGACAACGCGCGCAGCTATAAGAATGTCTTCAAGGAACTCAATGCAGCCATGCCCGCGCAGTACGCCTGCATCAACAGTTACGGCATAGGAGCCGCGCAGACTGCGCTGCTTGACTACTATACCGGCCTGGCCATACAGCCACAAAGCGCGCCGCAAAGGCACAATCCGGCCTGTGACCTTTATCTGGTACAGGAGGACAGCCGCCACCCCAACCTGACGCCAGGCGAGGGCTGGCAATTGGCATGGTCCGGCAACCGCGCATTGGACAGGCGCGAGAGCTTCCGGCTGTTTACGCGTCACGCCAGCGTATCAGTGGAAGAGGATGAAAGTACCAAGCAACCTTAACGCGGCAGCAACAAGGAAGCCAGCGCCTGTGCGTCCTGGGCGATGCTGTGGCTGGCCTTGGCCTCCATCGCGCGATAGCGTGCCAGCACATCCTGGCCAAACGGCGTCACCTTCGCGCCACCGCCATGGCTTCCGCCCGTCGCCGTTGCCACCAGCGGCTCGCGAAAGCTTTTATTCATGGCATCGACCAGATCCCAGGCGCGTTTATAAGACATCCCCATAGCCCGGGCGCCTGCTGATATCGAGCCGCTTTTGTCTATTGCCTCCAGCAAATCGGCCTTGCCGGGCCCAATGGCGACCAAGTGTTGATATGGCAGGCGAATCTTGATACTGATTGCACTCATATGGAATTTTCACCTCTCACCGGAGTCATATCACAGTCTTCAAATATTATTGTTTGTATTGACTGAAGGACTTACAATCCACGCATCTTATCGCATCCATGCCAGGCCTGAATAGCTGCTCAATGTCTGCCATCGCCCACACTCCCCAGTTGATCGACCAGTTCGGCCGTCATGTGGACTATATACGCCTGTCGATCACAGACCGCTGCGACTTCCGTTGCGTCTATTGCATGGGCGAAGACATGAACTTCCTGCCACGTGAAGAGGTACTGACCTTAGAGGAATGCGCTCGCCTGGTCAAAACCTTCGTTTCCCTGGGTGTGAGCAAAGTGCGCATTACCGGCGGCGAACCGCTAGTGCGTAAAAATGCGCTTTCCCTTTTCGAGGAAATCGGCCGCCTTCCCGGGTTGCGCGAACTGACCATGACCACCAACGGCTCGCAGTTGGAGCATTACGCCCACGACCTGAAGCAAGCCGGGCTGAACCGCATCAACATCAGCATGGATAGCCTTGATCCCGAGCGCTTCCGCAAAATCACGCGGGTCGGGGACCTCAACAAGGTGCTGCGCGGCATCCAGGCAGCCAAGGATGCAGGCTTCGCCAATATCAAGCTCAATATCGTCCTCATGCGCGGCTTCAACGATACGGAAGCCGTCCCGCTGTTGGAGTTCGCAATCCAACAAGGTCTGGATGTCGCCTTCATCGAGGAAATGCCATTGGGCGAGGTCGACCACAGCCGTGGCGACACCTATATCAGCAATCAAGCCACCCTCAAGCTGCTGCGGACCCACTTCCCGCTGGTCAGCAGTACGGAAACCACAGGCGGTCCAGCGCGGTATTGGCGGGTTGCCCATACCGACACCCGCGTCGGCTTCATCTCGCCGCACAGCCACAATTTCTGCGAAGCATGCAATCGCGTGCGCATTACCTGCAAGGGCGAGCTTTACCTCTGCCTGGGACAGGAAAACAAAGTGGACCTCATGCCCTTGCTACGTGAATATCCCAATGACGACCAGCCCTTGAGAGAAGCCATTCTTGCCTCCATGCAGGTCAAACCAAAGGGACATGACTTTGACCTGCGTCGCCAGGCACCCTCCGTCATCCGCTTCATGTCACAGACGGGCGGTTGACCATGCTGGCGCCCTTACGGCATTGTCCCGCTGTAGCAGCGACGGAAAATAAAGTAGAATTTTACATTTCAAATCAACCGGATTTATTGGCATCGCTTCACGGCACTCCAATATCGGGCCAAAGCATATGAGTATTACAGGTATCGTACTTGCAGGCGGCAAAGGCAAGCGCATGGGAGGCGCAGACAAGGGCTTGGTGGAATTCAACGGCCAGCCCATGGTCGCGCATGTATTACGGCGTCTTGCCCCGCAAGTGGACGAAGTACTGGTCAATGCCAATAGAGAGATCGAGCGTTACAACCAATTGGGCTACCGCGTCATCGAGGATGAAATCAGCGGCTTTGCCGGCCCATTGGCCGGCTTGCATGCGGGCATGCAGCACGCGCAACACCCTTACATCCTCACAGTGCCGTGCGATTCCCCCTTGTTGCCGCCCAGCCTGGCAAAGCGCTTGATGAATGCCTTGATAGAGCGTGATGCGGATATCGCCGTTGCAAAAACCGGCAAACAAGCCCACCCCGTCTTCAGCCTGTGCCGCCGCGCACTGCTCCCCAGCTTGGGGCAGTTTCTTGAACGCGGCGAGCGCAAAATGGCAGACTGGATCGCCGAGCTCGACAGTATCGAAGTCTCTTTCACGGACCAGGCCCTCGCCTTCACCAACATCAATACTCCTGAAGAGCTGCGCGGGCTGGAACAGGCAGCGTGAGCACCGCCGCATTCACCCGCCCAGTATTGGGCTTTTGCGCCTACGGCAGCGGGTCGGGCAAAACGACATTGCTCACCCGCCTAATTCCGGTGCTGACAGCGCGCGGCTTGCGCTTGTCAGTCGTCAAGCATGCGCACCACAAATTCGATGTCGACAAGCCAGGCAAGGATAGCTACCGCTTGCGTGAAGCAGGCGCCGTCCAGACATTGGTAGGCTCGGATATCCGCTGGGCGTTGATGACGGAACGCCAGCGCATTCCCGAGCGGCAAAGCACCACTATAGAGCTCTCAGAGCTGCTTCCCCAGCTTGATGACAGCGTCATCGACCTCGTGCTGGTCGAAGGCTTCAAACAGGCAGAAATAGACAAGATCGAGATCCACCGCCCCAGCCTGGGCTACCCGCTGCTGGCACCAGGGGACGACAGCATCATCGCTGTGGCGGCGGACGCTCCGCTCAGTGCAGCGGCAGTGCCGACATTGGATTTAAATAACCCGGAAGCGATTGCCGACTTCATCGCGCACTGGATGAAGGATTTGACACCATGAGCATGCAGCCCTCATTGAACCAGCTCATCAGCTGCCAGGATGATTACGACCCCAACTCCATGCCGGTCGAGCAGGCACGGAAATTCATCCGCAATTTTCTCAACCCGGTCAGCGCAACAGAAACATTGCCGTTGAAAGCCGCTCGCGGACGCGTACTCGCCGCCAGTATCGTCTCGCCGCTGAATGTCCCCGGTCACGACAACTCGGCCATGGACGGGTTCGCCCTTCACAGCCGCGACCTCAATACCGCCTCCTTGAAGATCGTCGGCACCGCGTATGCAGGCAAGCCATTTCCGGGAACAGTGAAGGCCGGCGAATGCATCCGCATCATGACGGGGGCGCTCGTCCCGGAAGGTACGGACACCGTCATCATGCAGGAACGCACCCAGGTTTCCGGTGAGATCATGACCATGCTCGAGCCGCCCGCCCCACAGGCGAACGTACGCTATGCCGGCGAAGATCTCAAGGCCGGCCATGCCGTACTGGAAAAAGGACGCAGGCTGCGCCCTGCGGATATCGGCCTGATCGCATCTCTCGGCATTGGCGAAGTCTTGGTCTACCGCAAGCTCAAAGTCGCCTTCTTCTCGACAGGAGACGAACTGGTGAGCATTGGCAAGCCATTGGGCGAGGGGCAAATATACGACAGCAACCGCTATACCCTGCACGGCATGCTGGAAAACCTGGGCGTGGAAATCACTGACATGGGAGTCGTCCCTGATGATCCGGCAGTCTTGGAACAAACGCTGGTCCAGGCGTCTTCGCAGGCAGACGTCATCCTGACCAGCGGGGGCGTTTCCGTTGGCGAGGCCGACTTCATAAAACAGCTATTGGAGAAGCTTGGCCAGGTCGTATTCTGGAAAATTGCCATGAAACCCGGCCGACCGCTGGCCTACGGCAAGGTGGGAGAAGCGCACTACTTCGGGCTGCCAGGCAACCCCGTCTCTGTCATGGTCACCTTTTACCAGTTTGTCCGCGATGCCTTGCTATGCCTGATGGGACAAAACCCGGTGCCACCGCTGCCATTGCTGAAAGCCACTTGTACCGAGCCTATACGCAAACTGGCAGGCCGCACAGAGTTCAAGCGAGGCATCCTGTTTGCCGATCCGTCAGGAGTATGGCAAGTGCGTCCTACCGGCAACCAGGGGTCGGGCATCCTGCGCTCCATGTCCGAAGCCAATTGCTTTATCGTGTTGGATGACTATGTAGGCGACTTGCCCGCCGGTGCGGAAGTCCAGGTTCAAGTGATGGAAGGGATTTTGTAAGCGCGCCATCCCATGACAGGATAACGCGTGAGCATATGGCGGCTTAGCTCAGCCTTTCAAGGTATTCGAATTCGACTTTCGCCCCACCTTCTCCAATCTCACTTCTCTCTCCCCTGGAATATCAGCTTGTATTGCACCATGCCCTTTCGCCTGCTCTCGGGATGAAGAATAAAGGAAGCCAATGTTATTATATTTTTATAGGTATATTTATATTGGCATTGTACTTGCATATTCCTGTTGAGCTCCCGCCAAAGTGGAAGTTAATATGCCATTGGATTTTTTGTAGGACTGATGCGTGCCCCCATTGAAAAACACTAAAGCTAATGTAGCCTCCATCACCAACTTGATTACATTGGACAAGAATGCAGCCGACCCGCTCTACGCACAGCTATATCAGCAGCTCGAATCCCTGATATTGCAGCAGGAACTCAAGCCAGGCACGCAACTGCCCACCGAGACCGCCTTCTCGGAAGCGCTCGGCGTCAGCAAAATCACCATCAAGCGCAGCTACATGGAATTGCGCAACCGCAAGCTCATCACCAGCAACCGCAAGGGCGGCACTACCGTGCTCACTCCTGGACGGCTCGACACCCACATGTTCAAGCTGCGCGGCTTCACTGATGAAATGCACGAGCTGGGCATGACGCCTTCCACGCGCATCCTGGAACGATCCATCGTCAATGACCGGGGCATGGCTTCCATGTTCGGCCTCAACTCCAACACGCCCCTCCTCAAGCTGGAGCGCATCCGCTACGGGGACGACAAACCGCTCTCCCACGAAATCGCCTGGTATAACCTGCACCACCTGCCGGAACTCGCATCCGCCGACTTGCAGGGCTCCATCTACCAGGCGATCAACCAGCAATGCCAGTACCACCTGGCCTGGTGTGAACAGACAGTAGAAGCCGTACTTTCCAATGACATCGAAAACCAGGCATTCGGCTTCAGCTTCCCCCAGCCTTGCCTGCTGATCAAGCGCCGCAGCTATTCACAGGATGGCATCCTGCTGGAATATGTGGAAGGCACATTCCGCGGCGACGCGTATGCCTACCGGGTCAAGATGAAAGGGTGAAACCTCATGCTGGCAAGCTTCAAACCTAGAGCCTCGAATGCTTACGTGCTTGCCAGCCTCATGATCGCGCATATCTATTTCGTGCGCCGCTTCCCGGCCCCTGGCGAATCATGGCAAGCAGATGACTTTTACTGCGAAACCGGCGGCAAGGGGCTGAATGTCCTGATCGGCCTGCACAAACTAGGAATATCCGTTAACGGCATTATGCCCTGCGGCCGCCATCCGTCATCACAACAGCAATACCAGGACATATTGTCGCAATGGCAGCTCAACCATCTCGCTTGCGCTGTGACTGCCGAATACAATGGTCAAGGCGTCGCGCTGATCGATGCGCAAGGGCAGAATCAAATCATCGTTCATCCCGGCGCCAATGCCCTGCTTGGCGAAACGCATATCCAGCAGCAAACAGCATCCATCCAGCAGGCCGACCTCGCCTACTCGTCCTTTGAACTGCCTGACGCCGCTATCTTGGCAGCCTTCAAGATCGCACATGCCGCAGGCCGCATGACGGTTCTCAATCCATCTCCCTACCGTGACATCAGCGCCAAGCTGCTCGCGCTTACCGATGTGCTCATCATGAACCAGGCCGAGGCGCAGGCATGGCTGAATGGCGCACCAGAAAACTTCACTTCCTGTGAAGCCGCACTCGCATGGCTGGACGCCATGCGCTTTAACCGGCATTTTCCTGGCAAATCGCTCATCATCACATTGGGCGGCCAAGGTGTAGCCGCCATCCTGGAAGACAGCACTACCTATGGGCAAGCAGGATTTCACGCCGATGCTGTTGATAGCATCGGCGCAGGCGATGCTTTTGCCAGCGCATTGCTTGCCAGCCTGCTACAAGGCCAAACCATCAATACCGCCTTGCAATATGGCTGCGCCAGTGCCAGCCTGACGGTCCGCCAACGCGGCCTTTTACTTCACCTGCCCACCGCAAGCACTTTGCAGAACTTCCTGACCGGGCAAGGTTCCGGTGCAAATTCATGATTATCTTGATGGTCAAACCGCTCGCTTTCACCTATGCTCGCCTGCTCATAAAACAGTTTAAAAGCATCGTCGGGGAGTCAGCATGCATCATTCCAGGTTTCACCTCAAACTCATTCCACTCGCCGTACTAAGCGTATGCTGCAGTAGCACCGCGCTGGCAGAAGACGCCACGGAAGAAAACAAGGATGACCTTCAAGTCATCTCCCCGGTTGTCGTGACGGCCACCCGCGCAGCACAGCGTAGCTTCGACCTGCCAGTGGCCATTGACGTGGTCGGCAAGGAAAACATCCAGAACGGCCTGCCGCAAATGACCTTGTCCGAAAGCCTGATCCGCGTTCCGGGCATCACTGCGCAGAACCGTACCCAAATGGCGCAAGACCCGCAAATATCCAGTCGTGGCTTTGGCGCCCGCTCTGCGTTTGGCGTGCGCGGAGTGCGTGTGTATGTAGACGGCATTCCCTTGACGTACCCAGATGGCAGTGGACAACCTGGCAGCGTTGACCTGGGCGCCATGCAAGGCATTGAAGTCATGCGCGGCCCGTTCTCCGCCCTGTATGGGAACTCATCCGGCGGCGTCGTACAACTGCTGACGGAAAATGCACCGGCAGGCCACGAGTTATCTGCTGGCGTATTATTCGGCAGCTATGATACCCGCCGCGAGAACGTGCGTGCTGCAGGCACTGCAGACGGCTTGGAGTATCTGATCAACTACAGCAATTACTCCTCTGACGGCTACCGCGACCACAGCCGTAACAAAAAAGAACAAGGCACCGCCAAATTCCGCTTCAACTTGAATGAGGATACCAGGCTCACCACCTTGATCAATTGGTTCGATCAAGAGGCAGATGATCCCATTGGCCTAACCAGAGACGAATTTCGTGCAGATAGAAAACAAGCAGCCCCTAACGCCTTGGGAGCCAATACGCGAGTTTCTCGCAGCCAGACTCAGGTCGGTTTTAATCTTGAGCATAAGATAAATGAAAACAACTCCCTTAACCTAATCTCCTATGTCGGCAGCCGAAAAAATGAACAATATCTTTCCACAAGCCAAAGTGCAGATATTCAGGGACGTTGGGCTGGTCGTGCCAGCATTATTGACCGCGAATTTTGGGGAACAGATCTCCGTTGGAGCAACAAGGGAAACTTGCTTGATCGCCCATATCAAATCAGCCTTGGCCTGTCGTATGGAAAAATGAACGATGCTCGCTCAGACATCAACGCATACAATGGGATAAAGCGTACAGATGCTGGCAGAATGAATCGCGACGAGGAAAACATAGCGACTAACTCTGACAAATACATTCAGGCGCAATGGTCGGTCTTGGACAACCTGGATTTACACTTAGGCGCAAGGCGCACCAAAGTCACATTGGAAATCAATGATAACCTTTTATCCGTTGGAGGAGACAATGGCGGAAAGGTGACTTATGAAAAAACCACCCCTGTCATTGGAGCGGTTTGGAAAGTCACTCCAATATGGAATATATATGCCAACTATGGCAAAGGTTTTGAAACACCAACTTTTGTCGAGGCGGCATATGCCACCACAGCCGCCACAAGTGGTCCTAATCTGAATCTCAAGCCAAGTGAGAGTCGTAACTTTGAAATTGGCACCAAAGCGATTATTGGCAATAACACAACAGCGAACTTAACCGTTTTTAAAACACTTACCGATGATGAGATTGTTGCACAAGACTCGCTTTTTGGCCGTGCCACCTATACTAATGCCGGAAAAACAAAGCGCCATGGCGCAGAGTTATCTGTGGAATCGAGATTTGCTAATAATATTTCATTATTTGGCTCTTATACGCTATTAAATGCTAAATTTGATTCCACTTATACCAACGCGCTCAACAACACGATTGAGTCAGGAAATTACTTACCAGGCACATACCGCACCCAACTTTATGGTGAAATTGCCTGGAAACACCAGGCTAGCGGCTTTAATACGGCATTCGAAGCTCGCCATAACAGCAAGGTTTATGTCAACGACACCAACACTGACACTGCAGGCTCCTACACCATCTTCAATATTCGCGCAGGACTGCAACAGAAACTGCAGAACTGGCGCTTCAGCGAGTACGTACGCGTAGAAAACATTTTCGACAAGGAATACATCGGCTCCATCCGCGTCAATGACAGCAATAGCCGCTTCTATGAGCCTGCCGCTGGCCGCAACTGGTTGTTAGGGCTTAACGCGACTTATATCTTCTAAGCTTTACTGACCTCATCTTCAAATAGAAAGGGATGCTGTGATTGCAGCATCCCTTTTGCTTTTCACATGCAATCACCTTTACTACCGAACTTAACCCTTCGAAAAATCCGAAGTATTGATCAGAGAATAGTATGTTTTTCTTGCGATCTTCGTCTAGTAGGATGAGCACCATTGCAAGACAAAATATTAATTCACTATTTGGAGACGATGATGATGAATAAGACTGTGGTGATAGCGAGTGTGGCGCTTGCGGCTTCCTGGGCTTCTTTTGCCCAGGCAGAGGAACATAATGCAGCGCTGTTCGATCAGCAGGTGTTGGCCGCGGCAACAATTAATCCCAGCCGCCTGGCTACCGATGCACGTGTGGCGGAATCCGAAGCGGTGATTACGCATAAGGAGGTGGTGCAGTCGCGTAACAATCGTCCTCACTTTAGGCATCACTTTAATGTGAACCGTATCGATACGAGTGGGGTGAGTGCAGATCGCAATGCCGGGAAGAAGTTTGTGTATGTGACGCATCCTAAGCATCATTTCAAGGTTAAGCGGTATGTGGGCGGGATAAAGTAAGTACCCAGGTATCTGCAAACAGGCGGTCCAGATAATGCTGGCCACCATGAAAAAACACCCTCAGGACTATTATCCTGAGGGTGTTTTCATATTAGGCACGCTGTTACGCAAGATGTAACAACAAGATGATCAATAAGCTTTAGTTAAAATGACATCCGCTTCAGGATATTGTCCTTGTCGATAAATTGATGCTTGAGCGCAGCTGCAATATGCAGGCCGATCAAAGTAATCAGTATTGCGGCAGAGATCTCGTGCGCCGCCACAAAGAAATCCCGCAGTCCGGCGTTGTCCAAGCCTGGCAATACCGGGACGGAAAACCAATGCAGGCCGTATTTGCTATATAGCGTAGTCAACAGCCCGCTCGCAGGCATCAATACCATCATGAGATACAGCAGATGATGGGTGCCGTGGGCCACTGCTTTCTCCCAACGCTTCATCGAGTCGGGCAAGGCTGGCGGCCGGTGCATCAGCCGCCAATACAGCCTGAGGCCGACCAGCAGAAGCACGGTGAAACCGATTGATTTGTGCAAATTGAAATAAAAGGTGCGGGGGGTGGCCGCCTCGGCAAGTTGCCAGGTATAAGCTCCCAAGTCGAAGAGATCAATGCTTGTGACTTTGTCTCCGCCGCGGGGAAGCTCGTTCATATACCAACCAAGCGCAAACAGGAAGAGTATGGCGATCGCAATCAGCCAATGTAGCGTGATTGCCACCTTGGTATACCTGTTGGGGTTATTCATGGTCATTCCAGCCTAAACAGCCCCTGCATTTGCCAAGCAGTGGCAGATGCAGGGGCCAGGGTCAATCAACAATGGCTAATGGACGAATACGCCCCATGGAGTATCCCCAACCGGGATTTCCTTCAGCGCCTTGTCAGCGACGGTGTCGACGACCGTCACCGAGTTGGATTTACCATTGGCGACATACAGCTTCCTGCCGTCCGGGGTCAAGGCCATGTTCCATGGACGCTTGCCGACCGGAATGGTAGCTGTCACTTTATTGGTGGCGGTATCGATCACGGACAGGCTGCCGTCCCCGCCATTCGAGATATACACTTTCTTGCCGTTAGGGAGCACTTGGACGCCATTGGAGCGTTGACCTACTGGAATCGTCGCAATGACTTCGTGCTTGCTGGTATCGAAAACAGATACGTTGCCTGCCGCCTCATTGGCGACATAAGCGCGCGAGCTGTCCGGCAGGAAGCCGATACCGCGCGGACGTTCGCCGACTTCTACTAACTTGATGGAAGCGCGCTTCGCAACATCGACGATATCGACATACTTGGCTTCTTCAGCGCTGACGTACATCCATTTGCCATCGGGGCTGAATTCGGCATGTTCAGGGTTTTTGCCCTGCATCTGCACGATGTAGCTTACCTTATGGGTGCTGGTATCGATCACGGCCACGCTGTTGTCTTCTTCGTTGGCTGCCGAAATCCATTTGCCGTCGTGTGAGATGCCCACGCCTTCCGGCGACTCTTCGAGCTTGATCTTGTCAGTCACTTTCTTGGTCTTAAGATCAATGACCAGCAGGGCGTTTTGCTTCTGGTCGCTCACGAAAATGTATTTGCCGTCCTTGGTGATGGCGGCACCGCGGGGCTTCTTGCCCGCATCGAAGGTATCCACGACCTTGTCGGTCTGGGTATCGATCACTGAAATCGTCCCCGATTTCTCATTGGTGGAATAGGCAAAAGGCGCCGCGAGCAAGGAGCTCGAGAACGCCAGCGCAGCCGCAGCCGTCATGAGCTTTATCTCAAATTTGCATTGCATAATACATTCTCCAATAGTATTTAAAATATTGTTTTTGTCGTTTACACGCATTGTTTCAGACGCCGCGATACTTCTCAAGTTCAATTAGGGTGTTTACAGAATTGTATATACCCATTTAACATGCAATTTTGCAGTTTCCTCATTATGGCTCGCCGACTCATCCATTATTTTACGCTCCTGTTGTGCATCGCCAGCGCCCTCTGGATGCTCCCTGCCGACAGCGCGCCGGTGGCACTGCCCATGCAGCAAGTAGCCTTGGGGGTCTATATGCACCAAGGCGCCCACCTTGACCTGGATGAAGGATACCAAGGGGATATCAGCAATATCGGCTTCGTCATCGGCACAAAAGGGGTAGCCGTCATTGACACTGGCGGCAGCAAGCGAGTAGGGGAAGCCCTGCTCGCCTCAATTCGCAAGGTCACTAACTTGCCCATTTTGTATGTGATCAACACCCATATCCATCCCGATCATATTTTTGGCAATGCAGCCTTCAAGCAGGAATATCCAGTCTTTATCGGCCATGCCAAACTCGCCAATGCCATGGCCTTGCGCAGCGATGCCTATTTGCGCCAAGGCCATAAGCTTCTTGGAGCACAGTTCTCGGGCAGCGAAATCGTCCAACCGACCCAATTGGTGGAATCCACCCAGGAACTGGATATTGGCGAGAGAAGGCTGCTGTTGACGGCATACCCCAATGCCCATACCAATACCGACCTTACGGTACTGGATGAACAAACCGGCACCTTATGGACAGGCGACCTGCTTTTCATCGAGCGCACCCCTTCCATTGACGGCGATATCAAGGGGTGGCTGTCAGCGATTGCAAAGCTACAGCAACTCCAAGGCATCCATCATGCAGTCCCCGGGCACGGCCCAGTCACGCAGGATTTTCAGGGCGCCTTGGACAACCAGTCCCGCTACCTCAAGCTCTTGCTGCATGACGTACGCAAAGCCATCAAGCAAGGCCGCAGCATGGAACAGACGATGGATAGCGCAGCGAGCAGCGAAGCTGCTCGCTGGCAATTATTCAATGCGGTCAACCGGCGCAACATCAATCTGATTTATCCCGTGCTTGAATGGGAATAATTCCAAAAAGACAGCCATGGTCAGTCTATAATCAGCGATGCCTTTCTTTGACAACGTACAGTAATTCACCTTACACCTTGGTTGCGATCGCCCATTCAATCCCCACACCAGCCGGCCAGCACAGCATCGGCTGGGCCGTTCTGGCGTCGTTGGCGCTTCATGTCATGCTGTTAATGCAACTGCCTGTCCTGGATTTTACCTCTCCAGAAACGCCCGTGCCGCCGCCCCTGCAGGTTGAGCTGACACCGCAACCCAACCCTGCCCAATCCGCTGCGTTGCCGGAGCCTGAAACCATTGCGCCAGCGGAGCCAGTCAAACAGCCGGAGCCCGAACCTGTACCCATTGTTCCCAAGCCAACGCCAAAACCTGTGCCCCCGCCGCCAAAACCTGCGCCCAAGCCACCGGAACCGCCCCGCATGGCGGATAAGCCTTCCCAGCATGAAGCCGTGGAAACTCCCCTGCCAGCCGCCGTTCCCGATGTCATGACAGCTCCGCCCAGGGAAACCCCGACGCCGGCCCCGGTCGCTCCCGTAGCGCCTCCTGCGCCAGAACCCGCCCCGCCGCCGCACCCGGCCGGGCCAAGCCAGCAGGATATAGATGCCGCACGCAGCTTGTACGGCAGCCTGCTTTCACGCGCCATTGCCAAGTACAAGCAATACCCGCGGATTGCCCAAATGCGGGGATGGGAAGGCGAAGTACTGCTGGAGGTGCATTGCGACGAGACCGGCCACGTACTTTCGACGCAGGTGAAGAAATCCAGCGGCCATAACGTATTGGATGAACAAGCCATCACCATGGTGAAGAAAGCGTCCCCATTGCCGCAACCGCCCGAAATATTGCGCAACAGCAAGCACCTGGTCATTCTGGTTCCCGTTCCCTTCACACTGGAAGCGTCATGAGCAACCAGCCGCAGGCAAAATCGCTCCGGGATGTCTTGCTGATCCATGAGTTGACGTTTTTCCTGCTGGTCATCCTCGCGGGAACGGCCGGCGTAATCGGCATGCGCATCTGGGACCAGTCCTCGCAGGAGTCGCAACGCATCCATCTCATGGTGCAGGAAATCCAGCAAACACGCGGCGACTTATACAGGCAGATGAAGGAGTTGTTTGACCTGCACTTCTTGAAGGATCCGCAAGCGCAAGAGGAATATAACGTCTACACCCTTTCGATTGACACGCATTTCCGCAAATTACTGAAGCTCACCGCCGATAGCCAGGAAAAATCGGCCATCATGGAATTGAATGCCAGTTATCAAGATTTGATCCAAGAAACCCAGCATATCTTCGCCCTGGTGGAAGACTACAACAATGCCGAGCTGGAGAAGGTGCTAAACACCCATTTGGAATCCAGCATCTTCCACCATTACGAAATTATTTCCGCCCGGGCAGAACGCTTGCTGCTTTTGAAGCATAGCGAGCTCTCTGCCCGGCTGGAGGATGTCAAGCACACGGCATTCACCCTGTTGATCATCCCGATCGGGCTGGCGTTGCTGCTGCTGCTGTTCTCCCATATCTTCCTCAAACGGGCGATTGTGCGCCCCATCCGCAACGTGTTGCACGCCACCAGCGAGATCAGCGCAGGCAACCTCGATCACAAGGCGCCTGAAGAGGGGGTTGCCGAACTGGCTGCATTGTCATCCGCCATCAACAGCATGGCACATGAATTGACCCACAGCCAGGAAGCCTTGGTACGCTCGGAAAAACAAGCCGCCCTTGGCCTGCTGGTGCCCATGCTCGCTCACAACATCCGCAATCCATTGGCCAGCATCCGTGCCACGGCGCAAGTGGCGGACAACCCCCACCTCGACCAGGAAACCCGCGACTCGCTCACTGCCATCATCAGTACCGTTGACCGCCTGGACCGCTGGACCCGCGCGTTGTTAGCCTACCTGCACCCACTGAAGCCGCATGCCAGCGCCACGACGCTGCGCCAGATACTGCAAGGCGCACTCGCCCCATTACAGCAGAAAATCCAGGAGAAGCAGATATCGGTACGACTGCCGGATTGGCAGGACATGAACGACCGCATGCTCACCGATGAGAACCTGCTGGAGCAGGCACTCTACAACCTTCTCCTGAATGCCGTGGAAGCGTCCCCTCAATCCAGCGAAATCACCATTGACTGCGATATCGCCGAGGATAGCCTGCATATTACGATCAGCGACCAGGGGCCGGGCATGCCGTTTACCCCGGATCCACATGCGGCCAGCCCAGGCCCTACAACCAAGCGCTTTGGCACCGGACTCGGGATCCCTTTTGCATTCAAGGTCATGGAAGCATTATCCGGGCACATCCACTTCAACCACAGGGTCAAGGGCGGCACAACGACTGAAATCATCTTGCCGCGCGACTATCAATCTGAATGAAACTAATATGAATATCACCCCATAACTTGCTTGCCATATCCTCAGTTTTTATCAACAATGAGAGCGTCTAGAGCTTACTGTCCACTATGTTGAATCAAGCAATTCCCGACTTTGAATTACCTTCCACCAGCGGAAAATTTTTCAAGCTTTCCGACTATATCGGCAAAAAACTGATCGTTTACTTCTACCCCAAGGACAATACCCCCGGCTGTACCAACCAAGGCAAGGATCTACGCGACCTCTACGAGGCATTCCAGGCCAGCAATACGGAAATCGTCGGCATTTCGCGGGATGGCCTCAAGTCTCACGAGAACTTCAAGGCTAAGTTCAACTTTCCATTTGAACTACTATCAGATGCGGAAGAAAAAGCCTGTACGTTGTTCGACGTAATCAAGATGAAGAAACTTTATGGTAAAGAAGTACGTGGCATAGAACGCAGCACTTTCGTCATCGATGAACAGGGCATCCTGATCCATGAATGGCGGAAAGTGAAAGTAGACGGCCACGCACAGCAAGTGCTCGAATTCATTCAATCCCTTTAAAAGGCCGCCAGATGATCAGAAAGCGCACAGCAAGCACCAAACTGTTTGTACTTGACACCAATGTACTCATGCACGACCCGTCAAGCCTGTTCCGCTTCGAGGAACATGATATTTACCTTCCCATGGTCACGCTGGAAGAGCTGGATAACAACAAGAAGGGGATGACAGAGGTTGCACGCAATGCGCGCCAGGCAAGCCGTAACCTGGAAGAGATTGTGGGAACCAACCTGGCGGACCTGGAAAAAGGCTGTCCGCTCTCCATTAATGGCAATAAGCACGTCAGCGGCAAGCTGTTCCTGCAAACCGAGGCAGTGACAACGGAACTGCCCATGCTGGCCGGCAGCAAGGCGGACAACCAGATACTGAGCGTAGTGCTCAGCCTGCAGACATCGCAGCCGAGCCGGGAAGTGGTGCTCGTCAGCAAGGATATCAATATCCGCATCAAGGCACGCGCGATTGGCGTGGCTGCTGAAGATTATTTCAATGACAAGGTGCTGGAAGACACCGACCTGCTCTACACCGGCATGAAGGAGCTTCCGGCAGACTTCTGGGACAAGCACAGCAAGGCCATGGAATCCTGGCAGGATGCCGGCAGGATGTTCTATCGCATCACCGGGCCGCTCTGCAAGAGCTTTCTCATCAATGAATTCATCTATTACGAATTCGAGAAGCCCTTTCACGCGATCGTACGTTCGATTGAAGGCAATACTGCCGTATTGGAAGTGGTCAAGGACTATACCCAGTCCAAACACAACATCTGGGGCATCACGGCCCGCAACCGCGAGCAGAACTTCGCACTCAACCTGCTGATGGACCCGGAAGTGGACTTCGTCACGCTGCTGGGCCAGGCCGGTACTGGCAAAACCCTGCTGACGCTGGCCTCTGCGCTGACCCAGACACTGGACAAAAAAATTTACAGCGAAATCATCATGACCCGCGTCACCGTTCCCGTCGGCGAGGACATCGGTTTCCTGCCCGGCACGGAAGAGGAAAAAATGGCCCCGTGGATGGGAGCATTGGAAGACAACCTGGATGTGCTCAACAAATCTGACGAGGATGCGGGGGAATGGGGCCGCGCGGCCACCCAGGACCTGATCCGCACCCGCATCAAGGTAAAATCATTGAACTTCATGCGAGGGCGCACTTTCCTACATAAGTTCCTGATCATCGATGAAGCCCAGAATCTGACTCCAAAACAGATGAAAACCCTCATTACGCGTGCAGGACCCGGGACTAAAGTCGTTTGTTTAGGTAATATTGCGCAAATTGACACGCCTTATCTCACTGAAGGCAGCTCCGGCCTGACCTATGTGGTCGATCGCTTCAAAGGCTGGGAGCATAACGGGCACGTTACCCTGGTTCGCGGCGAGCGATCCAGGTTGGCAGATTTTGCAGCAGATATATTGTAATAATCGGCCACTACTATGACTCAATCTGGCATAGCCAGTCACAATGACAGGATAAATGCACCTTCTTATCAGGGTGTAATAAAGCAGCGATGAACTGGGGTTTTTATATCATACTGCTGGCGCAGTTCTTATCCGCGCTAGCTGACAATGCATTGCTGTTCACCGCAATTGCGCTCCTGAGAGACATGGAGGCCCCTAGCTGGCACGACCCACTGTTGCAATGGTTCTTTGTCATCTCCTACATCATCCTCGCCCCTTTCGTCGGCGCGTTTGCCGACGCTTTTCCCAAGGGCCGGGTGATGTTTGTCTCCAATGCCATCAAGTTTATCGGCAGCATGGCCATGGTGCTTGGCATGCCACCCTTGTATGCCTATGGCATAGTCGGCATAGGGGCAGCCGCCTACTCGCCCGCCAAGTACGGCATTCTGACGGAATACCTGCCGCCATCCATGCTGGTGAAAGCCAATGGCTGGATGGAGGGTTCCACCGTCATGGCCATTGTGTTGGGAACCGTGCTCGGCGCCATCCTGCCCAGTATCAATATCCAGGTTGCCATGATCGTGATCACGGTGCTTTATCTCTCGGCAGCCATCTTCAATATCTACATCCCCAAGGTGCCGGTGGACCACAAGCCTCCCAAGAAAACGCCTACCTTTCTCATCAAGGATTTCTGGCAAGCGACCAAGACGTTATGGAAGGATGCGCAAGGCCAGGTCTCCCTGGCGGTCACCACCTTGTTCTGGGGGGTCGCAGCCACGTTGCGTTTCGTCGTCCTGGCCTGGGCCGGCTTTGCCTTGAATTTCACCCAGGAGCAATCCACCTATCTCATGGTGGTCGTCGCTATCGGCATTGCATTTGGCTCCATCGCTGCTGCACGCATGATCAAGCTTGAACATTCAGTCCGCGTGCTCCCCGTGGGTATTGCGGTAGGGCTGCTGGTCATTGGGATGGCATTTGTAAGCAACTGGATCGTTGCCTGCATCCTGCTGCTCATGATCGGCGCCTTGAGCGGCTACCTCGTCGTGCCATTGAATGCATTGCTGCAGCATCGCGGCCATTTATTAATCGGTGCAGGCCATTCCATTGCGGTGCAGAACTTCAATGAAAACCTCGGCATTGCCGCCTTGATCAGCCTTTATACCTTGATGATCAAGGCAGACATCCACATCAATTTCATTATTGTGGTCTTTGGCCTATTTGTCAGCCTGAGCATGGGTGGAATATACAAGCTATTTCAAGCGCAGAACGCGGTGCAGCACAAATCGGAATAGCCCTCCCGCAACCATGTCGCCTCAATCAATAAAAAGCCCGGACAAGTATCCGGGCTTTTTATTGATTAGATACCGCTAGAGAGGCATTAATGCAGCTTAACCCGGGCCTCTGTCCTGCGCGTAATCAGGCGCGCCAGTATCTGGAGCACCACGGCGAAGAACCCATGCAGCGCCATTAAGTGCATTTGATATAAAGACTGATACATCAGGCGTGCAAACAAACCTTCGATATACATGCTGCCACCCGCAATCGCACCCATCAGGCTGCCTACTGTAGAGTAGCGCCCAAGATTGACCAATGAACCGTAATCCCGGTAGGTGTACTCAGGCAGGTTGTCTTTGCCTGCCACACGGGCTTTCACTGTCTTCACCAGCATGGAGGCCTGCTGGTGAGCAGACTGGGCGCGCGGGGGCACGTTCTCGTCATGTCCGGGCCATGGGCAAGCCGCGCAGTCACCGAAAGCAAAGACATTTTCATCCAGCGTGGTTTGCAGCGTGCGCTTGACCACCAGTTGATTGATGCGGTTCACTTCGAGGCCATCCAGTTCACGGAGGAAGTCGGGCGCCTTAATGCCTGCCGCCCACACTACCAGCGCTGAAGGAATGAAACGGCCGCTATGGGTATATACCCCTTTATCCGTCACTTCGGTAACCCGCTCCCCTACGTAAACGTGCACACGCAGCTTGCGCAGCTCAACGTCCACCGCCATTGACAGCTTGGGCGGCAGCGCCGGCAATACGCGGTCGCTCGCCTCAATAATGGAAATCTTGATATCGCGATCGGGGTCAATCCTATCCAGGCCAAATGCAGCCACTTCACGGGTGGTATTGTGCAGTTCCGCAGCAAGCTCGACCCCTGTGGCGCCAGCCCCGACAATAACCACTTCCAGTTGCCCAGCCTGTACTGGTTCAGCCTGGGTTTGTGCACGAATCAAAGCATTGGTTAATTGCTTATGGAAACGTTCAGCCTGGTTTTGCGTATCCAGCGCGATAGAATGCTCGCGTGCGCCGGAAATACCGAAGTCATTGGTGGTACTGCCAACCGCAATGATTAAGGTATCGTACTTGAAAGTACGCCGGGGGATGACTTCCACACCTTCATCAAAATAAGGGGCGACATATACCTCTTTCTTGGTTCGATCCAAGCCGTCCATGCGCCCAAGTCGGAAGTGAAAGTGATGCCAGTGCGCCTGGGCAATGTACTCAAGCTCATGCTTGTCCGGATTCATGCTGCCTGCGGCGATTTCATGCAGCAATGGCTTCCAGACATGGGTGCGGGTGCAATCGATCAGGGTGATATGCGCTTTTTTCTTGCGTCCCAGACTTCTGCCCAGGCGCGTAGCTAGCTCCAGTCCACCCGCCCCACCACCGACGATCACGACACGGTGCAAATCTGAATTTGTTTGCGTTTCCAATTGCATAACTTCACTTTCCAGGACTAATCAATATAAATCCGTACATCTCACGGCAAGCATAGCGTTGCTATATCACAACCACCCCTCAATGACCATGGTAGCTGGCTTGCACAAAAAGGAATGCTTTGATTTTACCTCTAAAGGCCGGGCTTCGCGCATAAAAAAACGGTCATTGAATAAACAATGACCGTCTTTTCTTTATAGAGAAGGATCAGCGAGTGCTGGATCGCACCCGCGCCACCCATACTATTTCATTATTGTGGCTTTTCGTTCAACCATGGCTTGTCGCCGCCGCCCTTGTATTGGCTACGCAGGAAAGCGACGATCTTCAAGATTTCGTCAGTTGAAACCAGGTCTGGGTTGCCAGACACTTGCTTGTGCCAAGTTGCCATACCGCCATTGGTACCACCTGCAATGGTTTCAAACAAACCCTTGTCGGTAATATGCTTGGAGTATTGCCAACGGTCGTCGGTAATCGAAACTGCCACCTGGCCGTCGCCATTTGGACCATGGCAAGTCGTGCAGGAATAAAGACCGAACTTCTTCTTACCTTGCTTGGCCTTCTCTGGATCGGCTGCATAAATCTTAGTGTAAGGATTGACACAAGTTTCCAGGAACTGCTTGGCTTCTGGGGTATCATCATCAGCCACCTTGATATTCAGAGGGCTATTGTCCTTGGTGGACACCAGGTTGCAGGCAGCACTCGCCTGCATTGGCATCGCCAATCCTGCCAGCGCCAGCACAGAGGCTGCCAAGGTTGCTTTGATCACTCCATGATTCAACATACTTTCTCCTTGCTTTTTGAACATTAAACTTCGACTACTTATTAAGAACTAACGAGTCTGCACTTCAATTAACGTGTCAGACTATGAATAGTTGACCCAGTTCATGAAAAATACTATTCAAATTTGGGAATTACATCACCCTTGTTTTTAGATTTTTTCTCGATGTCGTCGCCCTCGACCACTGGCACGTGAGGAATGCCGTACTCATCAAGGATCTTGATGATGTCGTCATGACGGCGGTCCAGCACTTCCTGCAGCATCGCCAGGCGCTCCTTGTCGCGCTTACGCACGCCTAGCGAAATATTCCAATATTCCTTGCCATGGATATTCTCTTGTTCATATTCCGGGGCAGGAACCACAACCAAGGGAATAGGGGCCTTTTTGGCGTAATAGCCGGCGATGGGGCCCCAAAGGATAGCAACATCAATTTCACCCTTGACCAGGTCGTCAATCACAAAACTGGGCGGCAAATTGAGGTCGCGCTGGATACGGTATGGACGGGAGTTGCCGAGCAAGCCCTTGTCGTTGAGCGGCCGGGAGGGCGGCGTCTGCCCTACCACGCCGATAATGCCTTTATGCAGGTCCGGGGAATCCCAGTCCTTGATGTCATACCCGCTATCCTTGCGGTAAACGAATACGTAGCCTGAACGGTAATAAGGCTTGGATGTCGCCATCATGTCATTACCGGCGACCGTGCCGATAATCACATCACACCGACGTGCATTCAATGTATTACGGATGAACCCCATACGGTCATACCAGAATTGGTAGGTCAGGGTCTTGCCAAGATCCTTGGCAATCAATTCGGCAATCTTGTTCTCAAAACCTTCCTGCTTGCCGTTTGAGTAGGGTAAGTTGTCATAGTCCGCGCAGACCTTCAATTCATTTGGATTGTCTTCACGTACCGGGAGGCCACCGCGCCCCACTTCGGTGTCAACTTCCAATGCATTGCCAGCACCGCCTGCCATCGCAACCTGGCTCACGCCGGACAACACGAGTACTAATGAAACCTTCTTCAGCGTTTTTAACATTACTTACTTCCTTCTGCGTTGATAAGCCTGCTAACTAATTGCCTATCAAAGATAAAAAGCACCCCGTCCTAAGACAGGGTGCTTGGGAGCAACTAACCTAATGTCAGCTTTGAATCTTCTGCATTAATCAGACGATTACAGGCTGAACACGTTCAGTGCACCGCCGCCAGGAGCAGCATTGTACTTGGTCAGTTCTTTGTAGCCACCAGCAGCGCCCAGCGCATCGGTGTCGTTGTCAAGGCCAAGGTTCATCGCAACGCCAGCCCAACCGCCGATACCGGACAGTACGCCAACGTATTGCTTACCCTTGTGGGTGTATGTGAAAGCGTTACCGATCACACCGGAACCAACTTGGAACTTCCAGAGTTCCTTACCGGATTGTGCGTCAACAGCCTTGAACCAACGGTCCAGGGTGCCGTAGAACACCAGGTCGGAAGCAGTTGTCAGTGCGCCACCCCAAGCAGAGAACTTCTCCTTGTTGTACCACTTGCTCTTGTTGGTCATTGGGTCATAAGCAGCAAAGCCGCCCATTACGCCGTCAGGACCAGCAAACATGGTCAAAGTAGCACCAACCCATGGTTGACCGGCGATGTACTTGGACTCAACTGGCTCGTATGTCATACAAACGTGGTTCAGTGGAGAGTAGACCAGACCGGTACGTGGGGAGTAAGCAGCAGGCTGTTGGTCCTTGGTACCCAGCGCAGCAGGGCAGATACCCTTAGCGTTGTAGTCTTGGTGAGTGGAGTACTTACCATCCTTCTGAGGAACACCGCTCTTCAGATCAACACCAGTAGCCCAGTTAACGAATGGGTGTACTTTTTCAGCTGCAATGATGCTGCCGGTATGTGCATCAAAGGTATAAGCGAAACCGTTGCGGTCATGGTGCCAAGCGTAAGTCTTGCCGCCCTTGTCGAACAGGATCACTTCATTGATGCCGTCATAATCCCACTCATCGTGAGGAGTCATTTGATAACCCCACTTAGCGATACCAGTATCTACATCGCGAGCGAAAATAGTCATGGACCACTTGTTGTCACCAGGACGTACGTCTGGGTTCCAAACGGATGGGTTACCAGTACCGTAGTAAACCAGGTTGGTTCTGTGGTCATATGGCCACCAGCCCCATGTGGAACCACCACCGTGCTGCCAACCATCCTTAACAGCTTGCGGTTTCAGCCAGGTCTTAACACCCAGGTCCTTTTCAGGGAACTTCAGCTTTTCCTTAGGCAGAGCCTTGAAAGAGCCGCCTTCCTTGTTACCGCCGTTTACGTCTTCATATACGGACAACGAGCTGTAGTGAGGATTGTCCTTGTTGAAATCCTTGCCGATCAGCACTTCGCTGTCAGGACCTGTGCTGTATGCCTTCCATACCAGCGCGCCATCCTTCAGGCTGTAAGCAGCCAGGAAGCAGCGAACACCGAACTCAGCACCGGAACAACCAGTCAGGACCTTGTCCTTGATGACGTGAGGAGCGTTGGTGTTGGTAGCGCCAACCTTAGGATCGTTTACCTTAACGTCCCAAACCTTTGCACCAGTCTTCGCATCCAGAGCAACCAACACGCCGTCGTTCTGTTGCAGGAAGATCTTGCCGTCGCCGTAACCCAGACCGCGGCTTACGTTATCGCAGCAGAGAACAGCTTGCACGGAAGGATCTTGCTTAGGGAAGTAAGCCCAGACAATCTTTTGATTGTCGTTCAGATCAAGTGCGTAAACGTTGTTAGGGAATGCTGTATGCACATACATCATGTTGCCTACAACAACAGGAGAGCCTTCGTGACCACGGTTTACACCGGTTGCGAATTGCCAAGCTGCCTTAACGTTCTTGACGTTGCTCTTGTTGATTTGGTTCAGGGTGCTGTAACCCTGATTATTATGTTGACCGCGTGGATGTGCCCAGTTGTTAGGATCCTTCATTGCGGCTTCTTGGTCAGCAGCTGCAGATGCAACCATAGGCAAAGCCATAGCCATGCCAAATGCCACACCAAGCGCCAGCTTGATTTTGCTCATCTCCATTTTTATAAATCTCCATAGTGATACTACTAAGGGTTTAACAAGACCCAGCCCCACATATACCACCTCCCATTTATAATTACGGGTTGTTGCAGCATCTTTGAGACTTTGCCTTTTACTCACTTTAAAGCGAGTAGACTGCATCTTAGTGCAGGAAAAAATGTTTTGCAATACTTCATTTACATTTTACTTACAATTAAATAATTCCTAAACTTGGTGAGACAATTTCCCATATATAGAAAAATAATCTCCTTCACAGACGAGACCTCCATTCATGACTCACGCGCTTTTCCCGGACATTCAACCTTATCAGCAAGGCATGCTGGCCGTCTCAGGCCTGCATTCCATTTATTACGAGCAATCGGGGAACCCAGCCGGCCAGCCCGTGGTGTTCCTGCACGGCGGCCCCGGCAGCGGGTGCAACCCAGGCCAGCGCCGTTATTTCGACCCGGCCCATTACCGCATCATCCTGTTGGACCAACGCGGCTGCGGGCGCAGCACCCCGCAAGGAGAAGTTGAGGAGAATACGATCGACCACCTAGTGGCCGACCTGGACGCGCTGCGCCAGCATCTGGCCATTGACCGCTGGCTGGTATTCGGCGGCTCATGGGGCAGCACCCTGGCGCTGAACTACGCCTTGGCATATCCACAGCATGTCGCCGGGCTCATTCTCCGCGGCATTTTCCTCAGTCGCCCAAGCGAGTTGGATTGGTTCCTGCACGACGTACAGCACTTTTTCCCGGAAGCCTGGCAGCAATTGCTATCCTACTTGCCAGCAGCTGAGCAGCATGATCCCTTGAGCGCATTCGCGAAGCGCGTGTTTTCAGATGAGCCATCCATCAGTGAGCCAGCCGCCATTCATTGGAACGCTTTCGAAGCCAGCATCATGACCTTATTGCCAAGCGCCACCACTAGTGAGCAAGGCATCAACGGCAAAATCGAGCTGGCGCGCGCCCGGGTGCAAATCCACTACATCAAGAACCAGTGCTTTGTGGGAGAACGTAATTTATTGGCAGAGGCAGCCGCCAGGTTGCAACAGATCCCGACCGTCATCGTGCAAGGCCGCTACGACATGGTATGCCCGCCATTGACCGCGCACGAGCTCCACAACGCCATGCCGCATGCGGAACTTCACATGATTCCCGACGCGGGCCACTCAGGCATGGAAGCCGGCACCAGGAGCGCCCTGATTGCCGCCACAGAGAAATTCAAGCAAGCTCTACACTAAGCAGGGCAACAGGAGCGGTTTTTTTGGCACTCAACATTTCCAAGGTCAAACACCTGGGCAGCCATCCGGCATTGCATAAGTCGCGCCGCGCTTACGCACGCCAGCGTTACAGCACGCCGTTCTTCGTGTTGCGTGAAACGCTGATCAGCTTTCAAGCTCACAACGGGTTTGGCATTTCCGCGTCGCTGTCGTTTTACGCCATGTTTGCCTTGATCCCGCTGATCGTGCTCATGTTTTTCCTGTTGAGCCATCTCGTGGTGTCATCCAACTATGCCACCGTCAAGTTGGCGATCATCGTCAGCAACCTGGTGCCCAACCTCAGCAACCGCATCATGGTGGAAGTCTATAACGCCTCACAGCATAAGGCCGCCTGGGGCGTTTTCGGCTTCATCGCCATGTTCTGGCTGGCCGTGCCATTGGCAGGCGCCTTGCGCTCGGCCTTCTACACCATCGCCAGCATCCAGGAAAAGCCTTCGTTCCTGCGGCGCCAGATCAAGGATATCCTGGGCGTGCTGGGTATATTGTTGATGTTCTTCCTGTTTACCATCCTGGGGCTGGGGATAGAAAAAGTGATCAACATCCTGGAGCCGCATACCGCCCATTCCAAATACATCAACTCAGCCACCTCCATCGCGCTCACCACATTATTGACCGCGATCTTCTACCGCGTCTATTTCCCGGTGCGCCTGCGGCTGTCCCATATCATGATCGGAGCTGTGGTGACCGCACTGCTGTGGCTTGCCATGCGGCCGGCCTTCAGCCTGTTCCTGTCTGTGAACCCCGCTTACGGCGCGGTATTCGGCGGCATGAAGAACCTCTTCATCTCGATTGCCTGGCTTTACTACACTTTCGTGGTATTCATGCTCGGCACCACGCTGATCTCCACATTGCGCAAAAAAGATGTGCTATTGCTGCGGGGGCTGTTTGATCAGATGCCGGAGGACAAGACAGCTTACTTGGACGAATTGATGGAGCGTTATGGCAAGACATTCCAGCGCGGCGACTATATTTTTAGAGTCAATGATAACTGCCATGACCTTTATTACCTTGTCTCAGGCCAGATCAAGCTCATGCTGGGAGAGAAATTGCTGCGCGAACTCAACAGCGGCGATTATTTTGGCGAAATGGCGTTCTTGACCCAAACGCCTAGGGTTGCAGATGCGATCGTGGTTTCCAAGGAGGCCGGGGTCGTCGTCGTCAACGCAGAGAATATCGAAACGCTGCTGCAAGGCGAGCCGCAAATCGCCATGAATTTCCTGCGCCAGATAGCGACGCGACTGCAGCACAGCCATATAAACGGCTCGGCTTAAGCCGCCCTAGCTATCCGCCCACATCCGCAATAGATTGTGATAGACGCCGGTCAGGCGGATCACCTCGGGGTCCTTGCCGCCGCGCTCGGCCCCAATCGCCTGGATGCTGCTGTCCAGCTGGAACAGCAAAGTACGCTGCGCATCGTCGCGGATCATGCTCTGCATCCAGAAAAACGATGAAACCCGGGCTCCGCGCGTGACAGGCGTCACGTGATGCAAACTGCTGGAAGGGTAAAGCACCATATGTCCTGCTGGCAGCTTCACCTCCTGAGTGCCGAACGTATCTTCAATCGTCAGCACCCCACCGTCATAATCCTCAGGCTCAGAGAAAAATAAAGTGGCGGAAAGGTCGCTGCGGATGCGGAAATTGGTGCCGCGCAATTGGCGGATCGCATTATCCACATGCGTGCCAAACGCTTGCCCGCCCTCATATCGGTTGAACAGAGGCGGAAACACTTTCAGAGGCAAAGCTGCCGAGATGAACAAAGGGCTCATGCCCAATGCATCCTGGATCAAATCCCCGACTTGGCGCGCCACAGGCGAACCTTCCGGCAGCTGCATATTATTCTTGGCCAAAGCGGATTGGCTGCCTGAAGTGACATTACCATCCACCCATTCCGCCGCATCCATCAATTGCCGGCACTGTGCCACCTGATCCTTGGTCAATACCTCTGGAATTTCAATCAACATTTCATCTTTCCATCCAACCAACAAGCAAAAAACCCTATAGAGAGTTCGACTCTCCATAGGGCCAGAGTAAGAGATATATCGAACTGAACTTATATCATATTTAGAACTTGAAGTTCAGAGACAAGAATGCAAATCTTCCAGCAGCCACTGTAGCCAGACCGCCATGAGACGAGCCTGAATTGCTGAAGTAGCGCTTGTCTGTCAAGTTCTGAATATTCAACTGCAAGTTGATACGCTCATCGAATTTATAGGTGGCCATCGCATCCAAGCGCACATAAGACGGAACCTTGAGTGTATTGGCCGTATTCACATACATCTCGTCCGTATAGAACGCGCCGCCGCCTACAGTCAACTGCGGCAGCAACTCATAAGTGGTCCATAAGCTGGCGCTGTTTCGCGCAACGGTTGGCAATGGCTTACCTTTACCTAACAGCCCTGATGCATTAGTAGCTGTTTTCACCTGCTCGCTGTCCAAATAGGTATAGCCAGCAAACACATTCCACTTGTCTGTCAACCGGCCTGCGGCCCCGAGCTCCAAGCCTTGCACCCTGGTTTCACCAATATTGTCCAGAAGCCCTGTATCGACATTGGTAACCCGGCTATCTGTACGCCTGATGTGGAAAACAGCTGCATTCAGCGCCAACCCATCCAATACATCCCACTTGGTACCGACTTCAAGGCTCTTAATCCGCCCAGGGTCGAGATCCTGCGTATTCACTGCGATATCCGACCCATTATCAGGGCCGACAACGCCATTGCTGATCCCCATAGGCACTGTCGAGGTGGCATAGGTAGCGTAGATATTGCCGTTAGGCCGCACCTTGTACACCAAACCCAACTGATAATTGAAAGATCCATTATCGGACTCTCCTACGCTTTCGGCGCCAGCCACAATATTGACATGCCTTCTGGCTTCGAATTTGTCATAGCGTACGCCTGCATTCAACAACCATTGGTCATTGAACTCGATCGTATCAAAGGCAAAAATGGATCGATTGAAACTGGTGCTTCTATTATTTGCCTCATGGTCCGGGAAAGTCACCGTTGCCACGCCAGCAGGCGCAGTATTGTCTGGATTCGTGGCATCCACATTCGGATTTGCCCCAGCCACTTCAACATTGCGATATTGATATGTCACATCCCGGCTGATGGTCACTCCCACATTCATTGTGTGCTTAACCTCAGCGGTATTGAAGCCAAATGACACATCTGTCGTATTGGCGATAGTAGTCGTTTCCACTTTTCGCGCATGGTTAGTACGAGACAGCAACGGGAAAGTCGTCACCCTTGGCGAACTCATGACATACTCATTATCCGATTTCCCATACCGGCTGATATTCCGTAAGGTTACGTCATTATCGAAAGTATGCTTCAGTTCGAGAGTACCGATATCTGTGGTCGTCTCTTGATAATCCCGATTGGTATAGCCAAAGAAATGGTCTTTGCTGACATGAATAGGCTCGCCGTTCATGAATGGAAAACCGCGATCAGGAATATCATCCGTCTCCATATGGTACCAACTTACCGTGGCAGTGGTAGGCCCGTTCAAACCCAGCGTCAAAGATGGCATGAAACCCCAACGCTTCACATCCACACCGTCACGCCCCGGAGTATCGGCGTCATGTGTCATCCCCACCAGCCGTATAGCCGCATCGTCGCCCAGCATGTAGTTGCCATCGAACGTCACCCGACGATAGCTATCCGTACCGATACCGATAGTGCCCGATGTAAAGCTGTCCGCCTTGGCTTTCTTGGTGATGATATTGATGCTACCCCCGGCAGACCCTTGTCCGTCAAATGCACCTCCAGGCCCTTTGATCACTTCCACACGCTCGATTGCAAATACTTCGCGGTTTTGCGTTGCCAAATCCCGGAAACCATCGACAAATATGGAGGATTGCGCATCATACCCACGTATAAATGGTCGATCGGACATAGCGCCACCCGAACCACCCTCACCAACCCCGAATGTAATGCCAGGCGTTGTACGCAAGGCATCCTGCAATGTGAGAGAACCACTATCCTTGATCACATCCTCAGTAATCACACTGATTGTTTTGGGGGTGTCTTGCAGCGAAGATGTAAATTTCTGATTCTCAGACCGTTCTACCTTGTATTTATTTTCCTTATGTACCTGAACAGTCGTTTCAGGCAAGGTCGTTACCTCTTCGTCCGCAGCCATTGCAACCATTGGCGTGGCAAACAACAACGCCACTGCGGTAGCGACTGGCTTCATTGCCAACTCAATGTTCTGATTAAGATTTTTTTGCACAGTTTCCCTTTCATTTCCCTGACAAACATTTGGGAAACGGAATATAAATAATAAACATTCACATTTCAGCACACATTCTGAAGGGGAACTGTAACGCTGAATTTTCTTTACATTGCCCGAGAAATGAAAATACCCCATAGAGTCAAACTCTATGGGGTATTGATTTTGCTAGAAAAATCTAGAATTTGAAGTTTAGCGACACGAATGCCAAGCGACCAGGAGCCACGGTGGCAAAGTGACGTGTGTAAGTCTGATTGAAGTAACGCTTATCAGTCAGGTTTTGGAGATTAAGCTGCAAACTAATGCGATCATCAATCTTATAATTTGCCATGGCATCCCAACGGACATAAGAAGGCACATAGAGCATGTTACCCGGATCGGCATAGACCTTGTCCACATAGAATGCGCCACCGCCAACAGTCAACTGAGGCAACACTTTATAGGTTGTCCAAACACTGGCACTATTCTTTGCAACACCAGGCATGTCCTTGCCCTTATTTAGGGTTGACCCCAGATCCCGATGATTACCTAAAGCATTGCCGGTCTTGGATTGCTCGCTATTCAAGTGCGTATATCCAGCAAATACATCCCACTTGTCAGTGATCTTGCCAGCGGCACCGAATTCAACACCTTTAACATCAAACTCACCAGCATTAGCATAACCACCGTCTGCCATCAGCACTCGTGCATTAGACTTTTGAGTGTAGAAAGCTGCTGCGGTCAGTGACAGGCCTTCCAGTACATCCCATTTTGTACCCACCTCAAAATTCTTGGTACGCTCAGGGTTCAAGTCACTAGCCACATTGGTATAGCCATTTTCATGGTTCCCATCGCCGTTTGACAAGCCAATGGGCGTGGTTGAGGTTCCATAGGAAGCATAGATACTGCCATTAGGCTGCACCTTATAGACAACGCCTAACTGATAATTCCAGAAGTTATGATCCGCTTTGGCTGTACTATTTTTCACCTCGAAACGATCATAACGAACACCAGCATTCACCAACCATTTTTCATTCAGCTCAATGCTGTCAAACACATATGCTGACTTGCTACGGCTAGTCCAGGTATTTGTCGGATCTGCACTGAAGGCAACAGAACCAGGCCAAATATCATTAGCATCAGGATTCAAGAAGTTACCGTTGGGGCCTCCGTTCTGGTTAGCCCCGGTGCCTCCAGAAAATGTGGCTGAGTAAATATCTGTTTCTTCTCGGCTGATTTCAAAACCGGTATTGACAGTATGCTTAATAGACCCTGTATGGAATGCAATCGACAAATCAGTCAAATTTACTAAAGATGTCGTTTTTGTTTTGCGTCCTTGACCTTCCCTTGGCGCAATATTATTGGCTTGGTTAGCAGCACTTGGCAAAGAGCGGGTTACCACATACTCATTTTTTGTTTCCCCATAACGCAATGTGTTGCGCAATGTCACATCATCGCTAAAGGCATGCTTAAGCTCAAATGTACCAATATCCGCATTGGTTTCATGATAGTCACGGTTCTTCAAACCATAAAAGTTATCCTTACTTACACCAACAGGGCGACTCTTAGTGTTGCCGGAGTTGTCCCGATATGGCAAACCACGATCCGGCATATCATCCGTTTCAAAGTGATACCAGCTGACAGTGGCAGAAGTAGGGCCATTTAAACCTAAAGTCAAAGACGGCATAAAACCCCAGCGCTTGACGTCTACATCATCGCGGCCTGGAGTATTTGCATCATGGAACACACCGACCAGACGGATAGCCGCATCATCACCGATCATATAGTTGCCATCAAAAGTAGCACGGCGATATTGATCGGTACCGAAACCGACAGAACCAGAAGTAAAATTGCCAGCCTTCGCACGCTTGGTAACGACATTGATACTGCCGCCAGCAGAGCCGCGGCCATCAAATGCACCACTTGGTCCCTTGAGCACTTCCAATTGTTCAATCGCGAAAACTTCACGTTGCTGCGAACCAATATCACGCAGACCATCCACGAAAATGGCACTCTGTGCATCAAAACCGCGAATAAATGGGCGATCACCAATCGGACCGCCACCCTCGCCAGTACCAAAGGTAATACCAGGTGCTGTACGCAACGCTTCTTGGAATGTATTGGAACCAGTGTCTTTGATCACATCTTCCGTAATGATAGTGACTGACTTCGGAGTATCCTTCAGCGGCGCTGTAAATTTCTGATTTGCAGACTTCTCCACCTTATAAGGATTTTCTTTTTTTGATTGCACTTGAAGCTCTGGCAGAACGCCAGCTTCTTCAGCTGCAACTGCAGAGCCAGTGAAGGCCAACGCAATGGCAGCAAAAATTGGCTTCAAGGCCGGATCGTGTTTTGTATTTTGCACAATTTTCCCTTTACAACGTTTTACATAAATTCACAGAGATGGAATATAAATAATAAACATTCTCAATTCAAGTAAAATTTGTATATCGTTGTATATTCGCAACATAATAACCATATGAAATCTATGGAAATTTAATTAAAATAGCGCGTGTTAGTGCATTTATGCTCAACTGCAGAATGCCTTTTAACCCATTGATTTGTTATATTTTCGTGAGAAATTTGTCGTGCATCATATTGTCGTTGCTGCTTTATATAAGTTTGTTAGCTTGCCTGACTATCAGGAGATTCAACCGGGCCTGCTGGCCTTGTGTAACGCCCACGGCATCAAGGGTACCTTGCTGTTGGCGGAAGAAGGCATTAACGGCACAGTGGCTGGCAGCCGTGAAGCCATTGATGCCTTGCTCGCTTACCTGCGCCAGGATCCGCGATTCGCGGATATCGACCATAAAGAGTCCTTCACTGACGAAATGCCGTTCTATCGCATGAAAGTGCGGTTGAAAAAGGAAATAGTGACCTTGGGAGTGCCGGGCATCGACCCCAACAAGAAAGTAGGAACTTACGTCAAACCGGAAGACTGGAATGCTCTGATTTCCGACCCGGATATCATTGTGGTCGACACGCGCAATGATTATGAATACGAAATTGGCACGTTCAAAGGCGCTATCGACCCGGCCACCACGACTTTCCGCCAGTTTCCCGATTATGTCCGCAACAACCTTGATCCGGCAAAAAACAAGAAAGTCGCCATGTTCTGCACTGGGGGCATTCGCTGCGAGAAAGCCAGTTCATATATGTTGGAACAGGGATTTGAAGAGGTCTACCACTTGCAAGGCGGCATTCTGAAGTACTTGGAAACTGTTCCAAAGGAAGAAAGCCTATGGGAAGGGGAATGCTTTGTATTTGACCAGCGGGTGGCAGTGAGACACGGCTTAGAGGTGGGAGATTATGACCAATGCTTTGCATGTCGCCATCCCATCTCTGCCGCAGATATGGCATCGCCGAAATATGTGAAAGGCATTTCCTGCCCTCGTTGCTATGACAAACTGTCAGCTGAGAAACGCGCCAGCATTGAAGAAAGGCAAAAGCAGATTGAGATTGCTCGCCAGCGCGGTGAAGAACACATTGGAGACAATGCGCGTAAATATTCGGCGATTCACAAACAATCAAAAATTAAAAAAACACCCCCAGAAGCCTAGCTCTAGGGGTGGCTCCCAGGCATCTGCAAATGCCTGGGAAGGGTGCGATGTTGCGTGGTGTGAGGCTTAGTTCACCCCCACATACCGCTTAACCTTGAAGTGATGCTTAGGATGCGTCACATACACAAACTTCTTCCCGGCATTGCGATCTGCACTTACCCCGCTCGTATCGATACGGTTCAGATTGAAGTGATGCCTGAAATGAGGACGATTGTTGCGGGACTGCACCACATCCTTATGTGTAATCACCGCTTCGGACTCCGCCACACGCGCATCGGTAGCCAGGCGGCTGGGATTAATCGTCGCCGCAGCCAGCACCTGCTGATCGAACAGGGCCGCGTTATGCTCCTCTGCCTGGGCAAAAGAAGCCCAGGAAGCAACAAGTGCCAAACTAGCGATAGCAACTGTCTTTTTCATGATGATCTCCAATGAGTTGATTGATATTTTGTCTTGCCATGGTGCACATCCTACTAGACGAAGATCACAAGAAAAACATACTATTCTCTGATTAATTGTTCGGGAAATTCGAAGTGTTGAGGTTTGCCACCAAGGAGACATCATGAACTATAAGCAACTCAGTTATTTCTGGGCTGTCGCCAAAGCTGGCAGCCTGGTCAAGGCCAGTGAGCAATTAGGTGTGACTCCACAAACCCTCAGTGGGCAAATTTCGCTACTTGAAGCCGACCTGAACGTCACATTGTTCAAGCGGGCCGGGCGCGGCCTGGAACTCACGGATGCAGGACGTCTTGCACTGCCTTACGCCGAGCGCATTTTCGAAATAGGCAGCATGCTGGAAGAAACCCTGCATCATCAACCCAAAAAACGTCCTAGGGTTTTCAACGTAGGTATTGCAGAATTCGTCCCCAAATCCATTGCCTATCACCTACTTTCGGCGGCCATGGAATTAGAAGACCCGATTCGCATTGTGTGTCGGGAAGACAACTTCGAAACACTGCTCGCGCAACTGGCGATTCATAAATTAGACATTGTACTGGCAGACCGGCCCATGCCCAGCGAAGTCAACATCACCGGCATCAGCCGCAAACTCGGAGAAAGCGGCACCTCCTTCTTTGCCACCGCAGAACTTGCCATGAAATATCCAGGCCAGTTCCCGGAACGCCTGCATCGCGCGCCCATGCTGGTCATGGGAGAGGATAGCCTATTACAAGGGCAGATCATGCGTTGGCTGAACGAGCAACATATTACCCCCAACATTGTCGGGGAGTTTGATGATAGTGCACTGATGAAAGCCTTCGGCACTGCTGGAGCGGGTTTCTTTACCGTCTCATCCGTCATCGCGCATGAAATTGAACAGGAGTATGACGTCATCAAAATTGCCGACACCGATGAATTTACCCAGCATTTCTATGCAATCTCCGTCCCCAAGCGGGCAACTCACCCTGCCGTGGTAGCAGTAAACGAATCAGCGGATAAATTATTTTTGTTTAATAAGACTTAAAATCTACGCAGAAAATAGCACCCCAAGATAATGTTTAAAAACTAACACTCTGTTGGTTTCCCATTAATAAGTGATTCTTACTGAACATCCACTCAAACGCTTCCATATAAAAAAACTTTAAAAACAGCCAATTAAAACACTCTCTCCACTTGGCATATCAATTGCAGGTCTAGGTGCTTTCATAAAAAGGACCTCAATAATGACTCATATTTTCCGTTCGACTATCGTTGCTGCCATCTTTGCTTCCTATTCTAGCCTCGGCTTGGCGGCTGATATCATCGGTTACGGCGCTCCCATCACGAGTGATCTGGCCAAAAAAGCCGCTACAGCGGCGATTGCAGATGCAAAGAAAAATAACTTGGCGGTAGTAGTCGCAGTAGTGGATAGCAGCGGCAGCTTGTCCTATCTAGAGAAAATCGACGGCACCCAGATCTCCAGCGTGGAAACCGCCATCGGCAAAGCTCGCACCGCTAACAATTTCAAACGCCCAACCAAAGCGCTGGACGATGTAGTAGCCGGTGGCCGGGTCGCCCTGCTCAACCTGCCAAATATTTTGCCGCTACAAGGCGGCTTGCCAATTATCCTTGATGGGAAAATCGTAGGCGCCATCGGAGTAAGCGGCGCCACCTCTCAACAAGATGAGCAAGCGGCCGCCGCAGGCTTGGCAGCCATTGGGGCCAAATAAAACCTCCAACAAAATAAAAGCACACTGAATACACTTCCTTTTGTATTCAGTGTGCTAACTAATAAAGATAGATATCAATCAAATTATCAAACTTAGGAAGTGAGCTGCTGCACTCGCCAATCAGCCATCTTACCGGGCACCAACGGATTATGAGTTTGCCGCTGACACGCTATGTCTAGGAAAATCAAGCGTATACGAGCGTAATTGAAATAAGTAGAAAGTACTTATGCGTCAGTAGTTTAGCGTACTTATGCGCAGATGGCCAAAACTGATGTGTGTACCGCTACTGTACCGCTGGCGAAGGCAAACTCGGGTGCAGGTCACCCTCTGCTATGGGCATCAATCTCATAGAGACATTCAGGGTGTAGTGCTACACTGCACATTGCGTGTAACACATGAGGATGGTGCCATGAGTGATGCCACTTTTACTTTTCGAGTCGATGACGGCCTGAAGGCTGAGTTTGCCAATGCCGCCAAAGCCAATGACCGTACCGGAGCCCAGCTTCTTCGCGACTTCATGCGTAGTTACGTGGCCCAGCAGGAAGAAGTCCAGCAATACGATGCCTGGCTGGCGAAGAAGGTCGAGCAGTCGCGGGCATCTGCGGAGGCGGGCAGCCTGATTCCTGCGTCTGATGTTGAAGCCCGCTTTGCCGCTCGCCGCACAGCGACCCGCGCTCGCATGGCTGCCCCTGAATGATGGAGCTGCTATGGACGCCAGAAGCCGTCAGGGATCGTGAAGACATTTATGACTACATTGAGGAAGACAACCCTCTTGCAGCCCTGGCACTTGATGATCTGATAGCAGAAAGAACAGCAGTGCTCCTGGATTTCCCAAGAATGGGCCGGGGCGGGAGGGTGCCGGACACCTTTGAGCTGGTCGTCCACAGCAGCTACATGGTTGTGTATGACATTGTGGAAACGCAGGTGCGAATATTGAATGTCGTGCATACGGCGCGGCAGTGGCCGCCGCTGGATGGGTGAGACTCGCAAAAGTACACAGTATCATCGCCCGCACCCTCGCCATCCAGGTGCGCAGTGGCGAAGTGGAGGTCCACTCGCCACTGCGGCAGCAGGCCGACGCCTGGATGACCCCGCGCGTCCGACAGATGGTAGCGCACGCCAGTCTCGACAGTCGAAGCAAATGGGGCCACCGCACCTTATCGCGCACACCGTGCTTCGTCGGGCTCGATTGCCTACACAGCGGTGCTTGTCGGTTCATCGTAACCCAATACGACGTCACTTTTCAGAACAATGAATGCGCAGCTTCGGGCAGGCGCCCGAGGAATCATCCGTTTAGTTAGCGATCAGCATCAGCTCGATTTCGGGTGTGTGGTTTTGCTGTAAAGAGATGAGGCGGCTCATGCCGGCTGATGAACGCAATGCGCATCAGCCGGCTAGTCGATTTTTCGGATCCACGCCTGACGTTAGAAAGCACCACGCTGAGCTTGTTTTCTGGTGGGGGACGCGCACAGCCTCATGCAAGCAACCGGGTCAGACTTCCAACAGGTGCCGCAGATAACGCGCGACATCGACCGTTTCAATGCGGTGTTTTGCATTGAAGGTGTTGGCCTTGTCCCACCACATCCCATCACCCAGTGCGAAGGCGGCACGGTAACGCGTCATGACATCATCAGGCGTCTGCGCCAGATCGGCGCGCAACTTGTCCAGCGACCACAGCGTCTTCTCGAACGTTTGTCCGGTGACGCGCTCGACGACTTCAGCCAATTCGCCGTAGGAAATCGTATCACCGGCCACATACACCACCTCGTTGGCGATGCGCGGCTCGGCCAGCAGTATCTCGGTGGTGAGCCTGCCAATGTCTTCCGGCGTCGTGACCGTGACCCTGGTGTTCCAAGAGCCCAGGCCATGGACAGTCCTAGCTGCCAAATTCACCACATCGAACTCCGGTTCGAAAAGGAAGCTGGTGAACATGCCGGTGGAGATGATCACCCACTCGGTTTGCTGCTGCGCGCGCAGCAGTTGGCGTACTTCATATTGTTCGTCGAACACCGGTTGGCCGCTGCCCTGTCCGACCACATCGTAGTCGACACCGAACTGCCACGGGAAATAGCGCTCGACCTTGGCGTCTAGCGCGGCGCGGGTGATCTTCAACTGCGTGCCGGGGCCAGCCACGAAGCCGGTGCAGTTGACGACCGTGCGATAGCGCTCAAACAAGGCTTTTAGGGCGTCGGCATCGCCCGACAGATCGAAGCCGATGACCTCCACCCCCAACGCCTGCAGGATACCGAGAGTTTCGATATCGCCGGGGCGGGAGCTGGAGACAGTCTGTGGTGAGACAACAACCGTGACCGATTGGCAGCGCTCGGCCGCGCACGGAGCGAGCGCACGCAGCACCGCCATGCCCAGTTGACCGGCGCCAAGGACCAGTAGGTCACGGCGATTGGATTCGTTTCCTGACATAGATATAATTTCCTAAATTCAAACAAAATGATGATTTCACACCGACCATCCAGAATGGCCAATGAGCGGCCTTATGAAGAGAATCATGCAAAACTTTTGCTGACTCTTTTCATGCATGGAAGTTTAGGTCCATGGCAGCAGATGAAAAAGCGGACAAAGCAACTTTCACTATTTGAATAAATGCAATAATTAGTCGTTTCAGTCCTGATGCGATGAGGTCCCAAACCCTGGCGCATTAGCTCGTTCACCCTCACAAGGAGATGTTCACCATGGATAGACTGCGAGCCATGGAAATTTTCGTGCGCGTGATTGAGGCCGGCAGTTTCAGGCAGGCCGCCGATACGCTGAACGTACTTCCGTCAACCGTCACACGTAACATCAAGGAGCTGGAATCGCATTTGGGGACGCGGCTACTCAATCGCACGACGCGCGCTGTCAGCGCCACCGATGCGGGTCTGCGCTTCTACGACAGTTGCAAGGCGATCCTGCGTGAACTGCAGGAGGCCGAGGATCAAGCCGCTCAGCAAGCCGAAGCGCTGCACGGCACAATCAAGATCGGCACCACCTCGTCGCTGGCGAGGCACTGCCTCATCGCAGCCTTGCCGGCGTTCACACGTCGCCACCCACGAGTCGAACTGGAACTGCATCTGTCTGACAGCACGGCGGATGTCGTGCGACAGGGACTGGACTGTGTCATCCGAACCGGCACCCTACGCAACTCACGGCTGGTGGCCCGGCGCATCGGCCGCTTTCACTGGATCGTCTGCGGTGCCCCGGATTACCTTACGCAGCACGGAACGCCTGACAGCCTGCTGACCTTGCAACAGCACGTCGCGGTGGGCTACCTCGGCGGCCACGCTGGCCGTCTGGCACGTTGGAATTTCCAGGACGGCGCGCAGACCACTGCCATTGCCATGCAGGAAAACGTACGTGTCGACGACACCGACGCCTACGTGGAAGCCGGTATCGCAGGCTTGGGCCTGATCCGCGTGGCCAGCTACATGGTGCGTGAGCACTTGGCTGCAGGCAGGCTAATCCGCGTGCTTGAGGGGGCGCATGCCGAACCGGAGCCAATTTCCGTTCTTTACCCACACAGCCGGCACCTTTCCCCGGTAGTACGAGCGTTCGTCGACTGGAGCAGCGAAGTGGTGGCGCGGGCATCGAGCCAGTGGTGATGCTGCTGGCCATTGAGGACCTGCGGCTCCGCCTGCCTGATACGTCTCAACTACGAAAGTTTCATAGTGTCCATTGTCATGTCCATAAGCGGAAAATACGTACACGGCGAAAACCAACAAAAAGGGCCGCTAGCTGAGGCGGCCCTAATTCACTGATATTTGTGCATCCCGAGACATCGTTAACACTTTATACCGGACACATCCTTTACAGTTTTGGCATAGAAAGGAGGACCTTGCTATGCCATGGAAGGAGAGTCGCAAAATGGACGAGAAGTTGCGTTTTGTCTCGCGCTATCTGGACGGTGAGTCGATCGCGTCGCTGTGTCGTGAGCTCGGCATTTCACGGGTGACGGGTCACACCATCATCAATCGCTACAAGGAAATGGCCAAAACTGATGTGTGTACCGCTGGGCATGGCAAATTCCGGTACAGTTAGGCGCGCTTCGCTGGTGGCTGGTTGAGTCGCCCAAGATTCCTTGACGACTGGCTTGGGAGGCGGGGTACGTGGATGTCAGCAGCAGTTCACTTTTGAGCGAGTTTGTCTGGGCTCTCAGTGTCGGCAGGAATCTGAATCTACTAGAAAAATATTGCACTTAGTGGTATAGTTCAGCGATGAGACGAGTCTTTAAAACACGCACCTTCACCCGCTCGATGAAGAAAGCGGGACTAACCGACGTAGCCCTATGTGCCGCAGTCGAAGAGATGAGTCAAGGGCTTATTGATGCTGACTTGGGTGGCGATGTCGTGAAGAAGCGAGTCGCATTGCCTGGCCAGGGCAAGCGTGGCGGAGCGAGAACCATCGTCGCTACGAAAATGGCGGGGCGCTGGTTCTTCCTCTATGGCTTCAGCAAGAGCGAGCGATCCAACATCGACAAGGACGAGCTGAGGGTACTCCAGGAGGTGGCAGAGGAACTGCTTGGTTTTGATGATCGGCAACTGGCGATTGCGCTGGCTGCCGGTGAAATTGTGGAGATATGTGATGGCGACGACAAAACGTAACAGCCGAATTCTGGACGAGATGCACGAGACGGCGCGTGGACTTCATAGCGCCGGTCTGATCAGCAAGCATCGCATGGGCGAGTTCGAGGCGCTGTGCAATCTCGATGTGCACGAAATACAACCGCAGCAAATCAAGGCGCTGCGTGAACGGTCGAACGTCAGTCAGGCGGTTTTTGCCGCCGTGCTGAATACCAGTGTGTCAACGGTTCAAAAGTGGGAAGTCGGTGACAAGAAGCCGAGCGGGCCGTCACTCAAACTGTTGAACCTGATAGAGCGCAAAGGTCTTGAGGCCGTGATTTAACGGCTGAGCTTGACTGCTAGTTCTCTACACCGGCAAGCCCAACTGACAAGGAATTCTTGTCAGTTGACGGCCAGCTCGGCCCTGTGCGAAACATCAAGCTAACTGCCACAGCTCAGTCAAAGCCTCGGCCTGCTGGAGCACCGTCTGCACTGCTGCATCCTGCAAGTCCGGCGGATAGCCATACTTGCGCAGAATGCGCTTCACCAGAACCCGTAATCGGGCACGAGCTGACTGACGATGCGCCCAGTCCACGGTGACATTATCCCGCAGGCTCATGAGTAGTTCATGGGCTATCACACGCAACTGCTCATCACCCATAACTTCCATGGCGGACTCGTTTTCGGAAAGCGCATCGTAGAAAGCGATTTCCTCAAGGGTCATTCCGTTGGCTTCACCGCGTTCTCGGGCTGCTCGCAGATCCTTGGCCAGTTGTATTAGCTCTTGCAGTACCTCGGCTGTGGTGATGGCGTTGGCGTGATACCGTGCAACCGCATCCTCTAGTCTTTCAGTAAAGGCACGACTTTCCACGACGTTAGTACGGGTGCGTGAGCGGATGTCATCGTTCAGCAGCTTGCGTAATGCTTCCAGGCCGAGGTTCTTCTTCTCCATCTGCTGTACTTCGAGCAGGAACTCGTCAGAGAGAATGGAGATGTCAGGGGTTTGGATGCCAGCCGCAGCCAGGATGTCGACAATTTCCGTCGACACTACAGCTCGACTTAACTATTTGCTGAATAGCCAACTCGCGGTCCTGACGCGTTCCACTGCTACCGCTTGCGGTCTTCGACAAAGCGGCCCGGATGGCCTGAAAGAATCCCACCTCTTCGCGGATCGTGCGTGCTTCATCAGAACTCGAAGCCAGGGCAAAGGCTTTGGACAAAGCCAATACTCCGTCGGCAAAGCGGCGCTGGGCCTGCTTCTTGGACTCTGGCGTTTGCTCGGCAGCCGCCCATTGTTGCTGCTTGTCGAGTATCCATTCGATGGCCCCGGCCATCATCGTCAGTCGCTCGCCGGGTGTGCCATCCAGAGCACTGCGGTAGTCGAAGCCGTGGAACATATCGCGCACGATTTCGTACTTCTCCAGCATCACCGCCACGGCTTCGGCTTCGTCGATGCCGGTCTTGTCTTGGTCTGGCTTGGAGTACTGCGCCAGTGCTGCTTTCAGGTTTTGGGCAATGCCAATGTAATCCACTATCAAGCCCGCCGGCTTGTCACGGAATACGCGGTTAACGCGAGCAATAGCCTGCATCAGGCCGTGGCCGCGCATCGGCTTGTCTATGTACATGGTATGCATGCTGGGCGCATCAAAGCCAGTCAGCCACATATCGCGCACGATAACCAGCTTGAGCGGGTCTTTAGGGTCGCGAGCTCGCTTGGCCAATAAGTCACGTCGCGCCTTGTTGCCAATGTGCTGCTGCCACTCAACAGGGTCGCTGGCAGCGCCAGTCATTACTATCTTGACGCTGCCGGCGGTGTCATCGCTGCTGTGCCAGTCCGGTCGTAGCTTGATGATCTCGTCGTAAAGCGCCACGCAAATGCGCCGGCTCATGCATACCACCATCGCTTTACCATCCAGCGCCGCTACCCTGTCCTCAAAATGGTGCACTAGATCGCTCGCGATCAATGCCAAGCGCTTATCGCTGCCTACCAGAGCCTCCACCGTGCTCCATTTCTGTTTGGTGCGTTCGGCGCTGGTATTACTCCTACTGGTCTTACTCTTACTGGTATATGCACCCGTTTGCCATGCAGTGGCGTAACCATTGATGGTTAAACCATTGTATGGTTTTCGGGTGTATGGTCGCCGGGCGATGGTGGCTCAGGAGTATCGGTAACGAAATGTGCCCATGCGATTTTTCCTGCTTCTGTGTGGGTGCGTTCCTGATGGAAATAACCGGCTGCCTTCATCTCCTTCCGTGCTGAGTTCCACTGTTGATTGCTCAAGCTAAAGAGCTTGCGGATGTACCAAATCCGAATCTCAAAATCAGGACTTCTGCCGAGCATCCAGGACAGGACAACTCGCGTTCGCCAGCCTAACCGTTCATCCAGCAGGATATCGTCGTACACCATTGAGTAGGCACGGCGTTTAATCTTGATGGTCTGGCTCATGCGATAGCTCCGCCATCCAACGCCAAAGCCTCTTTGACCTGGAGGGTGCGGAAGTAAACGCGGCGGCCTATCCGCAGCATGGTTGGTTTTAATCTGCGCGAAATATCGGTGTCGGAGTACAGCGCGACGCGAACCCCCTCCGGTGAGCGGTCCAGCAGGCAGGCCACGTCGGTTAGGCTCATCAGAGGGCCATATTGCTGGAGTAAGTATTTTTCCGTAGTCATTGATACGTCCGCCTTGTTTTAAGTAAGTGAACGTATTTTTGAACGGAAGAGGGCGGGGGTCAAATTTAAGTCTTTGATTTAAAATACCAAAATATACTCTTCGCACATACCAAGAACTATGCTCGGCGAGTACCAATATATAGCGCCTTGGTTTCCATCAAATATTTCTGCAGAAAATAAGCTTTAATAACAATAGGTTGTGTCGGCTATCGTTCTTTGATTATTGATAGAAATAAATCATCATTACGGACGTGATTTTTCCAGCTTATCCAGCTTTTCCACCAAGTCTTCCGCTCGAAGATGGGTGTAACGCTTGAGCATTTGCATGGATTTATGGCCGCTTATGGATGACACCTCCTGATCGGACAGCCCGGCTTCCACCAAGCGGCTGACGGCTTCATGGCGAAGATCATGAAAGCGGAAGTCGTGAATCCCCACTTCCTTTTTGATTCGATTCCACATGGGGTTGAACTGGTATGGACGGCGTTTGCCATCTTTTCCGGGCTCGCCAAAGAAAACGAGATCGGTGTCGATTGGGCGAATCGGATTAGCCAGAGCTTGGCGGAATAGTCGCGTTGCTTCGTTCGTCAGTGGGACTGTGCGCGAAGTGGTGTTCTTGGTCTCTCGCAGTCTCACCACGCGTCGATCAAGGTCTATCTGGCTTCTGCGTAGGGTTGTGATCTCTGAAGAGCGCATACCGGTTTCCAGGGCGATACGTACTATCCAGCCCAGCATGGGGTTGGAGTGAGCATCAACGGCTGCCAGAAGACGTTTCTGCTCTTCCGGGGTAAGTCGCCGGTCACGACCTGGGCCGGGGGCAGGTCGCCGAATGCTTTGGACAGGATTGTGGGTCAGTCCTATGCCCCATTCCTTGATGGCGATGTTGAACATGTGGCCCAGCAGGGCAAGGTCGAGCCGAACGGTGTTTGGGGATCTTGGTCTGGGGTCTGGTTGGCCTCTGGCGTCTTTGCGATCCAGCCCCGCGAGGCGGTCATCACGGTACTGGGCGATGATCTCCGAGCTGAGCGCGGCGAGAGAGTATTTTCCCAGGTGCTGGATCAGTGGTTTGGCGTGGCGGGCCTCACTTGCGGCAGAGGTAGGACGCTTGGTTGGTGAGATTTCCGCAAGGTAGCGCTTCAGCGCTGCTTCAACGGTCAGGCGTTCGGAGCTTGCCCGTTGGATATAAACGCCGCGCACCATTTCGTCTTCTGTGCGGCGTGCCCAGTCTTCGGCGTCGCGTTTGGTGCGAAAGGTTTTTATGGTGGTCGGCCATCCAGACTTGCGGATAACGGCCTTCCAGGTGCCTGAGGGTGTTTTAACTATTGTAGCCATCGGTTGATCCTGAACAGTGCTTCACATATTGCCACTGTACCGAAACTGTACCGAAACGCTAACAAAGGGGAAAATGGTGGGCCCAGCTGGACTTGAACCAGCGACCATCCGATTATGAGTCGGGTGCTCTAACCAACTGAGCTATAGGCCCTTTTTCTAAAATCTTGCATTTCTGCAAGGTGTTTCTGTTGCTTCCCGTGGGCGTCTCATTCCAGCTTGAGCAGTGGATTATGAGTCCGCTGCTCTAACCATGCATGAGCTAGAGGCCCTGAAACTGTAGCCGCTTAGTCGTTGCCAGTTTCGAGGAAACTGCGCAGACGTTCGGAGCGGGTTGGGTGGCGCAGTTTGCGTAGCGCCTTGGCCTCGATTTGACGGATACGCTCACGCGTGACATCGAATTGCTTACCGACTTCTTCCAGCGTGTGGTCGGTATTCATTTCGATACCAAAGCGCATGCGCAGCACCTTGGCTTCCCTTGCAGTCAGCGATTCTAGCACTTCCTTGGTAGCATCGCGCAAGCTTGCGTATACAGCAGCGTCCACGGGAGCAAGCGTCGCTACATCCTCGATGAAGTCACCCAAATGGGAATCGTCGTCGTCGCCGATCGGGGTTTCCATGGAGATAGGCTCCTTGGAAATCTTGAGGATTTTACGGATTTTGTCTTCCGGCATCTCCATCTTTTCCGCAAGTGTCGCTGGATCTGGCTCCAATCCGGTTTCTTGCAGGATTTGGCGGCTGATACGGTTCATCTTGTTGATGGTTTCGATCATGTGCACAGGGATACGGATGGTGCGCGCCTGGTCCGCGATCGAACGTGTGATCGCCTGGCGGATCCACCATGTGGCGTAAGTCGAGAACTTATAGCCGCGACGGTATTCGAATTTGTCCACCGCCTTCATCAGGCCGATGTTGCCTTCCTGGATAAGGTCGAGGAATTGCAGGCCGCGATTGGTGTATTTCTTGGCGATGGAGATCACGAGACGCAGGTTAGCCTCGATCATTTCACGCTTGGCGCGGCGCGCACGAGCCTCGCCCGTGGACATCTGCTTGTTGATTTCCTTGAGTTCCTTGATCGGGATGCCGACGCGGTCCTGGATATCCAGCAATTGCTGCTGCTGGTCATCGATCGAGTGCCTGAAGCGTTCTAAACGTTCTACATAAGGCTTGTTGACTGCAAGCTCTGCGCTCAACCATTCGAGGTTACCCTCATTGCCGGGAAAGCTCTTGATGAAATGCGGCCTTGGCATACCGGCCTTTTCAACACAGAAGTCCATGATTTTGCGTTCGTGCCCGCGAATTTCATCCACTATGCCGCGTACACGGTCACAGAGCGCTTCCACTTGCTTGGCGGAGAAACGGAACGCCATCAGCTCTTCAATGATGGTGCCCTGCAGTTTGAGGTATTCCTTGTCCTGGGAGCCTTTACCCGCCAGGATGACGGTCATTTTCTCGTGGGCGCCACGGATAACGGCAAAACGCGCCAGCACTTCCTCGCGCAATTTGGCAAGGGCTTCGGCCGAAATGGCAGCAGCCTTGGCACCGTCATCATCTTCTTCATCCTCGTCACTATCCTCTTCAGCCACTTCCTCAGTGTCAGCAGCTTCCTCCGCCGCGATCTCCGCACCAAGGCCATCGTCGGCGTCGATCAAGCCGTCAACGAGATCGTCGACCCCGAGTTCGCCCTTCTCGACCTGGTCCACCATGGCCAATAGTTCGGTAATGGTGCTGGGACAGGCGGCAATAGCCTGCACCATGTGCTTGAGGCCGTCTTCAATGCGCTTGGCAATCTCGATTTCGCCTTCACGTGTCAACAGGTCGACCGTGCCCATTTCGCGCATGTACATACGCACCGGGTCGGTGGTGCGGCCGAACTCGGAATCCACGGTGGAAAGAGCTTGCTCCGCCTCCTCAACCGCGTCTTCGTCAGCAACCGGGGCAGGGGCATCAGACATCAGCAGCGCTTCGGCATCGGGCGCCTCTTCGTACACCTGGATGCCCATGTCGTTGATCATGCCGATGATGCCGTCGATCTGCTCGGAATCCTGGACGTCGTCAGGCAGGTGGTCGTTAATTTCAGCGTAAGTCAGGTACCCACGCTCCTTACCCAAGACGATAAGAGACTTCAACCGCGTGCGACGTATATCCGCGTCATTCAGCGTGATATCAGCCTTGTCGTTTAGATTGTCGTTCTGTTGCTCTTTAGCCATGCTTGACCCCATCGAACTGCGGTTGAGTACGAAAAACCCTAGATTATACCTTAAAAGCACCTACAATTTTTAGCAGTTTTATACAGCCTGCCGCTGCCAATTCAGCGAGTGCCGATGGATTTCAACAGCTCGCGTTCCTCTTCTGTAAGCTGGCTCAGGCTTTTTTCCTTGAGCCTATCCACTGCAGAGCTTGTCTGGCGCTGCAGGCATATTTCCTTCAATTGCCTGCGCACGCCGTCAAATTCCAACGCCAGGTCCACGCTCTCGTCGAGCAAATGCAGCTCGCGCTGCAAATCAGGCAGCAAGCGTGCGTCAATCAACGGCTCAAGCCCATGCAGCATCGCCGCCGGTTTAGCAGCGGGATTTGCCAGTGCCAGCTTGATGACCTGGCGCACCATGTCGTCTTCACCGGCAGTACCTATCAGCCAGGCCAAATCCTGTTCCTGCACCAAATGCGGCTGCATGATGGCCATCAATGCGAACCTGCGCTGCAAAGACATCGTCACCCGGGCCTGTTTGGGAGCAGACCGTGCCTGCGGGCGATTAGTTTCCGGCAGCTTGATCATGCGGCGCATTTCATCGCCGGAAATATCCGCCAACTCCGCTATGCGTTTGCGCAACAGCAATGCCAGCCTCGGCGCCTGGATCTGCTTCAGGATAGGCTCCGCCTCGTTGAGGAACTGCACTTTATCCTCCTGCGACTGCAAGCGGTTATTTGCGCTCAGCTCCTGAACCAGGTACTGCGACAACGGCAAGGCCTGCGTCATCAGCGCCTCAAACGCCTCTTTGCCAAATTCCCGCACATAGCTATCCGGGTCATGCTCGGCAGGCAAGAATAGAAAACTGAGCCGCAATCCGTCCTTGAGCGCGGGCAATGCATTCATTGCCGCACGCCAGGCCGCGCTCCGGCCCGCGTTATCCCCATCAAAGCAAAACACGATGTCATCCGTCTGGCGCATGAGCTTGATGATATGCGTAGGCGTCGTGGCCGTACCCAGCGCAGCCACTGCGTAATCAATGCCATATTGCGCCAGCGCCACAACATCCATGTAGCCTTCCACCACCAATGCCCTGCCCGCTTCACGGATAGCCCTGCGTGCAAGGAAAAGGCCATAAAGCTCCTGACCTTTTTGAAATAAGGGCGTTTCCGGCGAATTCAAGTATTTTGCCCCGGCATCCGCACTTTCCAGCACCCGGCCGCCAAAACCGATGACCTGGCCTTTCTGGTCATGGATCGGGAACATGATGCGGTCGCGGAACCGATCATAGCGGCGGCCCTGCTCGTTTTCAATCACCAGCCCGGCAGTTTGCAGCACCTCATGCCGGTAGTCCGCAAACACGGCCTCCAGATTCTGCCACCCGGCTGGCGCATAACCGATCTGGAAGCGGGCGGCCACCTGCCCGCTCAAGCCGCGCCCCTTGAGATACTCGATGGCGCGCGGCGACTTCTTCAGCTCCGCCTTGTAGTAATCCGCTGCTTGCTGCATCACCTCCTGCAAGCCCGGGATCACCTTCGCCCTCACCGCATCCTCAGGCCGCGACTCCTGCGGCACGATCATGCCGACCGATTTGGCCAGCTCGTGCACCGCCTCGACAAAGCTGATCCCTTGGTACTCCATGACAAAGCCGATGGCGGAGCCATGCGCGCCACAACCAAAACAGTGATAGAACTGTTTGGTCGGGCTGACGGTAAAAGACGGGGATTTTTCGTTATGGAATGGGCAACAGGCGGAGTAATTGGCCCCGGCCTTCTTCAAGGGAACGCTACGGTCGATCACATCGACAATGTCGACGCGATTGAGCAAGTCTTGAATGAAGGAATCAGGAATCATGAGTGAAAATAATAGCCGAACCCCACACTGAAACCAAAAACAAAAAAGGAGCCCGAAGCTCCTTTTCCAACATTACCGAGCAGTCAGGTTCATGCAGCAAGCTTGGACTTAATCAATCCTGAAATCTTGCCCATGTCGGCACGACCGACCACCTTGGGCTTGATGGCAGCCATCACCTTGCTCATATCCTTGATACTGGCCGCGCCGGTTTCCGCAATCACGCTGTCGAGGATGGCATTCACTTCATCTTCGGACAATGCGGCAGGCAGATAGGTTTTCAGCACAGTCACTTCAAACTTTTCCACGTCCGCCAGGTCATGCCGGTTGGCGGCTTCGTACTGGGTGATCGAATCGCGGCGCTGCTTGAGCATCTTCTCGATCGCCTCGATCACCTGGCTGTCGTCCAGCTCGATGCGCTCATCCACCTCGCGCTGCTTGATCGCCGCCTGCAAAAGGCGAATAGCCCCGAGACGTGCGCTATCCTTTGCACGCATCGCGGCTTTCATATCTTCGGCGAGTTGCACCTTGATTGTCACAGCAATACTACCCTGAGCTTAGTACAGCTTGGTAGGCAGGGTCTGGCTGCGGATACGGCGGTAGTGACGCTTCACGGCAGCGGCAGCCTTACGCTTGCGCTCCCATGTTGGCTTTTCGTAGTACTCGCGAGCGCGCAAGTCGGTCAGAAGGCCAGTCTTTTCAATCATGCGCTTGAAACGGCGCAGAGCCACGTCAAACGGCTCGTTCTCTTTTACACGTACGCTAGACATTTAAATCACTTTACCTTTGAGAAAGGGTGAAAAAGTTTGCTATTCTAGCGCCTCATTATTGTTTTATCAACATTATCCGCAAACTTATGTTAATTCTCGGCATTGAATCTTCCTGCGATGAAACCGGCCTGGCCCTGTACGACACGGAACAAGGCCTGCTCGCCCATGCATTGCATTCCCAGATCGACATGCATGCCGCATACGGCGGCGTGGTGCCGGAATTAGCCTCTCGCGACCATATCCGCCGGACATTGCCCTTGACCCAGCATGTATTGGAGCAAGCAGGAAAATCACTGGACGACCTGGACGGCATCGCCTACACCCAGGGCCCAGGCCTCTCGGGCGCACTGCTGGTCGGCACCAGCATTGCCGAATCCCTCGCGTTCAGCCTCGACCTTCCGACCATCGGCGTCCACCATCTCGAAGGCCATTTGCTCGCCCCCTTGCTCGAGCCCGACCCACCGGCATTCCCGTTCGTCGCCTTGCTGGTATCGGGCGGGCATACCCAGCTCATGCGCGTTTCCGCGATCGGCGACTATGAGCTGCTGGGCGACACCTTGGACGATGCCGCAGGAGAAGCGTTCGACAAAACCGCCAAGCTGCTCGGCCTCAGCTACCCCGGCGGCCCCGCGGTTTCAAGGCTGGCAAGCCAGGGACAGCCCGGCGCCTGCCAATTGCCGCGCCCGATGCTGAACAGCGGAGACCTCAATTTCAGCTTCAGCGGCCTCAAGACCGCCGTACTCACGCTGGTCAACCAATACGGCGACGCATTGGACGAGACAGCTCGCGCCAATATTGCCCACGAGTTTCAGGAAGCCGTCACGGAAGTACTCACCAAGAAATGTATGGCAGCCTTGCGCAAAACCGGGTTGAATCAATTGATCGTCTCGGGCGGGGTTGGCGCGAATGCTCGGCTGCGCGAACGCCTCAATATGACAGCGAAACGCAGGCAACATCAAGTACATTATCCGAGGCTGGAGTTCTGCACCGACAATGGCGCCATGATCGCATTTGCCGGCGCCATGCGCATGCGGCACGCCAAGCAAGGCAACCACAGCTTCACCGTGAGGCCGCGCTGGGACCTGGCGGAACTGACCAGGCCGTAGAAAACGCTCAAAGCGCGGTCAGGGCTTCTTGCCGAACCCGGCTTCGCTGCCGTCCAGCAATTTGCGGATATTGCTGCGGTGGCGCCAGATCAGCAATAACGACAGCACAAACACGACAATGATGTAGCCGACATGAGGCAGCAGCAGCCAGGCGAAACCAGGCGCCAAGGCTGCGGCAGTCAATGCGGCCAATGATGAAAAACGCGTCAGCGCGAACACCGCGATCCAGCTCAGCAAAGCCAGCCCTGCCAACAGCGGGGAGAATGCCAGCAGCACCCCCAATGCGGTCGCCACGCCCTTGCCGCCCTTGAAACGGTAGAACACCGGGTACAAGTGGCCCAGGAATACCGCCACCGCAATCCAGCACACCACTTCCACCGGCAGCGCATAATATTGCGCCAGCCAAACCGGCAGCCAGCCCTTGGCCGCATCTCCCAGCAATGTCAGTAATGCAGCCAGCTTCTTGCCGCTGCGCAACACGTTGGTCGCGCCGGGATTGCCGGAACCGACGGTACGCGGATCAGGCAGACCGAAGGCCTTGCTGACCAGTATGCCAAAAGAAATTGAACCGAGAAGATAGGCGGCGATGACGAAAACTGCGTTATTCATGAGGTTTGGATTAAAATTGAATTGCCGTATTCTATCAGCCCTCAAGCCCTAACGCAGGACCCCCGCCCATATGGACATTATTTTTCTCAGCGAAGTCAAGGTGCAAACCCATCTCGGCGTGCCCGACTGGGAGCGCCTCACGGCGCAAACCATCATCCTCGACATTGAAATCGCCATGCCCCACAGCAGCTCCTGCCAGACCGACGACATCGGAGACACCATCGATTACGGCGTGGTCGTCTCGCGCATCCGCGAAACGCTGGCAGAACGCTCGTTCAAGCTGGTCGAGGCCCTGGCTGAACATATCTGCCAGCTCATCATGCAGGAATTCGGCGCACCCTGGGTCAAGCTACGCGTCGCCAAACCGGGCATTTTGCCGGGACTGAAGGCGTTGGGAGTAGTGATAGAGCGGGGCCGTGCCCAATAACATTACTTGACCGGAACAACGCTGCCTTCGGCCCGCAGTTTAATATCCCTGTATTCGCACTTCCCCTCCCGGTGCTGGAATAAGCTCAAGGCAATCAGCCATACGCGCACAATCCGCCCCGGCATTGCGCCGCCTATGTACCTGGCATAATCCTCGTACAGGTTGCGCTGTTCATTCAGCCACTTGCCCAGGTCCTGCTCTCCCGAGCGGACCACGACATGGGTCTCGCGCGCCGTCCAGCTTGGTATTGGGCAGCGATAGCCAGTACCGACCGGCAGGCCGGCGCTCCAGTAGTAAGTGATGTCCTGCCCGTTATCAAACTCGACAGCGATGCTCATGTAATCGTGTGTAGGCAATGTATCTTCGGCGACGCTGGACGGCAAAAGGTCAACTTTCCAGGACCATTTCAACTCAGCATCGGGCACTAGCGGCACATCCACATCCTGTTGCAGCAGGCCGACGTCATTATGCGTATTGCAGCACATCGTTTCGCCATGCTCATGTGCATGCTTGCGGTATATCTCCGCCGGCCCGATGAACCAGAGGTATTGCCATCCTTCAGGGACGCCCACCCCATTGGCCAATCTATCTGCTTCCTGCTGCAACAATCCATTGACGTCCCCAAGTCGCAGCAGACGTTCCAAGCCTTGCAGGGGTTCCGTTTGCCAGCGCAGCAGCAACAGGCTGAAGCCTCCCTCCACCATGCCATAGGCATCCTTCGGCGTGGCCAGCTTGCCATTTGCATCCGCCCATTCGCCGGGGAAATAGCTGGCAAGATAGAGCCGGCCTGCATGCATAGCCTGCCAGGAATGCGTGTCGCGCGTACCGCGAAAGACTTTGCCATCCTCACCTATCCGGAACCATAGTTGGTAATGCGGGCCGATCCAGATCGGGGTTCCGCTCAGCGTTGTCCTGCCAATGGCAAAACTACTGAAACGCTCGCCTGGCTGCACGTCGATTCCGCTGTCGACCCAAGGCACATCCCGGGACGACAAATCAAGAAAATGGAAATCCTGCACCACACCTGCTGGAGATTGTTGCAAAATCGACTCGAAACCGCGTTTAAATTCTTCTGAATTCATTGCCCCACCTCGTCCTGGTATTAACGATCATTGAACTATTGCTTATGAACTTGATATTCTAGGGATTCCAACCTATCGGTTCTTGTAAAAATCAGCTATATTGACTGCCTACCCGACCCACCTGAGAATATTTCTCTGGCCAGGAAAAGTGCTGTATTTCGGCCCGTCCCCTCCGCTCGGCCAGCACCTGTATGGCGCTGCCGCGATCCATGTCGGCATCTACAAGCCCTTCCAGATCAGGATCAATCGCGAAGACCCCTTAGCATGCAGTTGTGCCATCATTCCTCCCGGCGTCAACCATGAGATTGATTTCGGCAACGGCATACACGGCAAAATGTTCGTGGAGATGGACAGCCCGGAATTTCAGTTGCTGCGGCAACGCTTTCCCTATCGCACGCATTCCGCCACCACTTTCCACGACGCAGGGCTGGTCGATTGCTTCCGCAGCATCTACGAGGACGATCCAACCAAGGGCGAAGTGGACGCCCGGCTGAACCGCTTATTAGGTGAAGCATCCAGCAGACACGCGATCGACCCGCGCATACAGGCCGCGATCGAGATCATGCGCAATGAGCCCGACCGGAATTTTCCCAATGAATACCTTGCCGCCGCGGTCGATCTCTCTCCGTCCAGGTTCCTGCATTTATTCAGGGCGGAAACCGGCAATCCTTACAGGCGCTTCAGGCGCTGGAAAAGGTTGCTGACAGCGGCCGGGCAGTTTTACCACGCGGACAATATGACCCATGTGGCGCTCAATAACGGGTTCACCGACTCGGCGCATTTCAGCAACTGTTTCCATCAAAGCTTCGGCGTGCAGCCTAGCTTTGTGTTCCGCGCAATCGAGCGCTTCGAGATGATCACCTGACCAACAAGTATCATCCGCGCGGGTGATGCGCCTGGTGCAATTGCTTCAAGCGCTCTCGCGCGACGTGGGTATAGATCTGCGTGGTGGAGATGTCGGCGTGCCCCAGCAGCATCTGCACCACGCGCAGGTCAGCACCGTGGTTGAGGAGATGGGTGGCGAAGGCATGGCGCAGTACGTGCGGCGACAGAGCAACCTGGATGCCAGCGATTGAGGCGTAACGCTTGATGATGTACCAGAAGGCCTGGCGCGTCATGCCTTCACCACGCTGGGTTACGAACAGGTGGTCGCTCAGGCGTTGCTGCAGGATGGACGGACGGCCTTCCTGCAGGTAACGCGCCAGCCATTCCACAGATTGTTCGCCCAGCGGCACCAGCCGCGTCTTGCTGCCCTTGCCGGTGATGCGCACCACGCCATCCGTCAGGCTCAGATCGGTGACGTGCATGCCGACGAGCTCGGAAACCCGCAGCCCTGTTGCGTAGAGCGTTTCCAGCATGGCTCGGTCGCGCAACCCGAGGTTGGTATTGTGGTCAGGCGCATCGATCAACCGCTCCACGTCGTCTTCGCTCAAGCTCTTGGGCAAGGAGCGCGGCAGTTTCGGCGACTCGATGTGGATGCTGGGATCAACATCGATATGGGACTCGCGCAAGGCAAAGCGGTAGAAGCGGCGCAGGCTGGCAACCAGGCGGCTGATGCTGCGCGGCTTGCTTTGCGGAAAGCGGAACGCGATGAATCCCTGGATATCCTCGGGGCCGGCTTCCAGCATGGTCCTGTGCCGGGCCTGTTGCAGCCAGGCGGCAAATGCGGCCAGGTCCTGGCGGTAGCTGGACAAGGTGTTCTTTGCCAGGCCGTCTTCCAGCCACAAATGGTCGATAAAGTTGTCTAGCAGCGCGTCAACGGTATCCATCGGCCCGCTCGTGCTGCAACAGCCAGCGCTTGATTTCCAGCCCCTTGGCATCGCCCTGCATGAACCCGCCTAGGCCACCCTTGGCGACGATGCGGTGGCAGGGGATCACCAAGGTCAGGTGATTGGCGCCGCAGACATTGGCAACTGCCCGCGAACCGGACCTCACCCGCTCCGCCAGCTCGCCATACGTCCATACCTCGCCAAGCGGGATCGCGGACATGGCCTGCCATACCCGCTTCTGGAACAAGGTGCCCTGGAGCACATAAGGGAAATCGAGCGGCGCGGCAGCATCTTGCAGGTATTGCCCGACTTGCCGCGCGACATGCTGGACAAAAGGATTGGCGCTGCAAAACGTCGGCAACTGCTCGGAGAGCAGGCGCATGCCCGTCACGTAGTCGTTCGAGACATTGATCCCTATCGCGCCGAAAGGCGCAGTGACGACGGCATCGAAGGAAGGCGTTTGTTTCGGTCCCATATGGCGATGATAGAGGAAAATAGCGCGATAAAAAACGCGATGCAGCAAGATCAGCAAAAACAGGATCAGTAGAAATGAAAAAGCCCCGGAGGCCGGGGCTTTGTTGCACTGCCAACAAGCAAACGCTTATTCTGCGCTGGTTGTTTCCTTGGGAGCGCGCAATTGCAGCTTTTCCTTGATACGTGCGGACTTGCCGGAGCGCTCGCGCAAGTAGTACAGCTTGCTGCGGCGTACGTCGCCACGGCGCTTGACTTCGATGCTGGCGATCAGCGGGGAGTAGGTTTGGAAAGTACGTTCCACGCCTTCGCCGGAGGAGATCTTGCGCACGATGAAGGAAGAATTCAGGCCGCGGTTGCGGATTGCGATCACGACGCCTTCGTATGCCTGTACACGCTTACGTGTACCTTCAACCACGTTAACACCAACGACAACGGTGTCGCCTGGCGCGAAAGAGGGAATGGTCTTGCCAAGGCGGGCAATTTCTTCCTGTTCCAGTTGCTTGATGATATCAGCCATTTCTTGCTTCCTTTTAGTTATGGGAATCTTGTTCCTGCTCTATTTCAATGAGCAGCCGAGATTCCTCTTTCGTCAACGGCCTTGCGGCCAATAAATCCGGACGTCTTGCCCGGGTTCGCGCCAGCGATTGCTTCAACCGCCAGCGCTTGATCTTGGCATGGTTGCCGGACAACAGCACTTCCGGCACCTTCTGCCCCGCATACTCCTCTGGACGGGTGTAATGCGGACAATCCAGCAAACCATCGGCAAAGGAATCTTCCTCTGCCGAACCGGCGTCGCCCAGGCTACCGGGCAACTGCCTGATGATCGCGTCCAATATCGCCATGGCGGGAATTTCACCGCCAGACAACACATAGTCGCCGATCGAATATTCTTCATCCACCAGCGTGGACAGCAAACGCTCATCCACACCTTCATAGCGGCTCGCCAGCAATATCAAGCCCGGCGCATCCTTCAACTGCATCACGTGCTCATGCTTGAGCGGTACGCCCTGCGGCGAGAGGTGAATCACTTTGGGATTCTCCACACCGCGCGACTGCTGGCGGATTTTCGCCGCCGCAATCGCCTTCTCCAACGGCTCGGCCAGCATCACCATGCCTGGACCGCCGCCGTATGGCCTATCGTCTATGGTGCGGTAATTGTCCGTTGTGAAATCCCTAGGGTTCCACAATGCCAGTTCATAAATACCGCGTTCCTGGGCCCGGGAGCTGATGCCGAACCTAGTCAAGGCATCGAACATTTCCGGAAACAGGGTGACCACGTCAAACTGCGTGGCGCGCCTTTCCTGCGTATGGCCGACCTCGCTCAAAATTCCGCATCCCAATCCACCAAGATAGTCTTGGCGTCGATATCCACTTCAAGCACGACCTGGCCGATAAAGGGCAACAAACGCTCACGGTCGCCTTTCACCACCAGCACATCGTTGGCTCCCGTGGCAAATACATCCGCCACCTGGCCGAAGTCTATGCCTTGCTGGTTGCGTACTTGCAGGCCGATCAGGTCGGACCAGTAATACTCGTCCTCTTCGGGCTCAGGCAATTCGTCCCGTCGCACCGCGACATGCATGCCCTTGCAGGCGAACGCCTGGTCGCGGTCGTCTACGCCTTCCAGCTTGACCAGCAGCAGGTCGTTATGCACTTTTGCCTTTTCGACCTCATGCGGCCGCCACTGCTCGGGGTGCTTCGGATCGCCGCGCCCCAGCATCCAGCGGTCATAATCAAACAGGCTGTCGATGTACTCGGTATCCGGCTGGACTTTCACCCAACCATAAACGCCATAAGGGGCGACGATGCGCCCCATAATGACTAATTCACTCACAACTTGCAGCAACCGCTTTCACAGCGGCCCTTCAATTAAGCAGACTTTTGAGCTTGCTTAACCAAGCGAGCGACGCTGTCAGACAACTGAGCACCGTTGCTACGCCAGTGAGCGATACGCTCGCTGTTCAGGCGCAGGCCTTCTTGACCTTCCTTCGCGAGCGGGTTGTAGAAACCAACGCGCTCGATGAAACGGCCATCACGACGGTTACGGGAATCAGCGACAACGACGCTGTAAAAAGGAGCTTTCTTCGCGCCACCGCGGGCGAGACGAATAATCACCATAATCTTGTTCTCTTTGGATTAGACTGAAAGGCGCGGATTTTACGTTATTTTTTATAGTCTTGGCAAGTCAATCATGCAGTATTTGCTGTCGGCGCATACCGGGTGGGATCGGCCAGGCCCGCTGCGACAAAGCCCTGGCGCCGCAACCGGCAGGAATCGCATACGCCGCAGGCCCTGCCTTCGGCATCCGCCTGATAGCAGGAAACGGTCAAGCTGTAGTCGACGCCGAGCGCGGCGCCCTGAGTGACGATCTCGGCCTTGGTCATATCGATCAAGGGGGCGTGGATGGTGATCGTCCGCCCCTCGACTGCGCTCTTGGTCGCGAGGTTGGCCATGGCCTGGAAGGCGTGGACATATTCGCCGCGACAGTCGGGATAACCGGAATAATCCAGGGCGTTCACGCCGATAAAGATATCGCGCGCGTCCAGCACTTCAGCCCATGCCAGCGCCAAGGACAGCATGATGGTATTGCGTGCGGGCACATAGGTCACGGGAATGCCTTCGCTCGGCGCTTCAGGCACGGCAATCGAGGCATCGGTGAGCGCAGAACCGCCGAATACCGACAAATCCAGCTTCACGGTGCGGTGCAAGGCAGCGCCCAGCGCCTCGGTGACGCGGTCGGCGGCATCCAGCTCCGCGCGATGCCGCTGCTGGTAGTCCAGGCTCAGGCAATAGGCCTCATAGCCCTGGCTGCGTGCAATAGCGAGCACCGTGGCGGAATCCAGACCGCCCGACAACAGCACTACGGCTCTCTTGCTCATATATTGATTCCTTGATGACAGCAGATGGATGCGGCCATGAATGCCTATTTGCCGGGCGTCTCGCCCCAGAGGATCTTGTGCAGCTGCACCTGCATGCGCACAGGCAACTTGTCGGCAAGCACCCAGTCTGCCAGATCGGTAGGCATGACCTGGCTGAACACAGGCGAGAAGATCACCTGGCATTTTTCATTGAGGGCGTGCTCTGCGAGCAACTGCTTGGCCCAGTCATAATCCTCGCGGCTGCAGAGCACGAACTTGATCTCGTCATTCGGCTTGAGCCGCTGCAGGTTTTCCCATTTGTTCTTGGCCAGCTCACCCGAACCGGGCGTCTTGATATCCAGAATCACGGCGACGCGTTCATCCACGCCATCGGTGGCAATGGCGCCGCCAGTCTCTAGCGAAACCTCGTAGCCGTCGTCGCACAAGCGCTCGAGCAGCTTGAGACACTCCTTCTTTTGCGCGAGCGGCTCGCCGCCTGTGACGCAGACATACTTGGCGCCATAACTGCCGACCTGTGCCACGATCTCGTCCAGCGTCATATTGCTGCCGCCCTTGAACGCATACTCGGTATCGCAATAGACGCAGCGCATCGGGCAGCCCGTCAGGCGCACGAAAACGGTAGGCAGGCCTACGCGCGACGACTCCCCTTGCAGGGAGTGGAATATCTCATGGATGCGCAACACGGAAAACTATCTGGACTTGATCGAGTCCAGCACGTTGAGGCGGCGCTTGGCGCTCGGGGCCAGCTCGTGGTTGGGGAATTTCTCCAGCAATCCACGCAGTGTCTTCTTGGCGCCTTCCACGTCCGAGAGCTGGATTTGGCTATTGGCAATGCTGAACATCGCATCCGGCACCTTGTCGCTGTTCGCATGCTGGGAAATCAGCTTTTGCTGGGTATTGATGGAGGCCTTGTAGTTCTTCAGCGAGAACTGCGCGCTGCCCAAGCCGAGCAATGCGTCGGGAGTCAAAGGGGAGCCTGGGTAGCTTTGCAGGAACTTGCCATAAGCGTCGAAGGCTTCCTTGAACTTGCCCGAGGCTGCGAAAGCCTTGGCTGCCTCCAGGTCGCGCGCTTCGGGGCTATCGCCATTGGCAGCGGCTTGTGCGTTGCCCTCGTCACCGCCGTTCTGAGCGGTGGCAGGGACGCCGCCTTCTTCCAGCTTGCGCAAGCGGCCGTCAGTGTCAGCGTACAAATCGCGCTGACGCTGCTGTGTATTTTCAACATTGTGGTTGACGACTTCGAGCTCGCCCTTGAGGCGGCTGATTTCCTGATTGAGCCTGTCTATCTGGCCCATCAGGTCCAACATGCCCTGGCTTTTGGTTTCCAGGGCCTGCTGGCTCTTTTTCAACTCCGCTAACGCGGCTTGCGTTTCCTGGTTCTGGGCTTGAACCTGCTGCTGCAGGTCAGCGATCTTTTTTCTTGCCTCATCATCGCCGAAAAGCGCAGCCTGCACCAAGTGAGGCAGCGAGAGAAAACCGACTACAACCAGAACCAGTAAACGCTGCATCATGAATTACTCGCCTTGGTACAGAAGCTCTACACGGCGGTCTTGCTGCCAGCAAGTTTCATCCGCGCAACCGGCATTCGCCTTTTCCTTGCCGAAGCTTACTGTCTCGATCTGTGCGTCTTGCACGCCAAGCAGGTTCAACACCTTCTTGACGGCAACGGCACGGCGCTGACCCAGGGACAAGTTGTATTCGCGCGTGCCGCGATCATCGGTGTTGCCTTGCAGGAACACCTTGGCATCACCGTGCGAGCTCAGGTATTGCGCATGCGCCTCGATCAATGGACGGAACTCTGCCTTGATCGCATCGCTGTCGAAATCGAAGTACACGTTGCGCTTGGACAGGATGTTGTTAGGGTCCTTCAGCGGGTTGCTTGCCAAAGAGGAGTCAGATACGCCACTCGTCGCAGAATCACTAGTGCTGCTACTGCTGCTTTGAGTGGCGACTGGACTCTTATCCTCGACGGCCGCCTGTGGAGTTTCTTTCACTGCCTTGCTCGAGCAAGCTGCCAACATGGCTGCAAGCAATACACTGATCACGATATTCTTGTTCACTTTGTTCTCTCCTTTAAATTATGTAAGACACACCATCAACTGTTACCACACTACAAACTTGCCTGTTGTTACAAAAACACCCGGCGCCAAGTAAGCATAACGGCCGTTTTTACAATAACTTGCTTGTTATTTCAATTCCCTACTGGCTGATGATCGGGCCCCAGGCGGGCTCGCGCACATCGCCGCCGCTCTCGCTCAGGCGCTGCTTGACCCGGCCATCGGCAGATACGACCGCCAACGCGCCGCGACCGCCGATACGGGTGGCGTGCAGCAACATGCGGCCATTCGGCGCAAAGCTGGGCGATTCATCCTTGGGCCCGTCGCTCAATACTTGCACTTGTCCGCTCTGCAAATCCTGCAGGGCGACCTTGAACTGGCCTCCGTCACGGCGGATGTAAGCAAGAGACTTGCCATCTGCCGACAGGCGCGGACTCACCACGTAACCGCCCTCGAACGTCATGCGGCTGGCATCGCCGCCGCTGGAGGCCATGCGGTAGATTTGCGGGCTGCCGCCGCGATCGGAGGTGAAATAGATATAGCGGCCATCCGGCGACCATGTCGGCTCGGTATCGATCGCGGTGGTTCGCGTCAACTGCTGCAAACCGGTGCCATCGGCATTGATGGAGTATATCTGGGAATTGGCCGCATGCGTCAGCACGATCGCCAGCCGCTTGCCGTCGGGCGACCATGAAGGCGCACTGTTGTTGCCCTTGAAATTCGCCAATACGGTGCGCTGGCCGGATACCAAGGATTGCACATAGACGATGGGCTTCTTCTTTTCGAACGATACATACGCCAGCTTGGTGCCGTCAGGAGACCAGACCGGCGAAATGATCGGCTCTGCGGAAGAGACGACGGTCTGCGGGTTATACCCGTCGGAATCCGCCACTTGCAATGCATAGCGGCCGCCAGACTTGCTGACATAGGCGATGCGGGTAGCGAAGACGCCCTGCTCGCCCGTCAGCTTCTGGTAGATCACGTCGGCGATCTTATGCGCGGTCAGGCGCAACTGGGCCGGGGTGATGTTGTATTCCATGCCCACCAGCTGGTTCTGCTTGTATACGTCCAGCAAGCGGAAAGACACTTTAAGGCGGTTGCCGGGCAACGTCTCGATATTGCCTATGGTCAAAGCCTGCGCCTGGATCGAGGCCCAGTCCTGGTAATTGACCTGGCTGAGTTCACTAGGCTGGTTGGCAACGCCGCGGGTTTCCAGCACGCGGAACAGGCCGCTGCGGCGCAAATCGGCGCTGATCACGTTGGCTATCGTGTCTTGCTGGCCGGGGATCGTTCCCTGCTGGGCGAAGGGCACGACCGCAATCGGGATTTGCTGGGCGGCGCCACCGACAATTTCGACGGTCAGCGCGGCATGCGCACCGGACGTCACACCGAATGGCAGGAAGGAAACTAAGAGGCTGAGAAATAAGCGTAATTTATTCATGTGGGTTTAGGGCAGTAAAATAATGCAAAGTTCCCCGATCGATCAGCGGACATTCTACCAAATTCGCCCACAGACTTGCTATGGGGCTTGTTGCCTACCGATCAAACCGATAATCAGCTGCTAGTAATCTTCGTTGGGGCGGAACTTGAGCCTGAGGTCGCGGAAGCGCGAAAACAGGTCGGGTTGCGCCGGCACCGGCAAAGGCTGCGCCTGCAAGATCGCCCTTTCGATCGCTTCATCGCACGCAGGCAGGCCGCTGCTCTTCAATATGCGCGGCATGCCTATCACCTCGCCAGTGGGCATCAGGCTGATACCGACCTCAAGCTCCGGCTTGCCTGTACCGCATAGCTGGCGATTCACGTTGCGCCTGATCTTGTCGCGGATTTGGCTCAGGTACTTGTCGATTTCGCCCTGGTTGGCCACATTGGCGCCCGATTGTGTCGGCCCTTGTTTTTGCGCCGGCGCGGGCTGCGAGCTTTCTTCCAACAGTTCCTGCTGCAGCTTCTTCAATTCATCCAGCTTGACCTTGTCCTCTTTCTTGGGCTCCGGTTTTTTCGGCTCGGGCTTCTTGGGTTCAGGTTTCTTTTCGGGCTTCTTCGGCTCGGGCTTTTTTTCCGGTTTCGGCGGCTTGGGCTTTTCCGGCTCCTTCTTCACCTGAATGTCTGCCTGCGGTTCCGGCTCAGGCGCGGGTTCCGGTTTTGGCTCAGGCTTGGGTTCGGGCTGCGGTTCCGGCTTAGGCTCGGGTTTTGGCGGCTCGGGGACAGGTTGCGGCTGCGGCGGTTTCGCCACCGGCTTGTCGGCGGGCAGGTTTTCCCATAGCTCGACCTGGGCCACCATCACCGGCTGCTGCGTCTTCCACTCGAACGACACCAGCAGTAGCGCCAGCAACAGCAAATGCACAAACAGCGAAAGTGCTGCGGCACGCGCTTTATAAGGATTGGCTCGACGTTTTCTCATGCATCAATTGGCTGGTTTAAGCAAAAGACCGACCTTGTACTGCTTGAGGCTGTCCATCAGCGTCACCACCTTGTCGTATTGCACGTTCTTGTCGGCGGCGATCACGATGGCGCGGTCCGGCGCCTTCTCGACCTGGGACTTGACCTCGAACAGCAACTGGTCGCGTTCCATGACCTTGCTTTCGATTTCGGCGCGGCCATCCGCCTTGACGGTGATGACGATAGGCGCGGCCGCCTGCTTGAGCGTCTGCCCGACCTGTGGCAGTTCGACGATGCCGGGGTTGGTCATAGGCGCCGTGACCATGAAGATCACCAGCAGCACCAGCGTAACGTCGATGTAGGGCACGACGTTGATCTGGTTCATCAGGCGGCGGGATTTGCGACGGCTCATCACGGCCTCCTTATGCTTTGCGTTGCAGGATATTGGTGAATTCTTCGATAAAGCTTTCGTAACGCACGGCCAGCCTGTCGACCGAGGCGGTAAAGCGGTTGTAGGCAATCACGGCGGGAATCGCGGCAAACAGGCCGATCGCGGTAGCGACCAACGCTTCGGCAATCCCGGGCGCGACGTGGGAAAGGGTGGCCTGGGCCATGTTGGCCAGGCCGCGGAATGCGTTCATGATGCCCCACACGGTACCGAACAAGCCGATGTAAGGGCTCACCGAGCCGACCGAGGCCAGGAAAGGCAGGTGGGAATCCAGCTCGTCCATCTCGCGATTGTAGGCGGCGCGCATGGCGCGGCGCGCGCCTTCGGTCACGTCACCGACGTCCAGGGTGGGTTGGCGCTTGAGGCGCGCATACTCCTTGAAGCCGGCCTCGAAAATGCTGGCAAGGCCTTGCGTGTTGCGGCGCCCCGACGTCACGCTTTCATAAAGCTGGTTGAGGTCGCCGCCCTTCCAGAATACGCGCTCAAACTCCTCGGCTTCGTTGTCTGCGCTGCGGATGGAGAAAAATTTGATGAAGATATACCACCAGGAGATCAGCGATGTGAGCAGCAGCAATGCCATCACGATCTGCACCGGCACGCTGGCGCCGCTGATCAGCGATATAAACGACATGTCTTCAGTAGGATTCATTCAAGCTCCATTGGGTTGATCACATAAGGTTGATCATATAGGGTTGACCAGGTTTCGCACGGCAGGCGGGATGATGGCCGGCCTGAACTGTTCCGCATCGATGCAGACGATATCCACGGTGGCCTCTGTCAGCAATTGCTCGCCGCGGTATATCTTCTGCTCGAATTTCATGAGGCTGCGCCCAAGCTCCTCGAGCCGCGTCACCACTTCCAACGCGTCATCAAAGCGTGCGGGACGGCGGTATTGTAGCGCAAGGCTGCGCACCACGAACAAGACCCCGAGATCATCCCTTAGTTCCGCCTGGCCGAAACCCAGGCTGCGCAGGAACTCGGTGCGCGCACGCTCCATGAACTTGAGGTAATTGGCGTGATAGACCACGCCGCCGCTATCGGTATCTTCGTAGTAAACCCTTACTGGCCAGCGGAACTCCGTACTTGCACTCATTGCTGCCAGAGTTCTCCCGTGCCGATCTTGCCGGGCGTGGCGAGCCCGAAATGCTGGTAAGCCTGCTGCGTGGCGATGCGGCCGCGCGGGGTGCGCATGAGGTAGCCTTGCTGGATCAGGTACGGCTCGAGCACGTCCTCGATGGTGTCGCGTTCCTCGCCGATTGCCGCGGCAAGATTATCCAGTCCGACCGGGCCGCCGTCGAATTTCTCCAGCACGGCGAGCAAAAGCTTACGGTCCATGACATCGAAGCCGAGCTTGTCCACGTCGAGCATTTTCAAAGCGGCATCGGCAATATCGGCACTCACGACGCCGTCGGACTTCACCTGGGCATAGTCGCGCACCCGGCGCAACAGGCGGTTGGCGATACGCGGCGTGCCGCGCGAGCGGCGAGCGATTTCCAGTGCGCCTTCCTGCTGCATGGAAACCTCCAGCAATCCGGCGGAACGATGGACGATGCGGGCCAGCTCGTCTGCAGTGTAGAACTCCAGGCGCGAAACGATACCGAAACGGTCGCGCAAAGGGTTGGTCAGCATGCCGGCCCTGGTGGTCGCCCCCACCAGGGTGAAAGGCGGCAGGTCGAGGCGCACCGAACGCGCGGCAGGCCCTTCGCCGATCATGATGTCGAGCCGGTAATCCTCCATGGCCGGATAGAGTATTTCCTCCACGACCGGGGAAAGCCGGTGGATTTCGTCGATGAACAAGACATCGTTGGGTTCGAGATTGGTGAGCAGCGCCGCAAGGTCGCCCGCGCGCTCCAGCACCGGGCCCGAGGTCTGGCGCAGGTTGACGCCCATCTCCTTGGCGATGATGTGCGCCAGCGTGGTCTTGCCCAGGCCGGGCGGGCCGAACAGCAACACGTGGTCCAGCGCCTCGGCACGGCCGCGCGCGGCGTTGATGAAGATTTCCAGCTGGCCGCGCGCCTTTTCCTGGCCTACGTATTCATCCAATACCTTGGGACGCAGGGCACGCTCCAGCGCTTCTTCCTGCGTGCCTTGGGTGGATGGGGCGATTAAACGGTCGGTTTCTATCATCAGGTCGGATTCTGCTTGGCTACGCTGCGCAGCTTCTGCGCGCAGCGGCATATGCGCATGATACAGAAAAGCCTGCGATTGTTCTCTACCTTGCAAGTCAAAAAACGTAAAAACCTTCCGCGACTTACCAAGAGCCTGTTCACGATATTTTCATCAAGTACGTTGTCCCGGCAGGGCAAGTGATGCAAGGTGCAAACCATTCAGCGTGTGGATTTCACCGGGGTATTACCCGAGGAATTGCAACGTCCCGGCCGCTGCGCTGCCGCGACAACCCTATGGGCAAGGCTCCAACACGCGCCCGTTCTGCGTTGCAGTCATTGGCTAGGCAATCAGCATCACCTGCGAACTGCGCCTTGACCGGACGCGTGTTGGAACCTTGCGTACCCGATGAAAATATCGTGAACAGGCTCTAGACCAGCTATTTCCAGTCGCTGGACGAACCTGCCCAGAGGTCGATGCCTCCCTCCTGGGCGAGGATGTCTATCGCAGCCAGCTCTTCCGGCGCGAAGGCAAGGTTCTGCAAGGCGGCGACATTCTCGCGGATCTGCTGGCTGTTGCTCGCCCCGATCAAGGTGGAGGTCACGCGCTCGTCGCGCAGCACCCAGGCCAGCGCCATTTGCGCGAGCGTTTGCCCGCGCTGCAATGCAATCCGGTTGAGGCCATGAATGCGCTTGAGGTTTTCCTCGCTCAAGTGGCTAGGAGGGATGGAATTGCCGCCCGGGCGGTTGATGCGCGCCTCCTGCGGAATGCCGTTGAGGTATTTGTCCGAGAGCAGCCCCTGGGCCAGCGCGGTAAAGGTGATGCAACCCATGCCCTCCTGCTGCAAGGTGTCGAGCAGGCCGCGTTCTATCCAGCGGTTGAGCAGGTTGTAGGAAGGCTGGTGGATCAGGCAGGGGATCTTCCATTCCCGCAACAGCCTGGAAGCTTCCAGCGTCTTGGCGGGAGAGTAGGAGGAAATGCCGACATAGAGGGCCTTGCCCTGCTGCACGGCGCTGGCGAGGGCGCCCATGGTCTCATCCAGCGGCGTTTCCGCATCGAAGCGGTGCGAATAGAAGATATCCACATAGTCCAGCCCCATGCGCTGCAGGCTCTGGTCCAGGCTCGCAAGCAGGTATTTGCGCGAACCGCCGCCCTGCCCGTAGGGACCCGGCCACATATCCCATCCCGCCTTGGTGGAAATGATCAGCTCGTCGCGGTAAGGGCGGAAATCCTGCCGGAGCAACTGGCCGAAATTGGCTTCCGCACTGCCGTACGGCGGGCCGTAGTTATTGGCGAGGTCGAAATGGGTAATGCCGAGGTCGAACGAGGTGCGCAGCATGTCGCGCTGCACGGCGATATTGGTGTTATCGCCGAAGTTGTGCCACAAGCCCAGCGACAGCAACGGCAGCTTGAGCCCGCTGTTGCCGCAACGGCGGTACTGCATCTGCTCATAACGATGTTCATCGGCCTGGTAAGTCATTCACTGCTCCTTCAATTCACAACGCATTGTTAAGCGCTCTCGCGCGCAATCAATTCACAGTCCAGCAGGTTGAGGTGCTGCACCGGGCCATCCGCCGGCGTTTCTCCCAATGCCTGCAATACGCGCAAGGCGGCAACCTCGCCGATCTCCCTCGCGGGAGGGCGTATGGTGGTCAGACTGGGCAGCAGCATTTCGGAAAAAGCGTAATTGCCGAAGCCGAAAATGGCGCAATCCTCGGGAAAGCGCTTGCCGGCCCGCAGGCCAGCCAACATGCCGCCCGCAGCCAGGTTGTCGTTGGCAAACACAATGGCTTCGGCAGGCTGCTGGCGCAATAGCAGGGAATTGACCGCCTGCCGGCCCGCCTCGAACGGATCGGCCTGGGTGGGGACGAACACCCAGGGCTCCAGGCCGTATTCGTTCATGCGCGCAATATAGCCATCACGGCGGTCAAGCGCGCTCAAGTCGCCTATCAGGCTGTTCTGCACATAGGCAATGCGCTTGTATCCCTTGTCATGCAGGTACTCCACCGATTGCCGGCCAACCTCCACATGCGAAAACCCCACCTGCACCGGCTTGCGTTCCGGCACGTAGTCCCAGGTTTCCACCACCGGCATGGCGGCCTTGGCGATCAGCCTCTCGGTTCCCTCGGAATGATACTGGCTGGTCAGCACCAGCGCCGCCGGCGACCAGCCGAGGAAGGCGCGCACCGCGCTTTCCTCCTTTTCCATGGAGAAATAGCTCGACGCCAGCAACAGCTGGTATCCATGTCGGTTCAGCTCATCGCTGAAGCTCTGGATGGTGTTGGCAAAGATGGGGCCCGAGATATTGGGAATCACCATGGCCACAATGCGGCCCCGGGTCGAGGCCAGGCCGCCCGCAGCATGGTTGGGCAGGTAGTCCAACGCCGCCACCGCCTTGGCGATGCGGCCCCGCAACACTTCGGACACGAGTTCCGGCTGCTTGAAATACCGCGACACGGTAATCGATGAAACGCCAGCCAGCTTCGCCACGTCATGCACGGTGGCCCTGCCCAGTCCCTTGCGCTTACCCGACATCGGCAACCACCCACATATAACTTTTATAAATATTGATTTTCATTTTAATTCTTTGACAACATACAAACACTTGCCCGAACATTCGAATGTTACCGGTAACATCATTGAGATTATCAGTGTTTTCAAAATTTTCAAAACATTTGTATTTTATTCAGGAAAAGTCTCGCCTGAATATATCGAAGTCGGCTTTCATGCAGGCAAGTACCCATGGCAAAGCTTAGCCTGCAACGCCTGGGCAAGCAGTTCGCCCATACGCGCATCCTCCAGGAGATCGACCTGGACATCGCCTCAGGGGAATTCATTGTGCTGGTCGGCCCTTCCGGTTGCGGCAAGTCGACATTGCTGCGCATCCTGGCAGGCCTGGAAGAAGCCGACGAAGGGCAAGTGATCCTGGATGGCCGCAGCATCAACCGCCTGCCGCCGCGCGAACGCAACATGGCGCTGGTGTTCCAGGACTATGCGCTCTATCCGCACAAGACGGTTTACGACAACCTGGCGTTTGGCCTCATCATCCGCGGCACGCCCAAGCAGGAAATCCAGCAGAAAGTACACGCCGCAGCGGATCTTTTGCAGCTGACTCCCTTGTTGCAGCGAAAGCCCGCCGCGCTTTCGGGCGGGCAGCGCCAACGCGTGGCGATCGGTCGCGCGCTCGTGCGCGACGCCCAGCTGTTCCTGTTCGACGAGCCGCTGTCCAACTTGGACGCCAAACTGCGCACGGAAATGCGCATGGAGATCAAGCGCCTGCACCAGCGCATCGGCAAGACCATGATCTACGTCACACATGACCAGGTGGAAGCCATGACGCTGGCCGACCGCATCGCGGTGATCAATCACGGCCGTATCGAGCAATTAGGTACGCCGGCAGAAATCTACCAGTCGCCCGCCACCACCTTCGTGGCCGGTTTCATGGGCTCCCCGCCAATGAACCTGCTCGACCTGCCGCTGCAATGGTCTGCCGATTATCGATCCGCCTTTATTGCCGGGCAGTCGGTGCCCGTCAACCATCTGGAGATCGAGCCGGAACAGCAGATCACCCTGGGCATCCGCCCTGAGCACTTCCATATTGACGCCGCTTCCCTCAACGGCCAGGCATCGCTGCGCCTCAACGCCATAGTCGAATTGATCGAGCCCCTGGGCGCGGAGACCATTGCCACGCTGCGGCTGGAACAATTGACTGCGAACCTCGGGCAATACTCGGTGCAGGCACGCCTGCCCGGCCACCAGACGGTACCCCCCGGACAGCAACTGCAAATCCACGTAGCGCATGCCAACCTGCACTGGTTCGACGGCGAGCAAGGCACGCGCATTGCCACTCGCCAAGCCGGCAACGCGGAACCAGCGGCATGAGCTTCCCGCGCGCACTTCGGCTCATTGCCTTCATCCTGCTGGTAGCCGTTGCCGCCTCTGCGAAGGCGGAAACGGTGCTGCGCGTCTTCATCGGCGGCGCGGCGCAACGCCCCGACCTGTTCCGTACGCTTGCCGACCGCTATGAAGCCAGCCATCCTGGCATCCGCATCGAAATCGGCAGCGGCGCGGCCACCTCGGAGCTGCAGCGCAAATACCTTTCCGTCCTGCTCAATGCGCACGACCCCAGCTTTGACGCCTTGATGCTGGATATCGTCAATCCCTACCAATTCGCCACCGCTGGCTGGATCGCGCCGCTAGACCCGTATTTCGGCGAGGAAAAGCAAACGCTGCTCGCTGACGGCTTGCCCATCTACCGCCAGACCAACCTGATCAAGGGCAGGCTCTACACCCTGCCCGCAGTGACAGATGCCATGTTCATGTACTACCGCAAGGACCTGCTGGCGCAACACGGCATTGCGCCGCCGCAAACTTGGCAGGAATTGGAAAAAGCCGCGCAGGCCATCCTGAAGCAGGAGAACAATCCTGCGCTGCAAGGGCTTTCCATCCAGGGAGCACCGATCGAAGGCACGGTATGCAGCTTCCTGCTGCCTTACTGGAGCCAGGGCAAGGACATTCTCGACAGCAACAGCAAGCTGGCATTGGACAAACCCGCAGCATTGCGCAGCCTGCGATTATGGCAAGGCCTGATCGACAAGAACGTGATCCGCCGTCATGTGGCCGAGGTCAAGACCGGCGACACCGTGAACACGTTCAAGGCCGGCAATGCGATCTTCGCCGTCAACTGGGGCTTTGCCTGGGGTGTGTTCCAGAACGACGCGGACTCGCACGTCAAGGGCAAGGTCGGCGTCATCCGCATGCCGGCGGTGCAAGGCGGCAAGCATGCTACTTGCCTGGGGGGATGGCAGTGGGCGCTCTCCAACTATTCGCGCCACAAGGCGCAAACGGCGGATTTCCTGCGCTTCCTGGCCTCGCCTGAAAGCGTGCGCTTTATTACCTTGCAAGGCGCATTGCTGCCGCCATACCTTTCGCTTTACGACGATGCGGAGGTCCAGGCCGTGATCCCATGGCTCAAGGATGCCAAACCTGCCTTGCTGGGAGCCAAGTCCCGTCCGCTGACCGCGCGCTATGCGCAGGTGTCGGACGTACTGCGCATCTCGACCTCGGCCGTATTGGCCGGATCATTGACGGCCGAGGAAGGTCTGGAAGACATCAGCCGCCGCCTGGAAAGGATATTGCGTTGAGCCTGCACGCATTTTTCAACCAGCGGCGAGACCAACCTAGAGACGTCAGTGAGTCATCGCTAGCATTCTGGCTGTTGCTGCCTGCGGCGCTACTGCTCGCCCTGATCGTGGTCTACCCGGTAGCGAAAGTCATCCACGACAGCCTCTATTCCATCAGCCTGTTCAGCGAGAGCGGCCCGGTTTTCGTGGGCGTTGCCAACTATGTCGACGCTTTGCGCGACCCGGATGTCTGGCGCGCCGTGCGCTTTACGATTGCCTTGTGCGTGGTCACTGTCCCCGGCGCGCTGCTCGTCGGGCTCGGGCTGGCATTGCTCGCCAACCGCGAATGGAAATGGCGCTGGCCCGTGCGCCTGGCATTGCTGCTGCCTTGGGCCTTGCCGCTTGCATTTTCCGGCATGATTTTCGCGTGGTTCTTCAATACGGAATACGGCGTAGTCAACGACCTGTTGCGACGTGCAGGCATTGCCCCGGTCTCCTTCCTGCTGATACCGCAATGGGGCTTTCTTGCGATCTGCGTCGCCACCATCTGGAAAACCTCTTCCTTCGTCGCGCTGATCCTGCTCGCAGGCCTGCAGACCATCCCGCGCAGCCTGTACGAAGCCGCGGCGATGGAAGGCGCCAGCCGTTGGCAGTCGTTCCGTCACGTCACCCTGCCGCTGCTGATGCCGGCCATGATGGTCGCACTGATCTTCCGCACTATCAGCGCGCTGCAGTCCTTCGACATTCCCTATGCGATGACGCAGGGAGGCCCGGCCCGCTATACGGAGACCTTGTCCATCCTGATCAACACCACGGCCATCGAATACATGGATGTCGGCTACGGATCCGCCCTCGCGGTGCTGCTGTTCCTATTGTCCATGGCCGTCAGCTCGGTCTATCTGCGCAAGCTCTACAAGGGGGCGCTGTAATGCTGAAGCTCCCCTTGCGCTGGATCGCTGCCGCCGTGCTGCTGGCAAACGGTTTCTTCCCCGCCCTGTGGATATTGCTGACCTCGTTCAAGCGCGATGCCGAGCTGGCGCAAACCCCGATCACCTGGTGGCCGCAGCACCCCACCCTGGGCAATTACGTGCATGCGTTCAGCGACCAGCCCTTGCTGCTGTTCCTGGGCAACAGCTTCGCGGTGGCCTTGCTTTCCACCCTGCTGACCTTGTTCGCGGCCACCGGGGCCGCCTACGCGCTCACCCGGCTGCGCCTGCGCCGCCGCGGCCTGATCCTCACGGTACTGGTCGCGATCGCCATGTTCCCGCCGGCGACATTGCTGGTGCCCCTGTTCGAGATCATGCGCGGGCTGGGCTTGATCAACACCTACGGCGCACTGGTGCTGCCTTACGCCGTGCAAAGCCTGCCGGTATGCACGCTCGTGCTCGCGAGCTTTTTCCAGCAGGTGCCCAAGGACATCGAGAACGCCGCGATGCTGGACGGTTGCACCAGGCTGCAGGCGCTCTACCGCATCGTGCTGCCATTGTCCGCCCCCGGCGTGTTCACGGCCGGCATCCTGGCTTTCGTCAATGCCTGGGACGAGTTCCTGCTGGCGCTGGCCCTGAATGCCGCGCCGGGCAGCCGCACCCTGCCGGTCGGCATCCTGCTCTACCAAGGGGAGTTCACCTTTCCATGGCCGGTGATCTCCGCCGCACTGGTGGTCGCCATCGTGCCGCTCGCCATCCTCATCATCCTGTTCCAGGAACGCGTCATCAGCGGGCTCACCACAGGAGGCATCAAGGGATGAAGCATGTCTTTCCATTCCCCTGGTTTCCCGACAACGGGTATCAGGCTGACTACATCATTTTTACGACTACATTAGGGGAATCTGCATGAAACCACACCACACTCAATTGCAACAGTTCCGGCGCCGGGGCATCAGCCTGGCGCTCGCTTCCGCATTACTGTCCGGCGGCATCCCGACAATATTTGCCGCCGAAGAAACCTCCGCAGCGGAAAGCAAGCAGACCTCGGCCGATCAGGAGGCGCAGCCTGCGCTCGGCACGGTCACCGTCACCGCCACCCGGCGCGAAGCCAGCCTGCAATCCATTCCCGTCGCCGTATCCGTGCTGGACGGCCGCAAACTGGAGCAATCCAACCTCAACAGCATCCAGACCATCGCCAACGAGGTACCCAGCCTGACCTTCCGTCAGCAGGGCGGCAACAAGGACTCCTCCATCCTGATCCGCGGCGTGGGCACCATTTCTACCTCGCCCGGCATCGAGCCTACCGTCTCCACCGTGATCGACGGCGTGGTCTATGCCCGTCCGGGCCAGGCCACGCTGGACCTGCTGGACGTGGAGCGCATCGAGGTCTTGCGCGGTCCGCAGGGCACGCTGTTCGGCAAGAACGCCTCAGCCGGCGTAATCAACGTGGTGACGCGCGAACCCAGCGCCGACCCGCATGCCTATGTCGACACCTCCTACTATGAAGGCGGGGAAAAGCGCATCCGCTTCGGGCTCTCCGGCACGCTGGTGCCTGATCTGCTGTATGCCTCCATCAACGGCCTATGGGCCGACTACGACGGCAATGTGAAAAACGTGATCGGCGGCAATCTCAACGGCTATGAGCGCGAAGGCGCCCGCGCCAAGTTCCTGCTGACGCCGAACGAGGACCTCGACATCACCCTGATCGCCGACTACACGCATGGCACCAACAGCGTCCCAGGCGCCAGCGGCGTGCCTTACAGCTCCAGCAACGCCGCATTCAACCAAGGCATCAGCCCCGTCAATGTAAGCAAAGGCAACCGCAGGGTTTATACTGATGGCAAGAGCGAAGTCACCGATACCAACCAAGGGGTTTCCGCACAGGTCGATTGGCGCTTCAACGATTACACATTGACGTCCATCACCGCATTCCGGACCTGGGACAACACGCAAAACACGTCCACGTCGCAAATCGGTAACAACTACGATCCGCTCAGGATTACCGGAGATTATCCTGCCACCCGCGACCGGGGCACTGTAGATTCGAAGCAGTTCTCGCAGGAAATCCGCATCGCCTCCCCCAAGGACCGATTCCTGGAATATGTGGCAGGTATTTACTACCTCAAAGGCAAGACCGACGAAACGTACCAGCGTAGCGGCACAGACAATGCCGGCACCAATTTCATCGGTCGCGCCGACTACAGCATCGACAGCGACAGCGTGGCCCTGTTCGGCGAAAGCACACTGAACTTCACCTCGGATTTCCGCGGGATTGCCGGCCTGCGCTGGACGCACGACGAACTGTCATTCGACCACGTCCGCAACTCTCCTGTCACAGGCCCCGGGGTGCAAGTCAGCCAGCCGCTACGCAAAGGAGACACTTCGGAGAATGCATATTCCGGGCGCCTGGGACTGCAGTACGACCTGAGCAGCGATATCACCACCTACTTCACGTATTCGCGTGGATACAAGGGGCCTGCCTACAATGTATTCTTCAACATGAACCAGGCCAATGGCGACACGTTGCCGCTCGACCCGGAGACATCCAGCTCTTTTGAGCTGGGTCTCAAATCAGCTTATCTGGACAATCGCCTGATTTTCAACGTAGCGGCGTTCTACACCAAGTACAAGAACTACCAGGCGAATTTCTTTGACGTCGTCAGCGGCACCGTGGTGACGCGGCTGGTCAACGCCGGCGATGTCTCTACCCGCGGCATTGAGTTCGACGCCACCGCCAAGCCGACTTCCAGGCTGACGCTTGCAGGCTCCTTGGCCTACGTCGATGCAAGAATCGACCAATTCAATTGCCCTGCCAATGCCGCGGCCTCTTGCGCAGTGAATGGAAAACCGCTGCCGTTCTCCCCTGAGTTCAAATCAGTCGCCCGTGCCAACTATGCAATTCCGTTGAATGGCGGCTACGTGATCGATATTGGCACCGACTATACCTGGCAAAGCAAGCAGCAATACAGCCTCACCCAAACCAAGGATACGATCCAGGAAGCCTACGGCATCTGGAACGCCAGCGTGGCACTGTCCACCCAGGACGGATGGCGCTTCGCGCTGGTAGGCCGCAACCTGCTGGACCGCTCCTATGCGAGCAACCTAGTCAGCAATGCCAACTCGACCTATACGCTGCGCTACGTCCCTCGCGACGATGCCCGCTATTTCGGCATCCAGGTCAGAAAGGACTTCTAATCATGAGCCAACCCCGTCAACTCAGCCTGGGCGCGTTCCTCATCCGCAATGGTCACCATGTCGCAGGATGGCGCTACCCGGACAATGTGCTGGATGACGACCCGTTTGCCGTCTACAAGGAAGCGGCACTTCTGGCGGAGGCAGCGCATTTCGATGCGGTGTTCTTTGCCGATGCCGTAACCGCCGCGGCAGGCCCCGCAGGACTGGAACCGCTGACATTGCTGAGCGCGCTGGCAGCGGTGACCAGCCGCATCGGCCTGATCGGCACCGCCACCACGACGTATAACGAGCCCTACCATATCGCCAGGAAATTCGCCTCCCTCGACCAGATTTCCCGCGGGCGCAGCGGCTGGAACCTGGTCACCTCGGACAATGCATCGGAATCGGCCAACTTCGGCCTGCCGCAGCATGTTTCCCATGCCGAGCGCTATGCCAGGGCACGGGAGTTCTATGAGGTGGTTACCGGGCTTTGGGATAGCTGGGAAGAGGACGCGTTCCTCAACGACAAAGAGAAAGGCGTCTGGTTCGACCGCAGCAAGCTGCACGCCCTTGATCATCATGGCCCGCACTTCGATGTCGCCGGCCCGTTGAATGTGCCGCCCAGCCCGCAGGGAAGGCCTGTCATCGTGCAGGCGGGCGGCTCCGAGACAGGAAGGGAGCTGGCGGCGGAAACGGCGGAAGTGGTGTTTACTGCCCACCCCACGCTGGCTTCGGCCCAGGCTTTCTATCAAGACCTGAAAGGGCGTATGGCAAAATACGGCAGGCAGCCCGACAGCCTCAAGATCATGCCCGGCATCTTCAGCATCGTGGGCAAGACCCAGGCAGAAGCCGAAGCCAAGTTCAACAAGCTGCAGGAACTTGTGGACCCCGAATCCGGCCTGGCGTTGCTCGGACGCATGATCGGCAATTTCGACCTGTCCGGCTACCCTGTGGATGGCCCGCTTCCGGCATTGCCACTGACCGACAACGGCCAGCAAAGCCGGCAGAAACTGCTCACCGAACTCGCCCAGGGAGAGAACCTGACCATCCGCCAACTTTACCTGCGCATTGCAGGCGGGCGCGGCCACCTGACCGTCGTCGGCACCCCGGAAACGGTTGCCGACAATATCCAGGAATGGTTCGAGCAAGGAGGCGCTGACGGCTTCAACGTCATGGCGCCCTGGCTGCCGGGAGGCCTGCGCGACTTCACGGAACTGGTGGTGCCGGAACTGCAGCGGCGCGGCATTTTTCGTAGGCAATACCAGGGACGTACTTTGCGGGAACACCTTGGTCTGGAAAAATCGGTAAACCGTTACAGCAAAGCCTGATAGCGCATCGACGGTTTGCTCCCCGTTGAGCGACTTGAATGCCTGGCAACTATCGCCAGGCATTTTTATTCCTGAACCATCCTCACACTCATTCAACAAGGGCGAGCGCAGCGATGCCAAGGGTTGGCTTTACCTCCCGTCTGGCTGCGCCGAGTAGCGCAGCCAGACGGGGAACAACGTCAAAAGCATACTTGGCATCGCTGCGCTCGCCCTAAAAACTGCTGAGGTATTTTAGCTTTATGTTTTAGAGAGCGACTTGAGTGAGAGCTTGATACCTTCGGCGACCGCAATATCGGCTGGCAATTGCTTGACCGCAGCTAGGGCCTCGCGCTCGTTGTAGCCCAGCGCCAGCAGGGCATTAAGCACGTCGCCGCTGGCCGACTTGACTTGGCTGCCGCCGGCCAACGCCGTGCCGCCATCGATGGAGAACTTGTCCTTGAGCTCGAGCAGGAGGCGCTCGGCGGTTTTCTTGCCTATGCCAGGCACCTTGGTCAGCAAACCAGTTTCCTGTAAGGCTACTGCCTGGGCCAGGTCGTCCACCGACAGCCCGCTCAGGATAGCGAGCGCTGACTTTGCGCCTATGCCATTTACTTTCAGCAATTGGCGGAAGGTGGCGCGCTCTTGGTCGCTGCCGAAGCCGTACAGCAATTGTGCGTCTTCGCGCACGATGAACTGGGTAAGCAGCACCACCTTTTCGCCGGTGGCAGGCAGGTTGTAGAAAGTGCTCATGGGCACTTCGCACTCATAGCCCACGCCGTTGCAGTCGATCACCACCTGGGGTGGCGTTTTCTCGACGAGGATACCGCTCAATCTTGCAATCATATCAACCTGCCGCCCTTTACCCTGAATCCTGCCGTTGCCAGTTTACCCAAGCCCTGCCCGCCATGCGCGTGGCAAATCGCGCAAGCCAGCGCATCTGCCGAATCCGGCCTCGGGACCGCGGGCAGGTTGAGCAGGCGCTTCACCATTTCCTGCACCTGGTCCTTGGCCGCGTGGCCGTTCCCCACTACCGACTGCTTGACTTGCAAGGCGGTGTATTCCGCCACCGTGAGGTGGTTCAGCACCAGGGCGCTGATTGCCGCACCCCTGGCTTGCCCGAGCAACAAGGTGGATTGCGGGTTGACGTTCACGAATACCTTTTCGATCGCCGATTGCTGCGGCTGGTAGGTCGCAATCACTTCCGCCAGGCCGTCCAGGATGATCTTGAGGCGCGTCGGTAAATCCTCGATTTCGCTGCCCTTGCCGGTCGTGGTCTTGATGGTGCCGCTCGCCACGTAGGCGAGCTTCTCGCCCGCCTTCTCGATCACGCCGAAGCCTGTCAAGCGCAGGCCGGGATCGATGCCGAGGATGCGTACGGTCATTACTCCTCGATCACTGCGGTGGTATAGACTTCCTGCACGTCATCGAGGTCTTCCAGCGCGTCCAGCAGTTTCTGCATCTTGGCTCCCTCGTCGCCGCTGAACACGGTTTCGTTATCTGGTTTCATGGTCACTTCCGCCAATACCGGCTTCAGGCCCGCCGCCTCCAGCGCTTCCTTCACCGCAGTGAAATCGCCCGGCGCGGTGATCACTTCGATACTGCCGTCCTCGTCGGTAATGACATCTTCCGCGCCGGCTTCCAGTGCCGCTTCCATGACTTGATCTTCGCTGGTGCCCGGTTCGAACACCAGTACGCCGCAGTGCTTGAACATGAAGGAAACGGAACCGTCCGTCCCCAGGTTGCCGCCGTTCTTGCTCAGCGCATGGCGCACATCGGCCACGGCGCGCTGCTTGTTGTCGGTCAGGCAGTCGATGATGATGGCGGCGCCGTTGATGCCGTAGCCTTCGTAGCGGATTTCCTCGTAATTGACGCCCTCAAGCTCGCCCGTACCGCGCTTGATCGCGCGGGTGATATTGTCCGCGGGCATGTTCTGCTCCTTGGCTTCCGCCACGGCGGCGCGCAGGCGCGGATTGAAATTGATATCGCCACCGCCCATGCGGGCAGAGACGGTGATTTCCTTGATCAGCTTGGTGAATATCTTGCCACGTTTGGCATCCTGGCGACCTTTGCGGTGCTGGATGTTGGCCCATTTGGAATGCCCTGCCATTTGTAAAATCCTTTGATTGCGAATTGTGCAAAAAACCTCGCGAATTTTACCATATAGGGCTAAGCGAAAATATGCATGCGTGAATAGCGATTTCTATGTTGGATCAGCATCAAAACGGATGCATCCCGTCAAAATGACATCCGTACTGTCCGCTTGATATGCCGCTCAGTCCTGACCCATTGCCGGGTCGACTTCTTCATGCCGCTTCATGCTGTGCAATGAAATGATCAGCAAGGAAACCCCGATCAGCGCCATGCCGATGACTTCCCCCTGGCTCGGCTGTTCACCAAGCTGCAGCCAGGCGGCAAGCACGCCGATTACGGGGGCGAGCAGGGAGGTCATGCTGGCGATGCCTGCGGGCAGGTGCTGCAGGGCATAGAGCCAGAGCAGCCAGGCCAGCGCATTGCATAACACGGCGTTGAACAGGACGGCACCGATGAAATTGACGCTCCAGTTTATCGGCGGCGCGGGCACGATGAAGGCGACGGCCACCAGCGGCAGCGAGCCGAACAGCATTTGCCATGCGGTCAGCGACATGAGGTCGAGATCGGGAACGCGCTGGTGCAGCTTTTTGGCGACGATCACGGAAACCGCCCAGAACACGCCGCCCAATATCGCCAGCGACATGCTGAACAGGTCAGAGCCCAGGTGCAGCGGATCAAGGATGAACAGCAGGCCCATCACGGAAAACAATGCCGCCAGCCATTGGATGCCGCGGATTTTCTCGCCCAGCAGCGGCCAGGCCAGCACCATCACCCAGAACGGCATGGTGTAGGTCAGCACCGCGGTCTTGCCGGCGCCGCCCTCGACCAGGGCCCAGATGATGAGGCCGGTAAAGCCGCAGGTCTGCAGCACCCCGAGCCAGATCAACGTCGGCACTTCGCGCGGCTTGAGCGGCTTGCGCATCAGCACCAGCAACGCAAACAGGCAGACAGCGCCGTAAAACGTCCGCATCGCGCCGAACTGGAACGCGCCGGCATAATCCAGCGCATGCTTCATCACTACCCAGTTGTAACCCCATAGCATCGCCAGCAGCAGCAAGGCTGCAAAGGCGCGCAACGTGGTCGAGGTTCCCGCTTTCATGTCGATTCCTGGCCCAGGGCCTTAGTTAACAGATTTTAAGAGCAACTGGCAAAACTCAGCGAAGCGGTATTGGCCAGCCGCCCTGCCGCAGGCAATACGTGTGCTACGGCAAGGCAGGGCCAAACGCCAGCAGGTTTCGTGGCGGCTCTAGTTCCAGATATGGCTCAACAGCTTCCAGTTGCCGTCGGCCTGCTTCTTGTACAACAGGTGCACGTTGCCGTTGAAGCTCTGGCGGTTGCCTTGCGCGTCAATCGCGGCGGCACTCCAATGGCCGCGCTGGAAGGCGAGGTTGCCGTCGGATTGCGCATCGATCAGCTCCAGCTTGTGGTCGATGATGCCTTGCGCGATCGAGGTCTTCCAGAAACTCAACAGCGCTTCCTTGCCGCTGATCTGGGATGCACCGGCGGGCAGGACCGTGGCGGCATCGTCGTAGAAAGAGGCGACCAGTGCGTGGTCTTTAGCATTGAAGGCGGCATCCCAGGCCTGGTTGAGTTGTTGGGCGGTGGCCTTGAAATCTGAATTCGACATCTTGGTTCCTTAATAGTGGTGAGAAATTAATTCCAGGTATGGGTCAGGATCTTCCAGCTGCCGTCATCCTGCTTCTTGTAGAGAATATGCAGGTTGCCGCTGAATTGCTGCGGTTCGCTGTCCGCGCTCTTGAGCACTGCGCTCCACTTGCCGCGCTGGTAGATGGTGTTGCCGACGATGCCGGTTTCCACGGTGGTGATCTGGTGATCGGCAAAGCCCTTGGCGAACAGCCCGGACCAGAAATCAGCAATCGCCTTGCTGCCGGTCACTTGCTCACCACCGGCAGGCAGCAAGCTGCCATTGGCGTCGTAATAGGATGCGAGCGTACCGGCGGAAGCCTCGGCAAACGCGGCATCCCATGCGCTGTTGAGCTTGCTGACGATGGCCTTGGCCTCGTCCTCGTTCGGCTTGGCATTGCATTTGTAGACGGCGACAGCGGCGACCGCCACCAAAGCCAGTAACACGATAGCGACAACGACCTTGCTGATCTTCATGATATTGCTCCTCTTGTTAATTGATATTGAATATAGGCTTTGCTTCAACGACTGCCGTCATGTGCCCGGGTGGCGGTTGCCGGATGCATCAAAAGCCGTGATGCCTGCATTGAGCTTGACCAAGATGCCGTTAAATAAATCCCGCTCCTCTTCGCTCACCCCTGCCATGCACTGACGCAAGCGCGTGTAATAGTCCGGCATCACCTGGTCGAGCTTTTCCTGCCCCGCGGCAGTCAGGCGGATCGACACCCGCCTGCGGTCATCCTTGTCGAAGATGCGTTCCACTAGGCCATCGCGCTCCAGGCCGTCGATCAGGCCCGTCATCGTGGCGCGGCTGACGCCGGCCTTCTCCGCCAGTACGGAAGGCAATGAAATGCCGTGCTCCTCCCGCATGAGCAGGATCAGCACCCACCAGCGCCCCTGCAGCAGGCCATGTTGGCTCAGGCATGCATCCAGCGCAAGCGAAAGATCGCTTGCGACGCGCAGCAAGTGCAGGAAGGACGACACCGCGCTGACATCCGCTTCCGGATAGCGTGCGGAAAACTTGTCCAGGACTGCCTTGCTTGGAAGATCTCTGAGCTGCAACATAGTTAGTCGAATTATAATTAGCTAGCTAATTATGTCAACCGCCCTATTCATGCCCTTCCCAGATTTGACATGACAACAGGCTCTTGCGCGGGCGTTTAACCTTATTATCATTAAGGTGTATATTGAGCTTACGCCAATAAGAAAACGAAGGAGGAGCCAACATGAAAACCGTGAGGCAAGTTCTGGAAACCAAAGGCAGCACCATCTATTCCGTCGCGCCGGAGAGCCTGGTTTATGACGCCTTGCTGCTCATGGCCGAGCACCATATCGGCGCGCTGGTGGTGATGCAGCGCGACAAAATGGTGGGTATCTTTTCCGAGCGCGACTACGCGCGCGAAGTGGTCATCAAGGGCAAGACCTCCAAGACCACCACCGTAGGCGACATCATGTCGGTGCAATTGATCACCGTCAGCCCTGAAGACACGGTGGAACACTGCATGAACCTGATGTCGGGAAAGCGCATCCGCCACCTGCCGGTATTGGAGGACGACAAGCTGGTCGGCCTGCTCTCGATCGGCGACCTGGTGAAGGAAACCATCGCCTACCAGGAATTCCTGATCAAGCAACTGGAAAGCTATATCCAGAGCTAGGCTGCCAGCGCCTTTGCGCCAGTTGAGGAAACCTTATTCCTGGTCCTTGGGCGCGCCAGCCTCGGGGCGCCCTTCCCAGGCATTGTGGTTGAGGCCGGCAACCGCCTCTTCCATCTCGCGCGACAGGGTGCGCTGCAAATCCTGCCGCGTGCGCACGCTGTAGGACATCACTTTCTGCATATCGGTATGGATGGGGTGCAGGTCATGCATCATTTTCTCGTCGTTCTGCCTGAACTTCCACGCGGTGCTGTAGGCATGGAACGGGGAGTAGCCCATTTCACGCAGCGCCTTCTCTCCCAGATGCACCGCGCTGAGGAATGTCTCGCGCACGCAGTCTATGCCCATATCCATGTAGTCGAACACATAGGTGCGGTTGCGAGCCCGTGCAAGAATTTTCACATCCGGATAATGCTCGCGCACGTAGCGCGCCGTCTCCAACGCCTCCTCAGCGTCGTCTATCGCCAGGATCAATAGCCTGGCACGCGCAATGCCCGCCGCGCGCAGCACATCCGGCCGCGTGATGTCTCCGTAATAGGCATGGTAGCCGAAGCTGCGCATGAGCTCGATCTGGTTGGGGTCATGCTCGATCACGGTAGGCACGACGCCCACGCTAGTCAGCAGGCGGGTGATGATCTGCCCCACGCGCCCGAAGCCGGCCACGATCACGGGGCGCGCCTCCTCGAACTCGTCGTGCCGTCCGCTCTTGCGCCGTTGCTGCAGCCTGCGGCGGTAAACGCCGTGAAAGCCCAGCAACAGCAGGGGCGTGGTCACCATCGACAATGCGACGACCGAATTGAGCAGCGCGCTATGCTCGTAGCTGATCACCTTGGCATCGAGCGCGGCGCTGAAAATGACAAACGCAAACTCGCCCACCTGCGACAAAGTCACCGCAAACATGAGCCCGCCGGCGTTATCGAGGCGGAACGCCTTGGCAAGGCCGAACAGGAACACCAGCTTGAACAGGACGAACGCCAGCGCCAGCCCGACGATCAATCCCGGCTGCTGCAATACCAGGTCGAGGTTGACCGACATCCCCACCGAAATAAAGAACAGCCCCAGCAGCAAGCCCTTGAACGGCTCGATGTCGAGCTCAAGCTCCTGCCGGTATTCGGAATCCGCGAGCAGCACGCCCGCGATGAAAGCGCCCAGCGCCATGGACAGGCCGACCAGTGTCATGAGGATGGAGACGCCGATGATGAGGAACAAGGCGAACGCAATGAATATCTCGCGCAGGCCGGTGTTGGCGATATAGCGCAATACCGGCCGCAACAGGTATTGCCCACCGAGTACCAGCAACACCACCAGCGACACCGCCTTGAGGATGGCCAGCCAGTCCATGTGCACGCCGTGGGCGGTATGCGCTCCCGGCGCAATCACCAGCAGCAGGATCATGATGGGGATCACCGCCAGGTCCTGGAACAGCAGCACCGAGAACGCGGAGCGGCCCGACGGGCGGTTCAACGCGCCCTGCTCCGCCAGTATCTGCATGGCGATCGCCGTCGAGGACATCGCCACGCCCATGCCGACCACCAGCGACAAGCGCCAATCCAGTCCGACGGCAACGCCGGCGCCATAGACCAGCGCCGCAGTCAGCGCCACCTGCAAGCCGCCCATGCCAAAGATAGGCAGCCGCAATGACATCAGTTTGTCGGGCTCGATCTCCAGCCCGATCAGGAACAGCATCATGACCACGCCGAACTCGGAGAAATGCATGACGGTGTCGGTATCCGCCACCAGGCCCAGCCCCCACGGCCCGATCACGATGCCGGCAAACAGGTAGCCCAGCACCGAGCCGAGCCCGATCCGCCGGAAAATAGGCACAGCCAACACGGCGGCGCCAAGGTAGATGGCGCTTTCCAGCAACAGGGATGGGATATGCGCTTCCGCCATCAGGATGCCTCTTCCGTGCTGGCGGGCGCCAGATATTGCGCCTCCTCCGCCTGCAGGCTGTCGACCTGCGGCGGCCATTTGCCCTCGGCCAGTTGGTCCAGCCATACAGCATAACTAGCCGCCTGCTCACGCAGGGCTTCGTCGCTCAAGGTATCTGCCGCCTGGGTGAGGAAAGGCTGCAGGTAGCGCATGTTGCATAGCCGCGCCGTCTGCTCGAACGGCCGCAACAGCTCGGCGACGGAAAAACAATTGTATCCGCGCCGCTGGTAGACGCTTTCCGAGCCGCCGGTGGAAACCGCCTGCACCCAGGCCTTTCCTGTCAGCTTGGTGGCATTGTCGCCATACGCCCAGCCGTAACTCAGCACGGAGTCCAGCCAGCTCTTGAGCAATGCCGGGCACGAATACCAGTGCATGGGATGCTGGAACACCAGGATGTCGTGCGCATCGACCAATGCCTGCTCGTGCGGCACATCGATCATCTGCTCCGGGTAGCGGGCGTAGAGGTCATGCACCTGGACTCCCTCGCAGCCCTGGGCGGCATCCAGCAAGGCCCGGTTGACCCGCGAGCCCTCCAGCATGGGGTGGGCCACAATCAGCAGTACGCGCTGCCTCAATGTCTATTCGCCGATGACCTTTACCAGCACGCGCTTGTTGCGGCGGCCGTCGAACTCGCCGTAGAAAATCTGTTCCCAAGGCCCGAAATCCAATTGCCCGTCGGTTACCGCAACCACGACCTCGCGCCCCATCACCTGGCGCTTCATGTGCGCGTCGGCATTGTCCTCGCCGGTATCGTTGTGGCGGTAGTTGCGGATGGGCTCATGCGGCGCCAGGCGCTCGAGCCATTCGCGGTAGTCATGGTGCAGGCCGGACTCGTCATCGTTGATAAAGACGCTGGCCGTGATATGCATGGCGTTGACCAACACCAGCCCCTCCCTTACGCCGCTCTCGCGCAAACAGGCTTCCACTTCGTGCGTGATGTTAATGAAGGCCACACGCGAAGGCGCATTGAACCATAGCTCTTTACGATAACTTTTCATGAGTTTTGCCTTTAAAAATGGTAAGCCGGGAAATTATAGCCTGCCGCTGTTGTCATTGAGTGGTCGGCCGGCATTTTTGCAATTACGCCGGATTTCGGTTAAAAGTAGCTCATCCATTATTTTCGTTATCTAATCCATCAGCAAGGAGAAACAATGAGTGACAAGATTTTCATGCGCGTCGGCGAAGCCCTGGTAGCGGGAGGCCCTCCGGGCACGGCAGCCGAGCCTGAAGTGATCATCGGGGAAATGGACGGCCCCATGGGCACGGCCTTCGGCACGCTGCTCGGCGACCAGGTCAAGGGCCACTCGCGCGTGCTTGCCATCCTCAATACCGACATCATGGTGCGCCCCGCCACCATCATGGTGAGCAAGGTCACCGTCAAGAACGAGCGCTATACCAACATCCTCATGGGCACCGTGCAGGCCGCGATCGCCAACGGCGTGCTGGATGCCGTGCGCAACGGCGATATCCCCAAGGAAAAGGCCAACGACCTCGGCATCATCGTCTCGGTCTGGCTCAACCCGATCGTGGTGGAACAAGACAACCTGGACCACAAGATCCTGTTCGACATCCACCGCAAGGCCACCGCCAACGCCATCCACAAGGCGATGAGCAACAAGCCGGACATCGACTGGCTGCTGGAGAACCAGGAGAAGATCGTGCACAAGTATTTCCAGATGGGCCTGGACGGCAAAATATAAATGGCAGGGTCTAATCTGCCATCACCCATGTTATAAAGAGCGCACCGGCAGCTTCGGCTGCCGGTGCAATGCCAGTCCTGCGGCGCCAGCCGTGCATGACTGGCGCCCTATCACCGAAGGAAGCTCATGGCGGCAGCAAGTTTTCAGGTAGAGCAGGATGCCCAAGGCGCAAAGCGCATTGTCCTCAATGGACAATGGTCCTTGCGCGCCCTGGAGAATGATTTCGCCCAGCTGCGCCGAGCGCTCAAACCGTATTTTTCCGACGCCAAGGCGCAATGGGACCTGACCCAGGTGGAGCAACTGGATACCGCCGGCGCGGCCGTGCTGTGGAACGGCTGGCACGGCAAGCTGGAAGATAAGGTAGCGCTCACTGACGAGCAAGCCGCGCTGTTCGACACGCTGGCTTCCATCGAGGCCAAAGCCGTTGAAAAACCGCCGCGCTTCGACTGGCTGAAACTGGTCGCCGGCTTCGGCAAGCTGACCATTTTCATCACCAGCCATGTCGTCGACTTCGTCAAGCTCATCGGACTGCTGGTACTCGAGCTGGGCTACCTGTTGCGCCGCCCGCAGGATTTCCCGTGGCGCGAATTCAGCGCCAACATCTACAAAAGCGGCGTCACCGCCTTGCCCGTCACCGCGTTGCTCGGCTTCATGATCGGGATTGCCATGAGCTATCTCATGGCGACCCAGCTACGCACCTTCGGCGCAGACATCTTCATCGTCAATATCCTCGGGCTGGCCATCATCCGGGAGCTGGGGCCTATCTTGATGGCAGTGTTGATCGCGGGGCGCTCGGGGTCCTCCATGGCAGCCCAGATCGGCGTCATGCGCGTTACGGAGGAAATCGACGCGCTTGCCACCATGGGCATTTCGCGCATCCTGCGCGTGGTGCTGCCCAAGGTGTTAGGGCTCACTGTCATCGCGCCGTTCCTGGTGATATGGACTTCATGCTGGGCGCTGTTTGGCGGCGCGCTCTCCGCCAACATGGAGCTGGGCCTCGGGTTCCGCTTCTTTTTCGACTACCTGGCCGCCGTGGTGCAGCCGGTCAACATCACCCTGAGCCTGGTCAAGGGCGTCATGTTCGGCTTCATTGTCGCCGTGATGGCCTGCCACTTCGGCCTGCGCATCAAGCCGAATACCGAAAGCCTCAGCCGCAGCACCACAAGCTCGGTCGTCACCGCGATCACCTGCGTCATCCTCATCGATGCCGCGTTTGCCATCCTGACCAGCGGCATCGGGGTATAAGCATCCATGGCAGAACAAGAAAAACAGACACGCCCGATCTGCGAAATCAAGAAGGTCTGGACCGTATTCGGCAGCAATGTGGTGCACCAGGACCTCGACCTGACCATCAACGCGGGCGAAATCGTCTCCCTGGTGGGCGGCTCAGGCAGCGGCAAGACCACCCTGCTGCGGCACATCGTGGGCCTGACGCGCCCGACCAAGGGCGAGGTGCTGCTCTTCGGCAAGAACCTGCACGAAATGAGTCGCGTGCCGCAGCAGCGCCTGATGAACCGCCTGGGCATGCTGTTCCAGCAGGGCGCCCTGTTTTCCGCCTTGAGCGTGTTCGACAACATCGCCTTTCCATTGCGCGAGCTCAAGCAGTTCGACGAGGCCACCATCCACCAGCTCGTACTGCACAAGCTTTCGCTGGTGGAAATGGAGCCGGACACAGGCTCCAGGCTGCCATCCCAACTCTCCGGCGGCATGATCAAGCGCGTGGCCTTGGCGCGCGCGCTGGCATTGGAACCGGAACTGTTGCTGCTGGACGAACCGACCGCAGGGCTGGACCCGGACCGCAGCGAGAAATTCGTGGAACTGATCAAGAGCATCAAGCACGCTCTGGGCCTGACGGTCATTTTCGTCACCCACGACCTCGACACCCTGGTATCGCTGACCGACAAGGTCGCCGTCCTCGCCGACAAGCGCATCGTCGCCAATTGCGGCCTGCGCGAGCTTGGCAATATCGACCATCCCTTTGTGCAAAACTTTTTCCAGGGCGTTCGTGTCCGATTGGAAAGGATTGAATAATCTATGGAAAACCGCGCTCACGCCCTTGCTGTTGGCATTGTCACCCTGATCCTGGTCGCTATCCTCGCATTCGCCTTCTGGTGGATGAGCGGCACGCGCCAGGCGCTTACCGAATACAAGATCATCTCGAAACAGCCCGTGACCGGCCTCAGCCAGGAGGCCTCGGTCAAATTCCGCGGCGTCAACGTGGGCAAGGTATCCAACATTGCGCTGGACCCGGACTCGCAATCCTCGATCGAGATCACCATCCGCGTCGATGAAAAGCTGCACCTCACCAAGGACGCCTACGCCGAGCTGCGCGCCCAGGGGGTAACCGGCCTCGCCTACATCGACCTCAACGACCCGAACGACAATGGTGACCAGTTGGCCCCCGGTTCGCTGATCACCATGCGCCCTTCATTGATAGACCGCATTTCCGAACGCGTGCCTAGGCTGGTGGACAAGGTGGAATCCTTCGTCAACCACGGCGTCGCCACCATAGAGCATGCCAACGCGGTGATGCAGAGCATAGACGTGCAGAGCCTGAACCAGACGCTGTCCAACCTTGAAGAGGCGTCATCCAAGCTGGGGCCGACGCTGACCACCGCCAACGAGGCGTTCGGCAAGGCCAGCAAGTTCATGTCCGAGCAAAACCAGCAGCAGCTCACGCAAACCCTGAACAACCTGCAGGAAGCCACGCAGGCCGCCACGCCATTGCTCAACGAGCTGACCGCCACGGTCCAGGACGTGCGCGGCATGACGGGCGACATCCGCAACAGCGCGGGCCTGATCGGCGACACGCTCAATAACGAAACCCTGCCGCGGCTCAATGAACTGACAGCCAACGCCAACGACGACGCGCGCCGTATCAGCCGCCTGTTGGATATGCTGGAAGAAAACCCGCAAAGCCTGATTTTCGGCAAACCGGAAATTCGCCCGGGCCCTGGTGAATCCGGCTTCAAACCTGCTCAATGAGGTATCCCATGCAAACCATCCCGTCCCTTGTGATGCTGTTCCTGGCAACGTTCAGCCTGAGTGCCTGCGTCAGTTCGATCAAGCCTGAAACCAAGCAGCTGGACTTTTACGATTTCGGCCTGCAAACCGCGGACAACCGGGTGAATTTCAGCCTGCCGCTGGAGCAGCTCGGCGCCAGCGACGCCATCCAGCACGGCAACATCCGCTACCGCCTCAACTACAAGAATCCATCCCAGGTTTTCGCCTATGCGGAAAGCCGCTGGTCCACCCTGCCGATAGACCTCTTGCGCCAGAAAGTCGCCAATGCCTCGCCGGCCAATACGGCATGCAGCCTGAAGCTGCAGATCGTGGGCTTCGACCAGGTATTCGATGCTGCAGACAGCAGCCAGGGCGTGGTGCAACTGCAGCTTGGGCTGGTGGATAGGCGCTCGCGCAAGCTGCTGGCTTCCACGCTGGTTTCTGCCCAGCATGCAGCGCAAAGCGCGGATGCGCGCGGCGGGGTGGCGGCGCTGAACCTTGCCAGCACCGAAGCGCTGCAGCAGGCTGCGGACTGGGCCGGAACAACCAGCCAATCCGCGCCCGAGTGCCAAGCCGCTACATCGCAGTAACCGCCTTGGCAGCACCTAGCCGCATACGTGTCAAATGACAGAGATCAAAGTTTACCCGGTCTTTACCGACCTCAACGGCACTGGCCCGGACCCCGACCTCTCGCCGCTTCCCGTCGTCGCCAGGATAGGCAGCTACTCCAAGAGCTGGCGGGTGGAAGCCCACGCGCACCGGCGCGGGCAATTGATGTTCGTCACGTCGGGCAGCATGCGCGTGGAGACGCGCGACGGCTCCTGGATCACGCCGCCGGGCCGCGCCTGCTGGATACCCAGCGCGGCCATACACAGCGTCACCTATACCCAGGCATCGGAAATGCAGACGGTATTGATTGCGCCGGAACTGCTGGAGGAACTGCCCAGGCGCTGCTGCGTGATTAAACTGACGCCACTGTTGCGCGAACTGGTCTCCCAGGCGGTGGCGATCAACAACCAATATACGCTGCACGGAAGCGAGCACAGGCTGATGCAAGTCCTGGTCGACCAGATCAGCACCGCCCAGCAGGCGCCGCTATTCCTGCCCGAGGGGCGCGACCCCCGCCTGCGACGCGTGACGGAACGGCTGCACCAGAACCCGGGCGACGACCGCAATATCGAGGAATGGGCCCAGATTGCGGGTGCCAGCACGCGGACGCTCGCCCGCCTGTTCCAAAAGGAAACCGGCATGACATTCTCGGCCTGGCGGCAGCAGCTTTGCCTGATACGCGCCGTCGAAATGTTGATCGAAGGAGCCAGCGTCACCAACATCGCCCTGGCCCTGGGCTACGAAAGCACTGCCGGCTTTACCAGCATGTTCTCGCGCTCGATGGGAGAGTCGCCCAGCAACTACCTGACGCGCTGGTCGCAGGAAAATCCCGCGTCAAAATAAGGGATCAGTTCACGCTTGCCGTAGCTGCGTCGGCTACTTCAGGCTGCTGTTGCCAGCCCCCGCCCAAGGCCCGGATCAAATCCACGCTGGCGCGCAGCTGGCTGACGTTGAGCGTCAGCAGGGCGCGCTGGGTGTCCAGCGCCTGGGTCTGGGCCGCAGTCACTTCCAGGTAATTGGCGGCGCCTTCGCGATAGCGGTTCATCGCAAATTCCATGGATTTCTGCGCTGCCTCGGCGGCGGCCCGTTCCGCATCTGCCGCAATCTGGAAATGGTTGAGGCGCGCCAGGTTGTCCTCCACCTGCTGGAACGCCTCCAGCACTACGCCGCGGTAGCGTGCCCCGGATTCATCCAGCACCGCTTCGGCCTGGACCACCTGGGCCTTGCGGCGTCCGCCGTCGAATAGCTGGAACAGCATGCCCGGCCCGATAGACCAGAAGTTGCTGGGCGCAGTGAGCCAATTGCCCGTAGACACGCTTTGGTAGCCGAAAGCCGCGCTCAGGCTCAATGCGGGGAAGTAAGCGGTCTTCGCCACGCCGATGCTGGCATTGGCCGCGGCCACGCGCCTTTGCGCCGCCGCAATGTCGGGCCTGCGCTGCAGCAAGGTGGACGGCATGCCGAGCGGGATGCGCGGCAAGGCGATGGCGTCCTGCCTGCTGGCAATCGCGAAGCTGGAAGGCGACTCGCCGACCAAGGCGGCAATCGCATGCTCCACCACCGCGCGCTGCGCCTTGACCTGCTCGAGCTGCGAGCGCGTCGTTTCCAGCTGGGTCTGGGCGCGGCTCACGTCAAGCCCGGGCACTATGCCGGCATCGTGCCGCGTCCTGGTGATGGATAAGGCCTTGGCGTTGGCCTGCACGGTTTCTTCCAGGATACGCAGTTGCTGGTCCAGTCCGCGCAGCACGATGAAATTCTCGGCAAGCTGCGCCTGCAGGCTCAAGCGCACCGACTCCAGGTCGGCCTCCATCGCGGCAGCCTCGGCAACCCCGGCCTTGACCGTGTCGCGCACGCGGCCCCACAGATCCAGCTCGTAATTGGCCTGCAAGCCTATGCTGTAATTCGAGTAGGTCGGCGGGATCACGGCGTTCGGCGGCACCAGCGGGCGGTGCTCGGAAACGCGGTTGCGCCCGGCCTGGCCGTTTGCCGAGAGGCTGGGGAACAAGCCGGCGCGGGCTTGCTCGCTATATGCCAGCGCCTGCTGGTAGCGCGCCAATGCGGCCGACAGGTCCGGGCTGTGCGCGACCAGCTTTTCCTGCAGCGCATCGAGCTCGGCATCGCCATAGAGCTTCCACCAGGCGCCGCGCGGCAATTGGTCGGCAGGCTGCGCCGGCACCCAGGGCTGCACTTCCTTGTAAGACTGGGCCACCGGCACTTCCGGCAGCTTGAGCTCGGGCGCGAAAGAGCACCCAGCCAGCGCTGCCATCACGCCATAGGCCAGAACGTGTTGCCTGATGTTCATGACTTGGCGGCCCCTGCCCCAGCGTCGGCAGGCGCCCGCACCTGCAGGCCGTCGGCGATATCGTCAGGCGGGCTATCCACCAGCCTGTCGCCTGCCTCTATCCCTGAACCGATTTCCAGGGTTTTTCCAAGGTCGCGCGCAATCGTCACCGTCTTGAGCACGACCTTGTCATGCTCGTCCAACGTGGCGACGCGCACGCCGTCCTGGCGCACGATCAATGCGCTGGCAGGGATGCTCAAGGTCGCGGCGCTGGCGGGCAGCTCGATACTGGCGCGTGCAAAGCCGCCAGGCAGCAATTCGCCGTCTTCATTCGGCACCAGGAACTGGAACAAGGTGGTGCCGGAGGCCGCATCCACCGCCTGCGCCGACGCCACCAGCTTGGCGGAGTACTCCACGCCAGGCCGGCCGGGAATGGTCACTTTCGCCGCGGCTCCCTTGCCGATCGCAGGCACGTAGCTCTGCGGCACGTTGACATACAGGCGCAGCTTGCGCGTATCCGACACGACGAAGAGCGGCTGCCCGGACTCGCCTGCGTTGATGAGGGCGCCGATATCGGTGGAGCGCGCGGTGACGACGCCTGCGAACGGCGCCACCAGCTTGGTGAAGCCCTTGGTGGCCTGTATGCGGTCAAGATTCGCCTGCGCGGCCTGCAGGATAGCCTGCTTGGCAGCGTAATCGCCGATCCGCTCGTCGACTTCCTGCTTGGAGACGGCATCGGTGTTCAGCATGGATTGCCAGCGCTTGGCCGTCGTGCCGGCCAGTTCGGCATTCACCTTGGCTGTCGCGACGTCGGCCTTGGCCTGCAGCAACTGCTGGTCGAGGTCCGGGGTTTCAATTTCGCCCAGCACCTGTCCCGCCTTGACCTCGCTGCCGATGTCGGCATGCCATTGCTTGAGGTAGCCGCTGGCGCGCGCATAGATGGGCGCGCGCGCAAACGCTTCCAGCCGCGCGGGCAGCTCCAGCGTGCGTGCGCTGCTGTCCTGCTGGGGGCTGACCAGGGTCACCGACGGGACGGCCTGGTCGTCCGTCCACTCCTTGAGCGCCTCACTTTCCTTGGCGCGAATCGACAAACCGTACACCACGATTGCAGCAGCCACCAGGGCCACGATCAGGCCGCCTCGGCGTACGGTACGACGCGGCGCACTAAGGTCAGTAGACCTAAGATCAGATGACATTGACTTCTCCATAACTCGAATTCTCTACGACAGGCTTGCGGTAGTTGCGATGCACCACGCTGAACACCACCGGCACGAAAATCAGGGTGGTGACGGTGGCGAACAACAAGCCGCCGATCACGGCGCGGCCCAGCGGCGCATTCTGCTCGCCACCCTCGCCCAGGCCCAGCGCCATCGGCGCCATGCCGATCATCATCGCCAGCGCCGTCATCAATACCGGGCGGAAACGCACGAAACCTGCCTCGATCGCGGCCTGAGTGGCGTTGCCTAGCTCGGCAAGGCGCTCGCGCGCAAAGCTGATCACCAGCACGCTGTTCGCCGTCGCCACGCCCATGCACATGATGGCGCCCGTGAGGGCCGGCACCGATAGCGGCGTGAAGCTCGCGAACAGCATCCAGACGATCCCCGCGATCGCGGCAGGCAAGGCGCTGACGATCACGAAGGAATCGCTCCAGGATTGGAAGTTCACCACGATCAGCAAATAGATCAGCACGATCGCGCCCACCAGCCCGAACAACAAGCCCGAGAATGCATGCTCCATGGTCTCGACCTGGCCGAGCAGGGCGACGCTGGAGCCCTTGGGCACGCTGTCGGCATGCGCGTCGATAATGCGGCGGATATCCTTTGCCACCGCGCCCAAGTCGCGTCCCTGCGTGGTGGCGTTGATCTGCACCATGAGCTGGATGTCGTACTGGCTGACCAGGGCGTTGGAATTGCTGCGCGAGAAGCTGGCCAGGCCGCCGAGGATTTGCGGCGTCGTCGCGGGCGCGCTGCCGTTGATCGGCAGGTTTTCCAATGCCGAGAAGCTATCCATGCGGTATTGCGGGGTCTGCATCACGATCGGGTAGGAAACGCCGTTGGCCGGGTTGAGCCAGTAGGTAGGCGCTACCTGGCTGCTGCCGGCCAGGGTCACGACCATATTGTTCGTCACGTCGCGCGTGGTCAGGCCCACTTCCTGCGCACGCGAGCGGTCGATATCGACATTCAATACCGGGTTGCGGCGCGACTGCTGCACGCGCACGTCGGCAATGCCCGGCACCTTGCGGATTTCCGCGACCAACTGGTTGGCGTAATCGAAATTGGCCTGCAGGTTGCTGCCGCGGATCTGCAGGTCGATCGGCGCCGGGGAGCCAAAGTTGAGGATCTGGCTCACGATGTCCGCGGGCGGGAAGGTGAAGGTCGCGTCCGGGAACAGGCGCGGCAGCTCCTCGCGCAAGCGCTTGACGTACATGGCTGTAGGCTGGTGCTCCCTGGTCAGCGCAATCTGGATGTCGCCGTCCTGCACCCCCATCAACCCGGTATTGTTGTAGGTCAGGTTGATGGAGCTGATCGGCAGGCCGATGTTGTCGACGATGGTTTCAATCTCATGCGCAGGGATGATTTTGCGGATCTCGGACTGGATATTGGCAAACTTGGCCGCCGTGTCTTCCAGCCTGGTGCCGACCGGCGCCCGCACGTGCATGAGGATCTGCCCGCCGTCCACCTCGGGAAAGAAATTGCGCCCGAGGAACGGGACCAAGGCAAAGCTCAACATGACGAAGGCCATGAAGCCGACAATAAACTTCTTGCGGTTTGCCAGCATCAACAGCAGCACGCCGCGATACCCCTCGCGGAAGCGCTCGAAGCGCGCCTCGAACCCGCGCTGGAAGCGTACCAGCGGGTTGCGCGACGGCGGCAAGGCATGATCGCTGCCGTGCAGGTCGGTATGCGGCGCATGCGGCTTGAGCAGGTACTTGGCCATGGTCGGCACCAGCGTGCGCGACAGGATGAAGGAGCTGATCATCGCGAACATCACGGCTTCGGCCATCGGCACGAACAGGAAGCGCGACACGCCCTCGAGGAAGAACATCGGCACGAATACGATACAGATGCACAGCAACGACACGAACGCCGGCGTCACGATCTGCCGCGCGCCGTCCAGGATCGCCGGCTCGACCGGCTTGCCCTGCTCCAGGTGCCAGTTGATGTTCTCGATCGTCACCGTGGCGTCGTCCACCAGGATGCCCACCGCGAGCGCCAGTCCGCCCAGCGTCATGATATTGAGCGTTTCCCCTATCAATGCCAGGCTGGCGATCGCGCCCAGGATGGACAAGGGGATGGAAATGGCGATGATGACCGTGGAGCGCCAGCTGCCGAGGAACAGCAGGATCATGATGCTGGTCAAGGCGGCGGCGATGCAGCCTTCCAGCACCACGCCCTTGATCGCGGCGCTGACGAAAATCGACTGGTCGTTGATCGGGCGCACTACCAGCTCATCCGGCAGGGTAGGCTTGATTTCGTCCAGCTTGCTCTTGATGCCGTCCACGATCGCCAGCGTGGAAGTGGCGCCATTCTTCAACACCGACATCAGCACGGAACGCGCGCCGTCCACATGCACGAGGTTGGTCTGCGGCGGGTTGCCGTCGCGCACCTGCGCCACGTCGCGGATATACACCGTCGCGCCGTTGACCACCTTGATCGGCAGGTTGCCCAGCTCCTCCAGTTCGGAAGGCGCGTTATTGAGCTGGATCGTGTACTCGAAACTGCCGATTTTCTGCGTACCGGCAGGCAGGATCAGGTTCTGCGCGGCCAGCGCGTTGGCAACGTCCTGCCCGGAAAGCCCGCGCGCCTGCATGGCGTCCGGGTCCAGGTCGATCTGCACCTGGCGGGTTTTGCCGCCGAAAGGATAGGGAATCGCCGCGCCCGGCACCGAGACCAGGCGCGTGCGCACCGCGTTCATGCCGAGGTCGCCGAGGTTCTGCTCGGTCAGGCCCTGCCCGGCCAGCGCCAGCTGCAGGATGGGCACGGTGGAAGCGTTGTAGTTGAGGATCAGCGGCGGCGTGGTGCCCGGCGGCAGCTGGCGCAGCATGGTCTGCGAAATCGCCGTCACCTGCGCGTTGGCGGTGGCGATATTGACGCCCGGGTGGAAGAAAATCTTGACGATGCCCAGGCCCGCATAGGAATTGGCCTCGATATGCTCGATGTCGTTGACCGTCGTCGTCAGCGAACGCTGGAACGTCGTCAGGATGCGCCCGGTCATCTGGTCCGGCGATATGCCGGCATACTGCCAGGCGACCGCAATCACGGGAATGCGGATTTCCGGAAAGATATCCGTCGGCATGCGCAATGCCGACAAGATGCCGGCGATCAGGATCAAGATCGCCATCACCACAAAGGTATAAGGGCGCCTAAGCGCAACTTTCACTATGCCTAACATGCCGCGACTACCATAACGAATCCATTTGACAGACTGATTTAGTCAACAATTATTCCAGAGATATTTAAGGCTGTGCTTACTCAAAACTGCCACATTGTTGCTTAATTTTGCCATTATGCCCCGGTTGCGAATGGGGGCATTGATGCGCAATGCTGCGATTTGAAAGGGGCAAAATAAAAAAGCCGCTCCAGGAGCGGCTTGCACGGTCGTGCATCGCTACTTCTTGGCAGGCAGGTTGGCCTGGCAATTATTGTACTCGTGCTTGTAGCCGTCATCGAGCTTGGCGGCCTCGCCCTCCAGCGCCAGCGTGGTGATGCCGTTGCTGTAAGGCCCGGCCTCGGTCTTGTTGAGCAGGACTTCGCGGTCAGGCAACACCAGCCATGCCGCCTTGCCCGCGTTCTCAAGCTTGACGTAGAACTTGCGCCCCTTGTCGCAGAGGTATTCCGTCGAGCCGGCAGGGCCGCGGGAGCGCACATCGGCATCGTCGCCGCCGAACGGCCAGACGCTGAACCCGCCGCACGCGGACAACAGGCTGCCAAGCAACAGCAGCAGGAAAAACTTTCCGGGAGTCCCGGCGAGACGAACAGACATAATGAAAACCCTAGATCCAGTTTATGCGCCGATTGCGCTCAAACCCTAAGTATAAACAATCGTCCGCCTAGCTTGCTAGCCGCTCAGTGGCATATTGTTCCGTCATTTGCGCGGCAGTGATGGGCCGGCTCAGGCCGTAGCCCTGCAGCTCGTCGCAGCCCAGCCCCTGCAGGAAGGCTTTCTGCGCATCGGTCTCCACCCCTTCCGCCACCACCCTGAAGTTCAAGGTATGCCCCAGAGCAATGATCGCCGACACGATCGCGCCGTCATCCACCCCTTCGCCATTGCCCAAGTTGCTGATGAAGCCCCGGTCGATCTTCAGCTCGTCGGCAGGCAAGCGCTTGAGGTACAGCAGGCTGGAATAGCCCGTGCCGAAGTCGTCGATCGAAATCTTCACTCCCAGCCGCGCCAGCGCATGCAGGATATCCAGCGTCGCCTTGACGTTGTGCATGGCCGTTGACTCGGTGATTTCCAGCGTCAGGCAATGGGCGGACAAGCTCCAGCGCGCCAGCGTGGACTTGACCACCTCCAGCAGCCTGTCGTGGCTGAACTGCACGGCGGAAAGGTTGACCGCGACGTGCCAGTGCCGGCATCCCATGTCGTGCCAGGCGCGCATCTGCCTGCATGCCTCGTTCAGCACCCACTCGCCGATCGGGACGATCAGCCCGGTCTTCTCGGCCAATGAGATGAACTTGTCCGGAGGCACGGTTCCCAACTTGGGGTGGTGCCATCGCAGCAAGGCCTCGGCCCCGACGATATGCTCGCGGCCGGCATCGAACTTGGGCTGGTAGACGAGGGCGAACTGCTGCGTGTCCAGCGCCATGCCCAGGTCCAGCATCATATCGAGGCGGCCCTGGGTATCGATATGCATCGAAGCCTCGAAAAAATGGTAGCCGTTCCGTCCGGAACGCTTGGTGTGGTACATCGCCGTATCGGCATTGATGGCAAGCTCGCGGTAGGTCTGTCCGTTGTCCGGTGAAATGGCGATGCCGATGCTGGCCGTCACCCGCAACGTCCGCCCGCCGCTGGTGAACGGCTGGCGGAACGCCAGCACGATCTTGCCGGCGACGACCGCCGCATCCTCTGGCGTAGCCTTCTCCAGCAGCACCACGAATTCGTCGCCGCCGACCCGCGCCACGGTATCCTGCGCGCGCAGCAATTTGCGCAGCCGCGCCGCGGCCTCGACCAGCAGGCTGTCGCCGACGTGGTGGCCCAGCGAGTCGTTAACGGTCTTGAAGCCGTCCACGTCGATGAACATCAGGGCGAAACTGTTGTGCTCCCGCCTCGCCTTGTGCAATGCCTGGTTCACGCGGTCTTCCAGCAGGGTGCGGTTCGGCAGGCTGGTCAGGTTGTCGTGCAATGTCTTGTGCAGCAACTCCTGGTTGGCAATTTCCAGCGATTTCGCCAGCTGCGCGGTCTTCGACTCCAAGCGCGCATCCAGGATCGAGATAAGCAGCGCGATGACCAATACGCTGCCGGTGCCCATCACCACCATGATCGTCAGGTGATCCAGGCTGCCGCCCTCGACGGCAGCCCGGCAAACACTGCCCACCGGAAAATCCGCGGCCGCCATGCCCGTGTAATGCATTCCGCAAATGGCAACGCCCATCACCAGGGCGGCCAATGCGCGGGCCAGCAGCACGTGCGGCACGCGCTGACGCAACCGGAAAGCGATCCACATGGCGGCGGCAGAGGCCGCCACGGCAATCGCGACGGACAATGCAAACAATCCGGGATCGTAAACCGGCGCGGGCTCCATCAGCATGGCGGCCATGCCCACGTAGTGCATGCTCGCCACGCCTATGCCCATGATCACGGCGCTGACCAGCAGGCGCTTGAGCGGCAAGGCGGGCTGGATGACCTGGTACAAGGCAAAACCGGAGACGACGATCACCAAGGCCAGGGAAAACACGGTGATCCCCATGTCATAACCCAGCGGGATCGGCAGGCGGAACGCCAGCATGCCAATGAAATGCATCGACCAGATGCCGATACCGAGCGTCGCAGCGCCTCCCAGCAGCCACCATGTTGCCGCCCGGCCCTTGGCGGTATTGATGCGTTCTGCCAGGTTGAGTGCGGTATAGGAGGCGAAGATGGCCACCACCAGCGAAATGGCGACAAGGTTTACATCATAGGATTCTTGCAGCATAGACACACACCAGGAGGAGAATACGACTGATACTCCTCATTACGGCTGCGTATCAGCTGTTCTGAAGCAAAAAAAACAAAATAAGCAAAAAATCTTTTCACGACAGCATTTGTGACAATCATAAAAATTGAAAAAGCAGAAAAATATGCAAAATTGGAACATTTTCGCAGCGAGCGTATCGAGAAAAGAGATTGAATGCGGCGGCATGACAGGGACATTGCCCCAGGCGCATGAATTCGATCCGCCATCAAGCTGACCGCAGACCAGTCTGCGGTCAGGTAGCGCCTGCTCCACAGGGCGATGGTATCCGCCACGAACTCCGCAGCCGGGCGCGCGTACGCCATATGGCTCACATCCTCATCGCCAACAGGCTTATCGGCTGCGGGGCGGCTTCAAAAAGCGCATAGGCGGGCCAATGGGCACCATGCTATCGGGAAGTCCGGCGGGCCACCAGCCCAAACTCGCTTGGGTTGGGATCGTGACATTTTGTGACTTTTTCATGCTCACCATTCATGATACTCTGCCTCATCAATCAAGGTGTTGAATATTAACAATGTTACCGGCCGTGCGCGGCAGGAAATCATTGTCGGCGAACCGGCATCGCCAGTGTTCTCACTAGCATTACATCTTGCCTGCCATTATTGACGGCATCCTTCCTGAGCGCTGCTTATTTTTTTATTGCTTATTTACTAATAACATAATCAGCCGTTCGCGCGAAACACCAGGAATCTGGTTATCAAAATAAATCGGAACGGCATAGTGTGCCTTTGTGAACACCGAGGAAGAACAACCATGACAAGTGCCTTTGTGCGCATTAAACACCTCATCGTCGTTCCGGAAGACACCCCGGAACTGCTTTGTGCCAAGTGTACCGAGCTATCGCGTTTCATTCCCTTGCTGTATTCCATCCTGGTTGCCAATAGCTGGGTGCTGGCCTTCAGCTTCATCGACTCCGCCCCGGCGGGCATGACGTTCGCTATCGCCATATCGCTCAGCGCCATCTGCGCGGTCAGAACCATCAGTTGGTGGCGCAACCGTCATGTCGTCCTCACGCCAGACACGGCGCTGCACGAAGCCAGGCGCACCAACCGGCTGACCGCCTTGTTGACGGTAGCGTTCCTGGCCTGGGCCATGATGCTGTTTCCCCATGGCAACACCTATACCCAAAGCCATGTGATCTTCTTCCTCGCCATTTCACTGATCAGCACCATGTTCTGCCTGATCCACCTGCCATCGGCCGCATTGATCGTGGCAGGCATCATGGCGGTTTTCTTTACCGGCTTCCTCGCCGTCATCGACGTGCTGACGCTCAAGGCCATGGCGGTCAACATATTGCTCGTGCTGGTTGCCGCGGTCATCATCATCCTGATCCAAAGCCGCAACTTCGCCCGCATGATCAACGCCCAGGCCGAGCTGCGCCGGCAAATGCGCGAACAGGGCAAGCTCCTGCACATGCTGGACGACATGCCTGTCGCCGCCATGACCGTCGAGCTCGACACCTTCAACATCAACTATGCCAACGCTACCTCCATCAGCCTGATCAGAAGCATCGAGCACCTGCTGCCGATCAAGGCGGAAAACCTGATCGGCACCTCGATCGACATCTTCCACAGACAGCCGGAATACCAGCGCCGCCTGCTTGCCGACCCTGCCAACCTCCCGCACAGCGCACGCATCAGGCTGGGCCCGGAAATCCTGGAATTGCAGGTATGCGCCATACGTGACGACGACGGCCGTTATATCGCCCCCATGCTGACCTGGGCGATCATCACCAAGGAAGTCGAAGCCGAGAACCAGATCCTGCAACTCGCCCACTACGATCCGCTCACCAGGTTTTCCAACCGCAACAGATTCTATGAAATGCTCACGGAGGGCTTGCAGGCACCGGGCAGCCGCGTGGGCATCCTGTTCATCGACCTGGACGGCTTCAAGCTGGTCAACGACTCCAAGGGCCACCGTATCGGCGACATCCTGCTCAGGCAAGTGGCCGACCGGTTCCGCTTGCGTACCGCCAGCCATGGCGGCTGCAAGACCATCGGCCGGCTCGGCGGCGACGAGTTTGCCGTGCTGATGGAGCACAACGACCCCCGGCAGGCCGAAGAGCTGGCCGACTCCCTCATTGAAATCATCACCGCCCCGTTCCACCTGGAAGACGATGCCGACGTCAATATCGGCGCCTCCATCGGCATCGCCTTGGCGCCACAGCACGGCACCACTGCGGAACTGCTGCTGGCAAGGGCGGACATCGCGCTCTATGCTGCAAAGAGCGCGGGCAAATGCACGTTCAAGATGTTTTCCGTGGAAATGGAACAGCGCATTCAGGAGCATACCTACCTGGAACTGAGCCTGCGCATGGCGCTGGAGCATTACGAGAACCTGTTCGTCTTCTATCAGCCCATCATCGACATCGAGACCGGGCAGGTCACCACCCGCGAAGCCCTGGTGCGCTGGTATCACCCGCAGCGCGGCTGGATTCCGCCTTCCGAATTCATCCCGGTTGCCGAACAGATCGGCCTGATTGGCCGCCTGAGCTATTTCGTCATCAACCATGCATGCAGCGATGCCTCCGATTGGGAAGAGCAGGTTGGCGTTGCCGTCAATATTTCGGCCAGCCTGATCGGCAAGGGCTTCCTCGTGGACATCATCCGCTCCGCCCTGCTCGCATCCGGCCTGCCACCCAGCCGCCTTGAACTCGAAGTCACCGAAACCGCTTTGCTCAACCATGCAGAGGAAGGCATTGAAGAACTACGCCAATTGCGCGACATGGGCGTGCGGATCGCCCTGGACGATTTCGGCACCGGCTACTCTTCCCTCGCCCACCTGCGGATTTTCCCGTTCGACAAGATCAAGATCGACGGCTCCTTCGTGAAAGACGCCGTCACCCGGCCCGACTGCGCCGCCGTGGTCAAGGCGATTGCCGACCTGGGCAAGCGGCTGAACGTGGTCACGGTCGCAGAAGGCGTGGAAACCGCCGAACAGCTTGAGCTCGTCCGTGCGGAAGGATGCATGGCAGTGCAGGGCTATCTATATGGCTACCCCATGCCCACCGAGGAATATGCGGCGCAGGTCGAGCGGCTCAACCGGCAATAGCGCCGGAGACAATTGCCGACCGGACCACGATGAAGAACGGGCAGAAGCAAATGATGCGCTCGCGCCGTGACCTCAACGCTGGAAGAAAGCCTGGAATAAAAGACACTACCATTGAAAGATCGGTACATTTACATTTCAATGATGGCATTTTAGCCAGGCCGTATATAAAGCCTCTTCATAAGCTTTTATGAGGATGTGGTGCCGGTGAGAGGAATCGAACCCCCGACCTTCTCATTACGAATGAGCTGCTCTACCGACTGAGCTACACCGGCGCCATTGCGCATTTTATCGCAAACTGGCGAGTAGTTAAAAACCGCCGCGCAAAATCCGCGCAATGACCTAGCCGCGGAACTCTTCTATGATATCGGTGGAAAGCGCGATCTCGCGCAAGAAGCAGAGCAGCCCCGCCACCAACGAGCCCATGGCGCAGATGAACAGCAGGGAAACGATGCGCGACGGGTTCCAGCCCACTTCCACCGCGGCGAACAAGGTGGCGATCACCACGCAGACGAGCAATGCCGCCAGCGAGGTCAGGATAATGGCGCGATGTATCCAGCGCGAGCGCTTGAGCAGCATGTTCATTTCCACCGATTTCTGCTCATGGCTCCAGCCGCCGGATTCGTGCAACTCACGGAAGCGGTCGACGACGCGGGCCAGGCGCCCCGCCATCACGCCAAGCATGGCGCCGCTCCCGGTGAGCAGGAAAGCGGGCGCCACCGCCAGCTGGATCACGTTGGCGACGCTGGCGACGTTCAGTACGTCAGGCACCGGCAACATCAATGTTTCTCCTTCGGGCCAACCAAACCGATCATGAGCCGCACGACGATATACACCCCCCATGAGAACATGCGCTTGAACACGTGGCGTCGCGACCAGTCTTCAGGCCGTACCTTGACGGACTTTTCCGCAATCGCCTTTTCCAGGTCGGCCTTGAGTTCGGCATTGAAGCTTTTATCCTGCACCATGATATTGGCCTCGCGTGCAAGCATCAGGCTGAACGGGTCAAGATTGGATGAGCCCACGGTAGCCCAGCGGCTGTCAATCACTGCCACTTTGCTGTGCATGAAGCTCGCGCGGTATTCGTAGATCTCGATGCCATGGCGCAGCAGCAGGCCGTAGACCTCGTGCGTGGCGAACATGAGCCAGTATTCCATGCGCCCCTGCAACAGCAGGCGCACGCGCACGCCGCGCCTGGCGGCCTCGATCAGCGCCTGGCGGAATTTCTTGCCCGGGACGAAATAGGCACTGGCGATGATGACGTCCACCCGCGCCTTGCCGATGGCCTTGAGATAGGCCCGCTCGATATCGCGGCGGTGCAGCACGTTATCGCGCACGACGAAAGCCGCGCGCATGCCGTTGGTGATGAACGCCGGCGCCGGCAGGCTGGGATAGGCCGCGACTTCCCGCAAGTGCATCCAGGCCAGGCGCCGCCAGAGCTTGCGCACGCTGGCATGGATGCCCAGCACCAATGGCCCCTCGACGCGGACGGCGTAATCGACGCGGGGCGCGTCGAGATTGCTCGGCACGTTCATGTCGTCGATGATATTGATGCCGCCGACGTAGGCGTGCTGGCCGTCGAACACCGACACCTTGCGGTGCAGGCGCCGCAAGCGGCTACGCTTGAACGACCAGGCCGAAATCTTCGGGCGGTAGAACATGACCTTGATGCCGAAGGCTTCCATCTCCAGCACATATTCCGGCGGCAGCTTGCGGCAGCCGAAGCCGTCAAGCAGGAGGTTGACGGCCACGCCGCGCGCAGCGGCCGCCTTGAGCTTTTCACCGATCATGGCGCCGGTGGCGTCCAGCTCGTAGATATAGGTCTGGATATAGATTTCACGCTGCGCGGCCTCGATGGAAGCCGCCAGTGCGGGGAAGAACTCGGTGCCGTTCCTGAGCAAGGCGATGCGGTTGCCGGACTCCCAGCGCATCATATCCTCGACAGCACGGCCGTCAGCGCCGCATGGTCGGACACCTTCACGAACTGCGGCCCGGCATGAACCTCGACGTGCCGCACATGGAAGCCGCGCACATAGATGCGGTCCAGCCTGAACAAGGGCAGGAAGGACGGGAAGCTGCGCGCAGGCTTGCCGCCGCCGTGATGCTCGAACACTTCATGCAGGTGCAGGCCGTGCACCAGCTCGCGGCCCGCGCTCATGCTCCAGTCGTTGAAATCGCCGGCGATCACCAGTGGCGCGTCCTCCGGCACCATTTCGGCAATGCGGTCGCGCAGGATGCCAATCTGCTTGCGGCGCCAACCCGCGAACAGGCCCAGGTGCACGCAGATGCAGTGCAGCGGCTGATGCCAGCCCGGCACCGCGATCTCGCAATGCAGCAAGCCGCGCTGCTCGCTGTGGTGCGCGGAGATATCGGTGTTCTCGTACTTGACGATGGGGTATTTCGACAGCAGGGCGTTGCCGTGATGCCCGGCGGGATAGACCGAGTTCTTGCCGTAGGCGTAGTCGCTCCAGACCGCATCGGCCAAAAACTCCACCTGCCCGTCCAGCGGCCAGGCGCTGAAGCGGCGGCTGTGCTTGATATGCTGGTCGCGCACTTCCTGCAGGAAGACGATGTCCGCCTGCAGCTTGCGGATCAGTTCGCGTTGCTCGTGCAGCGCAAAACGGGCGTTGAAACTGGTCACGCCCTTGTGGATGTTGAAGGTGGCAATCCGGATGATGCTCTGCAACCTCAACCTTTCATCAGGATGCGTCCAGCATGCGTTGCAAGGTCAGGCGGGCCAGCTCGGCCTCGTGCTCCGGCACCTTGATGCGGTTGACCACGTTGCCTTCCGCGAGGTTTTCCAGCGTCCACGCCAGGTGCTGCGGGTCGATGCGCGCCATGGTGGAGCACTCGCAGATCACGTGCGACATGAACTGCACGATCTTGCCCTGCGGCTTCATCTGCTCGGCCAGGCGGTTCACCAGGTTGAGCTCGGTGCCCACCAGCCAGCGCGTGCCGGCAGGCGCGTCGCTGACGGTTTTCAGGATGTACTCGGTGGAGCCGACGTAATCGGAATTGAGGCACACCTCGAACGGCGATTCCGGGTGCGAGATCACGATGCCGTCGGGATGCTCGGCGCGAAAGCGCGTGATGTTCTGCTCGCGGAACATTTGGTGCACGGCGCAATGGCCCTTCCACAGCAGGATCTTGGCATTCTTGATCTGCTCTTCCGTCAGGCCGCCCATGGGCAGGTCGGGGTCCCACACCGGCATCTGCTCCAGCGGGATGCCCATCTTGTAGCCGGACCAGCGGCCCAGGTTTTGGTCGGGGAAGAACAATACTTTCTCGCGCTGCCTGAAGCCCCATTCGATGATCTTGGTGGCGTTGGTCGAGGTGCAGACGATGCCGCCGTGCTCGCCGCAGAACGCCTTGAGGTCGGCCGCGGAATTGATATAGGTGATCGGCGTGATGGTGGCGTCGAAATCCAGCACCTTGGACAGCTCGCGGCGCGAGCGCTCGACCTTGGCCAGGTTGGCCATGTCCGCCATGGAGCAGCCGGCGGAAAGGTCGGGCAGGATGGAAATCTGCTCGGGGCGCGACAGGATGTCCGCCACCTCGGCCATGAAGTGCACGCCGAGAAACACGATGTACTCGGCGTCTGTCTCACCCGCGAAGCGCGAGAGCTTGAGCGAGTCGCCGGTGTAATCGGCATGGCGGTAGACGCTTTCCTGCTGGTAGTGGTGCCCGAGGATCACCAGCCGGTTGCCGAGCTTTTTCTTGGCGGCAATGATGCGCGCCTGCAGCTCGGCCTCCTGCGTCGCCTGGAAACGCTCAAACTTGATCGGCTCGGCGATCATCGTCTTTGCTGGTCTTTCTGTTGTCTCTACAGTTGCTTGCATGGCTGCTATTTCACAATGTTAAGTTGTTACGTTCACCCAGCTTGCGCAGGGCCTCGACATTTGTCCATGAGAATACACGTTTTGCCGCCTCGCGCCAGTCCACCCACTCGTAAGCCACATGCTCGCGGGGAGCGAGTTGGACAGCGACAGGCTCAGGTAATTCCAAGCCGAATATATGTTCGGTATTTTCCGTCACGCCGGGCGCATAGCGAAAGCGCCAGTGCGGATAGATTTCGTATACGTGCGAGCAGTGCCAATCCAGCAATTTGTAATCCGCCGCATCGAGGCCGGTCTCTTCCCTCACCTCGCGGACTGCCGCATCAATCGGCCGCTCCAGCTCGCCGTTCGGCAATCTTTCCAGGCTGCCGGTCACGGACTGCCAGAAACCGGCCTTGTCCGCACGCTCCATGATGAGCACCTGCAAATCCCGGGTATGCACCAGCACCAAGGCTGAAACCGGCGTCTTGTATACCGGTGGCTGGCTATTCACTAACCGCCCTCGAACTCGCACAAGCTGAACGTCTTGTAACCCAATGCGCGCAATTTCCCCTCGCCGCCCAGGTCAGGCAAGCTGATGATGAATGCACATTCCAGCACATTGCCACCAAGCTTTTCTATCAACACGGCTGCCGCATCCGCAGTGCCTCCCGTGGCAATCAGGTCGTCCAGCAACAATACGTTTTCATTCGGCTCGATGGCATCGCTGTGGATTTCCACCCGGTCGGTGCCATACTCCAATGCATAGTCATGTCCCAGCACGTCCCCGGGCAGCTTGCCCTTCTTGCGCATCGGCACGAAGCCGACGCCGAGCTCGTATGCCACCGCAGCGCCGACAATGAAACCGCGCGACTCTATGCCCACTACCTTATCGATCTTGGCGCCCGCATAGCGAGCCACCAATGCATCGACCACCTGCCGCAAGCCGTCGGCATCCTTGAGCAGCGTGGTGATGTCGCGGAACTGGACGCCGGGCTTGGGATAGTCGGGGATGGTGCGGATGAGCGACTTGATGGTCATTAATCTCTTCCAGGTTACTTCTCGAACCTTGTTTTCAAGGTTTGCCAATATTCCGGCTTTCTATGTAAATGCCCTATTGCAACAACCAAAATTACATCGTCGATTCTTGTATAGATGACACCATAAGGAAAACGCCTTAATTGGCATCGTCTTGTTTTATCAGATATAGCATGCCAAGCCTCAGGATACTGGCAAACTCGATTCAAACCTGCCAACACTTCCACCAAAAAACCTTGCCCCAAATTGGGCGCTTGGGCGTTGTAATAAGCGATAGCCTCATCCAACTCATACCGAGCAGGCTGTAAAAACCTGATCTGCATTTAACGATATTTGGCCAATACCTGGTGCAAATCCAACGCTTGCAATTCACCGTTTTGATATGCAGCCAAACGATTTTCTGCTTCTGATGCCCACAAGGCATCAATTTCAGCATCAGGCTTATCTACTGTCGCCAGCAAAGCATCAATCAACTCGATTTTTTCATTGACGGAGAGCTGGGCCGCTTGCTCAACAATGGCTTTAGTCGCAGTGCTCATACAGAGTGCTCCTTTACTTAATTGCCGCGTGGATAATAGTTACCCACCCTACAAACCTCTGTGGAAAGACGGTCAATCAGCAAGGTAACCGACCAATTCCGCACCGGTCAATACAACAGATTGTGCCAACGGTTCAGCGTGCAGTATTACAACTCATCTTTACTGCATGCAGCAACTATTAGCATCATTCCTCACTCAACCAGCCGTGATGTTTTGCTGCCTGACGCGAATATGCAGCTCGCGTAGTTGTTTCTCATCCACCTCGTTCGGCGCCTTGGTCATCAGGCACTGCGCGCGTTGTGTTTTCGGGAAGGCAATTACGTCGCGGATGGATTCCGCGCCCGCCATCAAGGTCACCAGGCGGTCGAGGCCGAAGGCGAGGCCGCCGTGCGGAGGCGCGCCGTACTGCAATGCGTCGAGCAGGAAGCCGAATTTCTCCTGCGCCTCCTCCTTACTGATCTTGAGCGCGTCGAACACCTTGGACTGCACTTCCTGCTTGTGGATACGTACGGAGCCGCCGCCGACTTCCCAGCCGTTCAGCACCATGTCGTAAGCCTTGGACAAGGCCGCGCCGGGGTTGCTGGTCAGCAGGTCCTCGTGGCCGTCCTTGGGGCTGGTGAACGGATGGTGCAACGCGACCCAGCGGTCGTTTTCCTCGTCGTGCTCGAACATGGGGAAATCCACCACCCACAACGGTGCCCAGGCGCGGCCGTCGACTTGGCCCTTCTCGTGGCCGACCTTGGTACGCAACGCGCCCAATGCCTCGTTCACTACCTTGGCCTTGTCTGCGCCGAAGAAGACGATGTCGCCGCTTTGCGCGCCGGTGCGCTCGATGATGGCCTTGAGCGCGGTTTCATGGATGTTCTTGACGATGGGGCTTTGCAGGCCTTCCTCGTTCAGCTTGCTCGCATCGTTGATCTTGATGTAGGCCAGGCCCTTGGCGCCGTAGATTTTGACGAATTCGGTATAGGCGTCGATCTCGCTGCGGGACAATGCGGCGCCGTTAGGCACGCGGATGGCCGCCACGCGGCCGCCTGCGGAATTGGCCGCGCCGGCGAACACCTTGAAGTCGACGTCCTTCATGACGTCGGTCAGCTCGGTGATTTCCAGCGTCACGCGCATGTCCGGCTTGTCGGAGCCGTAGCGGTTCATCGCCTCGGAGAACGGCATGCGCGGGAACGGGTTGGGCAGGTCGATATCCTGCACCTGTTTGAACATGGTGCGGATCATGCCTTCGACGATGGACATGATCTCTTCTTCATTGAGGAAGGAAGTCTCGATATCCACCTGGGTGAATTCCGGCTGGCGGTCGGCGCGCAGGTCTTCGTCGCGGAAGCACTTGGTGATCTGGAAGTAGCGGTCGAAGCCGGACACCATGAGCAATTGCTTGAACAATTGCGGCGATTGCGGCAAGGCGAAGAACTGGCCGTGGTGCACGCGCGAAGGCACGAGGTAGTCGCGCGCGCCTTCCGGTGTGGAACGGGTCAGCATCGGCGTCTCGACCTCGATGAAACCCTGGCTGTCGAGCTGGTCGCGCAATACCTTGGCGACGCGGTAGCGCAACATGAGGTTCTTCTGCATCGCAGGACGGCGCAGGTCGATGTAACGGTGCTCCAGACGCACCATCTCGGACAGGTTGTCGTCGTCGAGCATGAACGGCGGCGTGAGCGACGGATTGAGAATCTCGATCTCGCTCGCCAACATCTCGACTTCGCCGGTCGGGATATTGAGGTTGACGGTGCCTTCGGGACGGGCGCGCACCTTGCACACCACCTTGAGCACGAACTCGTTACGCACGCTCTCGGCCAGCTTGAAAGCCTCCGGCGTATCCGGATCAATGACGATTTGCGCCATGCCTTCGCGGTCGCGCAAATCGATGAAGATCACGCCGCCATGGTCGCGGCGGCGGTGTGCCCAGCCACAGAGGGTGACGGTCTGGCCAATGTGTTCACGGTTCAGGTGACCGCAGTAATGAGTACGCATAACGGTTTTCTTGTAGGCTATAACTTAAAGGTTGAAAGTCAAGGCTTGGCTTTGCCGGCTGGCGCCACCACCCCCATGGAAATGATGTATTTCAGCGCTTCGTCCACGCTCATGTCGAGCTCTACCACGTCCGCCCTGGGCATCATGAGGAAAAAGCCGGAAGTCGGGTTGGGCGTCGTCGGCACGTAAACGCTCACATACTCGCCTTGCAGGTAGTTCGCCACGTCGCCGCCAGGCTGCCCCGTAAGGAAGCCGATGGTCCAACTTCCCTGGCGCGGGTATTGCACCAGCAATGCCTTGCGGAACGCCTGGCCCGAATCGGAAAACAGGGTGTCGGATACCTGCTTGACGCTGTAGTAGATGGACTTGACCACCGGCACGCGGGCCAGCAAGGCTTCCCAGAACTGGATGATGCGGCGGCCGAAGAAATTGGTGGCGATCAGGCCGGTGACGAACACGATCAGCAGGGTCAGAATGGCGCCGATGCCGGGGATGGCCCGGCCGAATTGCGCCTCGGGACGCCAGGACTCCGGCAACAGCAGCAGGCTCTGGTCCATCAGGCCGATCAAGGTGCTCAGTACCCAGATGGTAATGCACAGCGGCACCAGCACTAGCAGGCCGGTAATAAAATAACTTTTCATGGCAGCTCTAATGTAAACGCAAACGCGTCAATGGCAGGCACAGCCTGCGCCACAGGCGGCGGGCGCTGGCTCGTCGGATTTTTTCGCAGGGCTGCTTCCCTTGAAGTCGGTCGCATACCATCCCGTGCCGCTCAGCTGGAAACTCGGCGCGGATACCTGTTTTTCGAAGGTTTCCTTTGCGCATGCCGGACATGCCGTGGTGCCGGCCTCGCTGACCTTGCGCATGAGTTCGGCCTTGTGGCCGCAACTGGTGCATTGATAATCGTAAATAGGCATCGCAACAATCCCCGTAAAAATGAAATTATACCCGAATGCGAGTTGGCTAAGATATGGGAGCTTTGCATCGTAGTTTCAAGGCATTCGCTGAGGGCCAGATGTATTGTCGGGAAAATCCAGCTGGCAGCCTGCGCTTTAGTCACTTGGTCAGCCTCTTTCATTCACGACATCTTCACAATATTGCAACATCGTTGCGCAACCATGTTGCACCCAATTATAATGGCGCACATTGTGCTTTCCTCACAGATTGCAATCCTGCAAATCCATACTCTTAAGACCATGACAAATCAAATCCATGCCAGGCGCCTGCTGCCTGCCTTGCTTGCCATTGCCTGCAACAGCCATGCCGAAACCGCGGAGGAACCCGCCCAGCTGGAGGAAATCACGGTCAAGGCGGCCAGCACCAGGAACAAGGCCAACGAGTATTACCAGAAAGATGCCGGCGGCTCCACGCGTACCGATACGCCGCTGCAGGAAACCTCGCAATCCGTGAAGATCATCTCGCGCCAAGTACTCGACGACATGCACGCTACACGGTTGGACGATACCTTCGACCTCGTGAGCGGCGTCAGCCGCCAGAACAATTTTGGCGGGCTATGGGACAACTTCGCCATCCGCGGTTTCGCCGGACATGAAAACAACGGTCCCGCCATGCTGCGCAACGGCTTCGCCGGCAACCGCGGCTTCAACCCGCCGCGCGATACCGCCAATACCGAGCGCGTAGAGTTCCTCAAGGGGCCGGCCGCCGCGCTTTACGGTAACAGCGAACCAGGCGGCACGCTCAACGTGGTCACCAAGAAGCCTCAGTTCAAATCCAGCAATTCAGCAGAGGTCTACGCAGGCAGCTACGACACTTACCGCACCTCGATCGACTCCACCGGCCCGGTTACCGAGAACCTGGCCTACCGTATGATCGTGGCGGCAGAGGATAAAGGCAGTTTCAGGGACTACATTGACAGCGAGCGCTTGCTGGTCGCGCCGTCCCTCACCTGGCTGGTCGGCCCTGCGACCACCATCAACTACGAACTTGAATACCTCAAGCACCGCACGCCTTTCGACCGCGGCATCGCCCTGCGCGACCGCAACGGAAACCGCCTGCACAATGTCAAGCATAACCGCTTCCTGGGCGAACCTGGCACAGGCGACACCACGATGGAGGCCTACACCCACCAGCTATCGCTGGAGCATGAATTTTCCGCACAATGGCGTAGCCGGATTGGGGTGACATACAAAGACAATCAAACATCAGGGGATGCTGTAGAACAGCTATCCCCACTTAGCAGAGTCTCACCCAATGGCGACATTGAACGCCGACTACGTGGTCGTGAATTTGATTCCGATGACCTGATGCTGCAGGCGGACCTTAACGGCAAATTCAACACCGGCAGATTTAGTCATGATTTTCTGGTGGGAGTAGAGGCATATCGCTTTAATCAACAACAAACGCAATGGGGTAGAAGCGCCAATTTCATCAATATTTACAATCCAATATATGGCGCAACTCCACTAGGGCCAATGACTCGACTATCAGACTTCAAAGAGCAACAGACAGACATTGCATTGTTTATGCAAGATCAGATTAGCCTGACAGACAAATGGAAACTCATGGGTGGGGTGCGTTTTGACTCATTTCGCCAGCAAGTCGATACACTTATTGGCAATACACAAACCAAGCAAGATCACTTTGTCAGCTCACCACGCGTTGGCCTGACATATGTCGTTAATCCGGAAGTATCGCTATACACCTCATTCAGTCGCTCATTCAGACCAAATTCCGGGGTAGATGCTGCAAACAACGCATTTGACCCAGAACGCAGCCGTGCCTTTGAAGTCGGCCTGAAATATCAATCAGCCGATCAACGCATAGGTAGCGGCATTTCTCTGTTTGACATTACCAAACAAAATGTACTGACATTTGACCCCAGCAACCCATCAGGCGTTAACGCCCAGATCGCAGCAGGCGAAGTACGCAGCAGGGGCTTAGAATTTGACCTGAGTGGGCAACTCACTCAACATATTCGTGCCATTGCAAGTTATGCGTACACGGATGCCTATCTTGGCAAAGATGTCCCGTTAAGCGCAACCACTTCTATTGCATCCGGTTCGCGCCTTTCCAATATCCCCAAGCATTCCGCCAATGCCTTGCTCATGCACGAGCGCACATTGGCGAATGGCGGAAAATTGGGCTTGGGCGGCGGATTCAGCTATGTCGGCAAGCGCGCCGACAGCCCGGAAGATATTTTCGAACTGCCGTCCTACGTCACGGTACGTTTAATGACGTATTGGCAATTCAATGAAAAACTGCGACTCTCTTTCGACATCACCAACTTGTTCGACCGCGAATATTACTCCAGCTCCTACAACAGCAACTGGGTGATGCCGGGTACGCCGCGCATGATGACCCTAGGGTTGCAAGCCAGATTCTAGGGCGGAGCAAGCCAAGTTTTAAATAAAAAGCAAACGATGTTTTTATATTCCATACGCAGGCGCTTGCTGTCGACGGCGATGCTGAGCCTGTCATTGCTAGTCGCCCCCGCCTTGACGGCCGCCGACAATGCGGCAAAGCGCAGCCTGAGCATTGTCGGCCCCTGGGAGGTCAGCACGCTTGAGCCGTCGCGCTCGGGCTATCTTTTCCTGCGCATGCAGGTAGCGGAAGCCTTGGTGGGCACCGACCTTGAAGGCAAGGCTGCGCCCGGGCTCGCAGAGCGCTGGGAGATGTCGCCCGACGGGTTGCAGTGGCGCTTCCTCCTGCGGCCCGAAGCGCGTTTTCACGACGGTAGCCCGGTCACGGCCGAGAGCGTCGCCATGAACCTGCAACGCGCGCTCAGCCAGCCCGGTGTGCTCGCCATGGCGCCCATCGCCAGCATCAGCGCAGCTATGCCAGGGGAAATCAAGATCGCGCTTTCCAAGCCCTATGCCATGCTGCCCATGCTGCTCGCGCACAGCAGCGCCATCATCCTCGCCCCCGCCGCCTATAACGAAAAAGGCCAGGTGCGCCGCATGCTAGGCAGCGGCCCTTACCAGCTCGTGCGGCAGACCCTGCCGCAGCAGTTCGAGCTTGCATTGTCGCCCCACTGGCGAGGCAGGCAGCCCGCCATCCGGCACATCCATTACCTGTCGGTCAGCCGCCCCGAAACGCGCGCCCTGATTGCGGAATCTCACCAGGCAGACCTGGTGTTCGGCTTCGACCCGGCCAGTACACAACGCTTGCGCCACAATCCCAAGGTGGTGATGAAAGAGGCCGACCTCGCCCGCACCGTCACGCTCAAGCTCAATAGCGGCCACCGCTTCCTCAACAATGTGGAAACACGCCAGGCCTTGAGCCTGGCCATCAACCGCGCAGGCATTGCCAAGGGTATCCTGCGCACGCCCGAACTCGCGGCGGACCAGCTCCTGCCGCCCAGCATCACACAATGGCACCAGGCCGGGCCGGACTTCCCCCGGCTGCATACCGACCTGGCGCAGGCAAAAAAACTGCTGGGCGCCCAGGGCTGGCGACCCGGTACGGACGGCATCCTGCAACGGAACGGGGAGCGCTTCTCCCTAGCGCTGACCACGCTCCCGGACCGGCCCGAACTTCCCATCATCGCCACCGCACTGCAAGACCAGTTCCGCAAGCTCGGCATCGAGGTCAAGGTGATTGTCACGAATTCCAGCGAGATCCCGCTCGGGCACCGCACCGGCAAGCTGGAGATGGGACTGGTGCCGCGCAACTTTGCCCTGGTGCCGGACCCGTTCGTCACCTTGAACCAGGATTTCAAGCACGGCGGCGGGGACTGGGGCGCCATGAATTGGCAGGACGGCGAAGTGCCCGCCCTGCTCGAGAAAATCGCCAGCGAGACGGAACCGGACGCCCAGGCGCGCTACCGCCACGACATCATGCTGGCGCTGCAACAGGAACTGCCGGTGATTCCCGTCACCTGGTACCGCCTGCCTGTGGCAGTGCATCCGCAATTGCAGGGAGTCAAGGTCGACCCCCTGGAGCAATCCTATTACATCAGCGATATGGTCTGGTCAGCCCAATAAATCATGCTCAACATCATCAGCCGTCTGTTGTTCCGCCGCTGCCTGCAAGCCGTGATCGTCGCGCTGCTGGTCAGCACCGTATCTTTCTTCCTCATGCACAGCCTCTCGGGCGACCTGGCGTTTCGCATAGCCGCAGGGCGCTACGGCTACGACATGGTCACCGCCGCCGCGGCCGACGCAGTACGGGCCGAGCTGGGACTGGACCGGCCGTTGCTGCAAGGCCTGCTGCTCTGGTGGCAGCAACTGCTGCAATTCGACCTCGGCGACTCCTACCTCACCAGCGCGCCCGTCATCGAGGAAATCCGCGAGCAATTCGGCCATACCCTGCAGCTCGCCCTCAGCGCGCTCGCTCTATCCATCGCGATTGCATTGCCTGTCGGCCTGGTCGCAGGACTCAACCCGCACGGCTGGCTGGACCGGGTATCTCTCGCGCTCTCCATCATCCTGCGCGCGTTTCCGCCATTCCTGCTCGGCATCCTGCTGATCCTGTTGCTATCGAGCAAACTCGGCATCACCAACGCAGCCAACGCCAGCCATGAACATGGCGGACTGCTGCTGCCTGCCCTCACGCTGGCCTTAGGGCTTGCCGCTGTTTCATCGCGCGTGGCGCGCGATGCGATGGTGGAAGTGCGTAGATCGGCCTATTTCAATTTCGCGCGCACCAAGGGCCTGAGCGACCTGCTGGCGCTGCTGCGCCATGGCGTGCGCAATGCCGCAGTGCCGGTGATCGCCTACCTGGGCGTGCAACTGGTGTTCCTCATGGAAGGCGTGATCATCATCGAGAGCCTGTTCGCCTGGCCCGGCATCGGCCATGCGCTCGCCCACGCGGTATTCGGCCGCGACATCCCCATGATCCAGGGCACCGCCATCGTCATGGGCCTGCTGTTCGTGCTGTGCAATACGCTGGTGGACATCGCCTGCCTGGTGGCCGACCCGCGCCAGCGTTACCTGGTCACCAGGAGGGCTGACGCATGATTAGCTGGTGGCAAAGCCTGACCTTCGCCCGCCGCAGCGGCGCGATCCTGCTGGCGCTGATCGTATTGGCCGCGCTGTTCGGCCCTGCCCTGGCCACAGACCCGGTTTCGCAGGACCTTGACCGGGTATTGCGCTCCCCCAGCCTGGAACAGCCGCTGGGCACCGACCACCTCGGCCGCAGCATGCTGGCCCGCCTGGTGCACGCCTTGCAGCTCTCGTTCAGCCTTGCCTTGCTTTCCGTGCTTTCCGCCGCCGCCATCGGCATCAGCCTGGGCTTGCTTGCCGCCTGGCGCGGCGGCGCACTCGAAGCCGTGCTCACCAGCATTGCCGATGCGGTCATGACCCTGCCGGTGCTGCTGGTCGTGCTGCTGTTTTCCGCCTTCGCCCAGGGCGAGTTCTGGTCGCTGTACGTCGGCTTGTCGTTTGCGCTGTGGGTGGAATATTTCCGCGTCAGCCGCGCCACGATCAAGGCCACGCTGGTCAGCGCTCCGGTCGAATCCGCGCGCATGCTGGGCTTCGGCAATCTCTATCTGTTGCGGCGGCATTTGCTGCCTGAACTCGCGCCCGTCGTCGGTACACTGATGCTGTTCGGCATTTCCACTGCGATTCTCGCGCTCGCCGCGCTGGGCTTTGTCGGCGTCGGCCTGCGCCCGCCCACGCCGGAGCTTGGCGTCATGATGATAGAACTGTTCCCTTACTACGAAGAAGCCCCCTGGCTGATCGCGAGCCCGGTCGTCACGCTGGGCCTGATCATGCTCGCGCTGGCATTGCTGGGCGGACGCAAGGAGTTGCCATGAGTGCGCCGGAATTGAAAGTCCAGGACCTAGCCGTCAGGGACGGCAAAGGCAGTTGGCTGGTGCAGCCGTGCAGCTTCACCTTGAAACCCGGCGTTGCCTTGTCCATCATCGGAGGCAGCGGTTCGGGCAAATCGCTGCTGGTGCAGGCCATCATGGGCTCTCTCGCTCCCGGCCTCAGGGCTAGCGGGGAAATCCGCCTGGGCAATGCGGCTTCAAGGGCGGAAGACGCTGCAGGCCGCCGCCCGTGGTGGGGCCACACCCTGGCGATGCTGCCGCAGGAGCCTTGGCTGGCGCTCAACCCCAACATGCGCGCGGGCAAGCAGGTGGCCGAGTCTTACCGCTATGTCAGCTACGCACATATGGGCATGGCGCAAGCTAAAACGCAAGCCAGCGCAGACCTGGACCAGCTTGGCGTCGCTGCCGCGGACGGGAAATATCCCTTCATGCTCTCCGGCGGCATGGCGCAACGCGTCGCGTTCGCCGCCACGCGCGCAGGCGGCGCGCAGGTCGTGATCGTGGACGAGCCCACCAAGGGCCTGGACGCCGATGCGCGCGACAACCTGCTCACCGTATTGCAATCGGTATTGCAGAACGGCGGCAGCGTGCTCACGATCACGCACGACATGCACGTGGCCCAGGTGCTCGGCGGCGACATCATGGTGATGCGCGACAGCAATGTGCTGGAACAAGGCCCTGCGCAGCAGGTACTGGAAAACCCGCAGCATGAATACACCCGCGCCCTGCTCGCCGCCGACCCCGAACACTGGCCCCCAGCAACCCCAGGCCAAGGAACAGGCAAGACCATTCTGCAAGCCCGCGGGCTGGGCAAGCGCTACGGCGCACATACGTTATTCAGCGGCGTTGACCTGGAAATCCACGCGGGCGAACGCATCGCCATCAGCGGCCCGAGCGGCGCGGGCAAGACCACGCTGGGCAATATGCTGCTGGGCCTGGTGCCCCCGGACCAGGGCAGCATCACGATTGCACCAGGGCTCAATCCACTCAAGCTGCAAAAGCTTTACCAGGATCCGGTTTCGGCATTCGCGCCGCGCTTGACGCTCAAGCAGGCATTTGACGACATCATCCGCCTGCACAAACTCGACCCGGCCACGCTTCCTCGATTACTGGCAAGGCTCAAGCTGGATGAAGCACTGCTGCGCCGTCTGCCGAGCCAGGTTTCCGGTGGGGAGCTGCAGCGGCTGGCGTTGGCGCGCATATTGTTGCTCTCGCCCGCGCTGATCTTTGCCGACGAACCGACTTCGCGCCTGGACCCCATCAGCCAGCAGGAGACCATGGATTTATTGCTGGAGATGGCAGCCGCCAATGAAACGGCAATTCTCCTCGTCACCCACGACAGGATGCTGGCGGGCAGGACCATGCAACGCCAGATCGCCATCCAGCATGCCTGAACGCACATCCCTTTCCAGGGACGGCGCCAGCCATTGCATGGCTGCGGCATATCGGGTGAACAGCTTCTGAGCATAGAACCCGCGGTTGCCGGCAATGACCTCGTACAGCCGGACGCCCGCCGCCTTGGCGGAGTAATCCAGGTAAACCAGGGCCACGCGGTAATGCAGGGGCACCCCGAGCTTCAGGTTGAGGTCCGGCAAGCCGGAAGTTTCCGCAAAGCTCAGGCTGAACCCCACGTCGCGCAGGTCAAGCACAATGCCGGTCGTCCTGCGTACGGACATCTCGGCCAGAACAGCCTGCACCATCGCCCGGTATTCGAGCAGCCGCATGACGCCGGACAACGTCGCGCGGCTGACATGCAGCTGTTCCAGATACTCTAGCTCTAACCTCACCCTCCGTCCTGGCCTGCCTTACATCGTGCCGATGACGTTGATGAAGAAGCCACGGCTGCGGTACGAGAGGTTGGTCAGGTCGTCCGAGTAGTTGGTGAAGTTGTAGCCCACGCCTGCCTTGACGCCTTCCGCCATATGCCGGTAGATCGCGACCAATGCGCCGGCGCGCGAGTCCTTGGCCTCGGTTGCACGCAGGTTGCGCAGCTCGAGCACCGCATCCCATTCCTTCACGAAGTGCCAGTCGGCGCGCACGATCATCAGGTCGGCCCGGCTGGAGAACCATTGGCCGTCCACCTTGCTGTCCTTCAGCTCGCCGATGCGGAAAGCGTACTTGGCGCCCAGCGACAGCCACGGCTTGACGTCGTAGATGGTGTCGATGGACAGCACCTGGCTGCGCTGCGCGTAATCCGCAGTGAAGCCGGAAGGCGACAACTGGCCGGGCGACGGCAGGTTGTAGAAGTTGGTGTACTTGAACAAGGTGTTCCAGCGGTCGTTGTCGATCGGCCTGTAAGCAGCCCCCGTCACGATCTCATGGTAGTCGCCATCGTAGAATGCGCCCTGGCTGTTGTTGGAGACCGACCAGTTGAGCTTGCCGAGCAGGCGCCACTCCGGCGTGGCCTGGTGGCCGAAGGTATTGCGGATCAGCCAGGTGTCGCGGTCGCCCGTGGTGTTGCTGCTCTCGTCGCGGTATTCGATATTGCCGCTGTACTTGGTGTTGTCGCGCTTGTAGGCGATGGAGAAGCTCACCGCCTTGCGCTTGAGGTCGCCGGACAACGGATGCGATACCTTGCCCACTTCGCCCTTGACGCCATAGTTCCAGAAATCGTTGGCGGCATAATCCAGGCCGAAGGCGTTGACCAGGCTTTGCACCCCGGAACCGTCCACGGTGCGCGTTTCGCCAAACACGCGCATCTCGTCGGTGACGCGGTAGGAAGTCCCCGTGACCCAGCTGCCCTGGCGGCCGCGCCAGGCATTGTCCGGGCGCTCGTTCTCGACCAGGTAGTTGGTATAGGCGTTGCTGCGGTCAGACAGGCGGTAATCCGCGCCTATCTTCACGCCAGGGCCCAGGTTGCCTTGCGAGCCTTCCGCGATGAGCTTGAGGCGGTCGTTCACGCGCCAGCTCATCCCCATGCCGGCGCGGTTGTTGTCCTCGCGCTCGCCGTCGCGCGCCACCGTGCCCTGCAGGTAGCCGTAAGCGCTCCAGTCCTTCTTGGGCAAGGGTTCGCCTTCCTGCACCTCGGCTTCATGGTCGTCGGGCGTGTAGTCCATGCGCACTTGCACGTCGGTACGGTTGCCGTTGCGCGACAGCAGGCTGCTGGCATTGGTGACATGCACGTTCCTGTCGTCCTGCCGCACGGCGACGCCCGCCTGCCATTCGGAGTTGAGCTTCTGCCGCACGCCGACTTCCACCGCCTGGGTGTCTATGGTGTCCGCGCGCCGGACATCGCCCTTGGCATCGATGAAGGTGTTGTCGGTCACCTGCACATTGGCCTTGAAGCCATGTTGGTCGACCGCCTCGCCGGTGGTGGTGATCTGGCCCGGGCCCGAGAAGCCGCGCTCGCGGTTCTGTACGTAAGCGGTTACTTTACCCCTGGCTTTGTCGGTCACGTCCGCCAGGTCGACCGAGCCTTCGATGCGATAGGCCTTGGCCGGCTCGCCGTTGGTCGTGAGGCTGTTGAATGCGAAACCGCCGTCCAGGGAAGTCTGCGCGCCGTCGCCCGCGCCTTCGGAATGCGCCGCCTCCAGCTTGATGAAGGTGCCAGGCGTATAGCGGACGGTGGCGTCCAGGCCGTTGAGCTTCTGCTCCAGCATTCCCTGGCCTTGCTTGAAGCCGGTGATGCCGATCTGCAGGTAGTCGTTCACCCAATGCGAGACGCGCCCGCCGGTGGAGAAATTATCCACCCTGGTCAGGCCCGGCACATACTCGTAATTCGCCACCAGGTAGATTTCGTTGCCGTTGATCGAGGCGGTGCTGATGAGCGTCGAAGCCGCGCCGGTCGAGGTCAGCGCCTCGCGCAGCACCACCCGCCCTTGCAGGTAGTTGATCTCATAATCCTGCGCAGGCGCCAGCAGCTTGCGTTCGATCACCAGGCCGGAGTCGCGGTCGCGCACTTCCACCCAGATGCGCTCGGAACCCATGGTGAGGGCCTGGTGCCGCAGGTAGTACAGCGACCCGCCGGTGCCGCGGAACTCGTCGCGCGCGCCCAGGGTGCCCGGGTCGGCGGCAAACGCGTCTACCGTCGTCGCCTTCTCGCCGTACTTGGTGGTGCTGTCGGAACGGTACTTGGCGTTCGCTCCATACAGGCCGCGCGAGTATTGCAGCAACTCGGTGCCGCTCCAGCTGGTCTTGAAGTTGCCCCACATCACATGGGAGTCGCCGCGCGCCAGCTTGACGTAGAACTTGCCCTGGGTAGGCGCATCGTCCACCGTCGTGCTGTCGTCGCCATAGACCGGGTAATACAGGTCGGGGTTGATGTTGCGCAGCAGGTAGCGCGGGTCCTTGGAAGAAAAATTGGAGAACAGGTGCTCCAACGGCTGTTCGCGCGTATCCGCGGAGGCAGTCAGCAAATACTCACCCTTCACCTTGCCCTTGACGTAGAAGGCGCCGCGACCGTCGATATGGCTGGAACCGTCGTAATGCTGGTTATCGCCGGTCACCAATTGCGCCGGGCCGCGGACATTGTTCTTGCCCGCGGTGATGTCGCCGATCGCGATATAGAACCAGTCGTCGTCGGCAATATTGAGGTTGCGGCGGAAGCTGGTGAACTCGCCATCCGGCTCCACCAGCTTGACCTCCACGCTGTTCGGCCCGGGCGGCATGATCTGCTTGATGGCAAAGCGGCCATTGGCATCCACGGGCACGTTGAGCCCCAGGGTCTCGATACGCTGGCCCGGCTGGATATAACGGCCATTGACGGTCACTGTGCCGCCCTTGACCGGGATATTGCGCAGGCTCAGGCTGTTCTCGCCGTAGCCGATCAATTCCTCCTTGCCCGGCTGCAGGTCGTTCCCTAGACGTGGCGTGGCATGCGAGAGTATCTCCAGCGGCTTCATCACGGTTTCATCGAAGCGCCCTTGTTCGTCGTACACGCGCAGCAGGAACATCACCTGGTCGGCGTCATCGACCTTGGCCTGCCATTTGGTCACGCCGTTCCAATCCACCGGCAGCACGGCTAATGGGTTCTCTTGCGGTTGCTGGCCGGGCTTGAACAGGCGGATCTCCGCCTTCTTGATCCACGGCAGGTAGTTGGCCCAGGCGCGGAACTCGGCCTCTTCGCCGCGCACCACGCCATTGGTCGTCTGCCAGACGTTCATCTGCGGCAGGGTGGAAAGATTATCGTAGCGCACCTGGATATCGGCCTTTTCCAGCGCCACGTCTGTGCAGCGCTGCCTATCCGCTTCCAGCGGGCCGTCATCCAGGTTGACCGGCTCGCCGTCGATGCTGATGCGGAAAGGCGCTCCCGCCCTCGCCACGGACGTGGCTTCGCAAGCGCTGCGTACAGGCGGCACAACGGCCACCGGTTCCGCCGGCACAATCTCCTGCTCGTCGAACCAGACGCGGATGATCACGCGGCGGTTCTGCGCCATGCCTTCAGGCGTATCGTTGCCGGCAACCGGCTGGCTTTCGCCATGGCCGCTGATGCTGAACTGGCTATCGTCCAGTCCCAGCTTCTGTTTGAGGAAAGCCGCCACGGAAAGCGACCTTGCCTCGGACAAGCCCTGGTTGTCGCGGAAAATCTTCTTTGCATTCGGCGACAAGCGTTGGCTGTCCGTATGCCCAGCAATATCGATGCGCACGCCTTGCTTGCCTTGCAATTGCGCGGCCAGTGCCTCCAGTTCGGCGATCGAATTGCGGGTCAGGTCCGCCTTGCCGGACTCGAATTGGGCGGCGCCGTTGTTTTCCACCAGCCGGGTGAACACCTGGGGTTCTGCCTGCGGCACATTGGCCGCGGCGGCCCGCATACGCTCCAATGCGCTGCTGGTGATGCCGGAAGGCAACGGATAGCTGGTTGGGCCCTGCCTTTCAGCGGGCGACGGCATGCCATGGAAATCCACGCGACCATGGTCGATGCGCTTGCCGGTTTCCTGCTCGAAATCGGGAACAGGCATATCGCGCGTCGGCAACATAGCTGCCGCATAACCCCGGTCGCTGATCAGCAATGATTCCGCATTGGCCCCGCTCACCATCACGCTGATGGCGATAGCAATCGCTCGCTTCTTCATCATGGCTTGTCCTCCACTGCCGTCTCGATGATCAGCGGGAAGGCTGCCTCATCCTTATTGTTTTTATGCGTCTCTTTCCAGAGCTTGCGCGCAGCCTTGGCAACGCCATCCAGGCGTTTCTTGGCGAGCTTCTCCCCTCCACCGCCCGAATCGTAGGCCACCCTCAATACCGAGGGACGGCCGTCCAGTTGCTTGACCATGTCGGCGAATGCCTGCTGCCATTGCGGTTGCAGGTCAGTGCCGCCGGGCGCGAAGGCCTCGTCATTCAGGTCCAGGCGGACCACGCGGTGCACGGTCGCGCCGAAGTTCAGCTTGACCATCTTGCCTCGCGTCACGCGCACATCGCGCGGGTTCTCGGTCGTCACGCGGTAGCCGGAAGGCAGGGTGCGCTCGTCCAGCTTCATGACGAAGTTGGCCCCGCGATCCATATTGGGAATGTCCGCGCAGGTGACGTGGAAGCGGCCCTCGGCATCGGTAGTGACCAGCAGGCCGCGCGCAGTGACCACGCGGACATTGGGAATGCCCGACTCGCCCTGGTCCTGGTAGCCGTTGGCGTTCTTGTCGTCGAAGACTTTGCCGATGATGTCGGAACAATCGAAGGTCGGGTCTGGCGTGACCTTGACCGTGGCGGAACCGATATTGGAAACCAGGGTGCTGACCAAGGCGTTCTTCGCCCAGGCCTGGTTGGTGTATTCCCCCTCTCCCACACCGGTACCCACCACCAGGATCAACTTGAATGTCTTGGTTTCGCCGGCACTGAATGTTTGATTCGCCCAAGCCAGGTCGCGGCCGTTCACCTCTGGCTCGATGCGTACACCGTTCACCGATGCAGAGCCGGTACGGTACTTGAAGCCGGGCGGCAGCCGGTCGGTAATGGTGATGTTGTTGATTGCCACCGAGCTGGTCGCCGTCACGGTGTAGGGCACGAGGTCCCCACGCACCACGTTCACCAGGGGCGTGGTCTTCGTGATGCGGATAATGCCGCCCAGCACCGGGTCCAGGGGAATATGGTTGTTGAGCAGTTCGGCCGATGTCGCAGGGTCGATCAGGAGATTGAAGTAGTAGCGTGTGCCGCCGCCCGCGCCGCCCAGGGCGAACGAACCGTCGCCGGTGGTTGGGGAGCAGGTAGCCGGGTCATGCGGGCCTATCCCCTCTGCGGGCGGAACGCCGTTTTGCTGTACCAGCGCCGGATCAGGGGTCGCACCCACCTGCAGGGTCGCGTTACAGACCGGGATCATGCTGGACGGCTGCGGGATATAACCCGACGGATACTGGGTCACTTCCAGGGTGTACAGTCCCGCAGGCGCGTTCTGGTTGAGCAGGAACTGGTAGGTACCATCGGTCCCGGTAGTCTGCGTGGCATTGCCGTTCACGAGGTGCGCGGCCGGGGTGAACCCGGGCGGACCGCTGATGGTGACCGTGGCGCCGGCCACCGGCTGGCGGGTCACGGCGTCATACACTCTGCCCGCAGGGTCAAGCGGCAAGCTCTGCTCCACCAGGTTGTCGCCAGCGGAAAGCGTGATACCGCTGAGGGTGCCATCGACATTGCTGGCCCCACCAGGGTTGGCCGGGCTAGTCACTCCGGGATCAAACGGCAGGCCACGCTCGTTCGGGCGGGCAAAGCCATAGACAAGGCCGGTCACCGGATGGCGGAAACGCACCTGATAGCCGGAGCCAGGCGGAAGGTTGGTGAAATTGTAGAAGCCATTGGCGTCAGTCACGGTGCTGGCAACCTGCGTACCATTGCGCAGCAGCTCGACCGTCCATCCGGGCTGCGGCACGTCAGCCGCATCCGGGCTGGTGCTGTTGAACTCCCTGTCATGGTTGCCGTCCAGCCATACGTGGCCGCTGAGGCTTGCCAAGGCGCCAGGCGCCGATGTTTCGCCGAAGTCGTAACCCGTGGCAGATTGCGTCAACACAATCCCAGTGAAGGTATCCGTGCCGGCATTCAGCACCGTGCCGGACGCCCCTTGCGACGAGCCAGCGCTGCCGACCCTGTCCTTGCCATCGGTATAACCGGCCGGCTGGGCCTGCACTACCGTGTAGCCAGCGCCATTCGAAGGCGGCAAACCGGTGAAGACATAGGTGCCGTCCGCATTGGTCTGCACGGTGCGGCTTACCGGCGTGCCGTCCGACGCCGTACCGGTGAGCGTGACGGTAACGCCGCCGATGCCGGTTTCCCCCGCCCCGTTCCAGGCGCCGTCGTCATTGATGTCGATATAGACCCGTCCTCCCAGGCTCAGGTTGTTGGACGGGATATCGTCGCGCACGCTGGTGGCTTCGGCCTCGGTATTGTTGGCCTGGTTGGAGTCGGTTTCGTTGGCGGACACCCCGGCCACGCTGTTGTATACGTCGCCGCTGGCCGCAGGGACGCTCAGCATGCGCACGCTGAGGTAGCGGTTGCGCGCCTCGCCATTGGCAAGGCTGGCGGCTTCACCTGTGTAGGTGCAAGTGACGGTGAGCGTATTGGGGCCGGTGACTTCGCTGCCGATGTTGTTGCAGATGCTGCCCGCAGGCGGCCCCATGGCGGCGCTGTCGCCGAGGAAGCGCGCGGTCTTGCCCGCGGGAGGCGTGATGCTGTAGGTGAACTTGAGCCCGGTGGCAAGCGAAGGGCCGCTGTTCACCATGTTGATAGTGTAGATCACGTCATTCTGCGGGTTGTCGCCGCCGTTGCTGGGGTCGTAGCCGAGCGGATCGACATTGTCGATATTGTTGACCAGCAGGTCCACCGACGCAGCCTGCACGATGAATTGGGCGGTCTGGCTGTTGTTGCCGCCGTCCGTGCCATCGACCCTTTCAGGCGTATCGGTGCTGATGCGCGCGGTATTGTCGATGTTCCACGTCTGGCCGCTGACCTGCCCGCTCTTCCAGTTGGGGCGCACGACGATGTTTACCGTGCGGGCCACCGCCCTGCCCAGGGAACCGACCTGGCAGGCAAGGGTATGGGTGCCTGCCCCGTAACTCTGCCCCACGGTCAGGCCGCTGCAACCCGACACGCCGGTGCTGGGGGTGACCGACACCACCGTGAAGCCGGGGTCGCCCGGCGCAACGACGAACTCATCCGTGACGGTGACATTCTGTGCCGCATCCGTACCGTTGTTCCTGAACGAGAGCGTATAGCTGACATTGGTGCCAGCCTCGCCTTGCGCGGGCGTCACCACCTTGGAGACCATCTCCACGTCGGCGAGCGGCATGATCCGTACAGGCGTCGAACCAGTGTTGTTCGCCCCGTTGGTATCGCCCTGCGTCGTGGATCTCACCGCAGCGGTATTGCTGCCGTCGAAAGCCTGCAGATCGCGCGAGACCGGCACGGTGAAGGCTACGGTGCCATTGGGCGGCAATGTGCCCGCACTCTGCGTGCAGCGCAGCGTGCCGTTGTCCATGACGCAGTTGAAGGCAACGGAAGGGTCTGACGGGTTAATAGTAACGTTAGCAGCTACGTTCGGCGTATTGCAGCCGGTCGCGGCGCAATATCCCGGGATAGGGTCGCTCACCACGATATTCTGGGCGCCCACGCTAGCGCTGTGGTTGGTCACGACCAGGGTATAGGTCATGGCGCTTTCATTGGCATCCAGGATATGGTCGCCATTAGGCGTGGTGACACTCTTGGCAATGCCGAGGTCCACCGAGTTGTTCTCGCTGGAGATCGTGACGTTGGCATTGACCGTTGTCGGGCCGGGATACCAGCATGCCGGCACCACAGCCTCGCAACTCAGCGCGGCTGTATTTGTCGCTACGATATCGACGTCGCCCGCCTTGGTGACGACCTGCAGCGCAGGCGCATTCTCCCCTGCCGCCAGCTCAGGCCCATACCGGCATGTCACCGTACTGGCTGCGGGATCCAGGGTATTCCCTCCCCCAGACCCAGCCGGCGAGCAAGACCAGCCGTTACCGCTGTAACTGACAAACGTCTCGTTGGCGGTATTGATCGTGTCGGTCACGATGATGGTATTGGCAGGCGCCGGCCCGTTGCCGGCGTTACCCACGCGGATGGTGCTGGTCATGTTCTGACCTGCCGCCACCGGCCCGGGAGAACGCTCCTTGCTGACCGTGGGGCCCGGGCCTTCCGGCTTCACGTTGAACGGTTCTGTCGAGCTGTCGTTGCCAGGGTTGGGATCGGCCGGGCCGCCAGGCAGGTGGGCAATGGTTGCCGTCCCGGAATAATTTTGCAGTCCGGCGACTACGGGGGCGGTGGCGACAATGGTAATGTCGTTCACGGTACCGTTGGGGTAGTTGCCCGAATGCTCACAAGTGACGACCTGCCCGGCGGGCGGCGCGCATGACCAGCCAGCGGGCGCGTTTGACGACACGTAAGTGAATCCCGCCGGCAGGGTGTAGCTAGCCGTCACGCCGCCGCTTGCGTCGCTGGGCCCGCTGTTGGTGGGCTGCATGGTAAAGGTCACATTTCCGCCCGAAGTCGCGGAAACCGGATTGGGGGCGATTTGCGGAATCGACAGATCGGCACCCGCATTCACCAGTACGCTGGCGGCAGGCGGCGTGTTGTTGTCCGGGAACGGATCACCGACCGGGGCGCTGATCGTCGGCGTGACCGAGACATTGCCGGTACCCACCCCATTCACCGCAGTGACGATGTTGAGTCCTGCAAATGTTGCGCCGCCGGCAAGCGGCGTGCTCCTGGTGCATGTCACGACCTGCCCCGAAGCCGTACAGCTAAATCCGTCGCCGCCGCTGCCGGCGGGAACAAAGGTCAAGGTGCCTGGCAGGGTCATGGTGATGGTGGAGTTGGGGGCATCGTTCGGGCCCGCATTCTGCCCGTTCACGCTCCATGTGACGTTGCCGCCGGCCGCCACCGGATCCGGCGCGCCGGAAACGCTGGTGATCTGCATGTCCGCGCCGTTCTGGACGGTAGTGTTCTGGGTACCGGCGTTGTCACCGAGGTTGGTATCGGTACTGGAGGTCGCCACGGTGGCCGTGATACCAAAGGTATTCGTTGCCACGGTGGTTCTCAGCGTGAGCACCACGGTGGAAGAACCGTTGGGCGGCATGGGAGCGTTCAGGGTACACACCACAGGATCGGGCGCGGTGACGCTTCCCGCTGCCGGGCAAGTGCCACCGGTCATGGTCGCGCCCTGGTAGAGCGTTGTAAGCGGCAGCGGTATTGTCAGGGTGACGTCGTTGGCTGGATCGGCGCTGTCGTTGTTGTTCAAGGGAATGGTATAAACGACGTCGCCGCCGCGGAACACGGGATCTGGCGTATCGGTGATGCCGCTGACCAGCACATTGGCGGCAAAGGCAGGCACGGCTCCCAACGCCACCACGGAAAACACCAATGCCTGCAATGGAACTTGCCATTTTTTCGGCGCCGCTTTTGCGAACTTTTGCAGCACTCCATGCCAGACTCCGCCATTTATCCTGCGGCATATTGAATTCTTGATTTGCACAACGCTCTCCCAACAACTTGTCATTTCTGTTGCTTTGCCTTGTCGATTCACGACCCCTTTAAGGCTGGGAGAATTTATCTTTATTTAAATCAAGGATCATTGACATTTACTCACAACAACTCACAAAATCTCATGAGCTGTTTCAGTAAATAAATCAGCTGGTAATGGCAGGAATCCATGCCTGATGCGGCATTTAAAAGATCAAGAAAAGACTGGCGGGATGTGAGGGTAAATTGTCAACAATAGACAATTAGCCAGGATGGACTATTCCGGCAAGGCCGGAAGCAGGACGAAGGAAGTGTTTAAGAGCGGCCAACAAAACTCAGCGCAGCGATCCTGGCTAGGCGCTGCCGCAGACGTACAAGCAGTACGGCAAGGCAGGGCAACGACGCAATGAGGGTTTTGTGAGTCGCGCTAAGTCAGGATGCAGTCCGCAGTAAAGGAAAAACCGAACCCAGGCAGGGCCTTGATCGGCAACAGCTCGCCCGTGATGGCCTTGCCCTTGCGGCGCAGGCGCGAAATCATGACCTCGACGCGGTGAAAATCGAAATCGTCGACAGTCCCGCCAAAGGCATGGACGATGTGCGCCCTTGGCACCGGCTGGCCGCACTTCTCCACCAGGCGGCTTAAAAACGTATATTCCTTGGGAGTCAACGGAATGGAAATGTCTTCAGGCGAGATCAGGGTCCAGTGGGTTTTGCATAGCTTCCAGCTTGGCGCTGTTTGCGCGGCAGGCAATGGCTGTGGCTGCTTTCTGCGCTCGACCCGCATCGACTCCAGGCGCCGCGCCAGCGAGCACAACACGGAAGCCAGCTCCTTCAAGTCGACAGGCTTGACCATGTACGCATCAGCGCCGTCATTCAACCCCTGCACGCGGTCATCCAAGGCTCCCCGCGCTGTCAACATCACAATCCCCATTTTGTTCGAGCTGCGCAGGTGCTTGAGAACGGACAAGCCATCCTCGCCCGGCAGGCCGATATCAAGGATCGCGATATCGTAGGGCTTCGTGATCAGTTCGCGGTAAAGCGCCGCGGCATCCACCACGCCTGTCGTCTCGATGCCGAGCGAGCGCAAGCCCAACACTGTCTCTTCGCGGAGGTCCTGATCATCCTCCACGATAATCACGCGCAAATGACTAGAGTTATTCAATTCCGTATAGAATCCGTTCATTATTTATTGCATAACTGCGGTAGTTTACTATTTTGCTCAATCGGTTATTACGTTTTTTTGCCATCGTCCTATTGCTTTTTCCGCTCCATGCGCATGCGCTGCAAGTGCCGCATTCGCTGCAAAAAGGCATCGAGCTGGACAAAATAGGCGCCGTCTCCTACCTGCGCGATGCATCCGGCAATGCGACGCTGCAGGACATCATCGCCCAAGACAAGGCGGGCGCCTTCAGGCCTTTGCCTCCAGACTGGAATGCAGGATACACCACAGACACTTTCTGGCTGAAATTCACGCTGGACTTCCCAGACATTCTCAATAATACATATTGGCTGGAGATATCCCCTGCGACGCTTGACGATGTTGCACTATACATTCCGCAACCGGATCAGAGCTATAGCCACATGCAAATGGGCGACCATCATCCCGTGAATGCAAGGCCCATCTTGCACCGCAACTTTATCTTCCCGCTGCTGCCTGAAGCCAGCGCCCCCGCTCAGACCTATTACGTGCGGCTCAAGACCACCAGCGCCATGAACTTCCATATGACCTTGTGGCAGCCGCATATATTCATCAGCGAACACAGCCGCCCCGACACCCTGACTGGCGCATATTATGGCGTGCGCTTGTTCCTGGCGCTCTTCGCCTTCATTCTATGGCTATGGCTGCGGCACAATATTTTCATCCTGTACTCGCTTTACCAATGCGTCACCTGTTCCTCGCAAGCTTTTCTTTCCGGCACTGCGCAAATAGCGCTGCCGATCGACCCCCTCACTGCCGACGTGCTGCAGAAATCCATGAACTTCCTGTTCATGGCCACCGTATTGATTTTTTATGCCGCGCTGTTCCAGATCAAGCAACACCTGCCCCCGCTATTCCGCTTGACGCAAGGCATGATCATCCTGGAGCTGTTGCTTTTTATCGGCGTCAGCACCCGCCTGTTGCCTTTCAACGGCCCCATGACCAATGTCCTGCCCGTCATCAATATGGGTATCCTGGCCTGCAGCAGCCTATGGCTGTTATATCACAGACATTTTGACCGTTTACTGTACATCTCGGCCTTCTGGATAGCGGTGGGCCCGTATCTCCTGACCATACTACAGAACCTGGGCCTTGAGCTAGGACCGCCTACCACCGTCATGGATTTGCCTATCATATGGTCCCTGTTATCGCTCACCTTGATTACGCTTGGCATTGTCAATGTAGCAAAAAGAGAAGCCGAGAAAAGACTGCAGGCGAAAGAATTGGCGCTGGAACTCTCGCAGGAAAGCCAGAGAAAACTTGATCAACGCGTGCAGGAAAGAACCGAGCAGCTTGCTCTCGCCAACGTAAAATTAAACGAGGAAATTAAAGAGCGCCAGACATTGCAAGTGATGCTGGAAAACTCCCTAGAACAACAAAAAGAACTTATGCAAGCCCAGCGGGAGTTCTTTGCGATGGCATCCCACGAATTCCGCACTCCGCTCGCCATCATTGATACCACCTCGCAAAGGCTGTCGTTACTACAATCCCACCCCGATCTTGATACCAGCACCATGCTAACTCCGGCATTACGTAAAATCCGGCGTGCAACACAGCGCATGAGCCGTATCATCGACAACTTCCTGAGCATGGACAGGCTTGAAGGCGTGCATGTCAATCAAAGCTTCAGCCAAAAACCACTCGATTTATGTCAAGTGGTACAGACAACAGTCGAGCATTACCGGGACTTCAGCGATCGCAACATCATCGTGGAGCCAAGCACCACAACGGCCGATGTAGCCGGTGATCAGTACCTGATCAACCTAGTCATTTCAAACCTCATTGATAATGCGTTGAAATACTCGCCGGCAGGCACCGACATCATCGCCCGTGTATTTCATGGACAGCATTTTTGTCATGTCGAAATCCAGGATTTTGGACCTGGCATCGCACCAGAACGGCAAGAAAGTATTTTTGAAAAATACGTCAGAATCGAAGGCAACATGACCATACACGGCACCGGCCTGGGCCTGCATGTTGCAAGAAGGATTGCAGAAAACCATGGCGGACAATTAATTGTGCGTAGCGAACTTGGCCAAGGCACCTGTTTCCGCCTTACCTTGCCACGCCATCCTGAGTGAAAAGCTGCCTCGAGCACATAAAAAAACGGCGCTCAACGAGCGCCGTTGTACTTCAGTATAAAACCAAATTACAGCTTGGTATTGCGACGACGAGCCACTGCGCCCAGTGCAGCAAAACCGATCATCAGCATGGCAACGCTGCTTGGTTCTGGCACTGCTGCAATGTTGATCGCACCGCTGTAGATGCCGCCAGATACACCGCTGCTAGTACCAGCAACTGTGATGTAGTAGTCGCCAGCAGCCAGGCTGCTGAATGTGAACTCGCCACCAGCAACGGCACCAGCCAACCAAGCGTCAGTAGAACTATACAGGTTGAAAGTCAGGTTGCTGAAATCCAGCACACTGACGCCACCGTTAGACAATGGCAATTGGCTCAAAGAGAAAATGCCGCTGCTAACATCAGCAAGACTGAAAGTGTAGTTAGTGCTGAAAGTAGTATCAGCAGCCACAGTACCGGTATACGTATTGATACCCGCATTGAGTTCGCCAAGATCTACTACATCAGCATAAGCACTAGAGGCTGCAACTAAGAACGCTGCAGGAACCAGTACGCTTTTGAGAATATTCATACAAACTCCTTTTTCTGATTAATGTCGATGATATTCCCCCCAATGCGAATTATACATCAAGAACTCAAATTTCAAAGAATTTATAGTTATTCCCATATAAGCGATATAGCTGATTTATAAAATAAAAACGGCGCCATCGGCGCCGTTTTTATTTTTCAGATTTATTAAAAAATCTGATACAGAAATTACAGAGTCTTGCGACGGCGAGCAACAGCACCCAGCGCAGCAAAACCGATCAGCAACATGGCAACGCTGCTTGGTTCTGGTACTGGAGTGATGGAGAAAGAGTAAGCACCGCCTGCAATACCACTCGTTGTACCAGCAATTTGAACATAGTAGTCACCAGCAGTCAGAGAGCTCAAGCTAAATTCTACCTCTTCTGCCGTAGGAACGAATACTGAATGCAACTCTGCACCAGCAGCACCATAAGTACCAGAAAATACAGAGAACGTCAGACTTGAGAAATCATAAAAACCTGATAGAACAATCTTACTAACAGAAAAATCAGCAGCTGGACCTGTCAGAGAGAATGTATACACATCATCGAACGAAGTATTTGCCTCAAAGGTTTCGATATTGGCATAAGGAGCTGTGACAGGACCAATATTGGTAACAGCAGCATTTGCACTGGAAGCCGAAACTATGAGCGCTACGGAAGCCAGAAAAGCCTTGATGAAGTTCATGGTAAATCCCCTATAAATGTTAAGAGAGAAAACTTAATTGTTCTACAACGTGGACAAAGTATAACAAGCCAGTTTTTTTTGTCTTGAGTCCGAATGGACTAATCCTGGCAATTTCTTGGAATAAGCTTATACAAATTAAAGGATATAAAAAAATAAAAACGGCACCTTACGGTGCCGTTCTCAGCATTCATCGAATGATGAATTACAGGCTCTTGCGACGGCGTGCTACAGCGCCAAGAGCAGCAAAACCGACCAGCAACATAGCGACGCTGCTTGGCTCTGGCACAGCAGCGATGGAAACGCCTACGCCATATCGGCCTGCATTTTCATTAATACCGGATGCTAAGCCAGTGATTTGCAATACATACGTGCCTGCAGCAAGCGATGGAACTGTGAAGTTGAGGCCGGAATCAATCACATTATTTTCAATATCGAGAAGAGAGACTGCCAAGTTGTCGATGAATTCGAACTGCTTCTTGCCGACGACGACGTTCAATACGCCAGCGCCGAAGTCAGCCACGACATCTTCGCTGATTGTGAAAGTAATGGTGTCGGTGAAATTGCCCGCGGCAACGGTATACACCTGATAAGCGTCGGCGTCGTCTATGCTCAACACGCCCCAATCGTACGATGCTGCATTTGCACTGGAAGCCATAGCTATGAGCGCTACGGAAGCCAGGAAAGTCTTGATGAACTTCATGGAAAATCCCCTAAAAATGGAAATGAAAGACAACCGCTATTTATTACTTTGGAACTAGGTTCATTATAAATGAGCCCATGCTGGCAAGCACTGGGTTTCAGTGCTTTTGGATTAGTCCGTTAGGACTAATCCATACTGATTATCATTACAGCTTGAATTTTTCACGACGGCGGCGGTAGCTGACAAAGCCCATCAATATGAAGCCGGCCAGCAACATGGCATATGTTGACGGCTCCGGGACGGCGGCAATCGCGAGGCGATAGAGCGACGTGGTTGCGGTCCCTTCATTTGCAATCGAAAGGTAGTATTGGCCATCGTGGAAGTAACCCTTCATGCCTTCAGGCGCCACATCGCCATCGGTGACGATCATGTCGATATAGCTGACGTTGAGGGGGTCGGTGATGTCATATACCGCAACGGCTGATTGGAGCGTACGCTCCAGCCCGATGAACGCAATGGTACGGCCGTTGATTTCAAGCAGTTCGACGCCTTCAGGCTCGACACCTTTGTCATCGCTGCGGCCATCATCGTAAATGCCCAGCTCGATTGCCTTGGCATCCAGTTGGTTGCCGCTATCGAAAACCAGGTTGCCGTACTGGTCGCGAATGGAAAAGGAACGCGCACCGAATGTAACGACATCATCCGACGTCGTATCTGGAACGGAAATATTCAGGCGGTTGGCATCGCCATCTCCTCCCAGGCGCTGTTTATCCGCCTCGTCTTCACGGGTATCCCCCTCGTTGGCCAGCACGATGAAAGTCTGCCCATTGGCTTCGTAAGCTGCAATGCCGTCAGGCTGATACAGGCCACGCGCATTGACGAGACGCAGCTCGATATGCCCATCACGGTCGGATGGATCGATATAGTTGCCCGGCGCACTGAAATCCTTGGCACCCAGGCCAATGACCTGCTCGGCCTGATTGGTATTGAGGTTGATCACGCCCAAGCCATTGGCCTCCTGCAGGGAAACATATGCCTTGGTGCCATCGCGGCTCACCGCAATATACTCCGGCTCATAATCCATGCCGGCAATGGATTGGGGACGCAAGTCGCTGCCCGATACCGGCGCATTGTTGAAGTTGACGGTTGCCGCGACCGTACGTGACCCCATATCAATGATGCTGACGCTGCCGACGGGGTCATAGCCTGCATAGTCGGTGGGAGTACCTTCGTTGGCAACCAGGAGCCGGTTGCCGTCCGGGCTGAATGTCAGCATATCGGGCAAAGCGCCGACTGCAATGGAGTTCACGCCGCCGCTCAATGCGCGCGTCGCGGTATCGAACAGCTTGACGACGCCAGGCTGGGTGCGGTCAGTCGTGCTTTCAATGGCGAAAGCGGCAATGCCGTTGTGAATCGCCACACTATTGATACTGCCGTATATGCTGGTGTTGATGTGCTGGATCAGGCTGCCGCTGCCCGCATCGAGCACATCCACGCCTGAGACACCAGCAACCCACAGCGAGTTGGTCAGTGAGTCGAAAGCAACGATTTCGGAAGATTGACCAGCGACGCCGGTGCTTGCATGGTCGTAGGTCCACAGTTTTTCCAGCGCGTTAAGCGGGCTGGCCGCACTGCTGACGGCTGGCAACAATGCCAGCGCAATGGCGGCAGATATCATGCTTTTTTTCATTTTTGATTTCCTGTCATTGGCTTGAATAACACGCTGCTTAAAGCAGTTTCTATTGCCAACTATTCTAGGAACTCAATATGACAGTTCTATGTGACTCCATAGTCCAATTAGACAAAAGGTGAATGACAAAAAAATCCCGGCCTTAGGCCGGGACAATACGCTTGCGCTTACCTCGATCACATTGCAAAGCTAGGGGGCGATATCGCCTGCGCCCAGCCGGGCTTCGTCTATCTTGTCCTTGTAGTCCTGCAGGATATTCTCCAGCTCGACGCGCTTTAGCTGGGTAAAGGGTTCGTCGCGCATGACTTTCTGGTACAGGCTGGGCTTTTCATAAATCTTGATCAACTGCAGGCCGAAGTCATACAGCCTGTCGTTCTTCTCCCTGCTGGCATTCAACTGCTGCTGCTTTTTCACGATCACAGCCTGCATATTGCCGCGCTCGGCCTCTCCCTTGCGTATGGCATCCTGCGCATTGGCAAGCTGCTGCTGAACTTCCTCAAGCTTGGCCTGCAAGGCCTGGTTGCTCGCCTGGGTATTCGCCTTTTCCTTGCGCAACGCCTCGATCTCGGCATTCAAGACGGCGTTGCGGCGGCTGACGCTGGCAACGCTGCTCTTCAACTCATTGCTCTTGGCCTGTTCAGCCTCCGCCTCCTGTTTGAGCTTGGCCTTTTCCTGCTTGAACTGGCTCTGCAATTGCTCTTTTTCGGCCTGCACCTGTTGCATCATCTGGCGCATGCGGCGCTCTTGCTGCTTGGCGGCTTTGTCCTTGTCAGCCGCTGGCCATGCCAGCGGCGCGGCTGCCGCCAGGATTGCCGCTATCAGCCATACTGCCAATATTCTCGCTGGCTTCATCATCAGAACCTGGCAGTGAGGTCAAGCTGGAACAGGTCGATCCGCAACGGCAATACCCCGCTCACTTCCTGCGTGCTCAGCCAACGCGCTGTCAGCCAGGTATTTTTGTCCAGGCCGTACAGCCCGCCGAGAATGAAGCCCTTGGCATTGGTTCCCCCGAGGTGGAAGTCGGAATCGGTGAAGGCATCCATCACGGAATCGGCCTCCAGCTTCTTGTAGGCCCCGAACACCTGCCAATCGTGGCGTTTCTGCATTTCAGGCATGCCAACGGTCAGCTTGAGCTGGTAAGCCTGGTTTTCCTTTTCATACAGCACATGGGTGCGACGCAGGATTTCGCGCTGGTCGAAACCAATATTCACGGCGTAATCACCCTGCAGGATGACATGCACGGGATCGAAGGTTGCCAGATCGAGCTGGGCCGTCAGGTTGACCACACGGAACTTGGAGGCCAGGCCGCAACCTGCGTCGGTATATAGACCAGTGGATGGCGACACTTCGCCGCAGGTATTGAATAATGTCAAATTACCTGCGCCATCATAAGACCCCGCGCCACCCTTGTAGATTTCAAAGGTATTGTTGCCCCTCTGCCTGTAAGGCATCACCGTTCCGTCATAACGCCGGTCAAAACCGTCCTGGTTATTCGGGATGCCATGCACATTCTTGAAATCATAAAACGCCAGCCCGATCTTGGCAGACGACTTGTTGGGGCTGATCCATTCGATACCGGCCTGGGCGCCCGCGATCCATTTATCCTTGGCCTTGTTGACATCGCCTTTCTGCACCTGGTCGATCGGGAAGGCGCCTATGGTGCCGAAGCCTCTCACGCTATCCCCGAACTTCGGCATGAAGGTCGCCGCCACGCCGTCGAACGCCAGCGAGCGATCCCACACCATATCCGTGGAGAAGAAAGGGTTGGCAAAACGCCCTGCGCTTACCGTGAGCCACTCGTAAGGCTTTGCCGTCACGAAGACCCGATCCAGCCCCCAATCCAGCTTGGCCTGCCTGATTTCTATGGACTGATTCGGCGAAAGCGGATTATCCATATGTCCAGTCGTCATGCGGATGCCTGCCGTGATGGAATCGCTGATCCTGGCATTGACGCCGAACCGCGCCCTGACCCGGTAGCGGTTCTGGTCTTCAGTAGTATTGGGTATCAGCGCCTGACGGGACACATCGCCGGCAAACCAGAACTCCTGCGCATTGCCGTCAGAGAACCTGGCAGGCTCGTAGCGCAGGCGCACATCACCTTCGAACGATAGGCGGTCCAACCAGCCTGGCAATTTCAGCCGTTCTTCTTCCACATGGTAGTTGAGCTTGGCCATCACATCTTTCTCGATGTCGGCCCGCAATTGCTGCTTGACGAATTCCGGCACGTACTGGACGCGGACGACATTGCTGCCGCCTTGCGCCGCGACTGGGGCGGCCTGCGTTTCCTCGGCTCCGGCAGTCGAAACGGGCGCCTGCCTGGCTTCTTCCGCCTTCCTGATCAAAGCATCCGCCTTTTCCTTGGAGAGTATGCCTTCCTGCACCAACGCCTCGATCAAGCCGACCGTGGTACTGCGCAACTGCTCCAGCGACTCGCGCTCGCCCGCCCCGGCAGACGATGCGAACACGCCTGCCATCGCCAGCGCCAGTATCGCGGGTTTCATCATTCCTGGTTTATTCATCATCCGTTCTCTAGTCTTCATCCGGCCCGTCTATCAGGCCCATGCATATCCAAACCGGCCAATCGCCGCCAACAACACCTTTCGCCGCATTCAGGACGCTCAGCCGCCCATGCTCTTGGCGGTGATCCGCAATTTCACCGGCTGCGGCATATCTTCCGGCGGCGGTTCGGGAATGCGTTTTACCGAGCGCAACGCCTGCCGTAGCAATTCGTCCCTCTTCTGGTCTCCGCTGCCGTTCACCAGCTCGATTCTTTCCACCTGCCCATCCTTGGCCAGCCATAACTCAACCACGATCTTGTACTGCTCCTTCGCCAACTCCTTTTGCTCGGCGATCGCCGCCTCGATGCTGGCCTTGATCTTGCCGGTGTACCACGCATAGGCCGCCAGGCTCTTGTTGCCACCGATTTTCACGCCCACGTCGCCGCCGCTATATTCGTTGGTGACCTTGCCTGCGCCGAACGCGCTGGGCGCATCTCCCGCATCGCCCTCCATCTTGAGGTTCTGCGGCTCGGGCGGCGCTTCCACCGGCTTGGGCTGCTCCACCTTGATTTCCTTCGGTTCTTCCTTGGGCTGCTCTTTCGGTGGCTCCTTGGGAGGTGGCGGCGGAGGCGGTGGCGTATCCGGCATGATCTTGATGGTCGTCACCGGCGGCTTTTTCGGGCCGGGCTTGCTTGAGATCAGGCTGTAGATGCCATAACCAAGCACTGCCAACAGCATGATCACCAACCCGGCGCCACCAAACCGTTTCCACGCCGGAACAGTTTGTTCTTGCTGCATTTGCTCTACCGCCATTCAGGTGCCTATCCTTGAAGTCACCAAGCCGACGTTTTCAATCTCCAGCCTCGTCACCAAGTCCACCACGGCAATGATCCCGGCGTAAGGCGCACGCGCATCGCCCTTGATCATCACGGAGAATTTCGGGTCGCGCGCCTTGGCCGCTTTGAGCTGGCTTTCCAACTCGGCAATACTGATGCCCATGCCATTCATGAGCATGGCGCCGCCCTCTTGCACCTGCACGATCTTGACCTCGTGCTGCTCCGTGCTCGGTTTGTTCGAAGGCTTGGGCAAATTCATGGTGAGGCCCTGCACCGACGCTGTGGTCATGAGGATGAAAATCACCAACAGCACATAGGCGAGATCAAGCATCGGCGTAATATTGATGGAGTCATAAGGCTTGCTGTCGTCTTGCACTTGCATGGCTTATCCTCCTGCTTTCTTCGTTACCAGGCCCACCTCGGTAATGCCCAGCTTCTTGCATATTTCCAGCACGGCAGACACTTTTTCATAGTGCGCGGCGGCATCGCCCTTCAGCACCACGGGCAAGTCGGGATTGTTGGCCTTGTATTCGCCGAGTCGCTGCTCCAACGATGCCAAATCGACCGGATAAGCATCCAGGTAAACATCACCCTCGCTGGTAATGGTGATACCGCGGATATCCGGCTTGGCAAGGTTGCCGGTCTCGCTCGTGAGTGGGATGTCCACCTTGACGCCCTGTACCGATGCCGTGGTCATGATGATGAAGATCACCAGCAGCACATAGGCGAGGTCGAGCATCGGCGTGATGTTGATCTCGTCATACGGCTGGTTGTCTTCCTTGATGTCCGCCATGCCTACTTCCCGTAGAGTTCGGCGACGCGGGTGACGTACTCATCCACGAATATCTGCATGTCGGTGTTGATATTCTTGATGCGACTGGAGAGGTAGTTGTAGCCGAACAAGGCGGGAATCGCGACGGCAAGGCCTGCCACCGTCGCCATCAGGGCGGCGGCAATACCAGGCGCAATCGCGTTGACGTTCACGTCGCCCGCAGCCGCAATTTCGGCAAAGGTGATCATGACGCCGATCACGGTTCCCAGCAGGCCGAGGAACGGGCCGCCGGAAATCGCGATCGTGAGCAGCACGATATTGGCATTGAGCTTTTTGTTCTCACGGATCAGGTCCGCATCGATCGCCGCCTTGATCGCATCCATGGAAGCGCCGCTGAGCGCCAGCGAGCCATCCTCTGCGTAGCGCTTGCGTATTTCACGCAAGCCGGCCATATACAGCCTGGCCAATGTGGAGTCGCTTGTATTGGCACCTTGGTCGAGCTGCAACAACTGCGCATTGCTGGCATCGTTGAAACGTTGCAGGAACTCGCGGTTGGCCTTGTCGTTGCGGGCGACCTGCCTTGCCTTGGCCGCCATCACGGCAACGCTGATGGCAAACATGACGGTCAGGATGATGATGACCACCCATGCGTCCACGGTCAGGCTGTGGAACAACACCATGAAGTGCGAACTGCTGCCCTCTTCCCCGTCACCCTCATCGGCAGCATGCACCTTGATCAACTGCCCATCCATGCTTTGACCAGCAGCTGCCATCTTGACCCAGGCAGCACTACGCGCTGCACTCGCAAGCACGACTTCATCCAGCTCGCCCTGATAGCCAGCGCCTACTTGCACCGTATCCTGCACATCAGCCAGGGCAACATCACCGCTCGCAACTTCCACGCCATCCAGGTAAATAGCCGCCTTGCCAGCACCTGCCGTCACCGCCACATGCTGCCAACTGCCTGCCTTGACCTCACCGCCTGCAATGCTTGCACCGGCACTGCGGAACTGCAGTCTGCCGCCTGCAATTTCCAGCGCCACATTGCCTTGCTGATAGAGCACAGCATTGCTGCCATCCAGCGTCGCAGGTTTCACCCAGGCGCTGAAAGTGAAACCACGCGCATCGCTGAGCGCAAGGGTCGAATCCGCCGCCAATGCCAGTGGCTCACCCGTCAACACAGCCGCTTCGCCGATCAACGCAGCCTTCTGTACCGCGGCATTGCCACTTGCCACCAGGCCGCGCTTGCTGTCTTGCAACAAGGACTGCTCGGCAAAGTGGAACACTGCCGCCGTGGCATCGTCAAAACTGCCCTGGCTATCGGAAGCGGACGTTGCAGATTCATTGCCGGAGTAAAGCCAGAAATGCGCATTCTTGTCTGCCGGATCAACCTTGGGCAGCAATACCCAGATCACGGCAAGCTCATTAATTGAATCGAACTTCTCGATGTGGAACTTGAGTTCGGTCTTGTCGTCCGAGGCAATGACGCGCAGATCGGAGCCATCTAGGCTGGCGGAAGAGAAATCGAAATTGCCGGAATGCAAACGCAACAACACCGGCACATTGGTTTCCGCAGCCGGAATGCCAGCAGCATTCACCGATACCTTAGCGCGGCTGTCCCATGCCTCGTTCCAGACTGCATGCGCCAGGCTAGGCAGCATGAACAGCAACAGCAGAAAACCACACTTTCTCAACATCGAACCGCGCTCCAGGACAAAGCGCGTAATATAGATGTCACATGTGACACATCAGTGACCCATATGTGAAATTGTCGAGTCATAAAAATGTAAAAGGGACTAGTCTTGACTAGTCCCCCTTGCCAGCCATCTGCGCGCCTCACGCCTGTCATGCCGGGCGTGACCCGGCATCCCGTGACATTCCCAACCCATGCGCAAACCCGCCTTACTTGACGATATTGCCCAGGCCCAGCACTTCGACCGACACGAACGACGGCAGCATGCTTCTTGGATTGAAATCCTGGCTCACAGGCAATTTGCCAAAATCCGCCATCGTGCTGGTCGCCGACGATGCCGCGCCAGAAGCGCCGACCACGGAACTCGCCAGCGACACCGTGCTGGCCATGCTCAATCCTGTGGATTGGCCGCTGACGCTGATATTGTTGGTTCCCAGCATCACTGGCGCCACCGCGAGGAAGTCGCCTGCCACAATACCGGCCTCGCTGGCATTGAGCACGCCGCGCGGCGCCATCAGCGAGACTGTCCCAAGCCTGGGCGCCTGCATGGGGCCGTCGGGGCCGTCCGCGTCATATGTCTGCGCCTGGATGCCGCTGCCTGCGGCCGCGCCCTTGACCCTGCGAGTGGTACGGCCGTAGCTGTCCGTGCTGACTTCAATCTCGGGAATGGATAATGCCGTCTTGGAACCGCGTCCCGCATCGATGTCGCCATGATTCACCCATACGGTGATATCGCTGCCGTACTGAGTGATCACACGCGACTGGTTGACCTGGAAACCGGTTTCCGCAAAGGCGCGGATATCGCCGCCGCTTTCGGTCACCACCCCGATGTCGCCGGAACCATCCCCGCCTGGGACGCCGACATTGATCATGCCGCCCGGCGCCAGCAAGTCTATGCTGCCGTCGCGTACGGTGCGGATACGGCTCTTGAACAGGCTCATATCCCCCTGATAGCTGTCGGCCTGCCAAAGCGTGGCAATCGCCGCATCGCCGCGCTCGTGATTTTGCGTCGTCGCATATGCCTTGCCGGACGCCAGCAATTCAGACGAGAAATGCCGATAGACGAACACCGCCTGCTGATCCTGCTCCAGCGCAAGGTAAGCGGTCAAGGCATCCGCTTCGGAAAGCGTCTCGTTGCCGGTCAGTCCGCGCATGTAATCCGTCAATGCCTTTGCGGTGTCGGCACGGTACTCAGCCAGCCCAGAAGCATCGCCTTGCAGTACCGAGGGGCCGCTGCCCTCGGGCTGGATGTAGCGGTCGATGTAATCCTCCAGGTTCGCCCCTTCTCCCACACCGGCCAGCACCGTGACCGAGCCGCCCTGGTTCGGCAGATACTGGTTGGCCGTGTTCGCCAGGCTGTTGATACCCTGGCTGGAACCAAGGTCAAGGTTGCGGCCGGCTTCCACCAGCAAGTTGCCCGGCCCGCCGATATTGATGCCGCCCGCCGTGCCGGTATAGTCGATGTCGCGGCCTGCCCGGATGACGCTCAGGTCGCCAGCGCGCATGTTCTGCAGGTTGGCATTGAGGTCACGGATATCCTGCCCCGCGACCACGACCGACTGCTTGGGCAATGTGAGGTTGACCACGGAGGCCGTCCAGCTCGTCAGCGAGCCCTCCCGCGCCACGATCGCAATAGGCGTCGCGTTATTGAGATGGAGCGGGATGGCGGCATGGGTGTCCACGATACGCGCTTCCAGCACATTTTGCGGATTCTGCAGCGGAGACCTGGGACTGGGTATCAGGCCAGGATCGGCATCCGACACGACAACCTGGTCAGCCAGGATGCTGCCCGCGGCGAGCAGGCTCAGGTTCCCATCGGAATTGGGCATCAATTTCATGTCGCCGACCACGATATCGCCGCCAAAAGACGTGGCGCTCACTGTCCCGGGATAGTAAGTCAGGCTCATGACGGAGTTGGCAGGCGTCGCCAGGCCGGTGAATTTGCCAGTAAGACTGGAAGCGCTGGTCGCTTTAACGCCGAAGGTTACGTTGCCGCCCAGTGAAGCCACATCAATCGCCGCCTGATCGGAATAGGTATTGAAAAAGGCGCTGCGTCCAGTCGCGTTCAAGACGCTCTGGGCATTGGTCGTTGTCTGGGCAAACAGCGTGGGGTTGAATACGGATTCAATATAAACATTGCCCAGAGCCGATACACTGGCTGTCGCATCTTGCAACGCCAGGGTTGTGCCCAAGGTCACGGCATTGCCCTGCGCATTGAAAGTGCGTCCGATCTCGCCGCCAGCGTACACCTCCATCTCGCCCTTGCCGACGAAATACATGCCATTCAGGATATCGCCGCCCGATGATATGCTGAGATTGCCGCCGCCATCCACCACTGCCGCATCAGGCGCATAGCGGGCAGTCGTCGGGACTGACGCCGAGAAATTAGTAATATTGCCGCCGGCGCTGATCTGTACGTCGCCGCCGCCAAATGCCGCGACACCCTGCTGGAACAAATCGGTACGCAACCACCAGGTCGGATGCTTGTTTCCTGTACCTCCAGCCTGGCGGAACAGCCAATTGTTCACGACCTGCTGCGTACCACTCGCATTCACCAAGGCCCCGGTAATATCGCCTTGCGAAGCAATGTTCAGGTCGCCGCCATTGGTCAGGTACTGCGCGCCATTATTGCCAAAACCCTCGCCTGTGGTTGGCGCGACAAACCCATCCAGAGGCGCGGCGGCATTGCCTGCGGTATAAATGACAGACGCCGCGTTACTCAGCGTCAGGTTGCCGCCGGTGGCGATGTTGATATCCCCGGTCCCGGTACGCACCAGCTTGGCATTCGCCAACGTCAGGTTGCCAGAGGCATCATTCTTGATGGTCGATAAGGTATTGACTGCAGCCATATCGGCGCCGGATATCAGATTGATCGACCACGAATCGCCAGCGGCCAATGCCGACGTCGTCGCAACACCGTTGAAGCCGTCGCTGATACTGCCGTTCAACTGCAGGTTGCCTGCGCTGCGAATCGTCAACGCGCCATCGCGCCCCTGCGACAGGGTATTCAGATTCCAATCATTGGACAAGGTTGTATTGCCATCGACGCGCACTTCCGTATGCGGCGCCACAATCGCGCTCACGCCGTCGCTGCTGGCCTTGTAGGCCGCCGCCGCGCTTTCCGCTCCTGCATAGAAGGCGTCGGTATCCGCCTTGATGGCGGCCAACGTCGCATTGTTCAGCGTGCTGCCGCCGCCCATATCCATGACACTGACCGATTCGAGCAATATCTTGCCGGCCCCGGCTACGGCAGCCGTCGCAGCCTCGTCCACCTTGAGGCCGGACGCTCCCTCGCGCCCTGCGCGCATATTCACCTGGCCGCGCTCGCCGCCGCCCACGTCGATCAAGGCGGCATCCGCCAGGCGGGTGTTGCCGTCGGCCTCGAACACTTCAGCCTTCACGCTGCCGCGCTCGCTGGCCAGCAGAATGTCGCCGCCCTTGCCGTCAGCCTCGCCCCTGGCGAGCAATTGTCCGCCAGCCCGCAGCGTCAAGTCGTCACGCGAATATATCTTGATATCGCCGCCATTGCCGCCGCTGGCATCCACGGTTCCCGCTATTTCGATACCGCCGCCATCCGCACTCAGTACGAAACGGTCCGCCCTAACGACATCGTTGCCCGCAATCGTGACATCGCCATTGCGGATGCGCAACTCGCGCGACGCGTCGAAGCCGCCCTGGTTCAATGCCTCGTTCAGGACGGAGAAATTGCCCAGGCTGCCGCTGTCCAGCACGAAACTGCCGCCGGTATTGCCCGCCGCGGCCTCCCCGCGCAGTGCGCCCGCGGCGATATCGACCGTCCCTGCCGCCAGCGCCTTCACGGTTCCCGCGTTGCCGCCTTCGCCGCCGCTCACGTCGATCGAAGCGCCGCTCGCCACATTGAGATCACCCTGCTCGGACTGCAGGATGACGGTGCCGCCCGGGGTATAACGCGTAAAGCGGTCAAAACGCACCGCGCGCGACGAGGTGTCGATATCGGCAGTGACATTGAGATCGCCCTGCGTCGCGCGCGCGGCGAACTGTCCAGACGCCAGCTCGATATTGCCGCCCAGGGTCATCTGCTGCGCCACGACGCTCAGCTTGCCGCCGAGCCCGTCTGCGGACTGTTGCAGGCTGGCGCCATTGGCCGCGGTGATGAGGTTGCCTGCCGCGTTCAGGCTGTATTCGGCGCCGGTATCCGCCGTGACCAATGCGCTGCTGATATGGGCTTGCGCCGCGTCGAGGTTGAGGCTGCCGCTGCCGCTGAACGTCACGTCCTGCGCGCTGGCGATATCCACATTGTCATATCCGCTGACGGCAAAGTTGCCCGCATTCGCGGCATTGCCGCTGGCGGCCTCATTCCTGCCTTCGACGCGAATGCTGTTGGCCTCTATCAGCAGCTTGCCGCTGCCGGAAGCCGCCGGCGTCAACGCCGCGCCCGCCGAGTTCCTGAGCACCAGGTGGTCGGCCTGCAGGCTGGCAGCGCCATCCGCGCTAGTCTCATGGCCGACAATGCCAGCGGCATTGAGGGTGACATCCAGGTTCCTGCTGCCGAAATCCACCTCGCCATACAGGTCGAGGTTGCCATGGCTGTTCAAGGTCACCTGCCCGAGGTTGCCCAGGCTTGCCAGCAAGGCGTTATCCACCTGCATGCCTGCCACGGAAGCCGCAGGGTTGCCCAGCACGATGCTCTGCGCGCCGAGTGTGACGGAGCCGCCGTCATCGACGTTGACCGTGCCGTCCAGGGTGGATTGCCGCGTCGCATCCAGCACCAGGGAGCGCGCGGCCTTGATCTGGCTGCCAGCCTGGATATCCAGCACGCCGCGCGTGGGGCTGCCGGATGTCCCGGCGCGGTCGAACGCCAGATCGCTGTCGCCGGATACCGCCAGCAAGGCGCCGTCGCCATTGACCCTCAAACTGGCGCTGCCACGGTCCGGCGAAGCCGTGGTTTCGATCACCGCGCCGCTTTGCACAGTCAAGGTATCCGAGGCCGTGGCAATCAGTTGGTTCACCTTGACCGCATGGCTGGCGTCATTGGCGAACCGGACTTCACTCGATATGGTGGTGATTTCCGTCGCCTCATCCCCCTGGCTGCGCTGGCCGCCCAGCAGAATGCTTTCCGCATTCATGTCATTGAGCGAGCCCGCCTTGAGCTGCAGGGTGCCGTCGTCGGCCCCGAGTTCGGAAACGACGCTGATCTTGCTGGAAACGATATCCACCATCGCACCACGGGCGTTTGCGGCCCTGCTGGTATTCAAGGTGGCGTTGAGCAGGAGGGTATCGGTCGCCGACAGCACCAGTTGCCCGGCATCCCCGGCCAGCCGCGGAGGAGTCAGCCCGGCCGCTTCCGCTTGTGCGGCAAAGAAGGTGTTGCCGCCGCTGATCATGTATTCGGCAGGCGCGCGCGTCACGGATCCGACAGGCGTGCGGAATACGTTGCCATTGGTCACGCGGAAGGTTTCCCAGGCGGCATTGCGGCTGCTCCTGTTGATATTGGTCTGGTAGCCGGAAACCAGGTAGGAGCCGTCATGCAGCATGGTATTGGTTCCCTGGCGGAGATTCTGCCCCGGGCCGGCCTGCAGCAGATACGCCCCCTCAAGCAGGGCGTAATGCGCCGGAAGCAATGTGTAATACCCCGGCTCCAGCCCCGGAATGCCGGAGAGATACACCGCATCGCCGATCTGCGGCGCATTGTCCTTGACATAGTCATAATCGAAAGGCGCATATTCGTTTTTCATGCCGGGCGCGACGGCGTAATAGCCCGGCTGCGACAGCACATCGGTGGAGCCGCCTATGCCGTCGATCCATTCATACGCAAAAGTGTCGCCGCCTCCCGAAATATCGATCACGGCCCCTTCCCGCAGATCGACATCCTTCGCGGTATAGGAAATGCGTTTTTCCGCCGGGGTATTGCCAAAACCATTGGGCAACACCCATGACGTCCCGCCCTCTATGGTCGTACCATAAGGAATGCTCAAGCCCTCGGCCGAAACCGACGTCCGGCTGTTTCCACCCAGCACCAGATCGCTTTCGGCATCCAGGGATATCTGGCCCAGGGGCGCCAGCAGCACGCCTTCCTGGTTGATGGTATCCGCCTTGAAGCCGAGCTTGCCGCCCGCGCTGAACACCGGCCGGTAGGCCTCGCCGCTGGAGCGGATGGTAATATTGCTGTCCGCGCCCAGCGCTTCGATATTGAAGCTGCTGTTGCTCACAGGATAAATCTGGCGCGCTGTCATGAGCAGGTTGCCGTTGGTGCGCAATGATCCCGCATTGTCAAAGGTCAGGCCGCGCATGCGGATATCCAGGCGGCTGTTCAGTTCGGCCTGATTGATGCCAGACAGGTTGACAGTGCCATTCAGGTCGATGAAATCGGCCGTCACCCTGAAGGCGCCGCTGCCGGCCTGCACCGTATTGCTGACCTGCGGAGCTGCCAGGGTGACATGGGACGACTGCACCTCGGCAACCCCGTTATCCGCCACTTCAAACGAGGCCGAAGTCAAGGCCAATGTCTCCGGCGCGCTCAGCCGGACGCCATCCTCCAGCACGATGCGGTCGCGCTGGGCGGCATTGGCCGCACGGCCTTCCGTCGTGCTTTCCAGGCTGACATGGTCGAACTCCCCGGCATTGATCTGCTCCGTGGAAATCTGCGCCTTGCCTTCAAAAGCCGCCAGGCTGTCGCGCGGATTCAGGCCATCGCCCTGCGCCTGTTTGCTGCTGGTCACCGTCAGTACGCGCTGGACGGACGGCGTGGGGGGCACTTGGGTAGCCCCATTCAAATCTCCCCTCAGCGCAATGTTCAATGTGCCGCCCTCGCCGCTGCCGCTCGCGCCGCCGCGGAAGTCGCCATCCAGAATCATGCCTTCCCGCGCCGTGATGTCGATGCTGCCCGCCGCCCCATGCAAGGTCTGGCGCTGTACGCCTCTGCCGGTATCCACATCCACTCTGCCCGAGGCGCCTGAAACATCGAGCAGGCTGCCTTCCTCGGCGACCACGAAGCCTCTTCCGGCATTGATCGCGATACTGCCGCCGTCCATCACCTTGGCGCTGCTCAACGTTCGCGCGGAACCAGCCGGCGTGACATAGCTGCCGGCAGCGCTGATGATCGAATCGCCGCCTATCCAGATGCTCTGCTGGTTGTCATAGGGCAACTGGTCCGCATCGCCGCGCAGCAGCAGGCTGATAGCGCCGGATGGCGAAAACAGGCTGCCCAGCATGGTGAGCTGGCGGCTCGCCTCAAGGCTGATGGCGCCTACCTGCGCCGCAAGATTGGGCGCGTCGGTGCGGATCACCGTATTGGGCAAGATGGTCAGGTCGGCCAGTGACGTCTGGCCGCCGTAAGCCGAAAAGCTCAACGAGGCTGGCGCGCGCTGCCCCTCTGGCAGCAATACCGGCGCGGCCACCTGGCTCATGCTTGCGCCGCTGGCCGCAGTGCTGTAGCCCGCTTTCAGCAGCAGGGTCTGCATCTTGGGATGGATCAGCGTTTCCCCGCCCGAAGCGTCGCCGACCACGAATTCGCCGCCATTGGCCGTATTACGGACGATATAGGAGGAAAACCCGCCTTGCTCGAAAAAGGCTTCCTGCAGCCAGAAATCAGCAGGCCCGGCTGGCTGGCCGCCGACCTGCACATCCTGCGATGTCGAGACAGAGAACGCGCCGCCCTGGCTGAAGCCATAGGATTGCAGCTGCCCGCCGATCTCCACCGACCGCCCTTGCAGGCTGATATCGCCGCCGTCGCCCGTCCGCAGCGTGCCGGTGCTGCTCAGCCACGCGCCCGCGCTGGCGTCAAGCAGCGTGCCTTGCCCGAGCACCACATCCTGGCTCGCGGTCAGGCTGATGCTGCCGCCGTCCAACGCGACCGGCGTCTGCATGGCCCCGGCTAACTGCGGGTTATCGTTGTTCCAATTTCCCGCCGTGATCAGGCGCACGCCGTCCCTGACGGTGACCGACTGGTTGGCAACCTTGGTCGCCACGGTAATATCGCCGCCCGGCGTGACGATATCGTGACGGATATCAACGCCGCCGCCCTGGAGATTCACCGATCCATTGGGGTCGGTCACGATATCGGCATCCACCACGATCGCCCCGCCGCTATCCACGCCGATATGGTTGAATCCATGACTCAGCAGCGCGGTGCCGAGTATGGTTTCAGTGCTGGTATTGACGTCGTTGACAGTAAAATCGGCGGGGACCACTGCAGAGGCTTCCTGTATGCGCGTCACCCCTGCGCTTGTGGTCAGGTTGAATTTACCACCATCAGGAAAATTGCCGCGCTGCGTCACGTCGGTGCGCGTGTTGGCCTTCATGTCGCCACTCAGCAAGGCCGGGCGCGTGGTGCTGATGTTGATGGTGCCGGCATCCTGGCCTTCGCGATAGGCTGCCTGCCAGGTGCCCTTGCCATTCGGGTTCAGCTCTTTTCTATCGGTCCAGCCCCATTTGGGATCCATTTTCTTGTAGACATCGGTCAGCCCCTCGTAATCGGTGTAGCCGTTCGCGTCCGAGATGGCGACGGCGCGGCCCTGGTACAACAACCGGCTCTCGCGGATAAACCCGGCGTCGTAATCGATCACGCCGCCGGAAACATCGATCACCGACCCGGCCTTGGTCACGACATCGCCAGCGGAAACGATATTCACCGTGCCGGCCTTGCTCATTTTTTCGGCAATCGTCTGGGTACGCATGGCCAGCAACGGAGAGATATCGAACATATCCGTGCCCTTGCGCGCGTCGATATAAACCCTTTCGCCGAACAGCGCGCTGCCGCGCAGGACCGGCGTATCCTTCAACTGGTCGGAATACAGTTCCACCGAAAGCTGGTTCTTTTCCATGGCCGCCCGGGCATCCACGCCGGAAACATCCAGGGTGGCGTGCTCGTCCAGGAACACCCGCACAGGGTCCTGCTCGGCAGTCTGGCCGACCCCATTGCCAACGCTCGCCGTAATATTGATCTCGCCGCCCTTGGCCCGCAGCAGGCCGTCGATATTGATGGTGCGGCCCTCGACATTGATCCGCGATGGCGCCAGGGTCTGGCTGGCCAGCACCTCCTCCTTGTCATCCGTCTCGACACGCACCTCGGTGACGCTGTCCTTGCCTATGGTCACCGTGCCATGGCGTTGCGGCACATACTGATAACCGCCTGAAGAATTAACGGCGGTGACGGTATCCCTTGCCAGCAAATGGATGGAACCATTGGCGCGCACCGACGTGCTGGCGGAAATTCGCCCTTGCTGATTGACGGCCAGCCCCACCAGCGTCACATTGCCACGGTCGGCAATAATCTCGCCCAGGTTGGCGGCCGTCCCGCCCGCATTCACTTCCACCAGCAGCCCGGCGGGGTCGGTGCTGGACTTCAGGTACACCTGCTCGCCAGCGGCCAATATCGTCTGCCCGTCCGGCGTCTTGATGATGCCGCTGTTCTCCACATCCTTGGCAAACAGGGCAATACGGCCGCCGCTGGCCGCTGTGAGCGCGGCGCCCTTCTCCACCTTGATGAAGCCCCCGGTATTGCGGAATACCGGCGTATTGCTGAGGCTGGCGAGCAACCCGTTGGTGAACAAGGCGTCCGTGGTCATCATGTCGGCCGAGGTCATGGCCCACAGCGAGCCCACGTTCACCTGCGCGCCCTGGGCAAAAATAATGCCATTGGTATTGACGAAATAATTGGTGCCCGGCGCATTGATCGTCCCGGCGATCACGCTGGGGCTGTTGTCATGAATGCGGTGCAGCATGGACCAGGTCGCCTCCTGGTTGATGTTGAGCGTATGGCCGCTCGCCAGGTTGAACTGGCTCCAGTTAGCAATGGCCTGCGGCGCCAGCTGCTGGATCGTGGTCACCGTGGGCGTGGCGCCGGAAATCTGCGCATTGCTCCATGCGCCGCCGCCCATGACGAGGCCGGAAACGGGCAAAGGTGCCAGATCTGCCGCCAGCGCGCTGCCTGAAGCAACGAGAGACAGCGCCGCGGCCAGCGCGCGCCTGCGGGCGCGCCGTCCCTGGCCTGCGCTGGCGGCCGTCACCGCCAACTCGTGCGCCGGAACATATGCCCCCAGACGCTTATTGAAAACCAGACGGAATAATCCTCGATTCATGCCAACCTCCTAAACCCTTGCTTACCAGTCGTACGCCAGCCTGAAATGCAGCAGGGAATCGCCCTTATCGACCATTCCCGCCGTCCGCAACGCGTGGGCGAAATCAAACCCTGCCGTCAATCCGTGCCAATTCTTCAACTGCAGGCCCACGCCGACGGATGCCAGATTGAACACGCTTTGCTGTTCGTCCAGGGGCCGCAATATGCGCACCTGGCCCGCGCTGTAGAACACCGAACCCACCAGTTCGCCATCCATGTTGAGATATTTCGCCAACGAGGGCGTGCGCAGCTCGGCAGTGCCGAACAGCCCCTTGTCGCCCAGCGCGCTGGCCTCGTAATAGCCGCGCACCGTATCCGCGCCGCCGACGAAAAACTGCTCGTTGGCGATAATGGGCGCGCCTGCCGCCTGCCCGGACAAACGGCCGAACAACTTCCACTCCCTGGGCAGCGTGTGCGTATGCTTGATGTCCGCGCGCAAATAGGCAAAGCTACCCTGGGCCCTGGAGCGCTTCATGGCGAACTCCTCTTCATCCGACCCGAGGTCGCGGACGGCGAACGTCAGGCCCAGGTTGATCTGGGTCGTGCCTTTTGCCGTCTGCAAGGTACTGTCGTATCCCGCAAAAAAAGGCATGTAGCTGATGGGCGTATTGAACCCCTCGCCGATCAGGCGCGTAGACTCCTTGAAATCCTTGTAATCGACCCCCAGCGTCACATTGTGGAAATAGCCGGAAAGTGCAGGCGCGGGCAAGGGATGAATGTAGCGCAGGCCGAAAATATTACCGTTGCCGATCACGTTCACATCCCCGATAGCGCTGACGTCGCTGCGCGACACCACGCCGTAGAACGCCCAATAATCCCCCGCCAATGTCGGAATCAGATAAGTCGCGGACAGCACCCTCGTTTCATTGGTATCTTCCGGCGTCACCTGAAAACTCAAACTCAGGCTGTGGTCGAGCTGCCACAGATTGTCATAACGAATGGAGCCATTGAGCCGCGTATGCGTGGTGTTGGCGATATAGCGATTGTTCAGCTCCAGGCTGGCATGCAGCGGCAGCTTGTCCTCCACCTTGAGATCGACTTCCACCTTGCCGGGCGACTTACCCGGCCGCAGCACAGGCGCCACCTGCCGGTCAGGCTGGGCATTCAACCGGGCAAGCTGGCGCTGCACATCGGGGAAATAAGGCACCTTGCCTTCGGCCAAATCGGGCGCCCGTTGCTTGATCACGCCCAGCGAATAATACTTAGCCCCCACCACCCGCAGCTTTTCCACCTTGCCTTCGAGTACTTCCAGCTTGACCGTCTTGTCGGCGACCTCCTGCTCCGGCGTGTTGACGAATACAGTCAGGTAGCCCGCATCGTGGAAAGCCTTTTCCAGGGCCGCCCGCGCGCCTTCGACATCATCGATGGTCTTGCCCTCGCCGAGAAACGGATACACCGCCTCCTCTATCCTGCCTGCGGCCAATACGGTATTGCCGCTCACGCTGAACTCCATGATGTCGAACCTGGCCTGATCCTCCCCAGCCTGCTCTTCCACCGTTTCCGCGGATGCCTCCTCGCCTGGCAAACCGCCATCAGCCGCGGCGGCAAGCCCGGACATCGACGCAAGGTACAGCAGCCCGGCCATACATAACAAAAATAAACGCACGCTTGATACTTTCCTGGAAATTCACATATGGAAAATGGCTAATAAAACAGGCGGAGCCTTTGTTCCAGCGCCAATTGCTTTATTAGCCGCTCTCGGCTTGCATGACCTGAATCCGCGCAAGCCGGGCGCGCCTATCATATGAAGCCCATATGACACACCCATGACGGAATCCAGAGTAAAAAGCACTTCCCTGTTTACGCAGGGAAGTGCTCGGGCACGACTTGGGTTTACACCCTGGTGATGACCAACTTAGAAAAACATTTGCTGAGGAGCGCAGTTGTTGCCGAAACGCGTACCCTTGGCAACCACTTGCAGCTCGCCTTCAACAGCAGCGCTGTTGCAGATGGAGCCGCCGAGCGGGTTCAGGGTCAGACCGCGTGGCACGTCGGAGCAACTGGCTGGGTTGCCCAGCGCGGCAGTGATTTCAGGAATCAACTGCGCGCCGAAAGCATCAGCCGTGTTGGCAACGAAGGAGCGCATTTCGATATGGAATGCGTAATCGCCGTTGATGGCAGTTTCACGAGCAAACTCGATACCATCAGCAAGCGCGTTGCCGTTGCCGTTGAACGTGCCAGCCTCAGGATGCACGCCGTCCAGCTTCACATAGCGATAACCCTCGTTGGCAGGGCTGTCCACACGCCAGTTGTTTTCCATGGACAATACGCCGATGGCGAACTCGCCATTGTTACCGCGCGTTGTCAAGGCACCTTTAACATTGCCGGAACCGCTATGTTCAGTCACTACGAATGTACTTGTAGAATCACCAGCGCCAGCAGGTTGCAAACTAGCTGATGCACCATCAGAGCAAGGATTCTTCAGGAAATGTGCATTGGAACTGGCTTGCGTACCGGAAGTTGATACACGACGCTCCAGGTAAATCGCCTTGCCTGCGCCTGCATCACCCAGGATTGGAGACCAATCAGTCTGGTATCCAGAGAATTGGGCAACAATGGAAGTGTATTGAGCAGAAGAGATATTAGGCGCATTGGCTGGATCATCATTCTGAGTCAAGCCTTGTGCAGCCTGCAAAGCACGGTAGAGCGGCAAGCTGACGGCCACGCCAAAAGTCTGGCCGACATAGGCTTCTGCTTCAGTACCGGCGGAAGATACGTCGAAACCGAACAGGGAAGCCTCAACGTCGGAGAAACCGCCGGCAGGCTTGGCCACTGCGCCATCAGCAGTCGCGGCCGGGTTCACCAGTTGGCAGCTCTTGTAGTTGACATGGCCGGGGAAAGCGCCGGTAGCAACCTGGCAGTTGGCCTGATCCAGGCGGCGCAGGCGCTGCAACTGGGTGCCGTCAATGTGAGGCGCATAAGCGTTCCAGGAACCATCGGCCACAGTGTGGTAAACCACGGAAACCACGCCGCCACGGGTACAGGCATAGGCAGCATAGTTACCCAGGGAACCAGGACGCACGTTGCTGTCGGAGCTGGAGTTGGAGAACAGGGAAATGGAATCGGCGTCGCAACCCAGCGCAAAGCCGCTGTAGATGTTGAAAGTCGGAGCGGAAGCGCCGGAAATCCAGGTTTCCTGCAATGTACCGGCAGTGCGGGCAGCGCCGATCTGGGCAGGGGTGACAGGGGCGGCCAGCACGGAACCGGCGGCGAAAGTGGCCGCAACGGCCAGGATCAACTGTTTGATTTGCATTTGAATCTCCCAATATTGATATCTATTGAATAAAACTACGGAAGGCGGCCCCGCCCTTTTGAGGCGGAACCGGGACTGCAATTAAGCAGATTTGCGGCGGCGTGCGGCAGCACCTACGAGGCCAAGGCCTGCCAATAACAAGGCATAGGTTTCTGGCTCAGGTACGGCAGCTACGGTGTATGTTAAAAGACCGTTGGCATCGAGCTTGAAAGTAGCATCGTATTGAACGTAGGTCAGAACGCCTAATGAACCAACAGCGCTGTAATACTGCACAACACCTTGCTCATTACCTACCGCATCCAGTACTTGCGGGCCTAAATTGAATATTTTGTTACCGGTAAACAGAGAGCCCGCATATGCCTTACCAGCATCAGCCACATTACCCTTGCGATTGTTATCAACCAGATACTCATCAAACACAGCCAGTGGACGACCAATCTGGGCCATTCTCAATGGCGCAGCCAGATTCTGACCGTCTTTGAATGTACTGATCCAGCCCAGTGACCCAGCTTCATTAATGCTACCGTTGTAATCTGTTGCAACAACTCCCCATACCAAGTTGCCACCAAGAGCATTCCATGCATCTGCGTAATCACCAGAACTTACATCCCAGCTATAGCTGGAGGATGAGCCTGCAGAGCCAAAAGAAAAACCTTCATAATCGAAACCCAAATCAAATACAGCAGAAATATTGTTTGTAGTATCCCAAACTGCCAATACCAAACTACTACTACCAGTATTGCCTGTGGTCAATGCAGCATTCGCCGCACCAGAAACGCTCATTGCTGCGACAGCGGCAGCAACCAAAGCCTTCATCTTGATATTCATTGTCATAACTCCCGAAAATTGACATAAAAAACTGAACGAAACATCTTTGAGCCGCTACATTCGTCACGCCGCACACTACCGAACGTACTCAACTGCGCCTTCTCAAAATTCGCGACTTGAGACATCTTAAAAATAGAATGTGAAGTGGATATGGTGCCGACCTAGTTCTTTAGGACTAGGCAGCGTCTGAGCAAAAACCCGGGATGAAAAACGCTCTGAAAATGGCGCGCAGCAGATCACAGCGCAGCACAGGGAAATCAGGACTGGTGGCGGATCAGCCCCAGGCGAAAGGCCTTGGCAGCCGCATGGCTGCGGTTCTGCACATCCAGCTTGCGCAGGATGTTCTGCATGTGGTTTTTGACGGTCAACGGACTGATTTCAAGAATGGTGGCAATTTCCCAGTTGCTCTTGCCGGTGTGCACCCATTGCAGGATTTCCTTTTCCCGGGCAGTAATCAGGCCTGCGGTGGCTCCATCCCCCAGCACCTCGCCGATATTGGCCACGCTATCGCTCACGCGCATCAGTACGGAGTGCAGATAAGGCACCAGCAACTCCAGCATATAGGCGTGGTTGGCGTTCAGCTCGCCGGAAACGCGCGAAAAACAGAAGAAGGAGGAGATACTGCCATCGGCGGAGGATAATCCGTAAGCCGCAATATTGCGCAGCTCGCTTTCCTGCAGGTTGCCATGGTCGATCCTGGGCACGGTGAAACTGCCGAAATGGCCGTCCTTGAGGTAAGGGTCCACCAACACGGGCTGGGATGTCTGCTGCCAGGCCCGTATGGCCCTCATCACTACGCCGGATTCCTCCTGCATGGCAATCGTCACATGCGCATCCGTCACATAGCGCGTGCTGCTGAACGTCTCCAGCGAAAACACCCGCCCCGCGCCGATGGCAAAACCGCATAGCAACACCTCATGCGGCAGCAGGAATTGAAAATGACCTTGCAGCCAAGAAAAAAATTGCGCCTTCTTCTTAATACGCAGGGACGCATCGACCACTTCCAGAAAGGCGCTCGCCTGATCCGGCGTGAGATCCTTGTTATAGTTGTCCATAACCCCGATTGATTGTAGTTGCAGCAAAATACCGTCCTCCCCAGCGTGCATTCTCTGGCACTCAGGTTTCAATCCCGTGAAAACGGCGTGGCATTCTTATTTCAATGTCAAAAGATATGTTGCCTACAGCATATCCCTTCAATCGACCCAATAGGGTTATAGCAACAACACATGACAAAATATCGGCCTGCCGTAGTCACAAAGAACTAGTCCCGCATGCTGCAAACGTCATGGGCATGTCATATCGATTCGGCACCCTGGCAGGCATGAGCAAACTTGGCTTGATATTCATCCTGGCTTTCTGGAGCTGGTTATCCCTGATACCGGAATCGCGTGCCGATATCTGCCTGCATGGCGATAGCGAGGAGGCGCTGTATATTTCCAATACAGGGGTATCGCACGATTGCGCATGGCACATCAGCGAATCCGCCGCCACGCCGCCTTCGGCCAACGCCAGCACATTGCCTTTCCACGACGTGGTTGCGGCTGCCGCGCATGCCACCCAGCTTGACCCGGCCCTGCTCCACGCCGTCATCAACGCTGAATCCAACTACCGGCCGCGGGCAGTCTCCTCCCGCGGTGCGACCGGCCTCATGCAACTGATGCCAGCCACGGCACGCCGACTGGGAGTGCGCAATACGTACGATCCTGAACAGAACGTCATGGCCGGCGCGCGCTACCTCAGTCAATTGCAACGCGAATTCAACGGCGACATCAGCCTGGCGCTTGCCGCCTACAATGCCGGCCCGGCCACGGTAAAACGGCATGGCAATGTCATTCCGCCTTATGCGGAAACCCAGGCTTATGTGCCCAGGGTGTTGAAGGCATACCGGCGCATCAGCAAAAACATGAATTAACACAAAACCAAGGGCGAGCGCAGCGAAGCCAAGTCGCTGTTGCTTTTGACGTTGGGTTTGGGTTCCCCGTCTGGCTGCGCCGAGTAGCGCAGATCTGTCTGGAAAAAGAGCTTGCGTCTGTCTGAGCGCAGCGAGTTCAGCAAGCTCCCAGACATATTGAGCAACGCAGGGAACCGGGAGCTTGCTCCCGGCGCAGACTCCGGGGTCGCCTTTGCTTTGGTTACTTTTATTTGGCGAAGCAAATGAAAGTAACTCGCTGACAAGCGAAAGGCAACGGGTCAAGGTCTGCAACAGTGCTCAAGACCATTGATCCTTCAACATCCCAATCCCATCAAGCTCAACGATTTTCCGTCTTCATCAATACTGCAATTGGCGCGAGGATGGGTTTCGCCCCTGACGGGCGAGTCACTTTCCTTTGCTTCGCCAAAGGAAAGTAACCAAAGCAAAGGCGACCCGATTGTCTGCGGCCCGGAACGTTGTTCCGGGCAACCTGCGTTGCTCGCTTTTAATGGGGACTGGCTGAACTCGCTTCGCTCAGACAGACGCCAGTCCTGTTTCCATTAAAAGCTGCGCTACTCGGCGCAGCCAGACGGGAGGAAAAACCACAGCGACTTGGCTTCGCTACGCTCGCCCTTGTTTCTATCGCAAACACTGCCGATAACTATTAAACGCCGCTCCCAGGCAACTCTGGCAAGCCGGCGAAGTCAGCAAACCGCAACCGCTATGACAGGCCAGGTTGGCCGCATCAAGCGCGGCCCCGCAATTGGCATATTTCTCCGGGTTTCCGCCACTGCCATTGCCTGCTGCCACAGGCGAGCTGGCAGGAGCAGCCGCCGATGCGGAAGCCGATGGCATTTCGGCATTGACCGGGCTGCGGGCATTGGCATTGCCGCCGCCATTGTCGGCCCCCTGCTTGGCGGAGAATTCCCAGTCCTGGTAACTCTCCGCCCCAGAGAAGGCCTGCTGCGCCTCGTCAAAACCGTCCTGCTTGAACGGCCGGGCATTGGAGCGGCTATAGACGCCGACGATGCGCTCCTGCTCCTTGACCAGGCCCCAGTCCTTGCTGGCAGTCATCGGGTCGATATAAATCCTGCGCAAATGGTGTCGCGGCTTGGGACCGCGCTTGTCGAGCAGCAGGTCGTCAAGCCTTGCCGGATATTGCTTGACCGGGCTGGGGGTCTCTCGGTAATAACGCGTGATTGCGGCCTGTATCTGCCCTCCGGCGAACAGCAGCTCCTTTTCCTTCTCGCGCTGCGATGCGGTGTGCCAGGCTTCGCCAAGCGCTGCGAGGCCGATGCCGCTCACCGCGATCATCATGAGCAGGCCGATATAAGTGAAGCCGCGCTGTACGCTACCACTCGGCATAGAGGGTGCCATCCGATGCCTGCCCTTCCGCGCCGCTATGCAGGTCGTACAGTTCGCCCGGCATTTCCTCCTCCGGGGCCACTAGCTGCCAGGTTTCACTGCTTTCTGTGATCGGGTCGATGGGGATTGCACGGATATATTTGCGCTCGGCCAGTTCTTCGAGCGAATCGGGATAGCGCGCGTTATCCGCATGAAACTTGTCGATCGCGTCGCGCACTACCACCAGTGTCTGCTTCAACGCGGACTCCTTGGCGCGCTCAATGCCGTTGAAATACTTGGGGGCCGCCACCGTCAGCAACAGCATGAGAATGGCCATCACCACCAGCAGCTCGACCAGAGTGAATCCCCGCTTATGCTTAAATGGCATCACCACTCCCGGTAGGCAATGCCGTTGAGGCCGGTGCCGGTACTGAGCGAATACACGTCGAACACGTCCACGCCCGCCTGCGGCGCATCGGGCGGGCTGGCGTAGCTGCGCTTGCCCCAGGTATCCTGCGCGGGCACGTCTTTTTCCGGGAACATCGGGTCGCGCGGCAGGCGGCGCAGGAAGCGGATGAGGCGCTTCTTTTCGCTGCTGGCGTCCGGCACGCCATTGGCAAGCACTTCCAGGTTGGGCGGATAGCCGGAAGCATCCGCATTGACGATGATTTTGCCGTCTTCCACCGCTTTCTTGTAGGCGTCGATCGCGCTGCGGATATCACGCAAGGCCTGCCGCAATTCGGCCTCCTGCTGGCGCTTCACGCTCCACTGCCCAAGCGGGATCAACGCACTGGCGAGGATGCTGACGATGGTCAGCGTCACCACCAGTTCGATCAAGGTAAACCCGGCCTGGCGCGGCATCATGCTACTGCGCCGGCTGTGGCGCAGCCTTGGGCACCACGACTTCAGGCGTGACCAGGGGCACCACCGGCTTGGGTTGCGTGGACATGAAGTCATCCTGCGCCGGCTGGCTTTCTTCGGCCTGAGCCGGAGCTGGTTCCGGCTCAGGCTCGGGAGCAAGGGGCTCTGCAGGGCGCAAGCGCTGCATCATCATTTCCCGCGGGCTCATATTGCCGGCAGCCCCGGTACCCGGCACATTGATCTGCGGATGGTCGCTGATGCCGTTCTCCGTGCCGGACCAGTATTCCATCACTTCGGATTCAGGGCGGCTGATGTTGTTGACCACGCGCGGCGTGATCGCGAGCACGATCTCGGTCTTCTTGCGGTTATCGATCTGGTTGGAGAACAAGCGCCCCAGCAAGGGGATGTCGCCCAGCCCGGGCAGTCGGCTGGTGTTCTTGCGTTCCTCGTCGTTGATCAGGCCCGCCAGTATTTGCGTCTCACCGTTCCGCAGCCTCAACAGGGTGCTCGCATTGCGGGTGCCGATCTGGTACACCACGCCGCCGCCTTGCAACGTCGTGGAGGTGCCGAGCGAAGAGACTTCCAGCGCAATCTTGATATTGACGAAATCATCCAGCGTGATGCGCGGCTCGGCCTCCAGCTTGAGACCGACGTCCAGGTACTGCACGGTCTGGGAAGACCCCACCCCGGCCGTCGCCACGGTGGTGATCACCGGCACCTTGTCGCCCACCAGCACCTGCGCCTTGTCGTTGTTGCGCACGCGGATGCGCGGGTTGGCGAGGATATTGATATCGCCCGTCGTCTTCTTGAAATTCAGGCTGGGATTGGCATCGAACAGGTAGGTGCTCGAATTGTTGCTCCTCATCGCCTCGATCGAGAGGCCGGCGGAGGCGGTCAACGAGGTCGGGTATTCTATGCCCAGCTCCTGCAGGCGCTCGCGCGTCACCTCCATCACCTCTATCTCCAGCATCACTTCCGGGTCGGCCAGGTCGTTCGCCGCCACCAGCTTCTCGGCGATGCGCACCACTTCCGGCGTATCGCGGATCACGATCATGTTGAGCCGCTCGTCGGTATGGATGTCCTTGGTCTTGAGCATGGTCTTCACCATGGCGGACACATCCTTGGCCTTGGCATTGGTGAGGTAGAAGTTGCGGATCACCAGGTCCTGGTAATCCTTGAGCTTGGCGGCGGTGTTGGGAAATACCAGCGCGGTGTTCTCGGACAGCACCTTTTTCTGCAAGCCGTTGGTTGCCAGCACCATCTCGATCGCCTCGTCGATCGGCGACTTCTTGATGAATACCGTGGCCTTGGTCTCGGGCTTGATGTCCTTGTCGAGGATGAAATTAATGCCCGTGGCACGCGACAAGGCCTCGAACACCATCTTGATATTGGCATCGCGCAATTCCAGGCTCACCGGCTTATTGAAGGCAGGCTTCAGCTTTGGCGGCTCCATGCGCACATGGGCGCGCTGCTGGCGGATCTCCCGCTGCAAACGCAGGGCATCCTCATGCTGGGGCACTTCCAGCAGCACCTGGTGCAGGATGTCACGCGCGGCGTCGATCTCGCCCTTTTCCAGCAACTGGCGTGCGTGCTGCACCTGCTCCGCATGCTTGCGCGTGCTCTCGATGAGCAATTGCCCGGATTGCGCCCTGGGATTGTCGGGCTCTATCGCCAACACGCGGCGGAACAACTCCCCCGCATCCGCCATGCGCCTGTCGCGCAATGCCGCCTCGGCTTCGGTCAGCAGTTGGTTGACGCCCTGCTCGGTCGCCACACGCACGCGCTGCAGCTCTTTTACGCCTTCAGGCTTTTTCTCGCGCTCCGCCCGGGTGTTGGTGATTTTCTCCTCGGGCGTATCTCCCGGGAATCCAGGCTTGGGCCAGGGCGCCAACGCGCATGAAGACAACACCAGCACTACATTGACAAGGCCAGTGACGCGCCATGCATAACTCGACAACATTTAAAGATTCCCCTGTAAATCATCCGGATCGCCCGGCAAATGGCTGGCAGGATTGGCGGCCGGCGCCAGTTTGCTCTTCTTGAGCAGCGTCTTCGGCAGATTGAGCGGCAAATAGGTCAGGTAGAGGTTCTGGTCGTCCTCCTTGTCCAGGCGCCAGGCACGGTCGATATTGCCGCCGACGCTGACGGAATAGAGCTGGCTGGCGCTCGCCAGCAGAATGACGGTGCCTTGCGGCCCGTCCTCGAGCTTGCCGATATAGGCAAATCCCGGCTGCGGCACCGTTGGCGGCGGCGGGGCCAGCTCGGCTGCCGTCTTGGGCGGCGGCACATACCAGCGCTGGGGCCTGAACAAATCCGCCCGCGCCTGTCCGGCTCCCGCCGCGACGGAACGCCCTTGCAGCAAGCCCCAGTCAAGGTAATGCTGCCGGGTTTCGATATGTCGGCTGACAGGAGACTGCGCTGATGGCGCAGCCTGGGAGCGCGCGGGCCGGGCAGTTGGCAACAATCCGGCATCTTCTTCATCCTCCATGCTGAACACCAGGGCCAGGGTCGCCAGCAAGCCCAGCGTCAGCAATCCATGCCGCTTGAATTGCAGCTTCATGCGGCGCGCTTCCTGATGAAGAACACCAGGCGCAGGCGCGTCTTGACCTCATTCTCCATCGCCTCGCCGCGCTCGAAACCAAGCTCGGCCAATGCCACGTTCGGCAAGGCGTCCAATATGTCGAGCACCAACGCCTTCACCGACTGGTAGCTGCCATGCACCGGCACGTTGGCCTCGAAGCGCCGCACGCTGCCCTGCTTCTTTTCCGAAAGTGAATACTCGCCCTTGACCACGTGCAGGCCATGGCCTTCCGCAAGGCGGAACAACACGCCCAGCTCGTCCGGCAATTGCTGGATGCCGGAAAAGCGCGCGTCAAACTCGGCCAGCTCCTGAGCCAATGCCTGTTCCGGCGAACTCACGGGCTGGCGCTGCGGCTGGGGATGCAAGCGCAACGCCGCCTCCTGCGCTTGCAATTGCTGCTGGAGTTGCGCAACTTCGGCTTGCAATGGCACCAGCCACACCGCCACCAGGCAAACCGTCGCCGCCAGCAGCGCGGCCAAGGCCATCCCGGGCCAGCCCAGCCGGTACTGCACGCGGCGCATGGCCCATCGCAGCCACTTGAAGTCCACAGACGCGGCCATCCCAAGCTGCATCACACAGCCCCCCACCTGGCCGTGATGCCGAAACGGATGAAATGCGCCATGCCTTCGCCTTCCGGCTTTTCCATCATTTCATGCTCGTCGAGCACGACGTCATGCATTTCCGGCACGCCTTCCAGCCGTTGCAGATAAGCGAGCAGGGAGGCGACATCCTTGGCTTCTCCCTTGAGCCTCAGCTTGCCCTTGGCAGCGTCAGGACGTATCGCCAGCAAGGCGATTTCCGGCTGGGCCACCTGCTCCAGCCGGTTCAGCAAGGCAGGCCATGGCCTGCCCAGCTCGTCCAGTATGCCGTTGGCTTCCTTGATTTCTGCTTTTTGCACGGCTGACAATGCCTGTGGCTGGATTGCAGCTACCTGCACCGGCTTGCGTGCCTCCTGTATTTGCTGCAGCTTCTGCTCGATATCCATGCGCTCGGCGCGCATGTTCATCAGCTGCCAGCCACATAGCAAGACCACAACCGCAGCAACGGTCAGGCCCGCCTGGTAACGGGAGCCCTGGCCCGCTGGAGCCACATGGTTGAGCTCCAGCCTCATGCGATGCCTCCGGCCATGGACCAATCCGCCCGCCAGGGCGTCATGCGGAGCTGCACATCTCCTTGTACAAGCTCGCATAATTGCACCGGCGTGCTTTCCGGCAACGCCAGCTGCAGGCGCAGCCTGCGCAAGCCTGCGTCCAGCGTCGCCTGCCAGTCGGCAAGCACGGGTTGCAGCTGCACGGCAGACCAGCTGCGGTTTTGCCAGGCCAGCAGGCATAGCCGCTCGGGTTCGCGCAGCACGAAAATACCGTTTTGCCCGGCCTTGGCAAAACGGTTGAAGGCATGCGCCAACACAGGTTGCACGCTGGTCAATTGCCCCTTTTCCGCTTTGACATGCTGCGCCAGGGCATCCAGCCAATCCTGGTCCACCGCGCTGGCAAGCCCGTTTCCGCCCAGCGCGGCCAGGCTGAGCTGGATACTCCATTGCGCGACGACATCCCCATGCACCCGCTGGAAAGCATGGCGGCACAATAGCGTCAGCTCTTCCCCATTGGCTGCCCCGTCCGGGTTGGGGACGATGGCGTAGCGCATGAAGGCATTCGACAGCACCAGTTCGACCCTTGCCCCTGCGGCGCGGGCCTCATGCATCACTTGCGGCAATGCCGCGAGCAATGGCTGCAAATCCTTGCCATGGTGTTCAACATGCATCACCCCTTGATCCAGCATTTTGGGTTTTAGCCCGCCGCGTTGGCGGGACCAGGCAATATGCCGAGGCTGAATGTGAATGACCACTCTGGACCGCCACCAGCCTGGCAACAGGAACTCACGCCACGAAAGTGACACGGTTGATCTCCTCCAGTGTGGTCTCGCCGCGCGCGACGGCTTCCAGCGCCGCCTCGCGCAGGCTCTTCATGCCACGCGCACGGCCGGCCTCCTTGAGCTTGCGCAGCGGTTCGCGCGCAATGATCATCTCGCGCAGCTCGTCGTCCAGCGCCAGCAATTCGGCAACTGCCTTGCGCCCCTTGTAGCCGCTGCCCCGGCAGTGCCCGCAGCCCTTGCCCTGGCGCAATTGGTAATGGGCTATCTGCTCGCGCGTGATCCTGGATTGCAACAGCAGCTCATCGCTGACCTCCACCAGTTCGGCGCAATGCGGGCACACCAGGCGCACCAGGCGTTGCGCCATCACGCCGTTCAGCGCCGCCACCAGGCTGTAGGCCTCGACGTTCATATGCAGGAAACGGCTGATGACGTCGAAGACATTGTTCGCGTGCAGAGTGGTGAACACCAAATGCCCGGTCAGTGCCGACTGCACCGCGATCTGCGCCGTCTCAGGGTCGCGGATCTCGCCCACCATGATCTTGTCCGGGTCGTGGCGCAAGATGGAGCGCAGGCCGCGCGCGAAGGTGAGCCCCTTCTTCTCGTTGACGGGAATCTGCAATACGCCGGGCAACTGGTATTCCACCGGGTCTTCGATCGTGATGATCTTGTCGTGCCCGTGGTTGACCTCGCTGATGGCCGCATACAGCGAAGTGGTCTTGCCGGAGCCGGTCGGCCCGGTCACCAGCACCATGCCGTAAGGCTCGCGCACCAGCCGGCGGAAATCCTCGATGATGTAGTCGTCAAAGCCCAGTTGCTTGAGCGACAGCCCCTTGGCCTGGTCGGAGAGGGATTTCCTATCCAGCACCCGCAGCACGGCATCCTCGCCATAAATGCTCGGCATGATGGACACGCGGAAATCCACGTCGCGCCCCTGCATCATCACCTTGAAGCGGCCGTCCTGCGGCACGCGGCGCTCGGCGATGTCGAGCTCGGCAAGAATCTTCACCCGCGACACGGCCTGCTCGGCCATGTCCGCGCCCTGCATGCTGCCGACATGGGACAGGACGCCGTCGATGCGGTACTTGATCACCAGGCCGGCCGCCACGCTTTCCATATGGATATCGCTCACCCCGGCCTTCAAGGCGTCGTACAACGTGGAATTCACCATGCGGATCACCGGGCTGCTGTCGGCATTGATGCTCTGCAGGCTCAGGTGTTCCACATCCTCCCTGTTCGCCTCATTGACCTCGCCCACGGCGACCAGGTTGCCATCCATGGCGCGCAGGTCTTCCTCATGCCGGCTCAGGTAAGCCTGGATATCGCGGAAATGCGCCAGCCCGGTGTTGAAGTTCTCCGCTATCCATTCCGCGGCCCAGTCCAGCACGGCCTGGTCGAATGGGTCGGAAAGCACGAGCCAGAGCGTGCCGTTCTCACGCAAGGGCAGGCACTGCAGGCGGCTGGCCATGGTAAAGCTCATGACCTCGAATGCGGGCTGCATGGCATGCAGGGCTTCCATACTGAAAAGCCGCAATTGCACGGCCCCGGCCAGGGCTTCCGCATACGCCTGGTCGTCCAGGGCGGACAAGCCCTGCAGCATGTCCATCATGCTGCGATTGTTGCTCATCGCCAGGCTGCGGGCCTCGGCCATGCGCGCCTGGCTGAACATGGCGTTCGCCGCGCTCATTGCAGGCTCCCGGCAAGCTCGAAGATCGGCATGTAGAGCATGACCACGACGGCGCCGATGATGAGCCCGATGAAGATCATGAGCAGCGGCTCGAACAGGCGGGTGAACCACTCCAGCCAGCGCGCGATTTCCTCGTCGTGCAGCGTGGCGATATGCTCCATCATCTTGCCCATCTCGCCACTTTTCTCGCCGACGCGCAGCATGCGCAGCGATACCGGCGTCACCAGCCCGGCGGCTTCCATCGCCTCTGAAATCGCCCTTCCCTCGCGGATCAATGCCGCCGCCTTGTCCAGGCTCTGGTGCATGGAGGCCGTCAACAGGCCGCGCGCCATTTCCAATGCCTGTTTGATGGTGATGCCGCCCTCCAACAGCATGCCCAGCGTGCGGTAGAAACGCGCCAGCTGGAACACGCGCATTTGCTCGCCTATCGCCGGCAAGCGCCATAGCATGGTCATGATGCGCCCGCGTACGCCTGGGCGCATGAGCGCCGCCACCGTCAATCCGAGAAAAACCACGCCCCCGAGCAACAGGCTCTGCCCATGGGCCTCCATGATGTCGGCCCAGCCCAATACCAGCCTGAGCATCCAGGCCTGGTTCTCGCCGGCATCGGCATAGATCTGGGAAAAGCGCGGCACCACGTAGCCGAGCAGGAACAGGACGACCAGGCCGCCCACTGTGATGAGGAGGAAGGGATAAATGGAGGAAGCGATCAGTTTCTTGCGCAGCACTTCCACCTGTTGCTCGTAACCGATATAGCGCAACAAGGCCTCGGGCAAATCCCCGGTGCGCTCGCTGGCCTTGACCATGGAGGCATACAGGCCGGGGAATGCGGACGGGTAAGCCGCGAGCGCAGCCGAGAAGGTCTGCCCGCGGTATAACGCGTCCAGCACGCCCTTGAGCACCTGGGCGATTTCCGGGCGCTGCTCCTTCTCGGCAATGCCCTCAAGGGACTCTACCAGCCCCAGGCCTGCCTTGAGCAGCGACAATAACTCCCGGCTGAACAGCAGCAAGGGGAAACGTGTGCGCTTACCCCGAACCAAGCCTTGCGCGCCCGACGTGGTCGCCAGGACTTCATATCCCTGGCTGCGCGCCTTGGCCGCCGCCTCTTCCGCATGCTGGGCTTCGAACTCCAGCGAAACCAGGCGGCCCGCGCTTATCGCCCGTACCTGATAGCGCATATCACCAGTTCACGATATCGACGTTGTCATCGCTACCGCCGGGCTGGCCGTCCTTGCCCAAAGAGTAGAGGTCGAAATCCCCATGCTCTCCGGGCGACTTGAATTGATAAGGCCGCCCCCAAGGGTCGTTCGGCACGCTCTTCTGCAGGTAGGGCCCTGCCCATTTGCTTTCGCCCGCAGGCGCGGTGTTCAAGGCAAGCAGGCCTTGCTCGGTGGTGGGATAATGCCCGACATCGAGACGGTATTGATCCAGCGCTTTTTCCAGCGCGCCGATCTGCGCGCGCGCCGTCTTGACCTCGGATTTGCCGAGCTGGGCAAAATACTTGGGCGCCACGTAACCGACCAGCAAACCCAGGATGACCAGTACCACCAGCAACTCCAGCAAGGTAAACCCTGCCTGGCGCTGATTCATTGAATAGGGGTTCTTCATAGCGGCATTGCCAGGTTCCACCCGGCGTTCATACATAAGATTTGATGCCCAGCATAGCCACGATTTATGACGTTTTCATTAAACCCAACCCAGGCGGTTACCTACATCAATCAAGCCTTCCGTTGCGGCAGGCCGTCATAATTCTGCAATCTTCGCGTGCATAATCTGGGCGGCACATGGTGATCACCTGATCACTTTGATTCCCCACATTGAAGGATTTCCACACGAAGGCCCGGCTCCTGCCTCATGAACACTGCAACCCACTTCAGATTCAACCACAGCGACGACAACCCCACGGTCAAACGCCTGCTGCGGACAGTGGCGCCCGTACCGGACGATATGCCCTGCCTGCAAGTGCTCTCTATCTTCCAGGAAAACCAGTACATTTTTGCCCTGCCCGTGGTCAACGCGCAGCACCAGCCGGTGGGAATAGTGGAACGGCACGCCTTCATGGAAATCTTCATCAAGCCATATACCCATGAGATCTACGGCAAGAAGCCGATTGCCGAATTCATGAACCAGAAACCGCTGATCGTCAGCAGCCACACCTCGATAGACGACATCTCGCGCATCATCATCGATGCGGGCATGCAGCATATGGTGAGCGGCTTCATTGTCACGGAGCAGGGCCGGTACGCCGGCATCGCCAACGGCCACGACCTGCTCGATGAAATCACGCAGCGCAAGCAGGCCAACTTGTTCTACCTCGCCCATTTCGACCAGCTCACCAAGCTGCCCAACCGGGTGTTGTTCATGGACAGGCTTGCAATGACGCTGGCGGAAGCCTGCCGCACCAATGCGCAAGTCGGCCTGCTGTTCATCGACCTGGACAAGTTCAAGCACTTCAACGACTCCATGGGGCACGCCTTTGGGGATCAATTGCTGATCGCGCTGGCAGGCATCCTGGCTCGCTGCTCGCGCGAGATGGATACCGTGGCCCGCCTCTCCGGGGACGAGTTCACCATCATCGTGGACAACATCAGCAGCCAGAAGGACCTGGACAGCCTGTGCTGGCGCATCCTCGACACCTTGAAATTGCCGCAGCAGATCATGGGACGCGAAGTCTTCATCTCGGCCAGCATCGGCACCGCCATCTATCCGCTCGACGACGAGGACGCCAACAACCTGCTGGTCAAGGCCGATGCGGCCATGTATGAGGCCAAGCGCAGCGGTCGCAATACCTACCGGCATTATGCCGCAGGCATGCAGCTATACTCGCTTGACCGCATGTCGCTGGAAACCGACCTGCGCCTGGCCATCGAGCGCAACGAATTCGAACTGTATTACCAGCCGCAAATTGCGCTCGACAGCGGCAGGGTGGTCGGCAAGGAAGCCCTGATCCGCTGGCACCATCCGCAACGCGGGCTGCTCACGCCAATCCACTTCATCGAGATTGCCGAGGAAACCGGCTTGATCGTGGCGATCGGCCAATGGGTGATCAGCGAAGCCTGCCGGCAGCACCAGGCCTGGCTGCAAGCCGGATTCCAGCCCATGCGCATCTCCGTCAATATTTCCGCGATGCAGTTCTACCAGAACGACTTCTGCGAGATGGTGGAAAACATCGTCACCGACACGGGCATCAACCCGGCCTATCTGGAATTCGAGCTGACCGAGAGCATGTTCATGCAGGATGCGGATGCCGTGGTGCGCACGTTGCGCAAGCTGCACGGGCTCGGCATCAAACTGGCGATTGACGATTTCGGCACCGGCTACTCCAACCTCAGCTACCTGCGCAAATTCCCGATCGACCGCCTCAAGGTCGACCAGTCCTTCATCAAGGGCATAGAACACGAGCCAATCAATGTGGAAATCGTCAAGACGATCGCGGCATTGGCGCGCAGCATGTCGCTGGAACTGGTGGCCGAAGGCGTGGAGACGGACGTGGAGCTGCATTGGGCGGAAAGCAGCGGCTGCACCTTCGTGCAGGGCTACCGCTTTTCCCAGCCGCTGCCGGCAGAAAAATTCACGCGCTGGGTGACGGAATACAAATACCAGGCCAGCCAGCATTCGCTGGCGAATATATAGGTGGGTTTACTTCTTGACGATGGCGCGCGGCTGCTTGCGATGCCAGCGGCCGAACACCCCGACCAGCCCCAGCAGCAGCATCCAGAAAGTCGAAGGCTCGGGCACCGCGCTCACCTGCCAGCCGATGTCGGCCAGCGCCGCATAATCAAGATCGCTCATATATTCCCGATTTCCCGGGGCGGTTCCGGGATCCATCAGGTTGGCAACAGGAACACCATCAATGGTTCCATACATGCCATAGGCCCAGTGGGCGCCTGCGCCATCCACGGGTACGGCGTCGCCGTATACCGCAACCGCGTGCCCACCAGTAAAGACCCATCCACCGTCACCTTGCTGCAATAGGGCCCGCCAGGCAGGAGAGGCGCCGAATCCCAGCAAGTGCGCCAACTCATGCGTTGCCGTCGTCAAAAAATCCGGTTGCCCTGCGGACAAGCCGTCGTCGTCCAACCCAAGATACCAGTCATGATGACTATTGAACCAGATGGAACCACCCCATGGGCCGAAATCCGTGGCAATTTCATCCAGCGCGCCTTCCTGGCCGCGCACCGCCACGGTATCCAGGAAATCCTGGCTGCCCTGGGCACGTACAGTGCCGGAACCGGCTGCGCCAAGCACCGAACCATTGAAAGAGGATGCGCCCACGAAAATCACCAGGCTGTTTTCCGGCACAAGCAAGTCCGTCACCGTGACATTCTCGATCCAGCTGTTCCAGCTGGGATGCTGGAACCTCACGCTCCAGCTATCGCCTGCGCCAGGCTGGATTGCCGACAGGTTGTCGGCCAAACCGCTGAATACCGAGGCCGCCTGCTGCAACACGTCGCGCCGCATCAAACCCGCATCGCTATCGGTGCTGAACCAGCCGTTGCGATCAAACCGGTAATCAAAAATGATATCGAGCGCATGGGCCGAGCTTGAGACCAAGGCAAGACCGGCGAACAAGGTTGCTTTCAGGGATTTGTGCAGTGAATGCATGATGCAATTCCGAAAATCATTATTGAGAATCATTATATATTTTATCAATAATGATTCTCAATAATGATTTTCTAGGCAGATGCTTCGCTTCACTGCACTCCAAATAAAAAGCCCCGTAGAAACGGGGCCTTGGAATTTCAGCATTGCCTTACATCAGAACGGAATGTCGTCCTCGAAATCATCGAAGTTGCCGCCGCCAGCGGGCTTGGAAGCCGGAGCGGGCGCTGGACGCTGGGCAGGTGCAGCTTGCTGCCTTGGAGCAGACTGGCCGTAGTCCTGGTTGAAGTCATCGCCGCCGCCGTCATAGCTCGCTCCGCCGCTGCCTCCACCGTCGCGACCGCCCAGCATCTGCATCTGGTCGGCAATGATCTCGGTGGTATAGCGGTCCTGACCTTCCTTGGTCTGCCACTTGCGGGTTTGCAGGCGGCCCTCGATGTAGACCGGGCGTCCCTTCTTCAGGTACTCGCCCGCAATTTCCGCAAGCCTGCGGTACATGACGATATTGTGCCACTCGGTGCGCTCCTGGCGCTGGCCGTTCTTGTCTTTCCAGTTGTCGGTGGTGGCAATGCTGAAATTGGCCACCGCCTCGCCGTTGGGCATATAGCGCACTTCCGGGTCGCGGCCCAGGTTGCCTACCAAGATTACTTTATTGACCGATGCCATCCTTAACCCCTTATCAATTGCAGCGCTGCGGAATCATCCCAGTCCGCCTGCATATCCACTTTCAATATCACCATGCCCTCTGCGGGCAAGACAACCGACTCCTTCACGCCGGGCAACGCCGCCAGATGCCGCGACAATTGCGCCGCATCATGCGCGTGCCCTTCCGGCAGGTGGTACATTCTACTACGTACCGCCGCAGGTGCGCGCATTGTCGTCACGCTGACCAGCCATAGCACCATGAGCGCGCCGCAGAAGGCGAACACCGCCGTATATCCGTATTGGCTGGACAGCCAGCCGCCCGACACGCCGCCGACGAATATCCCCAACGACTGCGCCGTGTTGAACACCCCGATCGCCGTGCCCTTGGCTGCGGCAGGCGCCTGCTTGGAAATGGTGGAAGGCATGATCGCTTCCAGCACGTTGAAGGCGATGAAGAAGGTGGTCAGCGCCGCCATGATGCCCCAGAAACTGTCGATCATGAGGCCGAATGCGAGTTCTGCCATCAGCATCACGGCGACACTGATGACGAACACCTGCTTGAGCTTGGCCTTTTTCTCGCCGACGATGATGGCAGGCACCATGAGGACCAGGGAGATCACCATGATCGGCAGGTAGATCATCCAATGGTCGTTCTCGCTCAGCCCGCTGGTCTGCTTGATCGCGAACGGCACCACGACGAACATCGCCATGTGCGAGGCATGCAGCGCGAAGATGCCGAAATTGAGCCGCAACAGCTGCGTATCCTGCAATACAGGCCCCAGCTTGGCCGGCGCGGCCTGAGTATCGGAATGGAACCGGCTGACTTCGGGATCGGGCACCAGGTATTTGATATCCAGCATCGCCAGCAAGGCCAGAATGCCGGTGAGCACGAAAATGCCGGAAACCCCGATCCACTGGTTGAGGGTAGGCCCGAGGATCAGCGACAGCGCAAAGGTGATGCCGATGCTGCCGCCTATCATCGCCATCGCCTTGGTGCGGTGCTCCTCGCGCGTGAGGTCGGCGACCAATGCCGTCACCGCGGCGGATACCGCGCCCGCGCCCTGGATGGCGCGGCCGATGATGATGGTATGGATGTCGTCCGCCATGCCGGCGACGAAGCTGCCGATCGCAAAGATCAGCAGGCCGATGTAAATCATGGTCTTGCGGCCGAAACGGTCGGACGCCATGCCGAACGGCAGCTGGAACAAGGCCTGCGTCAACCCGTAAGCACCCAGCGCCAGGCCGATATAGAAATGGTCATGCCCGGACGGCAGGGTTTCCGCATAGATGGCGAAGATCGGCAGGATCAGGAACATGCCCAGCATGCGCAGGCCGTAGATCGAGGCCAGGCTCAGGGTGGACCGTAGTTCAACCGGGGACATGCGTTCAGGCTGTGACATTAAAAATCATTGAATTCAACACGCGAAGTTGCGTATATTAACAGGTTGCCCCATCAGACGTTAACCAAACTCAAGGTAAACAGCCCCTACCCCCATGGACTACATACGTATACGCGGCGCACGCACGCACAACCTGAAAAATGTTTCGCTGGACTTGCCCCGCAACAAGCTGATCGTGATTACCGGCCTGTCCGGCTCCGGCAAATCCTCGCTGGCATTCGACACCCTGTATGCCGAAGGGCAGCGCCGCTATGTGGAATCCCTCTCCGCCTACGCCCGCCAGTTCCTCGCGCGCATGGACAAGCCCGATGTCGACCTGATCGAAGGCCTGTCGCCCGCCATTTCCATCGAGCAGAAGTCTACTTCGCACAACCCGCGCTCCACCGTGGGCACGGTCACGGAAATCCACGACTACCTGCGACTGCTCTATGCGCGCGCCGGCGATCCGGAATGCCCGGACCACGGCATCAAGCTGGAGGCGCAAACCGTCTCGCAAATGGTGGACAGCGTCCTGCTGCTGCCTGAGGACACCAGGCTCATGATCCTTGCGCCGGTAGTGAGCAACCGCAAGGGCGAGCAGCTGGACCTATTCGAGGAGCTCAAGGCGCAGGGCTTCGTGCGCGTACGCGTGGACGGCGAGATTCACGAACTCGACAGCGTGCCCAAGCTTGCCAAGACCGTGAAGCATAACGTCGATGTCGTCGTGGACCGCCTCAAAGTGCGCGCGGACGTTAAGCAGCGCATTGCGGAATCCTTCGAGACCGCGCTGCGCCTTGCCGACGGCAAGGCCGTGGCGCTGGAAATGGACAGCGGCAAGGAACACCTGTTTTCCGCCAAGTTCTCCTGCCCGGTGTGCGACTACTCACTTGCGGAGCTGGAGCCGCGCCTGTTCTCCTTCAACAACCCGATGGGTGCCTGCCCCAAGTGCGACGGCTTGGGCCAGATCAGCTTTTTCGATCCCAAGCGCGTGGTCGCCTTCCCGCACCTCTCGCTTGCCAGCGGCGCGATCAAGGGCTGGGACAAGCGCAACCAGTTCTATTTCCAGATGCTGCAAAGCCTGGCTCAGCATTACGGATTCGACCTGGAGACGGCTTTCGAGGCATTGCCCGATGAAGTGCAGCAGGTGCTGCTCAACGGCAGCGGCAAGGAAGCGGTCACTTTCCAGTACCTCAACGAGCGCGGCAAGCTGTATGAAAAATCCCATACCTTCGAGGGGATCCTCAACAACCTGCAGCGCCGCTACCACGAGACCGACTCCATCACGGTGCGCGAGGAGCTGTCCAAGTACCTCAACTCGCAAGCCTGCCCGGATTGCGGCGGCACGCGCTTGCGCCGCGAGGCGCGCCACGTCAAGGTAGGCGGCAAGAACATCCATGAAGTGTGCGAAGCCCCGCTGCGCCAGGCGCTGCATTTCTTCGAGCATATCGAGCTGACAGGGCAAAAGCTCGCCATTGCGGACAAGATCGTGCAGGAAATCGGCAGCCGGCTGAAATTCCTCACCAATGTCGGGCTGGAATACCTCTCCCTGTCCCGTTCCGCCGAAACCCTTTCGGGCGGCGAGGCGCAGCGCATCCGCCTGGCCTCGCAGATCGGCTCCGGCCTTACCGGCGTCATGTATGTGCTTGACGAACCCTCCATCGGCCTGCACCAGCGCGACAACGACCGCCTGCTGCAGACCCTGGTGCGCCTGCGCGACATCGGCAACAGCGTCATCGTCGTCGAGCACGACCAGGATGCCATCATGGAAGCGGATTATGTAGTGGATATCGGCCCCGGGGCAGGCGAGCATGGCGGCAACATCGTGGCCGCAGGCACCCCGGCCGAAATCCAGAACAACCCGCAATCGCTTACCGGGCAATATCTCAGCGGCGCCAAGGAAATTGCCGTCCCCAAGAAGCGCCACGTCCCTGATCCCAAGCGCTGGCTCAAGCTGACGCAGGCCAGCGGCAACAACCTCAAGAACGTGGACCTCGCGTTGCCGGTCGGCCTGCTCACTTGCGTCACCGGCGTATCGGGCTCGGGCAAGTCCACGCTCATCAACGATACCTTGTACCGCGTGGTCGCACGGCATCTTTACGGCAGCTCGACCGAGCCAGCGCCTTTCGAGGAAATCTCCGGCCTGGAATTCTTCGACAAGGTCGTAGATGTCGACCAAAGCCCGATCGGCCGTACCCCGCGCTCCAACCCAGCCACCTACACCGGCGTCTTCACGCCGATCCGCGACCTGTTTGCCGGCGTACCGGAAAGCCGCGCCCGCGGCTACGGCCCCGGCCGCTACTCCTTCAACGTCAAGGGTGGACGTTGCGAAGCCTGCCAGGGCGATGGCGTGATCCGCGTCGAGATGCATTTCCTGCCCGATGTCTACGTGCCTTGCGACGTCTGCAAGGGCCACCGCTACAACCGGGAAACACTGGAAATCCATTACAAGGGCAAGAACATCCACGAAGTGCTGGAAATGACCGTGGAACAGGCGCGTGAATTCTTCGATGCCGTGCCCGTGGTCGCCCGCAAACTGCAGACGCTGCTCGATGTCGGCCTCGGCTACATCACGCTGGGCCAGTCCGCGACCACGCTGTCGGGCGGCGAGGCGCAGCGCGTGAAGCTGGCGCTGGAACTATCCAAGCGCGATACCGGCAGGACCCTCTATATCCTCGACGAACCTACCACCGGCCTGCATTTTGCCGACATCCAATTGCTGCTCGACGTATTGCACCGCCTGCGCGACCACGGCAACACCATCGTCATCATCGAGCACAACCTGGACGTCATCAAGACCGCGGACTGGATCATCGACATGGGCCCGGAAGGCGGCGATGGCGGCGGCACCATGATTGCCTGCGGCACGCCGGAAGAAGTTGCTGATACCAAGGCCAGCTATACAGGCAAGTACCTGAAGCCGATGCTCAAGCGCTAAAACGGCATACCATCTCCGAAAGGGCGAGCGCAGCGAAGCCAAGTCGCTGTTGCTTTTGACCTTGGGTTTGGGTTCCCCGTCTGGCTGCGCCGAGTAGCGCAGCTTTTAATGGAAACAGGACTGGCGTCTGTCTGAGCGAAGCGAGTTCAGCCAGTCCCCATTAAAAGCGAGCAACGCAGGTTGCCCGGAACGCAGTGTAGGGACGCAGACAATCGGGTCGCCTTTTCTTTCGTATCTTTCTTTTGGCGAAACAAAAGAAAGATACTCGCCCGTCAGGGGCGAAACCCATCCTCGCGCCAATCGCAGTATTGATGAAGACGGAAAATCGTTGAGCCTGATGGGATTATTTGGGTTGTTGAAGGAACAATGGTCTTGAGCACTGTTGCAGACCTTGACCCGTTGCCTTTCGCTTGTCAGCGAGTTACTTTCATTTGCTTCGCCAAATAAAAGTAACCAAAGCAAAGGCGACCCCGGAGTCTACGCCGGGAGCAAGCTCCCGGTCCCCTGTGTTGCTCAATCTGTCTGGGAGCTTGCTGAACTCGCTTCGCTCAGACAGACGCAAGCTCTTGATCCAGCCAGATTTCCGCTACTCGGCGCAGCCAAACGGGGAATTCAACGTCAAACCCGCACTTGGCTTCGCTGCGCTCGCCCTAATAAAAAACGACCCTCCTTATGGAGAGCCGTTTTCATTTAGATAGTACTTTTAGCTTTACCGCTCAAGCTGCCTTACGGCGGCGTGCTGCAAAACCTACCAAGCCAAGGCCAGCCAACAGCAAGGCATAAGTTTCTGGTTCCGGTACAGCCGCAATCGTCAGGTTGGTCTGGCCAGGGCTGCCGATATCGCCCACTGTGGAACGCCAGGAGCCTTCGGAGTCGCCCACTTGCGATAATACCCAACCGTGTACATTGTTTTCGCCCAGTACGTCCACGCTGCCAGGAATACCGCTGTTGTAGCGGGCACGAATACCACCAATGGTATTGTCGCCATAGGTCAGGCGGTCCACCAGGTTTTCATCGGCATCGTAGATGTTGATTTCATCAGCGCGGCCAAGGTTAGGGTTCAGGTTGCCAATGATCTTGACAGAATCATCCAGGCCCCAGCGGGTACGGAACAAGTCAGCGCTGATTTCGGTCAGGATCACGGACTCGCCGGCCTTGACGATACCAAAATCGGACAGGTTGAAAGTAAAGCTTTGACGGCTGTCGTCGTCGTAGCTCCAGTAAGTGAAATCGACGTCGAATTGGCCAAGATTGGTAAGCTCGATGTACTCGCCCTTTTCATCCGCAACGCGACTCTGGTAGTTCCACTCGGTGATATAGACGTTGTAGGCGTTAGCCGCGAAAGCAGGAACGGCGGAGAAAGCGCTGACAGCCAGAACGCCGGCAGCAATCAACTTATTGATGACATTCATGATTAACCTCTCTGATTTGAAAAATATTATTAAAAAAACAACAACACAGGCACTACAGAAGAATCTTTATGCAGCGCGGCGGCGTGCAGCGAAACCAAGCAGGCCAAGGCCGGCCAGCAGCAGTGCATAGGTTTCAGGTTCAGGCACGGCAGGCATCGGGCGCAGGAATACAAACACGCGAGGCTGTTCATCAGAAATATAAATATTGCCCAGTTCATCAATCGTCACGCCTTCGGCAGTGCCACTCAGACGGCGGAGATCGATGGAGCCCAGTATTTCGCCGGTACGAGTCACTTCCAGCAGCAGGCGTGACTCCTGGCTGATGATCAACAGGTTGTCATCCAGTCCGGTGCCGAGGAATGAAGGCACGGTAGCAAGCACTTGCACATCGGAAAGGTCCTGCAAGCCAAGCAGTGCGGCATTGAACAAAATGCTCTGGCTGCCTGTGCGGGCATCGAAATCAACTTCAGTCTCGTAAATTGCCTGAGGATTCTTTTCCTTCACGGCAATCAAGGTGTTAGTACGCGGATCCCAGCTCAAGCCCTCCAGGCCCTCGTTATTGCTGTAGTTACCGAAAGAGTAGGCAGGTGTAACTGAGGAAAGGCTCAGCGTCGTGCCAGCCTGGTAATCAATCTTGTACACGCTCTGGGTACGCTCTTCGCCCAATGCGAACTGGCCGTTGCCGATATAAGTCAAGGATTCGGCGTCGAAATTAGAGCCAAAATTCAGTGTCATATGACCGACGACTTCGCCGGTCTTGGTCACTTCGACGATGGCTTCGGCCTCATCGCCGACGACGAACAAGGTGCCGGTATCCCAGTTGTAGGTAATGGCCGAGGCTTCGCCTACCATGCCTATCTGGCCGGGCAGGTTGAATCTGTAACCCAGGGTATAGTCGGAAAGGTTGAGAGAGGGTTGGGCAAATGCCAGGGCAGACATGGAAAGCCCGGCAAGGAGCACTAGAGTACGCGCAATCATTTGAAATTCCCCTAAAAATGGTGATGCAAATATTGTTGATAGTGAACAAGCGGAGGGAATATTGCAGACGGCGAAAGACAACAGGATGAAGACGTGCATAGTCCTCCACCTAGTCTTGAAAACAGGCTCGAGAGACTATTTGCCTTTAAAATGAAGAAAGAAAATGTGCCGCATTAGCCGACGCAATGCGGTCGAATAGCAACTTGATAAGAAAAGATAATTAGTTGCTGATGTGCAGCTTCATGGCCTGATGCGGGATACCGGCGTCTATGTACTCCTCGCCGATGCCGTGGAATCCGGCCTGCTCATAAAAGGCGAGCGCGTGGGTTTGCGCGGAAACGTGGATATCGAACCAGCCGTTCTGCCGGCACAACTCGATGGCCGCCTGCAATAGCGCATGGCCGACGCCTTGCCTGCGCCAGCCCTGCAAGACGGCCATGCGGCCAATGCTGCCGTCGCTGAGGATACGCGCACAGCCGATCGACTTGCCGTCCTCTGCCACGGCAAGCAGATGCAGGGCCGTCTCGTCCAGGCCGTCCCACTCCAGCTCGGCCGGCACATGCTGTTCGTCGATGAAAACTTGCTGGCGAATCGCCGATATCTGCGTTTGATCGCTGATCCAGTCAGCCTGCCTTACATAAAAGCTCATGTCAGTATTCTTTCTTTTCTTGTGAGGGAAATTCATGCCGGCCCAGCCATGCAGCGATCACAAGTATTGCGGTGCATGGCGCTTACAGGCATCATCTATGCTCGCCTCGATTGATGAAATCGATATAAAAATTAACGTAGACACATGTTTGTGTACTTGGACGAGAAGGTAAGACGATGACGAAGTTTTTAGGTTTCCTTGGACGTATTCTATTGGCGCAAATTTTTCTGTTAGCCATCCTGTTCCAGCTGGCGATCATCTTTCAAAACCCCAGCGGCTACGAGCAATATCAGATGTACCTCGGCCACTTCGGCCTGCCGGGCGTTTTCGCGCCCTTGATGATCCTGGTGCAGTTGATTTTTGGCCTGAGCCTATTGCTGGGCTTCAAGACCAAGCTGTCCGCCTATGTGCTGGCAGTCTATGCGATCTTCGTCGCCATCTTCCTCAAGCTGCCCGACCCTACCCCCGGCAGCGGCTTGATCGGCCTGATGCAGTACCTTGCCCTGGCCGGAGGCTATATCACCCTGGCCTTGCACGCGCCGACGGCATTCAGCCTGGACAACCTGCGCAAACAATCCTGACGATAGCTCATGCACACAAAAAAGGGCGGTTTGACCGCCCTTTTTTATTTTCAATTTCGATATTTCAAGCCTCGGCCAAGTTGCGCGGTATCTTGAACACCACGTTTTCCACCACGCCGTTGAGTTCCTGCACCTCGGCAGCCCCCAGCTCCCTGAGCTTGTTGATCACTTCCTGCACCAATACCTCGGGTGCGGAAGCGCCCGCAGATACGCCTACGCGCTTCTTGCCGGCGATCCAGGCAGGATCGAGGAAAGAAGCGTTATCGACCATGTAGGACTCGATCCCCTGGTTCTGCGCCACTTCGCGCAAACGGTTGGAATTGGAGCTGTTGGGCGAGCCCACCACGATCACGAGATCGCAATCCCGCGCCATGACCTTGACAGCATCCTGGCGGTTCTGCGTCGCGTAGCAGATGGAATCGCTGCGCGGCGGGGTGATCTCGGGGAACCTGGCCTTGAGCGCGCTCACGATCGACGCGGCATCGTCGATCGACAAGGTCGTCTGCGTCACATAGGCCAATTGCGCCGGGTCTTTCACCTGCAGCGTCGCCACATCCTCCGGCGACTCCACCAGGTACATGCCGCCCTCGGACTGGCCCATGGTGCCTTCCACCTCGGGATGCCCCTTATGGCCGATCATGATGATTTCCTTGCCGGAGGCGCGCATCTTGGCCACCTCGATATGCACCTTGGTCACCAACGGACAAGTGGCGTCGAACACCTGCAGGCCGCGGGCTTCCGCCTCGGCACGCACGTCCTTGGAAACCCCGTGCGCGCTGAAGATCACGGTATTGCCGGCGGGCACCTCGTCCAGTTCCTCGACGAAGATCGCGCCTTTTTTCTTGAGGTCATCCACCACGAACTTGTTGTGCACCACTTCGTGGCGCACATAGATAGGCGCGCCGAATTTCTCCAGCGCCTGTTCGACGATAATGATCGCGCGGTCTACGCCTGCACAAAACCCGCGCGGGTTGGCTAATACAATATCCATAGTCTCTCTACAATGTCGCTCACTGCAACGCTTGTCACTGGCCCAGCCAGTGGGCAAACGTCAGCAGCAGCAATAATCCGATCAGCAATACCAGCACACGCCAGACGAGGCCCACCGCGCTGCGCAGGTAGTCCGCATCGGCGGCATCGCCCAAGCCGATTTCAGGGCGGAACACCAGAATGCCGTTCATCGGCAACGGCTCGCCTATCCTCACACCCAATGCACCTGCGCCGCTCGCGAGGATCATGCCCATCGCCTTGTCCGACCAGGTCTCGGCCTGGGAACGCCAGCAATAGATCGCGTCCTCGAAATCGCCCACGATCGCAAAACTGCCCGCGGTCACGAATGCGGGCGGCCAGTTGAGCCAGCGGAACACCTTGCGCGCCCAGTCATTGAAGAGCGTCGCCTCATTCGGCTGCCACTCCATGGTAGCGATATGGGATAACCGGTAGAACAACGCGCCAGCAGGGCCGAGGATGACAAACCAGAAAATCGGCGCAAACAGGCCATAATGCGAACGCGACAAGACCGTCTCCACGCTCACCTGCGCTACCTGGGTCAGCGTGAAGCTGTCGCTGTCGATTTTCTCCCACTGCCCCAGCAAGAGGCGGGCCTCGTCGATATTGCCGGTGCGCAATGCGGCAATGATCTCCTCCGCACGCGGGCCGAACTGGCTCAAGCGCAAAGTGAAGTAAAGCAGCGCCACGCCGAATACGATGCCGAGAATCGCGTTCACCTGCAGCAGCACGTAATAGACCGCGCCGACCAGCAGGCTGGGCAACAGCACGACCAGCGCCCAGGCCGTCATGCCCTGCAGGCGGTTGCCGCCGTTGAAGTTACGCTCGAGCAGCTGGACCAAGGGCGCGACTATCTCCTGCAACCAGTCCAGCTTGCGATGCGGCCGGTAGTAAGTCAGCGCCAGCGCGCCAATCAGTGCAATGAAGTTCAAGGCGATTCTCCCGCATTGCGTTCCGTATTCTGTTCCGCTTCCTCGACAGGCTCCAAGGGCATTTCGACACTCAGCACGCTGTCATCCACAATCTCCACCGTGGGCAGGTTCAAGGTCGTATCCTTGGCTTTGACGAAATCCAGCACTTTGGAATACGTCTTGCCGTAAGCAAGCAAGGGATGTGCCTTGATGCTCGCGACGAACACCTTGCGCACAGGCACGGTATCCACCTGGATCGGTGCGGCCGGCTTGGCGTCGGCGTCAATGATGAACCCTGCGCGCGCATGCAGCTCCTTGTACGGCGTGGTGCGCGGATCGCTGAATATCAGGGTGATTTCCGGGCCGGGCTTTATATTCTGCTCCACCAGCTCGTGCAACACCTCTTCCTGCTTGCTGGAAAGCTTGGAATACGGCCCTTCGGCCTCCAGGTAGGCGTAACGGTAATTGCCGCGCTCGGCGATCTCGACATCGGCAGTTGAAAACAAACCCCACCACCACAGCACCAGGGTCACAGGAATCAGGAATACCAGCAGGAAATAAGGTAATTGTTTTTTCACGGTCTTGACCACACCATCAGACAATTGTCCGCAACGCGCCTTGCGGGCCTGAACAACAGGCTGAGGCTACTGTTATTGTTACTGGCAAACGATACCACAGACACGGCTTGTCTTCATCATAACTTTCAATCCTCCGCAGGCAGGCCGGATTGCCTGCATGAGAGGCTGTTCACGATATTTTCGCCAGAGAGGCGAGCGACAAATCGCCGCCGGGCAATGCGCATCAAATCCCAGTATAATGGCGGCTTTTGCGTTTAATGCCGCCAGAGCCACGATGAAAAACACTGCAACCCTACTTGTGACATGTCCCGACCGCAAGGGCATCGTCGCATCGATTGCCGATTTTCTCTACCGCCACGATGCCAACATCCTGCATGCGGACCAGCACCAGGATGCCGAGAACAGCCTGTTCCTGATGCGCGTCGAATTCGATCTGGACGGCGCCAAAGTCGACCTCGACAACTTCAACGAACATTTCTCGCCGATTGCCGGCCAGTTCAGCATGGATTGGGAACTCAAGGGCTCCCAGCGCCGCGCGCGCATGGCCATCATGGTCTCGCAATACGACCACTGCCTGGTCGACCTGCTGCACCGCCACCAAAGCGGCGAACTGGATTGCGACATCCCGCTCATCATCAGCAACCATCGCGATACTGAGAACCTCGCCAAGTTCTACGGCATTCCTTTCTTCCATATCGAAGTCTCCAAGGAAAACAAGGCCGAGGCAGAAGCGCGGCAATTCACCTTATTCGACGAATACCAGGTCGACCTCATCGTACTGGCGCGCTACATGCAGATTCTCTCGCCGGATTTCGTCAAGCGCTATCCGCACCGCGTCATCAACATCCACCACTCATTCCTTCCAGCGTTCATCGGCGCCCGTCCCTATCACCGCGCTTTCGAGCGCGGGGTCAAGCTGATCGGCGCCACCAGCCACTATGTCACGGAAGTGCTGGACGAAGGCCCCATCATCGAGCAGGATATCGCCCGCATTTCCCACCGCGACCAGGTCGAAGACCTGATCCAGAAAGGCCGCGACCTTGAGCGCGTCGTATTATCCCGTGCCGTGCGCTGGCACATCGAAAACCGCATCCTGCTCTACGCGAACAAAACCGTCATTTTCGATTGATCGACAGAACCGCCAAGAAACCGACAATAGTGACGGGACATCGACATTCCCGTCGCTGAATTTTACTGCCCCCCTCCCTCTTCCGCGTCGCCTTCAACACGGCAGCTATAGTCCAATAGGACTAAAAACCCCATAAAAACAATGACATTTAATTAGCACATCATTAGACTAGCCCGCGGTTCACCACAGTGGCGCAATAAATGCTGGTGATGAACCGATTGTTATCCATATGGAATGCCGAAAACTAAATGCAATTCACAATGGTTGACATTCAAGAAATGTGTTTTGAGCTAGATTGAAACAAGGGTGGAAAAAATTCCAACCCGGTATCTATAAAAATCATTAAGGGTTGAACGTGTCAAACAACCGCAAACACTTCATGTTTAAATGTACATGGCCTATGTTAGTGGTGACAGCAGCCTGGGCTGCCGAACCGCAAGGGGAAATCACCAATGCACCTGCCAGCGCATTGCAGACTGCTTCGAGCGCCGCACATGCGGCGGTTGAAGCCGCCAATGCAGCTGCCGCAGCCGCGACAGCCGCAGCCAGTGCCGCTACCGCGGCGGCTAATGCAGCCAGCGAAGCGGTCAAGGCGACCGAGCAGGGCCTGAAACAGCCGCAGCTGGTAGTCGCCCCAACAACACCCGAACAACTGGCCGCGCCTCCTGCTGCCGCAGCGCCCGCGCCTGTTGGCAGCACAATCCAGCAACAACAGGCAGCCGCCCAGGCCCCTGTCGCTCCGATTGGCCTGCAATCGCTCAACCTGGACCTGCCGACCCAAGCCCAGTCAGCGGCCGCAGTCGATGAACTGCACTTGTCGCGCCTGTTCGGCATCAGCACCATTCCCGTGGCGGTCGCCAATGAAATCCACAATGAATACCTGAGCAGCGAATACGCGGAGCAAGTCCACTCCGCACAATTGCCGGCTACGGTCACCGACACCATGGATATCCGCACGGCCACCGATGCCGCGGTGGACTTCAGCCGCGACGTGCATATCGCCGACGAACGCGTGAACCAGGCCGAAGCGCAATCCAAGCAGGCACGCGGCCTGCTGCTGCCCAATCTTTCCGTGCGCTACGGCAAGGGACGCGAGATATCGTCGCCCTCCTCCGCCATCGACGCACGCACCGGCTCCCGCATGGAAGAGTCGCACCATACCCGCACCGACCGCGTGATCACACTGCGCCAGCCGTTGATGGACCTGCCCAGCATCTATGACTGGAAGCGCCGCCAGGCCGTCATCAACTCGCGCGAGGAAAGCCGCCGCGGCAGCCAGGGCGATGCCTGGCTTTCCACCGTCAACGCCTACCTCGGCCTGACTACCAGCCGGTTGATCGCCGACCTGTCGCTGGGTTACGAGAACCAGCTCAACGAGCTATTCACCTATGTGGATAAACGCGCCACCGCGGGCGCTTCCAGCGATGCCGACCGCGAACGCGTGCGTGCGCGCAGCCTGTCCGCCCGTTCGGCACGCACCCAGCAGGAAGCCGCCCACTCGGCCGCCAGCATTGAATTCCTGCGCCTGACCAACGTCGCGCCGCAAAACATCCGCCTGCCTGAGCGCGAGGACATGGGCGTCATCCCGTCCACGGCTGCCGACGCCATCAAGATCGCGATGAACAACAGCCCCGACATCGCCTCGATACGCGAAGAGCTGCGCGCTTCCCAGATCGACCAGAACGTCGCACGCTCGCGTTATGCCCCGCGCCTGGACCTGGAGCTTTCCAGGTGGACCACCGATAACGCCGGCGGCCCCGTAGGCGAACAGGACGACAAGCGCTTCATGGTGGTATTGAACTGGAACCTGCTCAACGGCGGCAGCGATTACTACATGACCAAGGAAAAGCTCTCGCGCATCGAGGAGGTGCGCTACCGCCTCGACGACCTGCAGCGTCGTATCAGCCAGGCCATGATCTCGCAATACGCCATCCTCGAATCTTCCCGCGAGCAACTCGTGGCGGGGTATCGCGAACTGAACGCCATCACGTCGGCCGCCAACGCCATGTCGGAGAAAATGTTCGCGGGCAACCAATCCCTGCTGGACCTGCTGGATGTCTACGACCGCCAGTATCAGGCGCGTACCCGCCTGGTGACGCTGCACGCGCAGGAAATCGACGCCTTGTCGCAGATCAACCGCCTGCTCGGCCAATCGCAGCCCATGACCGTGGTCGCCGCCAGCAAGACGCCTGGCTTCGGCCCGGCCAGCAATAGCACGGACGATGCCGTGACAATGCCGCTGAACCCGCAGGAAGCAGGCACGGCCACGCCGCTGCCCAAGGAATAGTGAGAGAACGCCATGCAGATTGATAACGAACAGGAAGACTCAGGCATTTTCTGGCCCGGCTACGTCGATGCCGTCAGCAACCTGGTGCTGAACCTGCTGTTTGTCGTGGTGATCCTCACCATTGCCGTGTTCATCTTCGCCATGGAACTGGGACGCCGCCATATCAGCGCAGAAACGCCGGTGGCCCCTCCGGCCGAGGAACAGCAACTGGTCTCCCAGCTGACGCCTTCCGATATGGAGGCGGTGGAATCCACCTCGCATCAATCCGATGACGATGCCGCCCGCCTGCGCCTGCAAGTCGACGCACTGCAAAAGCAACTTGCAGCGCTCAAGGGCAAGGACGATGAAGCCCGCCGCCTCAAGGAGGAGCTGGCCGCATTGCAACACGAGAAGTCTGCTGGCCGCAACAGTCCGCGCCGCGTGGTTTCCGCCACCATCCGCGCCGAAGAGCCCGATATGACCATCACCGGCTCTCAAGGCGGCCTGGTCGTCGATTTTGTCGATGACGCCATCACCATCTCCACCAACGAGGCCGACGAATTGCGCGGTCCATTGCAGGCCATCGTGGAGAGCGGCGGCGCGGCCCTGGAAGTCAGCGTGCCTCCGGGCTTCACTGAAGCGCGGCGCCTGGCGTTCTATCGCGCGATGGCGGTACGCAACCTGTTGATCGAAATGAAGCTGCCCGCAGACCGTATCCGCGTTTCCATCATCGATGGCAATGCCAGGTCGGACAGCTCGCTGGTATCGGTTGTACCGGCAGGCAACACGCCTTAAGCGGGTCATTGAACGGCATGAGCTGGCTGCGCAAACAATGGAATGCCATGACGCCTTCCCGAGCCTTTGTCCTGATCAGTGTCCTCGCAGTCGTGGCGCTGGTCGCCTGGGCAGCCCTGGCACGGGTTGACCTAATCGTGCGCACGGTAGGACGCGTGGTGCCGGCAGGCAAGGCGCAGATCGTGCAGCACCTCGAAGGCGGGATTGTCAGGACCATCCTGGTGCAGGAAGGCGAAGTCGTCAAGGCAGGCCAGCCATTGATCGAGCTTTCCGACATCAAGGCACGCTCCGACCTCGGCCAGGAGCGCACCAAGCGCGACGCCCTACGGGGCCGCGAGGCGCGGTTGCTGGCAGAAGCACGCGGCAAGAGCAGCATCGAGTTCCCTGCCGACCTGCATGACGCAGAAGTGAAGCAAGTGGAATCCGCAGCCCTGCAGGCGCGGGTTTCCAGCGTGAATGAAGAATCCCGCGTATTGCGCGACCAAAGCGCCCAGCGCCGCGGTGAGATTGCCGAGATCGAGACCCGGCGCAGGAACCTGGTTTCGGAGATAGAGCTGGCGCGCCAGCAGCACAGGCTGATCGAAGGCCTGAACAAGAACGGCGCAGCTTCGAAGATGGAGCTGCTTGATGCGGAAAGCCGCTTGCAACGCATGGAGTCGCAACTGCGCGAAGCAGAAGCGGCGTTGCCGCGCCTGAAGGCGGCGCAAGCAGAGATCGAGTCCAAGATAGGCGAACTTTGGGCGCGCTTCCGTGCGGATGCCACGGCCCAATTGACAGATGTGCGGGCAGAACTGCAAAGGTCCACGCTGGAATTCGAGACCAATGTGGACCGCCTGGACCGCAACATCGTACGCGCGCCGATGGCGGGGTTCGTCAACCGCATGATGCTGTCGACGGTGGGGGGCGTGATCAGGCCGGGAGAACCGTTGCTGGAGATCACCCCGGAAGACGAGCACATCGTGGTGGAAACACGTTCCAGGCCGGACGACCGCGCCAACCTGCGCAACGGCTTGCCGGCGCGGGTGCGCATCGGCGCATTCGACTATGCCACTTACGGCGCCTTGCCCGGCAAGGTCACCGAAGTGAGCGCGGACACGCTGTTCGACGAGCGTGAAGGGTATTACTACCGGGTGAGGGTAGATGTAGGGAGCATCAGCGAAATCAAGCTGGCAAAAACCGCCGGCCCGATCTCGCCGGGGATGTCAGTGACGGCGGATATTGTCGTGGGCAAGCGCACCGTGCTTTCCTACCTGCTGTCGCCGATGATGCGTTTTGGGGATCGCGTATTCCGCGATCCGAGATAAAGATTATTTGTTAAAGGTAAGTTCCACATGCTGAAGCGACTAAGAATTTATTACTTTTACGCGGCTTTGCCATTTGTGCTGCTTTTGCTGGGGGCTGCCGTTTATCATGAGGCCATCCTCAAGACGCTGGTCGAGAACCCGCACCCGCAGATCAATTACGCCATCTTCTTTATCACCATCCTCGGCGGCATCCTGATCCTGTTCAACGTGCGCCGCCTGCTAAAGGAAGCAAGCAAGCTGGAGGATTATACCGACGCCGTGCAATCCGGCGAGAGCCCAGCCCAATTGCAAGATAGGGCACAGGCTTACGATGGCGACATCGCATATGTGCTGCGCATGATGGCCACCTCCAGCGGGCGCGGTATCGCCCACCAGGAACAGGTCGCCATTGATGCCGAACTCAACAGTGCCGGCCGCCGCCTGACCAACCGCAACGCCCTGCCGCAATTCCTCACCAGCCTGCTGGTCGGCCTCGGCCTGCTGGGTACGTTCATCGGCTTGCTGGCGACCCTGGACGACATTGCGGTGCTGATTTCCAGCTTCGCCACCATCAACGTCGGGGTAGACAGCCCGGTCGAAGTCTTCCGCGACATGGTATCGCGCATGCGCGCCCCGATGCGCTCCATGGGCATCGCCTTCTCGGCCTCCCTGTTCGGCCTGCTCGGTTCCATCGTGTTGGGCTTCATGATGGTGGCCGTGCGCCGCTGTACCCAGGAAGTCCTCTCCATCCTCGGCTCCGAAGTGGCCCAGCACATCGAACAAGCGATTGCACGCCTTGCCAACAATGCCCAAGGTGGCAATGTCGCCACCACGACAGATGGCGAAACAGTGGTCGTCGAGTCCGGCACTGCCGGCGGCGCTGGCTATCTTGCCAACATGGACCCTGCGGAACTCAAGTTCCGCCGCGAAGTGGCCACCGAGGAAATCCGCGTGCTACGCCGCATCGAGGAACGCCTGAGTGAGTCTTCACGCCTGCAGGACCGTGCCTTGCAAGCCGAGCTGGACAACTTCAACAAGCAACGCAGCGAGATGATGCGCGCAATGGCGGACCACAACGAGTCGGTTTCGCAATTCCGCGGCGAATTGCAACGCGTGGGCCGCCAACTCGGCACCATCTTGAGCATGATGGAGCGCGGCAACGCCGATATGCTCTCCCAGCTCAACGACCACTTCTCCGAATTGATCCAGACCACCGCGCGGCAGGGAACCGATCTCTCGCGCATGAGCGACATGATGACGCGTATGACGGACGACTCGATGGAACTGCGCACCAACATCACCAACATGATGGACAGATTCTCGCCTGCCGAACAACGCGCCGTGCTGGCGAGCCTGCTGGAAGAGGCAGGCAAGCAACGCCGTTGATGAAGACGGCCCGGCCTTAAGCTTTGAGTGTCCCGGCAATGCCGGGCAGCAAATTAAAGAAGGAGCACTACCATGGCAATTACCCAACCCGCAGTCACCGAACAGCGTAACGGTCCGAGCACCAAGCAGAACCACGTGACCAATGTCACGCGCGTGCATGCGGATGCGGACGGCATCATCCGCCTGACGGAAAGCCATGGTGCCCTCAAATCGGTAGACGTTGCCGACGTCGACCTGGTGCTGGGCTTTGCCGATGGCAGCTACATCATCATCCCCAACGGCGCGCTCGACGCCCTGGAGGTCGACGCCCCCAAGGTCGAGTTCGACGGCGACAAATTCAACACCAGCCTGACCGAGCTGTTCCAGCAGGTCGGCACCGTCGATGCCGCCGATGCCGGCAACCTGCGCATCATCAGCGAAAACATTGATACCCGCTTGACCGAGCTGCAGCCTGACGAGATCGACTATACCTCGCTGTTCATGGCGCTGAACAACCATACATCGGCACCTACAGCTCCAGCTGCCCCGTTGCCACAAGCACCATCATTGCCCCAAGCAGCACAAGTGCAACGCGGCAGTATCAATGGACGTGGTAATAACAGTGGTGAATTCATGGATGCGATTATTCCGCCGAGAGTGGATCAGCCATCTACTTATCGCTTGGGGAATCGGGTTGAGTCTGCAGAAACCTTGCGAGATATACAGAATCTTGGTTTACCAGTTATCGATGGACAGTTATATGTCAGCCCTGAATTAAAAACCGGGACGGATTTCAGAAATGACTTGCCACTGGGCGCACGCGGTGCCATCGACCCAAGCAATCCATCGCATAACCCTGCAACTCCTGCTGCCCAAGCCCATCGCGAAGTGATTACTGGTACCGCAGGTAATGACAACATCAATTTGAATTCTAACTTCGCTGCAACCGGCGAATGGTCCAAAAATCTCTATATCAGTACCAATGGATTTAATTCCATTGATTCATTCGTCATCATGGCGAACGGAAACTTACCCGCTGGCTTTGATCTGAAACTTAACCCTGCCAGTACCGGCACGATTGGTAAAGATAGTAATGGTAATTGGGTTATTTCCGCTGATGCATTGCAACTTCAGGCAGATGGTTCATATGGCGTTGATCTTGAGCTGGTATATGACTTAACAGCAGACGGTGTCGCTGTCACACCTGTTGATTTTGTTTTGCAAGCAATTATTCACGGCCAAGTAGGGCCTTTCGCCTTCCAAGTATCCAAGGACCTCAATTTTAGCTATCGCGACGCCACAGAAGCTAATGACTTCAACGTCATCGTCGACGGAAAGCCCTGGTTGATATTGCCTGCGCGAGGTATTGGGTATGACATCCATGCAGGTGAAGGCGACAACATCGTCCATGGTGGTGCCGGTAATGACCTCATCACCTCAGGTAACGGTAATAACGAGCTTTATGGCGGAGCCGGGAACGATACGCTGCAAGGCGGCTCTGGTGCCAACAAATTTTTTGGCGACACTGGCAAGGATACCGTGACGTATGAAAATGCAGGAAGCGGCGTGGTTGTCAATTTGCTGGATAACCAAGTCAACAATATCACCAATATCCTGAATGTTGCGCAAAGCGGCAATGCAGCTGGGGACCAGTTTGACAGCATAGAAAACCTAGTAGGTTCGCAATATGCTGACCATTTGATCGGAGACAGGAATGCCAACCATATTTTTGGTGGCGACGGGAACGATACAATTGAGGGCATAGGCAACACAATCGGTAACGGTGGCGATACTCTGGATGGTGGCACTGGTTCCAATACCGTGAGTTATGCGCATGCAGAGGACAATGTGACAGTCAACTTGGCTCAAGGTCATGGCCAAATTGCCGGATATGAGCGCGACAGCCTTAGCAATTTCGATACCGTCATCGGAGCCATCAATCACTCCAACACTCTAACAGGTAACGGAAATGCCAATCTTCTGGTTGGCGGCAATTTAAATGACACCCTGCAAGGCGGCGCTGGAGCCGATACTCTGGATGGCGGCGGAGGTATCAATACCGCGCTTTATACGACCCAGGTCAATGTATCCTTGACTCCCGGCTTGATTACGGCAACCGGGGATGCCGCAGGGGACGTATTTATCGATATTCGCAACCTTGAAGCCACCACTGGCAACAACCGATTAATTGGCGATGCACAAGACAATTACATCAAAGGCGGCTCCGGAAACGATACTCTTGCCGGGATGGGTGGCAACGACACCTTGGATGGAGGTGGTACATGGAATGGAAGCACCTGGAATAACGGGGGAAATAACACCGTCACGTACCAGTATATGACGAAAAACACAGGAGACTCCAGCACCAATGGTGTGGATATTACCCTCGCTAGCGGTAATACTCGCGGAACTGCTACGATCACTGGATCTGGCAACTCTGTTGGAACTGACGAATTAATCAATATCCAGAACGCCATTGGCTCGAATTTTAATGACACTATTCGGGGTTCTGCGAGTAATAACAACATCAATGCTGGTGCTGGAGATGACCTGATTTTCATTAATAATGGCGGCAAGGATACAGTATATGGAGGTGCGGGTGATGATACGGTTGTTGCATCAGTGGATGCCATTACTGGCAACGTCGCCAACAATTGGAGCAATCGATTTGCCCTAGTAGATGGGCAAGGTGGTACCGATACCCTGGCGCTGGAAGGGTTTGTCAATGGCGCTGCCTATGAACTGGCAACGCTGGTAGGTTTGGTACGCAGTATCGAGACTATCGATATTTCCCAGCAGGCCTATGGCCTGCAGGCAAGCTCGACCAATATGACAGTCAGCACCCAAAGCATCCAGGGATTGATGGCAAGCGGCAGCAGTTCTGTCATTAATATCGTTGGGGATAATACAGATAAACTAAGTTTCAGCTTAGGGGCTGGTGAAACAGTTTGGTTTAATGGATCTCAGCTTAGCTCAGCCATTGATTTGATTAATGCTGGCACTTATTCAATTCATGATGCAAACAACAACGTCGTGGCGCAAGTGAACTGGACAGTGGCCTAGTGTGAACGAGGAACAATCGAAGGTCTTTTCCTCGCTATCCAGTTTGTGGACGCTTTTACGCCAACAATGGCTTGAAGTCGGCCTTTCCAGCCTGTTGATCAACAGCGGCCAGATCCTGCTGCCGCTGTTCTCCATGCTGGTGTACGACAAGATCGTCAGCAACGGCGTATTCGAGACGTTATGGGCGCTGGTGATCGGCATGCTGATCTTCATCGCGCTGGACGTGGGCATGCGCGTGACCCGCAACTGGACGGTGGAACGGGTTGCGGCGGATATGGCGCGCAAGACGGATGAAGGGCTGTGGCACAAGCTGCTCGCGGACCGCGACATGCCGGCGGGCGGCGTCGCGACGTTCCTGGCGCATTACCGCGACCTGACCAATGCGCTCAATTTTGTTTCCTCCACTTATTTACTCGCGATTGCCGACCTGCCGTTCTACCTGCTCTACATGCTGGTGATCGGCTTCATTGCCTGGCCGATCATGATCCTGGTCGGCGTGCTGACCTTGGTTTACGCCGGCATCGGTTATCTCGTGCAACGCCAGACATTGCGCCTCAACCGCGATGCCGAACAGATATCCACTCAGCGCATGGCCTATATCGGCGAAGTCTTGCAAGGGATGGAGGTGGTGCGCACGGTTCCGGGCGTCACAGGTTTGCTGCAGGGCTGGCGCACGCAATCCGAAAAGGTCAGCGACCTGGAAGCGGCGCGCAGGCTTTCCGCCAGCCACAGCAACACGCTTTCCGCCGGCATGATGACGTTCACCACCGTCGCCGTGTTGACGCTTGGCGCCTACCTGATCGAGGCGCGCATGCTGTCCGTGGGCGGCCTCATCGCCTGCTCGTTGCTGGCAGCGCGCGCCATGATGCTGGTCACGTCGCTGTACCTGGTGTTGGGCAAATGGGAAGACTTCGCCCGCTCCGCCAAACGCATGGACGCCTTGCTGGAATCCGGCAAGGCCGCGCATGGGGTCAGCCATGGCATCGAACAATCCGCCCCGCATGCTTCATTCAAGGTCAGCAAGCCGGAGGCGAGGGGCGACATCACACTGCTGCGCTTAAGCAAGCGCTATCCCGACCGCCCTGCCGCGCTGGACAACGTCACGCTCAATATCGCCGCAGGCGAGAAAATCGGCCTGCTGGGGCGTCCGGGCGCAGGCAAGAGCACTTTGCTCAAGCTGATCGCCGGCCTGAGCATCGCGGATGAAGGCGAAGTGTTGATCGACGGCTACGAATTGCATGCCATCTCTCCCGCAGACCGTGCGCGTTGGCTGGCTTACAAGCCGCAGGAACCCGTGCTGTTTGCAGGCACGCTGGAAGCTAACTTGCTATTGGCGGGCAGCAAACCGCACAGCGAACGCATGGAGCGCGCGCTGTGGGCCTCCGGCCTGGAAGAAGAACTCAAGCAAGGCCGCCTCACCCTCACCATGGCGCTTGCCGACCGCGGCAGCAACCTCTCTGGCGGGCAACGCCAAAAGGTCGCCCTCGCGCGCGCTTTCGCCCAGAGCAGCAACATCCTGCTGCTCGACGAACCCAGCCTGGGGCTGGATCCGGAAGGCGAACAGCTTCTGGCGCAACGCCTGCCGCAGGTAGTGGGCAACGGCAACCTGATCATGATCAGCCATAGCGCCGCCATGATGTCGGCGGTTCAGCGCATCATTGCCCTGGACGGTGGCAAGGTTGCCGCCGACGGGCCGAAAGAGAAACTGCTGCGTTCCGCTTGAACCCCACCATCATCCACGCCTAAAAGCAGCACCTGTACCATAATGCGGGAAATGGCAAGAAGCCGAACCAAGCCTCAGCCATTAGAAACCGTTCAGCTTGAAAAACGATTGCGTTTCCAGCCGCCCCATCTTCATTTTCAACATTTTTGTTCCATTAACAGGTCGTTATCATGAAAAATGATCCATTAATGAAACAAAATCCTTGCCTGCACCAGCAAATAAGACCACAATACTTTGCCGAATAACGCATACGGAACTTATACCGTTAACCATTAGCACAGCCGCCACTATGGTAAAACCCTCCTCCCGAGCATATTCCCGTCCCAGCCAAGATGCAGCGCGACTGCTCGGCCTGATGATCCGCAATGCGCGGATCGAACGTGGATGGACCATAGAAGAATTGGCAGAGCGCGCTGGCGTATCCCGCGGCTTGGTTTACCGCGCGGAAGAAGGTGATATGGGATGCGGAATTGGCAGCGTGTTTGAGCTTGCCACCATCGTAGGCGTTCCTCTTTTCAGCGCAGATCAGTCTACAGTGGGATTGCATATAGCTAACGCGGAGAAAACACTTTCCCTGCTGCCTCGCGCCGTCCGACCTTCCAAAAAGGTGGTGAAGGATGATTTCTAGAAAAGTAGCTGACGAAGCCTATGTATGGATCTGGCTGCCTGGCGCCACACAACCGGTGGTAGCGGGCCTGCTCAGCCGCGACAAAGACCAGTTGCTTTTCAATTATGGCCGCAGCTACCTGGAGAGAAGGGATGCCGTTCCCCTCTACGAGCCCGAGCTGCCACTGGTGCGCGGAATCATTCCCCCCAAGACAGGCCTGAAGCTGGCAAGCGCGCTACGCGATGCAGCGCCTGACGCATGGGGCCGGCGGGTTATCCTAAACCGGCTGGCGGGTACCAAGGGTAAGAATGCGGATATCGGCGCGTTGGATGAGTTGACTTACCTGCTTGAATCCGGCTCGGACAGGATCGGCGGTCTCGATTTCCAGGCGTCGCCAACAGAATATGTGCCGCGCACCGGCCAGGCAGCCTCGCTTGATGATCTGATGCATGCGGCAGAAATGGTAGAAAACGGCGTGCCGCTTAGCCCCGAATTGGAACAGGCGCTGTTTCATGGGAGTTCGCTGGGAGGCGCACGGCCGAAAGCGATGATTGAGGACGAAGACCGCAAGTTCATCGCAAAATTCTCGTCCTCGACGGACACTTACAATGTGGTAAAAGCTGAATACATCGCCATGCGGCTCGCCGCAGAGACTGGCTTGCACGTAGCGCCGGTACAGCTACGCCATACGGCAGGCAAGGACGTCATCCTGATTGAACGGTTCGACCGCTTGAAAGCTGGCAATAGCGGCTGGCAGCGGCGACTCATGGTCTCGGCACTGACGCTGTTTGGCCTTGATGAGATGATGGCACGATATGCCAGTTACGAAGAGTTTTCGGATATTATCCGCCAACGCTTCGATAAGCCCAGCGCGACGCTACACGAATTGTTTTCCCGCCTGGTTTTCAACATCATCTGCGGCAACACCGACGATCACGCCAGGAACCATGCTGCATTCTGGGATGGCAAGACGCTGAAGCTGACGCCTGCCTACGATATCTGTCCGCAATACCGGACAGGCCGGGAGGCCACGCAGGCAATGCTGATCATCGGCGAAAACCGGATGAGCAATCTTGCCGTATGCCTGCAAGCAGCGCCAAGATTTCAGCTGAAGACAGCCGAGGCCGTTGAGATCATCCGACATCAGCTCAACATAGTACATACACGCTGGACAAGCATTTGCGACGAAGCGGCGTTGAGTAAAGTGGATCGCCAGCTGTTCCAAGGCAGGATGTTTCTTAACCCGTTTATTTTTGAAGGATCGCCGGAGGCCATATTGAGGCTGGCAGAAATCTATGCCTAACCCTCAATACGAGAAACCAAAAAGCCAGCAATCGCTGGCTTTTTTATTTTGGGTGTTTCCTACTTTTGCAATGCTCTCTGGATTTTCTGGTCGGTTTTATATTCGCTCAGCGCATACACGGACCAGATTGCCGCTGGCAGCCAGCCGATGATGGTGATTTGCAGGATCAGGCAGATGATGCCCGCAATCGGACGGCCAATCGTGAAGAACTGCAGCCAAGGCAGGAAAATGGCAAGAATCAGGCGCATTTCAATCTCCTCTTTGTCTTTTGAACTTGTTGCGACAGTTTAGCCCAGAATCTTTTCCAGGGCGAACAGTTGCGCGATGGTCTCGCGCTCGCGGATCAGGTGAACTTTGTCGCCATCCACCATGATTTCGGCAGCGCGGGGGCGGGTGTTGTAGTTGGAACTCATGCTCATGCCGTAGGCACCGGCGGACAACACCGCAAGCAAGTCGCCTTGCTGCAATGCCAGCCTGCGGTCATGGCCGAGAAAATCGCCGCTTTCGCAAACCGGGCCAACAATCTCGTAAACCTGGGCGGCAGTTTGGTCTTCAGCAGGCTCGACCGCCGCGATCTCATGATAGGCATCGTAGAGCGCCGGGCGCATGAGGTCGTTCATGGCGGCATCCACAATGGCAAAGTTCTTGGCTTCGGTATGCTTGAGGTATTCCACCTTGGTAATCAACGCACCGGCATTCCCCACCAAGGCACGCCCAGGCTCGAACACCAGCTTGACCTTGCGGTCGCCCAGCTTTTGCAGCATGGCGGCGGCGTACGCTGCAAAATCAGGCGGCGTCTCGTCGGCATAGCATATGCCGATACCGCCGCCGAGATCGATATGCTCAACCCTGATGCCTTCGGCTTCCAGCTGGTCCACCAGCGCCAATACCCGGTCGAACGCATCCAGGAACGGCGACAGCTCGGTCAATTGCGAGCCGATATGGCAATCCACGCCATGCACGGCAATATTGGGCAAGCTGGCTGCATGCTTGTACAGGCTGAAGGCATCCTCATACGCAACCCCGAACTTGTTGTTCTTGAGCCCGGTGGAAATGTAGGGGTGCGTCTTGGCGTCCACGTTGGGGTTGACGCGCAATGAAACCGGCGCCGTCTTGCCCAAACGGGCAGCAACGTCATTGAGCCGGTCCAGCTCGCTGGCGGATTCCACATTGAAGCAGAAAATCCCCGCATCCAATGCCGCCTGCATTTCCGCTTCGGTCTTGCCCACGCCGGAGAACACCACCTTGGCAGGGTCGCCGCCCGCAGCCAGCACCCGCGCCAGTTCGCCGCCAGAGACAATGTCAAAGCCAGCGCCCAGGCGGGCGAACAGGTTGAGCACCGCCAGGCTGGGGTTGGACTTCACCGCGAAGCAGACGAGGTGGTCCGTGCCTGCGAACCCCGCCGCAAAACGGGTATAGGCGTTTTCCAGCGCGGCGCGGGAATAGACGTAGCTCGGCGTGCCGAACTCTTCGGCAACACGAGTCAACGGCACGTTTTCGGCATGCAGGATGCCATTCTTCAACTGAAATGGATTCACGGACAACTCATCGGGAAGGTTGTTGTTGCGGCTGCGGTTCCTGCGGGTACTGTTTTTCCGGGATATAAAGGTCGCCCTTGGTGCCGCATGCGGCCAAGGTCAGGCTTGCAATCAGGATCAGGAAGCAGAAGCGCATATTGTTTGGATTCAAAGAGATTATTTTAACACAAGGCTATCGCGGCTTCGGCAATGCCATCAGGGCACTTCCGCGTAGCGCATGCGCGATTCGATGATACCCGCCTTGCGGATCAGGCCTCGCGCTTCACGATGCTTGTCGTAATAGCGCGGATTCGGGATCATCGCCGCCAACTTGGCGGCCTGGGCGGCGCTCAGGCTGGCGGCGCTAGTCTTGTAGTAATGCCGCGCGGCAGCCTCGGCGCCGAACACGCCATTGCCCCACTCGATCACATTGAGGTAAATCTCGAAAATCCTGCGCTTGCTCATCATGCGCTCCAGCATCCAGGTGATCGCGGCCTCTTCCAGCTTGCGCCAGGGCGTGCGCCCGGTGGAAAGGAACAGGTTCTTGGCAAGCTGCTGGCTGATGGTGGAGCCGCCCGCGACGATCTTGCCTTTTTGCCAGTTCTTTTCATACGCCTTCTGGATGCCGTCCCAATCAAACCCCTCATGGCCAACAAACTTGGCGTCCTCGGACGCAATCACCGCGCGCTTGAGGTTGCGGGAAATCTTCTGATACTCCACCCACTGGTGCTTGAGCGTCGCGTCGGGATTATCTTGGCGCAACGTCGCCAAGCTGGTGCGCATGAAAGCGCTGCTTGAGGGATTATGCTCCGCCCACCAGAGGATATGCATGAATATCCAAAGCTGGTACAGCACCACCAGCACCAGAGCCAGCAGCAACCCGCGCCACAACAACCGCCTGATCATGATGCGCGCAATGCGGCAATCACGGATGCGGTATCCGGCCGCACCTGGCGCCAGATATAAAAGGCTTCTGCCGCCTGCTCCACCAGCATGCCCAGCCCATCGGCAATTTTCTGCACGCCCTCTTCACGCGCATACTGCATGAAAGGCGTTTCACGTCCATACATCATGTCGTACGCCAAGGCATCAGCGGCAAACAGTCCTGACGGCAACGGCAGCCGCTCGTTGCTCAAGCCGCTGGAAGTCGCATTGATCACGACATCGAACGCCTTGCCGGCCAAGGCGTCGAAACTGCATGCTTCCAGCTCAGCATCAACAGGCCTGGCACGCGCTGCCATCGCCTCGGCCTTTTTCACGCTGCGGTTGGCAATGCACAGCAATGCAGGAGATGCTTGCAGCAACGGCCCCAACACGCCTTCCGCGGCGCCTCCCGCTCCCAACAGCAATACACGCTTGCCTGCCAGGGAAAATTCCAGGTTTTGCAGGATGTCGCGCACCAACCCGACACCATCCGTATTGTCACCATGGATGCCGCCATTCTTGAAGCTCAGCGTATTCACCGCGCCTGCATCACGCGCTCGTTCGCTCAATTCGGTTGCCAATGAATAGGCCTCGAACTTGAAAGGCACGGTGACATTGGCCCCGCAATAGCCCTGCGCCTGCAAACCGGCCACAGTGGCAACAAACCCGTCCAGGGGCGCCTGCACCTTGCCGTATTCGATCTGCTGTCCCGTCTGCTGCGCGAATGCGGCATGGATCAAAGGGGACTTACTATGCTCCACCGGGTGGCCGATCACGGCATAACGATCCATGCAAATCCTCAGGCGTTGGTCCAGGGCAGGCCGGCAGCCTTCCAGCCGTTGATACTGCCGCGCTGCTTGGTGTCCGGCGTGGACTCGCCTTCAAAACCTTCGAGCACGTTGTAGGCCTCGGCATATCCGGCCTGGGCGGCCAAGACGGCTGCGTTATGGGAACGCCCGCCGGTACGGCAGAGGAACATCACCAACGCCTCGTGATCGACCTGCTTGTCCAATTGGGACAGGAAATCCGGATTAGCCACCATTCCAGGATAAAACGCCCATTCGATGTGCGTCGCATTGGGCACGCGGCCCACCAGTTCAAGCTCCGCTTTGGTGCGCACATCCACCAGCTTGGCCGAAGGGGCCAGCTCCAGGACCTTCTGCGCCTCCCGTGGCGTCAATGCTCCGGCATAGGGAAGCCCGTGCTGCTCGGCACGCTGTTTTGCATTCAGCAAAATGGCATTCAACGTTTCCATTGCTCTCTCCTTTACCCTCTCAGAAATGCGGAGTATAGCGTTAAATTTTGCCACAATCTTCAATGCACATTAATGGTGCACAAAACCGAGTGAACGCAATATTTTGGTGCACACATAGCGTTTCTCTTTTATAACCTTATGTGTAAAAATGGGAATTTGCGCGAATTCAATGGCACAGTTCCTGCTTCACCTTAGTGTCAAGCATAGTGCTTAATTAACTTCTTAATCCAAAAAGAGCTAGGAGAATCAAATGGCGGTGGCCGACGTATTAAAGCTTGTGAAGGAAAACGACATCAAGTTTGTCGATTTTCGCTTTACTGACACCAAGGGCAAGGAACAGCACGTGACCGTGCCGATTTCCGCATTCGACGAAGACAAGTTTACTGAAGGCCACGCTTTCGACGGGTCTTCCATTGCAGGCTGGAAGGGCATCCAGGCATCCGACATGCTCCTGATCCCTGATCCAGAGACTGCCAACATCGACCCTTTCATGGACGAGCCCACCCTGTTCCTCACCTGTGACGTCGTGGACCCTACCGACGGCAAAGGTTATGACCGTTGCCCGCGCAGCATCGCCAAGCGCGCTGAAGCTTATCTGAAGTCCAGCGGCATCGGTGATGCGGCCTTCTTCGGCCCAGAGCCAGAATTCTTCATTTTCGACTCCATCAACTGGTCCGTGGACATGAGCGGCAGCTCGGTCAAGATCAACTCCGAAGAGGCCGCATGGGCTTCTAACGAGAAGTTCGAAGGCGGCAACACCGGCCACCGTCCAGGCGTCAAGGGCGGCTATTTCCCCGTTCCCCCAATCGACTCCCTGCACGACATCCGCTCCGCCATGGTAGTAGCCCTGGAAGAGCTGGGTGTGCCTGTCGAAGTTCACCACCACGAAGTCGCAACCGCCGGCCAATGTGAGATCGGCACCAAGTTCAGCACCCTGGTTCAACGCGCCGACTGGACCCAGATCCTCAAGTACGTCGTATTGAACACGGCACATGCATACGGCAAAACAGCCACCTTCATGCCCAAGCCTATCTTCGGCGACAACGGTTCCGGCATGCACGTACACCAATCCGTATGGAAAGACGGCAAGAACCTGTTTGCAGGCAACGGTTATGCCGGCCTGAGCGAATTTGCGCTCTACTATATCGGCGGCATCATCAAGCACGCGCGCGCGCTGAACGCCATCACCAATCCAGGCACCAACTCCTACAAGCGCCTGGTTCCCGGTTTCGAAGCCCCCGTGAAACTGGCTTACTCCGCGAAGAACCGCTCCGCGTCCATCCGTGTTCCTTTCGTGCAATCCGACAAGGCGCGCCGTATCGAAGCCCGCTTCCCTGACCCAACCGCCAACCCATACCTGGCATTCAGCGCATTGCTGATGGCTGGTCTGGACGGCGTGCAGAACAAGATCCACCCTGGCGAGCCTGCCACCAAGGATCTTTACCACTTGCCGCCAGAAGAAGATGCAGCGATCCCAACTGTCGCCTCCTCCCTGGAACAAGCGCTGGAAGCCCTGGACAAGGATCGCGAGTTCCTGACCCGCGGCGGCGTGTTCTCCGACGACTGGATCAATGCCTACATCGACCTGAAGATGGAAGAAGTGACCAAGCTGCGCCAGACTCCGCACCCGGTCGAGTTCAGCCTGTACTACAGCGTTTAATCAGCGCATTGCATAAAAAAAGCGGGTTTCCCCGCTTTTTTTATGCCTGGAATACGCCTCGGCGGCAATTGCCTGCACCAGACTTCTGCTCTACACTGAATCTCATGAAAAGAATTCGCCTGTCCCTTTTTACTTGGCTTGCATATGCATTCACCTGTAGCAGCGCCCATGCCGAAATCTATAAAAGCGTCGACGAGAACGGCCATGTCACCTACTCCAACGTCCCCAGCAAAGGGGCGATCAAGCTGGAGATAGACCCGCCGCCTCCAGCGACAACGGCAGCCCCCAAACCCAAGACCCAGGCTACGCCCAGCAATTTCCCGCGGGTAGACAGCCAGACGCAGAAAAAGCGCGACGACCAGCGCAAGAAAATCCTGCTCGAGGAACTGGAAGCAGAAAAAGCGGCTCTGGAAGAAGCCAAGAAAGCCTATGCCGAAGGCGAGTCCAAGCCTGAGGTATACCGTGGCGCCAACGGAAAAACCTATCGCAACGTCGCAAAATTTGAGGAAAAAATGCAGCGATTGCAGGCCGACGTCGATGCACACGAGCGCAATGTGCAGCTTCTGCAAAAAGAGCTGGAAGCTTTTAAATAAAAGGCTTCTGCTCTGCTGAAGCAACTGGCCTGGCTTTTGCTTAAGAGAAGCCATGGAACATAAAATCCCCCCCTCATTCGCAGGATTGGAACATCTATCCACTGCGGTCATCCTGCTCGATAAGCAACGTCGCGTCGTATATGCCAATCCCGGTGCCGAGGTATTATTTGCCATCAGCGCCAAGCAGATCGCAGGCTTGCCCGTCTCACAGGTATTTCCCGGCTGCGACATCCTCGACTCCGCCATGGAACATGCGATCAAGCACCACAGCCCGTTCCGCGAGCACGAGTTCCCGATCACCACGCTGCGTCAGCAATCTTTCGCCGTCACCTGTACCGTGACGCCGGTGGAACTGGCTCCCGCCTGCCTGGTCCTGGAATTCCAGCATATGGATCAACAGCTGCGCATTGCGCGCGAAGAGCGCATGCTCATCCAGCAACAAGCCAATGCCGAGCTATTGCGCAACCTGGCCCATGAAATCCGCAATCCGCTAGGCGGGCTGCGCGGCGCGGCGCAATTGCTGGAGCATGAATTGCCGCAAGTCGGCCTGCGCGAATACACCCAGGTCATCATCAAGGAAGCCGACCGGCTGCAATTGCTGATGGACAGGCTGTTGGTGCCGCACCGCGTACCGAAGTACGAACCTACCAATATCCACGAAGTACTGGAGCGCGTGCGCAGCCTGTTGCTGGCCGAATCTCCGCGCGGCATACACATCCGCAGGGATTACGACACCAGCCTGCCCGAGTTGATCGGGGATCGCGAGAAACTCATCCAGGCCGTATTGAACATTGCCCGTAATGCGGTGCAGGCCATGCAGAACAACCCTGGAGCAGAAACGCCGGAGATCATCCTGCGCACCCGTGCCGCCCGCCAAGTCACCTTGGCAAAGAAACGCTACCGGGTCGCCATCAAGCTGCAGATCATCGATAACGGCCCCGGCATCCCGCCTGATATCCGTGAGCGTATTTTCTACCCACTGGTGTCAGGCCACGATGGCGGCACCGGGCTCGGCCTGACCCTGGCCCAGACCTTCATTACCCAGCACCACGGCATGATCGAGTGTGAGAGCGAGCCAGGCCACACCAGCTTCACCATATTGCTGCCCATTGAAAGCACGGCGATGAAGTCTTACATTGCAAGACAATAACGCGTGCACAAGAACAATTACTTCTAATAAAAGACAGACTACACAGGTAACCATCATGAAACCAATCTGGATCATAGACGACGACAAATCCATACGCTGGGTATTTGAAAAGGCCCTGGCACGCACCGATATGGATTTCAAGACCTTCGCATCCGTACCGGAAGCCTTGAACGCCCTCAACAGGGAAGAACCGCAAGTCATTGTCAGCGACATCCGCATGCCTAACGGCTCCGGCCTGGATTTCCTCCACGAAGTGAAGCAAAAACACCCGGACATTCCCGTCATCATCATGACGGCTTACTCCGACCTTGAAAGCGCGGTTGCCGCCTTCCAAGGCGGCGCTTTCGAATACCTTGCCAAGCCTTTCGACGTGGACCAGGCCATCGAAATCATCCGCCGCGCCGTAGATGAGAGCATGCGCCAGGCCACGGAAGTCGTGATTCAAGAAGAGACACCGGAAATTATCGGCCAGGCGCCTGCCATGCAGGAGGTCTTCCGTGCCATCGGCCGCCTGAGCCGCTCGCACTCCACAGTATTGATCAATGGCGAATCCGGCACCGGCAAGGAGTTGGTGGCAAGCGCGCTGCACCGCCACAGCCCGCGTTTCGACAAGCCATTCATCGCCATCAATACCGCAGCCATCCCCAAGGATCTGCTCGAGTCCGAATTGTTCGGCCATGAACGCGGCGCATTTACCGGAGCGCAAGCCGCAAGGCGCGGACGCTTCGAGCAAGCCGACGGCGGCACCTTGTTCCTCGACGAAATCGGCGACATGCCTTCCGACCTACAGACGCGCTTGTTGCGCGTGCTATGCGACGGCCAGTTCTACCGCGTAGGCGGCCACCAGCCAGTCAAGGTCAATGTGCGCATCATTGCCGCGACACACCAAGACTTGGAAGAAAGGGTCAAGCTCGGGCTGTTCCGCGAGGATTTGTTCCACCGCCTCAACGTCATCCGCCTGCGCCTGCCGCCGTTGCGCGAACGCCGCGAAGACATCCCGTTGCTGGTCAAGCATTTTCTGCAACATAGCGCCCGCGAGCTGGGCGTCGAAGCCAAGCAGCCATCCACCGCGGCCCTGCGTTATCTCGGCACGCTGAGCTGGAGCGGCAACGTGCGCCAACTGGAAAACGTATGCCACTGGCTCACCGTCATGGCGCCGGGCCAAAACATCGACATCGCCGACCTGCCGCCTGAACTCAAGGAAGATGCCGCCAAACCCGCCAGCGCCACCTCTTGGCAGAATGCCCTCGCATCCGAGGTCACGGATGCCCTCAACCGCGGCGAACACGATATCCTCGATAGCCGTACCCAGCAATTCGAGCGCATCCTGATCACCAAGGCACTACAACATACGGGAGGACGCCGTATCGAAGCCGCTACGCAACTGGGGATGGGCCGCAATACGCTGACACGCAAGATTCAGGAACTGGGGATAGACGAATAAAATCAAAATGTAGAATATATTTGATATAAAGTTCAAGCTATGTAAAATATCATTCATGATCAATATCTTGGAAATAGGGTCCAGCATCAGGCACCGTCGCATTAAAAGCGGGTTAAGCCAAGCCGAACTTGCGGCTCGCTCCGGCGTATCGCGGGCAACCATTAATGCGCTTGAGAAAGGCACTATCAAAGAAATAGGCGTCAATCGGCTTTCAGCGATTATTCGCACTGCAAATGCGCTCCAACCCAAGCCAAAGGGAATGAGCCTGCAAGTATCAAAAAGAAAATCTGAAGAACTGGGTTTATCCTTCCCCTACGATTGGAGCAATCCCAGTCTGCCAGATGAATTATTGATTGATCGTGTGTTGGAAAGAGGCATTTATGAAGATATTGCTCGTATAACCGCAGCGTACGGAATACAGGCAATATCAGCCAGGGCAAAAACCGTCATCAGCAATATCCCTCATGCTGCAGCCAATATCAACCGTATGCTTGAGAATTTGCAGGCAGCCTTGAGCCATGCTTAATTTGGAGTTTGCACCTCCTAGAACTGCTGAAGTCTTTCAAGCATTGGCCAGACAACCACTGATGTCCGGCTTCAACCTAATCGGCGGCACGGCGCTATCCTTGCAGATCGGCCACCGCCTAAGTGAAGACCTAGAGTTCTGGCTCCCAGCAGAACAGATGTCGAGTACACGCATTGATGCCATCGTCGAAGACTTAAAAAGCAATGGTCATCATATCCAGTTAGCTACACCGACCTGGAGAATTACCCAAGCCAGAATCAACAATCAAGACCTTCTCTCACTATCCCGGGATTACTCTATCAATGGAGTCAAGGTTACCTTTTTTGCAAGAAATGATGCCCCCTATCAGCATTTTGCAACATTAGGCCGTCATCAAACCCCAGATACAAATTTCCAGATCATGGATATCAATGCCATTTTTGAAATGAAGGCATGGCTCATTTCAAAACGCATACGCTCCAGAGACCTTTACGACTTAATGATACTGTTACGGGATTACGGCAAAACAGTAAGAGATATCTTTGATGCAGGACTTGCAGCAGATGCTTCCTACAGTATAGAGTTTGCCAAAGATGTTCTATTGGGTGCAGCGCCGATTGATTCAGATGACGAGGGATTCAATTCCATTCAACTTGATATCAAAATGGAAGAGATTTATGCATTCATGCTCAACTGCGTTAATCAATACGAAATTGATATAGCCAAGGAAATCTTCAGATCAGCACCAGAAATATAAACTCTTTCAATGCAAGCCTTGGACATCCCCTCCAGCAACCCCTTCCACATCTTTGCGCAATAAAAAACGGCACCCGAAGGTGCCGTTTTTACGATTGCTTTCTAAGCTAAATCTTGCGATTTAAATCCTAGAAGAACAGGATCGCGCCCAAGCTGATTGTCTTGGCCTTGCCGTCAACATTACCAGCTACAGTGTTGCTTGCCTCAACCTTTTGATGTGCATATTCTGCAACCAGATTCAGGCTCTTGGTCAGAGGATGATAAGCACCAACAATCCAGGACTTGTTCTCGAAATCTACACCTGGGTTAACTGTTGCACTGCTGCTGTTGTCAGATTTAGAGATACCATAGGACAGACCCAACTTGGTACCAACACCTGGCAACTTGTATGTACCTTGTACATAACCGCCCTTGTCGTCAGACTTGTTGCCGCTCAGGAATTGCAAGCCACCCAATTGACCACCAGTCTGAACATCCAGACCCTTACCATCGTAGTAGTAACCAACCAAGCCGAAATCAGCTACGTTGATCTTACCGCCGATGTCGTAACCACGAGATGTGTAGTTATCAACAGCAAGACCGGAAACAGTGTCTACACCGCCTTCATGCTTTTGGCTAATGAAACCTGCCCAAACCTTACCGGAAAAATCACCAGTCCATTCGTAGCTAATCTTACCGTCAAAGCCTAACTTGGACTTTTCTGCAGCAACGATGTCCAAGTTATTACGCAAACCTTCACGAGCGGCTACAGCAAAGCTGAAACCGTTCCAGTTAGGGGATGCGTATTGAATTTGACCAATCCAATCAGCGTAGACATAACCGGAACCGATACGGCCCAGTGTGGAGTTACCAGGACCGCCTGCACCAACACCAACGCCCAACAGGGTCATGTCGGAGAGGATAGCATCGGAACCGAACAGACCGAGGTCACGACCAGCCTTGATAGTACCCCAGGAAGCATCACCAAAAGTCAAGTAAGCTTGACGAATGTTGATAGAGTTGCCATCGCCACCACGGCTTTGAATTACGGAACCACCAGGAGCCAAACCTTGAGCGCCAGTAGTACCAAAACCGCTTTCGCTGTTAGCGCCAACGAAGAATGTGAACTGGAATGCAATGTCCAGGTCGTTCTGACGAGTCTTACCGCCGATACCCAGCGCGGAAGGCAACAGACCTGTGGAAACTTGGTTTGCACGATCAATATTTGCAAAAGCGTCGCCGGAGAAACGAGTGTTAGTGTAGTAAGTATTGACGTTACCACCGATATCGATGGTCCAGTCGCCTGCTGGGATGATGATACCTGCGTTTGCAGCGGAAGCGCCAAACGCCATGACGGCGCCGGCAACTGCCAAGCCTAGTTTCTTGTTCATGTATATCTCCTAATGCGTTTTAGTTAGCTCTCGTGCAGTTTTTACCACCGCTTCGAGAGTATTTCGCCTACTTCTTGTGAAAGAAGTTATGGGCAGTATGCCAAAGGCGATTCAGAGGCTGCAAGCAATCTTGTGGTTTTTTCATGCTGAGCTGGGGATTGTGTTGCAATTACGCAACACATTAATGCTATAGCCAATATTTCCCGGGAAAACTTCTTCTCTGCTAATCAGTTAGAAAAGAATGCTAAAGCTTTTATTCAGAAATGGAGAACAGCCGCTGATGCTCACGGATGGCATAACGGTCCGTCATGCCCGCAATGTAGTCCGCAATCACCCGCGGCTGTGCATCGCCGTCTGCAACCCGGTATTCATCAGGCAGCAGGGTGGGGTCTGACAGAAAGGCGTTGAATAATTCCGCAATGATGCGCCTGGCCTTGGACGTCATGCGATTGACGCGGTAATGCCGGTAGAGGTTGGCCCTTAGGAAGCGCTTCAACTCAAGTTGCTGCTCGTCGATGGCCGGGCTGAAGCCGATCAAAGGCGGAAGCGCCCGGATGTCGTCCAGTGTCTTGGGAGCATGGTCTGCGATGTTCTTGCGGCTTTGTTCGCATAAATCCGTCACGAGGATATGAATCATGCGCCGGACGGTTTCGTGGATCAGGCGGCGGCCGGCCAACGCAGGGTATTGCCGCTGCACCAGGGAAAACTGCTCGGCAAACAGCCGCACCTCGGCAAGCTGTTGCATCGTGATCAGGCCGGAGCGCAAGCCGTCGTCGACATCATGGTTGTTATAGGCGATCTCGTCGGCCAGGTTCGCCACTTGCGCTTCCAGCGAAGGCTGCTGCTTGTTGATGAAGCGCTCCCCTATTTCGCCGAGCAGTCTTGCATTGGGCAGGGAGCAATGCTTGAGTATGCCTTCGCGCACCTCGAACGTCAGGTTGAGGCCGTCGAACTCGGCGTAGCGCAATTCCAGATGGTCTACGACGCGTAATGACTGCAGGTTGTGCTCAAACCCGCCGTATTCGCGCATGCACTCATTGAGCTGGTCCTGCCCGGCATGGCCGAACGGCGTGTGTCCGAGATCATGCGCAAGCGCCACCGCCTCGATCAGGTCTTCATGCAGGTTGAGGTTGCGTGCAATCGCGCGGCCTATCTGCGCCACTTCCAGACTGTGCGTCAGCCGGGTGCGGAACAGGTCGCCTTCATGGTTGATGAATACCTGGGTTTTGTATTCCAGCCGGCGGAAAGCGCCGGAATGGATGATACGGTCCCGGTCGCGCTGGAAATGGTTGCGGGTCGCCGGCGCCGGCTCCTCATGGACCCGCCCTTTGGTCAGGGCCGGGTCGGCGGCATAGGGCGCCAGCGCTATCATGCAGCGATCGCCAGGGTTTCTTTCAACAGGCTGGCATCGTAGTCGCTGGTTACGAGCGACTTGCCGATGCCTTGCTGCAGAACCAGGCGAATCTGGCCATCAACGACTTTCTTGTCCAGCCCCATCAGGTCGAGGTAGCGATCCACGCCCAGCGCCGGCGCCTCTATTGGCAGCCTGGCTTCCTTGAAGATGGCTTTAATGCGCTTGATGTCCCCGTCATTGAGCCAGCCCAGGCGATGCGACAGATCGGCAGCCAAGATGGTGCCTGCCGCCACGGCTTCCCCATGCAGCCAAACGCCATAGCCCATGGCATTTTCGATGGCATGGCCAAAGGTATGGCCGAGGTTGAGCAAGGCCCGCTCGCCAGACTCGCGCTCGTCGGCCGCCACCACTTCCGCCTTGTTCTCGCATGAGCGGTAGATGGCATAGCTCATGGCTTCCGTCTCCAGCGCGAGCAGCTTCTGCATATTGGCTTCCTGCCATGCGAAGAATGGCTCGTCGCGGATCAGGCCATATTTGATCACCTCGGCAAGGCCAGCTGATAGCTCACGCTCGGGCAATGTGGACAATGTATCGATATCGGCCAGCACCACTTGCGGCTGGTAAAACGCACCGATCATGTTCTTGCCGAGCGGGTGGTTGATGCCGGTCTTGCCGCCGACAGAGGAATCCACCTGCGACAACAGGGTCGTCGGCACCTGGATGAAAGGCACGCCGCGCAAATACGTCGCTGCCGCATAGCCGGCCAAGTCGCCAATCACCCCGCCGCCCAAGGCAATGACGGTGGTGCTGCGCTCGCAGCGGTTTTCGAGCAGGGCGTCATAAATCAGGTTGAGCGTGGCTGAATTTTTGTAGGCCTCGCCGTCCGGCAGCACGATGGGAATGACCTTGACTCCGGCATCGCGCAAAGGCTGGGCCAGTTTTTCCAGATACAAGGGGGCCACCGTGGTATTGGTGACGATCGCCACCTGCTTGCGTTTGAGGTGCTGCAGAATCAGTTCCGGCTGGGTCAGCAGGCCGCGGCCGATGTGGATGGGATAGGAGCGCTCGCCCAAGTCTACGTGTAATGTTTGCATGGTTATAAAGATAAAAGTTTCTGTTCGATCTGGTGGACGATGGCATTCACCGGCTGCCCGCCGGTATCTACAATAATGGAGGCCACTTCGCGGTACAAGGGATCACGCTGGGCGAACAATTGTTCCAGCCTCTTGCGCGGGTTGTCGTTTTGCAGCAGCGGACGGTTCTTGTCGTTGCGGGTGCGCTGCCAGAGTTCGTGCACATTGGCGCGCAAATAAATCACCGTACCATTTTCCATGAGCTGCTTGCGGTTCTCAGGTAGCAAAACTGCTCCCCCTCCGGTTGCCAGGACAATATCTTGCATCTGGCTCAATTCTTCTATCACCGTGGCTTCCCGCTTGCGGAAGCCATCTTCCTTTTCCAGCTCGAAGATGACAGGGATGCTGACGCCCGTGCGGCGCTCGATCTCATGATCGCTATCGTAAAAGGTCTTGTTGAGATGCTTGGCAATAATACGGCCTATGGTGGTCTTGCCCGCCCCCATCAACCCGACAAAGAAAATATTTGCTGCCATAAAAAATGCCCGCCATACGCAAGCGAGCATTTTAAGGGAATCTGGCTTAACTGTCAGATATGGCTAACGCAATGACAGGCTTTCGTCCATGACTTTGGGAGTGATGAAGATCAGCAACTCGGTCTTGTCGCTTTGCTTGATGCGGCGCTTGAAGACGTTGCCAACAAACGGCAGGTCGCCGAAGAACGGCACCTTGTCCACGTCGTTACGCTCGGTCTGTTCATAGATACCGCCAAGCACGGCCGTTTCGCCGTTTGCCACCAGCACCTGGGTCTGCACGCGCTGGGTATCGATGGAGGGCACCGTATTGAAGACTGTACCGACTCTATCTTTCTTCACTTCCAGGTCCATGATGATCTTCTCGTCCGGCGTAATTTGCGGCGTGACCTCCAGGCTCAGGGAGGCGTTCTTGAACTGCACCGCAGTAGCGCCGCTGCTGGTTGATTGCTGGTACGGGATCTGCGTACCCTGCTCGATGATGGCTTTTTGCTGGTTGGCCGTTGTCACACGCGGACTGGAAACAATCTTGCCGCGCTGGTCCGTTTCCAGCGCAGATAATTCGAGGTTAAGCAGGAATCCTGCCGGCAGGCGGAACAAGCTGAAGGCGAAGTTACCGAAAGCGTTCGCAACCGGAAGGTTGACGTTCAAGTCCTGCGCGCCATCGGCGCTGACACCCACGCCGACCGTGCCGGGAATGGAAGTGGTAGCCAAGGTGGAGGAGCCTACCCGGTTGGCGATGGTTTCAGTAATGACGCCCGTCGTCGGGTCTATGGTGCGCTGGGTGATGGTATTGCCCAATGTACCGCTGGAGCCGTAACGGGTATCCCCGCTCGCCTGCTGTTTCTGCACGCCGAAACGCGCGCCCAGGCTGCGGCCGAACTTCTCATCCGCAATAACCAGGCGCGACTCGATCATCACCTGCTTCACCGGGATATCGATCTTGTTGATGATGCTCTGGATTTCCTCCAGGTGCTTGACCGTATCCTGCACGAACACCGTATTGGTACGCGCGTCCACCACGGCGCTGCCGCGCTTGGACAGGATCTTTTGTTTGCTGTCGCTGATGATATTCTTGAAGTTCTCGGCCTTTTGATAGCGCAAGGTGAAGACTTCGGTACGCATCGGCTCCAGCTCCTCGATCTGCTGGCTGGCTTCCAACAAGAGCTTTTCCTTGGCGGCCACTTCGTCAGAAGGCGCCACCCAGATCACATTGCCTGTCTTGCGCTGGGTCAGTCCTTTGCTGGACATGATGATGTCCAGCGCCTGGTCCCAGGGTACGTCCTTGAGGCGCAAGGTCAGGTTGCCCGTCACGGTATCGCTGGTGACGATATTGAGGCCGGTGAAGTCGGCGATTACCTGCAATACCGAACGCACGTCGATATTCTGGAAATTCAGCGAAAGCTTCTCGCCCGCATAGCCAGGCTTGGAACCCTGCACCAGCTTGTTCGGGTCTTCCACGACAGGGCGGATATCGATGATGAAACGCTTGTCCGCCTGGTAGGCCGACTGTTCCCACAGCCCCTTGGGCTCGATGACCAGGCGGGTGTTATTCCCCTGCTTGATGGCATCGACATACAAGACCGGGGTATTGAAGTTGATGACATTGAGCCGGCGCTGCAGATTTTGCGGCAACTCGGTATTGTGGAAATCCACGACCACGGTCTTGCCCTGCTGGCGGATATCGATCCCGGCAGAGGCATCGGAAAGATCGACCACAATGCGGCCTTCGCCATTTTTGCCACGCATGAAATCAATATTGTTCAAGGTGTGGAATTTCTCCCCGGCCTTGGCTTCGGCAAAACGGGCAACGGTATTGCTATTGGCAACACTCGCTTCATTCGCCTGCAGGATGATCGTGGTTTCACGCCCCTGGGTGGTGGCGTTGTATGCCACCATCTTGGCAAGGTTCAGCACGACGCGGGTACGGTCCCTGGCCTGCGCAAGGTTCACGCCCTTGAGCACGCCCTGCCCCGCCTGCAAGCTATTCTTGCCGAGCCCGTTGCCTACCGCAGGAAAATCCAGTGCGATGCGCGAAGGGTTATTGAGAGTAAAACCGGCCGGCGGATTTGCCAACGGGGTGGTTGTCTGCACCTGTATCGCCACCCTGCCTCCCGACATGGCGACGAAGTCTATCTTCTCGATCTTGTTGGCAAACTCAGCCTGCTCCTCGGCCGCCTGCGCCAGCGGCACCAGCAGCAGAAAAACCAGCCCAGCGGCCCACTTTATAATATTCATGTGTTCACCCTCAATCCTGCAACTCAATACTGGAGACACGCTCTATCCAGTCGCCGCTTAACTCATCCTGTATGATTTCCTTGATCGTCACGCCACCTTCGCTGATCTCGGTCACCATGCCAAAATTCTGCCCCATGTATCCGCCCACCTTGATTTGCTGAACCAGGTTATCCGGGGTCAGGATCAGGGCGTACTTCAATTTCTCCTTCGACAAGGAGCCAACAAACTTTAGGCTTTCCAGCGGAAAAGCCTCCAGAGGCTCGCGTGGCCGGTTCATGTTGGGCTGCAGGCTGCTGCGCGAACTGACGATCTTGCGCGCCTTGAACGGGTCGTTCAGCATGCCGTCGGCATTATAGGTCGCCGCGGTATACGGCTTGACCTCAGGCAACGGCTCCACACGCGCATGCATGTCGTTGCCCGCTTCGCGGATAAAGCGGTCAAGGTCATCGCCTTGCCCGTCGCCGCATGCGCTCAGCAATAGGCACAGGCCGAGCATAAGAGTAGAGGCATATTGTCCGCGCTCACGCCAAATATTCATGCTCATTTGCGCGCCTCTTTCTTTTCCGCCTGCTTCTTGCTGGCAATCTCGCTGGCATCCAGGTAACGGTAGGTGCGGGCCACCGCCTCGATGACCAGCCGGCCGTCCTTGCTGTCCTTGCCTGCCGTATTGATCACGATGTCGTTCAAGGTGACGATGCGAGGCAGCCTCGCGATATCGCCTGCGAACTCGCCAAGGTCATGGTAGGAACCAGTCACCTTGATGGAAATCGGCATTTCGGCGTAGAAATCGGCAATGACTTCCTGGCCGGGCTTGAACAACTCAAACTCCAGCCCGCGCTCAAGGCCTGCCTGGTTGATATCGGTAAGCAGCCCATCCATCTGCGAGCGGTCGGGCAACTGCTTGACCAGCGCGCCGAACGTGCGCTCGATTTCCACCATTTGCTGCTTGTAGGCTTCGAGGTTGATCGCCTGGCGCTTCTTGGCGAGGAAGGTTTCGCGCAACTCGTTTTCCTTCGCCCGCGCCTGCTCCAGTTCTTCCATCACAGGGCTCCAGAAAAACCAATACCCAGCAATCACAATCACCACCAGCAGCAAGCCCAGCAAGACCCCTTTGACAGGCCAAGGCAGGCTGCCGGCATTCTTCAAGTCGATATTGTTGAAATCCTGCAGGTTCACAGTGCACCGCCCTTCTGTGCGCCTGCTACCTCATCCTCGGGTGATGGCGGCGCCTTGAGCTGCGCATTGACCGTAAAGTTATTCTGCCTGATGCCATTCACCGTCGCGGACTTAATTTCCACCAGGTTGGGGGATTGCAGCCACTCGGAACCCGAGAGGTTGCGCACCAGAGTAGCGACCCGGGCATTGGTATCCGCCACGCCCTCCAGCGTCACCAGGCGGCCTTGTTGCTTCAAGGCCTTGAGGTACATGCCCTCCGGCATCTGACGGCTGATTTCGTCCAGCATCATGACGGACTGGCTGCGGTTGACTTGCAGGTTTTCCACGATCTGCTTGCGGTCCAGTACGTTGCGGATCTGGGACTTGAGTTCCTTGATTTCCTCGATCTGCTTGTCGAGGTTGGCGCTGGCCGTTTCAAGCCGCGCATTGCGATTCACCTGCTCATCCAGCTTGCTGCCCAGGATGGTGCTGCCGAGGAACACGATGGCAACGCCGGCAGCCGCAGCGAATGCCAGCATGAGGTTGAATTCGCGCTGCCGTTCGGCGCGGCGGATCTGGCGGTGGGGGAGGAGGTTGATTCTGACCATTAGTCGAACCTCCGCAATGCCAGGCCGCAGGCGATCATCAACGCCGGCGCATCCGCAATCACTTGCAATTGTTTGAGGCGCGGATTGACAGACATATGGTTGAACGGATTGGCGATCAGGGTATTGGCCTGGGTTTTTTCCTGGATCAGCGCTGCCAGGCCTGGAATCGCAGCACACCCTCCTGCGAGCAGGATATGGTCCACTTTATTGTACTGGGTCGAGTTGGTGAACAATTGCAGGCTGCGCACCACCTCCTGCGCCAACGACTGCACGAAGGGCTGCAGCACCTCGCTCTCGTAGCTCTCCGGCAATCCGCCGTTACGTTTGGCAATCTCGGCTTCCTCGCTGGAAACGCCGAAACGGCGCTGGATTTCCAGCGTCAGCTGGTTGCCGCCGAAGGCTTGTTCGCGGCTATGCACGAGTTGTCCGTCATGGAAGACGTGCACATGGGTCATGGCGCTGCCCACATCCACCACCATGACGGTTTGTCCCTTGCCGGATTTCGGCAATTCGGTGGCCGCAAGCGCATAGGCCGCCTCGGTCGCGTAGGACTCGACATCGACGATCAACACCTTGAGCCCCGCCCCTTCAGCCGCAGCGACCCTATCTTCGATCTTTTCCTTGCGCGAGGCGGCAATCAACACTTCGACTTCGTCGGCGCTGCTGGGTGCCGGGCCCAGCACCTGGAAATCAATGTTGACTTCATCAAGCGGGAAAGGGATGTATTGGTTGGCCTCGGCCTCGACCTGGAACTCCATATCCTCCTCGCGCATGCCGCCCTGCATGATGACTTTCTTGGTAATCACGGCAGTGGCCGGCAAAGCGAGGGCGACGCGTTTTTCGCGGGAAGCCAGCAGCTTCCAGGCGCGCTTGACCGCATCCGCCACCAGGTCGAGGCCGACGATATTGCCATCCACGACCGCATCCCTTGCCATGGAGGCAATGGCATAGCCCTGCAGATGATAAGCTCCCTTGTTCCCCTGTGTCAGCTCGACCATCTTGACCGAACTGGAACTGATGTCCACGCCTATCAGAGGCGGTGTGCGCTCTGAGAAAAAGTCGAATTTCAAACGAAATTCCCTTTCCAATACGGTTATTTACAATTATTTCTAATAATTTACTTTAGATGCTAGCAACAAGCATCTGCGAAGTCAAAGCAGATTAATTGATTTTAAAATCACGGTAATGACACTTATAATAACGGCGTCTGTTACCAATACTGAACCCTAATCAATGCTCCCGAAAAAATGGTGGCAGTTCCTGATCCTCACCGGCATTATCCTGGGATTGGTGACAACTGCGCTGGTGGCACTGGCTGCCACATTGATCTACCCCGAACTCCCCTCCCTTGAAGCCTTGACCGACTACAAGCCCAAGGTCCCCATGCGCGTCTATTCCGAGGATGGCCACCTGATAGGCGAATTCGGCGAGGAGCGCCGCGCCTTCATCGGCATCAACGAGACGCCGAAGGCATTGAAGCAAGCCATTCTCGCCGCCGAAGACGAGCGCTTCTACCAGCATGGCGGCATCGATACGCTAGGCATCCTGCGCGCGGCCATCTCCAACGTGACTTCCGGCAGCTTCAAGGAAGGCGCCAGCACCATCACCATGCAGGTGGCCCGCAACTTCTTCCTTTCCAGCGAAAAGACCGCCACCCGCAAGCTCAGCGAGGCATTGCTCTCGATCAAGATAGAGCACAACCTGAGCAAGGACCAGATCCTGGAGCTTTACATCAACCAGATCTACCTGGGACATCGCTCGTATGGCTTCGCAGCCGCCTCGCAGGTCTACTATGGCAAGCCGCTGGACCAGCTCAGCATTGCGGAAGTAGCCATGCTGGCCGGCCTGCCCAAGGCCCCTTCACGCTACAATCCCTTTGCCAACCCCAAGCGCGCAGAAGCGCGCCAGCGCTACGTGCTGCGCCGCATGAAGGATTTGCACTTCATCGACCAGAAACAATACGAAGCAGCGCTGCAGGAGCCGCACCGCTTCCGCAAGTCGCGCAAGATGCGCGACCTCTCTGCCGACTATGTCGCGGAAATCGTGCGCCAAGCGATGTACGAGCGCTACAAGGATGACATCTACAGCAGCGGCCTCAAGATCTACACCACGATCCGCAAGAGCAACCAGGAAGCCGCCAATCGCGCCATCCTGCAGGGCATCATCGACTATGACCGCCGCCACGGCTACCGAGGCCCGGAAAAGACCGTCACGCCCGGCGCCAACGAGGCGGGCAGCGGCAACTGGCTGGATAACGCCATGGACGACCTGGAAAGCTTCCAGGGCATGATGCCTGCCGTCGTGACCAAGGTCACGCCCAAAGTGGTGAGCGTCTATGCCAAAGACGGCAACAATATCGAGATCAGCGGCGACGGATTGGCATTCGTGCAGAAGCAGCTTGCCGAGAAAGATGCGGCCAAACGCACCATCAAGCCAGGCGCCGTCATCCGCATCATGCGCCAGGGCGACAATTGGCACATCGTGCAACTGCCCCAGGCAGAAGCGGCGCTGGTGGCCATGGACCCAGAAACTGGCGCGGTCAAGGCCCTGGTCGGCGGCTTCGACTTCAACCGCAACAAGTTTAACCACGTGACGCAGGCATGGCGCCAGCCCGGCTCCAGCTTCAAGCCCTTCATCTATTCGGCATCGCTGGAGAAGGGCTTTACCCCGGCCAGCATGATAGAAGACGAGCCCATCTCGGTCTCGGCGCGGGAAACCGGCAGCGGCTCGGCGTGGGAGCCCAAGAACTACGACCGCAAGTACGAAGGCCCGATGCGCATGCGCACGGCTTTGACCAAGTCCAAGAACATGGTATCCATCCGCATCCTGGAAGGCATAGGCGTCAACTATGCACAGGACTACATTACCCGCTTCGGCTTCTCTCCCAAGGACCATCCGCCTTACCTGGCGATGGCGCTGGGCGCTGGCTCGGTGACCGCCTGGCAGATGGCCGGGGCCTACTCGGTGTTCGCCAACGGGGGATATCGCGTCAAGCCGTATATCATCGACAAGGTCGTCGACAGCCGCGGCAAGGTGCTGGAGCAATCCAAGCCGCTGCTGGCCGGCAAGGGCGCCGCGCGCGTGATTGACGGCCGCAATGCCTTTATCATGAATTCCATGCTGCAGGACGTGGTACGCCTGGGAACCGCCACGCGCGCGCGCAGCCTGGGCCGCTCCGACCTGGCGGGGAAAACCGGTACCACCAACAACCAGATCGACGCCTGGTTCGCAGGCTACAGCCCAAAGCATGTCGCAATCTCCTGGATGGGATATGACAAGCCCAAATCGCTGGGCAGCCTGGAAACCGGCGGCAAGGCGGCGCTGCCGATCTGGATCGACTATATGAGCTCCGCCCTCAAGGGCGTGCCGGAAGTCGTGCCGGAATTGCCGGCCGGCGTCAGCGCCATCCGCATCGACCCGGCAACGGGCATGCAGGCGAAGGGGGATGGCGAAGGCGTCGTGGAATACTTCTATCATGAATTCCCGCCGCCCGAACCCGAGGAATCCATCTTCTCCATCATTCCCGGCTTCCCTATCCCCGGGCATGGTTCGCCACCGCCTACGGAAAAGCAGGACAATACCCCGCCGAGGCCGGATCAACTGTTTTAGGAGCCTGCCAGCCCGCAGTCTTTCAAGCGGGCGGCCTGCTTAATTTTTCAGAAGGGCGTTTGCACCATGGCAAAAGACAGCAGCAATCGCCAATCCCAATTGCGCCAACTGATTGCGCAGCTGGCTGCCCGCATGATGGCGGAAGAGGGCATCTCCGATTACGCCCACGCCAAGCGCAAGGCGGGCCGCCAGCTTGGCGTCACCGACTCGCAATGCATGCCGACCAATAGCGAGATTGAAGAAGAAATCCGCGTTTATCACGAAATCTACAATAGCGACGACCAGCCCGAAGCATTGCTGCAACTACGCAAGGACGCATTGCTGGTCATGCAATTGCTGGAACGCTTCAACCCGCACCTGACCGGCGCGGTGCTGGACGGCACGGCGGGAAAATACGCCGAAACGCATATCCACCTGTTTGCGGATAGCTTGAAAGAAGTCGAGATATTCCTGCTCAACCAGCAAATCCCCTATGCCACGGATGAAAAATCCTACCGCATCAGCGAGCGCCGCAGCATGGAACGCAAGAAGGTGCCGGTGTTCACCCTGGAAGGCCCGCACGGGCTGATCAGGCTCAGCGTATTCGAGGTCGACGACATGCGTATGCCGACAAAAAGCCCGGTCAATGGCAGCAACGCCAGCCGGGCCAATATCGAAGCGCTCGCCAGCCTGATACAGCAGAGCGAGCCTTTATCCTGAGATTTAAGCGTATTAAAAGCGCCTAGTCGCTATGTACTCCTGATCAAGAGCCGCTAACAAACGCCAGCGAAGCGATTCTGACTAGGCGCTCTGTCGCAGACAGTACAAACTATTACGGCAAGGCAGAGCAACGACGACAGAAGGGTTTTGTTAGCGGCGCTAAGCCTCGCGCAGCCAGCGGGCAATATCCATGGCGTAATAGGTCAGGATGCCGTCCGCCCCCGCGCGCTTGAAGCCCAGCATAGCCTCCAGCACTACCGCTTTCTCATCCAGCCAGCCGTTCTGCACGGCAGCCTTGAGCATGGCATATTCGCCGCTCACATGGTAGGCATAGGTCGGCACGCCGAATTCCTGCTTCACGCGGCGCACGATGTCGAGATATGGCATGCCGGGCTTGACCATGACCATATCGGCGCCTTCCTCGAGGTCGAGGGCCACTTCGCGCAACGCTTCGTCCGAATTGCCGGGATCCATCTGGTAATTGTATTTGTTGCCCTTGCCCAGGTTGGCGGAAGAACCCACCGCATCGCGGAAAGGGCCATAAAAAGCGGAGGCGTATTTGGCAGAGTAGGCCAGGATACGGGTATGAATGTGCCCAGCCTCCTCCAATGCGTCGCGGATCGCGCCGATGCGGCCGTCCATCATATCCGAGGGTGCCACCACATCCGCGCCTGCCTGCGCATGGCAAAGCGCCTGCTTCACCAGGATCGCCACGGTCTCGTCGTTGAGCACATAGCCGGTATCGTCGATGACGCCGTCCTGCCCGTGCGTGGTGTAAGGGTCGAGCGCGACATCGGTAATGACGCCCAGCTGTGGGTAGGCGGCCTTGAGCGCACGCACGGTGCGCGGCACCAAGCCTTCGGGATTCCATGCCTCATCCGCGGTCAGGCTCTTGTATTGCTGGCCGACGACCGGGAACAGCGCCAGGGCCGGGATGCCCAGCGCCACGCATTGCCCGGCAGTTTCCAGCAAGTGGTCTATGCTCTGGCGTTGTACGCCAGGCATGGAAGCGACTTCCTCGACCCGGTTTTCCCCTTCCAGCACGAATACAGGATAGATCAGGTCGTTGGCAGTGAGCACATGCTCGCGCATCAACCGGCGCGAGAAATCGTCCCTCCGCATGCGGCGTGGGCGAATGGCAAGAAACTGGCGTGATGATGCAGTCATACGGATTCCTTATGCGAATACCTGGGCCAACGCCAAGCCGGGATCAGTCTGGCGCATGAACGCCTCGCCGACGAGGAAGGTATGCACCTCATGGCGGCGCATCAAGGCAACGTCCTCGGCAGTGAAGATGCCCGACTCGGTGACGACGGTCTTGCCTGCAGGGATACGGGGCAGTAGCGACAATGTCGTGTCCAGCGTTACCTCGAACGTGCGCAGGTTGCGGTTGTTGATGCCCAGCAACGGCGTCTCCAGCTGCAAGGCCTGCTCCAGTTCCTCGCCGTTGTGCACTTCCACCAGCACACTCATGCCGAGCCGGTGGGCGATGGTTTCCAGCTCACGCATCTGGGAAAGGTCAAGCGCTGCCGCGATCAGCAGGATGCAATCTGCGCCCATCGCGCGTGCCTCATACACTTGGTAAGGGTCTATCATGAAGTCCTTGCGCAATACTGGAATATCGCAGGCGGCGCGCGCCGCCTTGAGATATTCGGCACTGCCCTGGAAGAACTGCTCGTCGGTCAATACGGAAAGACAGGCAGCGCCATGGCTAGCGTAACTGGCGGCAATCTCGGCAGGACGGAAATCCTTCCGGATCACGCCCTTGGAAGGGCTGGCCTTCTTGATTTCCGCAATCACGGCTGCCTTGCCTGCCGCAACCTTGTCCTGAATGGCGCCGAGGAAAGGGCGCGGCGCGGGCTGGGCCAGCGCTTCCGCCTTGACCGCCGCCAGCGGCTTGCGTTGTTGCGCGGCATCGATTTCCGCCCGCTTCACTTCCAGAATTTTATTGAGTATGTCTGACATTGCCTTGCAATCGCTTTCGTTCACTCTAATCTATTGATACAGCCTGCCTTGATAACGCAGCCATCCGCCCGCATGCTGGCCGCGAGGGTCATGATGGGTCCAATGTACGACACCGCCCTTGGCATTCCATTCATAAACACCGTTGAATTCCACGGCATCGCCAGCCCGGAGGCCATCCAGCCTGGGGGCAAGATCGATATTATGCGCTACCAGCACCGTCATGCCGTTATCCAGCTCAAGAATAAAGCGCTGGTGACGCGATCCGTCATTGTCGTCCGGCAGCACCTTGCTCACGACGCCAGCGGATTGTATTGCCACGGCATGCTCACGCTGGCTGAATGCCTGCGCTATGCGCCGGTTTGCCGCAGCATGGGATGCTGCCGGTACCGCCTGAACTTCGGCAGCGGGAACAGCATGCGGCCCAGGCTGCGTGAAATGGAAAAAGGTATAGGCGACTGCAATGGCAGCCACCAGCCATAAGAGCCTGTTCACGATCTTTTCATAGGGCGCGTTGCCCCGGCGGTGTAGTCGATGCAAGGCGCAAACCGAAGCCGTGCTGATTGCCTGGCGAGGATTTGCAACGCGGCTGCGGCTGCGCTGCCGGGACAACCAGAAGGGCATGAACAGGCTCTCATGCCGCCTGGCTCAGCGCCTTGAGCTGCTGCAGCTTGTTCAATGCCGCGCCGGAATCCAGCGAATCGGCAGCCCGCGCTATACCGTCCTGCAAGTCGACCGCAATGCCCGACACGTAAATGGCGGCGCCCGCGTTCAACAGGACGATGTCGCGCGCCGGGCCATGCACACCTGACAGCACGCCCAGGATAATCTCGCTGGACTGCTGGGCGTTTTCCACATGGATGCTGTCGATGTCGTGCAAAGGCATGCCGAACTGGGCAGGATTCAGCGTATATTCCCTTACTTCGCCATGCTTGAGCTCGGCAACGTAGGTATCCGCGGAAAAGGAAATTTCATCCATCTCGTCCGCGCTGTGCACCACCATCACATGCTTGCTGCCGAGCTTTTGCAAGGTATGTGCCAACAAGCTGACCAAGTCGCGGTGGAATACCCCCATCACCTGGCGCTTGGCCCCTGCCGGATTGGTCATCGGCCCCAGCAGATTGAACATGGTGCGCACGCCGAGCTCGCGCCGTACCGGCGCTGCATATTTCATCGCCGCATGGTGGTTGGGAGCGAACATGAAGCCTATTCCTGCCTCGTTCACGCACCGTGCCACCTGCTCGGGCGTCAGGCTGATATTGACGCCGAGCGCCTCCAGCACATCAGCGGAGCCGCTCTTGGAGGAAGCCGCGCGCCCGCCGTGCTTGGCGATACGCGCACCCGCCCCGGCAGCCACGAAGGCCGACGCCGTGGAGACGTTGAACGCCTTGTTGGGCGCGCCGCCGGTACCGCAGGTATCGATCAAGTGGCTGCCGTCTGCCACCTCCACCTTGCTGGAAAGCTCGCGCATCACCTGCGCCGCTGCCGCGATCTCCGTGACGGTTTCGCCCTTGACGCGCAAGCCGGCAAGAAAGCCGGCAATCTGTATCGGGGTGAAGGCGCCGCCCATGATCTGCTGCATCACGTCCAGCATTTCCTCATGCGTGAAATCGGCATGGTCGATCAGCCTTTGCAAGGCAATCTTGGGGGTAATGCTCATCAATACGCTTTCAGGAAATTGTTCAGCAGCTCGTGTCCGTACTGGGTAAGAATGGATTCGGGGTGGAATTGCACGCCCTCGATCGGCAATGTCTTATGACGCACGCCCATGATCTCGCCGTCTTCGGTCCAGGCGGTAATTTCCAGGCAATCCGGCATCGACTCGCGCTCGATCACCAGCGAGTGATAGCGCGTTGCCGTGTAGGGATTGGGCAAACCCTTGAACACGCCAAGGTCGGCATGGTGGATCTCAGAAGTCTTGCCGTGCATGAGCTGCTTGGCGTGAACGATCTTGCCGCCGAATGCCTGGCCTATGCTCTGGTGGCCGAGGCAAACGCCCAGTATGGGAATCTTGCCCGCGAACTCGTGGATCAGCGGCACGGAAATGCCGGCCTCGTTAGGCGTGCAGGGGCCTGGCGAAATGACGATATGCCTGGGGTTGAGCGCAGCCACGCCAGCCAAGTCAATCTCATCGTTGCGGTACACCTGCACATCCTGTCCAAGCTCGCCAAGATACTGTACGAGGTTGTAGGTAAACGAGTCATAATTATCGAGCATCAACAGCATAATGTGCATCCTTCATCTTGCACCCGGGCGAACCTGTTATTGTGGGCGCAATTCATCATAAAAAAAAGTCCTTCTCCTGCGCCAGTTGCTCAAAATCCTGGATCAGCATGGGCCTGGCAAACAGATATCCCTGGAAGAACTGGCAACCATAGCTTTGCAGCAATTCAAACTGCACCTCGGTCTCTACGCCTTCTGCAATCACCTTCAGTCCAAGCGAATTGCTCATCGCAAATATCGCCTGCACAATCGCCGCATCGCTGGCATCCTCGGCAATGTCACGCACGAATGAGCGGTCAATCTTGACTTGGCTAAGCGGCAAGCGCTTTAAGTAGGCCAAAGAAGAATATCCCGTGCCAAAATCATCCATGGAGAAACGCACCCCGAGCTCCCGCAAGGCGTTCATTTTGGCAACCGCATCCGCTATATTGTCCAGCACCACGCTCTCTGTCAGCTCCAGCTTGAGCAGGCTTGGGTCAGCCCCTGTGCTTTGCAGGATTTTCCTGACTTCATCGACGAAATCAAGCTGGCGGAACTGACGCGCGCTCACATTCACCGCCAGCTGCAAGCCATCGAACCCCGGACGGCCCTCCCAGGCCTTGAGCTGCAGGCAAGCGTTGTATAGCACCCAATGGCCTATCGACACGATCAGCCCGCTATCCTCGGCAATGCCGACGAACTCCTTGGGCGAAAGCAGCCCATGCTCCGGATGTTGCCATCGCAACAAGATTTCTGCACTAAAGACCTTGCGCTCGGTATCCACCTGCACCTGGCAAAACAGCCTAAGCTGCTTCTGTACGATCGCCAGGCGCAGCTGCAACTCCATATCTACCCGTCTCTCCAGGGCCGCCTGCATGGCAGGATCGAAGAAACGCAGGGTATTGCGCCCGGCCGCCTTGGCTTCGTACATGGCGGTATCGGACCGTTTGAGCAGTTCTTCCATAGTAACGAAATTGCCATTGAACAGGACAATGCCGATGCTGGATGAATTGTGGTGCTCGATCTCTCCCAACTCGTACCGATGATTGATGATTTCCAAGACCTTTTGCGCGACCTGCCTGGTTTGCGCGATAGCCTGCTCCAGGTTGAGGCTCAGGTCCTCCAGCACGATCACGAATTCGTCGCCGCCGAGACGAGCTACCGTATCCTCATTGCGGACGCACTGACGCAGGCGGCGCGCCACTTCCACCAGCAGCAAGTCGCCGACATCATGTCCGCGCGAATCATTGAGCGCCTTGAAATTGTCCAGGTCGATAAACAACACCGCGCCATGCTTGCCATGCCTGACGCTTGTCGCAATCGCCTGTTGCAACCTGTCCAGCAGCAGGCGGCGGTTCGGCAAAGTGGTCAGCGCGTCGTAGAAAGCCAGGTTGCGGATCTCGGACTCGACCTTGCGGCGCTCAGTCAGGTCGCGGAAGAACCCCGTCAAGAGCGGCACGCCCTGCTCCTTGAGCGAGGTGATGGTCAGCTCGACCGGGAACTCGGTGCCGTCAGCACGCAAGGCGCTCAACTCCAGCCTGCGGTCAAGCATCTTGCTGACGCCAGAAGTCAGGTAGCGCTGGTGGCCCTGCCTGTGCGCCTCGCGCATCGCGGGCGGAATCAAGGTATCCGCCAGCATCTTGCCCAGCACATCTTCACGGCGGTAGCCGAACATGACCTCTGCCGCATGATTGAATTCCACCAGCCTGCCTTGTTCGTCAATGCTGACAATCCCGTCCTGGGCATTCTCGATCACCGCCCTGAACTTGGTCTCGCTGTTGCGCAATGCCTTTTCGGTCACTTCACGCGAGGATTGCAGGGCGGCAATCAGCATGCCGACGATGGAAAGCGTGCTCATCAACACCCAGAGCGCCCATACCGGCTGATATCCCGCATAGTCCAGCCCAGCCTGGTAATCAACCCGGGCCGATGCCATCGCCACGATGGACAAGGCCAGCACCACGATGGAGGCGCCAGTGATGCCCATACGCATGGAAATCAACACCACCAGCGGCAGGACCAGGAAAGCAAACCACATGTATTGATCTGCATAATTCGGCGCCAGCTGGAAGATCGCCCACTCCACCGCCACCGCGACCACGGCCAGCAAGGTGAAACGCGCGCGCCGCTGCCAGAAACTCTGGATCTCCGCCCAGGTGACATTCAACAGCAAAGGCAGCAGCAATAACACACCGAGCACGTTGACGACCCAGCCGAACAACAAAGACGGCAGAACGCCTTGTAGATCGACCAACATTGCCTGGTGCAGAATCGCCACATTGACCACGGTCGATACCAGCATCCCCGCAGCAACGCCGAGGACCATGATGGGAATGTCGCGTATCCTGTCCAGCCCGTGATGGAAGCCGCTCAACCGCAATATCCACGCGGTGAAGGCATAGGTCACAGTATTGGCCAGCGGCAGTGCGACGATCAAGAGCGTATTGGCGGGAACAGGGTCGTAGGTCGTGAAAGCCAGTGCAAGCTGCGCCACCAGAACGGCGGGCCAATAGGCCATGCCCCAGCGAAGCATGGCGGCGACCGCGACACCTGCGGGAAGCCAAACGAGGTTAGCCTGCAAGACGGAGAACGGCAGCACCCTACCCAGCATGCCCACGGCAAAACACCCGAGTGCCAGAATGATAAGCCGGAGCAAGATCCGGCTGTTAGCTGCCGCCATGCCTACTCCTTGTTATCGAGCCCTGCCTGTACGATCTCCGCTGCGCGCAATACCGCACGCGCCTTGTTCTGGGTTTCTATCCATTCGTTTTCCGGCACTGAATCGGCGACGATGCCTGCCCCGGCCTGGGAATACAGCATGCCATCCTTGATCACGCCGGTGCGGATGGCAATCGCGAGGTCCATGTCGCCATTGAAACCAAGATAACCGACAGCGCCGCCATAAATGCCTCGCTTGCTCGGCTCCAGTTCGTCAATGATTTCCATGGCGCGCACCTTGGGCGCGCCACTCAGGGTGCCGGCAGGGAAGGTCGCCTTGAGCACATCGATGGCATGCAAACCGGGCTTGAGCTTGCCCTCGACATTCGAGACGATATGCATGACGTGCGAATAACGCTCGATCACCATCTTGTCCGTCACCGCGACGCTGCCGACTTGCGCAACACGGCCGACGTCGTTGCGCCCCAGGTCCATCAGTTGCACGTGCTCGGCAATTTCCTTGGGATCGGCCAGCAACTCTTCCGCCAGCGCGACATCTTCCTCGCGGGTCTTGCCGCGGGGGCGAGTGCCGGCAATCGGCCGCGAGGTCACCGTATCTTCCTCCAGTCGCACCAGGATTTCCGGGGAAGCGCCAACAACATGGTGGTCCCCCATGTCGTAATAGAACATATAGGGCGAAGGATTGAGGCTGCGCAAGGCACGGTAAAGCGACAACGGCGGTGCGGTAAAAGGCTTGGCCATGCGCTGCGACAGTACCACCTGCATGATGTCGCCATCAAAGATGTACTGCTTGGACTTGGCCACCGCTTCCTTAAAGCTCGCCTCGCCGAATTCCGAATGCGCCTCAGTTGCCGGCATGGCGGCAGCATCAGGAATAGCCACCGGCTGGCGTAAGCGCTGCACCAATGCGTTCAGGCGCCGCATGCCCTTGGTGTAGGCGCTTTCGCTTGCCGGGTCGGCATACACGATGAAATACAGCTTGCCGGAAAGGTTGTCCACCACCGCAATCTCTTCCGAGACCATGAGCAGAATATCAGGCACGCCGAGCGCATCCTGCTTGGCGTTGCCCGCCAGGCGGCGCTCGATATAGCGGATGGTGTCGTAGCCGAAGTATCCCGCCAAGCCGCCGGTAAAGCGCGGCAGTCCCTGGTAGGTAGGAATGCGGAACCTGGCCTGGTAGGCCTGGATGAAATCCAGCGGATTCACATCCTGCGCCTCTTCGATCACCGTGTCGCGGTCCAGCACCTTGACCGCCTGGCCGCGCGCCTCTATGCGCACATGGGCAGGCAGGCCGATGATGGAGTAGCGGCCGAAGCGTTCTCCGCCCTGCACCGACTCAAGCAGGTAGGAATAGGGCTGGTTAGCGAGTTTCAGGTAAAGTGAAAGCGGAGTATCGAGATCGGCGAATGTCTCGATGACCAGGGGAATACGGTTATAACCCTGGCTCGCCAGGGCATCAAACTCCTGTTGACTGATGGTTTGCAGCATAAAAACTCCCGAATCCTGATGATTTTCTAATTGAGTGGCACCCATGCATCTTCATGGGTAGCGGTAGCTACTTCAGCGCCACCATCGCCAGCTGCTGCGATAGCTCAGGATTCGGGTGTTCATCTGCATGCCGCCTATACTTTGGCCAGCTCGGCGCGCAATGCGCTGATGACAGTGTCGTAACGGTTGGGATCGGTGTCCTTGCCTGCGCCGAACACGGCAGAGCCTGCCACGAACGTATCGGCACCAGCGCGGGCGATATCGGCAATATTGGCAGGGTTCACGCCGCCGTCGATTTCCAGCCAGATTTCACGGCCGGTCTTTTCAGTGTAGGCGTCGATACGCGCACGTGCCTCGCGCAGCTTGTCCAGCGTGCAGGGAATGAACTTCTGGCCGCCGAAGCCGGGATTCACGGACATCAGCAACACCATGTCGACCTTGTCCATGACGTAGTCCAGATAGGACAGCGGAGTTGCCGGATTGAACACCAGGCCGGACTTACAGCCCTGGTCGCGGATCAGGGACAGGCTGCGGTCGATATGGTCGGAAGCTTCCGGGTGGAAAGTGATGATGTTGGCGCCCGCCTTGGCGAAATCGGGGATGATGCGGTCAACCGGCTTCACCATCAGGTGCACGTCGATGATGGCGTCGGTCACCGGGCGAATCGCCTCGCAGACCAATGGGCCGATGGTCAGGTTGGGAACATAATGGTTGTCCATCACGTCAAAGTGGACAATATCCGCGCCGGAAGTGATCACATCGGTGATTTCCTGGCCCAGCTTGGCAAAGTTGGCGGAAAGGATACTAGGGGCAATTCTGAATGGTTTGGCCATGATATTGAGGTTGTATAGCGTAAAAAATGCTTATTTTAACTGAAAATGTGTCAACGCACCCGGCATCAGCAACGCTTATTGCAAAATCCATACTGGAATCAGGCTTATACTAGGATACAAGGCGCTTCAGCACCATGGCGACCGGAAAGTTCGGCACCAATATTTCGCCCGCTAATGAACAGCTTAATTCAACGCCGTCAAATGAGAGTATGATAGCGGCCTGCCGGGCATGCAATGCATCAGCTTAATTGCTTGAAATTGTTGCTCAAGTTGCCGCGATACAGGAAAATTGCAGGATGCATTTATTTACAGTCGGCGTTAATCACACGACCGCACCAGTTTCCATACGTGAGAACGTCGCTTTCCAGAACGAGCATCTCGGCGGCGCGCTGCGCGACCTGAACTCTTACGGCATCCGCGAAGCCGCCATCCTGTCTACCTGCAACCGCACCGAACTCTATTGCAACACCGACAACCCGCAAAAAGCCCTGGAATGGCTGGCGGGTTACCATCAGCTGCAACCGCAGGCCATTGCTCCCTACATGTATACCCTGCCCCAGGAAGACGCCGTCAAGCACGCCTTCCGCGTGGCCTCCGGACTCGACTCCATGGTGCTGGGCGAAGCCCAGATCCTGGGCCAGATGAAGCAGGCAGTCCGCATTGCAGAAAACGCCGGCACGCTGGGCACCCTGCTGCACAAGCTGTTCCAGCGCACCTTCTCGGTTGCCAAGGAAGTGCGTACTAACACCAATATCGGCGCCAATTCGGTTTCGCTGGCCGCCGCCAGCACCCGTCTTGCGCAGCGCATTTTCGGCGCGCTCAACAACCAGCACGTGCTGTTCATTGGCGCAGGCGAGATGATAGAGCTCTGCGCCGAGCACTTTGCCGCGCATCGGCCCTTGTCGCTAACGGTGGCCAACCGCACGCTGGAGCGCGGCCAGGAGCTCGCTGCCAGCATCGGCGGCAACAGCATGCTGCTGGCCGACCTGCCCGACCGCCTGGCGGAATTCGATATCGTCATCACTTCCACCGCCAGCCAATTGCCCATCGTAGGCCTGGGCATGGTGGAACGCGCCATCCGCGCCCGCAAGCACAAGCCCATGTTCATGGTGGACCTGGCGGTCCCGCGCGACATAGAATCAGAAGCGGGCGAACTCGACGACGTGTTCCTTTACACCGTGGACGACCTCGCGCAAGTGGTGCAGGAAGGCCTGGAGAACAGGCAGGAAGCCGCCGCGGAAGCCGAGGCCATCATCGACATGCGCGTGGACAATTTCATGCAGTGGCTGAAAACCCGCAGCGCGGTACCGACCATCCGCGCATTGCGCGAGCAGGCAGAGCGCCACCGCCTGAGCGAGCTGGAAAAAGCGCGCAAACTGCTGGCCCGCGGGGACGACCCGGCGCAGGTGCTGGACGCGTTGAGCAACGCGCTTACCAACAAGCTGCTGCACGGGCCCAGCCACGCGCTCAACAATGTCAGCGGCGAAGACCGCGACCAACTTGAAGCCATGCTGCGCCAGCTGTACCAGATTCACCATTAATCCAACCCTGACATTCAACCTTTACTGTTCCAATTTTCCCAGCAATGAAACCTTCAATGATTAAAAAGCTCGCCACCTTGAGCGAGCGCCTGGACGAACTGAACCGCCTGCTGTCGAGCGAGGATGCGACCAACGACATCGACAACTATCGCAAGATCACGCGCGAACACGCCGAGATCACGCCTATCGTCGAGCAATTCCGCGCCTACGAGCAAGCCGGCAACGACATCAAGGAAGCCCAGGCCATGCTCTCCGACCCGGAGATGAAGGAGTTCGCACAGGAAGAGCTCGAAGCCGGCAAGCAGAGGCTCGCGGATATTGCCGAGGAGCTGCAAAAACTCCTGCTGCCCAAGGACCCCAACGACGAACGCAACATTTTCCTGGAAATCCGCGCCGGCACCGGCGGCGATGAATCCGCCCTGTTCGCGGGCGACCTGTTCCGCATGTATTCACGCTACGCGGAACGCCAGCGCTGGAAAGTCGAGATCGTATCCGCCAGCGAGTCCGAAGTGGGCGGCTACAAGGAAATCATCGCCAAGATCGAGGGGCTCGGCGCATACTCCAGGCTCAAGTTCGAGTCGGGCGGCCACCGCGTGCAACGTGTACCGGAAACCGAGACCCAGGGCCGCATCCACACATCAGCCTGTACCGTGGCGGTATTGCCGGAAGTGGACGAGGTCAGCGACGTCACCATCAACCCGGCGGACATCCGTATCGACACTTTCCGCGCCTCGGGCGCGGGCGGACAGCACATCAACAAGACCGATTCCGCAGTCCGCATCACCCACTTCCCCACCGGCATCGTAGTGGAATGCCAGGACGGCCGCAGCCAGCACTCCAACAAGGCCCAGGCGATGCAAGTGCTTGCCGCCCGCATCAAGGCCAAGCAAGTGGACGAACAGCAAAGCAAGATCGCGAGCGAGCGCCGCAGCCTGATCGGTTCCGGCGACCGCAGTGAGCGCATACGTACCTACAACTATCCGCAAGGCCGCATCACCGACCACCGCATCAACCTGACGCTGTACAAGATCGACGCCATCACCGAAGGCGACATGGACGAACTGATCAATGCCCTGGCGGCAGAACACCAGGCCGACCTGCTCGCCACCCTGGGCGAGGACGCCTGATTTCATGGCCGCCAGTCTGCGTACTATTGCCCTGTTTGAGGCCAGCAAGGGGGTATTGGTATTGGGTGCATCGCTCGCCTTGTTCCGCTTCATCAACACGGACTGGCAGGCGTATGCGGAAACCCTGGTTCGCCACTTGCACCTCAACCCTGCCAACCATTACCCGCGCATCCTGTTGCACTGGGCCGGCAATATCACCGAGCCCAGGCTGATGGCCTTGGCATTCGGCGCCATATTCTATGCCGCCGTCCGCCTGCTGGAAGCCTACGGCTTATGGCTGGGCCGGCACTGGGCCGTTATCCTCGGCATAGCCAGCGCGGGCCTTTACCTGCCCTTCGAGATACTGGAACTGCTCGCGCATTTCAGCTGGCTTGGGTTCGGAGTGTTTGCCGCCAATATAGTGATCGTGGCCATTCTCTGGCGCCATCATCGCTAGCCAGCCCAGCCATGGCCAAGCTCAAGAGCCTCATCTCCTGCGCCGCCAACCGCCTGCAGCAAGCCAGCGGCCTAGGCCAGACTGAGGCGCGCATTGAAATCCGCGCCCTCATGCAGCACAGCCTGGGCGGTGTAAACCATGCCTGGCTGATTGCGCATGGCGACGACACGGTGACAGACGCGCTTCGCGTCCGGTTTGAATCCCTGCTTGCCCGGCGCATCCAGGGCGAGCCCGTTGCCCACATCCTGGGCAGGCGCGAATTCTACGGCCGCGATTTCGCGGTAACGCCAGATACCCTGATCCCGCGGCCCGATACCGAAATCTTGGTGGAAACCGCCCTTGACCGCATCCCGCCTGACCAGGCATGCGAGATTCTCGACATGGGCACCGGCACGGGGGCGATCGGCATTACGCTGGCGCTCGAACGGCCGCACGCCAAGGTCACAATACTAGATTATTCGGAAGCCGCCCTCGCCATTGCCAGGGAGAATGCCCGACAATTATCCGCGCACAATGTCGCAGCGCTACATAGCGACTGGTTCAGCGCCGTGCAAGGCCAGCGCTTCAACCTCATCGTCAGCAATCCGCCCTATATCGAAACCGCTGACCCACATTTACAACAAGGCGACCTGCGCTTTGAACCCATCACAGCACTGGCATCGGGCATGGATGGCCTGGACGACATCCGCAGGATTGTTGCCCATGCGCCTATGCACTTGAAACCTTCAGGCTGGCTCATCATCGAGCACGGTTACAACCAAGGCGAAGCCGTACGATCGATTTTCAGCGGGCACTATTTTGCCAATGTACACACTGTGCAGGACCTTGCCGGGCATGACCGCGTGACGCTTGGCCAACTAACCTGACAACTTTTTTTCAAGCCTTGCGCTTGCGCAGGCTGATCATCATCACCCCGACCAGCACCAGCGCCGACCCCAGCAACTGGATCAGCGACAATTGCTCGCCGAGGAAGACATATGCCAGGTAAATCGTCGCCACCGGCCCAAGCGCGCCTATCATCGATGTCTGCATCGAGCCTATCCGCTTCATGGCGGCCGCCAAGGCAAATGCCGGCAACACGGTGGAAAAAATCGCCATATTCGCCGTCAAGACGTAAACCCGGCCTGATTGCCGCAACGCATCTAATGGATGCGTCAGCAGGAACTGGACTATGCAGGCCAGGCAAGCCACCGTCATTGCATAGGCCGTGAAACGCATGGCCCCGATGCGGGCAATGGTATGCCCAGCTCCGACCAGGTAGACCGCATAGGCGAACGCGCTGGCAAACACCAAGCTGCCGCCCAGGAACAGGCCATCGCCATTCAGGCTGAAATCATGCACGAACACCAGCACAATGCCGGCATAGCTCAGCAAGAGCGCAACCATCACCGTCCTGCCGATACGCTCGCGAAACACGAGCGCGCTGATGAGCACCACCATGGTCGGATAGAGGAACAGGATCAGGCGCTCCAGACCGGCGCCGATGTATTGCAGGCCGAGAAAGTCCAGGAAGCTCGCGAGATAATAGCCGACGAAGCCCAATACCAGCACCGCAAGCCAATCGCGCCCCTGCATCGCTGCTGCTTTTTCCTGCCCGTAGAACATGGCAACGATGAAGAACGGCACGGAGAATGCCATGCGCAAGGCCAGCAGCGTCACCGCATCGACAGGCTCGACATAGGCCAGCTTGACGAAAATCGCCTTGGCAGAAAAACCGATCGCCGACACCAACGCAAACAACACGCCCAATGCCTGCTGACGCGAGGAAAAGAATTTTGCAAGAAACGGATGCATAAGGAAAACCAGAAGAACCTGTACCAATCATCTAAAAACACAGGCCTTGTCACGGGAAGACGGCAACAACGGGACAAGGCCCGCATCGCAATCTGAAGATCAACAACTCAATGTAATGATCCGACGCGCCGGGCAATGGCAGGCAGCCGCCACAGTCGCAGAATCAGCAGAAGATTGAAGGCATTCATGATGCTTGCTACTTTAGGCGATGGCAGAGCTGCTGTCTACAGCGCATTGCCGGCAGCCATCAGGTAATGCTGCTTCAGGCGCATGTAATGCTGGGCCGAATACATGAAATGGGCGATTTCCTTTTCCGTCAGCGGCCTGATCTTTTTCGCCGGGCTGCCCAGGTAGAGGAATCCGCTTTCCAGCACCTTGCCTTCCGGCACCAGGCTGCCTGCGCCGAGCAATACGTGCTTTTGTACGACAACCTTGTCCATGACGACGCTGCCCATGCCGATCAGGCATTCGTCCTCCAGCGTGCAACCATGCAGGATCACCTTGTGCCCCACCGTCACATTGGCCCCCACGACCAAGGGGCAGCCCTCCGGCTCCCAGCTGGATTTATGGCTGACATGGAGGATGGAGCCGTCCTGGATATTGCTGCCCTCGCCGATGCGGATATGGTTGACGTCGCCGCGAACCACGGTGCCCGGCCATACCGAGGCATGGTCGCCCAACGCCACATCCCCAATGATCACGGCAGAAGGATGGATGTAAACCTCCCTCCCGATTTGCGGCGAGATGCCCTGATAAGCGGCAAGCACAGAACCCGCTTGCGGGGTATGATAGGCTGACATAAGCCATAGTATAATCCCATCCATGCAAGATTCTTCATCCGTCGGCATCGTCGCCCCGCAAACCGCCCATTTCCAGCAACCGCTCACCCTGAAAAGCGGCGAAGCGCTACCCGCATTCGACATCGTCTACGAAACCTACGGCACACTGAACAGCAGCAAATCCAATGCCGTGCTGATCTGCCACGCGCTGTCAGGCAACCATCATGCGGCAGGCAAGCACAAGGAAGACGACAAGCACCCCGGGTGGTGGGATAACCTCATCGGCCCCGGCCGGCCGCTGGATACCAACAAGTTCTTCGTCATTGCGCTCAACAACCTGGGCGGATGCCACGGCAGCACCGGCCCGGCTAGCATCAACCCGGCCACCGGCAAGCCATGGGGCTCGAAATTTCCCATGCTGACGGTAGAGGACTGGGTCAAGTCGCAAGCCCTGCTGCTCGACCAGCTCGGCATTACGCAGCTGGCCGCCGTCGTCGGCGGCAGCCTGGGCGGGATGCAGGCCATGCAATGGACGCTGGATTTCCCCGAGCGCGTACGCCATGCGCTGGTAATCGCCTCCGCCCCCAACCTCACGGCGCAGAACGTGGCTTTCAACGAGGTCGCGCGCCAGGCCATCATGACCGACCCAGAATTCCATAACGGCGATTATTACGAACACAACGTGGTGCCCAATCGCGGCCTGCGTATTGCACGCATGCTCGGCCACATCACCTATCTTTCCGATGATGCCATGGGCGCAAAATTCGGCCGCAAGCTACGCAATGGCAGCCTGAAGTACAACTTCGAGGTAGAGTTCGAGATGGAATCCTACCTGCGCTACCAGGGCGACAAGTTTGCCACCGCGTTCGACGCCAACAGCTACCTGCGCATGACCAAGGCGCTCGATTACTTCGACCCGGCCTTTGCGCATGGCGGCGACCTCAGTCTGGCGCTCGCCAAGGCCAAGGCGGACTTCCTGGTCGTGTCGTTCACCAGTGACTGGCGCTTCTCGCCTGCCCGTTCGCGCGAGATCGTCAAGGCCCTGCTGGACAACGAATTGAGCGTCAGCTATGCGGAAGTCACCGCCGCGCATGGGCATGACGCATTCCTGATGCCCGACCCGCACTACCACCAGATTCTGCGCGCCTATCTCGCCAAAATCGATACAGGAGCCAGCTCATGAGTACAACGGAAATTGTGAGAGAAGCAGAAAATCGTCATGACTTTGCGTTAATCGCAAAATGGATACAGCCCCAGTCCAAGGTACTAGACCTGGGTTGCGGCAACGGTTCCCTATTGTCCTTCCTGCGCGAGAAGCTTGAAGTCAAGGGCTACGGCGTGGACAAGGACGACAATAACGTGCTCGCCTGCATCGGGCATGGCGTGAATGTGATCCAGATGGACCTTGAAGCCGGACTGGCGGGCTTTGACTCCCTGTCGTTCGACTACGTCATCCTATCCCAGACCCTGCAGGCCATGGTCAACACCGAGGGCGTGCTGCGCGAAATGCTGCGCGTGGGCAAGCAGGGCATCATCACCTTCCCCAATTTCGGCTACTGGCGCCACCGCATCCAGCTCATGGCGGGACATATGCCGGTATCGGACAATATCCCGCACCAGTGGTACAACACGCCCAACCTCCACCTGTGCACCATCGACGACTTCGAGGCGCTGTGCGCGAAGATGAATATCCGCATCACCGACCGTATTGTCATCAACGAAGGCGATACCGTCAGCTTCATGCCCAACCTGCTGGGCAGCCTGGCCATCTACCGTTTTGAACAGGCTGGCTGGCCGATTAGTTATTGAATCCCAATCCTGAGTTACAGATTCAAAACCAGAGACGCACCAAGCCAAGCACGCCAAACAACAACACGGTCAGCCCACTGATACGCCGGATCCATAGCTGCTGCAACCACGCCTTTAGGCGCACTGCAGCCATGCCCATCGCCAGCAGGGTGGGCAATGTTCCCATCCCAAAAGCCAGCATCAGCAATCCGCCTTGCACCGGACTGCCTGTCGCCAGAGCGGCAATCAGCACGCTATAGACGAGTCCGCAAGGCAGCCAGCCCCAGATCGCGCCCAGCATGCCCGCCTGGGCAATATTGCGTACCGGCAGCCAACGCTTGCTGAACGGCTGCAGCCGCTTCCACAACACCGCGCCAATACGCTCCAAGGCAATCACGCCATGCCAGAGATTGGCAAGGTACAGGCCCAGCAAAATCAATATGATATTCGCCAGTGCATACAGCACCTTGCCGACCGGCAGGAGGTGTTGCAGAAAGAAACTGCTGGCCCCTACGGCCCCGGCAATCGCCCCGGCGACGCCGTAGCTGCCGATGCGCCCGAGGTTATAGGCCAGCAGCAAGCGCCATTGCGGGCGGCTGCCCGGCATGCTCATACTTACCGCACCCACGATGCCGCCGCACATGCCCGCGCAATGCCCGCCGCCCAACAGGCCGACCAGCAGGGCAGCGAAGAGGCTGAGTTCAGGCATGCGGCTCCCAGCCCCTGAAGCGCCGGATCATGAGCAAACCGGGTATGGCAAGCACGGTGCACAAGAGGAAGAACATGGTCCAGCCCATTTCCCCCGCCATCCATCCCGTCGGCGTGGAGAGAATCACGCGCGGCACGCCCATGAGGCTGGACAGCAAGGCATACTGGGTTGCCGTGAATCGCCTGTCGGTCATGGCGCCCATGAAGCCGACGAAAGCAGCGGTGCCCAGGCCGCCGGTAAAGTTTTCCACCGCGATGACGCCGGTCAGCATGGGCAGGTTGTATCCCACCTGCGCCAGCAGCACAAAGCCGAAAGTCGATGCCATTTGCAGGAAGCCGAACAGCCAGAGGGAACGATACAGGCCGATGCGCAATATCCAGATGCCGCCCAGGGTGCCGCCTATCAGCGTAGCCCAGAAGCCGAACAGTTTGGCGATAGCGCCGATCTCGCTCTTGCTGAAACCCAGGTCGAGATAGAACGGCACATTGATGGCAGAAGCCAGGGTATCGCCCAGCTTGTAGAGCAGGATGAAGGCCAGGATGGTGATGGCCTCTGGCCGCTTGAAGAATTCCAGGAACGGCTCCACCACGGCTTCGCGCAAGGTGCGTGGGCTGCCTGCCGCCTCTCTGGGCTCGGGCGAGAACAGCGTCACCAGGATGCACAAGCCCATGAACAGGGCCATCAGCTGGTACATCTTGGGGAACGTCAGCAGGTCGGCGAGGATCAGGCCGCCGCCGCCCGCGAGCAGCATGCCGACGCGGTAGCCGTTGACGAACATGGCGGAACCCAGGCCCAGCTCCTGGTCCGACAGGCTTTCACGGCGATAGGCATCAATGACGATATCCTGCGACGCCGAGAAAAAGGTCACCAGCAATGCAGCGAGCGCCACGCCCCACAAGCTGCTGGCCGGGTCGCTCATACTCAAGGCCAGCAAGGCGAACACCAACGCCAATTGACTCAGAGCCAGCCAGCCGCGCCGCCGCCCGAACAGCGGGATGGTGTAACGGTCGAACAGCGGCGCCCATAGGAACTTGAGCGTATACGGCAGGCCTATCATCGCCGCTGCGCCTATCATGGCGAGATCGACGCCTGACTCCTTGAGCCAGGCCTGCATGGTGGAACCGGTCAGGAGCAGGGGCAATCCCGACGCGAACCCCATCATCAGCGCCACCAGCATGCGCCCGCTTACCACGGCCTTGAGGGTAGCCCCCCAGCCTTGCTTGATCATTTTGTATCCTGACTTGTCGTGACTACCGGTAATCAACAGTAAGCGGCGCATGGTCGCTGAAGCGCGCATCCTTGTATATCGAGGCGCTTACCGCCCGGGCCGCCAATGCCGGCGTCGCTACTTGGTAATCGATACGCCACCCGACATTCTTCGCCCACGCCTGCCCGCGGTTGCTCCACCAGGTGTAGCAGGCATCGGTGGTATCCGGATGCAGCAAGCGGTAAACATCCACCCAGCCGATGCGGCCGAACAAATCCGTGAGCCAGGCGCGCTCTTCCGGCAGGAAGCCCGAGTTCTTGCGGTTGCCGCGCCAATTCTTGAGATCGGCCTCCTGGTGGGCGATATTCCAGTCGCCGCAGATGACGACGTCGCGGCCATCGCGGATCAATGACTCTAGGTGCGGCATGAATCGCTCCATGACGCTGAATTTGAATGCCTGCCGCTCTTCCCCGCTGGAACCGGAAGGCAGGTAAAGCGACACTACGCTCAGGTTGCCGTAGCGCGCCTCCAGGTAGCGGCCTTCGCTATCGATATCGGCAATGCCCAGGCCCACGATCACCGCATCGGCCTTCTGCCGCGAGTAAATGCCCACACCGCTGTATCCTTTCTTGTCGGCGTAATGGAAATAGCCGTAATAACCTTCGGGTTGCAGCATTTCCGCCGTCATGTCGGCTTCCTGCGCCTTCAGCTCCTGCAAGCAGACGATATCGGCCTGCTGTTGCTGCATCCACGGATAAAAGCCTTTGCTGGCAGCGGAACGGATGCCATTGAGATTCAGGGATATAATACGCAACACTACAACCTTTCTTCACTCATCATGTCAGATTCAACGCAAGATTTTATCCAATTCGCCATCCAAAAGCAGGTATTACGTTTCGGCGAGTTCACCACCAAGGCCGGACGTCTCAGCCCCTACTTCTTCAATGCGGGCCTGTTCAACGACGGCGAAAGCCTGATGCGCCTGGGCGAATTCTACGCCGCCGCCATCGTGCGCTCCGGCGTGCAGTTCGACATGCTGTTCGGGCCGGCCTACAAGGGCATCACCCTGGCCGCCAGCATCGTGATCGCCCTGGCAAGGCAAGGCCGCAACGTGCCTTATGCCTTCAACCGCAAGGAAGCCAAGGACCATGGCGAAGGCGGCACCATTGTAGGCGCTTCCCTGCAAGGCAGGGTGCTGATTGTGGACGACGTGATCTCGGCCGGCACCTCGGTGCGCGAATCGGTCAACATCATCACCGCCAGCGGCGCCACGCCGTGCGGCGTCGCGATTGCGCTCGACCGCCAGGAGCGCGGCCTGGGCGCGCTATCAGCCGTGCAGGAAGTCGAGCAGCAGCACCAATTGCCCGTGATCAGCATCGCCAACCTGCGTGACCTGATCGAGTACCTGGACCAAAGCAGCGAGTTGGCAGCATACCGCCCTGCCATTGCCGCATACCGCAGCGCATATGGTGTTGAATAGATTAAGCGCAGCTAACAAAACTCTCCTGGCATTGTTGCGCTGCCTTGCCGTACGACTTGTACTGCCTGCGGCAGCGCGGCTGGCCAGGACCGCTGCGCTGGGTTTTGTTAACCGCTCTAAGTAAAGCCTCGGCGGCATATGCTAATTCATAGCTTTCCTCCAGCCGTCACCCCAGCTTGCCGGGTATTGATACTGGGCTCCATGCCCGGCAAACGGTCACTGGAAATGCAGGCTTACTACGCCCATCCGCAGAACCTGTTCTGGCCGTTCATCGCCCATATCTTCAACATTCCGCCCGAGACCGGATACCATGAAAGGTTAAGGCTGCTGAACCAGCAGCATATCGGCATATGGGATGTGCTCAAGGAGTGCATACGCATCAGCAGCCTGGACGGCGACATCGAGGAAGCCTCCATCGTCGCCAATGATTTCAGCGCCCTGTTTGCGCAGTTTCCCCACATCCGCCACATTTTTTTCAACGGCAGCAAGGCCGAGCAGGCGTTTCGCCGCCATGTGCTCAAGCGGCAAATAATTCCGGCCCACCTGCATTACCACAGGCTGCCTTCCACCAGCCCTGCCAATGCCTCGATCAAGAAGGAACACAAGCTTGCGCAGTGGCAGCAGATCACTGCCGTGATCTCCGACTGAAGAATTCCCATGTTTTGGCAAAGGGTATAATCCGGCGCAAAATCATGCGATAGTTAGCAAAAAATAATTACGATTATTCCACAAGGGAGGAAAGGCATGATACGCAGATTGCATCTGCCTGCGAATGTCATGGCATACCTGCTATTGACGCTGAACGCCAGCACAGTATGGGCAGCTACGGAATCCAAGCAGCCCAGCGGCAAGATCATGAAGTGGGTGGACGAGCAAGGCACTACCCATTATGGAGATACCCTGCCACCGCAATATTCGGGCAAGGAAAGCAATATCAGCCCGCGCGGCATGCCGCAAACCGACACGGCAAACAGCGCAGCATCAGCCCCCCCCGGTAAAGATAGCGAACAAGCCAGGCGGGACAGGACCTTGCAGGCAGTCTACAGCTCGGAGCAAGAGATCGACCTCGCCCGCGACCGCAACCTGCAAATGGACCAGGCCATGCTGGAAGGACTGGAACAGCGCAAGCTCAGCGTCACGGCGCGCCTGCAGGAACTCAAGAATCTAGAAGCCGGCTACATCAAGCGCGGTCAGCCGGTGCCGAAGGACTTCAAGAAGGATTTCAAGGCCGCCTTGCTCGACATCGGCAAGATAGATGAGCAAATCGCAGAGCGCAAACACCATATGGAGACCATGCGCTTGCGCTTCGAAAACGACAAGAAGCGTTTTATTGAATTGAAGACAGGCGTACCGGCTGGCGAGGGCGCCAGCCCGGCACACTAAACCTAGATTGCGTTAGCCTGCGAGCTTGCGCTTGAGGATTTCATTGACCTGGGCAGGGTTCGCCTTGCCCTTGGAAGCCTTCATGGTTTGGCCCACCAAGGCGTTGAACGCCTTTTCCTTGCCGGCGCGGAATTCCTCCACCATGGCGGCGTTGGCGGCCAGCACCTCGTCCACGATAGCCTCGATCGCACCGCTATCGGTCACCTGCTTCAGGCCCTTGCGCTCGATGATGGCGTCCGCGTCGCCTTCGCCTGCCCACATCGCCTCGAATACATCCTTGGCGATCTTGCTGGAGATGGTGTTATCGGCAATCCGCTTCAGCAAGCCTGCAAGCAGGACCGGCGATACGGGCGCATCGGCAATCTCGCGGCCTTCTTCGTTCAGCTTGGCACTCACGCCGCCCATCACCCAGTTGGCTACCAGCTTGGCTTCGCCGCCGAACTCGGTCAATGCCGCAGTGAAGTAATCCGCCACGCCGCGCGAAGCGGTCAGTGCAGAGGCATCGTAGGCCGACAAGCCGTGGTCGCGCTCGAAGCGCGCCTTCATTGCCGATGGCAATTCAGGCAAGGTACCGCGGATGGCGTCGATGTCTTCAGCCGAGATCGCCAACGGCAACAGGTCGGGATCGGGGAAATAGCGGTAGTCGTTGGCTTCTTCCTTGCTGCGCATGGCGCGGGTCTCGCCGGTATCGGGGTTGAACAGCACCGTCGCCTGCTCGATCTTGCCGCCGTCTTCCAGCGTTTCGATCTGCCAGCGGGTTTCGTACTCGATCGCCTGCTGCATGAAGCGGAAGGAGTTGAGGTTCTTGATCTCGCGGCGCGTGCCTAACTTTTCCTCTCCCTTGCGGCGCACGGAAACGTTGACGTCGCAGCGGAAACTGCCTTCCTGCATATTGCCGTCGCAGATATTGATCCACTGCACCAGCTCGTGCAGCTTGCGCGCATAGGCCACGGCCTCGGCGGCGGAACGCATGTCCGGCTCGGTGACGATTTCCAGCAAGGGCGTCCCCGCACGGTTGAGGTCGATGCCGGATTGGCCCGGGCTCGCGCCATGCACGGACTTGCCTGCGTCTTCCTCAAGATGGGCACGCGTGATGTTGACGGTTTTCTCGCTATCGCCGACCTGGATCGTCAGCGAACCCTTGCCGACCACCGGCAGTTCATACTGGCTGATCTGGTAGCCCTTGGGCAGGTCGGGGTAGAAGTAATTCTTGCGCGCAAACACCGAACGCGGCGCAATCTCGGCATTCACCGCCAGGCCGAAGCGGATGGCGCATTGCACGGCCTCCCTGTTGAGCACGGGCAATACGCCGGGCAAGGCGATGTCGACCACGTTGGCCTGGGTATTGGGCTCCGCGCCGAACGCAGTGCTGCTGCCGGAGAAAATCTTGGATTTGGTATTGAGCTGGACGTGCGTCTCCAGCCCGATGACGACTTCCCAACTACTCATTATGCAATTCCTTCCGGCATGCGGATGTGCCAGTCTGTGACTTGTTGATAGGCATGCCCGGCATTGAGCATGCGCGCTTCGTCGAAATAGTTGCCGATGATCTGCAGGCCCACGGGCAGCTCCGTGCCGTCTGCAGCAGGCGCAAAACCGGCAGGGATGCTCATGCCCGGCAACCCGGCGAGGTTGACGGCGATGGTATAGATATCCTGCAGGTACATCGCGACCGGGTCATCCGCCTTCTCGCCGGACTTGAACGCGGTGGAAGGCGCCGTCGGGCCCAGGATCAGGTCGCATTGCTCGAAGGCGCGCGCAAAATCCTCGGCGATCAGCCGGCGTATCTGCTGCGCCTTGAGGTAGTAGGCGTCGTAGTAGCCCGCGCTCAGCACATAAGTGCCGATCAGGATGCGGCGCTTCACCTCCGCGCCAAAGCCTTCCGCGCGGCTCTTGCAGTACATGTCCATGAGGTCGTCGTACTCGGCGGCACGGTGGCCGAAACGCACGCCGTCATAGCGCGACAGGTTGCTGGAGGCCTCGGCCGGTGCGAGCACGTAATAGACAGGGATGGACAGCATGGTATTGGGTAGGCTGACCTCGACGATCTCCGCGCCCAGCTTGCGGTATTCGTCCACCGCCGCCTCGATCACCTTCGCCACGCCGGCGTCCAGGCCTTCCGCGAAATATTCCTTGGGCAAGCCTATCCTGAGGCCTGCCAGCGACTTGCCCAGCTCGCGGGTATAGTCTTCCTTCTCGCGCTGCAGGCTGGTGGAATCCCGCTCGTCGAAACCGGTCATCACATTCATCATCAGCGCCATGTCCTCGGACGAATGCGCCATGGGGCCGGCCTGGTCCAGGCTGGAGGCAAACGCGATCATGCCGTAGCGGGAAGCCAGGCCGTAGGTAGGCTTGAGGCCGGAAAGGCCGCACAATGACGCGGGCTGGCGAATCGAGCCGCCGGTATCCGTACCTGTCGCCGCAGCGCAGAGGCGCGCCGCCACCGCAGCCGCGCTGCCGCCAGAACTGCCGCCCGGGACCCGCGTCCTGTCCCACGGGTTCTGCACCTTGCCGAAATAGGAAGTCTCGTTGGAAGAACCCATCGCGAACTCGTCCATATTGGTCTTGCCCAGGTTGACGGCGCCGGCGGCATTGAAGCGCTCGACGACGCCTGCGTCGTAAGGGGCAATAAAGGTTTCCAGCATCTTGGAGCCACAGGTGGTCTTCCAGCCCTTGGCACAGAAAATGTCTTTCTGCGCGACCGGGATGCCGGTCAACGGACCTGCGTCGCCATGGGCGATACGCTGGTCGGCCGCCTTGGCCTGGGCCAGGCTCAACTCGGGATTGACTGTGATATAGGCATTGATCTCGGGGTTGAGACGCGCGATGCGGTTGAGGTATTCCTGCGTCAGCTCGACACTGGAAATCTCCCTGCTGGCCAGCATGCCGGCCAGGTGCTTCAAACTATGATTGATCATGACAGGACTTATTCGATGACTTTGGGAACAAGGTAGAGGCCGTTCTCGACGGCAGGCGCGATGGATTGCAGCAATTCTCGCTGGTCGCTTTCGGTGACCACGTCCTCGCGCAGGCGCTGGGTCACGTCCTGAGAGTGGGACATGGGGGCGATGCCGCTGGTATCCACCGCCTGCATTTCCTCGATCAGGCCAAGAATTCCGGAAAGCTTGACCAGGGTCGCTTCGGCCTCTTCCTCGCTGACGGCGATCCGCGCCAGGTGCGCGATCCTTTTGACGTCATGTGTGTTGAGTGACATTTATCCAATCCAAATCTTAAATTTCTAGGAGATATCAGGTATTATACCTTGATTTTACGCACATCTTCAGCCGCGACATAAGGCCCACACAGCCTGCGGCAGCTCGTCAGGATACAAATAATGTTCGGTCTTTTAAACAGTTACTTTTCTAACGATCTCGCCATTGACCTTGGCACAGCAAACACCCTGATTTACGTACGTGGCAAGGGTATCGTCCTCGACGAGCCATCCGTGGTGGCGATTCGCCAGGAAGGCGGCCCCACCGGCAAGAAAACCTTGCTGGCGGTCGGCCTGGAAGCCAAGCGCATGCTGGGCCGCGCGCCGGCCAACATCACGGCGATCCGCCCGATGAAGGATGGCGTGATTGCCGATTTCACCATCACCGAGCAGATGCTCAAGTACTTTATCCGCAAGATTCACGAATCCCGCCTGTTCAGCCCCAATCCCCGCATCATTATCTGTGTTCCCGTCGGCTCCACCCAGGTGGAGCGCCGCGCGATCAAGGAATCTGCCGAGATGGCCGGCGCGCGCCAGGTTTACTTGATCGAGGAACCGATGGCGGCGGCGATCGGCGCCAACATGCCGGTCGCGGAAGCCACAGGCTCCATGGTGGTGGACATCGGCGGCGGCACCACCGAGGTCGGCGTGATCTCGCTGGGCGGCATTGTCTATGCGAAATCCGAGCGCGTCGGCGGCGACAAGTTCGACCAGGCTATCATCGACTACATCCGCCGCAATTACGGCATGCAGATTTCCGAACCTACTGCGGAATTGATCAAGAAGCAGATCGGCTCCGCATTCCCAGGCTCCGAGGTGCTTGAGCTGGAAGTGACCGGCCGCAACCTGGCTGAAGGTCTGCCGCGCAAGTTCACCATCTCCAGCAATGAAATCCTCGAGGCATTGACCGAACCGCTCAACGCGATTGTCGGCGCAGTGAAGTCGGCATTGGAGCAAACGCCGCCTGAGCTCGGCGCCGACATCGCCGAAAAGGGCATGGTGCTGACCGGCGGCGGCGCATTGCTGCGCGACCTCGACCGCCTGCTGCTGGAAGAAACCGGCCTTCCAGTGATCGTGGCGGAAGATCCATTGAGCTGTGTCGCCCGCGGCTGTGGCCGTGCGCTGGAAGAAATGGACAAGCTGGGCAATGTGTTTGCCTACGAGTAAATTGCGTTATCATGAGAACAGAATCAGGCCATGTCACGATGGCCTGTTTTTTATCATCAGGAGCTTCGCAGGTTCCGGAACATCACTAGCACACTAGACCAGACAACCATCACACATTCCTCATGCCACGCGCCTTAGAACACCAACACCACACTGGCTTCTTTGTTCGCGGCCCGAGCCCTACGGCGCGCTTATTCTTCTTCTCCGTGCTTTCCCTGGTATTGATTGCCACGGACGCACGACTGAACTACCTTGTGGAAGTCCGCCAGGGATTCATCGCGCTGCTGCATCCCTTGCAGATCATTGCCAACGCACCGCTCAATCTCGCCCAGGATGTGAGCGCATACCTGCATACGCAGACCACGCTCACCGAAGAGAACACCCGCTTGCGCCACCAGGCCCTGGAACATGCAGCGGAACTGCAGCGATTCAAGGCGCTGGCGTCTGAAAACGAGCGCCTGCGCAGCTTGCTGGGAGCCGCCCAGCTTTCCAGCCAGCCAGCCCGCCTCGCCGAGATATTACATATGGGGCGCGATCCATTCAGCCACAAAGTCGTCGTCAACCTGGGATCGCGCCAGAGCATCGTGGCAGGCCAAGCGGCAATTGATGAGAATGGCGTGATCGGGCAAGTCACGCGCGTTTACCCCTTCAGCAGCGAGGTAACGCTCATTACCGACAAGGAGCTCTCCATCCCAGTGCAGGTCGAGCGCAACGGCCTGCGTGCAATCGCATTCGGACAAGGCCGCAATGCCACGGTGGAATTGCCTTCGCTGCCAGCCAATGTCGATATCCGGGCAGGCGACAAGTTGGTCACCTCCGGCATTGACGGCATCTACCCTCCAGGACTCGCCGTCGCGGAAGTCGTCCAGGTGGATACCAATGCCGACTCGCCATTTGCCCATATTATCGGCAAGCCTCTTGCAGGCATCGAACACCACAGGCAGCTCCTGTTGGTCAGCATACCCCAGGCCGAACGCCCGGCGGACAGCAATACAGTGAAGGCCAAGCCTGCCCCCAAAAAAACAACGCCGCCAAAACGCCATGTCAACAACTAGCTTCAAACCTGTATACCTGTCGTTGCTGCTGGCATTGATACTGCAAATCCTGCCATGGTCCGGCAGCCTGCTGACGGTACGTCCCGAGTTCCTCCTGGTGACCGTACTGTACTGGACCCTGAGGGCGCCGCATCTGTGCAACATCGGCACCGCCTGGTTTGCAGGATTGCTCATGGACCTGATCTCGGGCGGACTGTTTGGTCAGTTTGCACTCGCCTACTCCATCACGTCGTATTTCGCAGTGGCTTATCAGCGACGCCTGGCATTGTTCAATATCTGGCAGCAAGCCGGTTATGTATTCCTATTATTGCTATTTACCCAAGTCATTACGCTCGTGCTCAAGCTGTTCGCAGGCGGAGAACTGCCAGGCTGGCAATATTTCCTGCCCAGCGTCAGCGGCATCCTGCTTTGGCAGTTCGTCATCTTCTCGCGCCTTCGTATCGACAGCCGCTCCAACCAGGCCTGATCCCTGCCCATGAGATCCCGCCGTTCAGAACTCAAGAACTACCAGAAGGAGCAGCACGATTTCCGTGCGCGGCTGGCGGCCGGCGCATTGCTGGTCATCACGTGCTTCGGCATCCTCATCGGCCGCTTCGTCTACCTGCAATACGCGAAGTACGACCATTACCAGACCATGGCCGAGAACAACCGCATTTCTCTGGTTCCCATCGTGCCCAACCGCGGGCTGATCCTGGACCGGAACGGGGTGGTGCTGGCGCAGAACTCCTTTGTGTACACATTGGAAATCACGCCGGCCAAGGTCGCCAACACCGTGGAAGAAACCATCGATGAACTGGCGAAACTGATCGAAGTCAGCACCAATGACCGCAAGCGCTTCAAGAAGCTGCGCGCCCAGACCCATAGTTTCGAGAGCGTGCCCATCCGTACGCACCTCAATGAGGATGAAGCAGCCAAGATCGCCGTCCATCGCTTCCGCCTCCCGGGAGTGGAGATCCGCTCCCGCCTGTTCCGCCAATATCCGCAAGGCAAGTCAGGCTCCCACATCATCGGCTACATAGGCCGCATCAACGACCGCGACCTGGAGAACCTCAAGGAGTCCGGCGACCTCTCGAACTACAAGGGCTCGGACCATATCGGCAAGAGCGGCTTGGAGCAGTATTACGAGTCGCAGCTGCACGGCATCACCGGTTTCCAGCAAGTGGAAATCGACGCGGGCGGCCATGCAGTGCGCGTGCTATCCAGCACCCCGCCCATCCCGGGCAATAACCTGATCCTCTCCGTGGACAGCAAATTGCAGCGCATCGCCGAAGAAGCGTTCGGCGACTACCGCGGCGCCCTGGTGGCGATCGAGCCCAGCACGGGGGAAGTGCTCGCATACGTCAGCCAGCCCGGTTACGACCCCAATCTTTTCGTCGACGGCATCGATAGCGAAAGCTGGAAAGAACTCAACGAATCGCTGGACAAGCCCTTGATCAACCGTCCGTTACGCGGCGTCTACCCTCCGGGTTCCACCTTCAAGCCGTTCGTCGCCATGGCCGGGCTCGAAGCGGGAAAACGCGCACCCCCGTTCAGCATCAGCGACCCGGGCTTTTTCACATTGCCGGGCAATACACACCGTTACCGCGACTGGAAGCCCAGCGGCCATGGCACCGTGGATATGCGCAAGGCCATTGCGGTCTCCTGCGACACGTTCTTTTACGGGCTGGCCATGGAGCTGGGCATAGAAAGGCTCGCTTCGTTCGTCAGCCACTTCGGCTTCGGCAAGCCGTCCGGCATCGACATCAAGGGTGAGATGAGCGGCCTGCTGCCGACCCCGGAATGGAAAGGCCGGCGCTTCAAGCAGAAATGGTTCCCGGGCGAAACCGTGATTGTCGGCATCGGCCAGGGTTATATGCTCGCGACCCCCATGCAATTGGCGCAGGCAACCGCCATTCTCGCCAACAACGGCAAGGCCATGAAGCCGCACCTGGTCGCTGCGATCCAGGAGAGCAAGGGCGGCCATGTCCACTCCATTTCGCCCGAAGTCGTCGACCAGGTTGCGCTCAACCCGAAAAATATCGAGATCGTGAAACAAGGCATGATGGACGTCACCCTGCCGGGCGGTACCGCGGCACGGCTGGGAGCCGACAGCCAATACCTCATGGCATCCAAGACCGGCACTGCCCAGGTGGTCGGGATCAAGCAGAATGAGAAGTACAATGAAAGCAGGATGCACGAGCGGCACCTGGACCACGCGTTGTTCATCACCTACGCACCGGCGGAAGACCCCAAGATCGCGATTGCCGTGATCGTGGAAAACGGCCGCCATGGCGGCTCCACCGCCGGGCCGATCGCGCGGCGCGTGATGGATTACTACTTGCTGGGCAAGGAGCCCCCATCGGAAAAACCAGCCGTGGAAGATGCCAGCGTGGGCGCGCCCGTCACTCCGGAGGCCCACAGCCATGATGAGTAAATTGATGAAACGCCTGGTGAAGCATATCGACGGCTTCCTGATGAGCTGCCTGATCGTCACCATCGTGCTTGCCCTGTGCGTCCTCTATAGCGCTTCCGGGCAGAGCATGAGCAAGATCAGCAACCAGCTGGTCAACATCACGGTAGCGCTCAGCCTGATGTGGATCGCCGCCAATATCTCCCCCCAGATACTGGAACGTATCGCCTTGCCCGCCTATGTGCTGGGCGTGCTGCTGCTGATCAGCGTTGCGCTATTCGGCGAGATCAGCCACGGCGCCAGGCGCTGGCTGCATATCGGCGTCGCCAAGATACAGCCTTCGGAACTGATGAAAATCGCCGTGCCCATGCTGCTGGCCTGGTATTTTTCCCGCCGCGAATCAGCCGCAACGTTCAAGGACCATGTCATTGGCGCCGTGCTGCTTGCGATCCCGGTCGGCCTGATCATGAAGCAGCCCGACCTCGGCACCTCGCTGATGATCGCCGCCTCCGGCTTCTATGTCCTGTTCCTGGCCGGCTTGAGCTGGCGCATCCTGATCGGCGCGGCGGTCAGCGTGGCCGTCATGGCCCCCATTCTCTGGTCCATGCTGCATGATTACCAGCGGCGGCGCATTGAAATCCTTTTCGATCCGTACCAGGACCCATTAGGCGCCGGCTACCATACCATCCAGGCCAGCATTGCGCTCGGCTCCGGCGGCCTCGCCGGCAAGGGCTGGCTCAACGGCACCCAGTCGCAGCTCGATTTCCTGCCAGAACGCACCACCGACTTCATTTTCGCGGTGTTCGGCGAAGAGTTCGGCCTGCTCGGCAACGTCTTGCTGATCCTGCTGTTCACCGTCATCATCGGCCGCGGCCTCGTGATCGCGGCACAGGCGCAAGGCACGTTCAGCCGCTTGCTGGCAGGCAGCATTACATTGACCTTCTTCACTTATGTGTTTGTCAACATCGGCATGGTCAGCGGCATCCTGCCGGTAGTGGGCGTGCCCTTACCGCTCATCAGCTACGGCGGCACCTCTTTGGTCACCTTGCTGGTCGGTTTTGGCATACTCATGAGTATTCATACGCACAAAAAGCTTGTTACCTCTTAGGAAAGAAAGGAGCGAGACGGGCCTTAGAGTATTCAGGCCTGCAGACCCCATGAAACTGATACGCAACCTGATTCCTGGCATGATTGCCCTCACTCTGGTGGCCTGCGGCGGCGGCACCAGCGTCAAACCGGATGCGGGCAAGCCTGCCCCGACGACACAGTCCGCGCCCAAGAAAGGCGGCTACTACCTGGATGACGGCCCTGGCGACAACCCGCCCGCCGACATCGACAGCATTCCGGATGCCAAGCCACGCGCCGAAACGCCGCTGCCGCGCGCCATGCGCCCGTACAGCGCGCTGGGCCGCCGCTACACCCCGCTGACGGAACACACTCCTTACAAGCAACGCGGCATCGCTTCCTGGTATGGCAAGCGCTACCACGGACAAAAGACTTCCAGCGGCGAAGTCTATGACATGTACGCCATGACCGGCGCGCATACCATTCTGCCGCTGCCGAGCTACGTACGCGTCACCAACCCGGAGAACGGCCGCTCCGTCATCGTGCGCATCAATGACCGCGGCCCGTTCCATGACAACCGGCTGATCGACCTTTCCTACGCCGCAGCCTATAAGCTGCGCCTGGTCGAAAAAGGCAGCGGCATCGTCGATGTGGAGGCGCTGGACGAAAATGGCAGGCCGATCTCAAACCCAGCCGGGGCCACTGTCGAGCAACAGGCCAAGCCTGCCGCTGCGGAGGCAGGCAACGGCAGCCTCACCAACGCCATGAATGAAACCGTCACCAACCAGCCGATCACCGGCGCCTATGTGCAGGTTGGCGCCTTCTCGGTCAAGGCCAACGGCGACCGGCTGGTCGAGACCTTGCAGCAAAACCAGCTCGCGAACAATGTCCAGGTAGAGAATTGGTATAATGCCGGAACTTATCGCGTTCGCCTCGGGCCATATAGCAGCCGCCAGCAGGCCGAGGCAGCGGCGGCAAAAATCAAGCAGACACTCAATACCAACGCGATCGTGGTATACCAGTGAGTTTGTTGGCTACCGGCTTGAACCCTAAATCATTGAGTTAAAGAGATTCTATGTCCTATCTTTCCATCCGCAAGCCAGCGATCCTCATCGCTGCAGTGACCGCCTTTGTGACCAATGCCCTGACGGCGCAAGCGGCAGACATCCCCCAACCCCCGGCGCTGGCCGTCAAGTCCTACCAGCTCTATGACTTCAACAGCGAGCGCGTGATTGCGGAACAGGATGGCAGCTCCCGTGTCGAGCCGGCTTCGCTCACCAAGATCATGACGGCCTACCTGGCCTTCAAGGCCATCAAGAACGGCCACCTGACCCTGACGCAGACCCTTCCGGTCAGCGTCAAGGCCTGGAAGGTCGAGGGTTCCAAGATGTTCATCGAGCCCAACAAACCCGTAACTGTCGATGAACTGCTGCACGGCATGATCATTCAGTCCGGCAACGATGCCTCCATCACGCTGGCCGAAGGCATTGCCGGCTCCGAGGAGGGCTTTGCCGAACTCATGAACAAGGAAGCCGCGCGCCTGGGCATGCGAGAGACCCATTACGTCAACGCCACCGGCCTGCCCGACCCGCAGCATTACACCACCGCGCATGACCTGGCCTTGCTCGCGGCCGCGTTGATCCGCGACTTCCCCGACCAGTACAAGCGCCTGTATTCCATGAAGGAATACACCTATAACAAGATCAGCCAGCCTAATCGCAACCGCCTGCTGTGGCTGGACCCTTACGTTGACGGCATGAAGACCGGCCATACCAAGAGCGCGGGCTACTGCCTGGTCACCTCGGCCAAGCGCGGCGACACCCGCATGATCTCGGTCGTGCTTGGCGCCCCGTCCGATTCCGCGCGTGCGACCGAGAGCCAGAAGCTGCTCAACTACGGCTTCCAGTTCTACGAATCCAAGCTGGTGTACAAGCGCGGCGCGGAAGTCAGCAGCCTCAAGGTATGGAAGGGCGCAGAGAACAACGTCGTGGCCACCGTGGCCAGGAATGTCTCCATCACCCTGCCCAAGGGCGAATATGCCCGCGTCAAGGCCAAGGTGGTCAGCCAGCAGCCTTTGGTGGCCCCGGTAAGCGCCGGACAGCAGGTGGGCACCATCCAGTTCATCCTGGATGATAAAGTGATTGCCGAGCACAAGCTGGTCGCCGCCAAGGGCGTGGAAGTGGCCGGCATCTTCGGCCGCCTGCTGGACACGATCAAGCTCTGGTTCGAGTAATCCCGCAGCGCATGGATGAAACCGTCTACCTCAACGGCTCATTCCTGCCATTGGCTCAGGCCACGGTCCCGGTGCTGGACCGTGGCTTTATCTTTGGCGATGGCGTGTATGAAGTCGTCCCGGTCTATTCCGGCCAGCCGTTCCGCCTTGACGAACACCTCGCCCGGCTGGCCCAGAGCCTGGAAGCGGTCCGTATCCGCAACCCGCTCGATACGGCCGGATGGCATGACGTCTGCACGCGCCTGGTCGCCGCCAATGCCGGACTGACCGACCAATCGCTCTATATCCAGGTCACGCGCGGCGTCGCACCTCGCGACCAGGCATTTCCACAGCCGGAAGTCAGCCCGACCGTGTTGGCGATGAGCATGCCCCTGGTGACGCCATCGCCCGAGCTAGTGGAATCCGGCGTGAGCGCGATCACGGCACTTGATATTCGCTGGCAGCGCTGCAATATAAAAGCCATCTCCCTGCTTGCCAACGTATTGTTGCGGCAGGAAGCCGTGGATCACGGCGTGGCGGAAACCCTGATGCTGCGAGACGGCTATCTCACCGAAGGCAGCAGCAGCAATATCTTTATCGTGAAAGAAGGCGTATTGCTGGCCCCGCCCAAGAACCAGTTCATGCTCCCCGGCATCACCTATGACGTGGTGCTGGAGCTCGCTCAGGCAAACGGCATGCCGACCAAGGTCGGCCCGGTGAGCGAAGCGCAATTGCGCGCGGCGGATGAAATCTGGCTCACCTCGTCCACGAAGGAAGTGCTTGCCGTAGTCGCGCTGGACGGCGTGGCGGTCAATGACGGCAAGCCCGGCCCGGTATTCAAGCGCATGCATGTGCTGTACCAGGCATTCAAGAACCAAGTAATGAGGCCTGCGAGGTAAGCAATATGGCAAATGAGCGCAATGACAACAAACCCGATGATCAGGAAACGCTGATCGAATTTCCCTGCGACTTCCCTATCAAGGTGATGGGCGAGGCGCACGAGGAATTCGCCAACCTGATCCTGGCCGTGATCCAGCAGCACCTGCCGGATTTCGACGCCACGCGCATCGAGATGCGGGCCAGCACCGGCGGCAAATACGTCAGCCTGACCTGTACCGTGCTCGTGCACTCCAAGCCGCAGCTGGACGACATCTACCGCTCGCTCACATCGCACCCCAAGGTGAAATACGTACTTTGATGACGGCGGCAGCGATACCCCATGCAGCATGAGCGCATGAACCGGCCTTTGGTCATCCGTACACTGGGCCGCACCGATTACCTCGCCACTTGGCAGGCCATGCAGGCCTACACACAGTCCAGGACCGAATACAGCAATGATGAATTCTGGCTCACCGAGCACGCCCCCGTCTACACCCTGGGCTTGAACCGCAAGGCCGTGCGTCCGCCGAGCCGGGACGACATTCCATTGATCGAGGTGGATAGGGGCGGCAAGATCACCTACCATGGCCCGGGCCAGGTCGTCATCTATGTCTTGCTCGACCTCAAGCGCCGCGGTCTCACTGTCCGCTCGCTGGTCAGCGCGATGGAAGACAGTATCATCGGCCTGCTCGCAGAGCACGGCGTCACGGCAGTGGCGCAGGCTGATGCACCCGGCGTATACGTCAACGGCGCCAAGATTGCCTCTCTCGGCCTGCGCCTGAAGAACCAGCGCAGCTATCACGGCCTGGCGCTGAATATCGACATGGACCTGGCCCCGTTCCTCGCCATCGACCCTTGCGGCTACCAGGGCCTGCAGGTCACCCAGGCCCGCGACCTGGGAATATGCCTGGCACCCGAGGCGGCGGCACAAAAGCTGCTTGATAAATTGACATCACAGTTAGGCTATACTGATTGCCTGACCGAGAACACCTTATGACAGAAATTACCGAACGCATCGTCCCGCCGCCACGCAAGGTCGCGGGCGTGAAGGAAACCAGCGCCGAGAAGATGGCGCGCATTCCGATCAAGATCATTCCCATGCCGGCCATGCGCAAGCCGGAATGGATACGCATGAAAGTGCCGGATAGCGCACGTTTCCGCGAAATCAAGCAAGTGCTGCGCGAGAACAACCTGCATACTGTCTGTGAAGAAGCATCGTGCCCCAATATCGGCGAATGCTTCAGCGGCGGCACCGCCACCTTCATGATCCTTGGCGACATCTGTACGCGCCGCTGCCCGTTCTGCGACGTATCGCACGGCAAACCGCTGCCGCCCGATGCCAACGAACCGGAGAACCTGGGCCGCACTATCGCCCAGATGCGCCTCAAGTATGTCGTCATCACCAGCGTCGATCGCGACGACTTGCGCGACGGCGGCGCCCAGCATTTTGTCGACTGCATCGCATCAGTGCGCACCCACTCACCCAATATCAAGGTGGAAATCCTGGTGCCCGACTTCCGCGGCCGCCTGGATCGCGCCATCAATATCCTCAAGGCCGCGCCACCAGACGTCATGAACCACAACCTGGAAACCGTGCCGCGACTCTACAAGGAAGCACGGCCCGGCTCCGACTACCAGAACTCGCTGGATTTGCTCAAGGAGTTCGGCGAGCTGCACCCGGAAGTGCCGACCAAGTCCGGCTTGATGCTAGGGTTGGGCGAAACCGACGAGGAAATCCTGGAAGTGATGCGCGACCTGCGCGCGCATAACGTCACCATGCTCACCCTGGGCCAGTATCTGCAGCCTAGCCCGCACCACCTGCCGGTCAAGCGCTTCGTCACGCCGCAGCGCTTTGCCGAATTCGAGCAGCAAGCGCTCGCCATGGGCTTCACCCATGCCGCCTGCGGCCCCATGGTGCGTTCCTCCTACCATGCCGACAACCAGGCGCAACAAGCAGGAGTCAGTTTCTAACATTCCACCATCATGGAAAGCAACCTTCTACTCATCCTGCTCGCATTCTTCCTGGTCCTGCTCAACGGCTTCTTCGTGGCGGCCGAGTTCGGGCTGGTCAAACTCCGGCAAACCCGCGTCAAGGCGATTGCCAAGACCCACGGCTGGCGCGGCCGCATCCTCGCCAAGGTTCATGGCCAGCTCGACGCCTACCTGTCCGCCTGCCAGTTGGGTATTACGCTGGCCTCGCTAGGCCTCGGCTGGGTAGGCGAACCGGCGTTCGCCCAATTGCTGGAGCCCTTGCTGTTCAGCGTTGGCGTCACCGCCCCCGAACTCGTGCACGGCATCTCATTCGTGGTCGCCTTCTTCACCATCTCCTACCTGCATATCGTGCTGGGAGAGCTCGCCCCCAAATCCATGGCGATACGTCAGTCGGAAACGGTCGGCCTATGGACGGCCGCGCCCCTGTATGTTTTCTACTGGGTCATGTATCCCGCCATCTGGCTGCTCAATGCCAGCTCCAACTGGATATTGCGCAAGTTCGGCCTCAGCACCGGCCATGCCAGCGACGCCCATTATTCGGCCGACGAGCTGAAGCTGATCCTGCGCAGCAGCCGTGCCTCGGAAGAGCTCACCAAGGACGAATGGAACATCCTCGCCCATACGCTGGATTTCAGCGACCTGGAAGTCGCCGACCTCATGCGGCCCTTCAACGAGGCCATTTCCCTGTCAGCAAAAAACAGCTTCGAGGAAAACCTGGAAATCATCTCCCAGCACCGCTACAGCCGTTATCCTTTCGTGGAGCAGGACGGCAAGGTCAAGGGCGTCATCCACCTCAAGAGCCTGTTCCTCGCCAAGTTCGAAGAGGACGAACTGCAGGACCTGAGCCGCTTTGTGCACCCTGCCCCGTTTGTCGCTCCCGACCTGCCTGCGATAGAACTGTTCCGCCGCTTCCGCGAGGGCAAGGCCAGCCACTTCGCCATCGTCGGCCGCAAGGGACAGGAACCCCAGGGCTTCATCACCCTGGACAACATGCTGGGGGCCCTGGTCGGCGAGATCCGCGACGAGTTCCGCCAGAGCCAGAACGACTGGACCAAGCTCGACGACAGCACGCTGATCGGCAAGGGCAGCCTGCCTATCTTCACGCTGGAACGCGCCCTGGGCATCGAGATCGAGAACGACGACGAAGTCGATTCCGTCGGCGGGCTGGTGCTATCCAAGCTGGGCTACATCCCCAAGGAGGGCGAGAGCATCGCCTTCGAGCAATTCGACATCGTCGTCAAGAAAATGAACGGCCCGCGCATCATCCTGGTCCGCATCCACCCGAAGCAGAAGCATGATGAGTGATATAGTGGCCGAAGTGAACTACCCGCAAAAAGTCGACCTATTCATCGTCGGCGGCGGCATGATAGGCAGCGCACTAGCTGCCAGGCTCGCGCCCAGCGGCATGCGGATCGCCCTGCTGGAAAACCATCCACCTGCTCCTTTTGACGCTTCCAGCCCCCCCGATTTGCGCGTGTCGGCCCTGAGCCCCGCCTCTATCGGCTTTCTTGAGCAATCCCACGCATGGCCGGCGATACAAGCCATGCGCACTGCGCCGTTCAAGCGCATGCAGGTCTGGGAAAACCGCCGGGACCAGGGCACCTTGTTTGATGCCGCGGAAGTCGATGCGCCCTGGCTCGGCCATATCGTCGAGAACAGGCTGGTGCAGCTGGCCTGCCTGGAGGCGCTTCAAGGTTATGACAACGTCATCTTACTGTGCCCGGACGAAATCGATCAGATTGCCTATCGGCCCGAAGGCAGCCACATCCGCCTGAAAAGCGGCCAGGCCTTCGAGGCAAGACTCCTCATCGGTGCCGACGGCGCCAACTCTCAAGTGCGCAAGGCTGCTGGTATTGCATTGGACAGCCGGCAATACCCCATGCATGCGCTGGTCGCTACCGTCGGCATCCAAGGCGGCGAACGCGACATCACCTGGCAGCGCTTCACCCCCGACGGGCCGCAATCGCTGCTGCCCCTGCCTGGGGACTATGCCTCGCTGGTCTGGTACCACCGCCCGAGCGAGGTACGCCGGCTGTTGACGCTGGACGACGATGCGCTGCTGGACGCGTTCCGCCAGCACTTCCCCGCCGCATTGCCCGAGATCACGGGATTGGTGCAACGCGGCAGTTTCCCGCTCGCGCGCAGCCATGCACAGGCTTATGCGCGCCAGGGCGTCGCGCTGATCGGCGACGCCGCCCACACCATTCATCCACTGGCAGGCCAGGGTGTGAACCTCGGATTTCAGGATGCCGCCGTGCTCAACGAGATTCTGCAGCAAGCCTGGCAGGAAGACGGCGACCTTGCTTCATTGCCACGCCTGCAAGGCTACGAACGCCAGCGCAAGCTCGCCAACCTCGTCATGCAGCGCGCCATGGACGCTTTCAGCTACGGCTTCAGCAACGATAGCGCGCCCTTGCGCCTGCTGCGCAACCTGGGGCTCAGGGCCGCCAATCATCACGGCCCAGTCAAACGGGAAGTGATTCGCTATGCTCTGGGATTCGGCCACTCCTCGCTGCCTTTGCCCGCACCTTTGCGAAATCTCGCTGCGTTGATCAACTCTTGATGCTGTTGAGGAACAAGCCTGATGAGCATTGCAGCATCAAGGACTTGTTCATATTCTAAGCCAGGTTCCATAATCAGCTTCAGAAGTTATAGCGCAAGCTTAGCCAGGCATTGCGCGTCGGCGCATAAATGCCGGTGTGGAACGTTGTATCCAATCCTTGCAGATACTCTTTGTCGAATAAATTATTGACGTTCAATGTCGCGGAAAGCTGCTTACTGATATCGTACCTGGCCATCAGGTTAACCACGGCATAGGACTCCTGCTCGCCTTTCAGCGCAAACCCTGAAGAAGTGGCCGTGTAGTAAATCCGACTCTGCCAATTCACACCACCGCCAAGGCTAAGTTTGTTCCATATGCCAGGCAAACGGTAACTAGTCCAGACTTTGGCCATCTGACGAGGAAAAATGGTGCGTATAAGTTCGCAGTCAGCATCTTTGGTAATACTGTAGTTATAACTGGCGCTTAATTGCCAGCCAGGTATCAGTGCACCGTTAAGCTCAATATCAACGCCTCGCGTTTTAGCCCCGCTCACCGCACGATAGGCAGCCTGGACCGGAGAGGTGCCTGGTACCGTTTGTCCTGGATCAGCTTCAGACAGGTTGTCTTGACGAATTTCATACAGCGAAACCGCACTATTCAGCTTACCGCTGAAGAATTCGCTCTTTAGGCCGACTTCATAGTTATCTCCCTCGCGAGGGTCGAGAACTGCGCCATTGCGGTCGCGCACGCTTTGCGGCTTGAAGATATTGGTATAACTCACGTATCCGGAATGGATACGATTGAAGTCATAGACAATACCAGCATAAGGCGTAACCACCCCTGTTTCTTGCATGTTGGTAATGCGATTGTTTGCCGCAGATGCAGGATTGGTATAAATCTGCGAGAGCTGGTACTCGTAATTGTTAATACGCGCGCCTACGATGAATGAAATATTATCCCAGGGTTTTAAACGCAACATGCCATAAGTGCCATACTGCTTCTGCCAACCGTCGTAATCCATCAATTTTTGTCCAGTAATGGTCGGCCCGGCAGTTTCATTATTCCAGGTGTAAATATTGATATTGCGCCCCTCAATGCCAGCACCCCGCATGGGCTCATGCTGATTATCGAATTCCGACCAGTTGAAGCCCAATACAAACTCCTGCTGACGCCCCCAAAGTTCAAACGGCCCCTGTATATGCGCATCAAATCCTGTCTGCCGCTGGACTGCACTCCCGAGACCACCGTAGAGCCTCACGCCATTGCCAGTTGCCTGATTGGGAAATCCCCAGCTGGCGTATGCCAAGGAGAAATCCCGCTCGCCATACAAATGATTGGCAGATAGCTTTAATTTCCAATCATTACCAAATTGATGCTCGAGGTTGAGAAAAGCGTTATAAACCTCGATCTCATTTTTGCTCCAACGCGAGGCTGCATTGTCGGATGGTGAAAAATTGGTTCGTGTTCCGTCGCTGTAAAACAGGGGCAATCCTGCCGGCGATTGTCCTTGCGGATCGGATTTTTGGTAATCCAACCCAGCTCTTATCAACGTGCGCTCCGTAATATCCGCTTCCAGCACTCCATAGAGCACTGTCTTTTTAGTATCGTAATAATCAATATGGGTACCACCTTTCTCATAGGCAGCCACAAGGCGTCCACGCAAGCTGGCGCTATCGTTTAAAGGCCCTGATACATCCAGCTCTCCCCGGTAACGATCCCAATTGCCCAATCCCAGACTGGCATAACCCTGGAAGTCATGAGTAGGTTTCTTGCGCACCAGATTGATCGTGCCTGACGGGTCGCCTGCTCCCGTCAGCAATGCGGTTGCGCCACGCAGTATTTCCACACGGTCATAAATAACAAGATCAGACTGAGCTTGTGGAATGTTCTGCGACACAATGTCAGTGGCGGTCAATACACCATCCAATTGATAATTGTCGATCGCATAGCCGCGGGAATTAATGGAGAATCGGCTGGTCCCGACATTCTGGATTGAAATGCCCGGGGCACGGTCCAACACGCTTTCAACACTGCGTAGATTCTCATCCTCTATACGCTGGCGCGTCATGATACTGATGCTTTGCGGTGTTTCTCGCAGCGTCAATGGCAGACGAGTAGCGGTATCAACCGGCCCAAACACAGCATAACTGCGCGTGCCCTCGGTTGTACTGAGCAATTCCTCCCGCCTTGCCTTGACGCTCACTTCGGGTAGAGTGCTTTCTGCACTAGCCTTGGGCTTCTGCGCTATCGTCAAAGAATAACCGCCATCGCTCTCCTGCCTCACGGACAGCCCGCTGCCTTGCAACAAAAGCTCGAAGCCTTCCCTCACGGAATAACTACCGTTCAATCCCGAAGTAGTTTTGCCTTTCGTCGTGACAGGATCGAACGAAAGTAGTACGCCAGCCTGGGTGGCGAACCTGGAAAGCGCAGCGCCCAGAGGGCCGGCTGCGATAGCGTAGGTTTTTGCTTCCGCCGCAGCCGCTTCGGCGGCATGTGTCATATGCATCGGCATCAATGCGCCTGTTGCAATGCTGGCCTGCAACAGCAAGGCAATAGTGCTGCGCTTGAATGGATGGGTTTTGTTTTCTCTTGGCATGATGCTCCCTGGATAGTGATTAAACGTCTCTATCTGCTTTGCCAAACGAAAATCGAAAAGTGACAATCGAAAATGAAAATTATTTTGGCGGGCTTGCCCGAACCAGAGGTCAGGCTTTATGTTGCGCGAGGTTCCAGCAATACGATGTAGCGGGTGAACATGGTGATATTGACCGGTAGGGTCCTGGCAATGCTGTGCAATACGGCATCGGTATCCTTGACCGGGAAAGAGCCGGAAATCTTCAACTCATGCAATTCAGGAGCCAAGCGCAGCCAGCCTTTGCGGTAGCGTTGCAGTTCTGCGATGAATTGCGGCAAGGGCAGGTTGTCGGCATAGATAAACCCATCGGCCCAGCTCGACGCTTGTGGCGACAACGGGCCCAGTGTGATTTGCCCATGGGCAGAAAACAGGCTGGCCATGCCTTCGCTGACGGTATAAGCCTGCCCAGGCACGGACTGCGGCTCGACCTTGACGGCATGCGCCATCACGCTGAGCAAGGTACCGCCATCGGTCTGGCGCACGCTGAATTTCGTGCCCAAGGCAGTCAGCAGCCCTTCGCTGGTCTGTACGACAAAAGGCCGGTATGGCTCGGCTTCCTGGCCGGTATCGACCATGATTTCGCCGCTGTGCAGGCGAATCAGGCGCTGCCGGGCATCGAACGCCACGTCCAGTGCGGAATCGGTATTGACGACCAATAGGCTGCCGTCAGCCAACGCCAACGTGCGCTGTTCGCCAACCGCGGTACGGATATCGGCATTCCAGCTTTGCCACGGCAACTCCCGATAGGCCTGCCAGCCCGCGCCGCCCACGGCAATCAGCACTGCGAGCTGCTTGAGCGCCTTGCGGCGTTCCAGGCGCTTTTGCGGGGTGAGTGTGGCGATGCCAAGCTGGGCCGGCACACGCTCGAATTTTTCGGTGATACGTTCCACCTGCTGCCAAGCGGTTTCGTGGTCAGTGCTTTGGTCGCGCCAGGCTTGCCATGCGATATGGTCAGCCTCGCTTGCCTCGCCCGAACTCAACTGGGCATACCAGGTGATCGCCGCCTGTAACGCCGCTTGTTCGGAGGATAGGGAAGTATTTGTCATGGATAACGTCAGGCCGATGGCGTGTCTACCGACAGGCAATGCGCCAATGCCCGCATGATGTATTTGCGCACCGAGCTTACCGAGACGTCGAGGCGGCGCGCAATGTCGGCATGCGAGGCGCCTTCCAGCTGCACCATGAGGAAAGCCATGCGTACCTTGCCAGGCAGGCCGTCCAGCAGGGCGTCGATTTCGAGCAAGGTTTCCAGCAGCATGGCCTGCGCCTCTGGCGAGGGGATCTCATGGGCGGGCGCCTGCGCCAAGGCTGCGAGATAGGCCTGCTCCAGCTTGCGCCTGCGCAACTGGTTGACCATGAGCCCATGCGCGACGGTGGTGAGGTAGGCACGCGGCTCGCGCAGGTTTTCCAGCTCGCGCTGCAAGGCGATCCGCACGAAGGTATCTTGCGCCAAGTCTGCCGCCTCGAATACGCAGCCCAGCCTCTTGCGCAGCCAACCCTGCAACCAGCCGTGATGCTCGGTATACAGCGTGCCCAGCATTTGTTGCTGCGAATCCGGAAGCGTTTCCATTTGACCATCAGCTAATGAGAATATTTCTCATTTTATATGAGCGCCAATTTATCAGGCAAGGACTCTTGACTCATGGAAAGAACTGTCCCTACCATGACGCTATACAGGTCAGTAAATACAAAGTAATGGAGGAGGTGAACATGGGCGAGTTCTACGGAGAGCAGCATAGGCAATGGCAGGAACAATTCGACGGGGTAGCGATGGCGGACCGGGTGCGCGACCTGATCGTGCTGCCCAGCATCCCGGAAGAGCATGCTGCCTTTATCGGCAGCCGCGATTTCTTTTTCCTTTCCACCATAGATCACCGCGGCTTCCCCACTTGCTCCCACAAGGGCGGCCAGCCCGGGTTTGTGAAAATACTGGACGACACGACATTGGCGTTCCCCAGCCTGGACGGCAACAGCATGTATCTCTCCATGGGCAATCTCTCGCTCAATCCCAAGATAGGCATGCTGTTCATCGACTTTGAAACCCCGCACCGCATCCGCGTCCATGGCACTGCCAGCATTACGCCGGACGACCCCTTGCTTGCGGAATACCAGGAAGCCGAACTAGTCGTGAGAGTCAAGATCGAGGAAATCTTCGTCAATTGCCCGCGCTATATCCACAAGCACCAGCGCGTGCAGACCTCCCCTTACGTTCCGCAGCCGGGCTGCGTCACGCCGACGCCTCAATGGAAGCGCCTTGACGTCGTGCAGGATGTCCTGCAGCCGAAGTATCTCGCCAAGGTGGCCTCCATGGGCGGCACGATTTCACCCGAGCAATATGGGGAACTCGTGATGAAAGGCAATGCCTGACAGAAAAGCACAACCTCATAGGAGACTGGTATGGCAAAGCTACTCGGGATTTCCGGCAGTTTACGCAAACAATCATTCAACACGGCGTTGTTGAACGCCGCCAAAACGCTGGCGCCAGAAGGTATCGAGCTTGAAATTGCCACCTTGCACGGCATACCGCTTTACGACGGCGACCTGGAAGAGCAATCCGGCATCCCGGAAGCCGTGACGGCATTGAAGCAAAAGATCATCGCCAGCGACGGCGTCATTATTGCCACGCCTGAATACAACGGCAGCATTCCCGGCGTGTTGAAGAACGCGGTCGACTGGCTGTCGCGCCCGCCCGCGGACATTCCCAAGGTCTTTCAGGGGCGCGCTTTTGCCGTGGTTGGCGCCACGCCATCGGGCTTCGGCACCATGTTGGCGCAAAATGCCTGGCTGACTGTGCTACGCCAGCTCGGCGTCCAATACTGGAATGGTGGGAAGCTGCTTCTCTCTCGCGCCCATGAGGCGTTTGACGATCAAGGCAACCTGACTGACCAGCGCCATAAGGATGAGCTGGGGAAATTCCTCCAGGGCTTTGCGCAATTCGCGGCCCAGGCTAAATCCTCAAGCTAAATCGTAGACTTTCTGCCGGCGGAGCCCGGCTTGAAAACATAAAACAGGTTGGGCTCGCTGATCACGTAAATGCGCTTGTCCGGCCCGATGGCCAAACCTTCAGCCTGCGGCACGCTGCGGGAAAGGCCCTGGAAACCGCGCCACAGCGCCAGCGTATCCAGCATTTTGCCTTCGGCGTCGTATTCCGCCACCATGCGCGAGTCGTCGCTCAACAGCAGGACATGCCCCGTGCTGGCGTCATAGGTCACTGCGGATAAATCCCTCAGGCCGCAGGAAGCGGTCTCCTGCAGTTTCTCGATATGGATAGCCACGGGCTGGCCAGGCAATGCGTCGACGAAGCCATGAATGGCAATCACGCGCTTGGGGGAACGTTCCTTTGCCACCAGCAAGCGCTGGCGCTCCTTGTCCCAGACGATACCCTCGAATCCCTTGTTGTCATGGGCATACATCGCAAGCGTGAGGGAAGGCGACCTGCTGACATCCAGTTTGTCCACGCCGGCGTGAATGTCGGCAATCACCAGGCTATGCTTGGCCTCGTTGAGCAGGGCGAAGCGGTTGCCGCCGATATGGGCGATACCCTCCATGTCCTTGATGCCCTTGACATGGATTGTACGCAGCACTTCGCCCGTGAGGGATAATTCGACAATTAAGGGCTGCTGGTTGGAAACGGTGAACAGGGTATGGGTTTCGTGGTTATAGCTCAAATCGGAAAGGTCCGACCCGACTCCTGGTATTTCGATCGCCTCATGTTCGACGGTGTAATTCTTAAGGCCCAATGTATCGTGCTTGACCTGCTGCGTGCCCCACAAGTGCCATGCGATGGCTTCCAGCCTGAAAGCGTAAGCGACGGTCAGCAATGCAGCCATGATGATCAACAGCAAGCCCAAGCGCTTGCCCGGCAGAAATCTGGACATCCTGATTTATAATCCCTGAAAATACCTGCAGCCGCCGACTTGCGGCCAAAACGAATCCAATGCATGACTGTGCACGCGGGCACAAAGTTTCACATTGAATATCATATCCATACAAACACTCAGCATTAAACGTGCCAATATTTTAAGTCTCACAACCCCTCATGACCAGAACAATGCCCTTCCACAAGAATTGTGAACTCTGTACCACCGCCGGAGGCGAAATCCTCTGGCAGGACGAGCTCTGCAGGGTCGTGCGCGTGGAAGACCAGGATTACCCGGGGTTTTGCCGCGTCATCCTCAACCGCCACGTCAAAGAAATGAGCGACCTCAGGCCCACGGACCGCGAGCATCTCATGCTGGTCGTGTTTGCGGTGGAAGAAGCCGTGCGTGAAGTCATGCGCCCGGACAAGATCAACCTCGCCAGCCTCGGCAACATGACGCCGCACGTGCATTGGCATGTAATTCCCCGTTTCAAGCGCGACCGCCACTTTCCCAACCCGATATGGGGGGAAGCCAAGCGCGAGAGTCTGCCGCAGGCGCTGGACCAAGGCAGTAGCGCCGCATTGAAGAAAGCGATTTCCGTCCGGCTTGATCAGGGCGAGCACGTTTTCATGGGCATTTAGAGCGGCTAGTCAGGATCGCTTTCCTGGGTGTTGTGAGCCGCTCTTAGTAGAAAGATAGCTATGCCGGATTTGTTTATTCGCTCTTAGAGCCTGTTCACGATCTTTATCATGAGGCATGCATGGCACCGCAACATACCAGCCCCCTCATCATACCGGCCCCTTGTCATACCGGGCTTGACCCGGTATCTCGCCCCATGCCCTGCCGCCTGGCCCATTCCTCAGCGCCACGGGATCCCGGCTCTGGGGCCGGGATGACGGTTTGCCATTGCCATGACAGGACAAGGTCTCCGGTAACAGAGATCGTTAAGCGCTCACTGGGTCGCCAGGCTGTCTTCCTTGGTGAAGGTCCAGGTACGGGTAATGCCGATGATGTCGTACTCCTTGCGGATATCCTCGGGGAACGCCGCATAAGGCGCCGCCAGCTCCACGATCCTTTTGGCCGCGTCATCGAGTATCTTGTGGCCTGAGCTGCGCGTGATCTGGATTTTGTCTATGGAGCCGTCCGCACGAATATCGACCGACAGCTGCAACTTGCCGTAAAGCTTTTGCTCCTTGGCCGCCTCGGGATAATTGAGGTTGCCGATTTTCTCCACCTTCTGCCGCCATGCCTCGACATAAGTGGCAAAGCGGTATTCCTGCGTGCGTCCGCCCAACTCCTTGCGCTTGGGCCGCTTCTGGTATTCATCCTGCTGCTTGGCGATCTGCGCTTCCAGCCGAGCAATATCCATGCTGCTGGCAATCAGGTCGCGTGCATTGAGGTTTTTGGGAGCATCCTGCTGCTGGCCGTGGTCGGGCGTTGAAGTCGCAGCGCTTTGCGCAGGCGCGGACTCCAGCTTTTTCTGCTCCTTGAGCTGTGTCATGAGCTCCTGCGCCTGGCGCTCCAGTTCCGCCACCTTGTCCTGCTGGGTCTGTTCCTGCTTTTCCTCGCCCGGCCGCGAGGCGGCCGAGGCTTCTACCGCCTGCTTGGGAGCCACCTCGGTCTTCTTTTTCCTCGGCGGCGGCAGGGCAGTCTTCATCTGCCTGTCCTGGTCGGTATTTCCGCCCTTATCGAGGTTGGCCTGCGCCAGGGCATCGGCCTTCTTCGGCTTGGACTCGGTCTTGGCATTGACCAAAACCACCTCCAGCGGCGGGATTTTGTCCTTGAGGAACTTGAGGTCGGGCGCCTCGAAATTGACTGAAAGAATCAGGATGACGTGAAACACGGCCGAAAGCAGCAAGGCCCAGCCGAGGACGCCCATCTCTTTCAGGCCTTGCAGCTTCACTAGGCCAGCCTCTCCAGCAAGCGTTCATGAATGCCGCCAAAGCCGCCGTTGCTCATGACCAGGATATGGTCGCCCGGCTGCGCCTCGGCGGCGATCGCCTCGATCAGCACCGGCATGCTGTCGAACGCCGCCGCCTTGTGCTGGATCGGCTGCAAGGCCGCTGCCGCATCCCAGCCCAAATGCTCGCCATAGCAAAACACCAGGTCCGCGTCGGCCAAGCTGCCGGGCAATGCATCCTTCATCACGCCCAGCTTCATGGTGTTGGAACGCGGCTCCAGCACGGCAAGAATGCGCGCCTTGCCGACCTTGTCGCGCAAGCCGGCCACCGTGGTGGCGATCGCCGTGGGATGGTGGGCAAAATCGTCATAAACCGTGATGCCGTTCGCCACGCCCCGCACCTCCATGCGGCGCTTGACGTTCCTGAACTGGGACAAGGCTTCTATCCCGGCATCGATGGCGACCCCGGCATGCCGGGCCGCGGCCAGCGCAGCCAGCGCGTTCATGCGGTTATGCTCGCCCAATAATTGCCATTGCACGCGGCCTTGCGCCTTGCCCTTGAAGCGCACAGTGAAGCTGCCTTCCGCATCGACATCCGCCGCCTGCCAATCGGTACCGAAATATTCCGCTGGCGTCCAGCATCCGCGCTTGATCACGCGCTTGAGGCTGTCTTCCTTGCCGTTCGCCACCACCAGGCCATTGCTGGGAACGGTGCGCACCAGGTGATGGAACTGGGTTTCTATCGCATGCAGGTCGGCAAAAATGTCGGCATGGTCGAACTCGAGGTTGTTGAGGATAACCGTGCGCGGACGGTAGTGCACGAACTTGGAACGCTTGTCGAAAAACGCCGTGTCGTATTCATCCGCCTCGATCACGAAAAACGGCGAGATGCTCTTGTCGTCCTGGCGCGGCACGCCGGGCAGCCGCGCGGATACGCCGAAATTCTCCGGCACGCCGCCAATCAGGAAGCCAGGCGCAAGCCCGGCATATTCCAGTATCCATGCCAGCATGGAAGTGGTCGTGGTCTTGCCGTGCGTACCTGCAACAGCAAGCACCCACTTTGCCTGCTCGCCTTGCCTGGCGTAGAGGATGTTTTCCGCCAGCCATTGCGGGCCGGAGATGTAGGGCAGGCCGCGGTTGAGAATTTCCTCCATCAACGGGTTGCCGCGCGCCACCACATTGCCCACGACGTAGATGTCGGGGTTGAGGGAAACCTGTTCCGGGCCGAAGCCTTCGATCAGTTCTATGTCCTGTGCCTCGAGCTGCGTGCTCATGGGCGGGTAGACATTGGCGTCGCAGCCGGTCACGCGATGCCCGGCCGCCTTCGCCAGCACCGCGATGCCGCCCATGAAGGTGCCACAAATACCGAGAATATGGATATGCATAACGCTAAATAAACTTTCGAATCAGGGTTGATTGTAGCAAAGCGGCAGCATCGTAAGCTTACGACAAATTCGGCGCCAGCCAGCGTTCCAGGTATTCGCGCGGCAATCCGCGCCGCTTGGCCATGTCCAGCAGTTGGTCCTCGCCGATCTTGTCGACGCTGAAATACTTCGATTCCGGGTGAGCGAAATAGAAACCGGAAACCGCGGCGCCCGGCATCATGGCAAACGAATCGGTAAGTTGTATGCCTACTTCCTCGCATTTCATCAGGTTGAACATGTCAGGCTTGACGGTGTGGTCAGGGCACGCAGGATACCCGGGCGCCGGACGGATGCCGCGGTACTGCTCCTTGATGAGCGCCTCGTTGCCCAATGCCTCCCCGGGCGCATAGCCCCACAAGTCCTTGCGCACGCGCTCATGCAGGTATTCGGCAAACGCTTCCGCCAAGCGGTCGGCCAGCGACTTCAGCATGATGCTGCTGTAATCGTCATGCTCCGCCTCGAAACGCTGTTCGTATTTCTCGATGCCCAGCCCGCCCGTCACGGCGAACATGCCGATGTAGTCGGCAATGCCGCTGTCCTTGGGCGCGATGAAATCCGCCAGGCACTGGTTGGGCCGCTGCTCGCCGTTCACCACCGGCTTCTGCGTCTGCTGGCGCATGCCGTAGTAAGTGAACGCTACCTGGGTGCGGGTGTCGTCCGTGTAAATCTCGATATCGTCGTCATTGACGGTATTGGCCGGCAACAGGGCGATTACGCCGCTGGCCGTAAGCCAGCGGCCGTCGATGATCTTTTTGAGCATGGCCTGGCCTTCGGCGAATAATTTGGTCGCCGCTTCTCCCACAACCTCATCCTTGAGGATGGCGGGATAAGGCCCCGCCAGGTCCCAGGTCTGGAAGAACGGGCCCCAGTCGATATATTGGGCGATGGTGGCTAAATCGATATTCTTGAATACGCGGCGCCCGATGAACTTGGGTTTGACCGGGGCATATTCGCCGGTGAAATCGAGCCTGGCCTTGTTGGCCCTGGCCTCGGCCAGGCTGAGCATCGGCGTGCCCTTTTTGTTGGCATGCTGGGTGCGCACCCGCTCGTAATCCTGTTCCAGCTCGGCGATATAGCTGTCGCGCTGCTCCGGCGTCAGCAAGGATTGCATCACGGAGACCGAACGCGAGGCGTCCGGCACGTAAATCACCGGGCCGTCGTAGTGCGGCGCGATCTTGACCGCGGTATGCGCGCGCGAAGTGGTCGCTCCGCCGATCAGCAACGGCATCTTGAGTCCGTGGAAATACGGGTCGCGCTGCATTTCCCGCGCCACGTAGGCCATTTCCTCTAGCGAAGGCGTAATCAGGCCGGAAAGGCCGATGATATCTGCCCCTGTGGCTTTTGCCTGCTCCAGGATCTCCGCGCAAGGCACCATCACGCCCATGTTGACTACCTCGAAGTTGTTGCACTGCAACACCACCGAGACGATATTCTTGCCGATGTCGTGCACGTCGCCCTTGACGGTGGCGATCACCATCTTGCCCTTGGGCTTGGACACGATGCCCGTGCGCGCTTCCTCGGCGCGCTTTTCTTCTTCGATGAACGGCACCAGGTGCGCCACCGCCTGCTTCATGACGCGGGCCGACTTCACCACCTGCGGCAGGAACATCTTGCCCTGGCCGAACAAGTCGCCGACCACGTTCATGCCGTCCATGAGCGGCCCCTCGATAACGTGAATCGGGCGTCCGCCACCATCCATGACCTTCTGCCGCGCCTCCTCGGTATCCGCGACGATGAATTCGGTAATGCCGTGCACCATGGCATATTCCAGGCGCTTTTCCACCGTCACCGGGCTTTCCGGCGTGCCGCGCCAATCCAGCGTGGCTTCCTGCTTCTTGCCGCCCGCCGCCAGCGTGGCGGCAAACTCGATCATGCGCTCGGTGGCATCCTCGCGGCGGTTGAGCACCACGTCCTCCACGCGCTCGCGCAGCTCGAGGTCGAGGTCGTCGTACACGCCTATCATGCCGGCGTTGACGATACCCATGGTCATGCCGGCCTGGATGGCGTGATAGAGGAACACGGTGTGTATCGCTTCCCGCGCGGCCTCGTTGCCGCGGAAACTGAAGCTCACGTTCGATACGCCGCCGGAAATGCGCGCATAAGGCAGGTTTTCCTTGATCCAGCGCGTGGCGTTGATGAAGTCCACGGCATAGTTGTTGTGCTCTTCGATGCCGGTCGCGACGGCAAAGATGTTAGGGTCGAAAATGATATCCTCGGGCGGGAAATCCAGCTTTTCCACCAGCAAGTCGTAAGCGCGTTTGCAGATCTCGACCTTGCGCTCGAAAGTATCGGCCTGCCCGACTTCGTCGAACGCCATGACGATCACCGCTGCGCCATAGCGGCGGCACAACGCGGCCTGGCGCAGGAACTCGGCCTCGCCCTCCTTCATGGAGATGGAGTTGACGATGGACTTGCCCTGCACGCACTTGAGCCCGGCCTCGATCACCGCCCACTTGGACGAGTCGATCATGATGGGCACGCGGGCGATGTCTGGCTCGGAAGCCACCAGGTTGAGGAAGTGCGTCATGGCATGGATGGCGTCCAGCATGCCTTCGTCCATGTTGATGTCGATCACCTGCGCGCCGTTCTCCACCTGCTGGCGCGCCACGACCAGCGCTTCCTCGTATTGCTCGTTGAGGATCATGCGCGCAAAGGCCTTGGAGCCGGTGACGTTGGTCCGCTCGCCGACATTCACATACAAGGAGTTTTCATCGATCGTGAACGGCTCCAGCCCGGCCAGCCTGGTCGCCACAGGGATTTCCGGGATGCGGCGCGGCGGGATATCCTTGACCGTCTCGGCAATCGCGGCAATATGCGGCGGCGTGGTGCCGCAGCAGCCGCCGGCAATATTGACGAAGCCGCTCTCGGCGAACTCCTTGAGCAAGGCGGAAGTATCCGCGGGCTTCTCGTCAAAGCCGGTGTCCGACATCGGGTTGGGCAGGCCCGCGTTCGGGTAGATGCAGACGAAGGTATCCGCGATCTTGCTCAGCTCTTCGGCATACGGCCGCATCAGGGCAGCGCCCAGGGCGCAGTTGAGGCCTATCGTCAGCGGACGCGCATGGCGCACGGAGTTCCAGAACGCGGGCACGGTCTGGCCGGAAAGAATGCGCCCGGAAGCATCCGTCACGGTGCCGGAAATCATGATCGGCAGGCGCTTGCCGGCTTCCTCGAAATACTGGTCGATCGCGAACAAGGCCGCCTTGCAGTTGAGCGTATCAAAGATGGTCTCGACCATCAGGATGTCCGCGCCGCCCTCGACCAGGCCGCGAGTCTGCTCATGGTAAGCCGCCACCAGCTGGTCGAACGTCACGTTGCGCGCCGCCGGGTCGTTCACGTCCGGGGAGATGGAGGCGGTCTTGGGCGTGGGGCCCAGCGCGCCCGCCACGAAGCGCGGCTTGTCCGGCGTGGAGTACTTGTCGCACGCCGCACGCGCCAGCTTGGCGGCCTCGACGTTCATTTCATAGGCCAGGTGGGCCATGAAATAGTCTTCCTGCGCCACACTGGTCGCGCCGAACGTATTGGTCTCGATAATGTCCGCCCCGGCTGCCAGGTATTGCTCGTGTATCTCCTGGATGATTCGCGGCTGGGTGAAAGTCAGTAACTCGTTGTTGCCCTTGACGAACAGCTCCCGCTCGCCCTCTGGCGCGGCAAAATCGGCAAAACGCCCTTGCGGGCCGCCGCGGTAATCCTCCTCGGTCAGCTTGTATTGCTGGATCATGGTCCCCATCGCGCCATCCAGAATCATGATGCGCTTGGCGAGGATTTCTCGCAGCAAGACCTCGGTGGGGGACATTTCGTAACGTTTCATGCGGAACCTTAATGCCGGCGAATCGGATAATTGCCAGGTGATTGAATATTCAGGGCGTGATTATAAAACAGGAGCGGCATGGCGCATAACATGCCCAACATTCTGGCATGCCAATAAGACTCTCCTGACGCTGTTGCCTTGCCATACCTCTGCAGTGCCTGACCGGGATCGCTCTTGATTGCCGTTAAACAGGTATGCCCGAGCCCAGCAGGCTGCCGACCCAGTAAGTCATGCCGCCTGCCGCAGCGCCGATCAGCAGCATGCGCGCGCCGCCGTAGATCATGTTGCGCCCGCTGAACAGTGCAAGCAAGGCCCCCACCAGGAACAGGGCACCGCCGGTCAGGCCAAACGCCAGCGTCAACGCATGGGATGAAACATTCAGCAACCACGGCAGCAACGGGATCGTGCCCCCGACCAGAAACGATGCGAATGAGGATATGGCCGCCATCCACGGCGAACCCAATTCGTCGGGGTTGAGGCCCAGCTCTTCCCTGGTCAGGATATCCAGCCCCAGCTCCTTGTCAGCCACCAGCCGGCCGGCGAGTTGCCGCGCCTCGTCCTGCGTCAATCCTCGCGCTTCGTAGATCAGCGCCAACTCTGCTGCTTCCTGCTCCGGGTACAGGTCCAGCTCTTCGCGCTCCAACGCAATTTGGTACTCGAACAAGTCGCGCTGGGAACGCATGGAAATATATTCGCCCGCCGCCATGGAAAAGGCCCCGGCCAACAACCCAGCGACGCCTGACAACAGGATGACCGAGGCATTGCTTGCCGCCCCCGCCACCCCCAGCACCAGGCAGGCAATCGATACCAGGCCGTCATTGACGCCGAACACGGCAGCCCTCAATCCGCCGTTGCTGCCAGCCAGCTTGTGCCGGCCGCCCACTTCATTGGCCTGCATCGGCATGGCATGCGAGGACAATGCAATATTCTTGGCGCCATATGCCGAAAGGCCCCGCACCTTGCTTGCCGCCAACACCGGGCGGATACGCTTGGGCCCCAGGCTGCGCAGCAGCAACACGACCACTTTGGTTCGCAAATCCGGCCGGTAGGTTTCCACCACATGTCCTGCCGCAACTAGCTTTGCCTCCCAGATTCCAGCCTGCTCAGCGGCGGCTGCAGCCAAGCCCTGAAACATGTCGGCAAGCGCCTTGTCCGGCTCGCGCCGGGACAACTCCCTGTATAAATACGCGGAGCGCTGCTCTTCGCGCCAACCTTGCAATAAATCCACCGCGGCTACAGCCCCAGCCTGCGGTATTGCACCGCTTCGGCGATATGCGTGCTTTGCACGGCTTCGCTGGCAGCCAGGTCGGCAATCGTGCGGGCCACCTTGAGGATGCGGTGAAAAGCGCGCGCGGAAAGGTCAAGGCGGGTGATCGCCTGCTTCAGCAGCGCGCCGCCTGCTTCGTCCGGCTGGCAATGCTCGTCCACCTGCGGGCTTGTGAGCAAATGGTTGCAGACCCCCTGCCGATCCAGCTGGCGCTGCCTTGCCGCCTCGGCCCTAGACCTGATCGCGGCGCTCGCCTCTCCTGCCGGCGCATGCATTAATTCATCCTCGCTCAACGCCGGTACTTGGATATGAATATCGATCCGGTCCAGCAACGGCCCGGACAGACGATGACGATACCGGGCTATCTGGTCCGGCGTGCATCGGCACTTGCCATTGGGGTGCCCGAAGTAGCCGCATGGGCACGGATTCATGGCGGCAATCAATTGAAAACGTGCGGGAAACTCCGCCTGGCGCGCAGCGCGCGAGACCGTGATATGCCCGGATTCCAGGGGTTCGCGCAAGACCTCCAGCACTTTGCGGTCGAACTCCGCAAGCTCGTCCAGGAACAAGACTCCGTGATGCGCCAAAGATATCTCGCCGGGCTTGGGAATCGCGCCGCCACCCACCAGCGCCACGCCCGAAGCCGTGTGGTGAGGCGCACGATAAGGCCGCTTGCCCCAATCGCCGGCACGGAAACCCTTGCTCAACGACTGGATGGCGGCAGATTCCAACGCCTCGGCCTCCGTCATGGCGGGCAACAAGCCGACAAAACGCGAGGCCAACATGGATTTCCCCGTGCCGGGCGGCCCGGACATCAGCACACTGTGCCCGCCTGCGGCTGCAATCTCCAATGCTCGCTTGGCCTGCAGTTGCCCCTTGACCTCGGCAAAATCGGCATCGACTGCAAAGCTTTGCGGGATATTGACTGGTTGCGGCACCAACAACTCACGGCCTGCCAGATGGGCGCATACTTGCAGCAGGCTAGCGGCAGGCAGGACTGTAGCGCCTTGCACCAATGCCGCCTCGGCGGCGCTCTCCTGGGGCAGGATGAAGGTACGGCCGCTTTCCCTGGCCTTGTACGCCATGGCCAATGCACCGCGTATCGGGCGCAGTTCGCCGGTCAACGCAAGCTCGCCCGCCACCTCATATTGATCCAGCCCTTTTGCGGGTATTTGCCCGGAGGCAGCCAAAATCCCCAGCGCGATCGGTAAATCGTAACGGCCGCTTTCCTTGGGAAGGTCTGCAGGCGCCAGGTTGACGGTGATCCGGCGGGCCGGGAATTCAAACTGTGCCGTTTGCAGGGCGGCACGCACCCTGTCCTTGCTCTCCTTGACCTCGGCTTCGGGCAAGCCGACGATGGTGAAGCTCGGCAAGCCGTTGGCAAGGTGAACTTCCACCGCGACCTCCGGCGCCTCCATACCGGCCAGGGCACGGCTATGCAAAACCGCCAGCGCCATGCTCAGGAAGACTGCCCCAGCTTCGTTTCAATCTCGGCTAATTGCTTTTCCAGATCAGCCAGTTGAGCCCGGGTCTTGCGTAGCACTTCCGCCTGGATATCAAACTCCTCACGCGTTACAAGCTCCAGTTTAGTGAATGCGCCCTGTAATAGTGCATGCAAATTGCGCTCTGCGCCATCGGCTGGCAAAGAAGAATATATTTCTTTGATTTTATTTGATAATTCATCAATAAACGGAGTACTCATTACGTAAAAACCTCCCAAAACATCCGCAGTTTAGCAGTTTTTCACCTGCAAAAATCCAAATTAAATATAACAAACTCAATCACTTACAAATAAAAAACAAGAAATGCACCATTCCAGACCGGGAAAATTCCCAAAAAATACCACTTAACCTGTTGTTTTATATGGATGTTGTTTTTATGGCACAGGTGTTGCTTATTACCCAACGCAGAGTTTTCGTTGCTGTTTTATTTTTAACCTTGAAAGGGTAAATCATGCGTAATTCGCTTCTAGTTGCCGCCATCGTTGGCACTTTTGCAGCACCTGCCGCCGTTATGGCCGAAGAAGCTGCTGAGGCTACATCCCCTCACACCATTACATACAACATCGGCCTCACAAGCAACTACATCTTCCGTGGTACCAGCCAATCTGGTGATCGTCCAGCTATTCAAGGTGGTATCGATTACTCACATTCCAGTGGCTTCTATGTAGGCTCATGGGCTTCCAGCATCAGCTGGCTAGCAGACACCGGTGCAGATGGTGCAGGTGGTGATCGTGCATACAATAGCTCAAGCATGGAATGGGACATCTACGGTGGTTACACTGCTGAAATCGGTGAAACTGGCATTACTTATGATGTTGGCGTGAATCAATACATCTACCCAGGTCGTAGAAATAGTGCCCCTAACACATACAACGCCGACACTACTGAAATCTACGGTGGTCTTGCATACAAGTGGGTTTCTTTGCGTTATAACTGGTCTCCAAGCAAGTCTGCATTTGGTTTCCAAGGTCGTGGCGCTAGCTATGTCGATTTGACTCTGGATATCCCATTTGGTGACAGTGGCTATAGCGCCATCGCTCACGTTGGTCGCCAAGAGTTCGGCAATGGCCCTAACGAATACGACTATACAGACTGGAAACTTGGCCTGAGCAAGGCTTGGGATAACGGTATCGTAGTGGGTGGTTACTACACCGACACCGATGCTGACCGTAGTGCATTCACTTACGGCCCTGTGTTTTCCGGTAAGGAAAACTGGACATTGTTCGTACAAAAGACTTTCTAAGAAGACAGACATGATAGAAGGCAAGGCAGATCGCCTTGCCTTTCTGCTTTTTATTAGAGGAGATAACCATGAAACTCGTATCCGCCATCATCAAGCCCTTCAAGCTTGACGAAGTGCGTGAAGCCCTGTCTTCCATTGGCGTGCAGGGGATCACCGTCACTGAAGTCAAAGGCTTTGGCCGCCAAAAAGGCCACACTGAGCTTTACCGTGGTGCAGAATACGTTGTCGACTTTTTGCCCAAGGTCAAGCTGGAAGTTGCGATTGCCGACGAATTACTTGACCAGGTAGTGGAAGTTATCGAAAAATCTGCCACAACTGGCAAAATCGGTGATGGCAAAATCTTTGTCTTCGACTTGGAACAAGTCTATCGCATCCGTACTGGCGAAACCGGCACAGATGCGCTTTAAGGGGTTTGATATGAAAAAAATTCTTTCCATGATTGCACTGGTTGGCGCGCTGGGTTTTTCCGGCTTTGCGCTTGCTGAAGAAGAAGCTGTCATCGTCGATGAAGCCGTCGCCACTGAAATTGCACCCGCTGCCGCAGAAGCGGTAGAAACGACGGCTGAAGCAGTGCTGTCGCTCAGCGCCGGCGATACGGCCTGGACCATCGTCGCCACTGTGTTAGTGCTAGCGATGATCATTCCCGGCGTCGCCTTGTTCTACGGCGGCCTGGTTCGCACCAAGAACATGGTTTCCGTCCTAACCCAAGTGTTCGTGACGACGGCGCTGATGTCCGTGATCTGGGTCGTCTACGGCTATAGCCTGGCCTTTACCGACGGCGGCAGCCTGAACGCCTATATCGGCGGGTTCAGCAAGTCCCTGTTGTCCGGCATCACGCCAGACACTTTGCTGGATGGCGGCACCATTCCTGAATATGTATTCGTCACCTTCCAATTGACCTTTGCGGCGATTACCCCTGCGCTGATTGTCGGCGGTTTTGCCGAGCGCATGAAATTCTCCGCAGTACTGGCGTTCCTCGCATTGTGGGTGACATTCATCTACATCCCGATCGCCCACATGGTATGGGGCGGCGGCTTCCTGGGCGACCTCGGCGCGGCTGACTTCGCAGGCGGCACCGTCGTTCACATGAATGCCGGCATTGCAGCGCTGGTAGGCGCCATCGTCGTCGGCAAGCGCCTCGGATACGGCAAGGAAGCCATGCCTCCGCACAGCATCACGCTGACCATGGTAGGCGCTTCCATGCTGTGGGTAGGCTGGTTCGGCTTCAACGTCGGCAGTGAACTGGCTGCCGATGGCACTGCCGGCTTGGCATTGATCAACACCCAGGCGGCCACTGGCGCCGCAGTGTTGGGCTGGGTATTTGCCGAATGGCTGTTCAAGGGCAAGCCTTCGCTGCTGGGTGCCGTTTCCGGCGCGGTTGCAGGCCTGGTTGCCATCACGCCTGCTTGCGGCTTCCTAGGCCCTGTCGGCTCCATCGTGTTGGGCTTCATTGCCAGCGTCATCGCTTTCTGGGCGGTCACCAGCCTCAAGGTCAAGCTTGGCTATGACGATTCCCTGGATGTCTTCGGTATCCACGGCGTAGCCGGCCTGATCGGTGCCATCGGTACCGGCATCCTCATGAGCGCTGATTTCGGCGGCGTGGGCTACGAAGAAGGCGTGACCATGGGCAGCCAGCTTTATGCACAAGCGGTAGCCATTGGCGTAACCATTGTATGGGGCGGCATCGGCAGTTACATCCTGTTCAAGATCGTGGACCTGGTCATCGGCCTGCGTGCCAGCGAAGAGGCTGAACGCGAGGGCCTGGACACCTCCGAGCACGGTGAACGTGCCTATCACTACTAAGACCTTCTAGGTTCGATACAAACGGGCGCATAAGCGCCCGTTTGTATTTTTACACTCCCCTGCCAGCATCGCGCATAAAAAAATATCCAATTGCACCCAATCGGGGCAATCCTGCACCACTTCATCACAATGCCGGCGTTAAACCAGCCTAAACCGGGCTGATTCAAGCCTATAAAACTGGCATGGTGATTGCTTATGTATTAGCAAGCGTAATTTGATCTTTACGTCGCAAGACCAGGAACATCTTACTGCCTAGTTTTATGCATTATCTCCTCCTCCTCAGGGCGCTTAAAGCGCCCTTTTTTTTCGCCTCCCCCCTGCTTTAGGCTAAAATCTCCGCCTACTCTCTTGGCTTATCAGGTGCTCCTTACAACATGATGGTTCCCCACCTTACGACTGCCCTCACCGGCCCATTGCTCACCCTGGAAAAACGCCTGCTGGAAAACATGCCGCGCATCGAACACTGGTTCCGCAGCCAATGGCAGGAATACGGCGCACCGTTCTATGCCTCGGTGGATCTGCGCAACGCGGGCTTCAAGCTGGCACCGGTAGACACCAACCTGTTCCCGGGCGGCTTCAATAACCTGAACCCGGATTTCCTGCCGTTATGCATCCAGGCCGCCATGGTGGCGGTGGAAAAGATCTGCCCTGATGCTCGGCGCCTGCTGCTGATCCCGGAGAACCACACGCGCAATACCTTCTACCTGCGCAATATCTACGCTCTCACTCATATCCTGCGCCAGGCCGGACTCGAAGTCCGTATTGGCAGCATTGCGCCCGAGATTACCGGCCCCACCTTCCTGGAAACGCACGACGGCCACAGCATCCTGCTAGAGCCAGTGCAACGCAAAGGCAATCGCTTGGTACTGGACAACTTCGACAGTTGCGCCGTCCTGCTCAACAACGACCTTTCCGGCGGCGTTCCCGACATCCTAAAGGGCCTGGAACAATCGCTGATTCCGCCATTGCATGCAGGCTGGGCCACGCGCCGCAAGTCTAACCATTTCGCCGCATATAACCGCGTGGTGGAGGAATTCGCCCCGCTGATCGGCATAGATCCCTGGCTGCTCAATCCCTATTTCGACACCTGTGGCGGGCTGGATTTCCATGCTCGCGTCGGCGAGGAGCAACTCGCCGAGAAAGTGGAAGCCTTATTGGCGAGAATCCGCAGCAAATATGCGGAATATGGCGTAAACCAGGAGCCCTTCATCATCGTCAAGGCCGATGCGGGCACCTACGGTATGGGCATCATGACCGTCAAGAGCGCTGATGACGTCCGCGACCTCAACCGCAAGCAGCGCAACAAGATGTCCGTGGTGAAGGAGGGCCTCAAAGTGAGCGAGGTTATCCTGCAGGAGGGCGTATATACCTTCGAGCACCTCAACGACGCAGTGGCCGAACCTGTCGTCTACATGATGGACCACTTCGTGGTGGGCGGCTTCTACCGCGTCCATACTTCACGCGGCGCCGACGAAAACCTCAATGCGCCAGGCATGCACTTCGAACCCCTGGCATTCGAAACGCCATGCTCCACGCCGGACTGTGCCGGCGCGCCGGATGCGGCACCCAACCGCTTCTATGCTTACGGCGTGGTAGCGCGCCTGGCATTGCTCGCCGCCACCATCGAGCTGCAGGAAACCGACCCGGACTTACTGGACTGACTAGGGCCTATTAATGCGCATCGCCTTCATCCTCGACCCGCTAGACAGCCTCAAGCCATACAAGGACACCAGCCTCGCCATCATGCGCGAAGCCGAGTCGCGTGGGCACTCCTTATTCGTGGCGTTGCAACACGACCTTTTGCTGCGCCACAATGAAGCCATGCTGCGTAGCCGGCCTTTCAGATTCATTGACGGCGCCCCTTGGTATTCGCTAGGTGAAATCCATGAAGAAGCCCCGGAGGCATTCGATGCCATCCTCATGCGCAAGGATCCGCCGTTCGACAACGAATACCTCTACAGCACCTACCTGCTGGAACAGGCCGCCAGGCAAGGCGCGCGCGTTTATAACAACCCAAGCTCCATTCGCGACTGGAACGAAAAGCTCGCAGTGCTCAACTTTCCGCAGTTCGCACCTGCATTCCTGGTCTCCAGCGAGCAAGCACTGATCCGCGAGTTCCTGGCGGAACACCAGGATATTGTCGTAAAACCACTGGACGGCATGGGCGGCAGCAGCGTATTCCGCCTCCAAGAAGGCGATCCCAACCTCGGTGTCATTCTTGAAACCATTACGCGCCACGGCAGCCAGACCATCATGGCCCAGCGCTACCTGCCCGCCATTACGCAAGGCGACAAGCGCATCATCGTCATTGACGGCGAACCGCTGCCTTACGCCCTGGCCCGGATCCCACAAAACGGCGAGACGCGCGGCAACTTGGCCGCAGGCGGCAAAGGCATGGCCCAGCCGCTGACCGGACGCGACTACGAAATCGCCAATGCCGTCGGCAAGGTACTCAAGGAAAAGGGACTGTTCCTGGTCGGCCTGGACGTGATCGGCGAGCACCTGACCGAAATCAACGTCACCAGCCCGACCGGCATGGTGGAAATTGCCGCACAAACAGAATGCAACCCGGCCGGCATCCTGCTAGACAGGCTGGAAAAATTGGCTCAAGAATAAATAAAAAAGCCAGGGAACAATCCTGGCTTTAAGAGGTTATTTCCCTCACTCGCTATTTGGTCAGCTCACGCCAGCCTGTACGTCTTGACACGCTATCAGATGCAGCCGTATCAATGCCTATAGTGGTCTTCCGGCCTTGCGCGTCGGTAATGATGGCCTTGAGCTGTCCGTTCGGCAACCGGACAATCACCATCCCCACAGACAACCCCGTTGCAAGCTTCTGACCGAAATGCGTCGCGCCGGGCACCATCAAGCCCGTCCTGTAATCAAACTGGTAAACCCGGGTTGTCCCGCCCAGTGAGCAACCGTCTGAATTCACGTTGTCGATCTGCGGCGTATTGCTGTTGACCGTCAGCGTGCCTAACGCCAACTGGGGATCAAGATTCACCCGCTCGCGCGATTCGGGCAAATCGACATACCAGCCCCCGCCCGCCCAATCCAGATCGCTGCCTGCAATCGAAGAGGTCGTATCGCCATGGGTAATCGTCCTTGGCGTCAAAGCACGCCCGTTATAACTTACGCCATTGTCACGGATTGCATAGACAGATTGCACCTGGGTATTCGTCACATCGCTCAGCCCCAAATAACGGCCTGTTGCCACAAAAATCACTGGCTCCGCCACTTTGGGCAGTTTACCGATTTCCGGCCTTGTAGTAATGGGCTGTCCCAAGCCATTGGGATCAGTCAGCTTGGCCATCCGGACAGCTTGTAAAGAAGTTGCCTCAAGATTCACCTTCCATAAATTCCCTTCCAGATCGCCTCCATATACCGCTACGGAGGTTGCATTGATATCGGCATTGCCGTTGATGCCCGAACTGCTGGCCAGTTTGGCGAAACCGCTCGGGCTTTCCGCCGTCCCTACACCTGTGCCGACTTTATCAAGCAATTCGCCTGTAATGGCATCGACGATATACAAATACCCTTGGCCGTTGCCTGGCGAGACATTGTTGTAGCCCGACGTGAAAATCACCACCCAGCGGCCGGGACGAGCATTCCCCTCGGGCAGCTTGGTAATGATGGGATTGCCGTATGTCAGGCCCAGGTCCTCATCCCAACGGTTGCAATAGCTGTTGGTATGGCAGAATTCCCACAACGCCTTCGGATTGTCTTCATCGGTCACATCCAGAGCATAATATCCGCGCCCGCCAGCATTCAGCCCGCCGACAAGAATCGTGCGCCAGGCCGAAGTAGCGGCATCGTAAACATCCATGACCTGGGGCGACCCATCCACCAGGAACTGGTGATTGGCGCCATAGTTCTTGTCCGCCAGCTTGTACAAGTTCGGCATGACGGACTGCGGCACATAGGCCCAGCTCTCATTGCCGTTGGTGGTGTTGAACGCGTGCAGCATGCCGTCATTGCCGCCGACATACAGCATGCCATGGCGATCGGCATGATCATTCTTGAAGGTCTGATAATTAGGCGCCACGTTGTCAATGAAATTGAATCGCGGCTGCTTCACGTATGCGGGCGCCGAATTCACGATATCCCCCAGCAAGTGCGTGCGCAAACGGTATGCCTTGTCCGTCTGGCTCACTTCGCCGCTATTGACAGACTGCCCCCGCAGGTAATTCAGCAGGTTCTCGCCCGAATTTGCAATCTCTTTGAGATCTGCATTGAAACCATTGCATTGCGAGAGCAGTTCGCACTTGTTATTGAAATAGGCTTTTTCCTCAGTGCTCAGGTTGTCCCAGGCAAACGGCTCGATTGCTTTGGTATCACGGTTAAACTTGAAAATGCTCCGTCCGCCGCTCAACTGAGCCTGCGCGCTCCATACATGCGCTTCGCTTACGGTTCCATCGGCCGGGTTGATCGTCTGCGCCTGCACATCGCCGTCCCAGTGCACGCTACGGTAAGTGGAGCTGAAGATATAGTTATCGGTTTGGGTAATATTGGGGCTACTGGTTGCAGATGCGGCGGCTGCACCGGTTCTATCTGATACACCCGCCAAGGCGCTGCGTAAGCCAGAAATCAGCTCTTTTGGCTGTTTAGCGCTGAAATACAAGCCACGGCCGTTGACTGCGGCGTGCCAGAGATCGTCCAGAGCACTAGGAGAGTCAGCCGCAGGAATAGGCCAGTTACAAACCTCTCCTAAAGCCCAATGACAATCACTAGCGCCTTGCTTGATCATTGCAAAATCGCCTTCATTGACGATCTCATAATCAGACCGATAATTCATTATGCCATCAAGCCCGAGGCCAAGTGTAAAGGTGTTCATATGCTGTGCCGAAATCCTATCTTTACTCGTCGTTGGCACTTTGTTTTCCATGTCCTCCCTCAAATCAGTCTGGTAGTAATACATGGCGACATCAGCAAGTGTTTCAGCGGCCAATGAAACTGTTTTTTTATTTACAATCGTCGTTGGGTTTCCGTCATATGCTCCATCGGCTCGCCTAGAGTACCCTCCGTCTGTACTATCCTGAGTCCCGATCTCACCACCATCTTTCGTCATTCCCTTATTGCCATTCCAGTAACCATCCGTGGTCAAGATAGTAAAGTTCTGTTGGCAAGCAAATTGCACAGGATCATCTTTCATTCCCGCATTGATTCCAGTAGTTACTCCTGCAAAATGGCGACCTACACGGGATAGTGCTTCTCTGAGAGGCGTTCCTCCTGAAGCTTCTGAAGAATAAAACTTCTTATACCAGTTTGCTTTATGAGCAGACTCGAATGTATCAATCTTTAAATATTTATTAGCGCTTACTGGCGACCCAGGATTAATTGTGACGAACCCCACGCGATAATTATTATCAATTGTTGCAAATGCCTGCCCTGCTGCGCTTTTCATTGCAAAAGATCGGGTACGGTAATAAGCGTACCAGTTAGCAAAGTTAGTCATTTCCTCGGCATAGCTACATGAAGCACCAGCACAATCTATACGATCTGCATATTTCGTAAATGTTTTTCCCGAGGTGATATCAATCCGTACAAAATCTCCATACCGTGCATGACGATGATCACTATCATGCTTAGCTTGGCAACGTGCATCAGTTCCGCTAACAACAGAAGCACTATCCGCATCATCTGCAGTTTTACAATATCTAACATATGCAGGCCTTGCATATGTTTGAGATGACGCCGATTGACAATCGGTAAGATTAACGTCCTGACAATACTCTTTAGGCCGAATCAAGAAATAATGAGGATTACTAGAATAGTTTCTGGCTGATGTATATGAACCACCAGGCCAGTCATAACCTGCAACTGTGGAATTTGTCACAGTATCAAGGCCATTACGCTTACAATCAGAGGAACTTGAGTTTCTGCAATATATACGCTCAGGATATTGCGTGAGAATATTGGCAACACCTGAGTTCTGAGCACAGTTATCGTCAAGTTGATGCCCAACCACTCTTACAGACTGCCATCCATTGGTATTAGTACCATTCATGGTTGGCAATGTTTGTGATATATCACAAGGATTTATTGGCGGCGTGTAACTGATAGCAGGGTTGTAATAAATCGCATTAACCAAAGGACTGTAGACTGGAGGATCACCACCTGCAGTTGGTTTACTTTGACCACTTTGTGAAGTACCTGCACATGACGCACTCATATTGCCATTACTTGCCTTGCATTTACCTGCTCGATAATTGCCGTATCCAAGAAAATCCGGCATAAAATTGAAGTTCATGCTCCCCGAATCATCCAATACAAACATCACGTTGGGACGCACTACCGTCCCTGAAGCTGTAGATAGAGGATTGCTGGAAATATCTGTAACTGCAGCCTGGGCAAACCAGGTATTCGTCATTAGCACCGCCGCAATCAGCAGAGCCTGCCACCATAATCCTTTTTGATTTTTTTGTTGCTGCATTGTCTTGCTCCCTGGAAATGCTGGGGTTCTATCTATACCGGTACCATGACCGTGGCCTGCACGATGCTGACGGTGTTCCTTGGCCCGAGCACGCGGGCCGTGATGCGGTAGTACACGGACGGGTTGGACTGGTAAACGGCCGCGCCGATCTGCAGGCTGCTGCCCAGCGTGGCATTGGTAACTGGCGCCTTTGATAAAGAGGTAGAGCAGGAATTGGCCTGGCCTGTGCCGTCCTCGCCGTTATAAGCGCCCGTGGTACGGCAGAGCCGGTGGATCAGGTACTGCACGCGGTTGCCTGCTGCATCGGTACCCAGGTCCACGGCATTGCTCCAAACCGCATTGCCATACCAGTCAGGTTCCGTGGTGAGGGTGTTGGCGATATAGCCGTGGGAGGTATTGTTGTCATTCAACGCATTGCGGTTGTTATCCAGCCAAACCAGCGCCGCTTGCAAACCGCGGTCAGCCGACATGGTGGCTGATTGCTTGAAGGCAAGATTGCCGGCGATAACGTTGCCGGAATCCACGGCGCGCCATAAGGCCAAACCTGCCAGCGTCATGGCGATAAGCACGATCAGCGCCACCATGAGCACGACGCCCTGCTGGCGCATGAAGCTCGAACTGGTTTGCAAGCGCGTCTTCATGAAGGAGGTTTCCATAAGATGTTGCGGATCACCACTGTGGTTTCAAATACCCGGTAGCGATACTGCTGCCAATCCGCCAGGTTGGACACGTTGCTGAATGTGCCGCCTGCCCAGCTTGGCACTTCCGTCGTGACTGCGCTTGTTTCCTTTTTGCTGCTGCGGCTCACCAGCCCGACACGGATGGCGATGACTTTCTCCCATTCATCCCAGCTGACCACGCCACTGCTATCCAAATCCGGTGATGCGCGATACTCGTCCACGGTGTTTTCCGTATCGCCATCCAGGTTGAGGCCGTAATCGGCCTGCAGATCGACGATACCATCCGCCACCAGCTCCGCCTCGCCAGTGAGCTCGGAAAATACCTGCAATCCGCCATCCACGATGGAATACCGGTTGCTGACCGGGTTCCTGCCCATGTTGTAGACCTGCGCACCGGAACTGAACACCTGGCTACCGCGATAACGCGCCGTGGCAGCGACCTGGATGTCGTTCTGGTAAGGGTTGGCGGGCGTAGCCGTAATCTGGGCCAAATCGCAATCCAGGCCAGGCGCTGCCACGACGACCACATCGCCGACGGTGAAGCCGAAACGATTGGTGACCGTGTATACCGTACTGGTGCCGGTAGCCGCTGAGTCTTTCATGAGCGCAGACGGACTGGTCACCATGCTGGCATTGCTGTAGGTCAACTGGATCTCATCCGGAGCCGTGGCCAGTCCCTGGGTAATCACCGTCGGGGTAAACAGGAAACGCACATCCCGCCCTGTGGTGCTATCGACGCCAGCCACCTGGCAACCCAGGTTCTGCGATACGTTCATGCCGTAGCCGGATTGGCGGATGTCGCGCTCGATCGCCAACAGGGCCAACGCGCCATTCTGTTGGGCTGTGCCGCCGCTGTTGGTCGTGCGGTTGCTGTCCTGCGATACGGACAACACCTGCGCGATCACCAGCAGGCCCAGCAGGCCGATGGTCATGCCGACCATGATTTCCACCAGGCTGTACCCGGCATGATGCTTCAGGATTGCGCTCGTCTTCATGGCGTTGGGTTGTTATTGATATAGGCCACGGTGGTATGGCTATGCGGCTCGGTTTCTGAAGGCGGCTGCCAGAATACGGTCACTGTCGCGGTGTAGCCTGCGGTCGCGTCTCCCGCGATCACGACCGTGGGCGCTTTGGTGTCGGCACCAGGCAAACGCTTCTTCACGTCGGTTAGCCACTCCGCCAGCGTTTCTGAGCTGCCTCCGGGCAAGCCATAGTTCGCGATCTGGGATGGCCCGGCCGTCCAGATGCTGGCAACCAGACGATTGGCAAGGTAGCTTGCCTCCAAGCGGTATTGCGCGTCGGATACGGTCCTCATGGAAGCGGCCTGCAAGCCGATGATCGCCAATATGCCCATGGAAAACACCAGGATCGCGATCAGCCCCTCCAGCAGGATGGAGCCGCCCTGGGCAGCGCGCAGCTTTTGATGAACTGACCTTAGGCGCATACGCGTGGGTCTCCGACTGTCGAAATGCCAGGGTCGCAGAAATGTACGCTGCCGCCCCGGATCAGGATGCGCAGGTTGCGGCCGTTGCCTTCGTTCGCGGCAATATCCACCTGGCGCATGACGTTGCTGCCGTCATTGTTGAACGTGACCCGGCCCAGCCCGTTGAAGGTCACGCTGGTGGCGCCTGCCGGCACCACTTCGACATTGACGTTGACCGCGCCTTCAGTGCTTTCCTTGCTCTGGATGACTTCGGGGCAATCCTCCACGCCATCGTTGTCGGCATCGGCCACCACCACCTGGCAGCCGATCGTCCAGGTGGCATTGCCGCTCAAGGTGAACACGACATTGACGTTGCGGCGGATAGCCTCGGCCCGCGCGAGTTGCAAGCCTGTATTCAAGCCTTCCGCAGCGGAGCGTATCTGGAAGTTCAGCAACATTTCCCGGAAGCTGGGGACGGCCACCGCCAATAGAATCGTCAATACCGTCAAGGTCACGATCAACTCCACCAATGTAAAACCGCGTTGCTTCATGCCTCAGCAGCTCCCGCCGTGCTTGGTGATCCAGCAATTCGCCGGCACCGTGGCATCGGGAAACGCCGTCGTCCGGCGTGCATTATCCTGGTTGATGGTGAATTCGTAACCGGTCATGCCTTGCGCCGCCACGCCAGTAGCCGTGATGAGGAAGGTCTGGTCTCCGTTGGGCGTGCCGCATGCGTAAGTAAAATACTGCACCGCAGGGGCGGCTGGCATGACGACATCCTCGCAGCTGTAACGGCGCTTATCCTGGTAGTTGCGCTCCATGCGGTTGCGGATATCGGACAATTGCGAGATGGCCTCGGCCACCTTGGCACGCGCCACGTAGCGCGAATAGGAAGGCACGGCGATGGATGCCAGAATGGCGATAATGGCCACCACAATCATCAGTTCGATCAAGGTAAAGCCCTTTTGCCCAGGTTTCATCAGAACTCCTTTTTTGCCCAGAATGCATCATGCAGTGCAAGCCCGCTCGTTTGCCAATTCTTCCGACAAACGGAAGCGCTGCACCGATAAACGGTATAACGATCACAGCTCAGCTGAATTTAGCCATTTAGAGCGGCTGCCAAAAACTTTCCTGGCGTCCTTGTCCCGACACTTTTAGTTTGCCGGCACAGCCGCCCAGCCAGGATGGCTTCACTGAGTTTTGTCAGACGCCTTTAGCAAACTTTAGCAAGGGGCTGAACATGCCGGAAGTTTGCCCCACCCCTGCCGCTTGGGTAAAATATGGCGTTTCGTTCATTATCTCTCCCTTAAGGATACCCAGATGTCAAAAATCGTTTTCAAGGCTGGTGAAGCCACTATTTTCAGCGAAGGCAAGGACGTCACCGCGGCCATGCCGGAGATTGTGATCGGCGCTGTTGACGGCCCAGTCGGCCAGGCGTTTGCCAACCTGATGGCGCAGACCAAGGGCCATTCCGCCATGTTCGCCGTACGCGACATCAACCAGCTGGTACGTCCCGCCACCATGATGGTGCCTAAGGTGACGTTGAAGGATTCCATCAACATCGAACTGTTCGGCGGCGTAGTGCAGGCCGCTACCGCCGATGCGATCCTCGACTGTGTGATCGAAGGCATCATCCCCAAGGACCAGGTCAACGACTTGGCCATCATCAGCCTGGTCTGGATCGATCCAGGCTGCGGCCCGCTGGCGAAGGAAGGCAAGCTGGACAAGGCCGACATGTACAAGAACAACTACGAAGCCACCAAGCTCGCGATCAAGCGCGCCCTGAACGATGAGCCTACCATCGACGAACTGATCGCCAACCGCCACAAGATCAAGCACTGCATGTGGGAGGAAAGCTGGGGCGATATCTAAGCCTGGCTTCATTCTAAAAAGCCCGCTGAGCGGGCTTTTTTATTGCCTCATCATCAAAAGCAAGCGCTTACCAATAATAGGTGGCGCTGGCAATCACTTGCCTGCGCGGCCCCAGCCAGCAATCGCCCCGCGAGATGCAAGTGGATACATACTCCTTATCGAACAGGTTGCTGGCATTGAGCGCATAGCGCCACGACCCGTAATCCAGCCCGAGCATGGCATCGACCAGGGTGACGTCGGGCGCCTTGACCTGCTCGTTGGCATCCTGGCTGCTGCCGATGTAGCGCACGCCGAGCCCGGCGCGGAACCCGTGCAGGTCGCCCAGCGCAAAACGCTGCACCGCCCATGCAGAAGCCAGGTGCTTGGGAATGGTCTCGACCTGGTTGTCTCGCTCGGCCGGGTTGTTGGTCTTGTTGTAACGCGCATCCAGGTAGCTGTAGCTCGCAATCAGGCTCAGGTGGTTGGTCAAAGAGCTGGTCGCTTCCAATTCGAGGCCTCTTGTATGAATTTCGCCTCTCTGGACTGAATAGTTGGGGTTGACGGGATCGGGCGTCTGGCGGTTCTGGTCGCGTATATCGAACACTGCCGCAGTCAGGCGCGTGCGCGAACCTGGCGGCTCGTACTTCACTCCCAGCTCCCATTGCTTGCCGCGCTGAGCCTCGAATAGGCCGCCCAAGCGGTCTGTTCCGGCAACAGGCAGGAAGGATTCGGCATAGCTGACATAAGGCGCCCAGCCATTCTCGGCCACATAGGTCAGGCCGTAGCGTTCCGTGGTGGCGTAATCCCGCTTGGTTTCAGCCCCTTGGACCTCATTCTTGGCCTCGTCGCGGCGTATGCCGGCCGTCAGCACCCATTGCTTGTAGCGCACTTGGTCCTGCACGTAGACGCCGGCCTGGGTCAGGCGCGAGAATGAAGGTGTCAATACTAGGCCGGACGTATCTACAGGGGTATAAGTCGGGTCGTAGACATCGATCGAGTTATTGGGATTGAGGGAAAAACCGGCATTCTTGGCTTGGCGGAAACGTCCGTAATCCAAGCCCAGCAGCAAGGTATGCGAAAAATTGCCGGTATTGAAGCTGGCTTCCAGGTGATTGTCGAGATTGACGGTCTTGGAATTCGTCTCGGAAACATCCACGTACCGGTTCAGCACGCGCTGGTTGGCATCGATATAAGGGTTGGCGCTGAAACTGTCGGGGTAGAGGCTGCGGTAATCGTTCGTGCTGCTGGTGTAGCGGGCGTTTTGCCTGAACTTCAGGTGGTCGCTGAACGCATGCTCGAGTGTCCAGCCCAGATGGGTGGATTCGGAGACGTAGCGGTCGAAGCCGGGATCGCCGAGATAGGTGTCGAACGGAATCTTGCCGTTCGGGTTGGGACGCAGCACGCCGGACCAAGGCAGGAATTGCGGCGTAGGCCGCCCGTCATTGCGCTGATACTGGGCCAGCAAGGTAACGCTGGTGCGATCGTTCGGCTTCCAGGTCAGCGAAGGCGCAATCAGGGTGCGCTCGTCCCCCGCATGCTTGACCTGGCTCTCGCTATCGCGTCCCAACAATACCAAGCGGTAGAACAAACTGTCGCTGTCCGCGACCGGCCCCGTGAAATCGGCCTGCAATTGCTTGCGCTGGTAATTGCCGAGCAGGACGCTCATTTCGCGCTTGGTTTCCGTCTGCGGGCGCTTGGACACCAGGTTGACCACGCCGCCGACGCCGCCCGCCCCGTACAGCATGGAAGAAGGCCCCCGCAACACCTCGACGCGCTCCATGGCATAAGGGTCGGGACGTACGGTCTCGGAGTAGAAGGTGTTGATCTGGCGCAGGCCATTCAGGTACTGCGTGGCATCCATGCCGCGGATGGCATAGGAATCCGACCTCGAATCCAGCCCGTACTGGTCGGACACGACCCCGGCAGTGTAGCGCAGGACTTCCTGTATCGATTGCGCGCGCTGGTCTTCAATCTGGTCTGCCGTGATCACGGAGACGGATTGCGGCGTCTCCAGGATGCTGGTGTCCGTCTTGGTCGCCGTCGCGCTTCGCTTGGCGGTATAGCCGCGTACGGCGCTTGTGGGGGTTTCCTTTTCCAAGTGGCTGCTCACCTGCACTTCCGGCAATTTCTCCTCGGCAGCGTGTGCCTGCATGATGGCAAGGCTGACCAGCCACCCGCACATACTGTAATGTGTAGATTTGGGTTTCATGATGCTCCCGCATTGAATTCAGCAATGCCGGGCAAGCCTGCGAACGCAAGGCGTGGGACAGGGAATTGCCCAGCGGTGCAAATTCCCCGATCGGATATGGTGATACTGATGCAGCCAGTCGAAATTCCGGCCTACAAGATGCACAAAATTACTGTTGTGCTTGATTATTTTTAATAAAACTCATTATCTATTATATAAAATATCGACTTTTACCTCCACCCATTATTGCTTTTCAATGCGTAAATACTTGGTTGTCATCCATCGTTGGTTCGGCCTCGCCATGGCCGTGTTCCTCTTCATCGCCGGGCTGACCGGCGCCGTGATCTCGTGGGACCACGAGCTGGACGAGTGGCTGAACCCCGCATTGTTCCACGCATCCGGCGAAGGAACCGCGCAATCCCCGCTGGCACTTGCCAACCAGTTGGAACAGGAGCGCCCGCAATTGATGGTAACGTATCTGCCGCTTGCCATAGAGCCGGGCCATACGCTGGGCATGAGCGTCAGCGCCACACCGGATGCGGCGACTGGAAAAGCCAAGCCGCTGGGTTACAACCAGGTGGCCCTCAACCCGGGCAATGGCGAAATCCAGGGCCAGCGCGAATGGGGCGCCGTGTCGCTGACGCGCGAGAACCTGCTGCCGTTTCTCTACAAGCTGCACTACAGCATGCATATCCCCGACGCCTGGGGCTTGGAACTCGGGGTGCTGTTCATGGGCATCATCGCCATCATCTGGGTGTTCGACAACCTGATCGCGCTGTGGATATCGTTTCCCAACTTCAAGTCCTGGCGCAAATCGTTCGCCTTTCGCTGGAAGCAGGGCGGCTACAAGCTCAATTTCGACCTGCACCGCTCCGGCGGCGTCTGGGTATGGCTGCTGTTGCTCATGCTAGCCGTTACCTCCGTCTCCATGAACCTGAATTTCCAGGTCATGCGGCCGTTGGTGGAAACCTTCTCCAGCCTCAGCCCCAGCCCGTTCGCATCCCGCATGCCGCAGCCCGAGGACGAACCGTTGCTGCCGGGCATCCGGCGCGAGCAAGTCCTGGAGATTGCGCGTGCAGAGGCCCGCAAACGCGGTTGGACGGCACCGGCTGGCGCCGTGTTCTACTCGCCCGCGTTCGGGCTCTATGGCGTGGGATTCTTCGAGGCCGGCAACGACCATGGCGACGGCGGCCTGGGCAATCCCTGGCTCTATTTCGACGGCAAGGACGGCAGCATGGCCGGAGAAAGCATTCCCGGCACAGGCAGCGCAGGGGACATCTTCATGCAAGCCCAGTTTCCGCTGCACTCCGGACGTATCCTGGGATTGCCGGGGCGCATCCTGATTTCTGTCATGGGCGCGGTTGTCGCCATGCTGAGCGTGACAGGCATCATCATCTGGCTGCGCAAGCGGCAATCGCGACGGCTGGACCTGCGGGCCAGGAGAGCCGCCTAGACTCCGCATTAAGCACAGCGACTCTGGCCAGGCTTCCGTAGACAATACAAACAACACGGTAAGGCAGGGCAACAACGACAGAAGGATTAGCGGCTCTACATCAAACCAACGCCAGTTGCCGCTGGCCCGAGCTTGCAACCTGTTGCTGCGCAGCCAAGGCCTGCAGTATCTTGCGCACCGGCACCGGCAGCGCGGCGTCGATCGCCTCATCCAGCGCAATCCACTGCAGGCCCGGCTCCCGCGCCTGCAAAGGCAAGGCATCCACGGGCATATGGTTGGCGGTGATGTGCAACTTGAAATGCGTGAATACATGGGTCAGCTGCACAAGCGAAACCGGCGCAGCTCCCTCCACTCCGAATACCTGCCTCCCCCATGCCCGTCCGTCCTGGCCGATCTCCAGTTCAGGCAGGCTCCATAGCCCGCCCCAGATACCGCTATCCGGGCGTTTCTGCAGCAAGACGCGGCCTTCATGCGTCATCACCAGCATCTGCACGGCTTTCTCCGGGATGGTCTTGCGCGGCTTGGAAGCAGGCAGTTCGCCAACGCGCTCCGCCAGCAGCGCGCCGCAATCTTCCTGCAATGGGCAATTGGCGCAACGCGGACGGCTGCGGACGCAAACCGTGGCTCCCAGGTCCATCAAGGCCTGCGCATAAGTGCCCATTTCCGCCTGGGGCTGCATTGCTTCCGCGATCTGCCACAGCTTTTTCTCAACGCTGGGCAGGCCCGGCCAGCCCTCGACCAGGAAATACCGCGCAAATACGCGTTTTACGTTGCCGTCCATGATCGGCTGCGGCAGCCCGAATGCGAACGAAGAGATGGCGGCCGCCGTGGAGCGGCCAATTCCCGGCAAGGCCTGGATGGCATCGAAGTCGCGCGGAAATTCGCCCGCATGCAGGCTCACCACCTGCTGCGCCGCCTTGTGCAGGTTGCGCGCGCGCGAATAATAGCCCAAGCCGCTCCAATGCTGCATGACGTCATCCTGGCTAGCTGCCGCAAGGCTGGCAATGCTTGGGAAACGCCGCATGAACTTCTGGTAGTAGCCGATCACCGCCGCCACTTGCGTCTGTTGCAGCATGATCTCGGATACCCAGATGGCATAAGGGTCGTGAGTATTCTGCCAGGGCAGGTCGTGGCGGCCGTGCTGTTTCTGCCAGGCTATCAGCCTGTCGGAGATGGGAGTGTATTGCGGCAAGGTCATCTCAGCGATGTTCATTTCAACGGCCAAACAGGTTCTGGAGTTTCTGCTTGACCTTGTCTTCGGAGGAGGCAGGCGGGGCATCGCTGCCGGCTTCGTCCTTGCTGTTGTCGCTTTTCTTGTTGAGCAGGGATTTCACCGCTTCTTCACGGTTGCCTTCCAACAGGTTCTTGACCGCCTCGCCCTTGGCGCCGCCGGCGCCTTCCAACAACTTGTTCTTGGCCACGGCAGCAGCCAGTCCGGCAAAGTCGATGGCGTAGGCCGGCTTAGTGAAGGTCCCGGTGAGCTTGACCGGCACGGTGAGGCCGTTGAGCTCCTGCAGGCCGGCCCCGCCCTGGCCCTTGAGGGAGGCGACGACAGTAGGCTTGGCAAGGTAATCCAGGGTTTCGTTGACAATGTCGACGCTGCCGTTGCCCGCGATGCGGAACAAGGGCGCCTTCATGTCGAGGTCGTCGTTGTGCGCCACGCCGTTCTGAATATTGAAGCTGGCGGACATCTCACTGAAATCCGTCTGCTTGCTCTTGTCGCCCGCGACGCTGGTGCTGCCCTTGAGCGCATTGAGCTTGTCCTTGGCTCCGCGCAGCGTCCCGGCGATATCGATGCCCTTGACCGCGCCGTCCTTGAGGTTGAGCGCAGCCTTGCCGTTCAGCCCTTTCTTGAGGGAATTCACGGTATCGCCACTGGTGGTGATGTCCAGGTTCAGGCTGCCTTTGCCGTTGAGCATGTCGTTGTTGATGGCGTCTGTCAGCAAGGGGCCGATCGCGATGCTCTTCATGTCCTGCTTGATGGCGATATTCGGCGTGCTGCGGGCGTCGACCGTCAGGGCGCCGTTCATGGAGCCCTCGTAGAGGTTAGCGGAAAAAGGGGCGAGTTCGGCCACCCCCGAGTCCGCCTTTAGCTTGATGCGCACATTGGTGCTTTTGACGTTGGCCACCTTGAGCGAGCCGATGCGCAGCTCGCCGTCCGCATTCAATTGCCGCAACGCGCTCAGGTCTATGGGGGCGTCTTCCTGCGGCTTGCTGGCCGTGGCTGGCGCCGGTTTCGCAGGCTTCGCTTCGGAATCGGTGATATAGCGGTCCGCATCCAGCTTGTCGATATCGACGTCGAAATGGTAGATCGGCCGCTCGAACCGGCTAATGCCGAACTTGCCGTTGATCGTGGTTTCGTCGAGCCTCACGTTGAACGGGCTGACATTAAGCGCCTTGCCGTCGGCCTTGATGCCGAGCTTGAGCCCGGCCAGGCGGAATTTCTCGTAGACGATGCTGCCGATGTTCACATTGCCCTGCAACAGCAGGTCTTTCAATGCGGAAAGATCTGGCGCGGACGGCTCGGCTGCCGGCTTGCTTGCGGTTTTCTGCGCCGGCTTTGTACTGGCCGCGTTATTGCCCAGCAGTTTGTTCAAGTCCAGTTTGTCGCCGCTGAGGTTGAAGCGGACATCGGGCCTGGCAAAGCCGACCACGACCACGTCGCCCTTAAGTTTGGTGTCCTCGACATCCAGGCTGAAATCGCTGTCTACCTTTTCCTGCTTGACGTCAGCCAGCAGCTTGAAGGCGAACTCGCCCTGGGCAACGCCTTTCGGCAAGGCCTTGTCCTTGATGTCTATCTTGCCTGCCAGCTTGGGCAGCTCGAACACCAAATCTTCCAGGTTGCCCTTGAATGGCGATGAGAACTTGCTTTCCACGCTGCGGTCGGTTTGCTTGAGGCTGAACTCGCCATTGACGCCGCTGCTTTGCAGCTCCCTTGGCGAACCCTTGATGTCCGCCAACACCAGTTGGGCCTTGATGCTGTCGCCTGCTTTTTCCTGGCTGAAGGCCAGTTCGGCCTTGTCGCCAGACACTTCATCCTGACGCACTACCAACTTGGGCGCAGCGAAATCCGCCACCAGCTTGGCATCGGCAAGCTGGCCGGAAAACGCGAGTTTGAGACCGTTCACGAGGAATTCCATGTTTTCAGGGCGCGCATCCACATCGCCTGTCAGGCGGATGTCCGCATCCTGCACATCCGCGATATTGCCCTTGATCACGGCATCCAGCTTTTGCGCGGCAAAATGCTGGTTCTCGACATCGGCCATGAAGTTGCCTTGCAGTTTGACCTTGGCCTCCACCTTGGGCGCGCTGGCGCTCACTTCGAAATCGCTGGCAAGGTCGAATGGCGTGGCAAGCGCAACGCGCCCGGTCTTGAGGTTGAACTGCTTGACGGCATAGGTGCTGTCCGCGGCCTCGTCATGGAAGCTCACGGCGGAATTGCTGACGTTGATGCTGGAAATATCAAAATTGATTTCCTGCGAAGGCTCGTCCTTGTCCTCGCTCAGCAAATCGTCGAAATTGGTGCTGCCGTCCTGGTGGCGCACGATATTGGCACGCGCGCCGTCCACATAGACCGCATCGACCACCAGCTCTTTCCTCAATAACGGGATCAACGCCACGGAAACCTTGAGGCCCTCGACGGCGGCAAACTCCTTGTCGCTGTTGTGCTCTGACAGGGAAATCCTGCCCAGGTCCGCACCCAGCTTGGGCCAGAACGCCAACTTGATGTCGCCTTCGATATTGAGGGTGCGCTGCTTCTTGTCCTGCACCAGTTTCACGATCATGGGTTTGTAATCGTTCGGGTTGAAGGTGGCGGCGAACACCGCCACGATGATGACCAGCACCAGAACGATTCCGCCGAGGCCAAACAAGGAATACTTAAGGATTTTATTCATTAACCTATCCTGTTTCGATTGCGCGCGAAGAGGATGAGTGTATCACTGCCGGCGCCTGACCGGCAGCGATACGGATGCGGGCGATTACCAGTAATAAGCCAGCACGATGATGCCGAGCACGATGCGGTAATAGGCAAACCCCTTGAAATCGTGATTGGCCACGTAACGGATCAAGGTCTTGATCGCCACCAACGCTGCGAGGAAGGCTGTGATGAAACCGACGGCGAACATCGCCAGGTCTTCTGCGACAAACAGTTCGCGATTCTTGTAGACATCATAGACCGTCGCCGCCAGCATCACCGGGATTGCCAGGAAGAAGGAGAACTCGGTTGCCGTCTTGCGGTTGAGGCCGAAGATCATGCCGCCAAGGATGGTGGCGCCGGAACGCGACACGCCGGGCATGATCGCCAGCGATTGCGCGCAACCGACCTTGAGCGCCTGCCATGGCGTAATCTCGTTGAGGTTCGATGCCTTGGCGGCAGGGGCCTTGTCGTGCGAATAGAGATTTTCCACCAACAGGATGGCAAAACCGCCGATGATCAGGGCGCACGCCACGGTAATCGAGGAGAACAGGTGCTCCTTGATGAAGCCGTGCAGCAGCAGGCCTAGGATGGCCGCAGGCAGGAATGCGACGAACAGGTTGAGAATAAAACGCTGCGACGTATTGGTATGCAAGGTGGTCGCCACCGAGGTCAGGCGGCTGCGGTATTCCCAGCATACGGCGAGGATGGCGCCCAGCTGGATGACGATCTCGAACACCTTGCCCTTGTCGTCGTTGAAATCGAGCAAATCGCCGATGATGATGAGATGGCCCGTGCTGCTGATGGGGAGAAATTCGGTGGCCCCCTCGATAACGCCGAGGATAAATGCCTTGAATAGTAATAAGATATCCATGTCCTGCTGTCTTTGTTGTTGATATTGGCGGCATTATCATGCCGCATGCTTGTGACCCTGCGATGAACCGCCCCCCGACGCTTCCGCAGGAACCGCTATTCCTTAAGCAAGGAAAATGCCCGTGCCATCAGTTCCGCCTGGCTGCTCGGCAGCTTGCCGTCCGGGCTGAGCTTGTCGATCGCCTGCGGCAGGTATTCCGCCAGCTTGCGGCCGAAATCGTCGACAGGCAGGGAAAACTGCGCCGCCATCGATTGGATCAACTCTTTTCCGAAAACCTGCAATACCTGTTGCAGGTTCAATGGCAGGTTGCCGCCGGAGCCCAGCCATGACTCGACCTCGGCGCCCATGCCATTGGCCCGCAGCTTGTCGAGCACGCCTTGCGGCCCGCCGGACTTGTTCATGAGCTCCAGCCCGGCCTGCACCATCGGGTTGCCGCTGCCACCAGCGAGCTTGCCCATCACCGAACCTGCAATACTGTCAAACAATCCCATTTATGTTCCTCAATAAGGCAAGCTGCCTAGAAGCGCTCGCCAGGCCGCAAATAGCGCCAAGTCCCCACAGGCAGCTTGCCCAGGGCCACGCTGCCGATACGCACGCGCTTGAGTCCGACCACGGTGAGCCCGACCAGTTCGCACATGCGGCGAATCTGGCGCTTGCGCCCCTCGCGCAGCACGAAGCGCAACTGGTCCTCGTTCTGCCATGACACCTTGGCTGGCTTGAGCTTGACCCCATCCAGGCTTAGGCCGTGATTGAGCTTTTTCAGCCCTTCCTCGCTGAGCGTCCCGGTGACGCGCACCAGGTATTCCTTCTCGATCGTCGAATCCTCGCCGATCAATTGGCGCGCCACGCGGCCGTCCTGGGTCAGCACCAGCAAGCCGGTGGAATCGATGTCCAGGCGCCCGGCAGGCGCCAAGCCGCGTAAATGACCGCGCTTGAATATCGTCTGGGTCGGGTCTTCCTCCCACTGGTTGTCCGGATGCACCAACACCACCGCAGGCTCATAGCCGTCCTCCGCCTGCCCGGAGACATAGCCCACGGGCTTGTGCAGCAGGATGGTGACAATCTCCGACTGGTGTTTCTGCGCTTCCTTGCTGACCTTGATCTCGGCATCGGGCGATACGCGCGTGCCCAGCACGTCCACCACCTCGCCATTCACCGTCACCCAGCCGTTGGCAATGAATTCATCCGCCTCGCGGCGCGAGCACAGGCCGAGCTCGGCCATACGCTTTGAAAGCCTGGGCAATTCAGGCTGGCTGGGAAGCGGCTTGGGCGAAAACTTGGGATTGGTCTTCCGGTCCTGGTTGAACTCGCCAGGCTCGAATCCGTCACGTTGCTTGCCGCCGCGGCGCGGTGTGTCTCGGTCAGAAAACTGGCGAGGATTATCGTCTTTCTTGCCGTAAGGCTTCCTGGCGGATGCTGGCCGCTGCGCTGCTGGTTTTGTCGCAGATGGGGATTTACCAGTGGCATTACTCCTGCCAGTACGACCAGGCCCTGCTGCTTCTCGTCGAGTCGCGGAAACAGGTTTTGCTGGCTCTTTTTTTACCGGTTCTTTCGCTTCTGCAACGGCTGCCGGCGAAGCCTTCGCCACATATTCCGGCGCCGACGTACGCGAACGCTTGGCGGGGTCGGCCCTGCGTACCGGCGGCTTGCCAGGATTCTTCGGCGAAGTTGCTGCACCGGGTTTCAATTTAAGCGTGGTCATGGCGTGATTTTAGCATAGCAGGCTATCGCAATCAGGACTGACGCGCCAATGCATTGGAACGCCTGGGAAACTTATGTATTATAACCAAAGTTATAACATTCATGAGGCAATCGCCATGTCCACACTCAAACTGAGGCAAATCGGCAATTCGCTGGGCGTGATCCTGCCAAAGGAACTGCTTGGCAAGTTTAAGCTGGAAAAAGGCGATGAGTTATTCGTCACTGAAACGCCCGATGGCTTCAGCATTACCCCACACAATGAAGAGTTCGAGCAGCAAATGGAACTTGCACGCAAGATCATGAAGGAAAACCGCGCCGTCCTGCGTGAACTGGCAAAATGAACCAGCATGACTGGGTATGGATCCCCTTGCCTATCATCCTTGCCGTGCATGACGAGCAATTGGCTGAACATGGCGGATTAAGGGGTATCCGCGATCAGGGCCTGCTGGAATCTGCCTTGGCTCGTCCCGAACACCTTGCTGCCTATGACAACCCGGATTTCGCCGATCTTGCAGCGGCCTACGGTTATGACATTGCACGTAATCATCCTTTTGCTGATGGCAATAAGCGTACGGCCTTTGTAGCGACATTACTATTCTTGCGTTTGAACGGTTTTGATCTCACGGCAACCGATGCAGACAAGGTATTCGTCATGCTGGATGTCGCTGCTGGCAATCTCAGTGAAAATGCATTTGCAGACTGGTTACGTCTTCACAGCACTTCGCTGGCATAAAAGCGGCCAGTTAAACTGGCCGTTGTCTCATGCATGGCAATTTAAGCCTGCCTGTGCCATCAAATCTTCTGGTAAACCTCGCTACCGCGCTTGACGAACTCAATCGCCTTTTCCTGCATGCCCTTGCTCAGCGCCGCCTGTTCGTCCACGCCCAGCTTGTCGGCGTATTCGCGTACGTCCTGGGTGATCTTCATTGAGCAGAAGTGGGGGCCGCACATGGAGCAGAAATGCGCCTGCTTCGCGCCTTCCTGCGGCAGGGTCTCGTCGTGGAATTCCTTGGCTTTCTCGGGATCGAGGCCGAGGTTGAACTGGTCCTCCCAACGGAACTCGAAACGCGCCTTGGACAGGGCGTTGTCGCGAATCTGCGCGCCGGGGTGGCCTTTGGCCAGGTCGGCGGCGTGCGCGGCAATCTTGTAGGTGACGATGCCGACGCGCACGTCTTCCTTATCCGGCAGGCCCAGGTGCTCCTTCGGCGTGACGTAGCACAGCATCGCGCAACCGTACCAGCCGATCATCGCGGCGCCGATGCCGGAGGTGATGTGGTCGTAGCCGGGTGCGATATCGGTGGTCAAAGGTCCCAGAGTATAGAACGGGGCCTCGCCGCAATGCTCCAGCTGTAAGTCCATGTTTTCCTTGATCATGTGCATGGGTACGTGGCCAGGGCCTTCGATCATGGTCTGCACGTCATGCTTCCAGGCGATCCGGGTCAATTCACCCAAGGTTCTCAGCTCAGCAAACTGGGCTTCGTCATTGGCATCGTAGATCGAGCCGGGACGCAGGCCGTCGCCGAGCGAGAAGCTGACATCGTAGGCCTTCATGATGTCGCAAATTTCCTCGAAATGCTCGTAGAGGAAAGACTCCTTATGGTGCGCCAGGCACCACTTCGCCATGATGGAGCCGCCGCGCGAGACGATGCCGGTCATGCGCCTGGCGGTCATCGGAATGTACTGCAAACGCACGCCGGCATGGATGGTGAAATAATCCACGCCCTGCTCCGCCTGCTCGATCAAGGTATCGCGAAAGATTTCCCAAGTCAGGTCTTCGGCCTTGCCGTTGACCTTTTCCAGCGCCTGGTAGATAGGCACGGTGCCGATCGGCACGGGCGAATTGCGGATGATCCACTCGCGCGTTTCGTGGATGTTCTTGCCGGTGGACAGGTCCATCACGGTATCGCCGCCCCAGCGGGTGCCCCAGACCATCTTCTCGACTTCTTCGCCTATGCTTGAGCTGACGGCGGAATTGCCGATATTGGCATTGATCTTCACGAGGAAATTGCGGCCGATGATCATCGGCTCGATTTCGGGGTGGTTGATATTGGCAGGAATGATTGCCCGGCCGCGCGCCACTTCGTCCCGGACGAACTCAGGCGTGATGATTTCAGGAATGGAAGCGCCGAAATGCTGCCCGGCATGCTGGGTCTGCAACAGTTCGCTCATGCCTTCGCGGCGCTGGTTCTCGCGGATGGCGATGAACTCCATCTCCGGAGTAATGATGCCTTGGCGCGCATAGTGCATCTGCGTCACGTTCCTGCCTGCCTTGGCACGCAACGGTTTGCGATGCAGGTTGAAGTGCATGTCGGCCAGCTTGGGATCGTGCAGCCGTTCCAGGCCATAGCTGGAAGTCGGCCCGTCCAGTTGCTCGGTATCGCCGCGCTCGGCAATCCAGCCAGCGCGCAGGGCCGGCAAACCGTTGCGGATGTCGATCTGCACATCCGGGTCAGTGTAAGGACCGGAAGTGTCGTAGACAATCACCGGCGGGTTCTTCTCGGCGCCGAATGCCGATGGCGTATCGGACAGGCTGATCTCGCGGAAAGGAACGCGGATGTCGGGGCGCGAGCCTTCGATATAGATCTTGCGGGAATTGGTAAAAGGCTGCGTTGCGCCCGGATCGACCTGGGCGGTGGCATTGAGGAAGTTCTGCTGCAGGTTTTTGTCGGTGGCGTTCATTCAAGTCTCCAAAATGCGGGAAGCGTTTTTGGAGTACCGACAGGGGAATAAAAAAATAGAAGCCACCCCATCAAACCAAACTGCGCTTCCCTACGGTGGGATAATCCACATCAGGTTCAAAGGGTAATTCTCACTGCCATTGCATGCCTCAGCGTGCAACGGCAGACCCCTAGCGATGGAAGGAATGTACGTTAAAACCCTGATTCGATCAAGATTATTGTGGACGATGCACAGTTGATGCAGAGCATCATGTGCCTAAAGCTGGCAGGTCACGCGATCCAGCTTGAAACTCTGCCGTCTGGCGCTATAATCGGCAAACCGATAGCCATGCGATGGATAAGGACAATTGCGATGCACCATGATGTAGAACAAGCCCGCTTCAACATGATAGAGCAGCAGATCCGCCCCTGGGAGGTGCTTGACGGCACCGTGCTCGACCTTCTGGGCCGCGTGCCGCGCGAAGCGTTTGTCCCCGAGCAATATCGCGGCCTGGCGTTTGCCGATATCGAAATCCCCATCGGCTTCGGCCAGACCATGCTTTCCCCCAAGATGGAAGGCCGCATCCTGCAGTCGCTGGAAATCAAGCCGACCGATAAAGTCCTGGAAATCGGCACCGGCAGCGGCTACTTCACCGCCTTGCTCGCCTCCCTTGCACAAGAGGTGCATAGCGTCGAGATCAACGCCGAGCTCAGCCACCAGGCGCATGCGAGGCTGCTCCAACAGCAAATCAGCAACGTGACGCTACATATAGGCGACGGCGCGCGCGGATGGCCGGACAACGGCCCTTATGACGTGATCGTATTCACCGGCTCGCTGGCGCTGCCGTCGCTGGCAACCAAGCAGCTGCATATCGGCGGCAGGCTGTTTGCCGTCATCGGCGAACCGCCGGTGATGGAGGCCACCATCGTGCGGCGCATCAGCGAAGACGGATTACGGCAGGACGTAATTTTCGAGACCACGCTCCCGCAGCTCGAAAACGCCCCCCAGCCGGAAAAATTCAGTTTCTAGCCATGTTCTAAACGGGAGCTAAGCTCCCGTTTTTCGTTGTACTGCCAGGAATTATCCTTCCGCCTGCGTCGGCATCAATCCAAGCAAAACCAGCTTTTTTTATTTCTAATTTCCTTTCACTCAAACTATAAATTGACACCGTTAAGTTAACATCGTTTAATAATCACCCTCGATGATGTCAATGTTCCAGCGCATGCCTCCCAGAGTCAAAACCATAGAAGAACGCCAGCAACTGCAGAAGCTGATCCTCGATGCCGCGCGCGACCTGTTTGTACAGCACGGCGTGGAGGCAGTCTCCATGCGCGAGATCGCCAAACGGGTCGGCTATTCGCCAACCACGATATACTTGTATTTCAAGGACAAGAACGACCTGCTGCAAACTTTGTGCGACCACGACTCCCTGATATTGGCGAACGACCTGCGCAATATCAACGCAGACGCCGTGCCCGACGCAGTAGAGCAATTGAAGGTACTCTGCAGCGCCTATTCCCGTTTCGCATTGGCCTATCCCAATCATTACCGCTTCATGTTCATGACGCCCAAGCCGAGCAACAGCAAGGAAAAATCCAAGTTGCGCCAAGGCAATATCGAGCAGGACGCTTATGCCTACCTGCGCTCCATGGTGCAGCAGGCGTTTGAACAGCAGGCATTCCGTGGCGACCTGGTCAACATGGACTTGATCGCCCAGACATTATGGGCCGGCATCCATGGAGTATGCGCCCTGGAAATCGGCATGGCGGGAGACGACTGGGTGAACTGGCAGCCAATAGGCCAGCGCGTTTCCCTCATGCAAAACGCCATGATTCAAGGCCTCACAAGGCCCCACACCCAGCACTAGGTATCGATATGCCTCTACCATTTTCCCGAACACTGCTTAACCCATGGCTGATGACGCTCGCCATCCCGGCATTGGTCGCTTGCCAGAAGCCGGCATCTGAAACGCCGCCGCCGAGGCCCGCCCTCGTCATGCGGCTCGATACCGCGCAGCATAGCGACCATGGCCAGTGGCTGACCGGCGAAGTGCGTCCTCGCTATGAGTCGGCTCAAGGCTTCCGCATCGCGGGCAAGATCGTCCAGCGACACGTGGAAGTCGGCGACCGAGTGAAGAAAGGCCAAGTGCTTGCGAGGCTGGATGCGGAGGACAACAGGCTGTCGCTGGCATCCGCCCAGGCCGCATTGCATTCCGCAGAGGCGCAGCTGGCACTGGCCGAGGCCGACAGCAAACGCCAGCGGCAGCTGTTCGAGCAACGCTTCATTTCCGCAGCAGCGCTGGATTCGGTGGAAACGCGCCTGAAATCGAGCCGGGCCCAGGTGCAGCAGGCGCAAGCCCAGGTGAAAGTTGCAAGCAACCAGGCTCAATACACCACGCTGGCAGCAGAGAGAGACGGTATCGTTACCGCGATCGACGCGGAGCCTGGACAGGTAGTGAATGCCGGACAGGTGGTTGCCAGGGTGGCGGTGCCTAGTGAACTGGAAATACAGATCGCCGTCCCGGAATCCCGCATGCAAAACATCAAGGCAGGAGAAAGCGCTGTCGTCCGCCTCTGGTCGAACCGCGACCAGGTCTACAAGGGACGCATCAGGGAAATCGCCCCCGCCGCCGACCCTGCGACCCGTACCTTCAAGACCCAGGTATCGTTGCTGGATGCCGATGAGAAGGTGCAAATCGGCATGACGGCAGGCGCACGGCTGGGAAGCGAGCGACACGAATTCGTGCTGCCCAGCACCGCCGTGTCGGAACAACATGGCCAGGCGCAGGTTTGGGTAGTAGAGGCGGACAATCAAGTGCATTCGCGGGCGGTCGGCATAGGCAGCTATAACGAACAGGGAGTCAGCATCGTTTCCGGGCTCAAGGGCGATGAAACCCTCGTCGTCACGGGTGTGCATACCCTCAACGAAGGGCAAGTGGTCACTCCGGTCAAAACCGAGGTCAACCAATGAACGGCCAGCGCCAGCCCTTCAACCTCTCGAGCTGGGCGCTGGAGCATCGCAACCTGGTGCTTTACTTCATGCTGGTGCTGACCCTGGCCGGCATGCTGGCCTATACCAAGCTCGGGCAGTCGGAAGACCCGCCCTTCACCTTCAAGGTGATGGTGGTGCGCACGATGTGGCCAGGCGCCAGCACCCACGAAGTGGAGCAGCAGGTCACCGACAAACTCGAAAAGAAGCTGCAGGAGCTGCCCTACCTCGATATCCTGCGCAGTTACTCACGCCCTGGGGAATCCCTGATTTTCATCCTGGCCAAGGACTCCACGCCGCCATCCGCCGTGCCGGATGTCTGGTACCAGGCGAGGAAAAAGATCGGCGATATCCGCAATACGTTGCCGGACGGCATTCAAGGCCCGTTCTTCAATGACGAGTTCGGCGACGTCTACGGCAACCTCTACGCCCTGCACGGGGAAGGCTACGACTATGCCAGGCTGAAGGAACAGGCCGAATCCATCCGCGGCGAGTTGCTCAAGATCAAGGATGTCGCCAAGGTGGAGTTTTTCGGCGAGCAACCGCAGCGCATCTATGTCGAGCTGGCCAATGCCAAGCTGGCGACGCTGGGCATCAGCACCAGCACCCTGCTGGAAACGCTGCAGCAACAGAACCAGGTCAATAGCGCCGGGGCTTACGACAGCGGGCCGGAGCATATCCGGCTTGCGGTGAGCGGTCGATTCGACCGGCTGGACAACCTGCGCGAGTTGAAACTGCGCGCCAACGGCAACGAGTTCCGCCTTGGCGACATCGCCAAGGTCTACAGGGGATTCGAAGACCCGCCTACTGCGCGCGTGCGCTACATGGGCAAGGAAACCCTGCTGCTCGGCGTCGCCATGAACCATGGCGGCGACATCATCCAGCTCGGCCATTCGCTGGATCACGCCGTCGCGCGCATCGACGCCCAGCTCCCTGTGGGCCTCAGCCTGGATACCGTCTCGTCGCAGCCCCGGGCCGTCGTCCACTCCGTCGATGACTTCGTCCGCTCGCTGGTCGAGGCGCTGGTCATCGTACTCGGAGTCAGCCTGCTGTCGCTGGGGTTGCGCACCGGGATCGTGGTCGCCATCGTGATTCCGGTCGTCCTTGCCATCACTTTTCTGCTGATGGAGATATTCGGCGTGGGCCTGCACAAGATTTCACTGGGCGCATTGATCCTCGCCCTGGGGCTGCTGGTGGACGATGCCATTATCGCGGTGGAAATGATGTCGTCAAAAATGGAGCAGGGCTGGGAACGCATGAAGGCCGCTTCTTTCGCCTTCACTTCCACCGCCATCCCCATGCTCACCGGCACGCTGGTCACCGTGGCCGGCTTCCTGCCGATCGCCACAGCCGCGTCTTCCACGGGCGAATACACGCGCTCCATCTTCCAGGTGTCGGCAATCGCCTTGCTGGCCTCCTGGGTGGCCGCAGTGATCTTCGTCCCCTATCTCGGCTACTACCTGCTACCCGACTACAGGCAGCAGGCGGCCAAGCCACCGTCCCGCATGGCGTACTGGCTGCAACGCATCGCCCCGAGAATCAGCCGACGCCTCGCTGAGCGCAGGCAGCGCCACTTGCAGCACATGGCCGCGGGCGGGCACGCCGATATCTACGATTCTCGCTTCTACCGGCGCCTGCGCAGCCTCATCACCCAATGCGTGCGCCACCGATGGATGGTCATCATTGTCACGGTGTTGCTCTTCATTGCCTCGGTCGCGGGCTTCGGGCTGGTGCAACAGCAGTTCTTCCCGGATTCCACCAGGCCCGAGCTGATCGTCGACCTGCGCCTGGCGGAAGGCTCATCCTACGCCGCCACCGATGCCGAGGTGAAAAAGCTGGAACAATGGCTGCAAGGACAATCCGGCATAGAGAATTACGTGGCCTATATCGGCAGCGGCAGCCCGCGCTTCTATTTGCCGCTCGACCAGCAATTGTCGCAGCGCAGCTTCGCCCAGTTCGTCATCCTGACGGAAGGCAATGCCGAGCGCGAGGCGCTACGCGGCAAGCTGCTGCATTTGTTCGACACCGACTTTCCCGCGCTCCGGGCTTCGGTATTGCGCCTGGAGAACGGGCCGCCGGTCGGCTTCCCCGTGCAGTTCCGCGTATCCGGCCCCGACGTGGATAAAATCCGCGACATCAGCCACCAGGTGGCCGACATCATGCGCCGCAACCCCAACCTCAGCAATGTGCAGCTGGATTGGGAAGAGCCCAGCAAGGTGATGAAGATAGAAGTCGACCAATCCAAGGCCAGGCTGCTCGGCGTCAGCTCCACCGATATTGCCAACCTGCTCAATGCCGCCATGCGCGGGCTTTACGTCACCGAATTCCGCGAAGGCATCGAGCGCATAGACCTGGTGCTGCGCGGCGACACGCTGGAACGCACCCATCTTTCGCACCTGCCGGAACTGATGGTGCCCACCAGCGCCGGCACCAGCGTGCCATTGTCGCAACTGGCGACTCTCACCCCGGGTTTCGAGGATGCCGTGATCTGGCGCCGCAACCGCACGCCCACCATCACGGTACGCGCCAACCTGATCGGCGACCTGCAGGCGCCGGTGGTCTCCGGCCAGGTTGAAAAACAACTGGTCGAGCTACGCGGGCACTTGCCGCTGGGCTACAGCCTGGAAACGGGCGGAGCAGTGGAAGAGTCGGCAAAGGGCGGCCAATCCGTGGCGGCGGGCGTGCCGCTGTTCATCTTTGCCGTGCTGACCATCCTCATGCTGCAACTGCAAAGCCTCTCCCGCACTTTCCTCGTGGTATTGACCGCGCCGCTCGGGCTGATCGGCGTCACCATCGCCCTGCTCATCTTCAACAAGCCTTTCGGCTTCGTCGCGATGCTGGGCACCATCGCCCTATCGGGCATGATCATGCGCAACTCGGTGATCCTGGTGGACCAGATCGAGCAGGACAAACGCGCAGGCAAGCCCGAATGGGAAGCCATCGTCGAATCCGCCGTGCGCCGCTTCCGGCCCATCATGCTCACCGCCGCGGCGGCGATCCTGGCGATGATACCGCTCACGCGCAATACCTTCTTCGGCCCGATGGCGGTCGCGATCATGGGCGGGTTGACCGTCGCCACCGTGTTGACGATATTGTCGCTGCCGGCACTGTATGCCGCCTGGTATCGGGTTAGAATGCCGGACGACCAACCCTGACAAGGTATTAACAGATATTTCAGAGATGACTGCCATGAGAGTTGCCCACATTCCATTATTCTTCATTGCCGTAGCCGGCCTGGCTTCGTTCCAGGCACAAGCCGCCGCCAATGGGCAGAACCTGCTCGACATCTACGAAATCGCCTTGACCAACGACCCGACGCTGGCCGCCGCACGCAGCGGCAACCTGGCGGCGCAGGAAAAAATCGAGCAGGGCAAGGCGCTGTACCGCCCCACCGTCAACTTCACGACGGATGCCAGCCATTCCGAGACCGACATCCGCTATCTTGGGCAGAACGCCATTTTCCGCAATGCGGGCCGGGAGTCCTTCGACACCTTCGGCTTCGGCGTCAACTTCAGCCAGCCCATCCTGCGCAAGGAAAACTGGGTGCAGATGAAGCAGGCGGAAACCCAGGTGTCGCAAGCGGACAAGCAATTGATCCAATCGCAGCAGGAGTTGATGCTGCGCAGCGCCCAGGCCTATTTCGACGTACTCATGGCGCAGGACCAGATCGACCTCATCAACAGCCAGAAAGCGGCGATTGCCGAGCAGCTGGAACAGGCCAAGGCCAATTTCGAGGTGGGCACGGCCACCATCACCGACGTGAATGAGGCCCAGGCGAGGTTCGACCTGCTCAAGGCCCAGGAAATCGCTGTGCTCAACGATTACGAGGTGCGCAAGCGCGCGGTGCAGGCCATCACTGGACGCTTGCCCGAGCGCCTTGCCACGGTGCGCCAGGACCTGAAAACCCGTTCGCCCCAGCCGCTGGACATGGAGCAATGGGTCAACCTTGCCGTACAGAACAACCTGGCGCTAAGCATCCAGCAGGAAGCGCTGCGGCTCGCCACGCAAGAAGTCGAGCGCATGAGCGCAGGGCACTGGCCCACGCTGGACATGGTGGGCAGTTATGCCGACACCCGCGCGAGCGGTAGCCCCAACGGCTTCGGCAGCGATCTGCAGAACGCCACCATCGGCCTCAGGCTGAACATCCCGCTGTACCAAGGCGGTGCTATCAGCTCCCGCGTGCGCGAAGCCGTCGCCAACCAGCAAAGGGCCCAGGACGAAGTCGAGGCGGCACGCAGGAAATCCGAACTGGATACGCGCCAGGCCTACCTGAACCTCACCGGCAGCGTGGCGCAGGTCCAGGCCTATGAACAGGCGCTCAGTTCCAGCCAGAGCCAGCTCGATTCCACCAACCTGGGCTACGAGGTCGGGGTGCGCAATAGCGTGGATGTGCTCAATGCCCAGCAGCAATTGTTCACCGCCAAGCGCGACCTGCTTCAATCGCGCTACAACTACCTGATGAATGTGCTCCGCCTGAGATATGCCGTCGGCCTCCTGAATGAGGCCGACTTGAGCGAAGTCAACGAGCGCCTGGTCCTGACCAGCCAATTGTCGGACTGAGCGACGATAGAGCCGGGAACAAGTCCATGCCTGCCACCGATTTAGCCGTCCGCTCCCTCAGCCAGCTCGTCGTCATCGACGTCCAGGAAAGGCTCGCCGCCGCCATGGACCAGGATGCCATGACGTCGGTGGCGCGTTATTGCGATATCCTGCTGCAGGCCTCCCACCTGCTCGACGTGCCCGCCATCTGCACCGAGCAATATCCCAAGGGCCTGGGCAATACGATCGCCGGCCTGCAAGACAGCTTGGGCCATGCCTGCAGGATAGAGAAAACCGCGTTTTCCTGTTACGCGGTGCCCGCGTTCCGCGAGCGATTGCACGCCGACCGGCCGCAAATCGTGCTTGCAGGCATGGAAGCCCATATCTGCGTGCTGCAGACCGCATTGCAATTGCAGCGGGACGGCTACCAGGCAATCGTGGCGGAAGATGCCGTGCTGTCGCGCGACCCGGCCAACAAGGCCAATGCATTGCCGAGGCTGCGCCAGGCGGGCGTGATCATCAGCAATACGGAATCCATCGTGTTCGAGTGGCTGGGCATTGCCGAAGGCGAAGCCTTCAAGGCGGTTTCCCGGCTGGTGCGGTAATCCGGCCCAGTCGGGCCGGGATTACCTATCGGGCATGTAGCGCGACACCAAATCCGCAATGCGCTGCGTAGCGCCTCCCGCGCTGGCGCTGAATTCCAGCGCCTTCCAGCTCATGGACTGGCGCAGCTCCGGATCGCCGAATAGGCGCTGCAAGGCCCGCGCCAAGTCTGCCACGTCCTGCACGCGCCAGGCAGCCTTGGCCGCAATCGCCATTTCCGTCGCCGCGGCGAAATTGAACGTATGCAGGCCGACCAGCACCGGCTTGCTCATGGCGCTGGCCTCGATCAGGTTCTGCCCGCCCAGCGGCTGCAAACTGCCGCCGATGAAGGCGGCATCGCAGGCCGCATAGTAGGCGAACATTTCCCCCATGCTGTCGCCCAGCACCACCTCCACATTGGCGGGTACCGCCTGCGATAGCTCGGAGCGTCGCAAGAAATGAATGCCGCGCCGCGTCAACAGGTTGGCTACCTCGTCGAAGCGTTGCGGATGGCGCGGCACGATGACAGTCAGCAACTGCGGCAATTTTGCCGCAGCAACCGCATCCAGGATCATCGCCTCCTCGCCGTCTCGCGTGCTGGCGGCCAGAAACACCGGCCGAGTACGGCCAAAATGCTCGCGCAATGCCTCGCCCTGCGCCGACGCCTCTGGCGGCGGCGTCACATCGAACTTCAAGTTGCCCGTCACCTCGACCGGCAAGCTATGTCCATGCGCTGCAACCAGCGATTGCAAGCGCTCCTCATCCTGCATGGTCTGCGCCGCAATCGCCGTCAATTGCCGCAAACCATTGCCGACCAGGCGTCCCAGCCGGGCATATCCTTGCGCAGACTTTGCGGAAAGCCGCGCATTCACCAACAGGATGGGGATATCGCGCGTCTTGCAGCCTGCAATCAGGTTGAACCACAGTTCGGTTTCCATCAGCATGCCCAGCCTGGGCTGGAAATGCCCGAGGAATCGCGCAACCGCGCCCGGCGTGTCATAAGGCAGATAACAGCGCAACACGCTGTCGCCGAACAATTGCTCCCCCGCCTCGCGCCCGGTGGGCGTCGCATGCGTAATGAGGATTTGGTATTGCGGATATCGCTGTTGCAGCAGCTTGATCAAGGGCGCCGCGCCACGGGTTTCCCCGACGGACACGCAATGCATCCAGATGACGGGCTTGGTCACCGGCGTCTTGAAAAAACCGAACCTTTCCCCCCAGTGCCGGCGGTATTCCGGCTGGCGCATACCGCGCCACAGCAAACGCAAAGGGGCAAAAGGCAACAGGAGATAAATCAGGAAGGTGTAAATTAGGCGCGGCATCAGCCAATTTTCGCATGAATACAGGGCATAATCACGCTTCGTGATTTTTGCCTCTACCTGACAGCGGTGACTCCAAGAACCTTCGTTTTCCTCTTGACTGCTTTGCGTGGGCTGGATATCGGCCAGGTCCAGCAACAGGACTTCAGTTCCCACTCATCATGCATTGCTGCCTACCTGAAACTTCCATTGACTCGCCCAGCCAATACTTTCCAGGCAGCAAAATAAAGCGAAGCAAGGACTCACCCCGCGCCAAGACGCTGCAGGTAAAAGGCATTCGTCCAGCCTGCCCCTTTCCGATGCATGTCCATTCGCTCATGCACCAAAAAACACCCTTGACCAACACAATAAAATGACATAACTTTCCATTCACTCACTATATGTTGTGGTCGGCGGATATTCCGCAACATTTAAGCGGGTATTCAAAAAAACAGCGAATTCAGCCAGAAAACTAGAGAGGATCCCCCCATGCTCAAGGCCGTGAAAACTGCTAAACCCGCAACTCAGGAGGCCGACGTGCCAGAGGTCCCGATGCAGTCCGTTTCCCTGGACATCTGGGACAAGAAGTACCGCCTGAAAACCAAGCAAGGCAGTTTCATCGACCAGGACATGGACGACACCTACAAGCGCGTGGCGCGCGCCTTGGCGGATGTGGAAGAGACCGAGGAGAAGCGCGGCCTGTGGTTCGAGAAGTTCCTCTGGGCGTTGCGCCGCGGCGCGATTCCCGCCGGGCGCATCACTTCCAATGCGGGCGCGCAGGAGCACAAGCCCGCCACCAGCACCATCAACTGCACCGTCTCCGGCATCGTCGAGGACAGCATGGACGGCATCCTGGAGAAAGTGCACGAAGCAGGTCTGACCTTGAAGGCAGGCTGCGGTATCGGCTATGAGTTCTCCACCCTGCGCCCCAAGGGCGCGTTCGTCGCCGGTGCGGGCGCTTACACCAGCGGCCCGCTCTCGTTCATGGATATCTACGACAAGATGTGCTTCACCGTCTCGTCCGCCGGCGGCCGCCGCGGCGCGCAGATGGCGACCTTCGACATCTCGCACCCCGACGTGACCGATTTCATCAAGGCCAAGCGCGAGGCGGGACGGCTGCGCCAGTTCAACCTTTCCACCTTGATCACCAAGGAGTTCATGGAAGCGGTGAAGGCCGACGCGGAATGGAAGCTCGCCTTCCCCGTCACGGCGAAGGAAGCCGAGCAGGACGGCCTCGACGTCGACAATGAAGAAACCGTGGTCTGGCGCGAATGGCCGGTCAAGGACAAGTACCTCACGCGCGAATCCGACGGCAAGGTAGCCTGCCGCGTCTACAAGACCATCAAGGCACAGCGCCTGTGGGACGTGATCATGTCTTCCACCTACGATTTCGCCGAACCCGGCTTCATCCTCATCGACCGCGTCAACGAGATGAACAACAACTGGTACTGCGAGAACATCCGCGCCACCAACCCATGCGGCGAGCAGCCCTTGCCGCCTTACGGCGCCTGCCTGCTCGGCTCTGTCAACCTGACCAAGTTCGTGCGCCAGCCATTCACCGACAGCGCCTATTTCGACTGGGACGAATATCGCGAAGTCGTCGCCATCTTCACACGCATGCTCGACAACGTCGTCGAAATCAACGGTCTGCCGTTGCAGCAGCAGCGCGACGAGATCGCCCGCAAGCGCCGCCACGGCATGGGCTACCTGGGGCTGGGCTCCACGCTCACCATGCTCAGGATGAAATATGGCGAGGCCGATTCGCTGCAGTTCACCGAAGAGGTCACCAAGGTCATGGCCGAGGTCGGCTGGGAAGTCGGCGTGGAACTCGCCGAGGAAAAAGGCGCCGCGCCGATCATGGAGGAAGAATTCGAGATCACCGCCGACCTCTTGTCCAAGCGTCCGGAAATGGCGAAAGACGGCATCAAGCTCGGCGACAAGATCAAGGGCAAGGTGCTCATGGGCCTTTACAGCCGCTACATGCAGCAATTCCCGGAAAAACTGCGCAAACAGATCGCCAAGACCGGCTCGCGCTTCAGCCACCACAGCTCGATCGCGCCGACCGGCACCATCTCGCTCAGCCTCGCCAATAACGCCAGCAACGGCATCGAGCCGTCGTTCGCGCACCACTACAGCCGCAACGTCATCCGCGAAGGCAAGAAATCCAAGGAAAAGGTCGACGTGTTCTCCTACGAACTGCTCGCCTACCGCGAACTGGTCAATGCGGACGCGATGCCGTTCTCCGACAAGGCTGAAGAGCAATTGCCGGAATACTTCCTGGATTCCTCCACCATCGCCGCGAAGGCCCATGTGGACATCCAGGCCGCCGCGCAGAAATGGATCGACAGCTCCATTTCCAAGACCATCAACGTGCCGACCGACTACGATTTCAACGACTTCAAGGACATCTACCTCTACGCCTACGAAAAAGGCCTCAAAGGCTGCACCACCTTCCGCTTCAATCCCGAAGCCTTCCAGGGCGTGCTGGTGACCGAGAAGGACCTCGAGAACACCACCTACAAGTTCACCCTGGACGACGGTACCGTGATCGAGGCCAAGGGCAACGAGGAAATCGAGTACGACGGCGAAATCCACACCGCCGCCAATCTCTACGACGCCCTCAAGGAAGGCTACTACGGCAAGTTCTAAACAATATCGCAGACAAACGGATTAAGAGTCCGTTTGTCTGTCCCAGTGACGCACGCGCACAGGAGACGAACATGGCAATCAAGATCGACAAGAAAATCACCGGTTACAACGTCATTACCGAAGAAGACAAGCTCAAGGCGGAACAAGCCGCCGCCGAGCAAAAGGCGCACGAGCAGAAACTCGCCGAAATCGTCCAGCTGGGCGAACCGCTCAGCCGCCCGGAAATGCTCATCGGCAACACCTACAAGATCAAGACCCCTGTGACCGAGCACGCCCTCTACATCACCATCAACGACATCGTCATGAACGAAGGCACCCCGCAGGAGCACCGCCGCCCGTTCGAGATCTTCATCAACTCCAAGAACATGGAGCACTTCCAGTGGATCGTCGCGCTCACGCGCGTCATGTCGGCCACCTTCCGCAAGGGCGGCGACATCACCTTCCTGGTGGAAGAGCTCAAGAGCGTGTTCGAGCCCAGCGGCGGCTACTTCAAGAAAGGCGGCAAATACATCCCCAGCCTGGTCGCCGAGATCGGCGAGGTGCTGGAACAACACCTCTATCAGATCGGCATGCTGAAGAAATCCGGCCCCGACGAACACCAGCAGAAACTCATCAACGAAAAGCGCACCGAATACATGGAAAAACACGCCAAACCAGGTGCCGAAACCAATGCCGAAGGCTTCCCGCCCGGTGCGCAACTTTGCAACAAATGCCAAACCAAGGCCGCCATCGTCATGGACGGGTGCCTGACGTGCCTCAATTGCGGAGACAGCAAATGCGGTTAAGGCAAAGCCCGCAAATGCGGGCTTTTTGTTGTGTGCATAAAGGCATAAACCTAAATTCACTACCCATAAACATAAATATTTACTCTCAATAACTTAAATGAAAAACCCCTCAAGTGAGGGGTTTTTTTATGAAGATGCTTATCTAGTACCTTATACGCAATAGTAATATAGTCTTGACTTTTGCTAATATATTGGGAATAATCGAAGACCTGCCAAAACCAAGGAAGATTTTTCCACATGTGTGGAAAAATAAATTAAAACGAATAAAATTAATTACTTAGAATTACCCGAACGGGTGGCATGAGTAGAAATGATGAACCCCGGAACAGTTAGAGCTGCCCGGGGTTCTGGTGGATTTAGTTAGCCCAAACCCACCGATAGTCTGCTCTTTTAAACCCTGCATGTCAATTTTCACGACATGCAGGGCGACCACCCTTTTGCGCTAAAACCGTAAAAGGAGAATGATAATGCAGTATCGCGACACCTATGATGTCAGCCTTGGCATCACAATAACCTTCCCACCTGCCGGCCAAATGGCTAGGCAATCTATCAACCGAAGTCAGTTACATCAACGATACAAAGGCATTTCTCACAAAGCCGCTACGTTGAGGACTGTTCGGTGTGAGTCAAAAGCTGAAATCGAATTCCAACGCATGTTGGAATGTATGCCTGATGTTATTGACTACCGTGAGCAACCAGCCACCATCAATTTTCTTCAAGATGGCGCGCGAAAAAGACACTTCCCGGACTTTCTAGTGGACTGCGGTGATCACTATCCCACCTTTGTGGAAGTTAAGCCCCATCCAAGCAAAATCAACCAAGAGATCATTGATCGCACGCAGTTGCTTAGTGAAAATTTACCAAAACTTGGGTTTCGTTACAGGCTTGTAACGATGTCTGAGCTACCTACTCTTGTAGTTGAAAATTGCCACACTCTTCTCTTACACGCTCGCAGACCGCGACTTAAATTCCTTACAGATTTACCACACGATGGAAGTTTCAATTCCCCCTCAACTTGGGGAAGTTATCTTGACACACAAATACCTCTAGCAGCTCAGCTTATTTTGTCAGGACATTTACATATCAACATGAATGCTCCATTGGAAAGCGGAAGCATTGTGTCTCTTACACCACCATCAGAAGGGAAATTATCATGGAAAAACTTAATTTAATTCCTGGTAAGAAGTTCAATTTCAATGATGAAACTGTGGTCATCGAAACGGTTACCAGTGATGGAATATCGATATCTGATGAAAAAGGAAATTTCACATTAATTTCCTATGATCAACTATATGGAAATTTAGTCCATAAAGAAATTACACCAAGCACATCAACCAGGGTTAATCCTTTTAAACTTGAAAAAATGATCAGAAAATTACCAGAATTAAGTGACGATAAGTGGGAAATTATAAACAAAAGAAGAAGATACATTAAAGCATGTGAAGGTCTTCCCCATGGTGAGCTGATGAAGCAAGCCATCCATGCTGAGCACAAATCAATGAATGATCCAGACAAAGAACCATGCATTGGTACAGTCAGGAATTGGAGAATTAAGTATGAAGAATCAAACCAAAAGCCAGAATCGTTACTGGCTGACAACTCCAAGAAAGGGAAGTACGAAAGAATTGACCCTTATGTGAGAGACATTTGCCTTAAGAAAATACACGAAAATTATTTAACGCTTTTAAAAACTTCCATGCAGATGACATTAACAGAAATTATTAATGAGATAAATGAAGAAAATAAAAATAGACTGTCACATGAAAAATATAAATACCCCAGCTTCGAATACTTACGAAGGCTAATAAATCAAATTCCCAGATACGAACGTGATTTGGCACGTGAAGGCGCTAATTATGTTAGAGCCAAGTATAGACAGGTGCTAAATAAACCCAAAACGTACCCTATTGGTATGCATGTCGGTCAAATGGACCACACAACATTAGATGTCATGATTATCGATGAGGATGGTAGATTAATTGGAAGACCAACATTGACGATCTTTATTCACGTTCCATCACGATGTATCTATGGCTACTACGTTGGATTTAATCCTCCCAGTTTAAATATAGTGGCTAAGTGTTTTAAACACGCTGTTTCACCAAAACCTGATCTCACTAACAAACATGTACAAATAAAAAACAAATGGCTACCCTTTGGAACCTTTGACTTATTAATGGTAGACAACGGATTGGAATTTCATGCCGCAGACTTTGAAAGACTGTGCGCATATATGTATACGGAAATTCTTTACTGTGGTCGTGGAACACCTTGGGAAAAACCAAACAATGAAAGATTTTTCCGCACATTAAATACACAGCTTATACATGCCATCCCAGGTACAACTAAAAGTAACCCAAAAGAACGTAAAGACTATAAGTCAGAAAAAAATGCCAATGTAACACTGGATATGCTTAAAGCGATCTTGAACAAGTATATTGTTGACGTCTACCATGAAAAACCTCATCAAGGACTGAAAAATGAGTCTCCGCGTCAAGCTTGGCAACGACTAATTAACCCAAGTCAAATACCACTTATGACAGACATCGATGATATTGATCTCATATTTTCAAAATCAAAAATGTTAACCGTAGATCATCGAGGAGTTGTATTTGAGGATATTTGGTATTCAAACAAGAGTCTACTGGATCTAAGAAAACAATATGGGGCAGCGTTCAAGACAGAAGTAAGATATGACGAGGATGATCTCAGCAAAGTTTGGGTATTTCTTCCTCAGGACACAGATAGATACATCGTCGTTGAAGCAAAAGATAAAGAATATACTAAAAATTTATCTCTTTATATGCATAAAACCATCAAAGAATATTGCAGGAAAAATGCTTTACCAAAAGATAATACGAGTTGGCGTATTGCTTTAGCTGAGATTTATTCTATTTTCCGAAATGAACCTAAAAAAATTGGTAAACGTGCAGGGAGATTCATTGAGCCTTCTTATTCCCACAGCGAACCACAAATTGATAACGAGAAAATTGCAATTAACCACAGTGAATCCAATACCCAGCCTGAAGAGGAGTCTCCTCCAACCATTGCATTCACAACTCGAGTTATTAAACGCCCAGGAGGTTATGATGAATAATTTCTCCTTAGCTGACCACATAGAAAAGCTTGTTGTTGACCATAGTGCTTATAAAGCCGCCTTAAGAAAACTACATGATGTCTATGAGAACTCCGTACGTGGCTCAAGACATAACTCTGTTGCGATCATTGGTGAGTCTGGTACAGGTAAGTCCACACTAATTTATGACCTTCTCACTAGAGTTCCAAAAACAAAGAACGATGAGGGTTGGTATATCCCTATCCTGTATATCTCATTACCAAACACTCCCAATCTTAAAAATACTTACGAGAAAATTCTCAAAGAATTAGGAGATCCTCTTTATTTAAAAGGAACATTGGGCGATAAGCTACAAAGAATACTCATCCTATTAAGAGCATGCAAGACCAAAATAATCATCATTGATGAATATCAACGTTTGGTTGATAGGCAAACCTTGAAAAAAATTCTAGATATCAGTGAAATGGCTAAAGACTTTATGGATATGGATATCGGTATCATCGTATCTGGACTGCCCTCTTGCGAGACTGTCATTTTGGAAAGCAGCCAATTTAAACGCAGAATGTTGTCTAGCGTATACCTCAAAAGATTTAATATTAGTAAGAATAGCGACACAAATGAGTTAAAAATCATCTTGGACGCATATCAGAGAACAATGGAGGAATCATTTGAAAATATTCCAGCACTTTCATCACCGCATTTCGTTAATGCATTTTTCTGTGCCAGTGGTGGATTCATCGGCTATGTTTCAAAAATCATTACCCAGACTGTCATTTCTGCGATTAAGTCAAAAAAACGATCACTAGAATGGAAGGATTTTTCTGATGCGTGGAAATACAGTGTGCCTGACCACACTGTATGGAGTCACGCGGGCGATCCTTTTTCTCCAAACTTTGAACTCGGACAAATACCAGACTATATCAAGTTGGCTCACCAGGTAGGTTGGGATGAGGTTAAAAACAATCCAAATTATGCTAAGAGTTCTAGACGTAGGACCAGGCCTGATGAGGTGTTCCAGAAATGAAGACATTAGTCGTAACACCTAGGCCTTTTCCTTACGAAAGCTTCCCAGGATATCTATTGCGCCTATCAGAATCCAATGGATATACAAAACCTTCTTTGATCTTGACGTACGCAGGGATAGATAATGATCACTTTACCATCAACCCCAGTGTTTACTCTTCATTGAGCAATGTACTTGGTTTTAATCTTGCGGAATATTTTTCAAGCTCAGACCACAACAAGTATGCATCTTTAGCCCATGACATCGAAATTCCAGATATCTACATGGGGTGCAATTCACCACGACTCTGTCCAATTTGCATCAAACAGAATGGATACCACCATAATTTCTTTGATACCAAATATGCAATTGGATGCCCAGATCATGCTCTATCATTTAAGAGGCAATGTCCTACTTGCGATAGAAAATTGAAATGGAACAGACCGGGTCTATTGAAATGTAACTGTGGACATACACTTGAACACATCAACCGCGAATTACCAGCTGATCTCACTCAAGTACTGCATTTGATAAAATGGAGGTTATATAAGGATGAACAATCTTTAACTAAAATATCAGCCTCAGGTTATCCATTAGAACACTTGTTAAATCTCGACCTGAATGCGTTCCTCAGTATTTTCAGGCGGTTGGAGATTCGGCCCCAACTACATATCCAGAACTCAAGTTATAGTACAGCTAGGGAAAGGTCTCTTGAAGCTGCACATGCACTTCTCCACAATTGGCCAAATGGATTTTGGGACTATCTTGAGAATCATGCGGTTGAACCTGATTCCTCTCTGAATATTACAACGCAATTCCGCACGTTTTATTATGCGTTTTGCTTAGCTGGCCAAAGAAATAAACCTATTGCTTTCTTGCATAAAAGCTTTATAGACTTTGGCAATCAGCGCTGGAAGAAATCTACTCTGGACAAACGGTCCTTGAAGCGTGCAGATTTAATACCCAATATAATGGGCATCAACGCTCTCGCTGATTACTTAAAGGTAACCAAACCAACTGTCATGCAATACATGAAGGACGGTATCATTTCAGGTAAGAAAATTAAAGCTGGCGCTAGTGTCCGCTATATTTTTGATGTTAGCTCACTTCCGTTCTTGCCCTCTGAAGGGGAATCGCTAGATCAAAGGCACGCTGCTGCTTGGTTGAAGATACCAGTGAACCTCCTTAAAGCTTTAAAGGCAGAACGAGTATTAATCTTGGACAGGCTCGCAGTGGGTACCCACGGATATAACCTTCTATCTTTACAAGGCTTCCTGGATAGAGTGATAAGCATGGTAGTCAAATCGCGTAGAAACAATAATGGTGCCGCAGTCACGCTGCAAGATATCTTGAAGAAGAAACACATCCAGCATACTGCGATAGCCAAACTCATTGGTCTAACCTTGAACGGAGAGATTATTCCTGTTGCTGGTACAAATCTGCCTAGCTTAACTTTCTTGATTGATGATCTTCAGAAACTGCAGCTGCGGCACAATTTGAATTTCCTAACAGGTAAGATTCACCTTGAAACTTCAAAATCGCTTTTTTAGATCAATGTACACCACATACCTAGTGACTTTGATATATACAAGAACTCGAGTTTGCACTTAAGTCAAATTTGCTCCCATGCGTTTACCCTTGCACAAATCTCCTACATCTAGCCACATCTAAACTTTTTAGAATAGCTGATATGAAAACGCCTTATGTTCGTCATTATTTCGAAGCCGACCTTCTAGCCAAAACCCGCAACCGCTTAGGCTGGGCGACTGTTAGTGTTGCGTCTTCTATTGCATGGCCTCAGGAAGACGTATTGGTCGAATACGATGGAGTCGAGTACATGCTTCATGGAGCACGGCAAGAGGGGGAGCATAGGATTGCTCCGGCAATTAGTACGCCAGCAACTACCAAACAGCACTTCGATGAAGCACTCTCTCGGTTGTATCGCTTTACATCCATCTTAGGATTTTTTAAGAGAGGATATGTAGATATCACTGGCCGGATGTGGGCGACACATATGAATCGCTTTGGCGCTGGTCCGGATGCCTTCGCGACGCTCCTGCAAGGTGGGAACAAAAGATTCAGTTGCAACCACATGCCTATTATTGAGGACGACAAAGTACGCAAGGCGCTTGCCTTTTTCCGAGAGGGAAAAAGACTGGAGAGAGTGCACCAGCCGTACTCCTTTTTGTCTTTCTTCAAGGTGTTGGAAAGCCAGTTCGATACGTCTCAGCAAAGAGTTGCATGGATCAACCAGAATCTGGATGCTATCAATGAAGGGCGTGCTCTGACGCGCATCAATAAACTGCGTGCAGAGAACGTCAACGTCAGCCAGCACCTATATGATTCGGGGCGCTGTGCCGTTGCTCATGCTAGCGTAGATGGAAATATTATAGATCCCGACATTCCAGCAGATCGTAAGCGAATTACCGCCGACCTAGACATCATCGACGCCTTGGCATATCGCTATCTAAAAGTCGATGCCGGCGTTCCTGATGAAATGGATCTTTACTTAACACGGGATCGGACAGAGCCTTGGCATGCACTAATCACGCCTGAAGCGTTAGTTACGCTAAAAGGCGGTGGTATAGTCGAAAATATTGAAGGGTTAAGCGGCCTGAATGGTGCAGCTGTATCAGTCCGACTGTGGCCAGATCAACCACCTAAACAATTTCAAAAAATGACCTTATTGCCTATAGGGAGTGGCAATGGGGTCGTGAAGCTCATTGCAGTAAGTGCACGAGAGTCGATCGTATTGGCGTTTGCCCTAGACGTGGCGAATGGACGCATCCATACGCTACTTAATGAAAGTGGGATGCGCGATGACTTTGAAATTACTGAGGAAGATGTCGAAGACTTTACGCGTTATTTCCATAGTGTTGTGGGAAATGGATCCGTGGAGTTAGCGATCGAAGCAGTTGAACCGGTTAACTGTGAGGTAGTTATTCCGGTGAACATCATTCCGCGTGCTCCAGAGGAGGCTGTAGCTCAAGCACTAGAGCAATTTAGGCAATCCAAGGTTGCTCGGGACACATAGGCTGAATTGGGTGCTGGCCAATCCACACAAACTAACATAATTACACCATTGACTCACAGCTCGCCCCTCTCAGCTAAGGATCTAAAGCCCAAGCAGAGGGCATGATCTTCTTCCAATCGGCCAAATTGGACCCACACCGAGTCTGCTTAGAGCATCTTTTTAGGCGCACAGACCGGCCACTTTTCTAGGTAACTGCACTGGTTTGAGAGTGCGCTGCGAATGCAGCACTTGGGGCAAATAGTTGCCTAAAACACGACACCGTCTTTCGCCGACCATTGGGAAAAGGTTCTATGGATGTGAGTGTGAGTTTGAAAGACTTTCTGTCTAGCCTCATTGGTAAGCAAACTGTCCTCCATCTTGTTAAGCCAGTCACGTTCGCCCCAGTTGCACCAGACAAGCACCTGCCGAGTCTCTTTAAGATAGCAACGAAGCAAGTCGGCTCGAATGTATAGCAGCTTGTACTGGTTGCCCAAATAACCTTTTCCTGCTTGTCTGTAGAGCGTTGCTGGACGGCCACTTGAGTCGAAAAAGTCGACTCCGCGGTTGCAACAAGAAAGTCTGAGACGCTGAATCAGGCTTGGTGCAGGGATATCAAAACCAGAGAAATTATTGTGTTCGGAGTGACATGATTCCCATGAAAATTGAATAGATGGTAACTCAACCCGGACACCCGGAATACGGCGATAGGTGGGGCAGTCGAACTCAAAAACAGTAGTGTCCTCGTCGTCCGCTACCTCGCCTGACATTGAGGCAATCTTGATAGTCAGTGGCTCTTTCTTAGGGGCGCTGTAGTCAGGCACGTACTCATCGAACGCCTCCGTTGTCTGGCGGCGGTATTTGCCATTCGACTTGAGAAGATGCCGAGCAAAGTTATGACGGTGGCCCGCCTCACCAGCAAACAGATAGTGCTCTTTTGCTCCCTCTGGGAGCTTGTTATTACCTGGATAGTCAATCGATAGGAACTGCGATCTCAGCTTATCCACATCATTCTTGGCCAAGAACATCCCACGTAGGAAAGCGAAGATCTCACGATCATGCGTACTGTCAGACTCTTGGACAAATCCTTCAACGAGCACCCACTCTCCTTGATGTCCATTGATCTCCGAAACCACAAGAAGAGAGTGCCAGTCCGGCGTATACCCCCCTACAACCCAATCCTCAGTGGTGGCAGCTGGCGGACCAAAAGTGTCCGGCAAGGGCGGCGTCCAATCAGGGGGCGCTTTTGGAAACGATGGATCCACCCCGCAGTCGGGAGGTCTGCTGCCCTGGCGCCAATCTGGGAGTTTGCGGTTCGCGTCGCGCTCCCCCCACATCTCGAAGTAAGCGATCCAGGAATACTTTTTCCCGTAGCGATCCACATCGTGTTCTTCGCGAGAATTCCAAGAGTACCGTCCAATCTCCGAGTCGATATCTTTGAATGCCTCATCCCGATACCCCAAGGCGAACATGCGACTCTCGATCTTGGCGCGAACCCGAACATATTCTGGTTTATCGTGGTCATAGTTTGCCCTATTGGGAATCAGTCTACCAATAGTGTAGTTACCGAAATCCATGTGGATGGCGTGTCCAATTGCGTCCTTGACCGAGCTGTCGGGATTTCCATTGCTGGAGAATGTTGACGGCGTATTCGAAAACGGTCGGCTGAGGTGGTGGACAGAGGTATTCGGTAGCTTGACACACCCAGCTCGCTGGGCCACTTCAATAATGCCAAGCGCGTAGTCCCGAATCAGCGCGTGGTGCGTAGCGTAGCGGGCACGAGGAGCAAACATTTGGCGGTAAATCTTCAGAGCCAGGTCTCCAAGTAGAGGTCGGAACGAAGCCGCTTTTTCTGAATCGACCAGAGACAGAACCGTCCCATATGTGGCTGCAAGTACCCGCTCCGGAAGGTATGGGTCGTTGAAGTCCAAACATATCAGAACGTGCGAGAACAGCACTTCTGGATGTTGCTCTCCGATTAGTACAAGTGCCTTGGTCGCAAGATCGCGATCGTTACGAACAACGGTAGTCAGGACCAAGGAGAACAACACCACAAGTTCGGCAGCTGCGTCGCGAGTCATGGTCACAATGTCGAGTTTCTCTGCCCATGTCAGTAGTCGATGGATGGTCGGCGACGCGTATCTTCGTCGCAGATATTCGGACCATTGCAGGTCTCGGTCAGCCATCGGGTAGCGCGACAGATAGTTGTATAGCCGCTTAGCATGATAAGGATGATTGGGCTTCGTCGCGACGGCTGCCAACGCATCCACGACGCGCTCCCAGGTCCGAGAGCCTGCGCCCAAGTACTTGTTGATCACAACTCGCGTGCCCTCGGTGAACGAGGTCGGATTTCTCCAAAAAAGTCCCTCGATGAGCGGCTCGAAATACGCATTCAGACTCTGTGCATTCCGCGGCAAGGAGAAGAAAAGTTCACAATTTTTTGGAGGGATCTTCTTCCCGACACGCTCCGGGAACTCCGTGATCAGTGCTTGTGCCCATCCAGGCTCCGCATAGTGGCCGAAGTTTTGATCGGTCAGCCGAAAGACTCTCCCCAGCGGAGAGTTGGCAGCAAAGCTGCCCTTGATGGAAGCTGGCGATGACACATCTAAGTATGCCTTGAGTAGGTGCCTCGCTATCAAGTGGTCGCTGAATCGCTGATAGGGCAGTCGGTATACCACTCGGGATTTATGCAGCCCGGACTTCGTTGAGTACCAGATGGCATCCTCTTCTATGAGCCCGTTTGTGCGCATCGCCTCCAGTAGCGAGCGCCTTTGACCAGGTCGTAGTGCAGGGTAGCTAGCAGCGACAATCCGGTCTGCCTCTGACGGAAGAACATAGCCGCGAAGTTTCGTTGCCATGCATGGAGCAAAGCCGGCAATCCGCTTGTCAGCGAACTGCTCATTACCTTTCAGCAAGATCCAGCAGCCCTTGGGCTGCAACCCAAAACCGTGTTCAATAGGTTCTCCAACGCGATTGACAAATGACTCCAACACGTAGGTCATGCCACGCTGTCCAGAGGCGATGCCTGCAAAGCCCTTTGCCAGCTTCTTGCCGGACAGGCTCTGCAGTGATTGACAGATAAGCTTCAGCGTAAGAGGACGAGAAAACTCCCTGTCCAATAGCGGAACCTCAGGCAGTGGTAACTGGTAGTACTGGAAGAAGGCCGCCTGTGCATCGAATTCTTGGTCATCGAAACCGTAGTGCTGGAGACAGTGGAATTTTTCCAGGTCTGACTTCTCAATAGCCATGGATTCGAAAGGAGTCCGACAGGTAACGACCAACCCTATGTTGGGATGCTCAGCCACGATAGAGAGCAAGGCATTGATCGCCAGCCTCCACTCACGCCTACGCCCTTCATTGACTCCATCGACAATGAAGATTGCTCGTTCACTTGCCCCTTGCCCTGCCGCATCCAGTTCGGAGAATTTGGCCTCTACCGAAGTGGAACTTCCGAGGCGTGCGCAAATATCTGTAAGCACTTTGCCCTCGAAGTTCTTTGCCAGTACTAAGACCGTGGGAGCTTCACGAGTAAGGCGCTCACTTGTGACATCGCACAAAAGGTGTGTTTTGCCCGTGCCCCACTCGCCGCCTATCAGGAGAATCGGGTTAAAAAGCAGCTTGAACGAGGGACTGGTTGCATATTCGGTTTCGTCGCGAACGACTCCCAGGCACCTGTAAATCGAATCCATGTTGGCGCGTACAGTATTACGCGCGGACGAGTAACTGCCGTCGTCTGCGTCGAGCTTGGCCTCCTCTGCCCGCCAATAGGCAACATCCTCCATCAAGCTTGTTTCAATTTTTGACACCCGGTCTGCCCATTCATCAGCCGCGGCGGCGTCGCGCGAACGTAAGCGTCTCATCATTGTTGGCAAGGATGTGCAAGCGGCGTCAACGAGGTGCTCGATCTCAGCGGGACGTTGGCTGTGATGTTTAGCACGGCTCCAAACCTCTGCGAATTCGTCGAGAACTGATTTGAAGCGAGCTTGTGCTGCATCACCACATGCAACGTTGTCGATGGCGGTAGATAAGGCGGCAATCCGAAGATTAGGTGCACTCTTATCTACTCCGGGCGTATACCTTTGCCCTGCTTGATTTATCTGCTCCCTGCAGAGATTTGCGAGTGCTGCTGAAAGTGATATCTGATCAAAGGTCATGGCTTACTATGTAGCAGTTTATCCAAATGGTGAATCGGCCAGTCTTTTATAGACAGTTTGTTGCCTCAGAAAAGTATTGCCGTTCGTAGTTTACTGGGGAAAGGTTCGCGGCGTGACTATGCCGACGAATCGGGTTGTAGAACATTTCGATGTAGTCAAAGATATCCTGGCGTGCCAGCTCCCTGGTGGGATAAATTCTGCGCCTGATGCGTTCGCGCTTGAGCAACTGAAAAAAGCTTTCTGCGACAGCGTTGTCATGGCAGTTTCCGCGTCGGCTCATGCTGGGTTGTAAATTATGGGAAGCCAGAAAGGCGGCCCATTCGTAGCTGGTAAATTGGCTCCCCTGGTCAGAATGCACCATCACGCTTTGTTTGGGTTTGCGCCGCCAGACCGCTGCCAATAATGCTTGTAGAACCACGTCTTTACTCATGCGGGCATCCATCGACCATCCGACTACCTGGCGCGAGAACAGGTCGACAACCACAGCCAGATAGAGCCAGCCTTCATGCGTGCGGATGTAGGTAATATCAGTTACCCATGCGATATTGGGCGCGGCCACATTAAATTGACGGTCCAGGATGTTGGCCGCCACGTTATGCACGGCACCACTATGGAATCCGGGACGGCGACGATAGCCAACCTGGGCACGCCAGCCACGGCTACGCATCAACCGCGCGACACGATGCCGGCTACAGGATTCTCCCAGGGCCAGCAAGTCGTGGTGCACTTTACGATACCCGTACACTCGGCCACTCTCAAGCCAGGAGGGCTTCATCAGCTCCAGCAAGCGCAGGTCTTCATGATGGCGCTGGCTATAGGGATTGCGCCTCCAGGCGTAATAGCCGCTGGGGTGAACCTCGAGCACTTTACAGAGCCTGCGCACGGGATATTGAGTCGCATATTGCTCAATGAACGCGTACTTTATCCGGACTCCTTGGCAAAGTACGCGGCGGCTTTTTTTAATATGTCGCGCTCTTCGGTCAGACGTTTTACCTCAGCACGCAGGCGTCGAAGCTCAGCGGCCTCACTGCAATCTTGCTCACGCTGCGGTGCCGACTTGCTGTACCGCTTGACCCATGCATACAGGCTGTGGGTCGATACACCAAGCCGCTTGGCCACATCGGCCACCGGACGCTGGTGCTCGGTGATTTGTTTCACCGCTTCGAGTTTGAATTCTTCTGTAAATCGGACCGTGCTCATAATGCTCTCCTCTGTGAGTATTATGAGGCTAAAAAGTGTCTATTAAACTCTGGCCGATTCATGGTTTAGTGCGCACCTATCTAGGATAGTAGGGGCGAGTAATTCAGCTTAGACATAGAAGTTCAATAAAATGCATATCTTTGAAGTAACTCCCTCTTGAGAGATTCCAATTCACGACGAGATAAGACTGGTTTGATACGCTGCTTTGCTATTAACGCCTTTTGGTCCGCAATTTCTTTTTTTTGTTGATCGCTGAAACTTGGGGCATAGGACTCCAACTTCGCCATTTCTGCTTCAGCAGCATCAATTTCAAGACAATAAGCAAGCACCACTGCATAATGACTTCTTACAGCAACAATTCTGTCCAACATTTTGGCTTGAAGTACCGTAGGTAACACGTACTTTTCAAGAACTCTTCTAGCTTCCTCAAAATCATTAATGAATACAAAGTCATCCGCAAGGTCTTGGCCAACTCGCACAATGGAATCAAGTGCACCTACAAGTGAATAAAATTTCATTGCATGTATTCTGGCTAATATCGCAGTTCGGCCAAGCTTTTTTGTCACAATTGCAAGAAGCTCCAATGCATCAGCCAGATGCTTCGTATCGTCCTGCGTTGCGTGTAGCCGGCTAACTAACTTTAATAGTGCTTCTTGGCTCAATCCAATTACTTGCTCTGGAGTAATACCTATCGTTTCATAGTATTTCTGGACTACCTCTAGAGCTTGCGATTCAGCCTCATCATATTGCTTTAAAGCAAATAAGGCACAAGCGGCATTATATTGAAAAACAAGATAGTGCTTAGGCTTACCGGGAAGCATTTCCTCCATTGCCTGCCTGGCTCTCTGTACAGCATTTTGGTTACCGGAAGCAGATTCGAACGTCATCTTTTTCATGATGAAAGTCATGCGCTCCTGATCACCAAGATCGTGCTCTCTTATCAACGATTCCATTGAATCTAGCTTAGCTTGCTGATTCTCTTCGATACCACGTTTAAAGCCAGAAAAGATTAATCCGTCAAATGCCCATACTTTATCCTTCGGGCTCACCGAGGGATCTTGAATCAGTAGTTCTAAGCTTTGCCAGATGCTTGGTGCAATTCCCAGTTCGTGAAACATCTCTTCGCCAACGAGATCAACCAGAACTTTAATTTCGCGCGTTTCAACCAACATTCGAGTATATAAAGAAAATCTCGACGTATCTCGGCTTTCTATAATTGATCTATGTAAGATTTCTCTAAGTGAAGCTTTGGATTTTTGAGATATCTCATCCCCTAATTCCTGAAGATGTCTTATACCAAAAATTCGCATGGCATCGTGTATCTTTATCGCGTTGGAACCAAACACCTCTACAACACCTACTCGGCGTAACTCCCGAATGATTCCTGAACATACTAAGGAGTTAATTAAAAATGTATCATTGAGTAATACACTTATCTCATCCTGTTTAAGACCGATGTCAGAGAGACTTAAAACAGCAACTACATTTTTTGCTCTCTCGGGCAATGCATCAAAAAATTTTTCTAAGATGATATCCTGTGCTGTCTCTGCAGTTTGGGAAAGTTGTTCAATTGAAGTACAAAATGCTTCTAGGTCTCCCTCATGCTCTCTAACAGCTATACGCGCTGCGCTTTCCACAAACAGAGGAGAACCTGCTGTTAGGAACTGCAATCTTCCAAATGCCGCTGCACTACCTGTCGCACCAATCGCGCTACATGCAGCAGCTATTTCATCCAACCCCCATCCATTGAGGTGTTCTATTGCAACACCTGTAACTGCTTCGATTTCACGTGTAGATCCGATGGGTTGGCAAAGTAAAACAAACTGTAATGAAGTTAGGCCTTCAAACGATTTTCGCAAGCTATCCGCCTCAACCTTATGAGCATTGTCTATGACAACAACGGGCTCAATTCCTTGTCTTTTGAGAAAAGTGTCCAGAATCCTTAGAGACTCCAATCCAGTTACGCCGGGTAATAGAATCTCTTTGCGTACACCTTGAATATTCTCACTGAATTTTCCTGCCAATTCGCGTACCAGAGATACAGCAAATGCTTCGCTTGGAATATCTGCACAATCAAAGTAAAGCCAGGTTTTACTGCTGTGCATTGCTGCCTGAGAAGCCCAGGAAGTTTTACCTGCCCCTGAAAATCCAGAAATGATTCTAATTAGCTGATTGGTATCAATTACTGGTTCATTTTGTTGAGGCCTGTATGGAATTGGTGGAGCTGGAAATTGCTGGAGTTGAATCAACAATTGTTCAAACAGTTCAGGCAACTGGTTGACATTGAATGAATGGTCTTCGAAAGGAGGATTTCCAGCTGCGGAAGCAAGGACTAGACCTGCTAGCTTCCATACTAAAGAATCAGCTGATATCGTTGCGTGAGGCAATGCTTCTGCTTTAGCAATACACCACTCAGTAGCTTGCTCTAAGGTATTCCAAGCAGGCGGAAGCGATTGTAACTCTTCCGGAACATTTGATTCTGGACATGAAAAAACAACATCCCCCAAAGCACCGTCAGCGATTCTTCTGGCGAGTAAAGGGCCGGGGTTTTGATTTGCAAGAATTATAAAATTTGCATGTCCACTGCGTCTTCCAGATGCATGCTCTTCGCGCAAAAGCTGAAATCGCTCAATTGCTCCATCAATGTCACTCAGAATAATGGGCTTACTGCGAGTCTTAACTTGAATATAAATTCTTTTAGTCGAGGTAACGATTTCTACGTCTTCATCTCTTTCGATTAGAACAAAATTCGCTCCGATTTCCTGTGCGGATAGTAAACATGCAGCAGCGTAGAGGTGCTGATAAAGAAAGCCCCTATGTACTGCATCAATTCTCTTTTCTTGTGCTGGATCAAGCGTCGGTTGCATCATCTTGCAGCCCTTTGATAGCTGTACTTATCAATGTATCCAACTATTTAATTCGCATAAAATAAGTTGGGGCGGGGTATTTTGGATTAAAAATACAGAAATATACATCACAAAAAACATACAACTCTATGTTTTTCACTTCGATGCTCTTCGTGAGCGGCCAATTGAGTAATTGAAGCAGTCAAGTTCGGTTCATCGCAAGAAAAAATTTGCGCAGTACCATCTTCATCGTTTGGCCACGCCTATCATCTTCAGCTCTCCCGAATATCCTAGCTCTTAAACAACACCTAACTTTGGCAGTGTAAGATAGCTTGTTATATTTTCATTCAACAATCATTACCAAATTAGCTTCTGACCAATAAGCAAATAGATCGTAATCGGCTCTGTGTACAAGTCCGATATCGACTTGGTTGATAACTTCTAACCCAACATTCATGTGGGACACGCTAGAGCGTGTCTCTTAAATTCAAAACTTCACTATAAATAATTATCATGCGAACAAGACTACCCATCCCGGCAACATGGCAAGACTTTGAGGCGTTGTGTCATCAGCTTTGGAAGCAAGTTTGGTCTGATCCGAACGCACAGCTTAATGGCCGATCTGGCCAGGCTCAGGCAGGGGTAGATGTTTGGGGAAAACCCATTTACACCGCACACTTGGCGGGCGTTCAATGCAAAGACAAAAACGGCCTCCTGGGAAGCAAGCTAACCAAGGCAGAACTCCTAGATGAGTGCGCCAAGGCAAAGACTTTTGCTCCGAACCTTGATGTGTTCACCATGGCTACAACAGCGCCGAGAGATGCGCCACTTCAGGAGGTAGCGCGCTTACTTAACTACGGGGAGGCTTATCCTTTCCAGATCCATGTCTGGTCGTGGGACGACATTGAAGCTGAAGTAGCCTCTCGCCCTAGTTTGATTCAAGCGTTCTATCCTACAGCCCCCAGTCACGCCACTGATAGTTCAGTTCGCATAGCTGCTTCTGCACCGCGAGACCAGTTCTGGGCCTTCTTCAGTCGGCCCTCGATAGTCGAAGCGTTTGGTCCACTCATCCGAGACTCGTTGATACAAGTTGCGTACGAGCTTTGTGACAATGCATTTCTACATGGCAAAGCGAAGCAAGTACGCTTGCAATTCGACGGAACAAATTTTTCAATTGTAGACGATGGCGTTGCTTTCGATCCAACCTCCACGTTAGATGCAAGTAAGGCATCGGCAGCCGGACATCTAGGCTCATTGGCATTCCGTTCTTTTGTACACCGTTATGTCGGGAGAATAGGTGTCAGATACGAGAGAGTGCAGTCATCAGAAGGAATCGCACAAAACATAGTCACATTCAACATCGGAGATGAGGCTCGCTTAGAGTCTGTACCTGAAGTGATGGAAATCTCTATTGATTTCACCAACCTCTTTGGCCGCCAATCCGGAGGTAGACTTGCGGATTCGTTAACTATCCCTGCTGGTATTAAAGAACTTGTCATCAACCTAGGCAATATCCATTTCCTTAGCGGTACGTCGCAGTTTTTCATTGAACTACGACAACGACTACCAGAATCGGTTGAACTAACAGTCTATTATCCCCGCGGTCACTTACTGGGTGAGATCGCAGGCTATTTAGCAGAGCATCGAATCGACCTTCGCTCTAGATGATGGGTAAGCCTTTCATCGAGAAGTTACGCCTACGTATTTCATGCTCAATAGAGTTAGTCTTACCGACAAGTATTTATAAAGTTGTTTGGTTCATCACATAAAAAACGATAGTTTTTAAGCTTACAGTACCGATTAAGTACTTCCGTTTAAATTAATGCTGATTATAAAAAAATTGCTAATCCTAACGCAAAGATAATGCCGCCCCATTAGGCTAGTGACTAACTGCAATAAAATCACGCGAAAGTACCTTCAAGCGCCTGACTCAGCACTTTTGCTACCTGAGCCTGCCCTTGCTGCGTCCCCATAAGTTTAATTGGTGCAACCCCACCAAGAGTCGGCAGTGGATCACTAAGCCAATTTCTGAGCCATTTCCCAGAGTCAAACCCATTTGCGATGGCCTCTGGATTCGAGTCCTTAACCGCTTGGTAAACCATATTAATTAAATGGACGTCATCAATCATCACCCATGGTAGCAACCGAGCGATGTTCTGAGCATCAGCTAGTGCTCTGTGGTGAGTACCCTCCAACCTGAGACCCACTATCTCCAGAGCAGTGGTCATGCCAACCTGTTTAATATTGCGTGCTTTGGCAAACGAGCCTTTAAGATTGATGTGAGGCATATCTAACAACGGATTTTCGATGCCGTGCCGAGTACATTCACGCTGAATCTGTCGGCGGTCATAGGCGCCCCAGCTTCCCCAACATTCACCGGTGTAACGACGGGAAAACTCTGACAACTCAGCAGCCACCATTGGCCAGCATGGTGCCGCATCAATACTGTCTTGCTCAATATGAGTGAGTGATCGGCAAAAGGATGTCAGCTTGGGTCGCTCCAGTGGCTTCACGAAGCGCTGAAAGGTTTCGATGATTTCACCATTGGGCTTCGCCCATACCGCGCCCACCTCGATGATTTCCATCTGGTCCGGCGGAATTGTGCCTTGATCACAGCATGTAGCCTCAAGATCAATAACAAGAATCGGGGTAGTCAAAAGCAAGTTTTCCTATTTATCTCATGTGTATTAGATGGCAAGTAGTTACCTTTAGGACCTCTGTCTCTCAGCACTTTCCACCAACCACACTTCACGATTCACCCTGGCATCATCCAGTGCATGATGCCTCCTGAAACGCTGCGTTGCATACATCTGTTCCACACGCCTGGAATGCCTAGAAAGTGATGCTTCTTCTAATGGAAGACATGATCTAGGTATTTGGGATAGGACTTTGGGCCAAACATGCTCATGAAATAGCTCAACTACAAAATGCCAGTCATATGAAGGGGCATCTGACCATAGCTCGGCATGCTTTCCGGCTTGCGCAAGCCATTGTGTTAACAAGTCTCTACATTGCGTTGCACTCACTCGCGCATAGATAGCGGTTAAGTCCAGTACCTCAGGTAATTCAGGAGCATCGAGGAGAGGAAGCACACCCACATGTACAAAATCACTGCATTGCTCAAGTGTGTAAGTGTCCGTCAGCTCAGCATAGAAGGTGCGCATACCATCTTCAGTTATCAATCCAATACTGATGAGGGCTGGATCCTGAGCAATACCCAGCAGGTCAGTAAACTCAGTATCGAAAAACACCTTAGTTGATAGGAGTTGATCACCACTACTATGCTTAGTCACTTTGCTTACTCCACCTGAGCCATCCCATTTAGTAAAAGAAATGGGGGACGCCGAAGCGACTCCCCAGCCCGTCGCGATGAAGAATGGCGCAAACATTGATGAGCAACTGACTATCTGGCTCACCTGCCACAAAATCCTCAACCCAATACAAAGAACCAGATGCAGTAAAGACCATCCGGGTCTCTGGATCAAACTCTTCTATACGCGAAGTGTGCCAGGTGATGGTACGACCTCGCTCGTCCATAAAGCCCACAAGATATAAAGCCTCCTGCTGCAAGGCAGGAAAGATGCGTTTATAGATAAAGGCACTCCGCAACGCTCCCCTGTAAAAATCACCAGGTATTTGCTTTTGAATTTTTGCTAGATCCTGCTCAGTCGCATATTCAAGCTGCATTTCCTCACGATTACTCCTAACTATCCCATCCAGAGTTTTTGGAATGATGTTTTGCAGTATCTCTACCTTGTCATTAAGCATTTCGGATCTCCTTACAATCGGACCAATCAGATGAACGTGCACGCACAGGGCGAACGTGTGTCAGCTCCGGAGCCAGCGGCGCACTAACAACGCGGGTGTTGATATCAATGTCTTTGACTTGGATTTGAAATTGCTCTGGGCGAGCAATGGATGATTTGCTGATTACCATGACGACTCCTTATGGTCGCCATGACTGACGACCTAGTATTGAATAAAGGAATTGCGCACAGGAGGTATTCGTCGGCCGGTTGAGCCGATGCGTCTGAGGAACAAACTGAAATGTTTGCGGAGAATATGCATGGGAGAAATTATTACAAGAAATAAATATACATGTCAAATCAATTATTTACATAAAATTTATCTAATACTAGAAACACAATCTCACTCTCTGTTAACACCCCAAGTCCACTTTATAAAGATGGTGAGAAATGTGATTTATATTCTTGGGTGCAAAAAATACAAAATTTTACGTTCTTGAGGTATATCCCATTTATTTTCTTGCGGACCGCGTATTTCTAACCTACTGATTAAAATGCATCAGAGATTTACACTCTTGGGTATAAGCACATGTTGATTTACATCTAAAACCGCATATTTTTATAACTCTTTAATTTTCTGCAATACATTGGATGGATGAACGCTGAAACGTTTCATTCCAGCTTTCTTAAATCCAAAATGAATTATCAAAACTCGTGCGCTTTTAGTGCTGGCGATCATTGCAGTAGCCATATTCCGACTTTAGATCAGCCATGTTAACCATGTTGTACGGAAGCAACATTGAGAAGTTTTATGGCAAAAAAATAGATAACTCAACACTCGATAGCGTCAGACCTAAGCCAGGCAGCTTGGGATAGCAGGGCAGCAGTCTCGCAAGTATCCTTTAGCCAGAAAAGTATTCTGGCAGCTCAAGGTCACTCAGCAGCCCCAAGCCCCTTTTGGTTCCCAATTCGTATCTTCTTCGGCCCACCATAGAAAGTCTGTCCGAATATCGGACAGGTTATTCAGCCACTTCCATTGACCCTGTCCTGTAATTCTTTATCCTCACGTTACCAAAGAGAAACTTCATAACTTGCCTATATGCACGGAACGGGACCGGACGGCATGCATCTGGCAAGGGGCAGGCTGATGAAGCCGAGCGGCATGAAGCGAGGATATCAATATGGGTAGCAGCCACCACCTGGACAGTTTGTACGGCGAACAGCATCTGGCGCTGCAAGAAGACTTCGAGACCCTGAAGCTGGCCGCCGCAGTGCACAGCAACATCGTCAGCCAGAAAATCGAGGAAATGCATAAACCATTCATAGAGAGCAGGGACATGTTCTTCCTGAGCACGGTGGACCACCGCGGCTACCCGACCTGCTCCTATAAAGGCGGCGACCGCGGCTTCATCAAGGTGCTGGACGAGAAGACGCTGGCTTTCCCCAGCTATGACGGCAACGGCATGTTCCTCTCCACGGGCAACATCAAGCGCAACCGCCAGGTAGGCATGCTGCTGATCGACTTCGAAGTTCCGCACCGCATCCGCATCCATGGCAAAGCCCGCATAGACCGCGACGACCCGCTCCTGGCCGAATATGCCGGCAGCGAGCTGGTGGTGCGGGTGGAGATCACCGAGCTCTTCGTCAATTGCTCGCGCTATATCCACCGCTTCAAGCGCGTGGCGGACTCCGACTACATACCGCGCCACGGCGCCGAAACCAGGCTGCCCGAATGGAAGCGCATCGACAACCTGCAGGAATCGTTACCCCAGCGCGACAAGCATATCGCCGAGGCATTGGGCGGCACTATTACGCCGGATGAGTACGAGGTATTGGTCAGGACAGGCAAGGCCTAATTTTCACCGGGCATTGCGATCATGTTCAATTACCTCTGCAAAGGCATGTGTACTGTCCTTCATCGGCGGCTTCGTGGAAGTCGTCAGATTTTCCGTTCTGTCTGGTTGAATGAATAACACGAACATGAAGTCCCTCCTTAGAACCCGCATCATAAGCCAGGAAACCGCCGTATTGCTGGCGGCGCTCCTGCTGGCGCTTTTGTTCGCCGTGACCCTGGACGCCTTCGCCACCTGGGGCAACATGATGACCCTGCTACGCAGCGTGTCGGTGCTCGGCATACTGGCGCTCGGCATGATCCCGGTCGTCATCGTGCGCGGCATAGACCTCTCGCAGGTAGGCATCAGCATGGTGTCGTCGGCCATCGTGGTGAAGTGCATTGTCCTGGGATTGCCCTTGCCGCTATGCCTGCTGGTCGGGCTGGCATTGGCCCTGGCGATGGGCGCGATCAACAGCCTGCTGGTGGACCGCCTGCAGATTCCCGTGCTGTTCGTCACCTTGACCACCGTCTTCATCTTCGTCGGCCTGGCGAGGATTACCGTGCTGCCCTCGATGATCATCAACCTGCCTCCGGGAAAGCTGGAATTGACCGTGCTCTCGATGAACTGGCACGGCGTGCCGGTGCCCATGCTGGTGTTTGCCGCCTGCGCCCTCTTCATGCATGTGTTCCTGGCGCACACCACGCCCGGCCGCTTCCTCTATGCTTATGGAGACAATGCCGAGACTGCCAGGCTCTACGGCATGCCCATCCGCTCCATCCTGTTCATGGCCTATATGAGTTCGGCGCTGCTGGCCTTCGTGGCGGGCGTGCTCATGGTGTCGGGCACGGCCATCGTCGACCTCAAGACCGTAAGCTCCACGCTGATCTTCGACGTGATCCTGGTGGTGATCATCGGGGGCGCCAGCTTCTCGGGCGCGCGCGGCAGCGTGGCGAGCGTGCTGGCCGGATTGCTGCTCATGGGGGTGCTGCTCAACGCCATGACCATCATGGACATCAACAGCCAGTTGCAGAACATGATCAAGGGCGCGGTGCTGCTTGCCGTGCTCATCGTAGACAAATGCCTGAACCCGCTGGACGAGGAATCCGCCCGGCAAAGTATTTGACCAGTTTGACAAAGAGGAGATGATTCATGAAGACCAAAAAAAACAACCCATTACGCAAGCTTCTGCTCGGCGGCATGATGCTTTCGCTGACGGCGGGAACAGTGGCTTACGCCACGCCGCGCGACCAGATGCGGCTCGATTTCGACAAGGCCGTGAAGGGCAAGACCGTGGCATGGGTGCCGATCACCCTCGGCAACCCGATAGGCGACATGTGGACCGCCGCCATGCGGCAGAACTTCGAGAAGTACGGCGTCAAGTTCCTCGTGCGCGACCCCAATTTCAGCACCAGCGCCCAGTTGCAGGCGGTCACCAACCTCATCAACCAGAAGCCGGACGTGCTGATCGTCCAGAACGCCAATGTCACGCTGCTGACCAAGGAATTGAAGCGCGCCATGGACAACGGCATTTACGTGGTGCAGGTCAACCTGCTTTCCAACCAGCCGACCGATGCCTATGTGGGCGTGGATTACGTCGATGTCGGGCGCCAGATCGCCAGGGACATCGTCAAGGAATGCGGCGGCGGCAAGTCCTCCGGCAAGGTCGCCTTCGTGCAGGGCGAGGCCACGGCCACGGACAGCATAGACCAGCTCAAGGGCCTCATGGAAGTGTTCAAGCAGGACAAGAGCATCAAGCTGGTCTCCACCCAGTCGGCCAAATGGGACAGCAACCTGGCCAACCAGATCACGGCCACCACCTTGCAGCAGCATCCCGACCTGTGCGCCACTTACGGTTCCTGGGGCATCATGCAGCAAGGCGCCGCCCAGGCCGTGAAGACCGCGGGCCTGCAAGGCAAGGTCAAGGTGTACGCTTCCAGCGACGGCCCGCGTTCGGATTGCGACCTGGTCGAGCAGAAGCTCTTCCACAAGATCCTGTCTTTCCGCGCCGACGTTCAGGGAGAGCAGGTGTCGAACGCCGTGATCAGCCTGCTGCAAAGCGGCAACAAGCCCGGCAGCAAGCACATGACCATCCTTTCCAATAATTACTGGGTCACCGGCAAGCAGGAGCGCAACTATTGCTACGACCTGCCGAAATAAGCCCGTTGTACGGAAGGGCCGTGACCGGTCGTGCAAGGACGGAGCATGCGTAAGCCGGGCTGGATGAAACATGCCGACCCTGGCGCCTGGGCGCTGGCGGTTGCAGTGCTGGCCTTGTTCGGCGTGTTTGCCGCCTTGCTGCCGCACTACGCGAGCGCGATGAACGTCGAGCAATTGCTGCGGGATTACGCCGAACCCGCGCTGATTGTCGCGGGCATGGCCATCGTCATCATCGCAGGTGGGATAGATCTCTCAGTGGGCGCGGTGTTCGCGGTCGCCAACTTCACGGCGATTTTCCTGCTCAAGCTGCACGGCGTGCCGCTGGAAGCCGCGATTCCCCTGACACTGGCTGTCGGTCTCCTGATCGGCCTGACCAACGGCGTGCTCATCGGCTATGTCAGGACGCCGCCCTTCCTGACCACCCTGGCCATGCTGCTGATCTTGCGCGCGGGTTACGAGTGGGTGTCGGATGCCTACGCCATGGACCTGGTGGATGCCTATCACGAGAGCGAGGCCTGGGACTTTCTCGGCAGCGGCGCGCTTGCGGGCATCCCGGTCAACATGCTGGTGCTGGCGGCGTGCGGCCTGCTGGCGCACCTGCTGCTGACACGAAGCCGGTGGGGCACCTACCTTGCCGCAGTGGGGGCCAGCAACAAGGCCGCGCGCCATGCGGGCATCCGCGTCAACCGGGTCGTCCTGCTGTCGTATGCCTGCAGCGGCCTGTTGGCGGCATTGGCGGGCATCCTGTATGCCGCGCGCCAGAACAGTACGGGCACCGACACCGGCATCGGCATGGAGCTCATGGCCATCACCGCCTGCGTACTTGGCGGCATCAGTCTTTCCGGCGGCAAGGGCTCCATCATGCGCGCCCTGCTCGGCACTGCCTTCATCTTCCTGCTCATCAACGGCCTGATCCGCTTCAATATCAGCGGCAGCTTGTCCGCCACGCTGACCGGCATCGTGCTACTGGGCGCGATTGCTGTCATGGGAAGGGCCAGGCAGGAAAAAGTGCCGGCCGCGCTGCCCGGCGCCGGCGTGCCCAAGCCGCTGGACGTGCCCTTGGATGCTGCATCCGGCCATGCAGCTGCCGGGGTGCCGGGTAACCGCGCCTGCGTGGTGAGCCTGCACGATATCGGCAAGCAATATGGCGGGCAGCATGCCTTGCGGCATGTCGGCCTGGAGCTTTACCCGGGCGAGATCATGGCGCTGCTGGGGGAGAACGGCGCGGGCAAGTCCACATTGTGCAAGATCCTGGCCGGGGCGGTCATGCCGAGCAGCGGACAATTATCGGTCCGGCACTCGCCCATGACGTTCCGCACCCCTGCCGACAGTATCCAGGCGGGAATCGCGATGATCTACCAGGAGAGCAGCCTGATCGAGCATATGACGGTCGCGCAAAACATCATGCTTGGCCAGGAGCCCTGGCTTTACCCTACGCATGACGCCATGGAGCAGGTACGCAGCCTGTTGCGGGAATTCCGGTTGGAGCTCGACCCGGCTACAGAAGTCGCCGACCTCAGCATTGCTCAGAAAAAGCTTGTGGAAACCATGCGGGCCATCCGCCTCCAGGCCAAGGTGATGATATTCGACGAGCCCACGGCCAGCCTCAGCCAGGCCGAGTCGGATTATTTTTATTCCTTGCTGCGCCATCTGCGGCTGCAGGGAGTCGCCATCGTATTGATCACGCATGCCCTGGAAGAAGTGCTGGCGGTCGCCGACCAGGTGACCATCCTGCGCGACGGGCGTTGCGTTCTGCAGCGACAGCCGGTTGGCGGACTCGATCGCGCCGCCCTGATCCGGCACATGGTGGGGCGGGAGCTTGAGGATAGCTACGCCGGGCCGGCGGCGCATGCCAAGCTCAATGCCGCTGCAGGCGCCGGGCTGGCGCTGCGCAACCTCAGCCTGCCCGGCCTGGGCGAGGATATCTCGCTGGACTTCCCTCCCCACGGCATCACCGGCATGGCAGGCCTGGTCGGGGCAGGTCGGACCGAAATCGCCAGGGCCGCGACGGGCACCTCGCGCGACCAGGCCAAGGTAAAGGGCCAGGTCTTGCTGCGAGGCAGGGAAGTCAGTCTGCGCAACCCCCGACAGGCTATCGAGAACGGCCTGGTCTACGTCACCGAGAACCGCCATGAGGACGGCCTGTTCGCGACCATGGATGTGGCCGACAACCTCTACCTGGCATTGCTCTCAACGCGCAAGGGCTGGCGGTTCTGGCATTCCCGCCGCGTGGCGCGCGAGCTGGCCGCGGCATGGACGGCCAAGCTCGGCATCAGCGGCCTGCATGCCGAGCAGGCGGTTGCGACCTATTCCGGCGGCAACCAGCAGAAAATCCTCATCGCGCGGGCGCTCATCCTCTCGCCGCAGGCGGCCTTCTTCGACGAACCCACCCACGGCGTGGACATAGGCGCCATCGCGAAGATACATGAGGCGATACGGGAACTGGCCGCGCAAGGAAAGATCGTCATCCTGATTTCCTCCTACCTGCCTGAGCTCCTCAAGCTGTCGGACCGCATCCTGGTGCTGCGCAAGGGCAAGGTCGAAGGCGAACTGAAACAGGCGAGCCAGGACGACATCCTGAACCTGGCGGCGCACTAAATCAGGCTTCGCCTTTCTTCACCTTGTCCGCGTACTCCTCCTGGCTGATGAGGCCGCCCAACGACTCCGCTATCCCTTGGGCGCGTTCGGGCAGTGCGGACTGCAGGTCGTCGATGCGCTTCCACTGGGGTTCCGGCGTCGGCTCTTCGGCGCTGGGCACGTACTTCGAGCGCTCGATGCGCTGGTAACGGTGGATATAGCGCGGGCAATTGGTGAAGATATCCGTGACGTGGACGCGCACGACCACCTCCGCGCCCGCATAGGCGCTTAGCAAGGGATCGTCGAAATCCACCGAGGCGGTGCCGTGGATGCGGATGCGGTTGGGGGTCTCGAAATCAATCAGCAGCATGCCGATCTTGTCGTTGGCGAGCATGTTGCCTATCGAGAGGAACATGCCGTTGCCGTCGTAACTGGGAAAGGCCAGCGTCTTCTCGTCCAGCACCCGGATGAAACCGGTGTCGCCGCCCTTGTAGGAACAAGTAGGGTAGCCTCGGTGGTCCAGCGTGGTCAGGAAGAACATATCCCTGCTTTCGATGAACTCTCGATGGGATGCCGTAATGCTCGACGCGACGATGTTCTTGCGTACTGCATCGGCAAGCTGGGTGGTTTCGAACCGTTCTTGTATATGCCGATGCTGTTTACTATAGAAATCACTCATCTGCACTCTTTCGTTATGTATATCTCAGCCAAGGCTCGTGCCTGGCTCGATCGCGGCTTTCAATGCGGCCTGTTGCTGAAAAGTGTTAACATAAACAGACGCCAAGTCAAATCGGAGCTAGAGGCCCCAAGCCGCATTACAACGCGCCAGCGATAATGAAACAAGAGTCCCAATTCCTTTTCAGCAGTATCGACGAATCGTCAGCCAAAGGCAGCCTCAGCCGCGCCGTCATCCTGCTCAAGGTGATTGCGCAGGGGTCCAGCAAAGGCAGCTCCCTGAGCCAGTTGGTCGCAAGGACTGGCTTGCCCCGTCCCACCATCCACCGCACCATGGATATGCTGATGGAAATTGGCTGGGCGTACCGCGATCCAGCCACGCAGCTATATAACCTGGGCCCAAGCCTGGCTGCGCTCGGCTACACAGCCATCAGCCGCCACGCCATCGAACGCATCGCTTCTATATACCTCAACGACTTGGCGCTTACCCTCAAGCAGGTCGTCTACCTGGGCGTCCGTACCGGGCTGGATCATACATGCATCGGCCGCTACGAAAGCGAACTGACCATCAAGGAAGGAAAAGGGCGGGCCGGCCTGCGCTATCCGCTCGGGCTGACGCCAAGCTGCATGGCGATCTTGGCCCGCCTCCCGCTGCATGAGATCGAGTCGGTGATCAATCTCAACCTGCCGCGTTACTACCGTATCGAAGGTTTCGATGAACGCGGTTTCCGCAACGCGGTGAAAAAAGCGATCAAGGACGGTTACAGCACCTACGACGGCATCGTGCTTGACCGCTCCATGAGCGGCCTGGGAGTGGCGATCTGCGACCAAACCGGCTACCCGATTGCGGGCATAGGCACTACATTCCCCACCGGGAAACTGGACAAGAACCAATTGAACGCTTGCCTTGCCAAGATGCAGGAATCCGCCCAGCTTATTTCAGGCGTATTGCAGAAATTCCACATGATAGAGTCTTAGCGCCTATTCAATATCTGTTCATGAACACTGCCGACAAGCCGCCATCAATACGCTATCGCCAGCCGATTGAGAGACGCGCTCAGATTTTCTCGAACTCGATCGCCAACCAATTATCTTGATGTCTTGCGCCTGTTTAAAGGATGCTCCCCTCCTGCCGGACTGCCCGGCCCGCATCAAGGCTGGACTTCTTCCTTGTGGTTAACGATCCAGTACAGCAAGGGCAGGACCAGCAACGTCAGGATCGTCGAGAACAATATCCCGCCAATGACGACGGTCGCCAATGGGCGTTGCACCTCCGCGCCGATGCCGGTCGCTATCGCCATGGGGATGAAGCCCAATGAGGCGACCAATGCCGTCATCAGCACAGGCCGCAAGCGCGTGACGACTCCGTCCTCGATGGCATTGAGCAGGGGGGCTCCGGCCTCCCGGAGGCCCCGGATGAAACTGATCAGGACCAGTCCGTTGAGAACGGCAACCCCGCTGAGGGCGATGAACCCCACGCCTGCCGATACCGATAAGGGGATCCCGCGCAACCAGAGCGCCAGGATGCCGCCCGTGAGGGCAAACGGAATGCCGGTGAACACAATCAGGCCGTCGCGCATATTGCCGAACATGGCGTACAAGAGCGCCATCACCAGCAGCAAGGCCACAGGAATCACGACGGCAAGGCGATGGGTGGCGGATTGCAGCTGTTCGAAGGTGCCGCCCCACACCAGCCAGTAAGCGGGCGGCACTTCCACATCCTGTTCTATCTGCCGCTGCGCCTGCTGCACGAACGAGCCGATATCCCGGTCTCTCACGTTGGCAGTGACCACGACCCTGCGCTTGCCGTTCTCGCGGCTGAATTGGTTGGGACCGGGCGCGATGTCGATGTCGGCAAGCTCGCTGAGCGGCAGGTAGCTCCTCGCCGCAAGATCGGGCAATCGTATCGGCAGGCGCTTGATGGCCTCGATATCGACGCGGATATGCTCCGGCAGCCTGACCATGAGGCCGAAGCGCCTGTCGCCCTGGAACACATACCCGGCGGATTGCCCATTGAGGGCGGTCGCCATGGTTTGCTGCACGTCGCCCACATTGACGCCCAGCCTGGCGATTTTTTCGCGGTCGATCTGGATCGTCAGAATAGGCAAGCCGCTGGTTTGCTCGACCTTGACATCCTCCGCGCCGGGAATCCTGCGCAGCACGTTCGCGATCTGGCTGGCAGTGTTCTGCATTACGCCCATCTCGTCGCCGAAGACCTTGACGGCGACATCGCTGCGCACGCCGGAGATCAGCTCATTGAACCGCATTTGAATCGGCTGGGTGATTTCATAGTTGCTGCCGGGCACCAGCTCGACCGCATGCTGGATACGCGCAATCAAGGCTGCCTTGCTGAGCCGCGGGTCGGGCCATGCGCTTTTTGGCTTCAACATCACATAGGTATCCGCCGCGCTCGGCGGCATGGGGTCGCTGGCAATCTCCGCCGTGCCGACCTTGGAAAATACCCGCTCCACCTCCTTGAACTGCATGATGGTATGCTCGATTTCGCGCTGCATCGCCATGGACTGGCTCAAGCTGGTGCCAGGCATGCGGACGGATTGCACCAGGATATCGCCCTCGTTCAGATTGGGCATGAACTCGCTGCCCATCCTGCTGGCCATCAGGCCGCCCAGAGCGATAACCAGGGCAGCCGCCGTCAGGACGATAGCCCGGTTGGCTAGCGTCCAACGCAACATGCCCGGGTATCTCTGCTTCATGCCGTGTAAAACACGGCTTTCTTTTTCTTGCACGGAGCCGGTGATGAAGAGCGCGACCGCAGCCGGAATGAAGGTGACCGACAATACCATCGCGGCCAGCAATGCCGTCACCACGGTGAACGCCATGGGATGGAACATCTTGCCCTCCGTCCCGGTCAGCGCGAATATCGGCAGGTAGACGATCATGATGATCAACTGACCATAGACCAGGGGGCGGCGGGCCTCTTTTGCTGCCGTAAATACCTCCGTGAAGCGCTCTTCCCGCGTAAGCGGACGGCCCAGCCTGGATTGCGCATGCGCCATATGCCGGATGCAGTTTTCGACGATGACGACCGCGCCGTCGATGATGATGCCGAAATCCAGCGCGCCCAGGCTCATCAGGTTGGCGCTGACCTTGCTGCCCAGCATGCCGGTAAAGGTCAGCAGCATGGACAAGGGGATGACCAGCATCGTGACGACGGCTGCGCGGATATTGCCGAGGAACACGAACAGCACGGCCACGACCAGCAATGCGCCTTCGACCAGGTTCTTCCTGACGGTATCGATCGCCTTGTCGATGAGGGCAGTCCGGTCGTAGACAGTTTTCGTGACGATGCCTTTGGGCAGCGTCTTGTTGATCTCCGCCAGGCGCTTATCCACCGCTGCCGATACCTCGCGGCTGTTTTCCCCGATCAGCATGAACACGGTGCCGATGACCACTTCCTCGCCGTTTTCGCTGGCGGCACCGCTACGCAATTCCTGCCCGAAGCCCACATCGGCGATGTCGCGGATGCGGACAGGCACCCCCTGGCGGGTTGAGACGACGATATTGCCTATCTCGTCCAGGCTGCGGACCTGCCCGGGTATGCGGATCAGGTACTGCTCGCCGGATTTCTCGATATAGCCCGCGCCTACGTTGGCATTGTTTCTCTGTAGCGCCGAAACGACGTCGGACATCGACAGCCCATGCGCCACCAGGTGGTCAGGCAACGGGGAAACCTGGTATTGCTTGGCAAAACCGCCTATCGTGTTGATCTCGTTCACGCCGGCGACATTGCGCAACTGGGGCTTGACCACCCAGTCCTGTATTTCCCTCAAGTCCATCGGACTATATGGCGTTCCGTCCGCCTTGAGCGCGCCCGGCTCCGCCTCTACCGTCCACATGTAAATCTCGCCGAGGCCGGTCGAAGTCGGCCCCATGGAAGGGGTGATGCCGGGCGGCAGGGATTCCCTGGCATGCTGGATGCGCTCGTTGACCAATTGGCGCGCGAAATAAATATCGACATGCTCCTTGAACACCACGGTCACCTGCGACAGACCGTAGCGGGAGATGGAGCGTGTCTCCTCAAGCCCGGGGATGCCAGCCATGGCGGTTTCAATCGGGTACGTGATGCGCTGTTCCGTTTCCAGCGGGGAATAGCCTGGGGCGGCCGTATTGACCTGCACCTGGACATTGGTGATGTCGGGGACGGCATCAATCGGGAGCTTCAGGTAGCTATAGCCGCCCATGACGGCCGCCGCCACGGTCAGCAGCATAACGAACCAGCGCTGAGAAACGGCAAATCGAATCAATCTATCAAACATGCTATCGACGCTCCTACTGTCCTAGTGGTCATGCTCGGCACCGGCTTTGCCGATTTCAGCCTTGACGAGATAGCTATTGCCGGCAGCATAGCGTTCGCCCTGGCGCAGGCCGTCAAGCACCTCCGCATAACGCCCGTCCCTGCGCCCCAGGCTAACCCTGCGTACGTCGAAGGAATCCTCATGGCGCGTAAATACCACCGTTTCGCCCGCCATCGATTGCAATGCCTCGACCGACACGGCCAATGGCACCTCCACCTCCTTCATGCTGAGCTCGACATTGATAGGCAAGCCGGGCACCCATAGCCCGTCCGGGTTCGGCAGCACCACCCGCGCGATGGTGGCCCGCGTATCCGCGCCAACCAGGGAACCGATATATGACACCACCCCTGGGGCATGGCCATCAAACGTAGCCGACTTGATGGTGACCTGCTGCCCGGCCTTGATCGAATTGATGTCCTTGGCATACACGGTAAGCTCGGCCCACACGCTGGAAAGATCGGAAATCATGTAGATCATTTCCGTGCCGTTGAGCACCTGGCCGGTGGTAATGGATTTTTCTGTCACGATGCCCGCTATCGGCGCGCGGATTTCATAGCGGGTCAGGTCCCTGCCTTGCAGGCCGGTATTGATCGCGCGCAGTTTCTGCTCGGCCTGGGCCAGGACGATTTCCGCCTCTTCCAATGCCTGCTTGGCAATTAAATAGTTCCGTTCCGCCGAGACATGGGCCTCCCATAGCCGCTGCTCGCGCTCATAAGTGGCCTTGGCAAGCGCCAAGCGCTTTTGCGCTGCGAGAAGCTCGCCCCGCTGATCGGCAAGCGCCTGGCTGGACAGGACGGCGAGCACTTGGCCTTTCCGCACGTGGTCCCCGGCATTGACCGCGACGGACTCGACAATCCCCGGCAGGCGCGAAGTCACATTCACGCTCCTGTCCGCATTCAGCTTGATCTGGCCGATGAGGTTCAGGCTGGTCTTGATGATGGCGGGTTTCGCTTCCAGTATCTCGATGCCGCTCAGCGACAATTGCCTGTCGGTCATGGAAACATGGTCATCGTGCTCGGCGTGGTCGTGGCCATGCTCGATTTCCGCAGCCTTCTGTGCCGCCGTGACTTCGTCCTCGTCGCGGGGGTAGGGTTGGCCGAAATGCAGGATGACCAGCGCCAATAACGCGGCGATCAATACAATATTGGTGAATAACGAGATTTTTTTTAAGGACATGATCGCTCCTGATGTCCATTGGCAATGCTGGATATTGGCTGGCCAGACATCTTCCGAGTAGTGGAGGAAAAGAGCGCAGGTTCCGAATGTCTGAGCAGGGCAGGCGCAGGAACCTCAGCCAGCACTTCAAGCAGCAGCAGGGTTTGAGGCAAGCCAGGGTTTTGTCCAGCCTCCATTGGGCTTGCCTGACCATGCCAAAGACTGAGCAAGGTAAAACAAATAACGACATAAGTTGTTCGCATTGAACTCTCCGATAAACATGAAGAATCCAGCGAAAAGATCGCATGATTTATTGCATGGGGAAGTTTTCGCTGGACTTAAAGCTGCTGACAAAACCCAGCGAAGCGATTCTGGCTAGGCGCTCTGCTACAGACAGTACAACTAAGTACGGCAAGGCAGGGCAACAACGCCAGAAGGGTGGTGTCAGCAACTCTTAGGTTGCGAAGAACCAATTGGGGCGTTCGGGCAGGTCGGGGGAACGGGTTCGGGATATCAAGAAGGATTCGGGAGCAAGCGGCAGCGTCAAATCCGGGCTGACCAATCCATAGTTCAGCATCAAGGATTTAACAGTGCCGACATGGCAAAAGCCGCATTCGTTATCTGCAACAGAATTGGCATTGCTCTGGTCCATGGAAATTGCCGCGGCCTGGATGGAGCCTTGCGCCGAGCCTGAAGCAGAAAGCTTGGCGGAAACCAACGGGTAAAGATCATGCTCGCAATACTGGGCCACTGCCGCACCAGAGGATTCCAGCAGGAAGACGAACACGAGCATTTTGATAAAGATTCTTATCATGGCGTTAGTGTACATGAAATGCCGGGATTTGCATCGAACGGGAAAGTCTTGTCCAACAGGCATTACTTGCCCCTCCGATCGAGCCCATCAATCTGATATGCAATTCATCACGGATTCTGAATCTGTTACTTTCTCGCCATTTTTCAGATAATGCCGGCTGATACCCAAATCGAAAGCGCCAGATCATGCCCATCCTGGATATTCAAGCCATCAACAAGCGTGACCAATTGATCACCCTCGACACCGGCACTGTGTTGAGTATCTCCGTCGAACAGATTTACAGGGTGAATTTCTACATGAATGGCCTGATCGTCGGCCACCTGTGGTTTGAATCGCTGTCATCCCAGAACAACCTTGAAATCAACCCGGTTTACAAAGTGCGTGAAGAATCGTTCGGGCATCCCGCCCTGACCGGCGATGCCAGCGAGTTACGCGAGGCCGGTATCGCGCTATACCGTGCGTACACCAACGGCAAGATATTGAGGGACAAGGAAAACCAGGTCGTGCATTAACCGTTCCCGCCTGACTGTTTGCCTCGACGCTTCGGCACGGATACTCCTTGCGCAGTCCATACGCCTTGAGCGGATAATGTTGCGGTTGTAGAAAAAAGGTGTAATCCCTGCTTCCGGAAGCCAGCATGGCTTCGCCGCTGCATGAGGCCCGTTTATGAATGCAGCAGCGCTTTGTTGTGCCGGTTGGACAATGGCAAAGGGTTGCGCTTGAAATTGCGCATGGTCTACTGTCTATCTCTTGCTTGTGCCAGCTCGACGAAGGCCTTGACGTAATCGATGTGCGTATCGGCCTCGCGGATGCCTAAGAAAATCTGCTTGGCGATGCCGTCCCTGCCCAGGCGCACCGGCGTCACGTCGAACTTGGCCTGGTATTCATTGACCAGCCAGCGCGGCAACGCCGCCACCCCGCGTCCGCTCGCGACCATCTGCAGCATGATGTCGGTGGTCTCTATCGGCTTGTGGCGCTTGGGGCTGATGCCCGCCGGCAGCATGAACTGGGTATAGATATCCAGCCTGTCGATCTCCACCGGGTAGGTGATCAAGGTTTCCTCCGCCAGCTGCTCCGGCAGCACAAAACCGGCCTTGCGCAGCCCGTGCCGCGGCCCCACCACCAATACCTGCTCGTAATCGAACACGGGCTGGAAGTGCAGGCCGGGCTTGTAGAGCGGATCGGGCGTCACCAGCATGTCGATCTCGTAGCCGAACAATGCGCCGATGCCGCCGAATTGGAATTTCTGCTTCACGTCCACGTCGACATCCGGCCACGCCTCCAGGTATGGCGACACCACCTTGAGCAGCCATTGGTAGCAGGGATGGCACTCCATGCCGATGCGCAAGGTGCCGCGCTCGCCCTGGGCGAACTGGCGCAGGCGTTCCTCCGCCAGGCTCAGTTGCGGCAGCACGCGGTTGGCCACGGCCAGCAGGTACTGCCCGGCCTGCGTCAGGCGCAGGCTGCGCCCCTCGCGCAACCATATCTCGGTGCCGAGCTGCTGCTCCAGCTTTTTCATGCTGTGGCTCAATGCGGATTGCGTCAGGAACAGCACGTTGGCCGCCGCGGTCAGCGAGCCCTGCCGCTCTACTTCTTGAATGATGGTGAGATGTATCCTGTCCAGCATGATATATGAATAAAATTCATCAATTCGTGAAATAAAACCATTTTACCTCATGGTTTCATCACTCTAACATGCCGTGATCTCAAATTCAAAAGCTGGAGACCCGACATGACCACCATCCACAACCTTGGCTTCCCGCGCATCGGCGCCAGGCGCGAATTGAAGTTCGCGCTGGAATCGTACTGGAAGGGCGAATCCCCGCGCAACGAGCTGAAAGCGCTGGGCGCCACGCTGCGCAAGCGCCACTGGGACCTCCAGTCCGGCCTGGATTTTGCGCCTGTCGGCGACTTCGCCTTCTACGACCAGGTGCTGGACATGAGCTTCACGCTGGGCAACCTGCCCGAGCGCGTCAAGGATTTCCATGGCGACCAGCTGGACAACTACTTCCGCGTCGCGCGCGGCCGCTCGGCGAAATCCGCAGAGGAACATGCATCGTGCTGCGGCGGGGTGGCCGCGGGCGAGATGACCAAGTGGTTCGACACCAACTACCATTACATCGTGCCGGAATTCAACGCCGATAGCGAATTCAAGCTGGACGCCTCCCGCCTGCTGGAACAACTGGCCGAGGCCAGGGCGCAAGGCGTCAAGGCCAAGCCGGTCATCATCGGCCCGGTCACCTACCTGGCGATCGGCAAGGCCAAGGACGACTCCGGCAAGCTCAATCTGTTGAGCCGCCTATTGCCCGTATATGCGGAATTGCTGGAAACGCTGGCGGCAGAAGGGGTGGAATGGGTGCAGATCGACGAGCCCATCCTCGTCACCGAGCTTGACGACGCCTGGCAGGACGCTTTCGAGACCGCCTACAGCTATTTCAAGAGCGTCCAGGTCAAGCTGCTGCTGGCGACCTATTTCGGCCAACTGCTGGAAAACCGCGAACTGGTGGCAAGCCTGCCGGTCGCCGGCGTGCATGTCGACGCGATCAACGGCCGTGACGATGTCGCCCCGCTCCTGAAACTGCTTTCCGCGGAAAAGGTATTGTCCCTGGGCGTGATCAACGGCCGCAACATCTGGAAGACCGACCTCAATGCCGTGCTGGACTGGATCGAGCCATTGGCGCAGCAACTGGGCGGCCGCCTGTGGATTGCGCCGTCGTGCTCGCTGCTGCACGTGCCGGTAGACCTCGACAGCGAACAGCGCCTGGATGCGGAAGTGAAATCCTGGCTGGCGTTTGCGGTGCAGAAACTGGATGAGCTCAAGCTGCTGGCGGCAGCCCTGCGCAACGGCCGAGCCTCGGTGAAAGCGGCGCTAGACGCCAACCAGGCCGCAATCGACGCGCGGCGCCACTCGAAGCGGGTGAACAACCCTGCCGTCAAGGCCGCCCTCGGCGAGCTCGATGCCAGGCTCGGCCAGCGCAAGAGCCCTTATGCCCAGCGTGCGGCCAGGCAGGCCGCATCTCTCAAGCTGCCTTTGTACCCGACCACCACCATCGGCTCCTTCCCGCAAACCGCCGACATCCGCCATGCACGTAGCGAATTCAAGGCCGGACGCCTGGACGAGGCCGGCTACAAAGCGGCGATGCAGAAAGAGATCGAGCGCAGCGTGCGCGAGCAGGAGAAGCTTGGCCTGGACGTGCTGGTGCACGGCGAAGCCGAGCGCAACGACATGGTGGAATATTTCGGCGAGCAACTGGAAGGCTATGCGTTCAGCCAGTTCGGCTGGGTGCAGTCCTACGGCTCCCGCTGCGTCAAGCCGCCCATCCTGTTCGGCGACATCAGCCGCCCACAGCCGATGACCGTGGAGTGGATCAAGTATGCGCAATCGCTGACCAGCAAGCCGATGAAGGGCATGCTCACCGGCCCGGTGACCATCCTCAACTGGTCCTTCGTGCGTGACGACCAGCCGCGTTCCGTCAGTTGCTACCAGCTGGCCCTGGCCATCCGCGCGGAAGTGCTGGACCTGGAAAAAGCCGGCGTGCACGTGATCCAGATCGACGAGGCCGCATTGCGCGAGGGCCTGCCATTGCGCAAATCGCAGTGGAAGGAATACCTCGGCTGGGCCGTGGAATCGTTCCGCATCACGGCCAACGGCGTGGAGGACGACACCCAGATCCACACCCATATGTGCTATTCCGAGTTCAACGACATCATTGCCTCGATCGCGGACATGGATGCCGACGTCATCACCATCGAGACTTCGCGCTCGGACATGGAGCTGCTGGATGCGTTCGACGACTTCAAGTATCCGAACGAGATCGGGCCCGGCGTCTACGACATCCACTCGCCCAACATCCCGACGCAGGAGCATATCGTGCAACTGATGAAGAAGGCGGCCGAGCGCATTCCCGCCGAGCGCCTGTGGGTGAACCCCGACTGCGGCCTGAAGACGCGCCAGTGGACCGAGGTCATCCCCGCGCTCGCCAATATGGTGGCGGCGGCGAAAACCTTGCGCGCCTGAAGGCCGTAGCCTCTTAGCGCCTGCTCACGAGACAGCAGAAGAACGCAACTAAAACTGGACCGGGTTCATTTCACGAACCCCGGTCCAGTTTTTCACATCGTCAATCAATGTGCCTGCAAGCGGCGGTTGAAGCTGATGCTGTAGGCCACAGGGCGGGCATGCAGGATAGGGTCGTCGCTGGCCTCGATGCCGTCCACCAGGTTGAGCGGGCTGAACATCACGGTTTTCTCGAATGCCGCGCCATCGGTGCGGAAACGGTCGATCGTCAACGTGCCCAGCTCCACGACCCGGCGGCTGTCCGGCCAAACCGCCGTGGCATCGTTCACCTCGTCGCCGGGATCGGCCAGCTGCACAGAGATGCGGTAGCTGTACGCCGCCTGTTGCAGGCGGCGGGGCAGTTCGTGCATCAGGTAGTCCGCATCCACTGCCTTGGCAGCGTCGGCACTCAGGAATTTGGCGCCGCCGACCGGCTCGATGCGGTAGCGCCCGTAGCGCGTTTCGCCCTGGGCGTTGGTGAACTTGAACGCGTTCACGCCGAAGAAAGGCTGCGTGGCGAAGCTTTCCGGCACTGGCTTGGGCATCGTCACGAACCTGAGCGCAGCGGGATGCTGGCCGAGAAAGGCCTCGATCGGCTTGGGCTGCGCCTGGCTATCGCGCGAAGCCGCGACGGCCTGCAGCAAGCCCAGGAACTCTTCCGGGGTGGCCGCAGGGAAGCCGTTCACCGAGATGCATACCAGGTCCGCGCTGGCCTCGTCCGCCAGCTGGAAGCGGATGGCGATTCCCTTGGGAAAGGCGCTGCCGTCGTTATCCGCGCTATTGGGCACGCCGGTGGCGTTGGAGTAACGCACCACGACCGGGTGCGGCGCGGTGAATATCTCGGCCTTGGTCACCTCTGCAGCACTGGACGCAGGGGTGAAATGGCCTTCCACGACGATGCCTTTGGCATGGTTGGAGCGAAACCCGGGATGCGGCCCCCCGGCAAGCTCGGTCAGGGTGTCCACCAATTGTTCCGTCACTGGCTTGGCGGGCGTCTCGGCAAATACGGTCGGCAGCATATTGCAAAGCAGCGTTATGAACAGCATGGATAGTACGGCAGGTTGCATGATAAAAGCTCCTGATTACGTAAAAAAGCTGGGCTGCAGATTGGTTGGGCCAATTCGATTAGCCTAATATCAATCAAGCGCTTATGCAAACTGTCCAGCATGAGCCGGTGGCAGCCGCTACGGCCCTGATCCCCGGCGCCGTGTCCGGCAACCGGGAAACCGTTCCGTTTCTGCCTATTTGGATGTCAAGGTATCGTAGGCGGTAATCAGGTTGCGGTAATCGGGAATGTGGTTGGAAAACAGGGCGCCCAGGCCTGCGATGTCGCGGCGCCAGTCGCGGTGCAGCTCGCAGGCCGCGCCGAACCACGTCGTCAATTGCGCGCCGGCCGCCGCCATCCGCTCCCAGGCGGCATCGCGCGTCATGGCGTTGAAGGTGCCGGATGCGTCGGTGATCACGAAGACTTCATAGCCTTCTTCCAGTGCCGACAGGGCAGGGAATGCCACGCACACTTCCGTCACCACGCCCGCGATGATCAACTGCTTCCTTCCCGTCGCCTTGACCGCCTTGACGAAATCCTCGTTATCCCAGGCGTTGATCTGCCCCGGGCGCGCAATATACGGCGCGTCCGGGAACAGCTGCTTCAACTCCGGCACCAGCGGGCCGTTGGGCCCGGTCTCGAAACTGGTGGTGAGGATGGTGGGCAAATTGAAATACTTCGCCGCATCAGCCAGCGCCAGCACATTGTTCTTGAACTTGTCTGGCTCGATGTCCCGCACCAGGGACAATAATCCGGCCTGGTGGTCCACTAGCAACACGGCGGCATTATCGCGGTCCAGGCGTACATAGGGCTTGGTCATGGTTTTCTCCTTTTCATGAATGATGTTGATGTTTCAAGGCGCTCAAATTTCCACAGTGACAAAACGGCCATTGTTGTAATCATCAATCGCCTGGTTGATTTCCTCCCAGGAATTCATGACGAAAGGCCCATGGCCAACCACCGGCTCATTCAGCGGCTCGCCGCTCAACAGCAGCAGCACGCTATCCTGCCGGGCCTCCAATACCAGCTCGCTGCCTTCTCGCTGCATCACGGCCAGCTCTGCCGGGCGGATGGTATGCACGTCGCCCACGCCGATGGCGCCATGCAGGACGAAGATCGCCGTGGTGTGGCCCTCAGGCAGGTCGAACCGTGCCTCGCTGCCGGCACTCAGCCGGACATCCCACACCTGCATGGGACTGAAGGTGCGCGCCGGGCCTGGACTGCCTTGGTACTCGCCCGCAATCACGCGCACCTTGCCTGCATTCCCCGGCAAGGCCGCCTCGGGAATCTGCTCTCTTGTGATGCCCTGATAGCCCGGCTTGGCCATCTTGTCCTTGGCAGGCAGGTTGACCCAGAGCTGGATCATCTCGAACTCGCCGCCGGTCCTGGCATAGTCGTCGCCGTGGTATTCCTCGTGAACGATGCCGGAGCCTGCCGTCATCCACTGCACGTCGCCCGGGCCGATGGTGCCGCCGGCATTGGTGGAATCATGGTGCGAGACCTGGCCGTCGTAGACGATGGTGACCGTCTCGAAGCCGCGGTGCGGATGCTGCCCGACGCCGCGGCGCTTTTCGGTAGGTTCGAATTGCGCAGGACCGGCGTAATCCATGAGCAGGAACGGCGACATTTCCTCGTGGATGTCGCGGTAGGAAAAAATGTTCTGCACGGGAAAGCCGTCGCCTACCCAATGGCGACCGTTGCTGCGCTTGATGAATGCCAGTTTCTTCATGATGGTTCTCCTGAAGCGAATGTCGATAAGTGGATGTCGATGGGCCTACTATAAGGAGAAGACTTTTATGGCACTAGATGGTTAAATATAAAATTACTTTTCAATTAATGGAACAATCGTGGATTTCAACGAGGCCGCCGTATTCATCAAGGTAGTGCAGGCCGGCAGCTTCAGCGCAGCGGCCAGGCAACTGCAATTGCCCACTTCCACCGTCAGCACGAGGGTCGCCAGGCTGGAACAGCGGCTGGGCGTCACGCTGCTACAGCGCACCACCCGCCGCCTGAACCTGACCGAGGCCGGCCACGCTTATTTCGAGCACGCCGCGCTGGGGCTAGGGCATATGCTGGCAGCCGAAGCCGCGCTCGATGCCGCCAGGCAGGCGCCACAGGGCAAGCTCAAGGTCTCGGCTCCCGCCGATCTGGGCGACACCCTGCTGGCGGGCTTGGTGAAACAGGTGCAATCGCAATATCCCGCGCTGGAAATGGAGCTGGTATTGACGGAACGCTACGTCGACCTGGTCGCGGAAGGCATCGATGCCGCCATCCGCACCGGGGAACTGCGGGATTCCAGCCTGATCGCCAAGCCCCTGGGCAGCGTGTGCTGGGCGGCTTTCGCCCACCGGCATTATCTTGAGCATGCCCCGGCATTGCAGCACCCGCAAGACCTGAACCGGCATCACTGCCTGCAGTTCAGCCCCATGGGCCGCGACGCCTGGACGTTCAGGCGCAGCGACAGCAGCGTCACCGTGCCGCTCAAGGGCAGCACTATGGCCAACAGCATCGGCATCGTGCGCAACATGGCGTTGAACGGGCAGGGCGTTGCATTGCTGCCCACCTATGTATGCAGGCCCGGCATGATCATCGGCGAACTCGAGCGCGTACTGCCGGAATGGAAGGCGCAAAGCGACCCGATCCACCTGGTGTATCCGCGCCAGCGTTTCATGCCGCCCAAGCTGCGCGCGTTCATCGACATCGCCCAGTCCGAGTTGAGGCCATGGTTCGACGACAATTCCTGAGCCATAAACCGGCGGGGAAACCTGAGCATTACCGCCCCACGATCACAGCGCGCAACACAGACTGACCGACTATACTGTATGCCTTATGCAAACCCCTGCCACCAGCCAAGCTCCGCTTTCGCCGCTCTTGCTCATCCTGGTCCTGTCGCTGCCGCCTCTGTTCTGGGCCGGCAATTTTGTCGTCGGCCGCGCTGTGCATGCGGACATTCCCCCGTTCACGCTTTCGCTAGGGCGCTGGGTCATCGCCTTCGCCTGCATACTGCCTTTCGCCTTGCCGGCCATCCGGCGTGACTGGCGGCTCTACCGGCAATACCGCTGGCGCCTGCTGGCCGTGTCGCTGGTGGGCGTCGCGGCGTTCAACACCCTGGTCTACAGCGGCTTGCACCACACTACCGCCACCAACGGCATCCTACTCAATTCCTGTATCCCTATCCTGATCCTGCTGTTCGGCGCATTGTTCTACCGCCTGAAACTGCATTTTTTGCAAATTCTCGGGCTCGCGCTGTCGTTTGCCGGGGTGCTTACCATCATCCTGCACGGGGAGTGGGCGCGGCTGGCGGCCCTGGACTTTTCCGGCGGCGACCTGGTGATTTTCTCGGCGATGATCTGCTGGGCGCTCTATACCCTCTGGCTACGCGGGCTGCCCTCGCATATCAACCGCATCGGCCTCATGGGCGTGCAGATATTCATCGCCATCGTTCTGCTGCTGCCGTTATATGCCTGGGAATCCCACACCGGCCCGGCGCCGGCATGGAAACATGAAACCTGGCTGGCGCTCGCGTATGTCGGCATCTTTCCTTCCGTGATCGCCTACACGCTCTACACCATTGGCGTCGCCAGGGCAGGAGCGGCCCGCGCCGGCCTGTTCATCCACCTGATGCCAGTGTTCGGCAGCGTGTTGTCCGTGCTGTTCCTGGGCGAGAGCCTGCACCTGTTCCATGCCGTCGGCATTGCCGCCATCCTGGGCGGGCTGGCATTGTCCACACGCAATACGGCCTAGCCTTCCTGCCGGATTGTCAACGAATTAGTCATATTTTCCGCAAGGGCCGGCCCCAGCATTTCCGCCAGCCCATTCATTTTCAAAAGAATCCGCCGATACAGGCATGGCATGCAATTCGCTTGTAAGCTACGCCAGATTGCGCATGTCAGGAACCACCGAGAGCCTCCACCATGAGTACGCCCAACACCGACGACCCTGCCGTTTACAAGACCCTGCTGGAATCCACCAAGGCCATTCCCTGGAAGATCGACTGGAAGACCATGACATTCGCCTACATCGGCCCGCAGATCGAGGCTTTGCTCGGCTGGAGCCAGGATAGTTGGGTGAGCGCCCAGGACTGGGCCGCCCGCATGCATCCCGACGACCAGGCCCGGGTGGTGGATTTCTGCGTCGCGCAATCGCGTTCCGGCAACGACCACGAGGCGGATTACCGCGCCCTGACCAAGGACGGGCAATACATTTGGATACGGGACGTGGTGCATGTGGTGCGCGATGCCGCTGGCGAAGTGGAGTCGTTGATCGGCTTCATGTTCGATATCAGCGAGCGCAAGAAAAACGAGGAGCAACTGCTCAAGCTGCAAAAGGAGCTTGAGGAGCTGTCCTTCAAGGACGGACTCACCGGCGTCGCCAACCGCCGCATGTTCGACTCCGTGCTGAGCGTGGAGTGGGCCACGGCGCAGCGCCATGGCAGCCCGCTGTCGCTCATCATGTGCGACATCGATTACTTCAAGCAGTACAACGACCATTACGGCCACCTGCAAGGCGACGAATGTCTCAAGCGGGTGGCAAGGCTGCTTGCGAGCGGCGCGGTGCGCGCTAGGGACTTCCTGGCGCGCTTCGGCGGGGAAGAGTTTGTCCTCATCCTGCCCAATACCGACGCCGAATCCGCTCAGGTAGTGGCACACCGCTGCCGCGAACTCGTCCTCGAGGAGCAGATCCCGCATGCGAACTCGCCCGGCGGGCGGATACTCAGCTTGAGCATGGGCGTGGGCACCATGGTGCCCACCCATCAGGACCAAGCCATGGCGTTCGTCGGGCAGGTCGACCAGCGGCTATATCAGGCCAAGCTGCGTGGCCGCGACTGCGTGGTCAACGACGGCTAGCAGGGTGGTAGGCGGCTTGGCTTGTCCAGGTCCTATCTAGCCCAGGACGTCATGCCAGATATTGGCCGCCCAGGAACGCGCCTCGCGCGCCTCGGAGGCAGAGCGGGCCTGCGAGACGCCGCCCCCCGGCGCCGGCTTCATCTCGCGGCTTTTCCCGTCGAAGCGGTAGACGTTGGCCACGTGCATGGCCTCGTCCGCGCTGACATAGCTATAGCAGGTATTGGCGAACACAGGCGCGGGATCGGGCTCCTCGCCGGCCAGCAAGGCGATGATCGCGCTTGCGCACACCTTGGCTTCCGAAGTCGCGATATGCGCCGATTTCGGCAGGCCGGAATCCAGCGCGTCGCCGAGGATGTGCACGTGGCGCGCCTGCGGGGATTCGTAGGTGACGTAATCGACGTCGCACCAGCGCCCGTCCGCATTGCCGAAGCCGTTGTCCAAAGCCAGCCGGCCCGCGGTCTGCGGCGGGATCAGGTTCAGCACGTCGAACTTGACCCGCTCGAAAGTGGTTTCAAGCGTGCCTTTGCCCGGGTCTATGCCTTTCAATTCGCTTGAGGCGTGGTACTCGACTAACCCCGGATAAAGTTCGGACCAGGCTTTCTCGAACAGCGCGCGCTTGGAAGTGATCGCCGGGTTGGCGTCCAACACCAGTACCTTGGAGCGCGGCTTGTGCCGCTGTAGGTAATAAGCCGCCTGGCATGCCCGCTCGTAAGGCCCGGGCGGGCAACGGTAGGGCAGCGCCGGCACGGTGATCGCGAACACGCCGCCGTCGGGCATGGCCTGCAATTGCTGCCTTAGAGCTGCCGTCTGCTGGCCCGCCTTCCAGGCATGCAGGAAGCGTTGCTGCAAATCCGTGCCTGCCAGGGCGTTGAGGTGGCTGTAGTCGAAGCTGATCCCCGGCGCGAGCACCAGCCTGTCATATGCGATATGGCTGCCGTCGTCCAGCCGAATGCTGCGCTTGTGCGCATCAATGCCGGCAACGCTGGCCTGCCGCATCTGGACGCCGTGGCGCTGCACCAATTGGTCGTAAGAATGGGAAATTTCCTGCATCTGCCTGCTGCCGCCCAACACCAGGTTGCTCGCGGGGCATGAGACGAAGGTCTTGCCCGGCTCGATCAGGATGACTTCGATGCCGCCCTGGCTCCATACGCGCAGATACTTCGCCACCGTCGCGCCGGCAAACCCGGCGCCCACCACTATCACGCGCGGCGCGCCTGCCGACGAGGCAAAACTGCGCAATGAAGCAGGGAGCAGCAGGCCAGCCAATGCCAGCTTGTTGAAGCTGCGGCGCTTCATTGCGTACCCGCCTGTTGCCGGTATTCACGGCAGGCCGCCGCCTCGGGAGCGGTGCAGGCGAAATAGCCGGCCAGGCCTGCAATCTCTTCCCACTCCATGCCCTTGGCATGCTGGTTCATCACGCTGCCGTCATCTTGCATATCGCGGTATTGCCGCATCTTGTCGAGGAAATGTTCGGCAGACATGCCGGCCAGGCTGGGAATCTCGCCGCGGCTCTTGCCCTCATATCCATGGCACGCCGCGCAGGAAGCCGCCAGCGTGCGAATATGGCTGTTGGCCGGACCGGCCGATGCCGCCCCTGGTATGAGATAGCCCATACCCAGCAGGCCGATCAGGAAAAGCCGCATCAGGAATCTGCTGTCGTCGGGTCGATCATGCGCCTGATTTGTGAAATGCGGTTGGCAGGGAATCCGCCTTCGCTCGCGTGCTGGCGGATCAGCTCTTCAGATGGCGCGATATAGACGCAATAAATCTTGTCGTCGGTGACGTAGCTCTCCACCCACTGGATTTGCGGCCCCAAGGCCTTCAGCACGCTGCATGACTTCGCAGAAACGCCTTGCAATTCCTCGGCGCCCAGGCTGCCAGCGCCTGGAATTTCCCGTTCGATGATAAATTTCGGCATTGCTCTTCCTCGATAATGGCTTGATCGATCAAGCCTGCTAACAAGAACCCGGCTGGCAAATTCATTGAAATGGTTTCGGCTGGGCATTGCGGCGCACGCACATTGTGCGCCGCTTCAAAGCTTGACGGCCAGACTTTGGGTGAACTCGTTGTCCTCATTATCCTGGATGGTGACCGTAAGCGTGCCATCGTGCTTGGCGATGAAGGGCAGGCGGATATTGGGATCTTCGCTGATGCCGATGTAAGTATCCGCTTGCAGCACCGGCTCGCCGTTGTAGCGTACGTCGATCTTGCTGATATAGAACGCGGGGCGGAAACCCTGCGACACCAGGTCGCGCTGCAGGCCCGTGAACATCGGGTGCTTGATCTGCAGCTTGGCATACCGCAGGTCGCCCTCCGCAGCCTCGTTATCCAGGGCGAGGCGCATCTTGCCTGCGCTCTGGCGGGCCTCCTTCTCATCGCTGTCGAGCGTGCCTCCGCACCCGCCGCTCGCCCTCACTGGCGCTGCATTGACATACCATTTGCCATCGCTGGTCTCGGCCACCACGTGCACCAGCGAATCCGTCTCCAGGCGGATGCGGGTCGCGACCTCGGCCTTGCCGCTATGCGGGTTGAAATGGAACACGGCGGCAAGCGGTACTGGGTTGGCATCCACGATCACCGAGACCGACTTCACGTACTGGCCTTCTCCCGGTTGGTCGACGGAAAACGCAAACGGCACCTGGGCGCCGCTTTCCGCACGCCTGGGCGCGGTGATCTTGATTACATCGCTTTGCTGCAAGGTCTTGCCCGGGAAGAAGTCGCGCTGCATGCTCTGCCACTTCTGGTCCGTGACTTCCGCCGTGGCGGCCATTGATAATGCCAACCCCATTGCGAGCAGTGCTCGTGAAAGCAAACGTGTCATCATTGCTTTATCCATTTCATCGTATAGAATACCAACCAGATGGTATGTTATGCCAGTATACAGATTTGTCAATAGCATCATAAAGGACTTCGACGGAACATTCATATGCCCAGCCAGACCACTGCATCCACGCGTGACCGCATCCTGCATGTTGCGAGGGACCTGATCCTCTCGCGCGGCTTTTCCGCAATGTCGATCGACATGATCTGCGCACAGGCCGACATTACCAAGGGCGGGTTCTTCCATCACTTCTCCAACAAGGAAGTGCTGGGCGAAGCGGTATTGCAGCAGTTCTGGCAAGATGCGCTGGAACGGCAGCAGCACGTCATGCAATCGACGCACGCCTCCAGGCTGGAGCAGCTGGTGGCCTACCTGGACGATGCCATTATTTCCTATCAGGACCCGCAGCTCAGCCAGGGTTGCATGCTCGCTATCTTCACCATGGGGCTTGCCGAGACCAACCCGCGCCTGTTCCAGGTCTCACGGCGATATTTCCAGGACTGGCGCAACCAGCTGACCGGCATGTTCGAGCAGATCAAGGCCGAACAGCATCTTGACGCCTTTGATGCAGACGCCTGGGCAGAGCTGTATATCGCCGCCCTCGAGGGCGCCTTGCTGCTTGCCAAGGCCATGAACGACACGCAAGTGATCGCCCGCACGCTCTCACTCTACAAGCGGCAATTGCTCGAGGTTGCCAAGCGGTAGCCAAGCCTGCATGCATAAAACCCATAAAATTTTTATGGAAATACCCATGCGGGCTATTGACACTCGTTAAGGCACCTAACTATCATAATCCGTACGATGCTACTGATTAAAGAATTGCCGACCTCAGAGTCGCTGAAAAAATTTGCAGGCTATTACCCGGAAGCCGACATCGTCGCGATCTGGGAATTCGTCAATATCCTGCGCGCCGCGTCCGACCTCTCGGACGCACTGGACAAGATGCTGGCGCAACACGGCCTGCTGCAAGGACGCTGGTGGGTGCTGGTGCTGCTGCTGCGCGAGGACAACCTCAGATCATCCCCTTCGGAGCTGGCCGAGAAGGCCGGCGTCACCAAGGCCACGATGACCGGCTTCATCGACGGGCTGGAAAGCGAAGGGCTGGTAAGCCGCCTCACCGACCGCAAGGACAGGCGCAAGCTCAAGATCAAGCTCACGGCGGCCGGGCGCAAAAAGCTCGACGAGGTCATGCCGGTGTACTACACCAACGTCGCGGCCCTGATGTCCACCTTGTCCCTGCAGCATCGCCAGGATGTGGTGCGCCATATGCAGACCCTGGGCGCCAACGCCGACATCATCAAGTAACAAAAGCGCACCAAACCGTTTCTACATCGTTATCCTGGGCGGGAGTCCAACATGCATCGCAACATCCTCAAGGCTTTCAGCACCGCTGTGATCGCGGTGTTGCCTGGATGCATGAGCATGTCCGGCATTTCCACCACGTCGCAGCCTAAAGACCCCGCCCTGCTGGATGCAGGCCATGACATCGCCCAGGCCCGGCACGACCTGCCATGGCCCAGGGAGGAATGGTGGCAGGTCTTCCAGGATGCGCAACTCGATGCGTTAGTCAGCCACAGCCTGCAACAACATCCCGATATCCGGGCGGCACGCAGCCGCACTGCCCTGGCGGAAGCACAGGCGCAGGCCGCCGGCGCACTGCTCGCTCCGCAAGCCGGCATCAACGGCAACTTCGTACGCGAACGCTTTACCAACCTGCAATTCATCCCGCCGCCGTGGGGAGGCCATACGGAGTGGAACAACAAGGCCACGCTCAACCTCGGCTACGACCTAGACCTCTGGGGACAGCGCGAACAGCAATGGAAAGGCGCGCTCGACCGCATCCAGGCGACCGCTGCGGAGGCCCAGCAAGTCCGGCTAAGCCTAACCACCGCCCTGGTGATGCATTACATCGCGCTCTCGCGGGAGCATGCGCTGCATAACATCATCCAGCAGAGGCTGGATATCGCCCAGCAGCAACTGGATATCCGCAAGCGCGCGCTTGCCGCAGGCCTAGGAACTGAAATCGAGGTCAGCGAGGCGGAATCCGCAGTCCCGGGATTGCGGGCGCAACTGGAAGTGAGCGACGAGCGCATCACCTTGACCAGGCAGCAGCTTGCAGCGCTTGCTGGCGAGGGGCCGGGCTTTACCGAGCACCTGCAAGCGCCCAGGCTATCCCTGGACGCCGACATCGGCCTTCCCGATGCCCTTCCTGCCAACCTGGTGGGCCGCCGGCCCGATATCGTCGCGGCAAGATGGCGGATCGAAGCCGCCAGCCACAATATCGCCAGCGCCAAGGCGGCTTTCTACCCCAACATCAACCTGTTGAGCTTTGTTGGCCTGCAGGCCATGGGCTTCGGCAAGATCCTCAGCGAAAGCGGCCTGGTGGCAGGCGTCGGCCCGGCGGTTTCGCTGCCGTTGTTCGACGGCGGGCAACGCCGCGGCAATCTCGCAGCGACGGCTGCGGAATACGACCTGGCTGTCGAGCAATACAACGCCATCGTGCTGCAGTCCATGCAGGAAATCAGCGCGCAGCTGGTCACGCTGCACTCCAACGCGATCCAGCAGGCGGAATTGCTCGAGGGGCTGCGCCTTGCCGAGAAAACCAGGAAACTCGCCCAGACCCGCAACCATGCCGGGCTGGCCAACTACCTCAAGGTGCTGGACGCCGAAAACCAGGTGCTCAGCCAGCGTACAGCCCTGGTCGACCTGGAAGCCTCCAGGCTCAGCACTTATGCCGGACTGATGAAGGCGTTGGGCGGCGGAGCCGGCCAGCCGTCTGCCGGGGCGCATTGATGAGCCGCAACAGCACCGGCCCGGCCGTCATGCGCCACTCGCGCTGGCGCTACGCCTTGCTCGGCGTGCTGCGCGACTGGACGCGCGAGGACGCGCAGACGCTGATCTACATTGGCAAGGTACTGCTGGCATGCATGCTCGCCATGTGGGTCTCGCTCAGGTTCGAGCTGGAACAGCCCCGCACCGCGCTGCTTACCGTCGCCATCGTCATGCAGACCAGGACCAGCATGGTACTGGCCAAAAGCTATTACCGGCTCATCGGCACCCTGGTCGGGATTGCCACTTCGGTGCTGCTGGTCGCGCTGTTCGCCCAGGAACGCGTGCCTTTCCTCATCTACCTGGCATTGTGGATCAGCTTTTGCACCGCGGGCTCCATCGTCTTCCGCCACCATCAATCCTATGCCTTCGTGCTGGCGGGCTATACCATCTGCATCGTCGGCCTGCCGGCCACGCTCAACCCGGGGCAGACCTTCGACATCGCCATGACGCGGCTTTCCGAGATCATGGTCGGGCTCGCCTCTGCCAGCCTGGTGAGCGCGCTCGTGTTTCCCCAGGGCATCAGCGAACTGCTGCGCAATGCCGTGCGCAAGCGCTTTCGCGACTTTTCCCGTCTGCTTGCCAGCCTGGACCGCAAGAAACTCGCCGGCCCCGCCGCCCAGGCGGAAACCCTGCGCATGGTGGGCGACGTATTCGAGCTGGAAATATTCCATGCCTCCTCGTCCATGGAGAGCAGCCACTCGCGCGCCTACCGCGAGCAGCTCAACTTGCTGAACTCCGAGTTCATGACGGTCACCACCAGCCTGCACTCGTTCGAGCAATTGATGCGGCGCCTGCATGCAAGCGGCCACCCGCAGGTAGTGGACGGCCTGCTGGCATTGTTCGCCCCGATCCAGTCCGCCGTGTTGACCCGCGGGCACGAAGCGCGCGATGAACATGAGGCAAGACAGGTAGCGCTCACTATCGACGCATTGCTGCAGCGCTGGCCCATCCACCTTAACGAGGTGCAGTCCTCCCTGCCGGCCGCACTCGGCGAGAATGAAAAACTGGATTTCGCCACCGGTGCGGAGCTGGGCCTGCGCATCCTCTCGGAACTGCATGCCTACGTGCATACCTATGCCGGACTGAACAGGCCGGGGAAAGCAGGCACATTGAAAACCCGGCAGTCCCCGGGGCTGGGGATGCATTTCGACCCGCTGGCGGCCTTGCTGGCAGGAATACGCGGCGGCCTGGTGTTCGCGGTGATGTCCTTCCTCTGGATCGCCTGCGACCTGCGTTCGGGCATAGAGGCCATTACCATTGCCACCATCGCGAGCACGCTGTTCGCCTCGTCGCCTGCGCCGGGCAGGACGGTGCGCCAGTTCATCATCGGCGCATTGATCGGCACGGCGCTGCTTTACCTGTGCAACTTCCACCTGCTGACGCAGGCACAGGGTTTCGCCATGCTGGCGCTGGCATTGTGCCCCGCAATCGCGATTGCGGCCTGGTTCACCACCAGGCCTGCCATCGCCGTGATCGGCTCCGGCATATTCATCGTGTTTTTCCTGCATATCGGCTTCAACAACGTATTTGCCGCCAACCCGGTCAATTTCATCAATGAAGCGATTGCCGACCTGCTTGCCATCATGCTCGCCGGCCTGTTTTACAGCCTGATCGACCTCACCAACAACCTGTGGTCGCGCACCCGCGTCGCCCAGGCGTTGCGAGAGCTGATCCAGGACGCCTGCGTGCAAACGCCGCCGCCGGCGCGCGTCAAGCTCGAGACCCATGCGCGCGAGCTGCTCCTGCGCATGGGGTCGGCACGGCGCGTTGCCGATGCCAAGGACAAGGAAGTGGTCGACTGGCTGTTTTCCACGCTGGAAATCAGCCAGGCCGTCATCGCACTGCGGACAGAATTGAACAGCACGGACGATTCTGCCATTCGCGGCTCGATAGACCACAGCCTGCTGCAATTGGCCAGGCTGTTCGAGCAGCCCAGCACTGCGTTGCGCCATACCGCCATCGCCTCGGTCGCCAACAGCATCGAACGCGTGCAATCCAGAACCGCGCTGACCGTATCCAACCATGCACAGCTGCTCGCGATGCTGCATTTCATCCGCGGCGCACTGCTGGACAAGGACTCGGTGCTCACGCCCATCGCCCCGCTTGATGAAACGCCGGCGTCAGGAGCACCGCAACATGCCTAGGGAAATCGCCTTTCTCGACGCGCTGATGCCGACGTTGATGTTGGCCTTCCTGGTGGCATTGCTGCTGTATTGGCTGCTGGACACAGCCTTGGTGTGGCTGGGCGGCTACCAATTCATCTGGTACCGCGCGCTGTTCCGCCTGGGCCTGTTCGTCTGCCTGTTCTGCTCGCTCGGACTCCTGATTTACTGACAATGGAAAGCACATGAAAGACCTTTACAAGCACATCCTGCGCATTTCGCTCACATTGGTCATCGTACTGGCGGCCGTGGTCCTGGGCCATTTGCTCTGGGTTCGCTATATGGACTCGCCATGGACGCGCGACGGCAGGGTACGCGCAGATGTCGTCAATATCGCCAGCGACGTATCGGGATTGGTCACCGAGGTAGTGGTGCGCGACAACCAGTTCGTGAAAAAAGGCGATCTATTGTTCCGTATCGACGCCGAGCGCTACCACCACACACTGGAAGAAGCGGAAGCCAGGCTGGAACAGCGCAAGATCAATCTCGCCCTCAAGCGCGGGCAATCGACGCGGCGCGCCATGCTGGACGACCAGGTGATCTCGCGCGAAGACCGCGAGGATTCCGACCTCATCACCTTGGCAGCCAAGGCGGACCTGGACCAGGCCCACGCCGAGCTCGGCCATGCGAAGCTCGACCTCAAGCGCACCGAGGTGCGGGCGCCTGTCGACGGCTGGGTATCCAACCTGCTGGTGCGGCCGGGAGACTATGCGCAGGCGGGCGAGGCCAAGCTCGCGCTGATCGACCAGAAATCCTACTGGGTCTACGGCTACTTCGAGGAGCACAAGCTCGCCCTCATCCATGTGAACGACCCGGCGGAAATCCGCATGCTGGGCACCGATTTCGTCCTGCACGGTCATGTCGAAAGCATCGCCCGCGGCATCACCGACCGCGACAACCCGACCGACGTGAGGCTGCTTGCCAATGTCAACCCGAGCTTCAACTGGGTGCGCCTCGCGCAACGCGTGCCGGTACGTATCCATATCGACGACGTCCCTGAAAACGCCGTGCTGGTCGCCGGCATGACCTGCTCGGTGATCGTGCATCCGGCCGCCCAAGCCACGAAAACAAGCGCAGGACCGCCTGCTTGATTTCTCCGACAACTAAACCCGGCATCGGCTGACTGCAACATGTCCTGATATCACGCAGACTGGTTCGACCTTAGTTCAAAGGAGAGCATCATGCCCGCAAAATCCAAGGCTCAGCAAATGGCCGCAGGCGCAGCGCTTTCGGCAAAGCGCGGTGAGGCCAGCAAGAAAGACCTGAAGGGTGCCTCGCGCAGCATGGTCAACAGCATGAGCGAGAAGGAGTTGGAAAAGCTCGCTTCCACCAAGCGTAAGGACAAGCCGTACAAGGTGGACAAGAACAAGCACCATTAAGCTATTTATTGAATGATCAAAAAGCCCGGCAAGGGATATTTTGGCTTGCCGGCGTTTTTATGTAGGACCCCGTTACCCTCCCTTGTAAGACAATTCTTACTTTGTATGAATTTACCGGTTTTTGCCGGAAATTCTCCCGATATTCGGCGATTTTGACGCCTGCAAACCCATCAGTTGCGCTACACTACCGCATCTTGAAATCTGCAGGATATGCACTCCATGACCGGTCAAGCCAATATCGATCAAGCCAGTTTCAAGCGCATCCTGCGCCGCAACATCATGCTGCCGCTCGGGGTCGGTATTGCAAGCGCAGCGCTCTTTGTCGTCCTCATCCTCAACTTGCTCGACTCCATGAACTGGGTGGAGCATACCGAACGCGTGATCGGCAAGGCACAAGAAGTGTCCAAGCTCGCCGTCAATATGGAAAGCGGGATGCGCGGCTACCTGCTGAGCGGGGATGACAACTTCCTCGCGCCCTACCTGCTCAGCAAGCCCAAGATCCAGGCCGAAATCTCGGCATTGACGGTATTGGTCAAGGACAATCCCACCCAGATCGACCGCCTCAAGCGTACCCAGGCCTACATCGACCAATGGGATGCCTATGCCAACATCATGATCGACAAGCGGCGGGCAAACGAAGACTTTTTGTCCACCTTGCGTTTAGGCCATGGAAAACTGCAGTTCGACGAGATCCGCAACGAGCTTTCCAATTTTGTCATGGACGAGCAGCGCATGCTCAAGTACAGGAATGACAATGCACGCAAGACCATCGCCTTCTCGCTCACATCCTATCTGCTGTTCGTACTGGGACTGACCGGCTTTTTAGGCTATTTCGGGCGCCGCGAGCTGCTGAGCCTGTCGAACAACTATGAGGAAACCCTGCAGCGCCAGCAGGAACACGCGGACACCCAGCAACAGCAGGCCTGGCTGCGCACGGGCCAGACAGCCCTGGCCGAGCTGGGCATCGGGCAAATGGCGTTACCGCAACTCGGCCGCATCTCCCTCGACTTCCTGGCCAGCTATATCGGCGTGCAGGTGGGTGCTATATATGTACGCGATGACGATGGCGCGTTACGCCGCTTTGCAACATACGGCTTCAGCCCTGAATATGAGCAGCGGGATTCCGTATTGCGCGAACATCAAGGCCTGCTGGGCCAGGCCGTGGCAGAAAACCGCCTCATCGACCTCGACAGCCTGCCGCACGACTATATCAAGGTCAATTCGTCCCTGGGCGACGCAACGCCGCGCCATCTGGTCATCGTGCCGATCAACAACGACGGCCGCATCAATGGCGTGATTGAACTGGGCTTCATGCATAAGCCGGAACCGCTGACCATAGAATTCCTCTCTTTAATCTCAGGCAACCTCAGCATCGCCATCGAGGCGGCATTGTCGCGCCAGCGCCTGCAGGACCTGCTGGCTGAAACCCAGCAGCTCAACGAGGAACTGCAAGTGCAGCAAGAGGAACTGCGCACCAGCAATGAAGAACTGGAAGAGCAGTCCCGCGTGCTCGAGGAATCCCAAGCCACCCTGGAAAACCAGAAGGCCGAGCTGGAGCAGACCAACGACAAGCTGGCCGAGCAGGCGCTCAGGCTGGATGAAAAGAACGCTGCCCTGCAAGAGGCTCAAACCCAGTTGCAGGAAAGGGCAGAGGACCTCGAACGGGCGAGCCAGTATAAATCCGAGTTCCTGGCCAATATGTCGCACGAGCTGCGCACCCCGCTCAATAGCTCCCTCATCCTCGCCAAGCTGCTTGCCGACAACCGGGAAGGCAACCTCAGTGAAGAACAGGTGAAGTTTGCGCAAACCATTTATTCCGCGGGCAACGACCTGCTCAACCTGATCAACGATATCCTCGACATTTCCAAGGTTGAAGCGGGCAAGCTGGAATTGAAGCCGCAGGAACTCGCCCTCCAACACTTGGCGAGCTCGTTGGAGTCCGTGTTCGAGCCGCTGGCGCAGCAGAAAAAGCTCGCCTTCAAGATCGAGGTCGATCCGGAAACGCCGAACACGGTCTACACGGACCGCCAGCGCCTGGAACAGATACTGAAGAACCTGTTGTCGAATGCCATCAAATTCACCGACCGCGGCAATATTTCCCTGCGCATCTCGGCCAATGAGCACGACCAGGTCAGCTTCACGGTAAAAGACTCCGGCATCGGCATAGACCCGAGCATGCACGAGGCCATCTTCGCGCCTTTCCGCCAGGTGGACGGGACTTCCAGCCGCCGCTATGGCGGCACCGGCCTCGGCCTGTCGATTTCGCGCAACCTGGCCGCCTTGCTGGGCGGCTCCATCAGCGTGGAAAGCGCCCGCGGCGAAGGCAGCAGCTTCACCTTGCTGGTACCGCGGGAATGGCAATCCAACGCCATCTTGCTGCCGCCGGAACCTGCGCCATCCCATACGGCCGAACCCGCGCAACAGCAGGAGCCCCCTGCCAAGCAGTTCACCGGCCCGGCATTCCCTGATGACCGCGAGCAAGCCCAGGATTCGCAGCGCCTGGTGCTGGTGATCGAGGATGAACCCGCATTTGCGCGCATCCTCTTCGACCTCGCGCACGAAATGGGCTACCAATGCCTAGTGGCCCACGCCGCCGACGAGGGCCTGCACCTCGCGGCAGAGTACCAGCCGCAGGCGATCCTGCTGGATATTCGCCTGCCGGACGAATCGGGGCTCAGCGTGCTGCAAACCCTGAAAAACAACACCCGCACCCGCCATATCCCCGTGCATGTGGTTTCCAGCGAGGACCATACCGAAGCCGCGCTCCACCTGGGCGCGATCGGCTACGCGCTCAAGCCCACGACGCTGGAAGAGCTGAAGCAGGTGTTTGCGCGCCTTGAGGAAAAACTGTCGCAGAAAATCAAGCGCGTATTGCTGGTCGAGGACGACGCACGCCAGCGCGAGAGCGTGCACCAGTTGATCGCCGACGACGACGTGGAAATCGTCGCGGTGGAATTCGGCGAGCAGGCGCTGGAGCAATTGCGCAGCAATATCTTCGACTGCATGATCATCGACCTCAAGCTGCCGGACATGCAGGGCAGCGAGCTGTTGCAGCGCATGTCCAGCGAGGACATCTGCGCCTTCCCGCCCGTCATCGTCTACACCGGCCGCACCCTCAGCCGCGATGAAGAGGCGGAACTGCTGAAGTACTCGCGTTCCATCATCATCAAGGGCGCGCGCTCGCCCGAGCGCCTGCTGGACGAGGTCACCCTGTTCCTGCACAAGGTAGAATCCGAGCTTTCCAGCGAGCGCCAACGCATGCTGCAAGCCTTGCGCAGCCGGGAACGCGTGTTTGACGGGCGCCACATCCTGCTGGTGGATGACGATGTGCGCAACGTCTTCGCCCTGACCAGCGCGCTGGAGCAGAAGGGCATGAAGGTGGAAGTGGCGCGCAACGGCCTCGAGGCCATCAACAAGCTGAACCAGATTCCCGACATCAACCTGGTGCTGATGGACGTCATGATGCCGGAAATGGACGGCCTGGAAGCCACGCGCCGCATCCGCGCAGACGGCCGCTTCGAGCGCCTGCCCATCATCGCCATCACCGCCAAGGCGATGAAGGACGACCAGGAGCAATGCATGAAGGCGGGCATGAACGACTACCTCGCCAAGCCTATCGAGCTTTCGCGCCTGTATTCATTGCTGCGCGTCTGGCTGCCGGCCGGGCTCAACCATATCGAGTAAAACGCGATGCAACAAAAACCTGGACACCCCCCGGAACAGCCGCACGCTCACATGAGCACGCTGGATATCGAACTGCGCTTGCTGGCGGAGGCGATCTACCTGCGCTACAACTACGATTTCCGCGACTACACCGGCTCGTCGCAAAAGCGGCGCGTGGTGCAGGCCGTGCGCGCCTTCGACTGCAAATCCGTCTCGGAGCTGCAGGCACGCATCCTGCATGACGCCGACCTGTTCATGCAATTGCTGCAATTCCTCACCATCCCGGTGAGCGAGATGTTCCGCGACCCCGGCTATTACGCCAGCCTGCGCGAGGAAGTCCTGCCCATACTCAGGACCTACCCTTCCCTCAATATCTGGGTCGCGGGATGCAGCACCGGGGAGGAGGTCTATTCCCTGGCCATCCTGCTGCGCGAGGAAGGCCTGCTGGAACGCACCATCATCTATGCGACGGACATCAACCCGGTTTCGCTGGACAAGGCGCGCAAGGGCGTTTTCCCGTTGTCGCGCATGCAGCTTTACACCAAGAACTATCAGGAGGCAGGCGGGAGGCAGGCGTTTTCCGACTACTATACGGCGGCCTACAATGCAGCGCTATTCGATCGCTCCTTGTGCGAAAACGTCACCTTCGCGGACCATAGCCTCGCCACCGACAGCGTGTTCTCTGAAACGCACCTGATCTCCTGCCGCAACGTGCTGATTTACTTCAACCGCAAACTGCAGGACCGTGCGCTCGGACTGTTCCATGAATCGTTGTGCCATCGCGGCTTCCTTGGCCTGGGTAGCAAGGAAAGCATCGATTTCTCTGATTACAGCCAGCATTTTGAAGCCGTGCAAAAACGTGAACGTATTTTCCGCAAGCTAGGATGATGCAGAAAAAACTCATTCAATCCTTGAAACAACGCACGATTCAGGCGGTCGTCGTCGGCGCTTCCGCAGGCGGCGTCGACGCCATGCTGAAACTCTTCCATCGATTGCCGATGCGCTACCCCATTCCCATCGTCGCCCTGCTGCATATGCAGAACCTGCGCGAGAGCAAACTGGCGGAACTGTTCCAACACTATCTCAGCCTGCCGGTGAAGGAGGCCGAGGACAAGGAGGAGATTGCTCCCGGCACCCTGTACTTCGCCCCGCCAGGCTACCACCTGTCGATCGAGCACAACCTGCAGTTCTCGCTGAGCTGCGAAGCGCCATTGCACTTTTCGCGGCCTGCCATCGATATCCTGATGGAATCTGCCGCGGACGCCTATGAAGCCGCCCTGCTGGGCATCCTGCTCACGGGCGCGAACCAGGACGGCGCCGCCGGCCTGCAGGCAGTCAAGCAGGCCGGCGGCCTCAGCGTCGTGCAGGATCCGGATGAAGCGGAAATAGATTACATGCCGCGCGCAGCCATCAGTCTGCAAAAACCCGACTTGATACTGCGCTTGGCGGATATCGAACAACTATTGATCACATTGGGGGAAAGACATGTCCACTAATACAGAGCTGCTGCCCAGCAAGTTGCTGATTGTGGATGACTTGGCAGAAAACCTGCAGGCGCTCGCTGCCATCATCCGTGGTGAGGATCGTGTCATTTATGAGGCACGATCGGGAGAAGAAGCGCTGGCGCTGATGCTGGAGCACGACTTCGCACTGGCGATCCTCGATGTGCAAATGCCGGGCATGGACGGTTTCGAACTTGCCAACTTCATGCGCGGCACGGCCAAGACGCGCGACATTCCCATCGTATTCGTCACCGCGGCCGCCACTGAATCCAACTTCGATTTCCGCGGCTATGCCACCGGCGCCGTCGATTTCCTCCACAAGCCGCTCGACATCGGCGCCGTCAAGAGCAAGGTCAACGTCTTCGTCGCGCTACACCAACAACGCATGGAAATCCAGCGGCAGGTTGCCGAGCTGGAAGCCAGCAGGAAAAAACAGGAATCGCTGCTGGCGGAACTGCGCCACACGCAAGCCGAGCTGGAGAAATCCATCACCGTCCGCGACAACTTCATCTCCATGGTCGCGCACGAACTGCGCACGCCCCTCAACACCCTGTTCCTGGATGTGCAGGTGCGCACCTTGCAGCTGGAGCGCGAAAACCTCGCGGCCTTCACCCAGGCGGAACTGCAAAAGATGACGGAACGCGACCGCCGGCAGATCAAGAACATGATCCGCCTGATCGACGACATGCTGGACCTCACGCGCATCTCCAGCGGCAAATTGTCCGTGCGCCCGATCAGCACCAACCTGACCGAACTACTGCAACGCCTGGTGCACGACCTGACGCCGCAGGCAAAGACGCTGGGCTACACCCTCGAGCTGGAAGCGGAGGAACATATCCATGGCGAATGGGACGCTTTCCGCCTGGAGCAGATCATTGCCAACCTGCTCACCAACGCCATGCGCTATGGCAATGCAAAACCCATCCATATCTCGCTGCAACAGCAAGCAGGCCATGCCTTGATTGCCGTCAAGGACCAGGGATTGGGCATCTCGCCCGAAGACCAGGCCCGCATCTTCCTCGCCTTCGAGCGCTGCCAGGGCAACCAGGTGAGCGCGGGGCTTGGGTTAGGACTCTATATTGCACAGCAACTGGCAGAAGCGCACCAGGGCAGGATCACGGTGCAAAGCACTCTCGGCGAAGGCTCCACGTTCACGTTGCATCTGCCGTTGCAAATCCAGCAAACGGCGCACCACGCTTAAACACATAAAGTCCGCGATGGCTGCGTGCGGAATATTAAGTCCCGGCAGCAGGTGCGTGGATCGGCACCTGCTTACAAGCCAAACATATGTGTTACAAGAACATTCCGCCGGACGCCTCGATGCGCTGGCCGTTGACCCAGCCGCTCTCTTCCGACAGCAACACCGCCACCAACCCTCCAATGTCGTCAGGCAGGCCTACGCGCCCCAATGCGGTCTGCTCGGCGACGAAACGGTTGATATCCTCATTGTCGCGCACCGCGCCGCCGCCAAAGTCGGTCTCTATGGCCCCGGGCGCCAGCACGTTGACCCGGATGCCGCGCGAGCCCAGCTCCCTGGCAAGATACCTGGTCAGCACCTCGACCCCGCCCTTCATCGCGGCATAGGCGGCATAGCCCGGCAGCGAGAAGCGAGTGAGGCCGCTGGAGAGGTTGAGGATGTGCCCGCCGTCCCGCAGCAAGGGCAACAATGCCTGGGTGAGGAAAAACACGCCCTTGAAATGGATATTCACCAGTTCGTCAAACTGCTGCTCCGTGGTCTCGATGATCGGGCTATGAATGCCTATGCCGGCGTTATTGACGAGGAAATCGAAATCCGGCCTGCCCCATTGCTGCAATAGTGGGCGCACGCTCCTAGCAAAGGCCGCAAAGCTGCTGCTGTCGCCCACGTCCAGCTGCAAGGCGGCGGCTTTCGCCCCCAATTGCCCGATCTCGGCGACCACCGCGTCTGCCTGCTCCCTGCCGTTGCGGTAGGTAATGATGCTGTCCACGCCCTTGCGCGCGAGGTGGAGGGCCATGTTGCGCCCCAGTCCGCGGTTGCCGCCGGTGATAATCGCGATCTTGCCCATGATGCTGCCTCCTTGGTAAATGAATGTGGACACAGTCTATTGCGATAACAAATCGTGATAAATACTCACCAAATGATTACACTGTTCAAATAATTTGAACAAAATGGAAATCACTTTATGGACAAGCTGCATGCCATGACGGTGTTTGCGCGCGTTGCGGAACTCTCTAGCTTCACCCAGGCCGCCATCAGCCTAGGCCTGCCCAAGGGCAGCATCTCGATGGCGGTGCAGAACCTCGAAGCCCACCTCGGGACCAGGCTGCTGCAACGCACGACGCGCAAGGTGGTGCTCACCCATGACGGCCAATTGTTCTACCAGCGCTGCAAGGATTTGCTGACCGACGTGGATGAGCTGGAATCCATGTTCCTGCTCGACGAAAAAGGCATTCAAGGGCGCATCCGCGTGGATGTGCCGCTTGCCGTCGCACGCGAAGTGCTGATGCCGCACCTGCCTGCGTTCCTGCAGCAGCATCCCGGCATCAAGATCGAGCTCAGCAGCACCGACCGCCGGGTAGACCTGGTAGCGGAAGGCTTCGATTGCGTGCTGCGCGTCGGCAGCTTGGGGGACTCCGGGCTGGTCGCGCGCCAGATCGGTATTCACCCCATCGTCAACTGCGCCAGCCCGGCATATCTGCAGCGGCACGGCATGCCGCTATCCTTGGACGGCCTGGAACGGCATTTCATGGTGCATTACGCGCAGGTGCTGGGTTCGGAGGAAGCGTACTGGGAATACGTGCAGGGAAACGACACCAATCGCATGAAGATGCAATCCATCATCACCGTCAACAACAGCGATGCCTACATCCAGGCCTGCCTGGCCGGGCTGGGCATCATCCAGGTGCCGCAGGCGGCAGCCAAGGCCCATATCCGGGATGGCAGGCTGGTCGAACTGCTGCCGGAATACCGCGCAGCGCCGATGCCGGTTTCCATGCTATACCCGAACCGGCGCCACCAACCGCGCCGGGTCCGCGTATTCATGGACTGGCTGGCGAACCGGTTACAAGACTACCTTGCCTAATTCAATTGCTCGCCAGGCAGGAGGCGAGGTAATTACGCCGCGTATCCCCGTCCAGGTTCATCGCCGTGGCACTGATCTGGCACTGTTTGCGGGCCTGGTGTGCCGCCTCGCTCGCATAGGTTTTCGACAGCACGCAATTGTTGAGGTAGTGCTCACGCACGTGCCCATCAAGGTTCATAGCGGTCGCATTCACATGACAAGCCTTCATGACCTGGAACTCATCTTCTGCCACTGATTTGGCGATGGCAGGCATGGTGGCAAAGAGGGACAAGGATAGGATAGCCAGGGTTTTCATCATGCTTTCTCCATAGTGTTGAATCATATCGCCGACAAGTCTGGCGCCTGTCTTGGTATCTATTCTCAGGGCGGTACACGCCAGAACGATATTACGCCTTTTGCGCTTGCCCGGCACCAATGAATTTAGTACCGTAGGCTGCATCGTTCCTACATGATTGAGACCGACAATGACGCTGCTAGATCCCGTGACCCATCCGCACCCGGAGTCGCTTCCTGCCGCCTGGGTAGAAGCCGTTCCCGAATTGCAGGCGCTGTACAACAGCATCAGCGCCAGCCTGGAGACGGTGGAGGATGTACGCCCGCGCCGGGGATTGTGGTTCGAGGCATTGCGCCAGGTAGAGCCGGCAAAGGCCAGGGTGGTGTTGCTGGGACAGGACCCTTACCATGGCGAGGATCGCGGCATCCAGCAAGCCCATGGTTTGTCGTTTTCCGTACCGGAAGGGGTCAGGCCGCCGCCATCATTGCGCAATATGATCAAGGAGATGCAAACGGACGTGGGCCAGACCCTGTCGAGCGGCAACCTGATGCCGTGGGCGAAGCAAGGGGTTCTGCTGCTCAATGCCTCGCTCACCACGCGCGGCGGCGTTGCGGGCGCCCACAGCAAGATATGGCAGGCGTTCACCCACGCCGTCATCCACTACCTGGGCCAGCGCGAGACGCCGCTGGTGTTCATCCTCTGGGGGAGCCATGCGCAACAATTCCGTCCGTTGATCGCTCCCCAGCATCATGTCATCAGCTCGGCGCACCCTTCTCCGCTGTCCGCCCATCGCGGATTCTTCGGCAGCCAACCCTATTCCAGGGTCAATGCTGCATTGCGCAATTTTGGGCTGGGCGAGGTGCAGTGGGGAGAGCCGATAGCCCGCTGAACTGCACTGTCCAGCCCCGGCGTTACCTTGCCAGCAGGTCTATCGCCGTCAGGATGACATAGGTCGTGGGATCGTAAACCACGTTATAACCTTGGTAGTAGCCGATCACATATCCTGGCGGCGGCGGTGGCAACGTGCGCAGCACATGGACCGGTACGGGAGTGATATAGGGACGATACGCGGGCAGAACGGCGTAGCCGGCGCGGAAATCCGGCCTGTGGTCCCACCTGACCCCGCGCAGGCTGCGCTGGTATTGCGTATACAGCCTTGCCCTGTCCTGGTCGCGGAATTGATAGTGCACATTCTGCTGCACAATCACGGGACGCGCACCGCGATCCCAACGCCTGTCTTGCTGCCTGTACTGCCTGTACTGCCGGTCGCCATGACCACGGTCATGGCCTCTATCCCAGCGTTGCTCCTGACGCTGCCCCCGATCATGCCTGTCGTCCCGGTCCGCATAGGCGGCCGTCTGGCCGAGCATGCTGGCAATCAATACCATGCCAAGGGCTGACCAAAGTCTGTTTTTATTCACCTGTTTCATACTGTCCTCCTGATCCTGCGTTCTCGAACGCGCTATCTATCCCCGATACATGCAAACAACTTGAAAATGTTCTATTCCCGGTAATCCGGTGGTACGCCGGCCGACAACGGCTCGCCGCGATATCCCGGTGGCGGGGGCGGAGGCGGCACGCTGCGGCGCACAGGGGCCGCCTGCTCGCGGACCTGGGCCAGCCTGCCCGACACCGCCACCTTGTGCCCCTTGGCGTACATGCATTGCGTATAGGCATTGTCGTAACGCGCTTGGGAAGCCTGGTAGGAGTCCGCCGCCATGCCGGTACCGGCCATGGTGCCGACCAGCAAACCGGAACCCGCACCGACGGCAGCCCCTTCATGCCCCCCGACCGCGGCGCCGAGCAAACCGCCCACCACCGTGCCCACTGCGGCACTCGTCACTGCGCTATCCTGGGCCGCGGTCTTGGCAGAGCCGCTTTGCTCCAGGCCGAACTGGCGGCAAATGCCGTCGTCATAGCGGAATTGGTCGAAACTCTTGGTGCTGCCCGGCAGGGCCATGCGGCTCGGGCCGTCCGGGGGCAAGGTGGCGCAGGCGCTCAACAACAGCAACGGAATCAATGCGGCAACGCGTTTCATGATGCATCCCTCCATTACCGTGCCGGCTGCGGCGCAACCTTTTGCCAGCCCGCAGGGCATTCCTTCACGTAGGGGTAGTAACCTTCCGGCTGCTTGCAGTAATACCAATACCCGCTATCCGCCGCATCAGGGGCAGCGCTTTGCTGCGGAGCCTGCTCGATGTAGACCGGCGGCGGCACAGGTGCCGGCGCCGGGGCGACGATCACGGGTGGGTAATAGGGATAGGTGGGCACAGCATAGTAAGGACGCGGATAATAAGGCCCCCAGCCGGGACCATAGAAACCCGGGCCAAAATAAAACCCGATATTGGGGCCGCCGCCATGACGGTGCCCGCCCCGCCATGGGTCAGCCTGGGCACTCACGCTCATCAGCAAGCTGCCGGTCAGTGCAAGAAGTATCATCGACCGTTTAGAGATTGCCACCATACACCTCGATTCGTCCCTTGTTTGGAAAGTAAACGTAAGACTGGCAAGGCTGAGCCTAAGTTTGTAGGGCCAGTGTAAAGTTAGGTAATTCTGGGTAAACAATCCCCTGACAGTCATATCCCAGCCAGCAGGCTCTTTTCTCAGTCGACTGACTGCCGGATTGGGCAGGCAAAGAGAATAACCACAGACTGAGAAAAACTACCGGTTCCCCGTGTCATAAAATTGCAACACAGTTGCTCCACGCCACGCATTGGGCTAGAATCCACATTCGTTAACCTCTGCAACTGTGGTGCACATCATCCGCCTCACCGATCCAAAATTCCTTAGCTGGGACAAATTCGGCAATTTCGTCTCGCTGCTTTGCCTGATCCACTGTACCGTGCTGCCCTTGATCGCCATGATCCTGCCGCTTTCCGTGTTCCTCGATGAGGCTGTGCACGTCTGGCTGTTCATTGCCCTGCTGCCCGCAGCCATTTTCGGCGCATGGTCGGGTTTGCGCCATCACGGCGATGGCAAGCCCAGCTTGTTGCTGGCCGCCGGGCTGGCCTTGGTAGGCGCCGCCGCATTCGTGCCCATGAACACCGCTGCCGAAATCGCACTGACGATACCGGGCAGTTTGCTCCTGATCGCAGGCCATACCCTCAACCGCCGTCTCAAGCTCATTTCCCACCTCGCCGACACAAGCCCGGCAAACCCATAAGAATCATCACAATTTCCAAAATTCCCGGAACTTTGGCTTTGTAGGTTTTTCCATAAAGGTCTATAGTCTGGCTTGGGAGCCGTTTTACAGAGTTGTATATGCTCGCGCGTTGGTTTTGGCTCTCGTTTCTATCCACCCTAATTAACAAGAAGCAATCATCATGAGTACAAATACCGCTGATATTGGCCTCATTGGTTTAGCAGTCATGGGGCAGAACCTAGCATTAAACATCGCAGATCACGGCTACACGATCTCCGTCTACAACCGCGATCCGGAAAAAACACGCAAATTCATCGCCCACTGCAAGGACAACGAGCCTTCCGCCGGCAACCTCAAGGGCTTTGAAGACCTCGCCACCTTCGTACTGAGCATCAAGCGTCCCCGCAAGATCGTATTGCTGGTAAAAGCCGGCAGCGCCACCGACGTCACCATCAATGCGTTGATCCCGTTCCTGGAAGAGGGCGACATCATCATCGATGGCGGCAATGCGCTCTGGACGGATACCATCCGCCGCGAGAAAGAACTCAAGGCCAAGGGACTCGAATTCATCGGCTCGGGCGTATCGGGCGGCGAGACCGGCGCGCGTTTCGGCCCGTCGCTCATGCCCAGCGGCACGCGCAAGGCATGGTCGTCCCTGGAGCCGATCTGGCGCGACATCGCTGCCAAGGTAGACCCGCGCACCGGCAAGCCTATCGAGGGTGCCGAGCCGGGCAAGCCGTTGCAGGGCGGCTTCTCCTGCGCCGAGTACATCGGCCCCGACGGCGCGGGACATTACGTCAAGATGGTGCACAACGGCATCGAATACATCGACATGCAGCTGATCTGCGAAGCCTACTGGCTCATGAAGAACCTGCTCGGCATGCGCGCAGACGAAATCGGCAAGGTATTCGAGGAATGGAACAAGGGCGAGCTGTCGAGCTTCCTGATCGAGATCACCGGGGATATCCTGCAGCAGAAGGACCCTGCCGGCGACGGCTTCCTCGTGGACAAGATCATGGATGCCGCAGGGCAGAAGGGCACCGGGCAATGGACCGCCGCCAACGCGCTTGAGCTGGGCTCCCCGGCCAATGCGATCGCCGCGGCCGTGTTCGCGCGCGCATTGTCGACAGTGAAGGATGAGCGCGTCGAAGCCAGCGGCATCCTCAAGGGGCCTGCAATCAAGCTGGAATCCGACCGCGAGAAGCTGATCGAGGCGATCCGCAATGCCTTGTATTGCTCCAAGATATGCGCCTACGCCCAGGGCTTCCAATTGATGGACAAGGCCCAGGTCGCCTACAACTGGAAGCTCAACTTCGGCGAGATTGCGCAAATCTGGCGTGGCGGCTGCATCATCCGCGCCCGGTTCCTGCAGAAGATCACCGATGCTTACGCGCTGGATTCACGCCTGAAGAACCTGATGCTGGACCCTTACTTCACCGAGGCGCTAGACGAAGGTCAGGAAAGCTGGCGGGAAGTGGTATCTCTCGCCGTGCGCAACGGCATCCCGGCCCAGGCGTTCTGCGCAGCGCTTTCCTACTACGACGGCTACCGCAGTGCGACATTGCCTGCCAATCTGCTGCAAGCGCAACGCGACTACTTCGGCGCCCATACCTACGAACGCACGGACCAGCCACGCGGCGAGTTCTTCCACACCGACTGGCCTGAACCGGGACGTCCTCAGTTAAAGGTATAAACGTGACTTAAGGCGGGAAGTTTCAGTTCCCGCCTTTCAATACCGCGGCAATCGCCCGCAGTTCCGCCTTGGGGTCTGCATACTCCTCATATTCGTGCGGAGTCCGCCGGTACCAATAGCGGCTGTTCCACTCGTCGCCCTCGATCTTGTGCAATACGGCATGGATCCAATGCGCAACCACGTCGTTGAAATCCTGCGCAATCTCATGGGCAGCATCCCAATCATCATTCAACGCCAGCTCCACGGCTTGTAGCAATGACTGCCGCATGATGTCACTCTCCTTCAAACAACCTAAGTCATTATGAATTCTGCAGGCCGGACCCCAATTCCTGCAAGGGTTTAAAGCCTTGATCCCCGTGTTGCATGCTTTTCAACGCCGACCCGTATATGCATTCATCGGTTGGCACGGCACCGGTTTTCGGATCACATCATTGTCATACTGTCGAGGGATGATGGCGAGGAATTTCACAAGTCAGGAATATCGCCATGCAACTCCTCAGCCAGCCCCTGCTGCGCCTAGCCAACGCCCTGGCGCTGGGCGTCATTTACGTGCAGCATACCTTGATGGACATTGTGGAAGAATTGTCTTAGTCAACAATTGTCATTTCACCGCTCCACAGCGACCCCGTGGGTGGAATTGGCAGTAAGATAGGCATTGCAGTTCCCAACAAGCCAGGACTTGGCTCAACTACCCGACGAGGAGACCTTTGCAATGAAACCGCTCATCAGCGCCCTGTTGTTATCCATCCTCTGTATCAGCACCGCCCAGGCCAACCCGCAGCAGGACAAGATGAAATCCTGCAATGCCGATGCTTCCGCCAAGAGCCTGAGCGGTGACGCCCGCAAGGATTTCATGAAATCGTGCTTGTCCGCCACCGCCGATACGCCGGCCAACACCCAGCAGGAGCGCATGAAGTCATGCAACGCCTCCGCTGGCGAAAAGAACCTCAAGGGCGACGAACGCAAGGCGTTCATGAAGAACTGCCTGTCCGGAACGCCTGAGCTGGCCGGCAATTCCCAGCAGCAGAAAATGAAGAGCTGCAATACCGAGGCAGGCAAGAAAAACCTAAGCGGCGATGCCCGCAAGGACTTCATGAAAAGCTGCCTGTCCGCCAACTAACCCGCCATCCAGCCAACCCCGGGGCCTGTTCAAGGCCGTTTCCCGGGGCTAGCCTGCCTGATTTGCCCCGCATCCGCTTGATATCCCTGCATGAATTGCGCCTGGCGCGATAGAATATAGGCAGTCATTGATAATTTATTTGTGGGAGGAGCCACGTAATGCTGATTCAAAGCCATATCGTCGACCTGGAGACCCCAACTGGCACCATGCGCACCTTTGTGCATCGTCCTGCTGGCGCAGGCCGTTTCCCTGCGATCCTATTCTACTCCGAGATATTCCAGCAGACCGGCCCGATCGAGCGTGCCGCACGCTTCCTGGCAGGCCACGGCTACGCTGTGCTGGTGCCGGAAGTCTTCCACGAACTCAACCCGATCGGCACCGTGCTCGCCTACGATGACGCAGGCCGCGACAAGGGCAATGCCGACAAATCTGCCAAGGATGTGCAAGGCTACGACAGCGACAACCGTGCCATGATCGAATGGGTACAAACCCAGCCATGGTTCAACGGCAACATCGGCGCCGCAGGCTTCTGTATCGGCGGCCACCTGGCATTCCGCGCCGCCCTGCAACCTGAAGTCAAGGCTACCGCCTGTTTCTACGCGACCGACCTGCATACCCAGGTCATCCCCAACAAGCCGGGCCAGCACAGCATGGAACGCCTGGCCGACATCAAGGGCGAACTGCTCATGATCTGGGGCAAGCAGGACAACCACATCCCGACCGCAGGCCGCGTGCAGGTCTACCAACAATTGACCGATGCGGGCCTCAGCTTCACCTGGCACGAGTTCAACGGCCAGCACGCCTTCATGCGCGACGAGGGCGAGCGCTACGACCCGCAGCTCGCCGCCACGGGCTACCAGCTGGCCTTGCAGCTGTTCAGCAATACGCTGTAAGCACTTCAGAAACCACAGGCAACTGTGGTTTTTATCCGTTATGAGACAACTACCTCGACCTTTCAACCAACGTTGAATTCAATACCTTAAACTGCCCCAGTAGTTCAGGCCTCAATACCTGATAAAATCATTCGCATCAGTTGATGCCTAAAGAATAGATTGTCACGAAATATGGATAAGGTGACTACGCCTTTCATAAGCGTGCCGCGTGCTTGATCATGACACGTCATATCCAGGCAAAGACTAGCGTGGACTAGCAATACTCACTTAACAGCCAGCACACGACAATGACCCATCACGATTTCATTAAGGTAAATAACTATGGCACAAGCTGATACCCTGGTCGCCCTGGTAAAAGCAGCCAGCAGCGGCGACCAACCTTCTTTTCGGAAGTCGACCGAAGCCTTGATTCAAGAAGAACGCGGCAAGGGGCACCGAATACTGGCCGATCGCCTGGAAAAGGCATTACGAGCGCCTGCTCATCAACCAACCTTGTTCCAGTCTTCCACGGCAACGACGCGACCAACCCAGACTGGGGGTGTCGCGCAGAAAGATCTGATTGCCGAGTTGACACCGGAGCGCTCACTCGAAAGCTTGGTGCTTAACGAAAGTATTCGCGGGCAATTACGAGAAGTTGTCGAGGAGCAGCATCGTGCCGAGTTGCTGCATGCTCACGGCTTGAGCCCAAGGCACCGAATCCTGCTGGTTGGATCGCCAGGAAACGGTAAAACATCGGTTGCTGAAGCGTTAGCATTTCAATTGATGGTGCCGCTGATCGTTGTGCGTTATGAGTCGTTGATTGGCAGCTACCTGGGCGAAACTTCTATACGCTTGAAAGCCTTGCTTGACTACGCTCGAACACGGCGCTGCGTGTTGTTCTTTGACGAGTTCGAAACATTGGGCAAAGAGCGAGGTGACACTCATGAAACGGGGGAGATAAAGCGTGTAGTCAGCTCTTTGCTTCTTCAACTCGACGATCTTCCAGATTATGTCGTTGTCGTTGCTGCTAGTAATCACCCAGAGCTTTTGGATAGGGCCGTTTGGCGGCGCTTTCAGGTTCGACTGGAACTCCCTCTTCCCACTCGCGCACAGTTGACCGCGTTCGTCGCCACTATCAGTGAACGCAGCAAGGTCAATTTTGGCTTGGCCAATGAGACTGTCGCAAAAAGACTTTTAGGCCTCAGTTTTTCAGAGGTGGAAGAGTTTTGCTTGGGAGTAGTCCGGAGAGCGGTACTAGATCAGAAGGTGGATGACGCCAGAACCATCGTCTCTTCCAGGTTGGAACAATGGAAGAAGCGGTTGAAACCTGCCAATAAAGAAGTATCAGACGAATAAGGCACAAGGAGGGGGATATGCCTGATGAGTACTTGCCATTACTGGTTTTTCCTGAAAAGCGAATTCTCCAGCCAGAAAAGGGCAACGGTTTTCCTCCGGGAAAACAGAATTTGCCCGGCCATGGTGCCCAGGTAGCCCGTATTGGAAGACAGATCGAACATCTGGAAGAAGACTTCGCACGCTATCAGGCCAGCCTGACTGGTGCTCTGGCCGGGCTCGAACCTGAAATGGTCCTAGTCATCGAGATCGTTGGACGTCTGGACGACTTCCGACAAGCCGTTGAAGCGGCTGGCTTAGAGTGGCTAGGGGAGACGGAAATCGACGACCTGGAGGCTGAGGATGAAGGCTTCCATGAGCAAGATGCTGCCGGTCAACCTGCGGTTAAGCCGCTGAGCGGTCGCATGTTTCTGGCCATGAGCAACATGGCTGGCTTGCAAGAGATTCTCGCGCTTTGGGAGCAATGGAAAGCCAATAGAGGCCTGCCCCACGGAAAAACAAAGTGGAAAGCCGTTTTCGAGCAATTGAACATGCTGAGGCGCTGGGGCATTGAGGAGACATTGGTTGAAACAGGAATGATCGACCGCTGGCAGGACCTGCTTGAACCCCTTGACCCCGAAGAGAAGATCAGATTTCAGATTGAGCTTTTCTACCGCAAGATGGTTGAGAAGCGTCGAAATAATGAAGCAGCAATTCGTTCATTGCTTGAAGGCCTCGGAGGCCAAACGCTTTCGGCGTTCCTTGATATGCCTCAGATCGCATTCCATGCGGTCAAGGCCGAATTGCCTGCTCACGCCATTCAATCGCTGCTCCATCAAGTAGCTGCAGATGGAGCTGATATCGACATCGAACTGTTCAAATTCGCCGGCATCATGTATTTCCGCCCTACCGGGCAAAGCCTGGCGGTTTCTGAGGAGGGCGAGGGAGAGCCGGCTGCGTTCCCCGAAAGTGTCAGTGACCTTCCTCCTGTCGCAGCGCTCCTTGATGGCGCTCCATTGCAATTGCATGAAGCGCTGAAAGATCGACTGCTGGTTGATGACGTCTTTGGCTTGGAGGCCTCTTATCAACCTGGCGAGCGCAAGCATGGCACTGCCATGGCTTCCTTGATTCTTCATGGGGATCGCAGCAATCCCGAGTCCGAACCGCTACCGCACAAACTGTATTGCATCCCGGTGATGCAGCCTGACCATCAGACACGCGAACATGATGAACATATGCCGGATGACGTTTTCTTTGAAGACCGCATCCATATTGCCGTTCGGCGCATGTTCGAAGGCTCTGGCGACGTCCCCGCGCAAGCGCCTACAGTCAAGGTCATCAATCTTTCCATTGGTGATACAGCGCGGGAATTTATCCATACGCCAAGTCCTTGGGCACGGTTACTCGACTGGTTGGCCTACCGCCACCGCGTGCTGTTCTGCGTAAGCGCAGGCAACTACTGCGACGAGATTGATATCGGACTCAATCAGCAGCAGTTCGCCACTCTTTCTGATGGAGAGAAGATAAGCGCCACCGTTAAAGCGATATCAAATAGCTTGACTTCCCGGCGTCTGCTTTCGCCGGCAGAAGCGATGAACGTCCTTACGGTAGGAGCCGCTCATGCCGATGACTCTGGAGATGCATATCCGCGATTTGGCCAGCGTGTCGATGTGCTGCCTTCACCAACACTGTTTAGCCCTGCCACCCGCCTAGGCTTTGGTTTTAAACGCTCCATAAAGCCTGACATCCTCATGCCCGGAGGGCGGCAACTCTACAACGCCCCTGTGCTGAATGGTTCTACCCAGTACAGTGTCAACAACTCCATCGGTGCGCCAGGCCAAAAGGTCGCACTGGACAGCGAGCAGCAAGGCGTTTTGAACAAAGTAGCTTTCTGGCGTGGCACCAGCAATGCGACGGCGCTGGCCACACGCGGTGCGGTGCGGCTGTACGACATGCTGGACAGACTACGCAACGAGGAGGGGGAGGATATTCCCGAGACGTTGATGTCGGTGCTGATGAAAGCGCTACTGGTACATGGCGCTAAGCAAGACGACGCTGGCAAGCAACACATCGAACAAGCGTTGAAAGATGCGCGCAACTCTCGTCAGTTCAAGCAAGTCATCACGCGCTATCTTGGCTATGGCGCGGTAGATATCGAGCGTGTGCTGACCTGCACTGCTCAACGGGCAACCGTTTTAGGCTGCGGAGAAATACGGGAAAACGAGGTACATGAATACGCCTTCCCCATCCCTCCTGGTTTTTCTTCCCAAAGGATTTGGCGGCGGTTGGTCGTGACTCTCGCTTGGCTGACACCAATCAATCCGGACCACCGCAATCTTCGAGAAGCCAAGCTGACGCTAGAGCCAGGAGGGGGAAATTGGTCCAGTCAGATCCTTAAACTGGATCGTCAGGACGGTGACCACAATCAGGTCGAGCGTGGCACCGTGCAGCATGAAGTGCTGGAAGGCAAGAAGCAGATCCAGGCCTTCGAGGATGGCGAGACCTTGCGCATTCGCGTCACCTGCAAAAAGGACGCGACTGCACGCCTTGATGCTGTCATTCCCTACGGGCTCGCTGTGACGTTGGAAGCGACGGAAGACATTCCGATCTACCAGCAAGTCCGCGCCCGTATCAAGCAGCCGGTGCGTATTGCACCGGGCATAGGCCGGTGATCGCATAACGGCATGAAACATATAGAACAAGGCATTTGTGCATGAAACCCATAGAACAACAGTTCTTCAACGACCTGGAAAAGAAGCTCTGGACCGCCGCCGACAAGCTGCGCTCCAACCTCGATGCCGCCGTGTACAAACACGTTGTGCTCGGGCTGATCTTCCTCAAGTACGTCTCCGACGCCTTCGAAGAACGGCAACGCGAACTGCGCGAGCAGTTCACCAACCCGGATCATGACTACTACATGGACCCAGACGAATACGGCGGCGCAGGTACTCAGGAGTACGAAGAGAACATCGCCGCCGAGCTGGAAGTGCGCGACTACTACACCGAGAAAAACGTGTTCTGGGTGCCGGTGGAAGCCCGTTGGCAGACCCTGCGCGATTGCGCGCAATTGCCGCCCAAGGCGGCGCTGCCCTGGAACAAGGCGGGCAAGGACGAGCCGGAGGAAATGCGCTCGGTCGGCTGGCTGATCGACAACGCCATGGAAGCCGTCGAGCGCGAGAACGCCCGCCTGAAGAACGTGCTGAATAAAGACTTCGCCCGTGTCCAGCTCGACTCCAGCAAGCTGGCCGGGCTGATCAGCCACTTCTCGGATACCGACTTCAGCGCCAAGGAGTACAAGGGCCAGCCGCTGGACCTGAAATCCAAGGACATCCTCGGCCACGTCTACGAATACTTCCTCGGTCAGTTCGCTCTGGCCGAAGGCAAGAAGGGTGGCCAGTACTACACGCCCAAGAGCATCGTCACCCTGATCGTAGAAATGCTCCAGCCGTTCAAGGGCCGCGTCTACGACCCGGCCATGGGCTCCGGCGGCTTCTTCGTGCAAAGCGAGGAATTCATCGAACAGCACAGCGGCAAACCCGCCAATGGCCAAGGCAAAAAAGCCAGCGGGCAGATCAGCGTCTACGGGCAGGAGAGCAACCCCACCACCTGGCGGCTGGCCGCGATGAACATGGCCATTCGCGGTATCGACTTCAACTTCGGCAGCGGCCCGGCCGATACCTTGTTGAACGACCAGCACCCGGATCTGCGCGCTGACTTCGTCATGGCCAACCCGCCCTTCAACATGAAGGAATGGTGGAACGAAAAACTGGCCAACGACCCGCGTTGGATCGCCGGCACACCGCCGCAAGGCAACGCCAACTTCGCGTGGCTGCAGCACATGCTCTGGCACCTGGCGCCCACCGGCAGCATGGCGCTGCTGCTGGCCAACGGCTCGATGAGCTCCAATACCAACTTTGAGGGCGAAATCCGCAAGCGGCTGATCGAGGACGACTACGTGGAGTGCATGGTCGCGCTGCCCGGCCAACTGTTCACCAATACCCAGATTCCGGCCTGCATCTGGTTCCTCACCCGCGACAAACAGAATGGCTTCGCGCTGGACAAGAAGAAACGCGACCGGCGCGGTGAGTTCCTGTTCATCGACGCCCGCCAGATGGGCTACATGAAAGACCGAGTGCTGCGAGACTTCACCCCGGACGACATCCAGAAAATCGCTGATACCTTCCATGCCTGGCAGCAGGACGAGGGGTACGAGGATGTGGCTGGCTTCTGCTATTCCGCCAAGCTGGACGAAATCCGCAAGCATGAGCATGTACTCACGCCTGGTCGCTATGTGGGTGCGGTAGAGCAGGAGGACGATGGCGAACCCTTTGCTGAGAAGATGCAGCGGCTAACGGCACAACTGGCGGAGCAGTTTGCGGAGAGTGCCAAGCTGGAAGCGGAGATTAGGAAGAATCTGGTAGGACTGGGTTATGAGTACTGAATGGAGAACAATAAGTCTCGGCGAGATATGTAAATTCACCGCAGGCTCCGCATTCAAGCCCGAATATCAGGGGCAGGATTTTGGCGATTACCCATTCATCAAAGTCAGCGATATGAATATCGTTGGTAATGAGTTGTTCATCAATAATGCACAGAATTATGTAAACGAGAGCCATCGCGCAGCAATGAAGGCAAAGTTGCATCCGGCAGGCGCAACGGTTTTTGCAAAAATAGGAGTAGCACTGACAACAAATAGGCGCCGCCTACTGATTAGGCCGACCATTGTTGATAACAACATGATGTCAGCAACACCAATGGATGGTGAAGTCACCTCTCGTTTTCTATATCTTCTTTTGACATCACTTGATTTTAATACGATATCGGCAGGAACAGCGCTTCCATATTTGAATGTATCGGATCTTGAAAAAATTGAAGTTTCAGTTCCTTCTGATCTTAATATTCAGCGAGTAATTGAACGGGCTGTCGGTGCGCTTGACGACAAAATCGACCTCAACCACCGCATCAACCAAACCCTCGAAGCCATGGCGCAAGCCATCTTCAAATCCTGGTTTGTCGATTTCGACCCGGTCAAGGCCAAGATCGCAGCCATCGAACAGGGCCAAGACCCGCTGCGCGCCGCTATGCGCACCATCAGCGGCAAGACCGACGCCGAACTCGACCAGATGCCCCGCGAGCACCACGACCAACTCGCCGCCACCGCCGCGCTGTTTCCTGATGCCATGGAAGCGTCGGAGTTGGGGGAGATTCCGAAGGGATGGGAAATAAAGCGCGTTGGTGATCTGATTGAATTGGTATACGGCAAAGCTCTCAAATCAACCGACCGTAAACAAGGCTCTGTTCCTGTTTACGGGTCTGGCGGCGTCACTGGCTACCACAATGAAGCACTGGTGCCACACGGTGCAATCATTGTTGGTCGCAAAGGAACCGTGGGTAGCCTGTACTGGGAAGATAAGCCGTTTTTCCCAATCGACACAACCTTTTACGTCAAACCAAAAGCTGTGCCGATGACCTACTGCTTTTACGCCATGCAAACGCTCGGGTTGGACAAAATGAATACCGATGCGGCGGTTCCCGGCCTGAATCGTGAGAACGTGTACCGACTTGATTTGATTAAACCATCTACATCTGTTTTAAATGCCTTCGATAGGCTGGTCGGTCGGATAAGGGAGGCAATACGAGTAAATGAAACTGCAAGTCAGTCGTTGGCCGAACTCCGCGATACCATCCTTCCCAAACTCCTCTCTGGAGAGATTCCTGTAGAGACCTTGATGAACGAGGTCGGACAATGACTCAGGCAGAAACCATCCTGGAAATACAAAGTAAGGGCTACTTTGAGAAAATCCCTGTCTGGAAAGATGGTCAGAAATGCTTTGAGGTCATGGCCGACGAACGCAGCGGTCGTATTCCAGTAACCCGATTAGAATCTTGGCGGGATTACACTGAGCTACTGGAAAGCCCTTTTTTCAATCATCCAGGTGTGCAACTGATTTTTCGCGGCCAGCGCCGCTCCGACTGGAGTCTGATGCCGACCTTGGGCCGTCTATCCGACAATGGGATCGTCACCGAAAATTTGGCAGCGACTCAGCTTGAGCGATTCAAGCGCGCGATCCGAGGTCGGCTTAGTGACAATAGTCTCGTGGACGAAGATGACGAGCTTTGGTCCATTGGTCAGCATCACGGATTGATGACTCCTTTACTTGACTGGACTTATTCCCCCTATGTCGCCCTGTTTTTTGCCTTTGCCAAGGCTGACAGCAAGGATGAAGAAGAAAATCCGTATCGTGTCGTCTACGTTCTCAACAAGAGTTTTATTCTCGAGCATCAGGATGAGACTGGCATTCGGCTTTGGGAGCCACGTAAGGACAGCTATGGGAGGTTGGTTAATCAGGCTGGACTATTCACCTTCTCTCCATATGACGCCACGATAGAAAACAAGCTGGCAAATGTCTTAGCTGACGATGAGGCTTTTGAAGATGAGGGGCTGCGCTCCGCATCGGAAGAAGATCAGCCTGATTTATTGGCTCGATACATCTGCAAGATTTATATTCGCAACGAAGGGCGTGATGCATGCTTGCGCCATCTTCGGCGCATGAACGTGCATCATGCCAGTCTGTTTCCTGACCTAATCGGCGCGTCTGATTATTGCAACATCACAACCGCCGAAGCGGAGGAGGAAGCTAGCCTTGCGCGAGCTGCAGAGCGTGAGCGCTTGACCGCTACTCAATTTTTTCCAGTGCCCTCTGTTCCGGCTATTGATGTTGTGGAGGCTCCCATCATTGATTCGGAGCAGGCTTCTTTCAACATTGATGCCATCTTGCGTGCGCATCCTGATGCTCAGCAAGTGGAACCAGGACGTATAGCTTTGATTGCTAGCGAGCTGTCCCGCGATATTTCCAAACATCAGGTTGTAGATTGGGACAAGCGCGAAGACGCTCAGGCTCGAATGCGTAATGTTATCCGAGTCACGTTGCGAAAGAACGGCTATCCATCGCAACTGCGTGATGGAGTGGTCGAACAAATCATGGATGCGGTGAAGCAGCAGGCAGCGGAGGGGACATGATTACTGAACAACAATTCGAAGACCACAGCATCGCTTGGTTTCAGGAGCTTGGTTGGCAGTACGTTCAGGGTTCAAGCATTGCACCCGATGGAGAAAGCCCTGCGCGCACTGATTATCGCCAGACCGTACTGCGGGAACGCTTGTTAGTCGCGCTCACCCGCATCAATCCGCACATCCCCACTGCGGCGCTGGAGCAGGCGGCACACGAGCTTCTTACGATCAGCGAGCCGCTGCTGATCGCCCGCAACCGCCGCGCGCATCGGCTGCTGCTGTCCGGCATCCCCGTCGAGTTCTCCGAAGGCGATGAAAAGCGCACCGACCTGGTCAACGTGATCGACTTCGCCAATCCACGCAACAACGACTTCCTGCTGGTCAGCCAGTTCACCGTGACCGGCACCAAACAGCCACGCCGCCCCGATCTGGTGGCTTTCGTCAACGGCCTGCCGCTGGCGGTGATCGAGCTGAAGAACCCGGCCAACGAGCAGACCGACATCTGGGATGCCTTCAACCAGATCCAGACCTACAAGGAAGAGATTGGCGACCTGTTCAACACCAACGTGGCGGTGGTGGTCAGTGACGGCTTCACGGCACGGCTAGGTTCGCTCACGGCGAACCAGGAGCGCATGCAGCCCTGGCGGGCGATCGCCAATGAGGACGACCGGCCGCTGCTGGAATTCGAGCTGGAAACGCTGGTGCGCGGCTTTTTCGAGCCTGCGCTGTTTCTCGATTACGTGCGCCACTTCGTGCTGTTCGAACAGGACGCCGACCAGATCATCAAGAAGATCGCCGGCTACCACCAGTTCCATGCGGTGCGCGAGGCGGTGAAGGCCACGGTGATCGCCGCCAGCAATCCGAACAAGGGCATGCTGGAAGTGCAGGAGCCGCGTGCTACCTACGGTAAGGAAGTGCAGCCGGGTAGCCGCAAGGCCGGCGTGGTGTGGCATACGCAAGGCTCGGGCAAGAGCATCACCATTGCCTGCTACGCGGGCAAGCTGTTGCAGCAGCCGGAGATGAAGAACCCCACGCTGGTGGTGGTGACCGACCGCAACGATCTGGATGGGCAATTGTTCGGCACCTTTTGCGCCGCCGAAGACCTGCTTCGGCAGACGCCGGTGCAGGCCGGTAGCCGCGAGGAACTGCGCGAGATGCTGGCCTCGCGTGAGGCGGGCGGCATCATCTTCACCACGGTGCAGAAGTTCGCCTTGCTGGACGACGAAGAACAGCACCCGCTGCTGTCGGATCGCAGCAATATCGTGGTGATTTCCGACGAGGCGCACCGCAGCCAGTACGGCATGAAGGGGCGGCTGGACACCAAGACCGGCAAATATGTGTTCGGCTATGCCAAGCATCTGCGCGATGCGCTGGCCAATGCCACCTTCATCGGTTTCACCGGCACGCCAATCGCGTTGGAAGACAAGGACACGCGGGCGGTGTTCGGCGATTACGTCAGCATCTACGACATTCAGGACGCGGTGGACGATGGCGCCACGGTACCGATCTTCTATGAAAGCCGCTTGGCCAAGCTGGATGTGGACCAGGCCGAAATCGACGCGCTCAATGCCCAGGTGGATGAGGTCATCGAGGACGAGGAAGACCTCACCGCCCGCGAGAAGACCAAGAGCGATTGGGCGGCACTGACCAAGCTGGTGGGCGCCAAGCCGCGTCTGGAACAGGTGGCGGCGGATCTGGTGCAACATTTCGAGACACGCACCGCCACGCTGGAAGGCAAGGCGATGATCGTCTGCATGAGCCGCGATATCTGCGCCGAGCTGTACAACGCCATCGTCGCCCTGCGCCCGGACTGGCACGATGCCGATCCGGAGAAGGGCGCGATCAAGGTGGTCATGACCGGCTCGGCAGCGGACAAACCCTTGCTGCAGCCGCACTTGTACAGCCAGCAGGTGAAAAAGCGCCTGGAAAAGCGCTTCAAAGATCCGGCAGACCCGCTGAAGCTGGTGATCGTGCGTGATATGTGGCTGACTGGCTTCGACGCGCCCTGCTGCCACACCATGTATGTAGACAAGCCCATGAAGGGCCACAACCTGATGCAGGCCATTGCCCGCGTCAACCGGGTGTTCCGCAACAAGCCCGGTGGATTGGTGGTGGATTACATCGGCATTGCCAACGAACTTAAAGCGGCGCTCAAGACCTACACCGAATCCAAGGGCAAGGGCGACCCGGCGCACAATGCGGCCGAAGCCCTGGCGGTGCTGCTGGAAAAGCTCGACATCGTACGCGGGCTGATGCATGGCTTCGACTACAGCGGGTTCGAGACCGATGCGATGAGGCTGCTGGTGCCGGTGGCCAACCATATCCTGGGGTTGAAAGACGGCAAGCAGCGTTTCCTCGATGCCATGCTGGCCGTGAGTAAGGCGTTTTCCCTGTGCAGCACGCTCGATGAAGCCGCCGCCCTGCGCACGGAGATTGCCTTCTTCGCCGCCGTCAAGGCCGCCATCGTCAAGTTCACTACAGTGGATCGCAAGCGTTCCGACGCCGACAAGAACAGCGCGCTCAAGCAGATTCTGGACAACGCCATCGTGGCGGACGGGGTGGCGGACATCTTCGCCTTGGCGGGCTTGGACAAGCCCAACATCGGCCTGCTTTCAGACGAGTTCCTGGAAGAAGTGCGACAGATGAAGAGCCGCAACCTGGCGGTGGAACTGCTGGAAAAGCTGCTGCGTGACGAGATCAAGGCGCGGGCGCGCAACAACGTGGTGCAGGAGAAGAAGTACGGCGACCGCCTGTTGGAAACCCTGCGCAAGTACCACAACCGGGCGGTGGAGACGGCGCAGGTCATCGAGGAGCTGCTCCAGATGGCCAAGGACTTCCAGGCGGCGCTGGAACGCGAAGCGGCGCTGGGACTGAACCCGGACGAGATCGCCTTCTACGATGCATTGGCCAATAACGAAAGTGCCGTGCGCGAGTTGGGCGACGACACCTTGAAGAAGATCGCCGTCGAGATCACCGAGAAACTGCGCAACAGCACCACTGTGGATTGGCAAGTACGCGAGAGCGTGCGGGCGAAGCTGCGGATTCTGGTGCGACGCACGCTGAAGAAGTGGAAGTACCCGCCAGTGGGTGAGGATGCCGCAATCGAATTGGTGCTGAAGCAAGCAGAGTCACTAGCTAATATCTGGTCACACTAAATTCCCCGTACAACCACATTACTAATCATATGAGTTTAAAAGGAATTAATCTGAACATTGATTAACTGACACAAAGGGAGCAACCATGAAAAGAATCGCGATCTTTGCCGACGGCACCTGGAATTCGCCTGAGCAATCCCAACCCACCAACGTGCTGCACATGGCGCAGGCGGTCAGCCCGAACACGGGCGGCACAGAGCAGGTGGCGTTCTACGACTGGGGCATAGGGTCGGACGGGAACAAGATCACCGCAGGCATCACCGGCGCCGGGATAGACAAGAACATCATGGATTGCTACCGCTTTATCGTGCACAACTACGATCCCGGCGACGAGCTGTATTTCTTCGGCTTTAGCCGTGGCGCCTACACCGTGCGCTCGCTGGCCGGCTTCATCCGCAATAGTGGCTTGCTCAGGAGGAAGCATGCGGGCCGCATCGGCGAAGCCTACAAGCTCTACCGAAAGCGCTCGCGCAACAGCGGCCCAAGCGCGCCGGAAGCCACCGCATTCCGCCAGGCCTACGCCGTGGCGGATATCACCTACATCGAATTCGTCGGCGTCTGGGATACGGTAGGAGCGCTTGGCATCCCCATCCCGTTCTGGGGCACGCTGGGCGAGCGCGAGTTCCTATTCCACGATACCGAGCCCAGCAAGATCATCCTGCATGCCCGCCATGCCGTGTCGATTGATGAAAACCGCAAGGATTTCGAGCCGACATTGTGGAGCGAGAAACCTGGGCTGGACTTGAAGCAGGTCTGGTTCGCAGGGGTGCATTCCGATATCGGCGGCGGCTACCCTCAGCCTGGTTTGAGCTATTGCGCGGCCCAATGGATGATCGCGGAAGCGGAACAAAACGGACTAATTTTTGAACCTCACCTCAAGAATGCCATCCAACCTGATGCACATGACCAGCAACATAATGAGCGCAAAGGTATCTATCTGGCCCGCGAAGAGCATGTCCGTACCATCTCTGGGCCAGTTCACAAGTCGGTCAAGCAACGCTGGGAAGCCAATACAGACAACTACCGTAGCAAGAGCAAGGCCCTTGCGCGGCTGCTCGATGGAGCGGGCGGCGACTGGAGCAAGATAGCCGTGGTCTGATTCAATACGCTAACCGCTTGCCGCGCGTGAAAACGCCTTGCGCTCAGAACAAGCGACTCACAAAACTCAGCCTGGCAGCCTAGCTAGCCAATCGTCAACGGCATAAAGGCAATGCGACCGATAGTTTTGTCAGCCGCTCTACACAATAAATAAAGGAGCAACAGTGGCATTACCTCAACGCGACTTCAAGAAAAACAACGGCCATGCGGTTGCCATTTTCGGCGAGGTGCTCGCCGATGTCTTCCCCGACGGCAGCGTACTGGGCGGCGCACCGTTCAACGTAGCCCGCCACCTGCAGGCCTTCGGCCTGCATCCCGTCATGATTACACGCATTGGCCAGGATGACCTCGGGCGCGAGCTGTTGGACGAAATGCAGCGCCTCGGCATGGATACCAGCGGCGTGCAGGTCGACCCGCTCAACCCGACCGGGCAAGTCAAGGTCCGCCTCTCCCCGAAAGGGCATCAATTCGAGATCCTGCCTTCCCAGGCCTATGACTACATCCATGCCGGAGTGACGCATATGGTGACCATGGCGACCAAGCCCGACCTGGTGTATTTCGGCACTCTGGCCCAGCGCAATATGGAATCTCGCCTGGCCGTGGACAACTTCCTCAACTACGGCACCAGCCCGCGCTTCCTCGACATCAACCTGCGCGACCCTTGGTATGACAAGCATACGGTGCGCCGTTCCTTGCTGCGCGCCGATCTCGTCAAGCTCAACAACGAGGAACTGGCTACCCTGGTGAAAATGCTGCGGCTACCTGGACGCACGCCGCATGAACATGCTGCCGCGCTGATCAAGCGCTTTAATCTCGACCTGCTCCTAGTGACGGAAGGCGAGCACGGTGGATGGTTAATGGATGGGGCCGGGCAGGTCATCACCGTCGACGGCACCGAGCCGCCCGAGACCTTTGTCGATACGGTAGGCGCCGGCGATGCGTTCGCCTCGGCCTTTATCCTCGGCATACTCAAGGGCTGGCCTGCCGACGTGACCCTCGCGCGCGCCAACCAGTTTGCCGCCGCGCTGTGCGGAGTACGCGGGGCGGCGCCGTCCTCGATGGAGTTCTATGCGCCGTACAAGCAGGAGTGGCAACTATGAGCGCTCCGGACGAACGCCCTATCTACATCCTCATGATCAGCATGCATGGGTTGATCCGCTCGGAAAACCTGGAGCTGGGCCGCGATGCCGACACCGGTGGCCAGATCACCTATGTGGTCGAGCTCGCGCGCGCGCTGAGCAAGCACCCGATGGTGGAAAAAGTCGACCTGCTCACGCGCCGCATCGATGACGACAGCCTGCCGGCGGACTACAACATCCCTGAAGAGCAGCTCGAGCAGAATGCCCGTATCGTCCGCCTGCCTTGCGGCCCCAAGCGTTACCTGCGCAAGGAATCCCTGTGGCCGCACCTGGACCAGATGGTGGACCAGTGCCTGCACTTCCTGCGCAACCAGGGCGGACGGCTGCCCGACCTGCTGCATACCCACTACGCCGATGCGGGTTATGTCGGGCAACAATTATCCTTGCTGCTCGGCATCCCGCAGGTGCATACCGGGCACTCTCTCGGCCACTCCAAGCGCGAGCGCCTGCTCGCCTCGGGCCGCAAGGCATCCAGCATAGAGCGCCAGTTCAATTTCGAGCGCAGGATTGCCGCAGAAGAATCCGTGCTGGAACACGCTTCCATGATCATCACCAGCACGCAGCAGGAGATTGACGAGCAATACAGCATGTATCGGCACTTCGACCACCAGCGCTTCCGTGTCATTCCGCCCGGTACCGACACCACGCGCTTCTCGCCGCCCGGCCGCAGGAAGATCGCTTCGGAATTGCAAGAGAGCATAGACCGCTTTTTTTCCGATCCCGACAAGCCGCTGATCCTGACCATTTGTCGTCCGGAGGTACGCAAGAACCTCAAGGGCCTGGTCGCCGCCTTTGGCGAAAGCATGGAACTGCGGCAACAAGCCAACCTGCTGATCGTGGCGGGCACCCGCGACGACATCCGCAACCTGGAAGAGTCGCAACAGCAAGTCATGCAGGAGCTGCTGCTGGATATCGACCGCTACGACCTCTGGGGCAAGGTCGCCATCCCCAAGCACGTGTCCCAGGACGATATCCCCGAGCTTTACCGCCTCGCAGCGCGCCGCCGCGGGGTCTTCGTCAACGCGGCCCTCACCGAGCCGTTCGGCCTCACATTGATCGAGGCCGCCGCCAGCGGCTTGCCTTTTGTCGCGCCGGACGATGGCGGTCCGCGCGACATCGTGCAGAACTGCCGCAGCGGCCTGCTCGCCAACACATTGGAAAGCAGCGCGATTGCCGAAGCCCTGAAGGAAGTGCTGACCGACAAGAAACGTTGGCGCACCTGGGCCAAGAACGGCTTGGCAGGCATCAGGCGCCACTACATCTGGCCGGCCCATGTGAACACCTACATGAAGCAGGTGCGCCACGTGCTGCGGCGAGACCGCAAGCGCTGGCGCCGCCAGCTGGTCATCACGCTGGATTCGGGCAAGGCCTACATGCCGCTGGTCAATTCCGCCCTGATCAGCGACATCGACAACACCTTGCTAGGCGACAGGCGCTCGTTGCGCCAGTTGGTGAACTGGCTCAAGGAGCGCAAGGGCAAGTTCGCCTTCGGCATCGCCACGGGCCGCACCATCGATAGCGCGGTCGATATCCTCAAGCAATGGCAGGTGCCAGTCCCGGAAGTGCTGATCACTTCCGTCGGCAGCGAGATCCACTACGGCGCGCGCCTGATCCCCGATACCGGCTGGGCCAACCATATCCGCCACAAATGGCGGCGCGACGCGCTAGAGGAAGCCATGAAGGATTTCCCGGGATTGACGCTGCAATCCCAGGAGAACCAACGGGAGTTCAAGCTCAGCTACATCGCGGACCCGGACAAGATGCTGCCGGTCGAGGAAATCAACCGCCGCCTGCGCGACCAGCAATTGTTCGCGCAATTGATCTATTCGCACAACGAGTTCCTCGACCTGTTGCCCATCCGCGCTTCCAAGGGCCATGCCATCCGCTATCTGGCTTATAAATGGGGCGTGCCGGTCCGGCACTTCCTGGTGGCCGGGGATTCGGGCAACGACCACGAAATGCTGGTGGGCGACACGCTGGGCGTAGTGGTCGGCAACCACAGCGAAGAGCTGGACGAGCTGCGCGGCATGGAGCAAGTCTATTTCGCCCAAGGACGCTATGCGGCCGGCATCCTCGAGGGCATCGCCCATTACCGCTTCGATGAAATCGAGCCCATTCCCGTTAACGAGCACTAGCATCATCGTCACCGCAAGAAAGTGAACCGGCATGTATGAACAAGTATCCCACTCGTTGCTGAACGATATCCTGATCGGCCTCGACCCCAAGGTAGGATGTGAAGACCTCAAACACTTCTACATCCGCCTGGGGGCCAATTTCTACGCCATCCATTCCTTGTTCCACCAGCTCTATGGCGACCGGCGCGATTTCCGCCTGCAAATGCACAAGCTGGTGGCCGTCATGGCGAAGCAATACGTCAACCGTCCCCAGGAATTCCGCCAACGCGACCTGGCGCGCGAAAAGGACCATGACTGGTTCCTGAGCCAGAAACTCGCGGGCTACGCCCTCTATTGCCAGGAATACGCACAAAGCCTGAAAGGCATGCACGAGAAACTGGATTACCTGCAGGAACTGGGCATCAACCTGGTCCATATCATGCCCATCCTCGACGGTCCCAAGGGACGCAACGACGGCGGCTATGCCGTGCGCGATTTCCGCAAGATCGACGAGAAATACGGCACGCTAGACGACCTCGACGCCCTGAGCGCCGACATGCGCAGCCGCGATATGCTGCTGGTGCTCGACGTCGTGGTGAACCATACCTCTGATGAACACGAATGGGCGCTGAAAGCGCAGAAAGGCAACAAGAAATACCAAGAGTACTACTACACCTATTCGGACCGGAAAATTCCCGACCTCTTCGAGCAGACCATGCCCGAGGTGTTTCCCGAAACCGCGCCCGGCAATTTCACCTGGAACGACAAGATGGGCCGCTGGGTGATGACGGTGTTCAACAATTTCCAGTGGGACCTCAACTACAAGAATCCCGCCGTCTTCATCGAGATGATCGACATCATCCTGTTCTGGGCCAACCATGGCGCGGACGTGGTGCGCCTCGACGCCGTGGCCTTCCTCTGGAAGAAGATCGGCAGCGCCAGCCAGAACGAGCGCGAGGCGCACCTCATCCTGCAGCTCATGAAGGACTGCTGCCAGGTCACCGCGCCGGGCACCTTGTTCATCGCCGAGGCCATTGTCGCCCCGCTGGAGATCATCAAGTATTTCGGCGAGGATGCGGTCAACGCCAAGGAATGCGAGATCGCCTACAACGCGACCTATATGGCGTTGTTGTGGGAAGCCGTCGCCACCAAGAAGACCTTGCTGCTCAACCGCGGGCTGCGCAGCCTGCCCACCAAGCTCGACAGCGCCACCTGGCTCAACTATGTGCGCTGCCATGACGACATCGGCCTGGGGTTCGACGATAACGACATCCGCGCCTCGGGCTACGATCCGCAAGCGCACCGCCGCTTCCTGGTCGACTACTATACCGGCGCCTACCCGGGCTCCACGGCTACCGGCGTCGCCTTCGGCGTCAACCCCAAGACCGGCGACGCGCGCATCTCGGGCTCGCTGGCCTCGCTGGCGGGGCTGGAAACCGCATTGCTGCAAAACGACGAGCATGCCATTGACGCCAGTATCCGTACCATCATCCTGCTGCATAGCTTGATTGCCTCGTTTGGCGGCATTCCCTTGCTCTACTACGGGGACTCGATCGGCACCCTCAACGACAACACCTACCTGGACGACGAGAACAAGCACCACGACAGCCGCTGGGTGCATCGCCCCGCCCTGGACTGGAACAAGGCTGCCCGCCGCCATGAGCCGGGCACGGTGGAAAACCGCATCTTTACCGCCATCCAGAGAATACTGGCCGTACGCAAGCAAATTCCCGCTTTTGCCGACCTCAACAACCGCGAGATATTCGAGACCAGCAACCCGCACCTGTTCACCTTCCTGCGCTTCACATCGCGCGGCTTGCACTCGCGCGTGCTCGTGACCGCCAATTTCGACGTCTCGCCGCAAACCATGAACCTCAGTGAGCTCGAGGCGGTCAACCTGTTCGAGCGCCGCGAGGCCAAGGATCTCTATAGCGGGAAATCCCTCTCCACCAGGAGCGGCACCCTGGAAATCCCGCCACTCGGCTTTTATTGGCTACAGCTCTAACCCAGAAAAGGAAACCCATGCCATCATTCCTCGCTTCCCTAGGCGTGCCCGAGAACATCATCCCGCTGATCCTGTCCGGCCTGCGCATCCTGTTCATCGTCCTTGCAGCCATCATCCTCGTGCAGCTATGCAACAAGGCGATCCGCCTGCTCAAGGGCAGATTGCGCACGCATGCGCAGCAGAACCTGGAGGAGCTCAAGCGCATCGAGACCCTGGGACGCGTCATCAGCTACATCGCTTCCACCGTGATCGGCAGCATTGCCGTGATCGAGGTCCTGCACGAGTTCGGCATCTCGCTCGCGCCGGTGCTCGCCGCTGCCGGTGTCGTCGGCGTGGCCGTCGGCTTCGGCTCGCAGAGCCTGGTCAAGGATTACTTCAACGGCCTGGTCATGCTGCTGGAAAACCAGATCCGCCAGGGCGACTCGATCGAGGCTGCGGGAAAGAGCGGCACCGTGGAAGAGGTGACCCTGCGCCACATCCGTCTGCGCGACTACGAAGGCACCGTGCACTTCATCCCCAACAGCGTCATCACCACCGTGAGCAACATGAGCCGCGGCTTTGCCTACGCCGTGATCGACATCAAGGTGCCGATCGCCAGCGATTTCAGCCGCATCCTGCAGACCATGCGTGAAATCGGCAAACAATTGCGTGCGGAAGAAGCCTACCAGAACAAGATTGAAGGCGACCTCGAAGTGGCCGGCGTCGACCAGATGGACCACGAAACCGCCGTGCTGCGCGCCCGCTTCCAGGTCCGGCCATCGGAAAAGAGCAGCGTGCGCAGGGAATTCATCTACCGCTTGAAACAGGCACTGGACACACCGGTGCAAGAGGCCAGCTGACACGCGCTTTCCTCCGGGATATGCAGCCTTGGTGACAGGGCAAGCAAGATTGCAACGCTAGGGAATGCAATAACCTTCTGGCTACCCGGCTTTCAGTAGTAGAATCCCGTTTTTGTTTCTAAAACACCATCATGGGCTTCGAACAACTCGCAGAACTGAAAAAACAACTGGCAGCCAAGGCCAAGGCGGAACGTCCGGCCAAGCCCCAGGCAAAGCCAAGGACCGCCGCGCCGCGCAAGCCGGAGAACCCGGTCGACCCCGTGGTGCTCAGCATAGGCAGGCTGCAAAGGCACTTTCCCAAGACATTTCCCAAGAACCCCGCGCCCAAGCTGCCGCTCAAGATCGGCATCCACCAGGAACTGCTGGCGAAAGCCAAGGAAATCGGCCTGGAGGAAGCCGCGATCACGGATGCGGTGAAGACCTGGTGCCGCGGCACGCGCTATTGGGCCAGCATCGTCGAGGGGGCGCCTCGCGTCGACCTCGAAGGCAACCCGGCGGGAGAGGTCACGGCACGCGATGCCGCGCAGGCGCGCTCCCTGGAAGCGCGGCGCAAGCAGCCGCGCAAGCCCAAGCCGGAAGCAGCGCCAGCCGCCACTCCTCCCGAAGAGAATCCTGCAGAACCGGCCGCCTGACGCATCCTGGTGAGACCTGCCGACCTGCATGACGTCCCTGCCAATCCATCCCCGTCGCGTTGATGCCTTACCCGGTTCCCGCCGCCATCGCCGTCGTCGCCCATGACCGCCAGGTATTGCTGGTAAGGCGCGCCAACCCGCCTGATGCGGGCTATTGGGGGTTTCCGGGCGGCAAGATCAACATCGGCGAGGGCATCGAGCAGGCCGCCACCCGCGAGCTGCTCGAGGAAACCGGCATCGAGGGCAAGGCGATCAGCGTCCTGACGGCGCTGGACGCATTCTCCGGCGATGCTCAGCCTTCTAGCCAGCAGCATTTCATCTTGATCGCGGTGCTATGCCGGTGGATTTCAGGCACGCCGGCTCCCGCCGACGATGCCCTGGAGACAGGGTGGTTCTCGCTCGACGCGCTCCAAGACACCAACCTGCTGTTGAGCAAGGATGTGGCCGAGGTCGCCCGCCTGGGCATATCGCACATGGCTGCTGACGGATGTTAGCGCCGATATTGGATAGGACATGAACGTTACCGGCATCTTGCTCGCGGCCGGCCACTCCCGTCGCTTCACTCATGGCAACAAGCTGCTTTTCCCGTTACAGCCGGGACAGCCGACCGCAATCGTCTCCGCGCAACACCTGCTCGCGGCCTTGCCCGAGAGCCTGGCCGTGGTCAGGCCCGAGACTCCCGATCTCGCCACATTGCTTTCAGGCATCGGCATGGAAGTCCTCCTCTGCCAGCCCGAGCAGCAGGAAATGGCCGACAGTCTGGCTGCCGCCGTGCGGCATGTCCTTTTACGGCCCGCGCCTCCGGATGCCGTCGTGGTAGCGCTGGCGGATATGCCGTTCATCCGCCCGGAGACTATTGCCGCCGTCGCCGGGCAGCTCGCGGCAGGCGCACATATCGCCGCGCCTGCGTACCAAGGGGTACGCGGACACCCGGTAAGCTTAGGCAGGCGTTTTTTTACCGAGCTGGCGAGCTTGAGCGGCGACGAGGGCGCACGCTCGGTGCTGCGCCGCCATGCAAAAGAAATTCGGCTACTGGAATGCGATGACCCGGGCATCCTGCAGGACTTCGACACCTGGGAGGAACTGCAGCGCTTATTGCCGCAACCCTGACCGGGCAAGCCTGCAGGAAGAAAGCAAAAGCAATCTAGCGGCTTGGTTTAGGATGTCCCAGAGCGGCTGACAACTCAGCGAAGCGGTCCTGGCAAGGCGTTCCGCTTCAGGTAGTACAAGAAGCAGTATGGCGACAGGGCAACCGACGCCAGGAAAGTTTTGTTCGCCTCTCCGCTCTTAACTGGCGCAAGCGCTGCCTGCCGACAGCGCATTTGCAATCGACTGGCTGGTGATCGCCGCCGCACGCTGCTGCGAGCGGATCTGGATGATCTCGGCCAGGATCGCGACCGCGATTTCCGCAGGAGTGCGGCTGCCGATAGGCAGGCCTACCGGGCCGTGCAAGCGGCTGATTTCCTCCTCGTTGAGGTCGAACATGCGCATGCGCTCGCGGCGCTTATCCTGGTTGAGCCTGGAGCCGAGCGCGCCGACGTAGAAGGCTTCCGAGCGCAATGCCTCCAGCAAGGCCATGTCGTCAAGCTTGGGGTCGTGCGTCACCGCCACGATCGCGGTATAGGCGTCAGGCGCAATCTCCAGCACCACGTCATCCGGCATGCCTTCGCACCATTGCACGCCATCGACCTGCCATTGCGCGCGGATTTCCTCGCGCGGGTCGCACAACAGCACATTGAATTCCAGCGCCTGCGCCATGCTCGCGAGCATGGCGCCCAGCTGGTTGGCGCCGATGACCAACAAGCGCCATTGCGGGCCGAAATAATGGTGGAACCAGCCATCCTCCAGGCAAGCCACGGCACCCGGCATGGCCTCGCCAAGCATGAACTCGCTGGTGCCGAGCCGCACTGAGCGGCGCAACAGCCTGCGTTGCCGCAGGCTTTCCAGGACCGGCCGTAGAGCATCGGCATCCGTCACCTGCTCGACGAAAATCTGCAGTCGGCCGCCGCAAGGAATGCCATACCGCTGCGCCTCGTCGCGGCTGACGCCATATTCGAGCAAGCCATTCACCTCCGGCAGGCGGCCGTGGCGCGCCCGATCGATCAGCTCGTCCTCGATGCAACCGCCGGAAACGGAGCCCAGCAACTGGCCGTCGTCCCGCAACGCCAGCATGGCGCCCGGCAGGCGCGGCGACGAGCCCCAGGTGCGCACCACGGTGCACAGGTGCACGCGATGGCCCGCCTGCAACCAGGCGATGGCATGTTCCAGCACTTCCTGCTCAGGGACATGCATGAGCTTATGCCTTCAACTGGTCGCGGATCGGCAACGTGCGGATGCGCTTGCCCGTCGCGGCAAAAATGGCGTTGCAGATCGCAGGGGCGATCGTCGGCGTCACAGGCTCGCCGATGCCGCCCAGCGGCACATCCAGCTTGTGCTCGACCAGATGCACGCGAATCTCGCGCGGCGCCTCCTCTATGCGCATCACCTGGTACTCATGGAAATTGCTCTGCTGGGCAACGCCGTTCTTGAAGCTGATCTCGCCCGTGAGCGTCAGGCTGGCGCCCATGATGCACGCGCCCTCCGCCTGCGAGCGGATACGGTCCGGGTTGACCTGCGGACCGCAATCCACGGCGATGTCCACGCGCGGAATGCTGATCTCGCCGTCATCGCCCACCACCACCTCGACCACGGCGGCAACATAGGTGACGAAGCTGTAGCAGAACGCCAAGCCCAGGCCGTGACCCTTGGGCAGCTTGCGTCCCCAGCCGGCTTTCTGCGTGGCCAGTTCCACCACGTGGCGCATGCGCCCGGTATCCAGCGGGTAGCGCTCGGGCGACTCGCCGTAGTTCCAGCTATCAGAGATGCTGTCCGGGGCGACCTTGCGCGCGGGGCCGAGCAGGTCCAATAGGTAATCGCGGTGGTCGCGCTTGGCCTTGTGCGCCAGCTCGGCCACGAAGGACTGGGTGGCAAAGGCGTGCGGAATATTGGACACCGAGCGGAACCAGCCGATACGGGTATGCGCGGGCACTTCAGGACTCTCGACCCGCATGTTGGGGATGTTGAACGGCAGGTTCACCGCCCCCATGCCGAGCTCGAACGGCGCGCCGCCCTTGGCGTTCTCGACGAAGGTCGAGGCGATGGTAGGCGCCGTCGTGCGGTGCAGCCATGCTGTCGGTACGCCCTTGGCATCCAGTGCGGCCTCGATGCGCTCGAGCGAGACCGTATGGAAATAGTCGTGGTGCAGGTCGTCCTCGCGCGTCCAAGTGACCTTAACCGGCTTGCCGTCCATCGCCTGGGAAAGCAGGGCGGCTTCCACCACAAAATCCGGCTTGGATTTGCGGCCGAAACCGCCGCCGAGCAAGGTGACGTTGACGCGAACGTTTTCCGGCTTGAAGCCGAGATGGCCGGCCAAGGCGTTCACCGTCGCTTGCGGGTCCTGCACGCATGCCCAGGCCTCGCATTTGCCGTTGACGATGCGCACGGTCGCTGCCGGCGGCTCCATGGTGCTGTGGGCAATATGCGGCTGGTAATATTCGGCGGCAAAAATCTGCTTGGATTTTGCCAGCACGCCCGCGGCGTCGCCGTTGTTGCGCACGGCCTTGGCTGGCTTGCGTGCGGCATCCTCCAGGGTTTTGCGGAAGGCGGGCGAGTCGTAAGCAGCATTCGCGCCGTGGTCCCAGTCGATCTTGAGCGCCTCGCGTCCCTTGATGGCAGCCCAGGTATTGCTCGCCAGCACCGCGATGCCGCCCAGGGGGTGGAACAATGGCGGCAGGCTGCTGCTTTGCAGCTCGATGACCTTGGCAACGCCCGGCACCTTGAGCGCGGCGCTGGCATCGAAGGACTTCACCTTGCCGCCGAATACCGGCGGCCGCGCCACCACGGCATACAGCATGCCTTCCAGCCTGGTATCGATGCCGTAATGCGTGGTGCCGGTGACGATTTTCTGGCCATCGACATTGCGCGTGTTCTGTTTGCCGATGTAGCGGAACTCCGAAGCCGGCTTGAGCTTCAATTGCGCTTTCGCAGGCACGGGAATCTTGGCCGCTGCCGTCGCCAGCTCGCCGTAACCCAGCGTCTTGCCGCTAGGCTTGTGGATGACCTGATGCTGCCTTGCCTGCACTTCGCCGACAGGCACGCCCCAAGTGGCGGCAGCGGCGGCTTCCAGCATCATGCGGGCCGTTGCGCCGATGCGGCGCATAGGCTCGAAGTGGTGGCGCATGCTGCGCGAGCCGTCGGTGTTCTGATTGCCATACCGCGCCTCGTTGCCCTCGGCCTGCACCACGTTGACCCGCGCCCAGTCCGCCTCCAACTCGTCAGCCACCACCAAGGGCAGGCTGGTACGCACGCCCTGGCCCATTTCCGAGCGGTGCGCGACGATGTTGACGATGCCGTCCGTACCGATGGAGACGAATACCAGCACGTCCTCCTTGAGGCCGCCCGGCATGGCGTCGCCGCCGTATTTCTTAGGTTCTTCCACTGCGGCGCGCACCAGGCCGTTGACGCCGATCGTAAGGGCGAGGCCGGTCGCCAGGCCCATGCCCTTGAGCAGCCGCCGGCGGCTGAGGTCCGGCAAATCCAATACCAGTTCCCGGCTCATTTCGCACCCTCCTTGGCAGCAAGCTTGATCGCCGCGCGGATGCGCGGATAAGTGCCGCAGCGGCAGATATTGCCGCTCATGGCTTCGTCGATATCCTCGTCCGTGGGATTGGGCGTGGAACGCAGCAACGCGGTCGCCGACATGATCTGCCCGGCCTGGCAATAGCCGCACTGGGCGACGCCCAGCTCCAGCCAGGCCGCCTGCACCGCCTTGCCGACCTTGTCCTCGCCCACGGCCTCGACCGTCGTGATTTTCTTGCCCACCGCGGCCGAGACCGGGGTGACGCAAGCCCTGACGGGCTCGCTGTCCAGATGCACGGTGCATGCCCCGCACAACGCCATGCCGCAGCCGAACTTGGTCCCGGTCAACTGTGCGATATCGCGGATCGCCCACAGCAAGGGCATATCGTTCGGCACATCGAGCTGCTGGCTTTTGCCGTTGATGTCCAGCGTTACCATGTGAATTCCTTTCTTTTTTTGCAAACCGGCAAACGCTATATACAATTAAATATATCGTTTGCTATCAATGGGATATGCCGAGTATGCGCAAATTCCCCTATTCTATAAATGGAAATATGCTCATTTTAGAATTCCATTTTATGGAATAATTAAGGCTGGACTTTCAACCGGAACCGTTATGCTCAACCGCCTGGAAATGATGCGTATCTTCTGCGCCACCGCCGAGGCCTCCAGCTTCAAGGAGGCCGCCGCAAGGCTCAGCATCTCGCCGCAGGCGGTAACCCGCGCGGTCAAGGAGCTGGAATCGCTGCTGGGAGAACCCCTGTTCTACCGCAATACGCGGCAGATACGCATCACCGAGTTTGGCGAGCAGTTGGCCCTGCGCGGGCGCGACGCCATCAGCGGCGTGGATGATTTGTTCATGACCAGCGGCAAGCGGCAGGAGCGGGATATAGGCGGCGTGGTGCGCATCACCGCCCCGGTCGTGATCGGCAGGCGTTTCCTGCAACCCATACTGAGCCGCATCGCCAGGGAGCATCCGCATATCACCATCGACTTGCGCCTCTCCGACATGCACAGCGACGTGGTGGAACAGCAGATTGATATCGGGGTGCGCGTGGGATTGCTGCGCGACAGCAGTTTTGTCGCCCGCTCGCTCGCCAAGGTATCGTTCCTCGTCGTCGCCACGCCGGAGCTGGCGGCACGCGCAGGCACGCCGCAGCAACTGGAGGATTTGCATCACGTCCCCACCATCGCCCTCGTCGACAAGAGCAGCGGGAAGAACTGGCCCTGGTTCTTCGCCGACGGGCAGCAGATCAACCCCCGGCAGGCCAGCTTTATCACCGACGATTCCGATAGCGAGGTGTCGCTTGCCCTGGACGGCGTCGGCTTCGCCCAGATCGGCGCCCCGCTGGTGATACCGCAGCTCGAAAGCGGAGAACTGGTGAGCGTGCTTGACGAGTTCGTGGCGCCGGCCTGGGACTTGAATGTCTACCGTCCGCGCCGCGGCCCGGTGCCGGAGCGTATCCGCCTGGTGTATGACGAAATTGTCCAGGCATTGAGCGACCCGGCGCATTTCCCTACCCAGCGCTAGGCGGCTGCGGTCTTAAATAGGTCAGTGCAAGTCGCGCATGTTGAGGCGGCGCAGCTTGGGCGCAAAACGCGCCACCGCGCCCACCACCGCAATCGTCATCGCCCCGCCGAAAATGACGGAAGGGATCAAGCCCATCAGCCTGGCCGCCATTCCCGACTCGAATGCGCCCAGCTCATTGGAGGAGCCGATGAATATGCCGTTGATCGCGGAAACGCGGCCGCGCATTTCATCCGGGGTGACCAGCTGCATGATGGTCGTCCGCACCACCACCGACACGCCGTCGCAAATACCTGAAATCAGTAACAGGAACGCCGCTAGCCAGAAATTCCTGCTCAAGGCGAAAGCGATGATGCTGAACCCGAACCCGGCCACAGCCACCAGCAATATCCGCCCGGCACGGCGATTGACCGGGTGGTGCGTCAGCCAGACGCCGGTGGCTATCGCGCCGACTGCGGGGGCGGCGCGCAAGATGCCCAGGCCTTCAGGCCCGTGCTGGAACACGTCATGGATAAACATCGGCAGCATGGCGACCGCGCCGCCGAACAATACGGCAAACATGTCCAGCGCCTGCGCACCCAGCATGACCTGGTTGCTGAATACAAAGCGCAAACCCTGGGCGATGCTGGCAAAGATTGGCGCATCCGCCTCGACAACCGGCGACTTCACCTTCAGGCTCAGCATGGCGGCGACGGCGACCCCTGCGAACACTGCGGAACAGGCGTAAGCCGTACTGATTCCCGCCAGGGCGATCACCCCGCCCCCGATCGCCGGCCCCAGCACCAGCCCGGTCTGCAGTACCGAGCTGCCGATGCTGGCCGCCCGGGCGAATTGCTGGCGCGGCAATACCAGTGCAAACAGGGCGCTATAGGACGGGCCGATGAAAGCGCGCGCAAAACCGACGCAGGCAATCGAAAGATAGATGAATTGCGACGACTCGCTGGGGTGCCACAACCACCCGGCCGCGATCCCCGCCAGCACGAGGGCGTTGATCACCAGCACGATGCTAGCCATCACGCCGAACATGCGCCGCGAATAATGGTCGACGGCATAACCGGCGAACAGGGCGGTACAGAAATAGGGGATCACCTCGGCCAAACCGATCAGGCCCAGCGACAGGGGGTCGCGCGTGATCTGGTAAATATGCCAGCCCACCACCACCGCCATGATCTGGTAGGAAAACGTGATGCTGACGCGGAAAGCCAGCAGTTTCAGGAACGCAATATTGCGTAGCGGATAAGGTGAAACGTCAGGGGCCATGTCGGTATTGTAAAGAATGCGCCGCCCTCATGACACCATGGCGCAAATTAAGACTATTTCCCCGAGGTCACGAATATTGGCCCAGCCAGCGCCGCAACAGGGCAAGCACCGGCAACGCGGCCAGCCCTCCCAGCGCATCGGCCAGCAAGTCGTCCAGGCCGGCCTGCCGGCCCTCGATGAACAGCTGGTGCAGCTCATCGGCAGCGCCCAGGGCCACGACGATGATCCAGACGGCAGCCAGCGGCAGCCGTAAAAACGCCAGGCCCGCGAGCACCCCGATAGTGCCGAAGACGAAGAAATGCACGACTTTATCCCAAGGCGGCGGGAACAGCGACCCCGCGCCGGGCGCTTCCCCTCCGATGAAAATGCCGGCGACCAACAGGATGAGCATGCCTAGTGCCAGGTACTTCAGGCGTTCAGGTGTAATCAATTGCTTTGTATTCAGGCCAGTAAAAATGATATGCGGCGAACCGCGGTGACAGCGCCACGCCTCATGGCAGCGGATGCGTCATGCTAGCACGGCAGGGCTCCAGCAGCCATCATTAACCCATGCACGGGTCATGCCAGCAGCTTATGCATGCAGCGATGAGGGATGCTCACCTGCTGGAATACAGGGCCATCGACACGGTATCCTAACGACTGGTAAAAGCCGATCGCGGTTTCGCGCGCATCCAATACGACTTGGTCGAATCCGGCCTGCCGCAGCCACAGCTCTGCGGCATCCACCAGCAGCCTGCCCAATCCCCGGCCTTGCATGGCGGGGGCTACGGCCATTTGCCGCAGCTTCGCCAATGGCTTCCGCCCGGCCTTGATCACCAGGCAAGCCAGCAATGCGTGTTGTTCGACGATACCAAAATGTTTTTGCTGATCCTCTCCGGCCATGTCCGAGGCGCTCAGCGTCAGGCCGAGCGGGACGCGCAACACCTGTTCTCGCAAATGCAGGCTCTGCCGGTAGAGGTCGGAACCATAGGCAATCTCGGTGAACATCACTTGGCGATATCGGCCGCGCCGGCCACCAGGTTGCGACCCGCCTGCTTGGCGCGATAGAGGGCCCTGTCCGCCCGCGGCAGCAACGACTGGGCCGGTTCGTCCTGCTCGCGTTCCGCGACGCCGGCGCTGAAGGTGATCAAGACGCGCTCATTGTCGTGCATGAAGAAATTGCGCGTGAGGTCGCGCTGCGCGCGCTTCATGATCTCCACGGCCTCGGCCTCTCCCGTGCCCGGCAGGATGATGATGAACTCCTCTCCGCCATAACGGGCGAGCACATCGGTGCTGCGTAACGATTCCTTGATTACCTTCGACAGATGCACCAAGGCCTTGTCGCCCGTCGCATGGCCGAGCTTGTCGTTGAGGCGCTTGAAATGGTCGATATCCATCATCGCCAGGCTCAAGCGCGTGGCATGGCGGTTCGCCCGGTCGAACTCGCGCTCCAGCGCCTGCTCCATGCCGCGCCGGTTCAACGTGCCCGTGAGGAAATCCTCATGCGCGACTTCATTCACATGCTCCAGCTTGGCAGTCAGCTCCTGCACCAGGCGTTCGGACTCCACCACGCGTTGCTGGGTTTCTGTCAGTATCTCCCGCGATTGGCGGATATTGAAGCTGATGCTGCGCGTATCTTCCAGCATGCGGTCGATCAGCGCATTCAGCTCGACAATATCTTCAGACTCGGTGATTTTCTGCTTGTAGCCGTCGATTTTCTCCTGGTATTCATTGGTGCTGTCCACCAGGTCCGCCAGGCGGCCGACAAAGACCTCCGCCATTTTCTTCATGGAATCCCTGGCATCCAGCAAGCGGGGCTTGAGCTGCCCCTGCTTGAAAATCAGCTCCTTGAGGCTGCTTTCCGCGTCGTACAGCATATCCAGCGACAACGGCTTTTGCAGCAGTTCCTGCACGATTATGGCCTGCCCGTGCAGCCATTGATCTTCCATCACCAGCTCGTTCATGCTGGTCACCACCAAACGCAGCAATTGCAGCAGGCCTTCATGGGTGCGCTGCTGGGTATCCCCGTGCATTTCCAATGTGAACAGGACAGCTTTCAGGCTTTCCGCCTGCTTCAGCACATCGTTTTCCGCATAGGCGAGGCGGATATCCTCGAGCAAGGCTTCCGCCTTCTTTGCCATTTCAGGCCAGGCCGCCAATTGGGGGATCACGATCAGGTTGATCGTGCGCATCAGCATATTGCGCCAATGGTCGGCGATCCTCGCATAATAGGTGCGTGCCGGTTCCTGCTCATTGCCGGCCTGCATTGGGGATGATTCCTGTACTGCCGCCCCCTCCTGCTGGGCGCCGTCCACCAAGTCCTCGCTGATGCCTGCCCCCCATGAGCTCGCCAGTGCGTGGATTTTCTGCGGCAATGCAGGATCCTGCTCGAAATTGTTCAGCAAGCGCTGCAAGCCCTCGCGCTTGCGGCTGAGAGTGATGCCCCTGTGGCTGCTTTCCAGCTGCTTGAGCAAATGGCGCAATGCCGCGGGCCAGGTGACATCGTCCTTTGCCGCCGCCTGAGGCAGCAGGTTGCCCAGCTGCTCCTTGAAGCGGGACCAGTTGCGGGCATCCACCGACTGCTTGATCGCCTGCGCCGCAGCCAGGTATTTCGGGCTTTGCACGCTGGCGACGAGCAGCACCTCATCCAGGGCATTGGCAAGCTCGGCAGCGCTATCCATGGATTTCACACCGGCAATTTCGTCATAGACGATACGGAAATTGTCCGGCGTAGGCGGTATCTTGCGCGAAGAAAGCTGTATCAGGGTTTGACGCGCAATCTCAATGGCAGAAGCGGATTCTTGCATGATTGCTCAATCTTCAGACAAATGGTGAAGTAGACCGTGACGGCCATCAGGCTGCCCCATGCAGCCATGGCGATTAGCATAGCGCTAATCATGAGGATTCAATATATGGATCAAACAGATTTTCACCCCGGCATTCTGCGGATGCGACCAGAGCATGGCGGGAACCGCCCGGATAAAGATAGAGCTAAACCAGGTCCGGGCAGTCATCAGCTGGGATCAATAATCTGTTCAAAGAGCCGCTAACAAACTCAGCGAAGCTAGTACGGTAATGCAGGGCAACAACGTCAGAAGGAGTTTTGTTAGCGGCTCTTAACGCAGGAAGGCTTGATGACTGGTGCCTCGAGCGACCTTATGGCAAGGCTGCGTTACTTGGCACACTTTTCCTTCTTCTTGGTTTCGATTTCCTCCACCAGCCCGTCCTCGATTTCAACCTCTACACAGGCGCCGACAACCAGCGGGCCATGCTTTTCCTCAAGTTCGGTCTTCTTGGTCACTTCCAGCTTGCGCCCGGATACCACCCAGGTACCTTCCGCCGTTTGCGGACGGCTTTCAAGCACGCCGTAAAACTCTTCTTCCGCCGCCTGCACGCCCAATGCCGATCCGGCAAGCACAAGCATGGCAACACCCGAACATAGTATTTTTTTCATGGCACTTTCTCCTCATGTGAATACGGAAGATATGTGAAAAATTGCACATATCCAGAGGAATAGTTCCCAAAAACTAGCCTGATGTCAATTTTTAGCCAGGCCGAACTCGCGCTCAAGCTGGTCGACCGGTTGCGGCTTGCCGAAAAGATAGCCTTGGTATTCAAGGCAGCCGTGCTCCTCCAGGAATAGCTGCTGCTCGCGGCTTTCCACGCCTTCCGCCACCACTTCGATCCCCAGCCCCTGGCCGAGGGCGATGATGGTTTGCACGATGGAGGCGTCGTTGCTGTCGATCAGCACATCGCGCACGAATGAACGGTCGATCTTGAGTTGAGACAAGGGCAAACGCTTGAGGTAGGCCAATGAAGAATAGCCAGTACCAAAATCGTCCATGGAGAAACCTACCCCCATCGCCTTGAGGGTATTCATCTTGACGATCATGTCCTCGATATTTTCCACCAGGGTGCTTTCCGTAAGCTCCAGCTTGAGGAATTGCGGATTAGCCCCCGTCTCCTTGAGGATGGCAAACACGCGGTCGATAAAGTCATGCTGGTGCAGTTGGCGTGCGCTCACATTGACCGACAAGCCCAAGCTTGCGGTTTCCGGTCGCTCCGCCCATGCCACCAGTTGCAGGCATGCCGTCTTGAGCACCCATTCCCCGACCGGCAGGATCAGGCCGGTTTCCTCGGCGAGCTCGATGAACGCCGCCGGTGAGAGCAAGCCCTGTTGCGGGTGCTCCCAGCGTATCAACGCCTCCGCGCCCAGCAGCTTGCCGTGATTATCCACCTGCGGCTGGTAGTACAAGCGCATTTCATCGCGCCGCAAGGCTTGGCGCAGGTCCTCTTCCATGGCGGCACGCTTGGTGATCAATGCCTGCATCGCCGGGTCGAAGAAGCGGAAAGTATTGCGCCCGGCGGCTTTTGCCTCGTACATGGCGAGGTCGGCCCGCTTCAACAACTCGTCCACGGTGACTTGCTGCTCCGGGCAGAACAGGGCCACCCCGATGCTGCAGGATGAATAATGCTCATATCCCGACAACCCGAACGGCTGGCTCAACGCCAGGAGAATCTTGTCGGCGACCAGGCTAGCCTCCTGCGCCGCGTCGCCGCTCTGCTCGCTCAAGTTCTCCAGCACCACCACGAACTCGTCCCCGCCCAGGCGCGCCACGGTATCGGTAATGCGCACGCTGCCGAGCAGGCGTTGCGCCACCTGCTCCAGCAGCATGTCGCCGAAATCGTGGCCGTGGGTGTCGTTGAGCGTCTTGAAATTGTCCAGGTCCAGGAACAGCAGGGCACCGGAGCGCTTGAGCCGCATGCTGTTGAGCAATGCCTGTTCGAGCCGGTCCAGCAACAGCAGCCGGTTCGGCAGGTTGGTCAGCATATCGTAGAACGCCAGATGCTGGATCCTGCTCTCTGCCGCCTTGCGCTCGGTAATGTCGCGCTCGACCGCGACCCAGTGCGTGAACACTCCGGCGTTGTTCGCTATCGGCAGGATATCCATTTCCAGCCAGATCTCATCGCCGTTCTTCCTGTAATTGATCAGCTCGGTGCGCACGGATTCGCCCTGCTTGAGCAGGGCCTTCACCCGGCGCATTTCATCCATCTGCGTGCTTGGTCCGTCGAGCAGGCCGGGGTCCTTACCCAGCACCTCCTCGGCCGTATAGCCGGTCAGCCGCTCGAACGCCTTGTTGACGAAAATGAGGCGCGGGCTTTGCATGCCTTCCGGATCGGCCTCAGCGATCAGGACGATATCGTTGAGCCGGGCAATGCTGGTTTCCAGCAACTTGAGCTGCTCCTCGGAGTGATGGCGCTCGATCGCGATGCCGACGATATGCGAGCATGCGCTCACCAATTCCATTTCACGCTGTTCGGGCACGCGCACCTCGCGGCCATACACGGCGAATGTGCCCAGCACCTGCTGGCTGCTCGACAAGATCGGCATCGACCAGCACGCCCTCAGCCCGTAGCGCTTGGCCAGGTCGCGGTAATCCGTCCACAACGAGTCCTGCTGAACGTCCGCCACCACCACCGTGCGGCGCTCGTACGCCGCCGTACCGCAAGAGCCGACCGAAGGACCGATCTGCAAGCCCTTGAGCTTGTCCAGATAACGTTTCGGCAAGCGCAGCGCAATGCTTCTGCCGAACGTATCCGGCTTGTCCAGCAACATGATCGAGCACAGCACGTCCGGATATTGCTCCTCCAGCAACGCCACTGTCGCCACCAACACGTCGTCGAGGACGGCGCCGGCGGCAATGCGCTCCAAGAGGTGCCGCTGCTCGACCTGCAGGCTTTCCTGGCGCTTTTGCTGCTCGATGTTTTCCACCACCTTGATCAGGTTGCGCGGACTGCCGTCCGGGTTCTTGACCAGGGTCGCACTGATGCGCACCCAGACAGAACGGCCGGACTTCGTCCTGTAGCGCTTTTCCACTACCGAATGGTCGATCTCGCCCTCCAACAGACGCTGCCGGTTTTTCCACGCCTCCAGGTCATTCTGCCCATAATCCAGGTCATGGCAGTGCAGGCTCTTCAACTCATTCTCGGAATAGCCGACGATGTCGCAGAAAGCCGGGTTCACCAGCAGAAACCGTCCCTCGATGGAAATCATGGCGATCCCAGCGGAGGCGCTGTGGAAAGTCAACCTGACTTGCTCCTGGCTGGATTCCAGTTCCATCTCGACCAGCTTCCGCTGATGGATTTCCGCATGCAATGCCTCCGTGCGCTCCCGCACCTTTCTGCGGATTTGCAGGTTCCAGAGCAATACCAGGCCCGCAGCCAGACTCACCAGCAACGCGCCGCCCGCGAACCACTTGACCAGATGCGTGGTGTCTTCCTCCTCTTTCAAGAGGAATCCATTGAGTGAATAACCGGGCTCGATCAGACCGAGATCGACAAACATGCGGGCAATGAATTCCCAGCGCGCACGCGTCATACGCCCCAGCTCAACCACATCCGGCAGAATGAAGCGCTCCATCTCCCTGGCTTCATACATCAGCTGTTTCAAGCTGGGGGCCGGTTTCCTGGCGGAGGGCATGTACACGATCAGCTGCGCGATTTCATGCGGATTGGCCAGCGCATATTTCCAGCCCTTCAGGCTCGCGCGCAGAAAGGCCTCCACCCGGTCCGGATGCGCGTTGCGCTCGGACTCGGTGGTAAACAGGGTGTCGCCGTAAAAATCGACGCCGAAATCCATCGCCATCAGCATCGAGGTTTCGACGCCTAGCTCCGCCATGCGCAAGGGCTCGACGGTGGCATAAGCGGAGATGGCGTCCACCTTGTCCTCCAGCAAATCCTCCAGCCTGCCGCTTTGAGGCAGGATGGTGACTTCCTGCATGTCAATGCCATGCTTGCGCAGCAACGCCCGGTGCTGGGCGTCGCGCCATTCGGTATTCGCCAGCATGATGCGTTTGCCGACCAGGTCCGCAGGGCTGCGTATGTGGCTGGACTTCTTGCTCAGCAGTACGTGGGGAGGATGCTGGAAGATCGAGGCGAGTGCCACGATCGGCTTACCGTGCAGGCGGGCGATGGCGATTTCGGCATCCCCGATGCCGTATTGCGCCGTGCCGGAGACAACGCGCTCGATGGAAGAGTGCGCCATGTCCGCTTCCACGATCTCGACATCGAGGCCCTCCTCACGGTAAAAGCCTTTTGCCTGGGCCGCGTAATAGCCGGCGAACTGAAACTGGTGATACCACTTGAGTTGCAGCCTGACCTTTTCCAAAGGCTCGGCAAAGCCTTGCCCGCTCACCAGCAGGAGGCTCAATAACAAGAAACGCATCACAATATGATGAATTGAACAGTCCATATTCCTTCACTTTCGCCGACAGAGCAAACTGCTGCCGCTCAGCGAAATACTCTCAATACTGCACCCATCAGGTTCAACAGGAACACGAACACATCCCTTTCAGGACTTAGGGCCGCCAACGAAACTCAGCGAAGCGTTCCTGGCCAGGCACTCTGCAACGGGGAATACAAAACAGCGCAGTACAAAATAGCATGGCAAGGCAGGACGACAACGACAGATAAGAGCGCTGTTAGCTGCTCTTATCAGTAAACGTCACCACCAGGACGTCGCGATATGCCGCCATGGCGGGGTCGATCTGCTCGACAGGCGTCACGCCATGCATACATCGCCGGTCGTCCACCAGCGCCCAGTCCAGCGGGTTGGTGAGGGTGAAGCTGTCCAGCACGACTTTATCCAGGTTGTGCAGGGTCGTGGTGCCGCTAGAAATATTGACGCGCTTGACCATCATGACCAGCACATAGTCCACGCCGTCGCGATGCACGCCTTCGGGCGCAGGCTGGCCATGCTCCTGCTGATTGGCCTCTATGCGGAATTGGTGCGCTTCGATATGCCAGCGCGCCTGCGGGCGCAGGCGGCTGAACAAGTCGCGACTGAGCTGCAGGATACCCTGCATTGTCTGCCCATGGATCAGGCTGGAGGGTATGGGTTCGTAGATGCGCGCAATCCCGCCATTGAGCGAGTTGTACTCCCGGCTCTGGTAATGCGGCTGGTGCGGCTCCAGCACGATAGGGCCTGCGGCTTCGGCGCTCAGCGTGGCAAAACGGCGGCGGCGGTAGCGCCCGCCATCCGCCATGTATTCATCCAGGGGCATCCCGTCCCAGCTGGCGTCGAATGCTTGCCAGTCCGATAACGCGTCAGGATTGGAAGCCAGCAGCCATGCTTTTATTTGTTGCCCCGGGACAAAGCTGAATCCATCGCCCGTGATCTTTTCACAAAGGCTTACCGTATCATTTACCTGCATCAAAAGCTTTTCACTCACTTAACACCGCCAGGGGTTGGTTCTCATTATTCTCAAGCATCCACAGGCATCAACATGTCCTGCGAACTACACCAGCATATTAGCGAATCGCGAACGATCTTTGAAAAAAACTTATTGACAATCATCACTACATAACTAATTATTTAGTTATGAAAACGCCCGTCAATATCCCAACCGAATGGCAGGACATTTCCGATCTATTCGTCGCGCTTGGCGATGCGCACCGCCAGCGCATCCTGCTTTCGTTCGAACCCAGCGAGCGCTTGAGCATCAGCCAGATCGTCAGCGCCTCGGACCTGAGCCGGACCGCCATCACCCATCATCTTAAGGTGCTGCAGCAAGGAGGAGCATTGAAGAGTGAAAAAGTAGGTAAAGAGGTGCTTTTTTCCATAGACAAAGACTACATGCAGACCGCCCTGCAAAGCGTGCTGCATTACATCCAACAAGAAATCTAACGAAAGAGATTCCCCAATGTTGCTGTCATTGACCAAGACCATCACCCGCCTGCTGTTCCGCATTGAAGTATTCGGGCAGGAACACATCCCATCGCCTGAAAAGCTCCTCATCATCAGCAACCACGATTCCTTTCTCGATGGCTTCCTGCTCGGCCTGTTCCTGCCGATCCGCACCACCTTCGTCGTGCATACCACGGTGCTGGACAACTGGTTCTTCCGCTGGATACTGGGCCATGTCCCCCATTTGGCCGTCGATACCGCCAGCCCGCTGGCGATGAAGAAAGTCATCCGCCTTCTCGAAGCTGGCGAATCGGTGATGATCTTTCCCGAAGGCCGCATCACCCTCACCGGCAGCCTCATGAAGGTCTATGACGGGCCTGCCTTCGTTGCCGCCAAGACTGGCGCCACCGTCCTGCCGGTACGCATCCGCGGCGCGGCAAGAAGCTGGTTCAGCCGCCTGGAGCGCGACTTCCCGCGCCAGCTGCTGCCCAAGATCACGCTCACCATCCTGCCGCCTACCGCCCTGCCTCTGCCTGACGCACCCAGCGCCAAGCAGAGGCGCCGCCTGGCAGGCGAACAGATGCAAGGCATCATGCAGCACATGATGTTCGCCTCCGAGCCCACCGATACCCTGTACGGCGCGCTCCTCAACGCGATTGATACTTATGGCCGCAAGCGCAAGCTGGTGGAGGATATGCAGCAAGTGGAGGAGGACTATGGCACCGTGCTCAAGAAAAGCCTGGCCTTAGGCCGCATTGCCAGCAAGGTCAGCGCCGAAGGGGAGACCGTCGGCGTGCTGATGCCCAATGTCACCAACACGGTTTGCCTGATCTTCGGCATGAGCGCTCTTGGCCGCATCCCCGCCATGCTCAACTATACGGCCGGCACCAGCGGCATGCAGAACGCCTGCATTGCCGCCGGGATCAAGACCGTCATCACCTCGCGCAAATTCCTCGAGACCGCCAAGCTGGTCGATGCCGTCACCAAGCTGAGCCATATCGACGTGGTGTACCTGGAAGACATGCGCAGCGAGTTTGGACTTGCGGACAAACTATGGCTGATGGCGTATGCGTTACGCTTTCCCAAGCGCATTGCGCGGGTACGCAACCCGGACGCGCCCGCCGTGGTATTGTTCACGTCAGGTTCCGAAGGCAAGCCAAAGGGCGTGGTGCACAGTCACCGCAGCATCCTCGCCAACATTGCGCAGATCCGCGCCGTGATCGATTTCTCGCACCGCGACAAGTTCATGATGGCATTGCCCTTGTTCCATGCCTTCGGCTTCACCTGCGGCGGCATCATGCCGTTGGTATGCGGCAGCAAGGTGTTCATCTACCCGTCGCCTCTGCACTACCGCGTCATCCCGGAAGTCATCTACGACCGCGGCTGTACCGCGCTGTTCGGCACCAGCACCTTTCTCGGCAACTATGCCAAGTTCGCGCATCCATATGACTTCTACAAAATGCGTTACGTCGTGGCGGGAGCGGAAAAGCTCAGCAATGAAGTCCGCAAGCTGTGGATGGACAAGTTCGGCATCCGCATCCTGGAAGGCTATGGCGCGACCGAGTGCGCGCCTGTGCTGGCAGTGAACACTCCCATGGCGAACCAGGCCGGCAGCGTCGGCATGCTGCTGCCCGGCCTGGACCATCAGCTGGAACCGGTGCCAGGCATCGACGGCGGCGGCCTGCTCAAGGTCAAGGGCCCCAACGTGATGCTGGGCTACTATTTCTACGACAATCCCGGCAAGTTGCAGCCGCCGCAGGACGGCTGGTACGACACGGGCGACATCGTCGGCATGGATGCCCGCGGCTTCGTCACCATCCAGGGGCGGGTGAAGCGCTTTGCCAAGGTCGCGGGTGAAATGGTCTCGCTGGAAACCGTGGAGCAAATCGCCCACGCCGCGTCGCCCGACCACCAGCATGCCGCGACTACACAAAGCGACACACAACGCGGAGAGAATATCGTGCTGTATACCACGGATGCCGCGCTGGCCCGCGATGCCCTGGCGCACGCCGCACGCCACACCGGCAACATCGAACTCGCGGTTGCCCGCAGGATCGTGGCCGTCAAGGCGCTGCCGCTGCTCGGCACCGGCAAGACCGACTACGTCACGCTCAAGCAAATGGCTGAAAACGAAAGATAACCATGACAGCTCACAACCCGACCGTCCCGCAAACCTCGCTGCTCAGCCGCGGCATGCTGGCCGTCATGCTTGCCCAGTTCCTCTCCGCTTTGGCCGACAACGCGCTGCTGTTTGCCGCGATCGCCCTGATCAAGGCCGGTAGCGCCCCGGCATGGCAGGTTCCACTATTGCAAGAATTCTTCGTGATTGCCTATATCATCCTGGCGCCCTTTGCCGGGCCGTTCGCCGATACATTGCCAAAGGGGCGCGTGATGCTGATAGCCAACAGCATGAAATTCCTCGGCGCCGCCGCCATGCTTGCGGGGCTCAGCCCTTTGCTCGCCTACGGCATGGTCGGCCTCGGCGCGGCCGCCTACTCGCCCGCCAAGTACGGCATCCTGAGCGAACTGGTGGCAGTGGATAAGCTGGTCAAGGCCAACAGCCTCATGGAAGGTTCCACCATTGTCGCCATCCTGCTAGGCGCGGTGGTAGGCGGCTGGCTCGCGGACTACTGGCTGGCCGGCGCATTGTATGCCATCGCAACGGCCTACCTGCTTGCCGCTGCCATCAACCTGCTGATCCCCCGGCTACCGCCCTCCCATGTCCTCACCAACTTCGCACCGCTCGCCATGTGCCGGGACTTTCTCCATGCAACCCGCACCTTGATGCAGGACCGGGATGCGAAGTTTTCCATCGTCGGCACCAGCATTTTCTGGGGGGCGGGCAGCACCTTGCGCTTCCTGCTGGTGGCCTGGGTGCCGGTCGCGTTGAACATCCACGACCTGAGCACGCCGGCCAACCTCAGCGGCGCCGTCGCCATCGGCATTGCGCTAGGCGCGATTGCCGCCGCGCGCTGGGTGGACCTGCGCACGGTCAACCGCGCCTTGCCCGCGGGCGTCCTGATCGGGCTGGCGATCATGGCGTTTGCCTATAGCGGCAACATCGCCACCGCGATCGCATGGCTGCTGCTGATCGGCTTTCTCGGCGGTTTCTACGCCGTGCCGCTCAATGCGTTGCTGCAGGAAAGAGGCCACGAATCCGTGGGCTCCGGCCACGCCATCGCGATCCAGAACCTGTTCGAGAATATCAGCATGCTCTTGATGATGGGGCTCTACATCCTGCTCAGCAAGCAGCAACTGCCTGTCGTCCCGATCACGGTGACCATAGGCGGGCTGGTGTTCCTTGCGATCAACTGGCTCGCCTGGTCACGCATCCGCCAGGAAGCCAGGTAGGAGTCATCCTACACATCATTCAGCCGACATCTGAATTTGCTGCTGAGCTAAAGCCACTATATTGCTGACAGTGGCTAACAAAACTTAGCGCAGCGTTCTTGGCCAGGTGCTCCACCGCCGACAGTACAATCATTACGGCTAGGCAGAGCAACGACGCCAGGAGGGTTTTGTTAGCCACGCTGACACCGATCTTGTACCCGATCATTTTGCGAAGGAGAGTTCCATGAAGAAACTGACTGCGTTCCTGATGTTATGTGGATTTATTGTCCTGACTGGCTGTAACACCATGAAGGGCGCCGGCCAGGATATCCAGCGCGGCGGCGAAAAGCTGGAAGACGCGGCAGACCGTCATAAATAAGCTCAAGCCCATGCAGGCTCATGAAAATCATGAGCCGGTTTTAATGGCTGGTACGCATGTCAAACCTGTTCGAGGGGCGTAGAGTTCGATCCACGTTCTGCAGTTTGCAAAACGGTTACAACCCCGAAATCATCAACTAAGGAGGTTTATCATGTGGACCAAGCCAGAAGTGACCGAAATGCGTTTCGGCTTTGAAGTGACAATGTACGTTTGCAATCGTTAATCGATTGTCCAGGTACATAGTGAATGGGAGCTTACGCTCCCATTGTTTTTCCGGCGATTGCAACGCCAGCTATGACTACTCCGTCTTGAACCAATCCTGCAAGAAATCAGCAAAAGTACGCACCATGAGCGAGGCTTGCCTATGCTGCGGATACAGCGCATAGACGGCGCCGATGTCGGCGGTATACTCCTGCAGGATCTGCACTAACTCGCCTTTCCCGAGCGCCTCCCGCACATAGAACTCCGGCAGGCCGACAATGCCCAGCCCGGCAATCGCCGCCTCGCACATCACCTCTCCGTGGTTGGAGCGCAATACCGGATGAACCTGCAGCTTGAGCGGTTCACCCGCATCGGTGAACAACCACTCCCCGGCTCTTGCCGTGATGCAGCGGTGCCGACCCAGCTGCGTCGGCGATTGCGGCGCTCCATATTGCGCCAAGTAGCCCGGGCTGCAGCAATAGACCAAGGCCGAATCCGTCAACTTGCGCGCGACCAGGCCTTCGTCCGGCTGCTTGGTGATGCGGATCGCCATGTCGTAACCCTCGCCGACCAGGTCCACCAGGCGGTTATCCACATCCAGCGCCACTTCCAGGTTGGGATGCAGTTGCATGAATTGGTTGAGCGCGGGCGAGAGCACCATGCTGGCGAAGGACACCGGGGCGGAAAGGCGTAGCAGGCCGCGCAGTTCCCCCGTGCTGCTGGATATTGCCTGCTCGGCTTCATCCACTGCTTGCAGGATCGCCAGGCAGCGCGTGAAAAACACCCGGCCCAGCTCGGTCGGCGACAACTTGCGCGTCGTGCGTTGCAGCAAGCGCGCACCCAAGCGCTCTTCCAGCTCCATCACGCGCCGGCTGACGAGTTGCTTGCTGATGCCCAGATGTCTGGCGGCCGCAGTGAAATTCCCGCTTTTCACCACTTCGGCATAAATGCGCATTTGTTCCAGTTGATTCATATTGTCAACTATATAGGGACAGTCTTACCAATAAAAACCTGATTATCAATATTTTTTTCACAAAATACAATGCATTCATTCTTTCACTTCAACCAAAAAGGAAACATCATGAATGCCGCAAATATCACCGCATCGCTCGGCCGTGCGCTGCTGGCCGCCATTTTCATCATTAGCGGATTCGGCAAGCTGGCCGACCCCACCGGCACCATCGCCTTCATCGGCAGCACGGGCGCGCCCTTGCCCGAACTGGGTTATGCCATCGCGTTGCTGGTCGAATTGGGGCTGGCTGCCGCGTTGCTGGTCGGTTATCGCGCACGCATCTCGGCATTGTTGATCGCCTTGTTCACGCTGGCCGCCGCGTTCATGTTCCACTTCGACTTGAACAACCAGGTCCAGACCATCATGTTCCTCAAGAACCTGGCGATCGCGGGCGGCCTGCTGCAGATCGCCGTCCATGGCGCAGGCGCGCCTGAGCCTGGATGCCTATCGCCGTTAACAGCGGCCGACAAACATTCCTGGCGCTCTTGCCCTGCCTGCACTACTTGAACTGTCGGCGGCAGAACGCCTAACCGATCGCCGCACTGAGTTTTATGACTGCTTCAAATATATGCAAAACTCGAGAACATTCATCATGCTTGGGCATGACGGATGTAATACACACAAGCAAAAACAGGAGCACTCCATGAGCACATTGTTCATTTCGCATGGCGCCCCCAGCCTGGTGCTTGAGCCTGGCAAAACTGGTGAAATGCTCGCAGAGCTGGGTAAATCGTTGCCCCTCCCGGATGCCATCGTGGCAGTTTCGGCGCACTGGGATACCCAGCAACCCCGCATCAGTGCGGCAGCGCGTCCCGAGACCATTCATGATTTCGGCGGGTTTCCGCGCGCCATGTACGAGATGCAATATCCGGCGCCCGGCGCCCCGGAATTGGCCCACACAGTCGCGGAAGGACTTGCGGCCCAAGGCATTGCAGTGCAAATAGACACGGTACGAGGGCTGGATCATGGCGCATGGGTGCCGCTGATGCTGATGTATCCGGAGGCGGACATCCCCGTCGCCCAGCTCTCGATACAAAGCCATGCCGGGCCACGCACGCATTACCGGCTGGGACAGGCGCTGGCAGGATTGCGCACTCAGAACGTCATGCTGCTGTGCTCGGGCGCCATTACCCATAACCTGCATGATTTCTTCAGCGCGGACCGCGATGCGCACGTCCTCGACTATGTTCCAGCGTTCAGCGGCTGGATGGCGGAAAAAATTGCCGCGGGCGACACCGAGGCGCTGCTGGACTATCGCCGGCAAGCGCCCGGCGGCGTACGCGCCCACCCGCATGAAGACCACCTCATGCCGCTGTTTGTCGCCCTGGGCGCCGCCAGCGGAAAAGCCATCCGCTATCAACCCGAAAATACGTTCGGCATCCTGGCGATGGATGCCTATGTCTGGGATTAAGAACGGCTGACAAAACTCTCCTGGCGTTGTTGCCCTGTCTTGTCGTGCTCCTTAGTACTGCCTACGGCAAGGCGTCTAGCCAGGACCGCTCCGCTGAGTTTTGTTATGCGCTCAAACCGTGAACAGGCTTTTATACTCCATCCGTCTGCAACAGCACGCGGCTATTGGAGATGACCGCTACTTGGCGACCGGCAGCGGGAAATTTTTCGGCAGAAGCACCCACATGCGGCCTTCCTGTTTCATGGCGCCAGCCTGCTGGCCGGCTGCGTCTCCCGCCCCCCAGAAGAAATCGGCGCGCACCCCGCCCTTGATCGCCCCGCCGGTGTCCTGCGCCAGCACCAGGCGGTTGAGCGGCGCGCTGCTGTTGGGATAGGTGGTGGCGAGAAACACCGGCGCGCCCAGCGGGATGAACTTGGGATCCACCGCGATCACCCGCTCCGCAAGGATGGGCACGCCCAGCGCGCCTAACGGCCCCGGCAGGTTGGGAGGCAGCTCGCGGAAGAAGACGTAGCTGGGATTGGTATTCAACAGCTCCTGCAGCTTGGCGGGATTCTGGCGCCCCCATTGCTTGATGCCCTGCATGGAGGCCTTGTCCAGCGTCAGCTCCCCGCGCTCGACCAAGGTACGGCCGATAGACTGGTAGCTCATGCCGTTCTGGTCCGCATAGCCGACGTGCACCGCCTCGCCATTATCAAGCTGGACCAGGCCGGAGCCTTGCACTTGCAGGAAGAACAATTCCACCGGGTCGTTGACCCAGAGCAATTCCCGACCGGCCACCGGCGCCATGCCATTCTCGATTTCGGCGCGCGTGAAGTAGGGCACCAGCTTGTTGCCGACGACACGGCCGCGCACGCGCTTGTTGGCAAGCTCGGGAAACAGACTCGCCAATTCGACGGTAATCAGGTCGTCAGGACGGCCGTACAATGGGTAGCGGTACTGCGCCGTCTTGACCCGGCTGCCCTTGAGCAGGGGCTCGTAATAGCCCGTCACCAGGCCGGTATCGCCGCCGTCCTGGTTGGCGGCCTGGTAGACGTTGAAATATTGCTGGAAGTAAGCCAGCACCTGCGAATCGGCGGGGCGTTGCGGCAAATGCGCCGCAGCCTCGCATGCCGCCTGCCACGGCTGGCGGTTCTTCAGGGTACTGCAACCCAGCAGCCAGGCGGGCCAGGCCGCGCCCAACTGCGCCTGCTCGAACCCGGCAAGGTCCTGCCAATGGGCCGGCTTGAGGAAGCCATAATCAGGAATTTTGCTCGCAGAGGGAGGTGCGGCAGGAGGTTGCCTGGGCTGTTCCGGAACAGGCACGGATGGCGCGGCCACTTCCGGGCACTGGCAGGGCTGCTCTACCTTGACGTGGCGATGGCCGCCACACGCCGCCAACAGCAAAGCCAATAACAACCACGACTGCTTGCGCAGGCTGTAAAAAGGCATGTTCATGGATCAGTGCAGCACGCGCGGCATGTTGAGCTTGAAAGGCGCGATCTCGCTATCGAACTGCGTGCCGTCTTCTGCCGTGATGTGGTAAAAGCCGCGCATCTCGCCCACGGGCGTGTTCAGCATGGTCCCGCTGGTATATTGAAAGCGCTCGCCAGGCTGGAGCAGGGGTTGCTGGCCGATCACGCCCAGGCCGCGCACTTCCTGCGTCTTGCCGGCGGCATCGGTGATGATCCAGTGGCGGCTGATCAATTGCGCCGCCACGTTTCCGGTATTCTCGATATGGACCGTATAGGTGAACACGTAGCGGTTTTGCTCCACGTCGGACTGGTCAGGCACAAACGCTGTCTCCACCTTCACTGAAAATGCATAGCGCTTGGTCATCTGTCTTCCTTGTCCTGGCCCGGCTTATCCAATCAGGCCGGTGGTTGGCGAGCTGGGCGATGCGGAATAAAGCTTGCGCGGCATGCGGCCTGCCAGGAAAGCCTCGCGGCCCGCCTCTATCGCCTTCTTCATCGCGCCCGCCATCAGCACTGGGTCTTTCGCCGCGGCAATCGCGGTGTTCATGAGCACGCCCTGGCAGCCCAGCTCCATCGCGATCGCGGCATCGGAGGCCGTACCCACCCCGGCATCGACCAGCACCGGGATCTTGGCGTTCTCGATGATGATCTGCAGGTTCCACGGGTTCAATATGCCCATGCCGGAACCGATCAGCGACGCCAGCGGCATCACCGCGGCACAGCCCATGTCTTCGAGCTGCTTGGCGATAATGGGATCGTCCGAACAGTAGACCATGACGTCGAAGCCGTCCTTGATCAGCGTTTCCGCCGCCTTGATGGTTTCCAGCATGTTCGGGTACAGGGTATTGGGGTCGCCCAGCACCTCGAGCTTGACCAGCTTGTGGCCGTCGAGCAGCTCGCGCGCGAGGCGCAAGGTGCGCACGGCGTCATCCGCGCTGTAACAGCCCGCAGTGTTCGGCAGGTAGGTGAATTCTTCCGGCGGCAAGTATTCCAGCAATGAAGGCTCGCCCGCATTCTGGCCGATATTGGTGCGGCGGATCGCCACCGTGATGATTTCGGCGCCGCTGGCATCGATGGCCGCCCTGGTCTGCTCGAAATCCTTGTATTTGCCCGTACCCACCAACAGGCGCGAGTTGTAGCTCTTGCCTGCAATATTCAATGTATCCATTCAACCGCCTCCTACTGCGCCCACGATTTCAAGTTTGTCGTCACTGTCGAGCACCGCCTCGGCAAAACTGCCGCGCGGCACGATTTCACCGTTGCGCTCGATGGCAAGGCGCTTTCCGGCGAGTCCCAGCTTTTCTACCAGCTCTCCCACCGTCAGGCGCTCAACATCGAACTGTCGTGGATTTCCGTTGATGGTCAGATGAATCAATTGATACTACCCTAATGAATTTACCCAAAGTGAAATGAACGATTTAGAGACAGGCAGGAACCGCTGCCGATAGAGCGACATTTTACGTAGGTTCATGGGCAATTAGCAAACCAGGGATATGGGATGATATTTGAAATGCTTGAATAACAAGCCATTTACCCTGCTGCTCTCAACATTGCAGCCGAATAACCGATAGTAAGATAGAAGCATGGGCAAATGCCCGCAACAGCCCTGCTTGACTGGACATGCCGTGCCATATAGGCTTCGGCAGATTATACAGGGTGAACACTACGAGAATAAGACTAGGCAGAGAAATTGTCATATCAGCCATCCGCACATTCACAGGCATTGTTCAAGGCCGGCCTAGCTGCCGAGGCTGAGCACAACTACCTGGATGCCCTGTCGAAATACACCGCCTCGCTCGAGGCCGGGAGCGGACAACTCCAGACCTGGCTCAAGATCGGCAACCTGTTCCTGCGCACCATGAAATACCAGCAGGCCGCGGAAACCATGGAGTTCGTGCTGGGCATGGAGCCACAGAATATCGAAGCGATCTACGGGCTGGCTATTGCCTATTTCTACCTGGGCCGCCACGAGGAAGCCTGCGCCTTCATCGACCATGCGGTGGAAACGCAGCCGGACAACAATACCTATGCGCTGGATCGCGCCAATATCCATTCGCTCGCCAAGCCCGATCCGGCCCGCAAACGCCAGCTCTATGAAGAATGGGGTCGGCGTTTTGCCGACCCGCTGGGCAAGAACCCCATCGCGTTCGGCCATGACCGCGCGCCCGACCGCGTGCTGCGTATCGGTTATGTCTCCGGCGACTTGCGCGACCACGCGGTGGCTTATTTCATGGAGCCGGTATTCGCCCATCACGATCCAGAGCAGGTAGAGGTTTTCGTCTACGCCACCAGCAACCAGCCGGATGCCGTCACGGACAGGCTGAAAAAGCTGGTGCCGCACTGGCATGATGTCTCCAGACTCAACGACCAGGCGCTCCATGCCCTGATCCGCAAGCACCAGATCGATATCCTGGTCGACCTTTCCGGTCATACCCAGGGCCACCGCCTGTTCGTCTTTGCCCGCCGCGCGGCCCCGGTGCAGGTCACATGGCTGGGTTACGTCGGCGGCACGCTGGGCATGCAGGGCATGGACTACCGCCTCACCGACTGGGGCATGGACCCGGTAGGCAACGAACAGTTCTACGTGGAAAAGCTGTTCCGCCTGAACTGCATGGCCAGCTACATCCCGCCCGCCGACGCGCCGCTAGAGCCGTCACCTCCCATGCTGCAAGGCAACCCGCCCACGCTGGCCTCGCTCAACAGCTCGCGCAAACTCACCGATGCCGCCCTGCTGGTGTGGAAACGCATTCTCGAGGCCCGTCCCGATGCGCAGCTGCTCATCCACGTGCAGGAGCAAAGCGTAGAAGACGCCGTCAACACCATAGAACCCAGGCTGATCAGGCTAGGGCTGCCGCTGGAGCGCATCATCGTCTCGCCCATGGTGCCCATGGCCGAATTCATGACGCGCGGCCAGATTGTGGATGTCGCGCTCGACAGCTTCCCGGTGTCCGGCGGCACCACCACCTTGCATACCTTGTGGATGGGCTTGCCCGTCGTCGCCATGGATGCCACCGATGCGGTGTCCGCCTCCACTGCAGCCACGCTGAAAGGATTGGGACTGCACGACTGGGTTGCGCGCGATGAGGATGAATATATTGCCAAGGTGCTGCACTTGCTCGACCATCCTGAGCTGTTGACTGAACAACGCGCCAGGGCGCGCCGGCTGATGCAGTCATCCGCGCTCATGGACTATGCCGGCCGTTGCCGCGAGCTGGAAACCGCGTACCGCCAGCTCTGGATCAATTACTTGCTCGGGCGCCCCAAGTTCCTCAGGGTGGGCGCCACGTATTCGGAAGACCTTCATCAACTACGCAACGCCTATGACCAGAAGCAAGGGCAACCCATATGAGCCAGCATGCCGCCATCCCGCTATTGACCCCGCTATTGCCTGACCGGGAGGCGCTCGCTCCATACCTGGCCAAGCTGGACCAAAACCGGCACTACTCCAATTTCGGCCCGCTCAACAACGCACTGGAAGCCCGGCTGGCCGGCATGTTCGAAGAACACGGCGCCTATCCGCTGCATGTCACCACCACCAGCAGCGCCACGCTCGGGCTGGAGCTGGCGCTTAGCAGCCTCGACCTGCCGGCCGGCAGCAAGGTCATTGTGCCGGCGCTGACTTTCGTCGCCTCGCTGACCGCCATCATCCGCGCAGGGTATATCCCGGTCATCGCCGACATCGATGCGCAAAGCTGGCTGCTGACGCCGGAAATCGCCACAGAAGCCGCCATACAGACCGGGGCGCGTGCCGTGCTGGCCGTCGCGGCATTCGGCCAACCCCAGGATACCAGGCATTGGAGCAACTTCCAGCGCAAATCCGGCATCCATGTCGTAATCGATGCTGCAGGCGCATTCGGCAGCCAGTGGGTGGAAGCGCCAGATATTCCGGTCGTCTACAGCATGCACGCCACCAAATCGCTCGCAGCGGGCGAGGGCGGGCTGGTCGTCAGCGGCAACAGCGTCATCAACGCCCATATCCGCCAGCTCAGCAATTTCGGCATCAACCTGGACTCGAACGCCGGCTTCCCGGTCGGACATCTTTCGTTTGTAGGCAGCAACGCCAAGCTGTCCGAATACCATGCCGCCGTCGCCCATGCCAGCCTGGACCAATGGGACGCGCAAGCCAGGCTCAGGCAGGACATTTACCGCGCTTATCGCCAGGCGTTGGAAGACGCCTGCGGGGACCTGCTGCAATGGCAGGGCGGCATCACGCTGGCCGCGCCGACGATTTTCTGCCTGCGCATGGCCGCAGAAGCGCGCGACCGGCTGGAAACAATCTGCCGGCAACGGCAAATCGCCACCCGGCGCTGGTACCAGCCGCTGCTGCACCAGCATGCCGCGAAAGTGGCCCCCATCATCAAGCAGCCGACGCCTGTGGCGGAAGCCGTGGCGTCAGGCCTGATCGGCCTGCCGTTTTCACCGTTCCTGACCGGTGAAGACATTGCCCGCGTCACCAAGGCGGCCAGCCTGGCCACGGCCAGCTTAACTTTAACTCATCAAGCCTAGAACTCATCAACCCTAGCGAGAACGACCATGGACAACATCGAAACCTTCATTGAGAAATTCATTACCGCCGTCGACTTCCAGGAAACCGTCGAGATTAATCCCGACACCAGGCTTGCAGACTTGCCGGAGTGGGATTCGCTCGCGGCGCTGGGCGTGATCGTCATGTTCGACATGGAATACGGCAAAACCATCACCGGCGAACACCTGAAACAAGCCTCTACCGTGCAAGACCTCTATCAACTACTTGCCTGAGATCGATATGGCTACCTCCACGCTCAACAACGTACGCTTCGCAGGCATGGCGACCTGCGTGCCCAAGCATGTGGTCCACAATGTGCATGACGTGCCGCCGCACCTGCGTTCAGAGCGTGAGCGCCTGGTACGCAACATCGGCATAGAAACCCGCCGCGTCTGCCCGGACTGGCAATGTTTTTCCGACCTGGCATACGATGCCGCGGACAAGCTGCTGAACGACCTGCAATGGTCGCGCGAGGAGATCGGCGCGTTGATCGTCGTCACCCAGTCTCCCGACTACCTGGTGCCGGCCACCGCCATCATTCTGCAGGACCGGCTGGGCCTGGCGCACTCCACGATCGCATTCGACGTCAACCTGGGCTGTTCGGCCTATCCATTCGCCTTGCAGATCCTGGGCAGCATGATCGCATCGGGCGCGATCAAGAAGGGATTGGTGCTGCTTGGCGACCGTTCCAGCTATAAGCATAAAGACCCGCTGAAGGACCCGCTGTTTTCCGACGCCGGCACAGCCACCGCCCTGGAATACCAGGAAGGCGCGCCGCCCATGCACTTTGACCTCAACAGCGACGGCAGCGGTTACAAGGCGATCATCGTCCCGGTCGGCGGGCACAGAAACCCGTTCCAGCTCGAGCATGGCATCGCCCGCAAGGGAGACGACGGCTTCTGGCGCTCGGACCTGGACCTGATCCTCGACGGCCCGGCCGTAATCAGCTTCTCGACGCAGCGCGTGCCGCCGATGGTGGAGAACCTGCTGGGCTATTCCGGCATTGCCAAGGATGACATTGACTATTTCATCTTCCACCAGGCCAACCGCATGATCAATGAAACCATCCGCAAGAAACTGGGCCTGCCTGAAGAAAAAGTCCCTTCCACCTTGCGCGAGTTCGGCAACACCAGCGGCGCTTCGCTGCCTGTCACCGTAACCGCCCGCTTGCGCGATGCATTGGCTGCCGGCAAGAAACGCCTGCTGTTCTGCGGCTTTGGCGTAGGCCTGTCCTGGGGCGGCGCGATCGTGGACGTGGAAAATGCCGTGTTCCCCGAACTGATCATTTCATGAGCGTAGCGCAGGACCCATTCTCTCTCTGTGGCAAGCGCGTGCTGGTGACCGGCGCATCTTCCGGCATTGGCAGGCAAATCGCCATCACCTGCTCGCAAATGGGCGCCGAAGTGGTGATCACCGGGCGCAACCCGGAGCGCCTGCAGGCGACCGCGACATCGTTGCAGGGCACAGGGCATGGCGCCATCCCTGCGGATATATCGCAGCAGGAAGGCATTGACCTGCTCGCGGAGCAGGCCGGGGTATTGGATGGCGTCGTGCATGCCGCGGGGATCTCCAAACTGGTGCCTTTCCGGCTCATCAATAAAAGCCACCTGGCCGAAATCTTCGACAGCAATACCTTTGCCCCGTTGCTGCTGACCAAGGGGCTGCTTGCCAAGAGGCGCATCGCCCGGCACGGTTCCATTCTCTTCATTTCGGCCCTGGCCTCCCACAGCGGTGCCATTGCCACGGGCGCCTATGCCGCCAGCAAATCCGCGTTGCTGGGCGCGATGCGCACATTGGCCATCGAAACTGCGAAACAAGGCATCCGCGCCAATTGCATTGCGCCAGGCTATGTACGCACCCCCATGCTGGACGGCCTGGCAGAGGGAGGCGCGAACATGGATGAGCTGATCGCCCGCACCCCGCTCGGCATAGGCGAACCGGAGGACGTGTCCTATGCCGCCGTGTTCTACCTCTCGGACGCCAGCCGGCACATTTCCCGCCACTACGCTTTCGTGGACGGCGGATTGAGCATACCGCTGGATATTCACGCATGACGTCGCAGGCAAAGGCATTCTCGCTGCAGGGAAAAACCATCCTGGTGAACGGCATGGCGTCGGGTGTGGGACTGGCAATTACGCAGGCGTGCGAGCAGCGTGGCGCCGACATCCTGGCAACATTCCAGCCAGGCCGGCAACTTCACGGCCTGGTGCATTGCGTGGACCAGCAGTTCGAATGCCCGGTAGCGGACTTGAGCGAATCCGACCTCATGCAGGTATTGCAGTCCAACCTGATCCAGCCCGTCATGCTGACGCAACGAGTGCTGCAGGCAGGAAGCCTGGCGCCCAATGCATCCATCGTGTTCCTGCTCTCCGCCGCCGCCCATCAAGGCGCCAAGGGGCAGGGCGCCTATGCGGCAAGCAAGGCGGCGTTGTCCGGCCTGATCAAGTGCCTGGCCCTGGAGCAGGCTGCCCACGGCATCCGCGTCAACGGAATTTCCCCTGCCGCCCATGAAGCGCTCTGGCTGGATGTAGCCAACGGCGTTATTTTCCTGCTTTCCGACGCGAGCCGCTGGATCACTGGAACCAGCTTGCCGGTTAACGGAGCAGGGACGGAACTGGCTTCATGAAAAAGCTTTACATCATTGGCGCAGGCGGCTGGGGCAGGGAAGTATTGATCCTGCTGCGGGACCATGCGGACTGCGGCTCGGCATGGGACATTGCCGGCTTTCTCGATACGCGTCCCCATATGCTGGACGACACCGGTTGCGATGTCGGCATCGTAGGCGACCCGCTGACGCATCTGCCCAAAGAAGACGAGCTATTCGTATGCGCCGTCGGCCTGCCCAATGGACGGCAGTCCTTCGCGCAGCCTATCCTGGAAAAGGGCGGCAGGTTCTTCACGTTGCATGACGCCCCCCTGGGCTGGATCAGCGTACGGGTGCAGATCGGCCTGGGCGCCATCCTCTCGCACCGCGTGCAGGTCAGCCCCGATGTGCAGATCGGCGATTTCGCCAACATCCACAGCGGCAGCATCGTCAGCCATGACGTGCGCATAGGTGATTATGCCCAGATCGGCGCCATGGTGTTCCTCGGCGGCGGAGCGCAGATCGGCCACAAGGCGATCATCTATCCCCATGCCACCATCACGCCGGGCATCAAGGTGGGCGAGGGCGCCACGGTGGGCGCAGGGGCGGTGGTGATCAAGGACGTGCCGCCGGACGCCACCGTGTTCGGCAATCCGGCAAAAGTCATTTTCTAGCTGCAGGCCGGACAGGAAAAGACTGATGCAATCGCGCATGCACCCGAAATACTACTTGTCGCAGGAAATCTTCGACCGCGAACAGGCCAAGATTTTCCGCAAGGTCTGGTTGTTTGCCGGCCTGGCGTCATTGGTGTCCGAAAACAACAGTTATCTGACCCGCAAGATTGCCGGCGTTCCCGTCGTGATCCAGAACTTCAAGGGCGAGCTCAAGGCATTCGAGAATATCTGCCTGCACCGCAGCGCGCCGCTGCAGCAAGGGTTCTGCGGGCGCCGCGCACTGGTCTGCCCCTATCATGCCTGGAGCTACGACAGCAGCGGCGCCGTGAGGCAGATTCCCGATTGCGACGCGCTCTACCGCTTCAGCGACGAAGAAAGGCAATCGCTCAAACTGCGCGAGTTTGCCCTGCAACAGGTCGGCTCGCTGCTGTTCATCAACCTCAGCAGTGATCCCATGCCGCTGGAGGCCCAGTTCTCGGACAAGTTCATCAAGCTGCTGGAAGACAGTTCCAAGCAGTACGACACCGAGGTCATGTTCACGACCTGGCATGCCAGCTTCAACTGGAAACTGGTGTACGAGAACCTGCGCGACCTCAACCATGTCCGCTATGTCCATCCCAGAAGCCTGGGCCAGGCCTTGAAATTCCAGAAGCATGCAAGCGACATCTTCATCGACGAGGCGGCAGGCCCGCTCACGGACTTGTCGCCGACAGGCCTGCGTACGGAAATGCGCCGTTTCAGCCAGGCGGGAGCGGAAGATGCCGAATATGCGCAAACGCGCCATTACGCCTGGATGGACATGGTAGAGCCGTGGCGGGGGGCCGATGGCTATTACAATTGGCTGGCGTACCCCAACCTGCATATTGCCAGCGGCACGGGCGGGTACTCGTTCTCCATCGAGAACCATATCCCGCTATCCCCAAGCAAGACGGACGTCGAAATCTATTACCTCACCGCCAAAAAGAAGCAGCCTTATGCCACCTCGCATCAAGTGCTGCTTTCGCACATGCACTACAGCAAGAAGGTGGTCGGGGAGGATATCGCGATACTGGAAGCCGTGCAGTCTGCGCTGCACCCCGATGCGCCCATGCCCAGCCAAGGCGCCTATGAGACCCAGAACCGCCTGGTCGAGCGCTGGTACACCACGCTGATGGAGACCGGTCATGAAATCTAGATGGGTGATCGGCGGCGGGGATTACCTGGATCTCGCGTTCCATGCCTGGAAGCAGGCCAGCCCGGATGAGCATGTGCAGAAGATCGAGGTTGCGCAAGGCGAGGAGGATGAGCTCAATCTCGCCGTCTTCGAGCAATTGGACCCGGAAACCGGGGATGCCTTCATTGCCTTCGACGACCGCTTCGGCAACTTCAAGCGCATGGAATTGTTCCGCGCCGCGCTTGAGCGCGGCTTCGCCATGGCCCCATTCATCAGCGCCAGCGCCGACGTAGCAGGGGATGCGGCCATCGGCAGGAACGTATTCGTCGGCCCTCGCGCCGTGATCGGCCACGGCTGCAAGGTGGAATACAACAGCGTGGTCCATGCCGGCGCGCAGCTCGGCGCCAACAGCCACCTGCGCTCATCCGTGTGGATAGAGCCAGGGGTACAGATCGGCAGCGGGGTCAAGGTAGGCGCGCATGCCATCGTCCGCACCGGCGCCATCGTGCACAGCAACATCAGGATAGGCAAGTCGGCGGAGCTGGGCTGGCCGCAAATCTACAATACCGACATCGCGGATAAGACCGTATACGATATTCGTTACGATGAGCCGATATACGTCTACAACCATTCGCCATCACAGACATGACCAGCCCAGCCGCCCAACCACTAATTTCCGTGATCATCCTGGATTCCCAGGACTCAAGGTTTCTGTCGCAGGCGATCGATTCCGTACGGTCACAAGGTATAGACGGCCTTGAACTGATCATCGGAGATGATATCCAGCAGGCCGCTGGACAGTACCTCGCCTTTCTCGAGGCTGATGGCGCATTCGATCCGGGCGCCTTGCGGGCACGGCTCGAATATCTGCAAACGCATCCTGAAACTTCCCTGGTCCATGGCCCGGTCAGGCTGATCGACATGGACGGCAGCGATTTGGGCGCAGCCATCGTGCGCCCCAAGGCCGTCGGGTTCGATGCCGCCGTGAACCCGGTTCACCTCAGCGGGGTGATGGGCAAGAGCGAACTGTTCCGCGGACTTTCCTTGTCCCGGGATGCAGCCCTTGGCTGGCACCGGGGCTGGCTGCTGTTTGCCCAGGTATTGAGCAGTGGAGCGACTTCAGAGTACGTCGAGCACGGCGGCGCCCAACACAGGGTTTGCCGAACGCCGACCGTGGATGCAGAGCTACAGCGCCACGAAACCGCATTGCGGGACGTACTGGGCTGGATATATGCATTTGCACGTACAGCAGCCACACCGGGGCTCAGGCAGCCTCCCATCCAGGTGGCAAGACGCTTGCGCGAGTTCTCGCTGTTCATTTGGTGCCTGGTGAGCAACAACACCGGCATGTGCCGGTCCATGATGGAGAGCGCAGGCCTGGTGGCATTCCTCAATACCTGGATGGTGAGCTCCATCAAGGACGAAATCTATTTGCAGGCAGCACGCCACTACCTCGTCAATTTGAGAAAACAGCCCGACAGGCTGGCGCAACACGCCAAAGAAGCCATCGTGCACAATGCCATCTCGTTGGGGCTGCAAGATAAAGCCCCTTCCGTGCTATTGGCTGCCTGCGAATGCCTGGACATCCCCTATCCCCAGGATAAAGCGGCAGCATATACCGATGCCCTGGCCATGACAGTCTCGCGGCGGGATGACGCCCGTCCCTTTATGCTGCTTACCTCTTTTCGTGCCGCTGGCACTGCGGAAGAAATACGGAATTACGTTGCCATCCTGCTGGAAAACGGCCAAAACCAGCTGATAGACCATGTGCATGTCCTGCTCGAAGGCCCGCTGACAACGCTGGAGGCGCAGTTGCAACCGCTACAGGTACAGGCGCTTCGTTCCCTGCTGGAGCATGGCAAGCTGACCTTCTTCCCCATCCATGCGCGGCCGCATTATCAAACGCTGTTTGATTATGCAAACTCCTTGGGCGAAGTCACGATCGCCGTTATCAACGCCGACATCCTCTTGCCTGCACAGGCTGTGCAGGCCCTGCAGGCGGGCCGCCATGCCGACGGCTATCCGGTATATGCGCTGACGCGCTGGAACCGGACAGCGGCTGGTGATTTCCTGCAGGGCCTGCAAGCGCACCCGCCCTGGCCGCAATGGCCGCCGGAAGCCCGCAACTATTTTGAAAAGCATTGCCTGTCTTATGACAGCTACGTATTCGACACGCCGCTGTCAGTGTCTCCGGAACTGGCCTCCGTATCAATCGCCACCTACGGTTGCGATACGGCTATTGCCGCCATCCTGCGCACGGCAGGCTACAAGGTCAGGAATCCATGCCTGTCCATCCTCACCCGGCACATAGACGAGAAAATGCGCGATTATGCCGGCGCCACAGGCCAAAAAGACCTGGCCACCAATGTCGAGGCCTTCTCGCGTGCGATCTTGCGCCATTATGCCCAGCACCCGGCATACGCCGACAGCCTGCGCCAAACCTCGGCCTTGGATGTTAAGACGGCATGGCTGGGCGGTCCCGGCAATGCGGATGTCATGCACACCATGTTCCTGAACCTGGGGGCCACGCCCTGGACAAAGCTGGGTAATTACCCGCCTTTTTCCGCAATTACACTCAAGATCACGCATGGTAATCTCGACAGTGTTGCAGCAGAACTGGCCCGGATACCAGGAGCCATCGAGCAGAATATTTTTATCATTTGGGAGCTGTACGGATTTCCTCATGAGGGAGGGCATATTGCAGACCTGTTGGTCAACCACAGCCGGTTTGAAGCCATCGGTTACCCGCTGTTCCGTTATCAATGGCAGGCCATGGCGCATCGGGACATCGCTACTGGACAGGCGCAGCGGGTGCTGGATGACTTGCGCCGGATGATTGCCGAGATATTGAGCCAATCATCAGGTTTGCTTTCTTCCGAATCACTATGACCGTCAAGCTTCCATTACCGTGATGAACGCCTCCCTGCGCATCCCGTTGCAAATGCTCGGCCAGTCCGGCTGCCGGTTGGCATTTCCCGGATGTACGGTCTATGTCGACCCTTACCTGTCGAACTCGGTCCAGGAACTGGACGGGCCAGGCCTCGACCGCTTGCTGCCCATCCCCATGCAGCCGGAGGATGTACGGGATGCCGACTGGGTGCTGATCACGCACGAGCATATCGACCACTGCGACCCGCATACGCTGCCCAAGCTGGCAGCAGCCTCCCCGCAGGCCTGCTTCGTCGGCCCCGCACCCGTGCTGCAACTGCTTGCAACATGGGGAATTGCGCAGGAGCGCCTGCTTCCGGCCAAGGAATGCTGGCAGACACTGCATAGCACAAGCCTGCGCGTCCATGCGGTTCCGGCGGCGCATCCCGAGCTGTTGCGCGATGCCGGGGGCGACCCGGTGTGCGTGGGTTATGTGCTCGAATTCGGCGGGCAAAAAATCTATCTTGCAGGAGATACGTCCGCCAAACAGGAAATCATCGATGCATTGCTTGCGCTCGGTCCCATCCATACCGCCTTCCTGCCGGTCAACGAACACAACTTTTTCCGCGGCAGGCGCGGCATCATCGGCAATATGTCGGTCCGCGAAGCCTTCCAGCTTGCTCAGGAAATCGGCGTCAGGCAGGTAGTGGCCGTGCATTGGGACATGTTCTCCGTCAACTCGGTCGATCCCGACGAAATCCGCCTGCTGCACCAGAAACTGAACCCGGGGTTCGCGCTATTGCTGCGCCCCACCAGCATCCACCTGGGCGATATCCGTGCCAGCATCATCATCCGCACCCTGAACGAGGCCCGCCACCTGGAAACCCTGCTGCAAAGCATTTCCCGCCAGCAGGCCGACTGGGGGCATGAAGTGATCCTGGTGGACTCCGGTTCCACCGACGGCACGCTGCAGATCGCGGAACGCCACGGCTGCCGCATCCTGCATATTTCGCGGCAGGAGTTTTCTTTCGGGCGCTCGTTGAATCGCGGATGCGAGGCTGCCGAGGGCGAGGTGCTGGTCATCGTCAGCGGGCACTGCGTCCCTGCGGATACGCATTGGCTGCAACATCTCTGCCGCCCAGTCCTCGAACAGCAGGCGGAATATGCCTATGGCAGGCAATTGGGCGGAGATGGCAGCCACTTCAGCGAAAAACGCATATTTTGCAAGTACTTCCCTGAACGCTCCGCCGTTCCGCAAAGCGGCTTCTTCTGCAACAATGCCAATGCCGCACTGTCGCGCCAGGCTTGGCAAAAATACCGCTTCAATGAAGAACTGACCGGGCTGGAGGATATGGAGCTGGCCCAAAGGCTGGTGCGCGACGGCGGCCGGGTGGGATATGTCGCCGAGGCGGCGGTCTACCATTACCATGACGAAAGCTGGCCGCAAATACGGAGAAGGTTCGAGCGCGAAGCGATTGCATTGCAGAAAATCATGCCGCAACTGCACGTCAGCCTGTCCGATACCATGCGCTACATCCTCAGCAGCTTCCTCAAGGACATGCGGCAAGCCTGGCGCGACGGGCACAAGGCCAGTATGCTGGGTGTGTTCCGCTACCGGCTCAACCAGTACTGGGGCGCATACAAGGGCAACCACGAACACCGGCGCATGTCCCGTGCCGAAAAAGAAAAATACTTTTATCCTCAATAATTTTTGTACGAGTGAATAACATGAGCAATCCCAAGCCACGTGTCGTTGCGTTGTTGCCGATGAAGGCCAACAGCGTGCGCGTTGCCGGCAAGAACTTCCGGGACTTCTGCGGCAAGCCGCTGTTCCGCTGGATCCTGGACACCCTGCTGTCGGTCGAGGAGATTGACGAAATCATCATCAATACCGACGCGCGGCATATCCTCGCCGAAAATGGCCTAGCTGAAAGCGGAAAGGTGAAAATCCGCGACCGCAAGCCGGAAATCTGCGGCGACCTGGTCAGCATGAACCTGATCCTCGCCGACGACATCGACAACGTGCCCGCTGACATCTATCTCATGACGCACACCACCAACCCATTGATGTCGGCCGACACGATACGCAAGGCCCTGGCCGCCTACCAGACCAGCCTGGCAGCGGGGGAGGCGGATTCGCTGTTCACCGTCGACAAGGTCCAGACGCGCTTCTACCGCGCGGACGCCAGCGCGGTCAACCACGACCCGGACAACCTGATCCGCACCCAGGATCTGGAACCGTGGTTCGAGGAGAATTCCAACCTGTACCTGTTTACGCGGGACAGTTTCGCCAGGACCAAGGCGCGCATCGGCAAACAGCCGATGATGTACGAGGGGCCGCGCATCGAGTCCATCGATATCGACGACCAGGACGACTGGGACTTAGCGGTGATCGCGGCCAGCTACCTGCAACAGCAGAAAGCAGGTGGACAATGAAGATCCTGGTGACCTGCCCGCCGATGCTGGGGATGATAGATGCCTTCCGTCCGCATTTCGCGAAGTACGGCGTGGAACTGACCGCGGCCAAGGTGGTGCAGACCTTGTCGGTGGAGGAATTGAAGGATATCGTGCCGCGGCACGACGGCTGGATTATCGGCGACGACCCCGCCACGCGCGAAGTATTCATGGCAGGCAAGGCCGGCAAGCTCAAGGCCGCCGTCAAGTGGGGCATAGGCGTGGACAACGTGGACTTCGCCGCCTGCCAGGAACTGGGCATCCCTATCACCAACACGCCCAATATGTTCGGCGGCGAAGTCGCCGACATCGCCGTGGGCTATGTGATCGCACTGGCGCGCGAGACGTTCCAGACCGATGCTGCCGTCCGGCAGGGCGGCTGGCCTAAGCCGCGCGGCATATCGCTCGCAGGCAAAACCGTGGCCCTTGCCGGTTTCGGCGATATCGGCAGCAACACGGCTCGACGCTTATTGGCCGCGGACATGAAAGTGATTGCTTACGACCCGGCGGCGCCAGACGTGCCGGGGCTTGGGACAGTGCAGCGCGCGGCCTGGCCAGACCGTCTGAACGAAGCCGACTTCATCGTGGTCACATGCGCACTGACCTCTAGCAGCCGTCATATGCTCAACGCGGTCACGCTGGCCAAGGCAAAGGATGGCGTCAGGGTGGTGAACGTCGGTCGCGGCCCCATCATCGACGAAGCCGCGCTGGCAGCCGCGCTGCAATCCGGCAAGGTCTACTCCGCGGCACTGGATGTGTTCGAGGTCGAGCCGTTGCCGGCTGAGTCCCCGCTACGCGCCCATCCGCGCTGCATTTTCGGCTCGCATAACGCCTCCAACACCGCCGACGCGGTAGTGCGCACCAGCGAAATCGCCATCGACAGGCTGATGGGCCTCCTGGGAGCTACGGCTAAATGAGCGCCGCGCCGCGCCGCCATACGCTCATCACCGGCGCGGCCGGCGGCATAGGCCGCGCGCTGGTGGAGGCCTTTCATGCCGAAGGCTACGGCATCATTGCCACCGACATCGGCAACAGGCCGGAATGGCTGCCTCAAGCCGCCATATGGCTGGCTGCCGACCTGGCAAGACTGGCCAGGGAGCATACATATGCAGATGCGTTCGTGACGGAAGTACGCAAGGCGTTGCAACAATCCCCGCTGGACGCCCTGGTGAATAACGCAGCGGTTCAGATCCTTGCCGATACCGGCGAACTGGATCTTGCTGATTGGCAGACGACGCTGGACGTCAACCTGACCGCCCCATTCCTGCTGGTGAAAAGCCTCCTGCCCGAACTGGAGGCGGCGCAAGGCGCTGTCGTCAACATCAGCAGCATCCATGCGGCGCAAACCAAGAAACGCTTCGTGGCCTACGCCACCAGCAAGGCGGCGTTGAGCGGCATGACGCGCGCGCTGGCGGTGGAACTGGGCGACCGCATCCGCGTCAACGCCATCGAGCCAGCGGCGATCGACACCGCCATGCTGAGGGAGGGCTTCAGCAACGACCCCGAGGGTTTCGCGCAACTGCAAGCCTACCACCCTGCTGGCCGCATCGGCCAGCAAGCCGAAGTCGCGAGGCTGGCCCTGATGCTGTGCAGCAATGCGCTGCCTTTTGCCAACGGTAGCTGTGTAGCCCTCGATGGCGGCATACGCGGCAGGCTGCATGACCCGGATTGAGAGAACCGCCCATGACCGTGACGAATATTATATGCCTGCCTGACCTGTTCAAGAGCCAGCTGGCACGCCAGAACGGCATGTTCGACCTGGTGCGGGAGCCCATCCTGCAAGGATGCGGTATCGATATTGGCCATCCGCCCGCCATCAGGAAAAAATCGTCCTCCCTGCTGGCGGGGTTCGATCTTGAGCAATTCCTCGCCCTGGCGGCGGAGGCTCGGCATGAGCCGCGGCGCTCGCCATGGACCGCTCCCCGTGCGGCAACGGATTACCTGTTCTCCTTCATACCGGAAAATACGCTGGTGCTGTCGGCGGACATGCCGCCTTGGTTGTCGCAAGCATGCGAGGAGCGGGAGTACGGCTTCATGGACGTCACGATGTCGCCATTACGTTTTGCGCGCGACCTGTACATCGCGATACGCTGTTCGGATGAGGGCGTCTTCCAGAAAATCGCCACGCATGCGGTCAAGCGGGAAGAATTAAGGCTCGAGGCCGCAGCATTGGCTGCCAACGTGCGCATGCACCAGGCCTTGTTGGAGGAGGAGGGCAGTTTCCACTTCGACGACCTCGACGGCAGTCTGATCTATATCGGCCAATCGCCTTTCGAAACCTCCCTGCAGACGCCGGACGGGCATATCCTGGGTTGCGACGATTTTGCCGAACGACTGAACGCCTTGTGCCAGGGACGGCGCCTGCTTTACAAGAGTCATTCCCCCGTGGCGGACTTTGCGCAGCAGGAGCGTGCCGCGCTGGCGCGCATCGCCGGCCAGCCGGTTGGCCTGTGCCAGCAAAGCGCCTACCAGATACTTTCCTCGCCTGCGGACTTGGCATTGACCGGAATTTCCGCGGACATACTGCAAGAGGCGGCCTGGTTCGACAAACGCTCGCACATGCTCCACCAGCCTGCCGTGCCGCTGGCCGGGCAAGGCGGTTTTTCCTCCACGGCCTACCAGCAGGTGCATTTCAAGGATTTCCTTTCCCCCGCGTTCTGGCACCAGGTGCTGGCTCCCGGACGCCAGGCGCCGGCCGTGGCGGAGATTCCCGCCTTGGCGCACCACCACGCGCGGGAAACGCTGGATCAGTGGGGAGACTACTCCGCCGTCATGACGTGGGGCAGGACCCTGCCGTACGAATCCTTCCTGCGCTCGGGCGGCCTCAGCCTGATCCAGCGTGTGGAGTCCCTGGAAGAATCCGCCTCCGCACGTCAGGCGGCAACCGGGGAAAACGGCTTCTGCAATAGCAAAAAGCTGGTCGTGCTGGGCAATGGGCCTTCGCTGAAGGGCCTGGACCTGCGCTCGCTCGCCGGCGCGGATACCTTGGGCATGAACGCGGCCTACCGCCATTGGGAGCGCATCGGCTGGTATCCCGATCATTACGTCTGCCTGGATGACCAGTTGATCGAGACGCATGCCGGCGCGATTCATGACATGATCGTCGCGGGCAAGGTGAAAACGGCGTTCCTGATTGCCAAGATATTGAATGACTACCCTGACCTGCGCGGCCGGGAAAACGTCTTTTTCCTGGAAAGCTTCAAGAATTCATCGCGCAAGAGCGCCTATCTGCGTGGATTGAAAATCCAGTCCTCGGTGCCGTTCAAGGGCACCGGCTACCTGGAGCATACGACAGGCGCCTTCGCCGTGCGTTACGGCGCCCACCTGGGCTATGCGGACATCGCCATCCTGGGGGTGGATCTGCGCTACGTGGAAGTCCTGCCCGAAGCCAGACACGCAGGGGAGATCAAGCTCGTCATGACCGACACGCCAAAGCACAATCCCAATTACTTCTTTGACGACTACCAGCGCGCAGGCGACAAATACAACATCCCCAACCCCGGCTGGAACCTGCACGTCAGCGCATTCAGGCGGGTTGCCGCAGACCGCGATGCCTATCGCTGGACGACGCGCATCGTCAATTCCAACCCGCAATCCGTGTTGTTCGATGAGTCTGTTTTCCCGTTTGTCGCCATTGAAGAGTTTCTGGAGGAATGAATGAGCTGCTCGATTGATGCAGGATTGTCCGGTTTCAACATGTGGGCCTGCCAAGGAATGCTGAACGCATGCCACCATTAACATTTCCCCGCCTGTTGGTGGTCGATCCGACACCCCTTGGCCTCGTATGCGCCACCAGCCAATTAAGGCAACTGTTTCTCGGAGACTGGCCGCAAGAAAACTTTCTGCAAGTATGGTACGAAAGCGATGTGGCACAACCGTTGCACACCATGAGGCTAGGGCAGTCCTTCCAAGAAAGCGCCATGCATGCGGGCTCCATCGAGGCTGTGATGGAAGAATGTATCCGGTTCGCCCCGGAAGTCATCTATCTCCGGCCTGTGGAATCCGGCACCTTGCTCGGGTTTGTGGAACGCCTGCAAGCGAGGACCCCGGCGCCGCTGGTCGTGCATATGATGGACGACTGGCCGGAGCGTCTGCGCATCCAAGACCCGGCACGGTTTTCCTGGTTCGACGCAAGCTTGCGGCGCATTCTGGCAAACAGCTCGCGTCGCTTGAGCATAGGCACCGCCATGTCGAGGGCCTATGCATCCCGTTATGGCGGTTACTGGCTCCCCTTGGCGAACGGCGTGAATCTGTCAGACTTCACGGCGCATCGCACTGCGGTTGACGCCCCGACTGCCGGGAAAGCCCCGTTCATCCTCCGCTACATGGGATCGCTTGCCTCGGACATGACTTACGGCAGCGTCCGGGACGTAGCCGAAGCAATCGCCTCATTGCAGGAAGAATGCCCGGTCAGCTTTGAAATTTACACGTCCGAGGAATGGCTGGACAAGGCAATCCATGACATGGGCGGCTTGCCGGGCGTGTCCGTACACCGGCAGGTCGATGCCGAAGCCTACAAAAAAATACTATGCGAGGCGGACGCGCTGCTGATTGCCTATAATTTCGATGCCGTCAGCATGGCCTACACGGGCCTGTCCATGGCCAACAAAATGCCTGAATGCCTGGCGTCGGGCACGCCGGTGCTCGCTTATGGCCCGCCAGGGAGCGCGACTATTGCCTACCTGCGCGATGCGGGATGTGCGGCGCTTGTCACGGAAAAGGCGCCTGGCAAATTGCGCGAGGCAATCAAGGCCCTGGCGCTGGCACCGGAAACACGGCAGGCACTCGCCGCCAAGGCGCAAAAGCATGCGGCTACGCACCTTTCCCGGAGCATTGTGCAAAAGAAATTCAGGCAATACGTCTCCTTTTCCCCGCTGCCGGCAGGGCATGTGCTGGTCGGGCCTTTCGAGAGAAAGCAATCCGCCCATTACGACGAAACGCAATCCATCGCCCATATGCTGGCCGGGACATACAGCCCGGATAAAACCATGATCGATGTCGGCGCGCATTTCGGCTCCGCATTCCGGCCGTTCCTGAACAAGGGCTGGCATATCTACGCCTTCGAACCGGACGACAGAAACCGGGGCAAGCTGCTGGAAGGCCTGGCGAGCCATGCCAACAGGCACCTGGTGACGCTGGACGCCCGCTGCGTCAGCAACGCCACGGGGCATGACCTGTCGTTTTACCGCTCCGAGCAAAGCTCGGGCATCAGCGGCCTGTCCGCCTTTCACGAATCCCATGTCGAAGCACAACGCGTCAGCACCGTCACCCTGGGCGATTTCTTCCCAAACGGCGCAATACCCGGGATCGACTTTCTGAAGATTGATACCGAGGGCCACGATCTTTTCGTGCTGCAAGGTTTTCCCTGGGAACAGGCCAAGCCTGCCGTGATCGAATGCGAATTCGAGAATGGCAAGACCGCCCCGCTGGGCTACGACTTCCACGACCTGGCGCAATTCCTGGTGGACAAGGGATATACGGTGTACGTCAGCGAATGGCACCCCATCCTGCAATATGGCGCACGCCATGATTGGCACTGCCTGGCAAAGTATCCCTATGAACTGCAGGATGAAAAATCCTGGGGAAACTTGCTGGCTTTCCGCGATCCCGTGGATGAGCTCGTGCTGGCAGAAGCCGTCGGGAACCTGATCCGCTTTTCTCCGCGTGACTCTTCACCGCTCGGTTTCGTTTCGCATTTGCTCGATCTTGGCGGTTTGCCGCTCGAAGTGCTCGGCGACAAGTTCGACGTTACCTGGTACCAGCAACGCAAGGTCTTTGAAGAAAAAGTGTCCTTGCTCTACCGTTTCATCCGCGAGGAAGGCTTCACCGAATTCATCGACGTGGGAGCCAACGTCGGCTTCATCTCCATCCTGGCCAAGCTGGCCGTTCCAGACCTGCATGTCATCGCGCTCGAACCTGATCCGCGCCTGGTTGAACTCATGCATCGCAATATTGCAAGGCTGGATCTGGAAAACATCCAGGTGATCAATGCAATCGTCGGCGAGGAACCCTCTCCGCGAGCTTCTTTCAGCTTGAATCCGCACAGCAGCCTCGATAACCGCGTCAATGTCAGCGGATGGCAGAAAACGCTGCTGCCTATGGTACGACTTGACCAGGTGCTGCATGACCGGGGCATCGCGGGGAAAACATTTTTCAAGATTGACGTCCAGGGCTTTGAACATATGGTGTTGCGCGGCTGCGAACCATGGTTGCGCGCGCACCGGGACTGGATGATCAAGATGGAGTTTGCGCCCGGCCTGCTACGTTCACAAGGGGCAGACCCGCTAGCCTTGCTTGCCTGGCTCCAGGACGACTGCGGGTTTGAAGTCGCCGAACTCAGCGAGCGGATTCCCTACGGCACAGCCGGGCTGGAATCATTGTTTGCCTACTCATTGCAGAAGGATCAGAGGGCAGCTTTTGTGTCATATGTCGCCGCCCTCAACCGGGGTGAGCTGGGCGGCCAGGTGGATTTATTGATTCGCCCAGGCCGGGAGCATTGCGCTGATCGCCAGGCGCTTGAACCATGATGACCCTGAGCCATATGCCACCAGCGGGCCAAGCACCGTCTGCGCGTGAGTCCTGCCCGGTATGCGCCTCTCCATACATGGCCTATGCGAGGGATGTGCCTACACGCAGGACCAAGAGGCAGATCGCCTTGCTTTCCTGCCTGGAATGCCAGAGTTTCTGGAATCCATCTGGCTATGCCGAAGATAAGGCCAGCTCGACATTGCATATGGAATATACAAGGCGATCAATGATTGCACGGTTGGAAATTCATGTTTGATATCATCCGCAAAACTGATTATTGGGCAGCACTGGATGACCCTCAAGTATTCTCGCGGCTGGGAGGATTTACCCTCAAGGCGCTGGATGGCTTGAAGCACATACAGGATGCCTGGTCACTGCATCAATTGCTCCCGCTGCGCAATCTGCGGATCATTGAAATAGGCGGAGGCGCCAGCCGCGTATTGCCCGCGCTGGATGCAAGCAACGAACGCTGGAATCTGGACGAGTTCCTCGGCGATGGCAATGGCGTAACGGCTCCGGTGGAGCTTGAGGGATGCAAGCTGCTGCGCAAGAAACTGGGCGATTTCCCCCCAGAGCTGCCGGACGCTTACTTTGATCTGGCATTCAGCATTTCAGTCATTGAGCACATTCCTGCAGAGGCCTTGCCTGGTTTTTTTGCAGATCATGCGCGCATCATGAAACCCGGCGGAATGGCCTATCATGCAATAGACATTTATGTCGGGGATGAAGGCAGTCCGGAGCTTGAAGAGCGGATAGACCTCTATTTGAGCAACATACGTGACCATGGCTTCGTTTTCGTCTCCCCTCCGGCACTGGCCCGCCCCGCCTCTTTCCGCTGCGAGATGGCCTCCAATTCCGATTGGGGCATGTGGCGCTGGAACAAAAACGTGCCTGCTTTACAAGACATACGCCGCATATCTCAATCGGTCAGCATTGCCGCGATTATTCAAAAAGGCAGCTAAGCCATGTTCACTGTCAGCAAAAAATTGATTGTCCTTGGCAATGGCCCATCACTCAAAGGCATTGATTTCCATACATTCCGTGGCGTGGATACGCTGGGCATGAATGCGGCATACCGGTATTGGCAGAGAATCGGCTGGTATCCGGATCATTATGCATGCCTCGACGACCAGCTGATCGAAACGCATGCTGAAGCCATTTACGACATGATCATGACCGGCAAGGTGAGATCGGCTTTCCTGATCGGCAAGATTCTTGATTTTTACCCGGACTTGCGGGAACGGGAAAACGTATTCTTCCTTGAAAGTTTTAACGCGGTTCGGCAACAACGTGTTGCGGAACGCGGAATCCCGTTCATTTTCTCGATCCCGTTCCAGGAGTCCGACGCCAGCAAAGTGACGACTGGCGCCTATGCGGTACGTTACGGCGCCCATCTCGGCTATGACGAGATCAGCGTTCTGGGCGTGGATTTGCGCTATGTCGAATTGCTTCCTGAAGCAAGGCAGGCGGAAGGCATTAAACTGGTCATGGCCGAAACGCCACAGCACAACCCGAATTATTTCTTTGATGACTACCAGCAGGCGGGCGACAAGTTCAATGTCCCCAATCCGGCATCCCACGGGGAAAATCTCCATGTAGCGGCATTCAGGATCGTTGCCAACGACCGGGAACAATTCGGCTGGAAAACGAGGATATTCAACTCAAACCCGCAATCCGTCCTGTTCGACGAACAGATATTCCCTTTTGTCCCGGCAAGGGACTTTCTGCATAGGCGCCCCTTGGGAGCCATCGTGATCCCCACCACGGCAACGGAACTGGATCAATTATTGGTCAATGTCCAGATATGGGATCAGGCAGCCTTTTTCCCTTTGCAGGCCGCATTACCCGAGGAAAACAAACCGGACCTGGTGTTTGCCTTCAGCGGTGAAGAAGACCCGGCTTCGGCATCACTGTTGCTGGAGGCGGTCGCACGAACGCGGCGGCTGCAGCAATGCTTTTCCCGCGTCGAGGTCGAATTCATCGGCCTGGATGCGTCCCTGGACTATTACCAGCGGGATTACAACCGGGCTGTGACCGGCAAAGGCTTCAAGTCAGGGCCGAACGAACAGTTCTTCAGGCTGATGGATATGCATGCAGGCGTGGGCGAATTCATTTTCTACATGGAGTGCGATTGCGTCCCAGTGCAGGCCGGCTGGCTGGACAGGATAATAGCGCTGGCGGCAAGCGACCACGAATCCTGGCTGATTGGCAGCTACTATCGCGGCATCGCCAAGCTCGACAAACGCTTTTCCAGGCACATCAATGGCAATGCGCTATATAGAGTGGGTTCTTCCGAATTCATGGATTTCGTCAGAGCGTTCTGGCATCCACGGCTGCACCAGGTGATTGAGTCCGTCGATCCGCGCATGGCTTATGATTGCCTGTTGAGCTACATCTTTACGGATGCCGATCCGTTCGCAGCAAATGAAGCCTGGCAACTCCTCCAGGAGACAGGCCACCGCTTCCGGGCAACCGCGCTCATCCAGAACATATCCGCCGCCGCGGACGCCGCCCGCGAAGACATTCCCGAGCTTGTCCTTGAAATACGGCAGCGGCATCCGGAAACCTACCTGTTGCACGGGCATGCGTTCCTGAGACTCGTACAGAAACATGCCTTGCGCCAGGAAATGCAGCAGGAAGACGTATTGTCGTGGGAAAAAATCATTGAAGACGAAGTCAAGCGCCGCTTAAACCCGCAATGACGCATTGCTTCCTCAATCCAGGCATTAACCGGCCTTTATCGCCACTGTTCCGGCAATGCGCCCTCGTCTTTCCCTCCTATACTGTTGCAATATGGTCTTGCCCAACAAGCATGAAAAAGGTAATACAGAATGGCAGATAGGTTTCCGCTAGTCAGCATCGTCGTACCTGCGTACAAGATCACGTATCTGACAAGAACGCTGCGCAGTGTGCTTGAGCAGACCTATCCTGCACTCGAGATCGTCATCTGCGACGACGGCACTAGCGTATACGTTGCGGAAATTGCCGACACGGTACAGGCTGACACAACCATCCCCGTTCGCTATTTCAAGAATGAAAGCTCCCTGGGAGAATATGGCAGCACCGCCAGGGGCATCCGCCTGGCCCAAGGAAAATACATCAAGCTCCTGCATGACGATGACATGCTGGAACCTGATTGCATAGCCGAACTGGTGGCCGCCTTCGAGAACGAAGCGAACGTCGCCTTGGCTTCTTCGCGGCGCCAGCGGATCGACGGCGATGGCGAGCCGTTGCCGGACATCCTGCCGACCTGCTTCCCTTTTTCCGGCGACGTGCTGATCGACGGCAAGGAACTGGTTTCGTTCCTGGGCGACCACACGATCAACTTCATCGGCGAGCCCAGCTGCATCCTGGCGCGGCGTGACGACCTGCTGGCGATTGCCGATGAGCTGATGTCGCTCAATGGCAAGGAGATTCACTGGGTTGGCGACCTGGCGCTGTATGCCAAGCTGTTGCAGCGGGGCAACCTGGCGTTTCTTGCCAAGCCCTTGACCAAGTTCCGCGTCTCCAGCGCGCAGTTCAGCCAGGCAGGCCGCGACCAGGTCGGCATCGGCGACAAGGGCCATGCGGACTTCCGTAAGGCCATCCGCGACCTGGGCTGGTATCGCACGTCGGGCGACAACAAGCTGGTCGGCGTCGCGCCCATCACGCAGTTGAAGGCGCGGGTGTTCAAGCCGGTCAACCTGCTGGCGGCGCTGCACCGCGCAGCAGGGCTGGGCAGCGTATCGTTGGCAAGCTGGATGAATATACGCCGCCCCACGAAGGTACAGCAGGCGCTCGTCGACCAGCGCCTGGCGGCGCAACAGGGCGGACCGCGCATTGCCGTCATGCTGCTCGATCGCGCAGGCTCGGCCGAGTCTATCGAACATACGCTGGCCAGCCTGCAAGAAGGCAATCTCTACCGGAACCTGGAAATATGGGTATTCTCTTCCTTGGCCTTGCCCCATCTTGCAGACAAGGCCAAGGTCGTGGCGCTCGATCCAGGCGGGAACAGCGCCAGCGCCATCAACGGCGCCATTGCCGAAACGCGGGCGGAGTGGGTCCTGCTGGCCGAGGCTGGGTCCGACTTCATGCCCAGCGGACTGCTGATCGCCGCGCTGGACTTGCCGACGCTGCCGGCATCCTGCCATGCCGCCTATGCCGACGACATCATCCGCCTGGAAGACAACGAGCTGGGCCTCAACCTGCGCCCTGACCTCAACCTGGACTTGCTGCTTAGCTTTCCCGCCAGCATGTCGCCGCATTGGCTGTTCCGCAGGACGACCCTGATTGAGCAAGGCGGCTTCTCCGCCACATCGGGCCGTGCCTTTGAGCTGGAATATCAATTGCGCCTGATCGAGCAATTGGGCTTGGGCAGCATCGCCCACGTCAGCGAGCCGCTGCTGATCGGCAAGCAGCTGGACCTGCAGGCATATCCGGAAGAGCAGGCCGTCATCGCGCAGCACCTGGCCGCACGCGGCTACGAGCAACCTGTCGTCCACAGCCACTTGCCGAGGTGCTATGCAATCGATTACGGCCATGCGCAGCAGCCCGGCGTCAGTATCCTGGTGATCGTCAAGGACCGGCTGCCGCAAGTGCAGCGCTGCCTGGAAACCTTGCTCGAGCACACCAGCTATCCCAATTACGAAGTGCTGTTGCTGGACCATGGCAACCAGGCCGCGGACATTCGCAATTGGCTGGCGGGCATTGAGTCCATGGCCTTGCCGCAATTGCGCGTCCTGCGCTTCGATGCTGGGATCGCGCGCGAGGCCCTGTGCAACCAGGCAGCCCAGCATGCCCATGGCGACTTCCTGCTCTGGCTGGGAGACGGCGCCGGCATCCTCAACCAGGACTGGCTGCAGCAGCTCCTCAACCACGGCTTGCGCCCCGAAGTAGGGGCTGTCGGCGGCAAGCTGCTTTCCGCCGACGGCAAGATACGCCATGCCGGCTTGTTGCTCGGCCTCAACGGCCCGGCAGGACGTGCGTTTGAAGGCCTGTCCCACGACGAGGGCGGCTATATGCAACGCTTGCAGGTCGACCAGCAGTACTCTGCATTGAGCAGGGAATGCCTATTGCTGCGCCGCGAATTATTCCTGCAGGCAGGAGGTTTCGATGAGAACCCCTTGCTCTCGCGCTGGTGCGATGTCGACTTGTGCCTGAAACTGCAGCAGGCGGGCTTCCTCAATGTTTGGACGCCGCGGGTGACGCTGCTGATGGACATGCCGGCCGCCGCTGCCGCCAGCGCACGGGAAGAGGATGCCATGTACGCCCGCTGGCTGCCCGTGCTTGCGCGCGACCCTGCCTACAATCCCGGCTTCTCGGTCAAAGCCGAGCCAGGCTTCAAGCTTGCCGAGCCGCCGTTGTCGTGGCGACCGTTGCAAGCCTGGAAACCGCTCCCGGCCATCCTCGCCCATCATGCCGATCCCTACGGGTGCGGCCATTACCGCGTCATCCAGCCCCTCATCGCCATGCGCGCAGCGGCGCTCATCGATGGCACGATATCCGGAGACCTGCTATCGCCGGTCGAGCTTGAGCGCTACCAGCCTGATGCCGTCGTACTGCAGCGCCAGACCACGGAAGACCGGGTCGAGGCGATACGCAGGATCAAGGCCTTTTCCCAGGCTTTCAAGGTGTATGAATTGGACGACTACCTGCCCAACCTGCCGATGAAAAGCATGTACCGCAAGCACGTCACCAAGGATGCCGTCAAAGCCTTGCGGCAGGGGCTGGGGTTCGTCGACCGCTTTGTCGTCTCCACCCCCGCCCTGGCCGAAGCGTTTGCCGGGCTGCATGCCGATATCCGCGTCGTCAAGAACCGCTTGCCCGTCAGTTGGTGGAAAGACCTGCAAGCCCTGCGCCGCACCGCGGCAAAGCCTCGCGTGGGCTGGGCCGGAGGCAACAGCCATACCGGGGATCTGGAACTGATCGCCGATGTGGTCAAGGAACTGGCGGACGAGGTGGAGTGGGTGTTCTTCGGCATGTGCCCGGAAATGCTGCGCCCCTACGTGCATGAATTTCATGGCGGGGTCGCCATCGACAAATACCCGTCAGCCCTGGCCGGCCTGAATCTCGACCTTGCCTTGGCACCGGTCGAGCAGAACCTGTTCAATGAGTGCAAAAGCAACCTGCGCCTGCTGGAATACGGCGCATGCGGCTTTCCTGTCATTTGCAGCGACATCCGCTGCTACCAGGAGGATGACCTTCCCGTCACCCGGGTGAAGAACCGCTTCCGCGACTGGGTGGATGCCATCCGCACGCATATTGCAGACCTGGATGCGGCAGCCGAGGTGGGGGATGCGTTGCGCCAGGAAGTGCTCAGCAACTGGATGCTGGAAGGAGAGCACCTATACCACTGGCGCCGCGCCTGGTTGCCGGACGGCGATTAACGTCGGCGCATCGTTGCATGTCAGTGCATGCTGACATGCAATTCATCCTCATCCCGACTCTCTCCGAGCCGCACGTGCTCTACCATGGTTACCAGATGAATCGCCATGCGATTTTCTACTGAACAATTCAACAAGGAGTACACCATGAACTGGGATCAAGTAGAAGGTAACTGGAAGCAACTCAAGGGCAAGGTGCGCCAGCAGTGGGGCAAGCTCACTGACGACCAATTCGAGCAAATCAAGGGCAACCGCGAAATGTTATCCGGCAAGTTGCAGGAGCTCTATGGCATCTCCAAGGAAGAAGCTGAAAAGCAAATCGACTCCTTCAACAAGAGCTGTACCAAACACTAGTCAAATAGTGTGATTTGATTCTCCTCTAGTATTACTCCCTCTGCCGGCCTTTTGGCCGGTTTTTTCTTGTTGATGGTCTGGGTTTTGCTTAAGTATCATCATAAGAATTTACCGAGTCTCGCCCATGGCCTTGCCCAGCTTCAGCTATCTACAATGCAGTTTTGCCGGAATGGATTTCATCCTGCGTATCGAGTCCAGATTGTTGTCGCCCGCAATCCTTTCCGGCAACCGCATTCTCAAGACCATGCCAGCTCCCGCATTCTGCCAGGCCGTTCCGGCAGAATATTTCGAAGCGATCGAAGGCAATAAACTCTACAAACTGGCTTATTGCCTGGAAAACCTTGCGTCGCTGCCGCCTGCCAAACGCATCTGGAGTTATGGCTCAGCCCAGTCCAATGCCATGCTGGCCTTGAGTGCACTCGCACAACTCATGGGCACGGAATTTCATTACGTGTTGCCATATATCGCCGACGAGCTGAAAACGCAGCCCAAAGGCAACCTGGCCTTGGCATTGGATCGCGGCATGCAATTGCATATCGACAGCAAACTGTACCGCCGCATGACGCAGCAGGCGTTCGTGCCAGGCGATGATGAATGGATATTCGCCGAGGGAGCCAACCATGCGCATGCGGCGCACGGCTTCGCATACCTGGGCGATGAAATCGCTGAGGTGGGCAACACATTGGGGTTCCGCCAGGTATTCCTGCCGTCAGGGACCGGGACCAGCGCGTGCCATTTGGCCGCCTTGATGCCAGAAATGGCGGTCATGACGACGCCGGTTTATGGCGATACGCCCTATCTGCAGCAGGTATTCTCAACCCTGCCGCAGCAAAACCATCCTGCCATCCTGACACATGAGCCGCACTACCGCTTTGGCTCGCTGTACCGCGAGCTGTGGGAATTGCAGGCCGAACTGGCGGCAGAAACCGGCATCAGTTTCGACCTGCTGTACGACCTGCCTGCCTGGGCCTGCATCCTGCAACACCGCGAGCATTTCAAGCAGCCCTGGCTTTACCTGCACCAGGGCGGCATGAAGGGCAGCGCCACCATGCGTGAACGCTATGTCAGGATGTTCGGGGCGGAGCGGCCCGTCAAGGCGGGCGCCTGATCAGAAATCCAGCGTCAAACCAACATTGACCGAGCGGCCCATGCCAGCCAGCGCGCTCATCGGGCCTGCCGCATTCTCCGCTTTCCAATTTGCATAGTTCACGCCACCGGTGGGCAACAGATAATAGCGGTCAAACAGGTTAGTCACGCTGAAATCGAGACGGGCCTTCTGCCATTGGTAGCTGCTGCGCAGGTCCACCAGGGTATAGCCGCCTGTTTCAGGCTCGAAACGCGCATCGTCGACGCGTGTCTTGCTGTCGATGAACTGCACATCGATGCCATTCGACCAGGGCCCCTTCTTCTGCTCCAGGCTGATGCGCGCATTGAGCGGCATGATCTGGTAGAGCGAATCCCCGTTGGTGCGCTCCCCGCACGTCCAGGCCAAGCTGCCACGCAGCCGGCCCTCGCCCCAGGCACTGTCCTGCCATAGCTGCTTGGCACCATCGGCATTGATGCCGTAGAAGCGGGCATCCTGATTGTCAAAACGCAGCAAAGCATTGGTGGTGCCGACGCGACTCAGAGGATTGAACGTCCCGATACGCTCGACACCGATGTAATCCTGCACGTAGGTGAAATAAGGCGTCACCCGCACCTGCCAGGACTTCTTCCTGGCATCATGCCAATCCAGGGTGGCGCTTACCGTGTTCGCTTTCTCCGGGCGCAAATCAGGGTTGCCAACATAGCCATTGGCATCGCCAAACCAACCAATCATGGTGCGCGCCATGGTGCCAGCTCCCCAGGAGTAGCGCTCATATAGATTTGGCGAACGTGTCTTGCGTGCATATCCGAACTCCACGCTGGAACTCTCGGAAATCTCGTATTTCCCTGTCGCAGTCAGGTCGAAGTGATTGTCGCTGGCAGAACGGCTGCCCGCGTTGAACGCGCTCGCAGCGGCAATATCCGCCATACCCATCATGCCGCCATAGGCCTGTACCTCGCCGGTGCTGGTGCGCACATGGTCAATACGGGCACCCAGCAGGGAACTCCAACGGCTGTCCCATTGGGATTCCACCTCCGCAAATATGCCGGCGCGGGTACGCCGGCCGTCATTGATATTCACATAAGTGTTAGGCCCCATCATCATGGTATCGCCGGGTATCGCAGGCCAGAAATCATCCAGCGTATTGCGATGCAGGTCGTTCCCTAGGCGCAGGATATGGACATCACCAATCGGAATTGTCGCCTTCACGCTATAGCCCATATCCTTGCCATGCGTCTTCATCGGCATGGCGCCGGTCTTCTCGGAGGTGAAGAAACCCATTTCATGGCGCACTTCCTGCCAATAGACGTGGGTATCCAGGTCGCCCCAGGCAAAACGACGGCTGTAGCTCGCATTGATGGAATCCGCCTTGTTGTCGACCAGGTCCATGTATTGATTGGGGAAGCCCTGGTGGGGCACTTCCTGGTGGCTGAGGCGCAGCACGAAATCCTCATTCTCGCCTTTGACGCCGATCGTCAAGGTCTGAATATGGCGCTCGAACTGGGTCGCACGCACCTTGTCGCCGTTACCGTCACGGTAGCTCTGCCCACGGTCTATGGTGCTGGTGAAATTCAGGCTGAGGTTGTCGCTAGCAGCCGTCGCATTCAGCGCAGTGCTCAAGCCGTTGTTGTTGCTGCGGTAGACCGTGGAGAAGCTGCCCTTGTATAGCCATGCATCAGCATTGGCGGCGTAGATGGGCTTGGCGGAATCCACGGCGATCGTGCCGGCAATGCTGTCGCCTCCCATGCTCACGGGCGTAATGCCGGCCAGCACGCTGACATTGGCCACCGCGGCTGGCGAAATATAGGTCAGCGGCGCATTCATGTTGTTGGCGCAGGCCGCCGTCAACTCAGCACCGTCGACCAGGATACGGATGCGGTTGTCGTTCATCCCGCGGATATTGGGCAGGGCGGAAATTCCCCCTGCCTGGTAGGAGTACACGCCTGTGTAATCCTGCAGAAGGCTGGCTGCGTCAGGGCTGTTGACCATGCGCTTGTGCAGATTGCTATTGCCGTCATGCGCATGCGCCGTCACCTCGATTTCCGGCAGATGCTCCATATGCTCATGCTCCGCATGGGCAGCACTGCTGAATACTGACGCCAGCACCAGCGCCGTCCATTTCAGCGGCATTGCCTGATGCGCTCCCGCGCGCGCTCTTACCTTGACCTTCATTTCCGCTCCCGACTCCAAAACTGTAAATTGATACATTACAAAACGCAGGATTGTAGTTGGAATGGGATATCTCAACGATGCGGCATAATGTCGCACCATGAACATGTTCCGGATGGGATAAACAGGTATAATTGCTCGCCTGTGCGGGCGTAGTTCAATGGTAGAACGCCAGCTTCCCAAGCTTGATACGCGGGTTCGATTCCCGTCGCCCGCTCCAATACCTCGCAATTTCCCGGTAGACCGGAGTCTTTCGGCAAGAGGTGAAGTATGAATCCCTTGGTCGTTATTCACTTAGCCAGGCCATTGCAGCATCGAGAAATTTCACGGCAATAACATTTTCTGCGGCAAAGGCAACGTTACGATGCCCAACTGATTTCAAGGCCCTGGTTTTTTAACCTTGGTCGCTGTCAACCGAGCGGATATTGCCCTGTACGCCTGAATTTATCCATGAAAACCGCAATACACCGCCGCCAGGCATTATTCGCATTTTTCCTGCTGACCGGGCTGGCCGTTGCCTCCTGGGTCACGCGGACTCCAGCCATCCGGGACCAGCTCGGGGTCTCGATCGCAGAAATGGGCTTGATCCTGTTCAGCATATCCGTAGGTGCCATGACCGGTATCTTGAGCTCGGGCAAACTGGTACAGCACTGGGGCACAAAACCCGTGATCCGCGTAGGCATGCTGACCCTGCTGGTCGGCCTGGGCGTCATGGCGGCGGGGTTGGCATTGACGCTGGCGCTATTGGTCGCACTGGGCCTCATGGTGTTCGGGTTGGGCATCGGGCTGGGCGAGATCGCGCTCAATGTCGAAGGTGCCGAAGTCGAGCGCATCACCCATAAGCCTGCGCTTGCCATGCTGCATGCCGGTTTCAGCCTGGGCACCTTCCTGGGAGGCATCGTGGGTATTGGCCTGGCCAGCATTGCGTTCCCGGTGACATGGCATGTTGCCCTCACTGCGCTGGCGGGAGTCCCGGTTGTCTTGTGGGGATTGCGGGCTATTCCAGCCGGGATAGGAATCGAGTCGCCTAAATCCGGCCAATCCATACTGAGGCAAGAGACGGCCCAGCCGTTCAAACCATGGCGCGACCTACAACTGATGTGCATCAGCCTGATCGTGCTGGGCATGGCGCTGGCAGAAGGCTCGGCGACGGATTGGATTCCCATCCTCATGGTGGATGAGCATCATTTCAGCGCCGCCATCGGCTCCATGATCTATACCGGTTTTGCCGGCATGATGGCGCTGGGCCGCTTCAGCGGCCACTACTTCCTCGAACGCTACAGCAGGGTGTCGGTGGTCCGCGCAAGCGCGCTGCTTGGCGTCATCGGGATCGGCATGGTCATTTTTGCCAATCATCCTTATGTCGCCGCGGCGGCAGTCCTGTTTTGGGGCCTGGGTACTTCGCTTGGCTTTCCGCTGACCATTTCCGCGGCCGGCGATACCGGCGACGGCAGCCATTCCACCGCGCGCGTCAGCATCGTCGCGACGGCTGGCTATGTCGCTTTCCTGGCAGGCCCGCCGTTGCTGGGATTTATTGGGGAACATTATTCCTTGCGCCATGCCTTATTGGTGGTACTGTTCTTTGTGGGGCTGGCGTTCTTCCTCGCGCGTGCAGTATCCCCGCGCAGTTGAGGACTTCATATTGGTAGGACCGTTAATTGAGCTGAGGTTTTACCAAGTTTTACAGAAATGGAGGCAATTGCCGATATTCTGCTATTTACAGCCTAACAAAATTCAGTGAGGCGCTTCTGGCTAGGCGCCATGCCGCAGGCGTTACAAGGGCCAGGACAAGCAGAGCAACCACGTCATGGGAGTTTTGCTGGACGGTTTTTAGTAGGGCATTAAGCCTAATTTCCTGCAATAGCTTGCTGGGATTTGATCTTGGTGAATATGAATCAATGTCATCAATGCTTCAATCTTTTGCATCTGGCTGTATGATAATAATGCAACTGATCCTCTGCATTAACGATTGTCCGTCATTCGAAGCGATTGTGGAGGCTGTGCCTAGTACCCCCCTGGACTAAGAACATAGGTAATTATGAAGACCCTCAACCTCGTTGATACCGCCAAGGTGCTGATCCTTGATGACCAGGCCGTCAGCCGCTCTATCCTGTCCAAAATTGTCAGGAACCTCGGGCGCGGTATCAAAACATTCGAGTTTTCCTCGCCTACCGAGGCATTGCTCTGGGCGCAAGACAACACCGCAGACCTGCTGCTGGTCGATTATGAAATGCCGGGCATGAACGGCCTGTGCTTCATCAATGAAATCACGCGCCTGCCCCAGTACCAAACCGTGCCCACCATCATGATCACGATCAAGCAGGATGTGGAGATCCGTTACGCCGCGCTGGATGCGGGCGTCACCGATTTCCTCACCAAGCCGGTGGACATGCATGAATGCATGGCGCGCTGCAAAAACCTGATCACCTTGCGCCAGCAGCGGCTGACCCTGGAAGACAAAAGCCGGCTGCTAGAGAGCATGGTGCGCGAGGCCACCGAGAACATCCTCATGCGGGAAAAGGAAACCCTGATGCACCTTGCCCGCGCCGGGGAATACCGCGATTACGACACCGCACAGCACCTACTGCGCATGTCGCTTTACAGCCGCGTGCTGGCAGAGGCATTGGGCTTCCCTGAAGACGAGGCAGAGCTGATCGAGTTGGCCGCCCCTCTTCATGACATCGGCAAAATCGGCATCCCCGACAGCGTGCTGCTCAAGCAAGGACCGTTCACGCCGGAAGAGAAAAAGGTCATGCAGCGGCACCCGCTGATCGGCTATGAAATCCTGCAGGGCAGCCCGTCCAAGTACCTGCAGAAAGGCAGCGAGATCGCGCTCGCGCACCACGAGAAGTTTGACGGCTCGGGCTACCCCTATGGCATGTCCGGCCAGGAAATTCCTCTATCGGCCCGTATTGTGGCGGTAGCGGACGTATTCGACGCCCTCACCAGCCGCCGCCCCTACAAGGAGGCCTGGAGCGTGGATAAGGCGATCGAATACCTGATTGCAGAAAACGGCAAGCATTTCGACCCGGAATTGATCAAGCTCATACCCGATGTGCATATGCTGTTCGAGGAAATTCACAAGCGTCATGCTTCCTAAGAGCCTGTTTAAAAGTTGCAAATTTCCCCTTCAGGGGACTTGAATATAACTTTATCTAAGCGCAACCTAATACACGCACCGGAATAATAGAAGCTGCAATCTCGATTGCAGCGCTTTCCAACTTTTAATACTCGACCAGCATATGTCATTGATGCAACCCTTCAAGCGGGCCAGGCAGTACTGGCTGACTCTGAGCAGGCATTGCGACCCGCTGGAGCTTGAGCAGGCCATCATCCGCATCTGGCTGTGCATGGCGTTCCTGTCCTTCCTGATCTACCGCGAAGTCACCGGCCTCAACACCATCAGCCATGCCTTCCCGCTCGCCATCCCGATGACGGTGGTGTTCCAGGTGCTGTCCTTCGTATTGATCGGGCTAATCCTGTTCACGACAAGCCATGCCGCCTTGCGCAGGCTGTCCGGCGCATGGCTGGATATCGGCCTGCCCACCATGTTCATGGCGATGACCGGCGAACTAGGGGTCATCCTGGTCGGGGTATACCTTTGGGTGACCTTCGGCAACGGCTTCCGCTTCGGCAAGAAATACCTGCTGCACTCCCAGGCGCTGAGCGTGATCGGCTTTCTCTATACCATCAACGTCAACCCGTTCTGGCTGGAACACAGGGCCATCAGCTACAGCCTGTTGCTCATGTTGGTAGCGTTGCCGCTCTACGTCGCCACGCTGATCACGCGCATCGAGGAGGCCAGGCAGAAAGCCGAGGTCGCAAACCACGCGAAAACCCGCTTCGTCGCCAACATGAGCCACGAAATCCGCACTCCTCTCAACGGCATCATCGGTATCAGCACCCTGTTGCGCAACACGCAGCTCAACCACGAGCAGGACGAGCTGCTGCGCACGCTCGAGAGCTCGTCCAAGCTGTTGCTCTCCCAGCTCAACAACGTGCTGGACTTTTCCAAGATCGAGCAGGAAAAGCTGCAAGTGGAAAAAACCGAGCTTTCCCTGCGCGAGCTGGCCGAGCAAACCATCGAGGTATTCAAGGGCCAGGCGCTCAACAAGCGCATCACCCTGGAAAAAAGCATCGACCTCGACGACGTACGCGTCAAGAGTGATCCCTACATCCTGCAGCAGATCCTGGCCAACCTGGTCGGCAACGCCGTCAAGTTCACCGAGCGCGGCTCGGTCACGCTTGCCGTGCACACACTGGAGTCGACCGCCGACCAAGGCATATACCGCATCGAGGTTATCGATACCGGCATCGGCATTTCCGACGAGCAGCGCGAACGCATTTTTGAAAGCTTCACCCAGGCAGACATCTCCACCACGCGCAAGTTTGGCGGCAGCGGCCTAGGCCTCACCATCGCCAAGCGCCTGGTCGAAGCATTGGGCAGCGAGCTGCACCTGACCAGCGGCCTCAATGTCGGCAGCCGGTTCTGGTTCGACCTCACGCTGGAAATCGTCGCACCTGCGCCTGTCGTTTCGCTTGCCGCGGTCGACAATAATCCCCAGCCCTCCACCAAGCCGCTCAAGATCCTGGTTTGCGAGGACAATGTCACCAACCAGACCATCATCGTCAAGCTACTGCAACTGCCCGGCCACAATGTCGCCGTGGTCGACAATGCCGATGAGCTGCTGGACAGGCTGGAAATCGAGCAATTCGACCTTGTGGTATCCGACCTCAATATGGCCGGAATGAATGGGATAGACGCGCTGAAGCTGTATCGCTTCCTGCGGCCGGACGACAGGGAAACCAAGTTTATCCTGTTCACTGCCGACGCAACGGTGGAAACCAAGTCTGCAGCCGAAGTGGCGGGCTTCGACGCCTACCTGACCAAGCCGATCGAAACCAAGCTGTTGTTCGACACGATAGCCAGCCTCAAGGGCGGCCTGCCGGTTTCGGGCCAGGTGGCACAGTTTTATGCGAAAAAGAATGCGGCTCCGCCGCAGGAAGCAGCAAAGGCAAACGACGTATTGTCGCCTGCGACGCTGTCGGAACTGGAACTGCTGGGCGGGCAGGACAGCATGTTCGTACCCCGCCTCCTAAGCAAGTACGTCACCGACTGTGGAGCGTTGGTCAAAGTCATCAAGCAGAATCTCGGCGCCAAGCGTTATGGCGAACTGCACGAGTTTTGCCATGCGCTCAAGGGCAATAGCCTGAGCATCGGTGCAGTCACCGTGAGCAAACAAGCGGATATGATGGACAAAGCCAGTCCTGAGGAGCTGCGTTTCCGCGGCACCATCATGCTGGATCAACTCGAGAAAGAGTTCGAGGCAGCCACGCAAGCCATTAACGACTACTTGAGTAGTCGGCAGGCTGCCTCGAGCTAGCTGTCATCCTGCTGCCCTGACGGCTTCTTCCTGATCTCCCACCTTGGTGTTCTGGGCGCGCACCAGGCGCTCCATCACCTTGAGGTTGCGCTCGGTCAGCCGCAATGCCGCATCCACCCAGATTTCCGTGATGTCGAGCAGCTCCTGCTTGGTAACCGGGTTGACGCGCTGCTTGGCCTTCTGGATCGCCTGGAACGAGTTCAGCGACTTATGCGTCTTGCGCACCCAGTCATGCAACGCTTTCTCGCCCTGGCCGGTTTCTGCCAGCACGTCCACCACCCCCATGTCGTAAAGCTCTTCGGCGGTGTAGACCTTGCCCGAGCGGATCATCTTATCGGCGGCGCTCAATCCGATCCGGCGCGACAGGAAGCTCATCGCCCCCATGCCGGGGAACAGGTTGAACAACACCTCGGGCAAGCCCATGAGCGCGCCTTTCTCGGCGATCAGCACATGCGCGGACAAGGCAGCCTCGAATCCGCCTCCCATGGCCTGGCCCTTGACCAGGGAAATCGTGGTGATCGGAGCCTGCATATTGTAGAAGGTCCAGAGGTTGTCTATGCACAAATGGGCATATTCCAGCAGCTTGCTCCTTTCCTTCTTCTCAATGGCTTCCTTGAATGTTGCCAGGTCGCCGCCCAGGTTGAACACGCCTTCCACATCGGACGCCAGCACCAGGTAGTTTGTAGCCTGCTGCGGACGGTGAAGCGGATTGGCATGCGATGCCTCGATCTGCGTCTGGTTCATCAGCAGTTCGCTCATGCAAATCCGGTTGAAGCACGGCCGCGGGTTGGGCTGCATAAACAGCCATGTAATACCGAACTCGGGCTCATAGTGGGCACGTACTTGCTCAAATTGAACAGTGTTTAAAGGATTGAAATCAACAACGGCATTCATAAAGAACTCCCCATAAAGGTTAAAAAAATCACACTACACTCGCAGACGTAGCACAATTGTATTGCAAGGTAAATGCCTGATTGATTATTAGAAATTCAACATTCTTTAAACTTTGCCGTTAATATCCACTCTTGACGCCAAATACCACCGATGGAAATAAAAAAAATGATCAAGCGCTTATGCTTTTTGTCGATTTTGGGAATCAGCAGTGGAGTGAACATGACGGCGCATGCGGCAGGTTTTGCCCTGATTGAGCAAAGCGCTTCCGGGTTCGGCAATGCCTATGCGGGCATGGCTGCCCGAGCAGACGACGCCAGCATCCAATTCTTCAACCCGGCCAGCCTTTCATGGCTGCCTGCAGGCAGGCAGATCGTGTTGGGCGGCAGCGCCATTCTCCCTAGCGCCAAGCTCAGTAATACCAACTCAAGCTATATTGACCCTACTGGGCCCCAAACTCCAATTTCCGGCAACAATGGCGGTAACGCCGCGTCCCTGGAGCTAGTACCTAATTTCTATTTCGCCAGCGACCTGAGCACTGACCTGAAGTTTGGTTTGGGGATTACGGTGCCTTATGGGCTGACCTCGGAATACGACAACGGCTGGAAAGGCCGCTACCAAGCTTTGAAATCCGAATTGATAACCGTCAATGTCAACCCGGCCCTTTCATTCAAGCCGTCAGAGAAATGGTCGATTGGCGGCGGCATCAGCCTGCAATACGTCAAGGCTGAGCTCACGAATGCAATAGATTCAAGCGCGCTGTGCTTAGGCAGTCCGTTAAATGGATTAGGGGTATGTTCGCCCAGTGGCTTGAGTCAAGCCGGTAATGCAGCCGTCGACAGTTATAGCAAAATGAAGGGCGATGACATCAGCTTGGGTTTCAACCTAGGCGTGATTTACAAACCATGGGAAAACATCACTTTGGGAGCCAGTTACCGTTCCCATATCAAACACAAGTTGGAGGGCGAGGCGAGCTTTAGACGTTCCGCCGCAATCAACCAAGTCGCACAACTTGCCTCACGTCTGAGTAACTCGGATATTACTGCCAACCTTTCCATGCCCGAAACCGTCTCGTTCAGCCTGGCACAACAATTAAACGACAAAGTGGAATTGCTGGCCGATGTCACCTGGACTAACTGGAGCCGCTTCAAAGAATTGCGCATCCAATTTGACAGCGCGCTGGATGACAATGTCACTACCACCAAGTGGAACGACAGCTACCGGATTTCGCTAGGCGGTAACTACCGCTATAACGACCAGCTCACCCTACGCGCAGGCGTTGCATATGATCAGACCCCGGTCTCCAACTCCAGCCACCGCACCCCGCGCATTCCGGATGCCGACCGCACCTGGTTCGCGGTTGGCGCAAGCTGGAAGCTGGATTCCTTCAATACCATCGATGTCGGCTACGCCTATCTACGCATGAAGGACTCCAGCATGGAGAACAGTAGCGAGGGGGCTGTGCGCCACAACATCCAAGGAGAATTCTCCTCCAAAGTCAACATATTGAGCGCACAGTGGAGCCACTCATTCTGACCATAGGCCGTGAGCTAATCGCTAAAATTATTGCTAGCTAAACTTCTCCGGCAATGGGCTAGTGGACCAGTCCTGCATCGCCTGCTTGCCGGGGCGGTCGACCGTGACTTCGGCATTGTCGGTAGCAGTCACCCAGCTCACCGGAATGTAGTGGTGCTGGCCGTTTTCATCCTTCTGCAGCTTGATCTGGTTGCTGCCTTCCATATGGTCCACCGTGGCGAACTTGCCGCCCTGGGAACAGATGACCGGCATACCGGGCAAGATTCCATGGGAAAGACTCATGATATTGCTCCTTGCAAAATGAGCTTACAGCTTACGGGTGCGCCACGCCTGGCTGGATAGGCAATGCTCTGAAAACCCTGTCAGAATTACCTAAACAGCGGCTAATAAAACCTAACAAAACATTGGGTAAAGCAAGCAACCCCAATCCGTCTGGTCAAGCCCTGGATCATGACCGGCTCAGCTCCGCACAATCAGCACATCGCAAGCGACGCTATCCAGTATGCGGATGGCGACGCTGCCCAACAATACGCCTAGCAGCCCGCTGCGGCCGCGGGTTGCAGCGACAACCAGGTCCACTTTTTTGTCCTGCACATATTTCTCCAGCAGCAGGTCTGGTTCGCCATATTCCACTACCACTTCGATGCTGACGGCAGCCGCGTCGCCCGCCACGTCGCGGATAAAGTCACGGCAGTTCTGGATGGCGTCGCTGCGTAGCTCGCTCTCATACGCCACCCGGTCATCCATGCGGCTGGCGAAATGGGCGAAGGAGGCGTGGAACACCACCAGGTTTTCCGGCCCGAACAAGTCCACAGCGCGGGCAAGCGCCGCACGGGACAACTCGGAAAGGTCGGTTGCCACGACGATCTTGCCGTAAGGCTTGCGCAGGCGTTTCTTCACTACCAGCACCGGCACCTTGGAATGGCGCGCCAACTCCGTCACGGTATCCCCAAGCAGCGCCTTCTCGAAGGCCCCGTCACGCTTGACTCCGGTGAGGATCAGCTCGGCCTGCACCTCCTCGGCTACATTCAATACCACCGCGCTCGGTTTGCCTTTCGGCACGCGGACGGTGATGCCGGGCAGGCCGGTCGCATCCAGCTCATCCTCCAGCTCGGCCTGGATCGCCAGGGCGGCATCTTGCGGCTGGCGCCAGCCAGGCTCGTCTGCGATCGGTTCTATCTGCTCAAAGGCATGCACCACCGTCAGCGGAGCATGCCATTCCCGCGAAAGCTGCACCGCGCGGTCCAGCGCACGGTCGCAACGCGCGCCGAGATCGGTAGCCAACAACAACTGGCGTGGCCGTTTGGTCTTGAATTCTGTCGTCACCAGGGTTTCCTTCCTTAAGATTCTGCCAGCACATTGGTTTTGCCGCGTTTTCGCATCAACATTTTCTCGAATTCCAACACCAGCATGAAGACAATACCGATCAATATGATCACGAGACCGTCTTTCCAGTCAATCGGCGCGCTAGCGAACAAGGCGTGCAAGGGGGCGGCATAGGTGAAGGCCAACTGCGCCACGATCACCACGGCAAGCGCGATCAGCAGTATCGGCGTGCCGACCAGCCCGCGCCAGCTGAACGACCGGGCATTGAGGTAGCGCACATTAAACAAGTAGAAGATTTCCAGCACCACCAGGGTATTCACCACCATGGTGCGTGCCACTTCCTCGCCAAGTTCGCGCCGCATGGCATATTCGAAAATAATGAAAACGCCCATGGTGAACAAGACCGAGACAAAACCCACGCGCCAGAGCAGGAAAGGGGAAAGCAGGGCGGCATTGCGCGGGCGCGGCGGACGCTCCATGACGTCGGGCTCGGAAGGCTCGAACGCCAGCACCAGCCCCAGCGTCACCGTCAGCACCATGTTGATCCAGAGAATCTGTGCCGGCGTCATGGGCAAGGACATGCCCAGCAGCAGCGCTACCACCACCGCCAGCGCCTCGCCGCCGTTGGTCGGCAATGTCCAGGCGATCACCTTGCGCACGTTGTCGTAGACCGTGCGTCCGGCATGCACCGCAGAGACGATGGTGGCGAAATTGTCGTCCGCCAGCACCATTTCCGAGGCCTGCTTGGCCGCCTCCGTGCCTTTCTTGCCCATGGCGATGCCCACGTCGGCCTGCTTGAGGGAGGGCGCATCGTTGACGCCGTCTCCTGTCATGGCGACCACCTCGCCCTGTTGCTGCAAGGCCTTGACGATGCGCAGCTTGTGCTCGGGCGTGGTGCGCGCAAACACGCTGGTTTTCGCCAGCACGGCGCTCAATTCCTCATCCGGCACCTTGTCAAGGTCGGCCCCGGTCATGACGCCCGGCTCGTCCGCCAGGTGCAGCTGCTTGGCGATCGCTTGCGCCGTGGCGGCGTGGTCGCCCGTGATCATCTTGACCTTGACACCGGCGGAACGGCAGCTGGCTATGGCATCGAGCACCTCTTCTCGCGGCGGATCGATGAAGCCCATGACGCCCAGCAGTTCCAGATTGCCCTCCACGTCCTTGAATTCGAGATGCTGCTTGCCGTCCTCGCAGCGCTTGGCGGCAAAGCCCAGTACGCGCTCGCCATGCTGTGCCGCCTCGCTGATGCGCTCCGCCCAGTACTCGTGGTCAGGCTGCCCGCACCTTTCCAGCACGCTTTCCGGCGCGCCCTTGATGAACATCCAGGTGCCGTGTTCCTCATGATGGTGCAGCGTCGCCATGAACTTGTGCTTACTGTCGAAAGGCACCTCGTCCAGCCGCTTCCAGGCGTTGCGCTCCTGCTGGATATCCTTGCCTGCCTTCATCGCCAGCGCCACCAGCGCGCCTTCCATCGGGTCGCCCAGGACATGCCATTGCCCGGACTCTTCCTCCAGCTTGGCATCGTTGCAAAGCAGGCCTGCCCGCACCAGGCCCTCCCACTCATGGTCTGGCGCACCGTCCTGCGGCTTGATCTCGCCCTCGGGCACATACCCCGTGCCTTCGACCAGATAATGCGCCTTGCCTGCCACCAGGCGCCTGACTGTCATTTCGTTGCGCGTGAGGGTGCCCGTCTTGTCGGAGCAGATCACCGAGGTGGCGCCCAGCGTCTCCACCGCAGGCAGGCGGCGGATAATGGCGTTGTGCCTCGCCATGCGCTGCACGCCGATCGCAAGCGTGATGGTAATCACGGCAGGCAGGCCTTCGGGCACCAGCCCGACCGAGATCGCCACCACCACCATGAATCCGTCGATCCAGCTGTAGTTTTGCACCAGCTTGGCAAACGCGAGCAACGCCACGGCCAGGCTGAGAGCGAACCATGTGAACAGGCGCCCGAAATGGTTGATTTGCTGCAAGAGGGGCGTCTCAAGGGTTTCCACCTTGGAAATCATGCTGCTGATGCGCCCGATTTCCGTCGCGCTGCCCGTTTCCACAATCACGGCACGGCCCTGGCCCGCCGCCACGATGGTGCCGGAATACAACATGCAATGGCGGTCCCCCAGGTCGGCGTCCTCTGCCACGGCTTGCTCCTGCTTCTGGCTCGGGACCGATTCGCCGGTCAGGATGGCCTCCTCGCTGGAAAGCTGCCGCGCCTTGAGCAAACGCGCGTCCGCAGGCACGCTGTCGCCCGCCTCGAGCACGATCACGTCCCCGGGCACCAGGTCGGCCACGTCCAGGTGCTGGCGGTGTCCATCACGCAATACCGTGACATGCGGCACCATCATGTTGCGTATGGCATCCAGCGCCTGTTCGGCCTTGCCCTCCTGGATGTACCCGACAATCGCGTTGATCAGCACCACGGCGAGTATCACTGCCGAATCGACGGCATGCTCAAGAAAGAATGCAATCACCGCCGCGGACAACATGAAATAGATCAAGGCATTGTTGAACTGCGACAGGAAGCGCATGACGGGATGCTGCCGTCGCGGGGCAGGCAATTCATTGCGCCCGTGCTCCTGCAACCGCTTTTCGGCCTCGCTGCTGCTCAGGCCCTCTGGGCTGGACTGCACGCGCTCAAGCACCTCGCTCGACTTGAGCGCATGCCATGGCGGTGCGGCAACTGCATCATTCTGGCTGGATTGCGGCATGGGCAATGGCCTTTCAGTGGTCGATGTCTTTTTATTCTAAAAGGCTTTGCCGCGATCAGGCAAAACCATTTTTCTAATATGGCTTAATCAAGTGCGTCTATTGCTTTCCATATATTTCCTCCGGAATCCACAATGATGCGCGTCACCCGGCATCCCGATCTGCCCGTTGCAACCCAACCCTCTTCTTTCAGGAGTGATTAGGCTAGAATAGGCCTCTTGAATTAAGAGCTTCTAACAAAACCCGGCGCAGTGATTCTGGCTAGGCGCTCTGCCACAGACAGTACAACGAGTACGGCAAGGCAGAGCAACGACGACAGAAGGGTTTTGTCAGCGGCTCTAACATCGGCCCGTCCAGTCATTTGCCTGTTCGAGCCCGTTTATCCATCTGACAGGATTCCGCCATGGAAACAATCAACCTCATGCCTCCCAGCGTACTCACCTTTGCCGCTACCGACCCGAGCAGCGGCGCAGGCCTGCAGGCAGATCTCTTGGCATTGGCCAGCATCGGCTGCCACCCCTTGTCTGTCGTCACGGCGGTCACCGTACAGGATACGGTAGGAGTGGAAAATGTCGTCCCCCTGGACGCGGAACTCATCAACGAACAAGCGCGCACCATCCTGGAAGATATGCAGATATCGGCCTTCAAGCTCGGCATGCTGGGCAGCGTGGAAAATATCGCCGTGATTGCCGAGATCGTTGCGGACTACCCCGATGTGCCGTTGCTGATAGACCCGATCCTGTCTTCGGGCCGTGGCGACGAGTTGGCCAACGAAGCCATGCAGGAGGCGATGATAGATTTGCTGTTCCCGCAAGCGACGCTGCTCACGCCGAACAGCCTGGAAGCACGGCGGCTGGCATTCACCGGGGACTTTACCGACGAAAGCGAACATGCCTCTATCGAAGAGGTGGCGGAGCGCCTGCTGGCGCTCGGGCCTGAATATGTCCTGATTACCGGCACGCACGAACGCTCGCCGCAAGTCGTCAACAATCTTTACGGCTCGCAGAAGCTATTGCGCTCCTATCCTTGCGAGCGCCTGCCGGGAAGCTACCACGGCTCCGGCTGCACGCTGGCCTCGGCGATCGCCGCCTGCCTGGCGCACGGGCTGGGCATGGAGGAAGCCATCGCGGAGGCGCAAGAATATACCTGGCACTCGCTGCGCCACGCCTTCCGTCCCGGCATGGGGCAATACATCCCCGACCGCTTGTTCTGGGCACGCGAAGAATCCGATGACGCGGAATAACCTCCCGGCAATCCACGGACTGTATGCCATCACCCCGGATGAAACCGACACGCCCAGGCTGCTGACCATCTGCGAGGCTGCCCTCGCCGGAGGAGCCGGGGTGCTGCAATACCGCAACAAGCGAGTTTCCGGCGAACAGGCCCACGCCCAGGCCAGCGCGCTCCTGGCCTTGTGCCGCCGTTTCCAGGTGCCCCTCATCATCAATGATGACGTCCAGCTTGCCGCCAGGCTGGATGCGGACGGCGTGCACCTGGGCATAGACGACGGCGATATTGCCGCCGCACGGGCGGCATTGGGCCAACGCAAGATCATCGGCGCCTCCTGCTACAACAACCTCGGCCTAGCCCGGCAGGCCGCCGGCCTGGGCGCGGATTACGTCGCCTTCGGCGCATGTTTTCCTTCCTCCACCAAGCCAAACGCGCCACGCGCCGACCTCGCCTTGTTCGCCAAGGCGCGTGAACTCGGTTTGCCAGTCGTTGCCATAGGGGGCATCAATCTGGAGAATGCCGCCAGCATCATCAGCGCAGGCGCCGATGCCGTCGCCGTGATCGGGGCATTGTGGAACGCTCCCGACATCAAGACACAAGCCAGTCAATTCAACCAACTTTTCAGTTAGAGCCAGGCCATGAGCAGAAACCAGCAATTATTCGAACAATCCCAAACCCTGATCCCGGGCGGCGTGAACTCGCCGGTGCGCGCCTTCGGCTCGGTAGGCGGCACGCCGGTGTTCTTCAAGCGCGGCCTTGGTTCCCGCTTGTGGGACGAAGACGGCAAGGAATACATCGACTACGTTGGCTCCTGGGGCCCGATGATCCTCGGCCATGCCCAACCTGACGTGGTTGCCGTGGTGCAGGCCGCCGCCGCCAACAGCCTGTCCTTCGGCGCGCCGACCGCGCTGGAGCTGGAAATGGCGCAACTGATCACGCAGCTTGTCCCCAGCATGGAGCAAGTGCGGCTGGTCAGCTCGGGGACGGAAGCCACCATGAGCGCCATCAGACTGGCGCGCGGCTTCACCAGCCGCAGCAAGATTCTCAAGTTCGAGGGCTGCTACCACGGCCATGCCGACTCCCTGTTGGTCAAGGCAGGTTCGGGAGCGCTCACTTTCGGCCAGCCCAGCTCTGCCGGCGTGCCGCCCGAGCTGGCTGCCCATACATTGACCTTGCCCTACAACGATGTGCAGGCGCTGGTGCAGTTGTTCGAGGAGCTAGGCAAAGAGATCGCCTGCGTCATCCTCGAGCCGGTGGCAGGCAACATGAACCTGGTGCGACCTACGCCGGAATTTCTGGCCGCATTGCGCTCGCTCTGCACCCAATCCGGCACTCTATTGATTTTCGACGAGGTCATGACCGGCTTCCGTGTCGCCTTGGGCGGCGCACAACAATTGTTCGGCATCAAGCCCGACCTCACCACGCTCGGCAAGGTGATCGGCGGCGGCCTGCCGGTGGGTGCCTTCGGCGGCCGTGCCGACGTCATGGCCTTCCTCGCGCCCCTGGGGCCGGTGTACCAGGCAGGCACCTTGTCCGGCAACCCGGTCGCCGTTGCCGCCGGCCTGGCGACATTGAAGCAATTGCAGCGGCCCGGCTTTCATGAAGCGCTTTCCGCGAAAACACGCCAACTCACCGACGGCCTGGCCCAGGCGGCACGCGATGCCGGCGTCACGTTCAGTGCACAAAGCGTCGGCGGCATGTTCGGCGTCTATTTCAGCGCCGAATGCCCCGCCAGCTTCGCCGAGGTGATGCAGGCGGACAAACACGCATTCAACCGCTTCTTCCACGGCATGCTGGAAGAGGGCGTTTACCTGGCGCCATCCGCTTTCGAAGCCGGTTTTGTCTCGATCGCACACAGCGAGGCGGATATCAACCAGACCATTGCCGCAGCGGAAAGCGTATTCAGCCGTATCAACGCCCAATGACCAACCGGCCGCGCATCTATATCACGGGTGCGTCATGTGCCGGCGTCACGACGCTGGGCGCTACGCTTGCACGGCAGTTAGGGCTGCCGCATATCGATGTGGACCAGTTCTACTGGCTGCCCACCGACCCGCCTTTTTCGCTCAAACGCCCTCCGCAAGAGCGCGTCAGCCTGATCCGCGACGCATTGGGCGAGGATGGCTGGATCCTGGCCGGCTCGTTCGATGGCTGGGGCGACGCCCTGATCGAGCATGCCAGCCTGATCGTGTTTGTGGTCACGCCCCATGCGGTGCGCATGGACAGGCTAAGAAAGCGTGAAAAACAACGTCATGGAGAACGCATAGCGCCGGGCGGCGACATGTACGAGGCGCACCTTGCGTTTGCCGAATGGGCATCTCAGTACGAATCGCCCGGACCCGGCCATACCGGGCGAAATTTGGCGCGACATGAAAACTGGCTTGCACAGCAGTCATTGCCGGTCCTGCGCCTGGACGGCACCGACCATCCCGACCGCCTGGCGGCACAAGTCGTTTCCGCCTTGCCTGGGCATGAGCTCCATTAATAGCCCTTGCCTCGCTTATGCCATTAGAATAAAGCCTTGATTGACAGGATCAGCCGTAATGACTTCACTGAAAAATGACGTTTTCCTCCGCGCACTGCAACGCCAGCGTACGCCTTACACCCCGGTCTGGATGATGCGCCAGGCAGGGCGCTACCTGCCGGAGTACCGCGAAACGCGCAAAAAAGCAGGCAGCTTCATGGACCTGTGCAAGAACACGGACCTGGCGACCGAAGTCACCCTGCAGCCGCTGGACCGATTCCCGCTCGATGCCGCCATCTTATTCTCGGATATCCTCACCATTCCCGATGCAATGGGCTTGGGGCTGTATTTCGAGGAAGGCGAGGGCCCCAAGTTCGAGCGCACATTGCTCGAGGAAAGCGACATCCGCAAGCTTGCCGTGCCGGACATCGGCAGCGAGCTCCGCTATGTCACCGACGCCGTGAGCCAGATCCGCCGTGCGCTTGATGGCCGCGTGCCCTTGATCGGTTTTTCCGGCAGCCCCTGGACATTGGCGACTTATATGGTGGAAGGCCGCGGCGGCACCGATTTCCTCACCATCAAGCAGATGGCCTACGCCCGGCCGGACCTGCTGCACCATATCTTGTCGGTAACGGCCCAGGCCGTCACCGACTACCTCAATGCGCAGATTGCCGCCGGCGCACAGGCCGTGATGATATTCGACTCGTGGGGCGGGGCGCTTTCCCACCATGCCTACCAGGAGTTCTCGCTGCAGTACATGAAGCAGATCGTCAGCGGGTTGACCAAGGAAAACGAAGGCCGCGCCGTGCCCAGTATCGTATTCACCAAGGGCGGAGGGCTCTGGCTCGAATCCCAGGCGGAAACCGGCGCGGACGCACTGGGGCTGGATTGGACGGTCTCCCTGGGCGAAGCGCGCAAGCGCGTGGGCGGCAAGGTCGCCCTGCAAGGCAACATGGACCCCGCCATCCTGCTTTCCACCCCTGCAGCAGTGGAAAAGGAAGCCGCACGCATTCTCGCCGATTACGGCATAGGCAGCGGCCATGTCTTCAACCTCGGCCACGGCATCACGCAATTCACCCCGCCCGAGAATGCGGAGGCCATGATCAAGGCGGTGCATGCCATCAGCAGCAAATACCACCTGTAAGAGCCCATTAATACCCCATGGCCGCGATTGACAAAAAATGACATTCGCGGCCGCCATCTCCCGCAATATGGGAGTAAGATGAACTATTAACGCGTTTCGTTTGTCACGACTTCATAACAACAAGGAGATAAGCAAATGGGTTTGATTTCATTCATCAAGGACGCCGGCGAAAAGCTGTTTGGCACCCACCCCGCCGTCGAGTCAAAAACCGAAAATCCGGTAGCTTCCGCCAATGCCGAGGCCAGCAAGGCCATACTCAACTACATCCACAAAATGGAGCTTGACGCAGACGGCCTGCAGGTGGATTTCGACGGCGCCACGGGCAAGGTCACGGTCAGCGGCACTGCGGCCACCCAGGAGATCAAGGAAAAGATTCTGCTCTGTTGCGGCAACATCAACGGCGTCAGCGATGTCGTGGACAACCTCAAGGTCACTGCGGCAGAAACCGCCCCCGTGTTCTACACCGTGGTACGCGGCGATACCTTGTCCAAGATTGCCAAGGAGCACTACGGCAACGCCAATGCCTACATGAAGATTTTCGAGGCGAACAAGCCCATGCTGAACCATCCCGATAAAATCTATCCGGGCCAGACCCTACGTATCCCCCAATAACATCAACAGGAGATTCAGATGAAATTACTATCAACGTCCGTCCTTGCCATTTTCCTTGCCAGCCTGGCGCTGGGAGGTTGCAGCAACAAGGAAGAAGAGAATGTTGAAGCTGCCGCTGCGGAAGCCGTAGAGCAAGCCCAGGAGCATGCGGAACACGCTGCCGACAGGGCCGAGGAAGCGGTCGACGACGCAAAGGACGCTGCTGAAGACGCTATCGAGAAGGCGCGCGAAGCCGCTGCCGAGCATCAGGAAGAACATTCCGCCGAGCACTAACTCCTATCAATACCCGGGCCTACGCCCGGGTATCTTCCTACCGATTTCTCACTTGGCACCTGCCTAATCAAAAAGCGGAGCGGATCAATCCGCCCTCTGCACGTATAGTGGCGCCGTTAATCACGGCGGCTCGCTCGCTGCAGACAAATGCCACGATGTCGCCTATTTCCGCCGGGTCGATCAACCTGCCGATCAACGAAGTAGGGCGGTTTTCACTGATGAATTTCTTTTCCGCTTCCTCCAGGCTGATGCCTGGATAAATATCCTGGATGAATTTCTCCACGCCCTCAGTACGGGTGGGGCCGGGCAGTACGGCATTCACCGTCACCGCCGTCTGTTTGGTCAACTCCGCCAGTGAGCGCGAAATCCCGAGCTGCATGGTCTTGGTGGCGCTGTAATGCGCCATTTCAGGGGCAGGCGTGACGCCGGACTCGCTCGAGATGAACACAATGCGCCCGGCCTTGTTTTCCAGCATCTTGCCAAGGTAGTGCCTGGCCAGCCTGACGCCGCTCATGATGTTCACTTCAAACAAATGCTGCCAGGCGGCATCCGTCTCGTCGAAAAAGCCGACCGCTTCGTAGATACCCAGGTTGTTCACCAGGATATCGACTTCCGGGAATTGCGCTAGCGTCGCCTGTGTGCCTTCCAGCGTGCCGTTATCCGCCGCCAGCCCCAGCATATCAGCTTGCGGCACATCCTGCCGCACCTGGCTGATCGCCTTGTCCACACTGGCCTGGCTGCGCCCGTTGATGATGACCCGCGCCCCTTCCCTTGCCAGCGATTTCGCTATCTCCAGGCCGATCCCGGCGGAGGATGCGGTCACGAGCGCCAACTTATTTTCCAGGTTGAGTTGCATGGTGACTCCTATCGATCAATGAATAGGGTCAAGTATGCGCTCCATACACCGGCTTGATAAGCAGCAGGCATGGGAATGACAAAAGCGCCATTCAACTTGGTACTAAGCCATTCAATTTGCTGTCAGAAATTGATAACGCCTCGGCAGGAGTCCTACATCAAGATCAGCCTGATTCCGATACGGTGGCGATATTCCAATGGTTAAGCTTGCTTTCATCCAAGCTCAACATCAAGAAAGGATAACAACATGAAGCTCGCCAATCTATTCAGCACTATTTCCCTCCTCACCGTCAGTACTCTGCTGGTCAGCACCCCCGCCATGGCGGATAAAGAATTCGTCGGACGTATCGACGCGCGCCCAGCAGGCAACCTAGGTATCTGGACCATCAGCGGTCAACAGGTGGAAGTCACCGAGAAGACCGATATCGATCCCGATCAAGGCCCGTTGGTGGTAGGCGCCTGTGTCGAGGTGGAGCATGACAAGGGCGTGGTATCCGAGATCGAAACCGTCAAGCCTGAAAAATGCGGCAAGAACTAAACACTGCGTTGCCGCAGCAGCTCGCGTTCAAGGTTGGCGAAGTATTCAGCCTGGTCCGCCTGTCCCAGGCTAAGGTGAAAGGCGTGAAGGTTTTTGGCAGCCAGGAAGCTGCCCCTGCCGACTACTGTGCTGTTGAGGGTGGAGTTGTCGCCGATTTCCAGGCATCTTTCCCAGCTTGAGGCGATCATTGGCAGCAGGGCCTCGGCTTGCGAAGGATCGGCAATTGCCCAGTCCAGCAGGACGTCGCCGAGCGCAAAGAAGAAGTCGGGAGAATGCTGCCAATGCGGCATCTCCGCTTCAGCCAAGTCGACAGCCTGACTGAAACGGCCTGCCTTCTTCAGGCTGAACAGGCTGCGCACCACCAGGTCGTGCCGCCAGGCGGCATTGGCTCCGGTACGCAGCAACGCCTTCTCGTAAAACGGCACCGCCTCGGCAAAATGCGCGTAGATTTCCAGTTCCTTGCCTAGCTGGTAATTGAGGTAGGCATCCTCCGGGTTCGATGCCAGTTCCAACCGCAGCAAAGCCTCGTTGCGCCCCTGCTTGGCCGCCTTGTTCTGCTCCAAATAGCCGTCATGTCCGACGACCAGAGCCAGTTGCCGTCTCGGCATGCCGGGACAGACCGGCTGTTCGTGAATACGCCCGGCATAGCGCACGTGGCGCGGCAGGATGCGGGATATCCACACGCTGGCAACCTGTAGCCCCCCGTCCACCTCGGCCTCATCGTCACGGCGCAATATGCCGATCACCTCCTCGTTGCAATGCCGTAATGCGGCCAATGCCTCACCGCCGGAGATAATCCACTCATCCGCGTCCAGCACCAGGTTCCAATCAGCGCTGGATAATTCCAACGCCGCGTTCCTGGCAGCGGCAAAATCATCGCACCAGATAAACGGATGCACTTTGGCGCCCAGCGACTCGGCAATGGTGACGGTCTCATCCTGCGAGCCGGTATCGAGCACGATCATCTCATCCACCCATGGCTGGGCGCTTAGCAGGCAGCGCGCTATCGAGTGTGCCTCGTTGCGGGCGATCATCACCAGAGCTATGCGCTTGCTGGACACGGGCTAGAACTCCTGCGGGTCCACGTCCACCGCCCAGCGTATCTTGTTGCTGAGCGGATGCGCGCGCAATTGCGGCGTGAGCTGCCTCAGGACCACCTGGAGAGCTTGCCTGGTTGCGGCCTGGAACAGCAGTTGCCCGCGCTCCATGCCTTTCAAGCGCTCCATCTGCGGCCGGACCGGGTCGTACACCAGCGCGTCGGTGCCCAGCTCGCGTGCGGCATCGGCAGCAAATTGCAGGAAGCGTTGCACAGGGCCGTATTCGTTGGCCTCAGCCTTGATCAAGGCCAGGAATTCGTAGGGCGGGAACTGGGCGATTTCGCGCTCCTGCAACAGGCCGGCGGCATAAGCTGCGTAATCCTGGCCGCGCAAGGCGTTGAACAATTGATGCTCAGGGAAGGTGGTCTGGATCAATACCTCGCCTGGCTTATCCGCCCGGCCCGCTCGCCCCGCGACCTGCATGAGCTGGGCAAACAATCGCTCGGCGGCGCGGAAATCCGGGCTGAACAGGGCGCTATCGGTATCGAGCACACCCACCAAAGTCAGGTTGGGAAAATCGTGGCCTTTCGCCAGCATTTGCGTCCCCACCAGGATATCCACCTCTCCCTCATGCACCGCGGACAGCATCTCGCTCAGGGCATGCTTGCGGCGCGTACTGTCGCGGTCGACCCGCAATACGCGCGCTTCTGGCAGCAGCTTGGCCAGGGTTTCCTCCAGGCGCTGCGTACCGTTCCCGGTGGGGTGGAGGTCGGCATTGCCGCAACTCGGGCATTGCCGCACGATTTTTTGCTCGTGGCCGCAATGATGGCAGCGCAGGAAACCCTGGCGCAAGTGGACCACCAGCCTGCTGCTGCAGCGCATGCAGGGCGCGATCCAATGGCAGGCGTTGCACAGCAGCACGGGTGCATAACCGCGGCGGTTGATGAAGAGCAGGCTCTGTTCGCCCCGCTCCAGGCGGGTTTTCAAGGCTTTGACCAGTTGCGGCGACAAGCCTTCTTGCATCTGCACGCGGGAAACGTCCACGCAATTCACCCGCGGCAGCTGCGACTGGCTCACCGCCCGCTGCTGCATGCTGAGCATGCCGTAGCGGCCGCTCTGGGCGTTATGCCAGGTTTCCAGCGCCGGAGTGGCCGAACCCAGCACGATGGGGATATTGCGGCGTTGCGCGCGCACCAGCGCCACATCACGCGCGTGGTAGCGCATGCTGTCCTGCTGCTTGTAGGAAGTATCGTGTTCCTCGTCCACGATCATGAGCTTGAGTCTGGGCAGGGGAGCGAAAACCGACAGGCGCGTACCGATCACGATACGTGCCGCACCGGTTTGCGCCAGACGCCAGTTTTGCAAGCGCTCACTTTCACTGAGATTGCTATGCAGCGTGACCAACGGATATTGCGGCAACCTGGTGCGGAACCGCGCCTCCAGCTGCGGCGTGAGGTTGATTTCCGGCACTAGCACCAGCGCTTGGTCGTGATTGCCCTCCAGCACCGCCTGCAGGAGGCGGATGTAGACCTCGGTCTTGCCGCTGCCGGTGATGCCGTGCAGCAGCCATGGCTTGAACGTATCCCGCTGCTGCAGGATGCTGTGCACGGCATGGGATTGTTCGTCGTTCAGCTTAGGCTGCACATTGGAGGCGTGCAATGTCGAACTCAAGCCTGCATAGACTTGCTCTTCCTCTATCCAGCCTTGTTCGCGCAGGGCCGCCAGCCCCTTGCGCCAACCCGGACTGAGTTCCGCCAGTTCCGCCTCGTTCAGGCGGCCATGCTCGCGCAATGCGGTGAAAATCCGGCGCTGTATCGTTTGCCGCGCCGGAATGGACGCCACGTCGGCGGCCTGGCCGGCAGCGTTGAGCCAATAGCAGAACTGCTGCCTCGCCTGCGCCGGCTCGGTCTGGCGCAGGCGCGCGGGCAGTGCCGAAAGCAGGGCCTGCCCGTAAGGATATTGATAGTAATCGGCGCAGAATTTCAGCAGCGAGAAGAATTCGCTGTCGAGCACGGGCTCGTGGTCGAAATGCCGGATGATGGACTTGAGCTTGGCCGGGGCGATATCGCTGGCGGCTGCAATATCGACCACCACGCCCACCTGCTTGCGCGAGCCGAATGGCACGACGACGCGCTGCCCAACCTGCACAGGCACATCGCTACGGTAATCGAACACGACGTCCAGCGGGACATCCAGCGCGACTTTGAGGATATGCATATCGGAAGAATGCTGGCTCATGCCGTCCCCATCATCTGCCGTCCGCATGACGAAGTTCGACAATTGCATATCAGTGCAAGCTTGCAGTAGGTTAAAATAATGCTTTTATTCACGTTCGTCGCTCGCCTTGAAAGCACATCTTACCGAATTACTGCAGGTCGCCGCAAACAGCCTAGCTGCCGACGCGGGCACCAGCGCCATCCAGCTTGAGCGTCCCAAGAACACGCAGCATGGGGACTTTTCCACCAACCTCGCCATGACCTTGGCCAAGCCGTTGCGCCAGAATCCGCGCGCGATTGCCGAATCCCTGATCAAGGCATTGCCCGCTTCCGAATACGTCGCCAAGGTCGAGATCGCGGGCGCAGGCTTCATCAACTTCTACCTGAGCCCCGCCGCCAAACAAGCGGTGGTGCGCGAAATCCAGCGCCAGGGCGCGCAATACGGCAGCAACGACGCAGGGCAGGCACGCAAGGTGCAGGTGGAGTTCGTTTCCGCCAACCCGACCGGGCCGCTGCATGTCGGCCACGGGCGCGGCGCCGCAGTCGGCGACTGTCTCGCGCGCCTGCTCGCCGCCAACGGCTGGGCGGTCACGCGCGAGTTCTACTACAACGATGCCGGCGCACAGATCGACAACCTCACCATCTCCGTGCAATCGCGCTGCAAGGGCATCACGCCTGACGATGCCGCCTGGCCGGAAGACGGCTACCGCGGCGACTACATCGCCGATGTCGCGGCCGCCTACATGGCGAAGGAAACCGTCACCGCCGACGACCAGGCCGTTACCGGCAAGGGCGACGCCGAGGACGCCGAGGCGATCCGCCAGTTTGCCGTGGCCTACCTGCGCCACGAGCAGGATCTCGACCTCAAGGCGTTCAAGATCAATTTCGACGTGTTCTCGCTCGAGTCCGCGCTCTATCGCGAAGGCAAAGTGGAAAGTACTGTCGGCAACCTGGTCAAGAGCGGCCACACCTACGAGCAGGACGACGCCCTCTGGCTGCGCACTACCGATTTCGGCGACGACAAGGACCGCGTCATGCGCAAGCGCGAGGGCGGCTATACCTACTTCGTCCCCGACGTGGCCTACCACCTCGACAAATGGCAGCGCGGCTTCGAACGCGTGATCAACGAGCAGGGCGCCGACCATCACAGCACCATCACCCGCGTGCGCGCCGGCTTGCAGGCGCTCGATGTCGGCATTCCCAAAGGCTGGCCGGAATACGTGCTACACCAGATGGTCACCGTGATGCGCGGCGGCGAGGAGGTGAAGATTTCCAAGCGTGCCGGCAGCTACGTCACGCTGCGCGACCTGATCGAGGAAGTCGGCTGCGATGCCACACGCTACTTCCTGGCCGCGCGCCGCGCCGATTCGCAACTGGTGTTCGACATCGACCTCGCCCGCGCCCAGAGCAACGACAACCCGGTCTATTACATCCAGTATGCCCATGCGCGCATCTGCAGCGTATTGAACGAATGGGGCGGCGACATCGCCAGCCTGGCCCAGGCCGACCTCAGCCCGCTGGATACCGAGCACGAAGCCGTGCTGATGCAGCGCCTGGGCGAATTTCCCGAGCTGGTTGCCAATGCCGCGCAGGAACTGGCGCCGCACATGGTGGCGACCTATCTCAAGGATCTCGCCGGCGACCTGCACAGTTATTACAACGCGCATAAATTCCTGGTGGAAAATGCCGATATCACCGCAGCGCGCATGGCACTGGTCAGCGCCACGCGCCAGGTGCTGCGCAATGGCCTGGAACTGCTCGGCGTGAGCGCGCCAGAAAAAATGTAAGCGAAGATGTAAACTTCAAGCATTGCTTAAGAATTGATTGTTGACGGGGAACCATCGCAACCTGAGTCAAGTCGCTAGGCAGGCCTCCATGCAAGGCCTGCCAGGACATGAATGAAAGAGGAAGAGGAATTATCGTGAGTCGAGACTACAAGCCAGCACAGCGCAAATCGAGCTCCAGCGGCAACAGCAAAGGCAGCCCGTTTTTCACCGGTTTGCTGGTCGGTCTGCTATTAGGTGTCGGCATTTCCGTCGGTGTCGCCATCGTCGTCATGAAGAGCGACAGCCCGTTTTCGGACAAGGTAGGCAAGCCCAAGCTGGAGCCAGGCGAGATCGCGTTGCCCAAGTCGGAAAGTAAGCCAACCAATGAAGCCGGCAATGGACAATCCGGCAGCGAAAAGCCGCGTTTCGATTTCTATACCATCCTGCCTGGCACCGAAAGCCAGGTAACGGAGCAGGAAATAAAGCAGAAGGAGGCTGACCCGGCCCCCGCGCAAACGCAGGAAAGCTATTTCCTGCAGGTCGGGGCGTTCCAGACCGAGCAAGAGGCCGACAACATGAAGGCCAAGCTGGCATTGCTGGGGCAAGAAGCCATCGTGCAGACGGCCACGATCCCCGGCAAGGGCGTGTGGCACCGCGTGCGCGTCGGCCCGTTCGCCGACCTGAACCAAATCAATAGCGCCAAGTCTGATCTTGCGCAAAACGGCTTCAAGGCGGATTTGATCAAAGTGAATAGCCCTGGACAATAAGTTAGGATCTATTTCCCTTAGGTCATCCAGAACAATTTGCACAACGTTAACCACCTAAACTCGATCGTAAGGACATGATATGAAAAAGCTTCTCGCTGCCTTGATGCTGCTGGTATCTGCAACGGCCATGGCGGATCCGCAACTGGGTAACGAATTCAACCAGACAGCCAAGACCATCAAGACCGACAACCCGGCCAAGATCGAAGTGCTGGAAATTTTCTGGTACGGCTGCCCGCATTGCTACCACCTGGAACCAAGCCTGGCGACCTGGGTGAAGAAGCTGCCGCAGGATGTCTACTTCAAGCGCGTTCCCGGCGTCCCTCGTCCAGACTGGGCGCCTGCCGGCAAGGCGTTTTATGCGCTGGAAGCCCTCAACCTGACCGAGAAGCTGCATAACCAGCTGTTCGACGCCATTCACAAGGCCCGCACCGTCAACCCGACAGTGGAAGCGCAACTGATCGACTGGATCACCAAGCAAGGCGGACAGGACCGCAAGAAAGTGGAAGAAGCGTTCAACTCATTCTCCACCAACAACAATGTCGTGCGCGCGATGAACACCTTCCGCGATTCCGGTGCCACTGGCGTGCCTGCCATCATCATTGACGGCCGCTACATCACCTCCAGCTCCATGGCGGGGGGCAACCAGAACGTGCTCAAGGTCGCCGACTACCTCATCGAGAACGTGCGCAAGGAAAAGAGCGGCGGCGCCAAGTAATTTCCCAACTGTCGCGATGCTGCACACGTCCACACCCGCTGCCGGCCAGCGGGTTTTTATTACCGGCGCCTCCAGCGGCATCGGCCTGGCGCTTGCCCGGCACTACCTCAGGCAGGGCGCAATTGTCGGCGTTACTGCCCGCAGATCGACCCTGCTGGAATCACTCGCCGCAGAATTTCCTGCCGGGCAATGCCTGCCCTATCAGGTGGATGTGCGTGACGCCCACGCCATGCAGGGTGCTGCCCAGGCGTTCATCCAGGCCGCGGGCGTGCCGCATATCGTCATCGCCAATGCCGGCGTCAGCCGCGGCACGTTGACCGCTGAAGCTGAAGACATCGAAGCTTTCCATACTGTGTTCGAGATCAACGTCTTTGGACTGGTACATACCTTCCAGCCCTTCATCGCCGCCATACGGGCATCCGGCCTGCAAGGCCAGCTGGTCGGCATCGCCAGCGTCGCGGGCATACGCGGCCTGCCGGGGGCCGGCGCCTACAGCGCCTCGAAATCCGCAACCATCACCTATCTCGAAAGCCTGCGTACCGAGATGCAGCACCACGGCATCGCCGTCACCACCATCGCCCCAGGCTACATCCGCACCCCGATGACAGACGTCAACGGTTATCGCATGCCCTTCCTCATGGACGTCGATATTGCCGCAGCAAAGTTTGCCCACGCCATCGCCCGACGCAAGCGCTTTGTCGTCATCCCCTGGCAGATGGGCTGGGTAGCGCGCATCCTGCGCATTATCCCGCGCTGGTTATGGGATAGGTTGACCAAGAACGCACCGCATAAGCCCAGGATAGAGCTTTGACATACCGCACGGCCGCACGGCGCTCAGAACGACTTCTCCATCCTGATCCCGCGCAGCCAATTATGCAGCTAGCCACGGTAATGGCTGTATAGCTGCTCCACACGACAGATTGTCATTTCAGTGTTGCACTCATCGTGGATATGAATATGAACTGTCAGCATGGATTGACAATTCGCCGCGATTGTCGCAAATAAGAATTATTAACATCGTGATAAACTACGGTCAATCTCCCATGCAATCACTTTTACCCAGGAGCATGCCATGTCATTGTCCGGCATTACTGCCATTTCCTCCCTATCGGAGCTCAGGACTATTTACGATGAGCCAGCCAAAGCCATCCGCGACAAGGCATTGCCCGGGCTGGACGAATATAGCCGCAGGTTTATCGGACTATCGCCCTTTTTCTGCATCAGCTCGCATGGGCAGGAGGGCCTGGGCGACCTTTCGCCGCGCGGCGGGGAACCGGGGTTCGTCCATGTGCTGGATGACCGGCACATTGCCTTTCCTGACCGGCCAGGCAACAACCGGCTGGATACGCTGACCAACATCCTTGCTTCGCCCGGTGTGGGCATGCTGTTCTTCCTGCCGGGCATTCATGAAATGCTGCGCATCAACGGCGTGGCGTCCATTACCCTGGATGAGAACCTCATGCAGCGCTTCGTGCACCAAAGCAAGCAGCCTCGCGCAGTGATCGTGGTGGAAGTGAAGGAGGTGTACATGCATTGCTCCAAGGCGTTGCGGCGCTCGGAGCTGTGGAATGCGGACAAGCAGATCAACCGGAAGGAGTTTCCCACCTTGGGGCAGATTGCCAAGGATCAGTACAAGCTATTCGTCCCGGCCAAGCTGATCAACCTGGCGCTGGATCATGATGCGAAGAAGAATTTGTATTAGGACTTGCGGCTTCACGCCGCGGCCGGACGCAATGCGATGTTGAGCTGGTCGATCACTTCGGCCCAGTCGGCATCCTGCAACCAGCCTTCGCGCAGGAAGGCTGCCTGTGCGGGCGTCCAGAAAGGGGCGTCAGGCAATAGAACGTCATGAGGCAGGGGAGAGTGTTCGGCGAGAAACCGGCGGATGCCCAATTCATCAGTGGGAAGGCCAAGCTGGGCAAACAGTTCGGAAAAAGGGTGGAAGGTCTGGCTCATGGGTGGCACCTCGTCTCAAATCGTTGGCGAACATTGCACAGGTCAATCACCCATCGATTTAAGCATAGGCGGTGATGCCGTTCAATCAGCGCTACGCCTACATCGGAAGCAAGAGCGGCCTGCAAGCGTGCGGGACGCCAGGAGCATTGTGCCAGCCGCGCTAAACGCCCTTGATGTCCTTCCAGTCGATTTCGATCACTTGTCCCGGCCCCGCATCGATCAGGATGTAGAACTCGCCTTGGGGACGCTTGAAACGGATGCGGGAATGGTCGTCCAGCTTGCCGGAAAACTGCATGTTTTCATTGTAGTCGATCACTTCCACCAACGCGTTGAGCAGCGGATGGCCGTCGGATTCGCCGCCCTCGCAGACGATTTCCTTGGCTTCCGTCCAGCATTTGCCTATCGGGATATGCACGCCGTGCGCCCATGCCGGCGAGCTGCCCAGCAAAGCCAGCAGCACGAGGGTACGGGAAATGAAGGTTTTGCCAACTTGCATGCTATCGCTTCTCCTTGATGAACTTGGCGGTGGCGGGGGATAACCGCTCGATATCGAAGGCCTGGTGATACACCTCGCCGCGCTTGCTTTCCACCGTCAGCCAGATCTGGTCTTCCAGCGTGGCGGCGGGAGGAATGTAAATGGCCACTTCCCTCGTCCACCTTGCGCCCTGGAACGCCAGGCCTGCGGCACGCAGGGAGCGCGGCTTGCGTATCTTCAGGTAGGCCGCGCGGATTTCGCCATCGCAGGCTTCGCAGAAGCGCAGATGGAACTCCTTGACCGGCGTCTTGCCGGCAAAGAATTCCGGGCCGTCCTGGTTTTCTTCGGCGATTACGAAGGTCCAGGGGCCGATCTTGCCGTGGATGGCATCCTCGCGCAGCACGGCCTGCTCCGACATTTTCCAGGCATTGAACACCACCCATGACGGCACTGCAAGCAATGCCAGGACCAGCAAGGCTCGTAAGGGCAAGGACAGGACTGTCTCCTGCAGTTGCGGCAGCGGCTTTTCCTTGCGCGGCGCATGCTTCGGCTGCAGAGGCCACCAGGGCAGCATGAACGCGATCAGCACGCCCACGACGCTCAGCCAGCCCAGCAGTACGACCGGGCCGATATTCCAGCGCCATCCTGCCACGCCGCATGCCAAGGCGATTGCCAGCAGGCTCCAGCCCAGCCAGTAAACAAATCTGCGCTGTCCCAAGCTCAATTCTCTTCCGGTCAGCTCCCTGCCGTGCTTCTCCATGCTGGCGGCCAGCGCGGCAAAGCCTGCCAGGGCGAACAGCAACACGGCGACATGGTATGCGGTCATGCGGCGCCTCCCGGCATCAATAGCCAGCAAGCCAGCGAAATCACGGCCAGGGGAACCAGCAGGCCGATCCAGGCCCGCGTCGCGCTGCGCGCATGAAACACCCAGATGACGATGCCCGCATAGACGGCAAAGCTCAACATGGTGGAAGCCAGCACGGCCTCGGCCCTGGAGACCGGCAGCAACAGCGCGAACAATATGGATACCGCGGAAGCCAGGGCGTAGCCGGCGACGACCGCGGCCACTATGCGCGAGGCGACCGCCAGGCGGTAACGTGCCGTTTCGCTCATGCCTTGCCCTCCTGCTTGAGCCACCTCTTCTTGAGCTTATGGGCGATATAGGCGAAGGCGGCGGCAAACGCCAGCATGGTCAGGTCGAAGCCTGCCAGCACCCAGTCGCCATGCGGAAGGGTGACGCCCAGGTGCTTATCGGTGGTGAGGAAATTCAGCACCGGGATCAGGCCGAACGCCGCCACGGCGATATACAGGCTCTCCAGCCAGGAACGCTTGAGCGGGCGCAGGCCGGCATAGATGAACATCCAGCCCCAGGAGGCAAACAGGCAATGCATTTCCCATTCGCCGCGATCCGCCATTTCTATCGGCAGCAGGCGGTTGGCCCAGAAATACGCGGCCACGGCCACCGGCAGGCCGACGATGGTGCCGACATTGAGCACTTCCACCAGGCGGTGGCCGAAGCCCGGCGTGCCGCCGTGTTTGCCTAGATAGTTGTTGCGACGCTTCACCGTCCACAATACGAGGCCGGTGCCTATCATCGCGCAGCCGAGCACGCCGGAGAGGAAATACAGCCAGCGCAGCCACCAGCCGGCGAAATGCCCTTCGTGCAAGGCCAGCATCACGTTGCGCGTCAGCATGGAGGCATTGGTCTCATTGTCGAATTCCACCGGCTCGCCCGTCACCGCATCGAAACGCAACTTGGGCGGAAAACCGCGGTTGAGCGTGGTGGAGTAATCGCCGATGATCTCCACGTACAGCCCTTCAGCGGCAGGATGGCGCAACATCACTGTGGCGACCGGCACCTTGCCCCAAGCCGCCTGGGCCGTCGCGATCATGTTCTCCACGGAAGCGGCAGGGCGCTTCACCGGTTCGAAGACCTTATCCACCGGGTCGCGCTTGAACAGTTCGTCGTACAGCTGGCGCAATTGCTTTTCCGAGGAGCCGTACAAGGTATCCTTCACTGTCGGCATGTACTGGAATGCGAAGAACACCAGCCCGCTGTAGGTTATCATGAGGAAGAACGGCAATGCCATGACGCTCACCAGGTTGTGCGCATCCAGCCAGCTGCGCTGGCCCTTGCCGGGGCGGAAGGTGAAAAAGTCTTTGAAAATCTTCTTGTGCGTGATCACGCCGCTGATAATCGCCAGCAGCATGAACATGGTGCACACGCCGACAATGCGGAACGCGACGTCGTAATCGATGTAATGCAACGCGTAGTGCATTTCATACAGCTCCCAGCCGCCGCCGGTCTCCCGGCCTTCCACAGGCTGGTCCGGCACGCCGGTCACCGGGTCGAAATTCTCGTTGCCGCGCCGCCCGCGCTCCAGCCCCGGACGGGGCATGTCTTCCCAGGCGATGCCGGCTTCGCGGTCCGTGCGCTCGGCCAGCCCGCGATGCGGCAAGGTGATGCTCCACATCTTGGCGTCGGGGGCCACCTGCTCGAGCCGGTCCAGGCCTAGCTTCAGCACCTGGGCGGACGGTACCTCGACCACTTTCTTGGGCAAGGGCAGCTCCGGCTGCATCCAACGCGTAATTTCGGCGTTCACATAGCCCGTCGTCCCGGTGACGAATACGAAAAACAACACCCAGCCGACCAGCAGGCCCACCCAGGTGTGCAGCCAGGCCATGCTCTGGCGAAAGCCTTCTTTCACGACAAATCCTTGCTCGGTTCAATCAAAAGGCGGATAGGGCCGCTATCCGCCTTGCATATTCATTGAAGCAGCCCATCATGCGGATGGGCCAATATTTCGAAATATTACCCTCTTATTAGTAATGACACTTGAGAATGCAAAAAGGACACCCCAAACCCAAAATTTTTTTGCCTGGCTATCAATGGCCGCACAGAGGCGGCCTGCTTGATGGGGATACCAACTACTATTTATGCATAGCTTAGAACCGGTAGCGTGCCGTCAGCAACACGTTCCTGGGGGTGCCAAACACATTGCCCCCAGTGCCCCAGCCTATGGTCTGGTAATAGTACTTGTCAAACAGGTTGTTGATATTCAGACGGAATTCCGTCTTCTCGTTCAAGATGTAGCTGCCATTCAGCCCCACGATCGCGTAAGCAGATTGCTGGATGCGCGGGTCGTCGTTCGCCTTGATGCTGTTCTGCGCATACACGCTGCCACCGACGCGCCAGCGTGAAAGTTCGCCCGGCAGACGGTAGTTCGTCATCAGCTTGAACTGGTGGCGCGGCAAATTGCTGTTGTACAGCCTGCCGATATTGTCCGGGTCTTCATCCTTGGTATATTTGGCCGCCACATAGGTATAGCCGGTCATGACCTGCAAGTTTGGCGTCAACGCACCGCCGACTTCCAGCTCCACTCCCTTGCTTTCCACCTCGCCGGAAGCCCGCTGGCAGTACCCTCCAGTGGTGCCGGGACAAGGATTCGGGCCGCTCAAGTCGTTGACGGCGCGGTTCTGCTGCCTGACGATAAAGGTAGCCAGGCTGGCATGCAGCCTGCCGCCGAAATACTCCCCTTTCACCCCGACTTCATAATTGGTGCCTGTGATCGGCTCAAGCAGGTTGCCGCTCTTATCCACGCTGCTTTGCGGCTCGAAAATCTCGGTCCAGCTGGCATAGACCGAGTGCGCCTCGTTCACGTCGTAAATAATGCCGGCATAAGGCGTGATCTCTCGCGTTACCTTATATTCGGAGTGATTCAGGTGATTCTGGTTTTCATACCAATTGGAACGCAAGCCTAAAATGACTTTCAAGGGATCGGCGATATTCAAGCGTGTCGCGGCATACGCGCCTTTCTGCCGGGTCGTGGTGTCGATCTCCCACAACGACATATTAATGCCCGGCTCAACGACGCTGGATGAGTTCCAGTTGTAGGGGTCGACCACCGGAGCGGAGGTGGACCAGCTATAAGATGCCCAGCCGCCCCAGTTCTTGTTGTCATACTGGCGGTAATTGGCGCCCAACATCAATTCATGGCTGCGCCCGAACAAGGTAAAAGGGCCATTGAGCGACGCATCATAGCTATCCTGCTTGTTATCTAGCCGGTAGCTTTGGCTGTTCTGGTAGAGCACGTCGCTGTTCCGGCTCAGCCCGGAGAACAGCATGTCCTGCTCCGGGCGCTTCCAGACGGCAGCCGCCTTGAGTTGCCAATCATTGGCGAACTTGTGGGTCAAGTCGGCGAATACCGTGACGTCGGTTTGTTTCCAATAGTCGAAATTGTTGGCAAGGTTGGTAGAGCGCTTGAGCCCGGAAAGAAAACTGCCGTCCGCATTGGTAGGCTGGCCGGGAATCAAGCCGTCGTTATCTACCCTGCGATAATGTATGCCCAGCGCAGCGACCGTGGCATCGCCCAGGTCTGCTTCCAAAATGCCATAAAACTGCTGGTTGCGCCCATGCGCAGCATCGTAGAAGTAATCGTTATCCTGTGCCGTGACCACGGTACGTCCACGCAGGGTGCCTGCGGCATTCAACGGGCCGCTCGCATCCAGCACCGCGCGGAAATTGTTCCAGCTTCCCACACTCAAGGTCACGCTGGATTGCGCTTCCGCCGTCGGCCGCTTGCGCACGAGATTGAGCGCTGCCGATGGCGTGCCGGCACCGGTGGTCAGGCCCGTAGCACCGCGTACGACCTCCACACGGTCGTAGATATCCAGGGCGTCGTTATCGGCATTGAACGTACCGTTCGCCCCCGTGCTGGTTGGCAAGCCATCCAGCAACAAGTTGGAAATCTGGAAACCGCGCGAGAAGAAGCCGCCTGAATCCCCAGTGTAGTAGCCTTTCTGCACGATCAAACCAGTGATGTTCTGTACGGCGTCGTCCAATGTGATCAGGCCTTGATCCTCAATCTGCTGGCGGGTCAACACGCTCACCGATTGCGGCGTTTCCCTGGAGGATAAATTCATCCTGGTCGCAGTGCTCATGCTTTTTGTGGTGTACGAGCCTGTGCCTTCCGTAACAGCCTTGGTTTCCGCCACGGCCTTGACGGAGATTTCCGGCAATACATCAGGACTTGATGAAATACTGCCTAACGGCACTTTCTTCAATGTGTAGCCGCCATCCGCCGCCGGTGTCACCTGCAGCCCGGAATTCCGCAACACTAGGTCAAAGCCTTGCTTGATAGTGTAGCTGCCTTTAAGCCCGGAGCTGGTTTTCCCTGAAGTAAGGGTAGGATCAAACGACAAAATCACGCCCGCCGCTTGCGCGTAGCTATTGAGTACGCCGGTAAGGGAACCGGCGGCAATCTCATAGAACTTTACACTTTCAGCCTGCACAGCAGGTTCAGCCTGGCTGGATGATGCGTAAGCAAGCAAGGAAATGGATGAAAAAGCCAGCGCCACCCGCATGGCTGCGGACAATGGCTTTCTCCTAGAGTCAAAATGTTGCATTTAAGGTAGTGCTCCCTGTTGTATTGTCTTCATCAACGATGACGCATCAAAAGCAGGGAGGGACAGCGAATGCGAAATATTTTTATTTGATAGCCGTGATGACCGTCAGCCAGGGCGTGTATTGCGTCATGACGACGGGGGTCGTATCCGCGAGCACTTTGAGGGTATGGGCTGTGTCGTCGAGCGCGAATACGCCGGACACATGGATATCGCCGATCGCCTCGCCGTTGAAGTAGAGATACCCGCGATGGTAGCGCTGCAATTCCTTCAGCAACAACGGCAGCGGCATGTCATCCGCCACCAGCTTGAAGCGCGTCCAGGCGGTTTCGGCCTGGACGTCGGCCTGGGCCTTGGTGAGCGCCAGGCCGCGCTGCAGGCGGGCCGACTCGCCAGGCTGCAGGGTCACGCACTCGGTCTGCAGGCCGCAGGCCTCGACGCTGGACTCGATCACCGTGACCTGCGTCGCTTTCTTCTGCCGCCTGACGGCATATTGCGTACCCAGCGCCCGTGCCGTACCTTCGGCGGTTTCGACGATGAATGGCCGCTGCTTGTCCTTGGCCACGTCCACGAAAACCTTGCCTTGCAACAGTTCTATGCGGCGTTGCCCGTGACTGAAATCCACGTTCACCGCGCTATGAGTATCCAGCGTGATCCGGCTGCTGTCCGCCAGCTGGATCACGCGCTGCTCACCGATGCCGGTGTTGTAATCCGCCCGCATGACCCGGGCGGGCTGGGTCTGCGATGCCAATCCGGCCGCCACGGTAACCGCCAGCAGCGAAAGTATCCTGGTAGCCGTCTTCATGCGTTTGCCGCGGCGCGGTTTAAGCACGGCATTCAATGCCGCCTTGCCTGGCGCGCCCTGCGCTTCGTCGAAGCTGGACCATAGCTTTTCCATACGCGCATACGCCTCCGCATGCGTCGCGTCCGCCTGGCGCCATTGCTCGAACTCCCTGCGCTCGGCCTCGGTGGCTTCGCCGGAATGCACCTGCACATGCCATTTGGCGGCTTGCTCAATGATGCCGGGAGCAATTTTGGCGGCTGGGCTTTGCATGTGTTTCAAGCATCTTCGCCATAGGCGATATTGTGGCAATGCACCATGGCGAGGGCGATGTATTGCTTGACCATGCTGCTGGAAACCCCAAGCACCATGCCGATTTCAGGGTAGGTGAGATTCTCGAGGCGGCTCAGCATGAAGGCCTGGCGCGGCTTTTCAGGCATGCTTTCCAGCATGCCGGCAATCAGGGTCAGGGTTTCAATGACTTCGAGATGCTGCTCGGGCGAGACGGAGCGGTTTTCCTCACATGCCAGCGACAATGCTTCGAGGTAGGCTTGCTCCACCTTCTGCCGCCTGGCCTGGTCGATCAGCAGGCGGGTAGCAGTGGTGGTGAGATAGGCGCGAGGCGTTTTAAGGTCCGCTAGACCGACGCGGGACACCGACAATAGGCGGCAGAACGTCTCCTGCGCCAAGTCTGCCGCCTGGTGATGGCACCCTAGCTTGTGCCGCAACCAGTTTTGCAGCCAGCCTTGATGGTCGAGGTACAAGGTACGCAGGATCTCGGTGCGGGAAGGGGTGTTTGCCGAAGACATGGCAGCGGGAACCACAGTCAATGAATGGAAATGGTTCTCATTTTATTATTTTATGCCTGGGTTAAGCAATAAAAAAACCGCTTTCCGGCGGTGCAGCCTGGAAAGCGGTCGATACGATGAAGAACGGTTAGAAAGTATATCTGGCGGTCAACCTGGCGCTCCTGGGCTCGCCATAGCTTTCCCAGGCCCACTGAGCACTGTTGGAAATGCCTCGGTAATAGCTCTTGTCCAGCAGGTTGTTGATATTGAGCTGGAAATCAAGGTTCTTGCTGGCCTTGTAGCCTATGATCACATCCACCAAGGTATAGGCTTTTTGCTCGACATCATTAGCAGTGCCGGATTCTTCTGCCATCGCATACATCCGGCTTTGGCGATATAAGTTAGCGCCCACCCTCCATTTTTCCCAATCGCCGAGGAAACGATAAATAGTCGTCAGCTTGAACATGTGCTCGGGCAGCATCGTATTGAAACGGTCACCCTTGTCATAAGTGTTGTCCTTGATGTATTCGGTGTTGGTATAGGTATAGCCTGCCCCGACTTGCCAATTGGGCTGCAATGCGCCTTGCAGCTCCATATCCACGCCCCGGCTGCGCACCTCGCCCGAGGCTTCCGCGCAACTTGTACCTACCTGGCATTCGCTGACATCCCTGACTGCGCGCGAACGATTCTTCTGGTTCACCTGGAACAAGGCGATGCTGGCATTCAACGCGCCGTCCAGGTATTCGCCCTTGAGCCCCAGTTCATAATTCTCGCCATCAATCGGGCGGATCACGTTGCCATCCCGCCCAATGCTGCTTTGCGGACTGAAAATATCGGTGAAGCTGGCATATAGCGAATGCTGGTCGTTGATATCGTATATCAGCCCCGCATACCGCGTGACGTTGCGCACCACTTTGTAATCCGAGGCATTACGGTAGTTGTCGTAGTCGTACCAATCCAACCGGCCGCCCAGTATCAGTTTCCATTGGTCGGCTAGATTGAGGCGCGTCGTCACATAGGCCGCGTCCTGGCTCGTGCGCGTATGGCCGGTGCTGGTGTAGGGAAGGTTGGGCTTGAGCAATGCGCTCCTGCTCCAGTTGTATATATCCGTATTGCTGCCGATATACGTCGTTCCGTAATTTCTCGGGCTGGAGTCGAACTGGTTCCGATTAGCGCCGAACACCAGCTCATGTTGCCGCCCAAACACCTCATACTTGCCGTTCACGACCAAGTCATAGCTGGATGCCTTGTTTTCCTGCTCTCCGCGCCATGCCATGAGGTCGCGATTGATATTGCCTCCGGTCACCGTACTGCGCATGAAGGTGCCAAGGCCGTCGATGTGGCTCCACATGTATGTCGTGTTGAGCTTCAGCTTCCAGTCGTCGTTGAAGTTATGTTCAATAATAGCGAAAATGTTCTTGGTTTCCTGGTCCAGGTATTCCCAGCTATTCGTCAGGGTTGCAGAACGCTTGAGCTTGACGTGGCTGCCATCCGGGTTGACGGGGAGTCCTCCCCACCAGGCCCCGTTTGTCCCGTCTTTTTGGCTATAGGCGCCCACGGTCAGCGTGGTTTTCTCCGATAGGTCGGCTTCCCCGATTGCGTAGAAAAGATGGTTGTCATAGCTCTGCCCGTTGCGGAAACTTCCCGCCTCCTGCACGGAAGCCACTACGCGCCCGCGCAACGAAGCCGCCTCATTCAATGCGCCGCCCATGTCAAGAATACTGCCGTAGCTATCCCAGCTTCCTGCGTAGGCAGTCAAGGAGCCCTGAAATTCGCTAGTCGGCCTTTTACGCACCAGGTTGATCGCGGCCGAAGGATTGCCGGCCCCTTGCATGAGCCCGGTCGCGCCGCGCACCACTTCCACACGGTCGTACATCGCCAGGTTGGCCTGTGCGCTTGGAATGTAGGACGACCATGGCACCAGCGCCCCGTCGTACATGATGTTGCTGATCCCGAACCCTCGCGCTTCGAAGTTGGGACGCCCCGGGCCATCCGCGTTACTGAGGAAAATGCCTGGCGTGCTTTTGACCACGTCGTTGATATTGAGCATGCCCTGGTCATCCATGCGCTGGCGCGTGACTACCGTGACAGACTGGGGCGTTTCCCGCATGGACAGCGGCAGGCGGGTAGCTGTGCTCATGGCCTGCGTGGTGTAGGAGCCGCTGCCTTCCGTTACCGCCTCGAAGGCCGCCGCCTTTACCGCCACTTCCGGCAAGGCGTTTTCCTGCACTGCGCTATTGAGCTGTGCGCTCGCACGGATGACGAAGCCGCCGGCCTCGTTGGCAATCGCTTGCAGGCCGGTCCCCACCAGCGCCTGCTCTATGGCCTGGCGCGGGGTGTAATTTCCTCGCACCGCACTGCCGCGCCTGCCTTCCACCAATTTTGGCTCGGCGACGATGTTCTGGCCGCTGACAACGGCAATCTGGCTCAATACGTCCGCCAGGCCGGCCGCCGCAATGTCGTATTGCACGGCAGCGGCTTGCGAGGCTGGCTCGGCCGCGAATGCCGGCATAAGCGGGGAGATTGAGGAAATGGCCAATGCCAGGAGGCAAGGCCGGAAAACTGTGGACTGCATTGAGTTGCTCCCTGAATGTTATCGAAGGTTTCTACTTCCTTGTCCAACAACCCCGGGAAAACCCCTCAATTTTTTCTGAACATTTTGCTACACCAGGTCGATCATGGTCAGCAGGTTGCCGTACCGACGAATGCTGACCGGCAGGATGGACTGCAATGCATGCATGGCCTGCCCGACGTCATCCAGCTGGAACATGCCGAATACGCGCAAGCCCGCGGCGCGCGGGGAAAGCCTGATCCAGCCTGCATGGTAGGCGCGCAGGCTCTCCACCACTTCTTCCAGGCTCTGGTCGCGCACATCCAGCAGGCCGTGTTCCCACGCCATGCTGGCGTTCACATTGGCCGGCTTCAAGATCAGGGCGTGTTGATCGAACCAGGCCGCCATAGCCTCGCCTGAGGTCAATACGGCTTCGCGGTAATGCAGCGGCGCGACCACCAGCGATTGCTGCTGCACCATGGCATAACTTTGCCCGCCGGAAATCCCCGCCAGCATGCGGCACCCGCCGGTAGCATGCACCACGCCATGCACGGTGCGCAGCAGCAAAGGCCGCAAGGCGTCCGGCGCCACATCGACGATACAGGCGCCCTGATGCAAGGTGAGCACGCGTTGCTTCTCGGAAAAATCAATGTCGAGCGCGGAGCGCGCATTGAGTTGCACCCGGGTGCCATCGGTGAGGGCAATATCCTTGCGCTCACCGGTAGGCGTGACATGGTCCGACGTGATGTGAGTGAGGGGAGTGACCCGGTTGGTCAGATATGCCGTGCCCAAGCCGAGCGCCACGACGGCAACGCCGCCTTTCATGAAATGGCGGCGCTCTGCGGAGACATGGCCTGCCAATGCCTGGCGCACCGCATTCGCATGTCCCGCCTGCCGGTTCGTTAGGTGGTGGACCTGCTCGAAACCTGTCATGCTCTGGGCAAGCTGCTGCCATGCCGCCTGATGATGGGTGTCGGCATCCAGCCATGACTGGAATTGCGTATTCACCTCGTCGCTCACGGCGCCCGAACTCAGCTTGACCAGCCAGTCGACGGCGGCCTCAATCGCTTCACGGGACAAGGCTTGTTGGTTCATAACCTGCCCTCAAGACGCGCCAGGTGACAATGCATGATGGCCTGCTTCATGTAGCGCTCAATGGTCGCGACAGAGAGATTCATTTCTTTCGCGATCGCCACATAGGTCAGGCCTTCCAGGCGGTTGAGCAGGAACGCCTGCTTCACTTTGCCTGGCAAGCCTTCAAGCTGGCGGTCTATGATGAGGATGGCTTCCTTGAGCAAGGCATATTCCTCCTGTGAAAGGCCGAACTCTTCCGGCATCTGCGCCAGGGCTTCGAGATAGGCCTGTTCCAGCTCGCGCCGCCGCCAGAAATTGTACAGTTCGCGCTTGGCCACCACCGTGAGGAAGGCGCGGGGTTCGCGTACATCCTCCAGCTGCGGCGCCTTGAACAAGCGCACGAACGCCTCCTGGGCTAGATCATCGGCCTGCGCCGCGCTCTCAAGCTTGCGTCTCAGCCAACCGACCAGCCAGCCATGGTGATTGCGATACCATTCGGCTAACAAGTGGTGCCGAGATGCTGAATTGTTAGCCATAACCTGCCGACCCAGTATCATAAAAAGAAGGCCAGCAGGAACTGCTAGCCTTGTGAGAGTACATTTTTGGCGGAGAAAGTTAGAGTGCCAAGAATGTATGATGCCTATCATGATTTAAATGAAAATCATTGTCAACAACATTTGCAATAGGGGTTTAGCGGATTATAGCCATCTGTCATCAAACCGTCATGCAGGTACCACTTAACCATCATATAAGCAGGCTAGGATAGGTCGCGTAGCTTGGTCATATCATCCATTCCCCCCGAAGATTGCGATTATCCCTGGCTACCGCCCTGACTTGTCAGGGCTTTTATCTTAAAGGCAGGCAAAAAAACGGCAACCTCGAGAGGTTGCCGTTTTTACTTCAGGCCTCAGCTTTTGGCTTAGGCTTGCTGCTTGCGACGTGCGGCAAAGCCTACGAAAGCCAGGCCAGCCAGCAACAGGGCATATTCGGAAGGCTCTGGAACTGCCGCTACCACTTGGTCGAGCTGGAATGCGAAGGAGTTGGCATGCGCTTCCGTGGAGAATGTCACCTTGATGGCATCAATGCCGGTCACGCTGCTCAGATCCCAGGAGAAGTATTTGTAAGCGTCTGCTTGCGCATTGCCGTCAACCAAGGCAGCCAGGTAATCGACGCCGTCAATGGTGTAGCTCAGGGAAACGTCATACAGGCCCTTGCCGGTGCCGCCAGCTGCGCTATGGCTTTGGAACACGATCGAAGTCAGGCTGTCTGCCACCGTGAAATCTGTCAGGGTGAAGGTGGAGAAAGCACCTGCGTACTCGTACAAACCGCCACCTGCAGGATATGCAGTGCCTGCGATACGTGTGAAGACGGCATCGCCAGAACCCGCGACATTGGCGCTATAGCCAGCCACGATATCATCCACGGTCAATGGGCGGTACAACTGGTTCCAGCCATTGAACTCGGCAGAATCCGCAACATCGACAAACGGCGCTGCTGTGTCGTTCGCCTGTGCGACAGAGGCCATCATGGTCACTGCCAGTGCTGCTGAACCTACTAAATGCTTGATCATATTGAATTCCCCTTAGTGTGGCAGCGACTATGAGCGTAACTGCCGTGAGTTAATTAGTAACAATAATGATAAGTCTTCTCATTTGTTTATGTCAATTAAAGCTTACGCCAAAAATCAATATAACCAAATATCTTCCACCCGATGGCAAACTTATCGCACCAGAGGGTAGAAGATTTTGCAGGACTCGATGGATTGCCGCGCACGGTCAGCATGACACTTTGTGGCACGCCATAAAGAATCATGACGTGGATTATGATCAGCCTGCAAGCGCGGAGCTTTGTTAATAAAACGATTTCTCACTTTATGCCCTTACTGCCCATTCGCACAAGCGGCGTTTAACTTAATATGCAGCTCATCGCTTCGGCCGTAGCCAATAATGCCAGATCACGATAATCGGCACCGCCAGGCTGGCCCAGGCCAGCCAATGCCAGATGCCGACGCCCAGCAAGGCCGACAGCAGGCCTAAGGTCGTGAGGACCGCCAGCAGGATCGGCCAGCCCCATATGTCGGTAAAACGCTTGTTCATATCCTGGTTTCCCCAAAGCCGGTCATGATTTAGGCACGGGCCGCATGGTGCTGCTCCAGCTCCGTCAGGCGCTTTTCCGTCTGCTTGCGGCGCTTGATCCAGAGATAGAGGCCGCTGCCGAGCACCACGATAGTGACCAGGTCCAGCAGGGCCCAGATCACCTTCAATGGCAAGCCGCCGTAATCGCCGAAATGCAATGGCTGGGACAGCAGCAACGTTTTCACGTACCAGGGCATCTCGCGCGCATCCGTCAATTCGGTGGTTTGGGCATCCACCAGCGCCGGCTTGAGCAGGCGCGAGGTCACGGGCGTATTGCCCTTCATGAACACGGTGTAATGGTGCTGGCTGGAAAACATGCTGCCCGGGAAGGCGACAAAACTCACGTGCATGTCGGGAATCGCCAGTTTTGCGGTATCGATCGACGCCTGCAAGGAGCCGAATGTTGTGGGCACCGGCAAATCCTTGTACGGTGCGGTCATTTCCGCCATCTGGTCACTTTGCCAGATAAAAATCACGATCTGGCTCAGGGTGTTGATAGTGCCGGTCAACCCGACCACCAACGCCCAAACCAGCGTGGCAACGCCCAGCAGGTTGTGGATGTCCAGCCATTTCAGGCGCGCCTGCTTTTCGCGCCTGATGGTGCCGAAATCCAGCCGTCGCATGAAAGGGTGGTACAAGACGATGCCGGAAACGATCGCAACCGCGAACAACAGCCCCATGAAACCGAGGAACAGCATGCCGGGGAGGCCGGCGAACATGTCGACGTGCAGCTTGAACATCACATACATGAACCCACGGTCGGGCGGTGGTTCGTCCAATATCTGGGCGGTACGGCTGTCGATCAATACGATCTTGCCGGCATCGGGCGGCGCATCCATGGATTCCGCCATCGAGACCAATGTCACATGCGGATGCTCATCCTGCTCCCAGAACATGAAGCGGATGACGTCGCCCGGGCGCTGCTTGTGCGCAGCCTCCGCCACCTTGTCCAGGCTGGCATAGGGCGTATCCTCAGGCATGGGCGGAGCTTCCACCACGCCGGAAAGGTGCTCGATCTCCTCATGGAATATCAATGGCAGCCCGGTAATGCACAGCATCAGCAAAAATGCCGTGCATGCCAGGCTGGTCCATTTATGTACGAGATACCACTTTCTGATGCTCATCCTGTTCCTTTTGCCCAGATTATCCTGCTAGAAATCGACGGTAGCAGACAATAGCACAGTGCGCGGCGTGCCAAGGTAAATGTAACCCTCGTTGGAGGTGTTCCAGAAATCCCGGTCGAACAGGTTCTCAATATTCGCCCGCAACGTCACCGGCGTATCGTTGAGGACAGCTTGGTATCGCGCGCCGATATCGAAACGCGTCGCGCTGGGGATCGATAAAGTATTCGCCTCGTTCACGTACTGCTTGCTGGTATGGATGACCCTGGCCGTCAATGTCAGCCCCTGGGCGAATGCGGGATCCCACTCGCTGCCCAGGCTGACCTGCCAGTCCGGCACCCCGATCGCGGTATTGCCATTGAACGCACCACCTTCCGTCTTGACCAGCTTGCCTTGGCTATAGGCACCGCCGCCCAACAGCCGCACGCCGGAAGCAACTTCGCCAAAAACATTGAGTTCGATGCCCCGGTTACGCTGTTCACCGCTCACGCGATATACGTTGCCGGTGGTGATCGCACTGGGGCGCTCAATCTCAAACAGGCTGAGCGTAGTGGCAATCCTGCCCCAATCCACCTTGACCCCGGCTTCCTTCTGCTTGGTTTTGTAAGGGGAAAACATCTGCCCGGCATTGCTTGCCGGCGGCTGTGCCACTTGCCCTTGGCTCAGGCCTTCAATGTAGTTGGCATACAAGGCGACATGGTCCACAGGCTTGAACACGATGCCGGCTACGGGTGTCACGGCATTTTTATCGTACCCGGCACCGGATTTCTGGCCTGTGCCTATCGCATAATTCTGCTGCTCAACATTCTGGTGCCGCGCACCTAGAGTCAGTTGCAAACGGCCGTCCATGAAGGACAAGGTGTCGGCCAGGGCATAGCTGGTCAGTTCCATGGTGGTATATTTCAGCGTCTTGCCACGGAAACCGCTGGTACTCGGCGTATTACCATACACCGGGGAATAGATGTTATTGGTTTCCGATAGCCCCACGCCGACAAAATGTATGTCGGCATTTTGCGTCACGCGCGTCACGCCTGCGCTTATCTGGTGCTTGACAGGCCCCGTCGAAAACTCGAACCTGCCCCCGATCTCTGCCGACCTTGAACTCACATCATAGAGTTGTAAAGCAGGGGCAGAACTGAAAGTGCCATCCGCATTGTCCAACGTGGGATTGCCTGCCAATGCGTCCATGCGGCTCTTGCGATAACCAAACCCCGCATACACGGTGGCTTGGTCATTGATGTCGTACTCGCTGCGCAATACCACGGTGCTGTCCTTCATCTTGGAATATCCATAACCGGGATAATTCAGCTTGTTATCAGGCGCACTTGGCATCTTGGTCAGGCTGGTTCCCACCATGAATTGCCTGACTACTACGCCCAGATCCTCCTGCTGGTACATGACATCAGCAGACAAACGCAACCGTTCGCCACGGTAATCCAGCGCCAAACTGCCTACAGTCTCTTCAACATCCTGGCGGTCTATGCGCATGTCGCCCTTGCGATACGCGCCATTGAGGCGGACGCCGAACTCGTTGTTCTCGCCGAACCGGCGCCCGAGGTCGGCATGGCCGCCGTACACGGAATCCGACATATAGCTCGCGGTGAACCTCGTGAGGGGCTGGTCGGCGGCGCGTTTGGGCACTACATTGATGCTGCCGCCCACGTTACCGCTCGGCGGCATGCCGTTGAGCAGGGCGCTAGGGCCTTTCAGCACCTCGACGCGTTCCGCCATTTCCACCGGCACACGATAGAAAGGCATCAATCCATACATGCCGTTGAAGGCAATATCCTGACTGGAGACTGTAAAGCCTCGAATGGAGAAATCCTCATTCAGGTTGGTGCGTGCACTGGCCTGCCTTACCGACGGGTCGTTCTGCAGAAGGTCGCCGATGCTGCGCGCCTGCTGGTTCGCAATCACATCCGACGTGTAGTTGGTTGCGTTGAAAGGCAGATCCATGAAGTCGCGTTGCCCCAGCAAGCCCGCACGTCCACCGCGCGCCACCTGAAGGCCGGGATACTCCTGGCTCAAATCTCCTGTTTTCTCGGCGCTGGCCGATACGGCGACCTCGGGCAATGTCGCCGTTGCATCGCCTGCTGGCCGGGTAGCTTGCAGCGCCTTCTGCAGCTTGTAGCTGCCATTATCCTGCACCACCGCCTGTAGCCCGCTGCCGGTCAGAATCGTATCCAGGCCTTGCCGCAAATCGTATGCGCCGCTCAGGCCACGGCTTTGCTTGCCCTCAGTCAGCTTGCCGTCGATCACCAGCAATATCCCGGTTTCCCTGGCATAGGCATTGAGCACCTGGTCCAAGGGCCCTGCGGGGATATCGAATGACCTGGCGACATGGCCCGCTTGTGCAGTTTCGGCGTGGGCGACCGGCATCAAGACCATACTGGCCAAGCCGGAGAGCAACAACAGGCCGGCAAGCCTGCTCATGCGAAAAACATCAGCGACTTGTAACCGGTCCGATGGATTGGCGTGCTTCAGCATATTGATAATTCCTTCGTTCAGAAATAGAAGTGTTCACTGCTATCCCGGACGAAAAAATAAAAGTGCTACGCTTGCCTCAGATTTTTTTACCCTAGTTCGAATCCCTGCCAATCACAAGCCATGTACCGACACCCAATACCGCGAGAAATAACTGACGCGCAAAGGCAATGCCTGCAATAGCGATTCCAGTATCCTGTCTGTATCAGGCAAGGGAAATACACCGGAAACCACCATCTCGGCCGCCTTGGCATCGTAATGGATCATGCCTTGGCGATAACGGCCCAACTCGTCCAGGAAGTCCCCTAGCCGCATACGTTCCGCCACCAGCTTGCCCTCTAGCCAGGCAAGCTCATTGCCATTGGGCGTGGCTGCTGTGAACCCGTGGGCGGAAAATCCAGCCTGGAAACCGTGCTCCAGCCTATGGCCAGCCCCTAGACGCGGCTGGATTTGCACCGTGCCTTCGTGTACCGAAACCCGTGTTTCTTCCTGCTTCAGGCGCACATTGAACTTGGTGCCAAGCGCCTGGGCAACGCCATGGCGAGTTTGTATCAGGAAAGGGCGCACAGGCTGCTCGGCGTCTGCCGCAGTCCTGACGTACATCTCGCCATGGTGCAATACCAGCCGCCGTTCGCGGGAATTAAATTCGATATCGACCGCCGTCGAGGTATTAAGGAACAACTGGCTGCCATCCGAAAGGGCAAGCTGCTGCTGCTCTCCAGTGTGCGTGTGATGGTCTGCAACCCAGGCCTGCCACGCATCGCTGTTACGCACGATGGGCACCGTACCGCCTGTCGCCGCCGCCAGGCCCAGCAGCTGCAGTAACCGGCGGCGCTTCTCCGCATCGGGTTTGTCTTTTAGCAACCCGGCTGCCTCGGCGGGGATCAATTGCAGTTTTCGCTCTATGGCCGCTATTTCGCTCCATGCTTGCCGATGCGAGTCGCTGGCCGCCAGCCACTTGTCGAAATCGGACCGCTGCTCGGCTGTCACTTCCCCTGACCATAAGGCCACCTGCCATTCCAGCGCTTGTTGTCGCAGCCGCGCTTCATGTTCAGGCATTGGCTTAGCGGCCATCCCGTGCTCCATCACAACCCCATGCAGGCTTGCGCGGCCTTGAGCATATACTTGCGCACCGCTGCAACCGACACCCCGAGCTGGACGGCAATTTCGCTATAGGTGAAGCCGTCAAAACGCGACAGCAGGAACGCTTGGCGAACCTTGCTCGGCAATTGATCCAGCACTTGGTCCAGCTGGATTAGGCTCTGCAGGACAATCGCCTGGTCTTCCGGCGAGGGGGCGTCCACCAACGGCAATTGCAGCAGCCATTCCTGATAAGCCAGCTCCAGGCGACGGCGGCGGTAGAGATCAACCACCAGGCCCTTGGCGATCTGGGTGAGATAGGCGCGCGACTGCTCTGGCAAGGGAGCCTTGCCTGCCACCATCAGGCGGACAAAAGTGTCGTGTGCCAGGTCGGCCGCAATATGCTGGCAACCCAGCTTCTTGCGCAGCCAGGCATAAAGCCAGCCATGATGGCTGCTATAAAGCTGATGCACTAGGTTGGAGATGATGGGATTCTTAGCGGACACAGTAACGCGGTGGCTGGACACCGGCCGGAATTAAAGAAAAATCATTCTTATTATTAGCTAATTATGGGGAGATGGCAATCAATGCCAGCCAGGATGTTCAGCTCAGGCTGATGTGAAGGGAAGCTTCCCCTTGCGCCTGCACATGGCCCCGGCGTGCCGCGCAGCGCAGCCACCAGCGCCCCACGGAAAGGCTGGCGATATCCTGTTGGCCCAATAGGAACCTGGCGTAGGCATAAGCATCATGCCCGCCGCCCTGTTGCGCGCATTTGTGCAAGGCTTCCATGCCCACCTGGCGCAAAGCCGGGTGAGGATGTTGGAGCAAGTTGGCCGCCATGGTACGGGAAAACGCCAGGTGCGCATTGACCAGCGCTTCGCGCATCCAATGGCGCGCGCCCTCCGCTTGGCCGCGCTCCGACAACATCAAGGCATAGTTGTATTGCCCGCGGAAATCCCCTGCCTCGGCAGAACGGCGGTAATAGTCGAAGGCTTTTTCCTGGTCCTGCTCTCCCAGCCAGCCCTCCTCGAAGAACCTGCCGACCACGCCCAGCGACTTGGCGTGCCCTAATTCGGCGGCCTTGCGATACCAGTCGAACGCCTGCTGCTCATTTTTCTCCACGCCCAAGCCATGCAGCAACAGGTTGGCATAGTTGTACATGCCCCAATCCAGCCCCTGGTTGGCCGACATGCGGAACCAGTATGCCGCGCAGACATGATCCACCGGGCCGCCCCAGCCTTGGTCGTAGGCGCGTCCGAGCATGTTCATCCCGAGCAGGTGGCCCGCTTCCGCCGCCTTGCGGAACCATATCCTCGCCTGCCTGGGATCTGGCTCCATGCCATGCCCGTCAAGATAAGCCTGCCCGAGCAACGCCTGCGCCTCTGGCTCCCCTTGTTCAGCCAGCGCGCGTATCCATTGCACGGCCTCGCGCGGATCGCTTGCGAGACGGCGCTTCAGTTCTTCCGCACTGATGTTGTTGAGGTGTTCAGGGGTAATGGATTGGGCACTGCTGGCAGACATGCTGAGTGAGAACAGGAATTAATCAGGAGGTGACTATACACCAAATCCTGCCCGTTTATTCTATCCAATGCGGTCAATTAGACGCGGCGAGGCTTTGAACCGCGGCGAGCATACTGACGGGACAAGCCCGAGGATATGGCTGCAAAACGCACGCCCTCTGCTTGCTAGGGGCGTTGCCAGCCCCCGCCCAAGGCGCGATAAAGATCGACAGCGGCTTGCAGTCGTTGCTGACGCAACTGCAGGTCCAGGTCCTGTGCCGTGAACAGGGTGCGTTGCGTATCGAGCATGGTCAGCATGGTTTCCGCGCCCGCCTGGTAGCGCGACTGGGCCAGGGCAAAAGCGCGTTCGGCATTCTCCAGCGCCAGGGTTTGCGCAATGGCTTGCTGTTCCAGCCCGGCAATCCGGTTGAGCGCCGCCTCGACATCGCCCAATGCGGCAATGATGGCTTGGCGGTAATTCGCCAATAGTTCCTTGCGGCGCGCGACCGCATAGTCGCGTTGCGCCGCGAGGCGGCCGGCATTGAAAATGGGGGCCGTCAGCCCGGCCGCCAGATTGTACAGCGGGGCATCGAAGAAGTCGCGCAAGTGCTCACTATTGCTGGAAAACCCGCCTGTCAGGCTGATGCTGGGCAACATGGCAGCCCGCGCCACCTGGATGTCGGCATCGGCGGCAAGCAGCCTGGCCTCGGCCAAGGCAATGTCCGGCCGGCGGACAAGCAATTCAGAGGGCACGCCCGAATCGGCTATCGGCAGCTGCAATTGGCGCACGCTGTTCTCCATGAGCTGCAACTCTCCCATCGGCCTTGAGGCCAGTGTTGCCAGGGCGGCTTCAGCATTGCCTTGCTGTTGCCGCAGCAAGGCCACGGTGCGGCGCTGGCTTGCCACCAAGCCTTGCTGCTGGGCTTGCTCGATCGCGGTAGCGGCCCCGGCGCGGTAGCGCGACTCGACCAGGGCCAATACACGCTCGGCGTTCTCCAGGTTGCTCCTGGCTATGCCGACTCTTTCGGCCAGGCCGACTGCCTCCACCCAGGTCATGGCGACGTTGGCGCCCAGGGTCACGCGCATGCTGTCGCGATCGAACTCGGTGGCGCGGAGATTGCTCAACGCTCCCTGGTAGGCGGCGCGGTTCTTGCCCCAGAAGTCGATTTCATAACTCGCGAGCAGCCCTGCGGAATAGGTGCTCAGGCGGTTGGCATCGCTGCTTCCTCCCAGCCGCTGCTGGCGGCCGATATTGCCGGTAGCGGAGACTTCCGGCAGCAGGGGCGCCCCGGCAACCACGGCTAGGTGCTGTGCCTGCTCGACACGCGCAATGGCAGCGGCAATATCGTAGCTGTCCAGTTGCGCCTGCTGCACCATGCCCGCAAGCGCATTGCTGCCGAAAGACAGCCACCAGTCGCCATCCCGCGCCTGGGCCGCTTCAAGCTCAGTACCGGGCGCGCCATTGCGCCATTGCGCAGGCAGGTTGCGCAGGCCGTCCTCGGCCTGCAATTGCAGCGGTTTGACGTTGGTGCAGGCAGGCAATAGCAACAGCAGGAATAAACGCAGGACTTTCATGTCACTCACTGGCAAGGGCGACCACCGGGTCAAGCTTGGCCGCCTGGCGCGCAGGCATGAAACCAAAGACCAATCCGGTAATCACGGAACAGAAGAATGCGCCGATGATGGCGCTCAGGGAAAAGATCACGGGCATGCCCCAGAACACCAGCACGACGCCTATCGCCAGGCCGGATACCACGCCGGTCACCCCGCCGACCGTGGTGACCAGCACCGCCTCGGTGAGGAATTGCTGCAGGATGTCGCGCTGGCGCGCGCCGGTCGCCATGCGGATGCCGATCTCGCGCGTGCGCTCCCGCACCGTCATCAGCATGACGTTCATCACGCCTATGCCGCCAACGCCTAGCGAAACAATGGCAATCAGGGCCAACATCATGCTCATGCTGTCCTGGGTCTTGGCTTGGGCCGCAATCCAGGCCGCCGCATTCTCCAGGCCATAATCCCGAACCCTGTGACGCGAAAACAGGACTTCATCGACGGCTTTTGCCGCAGCATCCACTTGTCTCATGTCACCGACTTCCAGCGTGACATAGGAGGGATCACGCTCGCCGAACACCCGCGTGCTGGCAGTGGAATAAGGGATGACCACCAGGTCGTCGTCGCTCTGGTCGCCCGTCACGGCGCCTTTTGAAACCAGCACCCCGATCACCTGGAACGGCACGTTGCCGATCAGGATGGTTTCGCCCACCGGGTTTTCCACGTCCGGCATCAGGTTCTGCGCCAGGCGCGGGCCGATGACGGCCACCGTCGCCATGCGCTGGTCATCCTCTTCAGTGAAGAAAGAGCCATTGACCACCGGCCAGTTCAACATGCGCGACATGGCCGCGCCCGAGCCCTTGATGCGGGTCTGCACATCCTCGTTGCCGTAGCGCACGACCTTGCTGCCGGAGAGGTTGGGCAGCACATAAGTGATATGCGGCAGCTCCCCGATGGCCTCCAGGTCGCCCGCACTGATGCCGCGGCCCGGCACGCGCGAACTTTCACGTTTGGGATTGACGTAGATATGATTGGTGCCGAAGGCGCCCAACTCCGCCACCACGCGCTCCTTGGTGCCCATGCCCACCGCCATCATCACGATCACCGAGGCCACGCCGATGATGATGCCGAGCAGGGTCAGCGCAGTGCGGAAGCGGTTGACCCACATGACGCGCCAGGCCGCCCGGCATGCCTCAAGGAAATCACCGCGCCACTGCACCTGTCCCGCATCGGCTTCCAGCGTGAACTCAGGCGCCGCATCACCGGCAGCGCGTTGCACGGAGCCGGTATCGCTGATGACATGGCCGTCGCGGATTTCGATCACGCGCCGGGCATTGGCCGCCACGTCGCGGTCATGGGTAATGAGGATGATGGTATGGCCGGCATCGGCCAGCTCGTTGAGCAGGCGCATGACTTCCTCGCCGCTGCGCGAATCGAGCGCGCCGGTCGGCTCATCGGCCAGGATGATGCGGCCGCCGTTCATGAGCGCACGCGCGATCGACACGCGCTGCTGCTGGCCGCCGGACAATTGCTTGGGACGATAATGCAAACGCTCGGCCAGCCCGAGCCTATCTAGCAATGCCCGGGCACGCGCCGCACGTTCGTGCTCGGGCATGCCGGCGTAGAGCGCCGGGATTTCCACGTTTTCCTGCGCGGTCTCGGTCGCGATCAGGTGATAGCCCTGGAAGACGAAGCCAAACGCTTCGCGGCGCAGCCACGCCAGCTCGTCGACGTCCATCTCCGCCACATTGCGCCCGGAAAAACGATACTGGCCCGAGCTCGGCTTATCCAGGCAGCCCAGGATATTCATGAGGGTGGACTTGCCCGAGCCGGAAGCGCCGACGATCGCCACGAATTCGCCGGCATGGATATCCAGTGAAATGCCGTGCAGGATATCCACCCGGGGCTTGTCCCCGCCGCCGTAGTGTTTGCGGATGTCCGCCAGCGAGATCAGGGGCTGACGGTCACTCAAAACTGGAATCTCCAGGGGCTGGGCTTGGGCGTCTTGTCCGCCGTGATCAACCGCTCGCCTTCCGAGAGGCCGGACAGCACTTCGGCGCGCAAGCGCGTGCGCACGCCTGTCGTCACTTCATGCCATACCACCTTGCCATCCTTCAATACGCGCACCTTGTACTTACCCGCTTTGGCATCGACTTCAGTGAGCGCCATGATCGGCACGGTGATGACCTGGCTGGCCGCCGCCACGACAAAAGCAGTCTGCGCGGTCATCTGCGGCATCAGCTCGCCATCGCTGTTGTCGACATCGAACAGCACGGTATAGAGCACGACTTTATTGCTGCTCGGCGTTTGCGTGGCGGTAGCGCTCGCGCCTTCGGGTTTGGGCGGCGCCGGCAGCACCTGGCGCACCGTGCTGGTCCAGCGGCGCTCGTCCCCGCCCAAGGTCTTGAAATAGACCTGCATGCCGGGTTTCACATGCCGCACGTCGGCCTCGGAAACGTCCGTCCATACGGTCATGGTGGAGAGGTCGGCGATCCGCAGCAGGGTGGGGGTCTGGTAGGTGGCGTTGAGGGTCTGCCCGGTCTTGGCCTCGATCGAGACCACCGTGCCGGACATGGGCGCATAAATCTTGGTGAAGCCGAGCAGGGCTTCATTCCCCTGCAGGGTCGACTGGGTCTGGTCTATCTGCGCCTTGAGGTTGTTGATCCTCGCCGCCGCGGTTTTCAGGGCGGCTTGCGCCTGCTGCACCTCCTCGGTACGTGTCGAGCCGTCCGCCTGCATCTGCTGCTGGCGCTCATGCTGCTGGCTAGCCAGCACGTATTGCGCCTCCTGCTCCTGCAACTGGGCCTGCAAACCCGCCAATGCGGCGCGACCGGCATCGACGGTCGCCTGGGGCACGCGCGGGTCGATCTCGGCCAGCAACTGGCCTTTCTGGACCGTATCGCCAGGCTCCACATGCAAGGCCAGTATCTGGCCGGAAACCTGTGCGCCGACATCGACATAGCTGAGCGGCTGCAAAGTGCCGATGGCCGTGACGTTGTGCTCGATATCCCCGCGCTTGACCAGCTCGATCTCGAAAGCGTCAGCCGGGTCCTGGCTGCGTGCAAGCCAGGCTGCGCCAACCACTGCCAGCACGACGGCCAGCAGGGCAATCCTCCCCCGCCTCATCTAGCGCTTGACCTCGAAACTCAATGTCGCAGTATGCCGTACATCGTCGTACTTGGTGCCCTGGTAGGTCATGCTGCCGTTGACGCGCGCGGTGACTTCGAGGATATAGATGCCCGCGAACGGGGTGGTGAGCGTCACGGTGCCGTCTTCCGACGGCTTCAAGGTGCGGATCCAGCCCTCGCTGGTGCTCACGTTGACCTGCGAGGCCGCGACCGCGTTTCCCTTCCATACCAGCTTGAAGGTATTGCCGCCGGCCTCGGTCGGCACCAGCTCGAGGTCGTTCACGGCCTTGGTTTCACCGCGCCCGAACTTTGCCTGGTAGAAATGCAGCACCTTGTCCTGGCCCACCGCTTGCGCCGTCAGCCGGATATCGCCGCCGGCCGGTGCCGTCACCTGCACGCGGTCGGCTGCAACCTTGGTTGCCAGCTCCTTGCCGTCAGCCAGCAATCCCCGAATGGCGCTCAAGCCGGCAGGATCGAGCCGCGAAGACTCGTAAAGCCCCAGGTAGGCCTTCGCGCCGCTTTCGTCCGGTTCCAGCCAGAGGTAGTTTGCACCTGCGCTGAAGCTCGCAAGCAATGCCGTTGCGGCGATGGCCCAGCGGGCGGCCAAGGATTGTCGTGTTCTCATGTGTTTTCCATTCTCGTTATAGCGTGAGTAAAAATTGCGCTCTCACTAGTAATGACACGCGAGAATGAAAAAAGGACACCCCTGCACAGAAAATTTCATAAAAATAGGCAGGCGCTACGTATTAAACGGCCAGAAAAAACGGGACATGAAGCCCCGTTTTATACGCTTGGAATGGCTATTATCCAGAGCCGCCAGCAAAACCCAGCCAAGCGATTCTGGCTAGGCGCTCTGCCGCAGACAGTACGATATGAAATGATCGTGAACAGGCTCTTAATAAACGTCGCGCAGGTAGCGCTTCTCGCGCTTGAGCTGGTTGACGTAGGCCGTCGCCCCTTCTGCATCCAGGCCGCCATGCTCGGCGACCACGTCGTGCAATGCCTGATCCACATCCTTGGCCATGCGGCTGGCATCGCCGCAGACATAGAAATGACCGCCGTCCTGCAGCCAGGCATACAGCTCCTTGCCGTTTTCCCTCATGCGGGTCTGCACGTATATCTTCTCGGCTTGGTCGCGCGAGAAGGCAAGGTCGAGGCGGTTGAGCACGCCGTCCTTCATCATGGCGGTGAGCTCGTCTTCATAGATGAAGTCGCTGGCGCGGGTCTGGTCGCCAAAGAACAGCCAGTTCTTGCCTGGTGCTTCAGACGCACGGCGCTCTTGCAGGAAAGCACGGAAAGGCGCGATGCCGGTGCCCGGGCCCACCATGATCACGGGGGCATTCTTGTCTGCCGGCACACGGAAGGACTTGTTGGTGGTGAGGAAGATGCCGGCCTGGCCGCCTTCCGGCACGCGATCAGCCAAATAGGTGGAGCATACGCCGCCACGAGGCCTGCCCCCGGAAACATACCGCACGCTCGCGACGGTGAGGTGGATGCGCTCGGGGTTCGCCAGCGAGCTGGAAGAAATCGAGTAGGCGCGATGCTGCAACGGCTTGAGCAGGCTGACGAATTCGTCCACGCTCAAGTTCAGCGACGGATTCAATTGCAGCAGGTCGAGGATATCCTTGCCCCATAGCCAGTTTTCCAGTGCCGCCTTGTCGCCGCTTTGCACGAGACGGCTCAAGTCTGCGTTGCCGGCGCGTTGCTCAACCGCCGCGATCAGTTCGCGCGACGGCGTGGAAATCTCGAAGCCGCGCGTGAGCAGCTCGGCCAGCGGCTGGTCGTGCTTGGAGACCGCGGCATCCGCCTTGGCGTTCAGGCGCTCCAGGATCAGGCTCACGAGCTCGGGATTGTTTTCCGGCACCACGTTGAGCGCATCGCCGGCCTCGTAATGAATGCCGCTGTCGCCGAGGTCGAATTCGTAATGGCGGATTTCCTTGCCTGAACCCTGGCCCGAGAGGCGGCGGTTCACTGCCAATGTGGAGGCATATGGATTCTTGCGGTTATAGGCGGATGCCGCGGGAGCGGAAGTGTCGGCAGCGGCAGGGGCTGCAGCGGCTTCGTCCGGGCCGCCCTCCACTTCCGCGAACAAGGGCAGGGCGGCCTCGATCCAGGCATTCGCCGGCTCTTCATAATCCACGTCGCAATCCACTCGCGCCAGCAGGCGCTTGGCGCCCAGCTGCTCCAGGCGGGTGTCCAGGTTCTTGCCAGCCTCGCAGAAACCGTCGTAACCGGTATCGCCAATCGCCAGCACGCCGAAGCTCATGTCTTCAAGCCGCTCGGCATGTTCGGATGACAACGCCTCCCAGAACAACTGGGCGTTGTCGGGCATTTCGCCTTCGCCGTAGGTGGAGGTGACGATCAATACCCGGCGCATGGCGCCGAGCTCTTCCAGCTCGACTTCGTCCAGCGCCTTCACGACGGGCTCCAGTCCATGCTGCTTGGCCGCACTGGCAGCTGTGGCGGCCAGGCCCTCCGCATTGCCGGTTTGCGACCCGTAGAGAATGTAAATCGGCGGCTTGCCGCGCCCGCTGCCGCTATCGGTATTGAGCAGCCTGGTCTGCAGGCCGGCCATGAAGCCGGCAAGCCAGGCCTTCTGGTCTTGATTGAATGGTGAATCTTCAGGAATGTAAGGAATCTTCATTATCTGGTCGTCAACAAATGCATGCCGTGCGCCAGGCACGGCATGGGGTCAAACTATTAGTATAGTCTTAATTGGATTTTAGCGTAGCCACGAGCTCTTGCATGGAAGCCTTGGCAAACAAGGCTTCCAAGCTGGGCAGTGCGCCAAGCTGGGTGCTGTTCTTCAAGCTCTGGTGGATGATCCAGCCGTAAGTGCCCGGACTATCCATGGAGAAGATGTTGCGCAGGCTCAAGGCGGACTTGTAATCCCGCAGGCGCTTGTCCGCGATCAGCACGGCAAGCTCCTGGTCGTTATATCCGTCAATCGCCTCGCGCGCATAGCGCTGCAGTTTCTGCATCAGGAGGAAGTCCTCGGTCAGCAACAGGTTGCGCACCGCCTTTTGCACGGCGGGGTCGGCCACCGACTGCGCATTGGGCACCTTGGCCATGGCCACTTGCTGCGCCATGTTGAGCACGGTGTAGTTGTTCAGCAGTTCGAACATTTCCTCGCTGTCCGCCTCGCCGTGGCCCGGCACCTTGCCGCCTACCACCGGCTTGCCGTCACGGTAAGCCAGCTTGAACTTGCGCACCTGGAACGCTGCCAGCGCGGAAGACAGCTCTTCGAGCAGCTCCTTGCGCGGCTTTGCCTTGAGGATTTCGTCGCTATCTTGGTAGAGCAACAGCGCGCGCGGCATCGCGAACACGAAGTTCTGGCGCTCGGCTTCCCAGTTTTCCAGCAGCCATGCGGCGCGCTTGGAGCCGGTGGCTTCAAGATGCCATTGCAGCAATTGCCGGATGGCCTGGCTGTGTACGCGCGCCATCTCGGTATCGTCGGTGATATTGCCCAGCAATACGGAATCCGCAGCCACCTTGCCCGACAGCTCGCCGTAGGGATCGTACTGGTAGGCGAAGCCGCCGCTCATGCCGTTGCCGAAGCCCTTGCCGAACGCGCCAAGGTTGAGCACTGCGCCGTTGGTCATGTATTCGCAGGCAAAGTCGCCCACGCCTTCCACCACGGCAGTCGTGCCGGAGTTACGTACGGCAAAACGGTCGCCGGCCTGGCCTTCGACAAACAGGCGGCCACCGGTTGCGCCGAACAGCGCGAAGTTGCCCACCAGCACGTTGCCTCCGGCCTGCTCGGAGCCGCCGCCCGGGGAAGTCACGATGATAACGCCGCCAGCTTGGCCCTTGCCCACGCCGTCGTTGCAGGTGCCGCTATGACGCAGCACCATGCCGTCGTTGCAGAAAGCGCCATAGGACTGGCCAGCGGAGCCGCTGGTAGTGATCTTGACGGTATCCGGCTTGAGGAAGCGGCGGCCGCGCTTGTCGGCGATTACGGCTGGCAGGCGCAACGCTTCTTCCGCGGTCAGCTCATGGTTGAGCAAGCGCTCGATATCGATCGCAAGCTGGCCGCCCACGGTCTTGTTGCAATTGTTCAGCCTGCGGCCCTCGCCAAGCTGGACTTCGAGCTGCTTGTCAGCAACGAGCGCCTGGCGCAGCACGTCGATGAAGGCGTCGTCGAGGGCGAAATCCTTCTCCATGTAGACAGGATTCTCGATCTTGACTTCAGGCACCACGGTCAGCATCGCACGCAGGTCGAGCTGGCCGACGCTGGCAGGATGATCCAGCAGTTGCAGCAGGTCGCTGCGACCACGCGCCTCGCGCAACGAGCGCAGGCCGATCGCGGCAAGAATCTCGCGGGTTTCGTGCGCCACGTTGATCAGGTATTGCGCCAATGCGCGCGGATCGCCGTCGAACACTTCGGCATTGGTGGTAAGGCCGGCAGGGCACTTGACGTTGCAGTTCTTCGCCATCACGCATTTCAGCATCATGAGGGCAGTGGTGCCGAACTCGAAGCTGTCGCCGCCCAGCATGGCGGACTTCACCACGTCGCTCGCGGTCTGGTGCGCGCCGGAGCAACGCAGGATCACCTTTTCGCGCAAGCCGTTGGCGCACAACGCCTGGTGCACCTCGGCAATGCCGATTTCGGCGGCGCGGCCGGTATATTTCAGACTGGTCACGGCCGCCGCGCCGGTGCCGCCGGTATTGCCGGCGACATTGATGACGTCGGCGCCTGCCTTGGCCACGCCCACGGCGATCGTGCCGATGCCCTCGGAGGACACCAGCTTGACGATCACGCGCACGCGCGCCGCCTTGCAGTCATGGATCAGCTGCGCCAGATCCTCGATCGAATAGGTATCGTGGTGAGGAGGCGGAGAAACCAGCTCCACGCCCGGCGTGCCGCCGCGCGCGGCCGCGATTTCCACCGTCACCTTGGGCGCGGGCAACTGGCCGCCTTCGCCCGGCTTCGCGCCCTGGCCGATCTTGATTTCCAGCTCTTCCAGCATCGGGTCGGCGAGATAGCCCGCCCAGACGCCGAAACGGCCGGACGCGAGCTGTTTGATGCGCGAAGCACGGATAGTTCCGTAGCGGGAAATATGTTCGCCGCCTTCGCCGGAATTGGACATGCCGCCCACCATGTTGGTGCCGTGCGCTACCGCCTCATGCGCGGGCGCCACCAACGCGCCGTGGCTCATTGCGCCGGAGGCGAAGCTGCGGGTGATTTCACTGGCGGGCTGCACCTCGGCCAAAGGCACGCTGGCAGGCGCGACACGCAGCAGCCTGAAGTAGTCCGCGGCCTTGCCGGTCGCCTCGACGGTCAGCACGCCGCTTTCCAGCCAGTGTCCGCTGATGGCCTTGCCGAAATGCGCCACCAGGGCTTGGCCCAGGGTGGACAAGCGCGAGATATCCCCGGCCAGCGGGCCGGTCAACTGCAGGCTGAAGCGGTCATTGCCCAATTCCTGCGCTTCGAGGCCGCGTACGGCAATGCTGTTGTTGCCCACGATGGCGTAGCGGGCCAATACCGCGCGGAACTCGTCCGAGGTCTTCAGGCCGCTCAGGTCCGCCGGGAACTCCAGCACGTCGCGCAGGGCGGACGGTCGCTTGGCGCGCTCTTCCGCCATCATGTGCGAAAAGCTGCGGTAGCTTTGGGTCACGCCGAAGTTGTCGATCTCTTCGGCGCTCAGGCGGTCGAAACTGCCGCTGAACGCCTCGCCCTTCTTGAAGGAGAACGCATCCTCGAGCTTGGACAAGGTCATCAGGCGCAGGAATTCGTCTTCCGCACGCTTTTCTTGCTTGTCGAAGTGGATCTTTTCTTCCGTCATCTCGACGAAACCGCGTACGGCAATGGTGCCGAAAGAATGGCCGGCACCCTCGGAGCGCTCCTTGAACAGGCCCAGCAACGGCACGCTGTTTTCATCGGTGACTGTTTGCGCTTCCTGGTGCCAGTCAACGACCATTTTCGCGATCGCGGCAAAATCGGCGCCGCCAACCGGCGTCTTCAGGTTGGGGAAGTATTTGCGCAATACCGGGTCATTGGTATTGAGGAAATTGGGCTCGAAGAATTCGCCGCCGATGTAGCTCTCGACGGTACACAGGCCGACCTTGCCCATGGTCTTCATGAGCGCCTTTTCAGCCGCCTTGGCGTACTTCTTGAAGGCCTTGTCGGCATCTGCGCCGTATTTTTCCTCGGCACGCAGCTGCACGCCCAGCGGATAAACGGCAGAAGCGCCAAAGCCCAAGGCGGCGGCCACGTGGTGGGATGACACGACCTGGCCGCTTTCAGCCACGATAGACACGTCCAGGCGCAAGCCTTCGTCGATCAGGCGCTGGTTGATGGCGGATACCACCAGCAGCAACGGCATGGCGGCCTGGGTGGACGATACGTGGCGGTCTGAAATGACGGCAATGCCGCCTTCTTCGCGCGCAAATGCCACCACGGCATCCGCCAGCGCATCGATGCCTTGTTCCAGCGCCTTTTCGTTGGCAGCCGCATCGCCGGTGACAGGCGTATACAACGATTCGAAGCAGCGGTACGGCGTTTCCGCCTGCTCGCGCAGCTTGAGCATGTCGAGGTGGCTGAGGATAGGCGAGTCGATCACGATCTGCCTGCCTTTGCCTTTGTTCATATTGGGCTTGGCGCCCAGCGCGACGCGCAAGGTCATCCCATCGGCTTCGCGGATGGAATCCAGCGGGGGATTGGTCACCTGCGCAAAACGTTGCGAGAAGTAGTGCGCCACGCCGCCTTCATGGTCGGTCAGCGCATTGATGGCGTTGCCGTAACCCATGGCGGAGATCTTTTCCGCCCCGGTTGCCAGCATCGGGTCCATCATGAACTTGAAGCTTTCCTGGTTGTAGTAATAGGAAACGAAACGCTGGTACAGCGCCAGGTCGCCATGGTATCGCTGCGGGGAGCCCGCCACCTCGGCAGGCACTGCGGGAAGCTGCTTCAGCGTCGCACGCGCCTGCTCGAGCAAGGCAGGATAATCGCGCTTGGCAGCGAGCATTTCCAGGGTTTCCAGCGTGCCGCGGGAACGCTTCTCGTTGTGGTCGTAATACAGCATGCCGCCAGCCTCGATGCGGCCGCGGCGCAATACGCTTTCCGGCGGGAAGTTGATCTGACCGGCTTCGGACATCACGCACAGGTACTCTTCGGTCTCGACACTGCGCAACGGGCGCAAGCCCAGACGGTCCAGGCGCGCGCCGACCACGCTGCCGTTGCCGAAGATCAAGGCGGCAGGGCCGTCGTTCTTCTCTTCGTAGAGGGAGAAATACTCCAGCATCGCCTTGATACTCTCGGGCAAGGTAGGGTCGTTTTCCCAGGCCGGAGGCATCATGGAGACCACGGCCGTCACCAGGTCGAGGCCGTCGTCCATCAGGCGGCTGTTCAACGTCTGGTCCAGGCGTGAACTGTCGGACTGGCCCTTGGGGCGGAAAATCCTGCCATTTCGCGCCCGCGCCAATGCGGCTTCGGCGATGCGGTTCTTGCGGTCGGTGTTCAACTCGCCGTTGTGCGCCATCATGCGGAACGGTTGCGCCATGCTGGGGTGCGGATCGGTATTGGTGGAGAACCGCGTGTGGAAATACATGGTATGCACGGCGTGATCCTCTTCCATGAGATCATGGAAGTAAGGAATCACTTCATTGGAATTCAGGCGGCCTTTGAGCACCTGGGTATGGGCGGACATCGATAACGGATAGAGCCCGCTCAAGGCGGCATCCGTATAAGCCTGCTCCTCGATCACGAGCAATGCCTGGTAGATGCGGCGATCGAACTCCTGCGCGTCGATATCGGCAGGGGCCGCAAACACCCATTGCTGGATGGGCAGCTGGTAGCGGATGGCGGCAGGACGGATGGCCTCATTGTCCACCGGCACATCCCGCACCAGCAAGATATCGAAACCCTTCCCGGACAAGGCAGTGCGGATGATGTCGTCGGCACGGCAATACGCACCTTCGTCGCTTGGCAGGAAGAAGTTGCCGACGCCGAAGCGGCCGGCCTCAAGCGCCTGGCCGGTCAGCCTGCGGAAAAACGGCAGCGAGAGGTCGATGGAAACGCCAGCGCCATCGCCCACGCCCTCGGCAGACATGCCGCCGCGATGGGGGATCGTACACAAAGCCTCATGCCCCTTGACTAGTACGTCGTGCGTTTGCACCCCGTCCTTGCGGGTGATAAAGCCAACGCCACAGTTATCCTTTTCCAGGGAACTGTCATACAAGCCAAAAGTATTCTCGCTCTGCGGACCATTGAGTGCGCTCATGTACCTCTCCAGCAAATTCATTAATATCTGATGCGGCTTTGTCATACCTGCACCACGGCATGGTATATTGTCCTGCTCGTGTGTTATTCCACACACCCCAACTTTCGCCGGGCTTATTTATAAGCAATTACCGTACCAAAATGAGCTGGCATCTCCCTATCAAATCCCGGTTTTCCTGCCCCGATGTATCCACTTTAAAAACAAGGGATTACATTATGCAGATCATGGCCTGCGCACTCGGAGGCGTTGTTGAGAACATTATCAAAAGCACCAAAAATGTGCGCATGCACATTTGAAGCACATTTTTCGTGCGTATGGATGACGAAAAGGCAAGAAGCCAAGTCAAATATGGCAAATCTGCGAGATTGAAGGGTGGTAGCGGTAAACCGCAGCTCACTTGGCCGGAACACCGGACCAAAGACCGTATTGCACTGATGAGCTGGGCGAATTCCCGATTTCAGGGGAAAAACGAAGAGAAATTTCCGACAAGCAGCGATATCCGGCTGCAGAAGATTCAGCACCAATAATGTGCATCAAGCTTCGCAGGAGCGGCATTATATTGCCGCTCCTGTGATTCATTCGCTATCTAGAACTGGTATTTCAAGGTCAGCATGGCATTGCGCGGCACGCCATAAAAGCCCATGCCCGACGCCGTATTGGTGTAATACACCTTGTCGAACAAGTTGTTCACGTTCAACGCCGCCGAGAAACGCTCGTCGAACTGATAGCGCGCCATGAGATTGACCACGGCATAGCTTCCCTGGGTGAAGCGCTCATTATTGGGGCCGGTATCGTTGGTATAGATACGGCTCTGCCAGTTTGCCCCGCCGCCGACAGTGAGTTTGTTCCAGGCACCAGGCAGGGTATAGGTAGTGAACAGCTTGAATAGATTCTGCGGCGTCACTGTTTGGACTTTGTTCCCGTTGGCATCTTGCGATATACGGAAAGTATAACCACCACTGACCTGCCAGCCAGGTGCCAACTCACCATTGGCCTCCACTTCAACCCCCTTGGTAACTGTGCCTTGTATTGCCCGATAACTGCCAGCAGGTGCTCCAGGACTATTATCCTGAACTGCCAGGTTATCCTGCTCAACACGGAACAATGCCAGGCTGGTATTCAATCTGCCGCCATAGAGGCCCTGCTTGATACCTGCTTCATAACTGTCGCCTTCCTCAGGATCAAGATACTGCCTATTGATATCCCATCGGCTTTGCGGATTGAAAATCTTGGTATAGCTCGCATACAGCGAAGCCGTATCGGTGACATCATAGGTTGCTGCAATATAAGGAGTGAGTACCCCGGTTTCAGATCGACTTGTCGCGCTGGGCGTACCAGAATAAGGATCTGACTCAGTCGCTTGATGCCAATGAATGACTCTAGCACCAGTCAAGATGGACAATTGATCTGTCGGCCGGAAACGCGCAGTCAGATAGCCTCCAAACTGGCGTGCACGTTCAGAGTAGCGGCCGATCGGCGATAAGTCAGGCTGTGCCACATTACCATCCCAACTACCGTAATTAGCCACGGGAATAAAATACCAGAGATTGTACGACGGGTCATTGTGCTGCTCGGTATGAGAATAGTTCAGGCCAAAAACCAGCTCATGCTGACGTCCGCCCAGCGTAAATGGCCCTGTGGCGTAAACGTCCAGGGCATTCTGTTTGATTGGATCAGCCTTCCAGCGGCCGCCCCACAATGTCACGCCGCTGCCGGTAGCCTTGTCCAGGCTGCCTGAACCGCCAGAGCCGATGATGCTGTCGTAACTGTGGCGTATATGGTTGAACTACACCTTGGCGCGCCAGTCGTTGTCGAAGCTGTGTTCCAGCGAAGTAAAGAAAGCGAGCTTTTCATTCTCGCTGGAAGCCCAGCTTGCGCCCGGGTTCTTGGAGCGCTTCCAGTTGGTATGGCTGCCATCGCTATAGAACAACGGCAAACCAGCCTCGGGAGAATCATGGGTTTCATGATTCTGGTATTCCAGACCGGCAGTAAACAGGGTCGAAGGCGTCAGGTCTGCTTCGAGAATGCCGTAAAGCATGTCGCGCTCCAGGCCGTAGCGGTCCAGGTGCGAGCCGCTATCCTGCTTCACTGCCACAATGCGGCCGCGCACGCTGCCGTCCGCATTGAACGGCGTGGAGATATCGACCATGCCCCGGTAATTGTCCCACGAGCCAAATTGCCCGGTAACGGAAGCCTGGAACTCCCTCGTCGGTTTCTTACGGACGTAATTAATACTGCCGCCCGGCGCACCGATACCGACCATCAATCCCGATGAGCCGCGCAACACCTCCACCCTGTCGTAGAAGGCCATATCGTTCGTCATTTGCTGGAAACCGCTTCCCAGCGGCAGGCCATCGACCAGGTAATTGTTGATATTGAATCCACGAGACTGGAACGTGTTCCAGTTCGCGCCGACATATCCGCTCTGCACGACGCTGATACCCACCGTCTGCTCCAGCACTTCCTGCAATTGGGTCAGGTTCTGGTCGTCCATACGCTGGCGGGTGATCACGCTGACGGATTGCGGCGTATGGCGGAGCGACAATGGCAATTTGGCGGAAGCGCCTGTGGAGCTGGTGGTATAGTAACCCGTGTTTTCCGTTGTCGGATCCTTGCTGGCGCTGACCCGCACTTCATCCAAGGTGCTTTCCGAACTTCCTGTTGCCGGCTTGTTGGACTTGCGCAGCAGATATCCGCCATTTTCCTGCGAGACAGCTTCCAGGCCGGTGCCCGTCAATAACTGTTCCAGACCGTCACGCACGGAAGCCGTCTTGTTCAAGCCGTTGCTATGCAAGCCGGATACCAGTTCGCTGTTGTAAGACAACATGACTTGGGCTTCCCGGCCGAACTGGGCCAACGCATCCTTGAGCGACCCGGGCGGAATCTGGTACTGCCTGGCTGCCGGTTCTGCCATGGCGGAACCGGCGAACATGGGCGTGGTGAAAACTAATAGTGTGGAAAGTGCCTGGGCCAGGATCAAGTGTCCCAGCCTTAACCGTAGTATGTCGTGCTTGTGCTGCATTGATTTTCCCTTAGTGTAGCGGTTGAAATAGGTCCCCTATTTCTCATGCCACGCAAGAATCAAAAACAGCTCAACCTATGGCGAAATTTATGCTGCCGAAGGCGTCAGGCGCACCCAGTAGCGGGTGAGCATGCGGACTTGCAAATTAAGGCTCTGCTGCAGCATATCAATCACCTTGTCGGTATCATCCAGCGGATACGTACCGCTCACTTTCAAGTGCTTGATGCTGTCGTCGCAACCCAGGCTGCCTTTGCGGTAGCGGCTGAGCTCGGCCAGGAATTCGCCCAGCGGCATATCGTCCGCCACCAGCATGCGCTGGAGCCATGCCGTATCATGCGGGATCACGGGCTCGACCGGCGCCACCATGTGCCGCGTGAACGACAGTTGCTCACCGGCCTGCAACCTCACCCTTGCCTGCATCTCGCTCGGGGCGACCTCGACCGCGCCTTCCAGCACCCCGATCTTGATCGGGCTATCCTTCTCATTGGTCAATTGGCGCACGACGAAGCGGGTGCCCAGGGCGCGCATGCTGCCTTGATCGCTCGCGACCAGGAACGGGCGCGTTTGTGCAGGCTCGTGCGCGGTCGCTACATGAATTTCGCCGCGCAGCAGCATGACGATGCGTTGCTGCTGCGTATAAGCCACGTTGATGGCGCTGGATGAATTGAGCTCGACCGCCGTGCCGTCTTCCAGCACTACGCGCCGTTGTTCGCCGACGCCGGTACTGTAGTCGGCGCTGAGCTGCCACCAGGGCAGTTTTTCCTGTACCACCCAGGCGCTGCCGCCTGCAAACAGCAGCATGGCAAGCGTCTTGATGGCGCGCCTGCGCTTGAGCGATCCGCGAGGCGCCAGCGTGGCATGGGCAACCGACGACGACAGGCCGCCCAGCCGCTCCCCCAGCATTTCGATATGCTGCCATGCGCGTTCATGGTCCGGATGCGCTGCGCGCCAGGCTTGCCACCGCTCACGCACCTCCGTGCTTACCTTGCCCGATTGCAGCTCCACCAGCCATTCTGCCGCCGCACGGCTCACTTTCGGGGAAATCGCTTTTTCTGAATTAGCCCCCATTGACTACGCTCCTCCGAAACAACATTGCTCTACCGCCTGGACAATGTAGCGCTTGACTGTCGATATCGACACGCCCAGCTCCCCGGCAATATCCGCCTGGCTCATGCCATCCAGCTGAGATAGCAGAAACGCCTTGCGCACCTTGTATGGCAAACCATCAAGAAGACCATCAATTTCGACCAAGGTTTCCAGCATGATGGCTTTTGCCTCGGGGGAGGGAGCTTCGGCTTCGGGAAGGTGCAGGAGCGCATCGAGATAGGCCTGCTCCAGCTTCTTGCGACGGTAGAAATTGGAAACCAGGCCGGAGGCCACGGTGGTAAGGAAAGCGCGGGGTTCGTGCAGCTTGTCGGCATCCCCGCTCAGCAGGACGCGCAGGAAGGTATCCTGCGCCAGGTCGGCCGCATCGGAATGGTTGCCCATTTTCTTGCGCAACCAATGGTTGAGCCAGCTATGGTGGTTCGCGTATAGAGCCTTGAAAGCGTTCAAGATAGGACAAGCCGTATTGCGAAATCGCAATAAATGAGAATAAATCTCATTATATAGCAGTGTCGCATTCCTGCAAACCCTGCCGTTTGCTGCTCCAGGAATGGGCAGTTTATTGCATCAGGTCTTGCCCGTCGGCAAGGATCAACTCCAGGTGGCGCAAGCGCATCGGCTTGCCGAAGAAATATCCTTGCGCAATCGTGCAGCCCTGGATCTTGAGCAGGTTGGCTTGCTGCTTGCTCTCGACCCCCTCGGCCACGAGCTCAAGCCGCAACGCATGCGCAATGCGGATAATGGCGGTGATCAATTCCAGCTTGTCCTGCTTGGCGGCAATATCGCGCACGAAGGAACGGTCTATCTTGACCTGGCTGATGGGGAACTGCCCAAGGTAGCTCATGGCGGAATAGCCGGTGCAGAAATCGTCGATGGAAATGGTAATGCCCATTTCCTTGAACAAGCTGAGCGTGTTGATGATTTCCTGGCTGTCTTCCAGCAACAGGCTTTCCGTGATTTCCAGCTTCAGCCATTCGGGCTTGCAGCCTGTTTCTGCCAGGATTTCCTGCACCGAAGCGAGCAGGTCGTTATAGAGGAACTGGCGGGACGAAAGATTGACTGCCATGCTGAGCGGGCCGTCGTCGGGGCGATAGCGGTTCAGGCGAACCACGGCGTTGCAGGCCTCGCGCAACACCCACTCCCCGATCTCGACGATCAGGCCGCTTTCTTCCGCCACTTTGACGAAGCGGTCGGGCATCACCACGCCCAGTTGCGGGTTGCGCCAGCGCAGCAACGCCTCGGCACCGACGATCGCCCCGTTCATGAGGTCGACCTGGGGTTGGTAGAACAGCTCGAACTCGGCGTTCTTGAGCGCCTGGCGGATAGAGGCGCCCAGCATGATGTATTCCGAAGCCTTGGAGCCTAACTCACGGGAGTAGAACTGGTAATTGTTGCGGCCATAGCTCTTGGCATGGTACATCGCCACATCGGCGCTCTTGAACAATGTCGCCCGATCATCGCCATCGTTCGGGTAGATCGCAATGCCGATACTGGTGGAGATGAATAGCTCTTTCTTGTGGATCAGGAACGGCTTGGCGATCTCATCGTTGATCTTGCGGGCAATCGTGGCCAGATCGTCCGGGTTGCGCAGCTCCGGCAACAGGATGGCGAATTCGTCCCCGCTCAGGCGGGCAATGGTATCGTAGCTGCGCACCGAGGCATTGAGCCGCTGAGCAACCGCCACCAGCAGGTCGTCGCCGGCCTGGTGGCCGAGGGTATCATTGACCTCCTTGAAGCGGTCCAGGTCCAGCATCATCAGACCGAAGCGCTGTTCGTGCCAGCTGGCGTCCGCTAACACTTGGCTGACGCGATCGGCAAACAGGGTGCGATTAGGCAAACCTGTCAACGCATCGTAATAGGCCAGGTAATGGATGCGCTCGCGGTATTCCATCAGCTCGGTAATGTCGCGCTCCACCGCCAGCACCCCGATCACCTGCCCCTGCTCGCCGAATTCGGGCACGATGCGCACATGGATGAACCAGGTGCTGCCATTGTCAGCCTTGCCGTGCAGCTCGAGGAAATCCGGCGTTGCGCTGCTGATGACGCCCTTGATCTTTTCCTCATACTTCACATAGGCCTCGCCGCCGGGATACTCGGATGGCGTCGTGCCGATCAGCTTGCCGGTTTCGATGCCGATGCGCTTCAATTTGGGCGTGTTGGCATACAGCCTGCGCGCGTTGAGGTCGTAACGGATGATGGTGTCTGGCGTATTATCGATCAGCGACTGCAACTCGCGCTCGCGCTGCAGCAGTTTCTCCTCGTTCTGCTTGATATCGGTGATGTCGCGGAAAAAACCTACCGTCCCCATCACCTTGCCGTCCACTACCATTGGTGACTTGTAGGCCTCTATCCAGCCTTTCTCGCCGTTAGCCTTGGTGATCGGCACTATCGCCAGGTAAGGCTGGCCGCTTTGCAGCACGCGTTTATCCCCGTCGACATAGGTGGTGGCGTCTTCCAGGGGGAACAGGTCGAAATCCGTCTTCCCTTCCAACTCCTCTTTGGAGACCACGCCGGCAAACTTGGCATAGGCGCTGTTGGCCGCCAGCAATTTGCTGTTCAGGTCCTTGAGCCAGACGACGAAGGGAAAATTCTCGATCAGCGCGCTCTGGTATTTTTCCCGTTTCCTCAGCTCCCTCTCCACGCGGCGGATATGCGAAATATCGCGGGTGATCGTCAAAACGCCGGTAATCCCGCCCTTCACGTTGCGCTCGGGCACGACATGCAAGGACTGGCAGACGTAGTGGTCACCTTCCGTCCATTCCAGCTCGATTTCCTGCGTATTTCCTGACTGCATGACTTCACGCAACCGGGCCTCGTAATCCTCCGGGCGCATCGTGGGCCGGCCCCAGATTTCGGTCGGCCGCCTTCCCAAGGCTTGTGCCGCAGGCACCCCGAACACCGCTTCATAGCCATCGCTGAGGAAAATGCGCCGGCAGTCCCGGTCGTAACGGATGAAGATATCCGGGGAGTTCTTTACCAGCTGGCGATACTGCAGCTCCTGCTCCCGCAGCTTTTCCAGCATGTCGAGATGGGCAGTGAGGTTGCGCCCCAGCAATATGCAATACGGCTGGCCTGCATCCACGAAGTAATTGGCCTGGAGCTCTACGGGAATCGAGGCGCCGGTTTTGCCATGCAGCGTGGTTTCCCGGATGATGACGTGCTGTTGCTGCAAGGATTGCCAATCCCTTTGCCATTGTGCGGCATCAAGATGGGGGAAAATATCGGTGGCGGACATCTGCAGCAATTCGGACTCGCTGCAACCCAGCACTTCGCAGGCAGCTAGGTTGGCCAGGCATATTCTGGCATCAGCATCACAGACAAGCACAATCTCTTGAATCCGATTGATTGCAAAACTCAGCATATGAAGCTGCATTGCAACGCTCAAGCCCCGATCAGAGATATTTGTGCTGCTCATTCTTTTCACCACAATCTATTTATTTTGATCTCAATGGGGCCGGACGATCATGGCAATCGTGAAACAGTCTCCCATTACTCGCAATTTTTATTCTGCGGCAGGTTCGGAAAACTGCCTTGGCAAGTCAATCAGCACTTCAAGACCTCCTGAAGCCATGTTACGCAGATGGATTTGTCCATCATGCGCTTCCACAATAGTTTTGGCAATGCTCAAACCCAAGCCAGAGCCGCCTGTCGCCGCATTGCGGGAAGTTTCAACCCGGTAGAACGGCTCAAACACCTGCTTGAGCAGGTTTTCAGGGATGCCAGGGCCGCGGTCGCGTATGGCGATGCGCAACCGGTTCGGGGCATCCATGACTTCAATGTGCGCGGATTTGCCATAGCGGATCGCATTTTCCAGCAAATTCTGCAGGCAGCGTTTCAAGCTGACGGCATAGCCATCGATGGGAGCCGCCTCGCCGGCAAGCGACACTTCGGCCCCTGTTTCCTGCGCGTCTATCTGCAAGCTTTGCAACATGGCGTTGATATCGATGGGATGGCGGTTTTCATGTACCTCCACCCCGCGCATGAAGTCCACCGTGGAAGAAATCAAGGTTTCCATGTCTTCCAGATCGCGGCGGAATTTCTCGCGCAGCAATGGCTTGTCGATCTGCTCCGTGCGCAAGCGCATGCGGGTGATGGGGGAACGCAGGTCATGCGAGATTGCAGCCAGGAAACGGGTTTTTTCCGTCACCGTATCGATCAGCCGCTGCTGCATCAGGTTGAACGCCTTGGCGGAACGCCGCACTTCGGTAGGACCGTCCACGTCCAGGGGTGCGCTGTAGATATTGCGTCCCAGGCGTTCTGCCGCCGCGGCCAGGCGGTTCAGCGGCTGCATGATCTGCCGCACGGCGAACAACGCGATGCCGACGATCACGATGATGCGGATGAAGTAAATCCGGAACAGGTAGTCGAACAAGTCCATGAGCGGCGCCATGCTCATGCCCGCCTGGCCTTCGTAGGCGTCCAGCTGCAGCCATTGGCCGCTATCGAGCTGCACGTAGAGGACGAAATGTGCGGAAGGGTAGTGCGACTCGAACAGGTCCAGCCAGCCTGCCTCCCTGCCATGATCGTCATGCAGGTCGATATCCACCATGCGGATGGGCAACAAGCGGCCGAACTCCTGTTCGAACACGTGCTTGAACAAGAGCTCCACCGCGCGATCGCGCGTGTTCAGGGTCTTGAGGCGCGGAGGGGCATCCACGGGCGACAAGCGGTACATGGAATTGCTCAGCTTGTGGATCAGCAAGCGCTCATCCTCGACCTTGCTGATTTCGATCAGGCTGATGCTGTCAGAGAGCTTGGCTGCGAGCACGCGCGTGGGGATTTCCAGCGCCTTGCCGTAGTTCATGTCGTACCAGATGAACCCGGTCAGCACTTGCGCCGTCATGGTGCCGGCTACGAGCACGATCACCAGGCGGCCGAATAATGAAGCCGGCCACAGCCATTTCCATTTCATTTTTCGTGCTTGACCTGGCTCGCCAGCATATAGCCCGCGTTACGCACGGTACGAATAATACTCGGGTTGCGCGAGTCCAGTTCGAGATGGTGCCGCAAGCGGCTGATACAGACGTCGATCGAGCGGTCCATCGCATGGCTGTCCTTGCCATAGACATGCTCGATCAGGAACTCCCGGCTCAAGGGCCGGTTGGGGTGCTCGAGCAACGCGCGCAATACCATGTAATCCGAGCTGCCCAGCGACACTATCACGCCATCGGGCGAGAACATCTGCCGGGCATGGGTATCGAGACGCCAGCCCTCGAAGCTGATATAGGGAAACTCATCGGCGGCGGCCTTGTCGGTATCGGTACGGGTCCTGCGCAAGATCACCTTGATTCTCGCCAATAGCTCGCGCGGGTCAAACGGCTTGGGCAGATAATCGTCGGCCCCGACCTCCAGGCCGATGATGCGGTCCACCAAGGTGCCTTTCGCCGTCAACATGATGATCGGCGTATCGCCTTGCGCGCGCACTTCCCGGCACAGGCTCAACCCATCCTCTTCCGGCAGCATCAAGTCCAGCACGATCAGGTTGACCGGCTCCTTGTTCACCACCCGCCACATTTCACGCCCGTTCGCGGCCTCCGATACGTTGAAGCCTGCATCGCGGAGATAATCGGTTAAAAGCTCGCGTATTTCGTGGTCGTCATCGACCACCAGGATATGATCTTGCTTATTCATATAAATAAATGGATTCTGGACAATAACAGCGGGTTCATTATAGAACAGCCGAAAAAACAAGCCATTCCCTTTTATGATGCCTCGTGCAGGATTTAAGAACGGCTGACAACACCCAGCAAAGCGATCCTGGCTAGGCGCTCTGCCGTAGGAAGTACAACTGTTGCGACAAGGCAGGACAACAACGCCAAGAGAGCTCGGTCAGCCGTTCTAAGTCATTGATTCTGACATGAACTTGAGATGAATGCGTATAAATCTCTCTTCGCGGGCTTTCTAGAATATATTGTCAAACTCCACAGGAACATGAGGAAACAATATGCATACCAATCCCGCGCAAGATTGTATTCCATTACTCAAGCAATGCATTGCGGCATGCCAGCATTGTGCCGAGGCATGCCAGGCCGAAGGTTCGCCCCATCATTTGCAGCGATGCATCCAGCTTGACCTGGACTGTGCCGAGTTTTGCCAGCTCGCTGTCAATTTCCTGCAGCGGGAGAGCGAATTCAGCGATTTGATTCTGGAAGATTGCGCAGAAATATGCAAAACCTGCGGGGAGGAATGCGCGCAGCATCAGGCAGGCCACTGCCAGCAATGTGCACGCGCTTGCCAAGAATGCCTGAATGCATGTCTTGACGCAATATCCCCATCGCCCGGGGTGGAGGGTCTGCCTAGCTCGAGTTAAATGCACCGGCCTAGAATTTGAACCCCAGGGTGGTGGTCAATATATGGCTGTCACGATTGTTTGCCAGAGCGTTGGTGAATTGGTTCAGGTAGCCCGTTTCTAGATCATCATGCAGATCAATATCTGCCATACGAATAGGCAACAAGCGGCCAAACTCCTGCTAAAACACATGCTTTACCACCCGCCACATATTGCTACTACCAAGTTTGAATCGAACTACAACTGAGTATTAAAATATCATACTGGTGTAACTCAGTTTTGGACATAAATGTGCCAGTGCTTTTGCTAATTTAGCAAACCGCCATAACTACAGGTATTGCAAAGAGAGTTGTGGACAGCTAGCGCGAGCAGTAGACTTGCGCTAGCTAGAAAGCTTGGCTTTGGGTGCGCACTAAACATGAACCTTTGATTATGCTGCCGCAAAATCGATATTGAATTTGATGGAGATAGATAATGAACGGCAGTTGGGCTAACTCCTTTCCATACTTTGCTGGAGCTTTTAAGCTTATTGTATTGGGTATTGGAGCCTATTTTGCTATTAAATGGCATTTTGATGAAGAGAGGAGGGTGAGGGAAGCAGAAGGCGTGGTATTTGATAAACCAGGCTTCATGAAAAAGTTGGCAATGATACTAGCCATCGCAGTTCTTCTAGTTTTTCTAGCCCTGCTAGTGATTTATGCTACTGACCGGTTTTATTGATACGATCAATGTTTAGCGATTTCAAATAGTGTACTCACAGGCTTGTCCGATAAAATAGATAATGCTTCTGCTTTATCCAAGCATACTTTTCCCGCGGCGAAGGGTCTGCCTCGTTCCAACTCAATATCGCCGAACTAGAATTTGAACCCCAGCGTGGTGGTCAATATATGGCTGTCGCGATTGTTTGCCAGAGCGTTGGTGAATTGGTTCAGGTAGCCCGTTTCTATGCTCGAGGACGAATTGAGTTTCCAATTGAGCCCGACGAAAAACCGGTTCTGGTCGATCCCATGCCTGGCTCCCCAGTCAGTATTGTTCATATTGATGAACAGCTCGTCGGAAACAACCAGCGACAGCTTGGGATGCAGCGATAAGGGCGTGACCGCCTTGAGCATTTGCCGCAACCGGTGTCCCGTCTCATGGTAGCCCTCGCGCCTGCGTTGCTCCAACCGGGACCGGCTGGACAGCGTCACTGTCGCGACCGGATCGAACTGGTATTGGAATTGCTCCCAGAGCCGATATTCATGGGAGGCCGGTTTGCCGTCCGGATGCCTGACGATGGTGTCATGGCCCAGCCAGACGCTGGTTTTGGGGTCCGCCATGTAGAACACCGACGGCCGCAAATACAGCTGGTCGAGGTGGTGCCCGCTTTCACGCCAGCGCGGGTTGTTATCCATGCTCCAGTAGAAATGTTCTGTGGGCAAGCGGCCCTGCAAATGCAGGTTGAACCAATAGCCGTGGTCAATCTCGGTATCCGCACGCACGCCCTGGACGCCCGCGATCAATATCAAACCCAAAAAACAGCATACACCCCTCGTTGGCTTCATCCCGGGGTTACTCCACCGTCACCGACTTAGCCAGGTTACGCGGCTTGTCCACGTCCGTGCCTTTGAGCAGGGCGGCATGGTAGGCCAGCAACTGCACGGGAATGGTATGCAAGATGGGGGACAGCACGCCGACGTGCCTGGGGGTGCGGATCACGTGCACGCCTTCGCTGCCGGTAAAATTGCTGTCAGCATCAGCAAAGACAAATAGCTCGCCGCCACGCGCACTGACCTCCTGCATGTTGGATTTCACTTTTTCCAGCAGGGCGTCGTTGGGGGCGATCACCACCACGGGCATGTTTTTGTCCACCAATGCCAGCGGGCCGTGCTTGAGCTCGCCGGCAGGATAGGCCTCGGCATGGATGTAGGAAATCTCCTTGAGCTTGAGCGCGCCCTCGAGGGCGATCGGGTAATGCATGCCGCGCCCGAGGAACAGGGCGTGGAACTTGTTGCTGAACGCCTTGGCCCACTCGCGGATTTGCGGCTCCAGGTTGAGCGCATACTGCACGCTGCCGGGCAAGTGGCGCAACTCATCGATATAGGCCTGCTCCTGTTCCTGGCCCAGCAAGCCGCGCTGCTTGGCGAACGTCGCGGCCAGCGTGAACAAGGCCACTAATTGGGTAGTGAACGCCTTAGTCGACGCCACGCCGATCTCGGCGCCTGCGCGGGTATACAAGACCAGGCGTGATGCCCGGGGAATGGCGCTTTCCTGCACGTTGCAGATCGCCAGCGTCAAATGTTGCCCCAGCGACTTGGCATGCTTGAGCGCCTCCATGGTATCCAGGGTCTCGCCGGACTGGGAGATGGTAATGATCAACTGCCTGGGGTTGGGCACGGATTTTCGGTAACGGTACTCGCTGGCAATTTCCACTGAAGTAGGTAATTGCGCGATGCTCTCCAGCCAGTACCTGGCCGTCAGGCCGGCGTAATAACTCGTGCCTGCCGCCAGGATCAGGATGCTGTCCACCTCGTTGAACACTGCTTCCGCCTCTGCGCCGAACAGGGCCGGGCTGAAGGCGTTGTCGTCGATGATGGCTTCCAGCGTGTCGGTCAACGCCCGCGGCTGCTCGTGGATTTCCTTCTGCATGAAGTGGGAGTAGGGGCCCAGTTCCAGCGAGGCCAGCGAGAGGTCGCTGCGGTGCACGGTGCGCTCCACGAGCTGATCCGCGGCATCGAATATCATCACCTTGTCCTTGGTGATATCCGCCACATCGCCATCCTCGAGATAAATCACGTTGCGGGTGACGGACAGCACGGCGGAGACGTCGGAAGCAATGAAGTTCTCGCCTTCCCCGAGGCCGATCAACAACGGACAGCCCTGACGCGCGCAGATCATCTGGCCTGGGTAGTGGATGGACACCACGCTGATCGCGAACGCGCCGGTCAGCTGCTTGACCGCATGCTTGACCGCGTCCAGCAATGCCAAATCCTGGGCAAGGTAGTGATGGATCAGGTGCGCAATCACTTCGGTATCGGTCTGCGACTCGAATTCGTAGCCCATCGCTTGCAGGCGCTGGCGCTGCTCGTCATGGTTCTCGATGATGCCGTTATGCACCACGGCAATTTCCCCGCGCGAGATATGCGGGTGCGCGTTGGACTCCGTCACGCCGCCATGGGTGGCCCAACGCGTATGGCCGATGCCTAGCGTCCCGGTGAGGTTTTCCGCCTGGGCCTTGCCCTGCATTTCCGCCACGCGCCCCACTGCACGTACTCGACGAAGATGACCCTCGCTGAGTACGGCAACCCCTGCTGAGTCATACCCGCGGTATTCCAGGCGGCTTAGGCCCTCTATCAATACCGGGACAATATTACGCGCACCGACTGCGCCTACGATGCCACACATCTTATTTCTTCACTTTCTCAGGGCGTTTCCAGTTTTCTATCGTAAATTGGCGCACACGCGACATGGTCAGCATGTCCGCCGGCGCATCCTGCGTGATCGTCGATCCGGCCGCGATGGTCGCACCGGCCTTGACGGTCACGGGCGCCACCAATTGCGTGTCGGAACCGATGAATGCCCTATCCTCGATCACGGTGCGCGACTTGTTCACGCCATCGTAGTTGCAGGTGATGGTGCCTGCGCCGATATTCACGTCCTTGCCTACGGTGGCGTCGCCCACATAGCTCAGGTGGTTGATCTTGCTGCCCGTATCCACCTGCGTGTTTTTCAGTTCGACGAAGTTGCCGACGTGCGTATGGTCGGCCAGGGCCGTACCCGGACGCAAACGCGCGTAGGGCCCGATTTTGCAGCCTGCCGCCAGGCTGGCATCGTCGATATGGGTATAAGCCGCCAATACGGTGCCGGCTCCGATATTGGCATTGCGGATCACGCAATAAGGGCCGATCCGCACGTTGTCAGCCAAGGTCACGTCGCCCTCGAACACGCAGCCGACGTCTATCTCGACATCGCGCCCGGCGGTCAATGTGCCGCGCACGTCAATGCGCGCAGGGTCCGCCAGCGTCACGCCCTGCGCCAATAACCTGGCCGCATAGCGCTGCTGATAGACGCGCTCCAGCGTCGCGAGGTCCTGTTTCGAGTTGATGCCTGTGACCTGCCACTCGTCATCGCTCTGCGTCGCGGCAACCGCCTGGCCGTCCGCTACGGCCAATGCCACGATATCCGTCAGGTAGTATTCCTGCTGGGCGTTGCGATTGTCCAGGCGAGCGAGCCATTGTTCCAGCCAGGCATTTTCCGCCGCCATGATGCCGGTATTCACCTCCTGGATCGCGCGTTGCGCTTCCGAGGCATCCTTGTGCTCGACGATTGCCTTTACCGAGGATTGTTCGCGCACGATGCGGCCATAGCCCGCAGGATTGTGCTTGGTGACGGTAAGCAAGGCCAACGGGGCTTGCTGCGCGAGCAGTTTTTCGCAACTTGCCATTTCCAGCAGCGGCACGTCACCGAGCAGGATCAATGTCCTCGCATCAGCCTCGAGGTGGGGCAGGGCTTGCTGCATGGCATGCCCTGTGCCCAATTGCTCGGCCTGTTCCACCCAGGTAATGTCATCGGCTGGCAAGGCCTGCGGCACTGCATCGCCGCCGAAGCCATAAATGACGATGATCTTGCTGGGCTTGAGCTGGCGTGCCGTATCCAGCACGTGCTGAAGGATGGGTTTACCAGCCAGCGTGTGCAGTACCTTGGGCTTGCTGGAATGCATGCGGGTGCCTTTGCCCGCTGCGAGAATCACGATATTGAGCTTGGGTGAGGGAGATGAAAGAGACAAGTTCTGGTCCGGTTCAAGCATTGAAAATTAACTGAAAGTATAAATGAAAAAAGGCAGCCAAATGGCTGCCTTCTCAAGCAAAACTTGCAGGTTTAGTGCGTCGTCTTGCGTAATTGCTCAATTGTCTGCAATTGGGCCAGCGCTTCTGACAACTCAGCTTGCGCACGCGCATAGTCCACGCCAGAGGCATTGTTTCTCAATGCTTCTTCGGCAACACGCTTGGCTTCAATCGCCTTGGCTTCATCCAGGTCGTGGCCACGGATCGCGGTATCCGCCAATACGGTGATCACGCCGGGCTGCACTTCCAGCAAACCGCCGGAAATATAGATGGCCTGTTCCTCACCGCTATTGGCGACCTTAACGCGTAGCACGCCTGGCTTGATGGTGGTGATCAAGGGTGCGTGGTTGGGGTAAATACCTACCTCGCCCATTTTCGCAGGTGCGGCGACAAACTCCGCCTCGCCCGAGAAAATGGACTCTTCCGCGCTCACCACATCCAGGTGTATTGTCGATGCCATATCGTCCTATCCTTCGCTTTGCAGAAATGAGTTGAGAAGCTCTTAGTTAAGAGTCTTAGCCTTCTCAACCGCTTCTTCAATCGCGCCTACCATGTAGAATGCCTGTTCCGGCAGGTGATCGTATTCGCCAGCGACAATCGCCTTGAAGCCCTTGATGGTGTCCTTCAGTGTCACGTACTTGCCAGGCGCGCCGGTAAATACTTCGGCCACGTGGAAAGGCTGGGACAGGAAGCGCTGGATCTTACGCGCACGGGCCACGGCCAGCTTGTCTTCTGGGGACAGTTCGTCCATGCCCAGAATCGCGATGATGTCGCGCAGTTCCTTGTAGCGTTGCAGTGTGGACTGTACGGAGCGTGCCACGCTGTAGTGCTCTTCACCGACGATTTGCGGATCCAGCTGACGCGATGTGGAATCCAGCGGGTCAACCGCAGGGTAGATACCCAGGGCAGCGATGTCACGGGACAGCACCACGGTCGAATCCAAGTGCAGGAAGGTGGTCGCTGGAGACGGGTCGGTCAAGTCATCCGCAGGTACGTAAACGGCCTGGATGGAAGTAATCGAACCAACCTTGGTCGAAGTGATACGCTCTTGCAGGCGGCCCATTTCTTCAGCCAGCGTAGGCTGGTAACCCACGGCGGAAGGCATACGGCCCAGCAGCGCGGATACTTCGGTACCGGCCAGGGTGTAACGGTAGATGTTGTCGACGAAGAACAGGATGTCACGGCCTTCGTCACGGAAACGCTCCGCCATGGTCAGGCCGGTCAGCGCTACACGCAGACGGTTGCCTGGCGGCTCGTTCATCTGGCCGAACACCATGCCCACCTTGTCGAGAACGTTGGAGTCCTTCATTTCGTGGTAGAAGTCGTTACCTTCACGGGTACGCTCGCCCACGCCGGCAAACACGGACAAACCGCTGTGCTGCTTGGCGATGTTGTTGATGAGCTCCATCATGTTCACGGTCTTGCCCACACCGGCGCCACCGAACAGGCCGACCTTGCCGCCCTTGGCGAAAGGACAGACCAGGTCGATCACCTTGATGCCGGTTTCCAGCAAGTCAACGGAAGGGGAAAGCTCTTCGAAAGTGGGTGCCTTTTGGTGGATGGAGCGCTTTTCGTCAGCTTCGATAGGACCAGCCTCATCGATAGGGCGACCCAGCACGTCCATGATACGGCCCAGGGTGCCATGGCCCACTGGAACCTGGATCTGGCTGCCAGTGTTCTTCACCTTCATACCGCGGGAAAGACCGTCACTGGAACCCATGGCAATGGCGCGAACCACGCCGTCGCCCAGTTGCTGTTGCACTTCCAGTGTCAAACCTGCTTCTGCCGTGGATGTTTCTTCATCCAGGATCAGTGCGTCATATACCTTGGGCATCTGATCGCGTGGGAACTCGACGTCAACCACGGCACCAATACATTGAACAACCTTACCTTGACTCATCTTGGTATCCTCAATCTATACTTAAATTCTTTGAGCTTTAGCTAAGCTACAGTTCAGCACGACTAGACAGCCGCCGCGCCACCGACAATCTCTGAAATTTCCTTGGTAATCGCAGCCTGGCGTGCCTTGTTGTACACCAGCTTCAATTCGCCAATCACGGTCTTCGCGTTGTCCGAAGCGGCCTTCATCGCGACCATGCGGGCACTTTGTTCAGACGCCATGTTTTCAGCAACGGCGTGATAAACGATAGACTCGATATAACGTGTCATCAGTTCATCGATAACAACCTTGGCATCGGGCTCGTAAATGTAATCCCAAGGGCCTGTTGCTGTTTTGTTGGTGGTATCCAGCTTGTCATCAGACAGCGGTAGCAGCTGCTCAATGACGGCTTCCTGCTTCATGGTATTGATGAAGCGGGTATAAGAGATATACAGTTGATCAATCTCACCGGCGATATAAGCATCCAACATCACCTTGATGCTGCCAATCAGCTTTTCCAGGTTTGGCGTATCGCCAAGACCCACGACATGGGATCTCACATCGGCATTAACACGGTTCAAGTAAGTCAAACCTTTATTGCCGATGGCACTCAAGGCAATCTTCTTGCCTTCGTTTTCCCATGCGCTCATCTGATTCAGCGAAAGGCGGAGAACGTTAGTGTTCAAGCCACCGCACAAGCCCTTGTCCGAACTCACGACGATCAAGCCGACGTTTGCCACCTTCTCGCGCTTAACGATAAAAGGGTGCTTGTATTCAGGATTGGCTTGCGACAGGTGAGCTGTCACATTACGAATCTTTTCCGCATAGGGGCGAGCCATACGCATGCGCTCTTGCGCCTTGCGCATCTTGGACGCCGCCACCATTTCCATCGCCTTGGTGATCTTGCGCGTATTTTCTACGCTCTTGATCTTGCTACGTATCTCTTTGCTACCAGCCATTGTCTAGTCTGCCTGTCTGTACTTAAGCTTAGTAAGCGTTGGTTGCTTTGAAGTCTTGAATCGCTGCTTCCAGAGCCTTCTCGTCGTCACCACCAAGGTCATTGGTGCTGTCGATCTTGTCCAGGATGTTCTTGTACTTGGACTTGAGGAAGGAGTGCAGGGCAGATTCAAATGCCAATACGCGTGCAACCGGCACATCGTCGAAGAAGCCCTTGTTGGCTGCCAGCAAACTTACTGCCATTTCGGAAGTAGACAATGGCTGATACTGCGCCTGCTTCATCAATTCAGTGACCAGACGACCGCGATCTAACTGCTTACGAGTCACTTCGTCCAGGTCGGAAGCAAACTGCGCAAACGCAGCCAGTTCACGATACTGAGCCAGTGCCAGACGGATACCGCCGCCCAGTTTCTTGATGACCTTGGTCTGCGCTGCACCACCTACGCGCGATACCGAGATACCAGCGTTGATCGCAGGACGGATGCCGGAGTTGAACAGGTCGGTTTCCAGGAAGATCTGACCGTCGGTAATCGAGATCACGTTGGTCGGAACGAACGCGGAAACGTCGCCTGCAGCGGTTTCGATGATAGGCAATGCGGTCAGGGAACCGGTCTGGCCTTTCACTTCGCCGTTGGTGAACTTCTCGACATACTCTTCGCTCACGCGAGCGGCACGCTCAAGCAGGCGGGAGTGGATGTAGAACACGTCACCTGGATAAGCTTCGCGGCCTGGTGGACGACGCAGCAGCAGGGAGATTTGACGATATGCCCAAGCTTGCTTGGTCAAGTCATCGTAGACGATCAGTGCATCTTGGCCGCGATCACGGAAATACTCACCCATGGTACAACCGGCATACGGCGCCAGGAATTGCAGGGCAGCAGGATCGGATGCGGAGGCAGCCACGACGATGGTGTACTCCAGCGCGCCATGCTCTTCCAGCTTGCGTACCACGTTGGCGATAGTGGAAGCCTTCTGGCCGATCGCAACGTAGATACAGGTCATGTTCTGACCCTTCTGGTTGATGATGGCATCAACAGCAACCGCAGTCTTACCGGTCTGGCGGTCGCCGATGATCAACTCACGCTGGCCACGGCCAACTGGCACCATGGAGTCAATCGCCTTGATACCAGTTTGTACTGGCTGCGAAACAGACTTACGGGCAATCACGCCTGGCGCGACCTTTTCGATCTTGTCTGTCAGCTTGGCGTTGATCGGGCCTTTGCCGTCGATAGGCTGACCCAGCGCATTCACTACGCGACCAACCAGTTCAGGACCAACTGGCACTTCCAGGATCTTGCCGGTACACTTGACGGTGTCACCTTCGGTGATGTTTTCGTAGTCACCCAGAATCACGGCACCTACGGAGTCACGCTCCAGATTCAATGCCAGACCATATACGTTGCCTGGGAATTCGATCATTTCACCGGCCATCACGTTGGAAAGGCCATGAATACGGACAATACCATCAGTCACTGAAATCACGGTACCTTGGGTACGCGCTTCAGCACTGGTGGAGAAATTCTCTAATCTGCTCTTAATCAGTTCACTGATTTCTGACGTAGATAATTGCATTACTTTTTCCTAACCTTTCAGCGTGTAGGCCAACTCTTGCAATTGGCCACGGACTGAAGCGTCAATGACCGTATCGCCGACTACAATTTTGATTCCGCCAATAATTGCCGGATCCACTTTTACGCTTGCTTCAACCTTTTTGCCGAACTTGGTTTCCAGGCGTTTCACGATGGCTGAAAACTCAGCATCGCTAGGCTGGGCGGCGGCGGTAATCTCCGCCTCCAACACACCTTCTTCCTGGGACTTCAAGTCTTCGAATGCAGTGGCAATTTCCGGCAGGATGGATAAACGACCGTATTCCACCAACAACTTGACCAGGTTGACGCCCGTCTCGTTGAGTTTGTCTCCAGTAACGGAGAGGAATACGCGCTCCAACTCAGCCGCATCAACCTTGGGGTTGTCAATAAACGCCCGCATTTGCTCATCTGCCGCCACTGCAGCGGCAAGAGCAAGCATTTGCGACCAGTCTGCCAACGCATTCTTTTCCTTGGCCAGGCGGTAAACCGCTACCGCATAAGGTCTCGCAATGGTGATCGCTTCAGCCATATCGTGCTCCCATTCCTTCCTTAGAGCTCGTTTGCGATGCTGGTCAACAGGTCAGCATGCGCCTTGGCATCGATTTCCTTGCGCAGGATCTTCTCGGCACCAGCAATTGCCAGCGTAGATACTTGCTGACGCAGGCCTTCCTTGGCACGATTCACTTCCTGGTCGATTTCGGCCTTGGCGCCAGCGATAATACGATCGCCTTCTGCTTTGGCATTCGCCTTGGCTTCTTCCACAATATCGCTGGCACGCTTTTCAGCCTGAGCGATGATGGAAGTCGCTTTCTGCTTGGCATCGTTGACAACTTCAGCGGAACGCTGGGTTGCCACGTCAAGCTCCTGCTTACCGCGCTCAGCCGCAGCCAGACCATCCGCAATGGTTTTCTGGCGAGTCTCGATTGCATTCAGGAGATATGGCCACACGAACTTTGTGGTGAACCAGATCAGAATGGCAAATGAGATAGCCTGCGCAATGAGTGTCAGGTTGATATTCATATTTGCTCCCGAGCCGTTAAATCCAGTCAGACTTAAGTTTAATTACTTACACTTAATCCAGAACTGGCTCAGTTAAGCGACTACGCTCAGCAATGGGTTTGCAAAGGCGAACATCATGGCCAGACCAACACCGATAATGAAGGAAGCATCGATCAGACCCAGCAGCAGGAATACCTTGCCTTGCAGGGCAGGGATCAGTTCTGGTTGACGAGCAGCGCCATCCAGGAAGCTTGCACACATGATGCCGATACCAATACAGGCACCAGCTGCGCCCAAACCGATGATCAAACCGATACCAACACCGGTGTAAGCTTGAATCATGGCCAACAATTGCAAATTCTCCATTTAATTTCCTTTCGGCTTTTAGAGAGTGTTAACGATAAAAAATCAACTACAGCAAACTAATTAGTGGCTTTCATGCGCCATGGATATGTAGACAACCGTCAGCATCATGAAAATGAATGCCTGCAGGCAGACGATCAGGATATGGAAGATCGCCCAGCCAGCGCCCAGCAACGCACCGAAGAAGGTGCCAGCCAGGCCGGTTGCCGCCCACATACCGAGCAGCAGGAAAATGATCTCGCCCGCGTACATATTGCCGAACAGACGCAGGGAGTGTGAAAGAGGCTTGGAGATGTATTCGATGAGGTTGAACGCAAAGTTGGCAGGCCAAACCAGCGGGTTTGAGCCGAACGGCGAACAGAACAGTTCGTGGATCCAGCCGCCCAGGCCCTTAACCTTGATGCTGAAGAAAATCATCAGCAGCCAGACAGCCAGCGCCAATGCGAAAGTCGCGTTAATATCGGAAGTCGGCACGCTGCGCCACTCATGCAGGCCCAGCCAGCCGTAGACAATCGCCATGATGTCGATGGGCAGGAAGTCCATCGCGTTCATCACCAGTACCCAGACGAATACGGTCAATGCCAATGGTGCAACGAAAGCATGGCGGTCGCCATGGAAAATGCTCTTGACCTGGTTGTCGATGAACTCGATCAGCAATTCGACGAATGCCTGGCGCTTGGTCGGCACGCCGGAAGTAGCGCCGCGCACCACCCACCAGAGAAGGCCGAACACGACAACACCGAGCAGTATCGACATGACCAGGGTATCCATGTGCAATACCCAAAAACCGCCGTCACCGACGCTCTTTGTATTGAAAGAGAGGTGGTGCCCGATATATTCCGAAGGAGTTAATTGACCTGTCGCCATAACCTCAAACCTTAAGCGTTGTTTTTCTCATTAATTGCAAAAATTGCTGCACCAGACATGATTGCCGCCGCCGCTAATCCTGCGATCAGCGCGATAGGAACCAGTTTTTCGTAAAACTTGAATACCAAGAGCAGGGTGATTGCGATCACTGCGATTTTGATCGCCTCAGCGATCAAAATATTGACCAGTACGGAACCTGCGCCCAACCCCGCTGTCTTATTTCGCAGCTTCATTTTGGCGGCCAAGCCGCCCAAGATGGCCGAACCACCACCCGCCAGCGCGGAAAATGCGCCATGAAGGCCGACGCCAAACTTGTTGAGGAAGACAAACGCAAGCACCGCGACTACCAACGTGGCAAAGACCTGTCTTTTGATCATTCTTGCCAGTAGTTCATCCATGCCTTGAGAATTCCCTGTTTCACAAATGACGGGCAAAAGAAAAGCCGAGCATTTTTGCCCTACCCGTAAAATCCCGAGATTTTGTTGTTAAATCAGCATTAAGTCAAGCTTAATTGCTATTTCCACCCTTAAATCTCTGAATTAGCGCATCCAGTTGATCCAAACTTCCGTAATGGATCTTGACCTCGCCCTTGCCCTTGCTTCCGGCCCGGATCTCAACCGTCGCACTCAGCAATTCCGATAAGTCTTCCTGCAGGCGCAGCACATCCCGATCCACCGTCTTGGGCGCCTTTTGCTGGGGTTCGGCGCTTAATTGCTTGACCAGCTTTTCTGCCTCCCTGACAGAAAGCTGTTTTTGGGCGATCTGCTCGGCCGCCATGATCTGCTTGGCCTCCGGCAGCGACAGCAGGGCGCGCGCATGCCCCATGTCCAATTGGCCCTGCATCAACATTTCCTGCACATTTTTATTCAAATTCTGCAATCTAAGCAGATTGGTCACCACGCTGCGCGAACGTCCTACCGCATCTGCCGCCGCCTGGTGCGTCATATCAAACTCATTGATCAAGCGCTGGATGCCTTGCGCCTCTTCCAGCGGATTGAGGTTTTCCCGCTGGATATTCTCGATCAAGGCCATGGCCAAGGCGGACTCGTCGGGAATCTCGCGCACCAACACCGGCACTTCCGACAGGCCCGCCAATTGGGATGCCCTCCAGCGTCGCTCGCCGGCAATGATTTCAAACTTATCGTCCGCCACCCTGCGCACCAGGATGGGCTGCATGATGCCCTGCGCGCGGATTGAATCCGCCAGGCTGGCCAGCGATGCCTGGTCCATATGGGTACGAGGCTGGTATTTGCCCGGCTGCAACTGGCTTACCGACAAGGTATTGGGCGTATCATTGGCCGATACCGTCTCCACATCTCCCGCCAACAGGGCATCCAGCCCGCGCCCCAAACCCTTCAACTTAACCATTGTGACTCCTAATTTGCTGCAACTTGCCTATTGCTGACGATATGCCGGTTGATGATCTCCCCCGCCAGCGCGAGATATGCCTTGGCACCCTTGGAAGCCTTGTCGTGCAGCAACACCGGGACGCCGTAGCTGGGCGCTTCCGCCAGGCGGATGTTGCGCGGTATCACCGTGCGGTACACCTTGTCGCCGAAGTGTTGCGCCAATTCATTGGAAACCTGCTGCGCCAGTGTGTTGCGGTTATCGAACAAGGTGCGCAACAGGCCCTCGATCTCGAGATGCGGATTGAGGTGCGCACGCACTTTCTTGATGGTGTTCACCAGGTCGGACAGGCCTTCGAGCGCGTAGTATTCGCACTGCATGGGAATCATGACCGCATGAGCCGCGGTCAACGCGTTGACCGTGGTGAGGTTGAGGGCAGGGGGGCAATCGATCAGCACGTAATCATATGCATCGCCCAGTTCCGCCAATGCCGATTTGAGGCGCGTCTCGCGCGCAAACTCGTTGACCAGCTCCACCTCGGCGCCTGCGAGTTCGCGGTTCGCCGGCACCACATCGAAGCGCCCGCGCTCCGAGCGCTGCATGACATCGCGCAGGCTCTTTTCGCCGATCAGCACATGGTAGATGGTGTGCTGCATCTTGGATTTGTCTATGCCGCAGCCCGTGGTGGCGTTGCCCTGTGGATCGAGGTCGATCACGAGCACCTTGCGCTTGGTCGCCGCCAGGCTGGCTGCCAGGTTCACGCATGTCGTGGTCTTACCCACACCGCCTTTTTGATTGGTAATTGCCAGAATCCTCATGATTTAAGCCATCCCACTAGTATTGAATGCATCAAAGCTGCCGCACCGGCAGGAAAACCAGGTGACGCTGGGCATCCAGCCCTGGCACCGTCAACGACGTTATCTTCGAGGGCTTGAGCGCAACCGCCTCCAGCTCTTCCTGCGGCATCTGTCCCTTCATCGCCAGCCATAGCCCATCTTCGGCAATCAAGTGCTTCGTCAGCTTGACGAACAAGGCGATCTCGGAAAACGCCCTCGAGATTACGGTATCAAAAAGCGCTTCCGGCTTGAGCTGCTCGACCCGTCCAGCCACCACTTGCAGATTGTCGATCTGCAGCTCCGCCTTGGCCTGGCGCATGAAGCTGGCCTTCTTTTGCACCGCATCTATGGTGGTCACCTGCAAATCCGGCCGGCAGATCGCCAAGACAATCCCCGGCAGGCCGGCGCCGCTACCCACATCCAACAACCGCCCCGGCGGCACATGCGGCAATACCGATAGGCTATCCAGCAAATGCAGCGTGACCATTTCCTCCGGATCGCGCACTGCGGTCAGGTTGTGCACCTTGTTCCATTTCGCCAGCAAGGCAAGATAGGCGAGCAGTTTTTCGACCACTTCTGCAGATAGCTCAAGCCCCAGCTGCCGGATGCCGGCTTCCAGCTTTTCCTGCAAACTCATGCCACCTGGTCCGCGGTATTGCTTGTTTTGCGGCTCTTGCGCTTTAGGTGTACCAACAACAATGAAACCGCCGCCGGAGTGACGCCGGAAATACGCCCGGCCTGGCCGATAGTTTCCGGTTTTTGCTTGTTGAGCTTTTGCTGCACCTCGATCGAGAGCCCGTGCACTTCGCTGTAGTCCATATCCGGCGACAGCTTATAGTGCTCACTATCCTTGAGGCGCTCGATTTCCTCGGCTTGCCTGTCTATATAGCCTTGATACTTTGCTGCGATTTCCAGTTGCTGACGCACTTGCGGATCCGTCTCGCCTTCGCCGGCCTGGGGCAGGGTGAGCAATGCGTCGTAGCTCACCTCCGGGCGGCGCAACAATTCGAACATGGAATATTCGCGCTCCAGCACTTTGCCGAACACCTGCTGCAACTGTTCCTGCGGCACATGTTGCGGATGGATGAACGTGCGACGCAGGCGCTGCTGCTCGCGCTCGATAGCCTCCTGCTTGCGCTGGAAGGCTTCCCAGCGCACATCGTCGACCAAGCCGAGTTTGCGGCCAGCCTCGGTCAACCGCATATCGGCATTGTCCTCGCGCAGCATCAGACGGTATTCGGCCCGGCTGGTAAACATGCGATATGGCTCGCTCACACCTCTCGTAATCAAATCATCGACCAATACGCCAAGATAAGCCTGGTCGCGCGTAGGCCACCAGGCTTCTTTATCCTGTGCGTACAGGGCCGCGTTCGCGCCTGCCAGCAAGCCCTGCGCGGCGGCCTCTTCATAACCGGTGGTGCCGTTGATCTGGCCGGCAAAAAACAAGCCTCGAACCGCCTTGGTTTCCAGCGAGGCTTTCAACCCGCGTGGATCATAGTAATCGTACTCGATCGCATAGCCCGGACGCAGGATATGCGCGTTCTCCAGCCCCTTGATCGAACGCACCAATTGGTACTGGATATCGAACGGCAGGCTGGTGGATATGCCGTTGGGATAGATTTCATTGGTGGTCAAGCCTTCCGGCTCAAGGAACACCTGGTGCGAATCCTTGTCGGCAAAGCGGTGTATCTTGTCTTCGACTGAAGGACAATAGCGCGGTCCCACGCCTTCAATCACACCGGTATACATAGGCGAGCGGTCAAGGCCGCTGCGGATGATGTCGTGGGTTTTTTCGTTGGTGAATGTGATCCAGCACGGCAGCTGGGCTGGATGCTGCTCGGCGCTTCCAAGGAAGGAAAATACCGGCACAGGGGTATCCCCAGGCTGCTCGGCCATGACGCTGTAATCGATGGTGCGGCCGTCAATGCGCGGCGGCGTGCCGGTCTTGAGGCGTCCGGCTGGCAGGCCGATCTCTCGCAATCGCGCTGCGAGCGACACCGCTGGCGGGTCGCCGGCCCGTCCTGCCTGGTAATTCGCCAAGCCGACATGCACCAACCCTGCCAGGAAAGTCCCTGCGGTCAGTACGACAGCCTTGGACTCGAACCTGAGGCCTAATTGCGTCACCACGCCGGCGACACGTTCGCCTTCGAGAATAATATCGTCCACCGCCTGCTGGAACAGCCACAAGTTGGGCTGGTTCTCCAAGCGGCGCCGGATGGCAGCCTTGTAAAGCACCCGGTCGGCTTGCGCACGCGTTGCCCGTACAGCAGGCCCTTTACTGGAATTCAAGATGCGGAACTGGATGCCGCCCTCGTCGGTTGCCGCCGCCATGGCGCCCCCGAGCGCATCCACTTCCTTGACCAAGTGACCCTTGCCGATGCCGCCGATGGACGGGTTACAGGACATCTGTCCAAGCGTCTCGATATTATGCGTCAGCAACAGGGTTTTTCGCCCCATGCGAGCACTCGCTAGCGCCGCTTCCGTTCCAGCATGGCCGCCGCCGACAACGATCACATCAAATTTTTCGGGATATTGCATGACAAGCACTTATATAGAATTATTCGAATGATACTGCATTAAGCCATGCTCTGTCAGTGACAATAGTCATTGTTCCACGTGAAACATGCCTAATGACGACGTTTTACCAACAGCAATGAATGTTTCACGTGGAACAATTGACAATTGCTGAGTTTTTGTGAGTCTTTTCTACCCATTCGGACTATATAATTGTTTGGCACCGCGTGATATTTTACTGCCCATACAAATCTGTATTGCTCTGCAATCAGAGAATAAGCAGGCGCTACCAGCGTCGCAATTATTTAAATAGCAGCATTCATTAAACTATCGGGGATTGTTATGTTAATTCGTGCTTTTGTGTTGCCCGCAATCGCGGCAACCGCTTTGTTCAGTGCCAGCGTCCATGCTGCACTTGATGCCAACCAAACCTTCCAACAATTCAATGCTGTCGTGCTTGGCAATATCGATTCCACCTCCCATTTGCATGGCCGCGCCTGGGTAGGCGGCAATGTAACGGGAGGTGAATATGTGCATCGTCCACTTCCTGCTTCTGACTATGCAGGCCTCACAGTACAGGGCAATATCGCCAATGCAAAAGTACTCGCACAAGGTGCCGTGATTAACGGCAATTCGGCGAACACTAATGTGGATGGAGGCAGTACAGCCATTCTTGGCAATGCAGCTAATGGATACCTGAATGGCCCAGCCTATGTTGCGGGTACTGCTAGCAACATCAATTTCAATGGCGGCCAATTAGCGACTCCCAACTCGCAACTGAATACCAATATTGCTGCTGCAAGCTCCACCGACTTTTACAGCGTGCTCAGCAACGCCTCTGACAGCCTGAAGTCATTGGACGACAACAGCAGCGTCGCCTGGACTTCGCAGAAGGCCACCTTCACCGCCACGGCGGACAGCACCGGCCTGGCGGTTTTCAACCTGAGCGACGCAGACGCATTGGCTATTTTCGGCCTGGGCGAATTCGACTTCATCCTGAATGGCGCCACCACGGTAGTCATCAATTCCGGCTTGAAGGACATCGATATTTCCGCCAACTTCCTCGGCGGCTCGGCACAACAGATTGCCAGCAATGTCATCTGGAACTTCTACAATGCCGAGACTGTGGATCTGGGACGCCAGTTTGGAGGCTCCATCCTGGCGGTTGATGCCACCCTGACCAACTGGGCGGATATCGAAGGCAATGTATACGTCAACAACCTGGTCCAACGCGGCCAGATCCATCAATATGCGTTCACTGGCGACATTCCGGTAACTGCGGTACCGGAACCTTCCAGCTACGCCATGTTCCTGCTGGGCCTGGGATTGCTGGGTTTTGCCGCACGCCGCCGCGCATAAGCAGTATTGTCTCAATAATAAAAAAGCCCGGTCATCCGGGCTTTTTTATTGGTTGATCACTTGCCGATGCAGAAGCGGCTGAATATCTCCCCAAGCAGGTCATCCGGGGTAAATTCGCCGGTAATGGTATTCAATGCGTCCTGCGCCAACCGCAACTCTTCTGCAAACAATTCCGGCTGCATGAGCAGCCCCGAGGCAGTTTCAAGATGGTCATGTACCGTATTCAAGGCCACCAGGTGCCGGCTTCTTGCCATGAACACCCCTTCGCCGCTGGGCTGCCAGCCTGCAATTTCCAGCAGGCGCTGGCGCAATAATTGCACACCAGCGCCGGTCTTGGCGGAAAGATAAATATGGGATTCGCCATCCTTGTATTCGATTTTTGGCGTTGTCGATTCGAGGTCTATTTTGTTGTGAACCCAGATTTTGGGCAAAAACTGCGGCAATCGCTCCAGGATCGATTTTTCCACATTTCCAATACCATGAGCTGCATCAATCAATAATAATACAACACCGGCGCTTTCTAGAGCTCGCCATGTTCGGGCGATGCCATGTTGTTCGACTTCGTCCGTCGTCTCGCGCAGACCGGCAGTATCAATGATATGCAAAGGTATACCATTGATTTGTATAGAATTTTTAATCGTGTCGCGTGTGGTGCCGGCAATCGGGGTTACAATCGCCACTTCTTCGCCCGCCAGCTGGTTCATCAGGCTGGATTTGCCGACGTTGGGCTGGCCGACCAATACGACCTGCAAACCCTCGCGCAATAAATTGCCTTGCTTGGCCTCGCGAAATACGGCATCCAATCCTGCCGCCACATTTGCCAGTTTTTCAGCGACGCGCCCCTGACTGATGAAATCGATGTCTTCCTCGGGGAAATCCAGGCATGCCTCGACATAGAGCCGCAAATCGATCAACTGTTGCAGCAGGCCGTGAATTCTGGCAGAAAACTCACCGGACAAGGATTTGACGGCGCTGCGTGCCGCAGCTTCGGTTGCGGCATTGATCACGTCGGCCACGGCCTCGGCCTGGGCCAGATCCAGCTTGTCGTTCAAATAAGCGCGCCGTGTGAATTCCCCGGGCTCCGCCTGCCGCGCGCCCAGTGCAAGGCAACGCTTGAGCAAGATCTGCATCAGGGCCGGGCCACCATGCGCCTGCAGCTCGAGCACATCCTCGCCGGTGTAGGAGTGCGGTCCCGGGTAGTAAATGGCAATGCCCTGGTCGATCAGGGCATGGTGTTCGTCACGGAAGGCAAGATACGCGGCATGGCGCGGGGCAGGGCAGTGGCCTAGCACCGCCTCGGCGATGGATTGGCTGGAAGGGCCGGAGATACGCACCACGCCAATGCCCCCGGACCCGGGAGCAGTGGCAATGGCGGCAATGGTATCAACGACGCGCATTTCCCTTCTTTTTCACCGCCGCATTGTGGATGGTGCGGTTGATCTGCCATTGCTGTGCAATGGAGAGGATGTTGTTGACCAGCCAGTACAGCACCAAGCCGGCGGGGAAGAAGAAGAAGAACACGCTGAACACGATAGGCATGATGGTCATGACCTTGGCCTGCACCGGGTCGGCAGGCTTGGGGTTCAGCCTGGTCTGAATGATCATGGTAGCGCCCATGAGGATAGGCAGCACATAATAGGGATCGACCGCGGACAAGTCCTGTATCCACAGCATGAACGGCGCATGGCGCATTTCCACGCTGCCGAGCAATACCCAATAGAGCGCAATGAATACCGGGATCTGCACCAGGATGGGCAGGCAGCCGCCCATCGGGTTGATCTTCTCTGTCTTGTACATTTCCATCATGGCCTGGTGCAGCTTCTGCCTGTCGTCGCCGTATTGTTCCTTCAAACGCTGCAGACGAGGAGCCAGTTCGCGCATGTTGGCCATGGAACGATAGCTGGCCGCCGACAACGGGTAGAAAGCCAGCTTGATGAGGATAGTCAGCAGGATGATCGCAACGCCCCAGTTATGCACCAGTTTCTGGATCGAAGACAGGATCCAGAACAACGGCGAGGCAATCACGGTGAGCCAGCCGTAATCCACAGTGTATTCCAGGCCGGGCGCGACGCTCTTCAGTTCACTTTGCGTCTGCGGGCCGGCATACAGGCGCGACTTTAATTCCACGGATTGGCCGGGCTCGATGTTCCCGAGGTGGCTGACGCTGCCGATCGAATAGATGTTATCTGAGAGCTTCTTGGAGTAGAACTCGCGCGCCAGGCCGTCCTTGGGAATCCAGGCGCTGACGAAATAATGCTGCACCAAGCCGACCCAGCCGTCACTCGCGTTCTTGGAAAGGTTGGTCTTGGACATGTCGGAGAAGCTCAGCTTCTTGTACTTGTCAGCCTCGGTGTAATAAGCGCCGCCGGTGAAGGTCGGCATCATGTACGAGCCCTGGTGCGACTGGTTGTCATGCACGATCTGGTAGTACACGGAAGGATCGATCGCAGCTTCGCCGTTGTTGCGGATTTCATAGCTGACCTCAATCGCATAGCTGTCGCGGCGGAAGGTATAGATCTTGTCGACCTCCACCCCGTTATCGCCTTTCCAGGACAGGCGCACATCCAGCTTGTCAGCGCCTTGGGCAAGTTGGTAACTTGTAGATTCGCTCGTGAATGTCGCCTTGTGGGTAGGCAGGTCGTTGCCGATGAGGCCGGTCTGCGCGACATAAAGCATAGGGGCCGACTGGTCGTCCATGAGCACGAAGTCCTTGGTCAGGTCCTCGTCGTCCTTGTGCTCGCGCAATTGCAGGCGGCGCAGGTCGCCCCCGATCGTGTCGATACTGGCCTTGTAGAGGTCGGTCTCTACATTGATGCGCTCTGCGGACTGCAGGCGGAACCCGGTTTCGACAGGAAGGCTCGCCTGGCCTGCAGCTGGCGTAGCGGATTTGGCGGCCTGGGGAACGCTGCCATCTTCGGCATGTTGGGCTGTCTGCGTCGCAGGCACGGTAGCAGGCTTTTGATCGCGCTGCCACGAATCCCATAGCATGAGGATGGAAAATGAAAAAACAACAAACAGAATCAGGCGCTTGGTATCCATAAATCTCTTAATCTATTTAATGGGCCACAACCTCATGGCACAGGATCATGACCGCCGTCATGCCATGGGTGACACTTGGACAAACGGCGTATTGTATAAAAGGCTCCGCGCCATGCGCCATGCTTTTGTATGGCTTCGACGGCATATTGCGAGCAGGTCGGGTAAAAGCGGCACCGCTGGCCCAGCAAGGGACTCAAGGTCCATTGATATAGCCTGATCAACCCCACCATCAGCCTGGCAAGCATTCAGACCGCTTCCTGCCGGCTTGCCAGCTTGCGCTGCAGCTTGGCGACCAGTTCGGCAAACTCTTGTTCGATTTCGGCAAACTGCGGCCTGCCAAACAGCACATGCGGCCTGGCGACCAGATCCAGGCCTGGTAATTGATGCTGGCTCACCCTGAACAGTTCCCGCATGACGCGTTTGATGTAATTGCGGTCCACGGCGCGGCGGGCAATTTTCTTGCCGACCACCAATCCCAGTCTTGCATAAGCCATCTCGTTATAGCGATAGTGCAGTACAAGATAACGGCCTGAAACTCGTTTGCGGAAATTAAAAACGGATGAAAATTCATCCGTTTTTAACAATTTTGCCTGGCGCTTAAACGCATAAGTTGGCAAAACCATGTATAGCTGAGATCGCCTTGACGGCGAATGGCCGATTAAACAGCCAGGCGAGCACGGCCCTTGGCACGGCGCGCAGCGATAACAGCGCGACCGCCACGGGTCTTCATACGCACCAGGAAACCGTGCGTACGGGCACGGCGGATTTTAGAAGGCTGGTAAGTGCGTTTCATGGGAATCTCCGGTTGACTTCTAGATGTTGCGAATCAAAAACGCGTAATTTAACCTGAAAACACCGCCCTATGTCAATGTTTATTTGGGAAAACCTAGCCATTGTGAAAATGATTGTGCGCTGCCTGTGGATAAGTTGTGGCAAACAGGCTAGAATCACCTATCCGGCGATGGGGTTAAACCCGCTGAAACCGGCATCTGTTCGATAATAACAAACAGGCAGGCATCCGTCCTTACCTCATCATTTCATTTTCACTGCGGAGTTTCGGGCAACCGATGGAAAATTTTTGGTCACTTTGTCTCGGTCGCTTTGAAGAAGAGTTGTCAACGCAGCAATTCAACACCTGGATCAAGCCGCTGCGCTTTGAAGCGCACGAAGGCGCATTGCGCCTGCTGGCGCCCAACCGTTTCGTGCAGCAATGGGTGAAGGACCGCTTCCTGCAAAAGATCGCCGCCTTGGCCGAAGAAGCGTTCCCTACGCCCATGCAGATTGAACTGGCCCTTTACGACGCCAGCGACAAGGCGCCCGTCAGCAAAACCATCGCCAAGCCCAAGCCGGCGGCAGAGCCCGCTCCGGCAGCAAAAAAAATCGAAACTGAAATCAGCAAGGTCACGAAAACGGTCACGCCTGCCAAATCCGCCTCTGCCGCGGTCAAGAAAACCAAGCCGGCGGCGGAGAGCAACGGCCTCAACCCGGCATTCCGCTTTGACAATTTCGTCACGGGCAAGGCCAACCAATTGGCGCGCGCCGCTGCCATCCAGGTCGCGGAAAATCCGGGCACGGCCTACAACCCCTTGTTCATTTACGGCGGAGTAGGGTTGGGCAAGACCCATGTGCTGCAAGCCATCGGCAACCACTTGAAGGCGCAGCGGCCCGACGCCAAGATCCGCTATCTGCATGCCGAACGCTATGTGTCTGACGTCGTGAAAGCCTACGAGCACAAGGCTTTTGACGAGTTCAAGCGCCAATACCATTCCTTGGACCTATTGCTGATCGACGACATCCAATTCTTCGCCAAGAAAAGCCGTACCCAGGAAGAGTTTTTCTACGCCTTCAATTCGCTGATCGAGGCCAAGAAGCAAATCATCATCACCTGCGATACCTATCCCAAGGAAATCGCCGACGTCGATGAACGCCTGCGTACACGCTTCAGCTGGGGCCTGACCGTGGCAGTGGAACCGCCCGAGCTGGAAATGCGCGTCGCGATCCTACTCAAGAAAGCGGAAGCCGCCCGCGTCACGCTGGATGAAGACGTCGCGTTCTTTATCGCCAAACAGGTGCGCTCCAGCGTCCGGGAACTGGAAGGCGCGTTGAACCGCATCATCGCCATGGCCAACTTCACCGGGCATGCCATCGATGTCAACCTGGCCAAGGAAGCCTTGAAGGACCTGATCGCCGTGCGCGGCCGACAGATCACCATCGAGAACATCCAGAAAACCGTCGCGGACTATTACAAGATCAAGGTCGCCGAGATGTACAGCAAGAAACGCTCGCGCAACTTTGCGCGCCCGAGGCAGATCGCCATGACGCTGGCGCGCGAGCTCACCAACCACAGCTTCCCGGAAATCGGCGAAGCTTTCGGCGGCAGGCATCACACCACGGTCATGCATGCCTGTGATGAAATCGAGCAATTGCGCCAGAACGACCAAAACCTTGCCCGGGATATCTCGGTATTGATCCAGGTCATCCGGGACTGAGGCGATTTAAGGATGAATGTACGCTTATGGAAAAACTGTGGGCAGAAATGCAGTTTAAGCGCGTTTTTGAGAAAACAGTAAAATGACCAACATTCTATCCACAGCAGTCTATAAAAGTTTCAAGATAGTTTATTTTCAAACAGGTAATTGAATTTAAATTGAAAATTAGAGTTATCAACAGAAGTTACTAGCTTTATTGTTATTATCAATTTATTTTTTATATATTAGGTTTTAAAGATATGAACATTAAAATCAATCGCGATACGCTGCTAAAACCTCTTTCATCCGTAAGCAGTATTGTTGAAAGACGTCATACTTTGCCTATTCTTTCCAACCTGCTGTTGGAAGCCAAACAAGACAAGATCGTTCTGACCGCAACGGATCTCGAGATGCAGATTTCGCTTTCCGTGGAAACTGCCGTAGGAGGGGAGCTCTCGACCACCATCTCAGCCAAGAAGTTGCTCGACATCTGCCGCTCGCTGCCTGAAAACGCCGAGATCACCATGGCCACCCAGGACAGCCGCATCCAGGTAAAGACCGGCAAGAGCCGCTTCAATCTGCAGACATTGCCTGCCAACGACTATCCGATGATGACCAAGACCGCCGACGCAGGCAACACCGTGATCAAGATCGGGCAGAAATCGCTGAAGCGCCTGTTCAAGCAGGTCGAGTTCGCCATGGCGCAACAAGACATTCGCTATTACCTCAACGGCTTGCTGTTCGAAGTCAACGGCAATCGCCTGAATGTCGTAGGTACGGACGGCCACAGGCTGAGTTTTACCTCCACCGAGCTGGCCAACAGCTACGAAAAACAGGAGATCATCCTGCCGCGTAAAACCGTCATTGAATTGATAAAACTGTTGGACGAAAGCGAAGATGAAGTCACAATAGAGGTTGCCAATGGACAGGCTAATTTCGCTTTTGGCGATATCCGGTTGATTTCAAAGGTAATTGATGGAAAATTTCCTGACTACACCCGCGTGATCCCGACAGGGCACCAGAACAGTTTCACCGTGGATCGCACCATGATCCTGCTGTCCATGCAACGCGCCTCTATCCTGTCCAACGAAAAATACCGTGGCATCCGTATGGTGCTTTCGGCCAATAGCTTGAAGCTGATCAGTACCAACAGCGAACAGGAAGAAGCAGAAGAAGAGCTCGAAATCAGTTATGGCGGTAGCGGCCTTGATATTGGCTTCAATGTTACCTACATGATTGACGTATTGAACAATTCAGATAGCGAAAGCGTGACTTTCTCATTTGCAGATGCCAACAGCAGCTGCCTGGTTACCGTGGAAAACGACAGCAGCTACAAGTATGTCGTGATGCCAATGCGTATTTAACTGATTGAATATTCAATAATAACCGATTGTTTCACGTGAAACCCACAGGACTATGACTGATTACAATTCCGACAGTATTAAAATCCTCGAAGGCCTAGACGCAGTCCGTAAACGCCCCGGCATGTATATTGGCGATACCTCCGACGGCAGCGGTTTGCACCACATGGTGTTCGAGGTGCTGGATAACGCAATTGACGAAGCCCTGGCGGGCCACTGTGATGACATCAAGGTCATTATTCATCCGGACAACTCCATCAGCATTTCCGATAATGGCCGCGGCATTCCTACCGACGTCAAGGAGGACGACAAGCACGATCCCAAGCGCTCCGCGGCAGAAATCGTCATGACCGAGCTGCATGCTGGCGGCAAGTTTGACCAGAACTCCTACAAGGTTTCCGGTGGATTGCACGGAGTGGGCGTTTCTGTTGTAAACGCGCTCTCAGACTGGCTGCGGTTGCGGATCTGCCGCAACGGACAGGTGCACCAAATGGAATTCCGCCGCGGCGTGGCCGTGGCACCGCTGGCTGTCACGGGCACTACCGAGCGGCGCGGTACGGAAGTCCATTTCCTCGCGTCAGTCGAGACTTTCACCAATGTGGAATTCCATTTCGAAATCCTTGCAAAACGCATCCGTGAACTTTCCTTCCTTAACAACGGCGTCAAGATCGAGCTGATCGACCAGCGCAATGGAAAGTCTGAGAATTTCGCCCATTCCGGCGGGGTCAAGGGCTTCGTCGAATACATGAACCGCAGCAAGACTGTGCTGCATCCCAAGCCTTTCTACGCCTCGGGCGAAAAAGACGGCATGACCGTGGAAGTGTCCATGCAATGGAACGATTCCTACAGTGAGAGCGTGCAGTGCTTTACCAATAACATTCCGCAGCGCGACGGCGGTACCCACCTGACTGGCTTGCGTACGGCAATGACTCGTACGCTCAATAGCTATATCGAGCAGAACGAACTGGCGAAAAAGGCCAAGATCGACACCAGCGGCGATGACATGCGCGAAGGCCTGACCTGCGTGCTTTCCGTGAAGGTCCCCGAGCCGAAATTCTCCTCACAGACCAAGGACAAGCTGGTTTCCAGCGAAGTGCAGCCTGTCGTGCAAGAAGTGGTCTCTGCCAAGCTGGCTGAATTCCTGCTGGAAAACCCGAACGAAGCCAAGATCATCTGCAACAAGATCATCGAGGCTGCACGCGCACGCGATGCAGCCCGCAAGGCGCGTGAAATGACACGCCGCAAAGGTGCCATGGATACCATGGGATTGCCCGGCAAGCTTGCGGACTGCCAGGAAAAAGACCCGGCCCTGAGCGAACTCTACCTCGTCGAGGGCGATTCCGCGGGCGGTTCCGCCAAACAAGGCCGCGACCGCAAATTCCAGGCCATCCTGCCATTGAAGGGCAAGATCCTGAACGTGGAAAAAGCCCGTTTCGACAAGCTCTTGTCCTCGCAGGAAATCGCCACCCTGATCACCGCGCTGGGCACCGGCATCGGCAAGACCGATTTCAACGCGGAAAAGCTGCGCTATCACCGCATCATCATCATGACCGATGCGGATGTCGACGGCGCCCACATCCGTACCTTACTGCTAACCTTTTTCTACCGCCAGATGGGCGAATTGGTCGAGCGCGGCCATGTCTATATCGCCCAGCCGCCTTTGTACAAGGTCAAGCAAGGCCGCGACGAGCGCTACCTCAAGGACGAACAGGAAATGGACCAGTATTTGCTGCAATCCGCGCTCAGGGGAGCGGAACTGCTCAAGCAGACTGACGGCGAAACCATCAGCGGCGAAGCGCTGGCAGCCATTGCCAAGCAGATGGTGCTGACCGAAGCCATTATCCGCCGCCTAAGCCCGCTCTATGACGAGAGCATCCTGCGCGCGCTACTTGATCTGGGCAAGCTGGAACTGGACAGCGAAGCCCAAGCCGAGGCCACTGCCGCCAAACTCCGCCCGTTGCTGGGCCATACCGGCAGCGAAGTGCTGGTCGCACAAAACCAGGAAAGCGGCGACTACCGCCTGGAAATCAACAAGTACGTCCACGGCAACCTGCAAGCCAGCGTGATCGACAACGATTTCATCAGAAGCGGCGACTACCAGCAAATCCTCTCGACCTCCCTGACCTTGCAAGGGTTGGTGGGCGAGGGCGCCGTCATCAAGCGCGGCGAGAAACAACAACCGGTCAGCAGCTTCAAGGCGGCCCTCGACTGGCTCATGGGCGAAGCCAAGCACGGCCTCAACATCCAACGCTATAAAGGCCTGGGCGAGATGAACCCGGAACAGCTGTGGGAAACCACCATGGATCCCACCGTGCGCCGCCTGCTCAAGGTGCAGATCGACGACGCGATCGCCGCGGATGAAATCTTCACTACCTTGATGGGCGACCAAGTGGAACCGAGAAGGGCCTTTATCGAAGGAAATGCATTGGGCGTCAGCAATTTGGACGTCTAGTGCGCTGTAGGTTTTCGGTATTCCCGAGAACCTACCCAAAGGCTGCATCTTGGAATACTATTGCCGAGGTAGCGTTTTCTACTATCCTGGGGAGGATGCAGCATGATCAGCATAGTGCCGTCATGGTATGTGGCAATTGGCGTTGCCTGCCGGAAACCGGCAGCGCCAACTGTGATTCACCGGTTTGCCGGGGCTGGTCGGATAGCAGTTTTTTGGCCCAAGCTTCGCGAGCTGAACTGGATCAGCTGAGATGGCATACGGCCGGGACATCCAGGACGTGTTTCGCGCACGGAACGTCCAGGATCAGCCGGCACCCTCATTTACCTATTCCCTCATTTCCAATGTCGCCGGGCTGGTGATTGTCCTCGGCCTGGTCTTGCTTGGGGCGATGGCCTGGCAGGCCATTGTCAGCACCGAAAAAGAAGCGCGGCAGGAAATCAGCGATACGCTCAACTCGGCGGTAAGCCGTCTGCAACTTCTTATCCGCGCCGCAGAAATGACGGTGGAATCCGCCGAACGCATTGTGCGGGCGTCCGGGGTAGACGGGGCAACGATACAACCCATCCTGGAAAGTTCGCTGGCTGCGTTTGAGCAACGGCCGGAGCTGAGCTACCTCGGTATCGTCCTCCCCAAGACGGGAGAATATGGAACCCTGGAGCGAACTGCCGACAGCGCGATCCAGCTCAGGATTTTTCCCGGCACGCGCCACGATGATGCTGTGATACGAAGCTTCTCCCTGACTGAAAAGGGCTTCGTCCTGCATGAAGCCAATCCCACCGACGGCTATGATCCACGAACACGGCCATTTTACCAGGCAGCGTTGAGCAATCCGCATGGCGGCACCTGGATACCGGCATATCAATGGATTACGCATTTCTCGGACAACGGGCCGCTCTGGGGCTTCAGCTATGTCAAGGCGCTCAGGGACGGTGCAGGGCAGCTGATCAGCGTGCTGGATACCGACTTCGACATGCCGGCATTGAACCGTTTCCTCGGCTCTTTGAGTGCGGAATACCGCGCCCAGCTGCAAATTGTGGAGCTGGGCGAAACCCCCAGCTTGATTGGAGGACCCGAAGCCGGGCGGATACCGCTTGCCGTGCCTGCAGAGTTTGCTGTCTTGACGGACTTCCCCGGCAATATCTTCGTGAAACGGATGGAACTGGAAGGAAAACGCCGCTGGGTCGCCGCCAAGCGCATTGAGCTCCAGGGAGGGCTTTCATGGCTGGTTGTCGCGTCACGGCCAGCGCCTTTCATTGAAGCTGCGTTGCGCAACCAGTTGTATCAGCTGCTCGGCATAGGCTTGATCATCGCGGCCGGGTTGGTGCTGGCCTTGGTCCGCATGGCACGCCGCTTTGGCAGGCCGCTTGCCGAGCTCGAGCAACGCGTGGTCCGTATCGAGCAGAACAAGCTGGACATGCCGGTTATGGGCAGCGCCGCCACCGCGGGAGAGTTTCGCGAAACCCAGCTCCTGGCCAGTGCCCTTGACCGCATGACCCTGGCGATCGGCCAGCAAGTGCTTGCCAAGGAGCAACAAGTGGCTTCGCTCGCGCTCAAGGGAGCCATTTTTGACTTTACTTCGGCAGCGATCTTCAGCATTAACCGCCAACTGAAGGTGATTGAGTGGAATACGGCTGCGGAACGCTTGTTTGGGCTGGAGCATAGCCAAGTGCTTGGCCGGGCGGTCAGTGAAATCGTATTGGCTCCCGATGGCCCTGCCGATTGGGTTGCTATCATGAACACGAAAGGCACCGGAACGTTCCGCTTCATGGGAAGGGAGGGAGCGTTCGATGCGGAGCTGCGTCTGGTGGTTTTCACCCAGGACGGCGCAGAAGTCCATACGCTCGTTATCAACGACATTTCAGAACGCAAGCGCGTCGACGCAGCCTTGCGCGACAGCCTGGCCCGCTTCCATGCCGCCGCGCAAGCCACTGGCGACGTGATCTGGGACTGGGATCTCGCCACCGGCAATATCTGGTGGAACGAAAACTTCCAGACCCTGTTCGGCTATGCCGAGCAGGAGATCGAACCCACGATCGCTTCATGGACCACCCGCATACATCCCGAGGACCACGATCGCGTCGTAGCCCATATCCATGCCGTCATCGATGGGGCGGAGGACGCTTGGAAAGATGAATACCGCTTCCGCCGCCAGGACGGCACCTACGCCGAGCTGTTCGACCGCGGCCATGTGCTGCGCGATGGTTCCGGGCGCGGCATGCGCATGGTCGGCGCCATGCAGGACATCACCGAGCGCAAGCGTGCCCAGGCCAAATTGCTTGCGTTCAACGTCGAGCTGGAAAAGCGCGTTGCCGGCCGCACTGCGGAGCTCGTCGCTTCCAACCAGGAGCTGGACTCGTTCTGTCATTCCGTCTCGCACGATCTGCGCGCGCCGCTGCGCGGCATTGCCGGCTTCGCCGAAATCCTGGTGCAGCGTCATGGCGGCAATCTCGATGAAAAAGCCAAGAATTACCTGGGGCGCGTGCTGGCGGCCACGCACCGCATGGAGGCGTTGATCGACGACTTGCTCCAGCTTTCGCGTATTTCGCGCGAGGAAATGCGCCGCGAGACCGTGGGCCTGAGCGCGATCGCCGACAGCATCGTCGCCGACCTGCGGGAGAGCCACCCGGAACGCCAGGTGGAAATCGCCGTCGAAGCCGGGCTGTGCGCAGAGGGCGATCCCAATCTGCTGCGCATCATGCTGCAGAATCTGCTGGACAATGCATGGAAATTCACTTCCAAAATCCCTGATGCCCGCATCGTTTTCGCGGCGGAGCAAGGGGAGGCTGGCATGGCTGGATTTTTCATCAGCGACAATGGCGATGGTTTCGACATGCGCTATGCAAACAAGCTTTTCAGCCCTTTTCAGCGCTTGCACCGCGAGGCTGAGTTTCCCGGCACCGGCATCGGCCTTGCCACCGTGAAGCGCATCGTCAGCCGCCACGGCGGGCGGATCTGGGTACACGCGGAGCCCGGCAAGGGCGCGACCTTCCATTTTTCCTTGGGACAACCTGCATCATGAGCATCAAAAACGGCAAGACCATTCTTCTCGTTGAAGACAATCCGGATGACGAGGAGCTGACGCTGCTTGCTTTCGAGCAAAACCATATCTTCAATACCATTACCGTGGCACGGGACGGCGTGGAGGCGCTGGAGCTGTTGTTCGGCCCCGACGGCCAAGGAGGAAGCATCGACCCCGCCGTCATCCTGCTCGACCTCAAGCTGCCCAAGGTGGATGGACTCGAAGTATTGCGCCGCATCCGCGGCGACGAGCGCACGAAATTCCTGCCGGTCGTGGTCCTGACGTCTTCGCGCGAGGAGCAGGATCTGGTCAGCAGCTATAGCCTGGGCTGCAACAGCTATGTGCGCAAGCCGGTCAATTTTGCCGAGTTCCTCGAGGCGGTGCGCCAGCTTGGCCTGTACTGGCTGCTGCTCAACGAAACGCCGTCACGGGGGTTAGGGCCATGATTACCGTTTTGCGCGTGCTCATGGTCGAGGATAACGGCGACGATGAGGTACTCATCCTGGAAACCCTGCATCGCGGCGGTTTTGATGTGCGCCATTTGCGCGTCGAGACCGAAGCCGGCCTGCGTCAGGCGCTGTGCGACAAGCAGTGGGACATCGTGCTGAGCGATTATTGCCTGCCGTCGTTCGATGCCGAGGGAACATTGCGGGTGCTGCGCGAAACCGGCTGCGATATTCCCGCCATCATTGTTTCCGGCACGATAGGGGAGGATGTCGCGGTCCAGACCATCAAGCACGGGGCCGACGACTACTTGCTCAAGCAGAACCTGATCCGCCTGGTGCCAGCGGTTCAGCATGCGCTTGACGCGGCTGAAATCAGGCGCCAGCGCCAGCGGCTCGAGCGCATGAAGACCATCATACTCGACAGTTCGCCAGACCTGATCTGCGTATTCGACCAGCAAGGGCGGTTCCTGGAGGTCAGCAGCGCCTCGAAAGGCATGCTGGGCTACAATCCTGGCGAGCTGGAAGGCCACTATTTCGACAAGCTGGCCCATCCGGACGACTTGGCGCGCATCAGGAAAGAGTTTCAGGCCGTCCTGCAGGGCAGGAACTCGAAGAATTTCGAGAAACGCTGCCTGCATAAGTCCGGCAACGTCGTATACATGCTCTGGTCGGCCGCATTTTCCAGAGCGGACGGCGTGGTCGTCGGCATCGGCCATGACATCACCGAGCGCAAGCAGATGGAGGAGGCCCTGCGCAGCAGCGAAGAGAACATCCGCCACGAGCGCGCCTTGCTGCGCGCCCTGATCGACAGCATTCCCGACCTGGTGTTCTTCAAGGATACGGATTTCACCTTCAGGGGCTGCAACCGCGCCTTCGAGCATTACCTCGGCATTGCCGAAGCCGAGCTTACCGGCATGACCGATTTCGACCTCTTGCCTGAGGCCTGGGCCCAATATTACCGGGGAGAGGACCAGAAATTGTTTGCCTCGGGCCAAATGCAGCGCACCGAGGAGGAGATTCCGGGCAGCGGGGGACGCATCGGCATCTTCGATACCATCAAGGCGCCTTTCTACGGTCCGGGTGGCGAATTGCTGGGCCTGCTGGGGATCAGCCGCGATATTTCCGAGCGCAAGCGCATGGAGGAAAGCCTGCGCGAAAAGACCGCGCTGTTCGACGCCCAGGTGGAAAGCTCTCCCGACGGTATCATTGTGGTGAATACGCAGGGGAAAATGGTCATCGAAAATCAGCGCATGCGCGAATTATGGAAAATACCGCCGCATATGGCCGCCAAGCTGGGGAGCGAGCCGCCGCTCGAGTTTGCCGCACAGCGCACGACATCCCCTGCAAAGTTTCTTGCCAAGGTACTCTGGCTCCGTGACCATCCCGAGGAAACCGCCCATGACGAGCTCGAGCTTATCGACGGCACTATCCTGGACCGCTATTCCGCGCCCGTGCTCGACAAGGAAGGGCGTTACTACGGGCGCATCTGGATTCATCGCGACGTCACCAAGCGCAGGCAGGCCGAGCAGCACATCCGCTACCTGGCCATGTACGACGGCCTGACCGGCCTGCCGAACCGCAACCTGATCCAGGAGGACATAGGGAAAGCGATTGCGCATGCCCGCCGCACCAGTTGCATGCTTGCATTGCTCTATCTCGACCTGGACCGTTTCAAGGTGGTCAACGATGGATACGGCCACCTGTTCGGGGACAGGGTATTGAAGGCCGCGGGCGAACGCCTGTGCGGACTGGTACGCGAGGGAGACACCGTGGCCCGCCTCGGCGGCGACGAATTCCTGGTCCTGCTTGCCGACTTGCGCCAGCCAGCCGATGCCGACATCGTCGCGCGCAAGATCGTCGAGAGCCTGGATAGCCCGGTGGTCGTGGAGGGACGCGAAATCTACCTGTCCGGCAGCGTCGGTGTGAGCATGTTCCCGCACGACGGCGAGGCTGCAAACGTCCTGATCGACAATGCGGACATGGCGATGTACCGCGCCAAGGAGCTGGGGCGCAACACCTACCAGTTCTTCACGCACGAGATGAGCGAGGATACGCAGCGCCGCGTTGACATCGAAACCAAGCTGCGGGGCGCTGCTGCGGCCGGGCAGTTCCGGCTGGTCTACCAGCCCAAGGTGAACCTGGAAAACGGCGGCATCATCGGCTGCGAGGCATTGCTGCGCTGGAATCACCCGGAACTGGGGATGGTTTCTCCCAGCGATTTCATCCCGATTGCGGAAGATTCGGGCCTGATCGTGTCGATCGGCGACTGGGTGTTGCGTACTGCCTGCATGCAGGCGCGACGATGGATGGACGAGGGACTGCCTCCAGTCCGTGTTGCGGTGAATATCTCCGTCCGCCAGTTCCTGCAACAGGACATGGTCGCTTGGGTCAAGCGTACGTTGGAGGAAACTGGCCTGCCGCCCGACTGGCTGGAGCTCGAGCTGACAGAAAGCGTGATTGCCCAGGATATCGAGAAAGTGATCCATACCATCGACCAGCTCCAGGCAATCGGGGTGAAACTGTCGATCGACGATTTCGGCACGGGGTATTCCAGCCTGAGCTACCTGAGGCAGTTCCGCGTGGATACGCTGAAGATCGATCAGTCGTTCGTGCGCAACATGCTGACGGAAACCGAAGACGCAACGATCGTGCTCGCCGTCATCTCACTTGCCCACAACCTGAATTTCAAGGTGATTGCCGAAGGCGTGGAGACGGAGCAGCACTATCATTTCCTGCGCCTGAACCATTGCGACGAGATCCAGGGATTCTATTTCAGCCAACCCGTGGCTCCGGCGCAGTTCGAGGCAATGCTGCGCGAGGGCAAACGCCTGGCTTGAATGGCAGCCTTTGTTCCTGCCAGCTCTCGCATGCAGGCATAGGGCAATTTCACTGACAGGCAGGTTCGAGCCTGCTTGCTTATTCCTTTTGTGCCAATGCTCCCACCCAAGGCAGCGGATTGGGGGATACCACGTATGTCACCCCGCCGATATCCGACTTGAAAACAAACCCGTAGCTGAACACTGCGGCATCGGGAAGCCAGAATACCACCGGTTCTTGACGGTTGATGCCGTCATAGCCATAGGCGATCGCGGCATCGCGCGCAAAGCGGTACGCCGCGAGGAATGCTTCCACTGTCGGCTGGTCTGCCACCAAGCCGTCGATTTCTGCCTCAGCCCAGTTGCCGCCCAGCAGGCGCGCAGTTTCGTTCACGGTCTTGAGGTAATGCCAGCCGTGGTCGATCGGGGCGATTTTGTAGACACTCCATTGGTTTTCCATGCTGGGTGCTCCTAAGCGCGGTTGTCGCTGAAAAATATCCAGCGTATTAACGGTTTTTGCCTGTGTTCATTTGGTCCGATCTGCCATTGATGAAATAATACATGCTGTTGTTATCCGTTTCATACTGTATCAGACCGATGTAATCCATTGATTCAGCGATAATTTAACCGGGATTTCCACGCCCATGAGTCGTGTATGGCTGAACCATTCTGCGCATGAAGGGTGCGATTGCGCAGCAAACAGGAGCATATGATGTCGAATGCAGTATCCAGGGGGCTGAACCCTGCCCAGATCAAGACCAATGTATTGAGCGGCCTGACCGTGGCACTGGCGATGGTGCCGGAGACCATTGCGTTTGCCTTTGTGGCGCACGTCTCGCCATTAACCGGTTTGTATGCCGCGGTCATCGTCTCGTTCATTACCGCCGCCTTTGGCGGGCGTCCCGGCATGATTTCCGGCGCGGCGGGTTCGCTGGCGGTGGTGATGACGGCCCTGGTGGTGCAGCACGGGGTGGAATACCTGTTCGCGACCGTGGTGCTCATGGGGGTGCTGCAAATATTGTTCGCGGCGGCGAAGATGGGCAAGTACATCCGCATGGTGCCGTATCCGGTGATGCTCGGCTTCGTGAATGGCCTGGCCATGGTGATCTTCTTAGCCCAGTTCAACCATTTCAAGGTGGCGTCGGAAGACGGCAGCATGCAATGGATGAGCGGGCCGTTGCTCTACACCATGCTGGCACTGGTAGCGCTGACGATGCTGGTGATCTACCTGCTGCCGCGACTGACCAAGATCGTGCCTTCCGCATTGGCCGCGATTGTAGCGGTGTCGGCAGCGGTCGCGGCGATGGGGCTGGAAACCAAGACTGTGGGAGACTTGGGTTCGATTGCGGGAGGGTTGCCCAGCTTGCATGTGCCGCAAGTGCCGTTCAACCTGGAAACCCTGAAGATCGTCTTCCCTTATTCCCTGATTCTGGCCGCAATCGGCCTGATCGAGACCTTGCTTACGCTCAACCTGATCGACGAGATGACCAATACGCGCGGCCAGCCCAACCGCGAATCGATGGCGCAAGGCGCGGCCAACGTGGTGACCGGGTTCTTCGGCGGCATGGGCGGCTGCGCCATGATAGGGCAGAGCATGATCAACATGAACGCGGGCGGCCTGAAGCGCCTGTCCGGCATTGCCATGTCGGCGTTCCTGCTTTCGTTCATCTTGTTTGCCTCGCACTGGATCGAGATGATCCCGCTGGCGGCATTGATCGGGGTGATTTTCGTCATGGCGATCAAGACCTTCGAGTGGGGCAGCTTCCGGCTGTTCGGCAGGGTGCCCAAGGCGGATATCTTCGTTGGCATCCTGGTGGCGCTCATCACGGTGGTTAGTGACCTGGCGGTGGCGGTGCTGGTCGGCGTGATCGTCTCGGCGCTGGTGTTTGCCTGGGAGCATGCCAAGGAAGTCTCGGCCAGCGCCTATGTCGACGAGGCAGGGCGCAAGGTCTATATGCTCAAGGGCAGCGTGTTCTTTGCCTCGATTGCCAATTTCCAGGCGCTGTTCAGCCCGCAGGACGATCCGGTGCAGGTGGTGGTGGATTTCAAGCAGGCCAAGGTGGTGGACCACTCGGCGCTGGCCGCGATCGATGCCTTGGCCGAGCGTTACGCCCAGCAGGGCAAGCAGCTATCGCTCAAGCACCTGAGCCCTGATTGCCGGGCCCTGCTCGGTCGTGCACGCGACCTGGTCGAGGTCAACCTGCTCGAAGATCCGACCTATCCGGTAGCGGACGACAAGCTGGGATAGCGTTTTCAGGTGGCTCGCGCTACCTTTGCAAGGCTACTTCACGCTGAAACGGTACTGGTTGCGCCCCATGGATTTGCCATCCTGCCCGGTGATCTCGGCCTTGAGCTCATATTGCCCTTTCTCCAGCACCGGCAGCGGGTAGTCGCGTAGCTTGTGGCCGGAATCAGGCAGCATTTCCAGCGGCAGTTTGAGCGTATCCAATTGCTTGCCCTCCCGGTACAAGGTCACCGTATAGCTGGCGTGCTCGAAGCCCTGCCAGGTATCGTTGATTGCCCATAGGCCGACCTGGGGCGATGCGCCCGCCTCGTACTCGTCCTGCTTCCATTCCAGGCTGGGCAGCACGGGTTGGTAGGCCGTGCGCAATGCTTCGTAGCCCGCCTTGGGGTCGCGCCAGTAATCGACGATGCCCCAGTTGATGGAGGGCCAGTTTTCCACGAACATGAACTGGAATACCGCAGAGACCGGGCTATAGCGCTGGCGGCGGTAGTTCTCCACCGCGAACTGGATCAAGCGCGCCTGGTAATGCTGGCTGTTGGCGATGAATTCCTCGATATTGCGGCCTTGTTTCACCCCGGCAAACTCGAACGTCTCCTTGCGCTGGAAGTTGTGATATTCCCACTCGCGCCATTTGTCCTCACTATCGGGCCAAAGCAGCTCTTCGCTGAACATGCGTTTCAGGCCCTTGAGGTTGGGCAGCGCCTGGGCGCCGAATTCCGTGCTCCAAGGCGTAGGGGCAGGGCGCGCAAAGGCGAGCCAATGGTCGAAGTACCAGCCCATCCATTCATGCTCCTTGGTGGCTGATTCCTTGCGCACCACGCGCAACGTATCCAGCTTGCGGGCATCTTCGTAGAGCAATTCGTCCAGCTTGCGGTTGAGGTCGGGTTGATAGTCCGGATATTTCTGCGCCATCCAGGGCGAATCCCACGGCGGCTCGTTGTGCATGGTCCAGGAAATGATGGATGGATGACGCTGCAGGGATTGCACCATGTCTTTCGCCTGGCTGCGCGCCTCTATGACAAAGGCCGGGTCGTCGCTATAGCCCCACAACAACGGGAAATCCTGCGTGACCAATATGCCCATGCGGTCGCATAGTTCGTAGAAATCCTTTCCGGTGACATGCGCGTGCACGCGCACGGCGTTGATATGGGCCGCCTGCATCATTTCCAGGTCCTGCCGGTAGCGCGTCGGCGTCATCTCGGCCAGCCATTGGCTGGCGATATAGTTGGTGCCCCTGAGGAACATGCGGCGGCCGTTGACGAACCATTGCAGGCTCTCATCCGCTTTGACTTCCCGCACGCCGAATACCTGTTGCTGCCGGTCCAGCAGCTTGCCCGAGGCGTCCTTGAGGCTGAGTTCCAGCTTGTACAGATTAGGCTTGCCATGTTCGTAGGGCCACCACAGGGCAGGATTGTCCAAGGGGAAGCTGAGGTCTAGGCGGTTGTTCCCTGTTTTCAAGATTTGCTGCTGCGAAAAATGCACTGCCGGCCCATTGAAGTTTTCCGGGCTGATGCTGGCTTCCACAGTCACGGGTGTTTCATGTGAAACATGTTGGCGGATCACGGCTTCCGTCTTGATCTCCCAATGCTGGGGTTTTGCTTGCGTTGCCTGCTTGCGGGGGGTGGCTTGCAATTGGCGCACTGCGGCCTGGTCGGCAAACTGCAATTCGACTGGCGCCCAGATGCCGCCGGTGTTCTTTTCCTGCCCGCGCTCGGACCAAGCGCCGCCGGGCCGGGTATCGTGATGGCTGAAAATGCCTTTCACCAGACGTTTGTGCAAGGACCAATCCTCGGGTTTTTCCAAGGGGCTGTTCACCAACACGCGCAACTGGTTATCTCCAGGCTTCACCAGGCCGGTGACATCGAACTCGAATGCCTGGAAGTAGCCGGTATGATGCCCGAGGTAGCGGCCGTTCAGCCATACGTCGGCGGCATAGTCCACGCCGTTGAATACCAGGTGGGCCACCCGGGAGGCATTCTGCGCGTTCAGCTTGAACTGGGTCTGGTACCAGGCAAAACCGCTGATGTTATGGCCTTGCCGATACCAATTGTCCGGGACGTTGATCTTCTTCCAGCCGAGCGCGGGCGCCTGCAGTTGAGGCGTGACATTGCCTGGATCGGCGACAGGCTGGAATTGCCAGCTGCCATTCAAGGATTGGTTGGATTCTTGCGCATGTGACGGCAAGGCATTGAGCGTGAGGCACAGCATCGGCAGCGTGAGCAGGCGGGAAAGATGGCGCATGGCGGGATTTCACAAAAAAACAAGCCGGGCATGCCCGGCTTGGGGTCAGACTTCTACGGTTTTCGGCTTTTTATGATTGAGGTAATAGTGTGTCAGCTTCTTCGCGACGTAGCCTGCGATCAGGGTCTTGAGTAGTAGTTTCATGAACAACCTCCTAACGTGGATGTGAATGATGCTAATGACGGGGCGTCGTTACTCGCTGAGTGCCTTGGTCGACTTGGCCGCGCCAGGCACCGGTAGCCGCGCCGCGTGATTCGATGAATCCCTTGAAGCGCTCCAGATCGCCTGTCACGCGGTGGCTGAGCACTCCGATGGCGTCACCGGCGTTTTCCAGCAAGCCTTCCGGGTCGTAATCCATTTGCAGCATAATGCGCGAAGTAGAATCGTCGATGTGGTGGAAAGTCACGACGCCGGCATTACGCGCGCCGGAGAGACTGTGCCAAGCGATGCGCTTGCCGGGAATCTGCTCTGTGATTTCCGCATCCCATTCCTTGCGTTGCCCGGCAATTTCAGCCTTCCAGTGCAAATGGGTGTCGTCCAACTGGGTAACTTCGATAATGCCTTCCATGAATAATGGAAAATCCTCAAATTGCGTCCATTGGTCATAGGCCACTTGGTCTGGTACGTTCACTTGTATGGATTTTTCGATCACTGGCATGACGCCCTCCTATCAATATGGATGGTTTCCAGGCTAAACAGTTCCGCTGAAATCGGCTTTCCTCAGCAGATATCCTGAGGCTCAGTGTAACGATAGCGCCGATTCGCGTGCATAGTCCGGGTTCCGATAAGGCTGTCAGAGAAAGTGAATGCACACAGATTCAAGGCCGGATTGTCACCGCGACCAGCCGCATGACGATCGGTCGCACCATTAACACGCATACAAAAGCCACTGGCATGGCCAGTTCGTAGGATTTCACCACCTTTTCAAGATAGCCTGGCCCAAGGCCGCTGTTGGCGCCCACGATGACCAGGCACATCAGCATGGCCATGATGCCGGACATGAAAAACGCGAATGCGACAGGGGTATATCGCTTGGGCAGGCCGAGGTTAAAGTTGGATAAGCGACGCATAATTTGTTGTTCCAATGGATATCATTGGCGCCACTGTATCCAGGTTGTTCGTAAGCCAGTAGTAGCAAAACCCTAAATTTATTTTCAAGTTAAACTTACGAATTAATCGCAATATACAAAAAAGGCGGTCTTGTGGATAACCTGAAAGGCATCAGCAGCTTCGTCAAGGCGGTGGAAGAGGGCAGTATTGCCGCCGGGGCCAGAAGGCTGGGAATTTCAGCCGCTGCCGCTAGCCAGAACATTGCCCGGCTGGAACAGCAGCTGGGTACGCGATTGCTGGCCAGGACCACGCGCAGCCTCGCCTTGACCGAAAGCGGCCAGCTTTATTACCAGCGCGTGCAATCGGTGATCGAGGAGCTCGCGCATGCCCAGGCAGAGCTGCACGAGCTTGCCGGCGAGCCGCGCGGCAAGTTGCGTATCGCCTGTTCCGCCGCTTTCGGGCGCAACGTGCTGGCTCCCATAGTGGCAGCGTTTGCGATCCGCTATCCCAGGCTCAAGGTGGAGCTGGTGCTGGCGGACCATTACGTCGACCATATCCGCGAGGAGATCGACCTCAGCATCCGGTTCTCCCAGCAATTGGAGCCGGGCCTTGTGGCGCGGCGGATCGCACGGGTGCCGTTGCGCTTCTGCGCCTCCCCGGCATATCTCGCCCAGCACGGCGTCCCGCATGACCCGGACGAGCTGGTTCATCACCAATGCCTGGTGCTGCGCGTGCCCCTGGACGGGCGTTTGCTGGGGTGGAGGTTTGCCAGGGATGGCCTGAGCTTCGAGGCCAAGCTTAACGATACCCTGGTTTGCAACGATATCGACTCCCTGGCGGTCATGGCGGCGGCCGGTGCCGGGATTGCGCGCATTGGAGCGTTTGTTGCCGACCGCCTGATTGCGCAGGGCCGCTTGGTGCCCTTGTTCGAACCGGGTGGCGAAAAAGCGCCCGCCGTCGAGATCGAGCCCCTGGATTTCTATGCCTGCTACCGCGATCGCCAGGCCGCTGCCGGCAAGCTCAGGCTGCTGATCGACTTCCTCGTGGCCCATATTCCGGCGCAATGGCAGGCCTGACCGTCTCAGCATCAAGCAGTTTCAGCCGAACAGGCTGGCCTGTTCCGGCGGGTCCGGTTCGATTTCGTCTGCGCGCACCAGGTTGCTGACCTTCACGCCCAGCAAACGGAAACGCTGATCCAGCGATACGCGCTTCAGGCAGGCGCCCGCAGCGCGGCGGATGGCGGCGGCGTCGTTGACGGGAGCGGGCAGGGTAAGGTCGCGGGTGGCCGTGCGGAAATCCTGGTACTTGATCTTGATGCCCACCGTGTGGCCGAGATAGCCTTTGTGTTGCAGGTCGCCGGCGACGCGCTCGCACAGCGAGGTAAAGGCCGTGCCGAGCAGGCGCTTGTCCTGTTGGGCGTGCATGTCGCGCTCGAAGGTGGTTTCACGGCTCATGGACTTGGGCGTCGAGGTGGTGACCACGGGCCTGTCGTCCTCTCCCCGGGCTACGCGCATCAGCCAGTGCGAATAGCTCTGGCCGAAGTTTTCCTGCAGCAGGGCGAGGTCGGCTGACGCGAGGTCGGCGATGGTGTGGATGCCGAGCTTTTCCAGCTTGACCGCCGCCTTGGGGCCTATGCCGTTGATCTTCTTGGCGGGCAGCGGCCAGATGCGCTCGCGGAAAGCCTGGTCGTCGATGATAGTGAGCCCGTCGGGCTTGTCGAGGTCGGAGGCGATCTTGGCCAGCAGCTTGTTGGCCGCAATGCCGATCGAGCAGGAAAGGCCGGTAGCCTCAAACACGGCGTTCTTCAAGCGTTGGGCGAGGGCGGCGGTGTCTTCCTCGTGGGCGCTGAGGTCGAGATAGATTTCGTCGATGCCGCGGTTCTCGATCTGCGGCGCAATGGCGGCGACCGCGGCCTTGAACAGCCTGGAATAATGGCGGTAGGACTCGAAATCAGCGGGCAGCAGGATGGCGTCCGGCGCCAGTTGCGCGGATTTCATCAGGCCCATGGCAGAAAACACGCCGAAGGCCCTGGCCTCATAGGTCGAGGTGGTCACCACGCCGCGTCCGTTGTATTCGCGCAAGCGGAAGAATTGGATGCTGCCGTCGGCCAACTGCCTTGGCTGGTAAGCCGAACGGCCGCCTACCACCACGGCTTGGCCGCGCAGTTCCGGATAGCGCAGCAATTCCACCCCGGCAAAGAACATGTCCATGTCGAGATGGGCGATACGCCGGTCGGGGAAACGGGGGTCTTTCATCTGGGCGCTATGCTAGCAATGATTGTGCAGGTCTGCATCAAATCGTGGATTTTTGTTTAGCGTAATATTTTTTCAAAATAAGCTGGTGTTCATCAGGGTTTTTGGTTAGAATTCGCACCCTCTAGAAACATTATGTTTCATGTCCCCATCGTCTAGAGGCCTAGGACATCGCCCTTTCACGGCGGTAACCGGGGTTCGAATCCCCGTGGGGACGCCAATTCCAATAAAAGCAGACCTTGAGCGTCTGCTTTTATTTTGCCTGTTACATCGGATCAACTGATTGATTTCAATATGTTTGTTGGCGTGAAAGAATTCAGGTTGGCGGATGAAGAGCATGGGCTCTCGTTTCCCGCATTGGCGATGTATCCCACGCGGCAGGTGCCTGTCAGTCATGCGTTTGGCCCTTATGTCATGGATGTCGGCCCAGATGCTCCCGTGGCCCCCGGGCAATATCCCTTGATCCTGGTCTCGCACGGCAGCGGCGGCTCCCACCTGTTGTACCGGACCATCACCGCCCATCTTGCGCAGCACGGGTATGTCGTGGCGATGATCGAGCATCCCGGCAACAACCGGGTCGACAATCAATTCATGGGCAAGGTGGAAAACCTGCAATACCGCCCGCGCCACCTCAAGCTCGCCGCCGACGCGCTCTACCGGGATGCCTTCCTCGGCTCGCACCTGCAGGCGGGCCAGCTCGGCGTCATCGGGCATTCCATGGGCGGCTATGCCGCTTTGGCGTTGGCCGGGGGGACGCCATGGTATCCGCCTGAAGCGTTCAAGCCGGATTATCACGGGCCCGAACCCGCGATTGTCGAAGTGGAGCACGACGACAGGGTCAAGGCGCTGGTGTTGTTGGCGCCTGCCACGGTATGGTTCGTGCCAGAGCATGCGCTCGAAGGCGTCAACGTGCCTATTCTCATGCTCAGCGCCGAGCATGATCCTTACACCCCAGCGTGGCACAACGACATTGTGCTGAAGGGCGTGCGCGATCCCGCCAACATCACCAGCCGTTGCGTGAAGAACGCCGGGCATTTCTCTTTTCTCAGCCCATTTCCGCCCAAGATCAAGCAGGGAGGGGCGTTGCCGACTGTCGATCCTGCAGGGTTCGACCGGGAGCGGTTCCACGAGCAGCTCAAGCAGGAAATCCTGGCTTACCTCAATCTCAGGTTCAAGATGGCATGAACGCAAAAATGGGGCATCAGCCCCATTTTGGTTTCAATGCATTTGATTTCAACGCATCGACAGCTTAAGGAACGACGATATCGTCCTTGACGCCGGTCACGCCCTTGACGCTCTTAGCCAGCTTCACGGCATGCTCAGCTTCCGCCTTGCTCTTGGCTGTGCCGCTCAGCTGCACCAAGCCGTCGCTATCGGTCTCAACCTTGATGTCCGTAGCGCTGACCAGCTTGTCCTTGGCGAAAGCAGCCTTCACCTTGGTGGTGACGACAGAGTCGCTCAGCTTGGTTTCAATGCTGTCGCCTTCAGCAGCGAAGCTGGCAACTGGCATCATCAGGGCACTGATCAGGACTAGGCTTTTCAAATTCGCTTTCATTTAAGACTCCTTTTTGGATTTAGTTATAGAGAACACGTATGCATTCTAGAAAGGTAGGCTGACAGCATTAATCGGCATGTCACTGAAAGAAATGTAGGAATGGGCTGACCGTCGCCATCAGAAGATTTTTTGTGAAGAGCAGACAAACCGGCTACAAAATGAGGATGGGGGGCGAAACGGACTGAAGATAGTGGGCGGTCTCAGACCTGGGGGCAAGCAGCGCTTGCTGGCATTTGCCTGGGAGGCTTCGGCGCTCAAGACGCCTTTTATCTGTGAAGCGACCCGGATTAGTTCGATAGGGGAGGGACGGATAGTCGCTAATCCTGACAAATGCCAGCGGCTTGCAAAACTTGATTGGGCTTAACCAAAAATGAAGCCCAGCGCAATCGGGCCAAACATGACGGTTACCAGCACCAGATTCAATAAGGCATGCATGATGGTTTCCTTTATGTAACTGAAATTGTGGAACCACTATAACGTGTGCTCGAAGCCAGCGTTATCTGAAAAACTCTGATATGCGTGTAGGACAAACGGAAATGGTTGAGCTAGAGCTGTTGGGGGAGCGGATGAGGCTGGCTCTACGCCAGCTTCAGGCTCGTAAGGGTACGGCGCCGCACCGTGCGCAGCAATTCGGCGTCTTCTATGAGGGATTGCCCGTAGGATGGCAGCATCTCGCGCATGCGCTCTTGCCAGGAGGCGCTTTGCAATTGCTGGCCGAAGCAGCGCTGCAATACTTCCAGCATGGCCGGCACCGAGGTGGAGGCGCCGGGGGAAGCGCCCAGCAATGCCGCCAGGCTGCCATCCCCGGCAGACACGATCTCGGTGCCGAACTCCAGCCTGCCGCCTTTCTGGTCGCATTCCTTAATGATCTGCACGCGCTGGCCCGCGGAGACAAGTGACCATTCACTTTCTTTTGCCTGGGGATAGAAATTCCTCAACGCCGCCACGCGCTGTTTATGGGTCTGGAACACTTCCCCGACCAGGTAGCGCGTCAGGTCCATATTGTGGCGTCCAGCCCCCAGCATGGATTTCAGGTTCCCTCGTTTGACCGAGCTGACCAGGTCAAGCAACGACCCTTGCTTGAGGAAGCGGGTGGTGAAGCCGGCAAAGGGCCCGAACAGCAAGGCCGGCTTGCCGTTGATGATGCGGGTATCCAGGTGGGGAACGGACATTGGCGGCGCGCCGATGGGCGCCTTGCCATAGACCTTGGCGTGATGCCGGTTGATGACGTCCTGGTTGTGGCACACCAGCCATTGCCCGCTGACCGGGAAGCCGCCGTAGCCCTTGGCTTCCTTGACGGCGGATTTTTGCAGCAGGGGCAGGGTGGCGCCGCCGGCGCCCAGGAAGACGAATCCGGCACGGATGCCCAAAGGCTTGCCTTTGGACAAGTCGGCCGCCTTCACCTGCCAACGGCCCTGCTGTTGCTTGAGGCCGGTGACGGCATGGCGGGTGAGCAGCTTGAACCCAGGCGCTGACTGCAAATGATGCACCAGTTGCCGGGTGAGGGAGCCGAAATCGACGTCGCTGCCATAGGCGACGCGGGTCGCCGCCACCGGAATATCCGCTTTTCGGGCCGCCATCACCAGCGGCATCCATTGCTGCAGCACGGCAGGGTCTTCGCTGTACTCCATATCGGCAAACAGGTGATGCGCGCTCAGCGCCCGGTGGCGCTTCTGCAGAAAGGCCACGTCCTTCTCGCCCCAGACGAAGCTGGCATGCGGCGTGGGGTTGATGAAGCTGGCAGGCTCCCGCAGTATCCCTTGCTCCACCAGCCAGGCCCAGAATTGCAGGGACTCTTCAAAAGCCGCGTTGATCTTGAGCGCACGCGCGATGGAGACGCTGCCGTCCGCGTTCTGCGGCGTGTAGTTGAGTTCGCAATACCCGGCATGGCCGGTCCCGGCATTGTTCCAGCCGTCGCTGCTTTCGGTCGCCACTTCCGCCTGCTGTTCCACCAGCGTGATGCGCAGGTCCGGGCTGAGCTTGTGCAGCAGGGTGCCCAGGGTAGCGCTCATGATGCCGCCGCCAACCAGCAGGATATCGGTGTCTAGGGAAGTGCTCATGTCAGGCTGGGAATGTTTCGCTACTGTCGTCTTGGGTCGCCATGATATGCATAAGCCGCGCTTCTGTAAAACCCTGTTTCTATGTCAATAAACATTTTCCAGCCAATGCATCAGCACCTGCACGACATAATCCTGCTCGTCGGCGCTCAACGCGCGCCCTGCGGGGATCAAGTGCCATTTCTGCAGGCAGCCCCGGCAACAGCATGCGGTGGCGTGTTGCGCCACGAATACCGGATGGCCGCGGTAAGGGGTTTGCTTGCCGTCGTTGGCAATCACGGCAGGGGCCAGCCGCTTGGCGATGAAGTCGCGCGCATGGTCATGGATCACCGGCAGCCCTTTGGCGTGCAGATAGTTGCGGTCGTGCGCGTTGAGCCTGAACGAACTGCGGAAGCGCGAGCGTCCCAGTGCGGCGAACAGTTCGTCCAATTCACGCATAGGGTCAGCGCGGCTCGAAACGCAGGGATGCGGAATTGATACAGTAGCGCAGGCCGGTGGGCGGCGGGCCATCGGGGAACACATGCCCGAGGTGGGCGTCGCAGACATTGCAGATCACCTCGGTACGCACCATGCCGTAAGACGTATCCGACTCCTCACGGATATTGTCCGGGTCGAGCGCCTCGAAATAGCTGGGCCAGCCGCAGCCGGCGTCAAACTTGGTATCCGAGGCGAACAGCGGCGTACCGCAGCATACGCAATAATAAATGCCATGCTCGAAATGAAAGGCATATTCCCCCGTGCCGGCGCGCTCGGTGGCGGCATGGCGCGTGACTTCATATTGCATCGGGGTGAGTTGCTCGCGCCATTCGGCGTCTGTCTTCAAGACCTTGGCCATTACTTCCTCCTCATGTTTGATGAGTTATATCGTGGTTCAAAACCAGTACAATGCTGGATTTAGTCAGTAAGGAAACTGCAGTGACGCAACACGGCAAAGCCATCAGCATCCAGGGAGTGAACGCCATCCTGCTCGACATCGATTACGGCGAGTCGCGGGAGAATGACGCTGCAACCCCCTATTTTAATATCAGATTCGATATTGAATTGCGCCAGCGGCAATATTCACTGGCCTATAGCAAGCCCGTGGGCAGCGACGACCATTTCGGCGTCTCGGGCGACGATTACGAGCCCTTGTTGCAGGCGCTGGAACCCGATCCGGCTTTGACCGCGCAACGACAATATAGTGTCATGACGGAACAGGCTTTGCACGAAGCGCTGTTGCCGATTGCAGAGTCGGTTTACGAGGATTTTGAGTACCATTCCCCGGACCAGGATGAAGAGTGAACCTCTGGGCGAGGTCGCGATCGAGGCGTGCGATTTCGCCGGCCACGATATGCGATCGCTATTGCAAGCGCTGGAACATGAGCTTTTCCAGATATATCCTGGCATGCCCAAGCCTGCAGTGCTGCAGCCATCCCTGGCGCTGATTGCGCGCGGCGAAGCCCAGCCCTTGGGTTGTGTCGCCTTGGTGCCCTCGGCGGCAGATGCGGCAGAAATCAAGCGCCTGTTCGTTACGCCATCCGCACGCGGCCATGGCCTGGCGAAGCGTTTGCTGGCCGACCTCGAGCGCCGGGCATGGCAGCAGGGAGTCAAGCGCCTGCTGGTCGAGACAGGGAATCTGCAGGCACCTGCCATCTCGCTTTACCAAGGCCTGGGCTACCGGCCCATTGCGCCTTTCGGGCCTTATATCGGCAACCCGGTCAGTTGCTGCTTCGAGAAGGCGCTACCCCGTTGACCAATAAAAAACGCCAGCATCGGCTGGCGTTTTATTGGTCCATCGAACAATGCAACCGCTTAGTTCAATGCGTCCTTCAGTGCCTTGCCAGCCTTGAAGCTAGGGGCCTTGCGGGCAGCAATCTTGATTTCCTTACCGGTTTGAGGATTGCGGCCAGTGCGGGCAGCACGCTCGGAAACGCCAAAAGTACCGAAGCCGATCAGTGTTACTGTATCGCCACCCTTCAGGGCTGCAGTTACGGATGCAGTGAATGCATCAACAGCTTTACCAGCAGCAGCCTTGGAGATTCCCGCTTCCTTGGCGATTTCTTCGATCAGTTCTGTCTTGTTCATATGTGTCCAGTCCTTGTGTTATTGGGTTATCAAGCTAGTTTTGGTAAGGCTGATACTTCGCCTCGTTACCAGGTTAAGTAGTAACAGGGGAGAAAATATCACAACCTGTGCTCAATGAAACCCCTTTTGGCGCGGAATCCAGCAAATTTTTCTATTTAAAGCCCGGTGTGACGCCGTTTGGAGACATTTTTGGACGATTTTCGGGATTTACAGAGTATTGGTTCCCACCAAGCCGAGTATGCCGATAATGATCAAGTAGAGCGCCACGATATAGTTGAGCAGGCGCGGAATGACGAGAATCAGGATGCCGGCAATCAGGGAAACAAGCGGGGCCAGGCTGAGATGGAAATCCATGATGATCCTTTACCAATTGACCAGACACGGCACAAGAAAAAGGGAGCCAAGACTCCCAGTGAAAATTACGCCTTGCTCAGGTAGGATTTGGCAATGCGCTTGACGACATAAGTCAGTACTGCGGCTTTGATCAGGAATTTCATGACGCTGCTCCTTCGATATTGAGCCTCCAGCATAGAGCTCAACAATAATGCATGGCATCGGGTCGAGGCTGATCTTCATGTAGGACAATGCCAGACAAACCCGGATATTGGAGATTGATGCGAGGGATGTCCGGCTGATATGATGAGAATAATTCTCAATTTTCATCATCATGACCATTTCCGACCCCTCCCAGGCAGGCTTGCACCAGCTCTATACCCACCATCACGGCTGGCTGTTCCAGTTTCTCCGCCGCAAGCTGGGGGATGCCGAGCAGGCGGCAGACCTGGCGCAGGCTTATCTCGACGCCCTCGAAGCACGGCCGGAACCGTTGGCGGTTTCTCCCGAACAGCGCCTGCTGGTGCTGGAAACCCTGATCGCAGTCGACCGGATGCTGGATGGCCTGGGGCCGCGCACCCGCGCCATCTTCCTCATGGCGCAGCTGGAAGGCGCGAGCTATGTCGCCATTGCCGAACGCCAGCAAGTCTCCGTCACCACCATCAAGAAGCACATGGTGCGCGCCATGACGCACTGCCTGGCGTTGCTGTAGTATCGCTGAATTCGTAAATCAGCCGGTAACCGATGCAATCTGGCACACCGGATAAGGCGGCAGAAGGCACTTGGCTGCTCAAGCCGCTCTTGGAGCTTTTTTTCAATGGTTTCCGAATGGTGGCGTTCAGCTTATCCCATTCCTTTTTTGCACTCAATTTGAAGGCGAGTTTATAGCTCATCAATCGAGACTTCGATACCCTGTTCTTTCCGGCGTTCCAACACCAATTTGGCATCTGCCTGCTCTTCGAGCATTTCCACCATGCGCTGATACAGCGCTGCCGGTACGAGATAAGCCTCAGGCCAGTTGTGATTGAGTACGGCTACTGCATGGCCTTCTGCCTGCCGCAGGGCTTTTCTTTAGTTCGGTTACGCTTACCGAGCGACTGGACATTAAGACATGCATGTTTTTGGATTGTGTTCTTCTTCAAGCCTAGCCAATGCGTTTTTCTGAACCTATCGCATATCCTGTGTACTAACAGGCTATTCCCAACCTCATCCATTGGTCGCTGATCCTTGCCGTGCAAGGCTGTTGGCGCTTTTGCATTGGTGGGGAGGAATATGTCGAAGTGGCCGGCCAAGTCCCGGCCGCACGTGTTTTACAAGCAGGAAGGAAAGTAATGAGAGAAGATTGGAGCAATTTGGTGGCTTGGCTACAAGGTCATCAGGAAATATTCAGTGTGGTATGCGTTGCATTGCTGTTGACTGGCGCATGGGTTGCCAACTGGATTGTCAAGCATATCCTGGTGCGGGGATTGCATAAGATATTGCGCTCTGCCTCCGTGGGGCAGGCGATTGCCAGAAGTCGCGTGGTGGCGCGACTGTCGAATATTGTGCCGGCATTGATCATTTCGGTGGGCATTGCCTGGATTCCTGGTTTGCCCGAGGCGCTGGTGACGGTGGTACGTAACGTCGCGCATGGTTTTATCGTGCTGACTATCGGTCTGGCGATTGCCGGGGCGCTGGATGTGGTCAACGATGTCTGGCAACAGCGCCCTGATGCACACCGCAAGCCGATCAAGGGCTATGTGCAGGTAGTGAAGCTGGTCATTTATATTCTGGCAGCAATTCTGGTGGTAGCGACCTTGATGGATCGTTCTCCCGTGATTCTGTTGTCTGGTATTGGTGCCATGGCGGCGGTGCTGATGTTGATTTTTCAGGATACTTTGCTGTCGCTGGTGGCGAGTGTGCAGATCAGTTCCAACGACATCATCCGTGTCGGCGACTGGGTGGAGATGCCGCAACTCAATGCCGATGGTGATGTGATCGACATTGCTCTGCACACCGTCAAGGTGCAGAACTGGGACAAGACGATCACGACGATCCCGACCAAGCGTTTCATCACGGATTCGTTCAAGAACTGGCGCGGCATGTTCGAGTCTGGTGGACGCCGCATCAAGCGCAGTATTTTCATCGACCAGAACAGCATTCATTTCCTGACGAACGAAGAGCTGGCGCATTTGCAGCAATTCAGCTTGCTGGACGATTACCTGAAGAAGAAGCAGGATGAGCTGGATGAGTGGAACAAGGCATTGGGTGAGAAGGGAAAGCAACCGATCAATACCCGCCGCGTGACCAACATCGGGACTTTCCGTGCATATGTGGAGCAATATCTCAAGCATAATCCCAGGGTGCACCAAGGCATGACGATGGTGGTACGCCAGCAGAACCTTTCTGCGGAGGGCATTCCTCTGGAAATCTGGTGCTTTACCAATACGACCGCCTGGGTGCAGTACGAAGCGATCCAGTCGGATATTTTCGACCATTTATTGGCAATCCTGCCCGAGTTCGGCTTGCGTGTATTCCAGAACCCGAGCGGGGCGGATTTCCAGGCGCTGCGCCAGACGAGCGTGCAGTAAATCGTGTCATCGATGATGTAAGTAATGAGCGCCTGATGTTTCAGGCGCTTTTTTCTTCCAGCCTTCCGCGGTAGACGGCGGCAATCAAATCGGTCTGGGTCACGATGCCGGCCAGCCGGCGTTCGTGATCCAGGACTGGTACATGGTGAATGCCAGACTCTGATAGCAGCGGTACAAGCTGCACGATGTGCGTTTCCATATCGGCCGTCAGCACCTTGCTGGTCATGATCTGGCCAACCACTTCGGGCTGGTCGGTTTCCACCAGGAAAGTGCGGCGCACGAATTTCCTGAGCTTCTCCTCGAAGCCGGGATAGGCGTCGAGGTTGGCATGCTTGAGGAAGTCGAAGCGCGTGACGATGCCGATCACGCGGCGGGCGCGATCCACCACGGGCAGGGCCTTGATGTGGTGGTCGAGCAATAGCGGCCAGGCTTCTTCCAGCAAGGTGCCGTATTCCACGCTGATCACATCGCGCGACATGATGTCGCCGCAGGTGATTTCCCCGAAGCGGCGTTTATACGCCTGCATCTCGGTCTGCAGGAACAGGTTTTCCAAGTCGTCCCTGGCGATATCCAGCACCTGGTTGTATTCCTTGAGCACGGTATCGAGGTCGGCGCTCGAGAACCCCACCCTGTGCGCCGGGCTCAAGTCCTGGGTTTTATGGAGGTTGGGCTCGGGCCTGGCATGGTGCGGATAGCGCCGCTTCGTGGCATTGTTGTAGGCCAGCGCCACCAACAGCAGCAAGCCTGAATTGGTGGCGACGAGCAGCAGGAAATAAGTGCTGTGCTCCAACGCCAGCGGGCCCGATAACACGGCGGTCAATGCCACGGCGCCGCCCGGCGGGTGCAGGCATCTCAATGCGAACATCAGGCCGATGGCAAGCGCCACGGCGACGGCGGCCGCGACGGGAATGCTGGCAATCCAGTGCAGGCTGGCGATGCCCACCAATGCGGAAGCCAGGTTGCCACCCATGATGGACCATGGCTGGGCCAGCGGGCTGGCTGGCACTGCATACAGCAACACCGCTGACGCGCCCAACGGCGCAATCAGGAACGGCAGGCTTTCTGCCCCTAGCAGCCAGGCGCTCAGGAAACCGCTCACCAGGATGCCGAGCAGGGCGCCCAGGCAGGCACGCAATTTTTCTTGGTGGTTTACCGGGCTTTGTTGCAGTTTCAAGCCCTTGAGCCAGTTTAATACGGCGGACACAAGCAGGTTCTTAAGGTAAAACCACGCAATCTATCATTAATGGAATGGTTTAGGGATGCTCGAGATGATGGTTTTTTTTGATAAGATATATTGTCTGCTTATTAATTAATTACATTCGATTGATATTAATTATTATTTCCACATGACGTTAAGTGAACTCAAGTTTATTGTTGCCGTGGCGAAAGAACGCAATTTCAGGCGCGCCGCGGAGAAATGCTTTGTGAGCCAGCCGGCCCTGAGCCTGGCTGTGAAGAAGCTGGAGGAGGAGCTGGGCGTCACCATTTTCGAGCGCAGCCACAAGGACGTGGCCACGACGCCGATCGGCGAGCAGATCATTGCCCAGGCCAACCGCACGCTGGAAGAATCCAACCGCATCAAGGAAATTGCGCGCCTGGGCAATAACCAGCTGGCCGGGCCGTTCAAGCTGGGCGTGATCTATTCCACCGGCCCTTACCTGCTGCCCGAGATCATTCCCGCTTTGCGCCATCTCGCGCCGGAAATGCCGCTGGAAGTGGAGGAAAACCTGACCGCCAACCTGGAGGCCCAATTGCGCAATCGCGTGATTGACGCCGCCATCATTGCCTTGCCGTTCGATGTGCCCGGCATACGCTGCGAGCCTTTGTACGACGAGAGTTTCGTTGTGGCAGTGCCGGACATCCATCCCTGGGCTGGCCGCAAGGAAATCCACGCGGAGGAACTGGCGGACGAGAAGGTGTTGTTGCTTAACAGCGGCCATTGTTTCAGCAACCAGGTGGTGCTGGCGTGCCCGGAGCTGTCGCGCCATGGCGAGGTGCTGCAGGGCAACTCCCTGGAGACCATACGCAATATGGTCGCTTCCAACCTGGGGATTACCGTGTTACCGTGCAGCGCGGCGGTGGAGCGCTACCAGAACCCGCTGATCAGGACGATCCCGTTTGCAGACCCGGTCCCGACCCGCCGCATGGCACTAGCCTGGCGCAAGGGCTACACCAGGGAGAAAGCCATTGATTGCCTGTTGCAGGCGGTCAGGGCCCTCAAATCGCCTTGTTTGCAATCCATAGCGGAATAATCCGTTTTTAATTCAGCGCAAGCCTGGGTGCGATAACGCGGACAGTGCAAGAGAAACAATGCGTGGGGGTGGAATTGGAAACGGAAAAAGCAAAGGGGCCTGGCGGCCCCTCTTGTACGGAGATGAGCAACAGCTTAACGGTTGCAAACGTACATGGTTACTTCAAAACCAAAACGCATTTCGGTGACTTCTGGCTTGGTCCACATGATGTATCTCCTTTAAGTTTGGGGTAGAGGCCGCACGGTCATCAACCTTACCGCGCAATCCATGGTTCCCATCATATAGCGCGCGCCTTTTAATGCCATGCGCAGCATCATGATCTGCGCCTCATGATTTTCATTAGTATGGAGACGCTGAAAGCGACCTTGAAAGGGCAAACCGGGTTAGTAAGTGACGAACACCCGGTAGCCGGATACCGCTTCGCCGCTGGTGGAGAATGCCAGGTTGACCTGGATTTCCCCATTGGCGGCCAAGCCCGCCTGGATATCCATGCCTGATGGCAGGTATTCCTCCGGCTTGAAAATACGGCGCAGCTTGGGCTGGTCGTCATCATCGGTCAGCGTCAGCTCCAGCATGGGATAAGCCTGCGTATAACTTGCGTTGTTGATCAGCTTGGTGGAAAGCTGGATGACCTCGGGATGCTCGAAATCCTCCTGCAGGTCGGAATCGTCCAGCGCCAGCAATTCCGCGTTGCGCGGCAACGGCACCGTGCAGCCCAGCCATAGGCAGGCGGATTCCAGGGCCGGCCGGCTGGCGGGCCAGTATCCCGACAGCGGGGTGCGGAAGAAATAGATCGATTGAGCGAGCAGCGCCAACAGGAGCAACAGGCTGAGCGGCACTGTCAGCCAGAGGGGAAAGCGCCGTTGACGCACGGGTTTGTCCGGGGCGAGGAAGCTGGCGGCAACGGGTTGCTCATCCGCTTCGGGAATTTCTGCTGCCTGCTCGTCTGCATACTGTTCGCTGAATACACCTGCACTGAGGGGTTCCGTTTCAGTATCTATCGATTCCCCGCGGTCGCTCTCAACAGTATCCGCCGATTCCGGCTCAGGGGCGGTGATTAATTCCTCGGTAGGGAGAATGTCTTCCGGCCCTGGCGACTCCGCTGTTCCGCTGTCCGCTTCGCCGGAGGTGAAGTTCGTTTCGTGAGGCAGGGCATGGCTTGCCTCTTCCGCCTCAGCGGTAATCTGATCGGGGACAGATTCCTCGCTTGCAGGAGCGGGCGGCAATGGTGCCAGGGTTTGCGGCTCCAGGACTTCATAGAGCCGCGAGCCGGCATTGAAGAGATGCCGGCATTGACCGCAGCGCAAGTCGCCGCCATGGGCCGCCAGTTGTTCCGGCTTGACGTGGAATCGGGTATCGCACGCTGGGCAGGAGGTCACTAGCCGCATATCAGGTGGTCACCTTCTGCTTCCTGTGAGCAACACCCAGCTATCCATGAAAACAGGCGGGTTCATGTCGAACCACTCCTGGTAGATGGCGCCGACTTGGTCGGCTTGTTCACGCAGGATGCCGGATAGCGCAATTTTGCCACCAGGTTTTGCTGTGCGTGCAAGGGCAGGCGCAAGCACCGAGAGCGCGCTGGAAAGGATGTTCGCCACGACGATGTCGAATTGCCCGCCGGGCAGGTCGCTGGCCAGGTAGAAGCTGGCATCGGTCTCATTCTGCCCTGCGTTGTACACGCTGGACTGGATGGCCTGGGCGTCGATATCCACGCCAACCACATTGCCGGCTCCCAGCTTGCGCGCCGCGATGGCGAGAATTCCGGAACCGCAGCCGTAATCCAGCACGCTGGCCTGCGGCGTCACCGTATCGGCAAGCCAGCTCAGGCACAAATGGGTGGTCGGGTGGCTGCCGGTGCCGAACGCCAAGCCGGGGTCCAGCACGATGTTGAGGCCGTCCGGGTTGGGCGCATCATGCCATGAAGGCACGATCCACAAGTCATCGCGGATACGGATGGGCTCGAACTGCGATTGTGTCGCGCGCACCCAGTCCTGCTCGGCGATGGTCTCCGTGCTATAGCGGAAATCCGCGATGCCTGTCGCCGCACTGAGTTCCTTTAACAAGGCATCCAGGTCTGCGTCCTCATCCAGCAATGCGCTGACGACATTTTGCTGCCAGATGCCGGGAGGCGGGTCGCCAGGCTCGCCGAAGATGGGTTGCTCGTCCGGTGTTTCGGCATTGGCGTCCTCAATACTCGCAGAGAGGGCGCCAAGCTCCATCAGGGTGTCGCTCAGGAGTTCGGCGTTGTCGTCCTGGGCCTCGATTTTGAGTGAGATCCAAGCCATTACTTGCTTGCAATACCCAGTTTGTGTTCCAGGTAGTGGATGCTGGTGCCGCCCTGATGGAATGCCGCATCAGCGAGCAGTTCCTTGTGCAGGGCCACATTGGTCTTGATGCCTTCGATCACCATTTCCGACAAGGCGATCTGCATGCGCGCAATCGCTTGCTCGCGCGTATCGCCGTAGGCGATCAGCTTGCCGATCATGGAGTCGTAGTTCGGCGGCACCATGTAGCCTTGATAGGCATGGGTATCGACGCGGATGCCGGGACCGCCAGGCATATGGAAGGTCGTGATACGGCCCGGAGACGGCACGAAATTGAACGGGTCTTCCGCATTGATGCGGCACTCGATCGAATGGCCTGCCAGTTTGACGTCCTTCTGCTTGATGCCGAGCTTTTCGTCGGCTGCAATCAAGATCTGCTGCTTGACGATGTCGATGCCGGTGACCATTTCCGTCACGGGATGCTCCACCTGCACGCGCGTGTTCATTTCGATGAAATAGAACTCGCCGTTTTCGTAGAGAAACTCGAACGTGCCGGCGCCGCGATAATTGATGCGCTTGCAGGCCTCGGCACAGGCAGTGCCGATCTTTTCACGCAATTGCGGCGTAATGCCGAAGGCCGGTGCTTCTTCCAGCACCTTCTGGTGGCGCCGCTGCATGGAGCAATCGCGCTCGCCGAGGTAAATGGCATTGCCGTGCTGGTCGGCCAGTACCTGGATCTCGATATGTCGCGGCTGCTCGAGGAACTTCTCCATGTAGACCATAGGGTTGCCGAATGCGGCCTGCGCTTCCGCCTTGGTCATGCTGACCGCGTTGAGCAGCGCTGCCTCGGTGTGTACGACCCGCATGCCGCGGCCGCCGCCGCCGCCGGCAGCCTTGATGATGACCGGATAGCCGATATCCCTGGCGATGCGTAAGATTTCATCGCTGTCGTCGGTCAACGCGCCGTCGGAACCGGGGACGCAAGGCACGCCAGCAGCCTTCATGGTGTCCTTGGCGCTGACCTTGTCGCCCATGAGGCGGATGGTTTCCGCGCGCGGGCCGATGAAGGTGAAGCCGCTTTGCTCGACGCGCTCTGCGAAGTCGGCATTCTCGGACAGGAAGCCATAGCCGGGATGGATGGCTTCCGCATCGGTGACTTCGGCCGCGCTGATGACGGCGGGGATGTTCAGGTAGCTTTGGCCGGAAGGGGCCGGGCCGATACATACGGATTCATCGGCAAGCTTGACGTACTTGGCTTCGCGGTCGGCCTCGGAATGGACGGCGACTGTCTTGATGCCCAGCTCGCGGCATGCCCGCTGGATGCGCAAGGCAATCTCGCCGCGGTTGGCAATAAGGACTTTATCGAACATGGGTTGATTCCTAGCCAATGATGAACAGCGGTTCGCCGTATTCCACGGGCTGGCCGTTCTCGACCAGGATCGCCTTGATCACGCCGGTCTTGTCGGCCTCGATCTCGTTCAGGAGCTTCATTGCCTCGATGATGCAGAGCGTATCGCCTGCGCTGACATTGCTGCCGACATCGACAAACGACTTGGCGTCAGGGGAAGGCGCGCGGTAGAAAGTGCCCACCATGGGAGACTTGACGACATGGCCCTCGATGGCCGGCGCAGCGCTGGCCTCCGCGACGGGCGCTGCTGGTGCTGCCTGCGGTGCGGCAGGGGCTGCGATATAAGGCTGGGCAAATTGGACCGGCGCCTGGCTGCTGGGCAGGTGGCGCGAAATGCGTACCTTTTCCTCGCCTTCGGTGAGTTCCAGCTCGGAGATGCCGGACTCTTCGACCAGGTCGATCAGTTTCTTCAGTTTGCGTAAATCCATGGTTAACCTCTAGATGTATATGGGGTGCCGATCAGGCACGAGTAATGTGGTTGATGGCGTAGTCCAGCGCCAGTGAATATCCATGCGCGCCCAGGCCGCTGATCACGCCGACCGCCAGGTCGGAGAAATACGAGTGGTGCCGGAAGGATTCGCGAGCGTAGATATTGGAAAGATGGACTTCAATAAACGGGATTTTCACCGCGGACAATGCATCGCGCAAAGCCACGGAAGTGTGGGTGAAAGCTGCGGGGTTGATGATGATGAAATCCGCCGGCGCATGCGCCAGTGCATGGATTTTTTCTATCAATGCCGCTTCATGGTTGCTCTGGAAGGTGTCAATGGCAATGCCCGCATTGTTTGCATGCTGCTCGAGCTGGCGATTGATGCTTTCCAATGTGTCCGAGCCGTAATGGTTGGGTTCACGCAATCCCAGCAGGTTCAGATTGGGTCCGTGCAATACCAGTACGGTTTTGGAGGATGGTTGGGCCATGAATGGGGGCGGTTTGACCGCCAATGCAACTTTGATGGCTGCAAGTTTGCCGTAATTTGGGGTATTTTGTCTAGAGAATTGACGAAATTTAGCGAAATTGCTCGATATTGCTCAGTTAGGGAGAAAGGCTCAAGAATTGAACGCTGGCTGCAATGTCTCCAGCAAAAGCGCCTTGGTCACCCGACCGAAATAACTTTTGAGGATTTTACCATCGGAACCGATGATCACGGTATGTGGAACCACACTATTCAGGTTGCCGAGGGATGCGCTGAGCTTCATGCCTTCTTCCTCGGCTGACAATAAAGGATAGGGCATGGGCTTGCCTTGGGCGAAAGCCTGCATTTTCTCTACATTATCCAGGGAGATGCCGAGCACGACCAGTTTGCCAGCGTATTCCCGTGCCAGTTCCGCGAGCTCTGGCATTTCCTCGCGGCAGGGCGCGCACCAGGTCGCCCAGAAATTCACCACCAGCAATTGCCCTTGCCATTGCGACAGTGCCTGTTCGGTATCCTGAAGGTCGGATGCCTGGGCCGCAAAGAATGGCGCGGTGGCGGCAAACGTCTCGACAGGATGCGCGGTGCGGGGCTTGCCGGCGTATTGCTGGATCAGCAGGATGGCGGCTGCCAGCGCCAACGCCAGCACGAAAAAGCCGCGCTTGCTCAAGCCTTTGTTATTGGATGGTGTCATGGACTGATTTTACCGCATTCAACGTGTCGAGGAATGTATTGCTGTTTTGATAGCCGATAACCCTATGATGCGGTATTTCCTGTCCTGCGCTATCAAAGAAGATGATGCCGGGCGGGCCGAACAGGCCGAAATGCTTGAGCAATGCCTGGTCTTCGACATCGTTGGCAGTGACATCGGCCTGCAGCAGGACGAATTCCTGCAAGTTGGCGCGTACTGCGGCATCGCTGAAGGTGAACTGATCCATCTCCTTGCAGGCTGCGCACCAGTCGGCATAAAAATCCAGCATCACCGGCTTTCCAGGGTTTTGTCGTAGCACCTGTTCCAGGTCGGCGATGCGCTTGATGCGCTGGAACGGCAGGCCGGAACTGGAGCCTGCTTGGCCCAGGGTCAGGCCTTCCAGCGGCCGCAATGGCGACTTGGCGCCCGAGGCGGCGCCGACCACCAAGGCGGTGCCCGCCAGCAGCATGAGCACGGCAACGCCTTTCCAGAAGCGGTGCCAGGCGGTGGCGCTATCGGGCAAGCGGTCCAGCGCCCGCATGAATACGGCTGGCACGATGAGCAGGCTTGCCCAGAGCAATAGTTGCAGGCTGGTTGGCAGCAACGGCGACACAATCCAGACGGCGACAGCCAGCATGAATACGCCAAATGCCTGGCGGATGGCCACCATCCACGGCCCAGCCTTGGGCAAGAAGGTCCCGGCTGAAGCGCCTACCAGCAGCAGCGGAATGCCCATGCCCATGGATAAGGCGAACAGGGCGGTGGCGCCGAGCGCCACGTCCTGGGTTTGCCCGATGTAAATCAAGGCGCCCGCCAGCGGCGCGGCGACGCAGGGGCTGACGATCAGCGCGGAAAGGACGCCCATCGCGAACACGCCGAGCAGATGCCCGCCCGGCAGGCGGTTGCTGGCATTCACCAGCCGGTTTTCGAGGGAATCGGGCAGTTTCAGTTCATAGAAGCCAAACATCGATAGCGCCAGCAAGACGAAGACCAGCCCACTTGCGCCCAGCACCCAGGCGTTCTGCAAGGCAGCGCTCAGCAACTGGCCGGACAGCCCGGCGGCCACGCCTGCTGCGGTGTAGCTCAATGCCATCCCCAATGTATATGCCAGCGAGAGCCAGAAGGCGTGCAAACGATGCTTGCGCTGGCTGCCGACGATGATGCCGGAAAGGATGGGGATCATGGGCAGCACGCAGGGCGTGAGCGAGAGCAGCAGGCCGAAGCCGAAGAACCCTGCGACGATCAGCCAGAGCTTGCCGCTTGCGAGCAGGCTGGCAGCCCGGTCGTGCTCGGCTTGCGCGGGGACGATGGAACCTGGGCTATCCCTCGTGGTCGCATGCAGGGAGCCTAGCGCTATGGTTTGATGCGTAGGCGGGTAGCACAGCCCTTTCTCGCTGCAGCCTTGATAGGTGGCTTTGAGCCTGAGGTTTCCGCCAGGAGCGGTAGCCGGCGCCAGGCGCATGTCCGCGGTAAAGTCGTGGTGGAACACCTCGGTACGGCCGAAAGTGGGGTCCTGTTTCCAGTCGCCTTGCGGCAGGTCGAGGTCGCTGACGGCATGCCCGGCAGGCTCCAGTTCGAACTTGATCCTGTCCTTGTAGAGGTAGTGTCCGGGAGCGATCTTGAATGCCGCCTGCAGGCGGTCTGCGTCAATTAATTCGACCTGGAGCTTGAAAGCTTGCTCGGGCGGCAGAATATTATCGGTATCGTTGCCGAGGAACGCGCTGCGACCCTGGTTCAGCCACTCGCCCAATTGGCTGCTGGGCGCGGCCTGTACGGCGCCGGCAAGCAACGCGGCGCAAAGCAGCAGAACCGATGCCAGTGTGGACGCTAGGCGTTGCTGTAATGCAGAGTTCAATCCCGGGTTTCCTGGTGTAGCCATGTAAGATAGGCGGGCAGCCCGCCCATGACTGGGACATGGATGATCTCGGGAAGTTCGTAAGGGTGCAGCTCACGGATGGCTCGCTCGAGCTCGGGATAGCGCAGACTGGTGGTCTTGATCAGCAAAGGGATTTCCGTTGCGGTTTCCAGCTTGCCCTGCCATTGGTAGAACGACTGGCATGGGGCCAGCAGGTTGACGCAGGCAGCCAGTTTTCTAGCGACGAGTTCGCGCGCGATATTTTCGGCACTGCCCTGGTCCGGCATATGGGTCAGGACCAGGACGGCGCTGCTGTTTTCTAATGATGGAGATTGAAGTTTCATGCGTTTTCTTTTCCTCTTGCTGATTTTACTCGCTTTCCCTATCGCTGAGGTATGGGTGCTGGTGGAGTTGGCTGCAAGATATGGCTGGCTGGTGCTGGCTTATTTGATCGTGGTGGGCATCCTCGGTTGGCGCCTGATCCAGGATGAAAAACTCACGATGATGGGCCGCATGACGCAAACCCTGCAGGCCGGCGGCACCCCGTTGCGCGCCATATTCGGCAGCGCCAAGAACGTGCTTGCGGGGATGTTGCTCATCGTGCCGGGCGTGATCAGCGACGCGATTGCCGTCGTCCTGCTTCTGCTGCCCGGCGGTGCCAAATTACAGCAAGCCGCCAACGACGATGACGTCGTTTCACGTGAAACCAGTTATCAGGAGCCTCGCCAGGAAGCTGGCAGGCAACGGCAATCCAATGGCGACGTGATCGAAGGGGAGTACCGGCGGGAGGAATAGCCTATGCTAGACTTGCAAACTTTTTCCGGCCTATTGTGAGGCCGGTGCATAAGGTCGGGATTTCTCCATGTCTTTCCAAGTCATTATCAAGCCCAGTGACCGCATATTCAATGTAGAAGATGGCGATACGGTGCTGGATGCCGCGATCGACGCGGGCGTCAACCTGCCTTACGGCTGCCGCAACGGCACTTGCGGCGCCTGCAAGGGACAAGTGCTGGCAGGCGATGTCAATTACGGCGAGTATTTCGACAGCGCGTTGAGCGAAGACGAGAAGAAAACCGGCAAGGCGCTGTTCTGCTGCGCCCAACCCTTGTCCGACCTGGTGATCGAATGCCGCGAGGTGGCCGGGGAAGGCATTCCGCCTCGCATCATGCCCGTTCGCGTGGAGAAGCTCGAGAAGTTTTCCCACGATGTCATGGGCATGACGCTCAAATTGCCGAGCAATGAGCGCATGCAATTCATGGCGGGCCAGTATATCGAATTCCTGCTCAAGGACGGCAGGCGCCGCGCGTTCTCGCTTGCCAATGCGCCCCATAGCGACCGTTTCCTCGAACTGCATATGCGTTTGGTGCCCGGCGGGCAGTTCACCCAGTATGTATTCAATGAAATGCAGGAAAAAACCATCCTGCGCATCGAAGGGCCATTCGGGACTTTCTTCCTGCGCGAGGATAGTACGCGTCCGGTCATCCTGGTGGCGGGCGGTACAGGGTTCGCGCCGGTAAAGGGTATTGTCGAGCACGCCTTGCAGCTGGGCATGAAGCGCCCGATGACGCTCTACTGGGGTGCAAGGACCCGGGAGGACCTTTACCTCGACGGTTTGCCGCTGCGCTGGCAGGCAGAAAACCCATTGTTCCGCTATATTCCCGTGCTATCCGACCCGGCACCGGGGGATGAATGGCAAGGCCGTACGGGGCTGGTGCACCAGGCGGTGCTGGAGGACCACCCCGACATGCAAGCCTACCAAGTATATTGCTGCGGAGCCCCGCAAATGGTGGAGGCGGCTCACCGGGATTTCCAGGGCCATGGCTTGCCTGAGCAGGAATTTTTCTCTGACGCCTTCACCTTTGCCAACCCTGCGGCAAAGGCTGCTATCTAGACCAATAGTAAGAAACGGCTGCTTCAGGAAAGTTGGATTTTCCCTTAGCAGCTTTTGTCGGTTTTATTTTTCTTCGCGGCAGAATTGTACGCTCAGACGGTAGTGGTAGTTGGCCGCATCGCTTTCGCCGCGGCTTTCCAGCAAGCGCGCCAAGGCGAGGTGCGCTTCGGCGGAGGGCTGCACGCTGATACTGGCCTCGAGGTAGCTTTGCGCCTTGCCCCACAGGCTCAGGCGTATGCACATCTTGCCCAGTGAAAGCAGCAGCCTTGCATCCTGCTCGTGGCTGAGCAGCCAGTGCTCCGCCTGTTGCAGCTGCTTATGCGGATTGGTGCTGGCACAGTCGCCGAGCTTGCCGGCAAGCTCGCTGTCCCAGCTTTTGGTCAGGCTCATTTCGATGATTTCCTGCGCCTGGTTGCCTGCGTTCAGCGCGATCAAGGCTTCGGCCGCCATTGTGGCGATACGCGTATTGAGTTTGTCGTCCTCCGGCACTTTTTTCCAGTAGGCCATGAGGGCATTCAAGTCCTTGCCGTGACGTTCGATCAGGTGCTGATGCGCCTGGTGGCGGATCTCCCTGGCCTGCCAGCTTTCCATGCCATCGTGCTTTTCCAGCTGGTGCAGCAGGGTCAACACTTGTTCCCAATTGTTGAGGCGCAGCTGCACCTTCAATTCAAGCCGCATGGCGGGAACAAATTTAGCCTCTATCTTTTCGATTTTATGCAGTACGTCCAGCGCCTGGCTATAGAGGCGGTCATCGAGCAGAAGCTCGGCTTGCAATAGTAGTCTGGCCACCGCGGCATCGGGAGCCAGGCGTTCGGCTTCGGCCAGGTAGTAGTCGCGCTGGCCTTTCTGCTTGAGCTTGTGCGAGGCGCGGGCAGCCAGCAGCGCTGTCAGGCTAGGGTCTTCACCGTAATCGAGCGCCTTGGAGGCCGCTTTCTGGGCAAGCTGGTAGCGGCCCTGGCTCATGGCGTGCAAGGCCTCGAGCAAGGCGGCATGGCCAAGCCGGACGCGGCGGTTTTCCTTGTAGGCGCGGACGTTGGCTGGCAGGTCGCGTGCGTAATGGATGAAGCGCAGCAGCAGGTGCAGCGAGGCGAACGCCATCACGACCAGGATGAGCAGCAGGTTGAGCGACAACTCCAGCCGGTAGGGCGGGCGCACGATGAGCACATAGCCTGCGTTATTGCCCGCCAGCAGCGACACGCCGATGGCGAGGGCGAGTATCAGCAGAATCCAGATCAGTACGCGCACTTATTGACCCCGTTCCAGGTTGACACGGTCGGTGGCACGCTCGGAATTGTTGGCGCGCTCCAGCGTCAGTTTGTACTTGCTGGCCAGGCCCAGCGTTTCGGAGATATCCGGCAACTGGATCACGATGCTGCTGGCCGACAGCTGCTTCAGCGTATCCAATGCTGCAATGGTGCTTTGCTCGCGCAGGTCGAAATAATTCTGGATCCAGTGCTCTGCCTGATGCAGGTCGGCGCGGTAAGCGCTTTCGTCATGCTGCAGCAGGGCTGTCCTCGCGGTCAGCAGGTGCAGCTTGAGGTTTTCGCGAAGGAAGAAGGTCTGGTCGGGTGCCAGCAACGGCGGCTCCGGACGGTCAACGCGCTCTAGGCGGATCATGTGCTTGAGGTCGTCCCAGATCTCGCGCAATAGCCTGCGGAACTGGTTTTCTTCAGCCATGGTGGCCTCAGGGGTAGCGGTTTTCGGGTGGCGCTCGCTCACCAGCGGGAGATTGCCTATGCTCTCCATGAGGTTTTCCAGCTTGAGGCTGATGCCTATGGTGTCGATCTGCGGCAATTCCTGCAGGCGCTGAATATCCTTGGCGATGGCCTTGCGCAACTGGACGGCAGGCACGCTATCCATCTGCTGCAGGCGCGAATCCGCAGTCTGAAGTGCCAGCAACGCAGGCTTGATGTTGCCTGCAAGCTGCAATTGCTGGTTGGCGATCACCAATAATTGCTCGACTTCGGCAATCACGCGTTCGTCGTGATTATTGACCAGTTCCAGGTAGAGCGTTTGCAGGGCTTCCTGCTGGTCGCGCGATTCTGCGAGCTGCTGTTCCAGGCGGATCAGGCGGCTGTTGGCCTCGGAGCTGCGTTCGTCGGCGTTCTTGGCCAATGCCAGGCTCTGCTGGTTGGTGGCATTGAACTGCTCTAGGCGCTGGGTCAGCGTCTGTTCAAGCGAATTGAAGCGATGGCGCGTGTTCAGCCACTGCCAGGAAATGAAGGCAATGGCGCCGACAGCCAGTATCAGGGCGAGCCAGGCTGTGAACGAAGGCTTGCCGGCCGTGTTGGCCGATGCTGGAGATGTCTGGGTTTCAGGTGGTTGTTGTTCAGTCATGGTTTGCTTTACTTAAACATTGCAGCATGGCGTCGTCTCCCGGCGCCGTAGCGATCCTGACATGCAGGCCCAGGCTGGATGGCTGTTCGGCGATGCGGGCATGGTTGACGCAGATCGTGATGTCGCGCAGCCATGCCGCGTCGCCATTGTCGGTCATGGCGAGCAAGTGGCGCATCGCCTCGCTGCTGGTGACCACAATAGTATCCAATTGCCCATTGTGCCATAGCGCCTGCAATTTTCCTGCATCTGTTTGCGGATTGATGCGGCGGTAGCATTCGGCGAACCTGACCTGGGCGCCTCGGTCGCGCAAGGTGTCAGCCATCAGCTCGCGGCCACCGACGCCGCGCACGATCATGATGCGCCGGCCTTTGACCGCCTGCATCTCGGGCAAGCCCAGCAAGGATTCGCTATCAAACCGATGCTCGGGTTGCAATACGCTGGTGATGCCGTACTGCATGAGCTCTGCCGCGGTGACCGGGCCGATCGCGGCAAACCGCGGCTTGGCGGGCCATTGAGGGAACCTTGCCTGCAGCCTTGGCATGGCATGCTGCACGGCGTTGGAGCTGATGAAGATCAGCCAGTCCTGCATGGCCGCGTCATCCAGGGTTTGCTCGAAACCGCTATAATCCCGCAGCGGGGCAATGGCGATGAGCGGAAAGCCGATGACATGCCCGCCAGCGGCTTCGATCATGCCGGTCAGGCGGGTTGCCTGGTCGAGCGGCCGCGTGATCGCAATATGGCGGCCTGCTAAATTAACCATGTGCCAGACTGACCAATGAGCAATCAGCCATGTGGGAGCTCACTCATGCGCAAGCACGGCAAGAATGCGGTCAGCACCCCGGGCCACCAATTTGGCAGCCAGCGCCTGGCCCAAGGCTTCGGGCTGGTTGGCGGGGCCCTGGGCCGATTCGCGCAATAGGTCCTTGCCGTCGATGCTGGCAACAAAACCGGTCATCTGGAGCGTATCGCCATGTTGCTGTGCAAAAGCGCCCAGCGGCACTTGGCAGCTGCCCGCCAGGGCGCGGCTCATGCCGCGTTCCGCTTCCACGCAGGCGGCAGTTGCGGCATGGTTGAGCGGCGCCAGCACCTCCAGCAGGTCAAGGCGTTCGGCGTTGATCTCGATGCCCAGCGCGCCCTGCCCGACGGCGGGGATGCTGTTGTCGGGATCGATGGATTCGCGGATGCGGGATTCCAGCCCCAGGCGCTTGAGGCCGGCAGCGGCGAGAATGATGGCGGCGTACTGGCCTTCGTCCAGCTTGCGCAAGCGGGTCTGCAGGTTGCCGCGCAGCGATTCCACCTTGAGATCGGGAAAGCGCGCCTGCAATTGGCTCTGGCGGCGCAGGCTGGAGGTGCCGACTATGCTGCCTGCGGGCAATGATTCCAGGTTTGGATAATCGTTGGAGACGAACGCATCGCGCGGGTCTTCGCGCTCGCCGATCGCGGCCAGGGCGAAGCCGGGCGGCAAATGCATGGGCACGTCCTTCATGGAATGCACGGCGAGGTCGGCGCGGCCGTCTGCCAGCGCTTGTTCCAGCTCTTTCACGAACAGGCCCTTGCCGCCGATGCGGGCCAGGGGCGAATCCAGGATCTGGTCGCCGGTGGTGGTCATGCCGAGGATGCTGACCTCGGTTTCTGGATACAAGGCTTGTAGTCGGCCTTGGATATGTCGCGCCTGCCACATGGCCAATGCGCTTTCGCGCGAGGCGATCACCAGTTTCTTGGGAGCGTTCATCGAATTAGGCCGACGGGCGTTGTGCCGAGCGGCCAGTTGTTATTGAAAGCACTATTTTAGCATACGGCGTGCCGTGCTCAGGACCACCAGGACCTAGTGCGAGGCCAGCTTGCGCAGCAGGTGGTATTGCCGCCGGCTCACGGCAATCGTCTCCGGTATGTCCTTAAGGATAGCGTGCCAGCCGCTTTCGCCATCGGTGTCGCGTTTCTCATAGCCCCTGATGCTGGATTGCGCCACCAGGCAATTGCGGTGCAGGCGCAGAAAAAGGTGCCCGAGCTCTTGTTCCAGGCTGTTGAGCGACTCTTCGATCAGGTATTCCTGGAATTGCGTGCGCAAAGTGACGTATTTGAGCTCGGCACGCAGGTAGATGACCTCATGCACCGGGATGAGCAGGATGCGGCCGTGGTCGCTGACGCTGAAATGGGTGCGCGCGCGCTGCAGGGGCCTGAGCGCCTCGACCTGGGCCGGCAACAATACGCGCGCCTTGTGCAACGCAGCCTCAAGGCGCTCCTGGCGGATAGGCTTGAGCAGGTAGTCTACGGCATTCATTTCGAATGCCTGGATCGCATAGCCGTCGAACGCGGTGGTGAAAATGATGGCCGGGGGGCGGGGCAGTTTTTGCGCATGTCCCGCCGCCTCTATGCCATCCATGTTGGGCATGCGGATGTCGAGCAGCAATACGTGGGGCTGGAGCTGTTGCGCCAGCTCCAGCGCCTCATTGCCTTGCCTGGCCTCGCCCACCAGCGTCACGCCGGGAATATCGGCCAGCAGCTCGCGCAAGCGGTTGCGGGCCGGCGGCTCGTCGTCGGCGATCACGACATCGAGCAGGGCATGACTCACGATGCGGTCCTCTTGCGGTAGGGAATGACGATGTGAACGGCATATTCGTTGCCGTCCTGGCTGATGTTGAGGCCGGCCTCGGCATCGAAATGCAATTGCAGGCGTTCCCGGATATTGCCGATCGCCATGCGGTTGCCCTGGTGATGGCCGGAGCCGGGCTGGTATGGGTTGCGCAGGCGGATGTGCAGTTCATCGCGCGTGCTGCTGAGCTGGATGCTGACGCTGCCGCCCTCGTCTAGGGGTTCAATACCGTGGTAAACCGCGTTTTCCAGCAGCGGTTGCAGGATAAGCGGGGGAATCAGGGCATCAGGCGGCATCTCGTCGACCTGCCAATCGATGCTGAGGCGGTTTTCCAGGCGTAGTTTCTCCAGCGCCAGGTATTGCCTGCACAAGGCCAACTCCTGAGCCAGCGGCACCAGCTCGCGGTTGTCTGCCATCAATACGCGGAACAGGTCGGCCATGTCCATCAATGCGGTTTCCGCCCGCTTGCTGTCGCTGCGCACGATGGACAGCACGGCGTTGATGCTGTTGAAGAGGAAATGCGGGCGTATCCTGGCTTGCAAAGCCTGCAAGCGCGCCTCCGTCACCGCTGGGCTCAAGGCGCGTTGGCGCAATTGCAGGTAGGCCAAGGTAATGGACGCGATGCCTGCAGCAAGCATAATGCTGCGCATGGGGCCGCCCGGCAGGTCGAAATCGAGCGCATGGACGGCCACCATGTGCGCCAGCAGGCTGAAGGCCGCCGGCAGCAACAATGCAATGGCGTAGCTGCCGACGGCGCCGAGCCGGGCCAGCCATGGCTGCAACGCGTACAAGGCCAGCAGGCTTGCCAGGAGCACGGGCTGAATGAAGGCGCACCAGCGCGTGAAGCCTGGCAGCCAGTCTGCCAGTGTGGATGTGGCCGCCAATGAGGCGAACAGGCCCATCAGGTTGGCGACGACGAGGATGCGTAGGCAGATGCCGAGATTGCGGAAGTCGGGCGACTTCGCGGAATGAATGGCGTTTTGCTTTATAATAGCCATGGTTTAGCGCACTATTTCCACACTTATCGGTATCGTGAGTTCATCACGCAACATCATGACAGAAAAGTCCAATCACTTGAATCAAACCCCTTCCAAAACCTGGTCCGGCCGCTTCAACGAGCCTGTGGCCGAGCTGGTCAAACAATATACCGCTTCCGTGGGCTTCGACTACCGGCTGGCCGAATACGACATCCAGGGATCGCTGGCGCATGCCCGCATGCTTGGCGCCCAAGGCATCATCAGCCAGGATGACGTGGCCAAGATAGAACAGGGCCTGGGCGAGATTCTGGAAGAGATCCGCAATGGCGAGTTCACTTGGTTGCTGGACCTTGAAGATGTACACCTCAATATCGAGAAGCACCTGACGGACAAGATCGGCGATGCAGGTAAGCGCTTGCATACCGGGCGCTCCCGCAACGACCAGGTGGCGACCGATATCCGCCTCTGGCTGCGTGCGATGGTGGACGATGCACTGGGCCGCGTGCGCAAATTGCAGGCTTCGCTGGTGGACCTCGCGGAACAGCATGCCGATACCGTGATGCCCGGCTTCACGCATTTGCAGGTGGCGCAGCCCGTGACCTTCGGCCATCACCTGCTGGCCTATTTCGAGATGCTGCAGCGCGATGCGGAACGCCTGGCAGATGCCCGCAAGCGCATCAACCGCCTGCCGCTGGGTGCGGCGGCGCTCGCAGGCACCAGCTATCCCATAGACCGTGAGCGTGTCGCGCATGAGCTCGGTTTCGAGGCGGTGTGCGAGAACTCGCTGGACGCGGTATCCGACCGCGATTTCGCGATTGAATTCACCGCGGCGGCGGCATTGATCATGACGCATTTGTCCCGCCTCTCGGAAGAGCTGATACTCTGGTCCAGCCCGCGCTTCGGCTTCGTCGACATTGCCGACCGCTTCTGCACCGGCTCATCCATCATGCCGCAGAAGAAGAACCCGGACGTGCCGGAGCTGGTGCGCGGCAAGACCGGGCGGGTCAACGGGCACCTGGTCGCGTTGCTGACCCTGATGAAGAGCCAGCCGCTGGCCTACAACAAGGACAACCAAGAGGACAAGGAGCCTCTGTTCGACACGGTAGATACATTGCTGGTGACGCTGGAAATCTATGCGGACATGCTGCGCGGTATCAAGGTCAACAAGGACGCGATGCGCCTGGCGGCGGCAGAGGGGTTTGCCACGGCGACCGACCTGGCCGACTACCTGGTGAAGAAGGGCATGCCATTCCGCGATGCGCACGAGGTGGTGGCGCTGGCGGTGCGCCATGCCGTGGAACAGGGCTGCGACCTGGCCGACCTTTCCTTGCCGCAGCTGCAGAAATTCAGCCCTCAGATTGCCGAGGATGTATACGGGGTGTTGACGCTCGAAGGCTCGTTGGCAAGCCGCAACCATCGCGGCGGCACGGCGCCCGCCCAGGTGCGCGAGGCACTGAGGCGTGCCCGGAGCTTGCTCGGCTAAGAGCTGCTAACAAAACTCTCCTGCCGTCGTTGCTCTGCCTTGCCGTACTAGTTGTACTGTCAGCGGCAGAGCGCCTAGCCAGGATCGCTGCGCTGAGTTTTGTTAGCCTCTCTAAATGCCTGGCGATTGGCAAAAAGCCCCGCAATGCGGGGCTTTTTCATGTCTTGTTTGTTGCCTACTGCCCAGCCGGCTGGTCCAGCGTGCTTGCGCCAACCACCCGGTTGCGTCCGCTGTTCTTCGCCCGGTACAAGGCCTGGTCGGTACGCCCGATAATGGCGTCGGCCGGCTCGCTTTCCCGGCGTTCGGCCACGCCGGCGCTGAAGGTAATGAGGATGTGGCTGTCGTTGTGCAGGAAGATATTGCGTGTCAGCTCGCGCTGCGCGCGCGTGATGACGCTGATCGCGTCCTGTTCCACGGTGCCCGGCAGCAGGATGATGAATTCCTCGCCGCCATAACGCGCGATCACGTCCGTCGTGCGTAGCGATTCCTTGATGACGGAGGCGAGGTGGGCCAACGCCTGGTCGCCGGTGGCATGGCCCAGGTTGTCATTGATCTGCTTGAAATGGTCGATATCCATCATGGCGATGCTGAGCGGCATGCCAAACCGGTCTGCCCGGTTGAACTCCCTGACCAATGCCTCATCCATCCCGCGGCGGTTCAGGGTGCCGGTCAGGTAATCTTCATGCGCGATTTCATTGATGTGGTCGAGCTGCAAGGTCAGTTCGTAGATTTGCTTTTCCGCCTCCCGCACCTTGTTTTCCGCTTCTATGATCTCGTTGCGCGAATGCTGCGTGATGTTGCTGACGATCTGGGTATCCTCGAGCAAGCGGCTTAACACTTGGTTAAGGTCCTCTATCTCGTCGCTATGGCTGATTTCCTCGCGGTAATGTTTCAGCTTGGTTTGGTAGTCATCGGTCGCCAGGGTGATTTCCGCCAACTGCGCCACGAATATCTCCGCCATTTTCTTCAGGGTCTTCTTGGCCTCGATCAGCCCGGGCCGCAGTTGGCCCTGCATGAAAATGAGGTCCTTGAGCGTGTCTTCCGCCTTGGACAAGGAGTCCATGTTCAATGGCTGGGTCAGGATCTCGCGCACTGCCGCCGTCGGGCCCTGCAGCCACTGCTCTTCCAGCACTAAGGCCTCCATGCTCACGACCAGCAGGCGCAACAGTTGCAGCAGGCGCAATTGCAGCTGGCTCTGGGTGTCCAGGTGCATTTCCAGGCTGAACAGGATATTTTTCAGTGCGGTTTCCAGCGCCAGTATTTCTTCGTGGCTCTGCGCCTGCCGTGCTTCTTCCAGAAGGGCGGTTGCACGTGCCTGGGCGTCGGGTACTTCCTGTAGCTGCGGTATCACCACCAAGTCCAGCGTCTTGACCAGCATATTGCGCCAGAGCGTGACGACGTCGGCCAGCTCATGGTGAGCGCCACTCGGGTTTGAAGGAGCGGGGTGTTTGTTGCCAGGCGTGGACAGGTTGGCCAGCAGCTCGCGCAGCGTAATTTCCAGCCCCGCCCAGTTCTGCGCTTCAAGCTGTTTGAGAATATGGTTGATGCCGGGGCTGTGGCGAGGCTGTTGCGCGCCGACTTCCTTCAGCACGTTGCTCAACAGTTGGCCAATGGTCAACGAGTTGTCCGTTGCGGCTTGGCCGGCAATGGCGTTATAGACTTTGCGGTAGTTGTCCGGTGTTGGCGCTATCCGGCTTTTGGCAAGCTGGATAAGGGTTTGTCGTGCGGTTTCGACGGACTTTTTATGTTGATCCATAGCTGACCCAAATTGTGTCGGTTTCCCTGAGATTCCGGGTGAGCTTGGCAACTTTCATCGCAACTTCATCCCCATGCTGATTGCTCTGCGCTTCCAGAATCGCTGTATTGTAATACAGAGAATGTCTTACAAAGTAAAACTTAGCGTGCGGGAGTCAATCCAGGAACAGCTGCAGCAACTCATTCAGGAAGCGCTGCCCGAGCAATGTCGGGGCAATGCGCTCCGGGCTTGCGTCCAATAAGCCTTTTTGGACAGCCTGTTGCAGGGTATGGGCAATGCTTTCCAGCGGCAATCCGGTGTGCAGTTCAAACAGTGCGGGTTCAAAGCCATTGGTGAGCCGTAAGGCGTTCATCATGAACTCGAAGGGCAGCTCATCCTTGGCAATCTGCCATTGGTGTTCCATGGCATTGCCTCGGCCCGTATGTTCCAGATAGCGCTTGGGATGCTTGTGGCGGCTTTCGCGCGTGATGCGGTCGTGAAAGCTCAGTTTGCTGTGCGCGCCGGCCCCGATGCCCAGGTAGTCGCCGAACAGCCAGTAGTTGCGGTTGTGGCGGCATTGCTTGCCATGCTGCGCAAACGCCGAGGTTTCGTAGTGACCGTAGCCATGCCGGCCCAGCAGGTCTTCGATCGCTTCCTGCATGGCGGCGCTGGTATCGTCGTCCGGCAATGCAGGCGGGGTGCGGTGAAACGGCGTATTGGGCTCCAGTGTCAGGTGGTAGAACGACAGGTGCGCGGGCCCGAGGTCGCAGGCGCGTTGCGCGTCGGCCAGGGCATGTTCCAGGCTTTGCCCGGGCAGGGCGTACATGATGTCCAGGTTGACGGAGTCAAAGGTCTGCAGCGCCAGCTCGGCGGCCGCCACAGCCTGGTTTTCATCATGGATGCGCCCGAGTTTTTGCAGGTAGGCGCTGTCGAAGCTCTGGATGCCGAGCGAGAGCCGGTTGACGCCAGCAGCGCGGTATCCGCGGAAATGAGCGGCGTCCACGGTGCCGGGATTGGCCTCCAGCGTAATCTCGCAATCCACGTTCAATGGCACGAGGGCGCGCACATTGCTCAGGATGCGGTCGATCGCCTCGGGCGAGAACAGGCTGGGCGTGCCGCCGCCGAAGAAAATGCTGTGCACGCGCCGTCCCCAGACGCGCGGCACCGATTGCTCCAGATCGGCGATCAATGCATCGACATAGGCAGCTTCGGGAATCTCGCTGCGCGACTCGTGCGAATTGAAGTCGCAATAAGGGCACTTGCGGACACACCAGGGAATATGGATGTAAAGCGAGAGCGGCGGGGGCTGGGTAGGAGCGGATGCGGGCGTTTCCCCTGGCTCTGCTAGCCCGGGAGTATCGCTAATCGCCTTGATTTCGATGGGTGTGCTGATAGGGGTTCACCAGTTCGTCAATCAAGCGGTGCAATGCTTCGCGCATCTGTGCCTCAGACACTTCCATCAACAGGCCGTCCTCCAGCGCATCCTGGGCAATCTGCTTGAGTTCGTCGAAGTTCTCGGTCATGACCTTGACCTTTTCCGTGCAGGAGACAACGCTGCCGTCGTCACGCAACCATTTGGGCCAGTTTCCGCTCATAATGCCAGCCTTTCCAGCTGTTGCACGAGTTTGGTCAAGGCATGGCCGCGATGGCTGATGCGGTTCTTGATTTCGGCTGGCAGTTCCGCCGCGGTTTGTCCGGTCTTGGCATCGAGAAATAACGGGTCGTAGCCAAAACCGCCGCTACCGCGCTGTTCAGCCAGGATTTCTCCTTGCCAGATGCCTTCCGCAATCAGTGGTTGCGGGTCGTCGGCGTGGCGCACCAGTACCATGATGCAATAGTAATAAGCATGCCTGTCGTGCTGGCCATCCAGGCTTTGCAGCAGCTTCTGGTTGTTGCGCTCATCGGATTTGGGCTCGCCGGCATAGCGTGCGGAATAGACGCCCGGCGCGCCTTGCAGCGCGTTGACGCAGATGCCCGAGTCGTCGGCCAGCGCAGGCAGGCCGGTATGGCGGCTGGCATGGCGTGCCTTGGCCAACGCATTCTCGATGAAGGTCACGAATGGTTCTTCCGCTTCCGGCACATTGAACGCGGATTGTGGCAACACCTCGATAGAAAGCGGCGCGAGCAAGGCCTGGATTTCCCTCAGCTTGCCCTGGTTGCCGCTGGCGATCACCAGTTTCTGGAAAGGCATGCCCATGCTTACAGCCCCAGCGCCTCTTTCTGCTTGAGCAAGAGGGTGCGGATACCGCTTTCGGCCAGTTCCAGCATGCGGTTCATGGCCTCGCGCTGGAACGGCTCGCCTTCCGCGGTGCCCTGGATTTCGACAAAGCCGCCGCTGCCGGTCATGACCACGTTCATGTCGGTATCGCAGGCGGAATCCTCGATGTAATCCAGGTCCAGCACCGGAGTACCCTGATAGACGCCAACAGAAATGGCGGCCACCGCGTCGCGCAACGGCGATGCCTGGATGAGGCCTTTGTTCAATAGGAAACCGACAGCGTCATGTAGCGCCACGTAGGCGCCGGTGATGCTGGCAGTGCGCGTGCCGCCGTCGGCCTGGATCACGTCGCAATCGATATGGATGGTGCGCTCTCCCAGCTTCTCGAGGTCGATGACGGCGCGCAGGCTGCGGCCGATCAGGCGCTGGATTTCCTGCGTGCGGCCCGATTGTTTGCCTCGCGCTGCCTCGCGGTCCATGCGGCTGCCGGTGGAGCGGGGTAGCATGCCGTATTCCGCGGTGGTCCAGCCCTGGTTCTTGCCGCGCAGGAAGGGTGGGACCTTGTCTTCGACGCTGGCGGTACACAGCACGTGGGTGTCGCCGAACTTGACCAGCACAGACCCTTCCGCATGCTTGGTGTAACGGCGGATGATCTCGACTTCGCGTAGCTGGTCTGGGGCGCGGTTGCTGGGACGCATGATGTTTCCTGAATTTGCAAAGTGCATATTATATGCGATGACCATGACAAGCGTGATGATTACCGCGGCCCGGCGTAGTTTTGTCCCGTGGAATCAATGCCTGCTGCGCTTGATGGCGGCGTTGATCTCGGCGATGGCGCGCTCGATGTCTTCTTCATCCAGGTCGGCGGCCGTTGCCGCGGTACTATTTTCCGCAGGTTCCGCCGGCCCGAGGATGGTATGGGACTGGACCAATGACATCTCCAGCGTGGAGATCGTCAGCGGCTGTTCGGCCTGGCTTTCCCATTGCACGCCGATGGCGCTCAGGTTGTCCATGTTCTTGCCTCCCAGCCGCTCGGCAGCGTCCAGCAGGCTGGGTACGCTGTGGGCGATGCCGAGGCCGCTGTTGAGGATGTCCTGCATGCGTTCGTCGCTGAGCTGGGCCCATAAGCCGTCGCTGCACAGCAGGATCTGGTCCCCCGCCTTCAGGGAATAAGGCGGGCTGATTTCTATGCTCGGGGTCAACTCGCTGCCCAGGCAGTTGTATATCTTGTTGCGGTCGGGGTGTTGCAGCATGGATTTCGCATCCAGCTTGCCCTGTTTCAGCATCAGCTGGACGATGGAGTGGTCCTCGGTACGGAACAGCCGCTTGCCGTTGCGGAAATGATAGAGGCGCGAGTCGCCCACATGGGCGCAGTAGAGCGTGTTGTGCTGCAGGATGCCCACTACCAGCGTGGTCTTGGGCGTTTCCGGCAATCCGCGGTTTTCTGCCAGCTGGTGGATGGCCTCATGCAGTTTCATGATTTCGGCCTGCAGGAATCCCACTACATCGGGCAGGTCCGGCTGGGCCGCCTGCTGGAATGCGCCGGTGAGCATCTTGACCGCAAGCTGCGCCGCAACTTCACCATGATGGTGCCCGCCCATGCCGTCGGCAAGCACCAGCAACACGGCGTTTTTGCTGTAGGAATAGGCAACCCGGTCCTGGTTGACCGGGCGTCCTCCGCTACGGCTGCTCTGGTGTATGGTGAATTTCATCCTGGTTTAGTGAGCGCTCAATATCTTTCAATCCTGGGTGAACAGCGAGGTAATCTTGTTCAGCCAGCCGTGGCGTGCGGGCAGCGGTACCGCTTCCAGCAACGATTTCTGCAAGGCAAACACGCTGGGCGGTCGGTCCATGTGGTCCAAGGCCATGCAGTTGTCGATGATCTGCAGCAGGTTGCGCGAGTATCTTCCCTTGCCCAGCCTGGCTGCAGGCACCAGCTGGTCCTTCCTCACGCGCTGGTCCGCCGCTTGCGGCGCGGCCTGGAGCAGGCAGGCGTACATGCTGGCGCCTATGCTGTAGACATCGCTCCATGGGCCGAGTTGCTTGCGGTCGCCATATTGCTCGGGCGAGGCGAATCCGGGGGTATAGCTTGGCGGCAGCGCGTTGGAGGCTTCGTTGAGTGCCATGCGGGCGGAGCCGAAATCCAGCAATACCGGGGAGCCGTCCAGGCGGATATAGATGTTGGCGGGCTTGATGTCGAGGTGCAGCAGCTTTTGCGCATGCACCTCGCGCAGGCCGTTGAGCAGCTGGCTGAACACGCTGCGCAGCATGGTTTCCGGCAAGGCTGTGTCGCGCGCCAGCACGTATTCCTGCAGGGATTTGCCGCGTTCGTAGCGCATCACCATGTAGACGGTGTCATTGGCGCGGAAGAAGTTCTGCACGCGTACGATGTTCTTGTGCTCGATATTGGCCAGCGCCCGGCCTTCCTCAAAAAAGCATTTCAGCCCAAAACGGAATCCTGCGGCGGCTTCATTGGTCGGAATGCGTACCTGGTCGCCTTCCTTGCGCAGCGCGAGCATGTTGGGAAGGTATTCCTTGATGGCGACGGTGGTGTCGTTTTCCAGGTCGCGCGCGATATAGACGAAGCTGAATCCACCGGCACTGAGAAGCTTTTTGATTTCATAGCCCTGCAATTGGTAGCCTGGCGGCAGGGCAAGATTCTGGTTGGCGTGCATGTGCTGGTGAATGATGGGCGGCAAGGGTAAAACCTATAATTTGCAGGCTATTCTGTCATGAAACGCTCCGGATTTGATACCATGGGCCAAATTTAATCGGGAATTTCCATCAACATGATTTTCAGCATGACGGGTTATGCCTCGCTGGAGCAGGAGGTGAGCCATGGCGTTCTGGTGCTCGAACTGCGCTCGGTCAATCATCGCTACCTCGAGTTGCAGCTCAAGCTGGATGACAATGTGCGCATGTTCGAACCGCAGGTGCGCGAACTGATCAACCAGCGCCTCAAGCGCGGCAAGGTGGAGTGCCGCATCAGCCTGGCACATCGCGCCTCCGAACAGCGGCAGGTGCAGCTGGACGACATGGTGTTGCAGCAGCTGGCGCAGATGACCGTCAGCGTGCAACGCCACTTCCCGGAAAGCCGCCCCTTGAGCGTGGCGGACATCCTGCGCTGGCCAGGGGTGATATCGGGAGAAGGCGCGGATCACGAGGCCTTGGCAGCCGCCATTCGCGACAGCCTGCTGAAGCTGGTGCAGCAGATGACGGAAGCCCGGGCGCGCGAAGGCATCAAGCTCAAGGCGATCATCCTCGACCGCCTGGCGGAAATGGAAGGCCTGGTCGCTAGGGTGCGTCCCTTGCTGCCCGAGCAGGTGAAGATCTATCAGGAGCGCCTGTACGGCAAACTGCAGGAAGCGCTGAGTTCGGTGGATGACGAGCGTATCCGCCAGGAACTCACCATCTTCGCCCAGCGGATTGATGTGGATGAGGAGTTGAGCCGCCTGGGCGCGCATATCGAGGAAGTGAAGCGTATTCTCGAAGCAGGCAGTCCGGCAGGCAAGCAGTTGGATTTCCTCATGCAGGAACTGAACCGCGAAGCCAATACCCTGGCTTCCAAGTCTGTTTCCACCGAAGTGTCGCAAGTCGCCATGGCGCTCAAGCTACTGATCGAGCAAATGCGCGAGCAAGTGCAGAACATAGAGTAGCCGTCCGATTGTCCTGGCGCAGGCTGCTGCCTGGCCGCGAACCTCATTGATCCGGAACTTAAGCAATGCGCGATTTCAGATATTCCTTTTTCGTCACTTTCCTCTGCCTTGGGCTGGCCGCGCTCTGGGGCTATGAAATCAAGGGCGGGGTGTCCGGCATCTGGCCTGCGCTGAGCGTGGCGCTGATCCTCGGCATCATGGAAATCAGCCTGTCGTTCGACAATGCCGTGGTGAACGCCTCCATCCTCAAGGAGATGGACGAAAAATGGCGGCATATCTTCCTCACCGTGGGCATCCTGATTGCCGTGTTCGGCGTACGACTGCTGTTCCCCTTGCTGCTGGTGGCGGCGGCCACCGACCAGGGACTGCTCGAGGTAGCCGACATGGCCATCAATAATCCGGCGCTGTACGCCGACTACCTCGACGACGGCCATAACGCGATTGCGGCATTCGGCGGCTCCTTCCTGTTCCTGGTGTTCCTGAGCTTCCTGCTGGACCCGGAGAAGGAGCTGCACTGGCTGGGCCGCCTAGAAGCGGCATTCGGCAGGCTGGGCAGCCTGGAGTCCATCAAGATCATCGTCATTCTGCTGATCCTGCTGGGCTTGCAGAACTTCCTGCCCATTTCCCAGGCAGAGCGCCTGACCATCCTGCTGGCAGGGTTGAGCGGGGTGGTGCTGTATGTCGTGATCGACAGCCTGAGCGGGTTTTTCTCTTCGCAGGCCGAGGGTGACGCCTTTGCCAAGACCGCGAAGCGCAACGGGGCGATGGGGTTTCTTTACCTGGAAATTCTCGACGCCTCGTTCTCGTTCGACGGCGTGATCGGTGCGTTTGCGATCACGCGCGACGTGGTGATCATCATGCTGGGCCTGACCATAGGCGCGATGTTCGTGCGCTCCATGACCGTGCGCCTGGTGTACAAGGGCACGCTCGACAACTATGTTTACCTGGAGCACGGCGCCCACTATGCGATCGGGGTGCTCGGACTGATCATGTTCTATACCATCTACCGACCCGTGCCTGAGGTGGTGACCGGCCTCATCGGCGTGGTGTTCATCATGGCGGCCTTGTTGTCATCCATCTTCTACAGGCGCAGACTGGCGCATCGGGTCTGATTTTTTTAAGTTTGCACGACGGAACAACCATGCTATGAAAGGCAACCTATTCATTATCACCGCCCCATCAGGCGCCGGCAAAACCTCGCTGGTGCGCGCGCTGCTGGACGGTGACGAGCATATCAAGCTCTCTGTGTCCCATACCACGCGCCAGCCGCGGCCCGGCGAGGAAGACGGCGTGCACTACCACTTCGTCGAGGAAGCGAGGTTCGTGGAGTTGCTCAACCACGGCGACTTCCTCGAAAGCGCGCAAGTGCACGGCGCTTATTACGGTACATCGCAGTCGACGGTGAATTCCGTATTGGCGGAAGGGTACGACCTGATCCTGGAAATCGACTGGCAGGGCGCGCAGCAGGTGCGCAGCCAATATGCCGAAGCCATCAGCATTTTCATCCTGCCGCCTTCGATGGAAGCCCTAGAGCAGCGCCTGAACAACCGCGCGCAGGATAGCGCGGAGGTGATTGTGCGCAGGCTTGCTGCAGCGCGGGACGAGATGCGCCACGTGGCGGAATTCGACTATGTTACAATCAACGACAGGTTTGAACATGCGCTGGAAGACCTGCGAGCCATTATCCGCAGCCAGAGATTGCGGCGCGACAAGCAATTGCTGCGCTACCAGGACGTGGTGCAGAAACTGCTCTAGCCGTCTTCCGGCCCATGTAAATGTACATGACAAAATTCAGGAGATATTCGTAACATGGCACGTATTACCGTTGATGATTGTCTGGAAAAGATACCCAACCGTTTCCAGTTGACCCTTGTCGCCGCTTACCGCGCACGCCAGCTCGCCAATGGCTCGGAGCCGCTCGTGAACGCGCACGGCAGCAAGGATAAGCCCACCGTGCTGGCGCTGCGTGAAATCGCGGCTGCCAAGGTAGGCCTGGAAGTGCTTAATCGCGGACACGCCTGATCGCACAACCTTGCAGTGAATGCTAGCTGGTGATGCAGCCGGGATCATGCCAATGCACGGTCCCGGGTTGGCGACTATGTAGAATTGAGTAATTACTGGAATTTATGCCCAAGACCGCAGCCAAAAGACCAGCCGAACCAGTTTCACCCTTACCTTTGCTGCCAGCGGACAGCGAAGACTCCCAACTCACCCTGCGCCTGCGGGAATACCTCAAACAAGACGACATAGACCATATCTGGGACGCCTACCGTTTCAGCGCCGCTGCGCATGAAGGGCAGGTGCGCCGCAGCGGCGAGCCCTATGTGATTCACCCGGTCAGCGTGGCCGGCATCCTGGCCGAACTGCATCTCGATCCTCCGACTTTGATCGCGGCCTTGCTGCACGACGTGGTGGAGGATACCGGCGTCACCAAGCAGGAAATCGGCGAGAAATTCGGCAAACAGGTGGCCGAGCTAGTGGACGGATTGTCCAAGCTCGACAAGATCGAATTCCAGAGCGCGACCCAGGCGCAGGCGGAGAATTTCCGCAAAATGCTGCTGGCGATGTCGCAGGACGTGCGCGTGATCCTGGTCAAGCTTGCCGACCGCTTGCACAACATGAGCACGCTCGATGTCATGAAGCCGGAGAAGCAGCGGCGCATCGCGCGTGAAACGCTGGATATCTACGCGCCGATTGCCAACCGGCTCGGGCTCAACGAGATTTACCAGACGCTGGAAGACCTGAGCTTCAAGTATCTCTATCCGATGCGCCACCGCGTGATTTCCAAGGCGGTCATGGCGGCGCGCGGCAACCGCAAGGAAGTGGTCGGCAAGATCCTCGACGCCATCAACCAGCGCCTGAAAGACCAGCATATCGATGCCGATGTGACCGGGCGCGAAAAGCACCTTTACAGCATCTACAAGAAAATGACGGGCAAGACCGTCACCTTTTCGCAGATCTACGATATCTACGGCTTCCGCGTCATCGTGCGCGACCTGCCGACCTGTTACGCCGCGCTAGGCGTGCTGCACGGGCTATACAAGCCGATTCCCGGCAAGTTTAAGGACTATATCGCCATCCCCAAGGCCAACGGCTACCAGTCGTTGCATACGACGTTGTTCGGCCCGTTCGGCACGCCGATCGAAATCCAGATCCGCAGCCGCGAAATGCACAACATCGCCGATGCGGGGGTTGCCGCGCACTGGCTCTACAAGACCACTGATGCCCACCTGACGGCCTTGCAGCAGCAAACGCACCAATGGCTGCAGCGCCTGCTGGACATCCAGAGCGAGAGCACCGACTCGCTCGAGTTTCTCGAACATTTCAAGGTCGACCTGTTCCCGGACGAGGTCTACGTCTTCACGCCCAAGGGCACCATCATGGCATTGCCCAAGGGGGCCACTGCCGTCGATTTCGCCTATGCGGTGCATACCGACATCGGCAACCGCTGCGTGGCGGTGAAGATCAACCAGGAACTCGCTCCCTTGCGGACCGAGCTGCACAACGGCGACCATGTCGAGATCATCACCGCCGCCCATGCGCACCCCAACCCCGCATGGCTCAATTACGTGCTGACCGGCAAGGCGCGCGCCCATATCCGGCACTATCTCAAATCCATGCAGTCCACCGAGTCGGCATTGCTGGGCGAGCGCATGCTCAACCAGGCGCTGCGCGCCCTGCACGCCAACCCCATCACGATTGATGATCCTGCCTGGCAGCGCCTGGTGCGGGATTATGGCGCGAAGAGCAAGGACGAAATCCTCGCGGACATCGGCATGGGCAAGCGCCTGAACGTCATGGTGGCGCACCAGTTGATGGCGCAGGCAGGGCAGCAGGAAGCCGTGGCGGAGCAGCAGAAGGTGCCTGCCAAGGTGCTGGACACCATCACCATCCGCGGCTCCGAGGGCATGGCGGTGCAGTTCGCGCAATGCTGCCGCCCCATTCCCGGCGATCCCATCCTGGGCTTCATCAACAAGGACAAGGGGCTGGTGATCCATACCCACGATTGTCCGGCAATCCGCAAATTCCGCCTCGATCCCGACAAGTGGCTGGACGTGGAATGGGACCCGCAGGGGCACAGGCTGTACAAGGTCAGCCTCAAGCTGGTGGTGGCGAACCGCCGCGGCATGCTGGCGAAGATCGCCTCAGGCATTGCCGAGGCCGGCTCGAATATCGACAATGTCAGCATGGAAGAGGCGGACAACAGCACCTACACCAACATGAACTTCACCGTGCAGGTGGAGAACCGCGTGCACCTGGCCGAGCTGATGCGGCGCCTGCGCAAGATTCCGGATGTGGTGCGCATCAACCGCGTCAAGGGTTCCGGGGCCGAGCAGCGGATTCAGTAGCGTCACTTTTCAACCAATAATACTTCAACCAATCGAGTTTTCAGGAGAGATACATGGCCAAGCAAATCATCCATACCGATGGCGCCCCCCAGGCGATCGGCACCTATTCCCAGGCAGTCAAGGTCAACGGCAGCACCGTCTACCTGTCCGGCCAGATCGGCCTTGACCCTGCGACCATGGAGTTGGTGGATGGCATCGAGGCGCAAGTCCACCGCGTATTCAAGAACCTCAAGGCCGTGGCGGAAGCCGCCGGCGGCTCGCTCGCTGACGTGGTCAAGCTCAATATCTTCCTGACCGACCTCTCCCACTTTGCGCTGGTGAACACCATCATGACGGAATACTTCACCCAGCCTTATCCTGCCCGCGCAGCGGTCGGCGTGGCGCAGCTGCCGCGCAACGCGCTGGTGGAAGCCGATGGCGTGCTGGAGATTGGCGCCTAAGCACGATGACTTTCCTGGCGTGTTGCTTGCTTGCGCTTGTATCGAGTGCCCAGCAATGCCGCCAGAGTCGCTTGACCGATTTTCCTGCCTGCTCATGACATATTGAGCGACTCAGCCAGGATCAATAACTTCCCAGGATCATGGCGTCAAAACTACCCGCCAACAGCAAGCTCGACGGCATTAAAGGCATGACCCCTGCGTTGCAGGGGCGGCTTGCCAAGCTTGGCATCCTCAATTGCCAGGGCCTGCTGCTGCACATGCCCCTGCGCTACCTCGACGAAACCCGCATCACGGCGATCCGTGACCTGCATACCGGCGAGCAGGCCCAGGTGCAGGGCGAGATCGTGCATACCGAGGTGCAATACCGTCCGCGAAAAGCACTGATTTGCCGGTTGCGCGACGACACGGGGCAGCTGGTGCTGCGTTTCCTGAATTTCTACCCCAGCCAGGTCGCCAGCCTGAAGGAAGGGCGGCATATCCGCGCCTTCGGCGAAGTGCGCGGCGGCTTCTTCGGCTGGGAAATGGTGCATCCGCAGTGCAAACAGGTGGAAGAGGATGCGCCGGTTGCCGAGGCATTGACGCCGTTTTACCCCACCACGGCAGGCTTGAGCCAGGCCGCGTTGCGCAAATGGATATCCTGGGCATTGGAGCAGGTGGATACCGCGGAAATCCTGCCGCAGGAGATATACCGCGGACTTTCCTTGCCGGGATTCGCGGAAAGCCTGCACCTCCTGCACCATCCGGCACCAGAGGCGGCGCTGCGTAGCCTGGAATCCCGCGACCATCCTGCATGGCGGCGGCTGGCCTTTGATGAATTGCTCGCGCAGCAGCTTTCCATGCGCAAGCATCATGCGCGCCGCAGGCACCAGGGTGCGCCTGCACTGCCGCCGTCCCGCACCCTGGTCACCGCCTTGCTGCGCAGCCTGCCGTTCGTCCTGACCCAGGCTCAGCAGCGTGTCGCCGTTGAGATTGGCCGCGACCTGGAACAGCCGCACCCCATGCAGCGTCTGTTGCAGGGCGATGTCGGCAGCGGCAAGACCATAGTCGCCGCGATGGCGGCGTTGCAGGCGATTGAAAACGGCTGGCAGGCGGCCATCATGGCGCCGACGGAAATCCTCGCCGAGCAGCATTGCCAGAAGATGCAGGCCTGGCTGGCGCCCTTGGGCATACGGGTGGCCTGGCTGTCCGGCAGCCAGGGCAAGAAGGAGCGGCGCGAGATGATGACCGCTGTGGAAAATGGCGAGGCGCAGCTCGTGATCGGCACCCATGCCTTGTTCCAGGATCAGGTGATATTCCAGCGGCTGGCGCTCGCCATCGTCGACGAGCAGCACCGCTTTGGCGTGCAGCAGCGCCTTTCATTGCGGCAGAAAGGCGTGCAGCCGCATCAACTCATGATGAGCGCCACGCCGATTCCGCGCACCTTGTCCATGAGCTACTTTGCCGACCTCGATGTGTCGGTGATCGACGAGCTGCCGCCCGGGCGCACGCCCATCGTGACCCGTCTGGTATCCGGTGCCAGGCGGGACGAAGTGCTGGAGCGCGTGCAGCATGCATGCATGGAAGGCCGGCAGGCTTATTGGGTCTGCCCCTTGATAGAGGAATCCGAGGCATTGCAATTGCAGACCGTGACCGAAACCTACGAGAGCTTGCGCGAGACTTTCCCGCAGTTGCGGGTGGGGTTGGTGCATGGCCGCATGAAGCCTGCCGAGAAGCAGGCCGTGATGGCCGCATTCAGCGCAGGCGAAACCCAGCTGCTGGTGGCGACTACCGTGATCGAGGTGGGCGTGGATGTGCCCAATGCCAGCCTGATGGTGATCGAGCATGCCGAGCGCATGGGCCTGGCACAATTGCACCAATTGCGCGGCCGTGTCGGGCGCGGCGCTGCCAAGAGCAGCTGCATCCTGCTCTACCAGGACGGCAAGCTCTCGGAAACGGCGCGCGCGCGCCTGAAAATCATCTACGAGTCCAGCGATGGCTTCGCCATTGCCCAGGCTGACCTCGCATTGCGCGGACCGGGGGAGTTCATGGGGGTACGGCAGAGCGGGGTACCCATGCTGAGGATCGCCGACCTGGAGCGGGACCAGGACTTGCTGGAAGCCGCGCGCGATATCGCGGCAGGATTGCTGGAGAAAGCGCCGCAGGCGGCAGACGCCCACTTGGCACGCTGGCTCGGCCATGCGGAAGAATTGGTCAAAGTCTGAGATAATCGGCCGGTGAAAGTCTTTGCCCATTTTCCGCAGATGCGAGACCGCTGGCTCAAGCAGGCCGTAGGCTCCCGGCATTACCGTCCCTGGCTCGCTGAGCGCGGTTCGCTGACTCGGCGCTTGCAGCAGCATAGCAGGCAGTTTGCGGTGCAACCTTTGCGCCTGGCCAGGAAAAAGCCGCCTTTTGCTGAGGCGCAATTATTGCAGGTGCTGCCTCGAAGGCATACCTTGCTGCGTGACGTCATATTGCGTTGCGACGGCGAAGCGGTGGTGTTTGCGCATAGCCTATTGCCCCAACAAGCTATGCGGGGCGCCTGGCGCGGACTGGGCCGCCTGGGAGCGCACTCGCTCGGCAGCGCCTTGTTTGCGGATCCGCGCATGTGCCGCGGTGCATTGCAGTACAAGAAACTTTCATCCCGGCATTTTCTCTACCGCCTGGCAGCTGCGTACATTCCCTCGATTGGCGGGCCGATATGGGCAAGGCGCTCGGTCTTCAGGTTGGGGAAGAAGGCAGTGCTGGTGACTGAGTTGTTCCTGCCTGCCGTGTTGAAACTGCATGTGGAAGCTGAATAGGGCAGACTGTTTAAAAATGAATAACCCATCCCTTAGGCAAAAGCTCCAAGCCTATTACCGCCTGACCCGGCTGGATAAGCCCATCGGCATCCTGCTGCTGCTCTGGCCCACCTTGTGGGGCATATGGCTGGCAAGCCCGGGCTGGCCTGACGGCCTGGTATTGTTCGTATTCATTGCCGGTACTGTGTTGATGCGTTCGGCGGGCTGCGTCATGAACGACCTGGCCGACCGCAATTTCGACGGCCATGTGGAGCGCACCCGCCAGCGCCCGCTGGTGACCGGCGACGTAAGCGCGAAGGAAGCCGTTTTGCTGGCGATGGCATTGAGCCTGGCCGCATTTGTCCTGGTGCTGCAGCTCAACGCTCTGGTGGTGGCCTTGTCTTTCCCGGCTTTGTTCCTGGCCGCCAGCTACCCGCTGACCAAGCGCTTCCTCTCCATCCCGCAGGCTTATCTCGGCATTGCTTTCGGCTTCGGCATCCCGATGGCGTTTGCGGCCGTCACGGGCCGATTGCCGCTGGATGCCTGGATACTGCTGCTTGCCAATGTGTTCTGGGCTGTGGCCTATGACACCGAATATGCCATGGTGGACCGCAACGACGACCTCAAGATCGGCATCAGATCCTCGGCCATTTTCTTCGGCAGGCTGGACATCTTCGCCGTCATGGCATGCTACGGCGTTTTCCTGGTGTTGATGGCCTGGACGGGAGTGCGCCTTCAGCAATCCTGGCCGTATTTTGCCGGGCTGGCGGCCGCGGCGCTCATCGCCCTGTATCATTATGCGTTGATCCGCGGACGTGATCGCACGTCTTGTTTCAAGGCGTTCCTGCACAACAATTGGCTTGGCGCTGCCATCTTCGCTGGAGTGCTGGCAAGCGATTATCTTTAAGCATGCATTTTAAGTGTCTATGAAGATTGAAAAATCTAGCTCGGAAATGTTTGACAAAGCGTAAGGGCTTGACATACAATCCGCCTCTTAATTTTTTCAGCGAATATTGGTTTGTCCGATGAAGACCTTTTCTGCAAAAGCGCATGAAGTAAAGCGCGACTGGTTCGTAGTTGATGCTACGGATTTGGTGCTGGGCCGTTTGGCGAGTGAAATTGCGCACCGCCTGCGTGGCAAGCATAAGACTATTTACACACCGCACGTGGATACGGGCGATTATATCGTTGTGATCAATGCCGACAAGATCAAGGTAACCGGCAACAAGGCGCTGGACAAGAAGTACCACCGCCACAGTGGTTACCCAGGCGGTATCTCCACAACAACTTTTGGCAAGATGCAAGAGCGTTTCCCAGGCCGCGCCCTGGAAAAGGCTGTCAAGGGTATGCTGCCTAAGGGCCCGCTGGGTTATGCGATGTTCCGCAAGCTCAAGGTCTACGCTGGCGAAAAGCATGACCATGTTGCACAACAGCCGCAACCATTGGTAATCCAAAGTCAAGCGTAAGGATAAGCAGCGATGATTGGTAAATATAACTACGGTACTGGCCGCCGCAAGAGTTCGGTAGCTCGTGTCTTCTTGAAGTCCGGTAGCGGTAACATCGTTGTTAACGACAAGCCTGCTGACGAATATTTCTCCCGCGTGACTTCACGCATGATTCTGCGCCAGCCATTGGCTCTGACCGAAAACGAAGCCAGCTTCGACATTCTGGTCAACGTGACTGGCGGCGGCGAGTCCGGCCAAGCCGGTGCAGTGCGCCACGGTATCACCCGTGCGCTGATCGATTACGATGCTGCTCTGAAGAGCGCCCTGTCCAAGGCAGGTTTCGTGACTCGTGATGCACGTGAAGTTGAGCGTAAGAAGGTCGGCCTCCGCAAGGCGCGCCGCCGTAAGCAATTCTCCAAGCGCTAAGCTTTACTGTTGTCGTATTATCGAAAAAGCCGCACTTGTTGCGGCTTTTTTGTTTTGGCGGTTTTCAAAATGCTTTGGGGTTTTGTTACTATAGATTTTCTGTGGATATGCCCTGCGGCATACGGAAGGTAAGTTCAGGTGATGCAAAGCAAAAAGATAAAAGTTGGCATTGTCGGTGGTACAGGGTATACCGGCGTTGAGTTGTTGCGCTTGTTGGCCTTGCATCCGCATGTGGAATTGAACGTTATTACTTCGCGCGGCGAAGCCGGGCTGCCGGTTGCGGATATGTTTCCCAGCCTGCGCGGGCGCGTAGGCCTTGTCTTCACCGATCCTGCCCAGGCCGACCTGTCACAGTGCGACGTGGTGTTCTTTGCTACGCCGCATGGCGTGGCCATGAGCCAGGCGCAAGCGCTGGTGGCGGCAGGAGTGAAGGTGATCGATCTCGCAGCGGACTTCCGGCTGCAGGATACGGCGGTATTCGAGAAATGGTACAAGCTGCCGCACGGCTGTCCGGATATCCTGGCTGATGCCGTATATGGCATTCCTGAGCTGTATCGTGAAAAAGTGCGTTCCGCCCAGGTGATCGGCAATCCCGGATGCTATCCGACGACCGTATTGCTGGGACTGGCGCCGCTGCTGGAGCAAGGGTTGATTGATTTATCCGTCCCCATCGTCTCGGACTCCAAATCGGGCGTTTCCGGCGCCGGCAGAAAAGCGGAGGTCGCCACTTTGTTTGCGGAAGCCAGCGACAACATGAAAGCCTATGGCGTCGCCGGGCACCGGCACCATCCTGAGATTCTTGCGCAATTGCAGCAGTTGGCTGGCACCTCGCTGCAATTTATTTTTGTGCCCCACCTGGTCCCGCTGATTCGTGGCATGCTGTCCACCATCTACGTCAAGTTGTCAGCCCAGGGGCTGAAGACAGACATTCAGGCCTTGTATGAGGCGCGATACCAGCACGAGCCGTTCGTGGATGTCCTGCCTCCAGGCAGTTTGCCGGAAACGCGTACGGTTCGCGGTGGCAACCAATTGCGCCTGGCATTGCACCCGCAGCCGGATAGCGGCTACCTGACGGTGATCGCGGTGCAGGATAACCTGGTCAAAGGGGCGGCGGGACAAGCGGTGCAAAATATGAACATCATGTTCGGGCTTGATGAACGGGCAGGGCTGGAAATCGTGCCTTTGCTGCCTTGATTGACCGATGAAACGCATCTCGCGCCGCGTCAAGCGTCACTTCCATAAGCCGACCAAGCCGGTGACGGTTAAATCCCATCGTGCTTGGTATTGGCAATTACTGGGAATCATAGTTCTGGTCGTGATTGGCTATGCGCTTGCTTACTGGCGGCTGAGCGCGACAGGCACGCTGGCGTTGACGCTCGAGTCCGAACCCACCAGGAAGGAGCTCATGAGCCGGACTGTCCTGGCAGAGCGGCAGCTACAAGTGCAGCGGACGGCGCAAGAAAAGCTCGCGCATGATTTCGAACAGGTGCAGGACGAGCTGATGAAGCTGAAAGAGGACTTGGCTTTCTATAAAAGCATGCAGAACGGCGATTCCGCCGCCAAGAATGTGAAACTCACGCGCTTGTTTGTGGAAAAAGCCAAGGAGCCCGGCCATTATCAATACCACCTGGTGCTCTCTCAACAAGGCAACGCCAGCAAGCCGGTACAAGGCAATCTGAGCTTTATCCTGCAAGGCAGGAACCAGCAAGGCCAGCCGGTCAAGCTTCCGCTGCTCCTGCAGCCTGCCAACAGCAACCAGGCAAAAGTGAATTTCCGCTATTATCAGCGCCTAGACGGCAGTTTCGCGCTGCCGGAAGACGTCACGGCTGAGGAATTGGAACTCAGCTTCCTTGAAACGGGGGCTAAACAGCCCAATATCAGTCAAAAGGTGGAGTTGCCTGGATAACGCTGGCCACCCTCCTGAATAAAGGTATACGCATGTTCTTGAAGAGCAAGAATAAACCCCAAAGCCGTATTGATACCTTGGTCAGTACCGATACGCGCATTGAAGGCAACATTACATTCAGCGGTGGTTTGCGCGTGGATGGCCAGATCAAGGGCGATGTAAGCGAGCTGCCCGGCACCCCCAGTACGCTGGTATTGAGCGAACAGGGCCGCATTGAAGGGGCGGTGACCGTGGCGCGGATAGTATTGAATGGCGAGGTGCGCGGCCCGGTGCGCTCAAGCCACTATCTTGAACTGCTCGCCAAATCCAGGATTACCGGTGACGTGCATTACAAATCATTGGAAATCCATACCGGCGCCATTATTGAGGGTCAGCTGGTGTATATCGGTGATGCTGCCAAGAAAGAAACTTCTCTCGTTCCAGAGGTCAAAGATTGACCGTGGGAGTTTCGAGCAGGATAATGAATTCAATTAGTTTAAGGAGTTACTAACCATGAACGCAGTGACGGAAGAAATCCCAAGCCCATTAATCTTTACCGATAATGCGGCGCGCAAGGTAAAGGAGTTAATCGATGAGGAAGGCTCGCCGGATCTCAAGCTGCGCGTGTTCGTGAGCGGTGGCGGTTGTTCTGGGTTCCAGTACGGCTTCACCTTTGAGGAAATCATCAATGAGGATGATACGACCGTCGACAAGGACGGGGTCACATTGCTGATTGATCCGATGAGCCTGCAATACCTGGTGGGTGCCGAGATCGACTATCAGGACAGCCTGCAAGGCTCCCAGTTCGTCATCCGCAATCCCAATGCCACAACGACTTGTGGTTGCGGATCGTCTTTTTCCGCTTAAGCAGGGCGTATAAAATAAAAAGGGGCCATTGGCCCCTTTTTATTTTGCCTATGCGGTTTTAACGCTGGCCTAGCGGGATAAAGTCACGGCGCTCTGAGCCGGTATAAAGCTGGCGCGGACGGCCGATCTTGGAACCGGGATCGGACATCATCTCATTCCATTGGGCAACCCAGCCGACGGTACGCGCCAAGGCGAAGATGGCCGTGAACATGGAGTTCGGGATGCCCATCGCGCGCATGACGATACCGGAATAGAAATCCACATTCGGATAAAGCTGCCGGCTGACAAAATATTCGTCTTCCAGCGCAATCTTTTCCAGTTCCAGCGCAAGCTTGAACATGGGGTCGTCGTGCAGCCCAAGCTCATCGAGAACCTGGTGGCAGGTCTGGCGCATGATGGCGGCGCGCGGGTCCATGTTGCGGTAGACGCGGTGGCCGAAACCCATCAGACGGAACGAATCGGTCTTGTCCTTGGCGCGCTTGATGTATTCCCCGATGCGGCTCACGTCGCCGATCTCTTCCAGCATCTTCAGGGTGGCTTCATTGGCGCCGCCGTGAGCAGGCCCCCATAGCGAGGCAATGCCTGCGGCGACGCAGGCGAACGGGTTGGCGCCGCTGGAGCCGGCCAAGCGCACCGTGGAGGTCGAGGCATTCTGCTCATGGTCTGCATGCAGGATAAGGATGCGCTCGAATGCTTTTGCCAGCACAGGGTTGGGCTCGTAGTCTTCGCAGGGCGTGGCGAACATCATGTGCATGAAGTTTTCCGCATAGTTGAAACGGTTCCTCGGGTACATGAAAGGCTGGCCGATGTTGTACTTATAGCTCCAGGCGGCAATCGTGGGCACCTTGGCCAGCAGGCGGTGCGCCGCGAATTCGCGGTTCTTCGGGTCGCTGACATCGATCGCTTCATGATAGAAGGCGGACATGGAGCCGACCACGCCGACCATGACTGCCATCGGGTGAGCATCGCGGCGGAAGCCGCGGAAGATGTGCGTGAGCTGGTCGTGCACCATGCTATGGCGCGTAATGGTGTTGGTGAACTTGGCTTTCTGCTCGGCATCGGGCAATTCGCCATGCATCAGCAGGTAGCAAACTTCCATGAAGTCGGAGTGTTCGGCCAACTGCTCGATGGGATAGCCGCGGTAAAACAGCAAGCCTTTTTCACCGTCGATGTAAGTGATATTGGAATCACACGAAGCCGTCGACAGGAAGCCGGGGTCGTAGGTGAAATAGCCATGCTTGCCCAAGGAGCGGATGTCGATGACGCTGGGTCCCAGCTTGCCCGGCAGAATAGGCAGTTCGATTGGCGCGGAACCATCATCGAAAGTAAGGGTGACTTTGCTTGGTTTCATAATTCTGGAGTCAAGATGGTTGATTGGTTACAAATTAAGCAGCATAAACTGCGCCAAGTATTCGCGGGCCGCGTGCGCCGGTCACGGCAGGCAGGTTGCCAGGCAGCCCATGTAATGTCTGTTGCGCAAGCCAGGCAAAAGCAGCTGCCTCTACGGCATTGGCCGCTAGGCCAAGCGTATCGCTCAGCTCAATGACCACAGGTGGCAGCAGTTGCCGCAATCGCTGCATCAAAGCGCTATTATAAGCGCCGCCGCCGCATACATACAGCTCATCGACACTACCACAATACTGTGTTACTGCCATGGCAATTGACATGGCGGTCAGCTCCAAAAGCGTGCGTTGCACATCTTGCGGTGAGTATTTGTCCTTTATCTGGTGCAATAGTTGCTCGAGCCAGGCCAGGTTGAACGTGTCGCGCCCCGTACTCTTGGGCGGCTGCATGGCGAAAAAAGGATCGGCCAGCATGGATTTCAGCAAGCCTGGAATGATGGAGCCGCTGGCTGCCCAGGCCCCATCCGTATCGTAATCCTTGCCCTGATGCTTGTTGATCCAGGCATCCATGAGCATATTGCCAAGCCCGGTATCAAAACCGGTGATGGCATTTCCTGACGCAGGCAGGTTGGTGAGATTGGCAATGCCGCCGATATTGAGCACCACCCGGTGTTTTCCGGGAGAGGAAAACATCGCGGCATGGAAGGCAGGTACCAGCGGAGCGCCATGTCCGCCTGCCGCAATATCGCGGCTGCGGAAATCGGCGACGACGTTGATCCCGGTCAGCTCGGCCAGCAATGCCGGGTTGCCTATCTGCAAGGTAAAGCCCAATTCAGGGCGGTGACGTATGGTTTGCCCGTGGCAGCCGATCGCGCGTACTGCGCTCGGCTCAATAGAAGCCTGCTGCAAGAGCGCTGCTATATTCTTGGCGTATAACTCGGAAAGCTGGTTGCCGACCAGCGCTGTTGATTCGAGCTCATTGTGGCCCGGATCATGCAATGCCAACAATTGTCGTTTCAGTGCTGCGGGATAAGGTGTGAATTGCTGTTGTATGACCTGGCAATGCTGCTGCTCCAGCCTAACGATCACACTGTCGGCACCATCCAGGCTGGTGCCCGACATCAAGCCAATGAAAAGCTCGGACTGCACTAGTCAAGCGAAGCGACGGTGCTTGCACTCAGCAGTTGCAATTGGGCGCTCAGGTTGGCACTGTGCGCGAGAAAATCTGTACGGTATTGAGGAGAGAGTGGCTGCGCCGCAGGCAGGGCTACCTTGAGCGGGTCCCTATGCACGCCGTTGAGCAGGAATTCGTAATGCAGGTGAGGGCCGGTCGCCATGCCGGTCATGCCCACATGGCCGATGATGTCGCCCTGCGATACTTTCATGCCGTTACGCAAGCCTGGCGCGAAGCGGGAAAGGTGGCCGTATACCGTGGTCACGCCGCCGCTGTGCTGCAAGTAGATGACGTTGCCGTAACCGCCCTTGACGCCGACAAACTGCACCACGCCGTCAGCAGGTGCCTTGATGCGGGTGCCGATCGGCGCGGCAAGGTCCACACCCTTGTGAGCGCGCATTTTCTGCAGGATAGGATGGAAACGGCCCAAGGTGAAACCGGAACTGATGCGGGTGAATTCCAGCGGGGAGCGCAGGAATGATTTATGCAAGCTCTTACCTTCAGGGGTGTAGTAGGCGACCTTGCCCTCAGGATTGCGGTACATGACCGCCTTGTATGTCTTGCCCTGGTTGGTGAATTCAGCTGCCAGCACCTGGCCGGTGTTGACCAAGTTGCCGTTGTTGTACTTGGCCTCGTAGATCACGACGAAACGGTCGCCTTTGCGCAGGTCGCTGTGGAAATCGATGTCAGAGGAGAAAATTTCCGCCATCTGGATGGCGACGGAATCCGGGATATCGGCCGCATCGGTTGCGGCGAAAAGCGAGCTTCTGATTTCGGCTGTTTTCAATACGTTGTGGACTTCTAGTACAGGCTCGCCGGTTTTGGCCTGGTAGCCCGAGTCGGTGCGTTCTACGGTCAGGGTGGAAGTGGGGCTGAGCTGGTATTGCAGCTTGAGTAATTCACCATTGGCATTGACTTGCGCCTGGATGGCGCGCCCAGGCCGGAGCTGGGATGCCAGTGCGCTGGCGTCGGGACTTCTGCGCAAGAATTCCAGCGCTTCGCTGTTTTGCACATTCAACCTGGACATCAGGCTGGCAAGCGTGTCATCGCGGCGCACCTGGTCGGCTTGCCAGTAGTTTTCGCTTTCGAGGTTCTCTGAAACAAACGGCGTGGAAATCTCAGGCAATGCGATATCCTCCACGATAGTGGAGATCGCAACGTCTTGCGTAGAGGTTTGTGGCGCGATACCGAAAGCGGTAATGATGCCGAACAGCGGCAGGCTTGAAATGGCGAGCAACCAACGCAGGCGTAGCTTACGTTCTTTTAATGCTGGGTTTTGCGTTAAAATAACTTCCTTTTGGCTCTGCTCAGTTTGCTGCACTGGTCGCTACCTCATTACTGTGACAAATCAACGATGAGGCATGCTAACAGAAAAATTCTGCATGGTGAAGGCAAAAAAGCATTCTAAATCACGGTTATTTCTAAAGATATGGCAAATTTAAATGACAGTTTGGCGTTGATCAAGCGCGGTATTGATGACCTGATCGGCGAGCAGGAATTAATCGACAAGCTTAAAACCGGGCAGCCGTTAAAGGTAAAGGCGGGTTTTGACCCGACTGCGCCCGATTTGCACTTGGGGCATGCGGTATTGATCAACAAGCTGCGCCAATTCCAGGATCTGGGCCACAAAGTGCTGTTCCTGATCGGCGATTTCACCGGCATGATCGGCGACCCAACCGGCAAGAGCGCAACCCGCCCGCCGTTGAGCGCCGAGCAGGTGCAGATCAATGCGCAAACTTACCAGGAACAAGTATTCAAGATACTCAAGCCCGAGCAAACGGAAGTGGTTTTCAATTCAAGCTGGATCAATGAGCTTGGCGCCGCAGGCATGCTCAAGCTCGCGGCAACGCATACCGTGGCGCGCATGCTGGAGCGGGATGACTTCGAAAAGCGCTACAAGAGCAACCAGCCGATTGCCATTCACGAGTTCCTTTATCCCTTGTTGCAAGGTTACGACTCCGTAGCCTTGAACGCGGATATCGAACTTGGTGGCACCGATCAGCGCTTCAACTTATTAATGGGGCGCGAACTGCAAAAGCATTTTGGCCAGGCGCCGCAGTCCGTATTGACAGTCCCGTTGCTGGAAGGCCTGGACGGCGTCAACAAGATGTCCAAGTCCCTAGGCAACTATATAGGTATCGCCGAGCCCGCCAATACTATATTTAGTAAATTGATGTCGGTTTCGGATGAGCTGATGTGGCGATATATCACTTTATTGTCATTTGAATCGATAGCGACCATCGAGCAATGGCGCGCTTCCGTGGCGGCTGGCGAGAATCCGCGCAATATCAAGGTGCGTTTCGCGCAGGAAATCGTCGCGCGATTCCATAGCAAGCAGGCCGCAGTCGATGCGCTGGCGGATTTCGAGTTGCGCTCGAAAGGCGGCATTCCCGAAGATGTGCCGGAAGTGAACGTGGTGATCCAGGAATCATCGATCGCGATAGGCCCTTTGTTGAAGCAGGCCGGGCTGGTTGCCAGCACGTCCGAAGCTTTCCGCATGATAGAGCAGGGTGGCGTGAAGCTGGACAGTGAGAAGGTGACAGATCGCGGATTGCAAATCGGCCTGGGGGCAGTAGTAGTGGCGCAAGTGGGAAAGCGCAAGTTTGCCCGGATTACGATCAGCAAGTAATGCTGGCCGGATAGTCTTAAATGTAATTATTTTGTAACAGTAGCAAAAAGGGCTTGACCAAAATCCTGGGCTACGTAAAATGCGCACCTCGCTTGAACGGCGGGGCTCGCAGGAGAGTTTGAAGGAATGAAAATTCTCCTTGACCGATTAAAAAAGGTCTGTAAAATGCGCGGCTCGCTTGAGAAAGCGAAGCGCAGTTAAGCAGTTTGAAATTAGTTTCAAAAATAGCTTGACCGGTTCGAAAGAAGCTGTAAAATGCGCGGCTCGCTGAACGAGGTGATGTGAAGCGAAGTTAGTTAGAAAGTTGTTTAAAAATAATTTTCGAAACTAGCTTGACCGAATGAAAAAGGTCTGTATAATGCGCACCTCTCGCTGATTTGGAAACGAATCAGCAGTGACAAAAGAAGTAACGAAGTAACCGCTCTTTAACAAAACGAACAACCGATAAGTGTGGGTGCTTGTAGGTGAGTGCAAAAAGATACATAGTTAATTTGTATCCGAAGCTCAACAAACAAGTGCTTAACACTTAAATGAAATCTGTAACTTTTTAAGTTACACCTAAGATTCATTTGAGATTAAGCCAAGCGATATACCGACCTCGAAAGAGGTCACAAGTAATAGTCGGAATTAAACTGAAGAGTTTGATCCTGGCTCAGATTGAACGCTGGCGGCATGCTTTACACATGCAAGTCGAACGGCAGCACGGGGGGCTTGCTCCCTGGTGGCGAGTGGCGAACGGGTGAGTAATATATCGGAACGTGTCCAATAATGGGGGATAACTAGTCGAAAGATTAGCTAATACCGCATACGCCCTGAGGGGGAAAGTGGGGGATCTTCGGACCTCACGTTAATGGAGCGGCCGATATCTGATTAGCTAGTTGGTGGGGTAAAAGCCTACCAAGGCGACGATCAGTAGCTGGTCTGAGAGGATGATCAGCCACACTGGGACTGAGACACGGCCCAGACTCCTACGGGAGGCAGCAGTGGGGAATTTTGGACAATGGGCGAAAGCCTGATCCAGCCATGCCGCGTGAGTGAAGAAGGCCTTCGGGTTGTAAAGCTCTTTCGCAAGGAAAGAAAACTTATCTACTAATACTAGATGAGGATGACGGTACCTTGATAAGAAGCACCGGCTAACTACGTGCCAGCAGCCGCGGTAATACGTAGGGTGCGAGCGTTAATCGGAATTACTGGGCGTAAAGCGAGCGCAGGCGGTTTTGCAAGTCAGATGTGAAAGCCCCGGGCTCAACCTGGGAACTGCGTTTGAAACTGCAAGGCTAGAGTATGGGAGAGGGAGGTAGAATTCCACGTGTAGCAGTGAAATGCGTAGAGATGTGGAGGAATACCAATGGCGAAGGCAGCCTCCTGGCCTAATACTGACGCTCATGCTCGAAAGCGTGGGGAGCAAACAGGATTAGATACCCTGGTAGTCCACGCCCTAAACGATGTCAACTAGTTGTTGGTGGAGTAAAATCCATTAGTAACGCAGCTAACGCGTGAAGTTGACCGCCTGGGGAGTACGGTCGCAAGATTAAAACTCAAAGGAATTGACGGGGGCCCGCACAAGCGGTGGATTATGTGGATTAATTCGATGCAACGCGAAAAACCTTACCTGGCCTTGACATGCCACTAACGAAGCAGAGATGCATTAGGTGCCCGAAAGGGAAAGTGGACACAGGTGCTGCATGGCTGTCGTCAGCTCGTGTCGTGAGATGTTGGGTTAAGTCCCGCAACGAGCGCAACCCTTGCCAATAATTGCCATCATTCAGTTGGGCACTTTATTGGGACTGCCGGTGACAAACCGGAGGAAGGTGGGGATGACGTCAAGTCCTCATGGCCCTTATGGCCAGGGCTTCACACGTAATACAATGGTCGGTACAGAGGGTTGCCAACCCGCGAGGGGGAGCTAATCTCAGAAAGCCGATCGTAGTCCGGATTGCAGTCTGCAACTCGACTGCATGAAGTCGGAATCGCTAGTAATCGCGGATCAGCATGTCGCGGTGAATACGTTCCCGGGCCTTGTACACACCGCCCGTCACACCATGGGAGTGGGTTTCACCAGAAGTAGGTAGCCTAACCGCAAGGAGGGCGCTTACCACGGTGGGATTCATGACTGGGGTGAAGTCGTAACAAGGTAGCCGTATCGGAAGGTGCGGCTGGATCACCTCCTTTCTAGAGTATGCCTTGCTTGCAAGCATTCACACTTATCGGTTGTTTAAAGAGCGCAACAAAGATTGGCCTTAAGGGTCTGTAGCTCAGCTGGTTAGAGCACCGTCTTGATAAGGCGGGGGTCGTTGGTTCGAGCCCAACCAGACCCACCAACGCATTATCAAGTGGACGAGTAGTACGAGGCGCGAATCTTCGCCGCATACTTTGGTATGCAAGAAGATGAGTAACGAAGTAATGCGAAGTTCAGAGGGGGATTAGCTCAGCTGGGAGAGCACCTGCTTTGCAAGCAGGGGGTCGTCGGTTCGATCCCGTCATCCTCCACCAACTCTTTGTTGAAAAGTTAGACATAAGCGCAGCGTGCTGTCTTTATGTCTGGCTTTTACAAGCTAGATTGATCTTTAACAAAATGGAAGAAGTAAAGAGAATGAAGTAAGACTTTGTGATGAGGTCTGAAACATTCAATGGGTAATTTGATTGCAGAAATCAAAACATTGAACAGCGTTGTTTTTTAACGTGGTTCGATAGTGCTTTAGAAGCAGCCTATAACGGACTGACTACTACTCGTCAGTCATGTTCTTGAATTTAAAAGGGTTCAGGATTCAACGTTATAGGGTCAAGCGAATAAGTGCATGTGGTGGATGCCTTGGCGATTACAGGCGATGAAGGACGTGGTAGCCTGCGTAAAGTCTCGGGGAGCTGGCAAACAAGCTTTGATCCGGGAATGTCCGAATGGGGAAACCCACCCGCAAGGGTAACCCCCTCTGAATATATAGGAGGGCGGTGGCGAACCGAGTGAACTGAAACATCTAAGTAGCTCGAGGAAAAGAAATCAACCGAGATTCCGGAAGTAGTGGCGAGCGAACCCGGAAAAGCCTGTTACTTTTAGCATACGCGATAATAGAACGGAATGGAAAGTCCGGCCATAGTGGGTGATAGCCCCGTATATGAAATCCCGTATGTGGAACTAGGGTAACGACAAGTAGGGCGGGACACGTGAAATCCTGTCTGAACATGGGGGGACCATCCTCCAAGGCTAAATACTCGTAATCGACCGATAGTGAACCAGTACCGTGAGGGAAAGGCGAAAAGAACCCCGGGAGGGGAGTGAAATAGAACCTGAAACCGCATGCATACAAACAGTGGGAGCCTCGTAAGGGGTGACTGCGTACCTTTTGTATAATGGGTCAGCGACTTACATTCAGTAGCAAGCTTAACCGATAGGGGAGGCGTAGCGAAAGCGAGTCCGAATAGGGCGTTCAGTTGCTGGGTGTAGACCCGAAACCAAGTGATCTATCCATGGCCAGGATGAAGGTGCCGTAACAGGTACTGGAGGTCCGAACCCACTAATGTTGAAAAATTAGGGGATGAGCTGTGGATAGGGGTGAAAGGCTAAACAAACTTGGAGATAGCTGGTTCTCTCCGAAAGCTATTTAGGTAGTGCCTTGTGTCTCACTCTCGGGGGTAGAGCACTGTTATGGCTAGGGGGCTCATAAGAGCTTACCAAACCATGGCAAACTCCGAATACCGAGAAGTGCAATCACAGGAGACAGTCCATGGGTGCTAACGTCCGTGGACAAGAGGGAAACAACCCAGACCGCCAGCTAAGGTCCCTAATGACGTGCTAAGTGGAAAACGAAGTGGGAAGGCACAGACAGCCAGGAGGTTGGCTTAGAAGCAGCCATCCTTTAAAGAAAGCGTAATAGCTCACTGGTCGAGTCGTCCCGCGCGGAAGATGTAACGGGGCTAAGCACGTAACCGAAGCTGCGGATGCTAGTTTACTAGCATGGTAGGAGAGCGTTCTGTAGGCCTGCGAAGGTGTTCTGTGAGGAATGCTGGAGGTATCAGAAGTGCGAATGCTGACATGAGTAGCGATAAAGGGAGTGAAAAGCTCCCTCGCCGAAAGCCCAAGGTTTCCTGCGCAACGTTCATCGGCGCAGGGTGAGTCGGCCCCTAAGGTGAGGCAGAGATGCGTAGCTGATGGGAAACAGGTTAATATTCCTGTACTTACATATACTGCGATGTGGGGACGGAGAAGGTTAGGTCAGCCATCTGTTGGAATAGGTGGTTTAAGCGTGTAGGTTGATCTCTTAGGCAAATCCGGGAGGTTAAGACTGAGGCGTGATGACGAGTCTCCTTGTGAGACGAAGTGATTGATACCAAGCTTCCAAGAAAAGCCACTAAGCTTCAGGTATATGTGAACCGTACCGCAAACCGACACAGGTGGGCAGGATGAGAATTCTAAGGCGCTTGAGAGAACCCGGGAGAAGGAACTCGGCAAATTAGCACCGTAACTTCGGGAGAAGGTGCGCCCCGGTAGGGTGAAGGACCTCGCGTCCGGAGCTTGATGGGGTTGCAGTGAAAAGGTGGCTGCGACTGTTTAATAAAAACACAGCACTGTGCAAACACGAAAGTGGACGTATACGGTGTGACGCCTGCCCGGTGCCGGAAGGTTAAGTGATGGGGTGCAAGCTCTTGATCGAAGCCCCGGTAAACGGCGGCCGTAACTATAACGGTCCTAAGGTAGCGAAATTCCTTGTCGGGTAAGTTCCGACCCGCACGAATGGCGTAACGATGGCCACACTGTCTCCTCTCGGGACTCAGCGAAGTTGAAATGTTTGTGAAGATGCAATCTACCCGCGGCTAGACGGAAAGACCCCATGAACCTTTACTGTAGCTTTGCATTGGACTTTGACAAGATTTGTGTAGGATAGGTGGGAGGCTTTGAAGTAGGGACGCCAGTTCCTATGGAGCCATCCTTGAAATACCACCCTGATGTTGTTGAGGTTCTAACCTAGGTCCGTAATCCGGATCGGGGACCGTGCATGGTGGGCAGTTTGACTGGGGCGGTCTCCTCCCAAAGAGTAACGGAGGAGTGCGAAGGTAACCTAGGTACGGTCGGAAATCGTACTGATAGTGCAATGGCATAAGGTTGCTTGACTGCGAGACGGACAGGTCGAGCAGGTGCGAAAGCAGGTCATAGTGATCCGGTGGTTCTGTATGGAAGGGCCATCGCTCAACGGATAAAAGGTACTCTGGGGATAACAGGCTGATTCCTCCCAAGAGTTCATATCGACGGGGGAGTTTGGCACCTCGATGTCGGCTCATCACATCCTGGGGCTGTAGCCGGTCCCAAGGGTATGGCTGTTCGCCATTTAAAGTGGTACGTGAGCTGGGTTTAAAACGTCGTGAGACAGTTTGGTCCCTATCTGCCGTGGGCGTTGGAAGTTTGAGGGGGGCTGCTCCTAGTACGAGAGGACCGGAGTGGACACACCTCTGGTGGACCGGTTGTCACGCCAGTGGCATCGCCGGGTAGCTAAGTGTGGAAGAGATAAGCGCTGAAAGCATCTAAGCGCGAAACTTGCCTCAAGATGAGACTTCCCTTGTGCCTTGAGCACACTAAAGAGTCGTTCGAGACCAGGACGTTGATAGGTCGGGTGTGGAAGCGCAGTAATGCGTTAAGCTAACCGATACTAATTGCTCGTGAGGCTTGATCCTATAACCTTGAAACTTGAATCAAGGTCGCTCTAAAGCAGCAATCAAAATACCATCTTTACTTCTTCTGTTTGTTGAAGACGAATTTGCTAAGCAAATTCCATCAGATATCAGTGCATGTGCACCGCACACGCACTACCGGTTATGTCTGGCGGCCATAGCGAATTGGAACCACCCCTTCCCATCTCGAACAGGGCCGTGAAACGATTCCGCGCCAATGATAGTATGCACCTCGCATGCGAAAGTAGGTCACCGCCAGACTTTTATTTAGCATCCAGAGCTCTCTGGATGATGACAAAAGCCCTCTAAAAGAGGGCTTTTGTTTTTGTGTTATTAGCGGCTGGTTGCTATAATAGCGACCATTGGGGATGGGCGTTGAGCCCATTTTTTATTTGTAGAATCAGGCAATAAGGTTTTTATGCAGGATTTAAACGCATTGTTGGAAAAGTCCCTCGACCAGCTTGGATACGAACTGGTCGACATGGAGTTGGCCAATCGCGGAAAATTGATCCGCTTGTTCATCGACAAGCCGGAAGGCATCGATATTGACGACTGCGTGTTAGTGAGCAATCACTTAAGCAACTTATTGGCTGTCGAACACGATATAGATTACGACAGGCTGGAAGTCTCTTCCCCTGGCTTGGATCGGGTATTGAAGAAAGAATCGGATTTTGTACGGTTCGTGGGCGAGCGAGCCCAAGTGAAATTACGGGTGCCGGTTGAAGGCAGGAAGAATTTTTTAGGCATATTGCGTGGCGTGGATCAGGAGCATCTTGTATTGGAGTGTGAAGGCGTGGAACAACGCGTGCCATTTTCCAATATTGACAAGGCAAGATTGTCCCCTGAGTTCTAAACACCAATTTTTTGGCGGAGATTGAAATGAGTCGCGAAATATTGTTATTGGTCGATGCATTGGCCCATGAGAAGAATGTGGCTAAAACCGTTATTTTTACGGCACTGGAGCTGGCTCTGGCCTCTGCTACCAAGAAGCGTTTTACTGAAGATGCCGATGTCCGCGTAGAAATCGACCGCGATAGCGGAGAATATAATTCTTTCCGCCGCTGGCAGGTGGTTGAGGCTGAGGAGCTGGAAAATCCGGATGCGCAGGTTGCCACGGATGATGCACGTGCTGCAGGCCTTGCTGTCGGTGACTACATCGAAGAGCCTTTGGAGTCGGTGGAATTTGGCCGCATCGGGGCGCAGGCCGCCAAGCAGGTTATCTTGCAAAAGGTGCGCGAAGCCGAGCGTGAGCAGATTCTGGATGACTTCCTCGCGCGCAAGGAGCATTTGGTGACCGGCGTCATCAAGCGCATGGAGAAGGGCAACGCCATCATCGAAGTGGGGCGTCTCGAGTCGGTGCTGCCTCGAGAGCAAATGATTCCCAAGGAAAACCTACGCGTTGGCGACCGGGTTCGCGCCTATCTTTCGCGTATTGAGCGCGGTGGCCGTGGCCCGCAACTGATCCTGTCACGAATAGCCTCCGAGTTTTTGATCAAGTTGTTCGAGCTCGAGGTGCCGGAGATTGAAGAGGGATTGCTGGAAATCAAGTCGGCAGCCCGCGATCCCGGCTTGCGCTCCAAGATCGCGGTGAAATCGAATGACCAGCGTTTGGATCCTGTCGGCACTTGCGTTGGGATGCGTGGTTCGCGTGTGCAGGCCGTTACCGGTGAGTTGGCAGGCGAGCGCGTGGATATCGTGTTGTGGTCCATGGATCCTGCCCAGTTCGTTATCAACGCCATGGCGCCTGCCGAAGTTTCAGGCATTGTGGTGGACGAGGATGCCCATAGCATGGATGTCATCGTCGATGAGGAGCAATTGGCCCAGGCGATCGGGCGGAATGGCCAGAACGTGCGCCTTGCTTCGGAACTGACCGGATGGACATTGAATATCCTCACCGAGGAAGAAGCCGCCAAGAAGAACGAAGAAGAGCACAGCAGCATCCTGCAACTGTTTGTCGAAAAGCTGGATGTGGATGAAGAGGTTGCTGATATCCTGGTGCAAGAAGGATTTAGCACCCTGGAAGAAATCGCCTATGTGCCTTTGGCTGAGATGAGTGAAATCGAAGCGTTCGACGAAGACACCATCAATGAGCTGCGCAAGCGTGCCCGCGCTGCACTGCTGACCGAGGCGATTGCCAAGGAAGAGAAAGTGGGTGAGGCATCTGAAGACTTGCTGCGCATGGAAGGAATGGACGAGGCGACCGCACGTACCTTGGCCGGCAAGGGCGTGGCCACGATGGATGACCTTGCAGACCTCGCGGTTGATGACCTGGTTGAACTGACCGGAATGGATGTCGAACGTGCCAAGCAATTGATCATGACTGCGCGTGCCCCTTGGTTTGCTTGAGGCGTGTATAGATTAGCGTAGCTAAGAAGAAATGCACTGGCTGACAGTGCAAGTGAAAGAGATTGGAGTAACAGAATGGGACAATCGAGCGTAGCACAGTTTGCCAGTGAATTAGGGCTGCCGGCTGAACTGCTCCTGGAGCAGTTAAAAGGAGCGGGCGTCAACAAGACTGCATATGAAGACACACTCACAGAGCAGGATAAAACCTCTTTGCTGGAATATCTGCGCAAGGAACATGGCGCACAAGAGCCTAAGAACAAGATTACGCTGACCCGCAAGCAAGTTACTGAAATCAAGAAATCGGACAGCAGCGGCAAGGCGCGTACTATCCAGGTGGAAGTACGAAAGAAGCGCGTGCTTGTGCGCCGTGATCCCGCATTGGAGCCGGTGGTTGAAGAAGAGCCTGTTCAGGAAGCGGTTGCGGATGAATCAATAGTGGAAACTGCGCCGGTTGTCGAACACGTACCTGAGCCAGTAGTTGAGGCGGCGCCAGAGCCGGAGCCTGTCGTCGTGCAGGCTGAAGTGGAGCCAGAGCCGGAACCTGTTGCCGAGGCTGAGCCTGCAGCGGCGGAGACCGCTGCACCTGCAGAGGAAAAGCCCGCAACAGATGCACGTCCGAAACTGACAGCCAAGGAGCTGCTCGGAGCTGATGAATTGGCTTTGCGCGAGCGCGAAGCGAAGCGCCAGGCTGCGTTGATGGCAATCCAGGCTGAAGAGTTACGCAAGAAACAGGAACTGGCCCAACGCCGTCAGGAAGAAGCCAAGCGTGCTGCCGAGGCTGCCGCGAGCAAGCTGTCTGAAGGCACATTGCATAAACCTGCGGTCAAGGAAGCTCCCAAGCCTGAAGACAAGAATGCCAAGAAGACTGGCAAGAGCGGTGCCAAGGACTGGAATGATAGCGACGGCAAGAAGCGTGGCGGCGTAAAAGCCCGTGGCGATGCAGGCGCTGCCGGCCAGGGCTGGCGCGCCAAGGGCGGCAAGTCCAAATCCAAGGGCAATGAAAACCAGCAGCATGCATTCACGGCGCCGACAGAGCCGATCGTGCATGACGTATTGGTCCCGGAAACCATTACCGTGGGCGATCTTGCCCACAAGATGGCGGTCAAGGCCAGTGAAGTCATCAAGACCCTGATGAAGATGGGCATGATGGTGACGATCAACCAAGTGCTCGACCAGGAAACCGCGATCATTATCGTGGAAGAAATGGGACATAACGCCAAGGCTGCCGCTTCCAACGATCCGGAAGCCTTCCTCGATGAAGCAGAACATGCAGAAGCGACGCAAGAGCCGCGTCCACCAGTGGTGACGGTCATGGGGCACGTCGACCACGGCAAGACCTCGCTGCTGGACTATATCCGTCGCAGCCGCGTGGCTTCTGGCGAAGCCGGCGGCATTACACAGCACATTGGCGCTTACCATGTGGAAACGCCGCGCGGCATGGTGACTTTCCTCGATACTCCGGGCCACGAAGCGTTTACTGCGATGCGTGCGCGTGGCGCCAAGGCAACCGACGTGGTGATCCTGGTGGTGGCGGCGGATGACGGCGTGATGCCGCAAACCATTGAAGCGGTGCACCATGCCAAGGCAGCGAATGTGCCGCTGGTCGTGGCGGTGAACAAAATTGATAAATCCGAAGCCAATCCTGAGCGTGTGAAGCAGGAGCTGGTCACGCATGAAGTGGTGCCGGAAGACTGGGGCGGCGACACCATGTTCGTCGAAGTGTCTGCAAAGACCGGCATCGGTATCGACAACCTGCTGGAAGCCGTACTGCTGCAGGCCGAAGTGCTTGAGCTCAAGGCGCCTAAGAACGTCCCGGCCAAGGGCCTGGTGATCGAAGGCCGGCTGGACAAGGGCCGCGGCCCGGTATCGACGATCCTGGTGCAGTCCGGCACATTGCAGCGCGGCGACATGATCCTGGCCGGTACCGCCTACGGCCGCGTCCGCGCCATGCTGGATGAATCCGGCCGGGATGTGAAAGAAGCTGGCCCTTCCATTCCAGTGGAAATTCTCGGCCTCTCCGATGTGCCGAGCGCCGGTGAAGAAGTCATTGTGCTCAATGATGAGCGCAAGGCGCGTGAAATCGCCTTGTTCCGTCAAGGCAAGTTCCGCGACGTGAAGCTGGCCAAGCAACAAGCCGCCAAGCTGGAAAGCATGTTCGAGCAAATGGGCGAGGGCGAGGTCAAGGTGTTGCCATTGATCATCAAGTCCGACGTGCAGGGTTCTTACGAGGCGCTGGCTACGTCGCTGCAGAAGTTGTCCACCGATGAGGTCAAGGTCAACATCATTCATACCGGCGTGGGCGCCATCAGCGAGTCCGACGTCAACCTGGCGGCTGCGTCCAAGGCCGTGTTGATCGGCTTCAACGTGCGCGCCGACGCAGGCGCGCGCAAGCTGATCGAAAGCTCCGGCGTTGACGTGCGCTACTACAACATCATCTACGAGGCTGTGGATGAAGTGAAGGCGGCACTGGGCGGTATGTTGTCGCCAGAGCAGAAGGAAAACGTCATCGGCACCGTGGAAATCCGCGAAGTATTCCGCATTTCCAAGGTGGGCGCGGTTGCAGGTTGCTACGTGCAGGATGGCGTGGTGCGCCGTAACTCCAAGATCCGCCTGATCCGCGACAATGTGGTGATCCATACCGGCGAGCTGGATTCGCTCAAGCGCTTCAAGGACGACGTCAAGGAAGTGAAGTCGAACTTCGAGTGCGGTCTTTCCCTGAAGAACTACAACGAAATTGAAGTGGGCGATATCCTGGAAGTATTCGAAGTTGTGGAAGTCGCGCGGACCCTGTAAGCATGGCTAAGGAATTTTCCAGAAGTGACCGTGTTGCCGAGCAGATTCAGCGTGAACTCGCTGATCTGCTGCAATTCGAGGTGAAGGACCCCAGGGTTTCTTCCATGGTGACTGTGACCGAAGTCGAGGTCAGCGGCGACATGGCGCATGCCAAGATCTATTACACCGCGCCGCAAGGTACGCCTGAGCTGCAGAAAGGCCTGGAAAAGACGGCTGGCTTCCTGCGCAGCCAGCTTGCTAAGCGCTTGCTGTTGAGGACCGTGCCGCAACTGCATTTCAGTTACGATGCCTCGATCGACCGCGGCATGCACATCGCCAAGCTGATCGACGAGGTATTGCCTCCCTCCGCGCCTGACCAAGACGACGAGTCTGCCTGAGTAAAGCGGTTGTGCAACAATTCAGGCGAATCAAGCGCAATATCGATGGCGTCCTATTGCTGGACAAGCCATTAGGTATTTCATCCAACCAGGCCTTGCAGATCGTCAAGCGGCTTTACCAAGCTGCCAAGGCTGGCCATACCGGCAGCCTTGACCCCTTGGCAAGCGGCTTGTTGCCGATCTGCCTGGGCGAGGCCACCAAGTTTTCCCATTTCTTATTGGACGCTGATAAAAGCTACCGCGCATTGGTGACGCTGGGCAGTACAACCACGACAGGCGATGCCGAGGGCGAAGTGCTGGCGCGCTTGCCTGTTACCACGACGCAGTCCGGGTTGGAAGCCGCGCTAAAAAAGATGCTCGGCGGTATTCTGCAGGTGCCTCCCATGTATTCCGCCTTGAAGCATGGCGGCAAGGCACTATATGAGTATGCTCGGGATGGTGTGGAAATTGTCCGCGAGCCCCGGCCAGTGACCATACATGCGATTCAACTAGAGCGGTTTGAAGGCGAGCAGTTCGAGATGGTCGTGTCATGCAGCAAGGGCACGTATATACGGACGCTGGCGGAAGACATTGGCAAGCTGTTGGGGTGCGGCGCCCATCTCGGTGGCTTGAGACGACTGACGACGGCACATTTCAATCTACAGGATGCGGTTACGATCGAGCAGCTCGAGCAGATGTCGCTGGAACAGCGTGACGAAGTCCTGCTAGGGGCTGATGCCGCGATTGAGGATTTGCCTCAAGTCACTCTTGATGATGACAGTGCTTTTTATCTGTTGCGCGGGCAGGAAGTCTGGAAGTCAGGTTTAAGCATCGAAGGATTGTTCAGGCTTTACTCTGAACAGGGCGTTTTCCTAGGCATTGGCGAACAGACCTCCCGGGGCTCCATTGCCCCCAAGCGCTTGCTGCGCCAGGCAGGTTGATCGATAACGATTGATTGATTCGCCTTGTAGTAGCGAATGAAAGCTTGGCATTTTTAAGAGGCGGTAAGCGGAAAATCGCCCTAGTACTGCTTCATTGAACTCATATTGAAATAGCGTTATAATATGGAGTTGATTGTAAATGAATGCTCTAGCGGGATTGATGTAGCCTGCATTTGCATTGACGCAAAACACATCTCACAACATTAGGATTAAGTTATGGCAATTACAGTTCAAGAAACAGCAAAGATTGTTGCTGATTTCCAACAAGCTCCAAACGATACAGGCAGCCCGGAAGTTCAAGTCGCGCTTCTGAGCGCCCGTATTGCTTATTTAACCGAGCATTTCAAAAGCAATGCCAAGGATCACCACTCCCGTCGTGGTCTGCTGAAGCTGGTAAGTCAGCGCCGCAAGTTGCTGGACTATCTCAAGCGCAAGAATGCCGACCGCTATCGTACATTGATCGAACGCTTGGGTCTGCGTAAGTAATCATCGCGCACTTGTGAATTCATAGGATAAGCCGAAAGCAAAGCGGAGACGCAATGCTTGTCGGCTTATTTTTTTATAAAGGACAAATATTGTGACGGCAATCAAGAAAACGATTACCTATGGTCAGCATGAGCTGACACTTGAAACCGGAGAAATCGCACGTCAGGCGGATGGTGCCGTGATGGTCAGCTATGGCGACACCGTAGTTCTGGTGAGCGTGGTTGGCAAGCGTGAAGTGAAGGCTGGCCAGGATTTCTTCCCACTGACCGTGGATTATCAGGAAAAAACCTATGCTGCCGGCAAAATCCCTGGCGGCTTCTTCAAGCGTGAAGGCCGTCCTTCCGAAAAGGAAACCCTGACTTCCCGCCTGATCGACCGCCCGTTGCGCCCGCTGTTCCCTGAAGCCTTCTATAACGAAGTGCAAGTGGTGGCGACAGTCATGTCTTCCGACCCCGAAATCGATGCCGATATTCCAGCGATCATTGGCGCATCCGCAGCACTGGCCATTTCCGGGATTCCATTCTATGGCCCGATTGGCGCAGCACGCGTTGGTTACATCAATGGCGAGTATGTCCTCAACCCGACCGCTTCCCAGCTCAAGGAAACTGCGCTTGACCTGGTAGTGGCAGCGACTGACAGCGCCGTATTGATGGTGGAGTCCGAAGCCAAGGAACTTCCTGAAGATGTCATGCTGGGTTCCGTGGTCTACGGCCATGAACAAATGCAGGCTGTGATCAATGTGATCAATGAACTGGCTGCCGAAGTCGGCAAGGAGCCTTGGGACTGGGCGCCTCCAGAACCGAATACCGAACTGATCTCCAAGGTCGAAGCGCTGGCTGGCGTTGATATCAACGAAGCGTACAAAATCAAGTCCAAGGGCGCCCGCTCTAGCAAGCTGGATGAAATCAAGAATCGTGTATTGGGCGAATTGATCACGGAAGAAACTTCCACTGCCGAAGCCAACGAAATCAAGGGCGCGCTGTTCAATCTGGAAGCCAAGGTAGTGCGTACCCAGATCCTGAATGGCGAGCCGCGTATTGATGGCCGCGATACACGCACTGTGCGTCCCATCAGCATCCGTACCGGCGTATTGCCGCGCACCCATGGTTCCGCACTGTTCACGCGAGGTGAAACCCAGGCATTGGTAGTGGCAACGCTGGGTACTGGCCGTGACGAGCAGATCATCGACGCGCTGCAGGGCGAATATGCAGACCGCTTCATGCTGCACTACAACATGCCTCCTTACGCTACAGGCGAAACTGGCCGCGTCGGTACGCCTAAGCGCCGTGAAATCGGCCATGGCCGCTTGGCCAAGCGTGCGCTGCTGGCAGTGCTGCCAAGTCAGGAAGAATTTGGCTATACCATCCGCGTCGTTTCTGAAATCACCGAATCCAACGGTTCCAGCTCCATGGCTTCTGTCTGTGGCGGCTGCCTGTCCTTGCTGGATGCCGGTGTGCCTTTGAAAGCCCAAGTGGCTGGCATTGCGATGGGCCTGATCAAGGAAGGCAACCGCGTTGCCGTATTGACCGACATCCTGGGCGATGAAGATCATTTGGGCGACATGGACTTCAAGGTGGCTGGTACCGAGTCCGGCATCACTGCGCTGCAGATGGATATCAAGATCACCGGCATCACTGCGGAAATCATGCGTGTCGCCTTGTCGCAAGCCAAAGAAGGCCGCCTGCATATCCTCGGCCTGATGAAGGAAGCCGTTGGCGAGAAGCCTCAGGAGCTGTCCGCATTCGCGCCGCGCATCATCACCATGAAGATTAATCCTGAGAAGATTCGCGATGTGATCGGCAAGGGCGGCGCAGTGATTCGCGCATTGACCGAAGAAACCGGCACGACTATCGACATCGAGGAAGATGGCACCATCAAGATCGGCTGCATCAGTGCGGAAGCCGGCGAAGAGGCCAAGAGGCGCATCGAAGTGATTACTGCCGAGGTGGAAGTAGGCCAAGTCTATGACGGCACCGTCCTCAAGCTGCTGGATTTCGGCGCGATTGTTTCCTTGCTGCCGGGCAAGGATGGTCTGTTACATATCTCCCAAATCGCACACCAGCGTGTGAATGCCGTGGCTGACTTCCTCAAGGAAGGCCAAGTAGTCAAGGTCAAGGTGCTGGAAGTGGACGACAAGGGTCGTGTGCGCCTGAGTGCCAAGGCATTGATCGAGGCGCCTGCTGCGGAAGACAAGAAGGCAGAAGACTCGGCAACAGTGGCTGACCAACAGTAATCAGTTGCATTAGCTCAATAAAAAGGCCGGTTTCAAACCGGCCTTTTTATTTGGGATTTCAAAACAAAAACAATGTGTGATCTAGTGCGAGAAAATCAGGACGCGATAAACCCGTCACATTAGAATGTGACGGATCTCGATACAGAATGAATTACTTGGCAACCTGCTTTTCGCGGATTTCATCCAGCGTTTTGCAATCGATGCACAACGTTGCAGTAGGGCGAGCTTCCAATCGTTTAAGGCCGATCTCGATGCCGCAACCATTGCAATAGCCGTAATCACCTTCGTCAATTTTGGACAGGGTCTCGTCAATCTTCTTGATCAGCTTGCGTTCGCGGTCGCGATTGCGCAATTCCAATGCCATGTCGGATTCCTGGCTTGCCCTATCGTTCGGATCGGCAAACATGGTGACTTCGTCCTGCATGGTATGGACCGTGCGGTCAATGTCATGACTAAGCTCTGCTTTCCAGTCGTTCAAAATTTTCCGGAAATGATCAAGCTGCTTCTCATTCATGTATTCCTCGCCAGCCTTGGGTTGGTAAGGAACAAATTGTCTTGTAATTGCTTCAGCCATGTGCGCCTTAAGAGTTAATGTTCGATTAACAGAAAAATAAAGCAGGCGCAAGTGTACACTGAATAATTCAGCGATGCAAAAGCCTTGTGCCGCAAGGCTTGCACTCGCTAATGAAGAAGAATCGATAGCCTAAGCCATGAGTTGTCTGGATTCACGTAATTCAAGCGCCGTGAGCGTGTTCTGCATCAATGTGGCAACGGTCATGGGGCCAACGCCGCCCGGGACGGGCGTAATCCACGCTGCACGCGTTTTGGCGGTTTCAAACCCGACATCCCCACACAAACTGCCGTCCGCGAGGCGGTTGATGCCGATATCCACCACGATCGCGCCAGGCTTGATCCATTCGCCCTTAATCAGGTGAGGCTTGCCTACTGCCGCTACCACGATATCGGCACGTGCCACATTCGCTTGCAAGTCCTTGGTATGGCGGTGGCAACTGGTGACGGTACAGCCAGCAAGCAGCAGCTCCAAGGCCATGGGGCGGCCAACATGGTTGGAAACGCCGACGACCACGGCATCCAGTCCCAGCAGCTTGATCCCTGTGGATTGCAGGAGCCTGATCACGCCATAAGGCGTGCATGAACGCAACGTTGGTTGGCGCACGGCCAGCCTGCCGATGTTGTATGGATGAAAGCCATCCACGTCCTTAGCGGCGCTGATGGTTTCTATGATCTTCTTTTCCTCAATATGCGCGGGGAGGGGAGACTGCACCAGGATGCCGTCCACTGTATCGTCCTGATTGAGCTGCTCGATCAACGCAAGCAAATCAGCCTCGCTCGTGGTGTCGGGCAGGTCGTAGGCTAGGGAGCGGATGCCGGTTTTCTCGCAAGCCAGCCTTTTGTTGCGTACATAGATGGCAGATGCCGGATCTGCGCCAAGCAGGATCACGGCCAGCGTCGGCGCGCGCAAGCCTTTTTCCAACCTTTTGTCTATTAAGGATTTTGTTTCGGCTAGCGTGGTTTCGGCAATGGCCTTGCCGTTGATGATTTGGGCGGTCATGACAAATTTTTTCAAAAATAATGCGATATTTTAGCAGAATCAGTTTGACCTTCCTGCTGGAGTGCGCTATATTTCTCGCCCTCGGGGTGTAGCGTAGCCTGGTAGCGCGCCTGGTTTGGGACCAGGATGTCGGGAGTTCGAATCTCTCCACCCCGACCATATTTTTCCCAAGATGATTGTCCGACAATCTGCCCGTAGCTCAACCGGATAGAGCACCAGCCTTCTAAGCTGGGGGTTACAGGTTCGATTCCTGTCGGGCAGGCCATTCACTGGTTTATAATCCAGTTTCAATGGTGGCTGTAGCTCAGTTGGTAGAGCCCTGGATTGTGATTCCAGTTGTCGTCGGTTCGAGCCCGATCAGCCACCCCATTCTCCCTGCAATCTTGTGTCAACAGGGCGTTATGCTTATAGTAGCGCCATGGTTTGTACTCATTTCTCCCCCTGCCTGATTCACGGAAAGCCGTTCTGATGGTTGCACAGCTTCCTGCGTTGATCATTATTGATGATGATCCCTTGATCACCGATACCTTGCATTTCCTGCTGGGCAAGGATTTCGAAGTTTATGTCGCCGAGTCGCGCATGCAGGCCAGGAGTCTGTTGCGCCAGCTTGAAAACCCGCCGCCGCTCGCGTTGGTGGATCTGGGATTGCCACCAGTGCCGCATAAGCCTGACGAGGGCTTCAAGGTGATCGGTGAGCTGCTCGCGCATGCGCCCACCATGAAAATCCTCGTGCTGTCGGGCCAGAATGAAGAGGCCAATGTCAAGCATGCCCTGGCCTTGGGGGCCGTGGACTTTATTCCCAAGCCTTGCGATGTCGAGCGCTTGCGCCAATTGCTGCATAACGCCTTGAAACTGCAGGATGCCGAACTCAGCGAGACGGCAAGCGCCGAGGATGGATGGGGTTTGCTCGGCAGCAGCCTGCCGATGCAGACATTGCGCACGCAGATTACGCAGTTTGCGGACGCGCCTTTCCCGGTGCTGATAGAAGGCGAGTCTGGCAGCGGCAAGGAGTTGGTCGCCAACTGCCTGCACCGTTTCAGCCGCCGTTCGCGACAGCCTTATCTTTCCCTGAATTGCGCCGCGATTTCACCGAACCTTGCCGAGTCCATCCTGTTTGGACATGGCAAAGGCTCGTTCACGGGGGCGGCGAACGCGCATAGCGGCTATTTCGAGGATGCCGGCGAAGGGACGCTGTTTCTCGATGAAGTGGGCGAGCTGCCTCTTGAGTTGCAAGCCAAGCTGTTAAGAGTGTTGGAAAACGGCGAGTATCAGCGCATCGGCGAAATACAGACGCGCCGCAGCCGTGCACGCATCGTGGCAGCGACGAACCGTGACCTGCGCGAAGAAGTCCGCGCAGGCCATTTCCGCATCGACCTCTATCACCGCCTGAGCGTGTTTTCAGTGCGCGTGCCGCCGCTGCGGGACCTGGAGCAGGACCGCTATGTGCTGCTGGAGCATTTTAATCAGTTCTATGCGCGTGAAACCGGGCAGCAACCCTTTGCCCTGGACGAGCAGGCCAGGCAGCGCTGGCTGGACTATCATTTCCCGGGCAACGTACGCGAGCTGCGCAACATTATCATCCGGCTGGTGGCCAAATATTCCGGCCAGGTCGTGACAGATGCGCAACTGGCCTCGGAGCTGGACCTGATGCATACAGGCCTGGGCCAGGCTGCCGGCAATGGCGCCGAGGCGCCGTTGATAACGGACGAAAACGCCATGGCAAGCCAGGCGCACAAGCATTTGCAAACGCAGGCCAATGTCAACCTGGACCAAGTGCTGAAGTCCTGGGAGCGCGCTTATGTCGATGCCGCGATGAAAATCACCCACGGCAACCTGAGCCAGGCCGCCAAGCTGCTGGGCATCAACCGCACGACGCTATACAGCCGCATCCAGCTGCAGCAGGATTACAAAGGCGAATAGTGTATTACGCGCACTTTGGCCTGAAAGAGCCGCCATTCAAGATCACCCCCAATACCGACTTTTTCTTTCCCGGCGGCAATCGCGGCGCAGTGCTGGAAGCATTGCGCTACGCCATCCTGCATGGCGAAGGGATAGTCAAAGTAGTCGGCGAGGTGGGCAGCGGCAAGACCATGTTGTGCCGCATGCTGCAAACGCAGCTGCCGGACCATGTGGACAATGTCTACCTGGCCAATCCCAGCATGGCGCCGGAAGATGTGCTGCATGCGATTGCGCTTGAGCTGCGGCTGGATATTCCTGCCGGCCTGGGCAGGCTGGAAGTCATGCAGCGGCTGCAGCAGGCATTGCTGGAAAAGCACGAGGCCAAGCGCCAAGTGGTAGTGTTCGTAGAAGAGGCGCAAGGCATGCCCTTGGCGACACTGGAAGAAATCCGCTTGTTGACCAACCTGGAAACCCGCCACGACAAGCTCCTGCAAATTGTGCTGTTCGGCCAGCCTGAGCTGGATGACAACCTTAACCGGCGCGAAATCCGCCAGCTCAAGGAGCGGATTACCCATAGTTTTTATCTTGGCCCGCTGAACCAGGATGAAATTGCTGAATACCTGATGTTTCGCCTGCGGGCTGCCGGATATTACGGGCCGCCATTGTTTGCCAGGCGTGCCATCAAGCAACTGGCGGAAAAGGCCCAGGGGTTGGTGCGTCGCGTCAATATTCTGGCGGACAAGTCGTTGCTGGCTGCATTTGCCGCCAATACCTACCAGGTAACGCCCAGGCATGTGAGGGCTGCAATCCGCGATAGCGAGTTTGCCAGCGAGAGGCCTCGTCCCTCCAAACGTTCGTCAGCGGTGCTTTGGATATTGCTGATTGCGGCCGCTGCATGGGCCGTTTTTGTAGCGTGGAACGAGAAAGTGCTTGTGCCGCATACACCGCCGGCCGAGCCAATGGTGCAATCTGCCGCGCCTTCCCCCGCCGAGCTGGAACCCGGGCCAGCCCCTGCTGCTTCCATCAGCCAACTCATCAAGCAGCGCGAGGAGCGTACAGGCGCCTGGCTTGCGACCTTGCCGCCGCACTATCTCACCATAGAACTCGCGCGCCATCTTGCCGAGGATGATCTGGAAAAACAGCTACAGCCGGTATTGGCGCAGCTGGTGCTGGATAATCTATATGCCGTTGACACTAAAGTTAATGCGGATGGCAGCGTTATCATATTATATGGCGCGTATGAAAGCCGCCAGGATGCACTGGCCGAGTTGAAGCTTCTACCCGAGGAGCTGCAGGCCGGTGCGTACTTGCGCACCATTGCCGGTATCATGGAAGAAATGAAGCAACATCAATAGCTTGGTTGCATTCAAGTAGCGATTATGGGATAAATCCCGAAACCAGAATCACTAACCCAGAATTTACTAACAAAGGGAGTTGCATTTTGTCCGGCCAGTTGCCCAAAGTTGCCAGCATTCTGATATTGCCATTTGTGCTTGGCCTGACAAGTTGCGCCCATCAATCCACGGTTTCCCCTTCCACCGGCCATATCGACGAGCAGCCATCCGCCAAGCCAAGCGCATCTGCGGACATTCCCAAGCCGGTCAAGAGCGGCAATTACCTGCCGCCGCCCAAGCCCAGGGCCAAGGAGCAGACCTACAGCGTGGTGGTCAACGATGTGCCGGTCAAGGAAATCCTCTTTGCGCTCGCGCGCGAAAGCAAGCTGAATATCGACATCCATCCCGCCATCCAGGGGCGTGCGACGCTGAATGCCGTCGACCAGACCTTGCCCGCCATCCTGGAGCGCCTGGCGAAACAGGTCGACCTCACCTACCGCGTAGACGGCAATGTGCTGAGCATTACGCCGGATATGCCCGTGCTGCGCAGCTACAAGGTGGATTATGTGAACATGTCGCGCGATACCACGGGCTTCATCGGTGCGGCGGCGGAGATTGCGAGCACCGGGCGCAGCGCATCCACCACGAGCGGCGCCGGCGGCACTTCCGGCACTAGTACGTCTTCCGGTACGGGGACGGGAGCGGCAAATAGCTCGCGTACCGCAGTGAATAGCGTGGCGACCAATCATTTCTGGGAAACCCTGATCCAGAACCTCAAGGACATCCTTGCGGAAACCGACAAGGAAGTCATTATTACCCGTACCGGTACTACGGCACCTCAGTCAACGGAAGCTCCGCCTGCAGAGTCAGGAGACGGTACGGCAGTCCAGCAACAGGCGGCCGCGCCGCGTAACGCCACGCAAGAGCGAGAGGATGCCCGTACGGAGTACAGGACGTTGTTTGCGGCCACGGTAATCGCCAGCCCGGAGACGGGCATTATCAGCGTGCGCGCCACCCATCGTCAGCACGAGAAGGTGCAGGAATTCCTCGACAAGGTCATGAACAGCGCCAAACGCCAAGTATTGATCGAGGCCTCCATTGTGGAAGTCACATTGAACGATACCTACCAGGCCGGCATCGATTGGACCAAGCTGGGCAATGGGTTCAATATGACCAACCAATTGGGGCTGAGCACCGTGCTGACGCCGGCCGGGATCGCGGGCACAGCAGGGACGACGGTGCCCTTCAGTATCGGGTATTCAAGCGATAACAGCAGTGTGGATTTCAATCTGCGGCTATTGCAGAGATTCGGCGATACCAAGGTACTCTCGAGCCCCAAGTTGATGGTGCTGAACAACCAGACTGCGGTCATGAAAGTGGTGGACAACCTGGTGTACTTCACGATTCAATCCCAAGTGTCGCAGGGCGTGGGGCAAGGCTCGACCAATTTGCAATCGGTGACGACGACGCCGAATACGGTGCCTGTCGGCATGGTGATGAGCGTGACGCCGCAAATCAATGACTCGGGGCAGGTCAATATCAATGTGCGGCCGACCATTTCCCGTGTGCTGAGCTATGTGGATGACCCAAATCCGCAATTGACGTTGATCAGTGGAACCACCACTACCAGGATAGAGAGCCGGATTCCGCAAATCCAGGTGCGTGAGTTCGAATCCGTCTTGCGGGTGAACAGTGGCGACACTGCGGTACTGGGCGGGCTGATGCAGGATAACATCCAGCAGGCCACGGATAATGTGCCGGGCCTCGCCAAGGTGCCGCTGGTGGGCAAGCTGTTCACCGCGCGCAGCAATTTCAACGTGAAGACCGAGCTCGTCATTTTCCTGCGGCCCATCGTGGTGCAGAACGCCAGCCTGGAAAGCGAGGAGCTCAATTCATATAAACAGTACCTGCCCGCCCAGCAATTGCAAAGGTTAATTAATGAGTCTGTTAATTAGCGCATTGCAAAAAGCGGAACAAGCCAAGCAACAGCCTCTGGAAAAGGCTGAGATCGAGGAGTTCTTGCTGGATATCGCACCGGCCGAGCCTGTGCACGGGGGCGAGGCCAGCCAGCCTTCCGCAGCTGCGGCAGCAAGCGTACCGCCAGCAATGGAGCCTGCTGCGCAACAGCGCGCGGCTGCCCAGTTGATGGCTGCCAGGTCTGGCGTAGCCAAGCGGGAGTCGCTGTTGTCGCCGTTTACCCAGGGGTTCTTGTTGTTATTGCTGGTGTTGCTGGTGGGCGGCGGCGTGTTCTGGTATGTGAGCTCCTTGACCCAGCCTGAGGTCATCGTGCCCAAGCCCGTCGTGTTGAACACTGCACCGGACGGCAGCCAGCAAGAGCAAGATATTCCAGAGGAAGCTGCCGCCGAGCCTGAGGTGGCTGAAGAGTCCAATAATGCTCCGGCACAAGTGGAGGCGATCGTATCGCCTGCGCCAGTTGCCACTTCATCGCGGGCCAATACCATGCAGCAGCAAGCATTGCCCCAGGTATTCGGCGAGCCGCCGAAAGAGCCTGCCAACAGCCATGTGTTGGTCACCCGTAACCGTCCGGCGGTCACGGTCAACCAGCATGTGCTCGATGCCTACCAGGCATTCAACCGCGGCGACGATGCCGCGGCGCAGCAGGCTTACCGGCAGGCGTTGCTGGCGGACGTGCGCAATATCGATGCGTTGCTGGGCATGGCGGCGATCGCTGTGCGCCAGGGCCGGCAGCAGGATGCGGTGGGCTGGTACCAGCAGGTGCTGCAGGTGGAGCCGCGCAACGGCATGGCACAGGCCGCCTTGCTGGATTTGCAGGGGCAGGCCGATCCGCTGAACAGCGAAACCCGGCTCAAGAACCTCATCAGCCAGCAGCCGGAGGCAGCCTACTTGCATGCCGCGCTGGGCAACCATTATGCCGACCAGGGGCAATGGCCGCTGGCGCAGCAGTCTTATTTCCAGGCGCATCACCTTGATGCCGCCAATCCCGAATATGTATTCAACCTGGCGGTGAGCCTCGACCAGCTGGGAAAATCCAGCCTGGCATTGCAATATTATCAACAGGCGCAGGCATTGCTGGCCGGCAAGGATTCGCCAAGCGTGAACCAGGCGCAGCTGGCCGCCAGGATACGCCAGCTTCAGTAGCCATTTCCGCTTATAGGATATGCTCATGGCCCGGTTTGCCCAGGCCAACACATAACGGATGTAAGATTCATTCATGGTAGAACAACGTCGCAAGCTCCGCTTGGGGGAATTGATGGTGCAGCAGGGCCTGATCAGCCAGGACCAGCTGCGCATCGCCCTCATGGAGCAGGAGCAGAGCAATATTCCCCTGGGGCGCCAGCTGGTGCGCCTGGGCTTCGTCACCGAGGCGATGGTGCGCGACCTGGTCGCGCATACCATAGGCCAGGAGAGTATCGATCTTGCCACGGTGGTGGCGGATGCCGAGGCGCTGAAGATGGTGCAGGAAGGGTTCGCGCGCCGCTACCATATCCTGCCGGTGGCGTTCGATGCCAATACGCGCCAGTTGACGGTGGCGATGTCCGATATGTTCAACGTGGTGGCGCTGGATCAGTTGCGGGCTACCGTGGGCTCCCAGGTGCAGGTCAAGCCTGTGCTGGCCGCAGAGGCGCAGCTCGAGGACTACATCGACCAGTTCTACGGCTATGAATTGTCGGTCGACGGCATCCTGCGCGAGATCGAGACCGGGGAAATCGATTACCAAAGCCTGCAGGCGGGCGGCGACGAATATACCCAGCCCGTGGTGCGCCTGGTGGGCGCCTTGCTCATGGATGCGGTGAAGCGCGGAGCGTCGGATATCCATTTCGAGCCGGAATATGCCTTCTTGCGCATCCGCTATCGTATCGACGGCGTATTGCAGCAGGTGCGCAGTCTGCATAAAACCTATTGGCCGGGCATTGCCGTGCGCCTCAAGGTAATCAGCGGCATGGACATCGCCGAGACGCGGTCGCCGCAGGACGGACGCCTGAACATGAACCTCTCCGGCAGGCCGATCGATTTCCGTGTCGCCAGCCACCCCACCATCCATGGCGAGAATATCGTGCTGCGCGTGCTCGACCGGGAAAAGTCGATCATCCCGCTAGAGCGCATGGGCCTGCGGGATCAGGCGCTGGATGAATTGCAACTGATGATGACGCGGCCCGAAGGCATCGTGATCGTCACCGGGCCCACCGGCAGCGGTAAAACCACGACCCTGTATTCGTTGCTGTCCTTCCTCAATACCGAGGGGGTCAATATCATGACCCTGGAAGACCCGGTCGAATATCCCGTGACCATGATGCGCCAGACCTCGGTGGCGGAAGTGAACAAGGTGGATTTTGCCAACGGCATCCGCTCCATCATGCGCCAGGACCCGGATATTATCCTGGTGGGGGAGGTGCGGGACGCCGATACCGCCACCATGGCGTTCCGCGCCGCGATGACCGGGCACCAGGTCTTCACCACGCTGCATACTAATTCCGCCCTGGGCACGTTCCCGCGCTTGCTCGATATCGGCATTTCTCCCGACATCATGGCCGGCAACATCATCGGCGTGGTGGCGCAACGCCTGGTGCGCGTGTTGTGCCAGCACTGCAAGGAAGCCTATTCCCCGAATGACGAAGAGCGCAAGCTGCTGGGCAAGAATGTCCGCCCGGACTTACGTATCCACCGGGCAGCCGGTTGCAAGCAATGCGGCTATACCGGCTTCCACGGGCGCATGGCCATCATGGAACTCCTGCGCGTGGATAGCGAGATGGATGCGCTAGTGGCGCGCCGCGCGCACTTTGACGAATTGCGCGACCTGGCCTTGCAGAAAGGCTTCGTCACCCTGGCGGAAGACGGCATCCGGCGCATCCTCGAAGGGCATACCAGCCTGTCCGAGGTAATGCGCGTGATCGATCTCACCAGCCGCATCAGTTAAAGCGCCATGCCGACATTCAACTACAAGGCAGTGGATCAAACAGGCAAGGCGGCACACGGCCAGATCGATGCCCTGAACGAGATCGACCTGGAGCTGCGCCTCAAGCGCGTGGGCCTGGACTTGATCACCTTCCGGCCTTCCAGCCTGCGGCCCTCGGTCTTGAGCCGCCGCAAGGTCAGTTTGCAGGACTTGGTGATTTTCTGCTTCCAGCTCGAGCAACTCACAACGGCGGGCGTTCCATTGCTCGAGGGATTGGTGGACCTACGGGACAGCACCACCAACCCGCATTTCCAGAAGATCATCGGCTCCCTGGTGTCGTCGGTGGAGGGCGGCAAGATGCTTTCACAGGCGTTGGCGGAGCATCCTTACGTATTCAATCGCGTATTCGTCAGCCTGATCAAGGCCGGGGAGCAGACCGGTCGCCTGCCGGAAATCTTCCGCCACCTGGCCGATACCCTCAAATGGCAGGACGAGCTGATCGCGCAGACGCGCAAGCTGCTGGCATATCCCATGTTCGTGCTGGTGGTCGTCATGGCGGCAGTGATCTTCCTCATGGCCTATCTGGTGCCGCAGATGGTATCGTTCCTGGGCAATATGGGCCAGGCGCTGCCTCTACAGACCCGCATCCTGATTGCGGTGTCGAACGCCGTGGTGGATTACTGGTGGCTGATGCTGGGCTTGCCGGTATCGGCAGCCATCATCATTGGCATCGCCATCCATCGCAGCCCGGAAGTGCGCTACCGCTACGACTTCATCAAGCTGCACCTGCCGGTGACGGGGAACATACTCAATAAGATCATCCTGGCGCGCTTCTCGCGCTATTTTGCGCTGATGTACCAGACCGGCATCCCCGTGCTGGACGGCATACGCAGCTGCGAGGAGGTCGTGGACAACCTCGTGGTGGCAGAAGCATTGAACCGCGCCTTGCAGCAGATCAACGCCGGGGAGAGCATGAGCGACAGTTTCCGCAACGTCGGCCTGTTTCCGCCGCTGGTGGTGCGCATGATCCGCGTGGGGGAGAGCACCGGCGGGCTGGACAAGGCATTGCTCAACGTCAGCTATTTCTATGACAGGGACGTCAACGAGTCCGTGGAAAAATTGCTCAAGCTGATCGAACCGGCATTGACCGTGATATTGGGCGCCATCCTGGCCTTGATCATGTTCTCGGTGCTCGGTCCGGTGTACGATTCCTTTAGCCAACTCAAGTTATAGCCCTATGTTCGAACGCCTCATTCTTTGCGCAACGCATGACCGGCTGATTGCCGGCCGCTGGCGTTTTGGTCGTTTGCGCGGGATAGAGATATTCGCCAACCAGCCGCAGGGGCATCTCGAATTCACCGAATTCCTGGCGCACCACCATTACATCCCCACCTATCTCATGGTGGATGCGCTGGAAGAGGATTTTCACCTGGAAGTCCTGCCCCACACCTCGGGGCGCTCGCGCAAGGAACTGTTGCAGCGCAAGCTCAACCAGGTATACCGCGGCAATACGTTCAAGGCGGCGCAGTTTCTCAACCGGGAGCGGGACAAGCGTCGTGACGACCGCTTCCTTTTCGTGGCATTGAGCAATACGGAATCCCTGCAGCCCTGGCTGGACGCGCTCATCGGCCAGCAGGTACCGCTTGCCGGCGTGTACAGCCTGCCGATGGTCAGCCAGCTATTGCTGCACAAGCTCAAGTTCAAGGCCAACGATATCCTGCTCAGCGAGCAACTATCGTCAGGTTTGCGCCAGAGCTATCTCAACCAGGGGCGCTTGCGCGTCAGCCGCCTGGTGCAAATACCGCCCGAGGCTTACCGGCAGATTTCGTATTTCCACCTGGTGGAAACGGACAAGGCCAGGCTCTACCTGTTAAGCCAGCGCCTGATTGCGCGCGATACATCCCTGCGCGTGGTGGTATTGACGCCAGCGGAAGATGCGGAGCAGATCAGCCGCAATATCCAGCAAGAGCAGGGCCTGCAATGCGAGTATATCGACTTGGCCAGGCTGGCAAAAAGCAGCGGATTGTCGCTGGAGCAAGTGCGCCAGCTGCCCGAACTGGTGCATATGCAATTGCTCGCCCGCGGGAACAGGCCGGGCAATCTGGCGCCCGAGCCGCTGGTCAAAACCTACAGGATGGAATTCCTGCGCAAAGGCTTGGTGCTTTCCGCATTGATCGTCGCCATCCTGGGGTTGCTGCTGACCTTGCTGTACCTGGCGCAAGCGGTCGAGGACGTGAAGCAGCTCAACGAGCTGGCTGTCGAAACCCGCCAGCAGGAGCAACGCTATAACGAAATCGCCAACAACTTCCCGGCAACGCCTATCCAGGGCATGGATTTGCACGTGGCTGCCAGCGTGCATGACGCCATCCTCAAGCAGGCGGCCAGTCCGGCCAGGTTGATGCAGGTGCTGGGCACCGTCATGGACCAGATGGGCAACATCCAATTGAACCGCTTGCGCTGGGTGGTGAGCCAGGACCTGGGGATCAAGGATGAGGCAAATGCCGGTGCTGCCCAGCCGGAACAATCAGCCAGTGCGGGAGGGACTGCGTACCAGATTGGATTCATGACGGGTGAAATCCGCGGTTTTAACGGAGATTACCGGGCCGCACTGGAAACAGTGCATCGTTTCGCCGAGGCACTAAAGGCTGACGGTGCCGTACAGGAAGCCACTGTCATGCAGCAGCCGGTGAATGTAAGCTCTTACTCCAGCCTGCAGGGCAGCACCACTGACGAGCGTACGGCGCGGAACGAAAAAGCCGTGTTCAAGCTCAAGCTGGTACTGAAACCCGAGACGGGACCATCCGAAGCTGGACCGGGAGCGCAGCCATGAAACTGAACCGCCAGGATTGGCAAAGGCTGGCGTTGCCATTGGTCGCCTTGCTGGTGGCGTTGGTCTTTGCCATCGGCATCGTGGCGTATGCCCAGGCGTATCGGAATGAGGTCGGACAACGGCTGCAACAACAACAGAACCAGTTGATGCAGGCACGCTCTCGCTTGTTGTCCTCGGACCAGGAGCGCGAAAACATCATCCGTTACCTGCCAGTCTACCAACGCCTGATCAATGAAGGGTTTATCGGCGAGGAGCATCGCATCGAGTGGGTGGACGCCCTGCGCAATATCCACCAATCCCAGCGCCTGTTCGGCATCAAGTACAGCATCGGCGCGCAAGCGCCCTATCAGCCGGGCTTCGCCGGCAATACGGCGCCCTTCACCCTGTACCGCTCCATCATGAAGCTTGAGCTGCCCTTGTTGCACGAGGGAGACCTGCTGGTATTGCTGGACGGCCTCAAGCGCAACCAGAGCACCCCTTTCCTGGTGCGGGATTGCACCATGGAGCGTAGCGGCGTCGCCGTCACCACCATGCTCGCGCCCGTAGCGTCGGTGGCCTGCGAGATAGACTGGCTGACCTTGCGCGAATCCACGCCAGGAGCCACGCCATGATGAGAGCCCTGCTGTTGTCCTTGTTGTTGTGCGTCCACGCCAGTGCGGCGGCCGAATCCTTTGGCCGGTTGTTCACCACGCCTGCCGAGCGGGATAGCCTGGATAGGTTGCGGCAAAGCCAACGCGGCCAATTGCTGGAGCAACAGCCGATACCGGAAACGCTGGGCGATGCCGAACAGGTTCTCATGCCTTTGACGCCTCAGGAATTCAGCGTCCAAGGCTATATACAGCGCAGCGACGGCGGCAAGGGCACGGTCTGGATCAACCACCAGCCATTGCAGGAAGGCAGCAACAATGGCCAAGTGCAGGTGGGCAAGGTCAACCAGCAGGGCATTCCCCTCACCATCCATGAAAGCGGGCGCCAAGTACGCCTCAAGGCCGGACAGATATTCAACCCTGACACCGGGGAAATTATCGAGCGCAACGTTCACACGACGGCACCCGGGCGGGCGACCAACCCGGCTGAACAGGGCGTGATTCGCTAGGAGTGCTGATGCCAGCCGCTCATCTTCCCCATTCTCGCCATGCTCAACGAGGGGCGGCGTTGCTGCTTGCCATGTTCATTATCGGCTTGGCAGTCACGGCATTGGTGGTGAGATCTTACGATGCTGCCGAAATGAAGGCGCGGCAGGAAGAAAAGACCATGAAGGCGTTGGCGGAGGCGAAGGGAGCATTACTTGCATGGTCGGTTGCACATCCTCAATGGCCGGGAATCATGCCTTTTCCTGATCGGGCAGATGATCTGGAGGGGTATGATGGGAAAAGTGATTGTTCGTCCGCTCCCATAGCCGAATTGTCAGATAGTCTTTTGCTTGGGCAATTACCAATTTATGGACAAACTGCACCCTGTGTTTCTCCCCGGCATGGCGTAGGAGCAGATTTGCGAGATGGTAGTGGTAATAGAATATGGTATGCGGTTTCACGAAATTTAGTACGTACGAGAATAGCGACGGACTCTCCTCCTATTATTAACCCAGGAATATTGTCTGCAGCACCTTATCCATGGCTTAAGGTTGTTGATACCAATGGTAATCCTGTGTCGGATCGAGTTGCAGTTGTGTTGGTTGCTCCTGGAGAACCTATTGGCGACCAGAATAGAGTAACCAAAGCAGGGGCGAGCCAATTTCTTGAAAGCGTCATTGATAATAATCAAACATTTATTCAGAAAAATGCCTCAATTAATTTTAATGACACTTTAGTTTATATCACAATTGATGAATTGATTAGTGCTCTTGAGAAGCGTGTAGTGAGGGAAGTTAAAAATTTAAATTTCACGCCAGATATGGTCAGATGCACTTTAAGTGGATGTGAAAAAAAGAAGTTGGATGCATCTTTAAAATGGAATAATGAAGGCAGTTATGTCATCGCGGGTGCTGTAGATAAAGACTATTATAAGAAATGGGATGTTGCACAGGTAATTTTTGATTGTAAACCAGAAGATCAATTAATGACATGTGAAACAGTTTTGAAAGATGAAAGAGGGAATATTTTACGTGTAACAATTCCAATGCCCCTCCCCATTTCTGAGCGAGAGATTATGATGATGGGACGAGATGCTATCAAGTTGACTGGGCAGGAGGCTATCAAACTTTTTGAGGAGGACAGGATTACAAAAAAAGGTACTATGGGGCCTACTTTAGATAGTTATTTTACAATTTATTATGAACCTTTAATGAAAAGGCCTTTAGATTGGCCGCAACATTTAGATTGGTATTTCTCTAACGAGTGGTATAAGTATATTTATGTAGTAGCTGAGGAATTTAATTCAAATAATGCAGGAGTGTGTCCTTCTAGTTGTTTAGTTCTAAATCGGAATGGTCAAGAAATAAAAGATATTAGTCAATTGATATTTTCCAGAGGCTGGGTAAATTTAAAAGAGTTAGCTAGTGGAGAAAAAGCTACTAATAATTTTAATGATGTAAATAAGTTTGATGGCGCTGTAGCATGGAGACAATGAAGCTTTATTGCAAAATTAAGAGACCATCTCACGGTTTTTCCTTGGTGGAAATGGCCGTAGTTCTGGTCATTCTTGGGTTTGTGATTACTGCATTAGTGCTACCTGTTACTGCACAAAGAGAGGCGGGATTTTTACGCCACACAGAAAGTCAATTGGAAATTGCTCAAAAAGCCTTGATCGGGTTTGCCCAAGCTAATGGGCGTTTGCCGTGTCCTGCAATAGATGGAGGGACTAGACTCCCTGGAGAAGAAGAGGTCGCTGGCGGTGAATGTACCACGAACGCTATTGCAGTTGGATATTTACCAGCCAAAACTTTGGGAATAGCGGCAGGTTTCTCACTTGATGGTTGGGGACGGCGAATTAGATATGCTGTGACGAAAGCATCTGCTAATGCTTTTACCACAGTACATGGTATTGCGAATGTTGGGTTTTCCAGTTTGGGCCCTGATCTAAAAGTCTTGAATGAAAATAATACTGTCATGATCGAAAATGCGGTGGCCGTGATTTATTCAGATGGTGCGAATGGTATAGCCCAGTCTAGTCTTGGAGAGACTGGGCAGTTTTATGATTACATCAGTGCTGACTTCGACGATATTGTCACCTGGATTTCCCCCTACGTCCTCTACAACGCCATGATCCAAGCCGGACAGTTGCCATAATCCGGCGTGGTTTGCTCATCGTGTCATGAATGATTACAATGATTGCATTGCAATCATTTTGTGAGGTGGCATGATGGCGAGTTTGACAATCAGAAACCTGGATGAGGGCGTGAAAAGCAAACTGCGGCTGCAGGCTGCGGCGCATGGCAGGTCCATGGAGCAGGAAGCCAGGGAGATTTTGCTGCGGGCTGTCAGTGATGCGGGCCAGCCACAGGTGAATTTTGCCGAGCGGGTACGCCAACGGTTTGCCGGCATTGAAATCGACTCGTTGCCGGTTCCGCAGCGGCAGCCGGCACGTATGACATTGATGGATGAATAATGGCGCAGGGCGGGATTCTGCTTGATACCAATGTGTTGTCGGAATTGATGCGCCCGGTGCCAGCGCCTGAGGTGATGGCATGGTTTGCCCGGCAACCGGCAGCAAATCTTTACACAAGTGCGATCACGCAGGCGGAAATGTTGCTGGGTGTGGCCTTGCTGCCCGACGGCAAGCGCAAGCACGCCTTGGCGACAGCCGTCAGCCAGATGTTCGAGGAGGATTTTGCCGGTGCTTGCCTGGCTTTCGACCATGTTGCCGCGCAGGACTATGCATTGCTGGTGGCAGGGTTACAGTTGAAGGGAGTCGTGATGACGACTGAAGATGCGCAGATTGCTGCGATTGCCTTGCGTCATCAATTGGTACTCGCTACTCGCAACACCAAGGATTTTCTTAATATTCCGGGATTGCAACTCGTGAATCCCTGGCAGACCTCTCCATGAACGATAACCAGCTTCTCCGCTACAGCCGTCACATCCTCCTGCCGCAGATCAGTTACGAGGGGCAGGAGCAGCTCGTCAACAGCCATGTCCTGGTGATCGGGGCCGGCGGGCTGGGTTCCCCGGTGGCGCTTTATCTTGCGGCAGGCGGCGTGGGCAGGCTGACGATATGCGATTTTGACGAGGTGGACCTCACCAACCTGCAGCGGCAGATCATTCACACCACGGCTGCAGTGGGGCGCAACAAGGCGGTCTCGGCTGCGGAAACGATAGCGACGCTCAATCCTGAAGTGACGGTGAATCCCCTGCAGCAGCGCATGGACGAGGCAAGCCTGCGCGAGCTGGTGCAGGTTGCGGATGTGGTGGTCGATTGCACGGATAACTTCACGGTGCGCTATGCCGTGAACCAGGTGTGCGTAGAGCTGCGCAAGCCGTTGGTGTCAGGGGCCGCGATCGGGTTCGAGGGGCAGGTGACGGTCTTCGACATGCGGCATGACGACAGCCCTTGCTACCATTGCCTTTTCCCCAATCTCGGCGGCGACGAAGGGCTGCGCTGTGCCGAGAACGGCGTGTTTGCGCCGCTGGTGGGGATGATAGGCACCACCCAGGCCGCAGAGGCGATGAAGCTGTTGCTGGGCCTGGGCAAGAGCTTGCAGGGCAGGTTGTTGCTGCTGGATACGATCAATATGGAATGGCGCAGCCTCAAGCTGGCAAAAGACCCGGCATGCCCGGTTTGCCAGCCCAAATAATTACTTGTTGCCGCCCACCAATGCCTTGACAGCGCTGACCACGTCTCCCGGCATCACGACGATCTTGCTGTTGTTGGCGTTGGACATGCGCTGCAGGGCCTGGATGTAGCGGTCGCCGAGCAGGAAAGTGGCGGAGGTGTCGTTCTGCTTGACGGCTTCGGCAATCAGGCGGATCGATTCTGCGGAAGCCTCGGCAGCCACCTTTTGCGCTTCTGCATCCTTGCGGGCCGCTTCCAGCCTTGCCTCGGCGTTGAGGATGAGCGATTGCTTGTCGCCCTCGGCACGCGTTACCACGGCAACACGCTCGCGCTCCGCCGATGCCTGCTGCTCCATGGCGTTCTGCATGTTCACGGATGGCTTGATGTCCTGGATTTCCACCGACTTGACCGTGAGTCCCCAGTCGGCGGCCTCGTCGGCAATGGCATTTTTCAGTTCGCTCTTGATGCGCTCGCGCGAAGTGAGGGCTTCATTGAGGTCCATGCCGCCGATGATGGAGCGCAGGTTGGTCTGCACCATGTTGCGCATGGCTTCGCGGAAATCCTCGATGCCGTAGACGGAGCGCTCGATGTTGGTCACTTTGATAAAAGCGACGGCGTTGGCGAGGATGACGGCGTTATCCTTGGTGATGACGTCCTGTTCGGGCACGTCGAGGATGATGTCCTTGGTGGTGACCTTGTAGGTCACCTTGCTGAAGATCGGGTTGATGATGTGCAGGCCGGGGGTGATCACGGCGTTGAACTTGCCCAGGCGCTCCACCACCCACTCCTCGCCCTGCGGCACGATGCGGATGCCTTTCCACGCCAGGACGGCGACGGCTGCGATCAATACAAATGCGAATTCGAACATGGTTTCTCCTTGTGGATATTATCCGGTGGTTTTCTTGCTGACGCGCAGGCGGTTGCCTTCCACCGCCACGACGACGGCTTCGGCGCCAGCCTCGATTTCCTCATTGGCGATGGCGACCCATTGGCGGCTCCCCAGCACGCCCTGGGCGAACTCGATCAGGCCGTTCTGCCTTGGGCTGACCGGCTCGATGATGATGCCGGTGCGGCCGATTTCATCGCCGCGCGATTGCCCGATGCTGGAATCGTCCTGTTCGCGGCGATAGAACTGCTTCCAGATTGCGAGCGAGCCCAATGACAGCGCAGCAAAGATCAATAATTGCCAGGCGGTGCCCAATGCCGGGAGCAGGTAGGTGAGTAATGCCAGGCAGAGCGCCGCGATACCGAACCAGAGTATATACAGGGTGCCCGTCAGCATTTCCAGCGCGATCAGGGCTAATCCGAGTATGCCCCATATCCAGAGCGGTTCCAGCATCTTGATTGTGTCCCGTTGAGTGTTTAGTCCGTCATCGTACCAGAACTTTACCCTGGCAATATGGTCACCCAACGGGGGGGAATTTTTAAGCACGAGTTGTCTCAGTTCATTCAACATCAAGGAGGTCGTGATGAAATTTCCCGCATTGGGTTTTGTTTTGACATTGGCATTTACGCCGGCAGTCCATGCCGCCACTACCATCAGCACCATAGATCAATGGGATGGAGAAGTCTCGCCATTCGGTACGCCGGATACGGCTACCTATGGCCAGACTATCACTATTGGCGACCAGGCCCAGGTCTTGGAGTCTTTCTCTTTTATCCTGACCGATCTGAATGCGCCATTCACCATTGAAGTCGGGACCTGGACTGGTTCAAGGGTTGGAGAGATTCTTTATCAGTCCGACCCGTTCCGCTTCACTGGCTCGAGCGAATATACCGAGATCACGGCGTATCCTTCCGTGAATTTGCAAGCCAATAGCCAATATGTGCTTTATTTCACTACTTCCGGTATCCAGGGCGGCGTGGAAAGCACCAACGAATGGGGCTTTGCTCCCGATACGGCATATGAGGGCGGTACGTTTGTTTACTTGAATAACGGCAACGATCGCAGCCAGCTGACCGGGACGGATTGGAATACCACCCTGGGCGGCGACCTGGCATTCACGGCGACCTTGGCCCCGGTGCCGGAGCCTAGCGTGTATGGATTGATGCTTGCTGGCCTGGGACTGGTAGGGTTTGCTGCGCGGCGCAAAATGCTTAGCTAGGGTTTGAGGCACGAAGACAAAAAGCCAGCAATGCTGGCTTTTTGTTTGACGGCGTTGCCTGAGTGCGAGGAAGCGGATTACACTGCCTGCAAAAAGGGGAGGGAATATGCAGATTTTCTTGCTGGCATTGCTGGTGGTCGCTGTCGTGTATTTCATCATGGTGTACAACGGGCTGGTCAACCTCAAGAACAATGTCGAAAAAGCCTGGGCCAATATCGATGTATTGCTCAAGCAGCGCCATGACGAGTTGCCCAAGCTGGTCGATACCTGCAAGCAGTACATGCAGCATGAGCAGGCCACCTTGCAACAGGTGATCCAGGCGCGCTCCCGCGTGCAGGAGGCGAGCCAGCATCATGACGTCGCGGCTTTGGGCGCGGCGGAAAGCGCATTGCGCGCCGGGCTGGGGACGTTGTTTGCCGTGGCGGAATCCTATCCAGAACTCAAGGCCAACGAGCAGTTCCTGCATTTGCAGGCGCGCATCAGCAGCCTTGAAAACGCGATTGCCGACCGGCGCGAGTTCTATAACGAAAGCGTCAACCTGCACAATGTGCGCATCGCGCAATTTCCCGACCTGCTGGTGGCCCGCACATTGGGCTTCAATCACGAGGCCATGCTGCGTTTCGCCCGCAGCGAGCTCAAGGATGTCGATATCGCGGCGCGTTTCAAGCAATAAGTTTCTCAATTAACCGATGCGGTTCATGTGGCGCGGCTGGCGCAGCTATTACCTGGATTGCCTGGGCGGCGCTGCCTACCTGCTGTTGCTTGCGGTGGCCGCCCAGTCGAATAACCTCCGGGTATGGACGGTTTGCCTGGCACTCGCCGCGTTGGTCAGCCTGGTGGCCTGGGCTGGCAACTACAGGCGCAACCGCGCGATTGCGGACCTGCCTACTTCGCGCATCGGCTCTGCCGCGCAGGGCTATGTCGAATTGTATGGCCGCGCAGTGCCCGATCCCGAGCACTTGATCATCAGTCCGTTTTCTTCGGTACGCTGCGTCTGGTACCGCTTCCAGGTATTCCAGCGTCACGACCGCAGGCATTGGCGCCTGACGCATGAAGGCGCCAGCCATGAAACCTTCGTCATCAGCGACGGTTCGGGCCAGTGCTTCGTCGACCCTGACCATGCGGAGGTCATCGGGCCGGAACGCAGGGTCAGCTATGCCGCGGACTACAAGCGCGTGGAGGATATCCTGTTTGCCGGGTCGATTTACGTGCTGGGAGAATTTACCACGGTGGGCGGCGCGAATATGCTGCTTAACCAGAAGGAGGATGTTTCCGAATTGCTTGCGGAATGGAAACGCGACAAAGCCGGCCTGCTGGAACGCTTTGACCTGGACGGCAACGGCGAGATCGACCTCAAGGAGTGGGAGCTGGCGCGCCGGGCCGCCGCGCGCGAGGTGGAGAGGCAGCATCGCGAATTGCGCACCGCGCCCGGCGTGCATGTAATGCGGGCGCCAGCCGACGGCCGCCTGTTCCTGCTTTCCAGCCTGTCGCCACAGCGCCTCAAGCGGCGTTATTTATTGTTATGTTGGCTGCATGGGCTGGTGTTCGTGGCGCTCATGCTGGCGTTGCTGCATTTGCAGTCGGGCCGGTTTTTAGCGTGACAGCGTTTTCGCATGAATGCGCTATGCTAAAATCCCACCCCTATGACTACCGATACCACTGCAAGCCAAACCCTGGATAAATCCTTTGAACCCAAGAACATAGAAAGCCGCTGGTACCAATTCTGGGAAGAGCGCGGCTACTATGCAGCCGGGCTGGATTCCAGCAAACAAGACAACTTCTGCATCCTGCTGCCGCCGCCCAATGTGACGGGCACGCTGCATATGGGGCACGGTTTCAACCAGACTATCATGGACGCGTTGACGCGCTATCACCGCATGCGCGGCGACAACACCCTGTGGCAGCCGGGCACCGACCATGCCGGCATCGCCACGCAGATCGTCGTCGAGCGCCAGCTCGATGCGCAAGGCGTCAGCCGCCACGACCTCGGCCGCGAGAAATTCCTCGAAAAGGTCTGGGAGTGGAAGGAATATTCCGGCGGCAGCATCACCAAGCAAATGCGCCGCCTGGGCACCTCGCCGGACTGGAGCCGCGAGCGTTTCACCATGGACGAGGGCTTGTCGCATACCGTGACGGAAACCTTCGTGCGGCTGTATAACGAGGGCCTGATTTATCGCGGCAAGCGCCTAGTGAACTGGGACCCCAAGCTGCATACTGCCGTTTCCGACCTCGAAGTGATTTCCGAGGAGGAAGACGGACATCTCTGGCATATCCGCTATCCATTGGCGGACGGCAATGGCGAACTGACTGTCGCCACGACGCGTCCTGAAACCATGCTCGGCGACGTCGCCGTAATGGTGCATCCCGAGGACGAGCGTTATGCGCACCTGATTGGCAAGCACGTCAAGCTACCGTTATGCGACCGGGAGATTCCGGTGATTGCGGACGACTACGTGGATCGCGAGTTCGGCACCGGCGTGGTCAAGGTGACGCCTGCGCACGATTTCAACGACTATGCCGTGGGCCAGCGCCACAAGCTGCCGATGATCAGCATCCTCACATTGGACGGCCATATCAACGATGCCGCGCCGGTGCAATACCAGGGCCTGGAGCGTTTTGCCGCGCGTAAGCAGGTGGTGGCCGACCTCGAAGGCCAAGGCTTCCTGGTCAAGGTCGATAAGCACAAACTCAAGGTGCCGCGCGGCGACCGTACCGGCGTCGTGATCGAGCCCATGCTCACCGACCAGTGGTTCGTCGCCATGAGCAAGCCGGGCGCGGACGGCAAGAGCATTACCGAAAAAGCGCTGGAAGTGGTCGCCAACGGCGAAATCCGTTTCGTGCCGGAAAACTGGGTCAACACCTACAACCAGTGGCTCAACAACATCCAGGATTGGTGTATCTCGCGCCAACTCTGGTGGGGGCACCAGATTCCCGCGTGGTACAGCGATGACGGCAAGGTCTATGTCGCGCACAACGAAACCGAGGCGATCCAGCTCGCCGCCAACGATGGTTACCGCGGCAACCTGAAGCGTGACGAAGACGTGCTGGATACCTGGTATTCCTCCGCCCTGTGGCCGTTCTCTACCTTGGACTGGACCGGCGACGAGGAAAAGGACAAGGCCAACCTAGCCTTGCAGCAATTCCTGCCGTCCTCGGTGCTGGTGACCGGCTTCGACATCATCTTCTTCTGGGTGGCGCGCATGGTGATGATGACCAAGCATATCACCGGCAAGATTCCGTTCCACGACGTCTATGTGCACGGCCTGATCCGCGATGCTGAAGGGCAGAAGATGTCCAAGTCCAAGGGCAATGTGCTCGACCCGATCGACCTGATCGACGGCATCGGCATCGAGGAGCTGGTGAAGAAGCGCACTACCGGCCTCATGAACCCGAAACAGGCCGAGCAGATCGAGAAGCGAACGCGCAAGGAATTCCCGGAAGGCATTCCCGCGTTCGGTACCGACGCCTTGCGTTTCACCTTCGCCTCGCTGGCCTCGCCCGGCCGCGACATCAAGTTCGACCTGCAGCGCTGCGAGGGCTACCGCAACTTCTGCAACAAGCTGTGGAACGCCACCCGCTTCGTGCTCATGAACACCGAGGGCAAGGATTGCGGCCTGGAAGACTGCAAGACCCAGCCCGAGGGCTACCTGGACTTCTCGCAGGCCGACCGCTGGATCGTCAGCCTATTGCAGCGCACCGAGGCCGACATCGAGCGCGGCTTTGCCGAATACCGTTTCGACAACGTGGCGCAAGCCATCTACAAGTTTGTCTGGGATGAATATTGCGACTGGTACCTGGAGCTGGCCAAGGTGCAATTGCAGAACGGCAGCGAGGCGCAGCAGCGCGCTACGCGCCGCACCCTGCTGCGCGTGCTGGAAACCGTCCTGCGCCTTGCGCATCCCCTGATGCCGTTCATTACCGAGGAAATCTGGCAGACCGTGGGCCCGCTGTCCGGCCGCACCGGCCCCAGCATCATGCTGGAGCAATACCCGATCAGCCAGCCGGCCAAGCTGGATGAGCAGGCCGAAGCCTGGGTCGCCTTGCTCAAGGAATCGGTGGATGCCTGCCGCAGCCTGCGCGGCGAGATGAACGTGTCGCCCGCCGCGCGCGTGCCGCTGATCGCTGTGGGCGACAACGACAAGCTGGCAATCTATGCGCCTTACCTCAAGGCGCTGGCCAAGCTGAGCGAAGTCGAGATCATGGCCGACCTACCCGAGGCGGAAGCGCCGGTGGCATTGGCAGGCGATTTCAAGCTCATGCTCAAGATCGAGATCGACGTCGCCGCCGAGAAGGAGCGCCTGGGCAAGGAAATCAGCCGCCTTGAGGCGGAAATCGCCAAGGCGCAGGCCAAGCTGGGCAATGAAGGCTTCGTGGCGCGTGCGCCAGCCGCCGTGGTCGAGCAGGAAAAAGCCAGGCTGGCGGCATTCAGCGACACAGTGGCAAAACTGCAGGCGCAACTTGCCAAGCTGAAATAAGGCAAGCCGGGCGCTGAATAAAAGGACGTTTCATGATTACGCAACCGCAAAATCCCAGTGCCCGTGTCCTGCTGTTCTCGCTCAAGGGTTCCATCATCCCGGCGATCTGGCGCAAGGTATTGTTCACGACCTTGCTGAGTTCCCTGGTGGTGGCAACCCACGGCAGGGCGGCTGTACCCCACTAAGCAGTCACGCCACTCTTTTTCTGATATGGAAGATGAACTCTTTCTGAGGAGCATTGCCATCTTCACCGACAGACAGCATTTCATGGCCGGTCTGTTTGCAAAAGGCCTGGAAATCTTTGACTGAGCCGGGATCGGTGGCGATGACTTTCAGTATCTCTCCTGAACCAACATCAGCCAGCGCCTTCTTGCAGCGCAGGATGGGGAGCGGACATTTGAGCCCGCGCGCATCGAGTTCTTGATGAAATTCCATGATCAATCCGTTTTTGTGACAAAAGTATAGCCGGCATTGGCCCAGGCCAGGATGCCGCCACGCAGGTTATACACATTCCCGCGTTCCATGTTGCCTGCGATGAATGCCGCTGCCTGTGCGGATCGGATGCCGCTATGGCAATAGAACACCAGCGGGGTTTCCTCATGCTCGCACAATAGGCTCCCCATGCCGGGAATCACCATCATGGGCAAGTGCATGGCGCCTTCGATCACGCCGCGCGCCACCTCGTCATCGTTACGCACATCGACGAGGATGGCTTTTTGCGAGGAAAGCAACGCATGCAGCTCTTGCGCGTCGATGTCGGTGTGGCTGGCCATGAGAAATCCAAACAACTGAAGAAAGAGCGCGCCATCTTACCATAACCATACACTAGTCTTTTCTTGAGCCATTGATGCGGTTGCCGCCCATTGGTAGCTAAACATGCTTGTGCTCGCGCCAAGTCAGCCATACCCGCATATCGAATTCCAACTGGAGATAGCTAGGCTCCATATAGTGGCATAGCTGGTAGAACGCCTTGTTGTGGTCGTGTTCTTTCAGGTGAGAGAGTTCATGCAACCACGATCATGCGCAGGAATGCTTCCGGCGCATCGCGAAAAAGTGCCGCAATGCGGATCTCGTTCTTGCTTTTCAACCTGTTGCCTTGCTTGCGGAAGATCAAGGTGTTGGTGCCTAGCGTGCCTTTACCGGGTCATGATGGCGGTATTCTCGACATTCCCACCTTGTGTGGGCAATTGGAAGGTGTGAACATACTGGCGTGAAACTCCAGAGTTTTCTTACTGGATTGATGGCAAGAGCAAGCAGGAAGTGGATATCGTCACCAGCATCTTAGACCGCCTCGTGCCGTTTGAAGTGAAATATCAGGATACTCCAATCACGCCAGCTCGCCTGAAAGGCAGGTGCCGCAGGGGGTATGTGATTACCCAGCGCTGGGAAGATTTCAGGCGTATTCCTGTAATGAAGCCAGGCAAACATAGTAAGGAGCCTCAGGAAGAAAATTCAGCCATTGGAGAGGTTGTGGCTATTCCGGCATCCATTGCATGTTATTGGATGTCGGAGTGATTTTATCGAGAGCACATTTCGTGTGTGGCAGGCAATATATTGATAAGGAATGCGTGTAATGGTTGATAACTCATCGCAAGATTATGTGACCATTCTTGATGGAGAGTGGCAAAAGGTATGAATCAGTGGTCGATTCTCTTGTCACTGCATGCGCTTTCAATTGCGCAGACTCTAGGGCCGGAATAGGCTGCAAGATTGCTCAGGAATCGTAGGTGTTTATCAGGCATTGCCTAGTAATGAAAAAGGGCTAGCTCATCACTGAAGCTAACCCTTTGGTATTCCTTGGTGGCCAGGGGCAGAATCGAACTGCCGACACGCGGATTTTCAATCCGCTGCTCTACCAACTGAGCTACCTGGCCATATACTTACTTATTACGTTGGCTCTTGAGCTCACGCAAGGCCAGCATTATAGCAAACTTCGGCGTTTCGTCTAGCTGGGATCGAAAAAATTCGTGTTTTATTCCCATGGTTTAAAAAAGTTGCGTGCTCGGGTATGCTCCAGGCTTGATTTAAAAAGTAAATTTCATGAGTCACCAACCACTGCCATTGCCAGAATTTGCGATATCCCCATTGGACCACGGTCTGAAAGCCGCGCTGCAAGCCAAGATCGACAATAAAACCAAGCCGAGAGGTGCATTGGGTCAGCTTGAAGGCCTGGCGTTGCAGCTTGGCCTGATCCAGCAATCATTGACGCCTGTCCTGCAACGTCCGGCCATGCTGGTGTTCGCGGGCGACCATGGGGTGGTCGAGGAAGGCGTTAGCCCATATCCAAAGGAAGTCACGCGGCAGATGGTGATGAACTTCCTGAATGGCGGCGCGGGGATCAATGTGTTTACGCGCCAGTATGGGATGCGGATCAGGATTGTGGATGCCGGGGTGTGCCATGAGTTCTCGGCGCATCCGGAGCTGATTCGTGCCAAGGTCAGCATGGGAACCAGTAACTTCCTCAAGATGCCCGCCATGTGCCCGTATATGTGCAACCAGGCCCTGGTCAACGGTTACAAGCTCGCACAGGCGGAAGCCGATGCCGGCACCAATGTGATGGGGTTCGGTGAGATGGGAATCGGCAATACCACTTCCGCTTCGGCCATTGTCGCGGTGCTGTGCAATTTGCCGGTGGAGCAATGCGTCGGTCGCGGCACGGGCCTGGATGACGCCGGCGTGGCCCACAAGGCGGACGTGATCCGCCGGGCGATAGCACGCCATCAGGTGGACAATAAAGATCCTTCGGCGGTGCTGGCGACTTTTGGCGGATTCGAGATCGCCATGATGGTGGGCGCGATGTTGGGCGCTGCAGAACAGCGGGTCGCCCTGTTGATCGACGGCTTTATCGCGACGGCGGCCTTGCTGGTGGCGAGCCGGATAGCTCCCGCTATATTGGAGTACTGTATTTTCGCGCATTGTTCCGACGAGGCGGGTCATAAACTGGTGCTGGAGCAACTGGAGGCCAAGCCTTTGCTCAACCTTGGCTTGCGCCTTGGAGAGGGGACTGGCGCTGCGCTGGCGTACCCTCTGGTGCAGGCTGCCGTGAATTTCCTCAATGAGATGGCCTCGTTCGACTCTGCCAACATCAGCCGGCAGGGTGTTTCATGAGCCAGCAGTGGCGTTTGCTCCTTCTGGCCCTGGGCTTTTTCACGCGCCTGCCGGTGCCCGCCATCCAGAATTTTGATTCCGCCGAGCTGAACGATGCGGCACGCTATTTCCCGCTGGTGGGCATTCTCGTCGGGTCGGCGGCGGCGCTGGTATTGTATTTGAGCTTGCAAATATTGCCCGCAACGGTGGCTATCGTCCTCAGCATGGCGGCGACGGCATGGTTGACCGGCGCGTTCCATGAGGATGGGTTGGCGGATACCATGGACGGCCTGGGTGGCGGCTGGACGAAAGAACAAGCGCTGGTCATCATGAAGGATTCCCGCATCGGCAGCTATGGCGCGATAGCGCTTTTTCTGGCTTTGCTGCTTAAATTTGCCAGCCTTGACCATATCAGGATTGAATTGGTGCCGTTCGTCCTCTTGGCGGCCCATGCCGCGAGCCGGCTTGCCGCCGTGCTGGTGATGGCCACCCAGGAATACGTGCGGGAGGAGGGCAAAGCCAAGCCTTTGGCGGCCAAGCCGTCGGTCGCGAGCCTATGGATTGCCGCAGTGTCGGGCCTGGCGCCAATGGTATTGTTGCCGGCCAGGCTGTGGCTGGCGTTGCTGCCGGTCGTGCTTGTCTGGCTCTGGTTTAGCTTCAAGCTAAGGCAGCGCCTGGGAGGTTATACGGGCGATTGCCTGGGCGCCATGCAGCAGCTCACTGAGCTGGCGTTTTATCTCGGCGTTTTGATTCTGGCATCCTGATATGTGGAGTATGTAATTGGAAATTTACCTGGTGCGTCATACGACGCCGGATGTTCTGCCCGGCACATGCTACGGGCATAGCGACATTGACGTCACGGAGACGTTTCTTGCCGAATTCGATGCGTTGTACCCCAAGCTCAAGCACCTCAAGCATCCTGCTATTTACAGCAGCCCCTTGCAACGCTGCATGAAACTGGCCGAGTCGGTAGCCGCCACATTCAGCCCGCGGATGGCGGTGCAAGCTGATGCCAGGCTCAAGGAGCTGAACTTCGGCGATTGGGAAATGCAATCCTGGAACGATATCCCGCGCGGGCTGGTGGACGTATGGGCGGAGGACCATGTGCGGCACGTGCCGCCGAATGGGGAGTCCTTCCTGCAGCTTTCCCAGCGCGCGCAATCCTTTGTTGCAGATTTGCAGCATCATGAACGGCCGGCCCTGGTGTTCACGCATGCGGGCGTCATCCGGGCGCTGGCCGGCTATGCGCTGGACCTGCCGCTGGTGCATACCTTCAAGCTGCAGATCGACTATGCCAGCGTGAGCAAGATCATCGTGGAAGAACGGTTGACCAGGGTGGCCTACGTCAATCGCTGAGATGTCGATGCTGCGATGGTTTAAATGTGCAAGTTAGCTAGCGCCGCTGCCAGTTTCTGCCAACCGTCCGCAGGGGGCAAGCCAAACCGCAATCCCTGCCGTGCCGGGAAATGCCGTGTCCAGACGCCTTGATGCGCCAATTGCACATGCAGGTGCTCCGCATGCTCCACCCTCAGCCATTGGAACAGCGCGCAGCCATTGAGCGGCGGCAGGCCGGACTGCTGCAGCATATCCGCCAATTGTTGGCTTTCAGCCAACAGCCTTGCGCGATTATGCTGCCGCCACGAATGATCGGCCAGTGCGGCCTGGGCTACTATCCTGGCTGGGCCGGTGACGGTCCAGGGGCCCAATATATCGGCAACACGGTTCAATAGCGGTGTTTCTGCCAGCAGAAAGCCCACGCGCGCGCCGGCCAGGCCAAAGAATTTCCCCAGAGAGCGCAGGATGATGAGCCCGGGCTGATGGCTGTATGCCGCCAGGCTATATTCCGGGGTGCTGTCCATGAAGGCTTCGTCCAAGATCAGCCAGCCCCCGTGCTGCGAGAGGGCTTGATGCCACTCCAGAAGCGCGCCGGGCGCAATCAGGCGGGCAGTGGGATTGTTGGGGTTGCACGCCAGCAACACATCGGTTTCAGCAAGGATGTTCGTGTCAGGCAAGTTGTCGATTTCATTGACTTGGTGCCCTTGCTGCCGCCATGCGTGGGCGTGCTCCGCATACATGGGGCCAAGCACGGTGACGCGGCATGGTCCGCGCATTCGCGGAAGCGCCTGGATCGCGGCCTGCGAGCCGGAGGTGGTCAGCAGGTGCCGGGCGCCATAATAGTTTGCCGCGATGCGCTCGAGTTGCTGGTCGGTTTCCGGCAGGCGCTGCCACGCCGACGGGGGGATGTCCGGCACTGGGTAGCCGTGCGGGTTGATGCCGGTGGAAAGGTCCAGCCAGTCCTCGGGTGCAATGCCATATTGTTGGCTGGCTGCATGCAGGTTGCCGCCGTGCTCAAGCATGGTATGCCCCGATCAATGCATACATGACGAAAATGACCAGGCACCAGAGCGCGATGCTGCGATCCACCAGCCGCACCGCGGCATGGATGCTCGCAGCCGAGGCAGCCGGCCCGATTCCCAGCGTGGGGCGTACCTTGTCCTGCCCGTGGTAGCGCGCCTTGCCGCCCAGCGTCACGTGCAGCGCGCCTGCCCCTGCCGCCATCACTGGGCCTGCATTCGGGCTGTACCATCGCCCGCCCTGTTGCCGCCAACACGAGAATCCGCTCCTGGTATGCCCGCAAAGCGCGTAGCTCAAAGCGGTCAATCGGGCAGGAACGAGGTTGAGCAGGTCGTCCAGGCGGGCGGCGGCCCAGCCGAAATACAGGAAGCGCGGCGTGCGGTAGCCCCACATGGCATCCAGCGTATTGGCGAGGCGGAACAGCAGCGCGCCACTGCCGCCGAGCAATATAAACCAGAAGATCGCGCCGAAAATCGCATCATTGCCGTTCTCCAGCACCGATTCCACGCTGGCAGTGGCAATTTCACGTTTATCAAGCGCTGCCGTGTCGCGGCTCACGATCATGCCCACGGCATGGCGCGCGGCGGCCAAATCCTGTTGTGCGAGTGCGTGGTAGATCCGTAGGGCATGCTCCTTGAGGCTGCGCGCGCCAATGGAGAGATACAGCAGCGCGATGTCGAGCAGCCAGCCAAAAGCGGGCAGCCAGCGATGGGCAAGGTGCGTGAGCCAGACGGCCAAGACAAACGCCGGCAGCAATAATGCTAGCCAGGCCAGCAGGCCCAGCAGGCGCGCGATGAAAGGCGCATGTTGGCGGTTGAGACGCTTTTCCAGCGCGGATGCCAGGTTGCCGAACCCCACCAGCGGATGCCAGCGTCCTGGCTCGCCCAGCAGCCGATCCAATAGCAATGCAGCGAGCAGCAGGGCTGGGGTTGTAAGAAAAGTAGTGGGATAATGGGCCAATGACATATGCCAACACATTGATGGTTCAGGGCACCACCTCGGATGCGGGCAAGAGCACGCTGGTGGCTGCGTTATGCCGAGTATTGTACCGCAGGGGCGTGCGCGTCGCGCCATTCAAACCGCAGAACATGGCGCTCAATTCCGCCGTGACCAGCGACGGCGGCGAGATCGGCCGCGCGCAGGCCGTACAGGCGCAGGCGTGCGGCCTGTTGCCGCATACCGACATGAACCCGGTATTGCTCAAACCGAATACCGACACCGGCTGCCAAGTGATCATCCACGGCAAGGTGCTGACCAACCTCGAAGCAACGGCCTACCACGCCTACAAGCCCAAGGCGCGGGAAGCCGTACTGGCTTCATGGCAGCGCCTGCGCGAACAATATGAATGCATCATCGTCGAGGGCGCGGGCAGCCCGGCGGAAATTAACCTGCGGCAGAACGACATTGCCAACATGGGCTTCGCCGAGGCGGCGGATTGCCCGGTAATATTGATCGCCGATATCGACCGCGGCGGCGTGTTCGCCCATATCGTCGGCACCCTGGCGCTACTCTCCGAGTCGGAGAGAAAGCGCATCATCGGCTTCGTCATCAACCGTTTTCGCGGCGATATCGCGTTGCTGCAGCCCGGGCTAGACTGGCTGCAGCAGGAAACCGGCATTCCCGTGCTCGGCGTGCTGCCCTATCTGCGCAACTTGCATCTCGAAGCCGAGGATTCCGTGGCGAGAGATACGCCGGACAAGCCGCAGACCTGGCTGCGCGTGATTGCCCCGGTCCTGCCGCACGTCAGCAACCATACCGACATGGACGCCCTGCGCATGCACCCGCATGTCGATTTCCAGTTCATAGAGCTCAACGAGCCGGTGCCGCCAGCCGACCTCATCATCCTGCCGGGCAGCAAGAACGTGCGCGGCGACCTGGCAGTGCTGGAATCCCACGGCTGGCGCGAGAAAATCTCCCGCCACCTGCGCTACGGCGGCAAGCTGCTGGGCATTTGCGGCGGCTTTCAGATGCTCGGCCGCAAAATCCACGACCCTCATGGCATCGAAGGCGATGCGGGATCCAGCGACGGCTTCGGCTGGCTGGAGATGGAAACCACGCTCACCAAGGAAAAACACCTCAAGGAAGTCGAGGGCAAGCTCACCTTTGCCGACGCTACCGTGATTGGCTATGAGATTCACATGGGCGTCAGCAACGGCCCAGCCTTGAAGCGGCCTTTGCTCTATATCGGTACGCAGGCAGAAGGCGCACTGTCCGAAGACAGCCAGATAGCGGGCACTTACCTGCACGGCCTGTTCGACTATGCCGAAGCGACCCGGGCCTTATTGGATTGGGCAGGCTACAACCAGCTTAAACAGACGCAGGAAGAAATCGCCCATTACGATTACATCGCCGTGCGCGAGGCCAGCCTGGAGCGGCTGGCCGATGAAGTGGAGCAGCATCTGGATTGGAGCAAGCTGCAGCCATACCTGCCTTAAAGCGAAGTGGACAACTATTTCGCCTCATGCATTTGGCCTGGATTTGCATTAAAATGAGAACAATTCTTATTTTTGGCTAGGCAAATGTCTATCGACCAGGAGCGGCAATCGCTGCAACTTCTTTATACCCACCATCACGGCTGGTTGCAGGACTGGTTGCGGCGCAAATTGGGCGATGCCGCGGATGCGGCAGACGTGGCGCAGGATACGTTCATGCGCATCCTGACGGCGCCGGAGCATATTGCCGAGAAAAAGTCAGGCTGGCAATTGCAGGAGCCGCGCGCCTACCTTACCGTGGTGGCAAAGCGCCTGGTGGCCAACCTCTACCGCAGGCGTGCCCTGGAGCAGGCCTATCTCGATTCCCTGGCGCTCATGCCGGACTTATCCGCGCCTTCTCCCGAGCACCGGCTGGTGATCCTCGAAACCCTGCAGCAGATCGACAGCATGCTCGACGGCTTGCCTGCCAAGGTGCGGGCGGCGTTCCTGCTGGCGCAGCTCGAAGGCATGACTTACGCCCAGATCGCTCAGCAGCTGGCAGCCAGCGAGCGTACCATCAAGCGCTACATGGTGCAGGCGATGGCGCGTTGCATATTGCTTTCCGCATGACGGCAATGAATGAAACGATTGCCCTGCAAGCAGCGGAATGGTTTTTCCGGCTGCAGGAGCATGAAGCCACTGAAGCAGACCGTCAGGCATGCGCTGTATGGCGCGAAGCGGACCCCATGCACGAGGCCGCCTGGCAGCGGGCGCAGCAGGTGAGCGCCATGTTGGGAGCCTTGCCAGGCAAGCTAGCGCATGCCACCTTGCAGCGCAGCCACCTGGAAAGCCGCCGCCGCGCGGTCAAGGCCTTGGCGGTGCTAGTTGTGGCAGGGACGGCCGGCTGGCAGGGCTGGCGCAGCGAGCCGGTTCGCCTGCGGTTGGCGCAATACAGCACGCGCACCGGCGAGCGCAGGCAGATCCAGCTTGCCGATGGCACTGCAGTGCACCTCAATACCTCCACCGGCATCAATACCATACTGGATGCCAACCGGCGCTTGATAGTGCTGGAAACGGGCGAAGTGCTGATCCAGACCGGCAAGGGCCAAACGCCCGCGGGGCATCCGGCATATCGTCCGCTGGTGGTCGCCACCCGGCATGGGCAATTGAAGCCGCTGGGCACGCGCTTTATCGTGCGGCAGTCTGCGGAAGAGATCCAGCTTGCCGTGTTGGAAGGCGCGGTGGAAATCACCACGCGCGAGGGCGAGCGGCGCGTGATACAGGCAGGCTGGCAAACGCGCTTCAATGACGAGGCCATCATGCCGCCTTCGGCAGTGGCGCCCAATGCTGATAGCTGGACGCAAGGCATCCTCCATGCGCGCGAAATGCGCCTCGCCGATTTCGCCGCCGAACTAGCACGCTACCGGCCGGGCGTGGTGCGCTGTGCGCCGGAAGTGGCGGAGCTAAAGATTTCTGGTGCGTTCCAGCTTGCCGATACTGACCAGGTATTCGCCAGCCTGCCCATGGTGTTGCCTGTGAAAGTCAGCTACCTCACGCGGTATTGGGTCACTTTCAATGCGCCCAGTGCCGGAGCTTGAGATCCCACGGCAATATAGCCAGAAAATTTTCCAATTGTTGTCCCCTTCGCCGATCTGGCGTGTGAAGTGAATTGAAAGCAATTCTTATTCATATTCACTAAAGGGGAATTCATGCAACCGCAACATCAACGCCATCTTCTGCGCCAGGCGGTACAAGGTGCGCTTCTTATTTTTGCCATGACCAGCACTGCCTTGTGTTCTGCTGTTACTGCATTTGCAGAGGAGCATAGTCAAGCTGGCAAGTATCATGTCAAGGCTGGCCCATTGGAGCAGGCGCTCAGTGAGTTTGCAGGCGCTGCAGGCGTTAGTGTTACGTTGCCGCCAGCGCTGGTGGATGGTAAAACGAGTCCAGGATTGAGCGGTTCTTATAGCGTGCAGCAGGGGTTTAATGCACTTCTGGCCGGCACTGGCTTGCAAGCTGTCAACACAACAACGGGTGTTTATCTGTTGCAAAAAACCCAGACAGTTTCCGGCGAAAAGACAAGTGATGCAGTAACACTGCCAGAAGTGCAGGTCTCTGCTGCCAGTGATAAAAACACCATGAGCGAAGGAACGGGTTCCTATACCGTGAAATCATCAGCGGCCGCGACACGATTCAATCGCTCCCTGCGTGAAACGCCGCAATCAGTCAGTGTCATTACGCGTCAGCAAATGGATGATCAAGGGCTAACCAATATTGCGGATGTATTACAGCAGACGCCAGGCATTACCGTGAATCGTGAGAATACGGAAGGGTATAGTTTTTACGCACGAGGCTTTCAGGTAGAGAATTTCCAGTTTGATGGAGTGCCCAGCTTATCCAGTGATGGAGGTAATGTGCGTGATAACTACAGTATCACCAATGCTGCAATCTATGACCGTGTCGAAGTGCTCAAAGGGGCAACTGGATTATTGAATGGTGCGGGTTATCCCTCAGGTGTAATTAATTTTGTTCGTAAGCCTCCAACGGCCGAGTTCCAGGGACATCTCATGCTGGGGGCCGGCTCGTGGGATAACTATCGTGCTGAACTGGATTTGTCAGGGGCATTAATTGAGGATGGCCGTATCAGGGGAAGGGTAGTCTCTGTGGTGCAGGATCAAGGCAGTTTCATGGATTATGCGCGTAGCGAACAGAATATTTTCTATGGCATCCTGGAGGCTGACCTGACTGAGAAGACCAAACTCTCGCTGGGACTAGACTACCAACAGAACAATAACGATGCGACTACCAACTCGCATTTGCCGACCATCTTCACTGATGGGTCGATTGCCAAATTCAAGCGCGATACCAATCCAGCAGATAAGTGGGCGTATCGCGATCAAAAAACCCAGCGGATATTTGCCGACCTAGAGCACCGTTTCGACAACGATTGGGTAGTCAAAGCAACCGTGAGTCATCGAGACTATACTTCCAGAGAGCTGATTTCAGGGATGACAAATCCTTCTTCGACTGGCTTGATTAACGTAGTGGATCATAGCGCTCCGCACGGTTTCTACGTTGGAGGAGCAGCTAGGTTTAACACTGATACCAAAGAAAACGGCATAGACCTGATGGCTAGGGGTGAATATTCTCTGTTCGGTCGCAGTCATGAATTGGTATTCGGCTACAACTTTGCCAAGACCGAAGCCAAGTCACGCCGCTATGATGGTGATACGGACAGCACGATCAACGATGTCTTCAATTGGAATAATAATGCTACTGAACCAAGTCGTTTTGAGTGGTGGATTACCCATGATGTTGATGTGAAGCAGAATGTATTTTATGCAGCTACTGCATTAAAGCCTACTGACTACCTTTCCGTGATTTTCGGTGCGCGCGTCACCAATTATGAATGGTCTTTGCTGAGCAACAACGCTCTGCCTAGAACAGCACTATATGATACCAAGGTCAGTGGCGAGGTCACACCCTATGCCGGTGTGACCTTGGATGTTGATTCACATCATTCTGTGTACTTCAGCTACACCGACATCTTTAAACCGCAGGCGTACAATTTCAACGCCGCAGGCCAGCAGCTTGACCCATTGACCGGTAAAAGCTATGAAATAGGAGGCAAGGGAGAATATTTCGATGGCAAGCTGAATGCCAGCATTGCCTACTTCCAGATCAAACAGGATAATTTTGCCATTCTGGATCCTAGTGGTGCGGCAACGCCTACTGGCGGCTCAGCGATGATTGCAGCCAAAGGCGTTGAAACCCGGGGCATAGAGCTGGAAATGTCCGGTGAAGTGCTACCGCGATGGCAAGTGCTGGCAGGTTATACCTATCGCCATTCCGTGGATGCCAATGACAAACGTGTGAGTACCAATCAGCCGCTCAGTTTATTTAGATTCGCTACTAGCTATCGCTTTCCCGGTGTGCTTAACAAACTATCAGTGGGGGGCAACTTAAATTGGCAGAATGGCACTTATTTCAACTTTGCTGCGAACAATGCTACTTGGAAGTTTGAGCAAGATACCTATGCAGTGGTGGGTATCAATGCTGCATATGACATCAATCCCAAGTTGAAAATGCTGCTGCAAGTGAACAACCTGTTCGACAAGCATTACTTCAGCGGTATTGGCAATTACAACACTGTGTTCTATGGGACGCCACGCAATGCAATGTTGACGCTGCGCTATCAGTTCTAAGCATTATTAGCACTGCAAATTCAAGCACGCCCTTGGGCGTGCTTTTTTATTGATGCTGTTTTTGCATGCATGCCATTTCTTATTTTTGACGATGAGGAAAAATCTGTCATCCGCAAGTCTTTTTGCTATTATACGTTTCGTATACATAATATTTACCAGGAGCAAGCCATGGGCATCGTCAAGATTTCCGACTCAATGCACGAGAACATCCGTTCCGCGAGCAATGCGTTCAGCCGTTCGATCAATTCGCAAGCGGAGCATTGGTTGCGGGTGGGCATGCTGGCGGAAATGCATCCGCAATTGAGTTATACGGACATCTGCCGCTTGTTGTTGCAGATCGAGCAGAGTGGGGGCGAGGTGGGCAATGCCCTGAAACCGGCCGGGGGCGATGTGGCTTCCGTGATCAGCCTCAAGCGGACTGTGTGATGGGGGTTGTGCTGCATGGGGCGGATGATGTTGCAAAGGCGCGCATAGCCGGGCAAATGGCTGCCCAGGTGCTTGCCATGGTCAAGGAGCATGTGGCGCCGGGCGTGACGACGGAAGATCTTGACCGCATTTGCCACGAATATATCGTGTATGAGCTGAAGGCGATTCCCGCCAACCTTGGCTATAGCGGTTTTCCCAAGACTATCTGCACATCCGTCAACCATGTGGTCTGCCATGGCATTCCTTCCGGGAAGCAAGTGTTGCGGGATGGCGATATCCTCAATATCGATGTCGCGGTCATCAAGGATGGCTGGTATGGCGATACCAGCCGCATGTATCTGATCGGCAATGCTGCGCCGGAGGCGGTGCGGCTGGTGCAGGCCGCCTATGACGCGATGCGGGCCGGCATTTTGCAGGTGAAGCCGGGCAATACCCTGGGCGACGTGGGATATGCAATCCAGCAGGCGGCACATGCGCAGGGGTTCAGCGTGGTGCGCGAATATTGCGGCCACGGTGTCGGCCAGGTCTATCATGACGAGCCGCAAGTGCTGAATTACGGCCAGCCGGGCAAGGGGCTCAGGCTCAAGCCTGGCATGATTTTCACGGTAGAGCCCATGGTCAATGCCGGCAAGGCCGCTACCAGGACATTGCAGGACGAGTGGACGGTTGTGACGCAGGACAAGGGTTGGTCGGCCCAGTGGGAACATATGGTGGCAGTGACCGAGGAAGGATTTGAGCTGCTGACTGATTGGCCGGATGGGTTGGGGGCCTATCAGGAAATTGCATGATGCGATCTCCAGCTTGCATGTCTTTTTATGGCGCTTTGCGTGCCTGGGAAAAGCTGATGGGCATGGCTGCTGCCGTGCTCGATCAGGATGGCGTGCAAGCTGGCATCCGTTACCAGCACGCCTTGGTGCTGGCCGAGGAAATGCTGGAGGCATGCAGTGTCGCAGGCGATGACGAGGTCGCCCAATGCGGCGATGCGGTGGTTGCGGCTTATGTCGTTGCTCAACATAATCTCGCCGATATTTACCGTAGGAAAAATGCGCAGGCTTTGGCGGGAGGGCATTACCAGGAAGCTTTTCAGCGCTTGGATGCTTTATGTAAAGACGTGGCCGCGCCTGAAGGTTTGCGCCTTTTCGCGGCCAGGCACATGACGCGCGCATTGGGCGAGTGGGTCGCACACCAGCAGCAATGTGGAAACTATCCAGCCAGTACAGGGCAGCGTATTGAACGGTCCAATTGACTGGCTGGGTTTTTGTTGGCCGGGCTTATTTGACGCTGGCTGGCTCGTCGATTTTCTTGCCTGCGTCCGGACCGGACCTCAATGTATAGATATCGTCGATATGGATAAGGACCGCGAATTTCGGCGTTTTCATGCCGTTCTTTTCCGCGAATGCCAGCGCATTGTCATAAGGCGCAGTGCCTGCGCTGAATAGCTCGGGCGTGCCGACGATGCGGTAGCCATCCAGGGCGGGGCGGTCAATCACGGCAATCGCCATTTTCGAGCCGTCGCGTATGTTCTGCAAGGTCTGGCCGCCGGTGTTCTCATTGTAGATCAAGGTCTGGTCGTCATAGACCCGCAGCGAACGCTTGGGGCCGATGTCCGGCAGTCCATCCTGGCTTACCGTGGCTTGAACCGGCAGTTCCTTGGCTAGCATGGCCTTAATTGAATCGTTGAGTATTTTCATTTGTATTCCCTAGTATTGCGCATTGCTTGGTTAAAAAACCGGATAACTAGCGCATCATATCAAAAATATACGTTTCGTTTATATAGTGTATATTATCTTGGCGGGACACAGTGCTTGCCGGCGTGGTTTAATCTCACCTTGCTTCAATGACCGGAACAGCCCTCATGACCGCTGCACAAACATCGCCAGAAACCAAGAAAACAAATGACCCAGGCAAGAAGGCCGGCATCATCGCCTTGTTGTTGTCTGTCTTCTGCGTGCCGTTGCTTGGTGTCGTGGTGGGGATATTCGCCCTGCTCAAATCGCGCGCCGCCGGACAAGGCAATTTGTTTGCCATCCTCGCCATTGGCATCAACCTGGCCTACACGGTGCTGCTGGTACTATTCCTGGTCAGCGCCAACTATGTATCCAAGGGAAAAGCGGAGCAGCAGCAACAGGAAGAGGCGCTTGAAGCGTTGGCTTTGCAGCGGAATGGCCCCGTGGATACCGACCGTATCGCCCAGGAGCTGCATGGCAAGCTGGAAGCGTTCCGCGAAACGCATGGCGCCTACCCTTCCTACGGCCAGTTGCTTTCCGAGCGCGGCGCTTTGGCTTTGACTGATGAGCAGCGCGAAGTGCTGGTGAATACGGCGACACCGCGCAGCACGCGCGTGGGCTTCCAGGCCTGCGTGGCGTCCAACGGCGTGGGCAGCGGCGCCATCCTCAGGCCGGGCTCAGGCAACCCGCCGTTGGTAGCTGGCAACTGCACCAACATGGCGGCTAGGCGCGAGTGAGACGGCGCCAGCCCATGACCATGCCTGCGGCGGTGAGGATGACGCCGCCGATCGAGAACAGGATCACGACGATCCAGCGCGGGATCTCGGCATTGTCGAACGGTGCGAAATCGAGGCGGTGCAGCGCCGCAAACAGCCAGCGATAAGTGCGGCTGTTATTGTCCTGCGATGCCACGATGCGCGTAGTGGCCGGGTCGATGTAATAGCTGGTGGCGGAAATGTCATCCAGGTCGATGCGGATGACCGGGGAGGCAGCCTCTAACCGTTTGCCGTAGTAATACCTGTCGCCATGCTCCAGCCAGGTGGCAGCCTTGATCCCTGCATCCGGCAGCATGCCTGCCGCCTGTGCCGTGAATGCTGCCGCCGCGAACGGGGCGAGCGGCGCCCCGCTGGCGGCGTCCAGCATCCAGGTGCGATGCTGTGCAAGGCCGAGCAGGATAGGCCTGCCAGCAAAATATATCCATTCGATCTCGCCAATTTGCTCCGTCGCGCCTATCTGCGCCGGCAATGCCGGCAACGGCCCGTACGGCGGTTTTCCTGCCCAGTGCCGCGATTCTTGCTCGCTCAGCTTCTTGCCCGAGAACATATCGAACGGCTTCATCGACAGCCAGCCGCTGAACAGCCATGTCAGGCACAGCACCCCTGCGAGCAGGCCGGAAACATGGTGCCACTTGGCCCAGCCGCGATATGGCGTCATGCGGCCTCCCTTGTAGCGGCGACGCAGGCGCAGGCGGTCTATTCCCAGCCAGATGCCCATCAGGCTCATCGCCGTGGCGGGGAACGACAGCCACATGACGACCTGACGCCAAACCTGGGTATAATCGAAGCGGAGCGGAGTGAAATATATCCAGTGGATGACGGAGCCCAGCCAGTTCCAGGCGCGCTCGCTACGCGAGGTATCCAGCACGACTTCCGCCGTGTGGCTGGACAAATACAGCACATTCCCGTTGCTGAAAGTCACGCGATGCAAAGGCCGGTGGGCATGGAGAGAGGACGAGATCGACCATTGGTCGCGCTCGATCAATTCTGTATTGATGATGGATGCGCCAGGCAGGAATGCCTGGGCAGATATGCGGACGTCATGGGGCGTGACGCTCAGCTTCTCGCCGCTGTCTGCCCAGACGGAATGCCAAGTGTTCTGGTATAAGGCATGGTAAAGCGGCCGCCCATTATGCATGGCAAGCCGGAGCTTGTCCGGCTCACCGCCTAGCATGACCCCCACCTGGGCCGGCGCTATGCGCACCAAGCCAGGTGCAACCGCCTCCAGGCGGGGAATCCGTTCTTCCTGCATGAGCTTGGGGTAGGCCACGAACAGCATGACCACCCCGGAAATGAACCAGAGCAGCACCAGCACCCCAAGCGCTATCCCCAGCCAGCGATGCCAGAGGTGGAGGTTGCGCATGGTGAAGAGTTTCATGGTGCTGTACGTACTCAGGAGCCTAGTAACGGAATTCCGCAGTCAGTTCGAGCTGGCGCGGTGCGCCGATGATTTGCTGGGTACTGCCGTAGGCCAATGCTGCATAGAATTTGTCAGTCAGGTTGCGGATATTGGCGCGTAGCGTCATTTGCTTGTTGACATGCCAGGCCGCGCTTGCGTCATACACGGTATAGCCCGCAAGGGTAATCTCATTGGCATTGTTTGCATAGCGTTTGCCTACATAACGCGCACCTATGCCAGCTTCCCATTCAGATGCCTGATAATAGAGCCAAGCATTTGCCACTTTTTCTGGGACATTGGTTGGGGTATTGCCTGCGCGTGAAATGCCGGTGCTACCTTCTCTCAACTCATCATATCTCGCATTCAATAATGCAGCATTGAAATCCAGACGCCAGTGTTCAACAGGGTACAACGTGGTGGAGAATTCAATTCCTCGCGAGGATTGTTGACCGCCTTGCACGGAAATGGAAGGGGTAACGGGGTCTTGGGTAATGATATTGTCCTTGGCGATATGGTAGGCAGCCAAAGACCACTCTCCCTTGAGGTTCTGCAATGCTTGTTTGATACCAATTTCGGCCTGACGTGAACGTGTCAGGTCGAATTCGCCATTGGCAAGGTTGAGTCCCAATAGGTTTGTGATCGGATCGGTTCCTCGACTGGTTTGGGCGTAGAGCGAAGTATCTGCAGTCAAGTCGAATACTGCTCCGACTCTCCAGGTTTCAGGAGTGAATTGTTTGTCACTATCTGCTGCGCCACGATAGTCGCGCCGTTCAGTATCAATGTAATCGCGGCGTATTCCGGCAACCAATTTGAGGCGGTCGGTTGCATTCCACGCATTTTCAAGGAAGAAAGCCTGTTGCTTGAGATCTGCATCGTAATTGCGCAAAACTGAAGTCGTGCTGAGGAAAGTGCCGGTATATCCAGCTACAGGAATGACGTCAGTTGCGCTATTGCCGGAGTTGCTTGCATGCCGGAAATCGGTTTTTGAGATTTCCCATCCTGCAGAAAAACGGTTCAAATGACCCCATAATGTGTCTTCGTGAATGATTTCCAGGCGATTGCCAATTTGCTTCTGGGTGTGAGTGATGGCGAGAAAAGTACCCCTGCGTACTGTGCCGGCTACGGGATTCAAGGTATAACTTTCCGCATTTTGCCATTCGCGGTCAGATTTGAACCAATAAGTTTCATTACGTAGTTTCAGGCGCTCTGAAATTTCCCATTCAATCTTGGCACGTGCGCGCGTGTCCTCAAAATCCATTTTGTTATCGGCTACGTTGTAGTTCTTGCTACGAAGAGAATGCGTGATTTTTCCATAGCGCAGAGGAGACCCATAGTTTGCGGTAGGGGAATCTTCTGCATGATCCAGAGTAAAGCCAATTCTGAGGTTGTCCGTAGGTGTGAACAGCAATGAAGTCATGAGTTTTTTGCTGTCGTAATCACCACGGCTGATATAGCCGTCGCCACCTAATACGGACGCATCAATACGGAATGCGCCGATTTCGCCAATGGCACCAGTGCCGCCCAATGCTGCACGATAAGCGCCATAGGAGCCAGCACCAACGAGCGCTTCAATGGATGCTTCACGGCTTGCCTGTTTACGGACGCTATTGACAATGCCACCTGCCGCACCATCGCCAAACAATACGGAGGCCGGGCCGCGCAAGACTTCGATGCGTTCATAGCCCCATGTATCCGAGGGGTAGGTCAGTGTCCCAGCTCCAGTCATTAAGCGTACACCGTCTTCTGCCTGCGCAACGGAGTTGTTGCCAGTGAAACCGCGAGACGAGAAGGATTGACCGTTGCCAGGCGTGCTGATATCCGTAATGCCAGTAGTCCGGGTCACTGCCTCACGCAATGTGATATCGCCGCGCTGGCGAATAGTTTGCGCATCCAGACTTTCTACGCTGGCTGGTGTTTCCTGAGCAGACAGGCCAAGACGGCTGCCGGTGACGGTTTTCTTTTTCAGGTTAAGTCCGGGCTTGTCTTGTGTTGCCTTGACTTGTACTTCTTCCAAGGTAGCATCTTCCGCCAGCGCCCCGCTGGAGAATATGGCCATTAAGGCTGTTGCCAGGATGTAGTTGCTATTTTTCATTATTGCTCCCAAATTGATGGTTCAGCATGACAAACTGTCATGTGTAAATCAGCCATATGGTCGGAGCAGGGAGAGAAATGCATGCAAAGCAGCCGCAACGGCAATTCGACTTGAGGCCGCGGATGGCAACCCAAATCTGCAATTCATCAATAATGTCGAATGAAAATGGTGAACATTCGCCGATTCCAGGCACCCCGCCTTTGCTCGAACAACATAGCTGACTTGCGGCAGGTCTCCTGACTCTCGGGTCATCGTCTTGTTTGTAGCCTTCCCAGATTATTATCCAGTGGCAAGAGTGGCAAACAGACTCACCGATTACAGTTGCGGGGGCAGTTCCGGATTACGATCGTCGTGTCTTCACCGGATTCCCTATTATTCTCCCTGACTGTGGCAGGGAGAAACCGTAAGCCCAGAAATGTTAATTTCTATTCGTTGTTAAATCAATCAATGTTAGCTCCCGGAAAGAGAAGGAAAAGTTGGCGTTTTTTCATCCGGATACCAGAATTTCGCATGACAAGCTTCGCATGCCTGTTGGATATGCTCCCCGGCACGCATGAGGTCGTCCGGGTCTTTCTTGTCAATGGCAATAATGGCCTCATACACCGCAGTGTGAAGCAGGTGCGCACTTGCAATGAAGGCTGCCCGATCCTTAGCGATCGCCTGTTCGATGTGTTCCGCACCCAGCTCTACGGGATGGGTGGATGTTTCCGCACCTTCATGGGCTACTTTTCTGCCGGTGATCAAGAGCAGGTTGGCGGCTTCTGCCAGGGTAATGGCGTGCTGGTGCACTTCGGCCCATTCCTCGTCGGTCTTGGGGCTGTGTTCTTCCACGCCTTTATCGGTAATGATGATGGAAACGGAATTCCACACATGGTCGGCATTGGGGTCGATGATCGACAGCATGATTTCCTGCAAGGAGGCGCCAGGTTTGAATGCTGCTGCTTCCTCCTTCGCGTCAGGCTTGTTGCAGCCGGCCAGATTAAGCCCTAGTGCAATAAGCAATCCAATATGCAGCAGGAAATGGAAGGGCTTTTTCACCATTAGACAAAGCCTATGAAGCGGCCTGCAAATGCCACGCCAAACCATAAGACGAGAGTCAACACAGCAGTGAATCCACCCAGCCATGGATTCGGCTTCTCGAGCCGGGTGACGATGCGATAAAGCGTAAACTGGAAGAACAATGCAGCAAGGATCAGGTATAGCTTGATCCAGAATACGGGATTGTCATGATAGTGCAAGGCCGCGGGGATGAAGATCAGCAAGCCTGAAAAGAGCAACAGGCCCAAGCCCAGCCAGATCAGCCGGTTGCTTTCCCGAGCGAGTTTAGGCAATGGTTGTTGATAAAGGCCGAAGCGAAACAGCCGCAAGCTGACGAGCACAATCGGCGCCAGCAATAGGATAATGCCCGCAATATGAATGATCTGGGCCACGGCCCACAGCATGCGGTCCTGTTTTCCGATGAAAACACCGATGCTGCTGTTCTGAATGGCGTTGAATAGTTCGAGACTGGTCATGATGGCTGCCGTTGGAATCCGGTTAATAGCTAAGGTAAGGAATCAGGCGGCCGGTAATGACGACCAGGCTCCACAGGATGAGCGATGCCCAGGCGCCAAACTTGACCCCGGCCGGAATGGCGGATGCACCATGACCCCAGTCATGCGCATGACGGCCCCATTTGAACTCGAACCATGCGGCATTCAGCCCCGCCAAGGCGATGAATGACAATTTCCACAAGAAGACTGGCAGCACGATGAGCTTGGGCGCCGCGGCTGCAAACAGCAGGGCGCCGGTCGTCATGGTCACGGCAAAGCCGCCGAGCAGCCAAGGCCGCAATTGCTGGAGTATTTGCGGGATCGGCACATTACGGAACAAAACGCCGACAAGGCGCAAATCGATGAAAAAAAGCAGCCCTACGGAAAGCGCAAGTCCAATCAGGTGTACGCCTTCGACAATAGGGAAGGCAAAAAGCGATTCACGCAGGGAAGTCCCGATTTCGGAATCGTAAAGCAGTTCTGCAAAGGTTAAGACTGACATTGTCGCCTTTTAAATATTACATCGTGTTTCCCAGGCGGGATGGCACGATCGTTGAACAAGCGCTTCATGTGCGTATGTAGCGCAATGGCCTATTGGTTGGCAGCGGCCCCCATGCCGAATGCGGCATTATTTTCCGCACAAATACGCTCATCGCTTTCCACGATGATTTCCTTGCCCTTATGCTTGGCATGGCGCGTCTCGAAATGCCAGCCGTTGGGTTCGTCCCTCTCGGTCCATTTGCGCGCCGGGATGGTGACGGTAAATGGGCGGGTATAGACAGTGGGATCAGTGAAAACGGCTTCATAGTTGTAGCGGTTGCCGTCAGGACTGAAGATGAAGCGTTCCTGGATATGGCCGTTTTCACTGATGAATTCGCCGGTACGCCCGAACAAGGCCTTGCCGTTGTGGTTCTTGACGTCCACCACCAAGGTATTGCCTTCCCAGTGCCCTCGGGAATCCCCATTCCAGAGCTTGATGTTGTCGGGCAGGTGGGGTTTGTTGTCCAGGTGGATCAAGCGGGTGCCGGATCCGAAATAGAACAATACATAACCCGGGTATTGGCGGATTTCGTAGCCATGCCAATAAAAAGACTTCGGGATGCCGCCCGGCGCGCATCTGGCAAGGGGCTCCACCCATTGTTGCTCTACCGGGTCATGGAAATGCGCCTGGAATTCCTTTACCTTTTCCAGGGCCCAGGGCTGGAAAGGCACTTCCCCGTTGGCGGGATCGCTCACCCTGCTGGGAGCGCGCTGGTCGCGAGGCGTTTTCGGCTGCCGGCCAGAGCCGGGAATACCGCCTTGCGGGTCGGTGAAGTTATTATGGTTGGCGATGGTATTCGACCAAAATCCCTGTACATTCGGCTGGCCGTCCGGGAGGACCGGACCGGTCCATTTGCCGGAGGCGATCTTGGGGAATGAGCTTTCCTGGTCTATACCGCTATTGTTTTGGCGGGGAGCCGGCGTCGGTTCGCTTTTTTTGTCTTCCGCCATGCCTGTCAACGAAAGCAATGACAAGGCGCTGATGACAATATAGGCAGCGGGTTTGAGGCTAGGTTTCCATGGATTCATGCTGAGTTACCTGTTCTGTTTGCTATCCCGGGTTACTTGCTATCGGGCCTGGGCGGATAGTATTGGTCGTAATCCAGGGTGAAGCGGTAATCCTCGATCAACTGGAAATTCTTTTCGCGGTGACGATGAAGGATGACGCTGATATTGAATGGCCGACTGAATACCTGGGGGTCTTTCAGCGTGGCCTTGTATTCAATGGTGTTCTTGTCGAGGAACGTCCAGCGTTCCACCACATGCAGGGCATCGCTGTGGAAATTGCCCGCATTGTCCAGCCAGGTCTTGTCATTGAAGTGCTTGACGTCCACCACAAGGGTGTCGCCTTCCCAATGGGCGCGCGAGTCCCCCAGCCAATAATCATTCGGGTCGTCAGGGTGTTCCGTGCCATTGGTGAAAATGGTGCGTACCGAATGCCCGAACTGAAACAGGACGGTCAAGTCTTCCGGCCTCTGCAGGATTTGAAACGGTTCCGGATAATAAATGCCCCGTGGCGTGCCTAGTGTCCAGCCCTTGGTAGCCGGGTCGGCAGTGGCGCGCGCTTCAAAATTTTTCTTCTTTTGCTCAAGCGCCTTGGGCAAGTAAGGGATGAAGTTTCCTTCTACTATCCCCGGGCCGGGAGGCGCGTCGATGCGCTTGGCATGAGGCTCGATGTCGTAATTGGCGGCGCTGGTCGTTTGCCAGATGCCGGAGAAATCCGGCTTGCCCTTCAGCCTGGGAATATCATCTTTCGCCAGGGCATGGCCCGCGATGAAAGCCAGTGAAACAAAAGCCAGCGATGCCAAGCGCTTGAAACCGGCTATGCCAGCGGCTGAAAAAATGCTCAAGAAATTTCTCCTAAAATTCTTAATCAATTGCTGAAGAAAAAACTGTTATTGAGAAACTTCTTTTGCTGTCGGGGCATCCTGTGCGCCGCCAGTTTCAAACGAGCGGCCATCAGCCAAGGTCGTAATAACCGCATACCCAAAAGATTTGCCGCTCTTGGCACGATAGCCTTTGATCGTGACCTCGGTGCCAATCGGGAGGGTGGATTTAGCCAACCCCTTTTGCTTGAGGCTGAATGGCGTGCCGAATTCAAACCCCCAGTTGGTGACAGTCCCCGAACTATCCTGAACGTCCAGGAACAGCCAGCTATGCGGATTCACCAGCTCAAGCTTGGTGACTTTGCCTTTTACCTGCACCGGTTGATTGCTATCGAATTCGGCAGAAAACGCATGGTGGGCATTGGCTGGCGTAGAGGCTAAAACTGCATAAATAATAGTCAAGCCAAGAGTGCTGGCTAATTTTGAATTCAGTAACTTCACTGAACACTCCTTAAAATTAAAACTGGTTGCGCAAATGCGTGATGCATAGCCGGAAAGCTCATGCAAAGACTGAGGTAGCGTGTGCATTTATCATGCCAGGGATGGTTTTCCGGGATGGGTATGCCAGGATGAGTCCAAGTAGTTGATATTTTTGGTATATTTTTATGGGGAGTTGAAAATAAAAGGCAGTGATTGCTCAATGTGTTTGTCATTCAACAGATTTAGATAGGAGATGTGATTGAATTTGTACAGTTTGTTTCTGCGTGAGCAGGAGGTAGAAAAATGCCGGCTTGCGCCGGCATTGAATTTGCTGCTATGGGCTTGAGCTTAGAACTTGTTGCGCAGGACCACACCTATATAACGGCGTTGACCAAGACCATCGTAGCCTACTGGGGCACTATTGCTATAAGTATTGACGCTGGTGGTGTAAACCTTGTCAAAAATATTCTTGCCTACAAGATTCAATTCCCAGTTGTCTTTCTTACCACCGATGATGCCGAAACCAGCATCGGTGACAGAGTAGCCAGACTGCTCGCCATATTCAGACAACAAATTTTCCACGTTTTGCTTGGAGCGGATAACTGTGCTGAAGAATGCTTGCGCCTTCAGGCCACCCCAGATGGGTTGTATATAATGCGCGCCGATAATGCCGGTAAGTTTGGGGGCGCCTACAATTTGCTTGCCTGTATTGTCGCGCACACCTTCACCAAGCTCCGGTGGGAGAGTGGCTGTGTCCCAGTCTGCGTATTTAGCACGGTTATAGGCTGCAGCAAACGTCAAACTTAGACGATCTGAAACAAGGTATCCGCCTTCTACTTCAATACCGCTAGCGGTAATTTCAGGAATATTGCCAAGTTGTGAACGATATCCTGTGCCTCCTGTTACTGTTGGATCTACTACGCTGGTGGTAGCTTGATAGCCTTTAACGATAGTGTGATAAATGTTCGCGTTGAACATTAATCGACGATCAAAGAACAGCCCCTTGGTACCTAGCTCAAAGCTGACAGATTTTTCTGGGTCAAGAGGTACAACGGTTCCTCTGTTGTTATTGAATGAAATGGCAGGTGATTTTTCGCCGCCAGCAGCGGAGGCATAAAACATCAAATCATCATTGACTTTGTAGCTTGGGCTGACTAGCCAAGAGATTGAGTTGTCATTGAGTTCATCCGCATTATTTTTTGCATAATTACCTATCTGTCTATTGCGAATAGCCACAGCATCTGGATCGCTAATCGCATCGCCGCCAGTTGTCCATCTTTGTGCGCTGTTGTTCTTATACTCATAGGTTTTACGTAAACCTGTGGTTAAGGTGGTCTTCTCTGTCAGGTGCCAGTTAACTTGACCAAATGCGGCAAAGCTATCAGTTTCAGGGGTAAAGCGAGTGTTGAGTCGTACGCCGTTTAATGATTGCTGCAATAGGCCTCGATTGGCTATTAAATTATTGTATTCATTAGTACTTGCAAAAAATGCGCCAGCATCAGCACCATACGATGCGCGATTTGTCTGTGAAGTTTCGGTATGCAAATAGAATAAACCTACCTGATAGTCGTAAAGTTCCCCAATATCAGATGTCCAGCGGATTTCTTGGGAGTATTGCTTGTGATCAACCAGTGTTCCACTTTGGGCAATATCAAAACGAGTTTGCTCCTGATCGTTGGTAGCGTCGAAGTTATAGCCTCTATATGCAGTGATCGAGGTTAGAGTGTTCGAACCAATAGTCCAATCCAATTTAGCAGAGATGCCATAGTTTTTGGTTAATAATGGCTCGGCTTGACCGATATCAATCTTGTCTTTAGAGCCAATAATTGGACGATATCCGCCAAAGTAATCACGCGCTAACCGTGTGCTATAGGTGGTTCCTCTTGCTGAGCCGTCTGCAAAATTGACCGGATCATATTGGAAAGGCTTGGTATTGCTGTATTCCTTTGACTCGGAATAGTCCAGGCTGATTTTTGCTTTGAAATTCTCGGTTGGTGTCACCAAAAACTGAATTTTTCCACCAAATCTATTACGCTCATGAAAGCGTTGATCGGTGATGCCGCCTTCTCGGGAGTCGTTGATATTCTCAATATCACCCTCTTGGCGATCAATAAAAAATGATGCTCGATAGGCAATGACATCATCGACCAACGCATCGGAAATAGAACCGCGGGCACGCAATGCGCCAGGAAAATCACTGCCGTTCTGGTTGGCGCCGACCTCGGTTTCGAGATAAGTTTGCCGAGTGAATGTAGGCTCTTTGGTCACATAGTTAATTGCGCCCAGTGTAGTGTTCTTGCCCTTCAACGTTCCCTGCGGGCCACGTAGCACTTCCACGCGGTCCAGGTCGGTAAAGTCCTGGTACGTCATGCCGGGCAGGCTTAGGTACACATCGTCAACGATTGCCCCAACTGCCGCTTCCAGGGATTCATCCCCTGTAGATTTGCCGATACCACGGATAGAAATACCTGAACGACGTGCATTAGGCGTGGTGGCTGTCAGGCCGGGGGCTACCCTGGTGAGGTCGTCAACAGTGAAAATACGTTCTCTATCCAGTTTGGGGCCGCCAATAACGGAAATCGGGATAGGCACATCCTGGGCGATTTCCTCACGGTTGCGCGAGGTGACCACAACGACACCCAATGCCGCGGCGTTATCCGCGGCTGATGATTCCGGCTGGGCCACGGAGGTGGCGGGCGTGGCGGCTACGGGCTGGGGCTGTGCGCCGGTTTCCGCAGCCGGAAGATTGTAGCGTTGCTTAAGCTCGTTCAATTCCTTGATAAGTTTCGCATTCTCTTCTTGAAGAGTTTCCACGGATTTCGGGTCGTTCTCTGCAGCAACTGCATAGTGTTGCAGGCCGAGCACAAATCCTGCGGCCACGACGGCAGGCGCGCCGATACGTGAGAGCAGTTTGGCTATAGGCTTTTTATGCATTTGCCCCAGCTTGGAATAGTTCGACATCTAACAATTTCCCCTTTTAGTTACTTTAAGAATTACAGGTGCTAACTCTGAGGGCAACATGCATGCCAAAGATGGGCAGTCAGGTGATGAGATTTTTTAATGCATTGATTTTTATATGCTTAATCGGAAATCCTAATGGAGGGATGTTCGGGGCGTAAGAGAGGGGCTGTTGATAAATGGCCGATTCTGATCATTTGGTTTGGTGATTAATCAACATTTATATCGAATTGTGTTGCCTGGAGAGCAGCTGGTGGACTGGCGTGAGAGGTGCGGTTGATGGTACGACGCTGCCTGAAGATCGCTTATGTGGATGATTATTAAAAAATTATTAAATATGACAATAGTGGCAGTTCGGTAAAGGGGAGGGTTGGCACATAAGCTGCTATTCAGTTGGACTTCCATACTACTATTATTGATTGAAGGAAATCTATGAGAGTTCTGCTGAGTGTTTTATGCATGGCTGTTACATTCAATATTGCTCTGGCTCAGGCCGCTGATGAAGCGAAGCCGGCTGCCCCGGTTTATAAAACCAAGAAACTGGGAAAAGCTGAGATCGATCAATTATTGGCGCAGCCGGAGAAATTGGTGGTGATTGATGTGCGCCGTCCTGACGAACTGACAAAGATCGGCGGTTTGCCTGTCTATTTAAGTATCCAATTGGCTGATCTGGAGAAATATCTGGCTTATATCCCCAAGGATCGTAAGGTCGTGACGGTTTCAAATCACGCCGGCAGGGCCTTGAAGACTGGAGATGTCTTGATCGACAAGGGCTTCAATGTGGCAGGGGCGATCGGCGTCCAGAACTATGAAGAGGAAGGTGGCAAGCTGACCCGCATTGAACCACCCGCTGCTGCACAAAAATAAATCGTCTTTAGATTGCCTGTGTCCCCGACGGTCGGGGCGCAGGCCGCGCCTCTGCTGTTTCTCAGCCAACACTATGCAATGCATTATCTGTTGATATATCAACAGACGCCTGGTTTTCTTGATGTCCACCATGATGGCGGCAGGCCTTGATTAGCAGAAATTCTAATTTATGATTCAGAAGCTTATTCCGAATCCCTCTCCCGATGGTTCCTTCAACTCGGTTATGCATTCAATGCTGGCACAATATCTGCTGTTACTTCCAAGTTGATGGAGAACCATTGTTCCATTGACATCTAAGAAGCAGAACATTGGATTCTAATTATTCCCGATGCGCACAGAGGAGCAAGCATGGCACGTAAAACAGCAAAAGATTTCCCGCCAGAGGCATTGAAGGCATTCGATCGTTATACCCATGGCGAAATCAGCCGGCGGGGTTTCCTGAATACTGTGGCCAAGTTGGGCGTGGCTGGCTTATCCGCCGAGGCGTTATTGCTTGCACTTTCTCCCCAGTTTGCGGCCGCTGAGCAGATACCTGCGGATGACAAACGCATCCAAACATCATGGGTGGAATTTCCTTCTCCCAATGGCAACGGCAAGGTAAAAGGATATTTGGTGAAGCCTGCCAAGGTAGAAGGCAAGTTGCCAGTTGTGCTGGTGGTGCATGAGAACCGGGGTCTCAATCCCCATATCCAGGATATCGCCCGCCGTGTCGCGCTGGATAACTTCATTGCCTTCGCGCCTGACGCATTGGCGCCGCTGGGCGGCTATCCCGGCGATGAGGACAAGGCCCGCGAATTGTTTGCCACGCTAGACCAAACCAAGACCCGCGAGGATTTCATTGCCGCTGCCACGGCACTAAAGAAACTGCCAGAAGGCAATGGCAAGCTGGCTGTGGTCGGTTTTTGCTACGGAGGCGGCATTGCCAATTTTCTGGCGACGCGGCTGCCGGACTTGGACGCTGCCGTGCCGTTCTACGGCGCTCACCCGCCCGCGGAAGATGTTGCCAAGATCAAGGCGCCGCTATTGGTCCAGTTGGCGGAGCAGGATGAGCGCATTACATCCGGCTGGCCCGCGTATGAAAGTGCGCTCAAGGCTGCCAATGTGAAATACCAGGTGTATATCTATCCTGGGGTTCAGCATGCTTTCAACAATGACACCACTCCGCGCTATGACGAGGCGGCAGCCAAGCTGGCCTGGCAACGCACCATTGCATTCTTCAATCAGCGCCTCCGTGCTTGAGGGGGCTGGTTGAAAGTGAAGCGTAGCAAGTTGTTTAACACCATCGTATGGGCAGGTTTCCTGTCCGCAGCAGTTGCGCTGAATGCAGCGGAAAATACTCCACAGCAGCCTGTCCCTGGCGGGTTGCCGGGTATTTCCCTGGAGCTGGCCCAGGAGGCGGCTCGGGCAAGCATAGAATCATGTGCCCGCAAAGATGGGCTCATCGGGGTCAGCATCATAGATAGCGCAGGCGTACTGAAAGTATTGCTGGCCGCGGACGGCGCAACGCCGCGAGGCGTGAGTTCCAGCACGGCAAAAGCGCAAACTGCGCTGGCTTTCGGTGTTGACACCAGCTATTTGCACGAGCACGTCGAGACGGACAAGGCGCTTGCGGCCAGGGTTGCCGGGAATCCCGCATACAACAGCCGTCCTGGCGGCGTATTGATCAAGGCAAACGGGCAGGTGCTGGGAGCGATCGGCATAGGCGGCGCCAAGATAGATGAAGAATGCGCGCTTGCAGGTTTGGAAAAGATAAAGTCCAGGTTATGAACAACAGGTCGAGCAATCCGCAAACGATGAGCCCGGTGGTCCAATGGCTGCTGGTGGCGATGCTTTCGCTCGCGTTTTTTGGCGAAGCGCTGGCCGACGGGCCGGAGGCGGCTACCGAGCAAGTCAGGGCCAGGCTGGTGGCGTCGGTGGACGCGGTGCACGCGGGCGAGGAAATCACGGTAGGCGTTAACCAGCGCATCATCCCGCATTGGCATACCTATTGGATTAACCCGGGCGATTCCGGCATGTCGACCTCGATCGCCTGGACGTTGCCGGAAGGCGCGCAAGCCGGCGATATCATCTGGCCCATCCCCAGCCGCTTCCAGGTCGGCCCCATTACCAACTACGGCTATTCGGACGACGTTACCTTGTTGACCAAGATACGCGTGCCGGAATCCGCCAGGCCGGGCGACAATTTCCCGGTGACGGCATTGGTCAACTGGCTGGTATGCAATGATGTCTGCATTCCACAGGAAGTGACATTGACGCTGCCGCTGAAGGTAGTTGCGGCAGGCGTGGATGGCGGCAAGGGCAGCGATTTGATTGCCAAGTCCTCGGAGAGGTTGCCGGTCGAGAGCCCTTGGGCATTCAATGCTTATCACCAGCAACAAGGTCCTTTGCTCAAGGTGAACGGCAAGGTGCTGGAGAACGGCAGCAAGGTAGAAGCGTGGTTCTTCCCTGAAGAGTGGGGAAGGGTATCCCATAAGGCTGCGCAACCCAGGCGCGTGGATCCGGAAGCCCTGTTGTTGCAGTTGACCGCGGGCGACAATCCCTTGGGCGAGGGAGAGTTATTGAAGGGTGTGCTGGTGCTCAGCAAGGAGACCAACAACGGCAGGCTGGCTCAAGGGTATCGAGTGGAAGCCAAGCTGGAGCCTGCAATCGCCGAAACCATCGTGGATGACGGATCGGCCGCTGATAATCCGCTGCTTGCCGTGACCGAGGATATCGGTTTTTATTCCGCCCTGGCGTTCGCATTGCTCGGCGGCATCATTCTCAATCTGATGCCTTGCGTATTCCCGGTCTTGTCGATCAAGGCGCTTTCCCTGCTGCACCATAGCAAACTATCCCAGGCCCAGGTGAAACTGCAGGGCTGGGCCTATACCGCCGGGGTGCTGTCCAGTTTTGCCGTCTTGGCGGTTGCGTTGATCGTGCTCAAGTCGGCAGGCGGCCAGGTTGGGTGGGGATTCCAGTTCCAGTCGCCTATTTTCGTTATCTTGGTTGCCTACCTCATGTTCGCGGTGGGCTTGAGCCTGTCCGGATTGCTGACCATCGGCAGTTCGCTGAGCGGCATCGGTTCTTCCCTAGCCGACAAGCCCGGATACAGCGGCAGCTTCTTCACCGGCGTACTGGCGACCGTGGTGGCAACCCCTTGCACCGCGCCTTTCATGGGCGGAGCGCTGGGCTATGCGATCTCCCAGCCTGCCGGAGTGCTGCTTGCCATCTTCCTGAGCCTGGGCTTCGGCCTGGCGTTGCCATACCTGTTATTGAGCCATTGGCCGCGCCTGCAGCGTTTCCTGCCCAGGCCGGGCATCTGGATGGAGCGCTTCAAGCAGGCGCTGGCCTTCCCGATGTACGGCGCGGCGGTATGGCTGGTTTGGGTGCTGGCGCAACAGGCCGGGCCCAATGCAATTGCGCTCGCACTGTCCGGCATGCTGGCCATCGCCTTGCTGGCCTGGCTGTATGAGATCACGCGGCACGGCAGCGAGCGCGTACGCCATGTTGCCAATACCGTTGCGGTACTCGGGTTTGTGGCATTGATCTACGGCAGTTACAGCGGCATCCAGCTGTTCGCCTCGGTCAATGCCGCCGTCGCTGCCGATGCCGGAACCGTCGAGAAGAATTGGGAAGCCTACAGCCAGCAGAAGCTGCAAGACTTGCGGGCGGAAGGCAAACCGGTATTCGTCAACCTGACTGCCGCTTGGTGCATTACTTGCCTGGTCAATGAGCAAGTCGCATTGAGCCAGCGCAGGGTGGTGGATGCGTTCAGCAATTCCGGTATTACCTACTTGAAGGGCGACTGGACCAATCAGGACCAGCAGATCACGCAGCTGCTCAAGCAGTTCGGACGCAGCGGCGTCCCTTTGTACATCCTTTATCCCCCCGGCAAGGAAGCCAAGCCGCAAGTGCTGCCGCAGATCCTGACGCCGGAAATCGTATTGAATGCAGTACAGAAGTTGTGATCATTCACTAGTCATTAACCTAACCAATCGAGGAGATCATCATGTTATTACGCCGTTTACTGAATGTTGCTATTTGTGGTGCCAGCCTGGCCTTTCTCCCAGTGTCGGCACAGGCTGCTGCCGATATTGGCAAGGCTGCTCCTGCTTTCTCGGTCAAGACTGCCACTGGGGAAACATTGAGCCTGGATTCACTCAAGGGCAAGACCGTGGTGCTGGAATGGACTAACAATGAGTGCCCTTATGTAGTGAAGCATTACGGTAGCGGCAACATTCCTAACTTGCAGAAGGAAGCGACTGCTCAAGGCGTGGTCTGGCTGCAAGTGATTTCTTCCGCCCCCGGCGCGCAAGGCCATGTCGATGCGCAGACCGCGCTCAAGCTCAACGCGGACCGTGGCGCTGCGCCCAGCAAGATATTGCTCGATTATGACGGCAAGGTTGGCAAGCAATACGATGCACAGACGACCCCTCATCTTTACATCATCAATCCCGAAGGCGTGCTGGTCTACAAGGGCGGCATAGATAGCATCGCGACAGCCAAGGTGGAAGACATTGCCAAGGCGGACAACTATGTCAAGCTGGCGCTTTCCGAGCTCGCGAGCGGCAAGAAAGTTTCGCATGCCGTTACCAAGCCTTACGGATGCTCCATCAAGTACGCGAGCTAGGCATTAGCAGCTTGTGTTCACAAGGCCGGGTTTCCGGCCTTTTTATTTATCTAAATCGCTAACAAAACCTAGCTAAGCGATTATGGAAGGGCGGCGCAACAATGCCAGAAGGATGTTGTTAGTGACTCTATGGCTATCGGCCAAGCACCTTGATCGTATGCCCCATGCATTCCACCACCTGCCCCGCGCGGATTTTCGCGGTCTTGCGCGTTTCCGGCTGGCCGTCCACTTGCACCAGCCCTTCGGCGACCATGGCCTTGCCCTGGCCGCCTGAGTCGGCGATGCCTGTCAGCTTGAGCAGGTTGCAAAGTTCGATATAGTCGTCGCGCAGCGTGAATTCCATGATGATGCCCTGTATTGAATGCCTGCGATTACACCATGTTTTGCATGGCAATGAAACGAGCAGGGCGGGTGTTTCGCGTAAAATGGCATCAACCCATTCAGGAAAGTATTCCATGCAAGTCGATGCCCAGTTCGGCCCAGCATTTTCCCAGGCGATGCAGGCCTTTGATGCACGCAATGCCCAGGACCCCAACCAGACGCTGGTGAACGGCGTGGCTGTTCCCAAGGAGCTGGCTTACGCCCGGCGCATGACGGAGATGTTGCAGCGCTACCGCCCGGATGCCTCCGAGGCATTGCAACTGGCTGCGCGCTGCCAGCACATCGAGCGTTGGACCTTGCCGCGCGACGCCTATCCGATGACCAAGCCAGGCTATCACCAGTGGCGGCGCAAGCTCAAGCAGTACCATGCCGAAGTCGCGCGCGAGATCATGCAGCAGGCCGGATATGACGAGGAAACGATACTCCGCGTGGCTGCATTGGTCAGCAAGGAAGCGCCGCTGGCCGATGCCGAGATGCAGGTGCTGGAGGACGTGGTCGTGATGGTGTTCGTCGAATATTACCTTGAAGAGTTCGTCGGCCAGCACCCGGAATACGATGTGCCGAAATGGAAGGATATCCTGCGCAAGACCTTGCGCAAGGTGTCCAAAGCTGGGCACCAGGCCTTGCTGACCCAGGTGAAATTGCCCCAGGCGCTGATGCCGCTGATCCAGGAAGTGATGACGGAGGAAGGCTGGCTGTGAGCCTGCGTGAGCGGCAGCTTGCTTTGCCCGTGGGGGAGGCATTGCTCAGAATAGTCCTGCACGATGTGCTGGTGCAGTTGACAGGCCTGGAGGCAGGCAGGTTGCGCTTCCGTGTTCTCGGCTCGGTCAATTCGGACGAGCCGCCTCTTTATCGTTTGTCGGAGGTCGTGTTGGATGAGCGGCTACAGCCCGATCACGACCTCATCGTCGAGCAGGCCATTGCGTTGTTTGCACAATATACTGGCGCACGCGTCATTGGCCTGAAACGTTAGGCTTTCAATGCCAGCGGCAAACCGGCCGCAATAAAGCTGACCTTGTTGCAGAGTGAGGCAACTGCTTGGTTGAGGCGGCCTGCCTCGTCCTGGAACTGCCTGTTGATTTCTCCCAGCGGCACGATGCCCATGCCGACCTCGTTGCTCACCAGCAGTATCTTGCCGGGCAGTGACGGGAGCGCATCGAGCAGGGCGGCGCGTTCGCGTTGCCAGTCCACGCCTTCGGGCGGCGCGCAGTCCGGGCAGATGCACTGGGCCAGCCACAGCGTCAGGCAATCGACGAGCAGGCAGCGGCCGGGCGCGGCCTGCTGTTGCAAGGCCTCCGCCAGCTTGTGCGGCACTTCCACGGTTTGCCAGTGCGCGGGGCGGCGCTGCTGGTGCTGGTTGACGCGATGGCCGAATTCGTTGTCGTATACCTGGGCCGTGGCGATATATACCACTTCCAGGCCGCTTTCATGGGCGAGTTTCTCCGCATAGGCGCTCTTGCCTGAGCGTGCGCCGCCGAGGATGAGGTGGTGGTCGTGTGCGTTCATGTTCAACTCCAATGTTTGCTGTGCGCCTGGCTTACGCCCCAGCGCTGCATGATGGCTTGCAATTGCGGCAGCCCATGCTGGATGGCGGAAGGGCCGGGTTGCAGGATGTCGGCCGACTTGATTTCATGCACCTGCCCGGATCGCACGGCGGGAATGGCCTGCCATCCCGGCCGGGCCAGCACGTGTTCCGGCTGGAATTTCTTGCCGCACCATGAGCCGATGATGATGTCCGGCTGCCGCCGGACGACTTCGCCCGGGTCGGCAATGATGCGCTCCTTGGCGGACTTGCAGGCGGCTAATTCTGCAAAGCAGTCGCTGCCGCCCGCAATCTCGATCAGCTCTGCCACCCACTGGATGCCGCTGATCAATGGATCATTCCATTCCTCGAAATACACCTTGGGAGCAACAGGCAGGTAGCGCGCGGTTTCGGCAGCTTGCTGCATGCGCTGGCGCAATCCGGCAATCAGTGCGTTTGCACGGTCGGCGGCATAGGTCAGGGCGCCCAGCGTCGCAATCATGTCCAGGATGCCTTGTACCGAACGCTGGTTGAACACATGCACTTCCGTCCCGGCGCGTACCAGGTCGGTGGCAATATCGGCCTGCAGGTTGGAAAAGGCCAGCACCAGGTCCGGCTTTACCGCGAGAATCTTCTCGATCTTGGCGCTGCTGAATCCTGAAATCTTGGGTTTTTCCTGCCTTGCAATCGCCGGGCGGGTGGTGAACCCCGAGATGCCGACGATGCGCTCCTGCTCGCCCAGCAGGTACAGCACTTCGGTGGTTTCCGCCGTCAGGCAGGCAATGCGCCGCGGGCCTTTCATTCGCTGTCTATCCAGCTGTTTTCCATCATCAATTCCGACAAGGAGCGTTCCTTGGCCCAGCCTTCCTCCACCAGCATCGGGGTTTTGTAGAACTCGTCAACCTGGCCCAGGCAGAGGATGGCGATGGGCTTGGCGCCTTCGGGCATGTTGAGCAGTTTGGCTAGCTTGATGGGGTCGAATATGGACACCCAGCCCATGCCCAATCCTTCCGCGCGCGCCGCCAGCCAAAGGTTCTGGATGGCGCAGGCGACCGAAGCCAGGTCCATCTCGGGCAGGGTGCGGCGGCCGAAGATATAGCGCTCGCGATGGTCGCACAATCCGGCCACCAAAAGCTCGCCGCATTGCATGATGCCTTCCACCTTCAGGCGCAGGAATTCCGATTCCCGCTCGCCCAGCGCATGGGCGGTCTGCATGCGCTCTTCCTGCACCAGGTCGTAGATGCCCCGGCGTACTTGATCGCTGGTGATGCGGATGAAGCGCCAAGGCTGCATCAGGCCGACGTTGGGCGCGTGATGCGCCGCATCCAGCAGCTTGTGCAGGATTTCCGGCTCTATTCCTCCAGGCTTGAAGTGCCGCATGTCGCGGCGCTGGTGGATGGCGCGGTAGACTCCGGCGATCTCGGGCTCGGTAAAGGCGAATTCGTTGCTGGACATTGCGTGATTGGAGCGAAGTTGGATATTCAAGCAGCCAGTATAAAGCGATTAATCAATTGGTGAAGCGCTAAGAGCCTGTTCCACATCTTTTCATCGAGTACGCATGGCATCAGTACGCGTCCGATCAAGGCGCAGTCCGCAGGTAATGCTCATTGCCTTGCCAAGGACTGCAACGCAGAGCGGGCGCGTATTGGGGCCATGCCTTTAGGGTTGCCTCGGCAGCGGCTACGCTGCCGAGGCAACGTACCCATGCAAAGATGTGGAACAGGCTCTAACTCAAGGCTGGGGTGCCGGACGCTCGATCAGCACCAGTTTCCCGGTCTTGGGGTCTCGATAGACCTGCCCGACAGCCTGGTAGCCGCTGCCAGCGGCACTGTCGCCAGTGGTTTCCGGCGCCTCGATTTCCTTGCCTTGCTCGATCTCCCTGGGCGTGGTCAGCATGGCCTGTCCTCCGGCGCTCAAGGCGGCCAGCAGGCCGCAGGCGAACACCAGCATCACGTCCACCAGGTTGACCAGGCTGGCGCGCGGGTCTTCGTCGTCGTGGTCGAAACGGCTTTTGAGGCGCAGCTTGCTTACGTTGGCTTTGCTCATGGCCGGGTTTCCGGCGACTGGCCTTCCAAGGCCTCCAGTACATCCTCGTACCAGCGGCGGCGCAGCTTGCCGACCACCAGGCCGATGATGCCTGCAATCAACCCCAATACGGTGGCGTCGAACGCGGTGGTGACGGCTTGCGCCAATTGCGCGGGGTTGCCCTGGCCGAGCGCGGCCAGCCCTGGCCCGAGCGGGATGATGGTGGCCATCAGGCCGAGCATGGGCGGGATGCGCGAAAGCAGGTCGGCGCGCTCCAGCCGATGGCGGGCCAGCTTGACCACGGCATCGGCATTGCCCGAATTGCGCATGGCCTTGAGGCCGAACAGGCGCTCGCCCAAGGCCAATCCGGCTTCCAGCACGGCAAGGATGACGGAGGCCGCCAGGATGGCGATGACCGGCTTCAGCAGCCAGGTGATCGCGTGGTGCAGGGTATCGAGTTCAAATGACATGATGACATTCTATCCGTATGAGGTTAAAGCCTGGGTTTGCGGATGCCGAACCATAAGCCGGCAGCGAATACCGGCAACAGCGCCAGCCACCAATACCAATATTCGCGTACTGATTTGACCGCAACTTCGAAAGCGCGTGGCGGCGGGGAGGGCCGGGCGGGTTCCGGTTCCGGCTGAGCGGCGGGCTTGGCTTCTGGCAATTTTACCGGCGCTGCTTTTTCCGGCAGAGGCTCCGCGTCTTCTGCCTCGATAGCGGTCTGTTCCGCAACCGCGGTACTAGCATCCGCATAGCCGGGCGTTGCGTCGCCGCGCGCCTTGGCTAGGGTTTGCTGCAATGCGGCGGCGGTGTCGCCGTCCAGGTATTGGCCCAGCCATCGCCACATCGGGTGGTTGGGCGAGGTATGCCCGCTGCCGGGCAGGCCGTTCCTATTGACCAGCCGCGCCAGCTCGCCGCCCAGCTCGCGCAGGGTCTGTTCATCGGTATGCCAGAAGCCTTTTTCCGCCGCCACCATCATGATGGCGAGCATGTGCGCCTTGACCTGCGCATTGTGCTTATGTTCGAGGAAAGGCTTGAGCCCGAGCTGCAGGCTGTCGTCCATGTAGACCTTCTTCACTTCGTCCCAGGCCCAGTCCTTGATGATGTCGGGCCGGGTGACCTGCCAGCCCCAGAGGTTTTCCATGAATTCCTGCCCCATGGTGCGTGCGCCCGCATAGCCGTGCTGCATCAGCGGGCGTATCCAGGCCGGGTTGAGGTAGCGCCCGCGCAGTTCCATCAGCAAGGCGGTTTCCAGCGGGTCGTCGCTGAGGTTGTACGGGTCGGTGTGGTTGAGGATGCGCGCGGTGGGACGCTTGCCGGTCACGGTTTCGGTCGCGAGCGACAGGCCGCCCAGGTAGTCGAAGGCATCGTTGTTGTCCATCAGGCCGTAGAGGTTGGAGGCGCGGCCGTGATAGGTGTTGGCGATGCTGGTGAGCGCGGTCCTGAATACGTCCTGTGCGGGCTGGCCCTGAGCGTCCAGGCCGTAGGCATGGCCCATGCGCGTGAGATAGGCCTGGCCGAGCTCGTTGCGGTCCTTCCAGGTGCCCGAGCGCTCCGTGAGGCGGTTGACGCCGGTGCCGTAGGCGCCGGGCGCGTCGCCGAAAATGCGCCATGCGGCCTCGCGTCCTGCTTGCTGCAGCGGTTGGCCCTGTTGCCGGTGGGCCTGGGTGCGGCGTATCCATTGCAGGGCGACGCCGTTGCCCGCAAGTGGCTCTTCGCCTTCCTCCAGGCTCGCGCCGAGCGGGGCCAGGGCTTCTTCCAGCGCGGGCTGCAGGGCGGGGTGTTGCGCCCGGATGGCCTGGGCGGAGGCGGCGAGGGCGAGGCGGCCGCCGATATCTATCCATTGCATGAGGTTGGGGTAGAGGTCGCGGAACAGGCCGGAAGTGGTGACGATCACGTCATGACGCACAGTCCCGGGCTTGAGCTGCATGCGCTGCACGATGCCGCGCGCGTTCCATTCCGGTTCTATGCCCATCAGGCTGAGGATGAAGCTCACCATCACGCCCTCGTCGCGCACCGCATCCGAGGCCCAGAGGATCACGCCTTCGCTATCCTGCACGCTGTCGCGTTCACGCACCTTGGATGCCATGCTGGCGCCGATCTGGAAGCCGAGGCGGGTCGGCAGCACGTCGCCGTCCAGGGCATGGAAGTTGCGCCCGGTGGGCAAGGCGTCGGGCGAGCGCAAGGGGTCGTTGCCCTTGCCGGGCGGCACGAAGCCGCCTTCGAGCGCATGCAGCAGGCCCTGCATTTCCAGGCGCGGCGAGGCGGCCAGCTTGTCGCGGGTTTCCGCGCTGACGCCTTGCTCATGGCCGCGCGCCATGGAATCCAGCATCAATGCCAGCGATTCCTCCGACCAATCCTTGCCGAAGATATGCAGGCCATGCGGCATGAATTTCTCCTGCAGCTTGGTCAGGTAGTGGCCGATTTCATGCGCGAGCAGGTCGTCGTCGGTCTGTTCATAGCCGATGCCGCGTACTTCCAGCACGTCGGCCATGCTGGCTTCCAACTCGGCGCGCAGTTGCAGCGCTTCCACCAGGCGGCGCATTTCGCGCGCGGCTTCCACCTTCATGGTCTCGGAGCTGGAGGACTCGTAGCTTTCCACCACCTGGCGCAGTTCCAGCAGGCGGTCGTAAAGCGGCGTCGAGGTCAGCGGCGGCGTGAGGTGGTCCACCATCACGGCAAGGCCGCGGCGCTTGGATTGCGTGCCTTCGCCCACGCCGTCGACGATATAGGGATAGATGCCGGGCAGGTCGCCCACGATCAGGCGTGAGTAATCGCTCACTGCCAGCCCGACCGCCTTGCCGGGCAGGAATTCATAGGTGGAGTGGCGGCCGATATGCACCAATGCATCGGCCTTGAACACGCTGCGCAGCCAATGGTAGTAGGCCAGGTATTGGTGCGGCGGCGGGATGGTGGTGTTGGCGTGCAGCAGTTCCTCGTCCACTTCCCAGCCGCGCGGGGGCTGCGGGCCGATGAAGATATTGCCGAACCGCAAGCCGGGAACCAGGACCTGGCGGTCATGCACCATGATCTTCCCCGGCGCAGGCCCCCAGCCGCGCATTCCCTCGATGCCCAAACCTGCAAGCCGGGTTTTCTGCAAGGCCAGCGCGTTGCAGTCGGTGTGCTTTTCCAGGCATTGCAGATAGCCATTGTTGAGCGCCTCGATCTGCTTTAGCGCGTTGTCGCGCTGCGGATGGTCCGCACCCTCAAGCAAGTGGCGCAGTTCGTGCATGGCCTTGTCGAGGCGGTTGCGCGCGATGTCGATCTCCCCGGCGCGCTGCGCCGCCACCAGGTCGGCATGCAGCTTGCCGAGCGGGCCTTCCACCATCTCGCCGCGCACTTGCGCAGGCAGGGTGCCGAACCAGTTGAGGTAGGCGGCATTGTCGAGCTTGTTCACGTGCCGGCTCATCTCGGCCAGCTCGGCCTGGTCTTCCGGCAGGTTGACGCCGTATTTCTGCATGAGGTCGAGCAGCGCTTCGGGCGAGGCCGGCAGTTCGCCCGTATCGTACCCCGCGCGTTTCAATGCGTGCAGCGTCTCGAACAAGGAGGCAGGCACATCGAGGTTGTCCGCGCCGATGTTCTGGCGGCCGGGGGGATGGTTGTAGTAGATCAGCGCGATTTTTTTCTCGGCATTGGGCGTGTTGCGCAGGCGCTGCCAATTGAGGCTGCGCCTGACCAGCGACTGCACCTCGGCAGGCAAGATCTGCGGCAGCTTCAGTTCGACGCCGGTGAGCTTGTCTATGGAGGCAGGCCCGGCGGCGGCCACGACCAGAGGCTGCGAGCTGCCCTGGATTTCCGGCATGGCGACGCGGTATTGCACCGAGTTGATCGGCAGGCCGTCTTCCGACAGCTGCCAGGCATTGGCCTCGCGGTCGGTGAGGCGGATGGCCTTGTACACCGGCACGTCGAGCTGGGCCAGCAGCTCGGTCACGGCTTCGCGGCCCTCGGCGGCGCCGACGACAAAGTCCTGCAACACCACCAGCCCGCTGGGTGTGGCAGGCGCGAGCAAGGTTTTCAGGTTGGCGATGGCGTCGCGTGAGGCCTCGCCCCAGCGCGCCATGATGGCTATGCAGGGCTGGCCTTGCGCCTCGCTGGCAGCGCAGATCGCATCCGCGGCTTGCGGGTCGCTGGTGCTGAGGTCGAGCACAGCCAGCATGGATTTACCATCGCCCGGCACCTTGGGCTGGCTGGCTTCCTTGCCGCCTTGGCGCAAGCGCACCAGCGGCTCGGGCCGTGTTGCTGGCAGGCTGGCGGAAGGATGCAGCAGATAGCGCATAAAGGCGCTGAGGTTGCCGTTGCCGCCAGCCTGCCAGAGGTCGTGCAGGCCCAGCCATTGCCGCGCGGCGGCGTGCTGCTGCGCGAGGTTGGCGACTTTTTCAGAAAGATTATTCTGCGTCAGCGTCAGGCTCTTGGCGTGGGAAAAACTGCTGACGGCTTCCCCTTGCCAGCTGCTTTGCAGCGACAGGGCGCTTTCGCCGTTGAAGGCGATGAAATTGCGCGGCTTACTAGCGCCAAGCTGTTGCAATTGGCTTTGCAATTGCTGCGATGCTTCGCCGTAGACCGCCACGGCGAATACCGCATCGGCATCGCGCAGCCAGCGCTGCAGGGTCTTGCTGTCGGCAGCGAGCACCTGGGATTGCGTGCGCAGGATGATGCGGTCCTGCTTGCCGGATTGCTGCAACGCCTGCTGTGCGGCCATGGCGGCGGCAGGCGCGGTGCGGTCGGACACTACGCCGAACAGCGTGGCGGCCTGGGCAGGCGCTGGGCCGATGACAAGCCAAATCCCGCACAGGGCTGAGCGCAAGAAATATTTCATTCGGAAAATAACCGGGCGACTGCCGAAGGGTTTGAAGGAAAATAAAAATGCAGATAGCTCGCCGTGAGTCTGCCGTGGCGGTAGACGGCTTCGCCGGGCTTGCCGCGCTGGGTGGTCGCCTGCGCATATACCGGCAATGCGGTGTCCAGGCGGGAATAATGGAAGGTATGCGCGTGCAGCCTGCCTTCCGGCAATTCGGCGAATTGCACGCCTAACCCCTGGAAGCGCGGCTGCATGCTGCAATCCCCGGGCAGCAGGCCAAAGCCTGGCTGTCGGTCGATATTGTTCGCCACCGCCATCATGCCGCCGCATTCGGCCAATATCGGCAGGCCTTGCCGCCAAGCCTGCTGCAGGGCCGCGCGCATGGCGTGGTTGCCGCCCAGCGTTGCAAGGTGCAACTCGGGATAGCCCCCCGGCAGCCAGACGGCGTCTATGCCTGCCGGCAATGCCTCGTCATGCAGCGGCGAGAAGAAGATGGTGTCCGCCCCCAGCGCATGCAGGCAATCGAGGTTGGCGGGATAGATGAAGCAAAAGGCTTCGTCGCGCGCGACGGCGATGGTTTTGCCTGCGAGCAATCGCTGCACATCGTTGGCAGGGGGGAGGGGCGCGAAAACGGTTTCAGGCGGCAAGGGCAACGCGCCTGATTCCGTCAGCAACGCCGCGGCCTGCGCGATGCGCTGCTCCAGGCCGTCGATTTCATCGGCGCGGAACAGGCCCAGGTGCCGTTCCGGCAACGCGAGCGTTTCCTGTTTCTGCAATGCGCCCAGCCAGGGAGTATCCGGTGGCAGGCTGTCGCGCAGCAAAACGCCATGCCCGGCGCTGCCGGTGCGGTTGGCGATCACGCCTGCGGGGATGAGTTCAGGCCGATGGGCAAACAGCCCCGCAGCCAATGCGCCGAAAGTCTGCGCCATGCCGCTCGCGTCGATAGCGAGCGCAACGGGCAGCTGGAACCGTGCCGCGATGTCGGCGCTGCTCGGGCTGCCGTCATACAGGCCCATTACGCCTTCCACCAGGACGACGTCGGCTTGCTGCGCGGCCTGGTATAGCCGGGCCGCGATGTCGTCCGCGCCGCACATGGCAAGGTCGAGGTTGTAAACCGGCCTGCCTGTCGCGGTATGCAGGATCATCGGATCGAGGAAATCCGGCCCGCACTTGAAGGCTTGTACTGTCAGGCCCTGGTTGCGCCATGCACGCGCCAGGGCGGCGGATACCAGCGTCTTGCCCTGGTTGGAGGCTGGTGCGGACAGCAGCAACGCCGGGCGACTAGCTGCCATGACTTTACCACTCCACCCCTGGCATCGCCTGCACGCCGTTCTTGAAAGCATGCTTGACCATGGTCATGTCGGTGACGGTATCGGCCTGCTCGATGAGTTCGGGCTGGGCGGCGCGGCCGGTGACGACCACATGCTGCATGGCGGGACGGGCGGCGATGTCGGCCAGCACTTGCTGCAGGTCGAGATAATGGTATTTGAGGACGATGTTGAGCTCGTCGAGGATGACCACGCCCACGCTTTCGTCCTTGAGCGCGGCTTGCGCGGCCTGCCAGCCTTGCCGGGCGGCGGCGGCGTCACGCTCGCGGTTCTGGGTTTCCCAGGTAAAGCCTTCGCCCATCACGTGCCAGGCGACATTGGGCTGGTTGCGGAAGAAGGCTTCCTCGCCGGTGTCGGAACGGCCCTTGACGAACTGCACCACCACGGCTTTCATGCCGTGGCCGAGGGCGCGGGCGAGCAGGCCGAAGGCGGAAGTGGACTTGCCCTTGCCGTTGCCGGTATTGACCAGTAATAGGCCGCGTTCGGTACGGGCGGCCTCTATCTTGGCGTCAACGATGGTTTTCTTGCGCGCCATCCGCTCTGAATGGCGCTGGTTGAGGTCTGGTTTCTTCTGGTCGGTCATGCGGTTCGTTTGTTGTCAGCGTATAGCGCTTTCACCACAATATGGATGATGGCGGCAGTCGCCACATAGAACGCCAACGTGCCCAGCGAGGATGGGTAGTACTTGGCGATGCGCGGCAGGAATTCGGCCAGGGTGGGGTCGGCATAGCGGCCGGAGAAGAAATAGAAGCCGCCGCTGGAGAACAGGTGGCAGACAAAGCTGCTGGCGACGACAGTGGCTGCCAGCGTGGCAAGGCGCTTGAAGGCAAACTGGTAGCGTTTGGCGAACCAGCGGCCGCCGAGCCAGAGGCTGCCGTAGGCAGGCAACAGGAAGCCGTAGGCCGGCGAAGTGCAGAAGCCGTCCACGCCGCCCCAGGTCACGGCGGCGAAATCGAGCGCGGCGGCCAGGCCGAGCAGGGCAGGGAATGTCCAGGCCGGGCGCAGGTAGACCCCGGCCAGGAAGAATATCGCCCAGGATGCGCTGGGCAGGTGGTTGATCGCGGCGAAATGATGGCCGCGGGTCACGATGAGCAAGGCGGCCAGTACGAGGCCGATCATGATCTGGTGATTCTTGTTGAGTGTCAGCATGGTTGTCTTCCTTAGGGCTGGGTCAATGATCAAAAACACTGAATTTTAACCGAAATCCGCAGCCGCCAGAGGATTTACAGCGTAGGCGCATAGCGCACGGATACAAACAGGTTGGCGCCAAACGTGCCGTAATCCTTCGCCAATTCGTACTTGCGGTCGAACAGGTTGTTGACGCGCGTATTCACGGACCAGTCGTCGTTGATGCGGTAGTTGCCGTATAGGTTGACCAGGGTATAGCCGGAGAGGCGTTCAGTGTTGGACGTATCGTTGAAACGATGACCGGATGTGATAATTTCACTTCCCCACTCCCAAGCGCCAAATGATTTGGCGAGAGACAGTGCCCCATGCTCTTTTGCTCTGCGAGGTAGCAGGTTGCCATTGCCGGCATCTTCAGGACGCTGGAAATCAGCATTTGCTCTAATAATAAATCCTGCAATTGATGTTCGCAGATTCAATGTGAGGCCTCGTAACCTTGCCTGGTCGATATTGACTGTTTGCCGGAAGTTGCCCGATGCCGTGCGGGTAATCAGGTTGTCGATATCATTGTGGTAATACAACACGCCGGCCGCATGCTGGCCGTTTTCATACTGCAATCCGATTTCCTTGTTGCGGGACTCTTCAGGTTTGAGGTCGGGATTGCTGGCATAAGTCACGCCACCGAAAGCGGTCGCGGGAGCGTAGAGCTGGTTGAATGTTGGCGCGGCGAAAGCGGTGCCAAAGCTGGCGTTGGCTTTCCACTGTGGTGTGATTTGATAGGCGTAGCCGATATTGCCAGTGGTTTTGTTGCCAAACTGGGAGTTGTCATCATTGCGCAGGTTGATCTGGACGCGGTGTTGATCAAATTGTCTTTGCCAGCCGGCGAGATAGGATTGGATATCCCGCTCCGTCACCAGCAGGGCGGGCGTGGCGTTGGATTCGACTTTCTGCTCCCGCCGTTCCACGCCGATGTTGAATACCCCGGCTTTCGTAGTCAATATGTTGTGCCAGATGTATTGATCCTGGGTGGTCTTGATCATGCTTTCGGTAGTTGATGCCGGACGTTTGGTGTAGGACGATAGATCGTCAATGCTTCTTGCAATGCTGAATGTGCTGGCCCATGCATCGGTGAAACGGTTTTTACTGAATAGGGTATAACTCGACAAGGTCTGGTCAAGGAAGTAATCATATCTGGCGGTAGTGCGTGAGGATCCGCCATCATTGAAATTCCGGCTGTCGGTCACGAGAATGTTCAGCCCAATTTCGTGGTTTTCCGTGAGGTGCTGGCTGATGTTCGCACTGAGGTTCTGGTTGCGAAAACCATCGGCATCTGCGTTATAACTGACCGCATTTTTGTTGCGAACGGCATTGATGCCATGCACATGGGTCATGCCGCCTTGCAGGCTGTAGCTGGTATTGCCTATGCGGCCGTTTACGCCTGCTTCACCGATTGCCGTACCGTAGGTGCCGAGTCCTACTGATGCATTGAATTTAGGCGCGCCTTGGCCTTTCTTGGTGAATATCTGGATGACACCGCCAATGGCGTCAGCTCCATACATGCTGCTGGCCGGTCCGCGCAGGATTTCCACATGATCAATCTGGCTCAGGGGAATGTGTTGAATGGCAGTTTCGCCGGTAGTGGCAGAGCTGATGCGTACGCCGTCAATCAGAATCAGAGTGTGCGCAGTGTTGGCGCCGCGCATGTAGATATTGGTCGATTTGCCAACGCCGCCGTTACTGCTCATTTCGATGCCAGGCTGCATCGCCAGTAACTCTGCCAGCGTGGACTGACCAGCCTTTTGTATTTGCTCGGCTGTAATGACGGATACATCACCGATTACCTCGCTGCTTTTCTGTTCAGTACGCGAAGCCGTGACAATAGTGTCTTCCAGCCGGAGATCGGCAGCATTGGCCGCCAGGGGTAGGGAATAGATTGCGGCAAGGGCGGTGCCCAGGGAAAATCGGAACATCAAACTGCAAACTCCATAAGGCTCTCGCGGCCCCGCAAGAGCTGGTAACGAATGAGAGTGTGCAGAGGGCATGATCCGTCGCCGGATGGTCATCGGTCAGCCGCATCCCCGCAGCACTTCCTAGTCGTCTTCAGGCCGGTCTCCGGGCTTGCAAGATCAGTGATATGCCGCCTTCCCATGAAAACTTCTCACAGTGGCATGTTGGCATACCGGCTTGCTTACCGTTGCGGGGGCAGCACAGGCATTGTGGATCGCATCGTCGGGATGCCACGCACCTGTTTCCCAGTTTCACCCTTGCGCCATGAACAGGCCAAGGACACCTCAAAACTTGCTATTGATTATAAATGATTCGCTCTTTATGCGGTGAAATAAGTTTTCAATATAAGATATTGTAAACATGCCATAAATTCTTGGGTGCAGTTGACCATGTGCTGATTTTGCAATTATAGTGGCGCCATGAATGCTGATTTGATCACGTTGGAAGAAAAGCTCACGCGGCTGATATCCCTATGCCAATTGTTGCGGGCTGAAAATCTTGAGCTCCGTCAGGAGCTTGTGCGCTCCCAGGATGACAACAAGCAGATGAAGGAAAACATGGAGCTTGCCAGCCAGAAGCTGCAGGCCCTGATCGAGCGTCTTCCGGAGGGAACCGTATGAGCAGCGTGCGTGGCGTCGATGTCAGCATCATGGGGCGCGAGCTGACGATCGCGTGTACTGACGATGAGCGCGAGGCCTTGTTGCGCTCGGTCGATTATCTCGACAAGAAAATGCGCGAAATCCGCGATACCGGCAAGGTGGTCGGTGCCGAGAAGATTGCCATCATGGCGGCGCTCAATATCGCGCATGAGCTATTGACGACGGATGCCGGCGGTTTTGACATTGGCGATTTAAAGCGTAGAATTGCTTCCATGCAGGAGCAGATTGATACTGCCGTCGGCGACGATCAAAACCAGCTGTTTTAAAGCGGTTTTTTAATCCAAGACAGTTCAACTGCCACAAGTTTTCAGAGGCCGGATGATCCCGTCCTCTTCCCTTTGTTCCCTGCGGTGCTGTTCGGGCCATAGATTCCTTGAACCATAAATTTGGCTTTGGTTTCGGTCTGTTAAGTAACAGTGTGCGCGCTCCGATGCGGGTGTACCTAACGTAGCTTTAGGTCGTTACCACTTGAACCGTACAGGTTCAGGATGCCGGTCCGGATGGCATTTGCGGGGAACTCCCATTTCAGGCTCTCAAGGTCCTTATCTCAAGGCGTGGTATTCCAAGTCGGCAAGGCTGACAATCTCCAATGCACGCTCGTGGGACGCTTCCAGCACCACTGGCGGGGCATAGCCTGCCTCGGCGGCTTCGTGCCAGCGCGATGCGCACAGGCACCAGCGCTCGCCCGGCGTCAGCCCGGGGAAGCCGTATTCCGGCCGCGGTGTGCTGAGGTCGTTTCCCCTAGAAAGCGAGAATGCGAGGAATTCCTCGGTCATCATGGCGCACACGGTATGGCTGCCGATGTCTTCGGGCCCGGTTTCACAGCTGCCGCTGCGTGTGAAGCCGGTGATCGGGTCCATGCTGCAAGGTTGTAATGTAGTGCCAAGGACGTTGCGGGCCATGCTGGAGATTCTGAATTTGAATGCGACTCGGGTTATGATACGGAATCTGTGTTGATTTGAGAATTTCATGCGTTACTGGTTGATGAAATCCGAGCCATCCGACGTGTCGATCGATGACCTGGCTTCCTTCCCCGATCAAACGGTAGATTGGTACGGGGTGCGCAATTACCAGGCGCGCAACTTCATGCGAGACCAGATGAAGGTCGGCGATGGCGTATTGTTCTATCATTCCAATTGTGCGGAACCTGGCATCGTGGGCATTGCCGAAGTCAGCAAGCTGGCTTATCCCGACCGCCTGCAGTTTATCGAGGGCCATAAGTACTATGACCCCAAGGCGACGCCGGAGAGTCCGCGCTGGTTCAATGTGGATGTGAGGCTGGTGCGCAAGACGCGCTTGTTGAGCTTGAAAGAATTGCGTGAAACGCCGGAGCTGCAGAATCTGCGCATCCTGCAGCGCGGCAACCGGCTCTCGATTACGCCGGTGGACCCCAGGGACTGGGAGTTCATCATGAAACTACTTGCCTGATGCTTGGCATCATCCCAATGCGTGATATGCTATTGCGGCGTCAGGATTCAATTGATTAAGGAGATGATAGTGGGAACGAAAAAAGAAGACGGAGTAGGGGATCCGCATCAGGATTTGAGAAACAGTGGCCTGAAAATCACGTTGCCACGTCTCAAGGTGCTGGATATCTTCCGTAACAGCGAGCAACGCCACCTGGCGGCTGAAGATGTATACCGGATCCTGATCACCGAGCATTCCGAGTTCGGCTTGGCTACCGTGTATCGCGTATTGGCGCAATTCGAGCAGACTGGGCTCTTGAAGAAAAGCCAGTTGGGCAACAACAAGGCCGTGTATGAGCTGAACGATGGCGAAGAGCACCATGGCCACTTGGTCAGCACCAGCACCGGTGAAGTGCGCGAATTCTATGACCTCGGCATCGAAGAGCGCCTCAAGGTGATCGTGCGCGAGCTAGGCTACGAGCTCACCGATTACGATATCACCGCATACGGCACGCCTTTGGCTGACAAAGCCTGATTCAAGCTTAGGATATGCAAAAAGCCCGCCAATCGGCGGGCTTTTCATTTGGGTGTCGGAACTTAGCCGAGGAACAGTTTGTAAGCCGGGTTGTTGCTTTCCTCCCAGTACGGGTAGCCCAGGTTCTGCAGGAAATCGGTGAATGCCTGTTCCTCGCCGGGCGGCACCTGCATGCCGACCAGCACCCTGCCGAAATCCGCGCCATGGTTGCGGTAATGGAACAGGCTGATGTTCCAGTCATGACGCATGCTGTCGAGGAAATTCATCAGCGCCCCGGGTTTTTCCGGGAACTCGAAGCGGTAGACCTGCTCGTGCTCTGCCTGCGGCGCATGGCCGCCTACCAGGTGGCGCAGGTGCAGTTTTGCCACTTCATTCTCGCTCAGGTCCAATGCCGGCAGGCCATGCTCCTGCAATTGCGCGACCAGCGTGCCGGATTCGCTGGGGTTCTGGATGGCGACGCCGACATAGATATGCGCGGCCGTGGCGTCGGCATAGCGGTAGTTGAACTCGGTGATGTTGCGGTTGCCGATCAGCCGGCAGAACTTCTTGAATGAGCCTGGAGTTTCGGGAATGGTCACGGCCAGCACCGCTTCGCGCTTCTCGCCGATTTCCGCGCGCTCGGCGACGAAGCGCAGGCGGTCGAAGCTCATGTTTGCGCCTGAGGCGACCGCCACCAATGCCTTGTCCTGCAGGCCATGCTGCTGGGCGTAGGCTTTGAGGCCGGCCAGCGCCAGGGCGCCCGTCGGCTCGAGGATGGCGCGCGTATCCTCGAATACGTCCTTGATCGCCGCGCAGATGGCGTCGTTGTCGACCAGGATCATCTCGTCTACATATTGCTGGCATAGGCGGAAAGTCTCTTCGCCGACCAGCTTGACCGCCTTGCCGTCCGCAAACAGGCCGACCTGGTCCAATGTGACCCGTTCGCCTCGTTGCAGCGAAACCGTCATCGCATTGGCGTCGTTGACCTCGACGCCGATGATCTTGATCTCGGGGCGTACCGCCTTGATATAGGCGGCTACGCCCGCGATGAGGCCGCCGCCGCCGACCGGGCAGAAAATCGCCTCGATAGGGCCGGGGTTGTCCTGCAATATCTCCACCGCCACGGTGCCTTGCCCCGCGATCACGTCCGGGTCGTCGAAAGGGTGGACGAAAGTGAGCTGCTGCTCGTCCATGAGCTTCAGGGCGTGGTTGTACGAATCCGTGTAGGATTCGCCAGCCAGCACCACTTCGGCGCCGCGGTTGCGCACGGCATCGACCTTGATGCCGGGCGTGGTGACCGGCATGACGATGACGGCGCGGCAGCCCGCGTTCTTGGCGGCCAGGGCCACGCCCTGCGCATGGTTGCCTGCCGAAGCGGTGATCACGCCGCGCGACAATGCCTCGGCGGAGAGCTGCGCCATCTTGTTGTAGGCGCCGCGCAGCTTGAATGAAAATACGGGCTGCATATCCTCGCGTTTTAGCAGTACCTGGTTGTGGATGCGTCGGGAAATGTTGGGAAGCAGGTCCAACGGGGTTTTGCTCGCGACGTCGTAAACGCGGGCGGATTTGATTTTCTGCAGGTAATCGATTTTCATTGGGGACGCTGTCCAGGGCTGCACTGTATAGTGCGGCAGTGTATGATTGAGGGGTTTGGTTCACAAAGAACCTGAATTATAAAGAAAACACGGGGCCTGCAAAATGTTGCGCTGGCTCATACAGCGTTTGAAAGCCCCGATTTGGTCACAAATAAGCAAAAGGTTTAAATAAATGGCTACACAAGACGAATTGAAGCAACAGGTTGCCAAGGCGGCCGTCGAATACGTGAAGGGCGGCATTATCGGCGTAGGCACGGGCTCCACGGCCAATTTCTTTATCGATGAGCTGGCCAAGGTCAAGGACCGCATCGACGGCGCCGTCGCCAGCTCCGAAGCGACTGCCCAGCGCCTGCGCGGCCATGGTATCGAAGTGTTCGACCTCAATGACGTGGACGGCATGGAAATCTACGTCGACGGCGCGGACGAGATCACCGAGCAAATGCATATGCTCAAGGGCGGCGGCGGCGCGCTGACACGCGAGAAGATCGTGGCGGCCTGTGCCAAGGATTTCATCTGTATCTGCGACCAGAGCAAGCTGGTGTCCGTGCTGGGCAAGTTCCCGCTGCCCGTCGAGGTGATCCCGATGGCGCGCGAGCATGTGGCGCGCGAGCTGGTGAAGCTGGGCGGCCAGCCCAAGCTGCGCGACTTCACTACCGACAACGGCAACGTGATCCTGGACGTGCATGGCCTGACCATCGCCGACCCGGTGGAACTGGAAACCAAGATCAACGCCATCGTCGGCGTCGTGACCAACGGCCTGTTCGCTTCCCGTCCAGCTAATGTGCTGCTGCTGGCGACAGCGGACGGCGTCAAGACATTGACCGCCAAGTAATCGACGCGCACCAGTTCAACATGAAATTGTCATAATCGGCAATTACACTACAACGTTGACTCAAAACACTGGCCGGAACTAGCGCAGTCCGGCCAGTTTCAATCACGGAAGGGATCGCGTTATGCAATTTGAACATACATACAAGCAATACGATGCCGAGCTGGAATCAGTCCGTGCAAAAGTGCTCGAAATGGGCGGTTTGGTCGAGCAGCAAATCGTCAATGCGCTGGAAGCCCTGGTGACTGTCAACCTCACCTTGGCAGACAAGGTGATTGCCAATGACCACAAGGTGAATGCGCTTGAAGTCCAGGTGGACGAGGACTGCAGCCACATCATCGCGCGCCGCCAGCCTGCCGCGGGCGACCTGCGCATGATCATGATGGTGGTCAAGACCATTACCGACCTGGAGCGGATCGGCGACGAGGCGACCAAGATTGCCCGCGTGGCGCAGAAAGTGTCCGAGTCCGGCCGTCTCTATACGCCGCGTTTCAACGAGATCAAGACCATGGTCGGCCATGTGCGTGAAATGCTGCGCACCGCGCTGGACGCCTTTGCGCGCCTGGACGTGACCAAGACTGTGGACGTGGCGCGCCAGGACGAGCAGGTGGACGAGCAGTTCCGTGCCGCGATGCGTCAGCTGATCACCTTCATGCTGGAAGACCCGCGCACCATTTCCATGTCGCTGGAGGTCCTGTTTGTCGCCAAGGCCATCGAACGTATCGGCGACCATGCCAAGAATATTGCCGAATACGTGATCTACATGGTAAAAGGTAAGGACGTACGCCATACCACGGTGCAGGAGATGGAGCGCGAAGCTCAGGAACCCTGATGTCAGCCGCCGTGATGGCGGCAACGGTTTAGCGTTTTACAAGAAGGTCGAACTTGCCTACCAAAAAATCGGATTTTCCTGAGATCGCGGCAGTCGATCTGGGTTCCAACAGCTTCCGTCTGCAACTCGCACGGGTTGCAGACGGCCACCTCATTTTCCATGACTCCTTGCGTGAAGCCGTCCGCCTAGGCGCGGGGCTGGATGCGAAGAACAACCTGAGTGCCGATGCCCAGCAACGGGCGATCGACTGTCTCAAGCGTTTTGGCGAACGCTTGCGTGGATTGCCTGTGCAGGCGGTGCGTGCGGTTGCCACCAATACCTTCCGCGTTGCGCGCAATGCACCCAACCTGATGGAAGAAGCGCAGGCCGCGCTCGGATTCCCCATCGAAATCATCGCAGGCCGTGAAGAAGCGCGCATGATTTTCGTCGGCGTCAGCCACAGCCTGCCCCCTGCCACGCACAAGCGCCTGGTGATCGACATCGGCGGCGGCTCTACCGAGTTCATCATCGGGCAGGGTATCGAACCCATCGAAATGGAAAGCCTGTATATGGGCTGCGTCAGCTACAGCCTGCGCTATTTCCCCGACGGCAAGCTCACGGAAAGCGCGTTCGAACGCGCGCGGATTGCCGCTGCCGCGGAAATCCAGAGCATACGCAAGCATTTCATTGCGGAAGGCTGGGACGAAGCGGTCGGCTCGTCCGGGACGGCCAAGGCCTTGGGCGAAATCATCCGCCTGAGCGGCTTGAGCGAAGGCGAAATTACCAGGGAGGGCCTGGAGTTTCTGCGCGAGCAATTGATCAAGGTCAAGGACATCAAAAAGATAGACTTGCCTGGCTTGAGTGCCGACCGCGCGGCGGTGCTGCCAGGCGGGCTGGCCATCATGACGGCGGCATTCGACGCCCTCAAGATCGAACGCATGACAACGGCGAACAGCGCCCTGCGCGAAGGCGTGCTTTATGAACTGCTTGGCCGCCTGCATGACCAGGATGTTCGTGAGATCACGGTTTCAAGCTTCATGCGGCGCTACCATGTAGAGCCCGATCAGGCCGAGCGCGTGCGCGAAATGGCATTGCGCCTGCTGGCGCAATGCGCCGGCCAATTGCAGCAATGGGATGAAGAAACGGCGGCACAATACCTGACCTGGGCCGCATACCTGCACGAGATTGGTGTCTCCATCGCACATGCGGGTTATCACAAGCATTCCGCCTATATAGTCGAGAATGCCGACATGCCGGGCTTCTCCAACATGGAGCAGGAGACGCTGGGCCTGCTGGTCAAAGCGCACCGGCGCTCCCTTGCCAAGCTTGAGGCCGACCTGATCGGACACCATGACCGCTTGCTGTTGATCCTGATTTTGCGACTGGCCGTGCTGTTCCACCGCAATCGACAGCCCGACCATTACCCGGAGCCAGCATTGTCGATCCTGAAGTCCGGCTACCAGCTCAATATTGACTCTGCATGGCTCAAGGAGAACCCTCTGACGGAAGCGGAGCTATTCAATGAAGTGGCCTACTGGAAAGAGATCGGCCTGAGCCTGGAGCTGGTTTCCTGAGATAGCATCTTGCTGCACATGCGTAATAACGAGAAAAAGGCCGGATGTTCCGGCCTTTCTGTTACTGGAGTGCGCACTCGCTCAGGCGTCAGGCAATATTTCCTGGCCATACTCCGCCATGAGGAACTGCTGTGCTGAAAAGCTGGCGCGGCGGCTCGGCTTGAGCTCGTAATTGCCGTCGGGCTGCATTTCCCAGGCGTTGGAGTTGTCCTTGAGGTAGGGCTCCAGGCCTTCCTTGAAAACGCGCTTCTTCACCTTGGCATCCAGCAATGGGAAGCATACTTCGATACGGCGGAAGAAGTTGCGGTACATCCAGTCCGCGCTCGACAGGTAGATGTGCTCGGCGCCGTTGTCGTAGAAGTAGAAGATGCGGGTGTGCTCGAGGAAGCGGCCGACGATGGAGCGCACCTTGATGTTTTCCGATACGCCGGGGATGCCGGGACGCAAGGCGCAAACGCCTCGCACGATGAGCTCGATCTGCACGCCGGCGCTGGAAGCATCGTACAGGGCGCGGATCACGTCGGGATCGAGCAGTGCGTTCATCTTGGCAATGATGCGCGCTTTCTTGCCGGACTTGGCAATCTCGGCTTCATTCTGGATCGCTTTGATCGTGCGCTGGTGCAGGGTGAACGGCGACTGCCAGAGATGGCGTAGCTTGCTGGCCCGTCCCAGGCCGGTCAACTGGGCGAATACGTCGTTCACGTCCTCGCTGATTTCTTCCTGGCAGGTGAGCAGCCCGAAGTCGGTATATAGGCGCGCGGTGCGCTGGTGGTAATTGCCGGTGGCAATATGCACATAGCGCCGCAGCTTGTCTTCGTCGCGCCGCACGACCATGGCCATCTTGGCGTGGGTCTTGTGTCCGACCACGCCATAGACGACGTGGGCGCCGGCATTTTCCAGCTTGGCCGCCCAGTTGATGTTGGCTTCTTCATCAAAGCGCGCCAGCAGCTCCACGACCACGGTGACTTCCTTGCCGCGCTGCGCCGCGTCGATCAGGGACTGCATCAGCGTCGAGTCGGCGCTGGTGCGGTAGAACGTCTGCTTGATCGCCAGCACTTGCGGGTCTTCGGCGGCCTGCGTGATGAACTCCACGACCGGGTTGAACGACTGGAACGGGTGGTGCAGCAGGATATCCTGCTTGCGGATGGCCTTGAAGATGTCCGGGTCCTTGGCCATTTCCTTCGGCAGGCTGGGCGTATAGAGCGGGTATTTCAGGTCTGGGCGGTCCACGCTGTCCGGAATCTGCATGAGGCGGACGAGGTTGACGAGGCCGTTGACTTGGTAAAGGTCGTCCTGGCTCAGGCCGAATTGCCCCAACAGAAAGGCGGACATTTCCGTCGGGCAGCTGTCGGCTACTTCCAGTCGTACCGCATCGCCATATTGCCGGTGGGTCAATTCGCCCTGCAGCGCAAGGCGCAAATCCTTGGTTTCCTCATCGTCCAGGATCAGGTCGCTGTCGCGCGTGACGCGGAACTGGTAGCAACCTTTCACCGTCATGCCGGAAAACAGTTCGTTGACGTGGGCATGTAGGATGGAGGACAGGAACACGAAGCCGTGGTCGCAACCCGCGATGTCGCGCGGCAGGCGGATGACGCGCGGCAGCGCGCGAGGCGCCTGTACGATGGCGACGCCGGAATTGCGGCCAAACGCGTCCTTGCCTTCCAGCTCGACGGCAAAGTTCAGGCTCTTGTTGAGCACGCGCGGGAAAGGGTGCGCCGGATCCAGCCCGATGGGCGTGAGGATGGGCATCAGCTCACGGAAGAAGTAAGCCGCGATCCACTCGCGCTGCACATCGCTCCAGTCCCCGCGGCGGATAAAACGGATTTCCTGGGCGGCAAGCTGGGGCAGCACCACCTCGTTGAGGATCTTGTATTGGTGGTCCACCATTTCGTGGGCCAGGTTGCTGACCTTGGCGAGCGCCTGCTTGGGCAGCATGCCGTCGGCGCCTACGTGCGGGGAGTTGTACTTGATCTGGTTCTTGAGGCCCGCCACGCGCACCTCGAAGAACTCGTCCATATTGCTGCTGAAAATGCAGAGAAATTTGAGGCGCTCAAGCAGGGGAACGTTTTCGTCTTCAGCCTGGGCCAATACGCGACGGTTGAAGGCCAGGATGCCTAGTTCGCGATTGATGAAATATTCGGGACTCAATTTGACGGGCAACATGATGAAAACCTCACTGTATGCCCGCAATATGACATTTTAATGAAAAATGGTTCAACTATTGGGCGGGACGTAGCCTGAAGCGGTATCCGCGCCATCGCCGAAGAAATAGGCCTCGGTCTGTTGCGCGAGGTATTTGCGTGCTTGCGGGTCGGCCAGGCTCAGGCGGTTTTCGTTCACCAGCATGGTTTGCTGCTTGAGCCAGCCGGCCCAGGCTTCCTTGGAGACATGTTCGAAAATACGCTTGCCGAGCTCGCCGGGATAAGGGGGAAAGTCCAGGCCGTCAGCATTGCGGCCCAGCTTAACGCAGAAAACGGTACGTGCCATGATGTCGATCTTTGTTGAAGTGAATCAAGACCGACATCATAGCGCAAGCTGCCCGCGGCGGCGATACCGCGGCAGCCTGAGGCGCTGTAGCTAGAACTCCCCGCGCAGGCCGACCAGCAGCGAGCGGCCGCCCATGGGCGCGATATCCTTGAGGATGGAGGTATGGTCGCGTATGGTCTGGTCCAGCAGGTTGTATGCCTTGGCGAAAGCCTCTAGCTGGAAATACTGCGAGGTGGGCAGCTTGTAGGTCAGCGTGGCGTTGACCAGGGTGTACCCATCCGTGGCGAGCTCGTTCGCATCGGTGCGGTCCTGCTTGAAGGCGCGCAATACATCCAGGCGTGAGCCGAAACGGTTGAAGCGGTAATCCAGCCCGAAGCCCAGCTTCAACGGCGAGATGCGCGGCAGCGAGTCGCCGGTGTCGCGGTTGGTGGCGCGCACGTAGTCGCCGCGCAGGTTCAGGTCCAGCGAGCCGACCTGCTCATAGACTCGGAACTTGCCTTCGGCTTCCAGGCCCTTGAATGTCGCCTTGGCGCCCGTGAACCTCGCTTCGGTTATTTCGGAATCGGCCTGTCCCGGGATACCGTCCTCGTTTACCAGCTCTCCGCTGTTGAATAGCCCGATGAAATTGCTGAACCGGGTGTAATAGGCGCCAATGTGGAAGGAGTCGTGGTTCTGCTTCCAGCGCAACTGGGCGTCTATGCCGTTCGAGCGCTCTTTCTTGAGGTCGCTGGAGCCGACTTCATACTGGTCGGTCGCCACATGCTCGCCGTCGGCATACAGTTCGAAGTAGCTGGGTGCACGTTCGTTGTGCGACAGGTTGGCGGTGACGGACCACTGTTCGTCCAGCTTGAACAGCGCGCCGGCGGCAAAGCTGTATGGCGTGAAGGATTTCGACTGGCTGGGCCCGAACTCGTCTCCGCCCTTGGATTCGATCTTGGCATGCTCTACACGGCCGCCGAAAGTCAGCTTGAGCGCGTCCAGCGGCAGCTCTTCATACAAGTAGACCGCACGCGTATTGGTGCGGTTGGACGGCACGAAGGCTTCCTCGCCCAGCGCCTGGAAGCGGGAGTTGTGGAACTGCATGCCGACCACGCCGTTGAGCGGGCCGATATTGCCGTGGGTGGCTTCGATCGAGCCTTCCACGCCGCGGTTCTTGAAGGTGGTGCCCACTTCGCCGTCTTCCAACTCCTGGTGCTCGTAGTCGGTATAGGCCATGCGTACCTTGACCTTGCTGATGATGCTGCCCAGGTCGCGCAGTTCGGAGGCAAAGTCCCAGCGATCGCTCTTCATGTCGATGAGGACATCCGGTTCCGCCACTGTGCCGTATTTGCTGTTGAAGGTGGAGTAGGACATGCCGACATAGCCGTTTTCCAGCGCTATCGAAGCGCCGATCGCGCCGCCGTCGGCATCCGAGCCGCTGTTAACCAGGCGGCCCTTGTGTTCCCGCGCCTCCCCGGTTTGCTCGCTCTTGCGGCGCGACATGGCGTAGCCAGGGATATCGAGATCGTCGGTTTTGCGCTTGTAGGCGTCCGCGTGCACGGTGAGCACGCCATTGCCGGCATCGACGACGACCGCGCCATTTTTCTGGTTTTCCGCGCCGCCGAACCTTACTTCGCTGCGTCCGGTGACGCCGTCGATGGCCTCCTTTGGAATGCGGTGGTCAATCGCGTTCACCACGCCGCCCACTGCGCTGCCGCCGTAAAGCAGGGCTGCAGGGCCGCGCACCACGTCGATCTGCTCGATCACCAGCGGGTCCAGCGCTACGGCATGGTCAAAGCTCAGGCTGGAGGCGTCCAGAATGCCGACGCCGTTCTGCATCATGCGCACGCGCTCCCCATCCAGGCCGCGGATGATGGGACGCGAGGCGTTGGGGCCGAAATAGGTGGAGGAAACGCCGGGAATGGATTTCAGGGTTTCGCCCAATGTACTTTCGCGCTGCAGCGAGAGCTCGCGGCCGCTCAGGGTGGAGACCGGGACGACCATGTCGTCGGAGGCGACGCCCAGCGGGTTCGCGGTGACGGCGACGGTAGGCAGCTCGATTTCCCCTGCCGCGTGTGCAGGCATGGAAATCAGGGTGCTGCTGAAGGCCATGGTGATGGCGGTTAGGATTTTCTTTGGCGCAATTGGTGCGGGCGCAACTGCTGTATTGATGGCTTTTGTCTCAGGGTTCTGCATCTCGAATCTCGCATTTCAATTTATTCAACAGGCCGTGCGTAAGCACGACCGCGGCTTCCCCAAGCCGGGGAAGCGCAATGGCAGGCATATCCTTTGACTCAGGCGAGGATATGCCGGGGCTGGCTAGATGGAGATTGCTGGCGGCGCGCGCGAGATATAGGCAACAGTGCGTTCGTTGCGCGGTTCAATGCTGACGGGCGCAACAAAGCCGGTGTGGCTGGCGCTGAAATGGAGCGCTGGCTGCGTTGCGGGAATAAAGCTTTCCAGGCTGCCTAGCCCCAGGCATTGTTCGCAGGCATTGTGCTGCGGCGCCTGGTCCTTGGCATGGGTAAGCTGGTCGTGGATGTGCCAGATTTCGTGCGCTGCAATGCTTTGCTGGCTAAATAGCAGCAAGAGCGAAAGTACATAACCAAGCAGGATTTTGCGCAACATGGTTGCGATTCTAGCAGGCTATCGTGAAAAAAAGAAACGGCTAGGACCAAGAATGGCCTAGCCGCTTTGTCTTTAGAGCGGTTTGCGAGTGCTGTCTGCGAGAGTTTATGCCTTGAAGTTGGCGGCCACAAAGTCCCAATTCACGATGTTCCAGAACTCTTCCGCATACTTCGGGCGCGCGTTGCGGTAATCGACGTAATAGGCATGCTCCCAGACGTCGATGGTCAGCAACGGGGTCTGGCCCTTGGTCAAGGGAGTTTCGGCGTTGCTGGTGCTTTCCAGGCTCAGGCTGCCATCGGCGTTCTTGACCAGCCATGCCCAGCCGGCGCCGAATGTGGTGATGGCTTTTTGCGTGAATTGCTTCTTGAACTCCTCGAAAGAGCCGAACGCCTTGTCGATCGCCGCTGCCAGCTCGCCGGTGGGCTCGCCGCCGCCGTTAGGCTTGAAGCAATTCCAGTAGAAGGTGTGGTTCCACACCTGGGCCGCATTGTTGAAGATGCCGCCGGAGGATTTCTTCACGATCTCTTCCAGGCTGGCGTTCTCGAACTCGGTTCCCTGAATCAGGTTGTTGAGATTGGTCACATAGGCCTGGTGGTGCTTGCCGTAGTGAAAGTCGATGGTTTCGGCCGAAATGACGGGTTCCAAGGCATCCTTGGCGTACGGTAATGGAGGGAGCTGATGCGCCATGCTTATTCCTTTTTTTGTTAGGTTGATAGGATTTGGCCGGCATTTTGCCATAAGAAGAAAATAGCTGAGGTAGCGCGAATCATTCTCGAAATCAATCAGGTGGCGGCTAGGTCGGCGCTTGATCTATATCTGCGCTGTGGGCTATTGGGGCAGGGAGAAGGGAGCCGGGTCGGTCCAGGGCGTTTCGCCGCAGATTAGTGCGGCCACCAGGCTGGCGCTCGCCGGGCCCATGGTCAGTCCGTAGCGGAAATGCCCGGTATTGAGGTAGAGGTTTTCCACATCGGGGTGCGGGCCGATCACGGGTAGGTTCTCGGGCGTGCCGGGACGCAGGCCGCTCCAGTGCTTGATGATGGGAAGTGTCTCGAGTTCCGGCATCAGGGCTTTCGCCTTGGCGCGGATTTCGTCGCGGACGGCATCCGTCACGGATGGATCGAACCCGACGTCTTCGAGGGTGCTGCCGGCCAGCAGGTAGCCATCGCGGCGCGGCACCAGGTAGAAATCCTCGCGGAAAACCACGGCGCTGGGGGTGCGTTCCGGTTTGTAGAGCAATATCTGCCCGCGCATGGGCTTGATCTGCAGCTTGCTGGCGACTTCCTTGAGGAGGTCGAAGCTCCACGCTCCCGAGGTGACGACGAAGCGGTCTGCCTCCAGCAACTCACCTGCCGTGGTACGCCACGCGGCGAGCCTGGTCACATCGGAGGAAAGCGGCATCAGCTCGGTGTACTCCAGCAGCCGCACATCGTTATTCTCCAGCCATGTGCGCAGGGCATGCATGAGGCAAGGGGGGCGGACCTGGTTGACTTCGGGCAGCCACAGCGCATCTTGCCCGCTGGGAGATTGCACGCAAAAGTCTCCGGCCCTGGCCGCCTCTGCCTTGAGCTGGTAACGGTTACACCAAGCCAGCGCCGCCTCGCGGTCGAATGGCGGCAGCAGCAGGAAGCCGGAATTGAGCATTTGCGGGTCTATGCCGGTCTCGCTGAACAGGCGTGCGCAGATCTCCGTATACCGCGATGCGCCATAGTGGGTGAGGGTGTTGACGTGGTCCGAATACATCCATGGCAACAGCGGGAACATGATGCCCGTGCCTGCCCAGGAGGACTCTCCCGATGTCTGGCTTGCGATCTTATTGCGCTCGACGATGGTGACCTTGCAGCCGCGGGAAACCAGTTCCATGGCGGTGAGGCAGCCGACGATGCCGCCGCCGGCGATCAGTACGTGCTGGCTCATGATGTGTGTTTCCGGGAGATGGTGGTATGGAGGCGGCTAGGCTGGAATAAATTAATCACGCAAAAATTATGCCGACTTTGCCGGCATATCCTTTATTCAGGGAAGATTCCCTTTTATACTTGGCACATATGGGAATTTCCAAGTTAAAGACGAGCAATAGCGCAACCGCACCACTGCAACTTGCGCGCGAGGTCTTGTCCATCGAGGCGCGGGAAGTGCAGGCATTGGCCGAGCGCCTGGATGAGAACTTCGTCAACGCAGTCGAGCTTATTTTACAATGCCGGGGCCGAGTTGTCGTGACCGGCATCGGCAAGTCCGGGCATATCGGCAACAAGATCGCCGCCACGCTGGCCAGTACCGGCACGCCGGCTTTTTTCATGCATCCCGCCGAGGCGAGCCATGGCGACCTGGGCATGATCACCCGGGATGACGTGGTGATCGCCCTGTCCAATTCCGGCGAGGCGGATGAACTGCTGGCGCTGTTGCCGCCATTGAAGCGCATCGGCGCCCCCATCATCAGCATCTCGGGCAACCGTCACTCGACCCTGTCCAAGGCGGCGGCGATTTTCCTCGACGCCCACGTGTCGCAGGAGGCCTGTCCGCTGGGGCTCGCCCCCACGGCGAGCACGACGGCAGCGCTAGCGCTGGGCGATGCCCTGGCCGTGACCTTGCTGGATCAGCGCGGGTTCTCGCGCGAGGATTTCGCATTGGCCCATCCTGGCGGCTCGATCGGGCGGCGCTTGCTGCTGCATGTGCAGGACATCATGCGCAGCGGAAAGGATATCCCCGGCATACCAAGCAGCAGCAGCCTCAAGGACGGCCTGCTGGAAATGTCGCGCAAGGGGCTGGGCATGACCGCGGTGCTGGATGCGGCAGGCAAGCCGGTCGGCATATTCACGGACGGCGACTTGCGCCGGGCTTTCGAGGCCGGGATCGACATCCACGGCACCAGCATGGGCGACGTCATGCATGAACATCCGCAGGTCATTGCCCCGGAACAGCTGGCGGTCGATGCCGTGGCTTTGATGGAGCAATATTCAATAAGCAGCCTGCTGGTCGTCGACCGGCAGGGCAACCTGGTCGGCGCACTCAATATGCACGACTTACTCATGGCAAAGGTGGTTTAGAAGTTGATTTCCTTAGAAGAACGCGCAAAGCGCATCAAGATTGCAGTGTTTGACGTTGACGGTGTCCTGACCAATGGCGGCTTGATGCTGGGGGATGACGGGCTGGAATACAAGGTGTTCCATTCCCAGGACGGCCTGGGAATGAAGATGCTCAAGCATACCGGCGTCCGCATGGCCTATATCACCGGCCGCAAGTCCAACGTGGTGGTGAAGCGCGCCGAGAATACCGGCGTGCAGATCATCTACCAGGGCATAGACGACAAGCTCGAGGCGTTCAACGACTTGCTCGAGAAGCAGGGAGTGTCCGCCGAGGAGTGTCTGTTCATGGGGGACGACGTGATCGACATTCCGCCCATGCGCCGCGCCGGGCTGGCGATTACCGTGCCGCACGCGATGCCGCTGGTGAAGGAGTATGCCCATTACACCACAGAGCGCCAGGCCGGATTCGGCGCCGTGCGCGAAGTCTGCGAACTGCTCATGAAGGCGCAAGGCACCTTCGATGCGCAAATGGCGCGTTATTTAAAGTAAATACGAGATATGCAAGGACGTAGCAATACCATCCTGTTTCCGCTTGCCGTACTCGGGCTGCTGGCCCTGATTACGCTGTGGATCGACCGCACGGTGCAGCCGCCGGAGCTGCGCGTGGATGGGACGACGCGTCACGACCCCGATTACATCCTGAACAATTTCGTCACGACCAAGACGGATGCGACAGGGTCGATCAGCCACATCCTCAAGGCTTCTGAAATGCGGCATTACCCGGACGACGATACTACCGAGCTGGAAAACCCGCATTTCACCCAGTTTGGGGTGGGCAAGCCCACCACGACGATAGAGGGCAAGCGCGGACATGTGTCCAGCAAGGGCGATGTCGTGGAGTTCCGCGATGATGTGCGCGTGGTGCGGCCGGCGTTCGGCGACCGGCAAGAAATGACGCTGACGACGGAATATCTGCGCGTGGAACCGGATAGCGAGATTGCATCGACCGACCAGCCTGTGGTGATTACCCAGGGGCCGAAAAGCGTGGTGCGCGCGGTCGGGATGGTCTATGACAAGAAAAACCAGACCATCCAGCTCAACAAGCGGGTGCGCAGCCATTATGAGCGTCCGGCCGCCGGCAAGCGCACGAGCAGCAAGCCAAAAGCGGCAAGCAAGACCAAGCAGGCGGCAGCCAAGCCTGCGGCTTCCAAGAACAGCAAGACGACATCCGGTAACAGCAACAATGCCAAGCAGCCCACTAAAACCAAGTAGAACGACATTCTTCAGCGGAGACCCTATGCGCAACCTGCGTTATTCATTATTGCTTGCCATGTTGGCCGGCATGCTGTCTGCAACGGCACATGCCGAAAAGGCCGACCGGGAAAAGCCGATCGAGCTGGAGGCCGACTCCGTGCAGGTCAATGATGCCAAGAAGACCAGCACCTATACCGGCAACGTCATCCTGACCCAGGGCACGCTGGTGATCCGCGGCGACAGGCTGATCGTGCGCGAGGACAAGGAGGGATTCCAGCACAGCACGTCCTACGGCAATCCCACCACCTTTAGGCAGAAGCGCGACGGCAAGAACGAATACATGGAGGGCAGCGCCCAGCGGATAGAGTATGATGGACGCATGGACAAGGTGCAGCTGTTTACCAAGGCATGGGTCAAGCGCGGCGAGGATATCGTGCATGGGGACTACATCATGTATGACGCCAATGCCGAATATGCGGAAGTCATCAGCGGCGGCTCGCAAGCGGCGACACCTGCAACACCCACTGGCCGAGTGCGTGCCATTATCCAGCCCAAGAAGAAACCCGCGGCAGAAACTCCCTGAGCTCGATGGCTATTGGAGGGCCTGTGCTTGATGCAGGCCGAAGCAACTGCGCTTTATAGAGACGGCATCGATAGATATTGCATAAATGAGTGAATTGATCGTAGAAAGCTTACGCAAGAAATACAAGTCGCGCACCGTGGTGCAGGATATTTCCCTGCAGCTCAACAGCGGCGAGGTGGTCGGGCTGCTCGGGCCGAACGGCGCGGGCAAGACCACTAGTTTCTACATGATGGTGGGCCTGGTGCCACTCGATGGCGGACGCATATTGCTGGACGGCAAGGACCTGAGCCGGATGCCCATCCACCAGCGCGCGCGCATGGGCCTGGCCTATCTGCCGCAGGAGCCGTCGATCTTCCGCAAGATGACCGTCACGGAAAACATCCAGGCTATCCTTGAATTGCAGAACATGACGGCCGAGCAGCAGAAGGAACAGCTTGAATCCCTGCTGCAGGAGCTCCATATCACCCATATACGCAACAGCATGGCGGTGAGCCTGTCCGGCGGCGAGCGCCGCCGGGTGGAAATCGCCCGATGTCTGGCGACCAACCCCAGCTTCATCCTGCTGGACGAGCCGTTTGCCGGGATCGACCCGATTGCCGTGCTGGACATCCAGAAGATCGTACGTTTCCTGACCGAGCGCAATATCGGGGTGCTGATCACGGACCATAATGTCCGTGAAACATTGGGCATATGCGATCGCGCCTACATCGTGAATGAAGGCCGCGTATTCGCATCGGGGAAGCCCAGCGAGATCATACATAACGAAAGTGTAAGAGAAGTTTACTTGGGCAAGGATTTCCGCCTGTAGTCAACGCAGAATTAGAGAGATGAAACAAAGCCTACAGCTAAAATTTTCCCAAAACCTGGCATTGACGCCGCAGTTGCAGCAGTCGATCAAGCTGTTGCAGCTGTCTTCACAGGAACTCAACCAGGAGCTGGAGTCGCTGCTGCAGGCCAACCCCTTGCTGGAGCGCGTAGACGGCCCGGACGGCGCTGCCGAAATGTCCGAAAGCTACAGCCCTGCTCCGGATGCCGCAGTCGCCGCCCCCGCCAGCGAGGCGCCTGCGCCAGCCAGCGAGGAGTTGCCGCGCGTTGACGAATTCGGCGGCGGGGACGACTACTTCGAATCTTTCCAGGGCAGCAACCGCTGGGAGGAAGGCGGCGCCAACAATGACGACGACAACGACTTCAGCTTCCAGGAAGCGGTCAACCTCACCCTGCGCGAGCACCTGTTGAGTCAGATCAAGCTGTTGCCGCTGTCCGAGCGCGACCAGACCCTGGCGATGGTGCTGGTGGACGCCATCAACGACGACGGCTACCTCGAGCAGTCGCTGGAAGAACTGGCCGAGCTGCTGCCGGAAGAGCTCGAAATCGACCTGCTCGAACTCGAAACCGCGCTCAAGCATATCCAGAACCTGGATCCCCCTGGTATTGGCGCCCGCAACCTTGCGGAGTGCTTGGCATTGCAACTGCGCGCCCTGCCCGCAGAAACGCCTTTTGTTGATCTGGCGATCAAGGTTGCAGAGCAACACTTGCCTTTGCTGGCGAGCCGCGATTACACGCGCCTGCGCAAGCTGCTACATTGCGACGACGACGTCCTGAAAACGGTGCAGCAGCTGGTGACCCAGCTCAACCCGCGCCCGGGCGGCGAGTTCAGCCATATCACCTCGGATCATTACATCCAGCACGAAATCGTGGTGAAGAAGGTCAAGGGTATTTGGATCGCCAGCCTCAATGACGAAGTGGTGCCCAAGCTGCGCATCAACCAGCTTTATGCCGGCATCCTGAAACGTAATCGCGATAGCTCCAGTCAATACCTCATGAGCCAGATGCAGGAAGCGAAATGGATGATCAAGAACATCCAGCAGCGTTTTTCCACCATCCTGCGCGTGTCGCAGGCGATTGTGGACAGGCAGCGCAACTTCTTCGAGCATGGCGAAGTCGCCATGCGTCCGCTGGTGCTGCGCGAGATCGCCGACGAGTTGGGCCTGCATGAATCCACCGTGTCGCGCGTGACGACGAGGAAGTACATGCTCACACCGCGCGGCGTGTACGAGTTGAAGTATTTCTTCGGCAGCCATGTTGCGACGGAGTCTGGCGGTGCTTGCTCCGCCACGGCGATCCGCGCGTTGATCAAGCAGATGGTGAGCGAGGAAAACCCGAAGAAGCCGCTGTCTGACAACCAGATTACCGACATCCTTGGCAAACAAGGCATAGTTGTTGCAAGAAGAACCATAGCGAAATACCGCGAGTCTCTACAGATACCCGCGGCCAACCAGCGCAAGTCGCTTTGATTTGCGCGTTTTCAAGTAAGGAGAGCGTTATGAATTTGCACCTGACAGGACATCACCTCGACGTTACCCCAGCCCTGCGCGAATATGTGCAGTCCAAGCTGGCCCGACTCAGCAATCACTTTGACCATGTGATTGACCTCAAGGTCACGCTGAGCGTGGAGAAACTGGTGCAAAAGGCGGAAGCCACCTTGCATGTGCCGGGCAACGACCTGCACGCGGAATGCGGGGCGGAAAGCATGTACAGCGCGATTGACTCGCTGGCGGACAAGCTGGACCGCCAGGTAGTGAAGCATAAGGAAAAAGTCAGCAACCACAACCAGGCATCCGGAGGTCTGAAGCACCAGGCGGTCGAGTAACCTCCTCGTGAAATGCTGCAAAAGAGTGCCAAGTCTGTTTTTCATGCATGGATTTGGCGCTCTTGCAGCATATCCTTCCGCTTGTTCATTCCCAAGGTATTAAGCACACATGGCTGAAATCAGTGTTACCCAGCTTTACAAGGATACGCGCCGCAAGCTCAAGCTGAAATGGGTAGCAGGGTTAGCCGGCGGCGATAACCCCCTGACCAGTGAAACCGTGACCAAGCCGTCCCTGGCGCTGGTTGGTCATCTGAATTTCGTGCATCCCAACCGCGTGCAGGTGCTGGGGTGCGCAGAGATGGATTATTTGCGCAGCCTCAAGGCGCGAGAATTGTTCCAGGCCATCAAAAACCTGTTCTCAGCCGACTTGGCGGCCATCATCGTGGCCAATGGCGAAGAAGCGCCGGACGAACTGGTGGCCGCCTCCGACGAGTTCAGCACCCCATTGTTTACCTCCCCGTTGCGCAGCCCCGGCCTCATGGATGTATTGAGCCACTATCTTGCCCAGGCCGTGGCGGTATCGGAAAGCCTGCACGGCGTGTTCATGGAAGTGCAGGGCTTCGGCCTCATGATCAAGGGCACCCCGGCGATCGGCAAGAGCGAGCTGGCGCTGGAGCTGATCTCGCGTGGGCACCGCCTGGTGGCGGATGATATCGTCGATTTCTACCGTATCGCCCCTGACCGGCTCGAAGGGCGTTGCCCGCCGTTGCTGCAGGATTTCCTCGAGGTGCGTGGATTGGGCGTACTCAATATCCGCGCCTTGTTCGGCGACAACGCCGTCAAGCCGACCAAGCCGCTCGACTTGATCGTGCAACTGGAAATGGCCGATACCATGGTGCCGCTGGACCGGCTCAAGATCAAATCCCAGCATGAAAAAATCCTTGAGGTCAAAATTCCCAAGGTCGTGATCCCGGTGGCCGCCGGGCGCAATATCGCCGTGCTGGTGGAGGTGGCCGTGCGCAACCACATGCTGCTGCTGCGCGGCATCAACGGCACTAAGCAGTTCATGCAGCGCCAGCACCGAGAAATGGCGCGTACTTCCCGGAAACTCAAGCCAGAGGCGGAATAGGCCATGCAGCTTGTGATCGTGACCGGTCTTTCGGGTTCAGGCAAGAGCATCGTACTCAAGATGCTGGAGGACAGCGGCTACTATTGCATCGACAACCTGCCTGCCACCTTGCTGCCCCAGGCTTCGGAGCACCTGAGCCAGGGCAACCACGAACGGGTGGCGATCAGCATCGATACCCGCAGCGCCTCGCTCGAGGCGCTGCCCGGCAACATCCGCAAGCTCAAGGGCGAGGGTATCGAAGTACAGGTGCTTTTCTTGGAGGCCAATGTCGAGACCCTGGTCAAGCGCTACAGCGAAACGCGCCGCCGCCATCCATTGAGCAGCGATACCAGCACCCTGGCGGAAAGCATCAGCCACGAGCGCCATTTGCTGGAGCCGTTGGTGGACCTGGGGTTGCGCATCGATACCAGCAGCCTCAGCGCCAACGCCTTGCGCAACTGGGTCAAGGAATTCGTGACGCAGAAGAACGGCGAACTGATCCTGCTGTTCTCTTCATTCGGCTTCAAGCATGGCATTCCGCTGGACGCGGATTACGTGTTTGACGTGCGTTGCCTGCCCAACCCCTATTATGATCTGGAGCTCAGGCCGCAGACGGGGCAAGACAAGCCTGTATGTGACTTTCTCGAATGTCACGACAGCGTGCACGGCATGTACGACGATATCCGTGGTTTTATCGAGCGCTGGCTACCCAGCTTCATTGCCGACAACCGCAGCTACCTGACCGTGGCGATCGGCTGCACGGGCGGCCAGCACCGTTCGGTCTATTTCGCAGAGCGCCTGGCCGCGCATTTCCGTCACCAGCAATACCGCGTGCTGGTACGGCATAGGTCACTGGAGAAAAACTAGGCTGGCGTCGCCAGCCGGAGAGCTCCTGAGGATACGGGATACAAAGCATGATAGGTATACTCATCATTGCCCACGGAACGCTGGGCGAAAGCCTGATTCACTGTGCAAGCCACGTCATGGGCTCGCGCCCGCCGTTATTGAGGCAGCTCGGCGTCGGCACGCATGACGACCCGGGCGGGCTGCTGCCGCAGGCCCAACAAATGATCAGGGAGCTGGACGAGGGGCAGGGGGTGCTGATACTTTCCGATATCTACGGGGCCACGCCCTGCAACCTAGTGACGAAGTTGCTGATCCCGGGCCATGTCGAGGGCGTAGCCGGGGTCAACCTGCCCATGCTGGTGCGGGCGCTCACCTACCGGCAGGGCAACGGCATCATGACCCTGGTGGAGAAATCCATCAGCGGCGGGCGTGACGGGGTGGTACATTTTTCCAAGGACGCATGTAAGCATCATGATTAAACAAGAAATAGAAATCATCAACAAACTGGGCTTGCACGCCCGCGCATCGACCAAGCTCACGCAGACTGCCAGCCAGCATGCCTGCGAAATCTGGATCGAGCGCAACGGTAGGCGGGTCAACGCCAAGAGCATCATGGGCGTGATGATGCTGGCGGCAAGCAAGGGGAGCAAAGTGACGCTCGAAACCAACGGCAGCGACGAGCAGGCCGCCATGGATGCCCTCGTGAAACTCATCAACGACCGTTTCGGCGAGCCGGAATAACCGTCCCGACCATGTTTTTCCTCCCCCCTCAGGAATAACCTTCCATGGCCCAGAGCAGCAAGGTCAGTTTCTCCATGCACGGCGTCGGCGTGTCGGGCGGCATCGCCATCGGCAACGCCCACCTCGTCACCAACGCCCTGGTCGAGGTGGTGCATTACCAGATCCCGAAAAAGGCGCTGGTCGCTGAAATCATCCGCTTCGAACAAGCGCTGGAGCGTGTCAGGCACGACCTGGAAGCGGTGCGCGAGCAGTTGCCGGCCAACGCGCCGGCCGAGCTGGCGGCCTTCATCAACACGCACTTGATGATCCTGGCCGACAAGCACTTGTCGGAAGAGCCCAAGGCCATCATCGAGCAGGAGCTGTGCAATGCCGAATGGGCATTGAAGCAGCAGATGCACGAGCTGGTGGCGCAATTCGAGCTGATCGAGGACGAATACCTGCGCGAGCGCAAGCAGGACGTGGTGCAGGTGGTGGAGCGCATCATTAAGGTCTTGCTTGGGCATCCCAGCGAGTCGGTGCGCCCGGACGAAAGCGCGCAGATACTCGTGGCATACGACGTGTCGCCTGCCGACGCCATCCAGTTCAAGCACCACCAGTTTGCCGCGTTCATTACCGACGTGGGCGGCGCGACCTCGCATACCGCCATTCTCGCGCGTAGCCTGAGCATCCCGTCGATTGTGGCGCTGCACCGCGCTCGCGACTTGATCCGCGACGGCGAGCTCATCATCGTCGACGGCAACCATGGCATCGTCATCGTCAACCCGGATAAGGATACCCTGGCCGAATACCGCCTGCGCCAGGAGGAATGGGAGCTGGAGCAGCAAAAGCTCAAGCGCCTCAAGCTGACCAAGGCGGTGACCCTGGACGGGGTTGAAGTCGAGCTGCACGCCAACATCGAAGTGCCTTCCGACGTCGCCAAGGCCAAGGCAGTGGGCGCTACCGGCATTGGTCTTTACAGAACCGAGTTCCTATTCATGAACCAGCGCGAGATGCCGGACGAGGAAGAACAGTTCGCGGCCTATCGCACGGTGGCGGAAATGATGAAGGGCATGCCGGTGACGATCCGCACCCTCGACCTGGGCGCCGACAAGCAGATGAACCCGGATGCCGCGCGCAGCTGCACCAATCCCGCGCTGGGTTTGCGCGCCATCCGCCTCTGCCTGTCCGAACCGCAGATTTTCCATACCCAGTTGCGCGCCATCCTGCGCGCATCGCATTACGGCAAGATCAAGATCCTGATTCCCATGCTGTCGTCGCTGCTGGAATTGAGGCAGACGACCATCTTGCTGGAACGCGCCAAGGAAAGCCTGCGCGCGGAAAACGTCCCGTTCGACGAAGGGATCAAGCTGGGCGGCATGATCGAGATTCCCGCAGCGGCTATCAATGCCGAGGCTTTTGCGCGCGAACTGGATTTCCTCTCCATAGGCACCAATGACCTGATCCAGTATTCATTGGCAATCGACCGTACCGACGACTCGGTATCGCATCTCTACAAGCCTTCGCATCCCGCCGTGCTCAAGCTGATCGAGATGACGATCAAGGCCGGCAACAAGCTGGGCAAGCCGGTATCGGTGTGCGGCGAAATGGCGGGCGACATCCATTTCACGCGGCTATTGCTCAGCATGGGCTTGCGCCAGTTCTCCATGCACCCGTCGCACGTGCTGACCATCAAGCGCCAGGTGCTGCAGACCGAGCTGCAGGCCATTGCCGCGCTGGCACGCAAGATCATGAACGCCTACGATATGGACAAGATCGAACCTTTGCTGGAAAAACTCAATCAGTAGTCCATATACTGCTGTTTCGGCCATTCATTTCTGAGGGGAATTCCACCATGAGCAACCTGATTCCAGTTCCCAGCGCGGACGAAAAGAACATCGCCGTGGTCACCCATCTGGCGGGCACGGTGTTCAGCCTGTTTCCTGCACTTTTCGTCTGGCTGCTGAAAAAGGACAGCAGCCCCTTTATCGGCGAGCAAGCGCGCGAAGCGCTGAATTTCCAGATCACCCTCTTGATAGGGTATGCCATCAGCTCCATATTGATGGTGATACTCGTCGGTTTCGTACTGGCTGGCATCCTCTGGATCGCCAACCTCATCCTGTGCGTGCTGGCCGCCATTGCCGCGAGCCAGGGGCAGGAATACCGCTACCCGTTTACATTGCGATTGATTAGTTAAGGATTCCAAGTGAGCATTGCCAACAACCCATTGCTGGATTTTTCCAGCCTGCCCCAATTCGACCAAGTCAAGGCCGAGCACGTCACCCCCGCCGTAGACCACTTGCTGGAAAAGGGCAAGGCACTGGTCGAAACGCTGGTGGCGGAAGCCGCGCCGCCTACCTGGGAAAGCTTCGTGCGGCCGCTGGAAGATTTCGAAGAGCAGATCTCGCGCGCCTGGTCGCAAGTCGGCCACCTCAATGCCGTCGTCAACAGCCCCGAACTGCGCGAAGCCTACAACGAGAACCTGCCCAAGCTGACCGCGTTCTATGCCGACCTCTCGCAGGATGAGCGCCTGTACGCCAAATTCCGCGCCTTGCGTGCCAGCGCCGATTACGGCAAGCTCAACACCGCCCAGCGCAAGATTGTCGATAACGAACTGCGCGATTTCCGCCTCGGCGGCGCTGAATTGCCTGAAGACAAAAAGGCGCGCTTCAAGGCGATTCAGGAAGAGCTTTCCACCCTGGCCGCCAAGTTCGAGGAAAACCTGCTCGACACCACCAACGACTACGCCTTGTTCATCGAGGACGAAGCCCAATTGAAAGGCATCCCGCAAGACGTCTTGCAGGCTGCGGCCGAAGCCGCCAAGGCCGATGAAAAAACCGGCTGGAAATTCACCCTGCACTTCCCTTCCTACATGCCGGTGCTGCAATACGGCGACAACCGCGAGCTGCGCGAGACGCTCTACCGTGCCTACGCGACCCGCGCCTCAGAGTTCGGCAAGCCGGAGTGGGACAACACCGGGATCATCAGCAAACTCCTCACGCTGCGCCATGAGGCCGCCGTGTTGCTGGGCTACAGCAACTATGCCGAAACCTCGCTCGCCACCAAGATGGCGGAAACCCCGGCCCAGGTGGAAGAGTTCCTCAACAACCTCGCCAAGCGCGCCAAGCCCTTCGCCGAGCGCGACATGCAGGAACTCAATCAATATGCCGCCGAGAAACTGGGCTTGCCCGAGCTGCAAGCCTGGGATATCGCCTACGCCTCCGAGAAACTGCGCGAGGAAAAGTACGCGTTCTCCGACCAGGAAGTGAAGCAATACTTCCCCGAACAGCAAGTGCTGCAAGGCCTGTTCAAGGTCACCGAGACCATCTTCGGCCTGCAGGTGCGCAAGAAGCAAGCGCCGGTCTGGCACAAGGACGTCAGTTTCTACGAAATCACTACCCCGGCAGGCGAGCCGGTCGGTCAGTTCTACCTCGACCTCTACGCGCGCAACAACAAGCGCGGCGGCGCCTGGATGGACGAAGCCATCACCCGCCGCAGGAAGAACCACGGCGTCGAAATTCCCGTGGCCTACCTCACCTGCAACTTCTCCGCGCCGGTCGGCGGCAAACCCGCCCTATTCACGCATGACGAAGTTATCACCATGTTCCACGAGTTTGGCCACGGCCTGCACCATATGCTGACCCGCGTCGAGGATTACGGCGTGTCAGGCATCAAGGGCGTGGAATGGGATGCCGTGGAACTGCCCAGCCAGTTCATGGAAAACTTCTGCTGGGAGTGGGACGTGCTGCGCCACATGACCAAGCACGTCGATACCGGCGAACACTTGCCAAAAGCACTCTTCGATAAGATGGTCGCCGCCAAGAACTTCCAGGCCGGCATGCAGACCGTGCGCCAAATCGAGTTCTCCCTGTTCGACATGCGCCTGCATTCCGATTTCAGCGAATACGACACCACCACCGCGCTCACGCTCATTGAGGCCATTCGCGACGAAGTCGCCGTGGTGCGTCCGCCCAAGTGGAATCGCTTCCCCAACAACTTCTCGCACATCTTCGCGGGCGGCTATGCGGCCGGCTATTACAGCTACAAATGGGCGGAAGTGCTTTCTGCCGATGCCTACAGCATGTTCGAGGAAAACGGCGTGCTTTCCGCGGAAACCGGCAAGCGCTTCTGGAACGAGATACTGGCGCAAGGCGGCTCACGCCCTGCGCTGGAATCGTTCATCGCGTTCAGGGGCAGGGAGCCGAGCATTGATGCTTTGCTGCGGCACAACGGGATGACGGTTTAATATGTTTATGGCGCAATGCCTAATGGGTATTGCGCCTTACAAGCTGGAGCGAAAAAAATGCTAATTTACCGTGGACCTAGTAGTATGAATCGGCCAGAGTTTAATAGACACTTTTTAGCCTCATAATACTCACAGAGGAGAGCATTATGAGCACGGTCCGATTTACAGAAGAATTCAAACTCGAAGCGGTGAAACAAATCACCGAGCACCAGCGTCCGGTGGCCGATGTGGCCAAGCGGCTTGGTGTATCGACCCACAGCCTGTATGCATGGGTCAAGCGGTACAGCAAGTCGGCACCGCAGCGTGAGCAAGATTGCAGTGAGGCCGCTGAGCTTCGACGCCTGCGTGCTGAGGTAAAACGTCTGACCGAAGAGCGCGACATATTAAAAAAAGCCGCCGCGTACTTTGCCAAGGAGTCCGGATAAAGTACGCGTTCATTGAGCAATATGCGACTCAATATCCCGTGCGCAGGCTCTGTAAAGTGCTCGAGGTTCACCCCAGCGGCTATTACGCCTGGAGGCGCAATCCCTATAGCCAGCGCCATCATGAAGACCTGCGCTTGCTGGAGCTGATGAAGCCCTCCTGGCTTGAGAGTGGCCGAGTGTACGGGTATCGTAAAGTGCACCACGACTTGCTGGCCCTGGGAGAATCCTGTAGCCGGCATCGTGTCGCGCGGTTGATGCGTAGCCGTGGCTGGCGTGCCCAGGTTGGCTATCGTCGCCGTCCCGGATTCCATAGTGGTGCCGTGCATAACGTGGCGGCCAACATCCTGGACCGTCAATTTAATGTGGCCGCGCCCAATATCGCATGGGTAACTGATATTACCTACATCCGCACGCATGAAGGCTGGCTCTATCTGGCTGTGGTTGTCGACCTGTTCTCGCGCCAGGTAGTCGGATGGTCGATGGATGCCCGCATGAGTAAAGACGTGGTTCTACAAGCATTATTGGCAGCGGTCTGGCGGCGCAAACCCAAACAAAGCGTGATGGTGCATTCTGACCAGGGGAGCCAATTTACCAGCTACGAATGGGCCGCCTTTCTGGCTTCCCATAATTTACAACCCAGCATGAGCCGACGCGGAAACTGCCATGACAACGCTGTCGCAGAAAGCTTTTTTCAGTTGCTCAAGCGCGAACGCATCAGGCGCAGAATTTATCCCACCAGGGAGCTGGCACGCCAGGATATCTTTGACTACATCGAAATGTTCTACAACCCGATTCGTCGGCATAGTCACGCCGCGAACCTTTCCCCAGTAAACTACGAACGGCAATACTTTTCTGAGGCAACAAACTGTCTATAAAAGACTGGCCGATTCAGTCCGGTATTATCTGCGTGTGATTTATGACAAGTTGAATGTCAATAATAAGGCAGAAATGGCCACTTTGATCAGAAGCACGTCTTTCTCTGAATCACAGAAAATCTGGATGCAATCTTACCGGGTGATACAAAAAGCAAGCCAGCGGTCTGGCCGTTCGACGTTTAACCTGATTGGTACATCGATATAGCAATAGTGAGTGGATTTGCGTTAAGCTCTGTTCCTTATTTTTGGCAGGGTTGTGCATGGCGCTCAAATCTACAATATTTAAAGCCACTCTGCAGATCGCGGACATGGAGCGGCATTATTACCATGACCATGCGTTGACGTTGGCGCGTCATCCTTCCGAGACGGATGAACGCATGATGGTGCGCTTGCTCGCGTTTGCATTGCAAGCGCACGAGCTGCTGGCGTTTGGCCAGGGCATGACGGACGATGATGAAGCGGATATCTGGCGCAAGGATCTCACAGGCAAGATCGAGCAGTGGATTGATGTGGGATTGCCGGATGAAAGGTTGATCCGAAAAGCCTGCGGGCGCGCGGATGAAGTGCTGGTCTATGCCTATGGCGGACGCACGGCGGAGATGTGGTTCGAGCAGAACAGCAATGCGTTTGCGCGGCTCAGGAATCTGAGCGTGTTCAACTTGCCGCAGGAACAGACACAAGCACTGGCAGAGTTGGCGCAGCGCACCATGCAATTGCAGTGCACGATCCAGGACGGCCAGGTCTGGCTGAGCGACGGCGAGCGCAGTGTGGAATTGCAGTGCGACAAGTGGAAGTAGCCATCTCCACTTTTCATCCGTCTGCAATTGCGTCCTTAATCAGTCATGCCTTGGCAAAGCTGCCCTGTTCCGCATCGTCCAACACTTTCAGCAAATCCGCCCCTTTCAGCGCCAGGGCGTAACCCAGCACGCCGCTGCCTATCACCACGGTTTCATAATCCTTCACGCTGTTGTCCACCAACACCTTGAGCCCCTCTGGCAGGGCGACCGGCGGCACGGCGCCGACGACATAGCCGGTCGCCTCGGGCACTTCGTCATATTCCGCCATGCGCAGTTTGCGCTCGTTGAGGTGGTTGCGGAGGATCGCCCAGTCGGCACGGCCGCCGCCAGCAACGGCGAGCAGGATGAACTGGTCCGAGCCGGTGCGGAACAGCACGCTGCGCACCACCGATTTAGGGTCCAGCCCCTGGCCTTCCAATAGTTCTTCCAGGTTGCGCACCGGTTTCTTGTCTTCACTTAGCGGGATTTCAATGACAGTGAACGGGACGGACTGGGCGTTCAGGAGGTTGGTGACGGGAGAGGTAAATGTTGTAGTCATTGGGTGCCTTGGCAATAAAATGAATATCCAGCTTAGATCATACTGTTGATGCCACGTGAATTGAATCGCTTCTTGCTGCTTAACAAGTGATACTATAGTGATACTTTTAATGTTGGAGATCTTGGAATGAAAGTCGAATTGGTGACCAACCTGAAACGCCAGGCTACCAAGATTCTCGCAGATTTGCATGCGTCGAAGGAAGCGGTGCTGATCACGGAGCATGGGCAGCCGTCTGCGTATCTGGTGGATGTGCAGGATTACGAGTTCATGCAACGCAGGCTGGCATTGCTGGAGGCGCTGGCCAAGGGTGAGCGGGCCGTGCTTGAGCAACGCACTTTGACGCACGAGCAAGCCAGGGACCGTATGCAAAAATGGCTGAAATAATCTGGACGTCTCCGGCATTGGATCAACTGGATGAAATTGCCGAATATATTGCGCTGGATAAACCTGACGCGGCACGCAAGCTGGTAGGGAATGTATTCGACAGCGCAGAGAAGCTGGCGCAGTTTCCCCAGTCTGGCCGGGTGCCGCCTGAATTGCCCGATTCGGTCTATCGTGAAGTCGTATGCCCGCCTTGCCGGGTTTTTTACCGCCAAGAGCGTGGTACGGTCTTGATTTTGCACGTCATGCGCGAAGAAAGGCAATTGCGCCAATATTGGCTGGAGCATCAGGAATGAATTGGTGCTTGTTGATGGCGGCGTGGCTGATGGTTTTCATGCAGGGCGTTGCACATGCAGCCGTGGAAGAGGCCGTCGTGCAATTGCAAACCGCCAACGGCGTTCTCGAGGGAACATTGCTGGTGCCCGAGGCGAAACGCGGCATGCCGGTGGTTCTCCTGGTGGCAGGGTCTGGCCCGACAGACAGGAACGGCAACCAGCCCGGCCTGCATCACAATGCCTTATTGCAGCTATCCGGCGCGTTGGCGCAATACGGGATTGCGAGTTTGCGCTACGACAAGCGCGGCGTGGGCCGGAGCATGAGTGCCGCGCCCAGGGAAGAGGATTTGCGTTTTGAGCAATATGCCGCCGATGCGCGGGACTGGGTGAAATGGCTTGCGCGGGACAAGCGCTTCGGCAATGTGACCGTGATCGGCCACAGCGAGGGGTCGCTGCTCGGCATGCTGGCTGCGCGGCAGGCCAAGGTGGCGAACTTCGTTTCCATTGCCGGCCCGGGCCGGCCCGCTGACCAATTGCTGCAGATGCAATTGGCTACCCAGCCTGCCGAGATACAGTCCATGGCGTTGCCTGTGATCGAGAGGCTGAAGCAGGGCAAGACGGCAGACCTGGTGAATCCCGCCCTGCAGGCATTGTTCCGGCCCAGCGTGCAGCCGTACCTGATTTCGTGGTTCAAGTACGATCCCGCCAAGGAGATCGCCAAGTTGAAGATGCCGGTGCTGGTGGTGCAGGGGACGGCGGATATCCAGGTGGAGGAAGAGGATGCATGGTTATTGGGAGCTGCTAACCAAAGGGCGACAGTGGTTTCGATTGATGGCATGAACCACATTTTCAAGAAGTCCGTGCCGGACAGGGCGCAGAACTGGAATACCTACACCCAGCCAGAGCTGCCTGTCATGCCGGAGTTGATTGCGATACTGGCTAAGTTCATCCGCCAGGGCGGCAAGCTGGATTAGCAATAACGCTGGAGCACACCACTATGTGGGACGAACGATACGATACCGAGGCTTATGCCTACGGCAAGACCGCGAATACTTTCCTCGCGGCGCATTTCCGCGCCATTCCCCAGGGCAAGGTACTGAGCATTGCCGAGGGGGAGGGGCGCAATGCGGTATTCCTTGCCAGGCAGGGATATGCCGTGACGGCGATGGACGGTTCCGCCGTCGGGCTGGAAAAGGCGAGGAAGCTCGCCAGGGAGAATGGCGTCGCGATTGAATGCATCCATGCCGACCTCGCCAGTTTCGACTTCGGCGAGCAGCAATGGGACGGCATCGTCTCGATTTTCTGTCCCATGCCGTCGGGCTTGAAGGCCGTCGTCTTCCCCAAGATCGTCAAGGGGCTGAAGCCCGGCGGGGTATTCCTGCTGGAGGCCTATACGCCGGAGCAGTTGGAGTACGGCACCGGCGGCGGCAAGGACGCGGACGCCATGATGACGCAAGCTATACTGAGCCACGCATTGCATGGATTCAGCTTCGATTGGCTGCAAGAAGTGGAACGCGAGGTGGTGGAGGGCGCTTACCATACCGGACTGGCCTCGGTGGTGCAGGCGATAGCAGTCAAGCCAACCATATAGATGAAAGAACAAGTTGCCATGTTGAAGGTGATCGCCGAGGATTTTATCAAGCTGGAATACATTGACGTGGTAGCGCCGCTGTATGCGGAGCTGGTCGAGAAGACCCGGCAGGAACCGTTATGCATTGCGTACGACCTGTTCACCGACCAGAAAGACCCTGGGCATTTCATTTTTGTAGAGGAGTGGCCTGACCAGGCGGCGTTGGACATTCATTGCCAGACCGAGCATTTCCGACGGCTGGTGCCGGCCATCAACCAATACCGGCGGCAGGAAGGGATATTCCTGCTCATGGATGCGTTCGCAAGATAGCGCGTCCATAACCAGCCTATGAGCCAGCGTTCCGTCCCGGACGAGAAATCCGGCCTGCATCCGCGTAACCGGCACCGCCAGCGCTACAATTTTGCGTTGCTGGTCGAAGCCCATCCTGCCCTGGCAGCATTTGTCAGGCTTAATCAATATCAGGATGCCAGCATCGACTTTGCCGACGCGCAGGCGGTCAAGACCCTGAACCAGGCCTTGCTCAAGCATTATTACGGCATTGCGGAATGGGACATCCCGCCGCAATTCCTTTGTCCGCCGGTTCCCGGCCGGGCGGATTACGTGCATTGCCTGGCGGACCTGCTGGCCGCAGGCAATGATGGGAACATTCCGTATGGCGGTAACGTCAGGGTGATGGATATCGGCACAGGCGCCAACCTGGTGTATCCCATCGTCGGGCAAAGGGAGTACGGCTGGCATTTCGTCGGCACCGACATCAATGCCGAGGCGCTGGAAAATGCGCAAGGGATCGTGGCCGCCAATCCCAGCCTTGCCGGGGCGGTCGAATTGCGCTTGCAGCCCAATGCAGGGGCGGTTTTCTCCGGGGTGGTGCAAGGAAATGAGCGTTTCGACCTGACCATGTGCAATCCGCCGTTCCATGCATCCCAGGCGGCAGCCATGGCGGGGACGCAGCGCAAGTGGCATAACCTGGAGCGCAGCCGCGGCAAGCCCGCGGACAAAGGCATGAAACCAGCCAGGGCAGGCAATAAGCTCAATTTTGGCGGACAGGCCGCCGAGCTGTATTGCGAAGGCGGCGAAGAGGCGTTCATCAGCCGCATGGTCAAGGAGAGCGCAGCGATTGGCGCGCAATGCCTGTGGTTTACCACGCTGGTATCCAAGGTCGCGACGTTGCCGGCGGTATACCGCAGCCTGAGGGCGGCGGGTGCTTGCAAGGTGAAGACAATCGAGATGGCGCAAGGGCAGAAGAAAAGCCGTTTCGTTGCCTGGACGTTTCACGACAAAGCCAGCCAGCGCGCATGGAACCGCGAGCATTGGTAGACGGTGTCACCATAATTTACTAGAACGGCTAATAAAACTCTCCTGGCGTTGTTGCCCTGCCTTGTCGTACTCATTGTACTGCCTGCGGCAGAGCGCCTAGCCAGGAACGCTTCGCTGAGTTTTGTTAGCCGTTCTAAGCCATGCGGCTGATCGTATTGCGGAAACGCGTCAGCGAGACGATGAACAGCACGGTGCCGATCAGCAGCAGCGCCAGGAAGGAGCCCCACACCACATCCAGCCCGGAGCCGCGGAATAGTATCGCTTGGCCCAGTTCCACGAAGTGGGTGGTCGGCGCCAGCAGCATGATGTTCTGCACGAATTCCGGCATGCTTTCGCGCGGCGTGAGGCCACCGGAAAGCATTTGCAACGGCAGCAGGGTCAGGATCATCAGCATGCCGAACTGCGGCATGTTGCGCGCCAGCGTCGCCATGAAGATGCCCATCGAGGTAGTGGCGAACAGGTGCAGGGTGGCCCCGAGCAGGAACAGGCCGATCGAGCCCTGGATGGGCACCTGCAGCAAGCCTTCGACGACGAACACCAAGGAGCAAGTCGAGGCCACCAGCACCACCAGCGCCATGGACCAGACCTTGGCCAGCATGATCTCGGTCGGCGTGACCGGCATGACCAATAAGTGTTCGATGGTGCCATGCTCGCGCTCGCGGATCAGCGCCGCGCCGGTGAGGATGATGGAGAGCATGGTGATGTTGTTGATGATTTCGTTCATGGCGCCGAACCATGCCTGGATCAGGCTGGGGTTGAAGCGCATGCGCAGCGCCAGCTCGACCGGGAGTTCGGTTGCGCTGCGGTAGCGTTGCACGAATTCGTTGACCTCGGTGAGCACGATTTCCTGGATATAGCGGTTGCCGGAAAAGGCCTGCGACATGCGGGTGGCGTCGACGTTGAGCTGCAGCGCGGGCGATTTGCCGGCCAGCACGTCGCGCTGGAAATCGGGCGGGATATGCAGGGCGAACGTGTAGTCGCCGGCATCCATGCCCGGGTCGATCTGGCTTTGCGTGATCAGCGGCGGCGTGGAAAAGTGCGGCGGGTAGAACGCGGAGATGATGCGCGCGGACAAGGGCGAGGCGTCCTCGTCGACGATAGCGATCGGGGCTTTGTGCAGGGTTTCCGGCACCGCGGTGGCCGAGCTGTAGATCATGAGCGTGAAGGTGTAGCCGATCAGCACCAGCATGATCGGGTCGCGGATCAGGCTCCAGAGCTCTTTGACACCCAGCCGGTAGATGTTGGCTAGATGGCGCATGGGGCAATGTTCTCGAATGGAGTCGGGCGGCATCTCATGTCATTTATCCTGTTTCTTCAGCAGGAGGATGGTCGTCACCAGGACCACGGGAATGGCGACCAACAGCGGCCAGAACGATGCGTGCAGGTCGGAGAAATCCAGCGCCTTGCTGAACACGCCGCGCGTGATGATCAGCATATAGGTCGTCGGGTAGATCTCGCCGACGATGCGGCCGGCGCCTTCCAGCGACGATACCGGGTTGAGCATGCCGGCGAACTGCACTGCCGGGACGATGGAGGCGATCATGGTGAAAAACAGCGCGGCAATCTGGCTGCGGGTGAAGGTGGAGGCGAGCAGGCCGATGCCGGTGGCCACGATGCAATAGAGGAAGGCCGCCAGCGCCAGCGTGGCGAAGCTGCCCTTGACCGGCACGTCGAACACGGTCACGGCGAGCAATACCATCAGCAGGAAATTCAGCATGGCGAGCGCGACATAGGGCAATTGCTTGCCGAGCAGAAACTCGGTGCGCGTCACCGGCGTCACGTAGAGGTTGATGATGGAGCCCAACTCCTTCTCGCGCACCACGGACAGGGCGGACAGCATGGCGGGCAGCATGAGCAGCAGCAGCGGGATCACCGCAGGCACCATCGCGGGCAGGCTGCGCACGTCGGGGTTGTAGCGGTAGCGCGTCTCTATGGTCGCCGCGCTCGCGACCGTAACGCCCAGCCGCTCCTGCGCCTGTTGCTGCAGCCATTGCTGGTGCATGCCTTGCACATAGCCCTGCACCGTCTCGGCGCGCTGCGGCATGGCGCCGTTCACCCAGGCGCCGATTTCGGCCCGGCTGCCGCGCTGCACGTCGCGGGCGAACCCGGGCGGTATCTCGATGGCGAGGGACAGTTCGCCGCTGCGCATGCGCTGGTCCAGTTCCTGGTAGTCGCGGATCGGCGGCTGCTCGATGAAGTAGCGCGAGCCGGAAAGGTTGAGCGCATAGTTCTGGCTCAGCGTGGTCTGGTCGCGGTCCAGCACCGCATAGGTCAGGTCCTCGACATCCATGCTGATGCCGAAGCCCATGACGAACATGAGCAGCATCGAGCCCGCCAGGGCGAGGCCGCCGCGTACCGGGTCACGCTGCAGCTCCAGCATTTCGCGCCAGAGGTAGCTGAACATGCGGTTGATGCTGAAAAACCGATGCGGAGCCTGGTGGCTGCCTTGCGTAATATCTGGCGTTGTATTGCTGGCTTGCTGAGTGGAGGGATCGGTGCCGCCGCCTGCTTCCACCAGGTAGTCGATAAAGGCCTGCTCCAGCGTATCGGCGTTGCGTTGCGCGACGATGTTGGCAGGTGTGTCGCTGACCAGCACCTTGCCCGCATGCATCAAGGACATGCGGTCACAGCGCTCGGCCTCGTTCATGAAGTGGGTGGAGATGAAGATCGTGACCCGGTCGCGGCGTGATAGCTCAATCAGCAGGCGCCAGAAGTTGTCGCGGGCGACTGGGTCGACGCCGGAGGTCGGCTCGTCGAGGATCAGCAGCTCGGGCTTGTGCACCATGGCGACGGCCAGCGACAGACGCTGGCGGATGCCGAGCGGCAAGCCGTCCGGCAGGCTGTCGAGCGCTTCTTCCAGGTCGAAGCGCTGCACCATTTCATCCACGCGGGCGGGAATGTCCGCTTCCGGCACGTGGAACAGGCGGGCATGCAGTACCAGGTTCTGCCGCACGGTCAGCTCGGTGTAGAGCGAAAACGCCTGCGACATGTAGCCGACGCGGCGGCGGGTGTCGATATCCCTGGAGTCGATCTCGTGTCCGAACAGCCAGGCCTGCCCTTCGCTGGCAGGCAGCAGGCCGGTGAGCATCTTCATGGTGGTGGACTTGCCGCAGCCGTTGGAGCCGAGAAAGCCGAAAATCTCGCCGCGGCGGATGCGGAAGCTGACGTGGTCGACGGCGACGAAATCGCCGAAGCGCATGGTGAGGTCCTTGGCCTCGATGGCGATGTCCGCGTCGCTGCCGTCGCCCTCGGGCAACGGCGGAATCGTGACTTCCTGGTGGCCTTGCTTCTTTTCCTCGGGCAGCAGCGCGATGAACGCGGTTTCGAGGGAAGCGGAGCCCGTGCGTTCAAGCAGTTCCTGCGGCGTGCCGGTCGCCAACACCTGGCCGTCGTCCATCGCCACCAGCCAGTCGAAGCGCTGCGCCTCATCCATGTAGGCCGTGGCGACGATGACGCTCATGCTGTTTCTTTCCTGGCGGATGCGCTCGATCAGGTCCCAGAACTGGGCGCGGGCGAGCGGGTCGACGCCGGTGGTGGGCTCGTCAAGGATCAGCAGGTCCGGGTCGTGAATCAGCGCGCAGCACAGGCCCAGCTTCTGCTTCATGCCGCCGGAAAGCTTGCCCGCCGGTCGGTCGAGGAATTTCTGCAGGCCGGTGCTGCGCGTGAGGTCGTCGATGCGCCGCCTGCGTTCCTGCGCATTATGGCCGAACAGGCGGCCGAAGAACTGCAGGTTTTCCTCCACCGACAATGTCGGGTAGAGGTTCTTGCCCAGGCCTTGCGGCATGTAGGCGATGCGCGGGCAGACGTCGTCGCGGTGCTGCTTGCTGGACATATCGCCGCCCAGCGCCTCTACCTTGCCCGCCTGCACCGCCCTTGCGCCCGCCACCAGTGACAGCAGGCTGGACTTGCCGACGCCGTCCGGGCCTATCATGCCCACCATGCATCCTGCCGGGATATCCAGGCTGATGCCGTCCAGTGCCGCGATCTTGCCGTAATGCAGGCTGACATCCTGCAAGCGGACCACAGGCGCCGTCTGCTGCCGGGTGTCGCTCACTCCGGTACTTTCACCGCCAGTTCAGCCGGCCATTCCGCCTGGTTGTCCACCTTGACCCAGGCCACGCCGGGCAGGCCGGTCTTGACCAGTTTCAGGTGCTTTTGCAGCAGCTCGCGGTCTATCTGCGCCTTGACGCGGAACATCAGCTTTTGCCGCTCGCTCTCGGTTTCCACCGTCTTGGGCGTGAATTGCGCGGTGCTGGCGACGAAGGAAATCGTGGCGGGGATGACGTACTGCGGCGCGGCATCGAGGATGATGCGCGCCTCCGCGCCCATCGCCAGCTTGCCTGCGGCGGCTTCGGGCAGGAAGAAGGTCATGTAGACGTCCGAGAGGTCGACCAGGTTGAGCACCTTGCCGCCGCCAGCGAGCACTTCGCCCGGCTGCGCCACGCGATACTGCACGCGGCCAGCCCGGGGCGAGGTGAGTTGGCTATCGGTAATGTCGGCCTCGATGCGGGCGATGGTGGCTTCCGCCGCTGCCACGGTCGAGCTGGCGCCTATCACCTGTGCCTTGGCCGCATCGATGGCGGCCTGTGATGCGGCGACTTGCGCCTTGGCGGCCTCGACGGCGGCCTGTGCACTGCGCACCCTGGCACGGTCGTCGTCCAGTTCCTGGATGGAGGAAGCGCCTTCAGCCGAGAGCGTCTCGGAGCGCGCCAGGCGGCGCTGGGCGGCGTCGAGCTCGCTTTCGCGCTGTGTCACCACTGCTTGGGTGGCGCGCTTGTCACTCTCCCTTAGCACCACCTGTGTCTGGGCAACAATTACGCTGTTGAGCGCCTGCTGGTGCTGCGCGCGCGCTTCATCGCGCTGCGCATCCAGCACTTGTACCTGCATGTTGGCAAGCGGTTGTCCCTTCTCGACGAAATCGCCCTCGTTGACCAGAATCTCGTCGACGCGGCCTGCCAGCTTGGTGGCGACATCGATTTCTATGGCTTCTATCCGGCCGTTGCCGCTGGCGAGGCCTTCGGTGTTGTTATTGCTGTTCATGGCTTGCCAAGCATAAAAGCCGGCGGCGGCCAATGCGGCAATGATCACGAGCGGGGCGAATTTCTTGATTTTTGGGTTCATATGGCGTGATCCGTTCAATTGGCGGGCTGCCGGCTGATGGGTTTGATTGGGAGCGAGGATGCGGCAATGGATTGCGATCCGCCGCCCAGCGCGGCATAGAGGCTGACCTGGCTGGAGAAGAGGGCGCGCTGCATTTGCACCAGTTGCTGTTCAACGTCCAGCAGGCTGCGCTCGGCGTCCAGCACTTCGAAATATGAAGTGGCGCCATGGTCGTAGCGCAGCTTAGCAAGGCGGGCGCGTTCCGCCTGGGCATCCACCATCTCCTGCTGGCTGACCAGCTGCTGTCGTATGCCGTGTTGGGCGGCCAGGGCGTCCGCCACCTCGCGGAAGGCGGTCTGGATGGTTTGCTCGTAGCTGGTGACGGCCAGGTCGCGCCTGACCTCGGCGAACTCGAGGTTGGAGCGGTTGCGCCAGCCATCGAAAATCGGCAGTGAAACGCTGGGAGCGAAGCTCCAGGCGTGGCTGCCTGCGTCGAACAGTCCATTCAACTCGCGGCTGGCGGTGCCGAGCGAGGTGGTCAGCGTGACGCGCGGGAAGAACGCCGCGCGCGCCGCGCCTATATTGGCGTTGGCCGATTTGAGAAGGTGTTCCGCGGCGATGATGTCCGGGCGTTGCGTCAGCACTTCGGATGCCAGTCCCGGCTTGAGCTGGTACAGCATCTTCGTCTCGGAGAAGGCGTGTCGCGCCGGGGCCAGCTCGACGGGCTTGCCCACTAGCAATGTGAGCGCGTTGAGCTCGGTGGCGCGGGATTGCTGTAATTGGTAGAGCAGCGTTTGCGCCTGGGCGAGCAGCGCCTGCACCTGCTTCAGGTCGAGCTTGGAGGTGGAGCCGACATCGAACCTGCGCTGGAAAATCCGTACCGATTCCTGGCGGCTTTCTATGGTTTTCTCGGCTATCAGGATGCGCTGGTCCAGCTCGCGCAGGTTGAGGTAGCTGTTCGCCACCTGCGCCACCAGGGAGATGGCGGAGGCGCGCTGCGAAGACTCGGCGGCGAGGAAGGTTTCGAGCGCGGCATCCCTGAGACTGCGGATGCGTCCCCAGAAGTCTAGTTCCCAGTTGCTGACGCCGAACCCTGCACGGTATTCGCTTAAGACCATTGATCGCCCAATCAGGCTCATGTCCTCCGGCGTGCGTGAGCGCGCGAAGCTGCCCTGGGCGTTGAGGCCTGGGAACAAGTCTGCCCGTTGCACGTCATACAGTGCCCGCGCGCCTTCAACCCGCTGAATCGCGCTGCGTAGGTCGCGGTTGTTCGCCAGCGCGTCGCCGATCAGGCCTTGCAAGGTGGCGTCGGCGAAATAGTCCTGCCAGGCCAGGCTGGCGGCATTGGTGCCCATGTCGGCGCCGGCCTGGAGGAAATGTTCCGCCACCGGCGCGGCAGGCCGTTCATAATCGGGCGCCATGGATTTGCAGCCCGCGAGCGCGAGGCATACGGCGGCAATTGCGAGCTGCCAGTGCTGGTGCCTGCTCCGTGGTTGCGGCAAAGGGGTGGGTGTTTTCATTGTTGTCGTATCTCGCTAGCCTGGGCAAGAAAGCTTTTGCCTACCCTGATACAAGTAATTTCTAAACTCAACAATGGTTACTTTACTCTAGTTTCAATTACAATTGAAACTGTTTTTGCCAGGCTGCATTTTGGTTCAGTGCAGCGGCCAACCATTAATCGGGCACAACATGAATGCTTCTTCCCAATTAAGCCAACCGTTAGCGGGCCGTGAAATCCGCTCCGACGGACTTGCCACGCGCAAGCTGCTTTTGCAGCGTGCTGGCGAGATTTTCGCCGAGCGCGGCTACAGCGACACCACGAGCAAGGAAATCTGCGAGCGCGCCAATGCCACCGTGGGCTCGGTGAACTACCATTTCGGCAGCAAGGCCGGGCTGTACCGTGAGATATTGACGGAGGTGACGCAGCGTATCCTGCGCCTGGAAATGCTGGAGGCAATTGCGGCAAGCCAGCGCCCGGCCAAGGAAAAGCTGGAGCGGATACTGGACACGGTCCTGGCGGCGCAGGCCTCGCAGGATTGGCAGATACGTCTGTTTTTCAGGGAGCTGATTTCTCCCTCGGCCGAATTCGTGGAGTATCTTAGCCAGGATGCCTCTCCAAAAGTCACTATCATCAAGCGGATATTGAGCGAGATCGTGGGTTCGCCCGCCGATTCCGCGATTGTGGACCAATGCTTCCTGAGCATGTTTTCCTTGTGTTCATTTCCGTACATGGCAGACGCCAAGGCCTTGGAGCACTGCGTTTCCTCCGCATCGTGCGAGGCGGTTACATTGCACCGGCATATCAAGCGTTTCATCCTGGCCGGGCTGGACGCGCATACTGTCGCGCGGTAACTGGCGCTCATGGGCAAATTTTTTCATTTAGCCATCCGTTTCCTGCTCGGCTTTGTGTTTTTATTGAGCGTGGTTTGGGGCGCTTTTGCGCTCTATTACCAGTTCCCGGCCATCCAGCCGTTAAAACTCCTGGCGATTGCGGGGTGGCTAGGCATTGCCGGAGCCAGCCTGATCGCAGTGCGTCGTCATGGCACGAAGCGCGGGAGCTTTGTCTATATTGCTGCTCTTGCCTGCTTGCTCGGCTGGTGGCAGAGCTTCACGCCTTCCAATGAGCGGGAATGGGCCGACGATGTTGCCGAGACCACGACTGCAATTCAGGATGGAGGCGTGGTCACATTCAGCCACGTGCGGAATTTCGATTGGCGCAGCGAAACCGATTATAAGCCGCGATGGGAACAACGCCGCTACGACCTGGACCAGCTCCGGAGCGTGGATATGCTGCTTTCCTACTGGACTGGTCCCGCCATTGCCCACACCTTGGTATCCTTCGGATTCAGCGATGGCCGCTACCTGGTGTTTTCGGTGGAAATCCGCAAGGAGCGCCATGAAGCCTTTTCCGAAATCGGCGGCTTCTTCAAGCAGTTCGAGACCAGCCTAATTGTGGCCGACGAGCGCGACATCGTGCGTGTGCGCACCAATATCCGCGGCGAGGACGTATACCTCTACCGCATCAGCATGCCGCAGGAAGCCATGCGCGAGCTATTCCTGGCGTACGCCGGCGAAGCGAACCAACTGGCGGCAAAGCCGCGCTTTTACCACACGGTGACCGCCAACTGCACCACGGTGGTCTATGAAATGGTGCGCAAGATCATCCCGGGGCTGCCCATGGATTACCGCCTGTTGCTGTCCGGCTACCTGCCCGAATACCTTTACAGTATCGGCGGCCTAGACACCCGCTTTCCTCTCGATACATTGCGCCGGAACGGAAGGATCACCGATAGGGCCAAGGCGGCAGACCAGGACCCTGATTTTTCGCGCTTGATCCGAGACAATATGCATGAGTGAGTTGCCAAATATGCGTTTGCCATCTTTTCTTTCCTTGAGGCTGTTGTTCGCCCTGCTAGTCGCGTCGTTTGTGTTGCAAGGGTGCGCAGGCGTCAAGGTTTCTTCGGTGCAAGTAAAGGATTATCTCAACCAGCGCCGTGGCGATGTCCTGACCACGGGCAACTTGAGCCATGCGACGGATGAGAGTCTACGCGTGGTCGGGCTGGATGCGTCCAGCTGCTTGGCCAGCGCCACGGAGTGCAAGCAGGCGATTGCCAGCTCGCAAGGCTTGCGCGACGAACGGCGCCTGGCGACATTGTCGGAACTCTGGCTGAAGACCGCGCTGGATGGCGAAAAAGCCGATCAATCATTGCACAACGGGCACGCCACGCTGGATGCCTATCTGCAAAGCGCGCGTTATGCCTATGCCTACCTGTTCCATACCAGCCGCCAGCCTAGCGAGCGGGCTTTTGAAGACAGGCAGACCCAGGTGCGGGACTACTACAACTTTGCCGCCCAGCAGGTGTTGACTCTGTTGTTCAGGATGCACAAGCATGGCGGCCAGGACCGGCAGCCATTGCAGTCCGTGGGGAACTGGCAGTTGCAGACCCGACTGGAAAATATCCGCTTGCCGGAGGGGCAGCCGGTACCGGAAGAAATCATTCCCACTTCCTCGCTTACTTTTACCGGCCTGCGCAATATGTACCGGCGCGACGGCCTCGGGGCCGAGCTGGTCGCGGTGACTAGGCCTCCCGTCGTGGGCAAGGAGGATAGCGCGCCATTCAGCGAAACGGCCTATCCGGCTATTTCCGTCGTTCTCCTATTCAAGGGAGAATCCATCAATGAAATCCTCGATACGCAGCAAGTGGAAATCGTCGGCTACGACCCATACCGCCAAGCCAGCATCCAAGTGGGCAATACCCAGGTGCCGCTGGCAGCCAACTTCACTTCCGGGTACGGATTGTGGCTGGCGCGATCCGGCTTTGCGGCGCAGGCGATCAACACCTTGTTCGGCCGTGCCACGGGCCTTGACGACGCGCACATCTACCTGATGCAGCCGTTCGATCCCAATCGCCGCATCATCCTGATGCTGCACGGCCTCGCGAGCAGCCCGGAGGCGTGGATCAATGTGGCCAATGAAGTATTGGGCGACGAGGAGCTGCGTCAGCATTACCAGATGTGGCAGGTTTATTACCCGACCAATGCCCCGCTGGCCTACAACAACTTTCATATCCGCGCCGCGTTGCAGACGGCGCTGGAAACGCTGGACCCGGCCGGTACTTCGCTTGCCTCCAACCATATTGTGGCCGTCGGACATTCCATGGGCGGCGTGCTTTCGCGCCTTATGATCTCGTCTTCCGGCGAAGGGCTGTGGGATTCCTTCCTCGCAAACTATCCGTTGCAAGGGCAGAGGCTGGAGCGTGCGCAGGAGAGACTGGGGCCTTACCTCAGGTTCGGTCCGGTACCGCAGATCAAGCGCGCCATCTTCGTGGCCGCCCCGCACCGGGGAACGCCGTTTGCGGAAAACAACCTTTCCCGCTGGCTTTCCAACCTGATATCGCTGCCGGTCAATATGGTGCGGCGCTTCAGTGACGTGCTGATCGTCAACCCTGCAAATGAAAGCGGCGGCAGTGCAGGCGGAGGCAAGACCGTGCGCATTCCCAACAGCATCAATAACCTGAGCGACCGCGACACCTTTGTCCGGCTGGCATCCAGCATGCCGGTGTCGCCGGCCGTCCCTTACCATTCCATCATCGGCAACTACACGCCCAAGCTTGCATTGGATGATTCCGACGACGGCGTGGTGCCTTATGCCAGCGCCCACTTGGCAGGCGCACAATCGGAACTGGTGATCCCCTCCTGGCATAGCGTGCAGGAGACGCCGCAGGCCATTCTGGAAATCCGCCGTATCCTGCGCCTGGATATTGAAAGCGCTTCACAGAGTCTGTTCAATGTCTTTTCATCGGGCACGCATGGCTCCAAAACGTGTCCGGTCAAGGCGCAGTCCGCAGGTAATGCTGATGCCTTGCCAAGGACTGCAACGCAGAGCGGGCGCGTTTTGGAGCCATGCCCTTCGGGTTGCCCCGGCAGCGCAGCCGCTGCCGAGTTGCAAATCCTCGCCGGGCAATCAGCACGGCTGCGGTTTGCGCCTTGCTTCGATTACCCTGACGGGGCAACGTGCCTGATTAAAAGACATTGAACAGGCTCTAAGAATACCAGGCCTACGTCGCGAGATAATCCGCCAGCAGTGATACACTCGAGGATTGACCAATTTCCCCGACACATTGCTTTATGAAACTCGCCACCTGGAACGTCAACTCCCTCAACGTCCGCCTGCCGCACGTGCTGGATTGGATTGCCGCTGAAAAGCCGGATGTGCTCTGCCTGCAGGAAACCAAGCAGGAGGACAGCAAGTTTCCCTATGACGCGTTGAAAGAAGCAGGCTATAACGCCGTGCATAGCGGCCAGAAAACCTATAACGGCGTGGCGATCCTGAGCCCGCATGCGATCGAGGACGTCACGTTCGGCATCCCGGGATTGAATGACGAGCAGAAGCGGCTGTTGACCGCCACCATCAACGGCATCAGAATAGTATGCGCTTACATCCCAAACGGGCAGAGCCTCGATTCCGACAAATACCAATACAAGCTGGGATGGCTGGAAGCGCTCACGACTTATCTCAAGGCCGAGCTCGCGGCTCACCCCAAGCTGGCCTTGCTGGGCGACTACAACATCGCCCCGGAAGACCTCGACGTGCATGACCCGGCGGCATGGGTGGGCCAGGTGCTGGTGAGCGAGCCTGAGCGCGCGGCGTTCCGTGCCATAGCAGCATTGGGCCTGCATGACGGTTTCCGCCTGTTCGAGCAGGAGCCGGCCAGCTTCAGCTGGTGGGATTACCGCATGGCAGGCTTCCGCCGCAACCTCGGGCTGCGCATCGACCATATCCTGATCAGCGATGCGCTCAAGAGCGACTGCATGCGTTGCTGGATAGACAAGGGGCCGCGCAAGCTGGAGCGGCCATCCGACCATACGCCGGTGGTGCTGCAGCTCGCATGCTGAAGGCATGCAGGCAAGGTAGAAAAAGGGAGAGCCGCTGCAGACGGAATTTGGACAGCATATCCGGGCGTGGCTGAAAAAGGAGAATTTCGATATTCAATTATCTGAGGGCTCGGTAAAACAGGCCGTACTGCAGTATGTAGCGAGCTTAATTTACTGGCCTGATCCAGATGTTGTGCATTTTGAGGAAAGCATGAATTCCATACATGACCAAACTTTAGCAACCCTCCTGTCCCGCCGTTCTGCCTGGCCGTTGAGCGAACCGGCGCCTGCGCCGGCAGAACTGGAGGCCATCCTGCAGGCGGCAGCCGTCGCGCCTGACCATGCCGGCTTGCGTCCCTGGCATTTCAAGGCGGTGCAAGGGGAAGACAGGCAGGCGCTGCTGCATCGGGTATTGCAACACCCGGATGCGCAAACCGATCAGGTGCAGGCGTTGCAGGGAAAATACGCCCTGAAGCTGACGACGGCGCCGGTTGTGATCGTGCTCGCCGCACGTATCACGCCGCATCCCAAGGCGCCGGAGTTTGAACAATTGCTGGCAGCCGGGGCTGCAGTCATGAGTATGCTTAATGCCGCCCATCTGCTGGGCTACAGCGGCTTCTGGAGCAGCACCCCTGAGCCGCTGGCGGCATTGCTGCACAAGGTCATGGGGTTCGGGGCGCAAGACCGGATCATCGGCCTGTTGAACCTGGGCACCCCTGCCAGTGTAACGAAGCCCAATGCAGCCCGTACGCCATGGCAGGAGTACGCCCAGCGCTGGCGTGCCTGAAGCTTTCAAGCCACCTCGTCTAATGCCTTGTGGTGCCGTGGATATGGCCGCTTCCGCCTGCTTTATACAAGGTGCCCTGCGGATTTTGCGGCGGACGGACGTGCTGCTGCTTATCTACCAGGCGCGCGGAAAGCTTTTCCGCCAATGCCGGCATGAGTTTGCTTAACGAGATATTGAGGCTCGCCATCAGCCCCACCCTGATATTGCGCCCGCCTTCCTGCGCCGCATGCAGGATGGCTTCTGCGACCAGTTGCGGGTCTATCATGGGGTCCGGCAGTTTGGGCTCGCGCGACATGTAGTTTTTTGCATGTTCAGGATAAGGCGTGTCGACTGCGGTAGGCTCTATCAAGGTGATGGAGACCGGGCTCTCGTCCACGTCCTCGGTTTCTACGCGTAAGGCGTCGGTAAATCCTTTCACGGCGTGCTTGGAGGCGGTATACATGCCTTGCAGCGGTATCATGCTCTCCGACACTTCGCTGCCGACATTGATCAGCACGCCGCCGCTATGGCGCAGGTGCGGCAACGCTGCGAGCGAGCCGTTCACCACCCCCCAGAAGTTGATGTCGAACAGGCGCCGGCTGTCTTCCTCTTCAACTTCATCCAGACGTCCGTAAATGGAAACGCCCGCATCGTTGATCCAGGTGTCGATGCGACCGTAACGGGCCAGCACCTGGTCTACCACCTTGTTGACTTCAGACCGCTCCGAGACGTCGGCTGCAACACAGAGCGCCTCGCCGCCGCTGGCATTGATCTCTTGCGCGAGTTGCGTCAAAGTATCCTCGCTACGGGCGACCAGAACCACGGTCGCGCCAAGCGCGGACGCCATGATGGCGGTGCAAAGGCCGATGCCGCTGGAAGCGCCGGTGACGACAATGACTTGCTCTTGCAATGGCTTGTGTTTGGACATGATGATGCTCCTATCCGGATAGACCGCTTCATGCTACGCTGCGGTGCAAGAGTGCGTATCGGTGCAAGCCGCAATCGCGTGTAGGAGTCCGTTTCGAGCACAGCCTTGTGACGCCATGATGTCAACGTGGTTAATGGGATAACCGTTAAAAACCCACATGACAAAAAAGGCGACTGATATGAGCATCACAAGCCACCAAGGCGAGGCAAAACGGGAAACCTTATTCAACCAGAGTCCGCAGAGCTTGTTTGTCTACGTCAAGATCCCGGTCAAGCCCCATGCGCGGCAGGACCCTTTCCACCAGCGGGAAAACGAGCTTGCCCGGCTGCTGCTGGAAGCCGAGGCAGGCACAGTGATAGGCTGGGGGCAGTCGTTCAGCGATGCGGAGCAGGACGGTTCACAGCACGTGGTGCACCAGCGTGTCGATATCACGACGCGTGATATTGGCATGGTGCGTCCCATATTGCGTACATTGCTGGAAACGCTCGCCGTGCCGGCGGGCACCGAGATTCATTACAACGATAACGGGCAGGCATTGATGGATGTCTATTCCCGCCATGGTTGGCGTTTGGAACAGCCTCCGTTCTAGCGTTCCGAGTCCTGGTCGCTCGCAAGCCCGTTGGGGCTGTTATCCTTAAAAAGCCGCGCACGGTACATCAGTGCGGTCTTTCCTTTATCATGGCCGCTTTATCCTGATGACAGCGGGCACATCTGGCGAGGTTGCGCATGCATGATTATTTCCTGATTACCATCCATCTTGTGAGCGCCATCGCGGCCGGCGGCATCATCGGCCTGGAGCGCAGCTTCCATGGCCGTCCCGCCGGTTTCCGCACGCATACGCTGGTTTGCCTGTCCTCCAGTCTGCTCATGCTGCTGACGCTGTATCAGTGGCAACTGCTGCCCGGCGTGCCGGAGGATACGATCAAGGCGGATCCTTCCCGCATGGCGCAAGGCATCATGACCGGCATCGGTTTCCTCGGCGCCGGGGTCATCTTCAAGGAGGGCTTCACCGTGCGCGGCCTGACCACGGCGGCCTCGATCTGGATCACGGCGGCGATCGGCATCATGTTCGGCATCGGCTTTTACTTCCCCGCCGTCCTGGCCACCTTGATGACGCTGGGCACGCTTTCCCTGTTCCGCTGGATAGAGGTGCGCCTGCCGTCCCACTATTATGCGCATTACCAGATATCGTTCGACCGTTATAACCCGATGCCGGAAAGCGAACTGAGGCAGTTCATCACGGACAAGGGCTTCACCATCGCCAATATGAGCTACGCCATCTCGCATGACGGCAAACTGCTGGAATACAGCATGATCCTGCGCACTTTGGACCAGGACAATATTTCCGTGCTGGCGCATGCGCTGCAAGAAATGGAAATCGTCCGCACTTTCCGCATCGCCCCGACGCGGGATTAGAGCCGCTAGCGGAACTCAGCGAACGGTGCTGACTAGGCGCTCTGCCGCAGGCAATACGGCAAGGCGGAGGAACAATGACAGGGTTTGTTAGCGGCTCTTAGCTGTGCAGTCTGTGGCGTCTTGCGATTTCATGGCAATATGCGGTTTGCCCTGTATACCGACGGTACAAGAATCAAGCGATGCCATTGACCATAAGCGCCCAGCTGTTACATGCCACGAAAAGCGAATTGCTGCGCGAATACCGCGCCCAGGCTGCTGCTGACAGCCCCCGCTTTTACAGCATCAATACCTCCATGCTCGACCGGCAGGTCTTGCAGGATATCGTGGACGCTGCCCGCGCGCTGGGCGAAACCGCTACCGCGCTGGTTGCGGGTTCCCTGCTTGCGGCGATGGACGGACAGGCCGCAGGAGCGGTCGAGGATTTCGAGGCTTTTCCTGCCCAGTTGCTTGCGTTCTTCCGTCAGGGCCTGGTCGACGGCTGGCTATATGCCGCCGGGGACGACGGCCGGCTTTACCCCGAGCTGCTGACCCGGATCAGCGTCACGCCGGGCATTCCCGGCCGCTCCAGCCCTTCGGTGATGCTGCATACGCAGGCCTACGGTTATTCCAACGAGGACAGCTACAAGGCCAAATACGGCCCGCAGGTGATGGCGCATGCCTTCCTGCCCCAGGATGTCCTCGGGCACCGGATCGGCGACGTGCTCGCGGCGCGGGGCCTGTACCACGAAACGCCGGAAATGAAGGCCGCGCATACGGCTGCCCTGGCCCGGCACCGCGAGGTCATCCAGCATGCGTTCGCGCGGCAGTTCCGCCTGAGCGGCGCAGCCTATTGCTACGAGGAGAACAATTACCGCCGCCGCGGCCAGCTGCTCGACGGGCACCGGGTTATCCACGACCTGGAAGCCGGCGACTACGCCGCGTTCACCCACCATGCCGAATCCGAGATCACCGACGTACTGGGTAGCGCGCATGGCCATGCCGTCATGCCCGAGCACCCGCTGACGCGCGTGTTCGACCTCAAGACCCATGAGTTCCTCTGGGCGCACAGCGACAATCTGCAGCCTTATGTCTATGACAAGAGCCTGCGGCACAAGCTGGTGCTGCCGCAAAGCCACCGCGAACTGCTGGACGTGCTTACCACGGATGTCGACGTGCTGGTGGACGACCTGATCGAGGGCAAGAGTGCGGGCAACGTCATCCTGTGCAAGGGGCGGGCAGGAGTGGGCAAGACCCTCACGGCTGAAGTGTATGCCGAATTGATAGAGCGGCCGCTGTATGCCATCCATTCCGGCAACCTGGGCACGGCGCCGGAGCAGATCAACAAGAACCTGCAGAAGATATTCATGCAGGCCAGGCGCTGGCATTGCGTGCTGCTGCTGGACGAGGCCGACATCTTCGTCATGCAGCGCGCTTCCAATATCGAGCAGAACGCCATCGTGGCCGAGTTTTTGCGCACGCTGGAGTATTTCGACGGCCTGCTATTCATGACCACCAACCGGCCGGACGACATCGACGATGCCATCATTTCACGCTGCGCCGCGATCATCGACTATGCCGTGCCCGGCCCCGAGGATAGCGCTGCCATCTGGCGCGTGATGGCAGCGCAGTATCAGGCGGAGATGGACGAAGCCCTGATTGCGGAACTGGTGGCCAGTTTTCCCGGCATCGCGCCGCGCGACATCAAGATGCTGCTGCGCCTCGCGCTGCGGCTGGCGAAAAAGCGCGATGTGCCCCTGAGTATGGAAATCTTCCGCCAATGCGCGATGTTCCGCGCGGTGCGAACTGCCAGCCATTGATACGGTTTTGCCTTCAAGGTATCTCTGCGTGCGCCCCGTGCCATGCATCAACACTGTCTGCGGCAACCCGTCTTGCGCCACGTTTGTAGGCAAAACCGTATAAAACTTGCCGGCCGGGTGTCGTTCCGTAGCGCTTTCATGGCAATATCACGCCATGCAGAATAACCAAGACAAGACCATGGAGGACTGGGTAGACCGGAGGCGTTATGCCGCGGGCTATACCGGGCAGCCTTTCAACTCGGATGAGGTCGACGGGGAATACCAGCGCGACCGCGCGCGCATCATCCATTCGGCTTCGTTTCGCCGGCTGCAATCCAAGACGCAGATTTTCAGCATAGGCGACAGCGATTTCTACCGCACGCGGTTGACGCACTCCCTCGAGGTCGCGCAAATAGGCTCAGGCATATGCGAGCAATTGCGCCAGCAATACAAAGGCAATGCGGAATACAGCACCTGGATTCCTTCCCTGAGCCTGATCGAGGCCATTTGCCTGGGCCACGATCTTGGGCATCCGCCGTTCGGGCATGGCGGCGAAGTGGCCTTGAACGCCTTCATGCATGGGTACGGCGGCTTCGAGGGCAACGGGCAGACCCTGCGCATTATCGGCAGGCTGGGCGAGTACTCGCCCGAGCACGGGCTGGACCTGACGCGACGCACCATGCTCGGCTTGCTGAAATACCCGGTGCTGCACAGCGAGGCGGCGAATTATGGCTCGGCGGCGCAAGGCGCTTCTTCCAACATCGAGTATGCCAGGCCGCCCAAGTGCATCCACGATGAAGAGGCGGATATCCTGGACTGGATACTCACGCCGCTGCCCGAGGCGGACCGCGCCCGGTTCCGCGAAACCCGGCCGGTGGAAGGCAAGCATGCCAAGTCGCTGTACAAGGGCTTCGACACGTCGATCATGGAGCTCGCGGACGACATCGCCTATGGCGTGCACGACCTGGAAGACGCGCTGGCGCTGGAACTGGTCACCGAAAGGCAATGGAAGGCGCTGGTGATGACGCAGGCGCAAGCGTTGCCCGGCTGCCCTTTGTATGAACAAGCCGATTTCTACAACAGCAAGCTGTTCTCCGGCAGCGACCGCGACCGCAAGCATGCGGTCAGCAAGCTGGTTGGCTATTTTATCGGCAACATTACGATCAGCGAGCAAACAGGCTTTGTTTCCCTGTTGCTGCGGCTGCAGGCGGAAATGCAGCCGGAGGCCCGCGCATTGCTCGATATCCTCAAGAAATTCGTCTTCGATGAAGTCATCCGCCGGCCGCAAATCCAGGCCCTGGAGTTCAAGGGGCAGCAGATGATCGTGCGCCTGTTTTCCACGTTGCTGGAAAACCCCGAGCGCCTGTTGCCGGCTGCCCATTTGGCGCAGCTGCGTCATGACGCGGAACCCCGGCGGGTGATCTGCGACTATATCGCCAGTATGACCGATGTCTATGCCACCCGCTTGTACAACCGCCTGTTCAGCCCGGATATAGGCTCGGTGTTCGACCGGTTGTAATGGCCCCTTTGGCTACAAACGTATAACGGCGTTGGGCCGCTTTGCCGTGCATCGGCACCGTCTTCGGCGACCTGTCTTGTTTTTCGACTGAAGGCAAAATCTGATAAGACGTGTAAAGGAGGGTTCAAGATGATGCGTGCTTCCTTGATGCTGTGGTGCTGTTTGTCGCTGGGCGCCTGCCATTCCGGCCGCAAGCCTGAAGTTTGGCTTTATCAGTGCGAAAGCGGCGGTGTGGCGCAGGTGACGTATGAGCAGGATACAGCCGTGCTGCAATACCAGGGGGAAACCCACACGCTGGAGCAGGCTATCTCCGCGAGCGGGGCACGTTACCGCAATGCCGCGCTCGAATGGTGGAGCAAGGGCGATGAAGCCACCTTGTTTGCCGATGACCACGGTAGCGCGGGCGATATCCTTGATCGGTGCAAGCACAATTCCTAGAGCTGACACTGCGCAATTACTGACAATTGTTGACGTTTTGGCACCATTTTCACTGCAATAAACCTCCTATACTGGCGCTGGCGGACTCTTTTATCGAGAGGGCGGCCATGACAGCTTATTTAAGGAGGATCAGATAATGAATTGATATAGTGCGGAATTCCTGGGAACATTCTGGCTGGTATTGGGAGGATGCGGCAGCGCCGTATTGGCCGCGGCATTTCCCGAGGTCGGCATCGGCCTGCATGGCGTATCTCTCGCGTTCGGCTTGACCGTGCTTACTATGGCTTTTGCCATCGGCCATATTTCCGGGTTCCATCTCAACCCTGCAGTATCGATTGGCCTGTGGGCGGGCGGCCGTTTTGAAGGCAGCCAGTTGCTGCCTTACATCATTGCGCAGGTCTTTGGCGCGGTTGCGGCTGGCGGCGTGCTTTATCTCATTGCCAGCGGGCAGGCTGAGTTCGATGTCACTGCAGGGTTCGCCTCCAACGGCTACGGCGAGCATTCCCCGGGCGGGTATGCACTCACGGCCGCACTGGTGGCCGAGGTGGTACTGACGGCGTTCTTCCTGCTCATCATCATGGGGGCGACCGACCAGCGTGCGCCAACATTCCTGGCACCGGTTGCGATCGGCCTGACCTTGACCCTGATCCACCTGGTCAGCATCCCCGTGACCAATACTTCCGTGAATCCGGCCCGCAGCACCGGCGTGGCAGTATATGCAGGCGACTGGGCTATCGACCAGCTCTGGCTGTTCTGGGTAGCGCCCATCGTCGGCGGCGTGATCGGCGCCTTGATGTATCGCGCAGTCGCAGGCGGAAAAGCCTGATTTCAGCTATTCCTTGACCTGCAATGGCTGAGGTAAGCATACTCAGCCATTGCAGATCGCGCAGGTTTTATGTTTTCCTTGCGGAATGCCGCTTCCTGCATCCCTGCCTGCCGACAATTCCCTGCGCGTTGCCGCCTTGCTCACGCTGTCCGGCGGTTTCCTCGACGCCTTCACCTTTGTCGGCCACGGCCAGGTGTTCGCCAATGCCATGACCGGCAATATCGTTCTCATGGGAATCGCGGTGGCCGCCCAGGACTGGGCTCAGGCTTTGCGCCATGTGCCGCCGTTGCTGGCATTCATCGCCGGGGTGTTTCTGGTGAATTGCCTGCGCTTGCCCAAGGTGAGGGAAATAATCGTCAGTCCGGCCTTGGTATGCCTGGCCCTGGAGATCGTGATGCTTGGAATAGGCAGCCAGTTGCCTGCAGACTTCCCTGACGCCTGGCTGGTGCCGGGGATCGCCCTGGTGGCGGCCATGCAGAATTCCAGCTTTACCCATATCGGCAGTTCGCCTTATAACTCGGTAATGACGACGGGCAACCTGCGGCGCAGCATAGAAAGCCTGTTCAAGGGCATCACGCACAAGATGGACCAGGTTGCATTGCATGAGGCGCGCGTATTTGGCCTGGTGTGCCTTTGCTTCCTGCTGGGTGCCGTGCTGGGCGGGATCTGCACGTTGAGCATGGACAACCTGGCCTTGACGCTGCCGGTACTCATGCTGGTTGTGGCGTTCGGCATCTGTCTTTACGATGCGCGAGCGCAACGCCAGTAAGCTACTTGGTTTTGACCCCGAGTTGCTTGAGTTTGCGGTAGAGGTGGGTGCGTTCCAGTTGCACGTTCTCCGCGACCTTGCTCATGTTGCCGCCTGCCTTGGCGATATGGTGCTCGAAGTACAGGCGCTCGAAAGCGTCGCGTGCTTCCCTTAGCGGTTGATCCAGGTCGATGGCCAATGATGTGGCAGCGGCGTTGCCGGAGTTCTCCTGGTGCATTTGCGCAAACTGCCCGACCACCCGGTTGACGTCCGCCAGGGTGATTTTCTCTCCCAGCGAGGTTTGCACCAGGTTGCGGATCACGCTGTCCAGTTGGGCGAGGTTGCCCGGCCAGTCCGCGTTGCGCAGCGCGTTGAGCGCCGCAATATCGAACTCGCGGTAGGCGGCCTCGCCGGTTTCCACCATCAGGGCGACCATGGAGCGCGCCAGGTCGGGGATGTCCTCGCGATGGTCCTCCAACGCCGGTACGCTGACCGTGGCGATGGAAAGCGCTTGCAGCAGGGTGCTGTCGAACGCGCCTTCCTGTACCAGTTGCGGCAAGGCGCGCGCCGTGCCGCAGACCACGCGCACGTCATATTTTTCCGCCTTGGAGAGCAGGAGCAGCAGGCCCTTCTGCTCGGTCTTGTTCAGCTCGGCGACTTCCGGGATGAATATCAGGCCATCGCTGACATGTTCCAATAGTTCCAGCGGCGCCGAGGCCAGGCGTTCGGTTTCGTTGAGCTCCAGCCACGGCGAGCCCGGCTGGTGCAGGAAGCGGGCACAGAGTTCCAGGCCGCTGCCTTTGGCGCCGATCAGCAGCAAGGCGGATCGCAGGTTGGCGACTTGCTCCAGGCGCTGGCGCAACTCCGAGATGACCGGGCTTTTGCCGAGGTTGAGCAGGTTCATGTCGGAGCGCGGCAGCTGCTCGCCATGCTTGAGCGCGGCATTGACGGTTTTGAGCAGCTTCTGCAGCGCGATGGGCTTTTCCAGGAAGTCGAATGCGCCGATGCGGGTGGCTTCGACGGCAGTGTCGATGGTGCCGTGCCCGGACATCATGACGACGGGCATGGTCAGCAGGCCGCCGTTGCCCCATTCCTTGAGCAGGGTGATGCCGTCGCAGTCCGGCATCCAGATATCCAGAAGCACCAGGTCCGGCCGGGCCTGCTGGCGCCAGGTGCGGGCTTCCGCCGCGTTCTCGGCCAGGCGCACCTGATAGCCTTCGTCCTGCAAAATATCCCTTAACAATTCGCGGATGCCGATTTCGTCATCCACGACTAGCACTTGCCTTGCCGTCATTGCTTGCGCTCCGCTATTGGTATGGCGACGGTGACGATCGCACCGTCAGGTTCCAGGTTTTCCACCTTGATACTGCCTTTGTGTTCTTCGATGATCTTCTTGACGATGGCGAGCCCGAGGCCGGTTCCATGCCGCTTGGTGGTCATGTAGGGTTCGAACGCATGGGAGAGTATCTCCAGCGGGAAGCCTGCGCCGTTGTCCTTGACGCACAGTTTGACGCGCTCATCCGCCAGGCTGCATGAAATGACGATTGCGGGCTGCGGATGGTATTCCAACGCGTCCTGCGCGTTCTGCAGCAAGTTGTGCAGGACCTGGCGCAGCATGGTCGCGTCGCCGTGCACCTTGGGCAGTTCCGGCGGGATATCCACTTTGATCTGGATGGAGCCGGCCTCGTACAATGCCAGCACGTCTTGGATCAATTGCCTGAGGTCTACCGTGTCAAGGCTGAGGGCCGGCAGGCGAGCGTATTCGCTGAATTCGTTGACCATGGTCTTCATGGCGTTGACCTGGCTGACGATGGTGGCAGTCGCCCGGCTCAGCATTTCCGCATCCGTCTCGCTCAGCTTGGCCGCCAGCTTGTGCTCGATACGCTCGGCGGAAAGCTGGATCGGCGTGAGCGGGTTCTTGATTTCATGCGCCAGCCGGCGCGCCACTTCCGCCCAGGCGGCGTCGCGCTGGGCCTGCGCCATCTGCGTGATGTCGTCGAATACGACGACAAAGCCTCCATCCGGGCCATCGGGCAGCCGTGTGCCGCGGACCAGCAATACTTGCTTGCCCTGGCTGGTGCTGATATCCATTTGCTCCTGCCATTCCGAGGCGGAGTCGGCCTTGAAGTAGACCTGGATGCGGTTGACGAAACTCGCCAGGGTTTCTTGCTGGTGGGCGAGCAGGTCCAGCGGCTGGTTGAGGGTTTCCTCAGTCAGCCGGACGCCGAGAATGTGGGAAGCGGCATAATTGAACGTGCGTAGCTGCCCATGCTCGCCGAGCACCAGCACGCCGGAGGAAAGGTGGGCGAGAATGGTTTCGAGATAACCGCGCGCGGCCTCCAGGCGGGCACGGTTGCGGTCGGCGGCCTGGGTGGCGTCGTTGAGCTGGCGGGTCATGCTGTTGAAGGATTGCACGAGGATGCCGAGTTCGTCCTTGCCGTGCGCGGGCAATACCGTACCGTAATCGCCGCGGGCAATGGCGCGCGTGCCTTCGGCGAGGATGCCCAGCGGGGCGGAAAGCCGGCGGCTCAGCAAGAATGCAAATGCGATAGAGGACAACATGGCGAGCATCAATACCAGGGTCAGCGTCAGCGCGAACACTTCCTTGAGCGACTCGCGGCTGAAGGAAAGCTCCTGGTAGTCCTCATAGACATCCTGCACGGCCTCAGCCGTTTCCGACAGAGATTTGGGCACCGGTTGCAGCAACTGCAGTATGCGGGTCTCGCCCGCCATGTCGTTCATGGTCACTGGAGCCAGGACCCTCAGGTACAGTCCCTTGCCGAGAATGGGTTCAATGACGCCGTAGACATGCTGCCGTCCTTGCCGCAGTTGCGGGACGCTGGGCAGATCGGGCAGGAAGCTGGACGGGTCGCCGCTGGAGAAGGCCAGGATGCGGCCTTGCACGGTCAAGAGCACGGCGTCGCGGACGCCGCTTTTCTCGCGCAGGTCGTTGAGCACGCTTAGGTGCAGGTTGCTGGGCTGGAATGCCAGCGACAAGGCCATGGTTTCAGCCTTGTCCTCGAGATCGGAGAGCATGATGTCCAGCGCGCTCTGGCCCAGGCGAAGGCCGCCTTCGAGCGCCGCTTCCACCTTGACGTTGAACCATGACTCGATCGAGCGCGTGAGGAAATTGACCGATACGGCATACACGATGACGCCGGGAATGATCGCCATCAGGGCAAAGCTGCCAATCAGGCGCAGGGTCAGCCGGCTACCCATGATGCTGCTGCGCATCTGGCGGTACAGCCGCCAGAGCTGGATGCCGATCAGTACAATCAACGCGACAGCCAGGGCCAGGTTCAAGGCCAGCAGCAGGTTGTAGTAATTGCCAGCGGAGGCGCTGCGGGTACTGGCGTGGGAAAGCAGGTACAGCAGTACCGCCCCCAAGACTGCGCTGATAAAGACGATGTACTTCATGTCGGTTTACTGGCTGAGCGCTGGCGTCCAGCGGAAACGCTCGGATGCCATGTTCCAGTCCTCCGAGCTAAGGGTGTCCACCTGCAACGCCTTCGGCAATTTGGATTGATCCAGGCGCATGCGCAGGCCGGCCTGGTAATTCTCGCCCTTTTTCAGCAGGCCGCCGTCAATCACCTGCCAGTTGCGCAGGTGGGAAATTTCCTCCTTGGCTTCCTGGATGCTGGCGAACGAGAGCTGGTGGCCGTCGCGGTTGACCAGATATTGGCGGGACAAGGCATGGTAACTCAAGGAAACCTTGCTGGTCAGGCTGACGATCTCATCGTCGAACCAGTAGCGGCGGGGCGAAACAAGCTGGAACTCTACAAGGAAGTTCAACGGCATGCCCTTGCTGACGGCTTCTTCCAGCGCCGGGCTGAGGACGAGGCCAAAATCCGCATCCAGAAGGTAAGCGCCGTCTTCGGAAGCGACCAGCTCTGCGGAGTCGATTGACAGGCTGCTTTGGGTGGCAACGGCCTGATAGCTGAAAAAAGCCAGCAGTAAAAGGAACAGCCTAAACTTTCTGCAGTAAAGCGTAAAAGAAGCCGTCATGTTCTGTACCGGGGAGTAATTGTCCTTGGTTTAATTGTAATGTGCTGTGCTTGCAGGGCACCAGGCGCGCATCGGGCTGAACTTGCAGAAACCGCGAGATCTGTTGTTGGTTCTCCTCGTGGAATACCGAGCACGTGGCGTAAAGCAATTTACCACCCTTTGCCAGCAGCCGCCACAAGCCCTGCAATATCACGCGCTGCTGTTCGGCGAATGCCGCAATGTCCTGCTCCCGCCGCAGCCATTTGATATCCACGTGTCTGCGCACGATGCCCGAGGCGGTACAGGGCACATCGGCCAGGATGCGGTCGTACGGCACGCCGTCCCACCAGGCCTCCGGATTGCCGGCATCGCCTTGCACCAAGTTGGCCGGCAGATCCAGGCGGTCCAGGTTCTGCCGGACGCGCTGCAGGCGCTGGGCGTCATTGTCCATGGCAGTCATCTGCACATCCGCCAGTTCAAGCACATGGCCGGTCTTGCCGCCAGGCGCGCAGCAGGCGTCCAGTACCCGCATGCCGTCGGCTACATCCAGTTCCAGCGCGGCAAACTGGGCGCCCCAGTCCTGTACCGACGCCCGGCCTGCGTCGAAACCCGGCAGGCGGCCGACTGGCACGGCGTGCTCCAGCATGATGGCCTGTTCATCCAGCGCGCGGGCATCCAGACCCGCTGCCTGCAAACTTTCCAGGTAGCCTGCCGCATCGCCATGGCGGCGGTTCACGCGCAAGGTCATGGGCGGATGCTGGTTGCCTGCTTCCAGCATGGACTGCCAATGTTCAGGGTATTGTTGCCGGAGCTTGTTTATCCACCATTGCGGATAGGAGTATTGCGCGGCTTCGTTGTTGGCGAGCCGCTGTTCCAGAGTATCGCGTTGGCGCAGGAAGTTGCGCAGGACGGCATTGACCAGCCCCTTGGCCCAGGTTTTCCTGGTTTTTGCGGCGGCCAGCACGGCCTGGTTGACCACGGTATGCGCGCCGGCCTTGTCATAGGCAAGCTGGTACAGGCTGACCAATAGCAAATGATGGATGAAGGCCTCGCTCAACGGGTGCTGCAGCAATTGCTGCAGCAAGGCCTCGAGCCGCGCGTAGAAGCGCAACGTGCCGTAGGCCAAGTCTTGGCTGGCGGCACGTTGTTGCGGGGTGATGTCGCGATGATGCTGGAACAGCGTTTCCAGCACTACGGATAGATTGCGTCCATCAAGCACTTGCCCGACGGCTTGCGCGGCAAGCTGCTGCGAGACCTGCACGGGTCAGGCAGCCATCGCCATGAGGCGCTTGATGCGTTCCTCGGTTTGCGGATGGGTGCTGAACAAGCCCTTGATGCCGTCTGCCGAAAGCGGGTTGATGATCATCATTTGCGCAGTCTCGGGATGCTGCTCGGCAGTTTCCAGCGGAATTTTGTGCGCGTAGTTGTGTATCTTCTGCAATGCGGCGGCGAGCGCGGTAGGGTCGTTGCAGATGTCCGCGCCGGCACGGTCTGCCTCGAACTCGCGCGCACGCGAGATCGCCATCTGGATCAGCATGGCCGCGATCGGCGCCACGATCATGATCAGCAGCGCGACAGCCGGATGCACATTGCGGTCACGGCCGTGTGCGAACAGCATGCCGAATTGCGCAATCGAGGAAATGGCGCCGGCAATGGTGGCGGAAATGGTCGATATGAGCGTATCGCGGTGCTTGACGTGGGCAAGCTCGTGCGCCATGACGCCGCGCAGCTCGCGCTGGGTGAGGATGCGCATGATGCCGGTGGTCGCCGCTACCGCGGCGTTTTCGGGATTACGCCCAGTCGCGAAGGCGTTGGGCTGGTTCTCGTCGATGATGTAGACCTTGGGCATGGGCAGGTCGGCATTTTGCGCCAGCTCGCGCACCATGTTGTAGAACTCGGGAGCCGTATTGGCATCCACCTCGCGCGCGTTGTACATCTTGAGCACGGCCTTGTCGGAGAACCAGTAGGCATAGATATTCATGGCGCCTGCCAGCAGCAGGGCGATCATCATGCCGCTCGCGCCGCCCAGCGCTGCGCCCACCGAGCCGAACAGGACGACGATCCCCGCCATGAGGATGGAAGTCTTTAGCCAGTTTCCTACCATTGTTTAACACTCCATTCTGAATTCATTACGTGCGGCATACGGCCGCAATCTGTCGCTCTTGTTCCCCCACTTAGATAGTGGTCACTAGGAAAAATTCAAGCGGACGGACAGCTTTTTTGCCGATGAGGCAGTGCGCAGGATTGATGGCGTCAGCCGCCGAACTTGTCGCCCGGATTGAGCGGGTTGCCTGCGAGGAAATCCCTTGCCTTCAGGCGCTTGCCGCCGGGCAGTTGCAGTTCCTCGATCCTTAGCAGGCCCTGGCCGCATCCCACGAGGATGCCGTCATCCAGCGACACGATGGCGCCCGGCTCCGCAGCGCCGGCCACCGCCTGCGCCATCCAGATGCGGCAGGTTTCGCCCTTCAATGTGCTTTGCGCGACGGGAAACGGGTTGAAGGCGCGCACTTGCCGTGACAACTCCTCTGCGCTCTTGCGCCAGTCGATGGCAGCCTCCGTCTTCTGCAGCTTTTCCGCATAAGTGACGAGCGATTCGTCCTGAGGCTTGGCTTCCAGCTTGCCTTCCTGTTCGAGCCTGTCCATGGCCTGCAGCATGAGTTCGGCGCCTATGCGCGCGAGTCCGTCATGCAGGGTTTGGGCAGTATCTTTCTCGGTGATGGGCAGCGAACCGCGCAAGATCATCGCGCCTGCATCCAGCGCCGGCACGACCTCCATGATGGTGACGCCGGTTTCCTTGTCCCCGGCGAGCAGGGAGCGCTGGATGGGGGCTGCGCCGCGCCAGCGCGGCAATAACGATGCGTGGATGTTGTAGCAGCCGTGGCGCGGCATATTAAGCACGGCGGTCGGGATGATGAGCCCGTAGGCTGCCACTACGAGGGCGTCGGCGTTCTCTTGCGCGATCCTGGCCTGGACGGTTTCATCCTTGAGCGTTTCCGGTTGGAATACCGGAATGCCGTGCTCCAGCGCGAGGCTTTTGACCGGGCTAGGCTTCAGTTTCATGCCCCGGCCTGCGGGACGGTCGGGCTGGGTCAGCACCAGGCTGACTTCATGGGATGACTGAATCAGGGCTGCCAGTGCTGGCACTGCGAATTCCGGAGTCCCGGCATAGATGATTTTCATGGAAAGTCGATCAGGCGCGCTCGCGCTGGCGTTTCTTGAGTTTGTTCTTGATGCGGTTCTGCTTGAGTCCGGACAGGTATTCGACAAACACCTTGCCCAGCAGGTGGTCTATCTCGTGCTGGATGCAGACTGCCAGCAAGCCGTCCGCTTGCAGCGTGAACGGTTTGCCATGTTCGTCCAGGGCTTCCACCGTGATTTCTGCCGCGCGGGTCACGGTTTCGTAGAAGCCAGGCACGGAAAGGCAGCCCTCCTCGTAATCCTGGCTGCCGCACTTGGTGAGGATCTTGGGGTTGATGAACACCTGCAGCGCGGACTTATCCTCGGACAGGTCCATGACGATCACCTGCTTGTGCACGTCGACCTGGGTTGCAGCCAGGCCGATGCCAGGCGCATCGTACATGGTTTCGGCCATGTCGCGCACCAATCGCCTGATGTCGTCATTGACTTCTTCCACTGGCGCTGCCACTTTGTGCAGGCGCGGATCGGGGTAGGTCAGGATGTCTAGAATTGCCATAGAACGCTTGCTTGATTAATAGATTGAATGCAGAATCCAGTGCAAGTTACAGAATATTAAATGAATCCTTACGCCTGCCGTTAAGATATACATTATGTATAAACACATTATAACGCTGCTCATGCTTTGTTGCCCGATTTTGCCTGTCATGGCGGACGAGGTAAAGCTGCAAGCCAATCATCCTGATCGCTATGTTGTCGTCAAAGGCGATACCTTGTGGGGCATTTCAGGGCGTTTCCTCAAGGACCCGTGGCAGTGGCCGCAGGTATGGAAAATGAACCGCGAGCAGATTAAGAACCCGCATTTGATCTATCCCGGCGATGTGGTGGTGCTGGATGTGAGCAGCGGTTCGCCGGAATTGCGCCTGTTGCGCGAGACGGTGGCCAATCCCGAGGTCAGCCTGTCGCCGGGCATCCGCAGCGAAAAGCTCGAAGCCGAGGCGATTCCGGCCATTTCGCCCAGCGTCATCGCGCCTTTCCTCAGCCAGCCGCTGATTATCGAGAATGACGGGCTCAAGGATGCGCCGAGCATAGTCGCGGGGCCGGAGAATCGCGTGGTGCTGAGCCCCGGTTCGCGCGTCTATGTCGACAAGATTGCGGAAGGTGAAGGCACGCTGTGGAATATCTACCGCGCAGGCAAGACCTACATCGACCCCGAAACCAAGGCCGTGCTCGGCACCGAGGCGATCTATCTGGGCGACGCCAGGATCACCAAGTATGGCGAGCCTGCCAGCGGCGACATCATCAGCGCCAAGGAAGAAATTTTTGCCAACGACAAATTGGTGGCCGCGCCTGAGAGCCTGCAAACCAATTTCGTGCCGCAGGCGCCGGAAGCCGATGTCAAGGGGCGCATCCTTTCCATCTACGGCGGGGTGGCCGAAGCCGGGCGGAACACCATCATCGCCATCAGCAAGGGGAGCGACGACGGGCTGGAGCAAGGGCATGTGCTCGCCATCAACCGCAACGGCCGGGTGATCAAGAACCCGAAATACGACAAGAAGAACAAGGAGTCGAAAGAGCCTGAGAACATCAAGCTGCCCAACGAGCGTATCGGGCTGGCCATGGTATTCCGCACTTTCGACAAGATTTCCTACGCCCTCATCATGCAGGCCACCGAACCAGTCAATGTGCTGGATGTGGTGGAGAAGCCATAGGCGGCACCAGCCATGAAGAAGCCGGGCTATGGGTCAGCCTGAGCCTGGTGCCTGGCCTCGGCAGCCAGGCGTTGTGCCAATTGCTGGCGGCCTTCGGCTCCCCCGAACAAATCTACAGCGCCAGCAGACAACGCCTGCGCGACATTGTGCCAGACGCCGTGGCGAACACTATCGCGAGCGGCCCCGATCCAGAGCAGCAGGCTGTCATCTCTGCCTGGCTGCAGCAGCCGGGAAACCACCTGGTGACTCTCGCGGACGCATGTTATCCGCAATCCCTGCTCGATATTCCCAATCCGCCGCCGCTGCTTTATGCAAAAGGCAGGCCGGAGCTGCTCAATATGCCGTCAATCGCGGTAGTGGGCAGCCGCAACGCCAGCCCGCAAGGGGAAAAGAACGCCGAGGAATTTGCGGCTGCCTTGAGCAGGCAGGGCTTGTGCATTGTCAGCGGCATGGCCTTGGGCATCGATGGCGCCGCGCACAAAGGCGCCTTGCAGGCCGGCGGCGCTACGGTCGCAGTCGTGGGCACCGGCCTGGATATCGTCTATCCCGCAAGGCATCGCGCGCTGGCGCACCAGATTGCCGAGCAAGGCCTGATCATTTCCGAGTTCGCATTGGGAACGCCTTCCCGCGCGCAGAATTTCCCGCGCCGCAACCGCATCATCAGCGGCCTGAGCCAGGGCTGCCTGGTGGTGGAAGCCAGCTTGCAGAGCGGCTCGCTGATCACGGCGCGGCTTGCGGCGGAACAGGGGAGGGAAGTGTTCGCGATTCCCGGCTCCATCCATTCTCCGCAGGCCAAGGGGTGCCACCAGCTCATCAAGCAGGGCGCCAAACTGGTGGAAAGCATGCAGGATATTCTCGACGAGATGAAAATTTCTCCATCTTTACTCCCTGTCTCCTCAGTCATTGAGCCGCCCGTAGAGAATGGTCATGACCCGTTGCTTGAGGCGCTGGGATACGACCCGGCCAGCCTGGATACGCTGGCCGCAAGAAGCGGCTTGACGACCGAGCGCCTTTCGGCCATGCTGTTGGTGCTGGAGTTGGAAGGTAAGGTAACCTCTCTACCGGGAGGGCGTTTCCAGCGCATCGCCTAATTCTGTGAACAATATCAACACAACGTCATGGCGATTCCCAAGATCTGCCAAGTGAGTGGATATATCACAGGGTCACCCGGGTCATTTTGATTGGGGAATGTATGTTCGAAGTCCTGGTGTATATGTTTGAAAACTACTTTGAGTCAGATATCCATCCCGACCACGAAACACTTTCTAAAGAATTATTCGCAGCAGGTTTTGACCAGGAAGACATCAATGGCGCTTTTGATTGGTACAGCGCCTTGGAGTCGATGTCCGAAGGTGATGAGGCGCAGCTTGGCACCGCCGGACTCCGTATCTATAGCGAAGCCGAGACCAAGAAGCTAAGCGCCGACAGCCTGAGCTTCATGATGTTTCTCGAGCAGGCCAAGGTATTGACGCCAGCCCAGCGCGAATTGGTGATCGACCGGGCGATGGCATTGTCGCAGCCCGAAATCGGCCTGGAGGAGACGCGCTGGATCGTATTGATGGCGTTGTGGAACCAGGACAAGGCAAGCGATTACCTGTTTGTCGAGGACGCCATGTTCAACGACAACCGTCCTACCTTGCACTAAGGCAGTATCTATCTTGCAATCCGGAGGCTGTCCGGCCTCCGGCAAATCTTTTTATTTCTCCCCTGCGCCCAGCTGTTCAAGAATTGAACTGATGGTGCCGGCTTGGTTCAGGGTATAAAAATGCAGCCCAGGCGCGCCACCGGCAAGCAGCTGTTCGCATAGGTCCTCGACCACTTCGGTGCCGAAAGCGCGCAGTGAGGCGAGATCGTCGCCGTAGTCCTGCAACCTCAACCTCAGCCAGCGCGGGATTTCCGCGCCGCACACGCTGGAAAAGCGCGCGAGCTGGGTGAAGTTGTAGATCGGCATGATGCCCGGCACGATCGGGATGGCGACGCCCGATTTCTCGCACTGGTCGACGAAGCGGAAATAGGCATCCGCATTGTAGAAATATTGCGTGATGGCGGTATCGGCGCCTGCATCCACTTTTTGCTTGAAATGCCTGAGGTCCGCGCTGGGCGATGAGGATTCCGGGTGAAATTCCGGATAGGCCGCCACCTCGATCTGGAACCAGTCGCCGGTTTCGGCTCGGATGAAGGCCACCAGTTCGCTGGCGTAGCGGAAATCGCCGGCGCTGACTTCGCCCGAGGGAATATCTCCGCGCAATGCCACCAAGCGCTTGATGCCTTGCTGCTTGTATTGCTCGAGCAAGGCGCGGATTTCCGCCTTGTCGGCTGAAATGCAGGAAAGGTGCGGCGCGCCTTCGTATCCAGCCTGCTGGATATCGATCACGGTTTCCAGGGTGCGGTCGCGCGTGGAGCCGCCGGCGCCGAAGGTGACGGAGAAGAACTTGGGGTTGAAGGCGGCAAGCTGGTCGCGTGCTGCGCGCAGCTTGGCCATGCCTTCTGCCGTTTTAGGCGGGAAGAACTCGAAACTGATGGTAGGGGCAGTTTTCATTTAAAAACCATGCGAATGCGTTGTTAATAGTGGGACTTGGAATGGCGAACAAAACTCAGCGAAGCAATCCTGGCTAGGCGCCCTGCCGCAGGCAGTACAAGTAGTACGGCAAGGCAGGGCAACGCCAGGAGAGTTTGGTTGGCCGTTCTTAATCCTTGGTGCCCAGTATCAGGGAGATGAGCGCCCATGAAATAAGGCTGTAGAGAACAGCTCCCACGATGCCGCCCAGCAACGTCTGCACTTCGAAACCGCTCAGTATGTTGCCGACGAAAAGGAACAGCAGGCCGTTGATGACAAGCAGGAACAAGCCCAGCGTCAGCACGGTGACAGGCAGTGTCAGGACGACCAAGATGGGCCGGATCAGCAAATTGACCAAGCCGATCACTGCGGCGGCGATCAAGGCGCTGCCCAGGCCTGATACGTGGATGGACGGAATAAGGTAAGCCACTGCAAGCAGGGCCAGGGCGTTGAGCAACCACACGATCAAGAGTTTCATATTGCTATTCTCCTTGAGTATGCCCGGTGCTGCTGGGCTAGTTGAGCGAAAAACGTGCAGTGCCCGGCATGGAGCCGGGCGTCGTACTTAGTAGCGGTAGTGGTCTGGCTTGAACGGGCCATGCTTGGCCACGCCGATATAGGCAGCCTGCTCATCGGTCAGGGTGGTCAATTGGGCATTCAGTTTCCTCAATTGCAGTAACGCTACCTTTTCGTCCAGATGCTTGGGCAGAGTATAAACGCCTACCGGATACTTGGCAGTATTGGTGAACAGCTCGATCTGGGCAATCGTCTGGTTGGCGAACGAGGAGCTCATCACATAGCTGGGGTGGCCGGTGGCGCAACCCAGGTTGACCAGCCGGCCCTGTGCCAGCAGGATGATGCGCTTGCCGTCAGGGAAGATGACGTGGTCGACCTGAGGCTTGATTTCCTCCCACTGGTATTTCTCGATCGAGGCAACGTCGATTTCGTTGTCGAAGTGGCCGATGTTGCAGACGATCGCCTGGTCTTTCATCCTGAGCATGTGGTCATGCGTGATGACATGGTAGTTGCCGGTGGCGGTCACGAAAATATCGCCGTGTTCGGCGGCATAATCCATGGTGACGACGCGGTAGCCTTCCATGGCTGCCTGCAGGGCGCAGATCGGGTCGATCTCGGTTACCCATACCTGGGCGGACAAGGCGCGTAATGCCTGGGCGGAGCCCTTGCCTACATCGCCATAGCCCGCGACCACGGCAATCTTGCCGGCCACCATCACGTCGGTTGCGCGTTTGATGCCGTCGACCAGGGATTCGCGGCAGCCGTACAGGTTGTCGAACTTGGACTTGGTGACGGAGTCATTGACGTTGATGGCGGGGAAGGCCAGCTTGCCTTCCTTGTGCATCTGGTAGAGGCGGTGCACGCCGGTGGTGGTTTCCTCTGTGACACCGAGAATCTTGGACAAGCGTGTGGAATACCATGTCTTGTCCTGCTTGAGTTTGGCCTTGATGGCGTTGAACAGGCTGGTTTCTTCCTCACTGGCTGGGTGGTTGAGGATGGTCGCATCCGCTTCTGCGCGAGTGCCGAGATGCAGCAGCAACGTCGCATCGCCGCCGTCGTCCAGAATCATGTTGCTGTAGCCGCCATCTGCCCATTCGAAAATACGGTGGGTATAGTCCCAGTATTCGTCCAGGGTTTCACCCTTGACCGCAAACACCGGGATATCCTGTGCTGCAATGGCGGCGGCGGCGTGATCCTGCGTGGAGTAGATGTTGCAAGAAGCCCAGCGCACTTCCGCGCCGAGGTCGCGCAGGGTCTCGATCAGCACGGCGGTCTGGATGGTCATGTGCAGGGAGCCGGTGATGCGCGCGCCGCGCAAGGGCTTGGTCGCCGCGTATTCTTCGCGGATCGCCATCAGGCCTGGCATTTCGGTCTCGGCAATCGCAATTTCCTTGCGACCCCATTCAGCCAGCTTGATATCGGCAATAACGTAATCTTGGGTATTAGCCACAGTATTCATCCTTCAAAACGTTAAACAACGCGACACTGTCGTGTCCGTATGGAATGTGTGACCAGTGGGAGAGGCGAGGCAGGAGTTCGCGCGTTTCACCATCTCATGACCGGTACGTGTCAATCTGGTGAACGCCGTTTGCGCAGCTTGCGCTGCGGTACCGAGCCTGGGGATGGATATCCTTGCAACGTTCCTCGGTAGAGGCGCCATTATAGTGGCTTTATCGGGCTTATGTCACTGCCGAGAGTCAGGAATAGCAGATGTCGTTTGTCCAGATCAGGGTGGTGATCTCGGGCTGGGCGCCACTACTGATGAGTTTGCCTATCTCCGATTGTTCGGTGATATGAAAGGCGCCACGCCAGCAGGGATGGTTGATCCAGATATATCGAGCTTGTGGATAAACATGCCAATGCGAAGCTGGCTGACAGGGGCTTTTTTCAGCATTCCTGGGCCAGCTTCCATTGGCTATTGAGCAGCCTCTTGATTAGAGGCCTGCTGCCGCACGCAGTTCTGCAGCCTTGTCAGCTGCCTCCCAGCTGAACTCGGGCTCGTCGCGTCCGAAGTGGCCGTAGGCTGCAGTCTTGGAGTAGATGGGACGCAGCAAGTCCAGCGCTTTGACGATGCCCTTGGGGCGCAGGTCGAAGTGGTCCAGCACCAGCTGGGTCAGTACCTCGTTCGATACCTTGCCCGTGCCGTAGGTCTCCACCATGACGCTAGTGGGCTTGGCGACGCCGATGGCATAGGAAACCTGCACCAGGCAGCGCGAAGCCAGGCCTGCAGCGACGATGTTCTTGGCGACGTAGCGGCCGGCATAGGCGGCAGAACGGTCAACCTTGGATGGGTCCTTGCCCGAGAATGCGCCGCCGCCGTGGGGTGCGGCGCCGCCGTAGGTATCCACAATGATCTTGCGTCCGGTCAGTCCGCAATCGCCTTGAGGGCCGCCGATCACAAAGCGCCCGGTCGGGTTGACCAAGAACTTGATGTCGCCCTTAATCAGTTCCTGCGGCAGGGTAGGCTTGATGATTTCCTCGATCACGCTCTCGCGGACTTGATCCAGGCCGATGTCGGGCGCGTGCTGGGTGGAAATCAGCACGGTATCGATCTTGTGCGGCTTGCCGTCGACATACTGGATGGTGACCTGGCTCTTGGCGTCAGGGCGCAGCCAGGGCAGGCGGCCGTCCTTGCGCAATTGGGACTGGCGTTCCACCAGGCGGTGCGAGAGCCAGATAGGCAATGGCATCAATTGCGGGGTTTCGTCGCAGGCATAGCCGAACATCAGGCCCTGGTCGCCGGCGCCCTGGTCCAGCGGGTCGTCGTTGGCGTTATCGACACCCTGGGCAATGTCTGGGGACTGCTTGTCATAGGCGACCAGCACGGCGCAGCTCTTGTGGTCGATGCCGTAGTCCGCGTTGTCGTAACCGATGCGCTTGATGGTGTCGCGTGCGATCTTGATGTAATCGACGTTGGCAGTCGTGGTGATTTCGCCTGCCAGCACGACCAAGCCGGTATTGGTCAAAGTTTCCGCTGCCACGCGCGCAGTAGGGTCCTGCTCGAGAATCGCATCCAGAATGCTGTCCGAAATCTGATCGGCGACCTTGTCGGGATGGCCTTCGGAAACGGATTCGGATGTAAATAGGTATTCGCTCATGAGCTCTTGCCAAATCAATTATGCAAAAGGTTGTTAGAATAGCAAAATCATGGTGTTTCAAAAAGAAGTACATGCTTAAAGCATTATTACGCGTTCTGGCAATGCTGCCGTTGCCCATCATCAATGGGGTCGGCGTGCTGACTGGATGGGGGCTCTATTTCTTTTCCCAGAAGGTGCTGCGCCGCACGCGCAAAAATCTTAACGTAGCCGGCATCGCGCCATCGTCAGCGGAGTATCGCAGGCTGGTGAGGCGCAGCGTCCTGGAAACCGGCAAGGGCCTGGTCGAGACGTTTGCCATCTGGTTCCGCCCGCAGGAAAAGGTGTTGCCCTGGGTCAGGGAGTGCCGCGGCTGGGAGCACGTGGAAGCCGCGCGCGAGCAAGGGCAAGGCATCATTTTCCTCACTCCCCACCTGGGTTGTTATGAAATTACCGCGCTCTATTATGCGGCGCGCCACCCGATCACCGTGCTATACCGGCCGGCGCGCCAGCAGTGGTTGGCCCCTCTGATCGACGAGGGACGCAACCGCAGCCAGATCAAGCAGGCACCGACCAGCCTGAGCGGGGTGCGCAGCTTGCTCAGGGCCTTGAAGAAGGGCGAGGCCATCGGCATATTGCCCGACCAGGTGCCTGAGTTCGGCGAGGGCGTCTGGGCGGATTTCTTCGGTACGCCGGCATATACCATGACTTTGGTGGGCAAGCTGGCAGAAACCGCGGGTGCTCGCGTGCTGCTTGCGTTCGGAGAGCGCTTGCCGTGGGGGAAAGGCTATGTCATCCATATCCGTCCGCTCGAACTGGAGCCTACGCCAGACAATATCAACCAGGGCATAGAGCAGTTGGTCAGGCTATGCCCCGAGCAGTATCTCTGGAGCTATCGCAGGTTCAAGCGGCCCAAGCCGCACGGCAAGCCGCGCGAAGCATAAGGCGCGTGAGTATACAGAGACAAGATAACCGGATTTCACGTACGCCGGCGATTGTCTAGAATAGGTGAGTCGCCGTTATTCAAGGCAGGATATGAAACTTAGTTTTACCAAGATGCAGGGCATAGGCAACGATTTCATCGTCATCGACGGCTATAGCGAGCCGGTCAGCCTGGATGCCGCCGCCATCCGCCGCCTGGCCGACCGTCATTTCGGCGTGGGTTTCGATCAGCTGCTGCTGGTGGAGCGCCCTACTATAGAGGGGGTCGATTTCCGCTACCGCATATTCAATGCCGATGGCGGCGAGGTGGAGCAATGCGGCAACGGTGCGCGTTGCTTCGTGCGCTTTGTGCACGACAAGGCCCTTACCAGCAAGCGTGAAATCCGGGTGCAGACGGCACGCGGCATCATCCTGCCCAGGCTGGAAGACAACGGCCTGGTCACGGTGAACATGGGCGAACCACGTTTCGAGCCGGAAGAAGTGCCGTTTATCGCCGACCGGGAAGCGGTGACTTACCCGCTGCAAGTCGCAAGCCAGACCTTGGAAATTTCCACGGTTTCCATGGGCAACCCGCACGCCGTGACCGTGGTCGGCGATGTCGATGTGGCGCCGGTGGAAAGCCTGGGACCGTTGGTTGAGCGTCATGAACGCTTTCCGCAGCGGGTCAACGCAGGATTCATGCAGATCGTGGACAGCCATCATATCCGCCTGCGCGTATTCGAGCGCGGCAGCGGCGAGACCCTTGCGTGCGGGACCGGGGCATGTGCAGCCGTGGTGAGCGGGATCAGGCGCGGCTTGCTGCAGTCTCCGGTCAGGGTCGTCACTCGGGGCGGCGAGTTGAACATCGCCTGGGACGGAGGCCGTCAGCCGGTCTGGATGACCGGCCCTGCCGAAACCGTATTCGAGGGCAGCATCGATATTTAGAGCGGCTGGCAAAGCCTAAGCAATCCTGGCCAGGCGTCCTGTTGCAGGCATTACAATTGAGTAATGCCGGACAATGCCGTGAGTCGGAACCGGTTTGGCCGCGTTTACCCGCCAGTAATGGCGATTCAAGGAGTCAGCATGGAAGCACAAGACCAGAACAACGAACATCAGGCAACGGAATACCAGGTAACGAGCTACCTGCGCGCCCATCCGCAGTTCTTCGAGCACCATACCAGCTTGCTTGCCGAGCTCTACCTGCCGAGCCCGCACGGCCAGGGGACGATTTCTCTCGCCGAGCGCCAGCAATTGGCGCAGCGCGACCGCATCCGCGTGCTGGACGCCAAGCTTGCGCAACTGGTGAAATACGGCGAGGAAAACGACGCGATCGGCGAAAAGGTGCACAGGCTAAGCTTGGGCCTGCTGGCGACGGAGCGCTTGGAGGTGCTGGTCAGCCTGCTGGAGCACAGCTTGCGCGAGGATTTCCAGGTGCCGTACGTGAGCTTGCGGCTGTGGGCGCAGCCGCGCGACGGCGGCAACGGCAGCCTGCCTGCTTTCGCCAGCGTCGACCAGGAGCTGCAGCGCTGGGCGCAGGGACTGGCGACGCCTTACTGCGGCAGCCGGCCCGGCATGCCGTTGCAGGGATGGTTCGGCGTAGAGGCGAGGCCGGCTTCCTTTGCCGTCATGGCGCTCAAGGCTGAGCAGGTGTTTGGCGTGCTGGCCCTGGCAAGCGATGACGAAAAACGCTTCTATCCCGATATGGGCACGCTCTACCTCAAGCGCATCGGCGAACTGGTCAGTGCCGCCCTGTTGCGGCATATCATTGTGTAAAGCCGGTGCCGTGCAAAGCATGGACGAGCTGCAGCGTTATCTGGAGTATCTGCAATTCGAGCGGGGCTTGAGCCCGCTCACCGTAAAGCATTACCAGCGCGACCTGGAGCTGTTGTTCGACCTCAAGTCCGGGCTGGCGCTGGATGCGCTGCAGCCATCGCATATCCGCCGCTTCATCGCCGCCCTGCACGGACGGGGCCTGAGCGGAAAAACGATTGCGCGCCACCTTTCGGGCTGGCGCGGCTTCTTCGATTTTCTGGTCAAGCGCCATGGCGCAACATGCAATCCCTGCCATGACATGCGTGCGCCCAAATCCCCCAAGTCCCTGCCCAAGGCATTGGCGATCGACCAGGCAGTGCAATTGGTGGATATGGAAGGTGAGGACATACTCTCGGTACGGGACAAGGCCATCCTGGAGCTATTCTATTCCTCCGGTTTGCGGCTTTCCGAAGTGACCGGATTGAATATCGAGGACCTGAACCTGCGTGAAGGAACGGTGAAGGTGCTGGGCAAGGGGAGCAAGTCGCGCATCGTGCCCATGGGTCGCCATGCCATCCAGGCCATGCAAGATTGGCTGGCGGTACGCCAGCCTGCAATATCAAGTAACGAACAGGCGGTTTTTCTCAACCGCAACGGGCAACGCATCAGCGGCCGGGCCATTCAGTACCGCATCAAGCAATGGGCAATCAAGCGCGGCATCAGCAGCAACGTGCATCCACACATGCTGCGCCACAGTTTTGCGAGCCATGTGCTGCAGTCCAGCGGCGACCTGCGCGCGGTGCAGGAAATGCTGGGGCATGCCAATATCAGCACCACGCAGGTGTATACGCACCTGGATTTCCAGCATCTTGCCAAGGTATATGATGCGGCGCACCCGCGTGCGCGCAAAAAGGATTAAAGGAGGCTAGCTGGTTTGCTAGCCTGCCAGTGCCCCGACTTGCCGCCCTGTTTTTCCAGCAGGCGTATTTCGCTGATGACCATGCCCCTGTCCATGGCCTTGCACATGTCGTAAATCGTCAGCAAGGCGATGCTGGTGGCGGTGAGCGTTTCCATTTCCACGCCGGTGCGACCAACGGTTTCCGCCGTCACCTGGCAATGCACGGCATTTTCGATGCTGTCAACGCTGAACTCCACGCCTACACGGGTGAGCGGGATCGGGTGGCAGAGCGGGATCAATTCAGCCGTGCGCTTTGAGCCCTGTATCGCGGCGATGCGGGCAATGCCCAGCACGTCTCCCTTCTTGGCATCGCCTGCTGTAATGGCGGAAAGGGTCTCGGCCTGCATGCGGATGCTGCCATGCGCAATGGCAACACGCCTGGTTTCGGCTTTCTCTCCAACGTCGACCATATGGGCCTGGCCGCTGGCATCAAAATGGGTGAGCTTGCTCATGCGGTTTCCTGCGTTGTGGCCGGCGGATTCATGGTCCGGCGCTAGTGAACTTGGTGCTTGAGGTTGCTATCATAGCAATGATGAAAGCGCTTTATCCAATCATATTACTTGCCGGCTTCGCGCCAATCGCGCTTGCAGACGGCTTGCCCGAGCTTGGCGACTATTCCGCCACCGTCATGTCGCCGCTCGACGAGCAGCGCATTGCCGATGAGATCATGCGCGACGTCTATGCCAGCAGCCAGGTGCTGGAAGATCCGGAAGTCAACGACTACATCGATGCCCTCGGCCACCGCCTCGCGGCCAGCGGCCCGGACAAATACCAGCGCTTCAATTTCTTCGTGGTCAAGGACAACAGCATCAACGCGTTCGCCATGCCCGGCGGCGTGATCGGCGTGCATACCGGATTGCTGCTTGCCGCCAGGAACGAATCGGAAGTCGCCGGGGTGCTCGGCCACGAGATCGGGCACGTGGTGCAGCGCCACCTTGCGCGCATGCTGGCCAAGCAAAAGAACGATTCCGTCATCAGCATGGCGACCATGGCGTTGGCGCTGCTCGCTGCGCGCAGCAACCCGCAATTGACGGGGGGCGCGCTGACTGCCGCAACTGCGGGGTCGATCCAGAAGCAGATCGACTATACGCGCGAACACGAGCGCGAGGCGGATCGCGTCGGCTTGCAGATCATGGCGGATGCGGGCTTCGATACCCGCGCGATGCCGTCTTTCTTTGAAACGCTGCAAAAAGGCACGCGGTTCTCGGAAGGCAGCGCCCCGGCATTTTTGCGCACCCACCCGCTGACGGTGGAGCGGATTGCCGATGTGCGCAACCGCGTGGAGCAAGGCAGTTTCCGTGCGGTGCAGGAAACCCCGGAGTTCTATTTCGTCAAGGCCAAGCTGCTTGCGAACATCGGCACTGCGGACAGCGCCATCAATATTTTCCGCATCAATCTGCAGGAAAAGCGCTATGCCAGCGACGCTGCGGAACATTACGGCATCGCGCTGGCGATGCTGCGCAAGAACGACCTTGCCGGCGCGCGCGAGGAAGTTGCCTGGCTGCGCAAGAATGCCGTCCCGAACGCCATGATAGAGACCGTGGCAACCAAGGTCGCCGTGGCAGGGCAAACACCTGTGGTGACGGAGCAGCGATATCTTGAGGCATTGGGCAGCTACCCCGATCACCGTGCGTTGATTTATGGCTATGCCGAGCACTTGCTGGGCTCCAGGCAATCGGAAAAACTGCTGCAGTTGATTTCCGACAAGCAGGGCCGGTTTCCCGACGACCCTTATTTCTATGAATTGAAGGCGCGCGTCTACAGCATGCAGGGCAAATCGCTGCTCATGCACCAGGCGCAGGGCGAGGCTTACGCGCGGCGCTATAACCTGCGCGGCGCCGTGGAACAGATGGACTTGGCGGCGAAAGCGACGGACGGTGACTTTTACGAAAAATCCATTGTCGAGGCGCGCCTCAACCAGCTACGGCTGCAGCTCGACGACAAGAGGCCGAATTGATGAAATCATTAACTAAAGCCGGGCGGCGTCCGCTGTTGCAGTGGCTGGCGGCATGTATGCTGATGCCGTGGCAGGCAGTGGCCGCCAGCTGGGGCCGTTCAGCCATGGAAGCTGGGCATTCCGAGACCGGCTCGCAAGTGTCGGATCAGTTGGTCAGCAGCCGGCAGGATGAGATCGAGATCGTGGCGCCGGCTGCGGCCGAAGACGGCACCAGCATACAAGTGGAAATCATGAGCCGGTTGCCGGGCACGGAAGCCATCGCACTGTTTGCCGAGAAGAGCCCGGTGCCCTTGCTTGCCAATTTCACCTTCAGCCGTGGGGCGCAGCCCTATGTCGTCACGCGCATCCGGCTTGCGCAGAGCCAGTCCGTCGAGGCGGTGGTCAAGGCCAATGGCAGGTATTACAAGGCCAGCCGCTATATTGCCGTGGCGAATGCGGGAGCGATGAGTGACGTCCGCGGCTAACAGCACCGGCATGCGGGCACGGCTCAGGCATGGTGTGGCCGAAGTCACGCTTTCGCTGCTCCATCCCATGGAGAACGGGCATAGGCTGGATGGATCGGGCCAGGCGGTTTCCGCGCATTTCATCCAACTGGTACAGGTCAGCCACAACGGACGGCAGGTGCTGGAAGCGCAATGGGGTACAGGCATTGCCAGCGACCCGCAATTGGTTTTTTACGTGGCGGATGCGAAGGCGGGAGATACCGTGAGCGTGGAATGGCATGACAACAAGGGCCACAGCGGCCGCCATGCCATTACGCTTGCCTAGCGCGAGCCTGAGAACTAGCGAGGCTAGGGCGTGATCGCCACCTTCATCACGCCGTCACGCTGGTTGGCAAACAGGTCATAAGCGTCCTCGATCTCGCTGAGCTTGAAGTGGTGGGTCACCAGCTTGCTCAAGTCTGCGCGGCCGGAGCCGACCGCATCCATCAGCCTGCGCATGCGCTCCTTGCCGCCGGGGCAGAGGGTGGACACGATCGTGAAGTCACCGAGGCCGGCACCGAACGCGTCCAGCGGCAGCTTGAGGTCGGAGGAGTAGACCCCCAGGCTGGACAAGGTGCCGCCCGGACGCAGCACGCGCAGGCAGGATTCAAACGTCTGTTGCACGCCCAGCGCCTCGATCGCGACGTCCACGCCGCGTCCCTCAGTCAGCTTGAGGACTTCCTGAACCGGGTCGTGGGTCTTGAAGTTGACGACATGGTCCGCGCCCAGCGCGCGGGCGATGTTGAGGCGCTCGGGAATGGAGTCCACGCCGATGATCTTGGTGGCGCCCAGCAGTTTGGCGCCTGCGACGGCGGAGAGGCCTATCGGGCCCAGCGCGAACACGACCACCGTATCCCCAATCTTGATATTGCCGCGCTCCGCGCCAGAGAAGCCGGTCGACATGATGTCGGGGCACATCAGTACTTGCTCGTCGCTGAGATGGTCGGGAATCGGGCTCAGGTTGGCCATGGCGTCCGGCACGCGCAGGTATTCCGCCTGGCTGCCGTCTATGGTGTTGCCGAATTTCCATCCGCCCGCCACCTTGAAGCCGTGCGGGGTGTCCGGGCCATCCTGGGCGCCGATGCCGCACAGGCAGGCATTGGAGTAGCCGCTGGGCGTGATCGCGCCTGCGATGACGCGCTGGCCCGCCTTGAAGCCGTGTACTTCCGAGCCCAGCTTTTCAATGATGCCGACAGGCTCGTGGCCGACGGTCAGGCCTGCCGCAACCGGGTATTCGCCCTTGAGGATGTGCACGTCCGTGCCGCAGATGGTCGTGGTGGTGATGCGGATCAAGGCGTCCAGCGGGCCGATTTCAGGGACGGGCTTGTCGCGTAATTCTATTTTGCCGGGGGAGACGAAAACAGCAGCTTTCATGGTCGCCATGGTAATACTCCTTTTCCAATAAGGGTTATTGCGATGGTAGCAAACTTCCAGCCCGTCTTATAGCCGCATCAAGTGGGTCAGCAGGTTCTTCTGGTTGGTGAATGTGATGTCGTACATGCTGGTGAGGCCTTGCGCATGCTCGTCCGGCAGGTCGGCGATACAGAGCAGGAACTGCGATTTCTGCAGTCCCAGGCTCTTCTTGAGCAGGCGGTATTTCTCGATATAGGGCTTGTAGTCCCCGGTCTTACATTCGATGCAGATCGGCGTTTTCTGTTCCAGCAGCAAAAATACGTCCAGCTCGTGCACATCGGCATTGGGCAGGGCGATCTTGGCGTTGCGCGCGCAGGAGAACGGCAGGTCGCGCTTGTCGGCAAACTCCAGCGCCTGCATCAGGGCATACCATTCCAGCCAGATGCCGTTGAAGAATTGGCGGATGACGGGGGACGGCTGCAGGATCAGGCGCAGGCTTTTCTCGCTTTTCTGCTGTACCAGGCGGCTGAGGAAGGAATAGTCATGCAGCTGCTTGCAAAACCGCGTGATGCGGCTGATCTCGTCGGGCTTGCGGTTTTCCAGCTTGATGGTGGTGCCGTTGTAGTTTTCCTTGTAGGCACGGCATATCTGCGCAATCAGAGGACGCAAGGTGGCGTAGTCCCCGGCAATGGCGTTGGCGACCTCATCAAAGAAGCCGGTGGTGTCCACGGCCTTGGGGTTGATGTCGACCAAGATTTTCTTGCGCTCGAACCATGCCAGGATGGGTTGCGACTGGCTGGGGCTGGACAACATTTCCGTGTTGGAGAAGCCGCGGGGCGTTTGTGCGCCAGCCTCTGTCGCATCAGCCTCTGCGGTTTGCCCGTCCTGCAAGCGTTTTAAGGTTTGGTGCAGGGCGAAATATTTGTCCAGGAGCTTGCCGACGAAAAAGGCTGTATCCCATATCTTGTTGCGGTGCTGGCACTTGGGGCAGGTAGCATCATGTCCGACCAGGCTGGCGTCGAGCTCTTCGATAAAGTTGCAGCGACTGCAGCGGAAGATGGCCATGAGGAGCTTGCTATTGGTTGGTGGAGACTTGCAGCAATTGCTTCAGCAGGGGCAGGGTCACGGCCCGCTTGTCGGTGAGCGACCACTCGTCCAGGGCGTCTATGGTCGCGATCAGGCTGGGCATATCGCGGCGCAGGTGGCGCAGGCAGTAGTCCAGCACTTCGTCGGGCAGCTTCATGCCGCGCGCTTCGGCGTGGTTCTTCAATGCCTGGGTTTTTTCCTCGTCGCTGAGGGGGTGCAGCTGGTAGCTCAGCCCCCAGGCCAGCCGGGTCGCGAGGTCGTCGCGCAACCCCATCTGACCCGGCGCCGCAATCCCGCTCACCACCAGCCTGCCGCCGGACTCGCGCAACTGGTTGTAGAGGTCGAACAAGGCCACCTGGTCGTCATCGGCGAGCAAATGCACGTCGTCGACGCAGATCATGTCGAGGCCGGAGGCGCTGGCGAGCGCGTTGCAGGCCTGGATCAGGTGGGTCTTGCCGCAGCCGGTCTCCCCCCAGAGGTAGATGAAATGTGCATCATCGTTTTCAAGCACCGTGCGCCTGAGCTGGAACAGGGCTTCGGCATTGCGGCCAGTCACGAAGTTGTCCAGGCTGGGCGCTGCGGGCGGCTGGATATCGAGCAGTAGTTGTTTCAATATGGTTCACTTGCGGGCTAATGTGGGCAGGGCGGCATCGCCGCATCATGTTTCTGCCGAGGTCTTTATTATCGTTTGCGCACTATTATCAGGTAAAATTATGCGTTGATTATCTAAATTTATCCTGTGGAAAGCGAGAACTCAACTTGAATTCTGAAAAAACCTCGATTAGCTATCGCGATGCCGGTGTGGACATTGAGGCCGGGGACGCCCTGGTTGAGAGAATCAAGCCATTCGCAAAACGTACCATGCGTCCCGAGGTGCTCGGCGGCATCGGCGGTTTCGGCTCACTGTTCGAAGTGCCGAAGAAATTCAAGAACCCGGTATTGGTGTCAGGCACCGACGGCGTCGGCACCAAGCTCAAGCTGGCTTTCCAGCTCAACAAGCACGATACGGTAGGGGTAGACCTGGTCGCCATGAGCGTCAACGACATCCTGGTGCAGGGGGCCGAGCCCTTGTTCTTCCTCGACTATTTCGCCTGCGGCAAGCTGGATGTCGATACGGCGGCGCAAGTGGTGCAAGGCATTGCCGCGGGTTGCGAGCAATCCGGCTGTGCATTGGTCGGCGGCGAAACCGCGGAAATGCCCGGCATGTACCCGGCTGGCGAGTATGACCTTGCGGGGTTCGTCGTCGGGGCGGCAGACAAGGATGCTCTGATCGACGGCTCCACTATCGCCGAGGGGGACGTGGTGCTCGGGCTAGCGTCCAACGGCGCGCACTCCAACGGCTACTCGCTGGTACGCAAGCTGCTCGATCTTTCCGGCGTCGACCTGGATAGCGATTTCTACGGCCGTCCTTTCCGCGACGTGGTCATGGCGCCCACACGCATCTATGTGAAGCCTATCCTCAAGCTGCTGCAGGCAATCAAGGTCAAGGGCATGGCGCATATCACCGGCGGCGGCATTACCGAAAACGTGCCGCGCGTATTGCCTGAAGGCCTGACCGCCGAGGTGCGCCAGGGCAGCTGGGAGATTCCCCCGCTGTTTTCCTGGTTGCAGGAGCAAGGCAATGTCACGGACCAGGAAATGTACCGGACCTTCAACTGCGGCATCGGCATGGTGGTGATCGTATCGGCGCAGGACGCTGCCGCCGCACAGGCGCTGTTGTCCGCCGAGGGCGAGCAGGTGTGGGAGATCGGGCGCATTCGTGCGCAGGCACCGGGCGAAGCGCCGACCGTGGTCGTGTAAAGAACTAAAGCAATATTCTGTTGCCAACAGAATGTTTGCCTGCACTTGAACGATCCTTCAGGTCAAAGTGCTGATCCAGGGCGGTGCAATGCATCGCCCTTCATGTTCCAGGAGGCCTTATGTCCATATCCCGCATCCGTACCCTGAGCCTATTGCTGCTTTGCGTGAGCAACCTGGCAGTGGCCGCGCCCAAGCAGGTGAAGCTCACCTATGAAGCCACGCGCAACGGCCAGCCATTTGCGACGGTGAGCGAAACCTACCGCCAGGAAGGCAGCCGTTACCGTATCGAAAGCGTGACCAAGGGGATAGGCGTCTATGCATTGTTCGGCGAGCGCAAATTGACCAGCGAGGGCGAAGTGACGGCGCAGGGGTTGAAGCCGGAGCATTTCGAGCTGCACCAGGGCGATAACGAAAAGCGCTCCTTGTATACCGATTTCGACTGGGCGGGCAACCAGCTCAAGATGAAGGTCAAGGGCAAGCTCAATACCGTGCCCCTCGAAGCAGGGGCGCAGGATATCAGCAGCTTTATCTACCAGTTCATGTTCGCGCTTCCCTCCGGCAGCGAGGTTAAGCTGCCCGTGACGACAGGCAAGAAGCTGCGCACCTACCATTACCATATCGACGCCAAGGATGAATCGCTGGAGGTCGGCGCGGGCAAATTCAAGGTCATGCACTTGAGCGAAGCGGTATCTGACGAAGACGGCAAGGAGTTGTGGCTCGCGGTCGAGCAACATTACCTGCCAGTCAAGCTCATGATGGTGGACGACAAAGGCAACAAAATAGAGCAGGTGCTTACGGGCATTGATGTGGAGTAGCGTTTTCCGTAAAACTTTCATCAAGCGCCTGCCTGCCGGGCTGGCGCTGGCATTGCTGCTTTCACTGTTTTTCCACTTGATGATCCTGGGAAGCGAATACTGGAAGCTTCCCAGCCTGGATTTTGCCAAGCCGGATAACGCCGAATCAACCGACCGGGTGCAGCAGGTGCACCTGCAAGCCGCCCCGGTTGCCGAGTTGCCGCCGGCACCCAAGCCCCAGGCAAGGCGTGAGAGAAAAAAGGCTCAACCTGAGCAGGTGACACCGGCAGCGAGCGCTGAAGAGCCGGTATCGTCGCAGGAGCCGCCGGCTGAGCTGCCAGCGGTCGGCATGGCAGAGGAAGGCGCCCAGGAGGATGGCGCTGCGATAGATGCGGCCGGGCCTGAGGCATTGGAGCCGCCGGTTGAAGAGGCCGGCATGGCCGATGCAGTGGAGGCGGAGGCGCACGAATTGCCAGCGTTCACCTATGTCGATACCGAGTTCGTCGTGTTGCGCGGCGAGAATGGCAACAAGATCGGCGCGACCAAGGTCAGCTACCGCATGCACGAGGACGGGCGCTATGAGCTGACCAGCACGATCGAAGCCAAGGGCCTGGCAGCCTTGGTGGTGTCGGGTAAGCTGCTGCAGCGGAGCGAGGGCCGGGTCACTGCGGACGGCCTACAACCGGACTATTTCTCTTACCAGTACGGCAAGGGGGACAACAAGAAACAGCAGTCGCGGTTTGATTGGGAGCAACGCAAAGTCACCCTGGAAACGGTCAAAGGCGTAAAAACCGTTGATCTGCCGGAAGGGTCGCAGGACCTACTCAGCTTTATGTACCAGTTCATTTTCCTGCCGCCGCTGGAGCAGATGACCTTGCATATCAGCAACGGCAAGAAGCTCAGCGAGTACAGTTACGGTTTCGAGGGCGAGGAAACCCTGGAAACCGAGTTTGGCGCGGTGCGTGCCTGGCATATTGCCAGGACCGGAGAGGATGGCAGCGAAAAGACCGAATTGTGGTTGGCGGTGGATTATCACTACTTGCCGGTTAAAATGCGCAAGACGGAAGAGGATGGCAGCGTGATCGAACAGCTTGCCACCCGGATATCGACAGATTTATTGAAGTGAGTGTATGAACCAGAACATATTGAGGCTTGCCGCCATCGCCCTGGCGGATGTATTGGGCAACCCCGGCCCGGCGGACGCCAAGCTGGGCAAGTTTTTCCGCGATCACCGCGAGCTTGGCAACAAGGAGCGCGCCTGGATTGCCGAGGCGGTCTACGGCGTCCTGCGCCGTAGGTCGTTTCTGGCCTATCTGGCCGGCAATGAAGACCCGCGCCGCCTGCTGGTGGCGTGGCTGGTGCGCGTGCAGGGCAACAGCCTGCGCGAACTGGACGAGCTGCTGAACCAGCAGCAGAAGGAATGGGCGCACGAGATCAAGGCCAAGTCGACGGAGGGCCTGAGCCCTGCGATCCAGGCCGATTTGCCCGAATGGCTGTGGCAGCGGCTGGAGTCGCAATATGGCGCGGAAGAGGCATTGGCGATCGCGCGCAGCATGCACAAGTCCGCCAGCCTCGATTTGCGCGTCAACCTGGTCAAGAGCAATCGTGATGAAGTACTGGCACGATTCAACAGCGAAAAGGCCGGTGCGGAACCTACGCCATTTTCCCCGACCGGCATCCGCCTGCCGCAGCGTATGTCCATCAACCGCCACCCGTTCTTCACCGACGGCAAGATCGAGGTGCAGGACGAAGGCAGCCAGCTCCTGGCTTTGCTGGTGGCGCCGCGCCGCGGCGAGATGATCGCGGACTTCTGCGCCGGCGCCGGCGGCAAGTCCCTGGCGTTGGGCGCATTGATGCGCAATACCGGCAGGCTGTACGCTTTCGACGTATCGGAAAAGCGCTTGCACAACCTTGGCCAGCGCCTCAAGCGCTCGGGCCTGTCCAACCTGCACAGCCAGCTTATCAGCAGCGAGAGCGATCCCAAGCTCAAGCGCCTCAACGGCAAGTTCAACCGCGTGCTGGTGGATGCGCCTTGCAGCGGGCTGGGCACCTTGCGCCGCAACCCCGACCTCAAATGGAAGCAGACCCCCGACGACGTCACGGAACTGACCGCGAAGCAAACGGCGATCCTGGCCAGAGCGGCCAAGCTCGTGAAGGCGGGAGGCAGGCTGATTTATGCCACCTGCAGCCTGCTGGCGGAAGAAAACGAGCAGGTAGCGGAAGCGTTCCTGGCCGCGCATCCGCAGTTCACATTGGTCAATGCGGCAGAAATCCTTGCGCAGCAACAGGTTGAACTGGATACTGGGGCCTATCTGAAATTGCTGCCGCACCAACATGAGACCGACGGTTTCTTTGCTGCGGTGTTCGAATTCACTGCTTAAGGAGCCAGCATGAAGTTACCCAGCCTCAACACGCAGATATTGCTAGGCGCAGTATTGGGCGTAGGGTTGGGATTATTGCTGGGCAGCCTGGACCCGGGCTCGACGGCACAGGAAGCCGGGTTGTATGTCAGCACCATGGCCGGCGGCGTTTTCATCGGGCTGCTCAAGATGGTGCTGGTGCCCTTGCTGTTCACCTCGATTGTCGTGGGCGTCGCCAGCCTGCAGGCGCATCAGCAGATGCACCGCGTGTGGATTTCCACCCTCGTGTTCTTCAGCATATCCATGGCGATTGCCGTGCTGCTGGGGTTGGTGGCGACCAATATCTTCAAGCCTGGCGCTGGCATGCACCTCGGCATGTTTGCCGATACCATGCAGAATTTCCACAGTGAAAAGCTGACGGTAGGAGAGTTTTTCAGCAAATTCCTGCTCGGCCTGTTCCAGAACCCGTTTGCGGCGCTGGCCCAGAGCAATGTGCTCGCGGTGGTGATTTTTGCCTTGATCGTCGGCATCGCCATCGTGATCGGCGGCGAGCGCTACCGTAATTTCCTCAATATCATGCAGGAAGCCTTCGACCTCGTGATGATGGTGGTCGGCTGGGTGATGCGCCTGGCGCCCATTGGCATCATGGCGTTGCTCACCAAGTTGGTGGCAACGCAGGATGCCAGCCTGTTCGCGAGCATGGGCGAGTTCATGCTGCTGGTCGTCGGCATTACCCTGGTGCACGGCGTGATCATCCTGCCCGGCATCCTATATCTGGTGACGCGGGTGACGCCATGGACCTTCTGGAAAGGCGCGCGGGACGCCCTGGTGACGGCATTTGCCACCAGCTCAAGCTCCGCCACCATGCCGGTGACGATACGCTGCACCGAGCAGCAGCTGGGGGTGAAGCGCGACATCGCCGGCTTTGTGGTGCCGTTGGGGGCCACCATCAATATGGACGGGACGGCGCTGTATGAGGCATCTGCCGCCTTGTTCATCGCCAACCTGGCCGGGGTTGAACTTAATCTGGTCCAGCAGCTCATAGTGTTTTTCATGGCGATGCTGGCGTCGCTTGGCGCGCCGGGCATCCCCAGCGCGGGGATGGTGACCATGGTGATGGTGCTGCAATCGGTCGGCCTGCCGGCGGAAGCGATCGCGATCCTGCTGCCGATAGACCGCTTGCTGGACACCATACGCACCACCGTCAATGTCGAGGGCGACATGATAGGCAGCTTGATTGTGCAGGAAATTGTCTCAACTTCTGACCATAAGCCTGTTGCAGGTGGATGATTTTGTATAGAATTGCCCGCGCTGTCATCCAAATCGGAACTGAGACGTTATATAAAACATGTCACTGATACTGGAAAAAGTGGCCGATTTAATTGATAATGTTTCTCAATTGAAAATAATGGGAAACAGGCAACATGCTCTGATGCAGCAACATCATAATGAGCATAATAAAAAGCCAAAAGCTGTAGGTTGTTGAGTAGTAACAAAAGAGAAGTTCTATAACACAAGCCGTATGGCTTATTTTAGATGAGGAAAGTAACTATGAAATCCAGCAAAATCGTCGCTCTGTTGTTCGCTTCACTGTTCTCTGGTTCCGTACTGGCAGCTGGCTGCTCGGTGGATGTCGAAGCTAACGACGCTATGCAATTCAACACCAAGAACATCGATATCGAAAAGAGCTGTAAAGACTTCACCATCAACCTGAAGCACACTGGCTCCCTGCCTAAGAACGTCATGGGCCACAACCTGGTGATCACCAAGACTGTCGACTTCAAGGGCGTGATGAACGATGGCGTTGGTGCTGGCGAAGCTGGTAACTTCGTCAAGGCTGGCGATGCTCGCGTGATTGCCCATACCAAGCTGGTTGGCGGCGGCGAGAAGGACAGCGTCAAGGTTGACGTCAGCAAGCTGACTGCAGGCGAAAAGTACACATTCTTCTGCTCCTTCCCTGGCCATGCCACCATGATGCGCGGTACTGTTACTGTTAAGTAACTCTCTATCCGGCAATAATCGGCAGATTATCGGCTAATAAAAAAGGCAGCTGAAAAGCTGCCTTTTTTTGTTGCTGAAAGCGGGCGGACGTCAGCGGACGTGAAAAGCAACCGGTGGACTGCTTCGGTCTGTGATCGCAATCTGGAATTAGAATTTATAGGTAATGTCCATCTGGTACAAATTGAAATGGTCCACGTTGAGCGCTATGTCGCCTGCCGGGGTGACAGATGCCAGCTTGTCGTTCTTGCGGGTGGCATGGCCGGCAGACAGGTTCAGGACGACATTGTCGCGCAACAGGTATTCGCCCTTGAGGACGATGCCTTTCATGTTGACGCGGGAGTCCATGAAATCGGAATCCACGGTATTCGGATCCAACGCATAGATACCGACGTCCTGATACCAGAGCCTGGCGGACCAGTCGCCTTCTTTCGATTGCTTGCCGACTTGTCTGGACAGTCCGAGGCCAAGCAGCCAGGCCTTGTCGTCGTTGCCGGCCGTGCGAATGGCTGAGCCGTAGCTTGCGGAAACTGCAGAAGCCGCTGCGATTGCCGCCTGGAACCGGTCCTCGCCGTCCAGGTTGCACACATAATCGCCGAAGGCGGCCAACCTCATGCCGTCAGCCATTTTGAAGACGAATTCTGCCGGGATTTCGATGGTGCGGATATCATTGGTTGCGTTCAGGCCGCTGCCTAAGCTGGCACCCTTGCCGGCATTCGACCCCAAACCAGGCAGGAATGTCGAGGCGCCCGCGGCATGATCGTTCGTGAACTTGCTGAAAGTGACGGCTGCCTTGGCTGAAACCGTGTCGGTGATATCAAACTTGGCGCCGCCTTGAAAGGCCAGGATGTCGTTCGTGTCCCTGTCGCTCGTGCTGGTATTGAAGTCCTGGCGGTCACCCAGATACTGGGATTGGGCGAAATTACCAAACAGGCTTACATTGCCCCATTGGTATTCGATTTTTTCAACCAATCCTTCGAAGGTCAGGTCGCCATCCCATACCATGGAAGTGGTATACAGCGGATTGGCAACGCGGCCGGCTTCAACTTTCAGCCAGTCCGTAACTTTCCACCCCAACAGGGCGCGCTTGATGTAAGCCGCTTCTTTGGTATTTGACCCGTTGGAGCCGTTACCGAAAGTGGAGTTGTCGGAGCGGCCATTGGCGCCCATGGACAATGCGATATCGGAATAAAAATCGCCCGCGCTGGTTTTAAGGCCCAGCACCAGTTTATAGCGGCCCCGTTCACGATCCTCAGTATTGTGGGCAGTGTCCTCACCATCGCGGAATTCATAGCGGGCGCGGATATCGCCGTAGAAAGCGGCATTATCGACGGCATCGGAAATCGTGATCTTTCCTCCCGGCTTGCCGGCTTTTTCCATTGCCTTGTCCTCGCTGGCTTTTTCACCTTCGCGGCCTTTGCTCAGTAGCTTGCCTTCTTCTTCGGTCAACACGCCTTTGGCGACCAGCGCGTTGACGAGGTCGATCGTGGAGTCTGCCATGGCAGTCAGGCTGGTGGTCATCATTGCCGCGATGGGCAACATACGAAATAGTTTCATGCTTTCCTCTTTGCTTGTGGTTGATATGGCGGAGCAATGAGGCGGCATTATTGGTACCGAATATGACAATTCGGTGTCACAAGGCGGGGAAAAGACTAGAAAAGAGTTATTTTTACAATGACTTACAATAACGAAAAATTCATCATAGAGAATTTTCCGTTGCTAACTGTCTGTCTGCGGACAATAAAAAAGCGACAACATATGCTGTCGCTTTGGCTGGTGATGATGGTGTGTTAGCGGCGATGGGACATCTTGTTCATGATCAGTGAGTAAGCTGCCGGCACCACCACCAACGTCAGCAGCGTGGAAGAGATCATGCCGCCGATCACGGCGATGGAAAGCGGACCGTTGGTTTCCGCGCCAGCTCCCAGGCCGAAGGCGGCAGGCAGCAGGGCCAGGATGATGGTCAGCGAGGTCATGAGCACCGGGCGCAGACGGATGGGGCAAGCCTCGCGCAATGCGTTGTCCACCGATTTTCCTTCTTCATGCAGCTGGTTGGTGAGGTCGATGAGCAGGATGGAGTTCTTCGCCACCAGTCCGATCAGCAATACCAGCCCGATCATCGAGAAGATATTGAGCGAGTTGTTAGTGACCCATAATGCAAACACGCCCCCGATAATCGCCAGTGGCTGCGCCAGCATGATGATCAACGGCTGCAGGAACGAGTTGAACTGGCTCGCGAGCACCATGTAGAGCAGCACCAGCGCCAGGCCAAACGCGAATATCATGCTGCTCACGGTTTTCTGCAGTTCTTCCGCCTGGCCCACCAGGTTGAATTGGTATCCGGGCGGCAGCGTTTCCGCCCCCAGCCTGCGCACATGCTCGACAGCGTCGCCCAACGGCATGATGGGGTTGGAGTAGAGGCTGGCCGCATATTGCAGATCGAAGCGCCCGATCACGGCCGCGCCCAATGTCTGCTTGAAGCTCGCCACGCTGTCCAGGCGCACGAGCTCGCCCGTGCCGCTGCGCAGGTAGATCTTCTTCAGGTCGTCAGGGGTTTGCAGGCTGCCTTCCTTGGCCTTCAAGCGGATTTCGTAACGCTGGCCGTCGCCGGGCTCGTCATTGAAGTCGGCGATGTCGATGCCGCCAGTGTACAGATTGAGCGCCGTGGCCACGTCGACAGCGGAAAGCCCGAGGCTGGCAGCGCGTATCCGATCCACTTGCAGGGTGAGCTGGGGCAGGTCGAGGTCCAAGTCCAAGTCTACCTTGCCGATGCCTGGAATATCTCCCAATTTGCGCTGCATAGTCTTGCCAAGCTGGCTGACCTGCTCGAGGTTTGCGCCGGTGATGTTGAACTGCAGCTTCTCCGAGCGCTGCCCGCCGACGATGGCAACGGGCACGGGGAACGCGCGTACGCCCGGAATCAGGTCCAAATCGGCACGGATGGCGCGTATCAATGCCTGCTGGCTCATGTCGCGTTCCCGCCGGTCCTTGAGGCGGATGCTGACCGTGCCTTTATTGACCTGGCCCTGCGCGCCCACGCCTATGGTGCCGAAATAGCTGGCAATCTGGGCGTCGTAGCGCTGCAATACCGCTTCCATTTTCTCCAGGCGGCTGTTGGTGTATTCAATGCTCGAGCCTAGGGGCGTGCGGAAGGAGATCAGGAAGCGGCCTTCGTCCGAATCCGGGATGAATTCCTTCTGCACCTTGCCAAAGAAGAACCCGCTGCCGACGACGACCAGCAGGGTCAATAGCATGACTTTCCAGCGGTGCCGCAGCGTCCATGCCAGCATGCCGGCGTAGATATGATCCATGCGCTGGAAAAGGCGGTCCAGCCAGCCATAGAACCGCCCTTCGGGCTCGTGCGCCTTGAGGTAGCGCGAGCACAGCATGGGGGTAAGCGTGAGCGAGACCAGCAGGGAGACCAGCACGCCGAAGGTGACCACCACGGCAAACGATTTGAAAAACTTGCCGATGATGCCTTCCATGAAAATCACCGGGGCGAAAATACAGACCAGCGAGAAGGTGGCGGCAATCACGGCAAAAGCCACCTCTCGGCTGCCCGTGATGGCTGCCGCGCGGGCAATGACACCGGAATCGGCAGCTGGCTCCTGCTGCGCACGCAGGCTCAGGTGGCGGTATATGTTCTCGAGCACGACAATGGCGTCATCCACGACCACGCCGATGAGCAACAGCAAGGCCAGCAGCGTCATGGTGTTGAAGGTGAAGCCGGAGAAATACATGACCGCGACCGAGCCCAGCAGCGACACCGGGATCGCCGTGGCGATGATCAGGGTGGAGCGGACGGAGCGCAGGAACAGCCAGACGATCAATGCCGCCAGCAGGGTACCCTCGACCAAGTGTTCCTGCAACGCGCCGACGATTTCCTCGATGAACAGCGCGTCATTGGTCGAGATGTCCAGCGTCATGCCGGGCGGCAGGCTGGGACGGATTTCCTCGTCCAGCTTGCGCAGCACTTCATCGATGATCGCCACGGTGTTGGCGTTGGAGACCTTGACGATGCCCAGGCCCACCGCGGGTTTTCCCATATAGCGCGCCAATTGCCGGTAGTCGGCGATGCCGTCTTCCAGTTCCGCAATCTGCTTGAGCTTGATGACGGCGCCGTCGCGATAGGCCACGATCATCTCCGCCATGTCGCGCAGGTTGTGGTATTCCATGTCCAGCTTCATGAGGTATTCCGCATTGCTGCCCACCAGGAAGCCGCCGGGCAGTTGCACATGTTCGCGCTTGAACGCATCGATCAAGTCGGTGGCGGTGATGCTGTAGGCCGCCATGCGCTCGGGCAGCACGTTGACGCGGATGGTGCGGTCACGCCGCCCGCCCAGGCGCACTTCGCCGACGCCGTTGATCGTCTCTAGCTTTTTCTTGAGGATGTTGAACCCGTACAGGTTGATTTGCTGGGTCGTACGGTCGCCGCGCAATGCCAGCCACATGATGGGCTGGGCGTTGGTTTCCACTTTCTGCACTTGCGGCGGGTCGGCATCGTCCGGCAGGCGGCGCAATACCTGGTTGACCTTGGCCTGCACCTCGTTGTAGGCCACGTCGATGTTTTTCTCGAGGCCGAAGGTAATGGTAATGACGGAAACGCCAGGCGAGGAGGAGGACTGGATATGTTCGATGCCAGGCGTGGTGTTGACCGAGGATTCGATGATGCTGGTGATGCTGGCATCGACGATGTCCGGGTTGGCCCCGGTCAAGGTGGTGGTGATCGAGATGACCGGGAATTCGATGTAGGGCAGGCGGTCCACCCCGATGCGCTGGTAGCTGATGATGCCCAGCAGCACCAGCAAGCCGGACACCATCCACGCCAGCACATGGCGCTTGATCGATATTTCCGGCAAGGTCATGGCTGGTCCTGTTGCGAATGGGCTTGGATTTGTACGCGGGTCTGGTCCGTGAGGAAGGCCGCGCCATCGACGGCGATGGTTTCACCGGCCTCGAGACCCTCGACGATCTGGATGCGGCCGTCCTGGTAGATGCCGGTCTTGACGATGCGCTGGTGTGCCACATCGTCCTTGATCACATAGACCACTTCGCCGGCCGGGCGCAGCACGATGCTTTGTTCCGGCACCACGAGCGCAGCAGGGTACTCGCCGAGAATGATGTCGCCCGTGACGCTGGCGCCCGATTGCCACCCGGGTTGGTCGACAATGTCCACGAGCACGTCGATTGCGCGGTTATTGCTGCCAATGACGGGTTTGAACTCGCGCAATACACCTTCCGCCTCTTCATCGGCGGTCGGTGTCTTCAGCCTGACTTTCAGCCCGGGCTTGAGCTTGGTACCCAGGCTTTCCGGGAACGGCAGGTGGGCGCGCAGGCGCTGGTTGCTGATGATCTGCAGGAGGGGGTCGCCAACCTTGACGTAATCGCCGGGCGATACGATTTGTTTCTCCACCTTGCCATCGATGGGGGAAAGCAGCCGGGTCTTGCTGCTGTTGTGCGTGATCGTGTCCAGACGGGACTTTGCGCCCTCGAGCTGGCGCTTCAAGGCGATTTTCTGCGTTTCCAGCTCGTCCAGGGCGTTTTGCGAAATGAAGTTCTTCTCTACCAGTTTCTGGTTGCGCTCCACATTGCGCTGCTGGTTGAGCAGCAATGCTTCCAGCCGCGCGACCTCGCTTTCCGCCTCGCGCTGCTGCAGGTTGTAGTCCTGCGGGTCCAGCAGGGCGATGACTTCGCCCTTCTTGACCACCTGGCCGGGGCGGGCCAGTATTTTCAAGACGCGTGCAGGCACTTCCGCCGCGACGGTAGGGTCCATGATGCCTTCCAGCGTGCCGATGGATTGTTCGCGGATCTCCAGCCGGGCAGTTTCCACAGCGGTGACGCTGACCAACGGCAGAGAGGCCGGTTTTGCCGCCTCTTCATGCTTGCTGCAAGCGCTGTTCAATACGGATAACAGGGCCAGCAATGCAAAGACCCCTGAACGATAGACTGACATTTATTCTAGTTTTCCTGATTGAATGCTAAGCATATGCTGGTTGCTCTATCCAGCCAGGGCGCTGTTCAAACTGATGCAGCTCTGTTGCTTTCTGTGCTTAAAATTCAGCAGTTTATACCGGTTTGGCCCGTTGTTGCCAGATTCGGGAAGAGGTTTGCCACGGATTCCCAGTCGAAATGAGGGCCGGGGTCGGTCTTGCGGCCGGGGGCGATATCGGAGTGGCCGACGATATCGCGAATGGGATAGTGGGAGATCAATAGCCTGAGCAAGGCGTGCAGCGTCGCATATTGTGCCGCCGTGAAAGCCTCCGCATCACTGCCTTCCAATTCGATGCCGATGGAAAAGTCATTGCAGCGTTCCCGGCCCTGCCAGCTTGATGCTCCTGCGTGCCAGGCCCTTGCTTCGCAAGGTACAAACTGTTGCAGCCTGCCGTCGCGCCCGATCACGAAGTGGGCTGACACCTTCAGCTGGTGTATGCCGGCGTAATAGGGGTGCTCATCGGGGTCGAGCCGGTTGGTGAACAATTGCGCAATGCCTGGGCCGCCATATTCCCCAGGCGGCAGGCTGATATTGTGGATGACGACCAGGCAGATGTCGGCATCGGCGGGACGCGCATCGAAATTCGGCGAGGCAACGAACTCGGCTTCTGCCACCAGGCCGTGCCGGTCAATGGATAGGCTTGTTTCCATCGCGGATCAATCGCTATCCTTGCTCAGGCCAAGCTTGCTGAGGCGGTAGCGGAAGGTGCGGAAGCTGACGCCCAGCAGTTTGGCGGCAGCGGTCTTGTTGTGCTGGGTTTTTTCCAGGGCGTTGAGGATGGCCGTCTTTTCTATGTGCTCCAGGTAGTCAGGCAGCGGCAGGCCTTCATCCTCCAAGGTTGCCCCGGCAGGGGATGCGGGAGTACCGGCATCCTGGTCGAGCAACAGGTCCTCGGCCGTGATGGCGCTGCCGTCACACAAGGCCAGCGCGCGCTCCAGCACGTTCTCCAGTTCGCGCACATTGCCCGGGAAGCTGTGCCTTGCCAGCATCTGGCTGGCCTCGGGGGATAGTGCCGGCATGTCCCGGCCTTCTTCACGGCATTGCTTGGCCAGCAGGGCGTCGACGAGCAGCGGAATGTCTTCCTGCATGTCGCGCAGGGCGGGCAGTTTGAGTTCGATCACGTTCAGGCGGTAGTAGAGGTCTTGGCGGAACTCGCCGCGCTCCATAAGCACGGACAGGTTTTTATGCGTGGCGCTGATGATGCGTACATCGACGCTTTCCTCCTGGGTGCCCCCGACCATGCGCACCTTTTTTTCCTGGATGGCGCGCAACAGCTTGACCTGCATGGCAAGCGGCAAGTCGGCGACTTCGTCCAGGAACAGCGTGCCGCCCTTGGCGGCATGGAACATGCCTTCCTTGTCCTGGGTCGCGCCTGTGAAAGCGCCTTTCTTATGGCCGAAAAACTCGCTTTCCATTAGGTTTTCCGGGATGGCGCCACAGTTCACGGCAATGAAAGGGCCGTCGCGGCGCGAGCCGTTCTGGTGTATCAGCCGGGCTGCCAGTTCCTTGCCGCTGCCGGACTCGCCGCTGATATAGACGGGCGCCTGGCTGCGCGACAGTTTTTCTATCATGCTGCGCACCTGCTTGATGGCCGCGCTGTTGCCTATCAAGGCCAGGGTGTCGTGGGAGGCTTCCGCCTGCTCTGCGGATGACAGCTTGAGCGCGGATTGCACCAAGGGGCGCAGCTGCTTGAGAGAGATGGGCTTGGTCAGGTAGTCGAAGGCCCCGGCCTTGAGCGCGGAAACGGCATTCTCCGCGCTGCCGTAGGCGGTAATCACTGCGACCGGCAGGCCGGGATAATCCTGTGCAATGTGTTTGACCAGGTCCAGCCCGCTGCCATCCGGCAGGCGCATATCGGTGAGGCAGAGGCCGTATTGCCCCTGTTCCAGCAGGTGCCGGGCCTCGGCAAGTGTGCTGGCGCTATCCGCCCGGATATCCATGCGCTCCAGGGTCAATACCAGGAGTTCGCGGATATCGGTTTCGTCATCGACGACTAGGCAGGCGGGAAACGCGCTCATGCAGGTTCAGTTTTCTCAATGTGGATAACAAACGAACAGCCTTGCTCAGCGGCGGCATGTTCAATGGTGGCGCCATTAGCTTCGCATAGTTCGCGGGCGATATAAAGCCCGAGGCCGGTGCCCGTGCTCTCTGTGGTGAAGAAGGGCTCGAACAGGTGTGCCTGGGCGCTTTCGGGGATCCCCTTGCCATCGTCATGCACCTCGATCAGCCATTGCTGTGCTTCGCTGCGTAATGACAGCGTCAGGCTGCCATCATGTTGCCGGCTATGGCGCCAGCCGTTGCGGCACAGGTTCCACAATATCTGGTGCAGGTGGCGATGGTCGAACGTGATCGTGGGCTCCCAGACATCCGTGTCCAGTACGAAGCCCTGGGAAGGAATTTTCTCCACCTGGTAGAACTGGTCGTGGAATTCGCGCAGGAAATCGGTCAGCCGGATTTCCTGCTGCTTGGTGCGGTCGCGGCGGTTCAGTTCCAGCACGTCCTTGATCATCTGCTCCATGCGCTGCACATTGTCGCTGATTATTTGCAGCATGCGCTGGCTGGCGGGGTCGTGGGATTCGTCTTCCTGCAATAATTGCGTCGCATGGCTGATGGCGCTCAAGGGGTTGCGGATCTCGTGGGCGATGTTGGCGGTGAGGCGGCCTAGCGCGGCAAGCTTGAGTTGCTGCGCCTGGGTCTGCAATTGGCTCCAGTCTTGTATGAAGATGACGGTGCCCTGCGCATAGCTTTCCCCCACCGGCATGAGCTTGAGGCGCAGGTCGCGTTTGCTCAGGCTGAGTTTGATCAGGCCTTGCTGCCTGCCATGGCCCTGCTGGTGCCAGCGCTGCAATAAGGTTGTCAGCTCGGGGGCGTACTCTGCCAGTGGCTGGTTGTTGCGCGCATTGGCCTGGATTCCCACCAGGAAATCGGCTTGCCGGTTGCGGTGACGCAGCGTGAGGGCCTGGTGCACCACAATGACGCCATCATCCATTTCCTGCGTGACCAGCTGGTTGACCTGGGCCAGATTTTCCAGATCGATCCCGCGCTGTGACGCCAGCTGCGCGTGCAGGTTGGCCCGCTTGCTGAAGCTATGCGCGAGCCAGGCAGTCGCAAAGCAGCTAACGCTCAGCATGGCGGCATGCGAATAGTCGCCGAAATCCTCGTTCCAGATCAGCATCTGGTAGGACTGCTCGAGCAGCAGGCCTATGCTGGCAATCGCGGCATAGAATAGCGCGAGCCGCCCTTGGCTGATCAGGCTGGCGGCGGCAATGGTAATGATGAGCAGCAGTCCCAGCCCGCTTTTGATGCCGCCGCTGGCATACATGAGCAGGATGATGAAACCGATATCCATCAGCGTTAGCAGCGAAAGCTGGACGCTGAAATTGGGTTTGCGCAGGACGTTCAGGCATAGCGCCAGGCAGCCGAAGCCCAGGTATGCCAGGGAGAAACTGAGGTAGGCGGTCGGATTGTAGTTAAGCCAGATGCGTGCGTCCTGCAGCAGGAAATACGAGGCAAGGAAGACGATGCCAAGCAGAATGCGGTAAACCCCGAACAGGGCGAGCGGCTGCCAGAAGTCCGTGGCATGGATGCCGCCAGCTTTGGCAGGTTGCGCGGTCATGGCTGGTGTTGCTGGCGATGCGCATCCGAGCAGTAGTGCAGCTCTCCGCTCTTGACGCTTTCACTCCTCGGCAGGTGCACCTGGCAGTGGGCGCATTGCACCATGTCTTCCGGGCTGTTGCGCGAAGGCGGCGGCTGGTCCACGCTGTTGCGGTAGTGCTTGAGGATGGCGTAGATCAGCCAGAATATAACAGCGAGAAGCAGCAGTTTCAGCATGGTGCCCGGTAGGTGGGTGAAGGATGGAGTGATTGTAGCGAAAAGCAGCCCGGGTAACAAAATCAAACCTGTTATACTCAATGCAGATGGCTTATCTGGCCCGCGTGCCGCGGCACTAAATGCAATAAAAAGCATCCAAGCACTTCAATGGCGAGCACACAGGAACTTTCAAATTTTCTAGCGCAAATTGAGCGTCGGGCTTTCAAGCAGACGGCATATGCCGTGCGTGACGATCATGCCGCGATGGACATTGTGCAGGACGCCATGCTCAAGCTGGCGGAAAAGTACGCTGCCAGGCCTGTGGAAGAATACCCCATGCTGTTCCAGCGCATCCTGCAGAACACCATGAAGGATTACTGGCGCCGGCAGAAGGTGCGGGGCATCTGGACGACCTTGCTTTCTTCGCTTGGCGTCAGCCAGCATGACGACGAAGAGCATGACCCGCTGGAAACCATGACCTCCGATCATGATCACGACAACCCCGAGCTGCAGTACGAGCAACAGGAAACGATCGCGATCATCGAAGCCGCGATAAAAAATCTCCCAACGCGTCAACGAGAAGCATTTATCATGCGTTACTGGGAAGATATGGATGTTGCTGAAACGGCCGCAGCCATGGGATGCTCGGAAGGGAGCGTCAAGACACATTGTTCCCGGGCGGTCCATGCGTTGGCCGCCACGCTTGAAAAATACGGTTTTGCTAAGGAAGTGCTCGACAGGGCTGGGGGCGAGCGATGAATCACGAACGACAGTTTGCAAAAGAAATCGTCCGGCGACTGGACGAAACCACGGAAAATCTCGCGCCAGAGGTGGTGGAACGCCTCGTGGAGGTGCGGCGACAGGCAGTCCTGCGCATGGCGGCGGCCCATAGCCAGCAGCCGCAGGGCGGCGGGCTCATGGCGCTGCTCGGCAGCTACTTCCTCCAGCATCAACGCAGCTTGTCTCTGGCGGCCCTGATCGCGGCCGTGTTGTTTACATTCGTTGTCACCCAGCAATTGACTGGGCACGGCCATGGCGAACATGGCGACGCCTTCCTGCTGGCTTCTGAACTTCCCCCCGAGGCATATCTTGATCCAGGCTTTTATTCATGGTTAAAACAGCAATAGCAGCCGGCCTGTTATTGCTTGCGATGACAGCAGTCGCTGAAACGGAATCACAGGAGCCCAGCTGGGCGCAACTGAACGAAAGTCAGCGTAAAGTGCTGGCGCCCCTGGCGCAGGAGTGGGATATTCTCAGGCCGTGGCAGCGCGAGAGAATGCTGGATATTGCGCGCGACTACCCCAAGATGACGCCCGAGCAACAGCAGCGCGTGCAAAGGCGCTTGACGCACTGGAGCCGCATGACGCCCTACGAACGTGAGAATGCGCGCAAGAAATACCAGGCATACCAGAACCTGTCGCCCGAGAAAAAGGCGGCATTGCGCAAGAAGTGGGAAGAGTACCAGCGCTTGCCCGAGGCCAAACGCGAGGCATTGCGGCGCGAGAACCCCGACATCGATACTGGCCTGGAAGACCTGGACTGATTCGGGGCCTTTCCTGGTCGCGCTATGCTTGCAGGAGCTTAAACTACCTGCGCTCCACCCAATACAACATGAAAATGCCTGCCGCCATGAAAAGCAATGTGGGCATCACTGCGCTGAACAGCGGCGACCAGTCGTTGAGCAAGCCCAGGTGCACAAACACCCGGTTCAATACCTGGTAGACAATCCCCAGCATGATGCCGGCAAATATCTTGGTGCTGGCTGAGCTCGAGCGCTGCTGCAGGAAGCCGAAAGGCAGCGCGAGGATCACCATGACCAGGCAGGCAAGCGGATAGATCATCTTGGACCAGAGTGCGATCTGGTGGCGCGAAGTCTTCTGTTTGTTGCTTGCCAGGTGGTTGATATAGAAGTACAGATTCCAGGCCGACATTTTTTCCGGTACGACCAGCAGCACGTTCAGCAGTTCCGGGCGGATCAGGGATTGCCAGGTGGCTTCCTGGAACACGTTGGTGCGGATTTTCTGTTCTTCAAAATGGGTTTGCGTCACCTGGTGCAGGTTCCAGCTCTTGCCGTCAAAACTGCCGTCCTGCGCATTGCTGATGGTGCGCAGGCGGAATTCGTTGTCGAACTCGTAAATGTGGATGTTCATCAATGAGGCGTCCGGCATGACGTTCTGCACATTGACGAAACTGTTGCCATCCTTGACCCACAGCCCTGAGCGGAAATCCTGGGCGACCACGGAATCCGTGGCCTGGATGCGGATGCGTTGGGCGGCCTTTTCGCTCAATGGCGCAATCAGTTCGCCCACCAGGAAGGTAATCACGGCAAACACCAATCCCACGCGCAGCAGCGAGAATGCGATCTTGCGTATGGAAATGCCGCTCACGCGCAGGATGATGAGCTCCGAGTAGCGCGAGAACTGGCCCAGCGCGTACATGGTGCCGACCAGCACCGCAACCGGCACCACCTCGTAGACATGTCCAGGCGCGCTGAGCAATACATATAGCATTACCTTGCTGATGCCGTAACTGCCCTTGCCCAGGCTTTCCAATTCTTGGATCAGGTCGAAGAAGGAAAACATCGCCAGCAACGCCAGCATGATGAGCATGATGCTGGAAATGATTTCCTGGGACAGGTAGCGGTTGAGTAATTTCATCGCAGGCTATTTACGCCACAAGCGCGGCAGGAAGGGTAACTGGAACAAACGACGGTAGAACATCCAGAATGCCAGCAGCAGGAAGACCGCATGCACTGGCCACAAGCCGACCAGCGGGGAAATCTTGCCTTGCGCAAGCCAAGCCTGCATGATGCTGAGCAGGTTGTTGTACACGATATAGATCAGCAGCGCCATCATCAGGTTGGCGGAGCGGCCGGAGCGCGGATCGACAAAGCTCAGCGGGATTGCCAGCAGGATCAGCACGAATGCCGAGATCGGGATGGCAAGGCGCCACTGCAGCTCCGCATTGCTATCCGGGCTGTGTTCGTTGAAAAGTTCCAGGCTGTTCCGTGCTTGCGTGTTGGGCGGTTGCTGCTGCACCTCTGCCGGTTCTATGCGGATGGCATAGCGCTCGAACTCGGTGATCGAGTATTCCGCGGTATTGGGCGTGCCTTCATAGCGGCGGCCATTCTGCATGACCAGGAAGTTGTCGTCGTTCTCGGCCGTTTCACGGTGGCCGCGTGCGGCCACGATGATGCCGAGCTTCTGGTGCTGCATGGATTGCACGAAGATGTTCTTGACGATATTGCCCAGCTCATCAAAGCTTTCCACGAAGAACACTCGGTCAGCCTGGCGGGATTCCTTGAAAACGCCAGGGCTGATGGATGAAAGCTCGTCGCGGCTTTTCAGCTGGTCGCGGAATTCAGTGCCCTTGTTGGTGGCCCAGGGCGTGACGAACAGGCTGAGGAAGGCGATGACGATGATGATCGGCAAGCCGAACGTCAGCACTGGGCGTATCCAGCTGGAGAGCCCTTGGCCGGCACTGAACCAGACCACCATCTCACTGTCGCGGTGCCAGCGCGAAAGCGTCAGCAATACGGCGAGGAACAAGGTGAGCGAGAGCATCATGGGCAAAAACTTCAGCATGCTGAATCCCAGCAGCGTGTTGATGGCGTCGCTGGCAAGGCTGCCCTTGGCGGCAATGCCGATGTAGTATGCTACGCGCTGGGCGATGACAATGCCGAACAGCACCAGGAAGCCGCCGATGGCAGTGGTGACTAGCTCTTGCAGTAGTGAGCGTTTGAAGAGCATGTTAGAAAAGCAGGTAGTTCAAATTCCGCAATTGAGGTTGATTTACCGCGAAAACGCGGGATAATTCAGAAGGCTTTAATCTTAAGGATCAAGGAATGGAATTTAGCATAAAAAGTGGGACTCCGGAAAAACAGCGTAAAGATTGCGTTGTGGTCGGCGTGTTTGAAGCGCGTAAGTTTTCCGACGCGGCCGCGGCGCTCGACCGCGCATCCGACGGCTATCTCGGCAATATCCTGCGCACGGGCGACATCGATGGCAAGCCCGGATCCACCCTGCTTTTGCATTCCGTTCCTGGCGTTGCTGCCGGACGCGTGTTGCTGGTTGGCCTGGGCAAGGACCGCGAGCTCAACGAGCGCAGCTACCGCCAGGCCCTGCGCGCCTCCGTCAAGGCACTAGGCAGTCTGGATGCCGCGGATGCGGCAACATTCCTGGCCGAAGTGCCCGTGAAGAAACGTGATGTCGCCTGGCGCGTCGCCCAAGTGGCGGAAGTGGCTGCAGACAGTACTTACCGTTTCGACCGTTTCAAGACCAAAACAGCCAATGGCAAGAAAGGCATAGCCAAGCTGCAAGTGCATGTTGCCCAGCGCAGCGATGTGGCAGCGGGCGAAGCAGGCCTCAGGCAGGGCAAGGCGCTCGCTGCCGGCGTGAGTTTCGCCAAGGATCTCGGCAATCTGGCGCCGAACTATTGCACCCCGACTTACCTGGCCGAGCAGGCCAAGGCATTGAGCAAGAGCCATGGATTGCAAGTGGAAGTGCTGGAGAAGGCGGATATTGAAAAACTGGGCATGGGGTCGTTCCTGGGCGTGACCCAGGGCAGCGTGCAGCCGCCCAAGCTGATCGTGCTGCAGCATAAGAAAGGCAAGAAGAGCCAAAAGCCGGTAGTGCTGGTGGGCAAGGGCATCACCTTCGATACGGGCGGCATCTCGCTCAAGCCCGGTGCCGACATGGACGAGATGAAGTACGACATGTGCGGCGCGGCCAGCGTGCTGGGCACATTCAAGGCCATTGCCGAGCTGGATTTGCCGCTGAACGTGGTGGGCATCATCCCGACGTGCGAAAATATGCCGGACGGCAATGCGACCCGGCCGGGCGACGTGCTGACCAGCATGTCCGGCCAGACCATAGAGGTATTGAATACGGATGCAGAAGGCCGCCTGATCCTCTGCGATGCGCTGACTTATGCGGAACGTTTCGAGCCGCAGGCCGTCGTGGATGTGGCGACCCTGACAGGGGCCTGCGTGATCGCGCTTGGGCATCACGCCAGCGGCTTGTTCAGCAACAAGGACAGCCTGGCCGAAGAGCTGCTGGAAGCGGGCAATGAAGCGCAAGACCGGGCATGGCGTCTGCCGCTCTGGGATGACTACCAGCCGCAGCTCGACAGCAACTTTGCCGATATGGCAAATATCGGCGGCAGGGCAGGCGGCAGCATCACCGCGGCATGCTTCCTCTCGCGTTTTGCCAAGAAATATGACTGGGCCCACCTCGATATCGCGGGGACTGCCTGGAAGTCCGGCAAGGAAAAAGGCGCGACCGGACGCCCAGTGCCGTTGCTGACCGAGTTCCTCAAGCAGCGTGCCGGGCAGTAAAGACGCATGACCAGGGTGGATTTCTTTTTCAACGTGCCGAACAAGGCCTTCCATGTGGCCAATCTCAGCAGCCGTGCCGCGCAACGCGGGCGGCGGCTGATGGTGTTGACTTCTACCCAGCAGGCGGCGGAGCAATTGGGCACGTTTTTATGGAGCAACCCGCCGATCGGCTTCCTTCCGCACTGCCATGCAACCCATCCCCGCGCGGCCGAAACGCCGGTCATCATAGACTGGCGCCACGAGCCATTGCCGCATGACGATATCCTCATCAACCTGGATAGCCAGTATCCGCCGTTCTTCAGCAGGTTCAGGCGCTTGATCGAGATCGTGGGACTGGAGGAGGATGACCGTGCCGCGGCGCGCGAACGTTACCGCTTCTACCGGGATCGTGGATATGAAATCAGGACATTCGATGCCAGCGGCGCAGCTTTATGATGAAAAGAGGGGCTCATGAGCGACCAACCTCAAGATGAACTGGCGCTGGTACTGCGCCGCATCAACTCGCTGAGCAGTCCGGCTGTTCAGTCATCCGACCAGTCAGTCGCGGATGATGCTCCTGTGTTGACGGACGTCTACGAAGGGGCAGGCGCCTTCAGCATGGTCGAGATCGAGCAACTGCTGGCCCCATATTATGCCGATGATGATCATGCCGAACCGGCAACTCAGGAAACGCCTGAGTCGCTATCACCAGCGCCGCCAGAGGCAGTTACGCCCCAGGCATCGGGCATCAAGTTCTTGCCAGCGGATGTGGATGAAGAAGTGGATCTACCTGAAGAAGGAGAGCTATTTACTCCGCAAGAGTTCGATCACCCGCAATTGCTCCTGGCGCGCCAGGAGCTTGCCGAGGCAGTGCTTGCGGACATGCAGCCCATGATCGCCCAAGTCATTCAGGATGTCTTGGCGAGGGAAATGCAGGCATTGGTCCCCAAACTCGGCGCCGAGGTCGAGGGCGCATTGGCCGTCACCTTGCGGGAGCGTGTGATCGAGGCGCTTAAAAAGGATTAGTGTAAACGGGCCCTAACCCAGCAAGGCCTTGTATTCAGCCGCGCTCAGCAGGCCTGCAGGTTCGTTCGCCGGCTGGAATGAAAAAATCCAGGCGTCGTAGGGCTTGTCGTTGATGTCTTCCGGCGTGCTTTGCAGCGCTTCATTGATGGCGACGACCGTGCCGTTGAGGGGCGCATGCAGGTCCGAACCGGTCTTGACCGATTCCACCAGTCCGCAAGGCTGGCCTGCGGAAATGCTGCTGCCGGGCTTGGGGGCTTCGACGTAGACGATATCGCCCAGCAAGTCCTGGGCATAGTCGGTAATGCCGGCCAGCCAATGGCCGTCTTCATGCTGCCGTACCCACAGGTGTTCGGCGGTATATTGCAGGTTCTCGGGAATTTTCATGAAAAAAGCTCAGGAGAAATAATATCGTCATATTTTCGCACAAAGCGTTCAAGCCGGCGTATAAGGTGATTTTTTTTATCTTTCCCTATTAAGAAAGTTTATAAACTTCCGTTGCTATGTAAATGACAAATCAAACTTTTTTGGATATTATTCTTCTCGACCATTGAACGGGGTGGGCGCGACATGACACGTAAAATCACATTATTGCTGACCATGCTGGCATTGTGCATGCCGCCGGCATTGGCCTATGCAGCGGAAAAAAAGCCGCAGAAAACTGCTTCAAGCAAGACCAAGGCAAGCAAGAAGGTAGTCGCCAAGAAGAAGACCAAGACGACGGTAGCCAAGAAAAATGAGGCCAGCGGCCGCATTATCAGCACGATACGCTCCAACAGCGCCGTCGCCACAGCCAGCCCCAGCGTGTTCAAGGATGACGGCACCGGCTTGAAATTGGCTTCCAGCAAGGCGATGATCGTGAATCAGGATTCTGGCGAGATATTGTTTGCCAAGGGCACGGATATTGCCGCGCCGATCGCTTCCCTGACCAAGCTGATGACGGCGATGGTGGTACTGGACGCCCAACTGGATATGGAAGAAAAGCTGCGTGTCACGCGGGATGACATCGACACGCTCAAGGGAACCGGTTCGCGCATGCCGATCGGCGCCTCGCTGACGCGTGCGGAAATGCTGCAGCTTGCCTTGATGGCCTCGGAAAACCGCGCGGCTTCGGCATTGGGTCGCCACTACCCGGGCGGCGTGGATGCGTTCGTCGCGGCGATGAATGCCAAGGCGCTGCAATTGGGCATGCTGCATTCGCGTTTTGCCGATCCTACCGGCTTGAACAGCGCCAATGTCTCCACTGCGGAGGATCTGGTGAAAATGGTGCGCGCAGCATACCAATATCCCGAGATCCGCCATGTCTCGACCAGCAGCTCCTATTCAGTGCCGGTCAACGGCACGCGTGCGCCATTGCAGTATGTGAACAGCAATGTGCTGGTACGCAACAGCGACTGGGTGATTGGCCTGTCCAAGACCGGCTACATCAACGAAGCAGGGCGCTGCCTGGTGATGCAGGCGCAGGTTGGAGGGCAGCCCTTGATTATTGTCTTGCTGGATTCATTCAGCAAAAACGCCCGGGTGGGCGATGCGCAGAAAATCCGCAAGTGGATAGAAAGCAGCAATAGCCATCGCAATGCGAGCTAAGTGAAGCAGTCCAGTCTTCAATAAATAAAAAAGCGGCTTGGAGCCGCTTTTTTATTATCCATTATCTCGATTTAGTTTAGATTGGAGCTGTCAGAGGCTTCCAGATTTATTCACTCTCGCTGGCAGCGGTTTTTTTCTTGCGTGTCGTGGAGGCCGCTTTCTTGGTGCCGACGGCTTTTTTCGCAGGCGCCTTGGCTTTCTTGGCCGGTGCATCCTTTGCTGCCTTGGCTGACAGCAGCTCCAGGGCCTGCTCCATGGTCAGGCTTTCCGGCTCCTGGCTTTTGGGCAGGGTGGCGCGCAGTTTGCCATGCTGCACGTAAGGCCCGAAGCGGCCGGAGTAGATGGCGATATTGCCCGTGCCGTCGGGGTGCGCACCCAGCTCCTTGATCGGGGCCGGGCCGGAATTGGCTTGCGCCAATAGCTCGACCGCACGCGCCATGTCGATGTCGAAGACGCTGTCGCTTTTGGGGATGGACTTGAACTTGCCGTCGTGGTTGACGTAAGGTCCGAAGCGCCCGATGTTGGCCACCACCTTCTTGCCGGTTTCCGGGTGCTGGCCCAGGTCGCGCGGCAAGGCGATCAGTTTGAGCGCTGTCTCCATGTCCAGGCTGGCAACGGAAATTTCCTTGGGAATGCTGACGCGCTTGGGCTTCTTCTTGCTGTCCGCCTCGGGCAGGCCGATCTGCAGGTAAGGGCCGTACGGGCCGTTCAGCAGCAGGATATCCTTGCCGCTTTCCGGTTCTTGGCCGATCACGGTCGGCTCGTTGCTGTTGGTATTGGCGCTCGGATTGCGGATGTAGTCGCACTCCGGATAGCCCGAACAGCCGATGAACTTGCCGAAGCGTCCTAAGCGGGATTGCAGAGGCTTGCCGCATTTCGGGCAGGCTTCGTCGAGCACCTCGACGCCGGGACGCTCCACGTTGCTCTTTTCATGGATCTGGTTGTTGAAACCCTGCCAGAATTCGTTGAGCACTGGAATCCACTCGCGCTCGCCTTCGGCAATATCATCCAGCTCGTTTTCCAGGTTGGCGGTAAAGCCGTAGTCGACGTAGCGCGTGAAATGCTCGGTGAGGAATTTGTTCACCACGCGGCCGACATCGGTAGGTGTGAAGCGCTTCTTGTCCAGCAGCACGTATTCGCGGTCCTGCAGGGTGGAAATGATGCTGGCGTAGGTGGAGGGACGGCCGATGCCGAACTCTTCCAAGGCCTTGACCAAGCTGGCTTCCGAATAGCGCGGCGGCGGCTCGGTGAAATGCTGGTCGCCGAATATTTTCTGTACGGCGAGCACTTCGCCGGTTTCGAGGTGAGGCAGCTTGCTCTCGCCTTCCTCCTCCTCGTCGTCCACGCCTTCCATATAGACGGCGATAAAGCCGGGGAACACCAGCGTCTGGCCGGTGGCGCGGAACAGGTTGGCTTCGCTGCCGACGGCAAGCTCGATGCTGACGGCGTCGAACTTGGCCTGAGTCATCTGGCACGCCAGAGCGCGCTTCCAGATCATTTCATACAGCTTGAACTGCTCGTCGGTGAGGAACGCGCGCAAGCTGGACGGCGTACGCGTGATGTCGGTCGGTCGGATCGCCTCGTGGGCTTCCTGCGCGTTCTTGGCCTTGGTCTTGTACATGATCGGCGACCTGGGCAGGTATTCGCTGGCGAAATTCTGCTTGATATAGTCGCGGATCTGCATGACGGCCTCGGCGGCGAGGCTGAAGCTGTCGGTACGCATATAGGTGATCAGACCCACCGTGCCGCTGCCGACATCGATGCCTTCATACAGCTGTTGGGCGACGCGCATGGTGCGGCTGGTGGTGAACCCGAGCTTGCGCACGGCTTCCTGCTGCAGCGTGGAGGTCGTGAACGGGGCGGCGGGGCTGCGGCTGCGCTGCTTTTTCTCTACGCGGGTGACTGTGGTCTTGCCGGCGCTGACTGCAAGCAGCTTGCCGACGATTTCCTGCTGCTGCGCCTGGCTGGTGACGGTGAATTGCTCCACCTTCTTGCCGTCGAGCTGCACCAGCTTGGCATCGAACACATGCTGGTGCTTGGCGGATTCCAGGTGGATGGTCCAGTATTCCTGGCTTGTGAACGCCTCGATCTCAAGTTCGCGCTCGACGATCAGGCGCAATGCGGGACTTTGCACGCGGCCGGCGGACAAGCCGCGGCGGATTTTCTTCCACAGCAAGGGAGAAAGGTTGAAGCCGACGAGGTAATCCAAAGCCCGGCGCGCCTGCTGCGCATTCACAAGCGGCATGGAGATATCGCGCGGTTCGTCGATCGCGTTCTGCACGGCATTCTTGGTGATTTCATGGAACACCACACGTTTCAGCAGCTTGTCCTTGAGCAGTTTCTTGCTCTTGAGGATTTCGGCGATGTGCCAGGAAATGGCTTCGCCTTCGCGGTCCGGGTCGGTGGCGAGGTAGATGGCGTCTGCCGTCTTGACCGCCTTGGCAATCGCATCCACATGGCGCGAGTTGCGGTCGATCACTTCGTACTTCATGGCGAAGTCATGTTCGGGATCGACGGCTCCCGTCTTGGGAACCAGGTCGCGCACGTGCCCATATGAGGCCAGAACCTCAAAATCCTTGCCCAGGTATTTTTTCAGGGTCTTGGCCTTGGAAGGTGATTCAACGATCAGCAGTTTTGACATGGACGCACGATTTGTGGGATGCAGAGCGGCAGATAATAAGAGTAAATCGCTTGCCGCACAAGAAAGCACTGTAAATTTAGGCGCTTGCCGGCAATTTTTCCTGGAGGTCGTGCCGGATGTCAGGCGATATTGCGCTTGAACTCGATGCGGGAGCCTTCGCTGGAAACCAGGCTCAGGGCCGGGTTGTTTTCCTTGTCGATGTCGCCGAACAGCGGATCTTCATCCTCGGCCTTGGTCTGCGACATATGCTTGAAGTCGTAGAGGTCGGTATCGCCGAGGTGGGAGGGTTCGACATTGCAGATGGCGCGGAAGATATTGTTGACGCGGCCAGGCTGCTCGCGCTCCCAGGCATGCAGCATATCCTTGACCTTCTGCCGTTGCAGGTTTTCCTGCGAGCCGCAGAGGTCGCAAGGGATGATGGGGAAGTTCATGCCGCGCGCATAGCTGGCGATGTCCTTCTCCGCGCAATAGGCCAGCGGGCGGATGACGTGGAATTCGCCTTTGTTGGTGGCGAGCTTGGGCGGCATGGCCTTCATCTTGGCGCCGAAGAACATATTGAGGAATAGGGTTTCCACGATATCGTCGCGGTGGTGGCCCAATGCGATTTTATTGGCGCCCAGTTCCTGGGCGGTACGGTAAATGATGCCGCGGCGCAGCCGGGAGCATAGGGAGCAGGTGGTCTTGCCCTCTGGAATCTTTTCCTTGACGATGGAGTAGGTATCGGCCTCGACAATGCGGTGCTCGACGCCCAGTTGTTCCAGGTAGGCGGGCAGGATATGTGCGGGAAAACCGGGCTGCTTCTGGTCCAGGTTCATGGCGATCAGCTTGAAGTCGACTGGCGCGCGCTCCTGCAAGGCCAGCAGCATCATGAGCATGGTATAGGAATCCTTGCCGCCGCTCATGCAGACGAGGATGGTATCGCCGTCCTCCACCATGTTGTAGTCGCCAATGGCCTTGCCGGTGGCGCTGATCAGGCTGTTGCGCAGCTTGAGGAAGCTGTTGGAGGCGTCGTCGGGATAGTGTTTGGTCATGATTAAGCAATACTTTAAAGATTGAGCGAGCGGCCGCCATCGACGGCGATCACGTGTCCGGTAATGAATGGAGCGTCCTGCAGCAGGAAGCGTACGGCCTTGGCGACGTCGTCGCCTTCTCCGATGCGTTTGAGCAATGTTTGCGAGATCACGCGCTGGCGGTACACTTCGTCGAACTGCGGGTTGTTCTCAGGCCATAATACTGGCCCAGGCGCGACGGCGTTGACCCTCACTTCCGGCGCCAGTTCGTGCGCAAGGGATTTGGTAAGCGTCACCAGGCCCGCCTTGGCGACGCTGTAAACGATATATCCCTTTTTCGGGCGCTCCACGTGCATGTCGGTGATGTTGATGATGCTACCGTGGGTTTTCCTGAGTTCGGGCGCGGCGGCTTGCGACAGGAACAAAGGCGCCTTGAGGTTGGGCCCGATCAAGTCTTCCCATTGGTGCTCGTTGATGCTGCCCAGCTCGCTGGGATAATAGCTAGATGCGTTGTTGATGAGCGCGTCCAGGCGTCCGAAGTGCTGCACGGTTTCCTGCACCAGCTTGGGCAGTACGCTCAGCCTCAACAAGTCCCCCTGGATGATGGCGACGGAATTGGGGCGCTGTAGGTTGAGTTCGGATTGCAGGGTGCGCGCTTCGTCATCCGAGCTGCGATAATGGATCATCAGCCTGGCGCCTTCTGCATGTAGCAGGCGGCAGATGGCCGCACCCACACGTTTCGCACCGCCAGTGATTAAAATGACCTTGTTTTCCAGAGAGGAATCCACCAAATGTTCCAGACCGCGTCAAAATTCAGGAATAACGTGACATTATAATCCAATACCATGAATATCTCCGCCTTGCCTATTCCCGATGCCGACGCCATTGCCCATAGCGTCCGATTGCTTGCACTGATCCGCAAGGAGGCGCTGGATGCGGGAGGCTGGATCAGCTTTGCCCGTTATATGGAACTGGCGTTGTATGCGCCCGGCCTGGGCTATTACAGCGCGGGCGCGCAGAAGTTCGGCGAGGCCGGGGATTTCGTGACGGCGCCGGAAATGACGCCGCTGTTCGGCCAGACCCTGGCACGGCAAGTGATCGAGGTGCTGGCGCAAACTGGCGGCAGCGTTCTCGAGCTTGGCGCGGGACGTGGCAGGCTGGCGGCTGCCATGCTGGAAGAAATGCAGCGTGCGGATGCGTTGCCAGCGCAATACCTGATCATGGAGGTCAGCGCGGACTTGAGGGAGGTGCAGCGGCAATACCTGCAATCGACACTCGCGCCAGCGTTGTACGAGCGCGTGTCTTGGCTGGATGCCTTGCCTGCTGAGTTCACAGGCGTCGTGCTCGCCAACGAGGTGCTGGATGCAGTGCCTGTGCATCTCGTGCGCAGGGAGAGCGATCATTGGCAGGAAATAGGCGTAGCCGTGGATGAGGCAGAGGCTTTGATGCTGGATTCCCGGCCCTTGATTGATGCTTCCCTGGTAAGCGGCATTGATGAGCTTGCATTGCCGGAAAACTACCAGACTGAAGTCAGCCCAGCCGCCCAGGCGCTGGTGGCAAGCTTGGCACAGTGCCTGCGGGAAGGCGTATTGCTGTTCATCGATTATGGGTTTTCGCGAGCGGAGTATTACCACCCGCAGCGCCATCAGGGCACATTGATGTGCCATTACCGCCATCATGCGCACCAGGACCCCTTGCTGTACCCAGGCTTGCAGGATGTCACTGCCCATGTGGATTTTTCCGCCATGGCAGAGGCAGGCTTAGGGCAGGGCCTGCAGTTGCTGGGTTATTGCGGACAGGCGCAGTTCCTCATCAATTGCGGGATTACCGAACTGATGTCGCGTGTGCCGGCGGACGATCTCAGGCGGTACGTACCGATGGCAAGCCAGGCGCAAAAACTGCTGTCGCCTGCGGAAATGGGCGAGCTATTCAAGGTGATTGCGCTGGGCCGAGGCATGGGGCCGCTCTCGGGTTTTGTTCGCGGCGACCGCTCGCATACCCTATAATCGCGGTTTTTTTAGTGGTTGAGTCAAGCATGGATCAAGAAACGGCAGGCAAGGAAGACATCAGCAAGGAGGAGTTGGCAAAGCGTCCGATCCGCAGCTTCGTGTTGCGCCAGGGCCGGTTGACCCATGGCCAGCAGCGTGCGCTGGACGAACTCATGCCGGTGTTCGGCGTGCCCTATGCGCCTGCTATCTTGGATATGGACGCGCTATTCGGTCGTGGTGACAGCCTTAAAATCCTGGAAATCGGGTTCGGCATGGGGGATAGCACGGCCAAGATTGCGCAGAACCAGCCGGAACGGGATTTTCTCGGGGTCGAGGTGCACACCCCGGGGGTCGGCAGCCTGCTCAAGCAGATCGGCGAGCTGGAGCTCAAGAACCTGCGCATCGTGCAGCACGATGCGGTGGAAGTGTTGAAGCACATGATTGCAGACGCCAGCCTGGACGGCGTGCATATCTTCTTCCCCGACCCCTGGCACAAGAAGCGGCACCACAAGCGCCGGCTGATCCAGGCCGAATTCGTCAAGCTGCTATGCAGCAAGCTGAAAGCGGGCGCTTACTTGCATGTGGCGACTGATTGGCAGGAGTATGCGGAATGGGTGCTGGACATCCTGCAACAGGAACCGCTGCTCGAGAATACGGCGCAGGGTTATGCGCCCAAGCCGGACTACCGTCCGTTGACCAAGTTCGAGAGCCGCGGCATCAAGCTAGGCCACGGCGTGTGGGACATCATCTTCCGGCGCAAATAGCCAGCGCCCGATCACAGCCTCGGCTTCCTCCACACCTTGCTTCTTCAAGCTGGAGAACAATTGCACGCTGCAGTTGCCCCAGTTGGCCTCGAGCTCTTTCCTGACCTGCTGCAATGTCTGGTTGGCGGCCTGGCGCGACAGCTTGTCCGACTTGGTGAGCAGGGCATGGATGGGCTTGCCGCTCGGGCTGTACCAGTCCAGCATTTGGCGGTCCAGCGGGGTGAGGGGATGGCGGCAGTCCATGACCAGCACCAGGCCGCCAATGCAGGGGCGTTGGCTCAGGTAGCTGGCCAGCGTGAGCTGCCAATGCTTGCGCATGGCTTCCGGCACCTTGGCGTAACCGTATCCGGGCAGATCCACCAGGAAGCGGTCGTTGCCCAGGCTGAAAAAATTGATGAGCTGGGTACGCCCGGGCTGCTTGCTCACAAAAGCAAGACGGTTGTGGTTGGCCAATGTATTCAAGGCGCTGGATTTCCCGGCATTGGATCGTCCTGCAAATGCGACCTCCACGCCGGCAGGGGGAGGCAGTTCGCTCAGCTTGTGGGCGGAAATATAAAAAGTGGCGTTTTGAAACAAGGGCATGAAAAGGAGAGGGTCGTCGACGGAAAGGGAAAAATATTAGCACGAAGTAGGGTTTTTTATATAAAATGCGGCCCTATTCGCAGTGTTGGTATCCAGAAAGTTGAGAGTTTGCCAGCGCGCTACGTTGAGTCAGGCCGGGAATTATAAGTAAACCGAGTTGTTTTTGCTTCGCCTGACAACCGAAAGCCTCATATAAGCGTTAAGGGTGGCATTAGCCGCCCTTAACTTTTTATATTGCCAGGCTTGCAACCAACCATAGGCATGATGGTCTCACCTCAAATTTTTTAAATGGTCTTGTTTTGAATTCCGTACAGTCCACCAGGCACAGGCTATATGAGCTGCTGAGCTCCATGCGTTTTGCAGTCAGCGTGCTGGTCGTGCTGGGCATCGCCTCCGTTATCGGCACCGTGCTCAAGCAGAATGAGCCGTATACCAACTACATCGTGCAGTTCGGCCAGTTCTGGTTCGAGTTCTTCGAGTTCCTCGGGCTTTTCGACGTTTACCATGCTGGCTGGTTCCTGGTCATCCTAGTCTTCCTGGTGCTTTCCACTTCGCTCTGTATTTACCGCAATTCCCCGCTCATGCTGCGGGAGCTGCGCGCATTCCGCGAGAACGCTAAAGAAACTTCCTTGCGCAGCTTCAGCCACCATCACGAATACCACACCCCTTACTCGACCGGGGAGACCGCATCCCGCCTGGCGCAGTTCCTTTCGGCACACGGCTTCCGCTATAAGACCGTGACGCAGGAGGATGGCGGCAACCTGTTCGCCGCCAAGGCGGGCAGCTACCAGAGGCTGGGCTATATCCTCACGCATGCGGCGATCGTCATCATCTGCATTGGCGGCCTCATGGACGGCAACTTGGTGTTCAAGGCGCAGGAGCTGCTCGGATACAAGGTGGTGGAGACGCGCGACATTCCCGAGCGCAAGGTGCCGCCGCAAAGCCGCATGTCCCCGGCCAACATTTCCTTCCGCGCCAATATGACGCTGCCTGAAGGCGCCGGCGCCAATGCGGCCTTCCTGCGCGTGCGGGACGGATACCTTGTGCAGGACTTGCCGTTCAGCATCGTGCTGAAGGCTTTCCGTATCGAGCATTACGATACCGGGCAGCCCAAGTCTTTCGAGAGCGATGTCATGATCATCGATCCCGATCGCGAAGAGCCAGTCACGGCGACGATCAAGGTGAACCATCCCCTGATCTACAAGGGCATTGCCATCTACCAGTCCGATTTTGGCGATGGCGGCTCCAAGCTGGACTTCAAGGTATGGAACCTGCTGGGGAGCCATGCGGACAATATTCCATTCAGCGGCAACGTATTCAACAAATATGAAGTCAGCGGCGGCAATAGCCCCTTGAGCGTGGAGCTATCCGATTTCCGCCTGTTCAATATCCTGAACCTTTCGGTGGACGGCAAGGGCAAGCCGCGCAACGTGGGCCCCAACGTCACCTTCAAGGTGCGCGATGCGGAAGGGCAGGCGCGCGAATATGTGAACTACATGAACCCGCTGCTGCTGGACGGGCGGCAGTATTTCCTCTCCGGCATGCGCTCCATGCAGCAGGACAGCTATCGCTACCTGCGGATTCCGGCAGACGAAGAGGGCGGTATCGAGGGCTATATGAACTTCCGGGCGGCGATGTTTGACCAATCGTTGTATCCAGAGATCGTGCGTCGCGTCTCGCAGTTGGCCTTGTCCAATCACGGCGACCTCAATACGGAGACGCGTACCAGGTTTGAAGACAGCGTCAGGCAGCTGTTGCAGGCGTTCGGCCAGGGCGGTTTCGGCAAGGTGGCCGAGATGATAGACGAGGCAGTGCCGGAGGCGCAGCGCGCCGGCGCGGCGCAGGCATACGTCAAGGTGGTGACGACGGCCGCCTTCAGCGCCTATGCGATCAGCCGCGAGCGTGCGGGGCTGCCGCCAACCGGCAATAGCGACGAGTTGCAGGCCTTCATCGAGGACAGCCTGCATGCCATCAGCGACAGTTTCCATTACGGCGCCCCGCTATACTTGCAGTTGACGGGGTTCGAGCATCGCCAGTCCAGCGGGCTGCAATTGACGCGCTCGCCGGGCAAGGTGCTGGTCTATTCGGGTTCGGTGCTGCTGGTGCTTGGGATTTTCTCCATGATTTATATCCGCGAGCGCCGTATCTGGCTGCTGGTGAAGCCGGAAAACAACCGCGTGTTGTTTGCCATGTCGGCCAACCGCAAGAACCGCGATTTCGATATCGAATTCGACAACATGCGCGACAAGCTCGCGCGCCTGCTGGAAAACCAGCAAGTGTGACATCGGTCACGTAACCAACATGTATTGGGGTTGATGATGAAGACTGCCTATATGGAAGATGTGCCGGAACCGTTGTTCAAGCGCCTGAGCTTGGCGGATTGGGGATATGCCCTGCTGCTGCTGCTGGGCGGGCTGTTCGCATTCCGGCAATATGCCGAATTCATGGATGCGTACGAAGTGGGCATCCTGTTCGGTTCGATAGCCTTGTTCAGTTGGCTGGGATGGCAGTGGAAGCCCATGCGTGCTTTGTTGCTGGTTGTGGCGGGCATCAGCCTGGCATCCATCCAGCTCTACGATGGCAGCCAGGCGAATGTGGAGCAGGTGTTCCTGCTCAAGTACCTGTTTTCCAGCCAGTCCGCCATCATGTGGATGAACGTGCTGTTTGTCCTGGCGATGCTGGCTTACTGGCTGGGCCTGATTGCCCGCTCTGCCTTTGCGGCCAAGGTCGGTTCGGGCCTGGTCTGGTCTGCCGTGGTCATGGGGTTTGTCGGCCTCATGGTACGCTGGTACGAATCCTACCTGATCGCCCCGGATGTCGGGCATATCCCGATCAGCAACCTGTATGAAGTCTTCATCCTGTTCTGCCTGATCACCGCGCTGGCGTATCTCTACTACGAAGGCCGCTATGCCACCCGCCAGCTGGGCGGTTTCGTGCTGGTCGTCATCAACGCCGCCGTCGGTTTCATCCTCTGGTATACCTTCGATCGCCAGGCCTATGAAATTCAGCCTTTGGTGCCTGCCCTGCAATCCTACTGGATGAAAATCCATGTGCCGGCCAACTTTATCGGCTACGGCACATTCGCCCTGGCGGCCATGGTCGGGTTGGCCTATTTGCTGGTGGACAAGGGCATTCTTGCATCCCGCCTGCCGAGCCTGGAAGTGCTGGATGACGTGATGTACAAGGCCATTTCCGTCGGGTTCGCCTTCTTCACCATTGCCACCATCCTCGGCGCCATGTGGGCGGCGGAGGCGTGGGGCGGCTACTGGTCGTGGGATCCCAAGGAGACCTGGGCGTTGATCGTCTGGCTCAACTATGCCGCCTGGCTGCACCTGCGGCTGGTCAAGGGGTTGCGCGGCCCCATCCTGGCCTGGTGGGCATTGGTCGGCTTGCTGGTGACCACCTTTGCCTTCCTGGGAGTGAACATGTTCCTGTCCGGATTGCATTCCTACGGCGAGCTGTAGAACGCTGAGTAACTAAAAAAGGCCGCGCTGCAATGCAGTCGCGGCCTTTTTATTTGGCGAGCCTGGATTGCCGGCTATTCATCTCCAGCCTGAAGCGTACCGTGCCAGGCTGGTTCTCCACCAAGGCAAGCTGGTAGCCAGCCTGTTGCGCCTGGCGTCCTGCCTGATAAAGCCCGATGCCCAGCCCGCCTTCCGAGCGGATGCGTTTGCGGAACAGGCTTGCGGCCACCTCTTCCGGCATCGGATTGCCGCTGTCGGTGACTTCGACAAAGATTTGACTGCCGATTACCAGGGCGGCCGAGATATTGATGCCAGGCTCGTGCCGGGCTTTTGCCAGGGCATTCTGCAATAAGTTGTCCACCACGCTATCCCATACTTCGCTGTCTATCCTGGGGTCGGCTTCCGTCGTGATGATTTCGCTGAAGCCGATGCGGGTGCCCGTATAACGTTGTTGCAGGTTGTCCCACCATTCCAGCAGCGGCAGCATGCGCGTGTTCTCGTCGCGCGGGGCGCCCAGCTTGTCCAGCGTCAGCGCCAGGCGCTGGTTGAGCAGGGGCAGCTGCTTGCGGATCAGCGCGACCAGCCGTTCATTGTCTGCCTCGGTCGCCTGCTCGGCCGCGCTGCAAAGCGCGCTCATGGATTGCACGATGTTCTTCATGTCGTGGGTAAGTCGCGCGCCGGTTTCGTAGATGGCCTGCATATAAGTATTCTGCAGCAAGGCTTCCTCGCGGCGCTTGGCTTCGTGGAACTCGCCCAGTATCTGCGTCAGTAGTTTGAGGTGGATCGTGAGGGCAGGCGTGAGCGGCCAGCGGCTGTACAGGGTCAGGTGGAAATCATGGAAGTCGAGGTCGGCATAGTAGGGCGCCTGGGTGCCGAACTCGCCCTGGTCGTCCTCGGTCTCCCACTTGCCGCCCGCCACCCACGGCAGGGTTTCAACCTCGCTCATCGCTGCATGCATGAATTCCTTGGCGCTGGTTTCGCGCTCGGCAAGCTCGGCGATATTCTTGATCCAGCGCTCGAACGGCAAGCCTACGCTCAGGAGATAGCGCGACAGCAACTGCCCGATGCCGCTGAAGCCCGCACGCGGGTTCCATAGCCAGCTTGCCAGCAACAACGCCGCAGCCAGGCCGAACACCACCCATACCACCACCTCGGCATAATCGGCCTCGGTAGTGCGCGAAATCGTGAAAATGCTGAGGATCAGCGTGACCGAGAGCAGGAACAGCAGCAGAGTGTAGAAAAAATCGAGGATAGGCGCATGCTGGTGGGTTTCCTGCTTGACGCGCAGGAACAGGATGACCAGCGGCAGGATGGGCAGCAGGTAGAGCATGAGGAATTCTGTGACCTGCAGCGCCGTGTCCGCATCCAGCAGGTGTGGAATTACCCAGAGCAGCAGGACGGAAAGCAGGTAGGTGGCGGCAAACAGGTAGCTTTGGCGGGAGGCGCGCGCCGTTGCGGAAAAAATGCGCCCGCCCAACAGGCCAAATAAAGCCGAGAGCCAAATGGCCAACAGCCACCAGCTGACGAACACGGTAAGCAGGATGCCGCCCGCGGCGAATAGCAGGATGGCTTGGGGAGAAAGTTTTTCCTTGGTTTGCCAGATCGGCTGCCAGATCAGGAACAAACCGTAATGGCAGAGCAGCAGACCTTTTTGCAACGGGTCCTCGAAACCCCATAGCAATACTCCATGGAAGCTCAACAGCATCAGCCCTAGCATCCATTGCTGCAAGGTCGATGCGCTTGGCCGGTAGGGATTAGTGCGGCTGCTCAGGGTGGCCATGGAATGATGTGATCTCTAGTAGCATGTGTCGTAATTTTGTCACTATGGACGAAATCTCAACACTTTGGCGATGTTTTGGCAAGCATGGAATTCGGCCAAATCTGGTTGAAACCTGCGCCCTTATTGGGTTTATCTTTAATTTGGGCTGGGTGTTAATTGGCATGAGAGTTGCATATCTCATACCAACTTAATTTATTTTGGGGCTGCCATGCCGGCAACCTCGCGCAAGGATAGCATATGAAAAAAACATCCGGCTTCACGCTGATCGAGCTGGCGATAGTCCTGGTGATTATCGGTCTGCTGCTGGGCGGCGTGCTCAAGGGCCAGGAGTTGATTAATAGTGCCAAAGCGAAAAATATTGCCAATGATTTAAAAAACGTACAGATATTGCTTTATGGGTATCAGGATAAGTATAGAGCATTGCCTGGGGATGATGCGGCTGTTGCTATGCATATAACCAATGGGACACCAGCGGCGGCCGCTAGTCGTGGTAATGGGCGAATTGATGGACATTGGAATTCTGTTACGCAGACAGATGAGTCTTACTTATTCTGGCAGCATGTCCGGCTGGCGGGTTTGGCGACAGGTTCGACGCAAGTTGGAACTGATGCTTATATTCCAAGGAATGCAGACGGCGGACGTATTGGAGTGCAAAGCCTGAATGGGTTCAATACGATTCAGGATGAAGCCAATCCTATGGTGGGTACCTTTGTTGTGTGTTCTGAGGGAATTACTGGGCGGCTAGCAAAGCAGATTGATGTGTTGCTGGATGATGGGTTGACAAATAACGGAGCTGTGCGTGTTGCTACTACTCCTGCCGCTGTTGGTACAGCTGGCAACTCGCTGGAGAATGGAGATGTTCCTGATGGTGGTACTTTCACTGTTTGTATGTCTTTCTAATATGGATGTTTGAAGTAAAAGCCCGCATTTGCGGGCTTTTACTTTTCCAGCGTTATGAAGTAAACCGCTTTTGCATTAAAATAGCCGGCTAATCAGAAAAGTAGCGATCATGAGCGACAACATCGTCGAAATCGACAATCTATCCTTTGGCTACAAGACGCGCTTGCTGCACAAGGGCATCAACATGAAGTTCCCGCGCGGCAAGGTGGTGGCCATCATGGGCGGCAGCGGTAGCGGCAAGACCACGTTGTTGCGCCTGATCGGCGGGCAGTTGAAGCCGTCGGGCGGCGAGGTGCGCGTGGCGGGCGAGGTGGTGCACAAGCAGGACCGCAAGGGTTTGCAGAAGCTGCGACGCAAGATGGGCATGCTGTTCCAGCAGGGCGCCTTGTTCACCGATCTTTCCGTTTACGAAAACGTGGCATTCCCGATCCGCGAGCATACCGACCTGCCGGAATCCATGATCCGCGACCTGGTGATGATGAAACTCAATGCGGTAGGCCTGCGCGGCGCGCGCGACCTCAAGGCGACCGAGCTTTCTGGCGGCATGGCGCGGCGCGTGGCATTGGCGCGGGCAGTCGCCCTTGATCCTTCCATCATCATGTACGACGAGCCGTTTGCCGGGCTGGACCCGATCTCGATGGCGGTGATCTGCAACCTGATCCGCAGGCTCAATGATGCGCTGGGTGCGACTTCCATCATCGTGACGCATGACGTGCAGGAAGTATTCGCCTTTGCCGACTACGTCTATTTCGTGGCGGATGGCGTCGTCGCTGCCGAAGGCGCGCCGGAGGACCTGCGCAAGTCCGAGCTGCCATTTGTCCATCAGTTTGTGCATGGTGAGGTGGATGGTCCGGTGCCGTTCCACTATAGAGCGCCTGACTATAGACAGGATATCTTGAGGAGCGCGAATGTTTAGTGCTGTGGCGAATGTGCTGCGCGGAATCGGCCATCGCGTGATTGATAACTTGTGGCGGTTCGGCGCCAGCGTCCGTTTTTTCTTTTACGTGTTGATCTACTCGGGTGAGAGCTTCCGCAGGCTACACCTGACCATACGCGAGATTTATTTCACTGGCGTGTTGTCATTGATCATCATCCTGGTGTCGGCGTTCTTCGTCGGCATGGTGCTGGCCTTGCAGGGTTACAACACTTTGCAGCGCTACGGCTCTTCCGAGGCGATCGGCGTGCTTGTGGCCTTGTCGCTGGTGCGCGAGCTGGGGCCGGTGGTAACCGCCCTGCTGTTTGCTGGGCGCGCCGGTACCGCCATCACGGCGGAAATCGGCCTGATGAGGGCGACCGAGCAGTTGTCCGCGATGGAGATGATGGCTGTAAGCCCTATCGCCCGCGTGGTGGCGCCAAGATTCTGGGCCGGCGTGTTCTCCATGCCGTTGCTGGCAGCCTTGTTCTCCATGGTCGGGGTGCTGGGCGGCTACCTGGTGGCGGTGCCCTTGATCGGCGTGGATGCCGGCGCGTTCTGGTCGCAGATGCAGGCCAGCGTGGATTTCCGGGAGGATATTGTGAATGGGGTGATCAAGAGCGTGGTGTTCGGCATTGCCTGCACCATGATTGCCTTGTTTGAAGGGTTTGATGCGCCGCCGACTGCCGAAGGCGTGAGCCGCGCGACGACGCGCACGGTGGTGAATTCCTCACTGGCGGTGCTGGGTCTCGATTTTGTAATGACTTCGTTCATGATTGTTGCGTAAGCGCAACACACTGGAGAAAAGATGGAACGTACAACAATTGATCTTTGGGTCGGTGTTTTTGTCGCTGCAGGGGCTGCGGCGCTGTTTGGTTTGGCCTTGAAGGTCGGCAATTTCAACAGCGCCACCCTTGGCGAAACCTATAGCGTGACGGGAGCTTTTGAGAATATCGGCAGTCTCAAGCCACGGGCGCCCGTGAAAAGCGCCGGCGTGGTCGTGGGTCGGGTGGACAGCATCAAGTTCGACCCTGAAACCTATGAGGCGCAGGTGACAGTCAAGGTGGACAAACGGTATCCTTTCCCCAAGGATACGTTTGCCAATATCTACACTGCCGGCCTATTGGGCGAGCAATATATTGGCCTTGAAGCCGGCGGCGACGACAAGATGCTGCAGGACGGCGACAAGTTTGTTAAGACGCAGGATGCCGTGGTGCTGGAAAAGATGATCAGCCAGTTCCTTTACAGCAAGGCGTCCGAGTCTGACGACGATAAGTCTAACGATAGTAAAGAGGCGGAATAAGCATGCAAACAATGATGAAGTGGATGGCCGCGATGGCGTTTGTCGGCTGTGCAAACCTGGCCATGGCGGAAGTCGCGCCTGACGCGCTGGTGAAGAAGACTGCCGAGGATGTGCTGGCAGTCGTGAAGCAGGACAAAGATATCCAGGCCGGCAACCAGAGCAAGATTTTTGCGTTGGCAGAAGAAAAGATCCTGCCCAACTTCAATTTCGACCGCGTGTCGCGCCTGGTGCTGGGCAAGGCCTGGACCAAGGCCTCTCCCGAACAGAAACAGGCTTTCCAGGACGAGTTCCGCAGCCTGTTGTTGCGTACCTATGCCACCGCATTGTCCAAGTACCGCAACCAGACCATCGAATACAAGCCGTTCCGCGCGCAGCCGGGCGACACCGACGTTAAGGTGAAGACGCAGATCCTGCAACCGGGCGGCCAGCCGGTCGCTGTCGATTACAGCCTGGAAAAGAATGGCGAGGACTGGAAGGTATACGACATCACCATAGAAGGCGTGAGCCTGGTGACCAACTATCGCGGCCAGTTCAGCAACGAGATCCGCCAAGGCGGCTTGGACAGCCTGATCAAGAAGCTGGCTGCCAAGAACCAGGAATCCAACAAGTAAGCAAAGAGTAGAACTTGGCACAGATTCAACAACAAGGAAACCGCTGGCTGGTCAGCGGCGACATGACCGTCAATCAGGTCGATGTGCTGCTGGCTGAAAGCAAGGCCTTGCAGATGCCTGGCACATTGGAGATCGATCTCTCCCAGGTGGCGGAGGTCGATACTGTGGCGCTCAGCCTGATTTTCGAGTGGTTGCGCCATGCCGCTGCAAGCAAGTCTGCTGTCAGCCTGGCGAACTTGCCGGCTAACCTGGCCAGCCTGGCCACGCTGTACGGCGTGCTTGAGCTGATTCCGCAATCCAGCCCCAGCCATTGAGCATTGGGGCCTAGGCCCCAGTTTTCATCGATGATTCCCGCGATCAATATCCAGCAGGTGCACAAGCGTTTTGGCGATTTACACGCGCTGAAAGGCATAGACTTGTCCATTGAGCAGGGCGAGTTTTTTGCCTTGCTCGGGCCGAACGGCGCGGGCAAGTCCACATTGATCAACCTGCTGGCAGGGTTGTCGCGGCCCAGCAGCGGCAGCCTGCAGGTGATGGGTTTCGACGTCAATGTTCAATATGCCGAGGCGCGTCGCGCCTTGGGCGTGGTGCCGCAGGAGTTGGTGTTCGACCCATTCTTCAATGTGCGCGAGATGTTGCGGTTCCAGGCCGGGTATTTCGGGCGCGGGCGCAGCAATGACGCCTGGGTGGATGAGATCATCGAATCCCTGGGCTTGGCGGACAAGGCGCATACCAATATGCGCCGCCTGTCGGGCGGCATGAAGCGGCGTGCGCTTATCGGCCAGGCGCTTGCGCACAAGCCGCCCGTGATCGTATTGGACGAGCCGACTGCGGGAGTCGATGTCGAATTGCGCCAGACCATGTGGGAATTCATCCGCAGGCTCAACTGCGAAGGCCATACTATTATTTTGACCACGCATTATCTGGAAGAGGCGGAAACGCTCTGTAGCCGCATTGCCATGATGAAGCAGGGCGAGATCGTGGCGTTGGACAGTACGCGCAACCTGTTGAACCGCGTGCCCGGAAAGCGCCTGTGCCTCAAGCTTTCCGCTGCCTTGCCCGCGCCGTTGAGCCCCCTGGTTCGGGAAGAGCAAGGGGATGCCTATGTCCTGGCAATTGCCGATGTGGCGCAACTGGAATCCATCCTGGCCGAATTGCGGGTTGCGGGCGTGACGGTCGAGGATATGCAATTGATCGAAGCCGATCTCGAAGATGTGTTCGTGGAGATCGTAAGTTGATGGCGAATTTGCTTAGCCAAAATCTGCGCGGTCCGTGGACCTTGTTCAAGAAGGAACTGCTGCGCTTCTGGCGCGTGAGTTTTCAGACGGTCGCCGCGCCGGTGATGACCGCGCTGCTTTATCTGCTGATCTTCTCCCATGTGCTGGAAGGCCGCGTGCAGGTGTATCCCGGCGTGGGCTACACTGCATTCCTGATCCCGGGCCTGATCATGATGTCGCTGTTGCAGAATGCTTTTGCCAACAGCTCGTCCAGCCTGATCCAATCCAAGGTGATGGGCAACCTGATCTTCATCCTGTTGACGCCGATTTCCTATTTTGGATTTTATCTGGCGTTTCTTGCAGCCTCCATCATTCGCGGTCTGGTAGTAGGTTTGGGGATTTACTTGGTTGCCATTCTCTTCATCGATTTGCCGCTGGCGCATCCTGGCTGGATATTGACGTTTGCGTTGCTGGGCAGCGCGTTGCTGGGGACTTTTGGCATCATTGCCGGCATTTGGGCGGAGAAGTTCGACCAAATGGCAGCTTTCCAGAACTTCGTCATCATGCCGCTTTCGTTCCTGTCCGGCGTATTTTATTCGATACACTCGTTGCCCCCGTTCTGGCAGCAGGTATCGCATCTCAACCCGTTTTTCTACATGATAGACGGTTTCCGCTACGGCTTCTTCGGGGCGGGGGATATTTCGCCCTATATCAGTCTGGGCGTTGTTGCAGGATGCTTTTTTGCCCTATCATTCATTACTTTACAGATGCTGAAATCCGGCTACAAATTGCGAGGCTGAACCGTGTTAAGTGCAGAAGCGTTGAAAAACTATATTGCCCATGGACTGGCCTGCGACCACGTGCAGGTGCTGGGCGACGACGGGCAGCATTTCGAGGCCATCATCGTCAGCCCGCTGTTCGCAGGCAAGAACATGGTGCAACAGCATCAATTGGTATATCAGGCTTTGGGCGATCGCATGCGCGAGGAGATTCATGCCTTGTCCATGCGGACATTCACCCCGGAAGCCTGGGCCAAACTCAATGCCACGCTTTGATGGCGAACCGACTTAAATTAAGGACAGAACAATGGATACACAAGCGTTGATCAAGAACCAGGTGACAAGCAACCCGGTGGTGCTCTACATGAAGGGCAGCCCCAAATTTCCGCAATGCGGTTTTTCCGGGCTGGCGGTGCAAATCCTGCAAGCCAGCGGCCTGAAGGATTTCGTCGCGATCGATGTGCTGGCCGACCCTGCCATCCGCGAGGGCATCAAGGTCTATGCCAATTGGCCGACCATCCCGCAGCTTTATATCAAGGGCGAGTTCATCGGCGGTGCGGACATCATGCGCGACCTTTACCAGCAGGGTGAATTGCAGAAACTGTTGCAGGAAGCCCAGGCATAACACGTGGATAAGCTAGTCATTCAGGGCGGCGTCCCTTTAAACGGTGAAATATCGGTTTCCGGCGCTAAGAATGCCGCTTTGCCCATTCTCTGTGCGAGTTTGCTGACTGCCGAGCCGTTGACGCTGGGCAATGTGCCGCAGTTGCACGATATCGCCACCATGCGCAAACTGCTTGCTCACATGGGGGTGAAGATTGCTGAACTGGGCGATCATCGCCTGAGCCTGGATGCCAGTGATATCCATACCTGCGAGGCGCCGTACGAGATGGTGAAAACCATGCGCGCTTCCATCCTCGTGCTGGGGCCGTTGCTTACACGGTTCGGCCGTGCGCGGGTGTCGTTGCCTGGCGGCTGTGCCATCGGTTCGCGTCCGGTCGACCTGCATATCAAGGGCTTGCAGGCGATGGGGGCGGAAATCCATATCGAGCATGGCTATATCGAGGCCAAGGCCGACAAGCTCAAGGGCGCGCGCGTCTTCATGGATATTGTCACGGTAACGGGCACGGAAAACCTCATGATGGCGGCCGTCCTGGCAGATGGCGTGACGGTGTTGGAAAACGCGGCCTGTGAGCCCGAGGTTGTGGACCTGGCGGAATGCCTGACCAAGATGGGCGCCAGGATTGAAGGCGCAGGCACCGACGTGATTACGGTGACGGGTGTTGCCAGCCTGCATGCGGCCAGCCATGATGTGGTCTGCGACCGGATTGAAGCGGGCACTTACATGGTGGCGACTGCCATGACCGGGGGAGAAGTCAAGCTCAACAATGCTCGCGCCGACCTCTTGGATGCCGTGATCGACAAATTGCGTGAAAGCGGCGCCGAAGTCGGATATGCCGGCAACAGCATTACCATACGGAGCGAGGGCGTGCTCAAGCGCAAAGGCGCGCTGAAATCGGTCAGCATCCGCACAGCGCCGCATCCGGCGTTCCCCACCGACATGCAGGCCCAATTCATGGCGCTGAATACCGTGGCGGACGCAGTGGCCACTGTGACGGAAACCATTTTCGAGAACCGTTTCATGCATGTACAGGAAATGCAGCGCCTGGGCGCTAGTATCGAGGTGGAGGGCAATACGGCCATCGTGCGCGGCCGCGAGTTTCTCGAGGGGGCGACCGTGATGGCGACCGATTTGCGCGCTTCGGCCAGCCTGGTGCTGGCAGCGTTGGTCGCGCGTGGCGAAACGGTCATCGAGCGTATTTACCATCTGGACCGCGGCTACGAGCGGCTGGAAGAAAAACTGGGACAGCTGGGCGCACGCATCCAGCGGATAAAATAAAGCCCCGGCAGTCCAATAAACAAGAAAGACAGCAATGATTACTATCGCCCTTTCCAAGGGACGTATTTTTGAAGAAACCGTGCCGCTGCTGGCAGCAGCAGGGATTGCTGCGCTGGAAGACCCGGAAGCTTCGCGCAAGCTGATCTTGCCGACCAACCGCCCCGATGTGCGCCTGATCATCGTGCGGGCGACCGATGTGCCGACTTACGTGCAGTATGGCGCGGCCGATCTCGGGATCGCAGGCAAAGATGTGCTGGACGAGCACGGCGGCGAGGGTTTGTACCAGCCGCTGGACCTGAACATTGCGCGTTGCCGCATGATGGTCGCGGTGCGAGAGGATTTCGATTATTTCGGCTCCATTCGCCGCGGCGCACGCCTCAAGGTCGTGACCAAGTACGTCAAGACCGCGCGCGAGCACTTCGCTGCCAAGGGCATGCATGTCGACCTGATCAAGCTGTATGGTTCGATGGAGCTCGGGCCGCTGGTTGGTTTGGCCGATGCCATCGTGGACTTAGTCAGTACGGGCGGCACCCTGCGTGCCAACAACCTCAAGGCGGTGGAAGAAATTACCGACATCAGTTCTCGCCTCGTCGTGAACCAGGCGTCGCTCAAGCTCAAGCGCGACCAATTGCAGCCCATCATGGATGCGTTTGCCCAGGCCGTCGCGGCCAATCAATAACCAGGTTGAAATCATGAATATCAGACGTTTTTCTACAAGCGATGCAAGTTTTGATCAGGACCTGAAGGCCTTGCTTGCATTCGAGACCGCGCAAGATGACACGATAGACAACGTAGTGGCGGATATCCTGCGCAATGTCAAAACGCGCGGCGATGCGGCCGTGCTGGAATATACCCAGCGCTTCGACCGGTTGGATGCGCAGTCCGCGCAATCCATGTCCCAGCTCGAAATCGGCAAGGCCGAACTGCACGCTGCCCTGGACGGCCTGCCTGCCGAGCAGCGCGAAGCCTTGCAGCAGGCGGCGCAGCGCGTGCGTGACTACCACGAGAAGCAACTGATGTCCTCCTGGACCTATACCGAGGAAGACGGCACTTTGCTCGGACAGCAGGTCACGGCGCTGGACCGCGTCGGCCTTTATGTGCCCGGCGGCAAGGCGGCCTATCCGTCGTCCGTGCTCATGAATGCGATTCCTGCCAAGGTGGCGGGAGTGCAGGAGCTCATCATGGTCGTGCCTACGCCTGGCGGTGAAAAGAACCAGCTGGTTCTTGCCGCGGCGGCAGTATGCGGCGTCGACCGCGTCTTCTGTATTGGCGGTGCCCAGGCAGTTGGCGCGCTGGCCTATGGTACGGAAACCGTGCCGCAGGTCGACAAGATCGTCGGCCCCGGCAATGCCTATGTGGCGGCAGCCAAGCGCCGCGTGTTCGGCGTGGTCGGCATCGATATGGTGGCTGGCCCGTCTGAAATCCTCGTGATCTGCGACGGCAAGACCAATCCAGACTGGGTGGCGATGGATTTGTTCTCCCAGGCCGAGCATGATGAATTGGCGCAAGCCATCCTGCTGTCGCCCGATGCGGCGTTCCTCGATGCCGTACAAGCCAGTATCGAGAAACTGGTCGAGGAAATGCCGCGCAAGGAGATCATCCGTACTTCCCTGCAGAACCGCGGCGCCTTGATCAAGGTGAATGACCTAGAGCAGGCGGCGGAGATCGCCAACTATATTGCGCCCGAACACTTGGAGCTGTCGGTGGACGATCCGCTGGCATACAGCAAGAAAATCCGCCATGCAGGCGCCATCTTCATGGGGCGTGATACCTGCGAGGCCCTGGGGGATTACTGCGCTGGCCCGAACCACGTCCTGCCGACGTCCCGCACGGCACGTTTCTCGTCGCCGCTCGGTGTCTACGATTTCCAGAAGCGTTCCAGCCTGATCATGGTGTCCAGCGCCGGTGCGCAGAAGCTTGGCCGTGTGGCGGCCACCCTGGCCTACGGCGAAGGCTTGCAGGCGCATGCCCGTTCCGCCGAATTCCGCTTGAAAGGCTGACCTTGAGCAAGTACTGGAGTGCCATCGTGCATGAGCTGACGCCCTATGTTCCCGGGGAGCAGCCCAAGCTGACCAACCTGGTCAAGCTCAACACCAACGAAAACCCCTACGGCCCCAGTCCCAAGGTGCTGGCTGCGCTTGAAGCGGAGGCCGCCGACAGCCTGCGCCTTTACCCTGACCCGACCTCGGACAGGGTAGTGCAGGCGGTAGCGAAATTCTACGATGTGCCAGATACGCATGTGTTTGTCGGCAACGGCTCCGATGAGGTGCTGGCGCATACTTTCCACGCGCTGCTCAAGCATGATGCGCCGATCTTGTTTCCCGACATCACCTACAGCTTCTACCCGGTATATTGCGGGCTGTATAGTATCGAGTACCAGACGGTCGCTCTGGACGGCGAATTCGAGATCAATGTGGATGATTACAAGCGCCCCAACGGCGGCATCATCTTTCCCAACCCGAATGCGCCGACCGGGCGCGGCTTGCCGCTTGCCGAGATTGAACGGCTCCTCAAGGCGAATACCGAATCGGTCGTGGTGATCGACGAGGCCTATGTCGACTTCGGCGCCGAGTCCGCGGTAGGGCTGGTCGAGCAATATCCCAACTTGCTGGTGACGCATACCTTGTCCAAGGCGCGTTCGCTCGCAGGCCTGCGCGTCGGTTATGCCATCGGCCAGCCGCATCTGATTGAGGCCTTGGTCAGGGTCAAGGACAGCTTCAACTCCTATCCGCTGGATCGTTTTGCGATCAGCGGCGCTGCCGCTGCGATTGAGGACCGGGCGTATTTCGAGGAAACCTGCCGCAAGGTGGTCGCGACCAGGGAAGCTCTGGTCAAGGAATTGCAGGCGTTGGGTTTTGTCGTCCTGCCTTCGGCAGCCAATTTCATTTTTGCCCGGCATGGCGAACGCAGCGGCGCTGAACTGGCCGCCGGTTTGCGCGAGCGCAGCATCATCGTGCGCCATTTCAGCAAGCCGGCCCGCATCAGTGATTTCTTGCGGATTACCATCGGCACGGACGCACAGTCGCAAGTGTTGGTGCATGCATTGAAAGAGATTTTAACCCCTTAAAACTGATGCATTTGACGTGCTATGGCATTGATTTGCCGATCAATTAAGAGAATACTGCACCATTACTTCCCTTAATCATTGGAAAAAATGTATCATAGCGCGGTCAGTACATCATAATTCTGTAATTAAAGCGGAGGAAGCATCGTGGCAAAACCATTAGTTCAAATGGCATTAGATTCACTAGATTTCGATCAGACTGTAGCGCTTGCTACGACTGTTGCACCACACGTTGATATTCTTGAAATCGGCACACCCTGCATCAAGTACAACGGTATCAAACTGCTGGAAACTCTGCGCGCAAAGTTCCCTAACAACAAGATCCTGGTCGACCTGAAGACCATGGATGCTGGCTTCTACGAAGCTGAGCCATTCTACAAGGCTGGCGCCGACATCGTGACCGTACTCGGTACTGCCGACATCGGCACCATCAAGGGCGTGATCGACGTTGCCAACAAGTACGGCAAGAAGGCACAGATCGACCTGATCAACGTGGCTGACAAGGCTGCACGTACCAAGGAAGTAGCCAAGCTGGGCGCGCACATCATCGGCGTTCATACTGGCCTGGACCAACAAGCTGCCGGTCAAACTCCGTTTGCCGACCTGGGCTTGGTTTCCGGCCTGAACCTGGGCGTGGATATTTCCGTGGCTGGCGGCGTAAAGGCGACTACTGCCAAGCAAGTGGTTGATGCGGGCGCGACTATCGTTGTTGCCGGTGCGGCTATCTACGGTGCTGCTGATCCTGCCGCTGCTGCTGCTGAAATCAGCGCTGCTGCCAAGGGTACACAAAGCAGTGGTGGCCTGTTCGGCTGGCTGAAGAAGCTGTTCAGCTAATTGAAGCTTGTTGCGGCATGCCTTCCGGCGTGCCGGCCGAGCTTGTCTGGAAACCGTTGCAAGACTGTGTGGACTGTTTTGCAACGGTTTTGATTTTATGACTCATGATTTTGAATGACTGCCATGCGTAACGCTGAAGTGAGCCGCAATACCCTGGAAACCAAGATTGCCGTTGCCATCAACCTGGATGGTACCGGGATATCCAAGTTGAATAGCGGGGTTGGTTTTTTCGATCATATGCTGGACCAGATCGCACGGCATGGAATGATGGATATTAGCGTTGAGTGCCAGGGGGACCTGCACATCGACGCACACCACACCGTTGAGGATGTGGGCATTGCCTTGGGCCAGGCTTTCAGCAAGGCGTTGGGCGATAAAAAAGGCCTACGCCGTTACGCGCACGCCTATGTGCCGCTGGACGAGGCGTTGTCACGAGTCGTGCTGGATATTTCAGGACGTCCTGGGTTGGAGTTCAACGTGGAGTTTACCCGCGCGCGCATCGGCGAGTTCGATGTCGATCTGGTACGTGAATTCTTCCAGGGGTTTGTCAACCATGCCGCCATTACGCTGCATATAGATAACCTGCGCGGCAAGAATGCCCACCACCAGGCAGAAACCATTTTCAAGGCGTTTGGCCGTGCTTTGCGCGCCGCAGTTGAACTCGACCCCCGTATGGTGGGTATAATGCCTTCAACTAAAGGCAGTTTATAGATATTTTCCGGTTTTCTACCGACCTACCATGACAGATATAGCCGTTGTTGATTATGGCATGGGCAATTTACGCTCCGTGTCCAAGGCGCTGGAGCATGTCGCCCCCAACCAGACCGTGATTGTGACCAGCGACCCGGCACAGATTGCCGCGGCCAAACGCGTCGTATTTCCCGGCCAGGGCGCCATGCCGGACTGCATGCGCGAGCTCGATGCCCGCGGCTTGCGCGCGGCTGTTATTGCCGCTGCTGCAGAAAAGCCGTTCCTGGGTATCTGCATCGGCCTGCAATTGTTGTTCGAGCATAGCGAAGAAGGCGATGCCGCCGGCCTGGGCATACTGAAGGGCAGAGTCAAGCGTTTTGCAGCGGCAGACATGCACGACGAGCACGGAGCAAAGCTCAAGGTGCCGCACATGGGCTGGAACCAGGTCTACCAGAGCCTGGAGCACCCGCTATGGCATGACGTTGCCGATGGCGAACGTTTCTATTACGTACATAGTTATTATGTCTCGCCAGATGATGCTGGTCTGGATGCGGGCTATAGTGAATACCCCAAGCGTTTCACCAGTTCTATCGCTCGCGGCAACCTGTTTGCCGTCCAGTTTCACCCGGAAAAAAGCCACGACGCGGGCCTTAAGCTTCTTTCAAACTTCGTCCGATGGGACGGGGTGTTTTAATCGTTTAATTTGTCAATATCATGCTGATTATTCCTGCTATCGACCTGAAAGACGGTCATTGTGTTCGTTTGAAACAAGGCTTGATGGAAGATGCTACCGTATTTTCCGAAGACCCCGGCGCCATGGCCCGGCACTGGGTTGACCAGGGCGGCAAGCGCTTGCATCTGGTGGATTTGAATGGCGCTTTCGCAGGCAAGCCAGTCAATGAGGGCGCTATCAAGGCGATTGTGAAGGCGGTGGGCAATGACATTCCCATCCAACTCGGTGGCGGTATCCGCGACCTGGATACGATAGAGCGCTACCTGGATGATGGGATCAGCTACGTGATTGTGGGGACTGCCGCGGTCAAGAGCCCGGGTTTCCTGCACGAGGCTTGTTATGCGTTCCCGGGGCAGATCATGGTGGGCCTGGATGCCAAGGATGGCAAGGTCGCTGTGGATGGTTGGTCCAAGCTGACCGGTCATGACGTGATCGACCTTGCCAAGAAATTCGAGGATTATGGCGTCGAAGCTGTGGTGTATACCGATATCGGCCGAGACGGCATGCTGACAGGCGTCAATATTGAAGCGACCGTGGCCTTGGCGCAGGCGCTGACCATTCCGGTGATTGCCAGTGGCGGCGTGACCAACCTGGATGACGTGCGCCGTCTTGCCGAGGTCGAAAGCGAAGGCGTGATTGGCGCCATTACAGGCCGTGCAATTTACGAAGGTACGTTGAATTTTACCGAAGCCCAGACGCTTGCGGACGAGCTGAGCCGGATATGAGCTTAGCCAAGCGCATTATTCCCTGCCTGGATGTCACTAACGGCCGCGTGGTCAAGGGTGTCAATTTCCTGGAGTTGCGTGATGCGGGCGATCCGGTGGAAATTGCGCGCCGGTATGACGAGCAGGGCGCCGATGAGCTGACCTTCCTTGATATTACTGCCAGTTCGGATAACCGTGGCCTCATCCTTGGCATCATCGAGCAAGTGGCCTCGCAGGTGTTTATCCCGCTGACGGTGGGCGGCGGGGTGCGCGAGGTGGAAGATGTACGCCGCCTGCTCAATGCCGGCGCTGACAAAGTCAGCATCAATACGGCGGCCGTAACCAACCCGCAGCTGGTGGCGGATGCCGCGGCTCGTTTCGGGTCGCAGTGCATCGTGGTGGCGATTGATGCCAAGCAGGTGGGTGATCACTGGGAAATCTTTACCCATGGCGGGCGCACCCCTACTGGCCTGAATGCCGTTGACTGGGCGCGTAAAATGGTCGAGCTCGGCGCCGGGGAATTGTTGGTGACCAGCATGGATCGCGATGGTACCAAGATGGGCTTCAATCTCCCGCTTAACCGTGCAATCAGCGAAGCAGTGGATGTGCCCATCATCGCGTCCGGCGGTGTTGGCAATCTGGTGCACCTGGTCGAAGGCGTCAGGGAAGGGGGCGCTGATGCGGTACTGGCCGCCAGCATCTTCCATTATGGCGAATATACGGTGCGCCAAGCCAAGGAATACATGCGCGAGCAAGGAATAGAGGTGCGCTTATGAGCGAGTCGTGGCTAGATAAGGTAAGCTGGACGCCAGATGGCCTGGTGCCCGTGATCGCACAGGAAGCCGGTACGAACAAAGTATTGATGTTCGCTTGGATGAACCGCGAAGCGTTGCGCCTCACGGCGGAAACGGGTCAGGCGGTGTACTGGTCGCGTTCTCGCGGCCGCCTTTGGCACAAGGGCGAAGAATCCGGCCATGTGCAGAAGGTGCACGAAATCAGGCTGGATTGCGACGAGGATGTCATCCTTATCTTGGTTGAGCAGGTAGGCGGTATTGCATGCCATACTGGCCGCCACAATTGCTTCTTCCAAAAGTTGGAGCAGGATGATTGGGTCACTGACCAGGCTGTCATCAAGAATCCCGAGGATATTTATCACCATGAGTGATGTGCTGGACAGGCTTGCTGAACTGTTGGAACAGCGCAAGGGCGCAGATCCGCAGTCATCTTACGTTGCCAGGCTGTATGCCAAGGGCACGGATGCCATTTTGAAGAAAATTGGCGAAGAGGCGGCTGAAACCATCATCGCCGCCAAGGACGGGGATGCGGAAAAGATAGTGTATGAAACCGCCGATCTCTGGTTCCATAGCTTGGTCATGCTGGCGCATGCCGGCCTGGGCCCTCAAGACGTGCTGCGGGAGCTCGCAAGGCGCGAGGGCTTGTCGGGGCTTGAGGAAAAAGCCTCCCGTCCGGTAGAGTAACGAATAAGCGTTTTTGAATTGAATGGAATATCGATGAGTGCTGATTGTATTTTCTGTAAGATAGTGGCGAATGATATTCCTTCAAGCAAGTTCTATGAGGATGAAGAGGTTATTGCGTTTCACGACATTCGTCCGATTGCCCCGGTACACTTCCTGATAGTGCCCAAGGGCCATGTGGAAAGCTTGGCGGGCTGCGATGCTTCGCACCAGGCGCTGCTGGGGAAGATATTGTTATTGGCGCCCAAGCTCGCTGCCCAGTTAGGCCTGAAAGGATTCCGCACCATGATCAATACCGGGCGTGAAGGCGGGCAGGAAGTATTTCATTTACACATCCATGTATTTGGTGGTGGCGACACCTTACCAAAGATTTAAAATTAGGAGAGCTGGTGATGGGTTCATTCAGCATTTGGCATTGGTTGATCGTACTTGCAATCGTGGTGCTGATTTTCGGTACCAAGCGCTTGCGTAATCTTGGCAGCGATGTCGGCGGAGCCGTCAAAGGTTTCAAGGAAGCAGTCAATGAAGGCAAGTCTGGCACGGCCGCGCTTGATGACGATGTCAAGGGGCAGACTGTAGAGAACGACGTCAGGCAAAAGGAAAAGCAGTAGACTGAACGGGCCTGCCTGTGTTTGATATTGCCTTTTCTGAGCTGGTCGTCATTGGGATCGTGGCACTTGTGGTCATCGGGCCAGAAAAGCTGCCCAAGGTTGCCCGCACGGTGGGCCTGTTGTTGGGCAGGGCGCAGCGCTATGTCAATAACGTCAAGTCGGACATCAGCCGCGAATTGCGTTTCGAGGAGCTGCAGCGATTGCAGGCAGACATCCGGGATGCCGAGTCGGCTTTTAAGCAGGCTGGTACCGATATAGAGCAGGAAATGCAGAAAATAGCTTCTCCTGGTCAGGAAAGTCCAGATTCGGAACCTCGGATCTCTGGCCAGAATACGGACGACGGCTTACAAGATCGCGGCAGGCCAGATTGAATACCCCTTCAGATACCTTCGTCTCGCACCTGATCGAGCTGCGGGACCGTTTGTTGCGCATCATTATCGGCATCGTGCTGATTACGCTGGTCCTGTTTCCGTTCGCCAACGACATCTACCACTTCCTGGCCCGGCCTTTGTTGCAGAGCCTGCCTGTCGGCGGGCAGATGATTGCGACCGATGTCACGACGCCATTCTTCGTACCCATGAAAGTGGTGTTGCTGGCGGCATTCATGCTGTCCCTGCCTCATACCCTTTACCAGATATGGGCATTTGTCGCCCCAGGGTTGTATACGCATGAAAGGCGCCTAATCGGGCCGCTTGTGTTTGCTAGCACCATGTTGTTCCTGGTTGGAATGGCGTTCGCTTATTTTCTGGTATTCCCCGTCGTATTCGGCTTCATTACGCACACCGCACCCGCAGGGGTGGCGGTCATGACGGACATCGGCAAATACCTGGATTTTGCCATTACCCTCTTTATTGCCTTCGGATTGGCATTTGAAGTGCCGGTCGCGGTTGTATTGCTGGTGAGCGCTGGTATCGTCAGTGTCGCATCCTTGCGCGAGGCCCGCTCATATGTGATTGTCGGGGCGTTCGTCATTGGCGCGATCTTCACGCCGCCCGACGTGATTTCCCAGGTGATGCTGGCCGTGCCGTTATGGGTGCTGTATGAGGCTGGCATCCTGGTGGCGAGCATGATCCAGAGAAAAAGCCAGCAACAGCTACATTGATGCGGCTGCCGGCCCGGTGGGAAGCTGGCTATCCCTCATTCGCGGCTGTTGGCAAGCTGAGGGGTGGGGCGCTTGCCGATGACGATGGGCAATACCAGTTCGTTCTGGTTGCGCGCAACCTTGATCAGCACTTTCTTTTCAGGCTTCAGGTTGGAGATCACGTTCAGCATCGTGGAGCTGTCGATAACCTCCCGGCCATCGATCTCCAGCAGGATATCGCCAGGGCGCAGCCCGGCCTTGTCTGCGGGGCTTCCGCGCACTACGCCTGCTACCAGTGATCCGCGCACTTGCTTCAGGCGGAATGATTCCGCCAGTTCGGGCGTAATGTCCTGTGCTTCTATGCCGATCCAGCCGCGGGTCACGCTGCCTTGGCGGATAATCTGTTCCATGACTTGCTTGACCAGGCTCACAGGAATAGCGAAGCCTATCCCCATGGATCCGCCGCTGCGGGAATAAATCGCGCTATTGATGCCTACCAGGTTGCCTTCGGTATCGATCAGGGCGCCTCCGGAATTGCCGGGGTTGATCGGCGCATCTGTCTGGATGAAGTTTTCAAAGGTATTGATGCCAAGATGGCTGCGGCCAAGCGCGCTGATAATGCCTTGCGTGACGGTTTGCCCGACGCCGAAGGGATTGCCGATGGCGAGTACGACATCGCCCACGCTGATATTGCCGGGTTGTGCAAACGTGATGGCCGGCAGGTTGCGGACATTGATCTTGAGCACGGCAAGATCGGTTTCGGGATCGGTGCCCACGATACGGGCAGGGAAGGTCCTGCCGTCCGGCAACGCGACCTCGATCTCGTCAGCGGATTCAATGACATGGTGATTGGTCAGGATCAGGCCCTGGCTGTTGACGATGACGCCCGATCCCAGGCTGTTCTCGCGCTGGCTTTGCTGCTCGTCCAACTGGTCGCCGAAAAAGTGGCGGAACAAGGGGTCATCCATAAAAGGATTGCCCATGGGCTGATTGGATTTTTTCGAGGTGAAGATGTTGACGACGCTGGGCATGGCCGCCTGGGCTGCCTGGCGGTAGGACCCTGGCTGGGCCTGGCCGGCGTCGCTGTAAGTGGGCGCTTCCTTAACGGCGGCAACGGGCTTGTCGTTCAAGGGAAGCAATTGCGGGTAAAACAACTGCACCACAAAAAGAGCAGCAAGACTGATGGTGACTGTCTGTGCAAAAATAAGCCAGAGTTTGCGCATGTTGGTTTCGACGTGGTGCGAGTCTAAATGTTGGAGAGTGTAAATGAAGCTGAAAGAACTGGTTGATTATACCGGACAATTCCTTGAGGTTGAGCGCTTCAAAGATTATTGTCCGAATGGCCTGCAAGTGCAGGGGTGTGGTGAAGTCAATAAGCTGGTAACGGGCGTAACAGCCAGTCTGGCCTTGCTCGATGCGGCACAGGAAGCTGGCGCCGATGCCATATTGGTACACCATGGTTATTTCTGGCGCAATGAATCTCCAGTCGTCACAGGCGTCAAGCATGCGCGCTTGAAGTTCTTGTTGCAGCATGACATCAGCCTGCTTGCATACCACTTGCCGCTCGATGCCCACAAGGAACTTGGTAACAACGCGCGGCTAGGCCAAATCATGGGCATAACGCTGGAAGGGTGGGCTGGCGACCAAGGATTGATCGCGTATGGCGCCCTGCCGGCTGAAGCTACATTGGGAGCATTTTCTTGTGCGCTGGCAAACCAGTTGCGCCGTACCCCGCAGGTGTTCGGCGACTTAGAAAGAAAAGTGCGCCGCGTCGCTTGGTGTAGCGGCGGTGCACAAGGCTATTTCGAGACGGCAATCAGTCTTGGCGTAGACCTTTACATCAGCGGAGAGGTGTCCGAGCAGATATTTCATCTGGCACACGAAACGGGAGTGGCCTACATCGCCGCGGGACACCATGCGACGGAACGTTATGGGATAGAGGCGCTGGGGATGCATCTGGCAGAAAAGTTTGCATTGGAGCATGAGTTTATCGATATTGAAAATCCAATATAACTTGATGATTATTAAGTTAAAAATAAACATTATCTTTCATTTTGTCCGCACTTTCTGTACAATCTTGCCCTTACTTTGACCGGTTGTGTGCATGATCCGGCTGAAAGCTTTCTTTATTCCCTGGCAGAGTTCTATCCATCCTGCTGGGCATTCTTCAAGTGAGATAATGAATTATGATGACCTTGTATTCCGGTACTACCTGTCCTTATAGCCATCGTTGCCGTATTGTGCTGTTCGAAAAGGGCATGGATTTCCAGGTGATAGATGTGGATATGGCAAACAAGCCGGAAGACTTGGCCGTGATCAATCCGCATAACACGGTGCCTGTGCTGGTTGAGCGTGACTTGGTGCTCGAGCAGGCCAATATCATCAACGAATATATCGATGAGCGCTTCCCGCATCCGCAATTGATGCCGGCCGACCCCGTGATGCGCGCCCGCGCCCGCTTATTCCTGCATAACTTCGAAGAGCAGCTGTTCAGCCATATAGACGATATCGAGTCTGGAAATGCCAAGGCTGCGGACAAGGCGCGCGCGACGATACGCGACAACCTGACCCAGATCGTTCCCTTGTTCAGCCGCCAGGAATACATCCTGGGCGACGAGTTTTCCATGCTGGATGTCGCCATCGCCCCGCTGCTCTGGCGCTTGGGCCATTACGGTATCGAGCTGCCGAAGCAAGCCGCCCCTTTACTTAAGTATGCGGAACGTATATTCTCTCGCCCGGCTTACATCGAAGCGATGACGCCCTCCGAAAAAGCGATGCGGAAATAGGTGGTCCAATGAGCGCAATTACCTCGACCAAGCCATATATGGTGCGCGCTATTCACGAGTGGTGCACGGATAACGGATTGACGCCGCATTTGCTGGTTGTCGTTAATGCGCAAACGATAGTGCCCATGGCCTATGTGAAGGACGGGCAGATAGTGCTGAATATTAATTACAGCGCTACAAAAAGTTTGCATATTGGAACAGATGCTGTTACATTCTCAGCCCGTTTCAATGGTGCATCGAATGAGCTGTATGTGCCGATGAGTGCGGTGCGAGGAATTTTTGCTCGCGAGAATGGACAAGGCATGTTTTTCGAAGAGGATTCTCCAGATATGGATCCCGATGAAAAAGGTGCTCAAGGCGGTGAGGCGAGTATTGGGAGTTCGCCTGATGCGCCGGTGGTAAAAAAGCCATCATTAAGGGTGGTGAAGTAGTAATAAAAGTTTCAGTTGTGCCGGATTAGCTCAGTTGGTAGAGCAGCGCACTTGTAATGCGAAGGTCGTCAGTTCGATTCCGACATCCGGCACCATTTCTTTTTGAAAATGCGTTTGACACTAAGTCAAAATATACGCATAATCCCGGGTTCTGTTTGGAGGGGTGGCCGAGTGGTTAAAGGCGACGGACTGTAAATCCGTTCTCTCAGAGTACGAAGGTTCGAATCCTTCCCCCTCCACCAGCATAGAATTTGGGGCCAGGGCATAGATTTCTGGTTAGATGTGCGGGTGTAGCTCAGTTGGTAGAGCACTTGCCTTCCAAGCAAGATGTCGCGAGTTCGAACCTCGTCGCCCGCTCCATTTAAAATTCAGAATTTAAGAAAAATGCCCATGTGGCTCAGTGGTAGAGCACTCCCTTGGTAAGGGAGAGGTCGCGGGTCCGATTCCCGCCATGGGCACCATTTGGTGCTTGGATATTAAACGCACTCATTAACTTGATAAAGTCGGTTAAAGGAAACGGAAATGGCAAAAGGTAAATTTGAGCGGACGAAGCCGCACGTAAACGTAGGGACGATTGGACACGTTGACCACGGCAAGACCACACTGACAGCTGCGATCACCACCGTATTGACCAAGAAATTTGGTGGCGAAGCCAAGGACTACTCCCAGATCGACAACGCGCCGGAAGAAAAGGCTCGCGGCATCACCATCAACACCTCCCACGTAGAATACGAAACAGAGACTCGTCACTACGCTCACGTTGACTGCCCAGGCCACGCCGACTACGTCAAGAACATGATTACCGGCGCAGCCCAAATGGACGGCGCTATCCTTGTCGTCTCGGCTGCTGACGGCCCCATGCCACAAACCCGCGAACACATCCTGCTCGCCCGTCAAGTTGGCGTACCCTACATCATCGTCTTCCTGAACAAGGCCGACATGGTCGACGACGCAGAACTGCTCGAACTCGTTGAAATGGAAGTGCGCGAACTCCTCTCCAAGTACGAATTCCCTGGAGACGACACCCCCATCGTCAAGGGCTCCGCCAAGCTCGCCCTCGAAGGCGACCAATCCGACATCGGCGAACCTGCCATCTTCCGTCTGGCAGAAGCCCTGGACAGCTACATCCCGACACCGGAGCGTGCAGTTGACGGCACCTTCCTCATGCCAGTAGAAGACGTATTCTCCATCTCCGGTCGTGGTACCGTCGTGACCGGCCGTGTAGAACGTGGCATCGTCAAAGTTGGCGACGAAATCGAAATCGTCGGCCTCAAGCCAACCCTCAAGACCACCTGTACCGGTGTCGAAATGTTCCGCAAACTGCTCGACCAAGGTCAAGCGGGCGACAACGTCGGCGTACTGCTGCGTGGTACCAAGCGTGAAGAAGTCGAGCGCGGCCAAGTGCTCTCCAAGGTAGGCTCCATCAAGCCGCACACCAAATTCACTGCCGAAATCTACGTGCTGGGCAAGGACGAAGGCGGCCGCCATACCCCATTCTTCAACGGCTACCGTCCACAATTCTACTTCCGCACCACCGACGTGACCGGCGCAGTAGAACTGCCAGCGGGTACCGAAATGGTCATGCCGGGCGACAACGTCTCCATCACCGTCTCCCTGATCGCGCCGATCGCGATGGAAGAAGGTCTGCGCTTCGCGATTCGTGAAGGCGGCCGTACCGTCGGTGCCGGTGTTGTGGCTAAGATCGTAGAGTAATATCCCGTTAGGCCGTGCATCCTTAAACAGATGTGCGGCCATTGTGTTGGTGAAGCTTTACAGGCCAGTAGCTCAATTGGCAGAGTATCGGTCTCCAAAACCGAGGGTTGGGGGTTCGAGGCCCTCCTGGCCTGCCATTAATTAAGTGCAAAATATGACCGAAAAGATTAAGCTGGTGATATCCCTGCTGCTGGTTGCTGCTGGGGTTGCCGGCTTTTATTTGCTGGCTGATCAGGCGCTGGTAGTGCGTATTCTGGCCTTTTTGGCAGGGATTATTGTTGCACTGCTCGTGCTGAAAACGACGCCTACCGGGCAGAATGCGTTTGCATTTGCGCGCGAAGCGGTAGTTGAAACCCGCAAGGTTGTCTGGCCTACCCGCAAGGAAACGATACAAACCACCGCTGCAGTGTTCGGGCTGGTGATTGTAATGGCCATTTTCCTCTGGATAGTTGATATTGGCTTCATGTGGGCTGTGAAGCAGTTGATGGGGAGGGGCGCGTAATGAGTAATATGCGGTGGTATGCCGTACAAGCCTTCTCCGGGTTCGAGAAGTCGGTCAAGAAAGGGCTGGAAGAGCGCATTGCGCGTTCTGATATCGGTGATTTGTTTGGCGATATCTTGGTGCCGGTCGAAGAAGTCGTCGAGATGAAGAACGGCGTCAAGAGCATTACCGAGCGGAAATTGTATCCGGGCTATGTTCTGGTTCAGATGCAGATGAGCGATGAGAGCTGGCATTTGGTGAAGAGTACGCCCCGTGTGACGGCATTTATCGGCGGTACTGCGCAGAAGCCGACCCCGATCAAGGACAAGGAAGTTGAAATCATCCTGCAGCGCATGGATGAAAGCAAGAGCAATCCGACGCGGAAGCTTACTTTTGATAAGGGTGAGTCTGTGCGCGTGATTGACGGTCCGTTCAAGGACTTCTCTGGCAGTGTTGAAGATATCAACTATGAAAAGAGCAAGCTGCGCGTGTCGGTGGTGATCTTCGGTCGTGCTACACCTGTGGAGTTGGATTTCAGCCAGGTGGAAAAAGAGGTTTAATGGTATTGAGCTGTGTCTTGCCCGGTGGCAAGGCGCGGCTTTTTGCACTCCGACGTTTTGGAGTGCTCAGCGTGATGCTGGTGCATCACATATCTAATGACTGGGGAGCTTGTTCAAACAAGCGTTATGACCCAAATTAGGAGTTTAAGATGGCAAAGAAAGTTATCGGCTATATCAAGTTGCAGATTCCTGCAGGTAAAGCCAACCCAAGTCCCCCTGTTGGTCCTGCATTGGGTCAACGTGGCCTGAATATCATGGAGTTCTGCAAGGCGTTCAATGCAGCAACTCAAAGCCTGGAACCAGGCCTGCCGATTCCGGTCGTGATCACTGCGTTTGCAGACAAGAGCTTCACCTTTGTGATGAAGACGCCTCCTGCAACCATCCTGATCAAGAAGGCGGCCAAGATCGACAAGGGTTCCCCGCGTCCTCACACAGACAAGGTCGGCAAGATCACCCGCGCACAAGCGGAAGAGATCGCCAAGACCAAGGCCCCTGATTTGACGGCGGCCGATCTGGATGCGGCAGTGCGTACTATCGCAGGTAGCGCACGCAGTATGGGTATCGAAGTGGAGGGTGTGTAAATGGCTAACGTTTCTAAGCGTATCGAGGCCTTGCGCGCCAAGGTTGATCGTAACAAGGTATATCCCGTTGTTGAGGCCCTGGCTCTGGTCAAGGAAACTGCAACTGCCAAGTTTGATGAGTCCGTGGATGCCGTGATCAATCTCGGTATCGACGCGCGTAAGTCAGACCAGTTGGTGCGCGGCGCATTGGTGTTGCCGCATGGTACAGGCAAGACCAAGCGTATCGCCGTATTCGCACAGGGCGCTGCTGCCGAGGCAGCCAAGGCTGCTGGTGCCGACATCGTTGGTTTCGAAGACCTGGCTGAGCAAGTCAAGGGCGGCATGCTGGACTTTGACGTTGCGATTGCAACGCCGGATGCAATGCGTATCGTCGGTACCCTGGGTCAAGTGCTTGGTCCTCGCGGCCTGATGCCTAACCCCAAGGTCGGCACCGTGACTCCTGACGTGACCACTGCAGTGAAGAACGCCAAGGCTGGCCAAGTGCAATACCGTACCGACAAGGGCGGCATCGTACATTGCACCATCGGCCGTGCTTCTTTTGGCGTTGATGCGCTGAAGGAAAACCTGGCTGCGCTTGTGGATGCGTTGAACAAAGCCAAGCCGGCTTCGTCTAAGGGTGTTTACCTGAAGAAGGTTTCCGTTTCCAGCACCATGGGTGCCGGTGTGCGCGTAGACCAGTCCAACCTGGCTTAATGAATCAGGCGCCGTCTTGAAGTAAGTCGGCGCCGCAAAGAACTTTGGGCCCGTGGCGCAAGCCATGGGGTTGTCAAAGACCGTAGGAGCCCAGGCGGGCTTAATGGTGGCAGAACTCTAGCCAAGTCCTACGCAGATGGCGTTACCCGGAACAGGATTTTTATTCCTGATGAAAGGTCGCCGTGGGAAGGTGTTTGCAGGAGACTGCAAATGCTTAATTAACGGAAGGAGAAGACCTTGAGTCTTAATCTTGAGCAGAAAAAGGCAGTAGTTGCTGAGGTTAGCGAGCAAGTCGCGCAGGCCCAGGCAATTGTTCTTGCTGAGTATCGTGGCATTGAAGTGGGCGACATGACCAAGTTGCGTGCTGAAGCCAGAAAATCCGGTGTATACCTGCGTGTTCTCAAGAACACCCTGGTACGTCGCGCTGTTGACGGCACACAGTTTTCTGGGTTGGCGAACGACATGGTAGGCCCGCTGGTATTCGGTATTTCCACCGATCCAGTTGCCGCGGCAAAGGTTCTGAACAATTTTGCCAAAGCCAACGACAAGTTCGTCATCAAGGCTGGCGCTTTGCCAGGCAAGGTCCTGGATGCCAAGGGTGTGCAAGCCCTGGCTACCCTGCCAAGCCGCGAAGAGTTGCTGGCCAAGTTGCTTGGCACGATGCAGGCGCCTGTTGCACAGTTCGTACGCACGCTCAATGAAGTGCCTACGAAATTTGCACGCGGTCTTGCTGCAGTGCGCGACCAAAAGCAAGCAGCCTAATCAATATCAATATTTATCAGGAGTATTAACAAAATGGCATTATCTAAAGCAGAAATTCTTGACGCTATCGCTTCCCTGACAGTTCTCGAACTGTCCGAGCTGATCAAGGATCTGGAAGAAAAGTTTGGCGTATCCGCAGCTGCAGCTGCTGTTGCAGTAGCTGCTCCTGCAGCTGGTGGCGATGCTGGCGCGGCCGCTGCAGAAAAGACTGAGTTCGATGTTATCCTGGCTTCTGCTGGCGACAACAAGGTGAACGTGATCAAGGCTGTTCGCGAACTGACTTCCCTGGGTCTGAAGGAAGCCAAGGACCTGGTTGACGCTGCTCCTAAGGCAATCAAGGAAGGCGTTTCCAAGGCTGATGCTGAAGCTGCTGCTAAGAAACTGGAAGAAGCTGGCGCTAAGGCTGAAATCAAGTAATACCGCTGTAAATTATGGTGTATGGGCTGACAGGAAACTGTCAGCCTTCACCATTTTAAGAAGTTAGAAGACAGCAGTCCCGTCGGGCTGCTGTCTTCTGCCCTCTATCCTCAGGAGATGCTATGAGCTATTCCTTTACCGAAAAGAAACGTCTGCGTAAAAGTTTCGCCAAGCGTGAAAGCGTGCAGGAGGTTCCTTACCTGCTCGCCATGCAATTGGAGTCTTACGCTGCATTTTTGCAAGCTGAAGTCCATGCCGACAAGCGTACAGACACAGGCCTTCAAGCAGCATTCAGTTCGGTTTTTCCTATTGTCAGCCATTCCGGCAATGCGCGACTGGACTTTGTCAGTTATAACCTCGGCCAGGAGCCGTTCGATGTCAAGGAATGTCAGCAGCGTGGTTTGACTTACGCCGCTCCTTTGCGCGTCAAGGTCCGCTTGACCATTATGGATAAAGAGGCTTCCAAACCTACCGTCAAGGAGGTGAAGGAGCAGGAAGTCTACATGGGTGAATTGCCACTCATGACAGAAAACGGGTCTTTTGTGATCAATGGCACCGAGCGTGTCATCGTTTCGCAATTGCACCGCAGCCCCGGCGTGTTCTTCGAGCATGACCGCGGCAAGACCCACAGCTCGGGCAAGCTGTTGTTCTCCGCACGTATCATTCCTTACCGTGGCTCATGGCTCGACTTCGAGTTCGACCCCAAGGATTATTTGTATTTCCGTGTCGACCGCCGTCGCAAGATGCCGGTGACCATTCTCCTGAAAGCGCTCGGCTTCACGCCAGAGCAAATTCTGGAAACATTCTACGATTTTGACACCTTCCATATCGCCAAGAAGGGCGTGCAGTTCGAGCTGGTGCCGGAGCGCCTGCGCGGCGAAGTAGCCAAGTTCGACATCCTGGACAAGGATGGCAAGGTCATCGTTGCCAAGGACAAGCGCATCACCGTCAAGCACATCCGCGACATGGAAAAGGCTGGAATCAGCAAGATCACTGTACCTGAAGAGTTCCTGCTGGGCCGTTCCTTGGCTGCCGGCATCGTGGACAAGTCCACTGGCGAAGTGGTTGCCAATGCCAATGACGAAGTGACGGAATCCTTGCTGGACAAGCTGCGCGAAGCGGAAGTTAGCAAGATCAGCACTTTGTACGCAAATGATCTCGATCATGGCGACTATATCTCGCAAACATTGCGTATTGATGAAATCCCGGATGAATACAGCGCGCGTGTTGCCATCTACCGCATGATGCGTCCTGGCGAGCCGCCGACCGAGGAAGCAGTACAGGCGTTGTTTGAAGGCTTGTTCTTCAACGAAGACCGTTATGACTTGTCTTCCGTAGGCCGCATGAAGTTCAATCGCCGTGCTTTCCCTGAGAAGATTGAAGAGCGTACCGCAGCATGGTTGCGCCGCTTCTATGAGAAGGTTGGCCCGCAAGGCGCCGAAGGCGCTGGCACGCTGTCTAACGACGATATCCTGGCTGTGATTGCGGTATTGATTGAATTGCGTAATGGCCGTGGCGAAATCGACGATATTGACCATTTGGGCAATCGTCGTATCCGTTCCGTGGGCGAGCTGGCCGAGAACCAGTTCCGCGCAGGCCTTGTGCGTGTCGAGCGCGCCGTGAAGGAGCGTTTGTCGCAAGCTGAGTCCGACAACCTGATGCCGCACGACTTGATCAATGCGAAGCCGGTGTCGAGCGCAATCCGTGAATTCTTCGGCTCCTCGCAGCTGTCGCAGTTCATGGACCAGACCAACCCGTTGTCCGAGATCACGCACAAGCGCCGTGTCTCCGCCTTGGGCCCAGGCGGCTTGACTCGCGAACGCGCGGGCTTCGAAGTGCGTGACGTGCATTCCACGCACTATGGCCGCGTCTGTCCGATTGAAACGCCTGAAGGTCCGAACATTGGTCTGATCAACTCCTTGGCGCTGTATTCCCGCACCAACCAGTACGGTTTCCTGGAAACGCCATACCGCCGCGTAGCGGACAACAAGGTGTCAGACCAGATCGATTATTTGTCCGCGATCGAGGAAAGCCAGTACATGATCGCACAGGCCAACTCCGAACTGGACAAGGCCGGCAAGTTCAAGGAAGACCTGGTCTCTGCGCGTTACCATAACGAATTCACCATGGCGCAGCCGGACCGCGTGCAATACATGGACGTAGCCCCGGGCCAGATCGTATCCGTTGCGGCATCCCTGATCCCGTTCCTGGAGCATGACGATGCGAACCGCGCCTTGATGGGCGCCAACATGCAGCGTCAGGCCGTGCCGTGCCTGCGCGCCGAGAAGGCCGTGGTCGGTACCGGTATCGAGCGTACCGTGGCCGTCGACTCCGGCACCGTGGTAACGGCTCGCCGTGGCGGCGTGGTCGACTATGTCGATTCCAGCCGTATCGTGGTGCGCGTGCACGACGAAGAAGCGGCCGCTGGCGAAGTCGGTGTGGATATCTACAACCTGATCAAGTACACCCGCTCCAACCAGAACACCAACATCAACCAGCGTCCGCTGGTCAATGTCGGCGACGTGCTGGCACGCGGTGACGTGATTGCCGACGGCGCTTCCACCGATATGGGCGAATTGGCACTGGGCCAGAACATGCTGGTCGCCTTCATGCCTTGGAACGGTTACAACTTCGAAGACTCAATCTTGATTTCCGAGCGTGTAGTGGCTGATGACCGCTATACCTCCATCCATATCGAGGAGTTGTCCGTTGTCGCTCGCGACACCAAGCTGGGCGCGGAAGAAATTACGCGCGACATCTCCAACCTGTCCGAGCGCATGCTGGGCCGCCTGGATGAGTCCGGTATCATTTATATCGGCGCTGAAGTCGAAGCGGGCGACGTGCTGGTGGGCAAGGTAACGCCCAAGGGCGAAACCCAGCTGACCCCGGAAGAAAAACTGCTGCGTGCGATCTTCGGCGAGAAGGCGTCCGACGTGAAGGATACTTCGCTGCGCGTGCCGTCCGGCATGTCCGGCACCGTGATCGACGTGCAAGTGTTCACGCGCGAAGGCATCGAGCGCGATGCGCGGGCACAGCAGATCATTGACGATCAGTTGGCCGACTACAAGCAGGACCTGGCCGACCAGATGCGTATCGTGGAAGACGATGCGTTCGGCCGTATCCGCCGCCTGATCGAAGGCAAGGTCGCGACCGGCGGTCCGCAAAAGCTCAAGAAGGGCGAAGCCGTCACTGCAGAATACCTGGAAGGGTTGGCGCGCTATGACTGGTTCGACATCCGCCTGAGCGATGAAGATGCCGCACGCCAGCTTGAACAGCTGCGTGACAGCCTGTCCCAGGCGCGTATCGAGTTCGACAGCAAGTTCGAAGAGAAGAAGCGCAAGCTGACCCAGGGCGATGAACTGCCTCCAGGCGTGCAGAAGATGGTCAAGGTCTACCTGGCCGTCAAGCGCCGTATCCAGCCCGGCGACAAGATGGCGGGCCGCCACGGTAACAAGGGTGTGGTTTCCAAGATCGTGCCGATCGAGGATATGCCGCACATGGCCGACGGTACGCCGATGGACATCGTGCTGAATCCGTTGGGCGTTCCATCGCGGATGAACATCGGCCAGATTCTCGAAGTGCATTTGGGCTGGGCCGCCAAGGGGCTTGGTATCCGTATCGGCAACATGTTGCAGGCGCAAGCCAAGACTGCCGAGCTACGCAGCTTCTTCGAGCAGATATACAACAAGAGCAACGGTAAGCCTGAGGATATCGCTGCCCTGAGCGATGACGAAATCATCGATCTGGCAAGAAACCTCAAGAACGGTGTGCCGTTTGCAACCCCTGTGTTCGATGGCGCGACCGAGGCTGATATCAAGGCTATGCTGGATCTGGCGTTCCCCGATGAAGATCCGCGTACGCAGCAATTGCAGTTCGCTTCCGGCAAGACCCAGGTGACCTTGTTCGACGGCCGTACTGGCGATGCTTTCGAGCGTCCGGTCACTGTGGGCTACATGCACGTGCTCAAGCTGCACCACTTGGTCGATGACAAGATGCACGCTCGTTCTACCGGTCCTTACTCGCTGGTTACCCAGCAGCCATTGGGCGGTAAGGCGCAGTTCGGCGGCCAGCGTTTCGGTGAGATGGAAGTCTGGGCGTTGGAAGCCTACGGTGCATCCTATACCTTGCAGGAAATGCTGACTGTGAAGTCTGACGATGTGTCCGGCCGTACCAAGGTGTACGAAAACATTGTCAAGGGTGAGCACAAGATTGACGCTGGCATGCCAGAGTCCTTCAATGTGTTGGTGAAGGAAATCCGCTCGCTCGCAATCGATATTGATCTTGACCGCAACTAAGGAGAAACGCGCGTGAAAGCTCTATTAGATTTATTCAAGCAGGTCACTCAGGAAGAAGAGTTTGACGCGATCAAGATCGCGCTGGCTTCTCCTGAAAAGATTCGCTCCTGGTCCTACGGCGAGGTCAAGAAGCCCGAGACCATCAACTACCGCACCTTCAAACCGGAGCGGGATGGCCTGTTCTGCGCCAAGATCTTTGGCCCGATCAAGGACTACGAGTGCTTGTGCGGCAAGTACAAGCGCCTCAAGCACCGCGGCGTCATCTGCGAGAAGTGCGGCGTTGAAGTGACGCTTTCCAAGGTGCGTCGCGAACGCATGGCGCACATCGAGCTGGCCAGTCCGGTCGCCCACATCTGGTTCCTGAAGTCCCTGCCCAGCCGTCTGGGCATGGTGCTGGACATCGCCTTGCGCGATATCGAGCGCGTGCTCTATTTCGAGGCATACATCGTCATCGATCCAGGCATGACGCCGCTCACCCGTGGCCAGTTGCTGACTGAAGACGACTACTTGGCCAAGGTGGAGGAGCACGGCGACGAATTCAACGCCGTGATGGGCGCGGAGGCCGTCCGTGAGCTGTTGCGCACCATGGATATCCATACCGAAATCGAGAAGCTGCGCCGCGAACTCGGCGAAACCGGTTCCGAAGCCAAGATCAAGAAGATCGCCAAGCGCCTGAAGGTGCTGGAAGCATTCCAGAAGTCCGGCATCAAGCCGGAATGGATGATCCTGGAAGTGCTGCCTGTGTTGCCCCCTGAACTGCGCCCATTAGTGCCGTTGGACGGTGGCCGCTTCGCGACTTCCGACCTGAACGACCTCTATCGCCGCGTCATCAACCGCAACAACCGCCTGAAGCGACTGCTGGAACTGAAGGCGCCTGAAATCATCGTGCGCAACGAAAAGCGTATGCTGCAGGAAGCGGTAGACTCGCTGCTGGACAATGGTCGCCGCGGCAAGGTCATGACCGGCGCCAACAAGCGTCCATTGAAGTCCTTGGCTGACATGATCAAGGGCAAGGGCGGCCGCTTCCGCCAGAACCTGCTGGGTAAGCGCGTCGACTACTCCGGCCGTTCCGTGATCGTGGTCGGTCCCCAGCTCAAGCTGCACCAGTGCGGCCTGCCGAAGAAGATGGCGCTGGAACTGTTCAAGCCGTTCATTTTCCACAAGCTGGAAGTGCTTGGCCTAGCCACGACCATCAAGGCTGCCAAGAAGAAGGTGGAAGAGGAAGGACCAGAAGTCTGGGATATCCTCGAAGACGTGATCCGCGAGCATCCGGTATTGCTGAACCGTGCGCCTACATTGCACCGTCTGGGTATCCAGGCGTTCGAGCCGACCTTGGTCGAAGGCAAGGCGATCCAGTTGCATCCATTGGTGTGTGCTGCGTTCAACGCCGACTTCGACGGCGACCAGATGGCGGTGCACGTGCCATTGAGCCTGGAAGCCCAGATGGAAGCCCGCACCCTGATGCTGGCATCCAACAACGTATTGTCTCCCGCCAACGGCGAGCCGATCATCGTGCCTTCGCAGGATATCGTCTTGGGTCTGTACTACATGACGCGCGAGAAGAAGGCCGCGCGCGGTGAGGGCATGCGTTTTGCCAATATTGCAGAAGTGCAGCGCGCATACGACAGCGGCCTCGTCGATTTGCATGCCCGTATCACAGTTCGGTTGCGTGAATACGATGTGGAGCTTGATGGTCAGAAGCGCGAGAAGATTACTCGCTATGAAACTACTGTTGGCCGTGCATTGCTGTCAGAAATCCTGCCTGCAGGCCTGCCATTCAGCGTGATTGACAAGGCATTGAAGAAAAAGGAAATTTCCAGGCTGATCAACGCGAGCTTCCGCCGTGTTGGCATCCGCGAGACCGTGATTTTCGCCGACAAGCTCATGTACACAGGTTATACCTACGCAACCCGCGCCGGTATCTCCATCAGCATCAACGATATGCTGGTACCGCCTGAGAAGGAGCAACTGATTGCTTCTGCCGAAGCCGAAGTCAAGGAAATCGAAGACCAGTATGTTTCTGGTTTGGTGACCCAGGGCGAGCGTTACAACAAAGTGGTCGATATCTGGGGCCGCGCCGGTGACAAGGTTGCCGACGCCATGATGAAGCAGTTGCGCGAAGAAACTGTTTACGACGCCGACGGCAAAGTGGCCAAGGATGCAGACGGCAAGGCGATCAAGCAGGAGTCCTTCAACGCGATTTACATGATGGCCGACTCAGGTGCTCGCGGCTCCGCAGCCCAGGTGCGTCAGTTGGCCGGCATGCGCGGCCTGATGGCGAAGCCGGACGGTTCCATTATTGAAACGCCGATTACCGCGAACTTCCGCGATGGTCTGAACGTGTTGCAATACTTCATCTCAACACACGGTGCGCGTAAGGGTCTGGCCGATACGGCGTTGAAGACTGCGAATTCGGGCTACCTGACCCGCCGTCTGGTCGACGTGACCCAAGACCTGGTAGTGACCGAGCATGATTGCGGTACGACAGAAGGCCTGTACACCAAGGCGTTAGTCAAGGGTGGTGAAGTGGTCGAGCCGTTGCATGACCGTATCCTCGGCCGTGTCGCAGCGCTGGATGTGCTGAATCCTGAAACCCAGGAAGTGGTTTATCCGGCAGGCACATTGCTCACCGAAGATGAGGTCGAGCATATCGATGCCTTGGGCATTGATGAAGTCAAGGTGCGTACCGCGCTGACTTGTGATACTCGCTACGGCATTTGCGCCAAATGCTATGGCCGCGACTTGGGCCGTGGCAAGCTCATCAACATGGGCGAGGCTGTCGGCGTGATCGCGGCGCAATCCATCGGTGAGCCTGGCACCCAGCTGACCATGCGTACCTTCCACATCGGTGGTGCGGTATCGCGTGCAGCTTCCGTCAGCCAGGTCGAGAGCAAGTCCAACGGTATCGTGCATTTCACATCGACCATGCGTTATGTGACTAATGCCCGTAACGAGCAGGTAGTGATTTCGCGTAACGGCGAAGCCATCATCCAGGATGAAAACGGCCGCGAGCGAGAGCGTCACAAGGTGCCTTACGGTGCGACCTTGCAGATCACCGATGGCAAGCAGGTCAAGGCCGGCCAGGCATTGGCGACCTGGGATCCGCATACCCGTCCGATCATTACCGAGTACGCTGGTCGCGTGAAGTTCGAGAACGTCGAAGAAGGCGTGACCGTTGCGAAGCAAGTCGATGAAGTGACCGGCTTGTCTTCCTTGGTGGTGATTGATCCGAAGCAGCGTGCCGGTCAATCCAAGGGCCTGCGCCCGCAAGTGAAGCTGCTCGATGCCAATGGCGCCGAAGTCAAGGTGGCAGGTGGTGAAGCGCCTGTGAGCGTGACCTTCCAGCTCGGTTGCATCATTACCGTGAAGGACGGCCAGGAAGTCGGTGTCGGTGAAGTGCTGGCGCGTATTCCGCAGGAATCTTCCAAGACCCGTGACATTACCGGCGGTCTGCCGCGCGTGGCTGAGCTATTCGAGGCACGTTCGCCAAAGGATGCCGGTTTGTTGGCCGAGGTGACTGGTACGATTTCCTTCGGTAAGGACACCAAGGGCAAACAGCGTCTGGTCATTACCGACCTCGACGGTGTTTCCAATGAGTTCCTGATTCCTAAGGACAAGCACGTAACGGCGCATGACGGCCAAGTGGTGACCAAGGGCGAAAGCATCGTCGACGGCCCCGCTGATCCTCAAGACATCTTGAGACTGCAAGGCCGCGAAGCCCTGGCGCGCTACATCATTGACGAAGTGCAGGACGTTTACCGTCTGCAAGGCGTGAAGATCAACGACAAGCACATTGAAGTGATCGTGCGCCAGATGCTGCGTCGCGTACGCATCACCGATGCGGGCGATACCAGCTTCATCTTGGGCGAGCAGGTCGAGCGTGCCGATGTGCTGACAGAGAACGAGCGTGTATTGGCGGAAGACGGACGTCCAGCCAGCTTCGAGTATGTATTGCTGGGTATTACCAAGGCGTCGCTGTCTACGGATTCCTTCATCTCCGCAGCGTCGTTCCAGGAAACCACTCGCGTCCTGACTGAAGCCGCGATCCTGGGCAAGCGCGACGAGTTGCGTGGCCTGAAGGAGAACGTCATCGTGGGTCGATTGATTCCTGCCGGAACCGGTCTTGCCTATCATGAAACACGCAAACGTAATGTTGCAGGTGTAGATTCAGCACCTGCCATCATTGAAGATGCTGGAGATGTGCAGGTGGAAGAAACCTCTGGAAATCCTGAGGTTGCTTGACAACACATTGAACGCTAAATAAAATGCTAAGTTTTCCGGGATGGCGTTTCGCCATCCCGTAATTTTTAGCGGTTAAAATATAAAGGCTAAAGGTTATGCCAACCATCAATCAATTAGTGCGCAAGCCGCGCCAAAAAGTAGTTGCTAAGAGCAAGGTGCCAGCGCTTGAGAGCTGCCCACAAAAGCGTGGTGTATGTACTCGTGTTTACACCACAACCCCTAAGAAACCTAACTCCGCTTTGCGTAAGGTTGCCAAGGTGCGCCTGACCAATGGCTATGAAGTGATTAGCTATATCGGCGGTGAAGGCCACAACCTGCAAGAGCACTCTGTTGTTCTGTTGCGCGGCGGTCGTGTAAAGGACTTGCCAGGTGTGCGTTACCACATGGTGCGCGGTAGCCTGGATACTGCTGGTGTTAAAGACCGTAAGCAGGCCCGCTCCAAGTACGGTGCTAAGCGCCCTAAGGCTGCTTAATCACAGCGGCCCAAAGTTTAAGGAATCGAGAAAGCCATGCCAAGACGTAGAGAAGTTCCCAAGCGTAACATCCTGCCTGACCCTAAGTTCGGTAGCCAGGAGGTTTCAAAGTTCGTTAATGTGCTGATGACCGGCGGCAAGAAGTCGGTTGCAGAGCGTATCCTGTACGGCGCATTTGACCAAATCACACAAAAGAGCGGCAAGGAAGCGCTGGAAGTATTTACCCTGGCAATCGGTAATCTGCGCCCTGTCGTGGAAGTGAAGAGCCGTCGCGTTGGTGGTGCAAACTACCAGGTGCCTGTTGAAGTGCGTCCCGCACGCCGCAATGCGCTGGCCATGCGCTGGTTGCGTGATGCTGCCCGCAAGCGTGGCGAAAAGTCCATGGGTCTGCGTTTGGCTGCTGAGTTGATCGAAGCCTCTGAAGGCCGCGGTGCTGCTATCAAGAAGCGTGAAGAAGTTCACCGTATGGCAGAAGCCAATAAGGCATTCTCGCATTTCCGTTTCTAAACTCAGACAAATTTTAAGTTAGGTAATTACTGTGGCTCGCAAAACCCCTATTGAACGCTATCGCAATATCGGTATCAGTGCGCATATTGATGCTGGTAAAACTACGACTTCTGAGCGTATCCTGTTTTATACCGGGGTTACTCATAAGCTGGGTGAAGTGCATGATGGCGCTGCGACGACTGACTGGATGGAGCAGGAGCAGGAGCGTGGCATCACGATCACCTCTTCCGCTGTGACCTGTTTCTGGAAAGGCATGGATTTGTCCCGTCCTGAGCATCGCATCAACATTATTGACACCCCTGGGCACGTAGACTTTACGATTGAAGTTGAGCGTTCCATGCGTGTGTTGGATGGTGCCTGCATGGTGTACTGTGCGGTGGGTGGTGTGCAGCCTCAGTCCGAGACTGTGTGGCGTCAGGCCAACAAGCACAAGGTGCCTCGTTTGGCCTTTGTGAACAAGATGGACCGTACTGGTGCCAACTTCTTCAAGGTTGTCGAGCAGATGAAGCTTCGCCTCAAGGGTAATCCTGTGCCTGTGGTGATCCCTATCGGTGCTGAAGATACTTTCGCTGGCGTGGTTGACCTCATCAAGATGAAGGCGATCTTCTGGGATGATGCTTCCCAGGGCATGAAGTTCGAGTACAAGGATATTCCTGCCGATCTCGTCGATACTGCCAATGAGTGGCGCGAGAAGATGATCGAATCCGCTGCCGAAGCTTCTGAAGAGCTGATGAATAGGTATCTGGAAAGTGGTGAATTGTCCGAGGCGGACATCATTGCCGGCTTGCGTCAACGCACTATCGCTACCGAAATTCAGCCTATGCTGTGCGGTTCCGCGTTCAAGAACAAAGGTGTGCAACGTATGTTGGACGCCGTTCTGGACTTCTTGCCTTCGCCCGTGGATATTCCTGATGTGGCTGGCGAGAGCGAAACTGGCGAGCCATTGACCCGTAAGGCAGATGATAAGGAGCACTTCTCTGCGTTGGCGTTCAAGCTCATGAGCGATCCATTCGTCGGTCAGTTGACATTCGTGCGTGTGTATTCCGGCGTTCTGACCAAGGGTGAGACGGTTTACAACTCCACCAGTGGTCGTAAGGAGCGTATCGGCCGTATCGTGCAGATGAGCGCGAATGATCGGAATGAGATTGAAGAAATCCGCGCTGGCGACATTGCTGCCTGTATCGGCTTGAAAGATGTCACTACTGGTGAGACTCTGTGCTCGCTGGATCATCCTATCATTCTTGAGCGTATGGTGTTCCCTGAGCCAGTTATTCACGTGGCTGTTGAACCAAAGACCAAGAGTGACCAGGAAAAAATGGGCTTGGCCCTTAGCCGTCTCGCGCAGGAAGATCCTTCTTTCCGCGTGCGTACTGATGAAGAGACCAATCAGACCATTATTTCCGGTATGGGCGAATTGCACTTGGAAATTCTGGTTGACCGCATGAAGCGTGAGTTCAACGTGGAAGCCAATGTTGGCGCTCCGCAAGTGGCTTATCGTGAAGCGATCAAGAAATCTGTCGAAGTCGAAGGCAAGTTCGTCAAACAGTCCGGTGGTAAGGGTCAGTACGGTCACGTATGGATCAAGATGGAGCCGAACGAAGCTGGCAAGGGCTATGAGTTCGTCGACCAAATCAAGGGTGGTACCGTGCCGCGCGAATTCATTCCTGCGGTGGATAAGGGTCTGCGCGAAACTATTCCTAGCGGCGTGCTGGCCGGCTTCCCGGTTGTGGATGTCAAGGTTACCCTGTTTGACGGCTCGTACCACGATGTTGACTCCAACGAAAACGCCTTTAAGATGGCGGCTTCCATGGCGTTCAAGGATGGTATGCGCAAGGCCGATCCGATCCTGCTGGAGCCTATCATGGCGGTTGAGGTGGAAACGCCTGAAGATTATATGGGCGACGTCATGGGTGACTTGTCTTCCCGTCGCGGTGTGATCCAGGGTATGGATGATCTGGCTGGCGGTGGCAAGGCTATCCGTGCAGAAGTGCCTTTGTCTGAAATGTTTGGTTATGCCACAACAGTGCGTTCCTTGACGCAAGGTCGTGCGACCTACAGCATGGAGTTCAAGCACTACTCTGAAGCTCCGAGAAACGTGGCAGAAGCCATTATTAACAAGAAGTAATTGAATAATATCTAAGCAAAATAGAATAGATAATTAAAGGAAACGGAAATGGCAAAAGGTAAATTTGAGCGGACGAAGCCGCACGTAAACGTAGGGACGATTGGACACGTTGACCACGGCAAGACCACACTGACAGCTGCGATCACCACCGTATTGACCAAGAAATTTGGTGGCGAAGCCAAGGACTACTCCCAGATCGACAACGCGCCGGAAGAAAAGGCTCGCGGCATCACCATCAACACCTCCCACGTAGAATACGAAACAGAGACTCGTCACTACGCTCACGTTGACTGCCCAGGCCACGCCGACTACGTCAAGAACATGATTACCGGCGCAGCCCAAATGGACGGCGCTATCCTTGTCGTCTCGGCTGCTGACGGCCCCATGCCACAAACCCGCGAACACATCCTGCTCGCCCGTCAAGTTGGCGTACCCTACATCATCGTCTTCCTGAACAAGGCCGACATGGTCGACGACGCAGAACTGCTCGAACTCGTTGAAATGGAAGTGCGCGAACTCCTCTCCAAGTACGAATTCCCTGGAGACGACACCCCCATCGTCAAGGGCTCCGCCAAGCTCGCCCTCGAAGGCGACCAATCCGACATCGGCGAACCTGCCATCTTCCGTCTGGCAGAAGCCCTGGACAGCTACATCCCGACACCGGAGCGTGCAGTTGACGGCACCTTCCTCATGCCAGTAGAAGACGTATTCTCCATCTCCGGTCGTGGTACCGTCGTGACCGGCCGTGTAGAACGTGGCATCGTCAAAGTTGGCGACGAAATCGAAATCGTCGGCCTCAAGCCAACCCTCAAGACCACCTGTACCGGTGTCGAAATGTTCCGCAAACTGCTCGACCAAGGTCAAGCGGGCGACAACGTCGGCGTACTGCTGCGTGGTACCAAGCGTGAAGAAGTCGAGCGCGGCCAAGTGCTCTCCAAGGTAGGCTCCATCAAGCCGCACACCAAATTCACTGCCGAAATCTACGTGCTGGGCAAGGACGAAGGCGGCCGCCATACCCCATTCTTCAACGGCTACCGTCCACAATTCTACTTCCGCACCACCGACGTGACCGGCGCAGTAGAACTGCCAGCGGGTACCGAAATGGTCATGCCGGGCGACAACGTCTCCATCACCGTCTCCCTGATCGCGCCGATCGCGATGGAAGAAGGTCTGCGCTTCGCGATTCGTGAAGGCGGCCGTACCGTCGGTGCCGGTGTTGTGGCTAAGATCGTAGAGTAAGTCATTCTGGTTGGGCCGCAAGCATTTGATGCCTGCGGCCTTTTCGCTCTTTAGAAATATCGCTCTTTAAGGAAATAACATGGCAGCTCAAAAAATCCGTATCCGCCTCAAGGCGTTTGATTATCGTCTGATTGATCAGTCCGCACTTGAGATCGTTGAAACGGCCAAGCGTACTGGTGCAGTGGTCAAAGGTCCCGTACCTTTGCCAACTCGTATTGAGCGCTTTGATATTCTGCGTTCTCCCCACGTCAATAAGACATCTCGCGATCAGTTCGAAATCCGTACTCATCAGCGCTTGATGGACATTGTTGATCCTACTGACAAGACGGTTGATGCATTGATGAAGCTGGACCTGCCAGCTGGCGTTGATGTAGAAATCAAGCTGTAACTTGTGTTTTTGAAGTGGGTCGGATATAATCCGACCCTTTCGCGTACCCGGGTCGGTCAATTGTAATCGGCCTTTTTAATTATTATAAGGAATCGATCATGAGCTTAGGGCTTATTGGTCGCAAGGTGGGCATGACCCGCATTTTTACCGATGAAGGCGAAAGCGTTCCGGTAACAGTGCTGGAGGTCGTACCTAACCGTGTGACACAGATCAAGACTGCTGCAAGCGACGGCTATACCAGCCTTCAAGTTGCTTACGGTGAGCGTCGTGCCAGCCGCATTGGTAAGGCATTGACCGGTCATTATGCCAAAGCCGGCGTTGCTGCTGGTGCTGGTATCAAGGAATTCCCTGTTTCTGATGACGTATTGGCTAACTACAATGTAGGCGGCCAGATCACTGTCGAGCTGTTTCAGGCTGGCCAGTTGGTTGATGTCACCGGCACTTCCCTGGGTAAGGGTTTTGCAGGTGCTATCAAGCGTCACAATTTTGCTTCCAATCGTGCTTCCCACGGTAACTCCAGGTCCCACAATGTGCCCGGCTCCATCGGTATGGCGCAGGATCCTGGCCGCGTTTTCCCTGGTAAGCGCATGCCTGGTCACCTGGGTGCTGTGAAGACCACCGTACAGAATCTTGAGATCGTGCGTGTGGATGCTGAGCGTAACCTGTTGTTGATCAAGGGTGCGATTCCTGGCTCTAAAGGCGGCGATGTTGTCGTGCGCCCTAGTGTGAAGGTGAAGGCATAATGGAAATCAAGTTAATCGATAAGAATGGCAAGCCCGCTAAGGCTGGTTTGGCTGTTTCTGAAACGACTTTCGGTCGTGAATTCAATGAAGCGTTGGTGCATCAAGTTGTGGTCGCCTATCAGGCAAACGCACGCACTGCAACTCGCGCTCAATTGACTCGTGCGGAAGTCAGTCACACTACCAAGAAGCCGTGGAATCAGAAGGGTACCGGTCGTGCTCGTTCCGGTATGAGCTCCAGCACCATCTGGCGCGGAGGTGGTCGTGCATTCCCTAACACTCCTGACGAAAACTTCAGCCACAAGATCAACCGCAAGGCCTATCGTGCCGGTGTGCGTTCCATCTTGTCCGAGCTGGTGCGTCAAGATCGCCTGAGTGCGGTTGAGGAATTTGCGGTCGATACGCCAAAGACCAAGCAATTGGTTGAGAAAATCAAGGGTCTTGGCTACAACGAAGGCTTGCTGGTGTTGGTGGATAAGTTTGATGAAAACTTGTATTTGTCCGCTCGCAACCTGCCACACGTTCTGGTTCTCGAAGCGCAATATGTTGATCCTGTAAGCTTGGTGCGCTTCCCGCAAGTTCTGGCTACTGCAGGTGCTGTTAAGAAGCTTGAGGAGATCCTGGCATGAGCGCATTGAGTACTCAGGAACGTTTGTTGCAAGTCATTCTTGCGCCACAAATTACAGAAAAGGCTACCCGTGTTGCTGACAAGCATCAGCAAATCGCTTTCCGCGTGCGTACTGATGCAACCAAGCCTGAAATCAAGGCTGCGGTTGAATTGGTGTTCAAGGTGGAAGTTGATGCCGTGACGGTTGTCAACGTGGGTGGCAAGGTAAAGCGCGCTGGTCGTACATTCGGCCGCCGCAAGGACTGGAAGAAGGCTTATGTGAGCCTGAAGCCAGGTCAAGAAATTAACTTCGCAGCGGGCGAATAGGAGAAATCATGGCACTGATTAAAGTCAAGCCTACTTCCCCAGGCCGGCGCGCCGTAGTCAAGGTGGTGACACCTGAGCTGCACAAGGGTAAGCCTTATGCGCCGCTGCTGGAGAAGCAGAGCAAGAAAGCTGGTCGTAATAATAACGGTCATATCACGACTCGCCATCAAGGTGGTGGTCACAAGCAGCATTACCGTGTTGTTGACTTCCGTCGTAACAAGGATGGCATTCCTGCCAAGGTCGAGCGTCTGGAGTACGATCCAAACCGCAGCGCGCACCTGGCATTGCTGGTGTATGCAGACGGCGAGCGTCGCTACATCATTGCACCGCGCGGTGTTTCCGCTGGTGCGCAATTGGTGAGCGGTTCCGATGCGCCTATCCGTGCAGGTAATACATTGCCTTTGCGCAACATTCCTGTCGGTAGCACCATCCATTGCATCGAGTTGCAGCCTGGCAAGGGTGCGCAAATTGCGCGTTCCGCTGGTACTTCCGTGCAGTTGTTGGCGCGCGAAGGCAGTTATGCTCAGCTGCGTCTGCGTTCCGGCGAAGTTCGCCGCGTGCACGTCGACTGCAAGGCAACCATTGGTGAAGTGGGTAATGAAGAGCATTCCCTGCGCTCCATCGGTAAGGCTGGTGCTGTGCGCTGGCGTGGTGTTCGTCCTACCGTCCGCGGTGTGGTCATGAACCCTGTCGATCACCCGCACGGTGGTGGTGAAGGTAAGACTGCTGCTGGTATGAACCCTGTCAGCCCATGGGGTCTGCCAACAAAGGGTTATCGTACACGTAGCAATAAGCGTACGGATAACATGCGCGTCAGCCGTCGTCCTGCGAATAAGAGGTAATCAATATGGCACGTTCAATTAAGAAAGGGCCATTCGTTGATGGCCATCTGGCTAAGAAAGTAGAGGCTGCTGCAGCCACACGCGACAGGAAGCCAATCAAGACTTGGTCCCGTCGTTCTACCATCCTGCCTGATTTCATTGGTTTGACCATTGCGGTTCACAACGGCAGGCAGCATGTGCCGGTGTTGATTTCTGAAAACATGGTAGGTCACAAGCTCGGCGAATTTGCGCTGACCCGTACGTTTAAGGGTCATGCTGCCGACAAGAAGGCCAAGAGGTAGGAGAAGACGATGGAAGTATCTGCAGTATTAAGAGGTGTTCATCTGTCCCCACAAAAGGCTCGCTTGGTTGCTGACTTGGTCCGCGGCAAGAAAGTTGACAATGCACTCAATATCCTGAATTTCACGCCTAAGAAAGGTGCTGAAATCATCAAGAAGGTGGTTGAGTCTGCCATTGCCAATGCAGAGCACAATGAAGGCGCAGATATCGATGAGTTGAGGGTGACTTCGATTTATGTCGACAAGGGTCTGGTATTGAAGCGTATTCGCGCTCGTGCCAAGGGTCGCGCTGGACGGATTATCAAGCCAACTTGTCACATTACTGTGACCGTTGGTAACTAAAGGAATCGTTATGGGTCAGAAAATTCATCCGTTTGGTTTCCGTCTGAGCGTCCAGAAGAACTGGTCTTCTCGTTGGTATTCCAATAGTAATAATTTCCCTGCGATGCTGAGCAGTGACATCAAGGTGCGCGAATTTCTGAAGAAGAAGCTCGCTCATGCTGCTGTAAGCAAGATCGTGATCGAGCGTCCTGCCAAGAACGCCAAGATCACCATCTACAGCGCACGCCCTGGCATCGTGATCGGCAAGAAGGGCGAGGACATCGAGTCCTTGCGTTCCGGCTTGCAAGGCTTGATGGGTGTTCCTGTTCACTTGAACATTGAAGAAGTCCGCAAGCCTGAGATCGATGCGACACTGATCGCCGAAAGCATTGCCCAGCAGCTTGAAAAGCGCGTGATGTTCCGCCGTGCCATGAAGCGTGCGATGCAGAACGCGATGCGCCTGGGTGCCCAAGGCATCAAGATCATGAGTTCGGGTCGTTTGAATGGTATCGAAATCGCGCGTACTGAATGGTATCGCGAAGGCCGTGTGCCTTTGCATACATTGCGTGCCGATATCGATTACGGTGTGGCAGAAGCAAAGACTACCTACGGTATCATCGGTATCAAGGTATGGGTGTTCAAGGGCGAAGTGTTCGGCAACAAGCTCGAACAAGCCGCTCAACCTGCTGAGCCAGAAAAGAAAGTAAGAAAGTCGGGGGCAAAAAATGCTGCAACCAGCTAGACAGAAATTCCGTAAGATGCAGAAAGGCCGCAACAAGGGCATCGCAACTACCGGTAACAAGGTAAGCTTTGGCGAGTTCGGTCTGAAGGCAATTGGTCGTGGTCGTCTGACCGCACGCCAGATTGAAGCGGCTCGTCGTGTGATGACCCGTCATATCAAGCGTGGCGGTCGTGTATGGATCCGCGTCTTCCCAGATCAGCCGATTTCCAAGAAGCCTGCTGAAGTGCGTATGGGTAACGGTAAGGGTAGTACTGAGTACTACATTGCCCAGATCCAGCCTGGCAAGATGTTGTATGAAATGGACGGTGTCAGTGAAGAGCTGGCACGTGAAGCGTTCCGTCTGGCTGCTGCGAAGCTGCCAATCGAGACTACCTTCATTACACGTCATATTGGGAGCTAGTCATGAAAGCGTCCGAATTGAGAAACAAGACTGTTGAAGAGTTGAACAATGAGCTGATCGAATTGCGCCGTGCGCAATTCTCCTTGCGCATGCAGCTTGCCACTCAGCAGTTGAACAAAGTTGACCAAGTAGGCAAAGTGCGCCGTGATATCGCTCGCGTTCGTTCTGTGCTTGCTGAAAAAGCCAAAGCGGCTAATGCAAGTCAAGCTTAAGCGGAGTCATTATGAGCGAAAATCAAACTGAAAAACTAGTTCGCACTTTGAGTGGCCGTGTAGTAAGCGACAAGATGGACAAGACTGTGACCGTTCTAGTCGAGCGTAAGGTGAAACATCCTTTGATCGGCAAGGTCGTGCGTCGTTCCAACAAGTTCCATGCTCACGATGAAAACAATGAGTGCAAGGAAGGCGACCTGGTCGTGATCGAGGAAAGCCGTCCGCTTTCCAAGACCAAGACTTGGCGCGTTAGCAAGATTGTAGAAAAAGCACGTATTGTGTAATAAAAATTGCCCTTCCACTTGCAATCGCTTGGAAGGGCAATATATAATGTCGGACCTTTTGGCGCCCAACAAGCTGGCGCCCCAATACTGACCGTGGTGCTGTCAGCCGTTTTTGACAAGCGGCTGGTGTTGGTTTAACGGATTAAGTTGGAGATTATTCTCATGATTCAAATGCAGTCTCGGCTGGATGTTGCCGATAACACCGGTGCACGCTCTGTTATGTGCATCAAGGTGTTGGGTGGTTCTAAGCGTCGTTATGCAGGCATTGGTGACATCATCAAAGTCAGTGTGAAGGATGCTGCCCCACGTGGTCGCGTCAAAAAAGGCGAGGTCTATAGCGCGGTTGTTGTTCGTACCGCCAAGGGTGTTCGTCGTCCAGACGGTTCCCTGGTCAAGTTCGATAGCAACGCTGCAGTATTGTTGAACAACAAGCTGGAACCGATTGGCACCCGTATTTTCGGGCCGGTGACACGTGAGCTGCGTGGCGAGCGTTTCATGAAGATCGTTTCTCTGGCACCCGAAGTTCTATAAGGAGTTGCTGGATGAGTAAGATTCGCAAGGGTGATGAAGTCATCCTGAATACAGGTAAAGATAAAGGCAAGCGCGGTACCGTGCTGCGCGTGTTGGCGACAGGCCAGGTTCTGGTCGAAGGTATCAATGTCGTCAAGAAGCATGCCAAGCCCAACCCAATGCGTGGTGTGGCTGGCGGTATCATCAGTAAGGAGATGCCAGTCGACGTCTCTAATGTTGCTTTATTCAATCGTGCCACCCAGAAGGGTGATCGCGTTGGCTTCAAGACGTTGGACGATGGCCGCAAGGTTCGCGTATTTAAGTCCAGTGGCGAAGTTGTGGACGCATAAGGGTAGATCATGGCTCGTTTAAAAGATTTTTATAAGGACACCGTGGTTAAGCAGCTGGTTGAGCAGTTTAACTACAAGTCTGTGATGGAAGTGCCTCGCATTGAAAAGATCACCTTGAATATGGGTGTGGGCGAGGCTGTTGCTGACAAGAAGGTCATGGAAAACGCCGTGGCTGACCTGGAAAAGATCGCAGGTCAAAAGGTTGTCGTGACCAAAGCCAAGAAGTCCATCGCCGGCTTCAAAATCCGCGATGGCTACCCTGTTGGTTGCAAGGTGACGCTGCGTCGTGAGCATATGTACGAATTCCTGGATCGTCTGATCACAGTGGCTATTCCTCGTATTCGTGACTTCCGCGGTATTTCCCCTAAGTCCTTCGATGGTCGTGGCAATTACAATCTGGGTGTGCGTGAGCAAATCATTTTCCCGGAAATCGAATACGACAAGATCGATGCATTGCGCGGGTTGAATATCACCATCACTACCACTGCAAAGACTGATGAAGAGGCGCGTGCGCTCCTCTCCGCATTCAGCTTCCCATTTAGGAACTAATCATGGCAAAAACCTGCATGATCGAGCGCGAGCAAAAGCGTCGCGACACAGTGAAGAAATATGCAGCCAAGCGTGCTGAATTGGTTGCGGTCATCAATGATGCCAATGCATCTGCCGAAGACCGTCGTGCCGCACGCAACAAGTTGCAAAGTCTGCCGCGTAATTCCAGCCCTGTCCGCCAGCGTAACCGCTGCGCGTTGACTGGCCGTCCACGTGGTGTATTCAGTAAATTCGGCATTGCGCGTGGTAAGTTGCGCGAATTGATGATGCGTGGCGAAGTGCCAGGCGTCACCAAGGCTAGCTGGTAACGGAGGAATTTAGTATGAGTATGAGTGATCCGATTGCCGATATGCTGACGCGTATCCGTAATGCGCAAAGCACCAACAAGGTCTCTGTTTCCATGCCGTCATCCAAGCTCAAGCGTGCTATTGCAGCTGTGCTGAAGGATGAAGGCTACATTGATGATTTCGCTGTGCAGGATGCCGATGGCAAGCCGCAGCTCAACATCAGCTTGAAGTACTATGCTGGCCGTCCAGTGATTGAGAAGATTGAGCGCGTAAGCCGTCCAGGCCTGCGCATCTATCGCGGCAATCAAGAGATTCCAGTGGTAATGAATGGGTTGGGTGTGACGATTGTTTCCACATCCAAGGGTGTAATGACTGATCGTAAAGCACGTGACGCCGGTATCGGTGGCGAAGTGCTGTGCGTAGTGGCTTAAGGAAAAAGCAATGTCTCGTGTAGCTAAAAATCCAGTCGCTATCCCCGCCAAGGTTGAAGTGGTATTGAGCGCTGGCAATATTGCAGTCAGCGGCCCGCTCGGCAAGTTGTCCCTCCCGTTGAGTGGCGATGTTGCGATCGAGCGTGACGGCGACAATCTGACATTTGCTGTTGCCCGTGAGTCGCAACATGCACGTGCCATGTCCGGTACTTTGCGTGCCTTGGTGTTCAATATGGTAACAGGTGTTTCTCAGGGTTTTACCCGCAAGCTCACTCTTGTTGGTGTGGGTTACAAGGCGCAGGCGCAGGGCACTAGCCTGAACCTGGACCTGGGTTTTTCCCATCCAGTGAACCACAAGATGCCTGAAGGCGTCACCGTGCAAACACCGTCTCCTACCGAGATCGTGCTGACCGGTGCCGACAAGCAGGTGGTTGGTCAGGTTGCCGCGCAGATTCGTGCGTACCGCGCTCCAGAGCCTTATAAGGGCAAGGGTGTTCGCTATGCCGATGAAGTGGTGATTATCAAAGAAACCAAGAAGAAGTAAGGTGTAGCTATGAGTAATGTGAATTCACGTCAGCGTCGTGCACGTAAAACCCGTGCCAAGATCGCCGAGTTGAAAGCTATCCGCCTGAGTGTGCATCGTAGCAACAGCCACATCTATGCTCAGATTATTGCCGAAACTGGTGACAAGGTGCTTGCTAGTGCTTCCACCCTTGAGGTCGAAGTTCGCAACGACATCAAGAACGGTGGCAATGTCGCCGCTGCCGCAGTGGTCGGTAAGCGTATCGCGGAAAAGGCCAAGGCTGCAGGGATCACCACTGTTGCATTTGACCGTTCCGGCTACAAGTACCATGGCCGTATCAAGGCGCTGGCTGATGCCGCGCGTGAAAACGGCTTGTCCTTCTAAAGACTGAGGTTGATGATGGCAAAAGTTGAAATTGAACAGCAGCAAACCGATGGTTTGCGCGAGAAAATGATCGGCGTCAACCGCGTCACCAAAGTGGTGAAGGGTGGCCGGATCATGAGTTTCGCCGCACTGTCCGTAGTAGGTGACGGTGATGGTGGCGTAGGTATGGGCAAGGGCAAGGCGCGTGAAGTGCCGGTTGCCGTGCAAAAGGCGATGGACGAAGCTCGTCGCAGCATGATCAAGGTAAGCCTGAACAATGGCACCCTGTATCACGCTGTTACCGGTGTTCATGGTGCTGCCAAGGTGTTCATCCAGCCTGCTTCCGAAGGTACCGGTATTATTGCCGGCGGTGCAATGCGCGCCATCTTCGAAGTCATGGGCGTGACCAACGTATTGGCGAAATGTATTGGTTCAACCAATCCATACAACGTCGTACGCGCCACCCTGAACGGCTTGAAGTCCATGAATACTCCTGCTGAGATTGCTGCAAAGCGCGGCAAGAGCGTAGAAGAAATCAGAGGTTAATCATCATGGCTAAGGCAAAGAAAGCAAATGATTTGATCAAGGTTACTTTGGTCAAGAGCACCATCGGTAGAATCAAGTCTCATCGCGCAAGCGTCGCCGGCCTGGGCCTGCGTCGCCTGAACCAGACCGTTGAAGTGCAGGATACTCCTGCCAATCGCGGTATGATCAATGCGGTGAGCTATCTGTTAAAGGTAGAAGCATAATGAAGCTGAATACTATCAAGCCTGCTGAAGGCGCTAAGCACGCCAAGCGTCGTGTTGGTCGTGGTATTGGTTCCGGCCTGGGCAAGACTGGTGGCCGCGGCCACAAGGGTCAAAAGTCCCGCTCCGGTGGTTTCCACAAGGTGGGTTTCGAGGGTGGTCAAATGCCTTTGCAACGTCGTCTGCCTAAACGTGGTTTCAATTCCTTGACCAAGGCTGATACTGCCAATGTACGCACCGCAGATCTGGTCCGCATCGAAGCTGACGTGATTGACCTGTTGGCATTGAAGCAAGCCAATGTGATCCCTGGAAGCGCTCGCGCTGTGAAGGTATATCTCTCTGGCGATGTGACCCGTGCTGTGACAGTTCAAGGCCTGGCGCTGAGCAAGGGTGCCCGTGCTGCGGTTGAAGCAGCTGGCGGCAAGATTGTAGAGTAATCAATTCGTGGCTAACGATAGTATTTTCGGCGCGGTAGGAAAAGTAAGCGAGTTGAAAAACCGCTTGCTTTTCGTATTGGGTGCCCTGATCGTTTTCCGTCTTGGTGCGCACATTCCGGTTCCCGGTATCGACCCGGATGTGCTGGCCCGACTGTTCGAGTCGCAGAGCGGCGGTATCCTCGGCATGTTCAATATGTTCTCGGGCGGTGCCCTGGAGCGTTTTACGATTTTTGCCTTGGGTATCATGCCGTATATCTCGGCCTCCATCATCATGCAGCTCCTGACCGTGGTTTCCCCGCGCATGGAGCAGTTGAAGAAGGAAGGCGAGAGCGGTCGCCGCACTATCACCAAGTATACGCGCTATGGCACGGTATTCTTGGCTACATTCCAGGCATTGGGCATTGCCATCGCATTGGAAGGACAGGCCGGCCTGGTGCTGGATCCAGGTTTCATGTTCCGCTTCACCACGGTGATTACCTTGGTCGGCGGTACCATGTTCCTGATGTGGCTGGGTGAGCAGATTACCGAACGCGGTATTGGTAATGGTATTTCCATCATCATTTTCGCCGGTATCGTCGCAGGCTTGCCACATGCGATTGGCGGCACTCTGGAGTTGGCACGCACAGGTGCGTTCTCGATTCCGTTGGTACTGTTCCTGTTTGTCGCTGCCGTACTTGTGACCGCGTTCGTGGTGTTTGTCGAACGCGGCCAGCGCAAGATTACAGTGAACTACGCGAAGCGCCAGGTTGGTCGCAAGGTGTTCGGTGGCCAAACTAGCCACTTGCCATTGAAGCTCAACATGGCTGGTGTGATTCCGCCGATTTTTGCTTCAAGCATTATCTTGTTCCCGGCCACGATGGCTGGGTGGTTCGGTAGCCACGAAAACATGTCTTGGCTGAAGGATATTGGTTCAACCCTTTCCCCAGGCCAGCCGCTGTATATTATTTTCTTTGCTACGGCAATTATATTCTTCTGTTTCTTTTATACCGCGTTGGTATTCAACCCAAAAGAAACAGCGGACAACTTGAAGAAGAGTGGTGCATTTGTTCCAGGGATCCGTCCTGGTGAGCAGACTGCGCGGTATATCGATCGCATCATGGGTCGTCTGACCCTGGCTGGTGCCCTCTATATCACCGCGGTATGTTTGCTGCCTGAGTTCTTGATCCTGAAGTTCAATGTGCCGTTCTATTTCGGTGGTACTTCTTTGTTGATTATCGTGGTGGTCACCATGGATTTTATGGCACAAGTGCAATCCCACTTGATGTCGCATCAATATGAAGGCTTGCTGAAAAAAGCTAACTTTAAGGGTGGGGCGGGTCTCCCGCGTTAATTGGCGGTATGGCAAAAGAAGATCGTATTGAAATGCAAGGCGAGGTTCTCGAGAACCTCCCGAATGCAACGTTTAGGGTCAAACTGGAAAATGGCCATGTCGTGCTGGGCTATATTTCAGGCAAGATGCGCATGCACTATATTCGTATCCTGCCCGGTGACAAGGTCACTGTGGAAATGACTCCTTATGATTTATCGCGTGCGCGGATTATTTTCCGCGCCAAGTAAGATTTTTGCGAAGAGGTGAGAGATGAGAGTTCGTGCATCAGTGAAGACATTGTGCCGTAATTGCAAGGTGGTTCGCCGCCGTGGTGTTGTGCGTATTATTTGCACTGACCCACGTCACAAGCAACGCCAAGGTTAATCCGGTAACGTGGTTTTAAATGGGGCTGGTTTTTAATCTATTTGTTAAAACCCGGTCAAGCTGTTAAAATTTTGGGCTTTTTTGGCGATTTGATTAAACGATGCGCCATTATTTTGGAGTAGCTACATGGCTCGTATAGCAGGGGTAAACATCCCAAATCATAAACATACTGAAATCGCATTGACTTCGATTTACGGTGTGGGCCGTACTACGGCAAAACAAATTTGTCTGGCTGCAGGCGTATCCGCGACAGCGAAGATCAAGGATTTGAACGACGCTGAAGTTGAAAAGCTGCGTGATGAAGTCGCCAAGCTGCAGGTGGAAGGCGATTTGCGCCGCGAAGTGACGATGAACATCAAGCGTCTGATGGATCTTGGCTGCTATCGCGGCATCCGTCACCGTCGCGGTTTGCCGGTTCGTGGTCAACGCACTAAGACCAATGCGCGCACTCGCAAGGGTCCAATCAAGCCTATCAAGGCATCCAAGTAAGGAATAGCAAATAATGGCTAAAGCTAACGTACGCGTACGCAAGAAAGTCAAAAAGAATATTGCCGAGGGTATTGCTCACGTGCATGCTTCTTTCAACAACACCATCATCACGATCACTGACCGCCAAGGTAACGCTTTGTCTTGGGCAACTTCCGGTGGCGCAGGCTTCAAGGGCTCCCGTAAGAGTACGCCGTTTGCCGCCCAGGTGGCTGCAGAGGCTGCTGGCAAGGCTGCGCAAGAGTGCGGTGTCAAGAATCTTGAAGTGCGCATCAAGGGCCCAGGTCCAGGTCGTGAATCCGCTGTGCGCGCATTGAATGCCGTTGGTTTCAAGATCACCAGCATTTCCGACGTGACCCCCGTGCCACACAACGGTTGTCGTCCACCGAAGAAGCGTCGTATCTAAGCTGGATATAAGGTTGCAGCCACGATAACTGGGTTGTCGTGGTTGATTTATTTAAAGAAATCGAGGACCGTAAGGATAGCTATGCAAAACAGTCCGACTGAATATTTAAAGCCACGCGTTGTTGACGTTGACGTGATTTCGCCTGTGCGTGCACGGGTGACACTGGAGCCAATGGAGCGCGGTTTTGGTTATACGCTGGGTAACGCCTTGCGTCGAGTATTGCTGTCTTCCATTCCTGGCTTCGCCATTACCGAAGTCAAGATTGATGGTGTGGTGCATGAATACTCTACACTGGATGGTGTGCAGGAAGACGTGGTAGATATCCTGCTGAACCTCAAAGGTGTTGCACTCAAGCTGAATAGCAAGAGCGAAACCACTTTGACATTAAACAAGAGTGTCGAAGGGGTAGTGACTGCCGGTGATTTCGAAACTGGCCATGACGCTGAAATCGCCAATCCTGACCATGTGATCGCGCATCTGACCAAGGGCGGCAAGCTCAATCTTGAAGTCAAGGTCGAGATGGGCCGTGGTTATCAGCCTGTGCCGCAGCGTCAGAAGAGCGAAGATGAAGATCGTATATTGGGCTTCATCCAGGTGGATGCTTCTTTCAGCCCGATCAGCAAGGTAAGCTACCAAGTCGAAAGCGCGCGCGTTGAGCAGCGCACTGACTTGGACAAGCTGATCATGGATGTTGAAACGAATGGCGTGGTTGAGCCTGAGCAAGCTATCCGTGACGCCGCACGCATCCTGATGGGTCAGCTTTCCGTATTTGCTGATCTTGAAGGCGCTCCTTCTGAAATTGAAGTGAAGCAAGCGCCTCAGGTAGACCCTATCCTGCTGCGTCCAGTGGATGATCTGGAATTGACAGTGCGTTCTGCCAACTGCTTGAAGGCGGAAAATATTTATTACATTGGTGACCTGATTCAGCGTACTGAAAATGAGCTGTTGAAAGCGCCAAATCTAGGCCGTAAATCTTTGAATGAGATTAAGGATGTACTGGCCTCCAAGGGCCTGACATTGGGCATGAAACTAGAAAACTGGCCACCTGCGGGCCTGGAAAAGGTGTGAGGGAATCACTATGCGTCATCGCAACAGCAATCGTAAATTAAACCGCACCAGTAGCCATCGTCAAGCTATGCTGCGTAACATGGCTAACTCTTTGCTTCGCCATGAAATCATCAAGACGACCCTGCCAAAGGCAAAGGAACTGCGTCGTGTAGCAGAGCCTTTGATCACCCTTGGCAAGGAAGCGACTCTGGCTAACCGCCGCCTGGCGTTCAGCCGTCTTCGCGACCGCGATATCGTCGGTAAGCTTTTCAACGAGTTGGGTCCTCGTTACCAAACTCGCAATGGCGGTTACCTGCGTATCCTGAAGTGCGGTTTCCGCGTAGGCGACAATGCCCCTATGGCGCTGGTCGAATTGGTTGACCGTCCAGAACTGGCTACAGACGGTGAGGTTGTAGCAGCTGAATAAACGCAACAGCCTTAGTTTAGAAAAGCCGGTTCAAGAACCGGCTTTTTTATTATCAAAATATTGATGTGACAAAGGTATGGATTGAATCGCGCGATTTGTCAAAGGGAAGTCATTATTGAAGTCTATAACTCATGATTACCTTAATTGCGTTGTGCGGGATTGATAGAAAAATCTTTGGCTTATCCCAAGATACTTAAAGAAATAGTTTAGTATTTGCTGAAGCGGCATCAATGCTGAATATATAATTTCTCACTGCGACCAATGCCTGCCAGGCATTTCCCTCAACATATTGGCACAGGTTTCAAGAGCATATGGCGGATATTCAGGAATCGAAGGAAAGTTTGCAGGAAAGCCTGCAACAGGTTATCACCCTGCTGAACAAGCACCGCCTGGTTGAGGAGTTGGTGCACAAGCAGGATATGCCCAAACAGGAGCTCGTGCAGACCCTGGTGCACAGGCAAAATCTTGCCGAGCTGCAAAAGAAGCTGGATAGCCTTCATCCTGCCGACGTAGCGTATATTCTCGAAGCCCTGCCGTTGGAACAGCGTTTGGATGTCTGGGACCTGGTCAAGGCCGAGCGCGACGGCGAGATTCTGTTGGAAGTGTCGGACGCGGTGCGCCAGACGCTGATCGCGGACATGGACAGCGACGAGTTGCTTGCCGCCGCCGAACAGCTCGATACGGACGAGCTGGCGGACCTGGCGCCCGACTTGCCCAAGGATGTGCTGCAAGAACTGCTCGAGAGCCTAGATAGCCGCAACCGCGAACGCTTGCAGTCCGCATTGGCTTATTCCGACGATGCAGTCGGTGGCCTGATGGACTTCGATATCATTACGATCCGTGAAGACATTACCCTGGAAGTGGCCTTGCGTTATCTGCGGCGTATCGGCAGTTTGCCGGACCACACGGACAAATTATTCGTGGTCGACCGCAATGATGTGCTGCGCGGCGTGCTGCCCCTGAAGCGCCTGGTGGTGAACGACCTGGATTCCGGCGTCGCCGAGATCATGGCGGATGACGCCGTGGTGTTCCACCCTGAAGACAAGGCCGACGAAGCGGCCAAAGCGTTCGAACGGTACGATCTGGTGACTGCTCCTGTGGTGGATGAAAACAACCGCCTGGTAGGCCGTCTCACCGTGGATACGGTAATGGACTACATCCGTGAGGAAGCGGAAAGCGACATGTTGTCCATGGCAGGTCTGCGCGAAGAGGAGGATATCTTCGCATCGGTATGGAAATCGGTGCAGAATCGGTGGATGTGGCTCGCCATCAATTTGGTGACGGCATTTGTGGCCTCCCGCGTCATCGGCTTGTTTGAAGGGTCTATCGAGAAAGTGGTGGCCCTAGCCGCGCTGATGCCGATCGTGGCGGGAATAGGCGGCAACTCAGGCAACCAGACGACGACCATGATTGTGCGCGGCCTGGCGCTGGGCCAGATCTCCAGCCACAACACCAAGTCGCTGCTGATCAAGGAAACCGGCGTGGGGCTGCTCAATGGCCTGATCTGGGGCAGCGTGCTCGGGGTGATCGCCTACCTGCTTTACAATAATATCGCCCTGGGTGCCGTGATGACGGCCGCGATGACCTTGAACCTGCTGCTGGCTGCCGTGATGGGTGTGATGATCCCCTTGGTGATGTCGACAAAGTTCAACCGTGATCCTGCGGTCGGCTCCAGCGTCCTGATCACTGCAGTGACGGATAGCGGCGGGTTCTTTATTTTCCTCGGACTTGCAACGATCTTCTTGCTATGAACAATACGATTTTTTCGGTCTGGCAAGACCTAGCTACCGATTTCTCCTCGGCGGCTGTGCTGTGGCAAGTAGGCATTATTGTCGCCAGCTTGGTGATCGCTTGGTCCATCAATAGCTTGCAACGTGCACGGCTTGCCAACAGCAATGCCCACCATGCGGCAATCGAAGGCCTGACGCGCGTCCTGTTCCCGATTTCCTCTCTGTTCATGGTGTTGCTGGGACAATTGGCCATTAGCCACTGGTATAGCAACAGTTTGCTGGAACTGGCCTCGCGCTTGCTGATTGCGATGGCGGTCATCCGTTTGGCCGTGTATGTGCTGCGATATGTGTTTTCACCCAGCGGGTGGCTGAGGACGACCGAAAATGTATTCTCGACCGTTGTCTGGCTGATCCTGGTACTGCACGTGACAGGCCTGCTGCCCGATATTATCGATGCGCTTGATGGCGTACGTTTCAATATCGGCAAGAGCGCCGTCAGCTTGTGGCTGGTGATCCAGGGTGTGTTCACGGTATTGATCACCGTGTTCATCGCCTTGTGGTTGAGCCGCCTGATCGAAAACAAATTGATGCTGGCCACCAATATCACCATCAATATGCGGGTGGTGATCAACAAGGTGATCCGCATCGCCTTCGTGTTTATTGCCGTACTGATTGCCTTGTCTGCGGTTGGCCTCGATATCACCCTGCTCTCGGTGTTCGGCGGGGCATTGGGGGTAGGGCTGGGTTTTGGCCTGCAGAAGATTGCGAGCAATTATGTCAGCGGGTTCATCATTCTGCTAGACGAATCCATGAGTCTGGGAGATTTTGTCACCATTGGTTCCTATTACGGCAGCGTGCAAGAGTTGCGCTCGCGGTATATGGTATTGCGGCAGCTGGATGGGACAGATGTGATCATTCCTAATGAAACCCTGATTACCAGCGCGGTGGTCAACCATACGGCCACCCGCAGGCGCGTCAAGATCGCCTTGCCCATCCAGGTGGGTTACGACACCGACCTGAGGGCGGCGCTGGAGTTGATGAAGGAAGTGGCAAGCCGGCACCCGCGTGTGATGAAGGACCCCGCGCCGGATGCTAAGCTGGTCGGTTTCGGCGAAAGCGGTATAGATCTCAACCTGACAGTGTGGGTGCCTGACCCTGAGAATGGGGCGGGCGATATTCCGTCCACTGTTTATTTGAAGCTTTGGGATGAATTCAAGGCGCGCGGCATTTCGATTCCATTCCCGCAACGCGAGGTGCATGTTTTTGGTCACGGCTTGGCCAATCCCGCAGATGTGGATAATACGCCCAATGGCGCGGCAAGCTGACCGGTTTTTGAGGGGGGGGCGCCAGGCGCTAAACGGTTATCTACGTCAAATAACAAATAAAAAGCCCGCAATTGCGGGCTTTTCCAATTTCACCAATGGCTCAATTACTTCAGCTTGGTTTCCTTGTACAGGACATGCTTACGGGCAACGGGATCAAACTTCTTGATCTCCATCTTCTCTGGCATGGTGCGCTTGTTCTTGGTAGTGGTGTAGAAATGACCAGTACCTGCGCTGGATTCCAGTTTGATTTTTTCACGCATGATTCAGTCCTTAGATCTTTTCGCCGCTGGCGCGCAGATCAGCCAGAACAGCATCGATACCATTCTTGTCGATAGTGCGCAGAGCAGCATTGGTGATACGTAGGCTTACCCAGCGGTTTTCGCTTTCGACCCAGAACTTGCGGTTTTGCAGGTTGGGAAGGAAACGACGCTTGGTCTTGTTGTTTGCGTGGGAAACATTATTCCCAACCATCGGCTTTTTGCCGGTTACCTGACATACGCGTGCCATGGCGGACTCCGAAATTCGAAAAGACCGCATTTATACCATGAAAAACGATATCTTTTCAAGTGAATTCAAAGATTTTTATCAGGGACTTATTGTCTGCCAGTGCTGCCGAAGCCGCCTGCGCCGCGTTCGCTGGCCTGAAAGTCGTCGACAATATTAAAGCTTGCCTGCACGACGGGGACAATCACCAATTGGGCGATGCGCTCCAGCGGGTTGAGGATGAAACTTTCCTTGCCGCGGTTCCAGCAGGAAACCAGGAGTTGGCCTTGGTAGTCGGAGTCGATCAGGCCGACCAGGTTGCCGAGGACGATGCCGTGCTTGTGGCCTAGGCCCGAACGCGGCAGGATCAGGGCGGCATAGTGCGGGTCGGCCAGGTGGATCGCCATGCCGGTGGGGATCATGATGGTTTCGCCCGGGGCTAGCGTTTGCGTATGCTCTATGCACGCACGCAGGTCCAGGCCTGCGGAACCTGGCGTCGCATAGCTGGGTAACATGTGCTGCAAGCGGTTATCCAGTATCTTGACGTCTATCTTGAGGCTCATGAATGTGCTTTCTTGGTTGGTTTGTCTGGGGTCGGCTTATCCAACGCGGTTTTTATCCATCATAGCCGCGATATGTTGCAACAGGCTACGCGCCAGCATGAGCTTGGGCGCCTGCGGCAGGGGATGCGCTCCCTCGTCATCAAGCAATACCAAGCTGCTCTGGTCTTGTCCCAATGCTTCGCTGGCGATATTGGCTGCGATCAATGGCAGACGCTTCCTGCGGCGTTTTTCGTCGGCATATTGCAGCAGGTTCTCGCTTTCGGCGGCAAAGCCGACGCAGAATGGCGCATCGGGGCGTGAGGCCACGGTGGCGAGGATATCCGGGTTGGCTTCCAGCGTGATGGTGAGTGGCGCTGCGCTTTTCTTGATCTTATGCTGGCTTGCCTTGACGGGACGGTAATCCGCGACGGCCGCGACCGAGATGAAGATGTCCTGGCTCTTCATGTTGGCCTCGACGGCAGCGAGCATTTCCTGGGCGCTGGTGACAGGAATGGTGTTGGCGCCAGAGGGGGCCTGTAATGCGACCGGGCCGCTCACCAAAGTCACTTCCGCCCCCATCTCGATAGCTGCGCGGGCAATGCTGTAGCCCATCTTGCCCGAGCTGTGATTGGTAATGACGCGAACCGGGTCTATGCTTTCCTGCGTTGGCCCGGCGGTGATGAGGATGCGCCTGCCGGCAAAGAGTTTGGGCTGGGAGCTGGAGAGTAAGCGCTCCACCAGTTCTTCTGGCTCAAGCATGCGGCCGGGGCCGGTCTCGCCACAGGCTTGGGAGCCGCTGGCGGGCCCCAGGATGCTGATACCGTCGTGCTGCAATTGGCGGATATTGCGCTGGGTGGCCGGATTGTTCCACATTTGCTGGTTCATCGCGGGAGCGACGAGCAGTTTGCAGTCGCGGGCCAGGCAAAGCGTGGAGAGCAGGTCGTCCGCGGCGCCATGCACCAGCTTGGCGAGAAAATCCGCGCTGGCGGGCGCCACCAGGACGGCATCCATCTGGCGGGACAGGTCGATATGCGCCATGCCATTGCCATTGTCCGGCTGCCATAGATCGGTATAGACCGGTTTGCCAGAGAGTGCCTGGAAGGTCATCGGGGTGACGAATTGCGTCGCTGCCGACGTCATGACCACCCGCACTTCTATGTCCTGCTTGACCAGCAGCCTGACCAACTCTGCCGCCTTATAGGCAGCAATGCCGCCCGTAACGCCGAGCAAGAGTTTTTTTATGGAATAATGGCTCATCAGGAAATGTGCGGGTGCAGCAAAACTGCGATATAGAGTTGCTTGATTTTATATGAAAGGCTGAAGCGTGGCGATTACTGATTGGCCCGAGGGGGAGCGGCCCCGGGAGAAGGTGTTGGCGGCGGGGGCGATGGCGCTTTCAGATGCCGAGCTGCTGGCGATTTTCCTGCGCACGGGCGTGGCCGGCAAGAGCGCGGTAGACTTGGCGCGCGATCTGCTTACGCGGTTTTCCAGCCTCAATGGCATTTTCGCGGCCAGTGTCGATGAGATTTGCCAGGTGCATGGCATGGGCGTGAGCAAATTCGTGCAGTTGCAGGCGATTTTCGAAATGAGCCGCCGGGCGCTGCTGGAGCAGATGCAGGGGCGCGATGTGCTGACTTCGCCCCAGGCGGTGCGGCAGTATTTGAGTTTGAGGATCGGCGCTCTGCCGCGCGAGGTGTTCATGGGGATTTTTCTTGATTCGCAACACAGGGTGCTGGCGATCGAGGAGCTGTTCAGCGGCACGCTGGCCCAGACCAGCGTATACCCGCGCGAAGTCGTCAAGTGCGCCTTGCGCCACAACGCCGCGGCCATGATATTCGCGCATAACCACCCTTCCGGCGTCGCCGAGCCCAGTCAGGCCGACCGTGATTTGACCCAGGCATTGAAGGCCGCACTCAACCTGATCGATATCCGCGTGCTTGACCATTTTGTCGTGGCCGGCAACCAGATCGTGTCATTTTCTGAACGCGGGTTGCTTTAGGAGCCGTGAGTATCGCTATTAAAAGCGCCTGCAAAACTTGGCGCAACGGTCCGGGTTAGCCTCTCCTAGCGCCCCTTGCCGCTGAGGGAGCCACGGTTGAAGTCCTTGTCGCCTGGCGGGATGCAGCGGGTGCCGAACCAGCCGCCTTGCGATCCGGGCGGGCAGTCCTTGGCGGATTTCCTCGGCTGGGTTTTCTCCTGGTCGGCATAACGCCAGCTGCCGTCTTCGTTGAGAATGATGCGCTCACCCTCGGCAGTGGTCGCATGCTGCGGGGTGGTTGGCTCTTCCGCCCAGGCAGGCACCGCCAATATGCTGCCAAGCGCTGCGGCAAGCAGAAAGTGTTTCATGTCATGATCTCCGGATTTGTAATTATTTGTAATGCGCAATTGTGCCATTGTCAGGACTGACATGCACCTGGAGGGTTGGTTCCGGGGCTGGTGAGATTCAGGGCAGCGAGATTCATGTTCAGCATGACAGGATGAGGCGGCCAATAAGCCTGAGCTGGCGATCCGGGTACAGACGCTAGCCAAACATCTCATTCAATGTTGCAATCTAATACACATCCCGCACATAGCGCTTGTCCTGCGCCATCTTGGCGATGTATTGCGCGGCGGCTTCTGCGCTCATGCTGCCATGGGCCTGCACGACCTGCTTGAGTGCCACATCCACGTCGCGCGCCATGCGGCTGGCATCGCCGCAGACGCAGAAATGCGCGCCTTGCTCCAGCCATTGCCACAGCTCCGCGCCATGTTCCAACATGCGGTGCTGCACGTAGATTTTCTCCTGCTGATCGCGCGAGAACGCCGTGTCCAGGCGATGCAGGACGCCCGCCTGCTGCATCGCGGCGAGTTCGTCGCGGTAATAGAAATCCGTATCGGCGTGCTGCTCGCCGAAGAACAGCCAGTTTTTCCCGGTGGCGCCCGTAGCCTGGCGCTCCTGCAGGAAGGCGCGGAACGGCGCGATGCCGGTGCCGGGGCCGACCATGACCAAGGGAGTATCCGGGTTCCTGGGCACGCGGAAATGCGCCGATTTCTTTAGGAAGATGGGCACAGCCTGCCCTGCCGCCCGGTCGGCGAGAAAGGTGGAGCAGACGCCGCCGCGTGCGGTGCCATGTTGGCCGTAGCGCACGATCGACACCGTCAGGTGCACCTGGTCGGCAAATGCCCGGGGGCTGGATGAGATCGAGTAGAGGCGCGGCTGCAAGCGCTTCAATACCGCCAGCCACTCCGCGGCTTCCGCCTGGATGGGATAGGCATGCAGCAGGTCTATGGGCTGCTTGCCCCAAAGCCATTGCTTGAGTTCGTCCTGTGTCCCGAGCAAGGCGGCGAGCTCGGCATTGCCGGCGCGGGCATTGATGAATTGCAATATTTCCGGGGTGATGCGCGCGATTTCGTAGTGATGCGACAAGGCTTCCACTAGCGTCATTTCGCCGCGGTCCTGCACTTGCACCACCGTGGCCGGGGAGAGTTGCAGCGCCGCGAGCATGTCGCCCACCAACGCCGGGTCGTTACTCGGCCAGACGCCCAGCGCATCGCCCGCTTCATAGCTGAGCCCGCTACCGGTGAGGTCAAAGACGAATTGGCGCACTTCTTTTTCCGATCTGTCGCTGCTCAGGCGTTGGTTTACCGCCAGCCTGGCGTGCAGGGGATGCTGTCGGGTATAGGCTGGCGCTGTTGCCGGGCTGTCGTCCTCCTCTCCGGCGGGCATGCCGCCTGCGAGCGCTAGCTGCCGTGCCGTGGATTGCCGGGTGGATTTCCGGCTCGCGAGCGCGCTGGTGACGTGGTTGAGCCAGGCCTGCGCGGCGGCTTCATAGTCCGGTTCGCAATCGGTGCGTGCGGTGAAAGGCGTTGCGCCCAGCGCGGCCAGCCTGGCGTCGAGCTTGCGGCCGAAGCCGCAGAACTGGCCGTAGTTGGAGTCGCCCAAGGCCAGCACGGCGTATTGCAGGCCGGATAATGCCGTGTTTTCCGTTTGCAATGCGGCCCAGAACTGGCTGCCGTTGTCGGGCGGGTCGCCATCGCCGAAAGTACTGGCCAGCAGAATGGCATGGCCGGCCTCTGCCAGGCTGGCAGGCTTGACCTCGTCCATGCTGCTGAGCACGGTTTGCCAGCCCTCCGCCTGCAGCCTGGCGGCACACTGGCTGGCGAAGGTTTCGGCGTTGCCGGTTTGCGATGCCCAGAGGATATGAACGGCAGGCTGGGAAGGGGCATCATGATCGCGCTCGGCTGGCAGGCTGCCAGGCGCAATCCAGGTGCGGGAGAACAATCCGGCCAGCATGCCGTCGACCAGGGTTTTTTTCTCCGGCGGCAATGGGGCGGTTGGCGGCAGCGTAGGCACGCCGCCCGCCTGGCGCGAAGCGTCGCTGCGCAATCCGGTCAGGTACCCTTGCAGGTAGAGCTGTTCCACCGGTTCCAGCTTGACGGCAGGGATGTCGTCAAGGCCGAGCAGTTGTGCCAGTGCGTCAATATCTCTCATGGCGATTTCCTTCGTGTTGCTTATGCTTGCCCGCGTGTTGCCGCTTGTCTCGGCAGCTGCGTCCAGCGCGTTCTGGGCGGGACTTTCTACTCTGGCGAGGGCGACGGCGCTGAACTTGAATTCGGGTTGTTGCGACAATGGGTCTATGGCATCGCTGGTGACGGCATTGATCGCCAGGTCGTCGCCGAAGACGTCGTTCCAGTGGAATGGCGCGAAGCAATTGCCGGGACGGACGCGCGTGGTGACTACTGCCGGCAATACCGCTGATCCTCGGCACGAGCGGATTGCGACCCGGTCCTGGTCCCGGATGCCGAGACTGGCTGCGTCTTCGGGATGCAACTCGACGAACGGCCCCGGGTTGAGCTTGTTCAGGGTGGGGATCTTGCCGGTCTTGGTCAGGGTATGCCATTGGTGCTGCAGGCGGCCGGTGTTGAGGACAACAGGAAAGTCCTGGTCCGGCATTTCCGCAGGCGGCAGCCAGGGCCGGGCAAAGAACATGCCCTTGCCGCTTTCGGTGGCGAAGGCGATGCGCGGACGCTCGCCGTCCTCCTGCATTTTAATCTGCTGGCTGATGCCGTCATTGAGATAGCGGATAGGGTGGCGGTCTTGCGCATCATCCGGCGCGCAAGGCCATTGCACGGGGGTTGCGCGCAGGCGCTGGTGGCTCACGCCGCGGATGTCGTAGCCGGTCTTGGGGTTGGAGGCACGGCGGATTTCATCGAACACCTCGGCGGCAGAGGAGTAGCTGAAGCCTTCGGCGTAGCCCATTTCGCAGGCGATGCTGGCGATGATCTGCCAGTCGGGCATGGCTTCTCCCGGCGGCGGCACGGCCTGCCGCATCAGCGTCATGTTGCGTTCCGAGTTGATCATGACGCCTTCCGCTTCGGCCCAGAGCGCGCCGGGCAGCAGGATGTCGGCATAGCGGTTGGTTTCCGTATCGAGGTAGGCGTCCTGGGCGATGACGAGTTCCGCGCGCTCCAGTGCGGCAATGACGTTCTTGCGGTTGGCGACGCTCGCGACCGGATTGGTGCAGATGATCCAGCAAGCCTTGATCTTGCCTGCGGCCATCTGCTCGAACATGGCGACGGTGCCGCCCGCCGAACGGGTATGCAGGGTGCCTGCGGGAATATCCCAGAGGTTCTCGATGAAGGCGCGGTCCTGTTCCGCCAGCACCGAGCGTTGTCCGGGCAGGCCTGGCCCCATGTAGCCCATTTCGCGGCCGCCCATGGCATTGGGCTGGCCGGTGAGCGAGAAGGGCCCGCTGCCGGGGCGGCAGATCGCTCCGGTGGCGAGGTGCAGGTTGCAGATGGCGTTGGTGTGCCAGGTGCCGTGCGTGCTCTGGTTGAGCCCCATGGTCCAGCAGCTCATCCAGTTTTTTGCCTGGCCTATCCACCCGGCAGCCTGGCGGATGTCGGCTTCCGGGATGCCGGTAATCTCGGACACTTTTTCAGGCGGATAGTCGTCGAGGAATGCCGGCATGGCTTCCCAGCCTTCGGTGAAGCTGGCGATGAAGTCCGAGTCGGTATGGCCGTGCTTGTGCAGCAAGTGCAGCAGGCCGTTGAGCAAGGCCATATCGGTGCCGGGCCTGATTTGCATGAAGAGGTGGGCCTTTTCCGCCGTGGCGTTGCGACGGGGATCGACCACGATCAACCTGGCGCCGGCCTTGACCCTGTCCATCATGCGCAGGAACAGGATGGGATGGCAGTCCGCCATATTGGCGCCGGTGACGAAGAACAGGTCAGCCTGGTCGAAATCCTGATAGGAGCCGGGCGGGCCGTCGGCTCCCAGTGAAAGTTTGTACCCACTTCCAGCACTAGCCATGCATAGCCTGGAGTTGGACTCAATGTTGTTGCTGCCGATATAGCCCTTGACTAGTTTGTTGGCGAGGTATTGCGACTCGATCGACATCTGCCCCGAGACATAGAGCGCAACGGCATCGGGGCCGTGTTCGTCTATGATGGCGCGCAGGCGGCGCGCGGATTCCTTGATGGCCTGGTCCATGCCGATGCGTGCGGGCTCGGCATTGCGCTGCCGGCGAAGGTAGGCATGCTCCAGCCGTCCCGAAGCCGTGATCGCCTGCGCGCAGGTGCTGCCCTTGGTGCATAGGCGGCCGTAATTGGCCGGGTGCTGCTTGTCCCCCGCGACCTTGACGATGCGCTCGTCCTCGACTTCCATGACAATGCCGCAGCCGACGCCGCAATAAGGGCAAACCGATTTGACTTGCGTTGCCATCGCGTGCTGGTTCCGTTCCGGCCTAGGCCTGCACCCAGACTGCGCCGTCGCGCAGCTCTACAGGGTAAGTGTTCAAGCGAGTTCCGGCGTCTTCCGCGCAGATGCCGGTGCGCAACTGGTAATGGTGCTTGTAGATGGGCGACGCGACGACCGGCTCGCCGCCCAGGTCGCCGACGATGCCGCGCGAGAGCACGTTGGCGCCGCTGTGCGGATCATGGTTGTCGATGGCGTACAGCACGTCGCCCTTCATGCGGAAAATCGCGACCTGATGCCCTTCCACCAAGGCGCATACGCCCGTGTCGGGCCAGATGTCCTCCAGCGCGCAGACCGGCTGCCATGCCCCTTCCATACCGGCGGACATGGACATTTGCTCGATTGTGTTCCTGGATGAAGCGGTTTGTTGTAATTGGCTCATGGGTTTGCTCCGTTGGTTACTCGGCAAGTGCGAGGATGGGAATGACCTTCGCCTGCTGTTTTTCCTGTGGTGTGGCGGGGCGCATTTGCTCGCGCTCTTTCACGAATACGATGTTGGCGTCGGCAACTGTGCTGTTAACGAAGCTGCGGAAGCGCTTGCGCACTTCGGGGTCGGTGACGGCGGTCTTCCATTCGTCCTGGTAGTTGTCCACGACATGCTGCATCTGCGCTTCCAGTTCCGCGCCCAGGCCCAGCGAATCGTTGATGATGACGTCCTTGAGGTAGTCCAGGCCGCCCTCGAGGTTGTCGCGCCAGGTGCTGGTGCGTTGCAGGCGGTCGGCGGTGCGGATGTAGAACATCAGGAAGCGGTCTATCATGCGCACCAGCTCTTCCTTGCCGAGGTCGCTCGCGAGCAGCTCGGCATGGCGCGGCTTCATGCCGCCGTTGCCGCAGACGTAAAGGTTCCAGCCGTTCTCGGTGGCGATCACGCCAACGTCCTTGCCTTGCGCCTCGGCGCATTCGCGCGTGCAGCCCGAGACGCCGAACTTGATCTTGTGCGGCGCGCGCAGGCCCTTGTAGCGGTTCTCCAGCTGCACGGCGAGGCCCACGCTGTCGTCCACGCCGTAGCGGCACCAGGTGGAGCCGACGCAACTCTTCACGGTGCGCAGCGACTTGCCGTAGGCGTGGCCGGATTCAAAGCCTGCGGCGATGAGTTCTTCCCAGATATTGGGCAATTGCTCGACGCGCGCGCCGAACATGTCCACGCGCGCGCCGCCGGTGACCTTGGTGTAGAGGCCGTATTTCTTGGCGATATTGCCGATGGCGATCAGCCCGTCGGGCGTGACCTCGCCGCCGGGCATGCGCGGCACGACCGAGTAGCTGCCGTCCTTCTGGATATTGCCGAGGAAATAGTCGTTGGAGTCCTGTAGCGAGGCCAAGTCCTTCTTGAGGATGAAGTCGTTCCAGCAGGAGGCGAGGATGCTGGCGGCGGTGGGCTTGCAGATGTCGCAGCCCAGGCCCTTGCCGTGTTTTTCCAGCAGTTCGTCGAAGGTCCTGATCTGGCCCACGCGCACCAGGTGGTAAAGCTCCTGGCGCGAGTAGGGGAAGTGTTCGCATAAGTGGTTGCTCACTGTCATGCCGAGCTTGACCATTTGCGCCTTCATCACTTGCGTGACCAGCGGCACGCAGCCGCCGCAGGAAGTCCCTGCCTGGGTGCAGGCTTTGATCTCGCCGATGGAGCAGGCGCCATTGGCCACCGTCTCGCCGATCTGGCCCTTGGTGACGTTGTTGCACGAGCACATGACGGCACTGTCGGGCAGGGCATCCACGCCCAGGCCGGGTTTTTCCTTGCCGTCGCTGGCAGGCAGGATGAGGAATTCGGGGTTTTCCGGCAAGGGCATTGCATTGACCGTCATTTGCTGCAGGGTGCCGTACTCATCGGCATTGCCGATCAGCACCGCGCCGAGCAGTTTCTTGCCGTCCTCGCTGACGACGATCTTCTTGTAGATATTGCGGACTTCATCCAGGTATTGGTAGCTGCGCGCGCCGTGGGTTTCGCCATGCGCATCGCCGACGCTGGCGACATCTACGCCCATGAGCTTGAGCTTGGTGCTCATGTCGGCACCCTGGAAAACCGCGGCGGCATCGCCGGCAAGATGGGCGCAGGCGATGCGCGCCATGTCGTAGCCAGGGGCGACCAGGCCGTACATCTGCCCGTTCCAGCTTGCGCATTCGCCAATCGCATAGATGTCGTGGTCGCTGGAGCGGCAGAACTCGTCAATCGCGATACCGCCGCGCGCGCCGATCGCGAGGCCGGATTCGCGGGCTAGCTCGTCGCGGGGACGGATGCCGGCAGAAAAGACAATCATGTCGGTCTCGAGCCAGGTTTCGTCGAAGAACACCATGCGGTGGCGGGCAGTGGCGCCGTCGGTGATGTTGACCGTGTTGCGGCTGGTGTGCACATGCACGCCGAGTTCCTCGATCTTGGTGAGCAGCACTCGGCCGCCGCTCTCGTCCACCTGCACCGCCATCAGGCGCGGGGCGAATTCCACCACGTGGGTCTCCAGGCCCATGTCGCGCAGGGCCTTGGCACATTCCAGGCCTAGCAGGCCACCGCCGACCACGACGCCGCTCCTGGCGGTGGCGCCTGCCGCGGTCATGGCTTCCAGGTCTTCGATGGTGCGGTAGACGAAGCAATTCTCGCGGTCGCGCCCGGGCACGGGAGGCACGAAAGGCACGGAGCCGGTAGCCAATACCAGCTTGTCGTATGGCAGCACGGTGCCGTCGGTCAGGCTGACGCTATGCTGGTGGCGGTCGATGTGGCTGACGCGGGCGTTCAGGCGCAATTGCAGGCCGGGGCGGTCATAGAAACCGGGCTCGACCAATGAAAGGTCTTCAGCCGTGCTGCCCGAGAAGAAGCTGGAAAGATGCACGCGGTCATAAGCAGGGCGCGGTTCTTCGCCCAGCACTGTCACTTGCAGGTTTGCTGCGGCGAGGTCAGGATGGCGCTTGACCAGCTCCTGTACAAAGTAGTGGCCGACCATGCCGTTGCCGACGACCACTATGCGGGTATATTCATTCATCGTAGTGTTTCCCATCAGGTGCAAGCACGCCGGCCTATGGCACTCGTCTTTCCATGGTCATGCGTTGCTGTTGCGTAAGCCCAAAAACAAAAACGGCGTCCATGGCTTGCGCAGCGACTGCCAGGGGCAGTGCGTAAGCAAGCTATGGACGCCGTTGTCCACAAAAGGATTTCCTGACTACGGAAACCCTCCTGCTAAAAATACTCATCGTCAATGAACGAGATTTGCTACCAGATAAGCAATGGGCATGCCAACATGGTTGATGCCGTAGCCACAAACCCGAGAAAATCGTGTAACCCATTTTTCCATATGGATTTTCTTGTCATCTGATATGGGCAGCCATTCATTTTGGAGAGGCGTCAGCATATGCAGGATGAATCAGGACGGCGCACGTTAATGACGCCGATTAAAAACGATTGCACCAGAATTGATCTTTCAATAATAGGAAGTATTTTCATCTGGATAGCGGGGCGGATTCGCTCAAAGGTAGTGTGTTGCTAGGAAATGAACAACAGGTAGACCAGGATCACATTGGCGAGCAGCGAGCATACCGCCAGCCACTGCCATTGCTGCAGGCGCGCCCGCGCGAACAGCGGGGTGCGCTGTACCGGCAGGATAGGGCGGATTTCACCGACTTCCAACGCCAGCAGCATTTCCTCCGCGGTTTCAAAGCGGGAGGCCGGGTTGCGTGCCACGGCCTTGAGGATGATGTTTTCCAGCCAGCCGGGGATGTCGGGACGGTAGCGGGTGGGCGGCACGGGCTCGCCGAAGCGCGGATGCTGGAACGGCTCGATCTCGCCGTAAGGATATTTGCGCGTCAGCAGGTGGTAGAGCGTGACACCCGCCGCAAAGAGGTCGCTGCGCACGGAGGCTGCTTGCTGGGTCTCGAACAATTCCGGCGCCATGAAGCTGGGGGTGCCGGGGTTGGACATGGAGTCATACTGCAGGTGGTTGCCGCTGGAGGCGACGCCGAGATCAAGGATGCGCAAGCGGCCGTCCTTGCCAATATGCAGGTTGGCGGGCTTGATGTCGCGGTGCAGGATATGCAGCCGGTGCAGGGCGCCGATCCCGCGCAGCATCTCTATCCCGATCCGCGTGATGCCGGCCGTGGTGAAGTGGTGCCCGTGTTGCAGGCGGTATTGCAGGGTAGCACCTTCGTGCCAGCTCATTACGTAATACAGCTTGCTGCGCTGGCCGGCATCGAGCGGCAGCACCTGGGGCAGGTATTGCGACATGATGCGCTTGGCGAGCCACTCTTCGTTGAGCAGGGCCTGGCAGCTTTGGCGGTCCTCAGCCAATAAGGGCTGCAGGGTTTTCAGCACCCATAGCTGGCCGCTCTGGCGGTGCCTGACTTTGTATACCAGGCTGGCGCGGGATTGGTGCAAGAGCTCCACGATCTCGAAGTCGTCGAGATGATCGCCAGCCTTGAGCTTGGGAGGCAATGCAAGCTGGCGGCCTTCGGCCAGGTGGTCGGTGAGCGTTTCCTTGCCTGGCTTGATAACGCGTACCGCCACTGCCGTGGCGTTATCGTAGCCTCCCGCTGCCAGGGCCAGGCGCGTGAGTTCGTCGCAGATGCGTTGCGGATGGTCGTACAGGCCCACGATATGGTGGATGACTTGCTGCTCCAAGGCGGCCCAGACGCCATCGGTCATCAATGCGTAGACATCGCCGGCCTGTATGCCGCCTTCCGCATAGTCCACGTTGAGCTGCTGATCCAGGCCGACGGCGCGCTTGAGCACGTGGCGCATATCCGGCCTGTCCCAGACATGATCGGCGGTAAGCAGCTCCAGTTTGCCCGCGCGCAGGCGGTACAGGCGGCTGTCGCCCACATGTCCTGAATAATAGCGCTGGCCGCGCAATACCAGGAGCGACAGGGTCGTCGCCATGCCTGCCATTTCACGGTGCTGCGAGGCCTGCGCAAGCAGCCAGCGGTTGGCCGCTGTGATCACCTTGTCCAATGCTGCCGGGATTTCCCAGGTGTCGGGGGTGGCGTAGTAGTCCGTCAGCAGGCTGCGCACGGTCATTTCGGCGGCTTCGCGTCCGCCGGCATTGCCGCTGACGCCGTCGGCCACGGCAAAGATGGCGCCTTTGACATCGAGGACGGTGCCGGTAGGCGTCACCATGCCCGCAAAATCCTCGTTGCGTTCGCGCTGCCCGGTGACCGAGCTCGAGCCCGTGGTGAATTCCAGCGCCATGCGGTTCTACTATACCCTGGCGCTGGTGACGGCGGCGGAGCCCCAGGTGGTGCGCCAGCGCTCCTTGACCATGGTCAGGCCGAACAGGGCGACGACCGCCAGGCTGGCGAACATGGCCAGGCCGAGCTGGTAGTTGCCGGTAATCTGCTTGGAGTATCCCAGGCTGGAAGCCAGGTAGAAGCCGCCGATGCCGCCTGCCATGCCGATCAGGCCGGTCATCACGCCGATCTCCTTGCGGAAGCGCTGCGGCACGAGTTGGAATACCGCGCCATTGCCCATCCCCAGGGAGATCATCGCCAGCACCACGACGGCCAGGCCTGCCAGTTGCTGGCTCAAGCCAAAGCTGAGGATGAACAGGAAGGCGGCAGCGAGGATGTACATGGCGCTCAGGGTGCGGATACCGCCGATCCGGTCGGCCAGGTTGCCGCCAATCGGGCGCACCAAGGAGCCGGCGAAGACGCAGGCCGCGGTGAAATAGCCCGCATGCACCGGGTCGAGGCCGTACTGGTCGTTGAAGTAGATGGTGAGCGAAGAGGCCATGCCGACAAAGCCGCCGAAGGTCACGCTATAGAAAAACATGAACCACCAGGCATCCTTGTCCTGCAGTACCCTGAGGTATTCGGCGAGCGACTTTGATTCAGGCGGGTTGGGCGCGTCCTTGGCGAGCATCGTATAGAGCACGAGCGTGATCACGAGGGGAATCAAGGCGAGGCCGAACACATTGTTCCAGCCGAATGCCAGCGCCAGCCCGGGGGCGAACAGCGCAGCCAGCGCGGTGCCGGAGTTGCCAGCGCCCGCGATTCCAAGCGCGGTGCCCTGGTGCTCGGGCGGGTACCAGCGTGAAGCCAGCGGCAGTGCCACGGCAAAGGATGCGCCCGCAACCCCGAGGAATACGCCCAGGATCAGGGTCTGCTGATAACTGTGAATGCCGTTCAGCCAGGCGAAGGCCAATGCGGCGATCACGATGAGCTGGCCAATCAGGCCTGCCATCTTCGGCTGGATCTGGTCGACCAGCACGCCCATGACCAGGCGCAGCAGGGCGCCCGTCAATACCGGCGTGGCCACCATCATGCCTTTTTGCGCCGGGGTCAGGGCCAAGTCGGCGGCAATCTGCACGGCCAAGGGGCCAAGCAGCACCCAGACCATGAAACTGAGGTCGAAATAGAGAAAAGCAGAGAACAATGTCGGTTTGTGACCTGCCTGCCAGAAACTTTTTTTCATGATATTTCCTTGAGTAGTGGATTGGGGAGCGCGCTGACCGGAACAGCACCTGGCCGCGCGATGATGTCGTCTCTCTTCATGCCGCGATTGAAAGGGATTGCAGCGACTCCTTGCCGTGGGCCAGCCTGACCACGTCGCCAATCACGATAATGGCGGGGCTGGCGAGGCCTGCCTGCTGTACTGCCGCCGTCAGCAATGACAATGTGCTGGTGACATGCTGCTGCTGGGGGAGCGAACCGTTCTGGATCGCCGCCGCCGGCGTATCGGGGGACATGCCGCTTGCCAGCAGCTCGCTGGTGATGCTGGCGAGCTGTTTCATTCCCATATAGATCACCAGGGTGGTGCCGCTTTCGGCCAGGGCTTTCCAGTTCTGCCCGCTCCCGCCGTCCTGCAGGTGGCCGGTGACGAAGCTCACGCCGTGCGTGTAGGCGCGATGGGTGACCGGGATGCCCAGGGCAGCTGGCACGGCGATGCCGCTGGTGACGCCGGGAATCACTTCCACCTCGATGCCTGCGGCCCGCAGCTCCAGCATTTCCTCGCCGCCGCGGCCGAACAGGAAGGGGTCGCCGCCTTTCAGCCTGGCGACGGTCTGGCCTTGTTCCGCCAGCGCTATCATCATGCGGTTGATGAAGTGTTGCGGCGTGGATTTGCAGCCGCCGCGCTTGCCGACCTCGATGACGCGTGCTTGCGGCGCATGTTGGAGGATTTCACGGTTGACCAGGTCGTCCACGAGGATAACTTCGGCCTGCTGCATGGCCTTGACCGCCTTCAACGTTACGAGCTCCGGGTCGCCGGGTCCTGCGCCTATCAAATAAACTTTTCCTGACATTTTTTCGCCTCTATCAGAAGGTGTACATCATGGTGAGCCAGAGTTTTTCCGTATCGCGCACCCGGCCCGCGGCATTGTTGCCTGGCAAGGCGGTGTATTGGTCCCTCTCGGAATACTTGCCGTATTCGAGCTTGGTCATCAGGTGCGCGTTGACGTTATAGGTGACGGCGGCATTCCATTCCGTTCCGTATTGGTCGCCGAAACCCCCGCCTATGGTATTGAAGCGGTCATCCGACTTGATGACGTGATAATCGGCAAAGAACAGGAAGTCGCCGATCTTGTAGGTCGCGGTGACGAACGTATCCTTGATGCCTTCCAACGGCGTGGTGAGGAACTTGTCAATCCAGCCCTGGAACAGATGGTTGGTGCCGAACGGGGTCTGGAAGGCGTAACGTCCGTTGTTGCTGGACAGCAGCTCCTGGTCGGCGCGCAGCGAGAAATTGCCATAGGCCGCGCCGCCGCCCAGCTTGTAGTAGTGGGCATCGATACGGGAGTCGCCGCCGCTGTGATCGGTCTGCTTGGCGTATTCCGCCGTGTAGAGGCCTTTCCAGTGGGGCGTGAACGCATGCGCGCCGTCCAGCCGTATGCCCAGGGTCTTGTTGCCCTGGTCGGCTTCCTGGTTGATGTTGCCGTTCTTGCCGGCGGCAATGCCGCCCGTCCCTGCGGCGTTGCCAAACCACGCGCGGCCAAAACCGAGGTCGTCGAAGCTGGAGAAATAGCCGTAACCCGTCACGGATTCGGTTGGCGAAATCCGGTATTTCAGGTTGACGATTTCCAGCGCGCCGTCGGAGCGCAGCTTGGTGGTGATCTGTTTCACGCGCTCGATATGGCCGACATAGATTTCAGTATCGGGCAACGACTTGTTCAGCACAGTGACGCCGTCGAACACCTGCATGACCTGGCGGAAGGCGATATCGCCGATGAAGCGCACGTTGTCCAGGTTGATCTGCTGGCGGCCGATACGCACGCGGTTGTTCTTGATGCCGGTCCAGTCGACATACAACTGGTTGATGTCGGTATCGTCAGGATCGACGATCTTGGCGTAGCCAAGCTTGCCGGGCTGGTTGGAGACGCTGTTGATCAATGTGCCGTTGGTGCTGTCGTTGAAATCGTCCTTGAATTTGCTGACGTCGATGATCTGTCCGGCAAAACTGAAATCGTGATATGGCACGGTCTGCCAGCCGACCAGGCTGCGCAGCGTTATGCCATTGGCATCCTTGAGCGGCCGGCCGCTGGGGGCGTTGCCGTCCTGTTCCACATGTTCGTAACGCAGGCGGAAGCTGGTCAGGTTCTTGCCGGCCTTGACGGCATCCATGAAGGTATATTCCGGCGCGGCCTCTTCCGCCTGGGCTGCGGCAGTGAGCGCCAGCCCCAGCAAGCCACCATAACAGGCTTGACGGATCATGAATCTCGAATTACTTTGCATGGGTTGCTCCTTTTCTCAGATGGGGTAACGGTAGTACCGGCCCGTCCTGCCCGACGGGCCTTCTTTTTTCCTGGTATCAAGCTGCCATCGCCTGTAAGCGCCAAAACAAAAAAGGCGTCCTGGTTGCAGACGGTATGTTGTCTGCAACCAGGACGCCTTTGTCCTTGGCCTTCAAAGCCCCGCGGGCTGCTGGGTAGCGCATCGCGGCGCCAGGTATTGCTGCGGATGCCGCTTAAACAATGACAACCGCCATTGGCTGCCGTTGTTAATCAGGGATTAGCAAATGCTGTGCCAGGGAAGCTTTATTTCAAAACGCGATTGTTTTGTAAGGATATTTACCTGGGGAGGGAGTTTTGTTGAATCCGGCCAGCGATGCCGGTTTGCACCACCTGAGTGCGGTTGCACCAGAGGTTCACTGCCATCACGATAGGGAGTTTTTCTTGGCGAGAATGTTGTCCGCCACATCGATGATTTTGCGATTCTGCTCCATGGCGGTGCTGCGCATGATTTTGTAGGCCTCTACCTCGCTGATGCCGCGCTTGCTCATGAGCAGGCCCTTGGCGCGCTCGATCTGTTTCCTCTCCGCCAGCGCTTTCTTGGTTTCCGACAGCTCGTTCTCAATCTCGGCAATCTGCTGCGATTGCTGCTGCAGCAGCGAGACGATGGACTCCATGGGATAGGAGTGCTGGTTGTCGTGCGCTAGGAAGGTATAGGCGTTTTCCACCGGAATGGAGAGGTTGAAGAAGGCGCTATCCAGCGTGGTGGCATGGGCCGGCTGGCTGCGCACTTTCTGCAGGTACTGGCGGGTCTTGTCCAAGTCGCTCTTCGCCTCGTGGATCAATGTCTCCAGCATGCCATGCATGCCCTTGATGAGCTGGCACTGGATATGCCAGATATCGGTGAGGCGTTGGCTGCAGAGCTCGAACCATTCGTCCCCGTCGTACGTTTTCACGGCTTGGCCATCCTGCGCATGGGTGAGCTTGTTGCGGTATTGCCGGTGCCGATGGTGGATGCTGGTATCCATCGAAGCCGCCCATGACTTTTGCAACGGGCTGCCGCCGAATTGGCAGAACAGCTCGAAATGCCTGTCCTGCAAGGCAACCAGCTCCAGCAGCTTGTGCTGGTGTTCCTGCTGCACATGGCCGGAGCCGAACATATAGGAGCCTACGGCGCGTTCCTGCCCGGCAAACTCCTTGCCCTGCACCAGGTTGTAGAGCGCGAGCAGATAAGTGGAGATCTTGCTGTTGACGGCATTGTCGGTAATGTCGAAGATCAGCGAAATCAGGCTGCCGATAAAGCGGTTGAACGATTGTATGCAATCGGGAAATGAAATCTTGTGCAGCGTCACCTGGTGGCGTAGCGATTTCAGTTGGTCGAAGCCCAGCAATATCCACGAAATCAGGGTGAGCTGCTTGGCGTCGGCCATGCTGTTATGGTCCAGGTGGCGCTGCAGCGCCTCGCGGAATTTCACCTCCAGGCCCTGGTTCTGCTCGATGATCTCGCTGCGCTCCTTGCCGAAACGCTGGCCAGCCGAAGCCAGGTACAGGCAGCTTGCGCCGCGCTCGGCCTGGATCTGGTGGATGATCAGGCCGATGGTCTCGACAAACACGGTGCATATCGACAGCCGCTCGAGCTCTTCGACATGCCGTATCTTGGCCAGGATGATGGTTTGGTCGGGAGAAATGTCTTTCATATCTAAATCCGGTAGCAAAAATCATGCGCGACAGCATGGCGGTTGCTGGTTCAACGATGGTTGATCAATCGGCTAAGGCAACTGCAGAGCAGCAAGTTTCTTCCTGGAACCTTGATTTCTCTGGATGCATGCAGGGTCAGGAGAGTTTGATGATGTAGAGCAGGACGACGACGAGCAGCAATAATAGCAGGCTGGTCGTCTTCCAGAACAGGAGAGGATTCTTCTCCACTAGCCCGCCATTGTGCCTGTCGAGGAATTGTCGGTTGGGATGTCTCAGGTCATGGGTGAATTCCGACAAGACAGGGTAGCGTTTTTCCGCCTCCGGGTGCACTGCTCTCGCCAGCGCGTCGTCTATCCATGAGGGAATGCCGCTGTGCCCGTCGATCGCGGAAATATAGGACAGGCGCTGCAGTTGCGCGCGGGTCTTGATTCTGGCGGCCTGGGCGCCGTAGGGCAGCTTGCCTGTGAGCATCTGGTAGGCGATGACGCCCAGGGAGAACTGGTCTGAAAGCGGCGAACCGGCATCGCCGAGGAAGTATTCGGGCGCCATGTACTGAACGGCGCCCGGAAATGGAAGGGTTTCCGGCGCATTGCACTCCTCAAGGCCTGCGACCCAGACTGCGCCGAAGTCGATGATTTTGACGACGCCATGCCGGTCTATCATGATGTTTTCCGGCCGCAAATCCCGGTGCAGCATCTCGGCGCGATGAAAAGCCTGCAGGCCCTTGGCAACCTGCTCAATGATACCGCGCACCGTTTCCAGGCCCGGCCTGGGGTTGTCCCTCATCCATTGCGCGAGGGTAATGCCTTCGATGAACTCCATGGCGACATACAGATAACGGGGTTTGCGTCCGCGCTGGCACGGTTTCAGCACGTGCGCGCTGTTGATGCGCCGCGCCACCCATTCTTCGAGCGCGAAGCGGTTCAGCTGCGCCGCGTTTGCACTCAGGTCGGTAGATAGCGTCTTGAGCGCAACCTGCTGGCCGGTATCGCTGTCGATCGCCAGGTAGAGGTGGCTGCGGTGGCTGTGGTGCAGTTCCCTGACGATATGGTAACCGTCGAAATCCATCCGTGCTTCCAGCAAGGGCGCTGGCAGGCTCGGGGACTGCAAGAGCAGGCCGGGCCGATGCTGGTCAAGGCGGTCTATCCTGACAATCTGTATCGTCAGGTTGTCCCGGCTGCCGCGTTCAAGGGCCTCTTCCACGATCCGCCTCGCAACGGCGTCTAGGTCATTCGCGTTGCTGGCGATGGCGGTGGCGACGCATTGCGCGTCCGTATGTTCGTACACGCCGTCCGAGGCCAGCACGAAGATGTCCCCTTCCTCCACCGGCATGCACAGGTAGTCGATCTCGACCTGCGGGCCTATGCCCAATGCCCGGCTCAGGTAGCTCTGCTCTGCATTGACGGCGACCCTGTGATCCTCGGTGAGCTGTTCGAGCGCTTGGCCGCTGAGCCTGTAGATGCGCGTGTCGCCGATATGAAAGAGGTGGGCCTGGCCGGATTTGACCACCAGGGCGCTGAGCGTGCAGACATAGCCCTTGTCACTGTCATAGCGGTATTGGCTGCGCCGGGTCTGGGCATGCAGCCAGGAATTGACCGCGCTCAATACGCACTGCACGGCATGCTTGACGCTCCACGCATCGGAGGTGCAGTAATAGTCGCTGAGCAGGTTCCGGATCACGGATTCGCTGGCGACCTGGCTGACGGCGCTGCTGCTGATGCCGTCGGCCAACGCGACCACGATGCCCTTGGTAATGAGCTGGTGGCCTTGCGGGATGCAGGCGCCATGGAAATCCTGGTTGATGTCCTTGCGTCCCCGGTCGGAATGCTGGCCGAGGGAAATAGTGAGCGTATTGTTCATGCGGATGTGTTGGGACTACGGCCTCGATGAAGAGCGCCGTAGCCCGTCGCTATATCAACCAATGCTGCGTTTCGGCGCTGTCCTGACGTGGGTGGAATACAGGGTGAGCCCGGTGAACGCCAATCCCCCGACCAGGTTGCCGAGCACGACTGGCAGTTCGTTCCAGATCAGGTAATCCATGATGGAGAAATTGCCGCCCATGATGAGGGCGGAAGGAAAGAGGAACATGTTGACAATGGAGTGCTCGAAGCCCATCGCGAAGAACACCATGATGGGCATCCACATCGCAATCACCTTGCCGGAAACGCTGGTGGAGATCATGGCGCCAACCACTCCGGTGGATACCATCCAGTTGCACATGACGGCGCGAATGAATACCGTCAGCATGCCGGCTGCGCCAAACTCGGCATAGCCCAACGTGCGTTTCTCGCCTATGCCGGCGATGATGGTGCCCACCTTGTCCGGCTCGGCTGCGAAACCATAGGTAAAGACGATGGCCATGAACACCGCCACCGTGAACGCGCCGAGGAAATTGCCGACGAATACCAGCCCCCAGTTGCGCAAAATGCCTTTGATTGTGACGCCCGGGCGTTTGTCGATCAGGGCCAGTGGCGTGAGCACGAACACGCCGGTGAGCAGGTCGAAGCCCAGCAGGTAGAGCATGACGAATCCTACCGGAAACAGGATGGCGCCGATCAGCGGATAGCCGGTCTGGACCGAGGCCGTGACGGCAAACACGGCGGCCAGCGCCAGTATGGCGCCGGCCATATAGGCCCGGATCACGGTATCGCGGGTCGACATGAATATCTTCGACTCGCCGGCATCGACCATTTTGGTCACGAACTCTGAAGGTAGGAGATAAGCCATTGCATTGCACCTCTTTGAAAAATAAAAAAGCGCCCACTCCCGATACCCCTGAGCCAGGGATACCTGAAGTGGACGCCGTTGTCCTCATATCAATTTGCGGATATTGCGCTACGCTGGAATGAACCGCGCCTTCGATGGCGCAGCCCCATAGCGTATCCAGACATAAGGCCAGCAAAAAATATGCCGGGCTGACATGATAGGGCGGATGCGGTGCGAGGATAGCAGCTTATTGTCTATGCCTGCCTGTGGTGCACATGTTGCGTCGAATGCCGTGCATATGATGGCTTGGACAAGTTTTCCAGGACCTGCGATAGAGGCTGAATATTGTTTTGTGCTTCTAATTTTACTATCCGCATGCGGAGCATATGGTTTTGCGATGAGTCTTCAAATTAATAGCGGGAAATTGCACGCTTGTAGTGCATTTGCGTAATGGGTGCTTTATTGCGGTGCATGGTCAGGGCTTGATATCCAGTTGAAGCTTGGCGAGACGGCTATAGAGCCCGGATTGCTGCCGCAATTCATTCGGCGTGCCGGTTTCGACGATGCGGCCGTGCTCCAGCACCGCGACGCGGTCGGCATTCTGGATGGTGGCAAGGCGGTGGGCGATCACCAGGGTGGTCCTGCCGCGCATGGCCGAATCCAGGCCTTGCTGCACCAGGGTTTCCGATTCCGCGTCCAGGGCGCTGGTCGCTTCATCGAGCAACAGGATAGGCGCGTTCTTGAGAATGGCGCGGGCGATGGCGATGCGTTGGCGCTGTCCGCCGGACAGCCGCGTACCGCGCTCCCCCAGGAAGGTCGAGTATCCCTCCGGCAACCGCTCGATGAATTCATGGGCCTGCGCCGCCCGGGCGGCGCGCTTTATCTCGTCATCGCTGGCGTCAGGCCTGCCGTAGCGAATGTTCTCAAGCGCATTCGCTGAAAAGATCACCGGGTCCTGCGGCACGATGGCAATCATGCTTCTCAATGTGCTGAGCGATAGGCTGCGGATGTCCTGGCCATTGATGCTGATGGCGCCGTCGTGGATATCGTAAAAGCGCAGCAGGAGCTGGAATAGGGTGGTCTTGCCCGCGCCCGACGGCCCTACCAGGGCGACGGTTTCGCCTGCATCGACCTCAAGCGAGATTTGGGCAAGCGCTGCCTGGGCAGGTTTCGCCGGATAGTAAAAACTCACTTTCTCGAACTTGACGCTCGCCGTGCTGGTGGTGCCCAGCGCCATTGGCGTTGCCGGGTTGCGGATCGCGGGCTCGCTGTTCAGCAGTTCGAGCAGGCGCTCTGTCGCCCCGGCTGCGCGCATGATGTCCCCCCATACCTCGGCGATGGTGCTGACGCTGCCTGCAACCAGCGCCGCATAGAGAATGAAAGAGGCAAGTTCGCCGCCTGAGAGCTCGCCTTGCGTGACCTGGTGCGCCCCTAGCCATAAGACGAAGATGATGGCGGCACTGATGCCGGCAATGACGAACGCGGCCAGGAAGGCACGCACCCGGATGCGGCGGACGGCTGCCTTGAAGCTGGTTTCCACGCTGTGCCGGAAACGCTGGTTTTCGCGGGGTTCCTGGGCGAAGGATTGCACTGTCGGCATGGCATTGAGTATCTCCCCGGCCATGGCCGAGCTGTCTGCAATGCGGTCCTGGGATTCCCGCGACAGTTTCTTTACCGATCTGCCAATCAGCATGATCGGCAGCGTCAGCAACAGCATGAGTCCGAGATTGAGGCTGAATAGGTACCAACTCGTGACCGCGAGCATGACCATGCCGCCGATGAACTGGAATAGGCTGCGCAGGCCCAGGGAGATTGAGCTGCCGACGACGGTCTGGATCAAGGTGGTGTCCGCGGTCAGGCGGGACAGCACCTCGCCCGTCTGCAAGGTCTCGAAGAATTGCGGCGACTGGGTGAGCACTCGCTCATACACTAGAGATCGCAGGTCGGCGGTGACGCGCTCGCCTATCCAGGAAACGATGAAATAGCGGCACGCCACGATCAAGGCCCAGGCAATCACCAGGCCGCAGATAAAAACGAAATGCCGGTTGATGTCCTGCACGCTCTGCGTGGTGGCGGAATCCGTGCTGAACCCTTGGTCGATCAGGTCGCGAAACGCCCAGGGCACCAGCAGCAGGATGGCGGAAGCCAGGCTGAGCAAACAGAATGCGAGCAGGATTTGCCAGCGGTATGGCCGCAATAACGGCCAAAGCTCGCTGAACAATCGTAAAGGACGGCTTGGGGCTTGCAGGATGAACCTCGCTTGGGCTGGGGCATTGAATGTCTAGCATACAATACTGCGCAAGGTTAGGGCGAGTGGGCAGCCAACAGATGGGCTACCCGGGTTCGGATTCAGCGGCCTTTGCCACTCATGGAGCCGCGGTTGAAATCCTTGTCTCCAGGGGGGATGCAGCGGCCGAGGCCCAACAAGCCGCCCTGGGTGCCGGGAGGACAGCCCTGGTTTTCCGGGTATTGCTTGGCGACCTTATCCGCTTCGGCCTTTTTCACCTTGTCCACATATTCCCACTTGCCGTTGGGATGCAGCAATATCTTGTCGCCGTTCGCGGTCGTGGTTTCGATCGGCGGCGCGTCGTCCGGTGCCGCTATTACAGGCAGGCTCAAGGCCAGCAAGGTCAGAAAGCTGATACAGGTGAATTTCATGCTTATCTCTCAATATTGTTGGTTTGGATGCAGACCGCAGAATATATGCTAGCAATATCTGTTCCGGCCGGTTTTTCAGAATCTGTTCATGCGCTCAGCCTGCGGATTTGGTTTTATACTGGCGGGCATTATTGGGATACATCATAAACCTAAATGAATAAAACCTTGCAATACTTGATCTGGCTTCTGGTCGCCGTCGTCGGGGCCTCTGCGGTGGGAGGGATCGCCCTGCATCGCGGCGAAAGCATCAACGCCTTGTGGTTCGTGGCGGCGGCGGTCTGTGTGTTCGCGATCGCCTACCGCTTCTATGCGGCCTGGATTGCCGCCCGTGTCCTGATGGTGGATGCCAGCCGGGCGACGCCGGCGGAACGCCTGGATAACGGCCGCGATTATGTGCCGACCAACAAGTGGGTGGTGTTCGGCCATCATTTCGCCGCGATCGCAGGCCCGGGTCCGCTGGTCGGGCCGACGCTGGCGGCGCAGTTTGGTTACCTGCCTGGCACTCTATGGATATTGGTGGGCGCGGTGCTGGGCGGCGCGGTGCAGGACATGGTGACCCTGTTCCTGTCGACGCGGCGCAACGGCCGCAGCCTGGGCCAGATGGCGCGTGAGGAGCTGGGGCCGATCGGCGGTTTTGCCGCGCTGGTGGGGACTTTCACCATCATGGTGATCCTGATTGCGGTGCTCGGGCTGGTGGTGGTCAATGCCATGAAGCATAGCCCCTGGGCGACCTCGACTGTGGCGGCCACGATACCGATCGCGATGATCGTCGGCATCTACATGCGACTGATCAGGCCCGGGCGCGTGCTGGAGGCCTCGGTGCTCGGTGTAGTGTTGCTGCTGCTCTCGGTGTTCGGCGGCGGCTATATCGACCACCATCCCTACCTGGGCAGCCTGTTCAACCACGACGGGCTCACGCTGGCCTGGTGGGTGATCGCCTATGGCTTTGCCGCTGCCATTCTGCCGGTCTGGCTGTTGCTGGCGCCGCGCGATTACCTTTCCACTTTCATGAAGCTGGGCACCATTTTCCTGCTGGCGGTGGCCATCATCCTACTGCAGCCCGAGGTGAAGATGCCCGCATTGACCCAGTTCATCGACGGCAGCGGGCCGATTTTCGGCGGGGCCTTGTTCCCGTTCGTCTTCATCACCATCGCCTGCGGCGCGGTATCCGGCTTTCATGCCTTGATCGCTTCAGGCACCACGCCCAAGCTGATCGCCAACGAGTCGGATATCCGCATGATAGGCTATGGCGCCATGCTGCTGGAGTCGTTCGTCGCGATCATGGCGATGATCGCGGCAACGGTGCTCGACCCAGGCGTTTTCTTCGCGATCAACAGTCCGGCCGGCCTGGTGGGCAAGGAAGCGGCAGATGCCGTGGCGGTCATATCCAGCTGGGGTTTTCCTGTCACGGTGGAGCAGATGGAAACCCTGGCGCGCCAGATGGGGGAATCGACCTTGTTCGCCCGTACCGGCGGCGCGCCTTCGCTCGCGGTAGGCATGGCCAGCATCTTCGGCAGCGCGTTCGGCGAGCACTTGCTCGCGCTCTGGTACCACTTCGCCATCATGTTCGAGGCGATCTTCATCCTCACGACGCTGGATGCCGGCACCCGCGTGGGCCGGTTCATGCTGCAGGACATGCTGGGTAATTTCTGGCCCAGGATCGGCCAGACTTCTTGGTATCCATCGGTATTGCTCACCAGTGCCATTGTCGTGGCAGGCTGGGGCTATTTCCTCTACATCGGCGTGATCGACCCGAACGGCGGGGTGAATATCCTCTGGCCGTTGTTCGGCATTTCCAACCAGATGCTGGCGGCGATCGCGTTGTCGGTAGGCACGGGCATCCTCATCAAGTCCGGCAAGCTCAAGTATGCTTGGGTGACCGGCTTGCCGCTGGGCTGGCTGGTGGTGGTCACCACCACGGCCGCCTGGGAAAAGATCACCAGTACGGACGTCCGCGTCGGCTTCATAGCGGCGGCCAACGATATGTCGGCAAAGCTCGCAGCGGGAGTACTGCCTCCCGAGAAGGCTGCCGTGGCGCCGCAGCTGATATTCAACCAGCAGCTTGATGCGGTGCTGACCTTGTTTTTCGTGGCGGTGCTATGGATCGTGATCGTCGACATGCTGCGCGTGAGTTACCGCAGCCTGAGCGGCAAGCCGGTACGTCCTTCCGTCGAGTCGGCTTATATCCAGACCAAGCTGGATACTGCCTGGGTGCGCGATTGATGTGGCAGGCATGCCAGCAAGCGGTTGACCGGGCCTGGCGCTTCCTGCGCCAGGTGTCGGGAGATGATGCTTATGAACGCTATTTGTCGCTGTACGCCGCCAACCAGGAACGGCACGGCCACCAGGGGCCGCCCCTTACCAGGGAAGAATTCTTCAAAGCTTGGCAGCAGCAGAAATGGGATGGCGTCAAACGCTGTTGCTGACGGCTGGCAACCTAGCGCTAGGCGCAGCAAAACCTGCCAAAGGTGTAGTGACGTGGTACGGCATTGCGTTTGGTCAGTTGCTCTTAATCATGCCTGCCGGTTGCTAGCATCCCGCAGGCCAATGCGCCCACCTCCCTGACCGCCTGTTCTATCGCCAATGTCCATAAGTGGCTGAAATTGAGCCGGATATAGTGGGTCAGGTCTTTCTTGCGCGAGAAGATCGTTCCCGGCGCGACGGTGATGCCGTTGTCGATGGCGGCGCGGTAGAGCATGAGCGCATCCAGTTGCGCGGGCAGCCTGACCCAGATCACATATCCCCCTTTGGGCTCCGAAAGCTGCGTGCCGGCGGGGAAGCTTTCCTCTATCACATTGCGGATCAGCACATACTGCGAGCGCAGGGTATGCCGCAATTGCTTGAGGTGCTGTTCGAAGCTGTCGCGCTGCATGAATTTCGCAATCGCGATCTGCGGCGCGGAGGGTAGCGACAGGCTGTTGAGGAACATCAGGCGCTCTACTTCCTGCCGGTAGCGCCCGGCCACGGTCCAGCCGACGCGGTAGCCCGGCGCCAGGGATTTCGAGAACGACGAGCAATGCAGCACCAGCCCGGAGCGGTCGAACGCCTTGGCAGGCCTGGGCGCCGTTTCGCTGAAGTACAGCTCGCCGTAGACGTCATCCTCGATCAGCGGAATCTGCCGGTCTTCGAGGAATTCCACCAGTGCCTGCTTCTTTTGGTCCGGCATGACGAAGCCCAGCGGGTTCTGGAAGTTGGCGGTGAGCACCACGGCGGCAATGCGCACATTGTCGGTGGTGGCGCGCAATGCATCCAGGTCGATGCCGGAATCCGGGTCGGTACGCAGCTCGGCCACCTGCATGCCCAGGCGCTCCACGGTATGGGCCAAGGCGTAATAGCCCGGGGATTCCAGCGCAATGACGTCGCCGGCCTTGGCGACGGCCTGCAGGCACAGCGTAATGGCCTCGGTAGCGCCGTGGGTGATGACGATGTCGTCGGGCGAAACGTCCATGCCGTTAGCCAGGTAGCGGCGTGCAATCTGCTGGCGCAGCATTTCGTTGCCGGGCGGCAGGTCGCTCAGTACGCCCCATTCGCCTTCATCGTCGGTCAGGGCTTTTTCGTACTGGTGGATCTTCTTGAGCGGGAATAGTTGCGGGTCCGGGAAGGGCGAGCCCAGCGGCACGGTGCCGAACTCGCGGATGGACTTGAGCGTGGTAAGCACCAGCTTGCTCGCATCGACCTCGGACAGGTCGATGTCCTTGGACAGCGGCGACGGGTTGCGTTGCTGCAGGCGCTTGCGCGGCGTGACGTAGTAGCCGGATTGGGGATGGCTGCTGATGATGCCTTCCTGTTCCAGCAGCAGATAGCCGCGCAGGACGGTACTGATGCTCAGGCCGTATTTCTGGCTCGCTTGCCGCACCGAGAAAATCTTGTCGCCGGGCCGCAATACGCCTTCATCGATCATCGCGCGTATGCGGGCAGCAAACGAGACATAAAGCTTCATGTTGGCGGGGCAGGGGTCGAGTCCTTGATGCCTGCCATTGTACTCCAGCCAAGCGCTGGCGCGGCCGGAGTTTTTGCCGGGTGTGGGCTGGAGATCGGCCGGATTAAGCGGCCTGCAGAGCCTGCGAGATTTCCTCTCCGCCTGCCGTCAGCGCGGCGACCAGGCGCTCTTTCTCGGTGGAGACGACGACAAGCTCTTGCTCGCCCAAGGCGGTCATCAGGCGCTGCAACGTGCTCATGCGGATGCCCAGGCGTTTGCAGATCGCGGCCAGCGGCACGCGGGCGCGGCCTTCCTCATGCTCGGCATGCAGGAGCTCCAGGATGCCCAGCATCAGCACCGCGCTTTGGTCGAGCTGGGCATGGTCTGAGGCAGAGTCGCCTGTTTCCTGCTCTGCGCAGTCCCGGTCAAGCAGCATTGGATACCTTCTGTTCTGCCGTCTTCTCGATAATCACCGGGATCGACTTGGAGGTAGGCGTATGCGAGAAGTCGGCCACGCTTTCCAGGGGCACCAGGTTGTTGGTTTCCGGGTAGTAGCCGCCCAGGCAGCCTTGCGGGATGTCGTAGGACACCACCAGGAAGTTGTCGGCGCGGCGGGTGATGCCGTCCTGCCAGACGCTGATCAGGTTGACCCAGTCGCCGGCCTTGAGGCCCATGCGCTTGATGTCTTCCGGGTTCATGAACACGACGCGGCGCTGGCCGAATACGCCGCGGTAGCGATCGTCCATGCCGTAGATGGTGGTGTTGTACTGGTCATGGGAGCGCGTGGTCATGAGCACGAACATCCGGTCGCCATATTGCTCGCGCGCCTGGTGGATAGGCGAGTTGCGCGGGATTTCCTGCAAAGTGAACTCGGCCTTGCCGGAAGGTGTGATCCAGACGCGGTCGCTGGATGGCACCGGCAGGCGGAAGCCGCCCGGGTGCTTGATGCGCTCGTTGTAGTCTTTGAACGCGGCTGGCAGGGTCTGTTCGATGGCGTCGCGAATCTTGCTGTAGTCCTTGATGTATTCCAGCCACGGCGTCTTGCTGTGCTTGAGCGTGGCATGGGCCAGGCGCGCGACGATGGCGGGCTCGGACAGCAGGTGCGGCGAGGCCGGCTTGTTCATGCCGTAGGAGATATGCACCATGCTCATGGAGTCTTCCACGGTCACGCCTTGCGGGCCGGTTTCCTGGGTGTCGATCTCGGTGCGGCCCAGGCACGGCAATATCAAGGCTTCCTTGCCGTGCACCAGGTGGCTGCGGTTGAGCTTGGTGGTGACGTGGGCGGTCAGGTCGCAATTGCGCAGGCCTTCCCATGTGCGGTCGGTATCGGGCGTGGCGATCGAGAAGTTGCCGCCGAGGGCAAAGAAGAACTTGGCCTTGCCGTCTATCATCGCCTGGATGGCGGATACGGCATCGTAGCCAGGTTCTTTCGGCACCTTGATGTCAAATACGCGCTCAAGGCTTTCCAGGAAGGCCAGCGGCATCTTTTCATAGATACCCACGGTGCGGTTGCCCTGTACGTTGCTGTGGCCGCGCACCGGGCACAGGCCTGCGCCTTCCTTGCCGATATTGCCGCGCAGCAGCATCAGGTTGACCAGGGTCTGGATCGTGGCGACGCCATGCTTGTGCTGGGTGATGCCCATGCCCCAGGTCGAGATCACGCGGTCGCCGGTAGCATAGATGCGGGCCACTTCCTCGATCTGTTCCAATGGCACGCCGGACTCCTCCACGATCAGGTCCCAGCTTTCCTGGCGTGCGTCCTCGGCGATGGCCTCGAAACCGTTGGTGTGCTGCTGGACGAACTCCACGTCCACCACACGCTCGGAGCCGTTCTTGATCGCTTCGTCGTCCCACTGGATCACGAACTTGATCATGCCCTTGATCAGCGCCAGGTCGCCGCCCAGCTTGGGCTGGATGAACATGTCGCTGATCTTGCTGCCTTTGAACGACAACATGTCGAACGGGCTTTGCGGGTCGGCGAAGCGCTCCAGGCCGCGTTCCTTCAATGGGTTGATCGCCACGATGCGCGCGCCGCGCTTGGCGGCCTCGCGCAGCTCGCCCAGCATGCGCGGGTGGTTGGTGGCAGGATTTTGGCCGAAAATCAGCAAGGTGTCGGCATGCTCGAAGTCATGCAGCGTCACCGAACCCTTGCCGATGCCCACGGTGGGAGGCAAGGCCATGCTGGTGGATTCGTGGCAGAGGTTGGAGCAGTCAGGGAAATTGTTGGTGCCGAACTCGCGCACGAACAATTGGTAGAGGAAGGCTGCCTCGTTGCTGGCGCGGCCCGAGGTATAGAAAATCGCCTCGTTCGGGTCGGCAAGCGCATTTAGGTGTTCGGCCATCAGCTCGAAAGCGCCGTCCCAGGATACTTCCTCATACTTGTCGGTGGCTGGGTTGTAGCGCATCGGGTGGGTGAGGCGGCCCTCGTTTTCCAGGTCGAAATCGCTCCACTCCATCAGCTCGGTGACTGTGTGCTTGGCGAAGAACTCCGGCGGCACGCGCTTGGCGGTTGCTTCAGCCGCCACGGCCTTGACGCCGTTCTCGCAGAATTCGAAGGTGGATGTGTGCTCCTTGTCCGGCCAGGCGCAACCAGGGCAGTCGAAGCCGTCAGGCTGGTTCTGCGAAAGCAGGGTCATGACGCCCTTCACGGGGATCTTCTGCAGCGCGAGCTGCGCGGCGACTTGCTTCAGTGCCCCCCAGCCTGCGGCGGGGTGGTGGTAAGGCTTGATGGCGGCTTTAGGGTGCGACATATCTTCCTACGTTTGTTCAAAAATCAGGCCGGTATCCGCGAAGGCGGGCCGACGCTATGAATACACAATGACGATTGCAACAATCGTAAGGGAGCAAACGGAAGGAAACCAGATACAGAAACGGGGGAATTTTTAGGGTACAGTTTGGGACTTAACTTGCGCGAAGAGCGCATAGTTGCTGATGGGGAAGTGTTTGCGAGTCTTGGATAGATAGGTGGGCTTGGTAAGTGGGGTGAGTGTTATTGGTCTAAACGTAAAACGGGTTGGACTGAGACGGATAATGCGTACTCATAGAGGTCTATAGAAGGAGTCTCTGAGCATGCGAGGCGCAAGTCTTCACTAATCTGCTTTGCAATAATGATTCCTCTCACGTTTTGCCCAGGTTCGGCATGGTTCCTTTTGATCCAACTGATGTATCTCAGAATCTGCCCAACTACACGGTCATAACCTTTCGAGACTTTTAATTCAATGACGACATAATTTCCAGTCTGATCAATGGCGAGTATGTCGATAAAGCGGCCGCCGACAGGAAACTCAACTCCTGTAATACCTTCGTCGTTGTAGAGCTTAAGCGATGGTTCAATAATATGTAGATTCTTGGCAAGGTAGTCCCGCAGGTCGTGTTCATAGGCGAATTCGTCAGAACCATGAGAGGTTTCTGGAAAGGGCTCTTCAATGATGGGGCTGAGCACAGAAATCGGAGTAGGGTCGCGGCCAGGTTCGTACAACCTAAAGTGTGAGCTATCGATTTTGAAGAATTTATCATCCGATCCGTCTGCTCTTGCACTGTACTGCAGGCGGGTTTGCGCATTTGTGGACAGGCGAATCAAATGGGCAGCTACAGTTCCAGGCTTTACATTTGGATAGTGCTCCGCGAACCACTGCACGGCCTGTTCACGCGTGAAGGATTGTCCCGGTAGGATTCCCATGGATGAAATCATGTCATGCATCAATAGGCGGACGGGTTTTTCGTTCAATGCGGCCACTTAGAATATTCTCCGTAATTGCAATGGGCTCCACACATTTATAGGTGCTTTCCTTTTCGAGGCCCTTTAGTTTATATCCATTTAGAGCCTTAACTAGGCCGCCGTTTGGTTGAGCGAGGGCTCAGGTTTGATGCTTTCTCAACCAAGCGGCCAGAGGCGTATTTATGCAGCACGCTGGCAATAAATGTCTGATAGGGGATACCTTCCTCCAGTGCGCGGGCCTGAATATCCATTAGGTCGGGAGTGGAGAGGCGGATGTTGATTCGGCGATCCTTGAGGAAGGTGGCGGTGGCCGCTGCCTTGAATTTTGACAGATCCGCCTGTGAGGGTGAGTTTGACTTGAGTTCACCCTTATCATAGGCCGCCAAAAGTTCTTCCTCGTATGTATCAAGTTTTTTCACTGGGATCGTTCCTTTGTAAATAATCGCGGGTCGCCTTCCTGCTGGGGATCACGGTTTTCAGAAAAAAATAATCGGTTTCTTCGACATAGGGCACCAAGTAAACGTAACCATCAAGCGCTACGACCAGAATGGACTGGTTGGAATATTTTTCCAGGTTTGGGTGGCGTAATTGATCCAATACCCCATCAGCCTCGATTGCCAGCACAATTTCCTCGAAAGAAATGCTGCGCTCAATTTTCAGAGCCTCATTTTTATCATGACTCCAGCGAAATGGTTTCATGAAGTTATTCTATATTGGTGTGTGCCTAATGTCACCTATAGGAATTCAGGATTTCATAGGCAGGTATGTGATTAAGATTGTGGCGCGCGACGCAAGCTCGCGATCCACAGCCATATCCCTGCAATCACCATCGGCAAACTCAACCACTGTCCCATACTCAAGCCTAGCGACAGCAGGCCGAGGAAGCTGTCCGGCTCGCGCGTGAATTCCACCAGGAAGCGGAAGCTGCCGTAGCCGATCAGGAACAGCGCCGACACCGATCCCCTTGCGCGCGGCTTGCTGGAATACCACCAGAGCAGGATGAACAGCACGACGCCTTCAAACAGGAATTCGTAAAGCTGCGAAGGATGGCGTGCGATGTTGTCCACTTGCGGAAAGACCATGGCCCAGGGCGCATCGCTGGCGCGGCCCCATAGCTCGCCGTTGATGAAGTTGCCCATGCGTCCCGCGCCCAGGCCGACGGGCACCAACGGCGCGACGAAATCCATGATGCCGAAGAAGGTCAGGTCGCGCTGTCTCGCGAACAGCAGCATGGCGGCCATGACGCCGATGAAGCCGCCGTGGAAGGACATACCGCCTTGCCAGAGGAAGAGAATCTCGTGCGGGTGGGCCAGGTAGTACTCGTGCTGGTAGAACAATGCATAGCCCAGCCTGCCGCCGAGGATGACGCCGAGCGCGCCGTAGAACAAGGCGTCATCCAGCGTCTTGGGCGTCCAGCCTGCCTGCGACCACCACGGCTGGTGGGCGATGCGCCAGCGCCCGAGCCAGAGAAAAGCCAGGAAGCCGATGAGGTACATCAGGCCATACCAATGAATGCCGAACGAGCCCAGGTGGATGGCGACTGGATCAAATTGTGGATGAACAAGCATTGGGATTGGCCCTTGGATTGGAGTAAAATCTCCTAATTATACGTTTAGTTTAGGGTTTTTATGCCGCAATACCGCTCCAGAACCTCCACCCATGGCCGCAATATGGCAGGCGCCCGCGCACTTTGGCGCGCCACCGGGATGAAGGAGGACGACTTCCAGAAACCGATCATTGCGATCGCCAATTCCTTTACCCAGTTCGTGCCAGGGCACGTGCACCTCAAGGACCTGGGGCAGCTGGTGGCGCGCGAGATCGAGCGTGCGGGCGGCGTTGCCAAGGAGTTCAATACGATCGCCGTGGACGACGGCATCGCCATGGGCCATAGCGGCATGCTCTATAGCCTGCCCAGCCGCGACTTGATTGCGGACGCCGTGGAGTATATGGTGAGCGCTCACTGTGCCGATGCGCTGGTATGCATTTCCAATTGCGACAAGATCACCCCGGGCATGCTGATGGCGGCCCTGCGCCTGAATATCCCGGTGGTGTTCGTCTCGGGCGGCCCGATGGAGGCCGGCAAGGTCAACTGGCAGGGCAACGTGCACAAGCTCGACCTGGTGGATGCCATGGTGGCGGCCGCGGACAGCAACGTATCCGATGAAGAGTCCGACGCGATCGAGCGTTCCGCCTGCCCGACCTGCGGCTCTTGTTCCGGCATGTTCACCGCCAACTCGATGAACTGCCTGACCGAGGCGCTGGGCCTGAGCCTGCCGGGCAACGGTTCCACATTGGCCACGCATGCCGCGCGCAAGGAGCTGTTCCTCAAGGCGGGCCGCCTGATCGTGGAAATCACCAAGCGCTATTACGAGCAGGATGACGAGAGCGTGTTGCCGCGCAGCATCGCCAATCTCAAGGCGTTCGAGAACGCCATGAGCCTGGATGTCGCCATGGGCGGCTCGACCAACACCGTGTTGCACCTGCTGGCAGCGGCGCACGAAGCTAAGGTGGATTTCACCATGGCCGACATTGACCGCATTTCCCGCGGCGTGCCTTGCGTTAGCAAGGTGGCGCCCGCCACGGCTAAATACCACATGGAGGACGTGCACCGCGCGGGCGGCGTGATGGGTATCCTGGCGGAGTTGAGCCGGGCCGGACTGATCCACCGCGATACCCCGACTGTGCATAGCCCTACCCTGGGTGAGGCGTTGGACAAGTGGGACATCATGACCACCACGGACGAGGAGGTGAAGAAATTCTATCGCGCCGCGCCAGGCGGCATTTCCACGACGATTGCCTTCAGCCAGTCGATGCTCTGGCCTGATCTGGATACAGATCGCAAGGAAGGATGCATCCGCGACAAGGCGCATGCCTATTCGCAGGATGGCGGCCTGGCGGTGCTCTACGGCAACATTGCGCTGGACGGCTGCATCGTGAAGACCGCGGGCGTGGACGACAGCATCCTCAAGTTTACGGGCCGTGCGCGTATCTTCGAAAGCCAGGACGATGCCGTCGCAGGCATCCTGGCCGACAAGATCGAGGCGGGCGACATTGTCATCATCCGCTACGAAGGCCCGCGCGGCGGCCCTGGCATGCAGGAAATGCTCTACCCGACCAGCTACCTGAAATCCAAGGGACTGGGCAAGGCTTGCGCGCTGCTGACCGACGGGCGCTTTTCAGGCGGCACTTCCGGCCTGAGCATCGGCCATGCCTCGCCGGAGGCTGCCGAGGGCGGCGCGATCGGCCTGGTGGAGGAAAACGACATCATCGAGATCGATATCCCCAACCGTACCATCCACCTGGCGGTCAAGGATGAAGTGCTGGCCCACCGGCGTGCCGCGATGGAGGCGCGCGGCAAAGACGCATGGAAGCCGGTCAACCGTCAGCGTCATGTATCCGTTGCATTACGTGCGTATGCTGCAATGAGCACGTCCGCGGCCAAAGGTGCGGTGCGCGACGTAAGCCAGATCGAGAAGTAGGCAGCATCGATAATAATAAAAAGAATTCATCAATCAGTTTTAAAAGAGCGTATGCAATCAGTACACGAATTGAATGCCCGGTACGGGGTCGGGCATAAAATCCATTTTTCCGCAGACCTGAACGGGTTGGTGACGCTGGAAATCGAAAACCCGCATGCCACCGCCAAGGTCGCCTTGCAAGGCGGGCACGTCATGCAATGGAACCCGCGCCATGCCGAGGCGCCGGTGTTGTGGTTGTCCGACCAGGCGCGCTTCGTCGCCGGACGTTCTATCCGTGGCGGCGTGCCGGTTTGCTGGCCGTGGTTCGGCCCGCATGCGACGGACGAGACCCTCTGTCCGCATGGTTTTGCCCGCGTGGTGCCATGGGAGGTGGTCGATGCCAAGCCTGAGGCGGACAACACCACCAGCCTTGTCTTGAGGCTGGTGGAGAGCCGTCAGGTGGAAAAGCAGTGGCCTTACGATTGCGAATTGACCTTGACCGTCAACATTGGCCCGACGCTCAAGATGGCGCTGACTACCACTAATAAGGGTAATGAGCCGTTCGTGATCGGCGAAGCCCTGCATACCTATTTCCAGGTCAGCGATATCGAGGTAGTCAAGGTGCTTGGGCTGGATCATACTGAGTATGAGGACAAGGTCGAGGACTACGCTCGCAAGCGCCAGTCCGGCGACATTAGCTTCAATGACGAGGTGGACCGGGTTTACCTGAATACCGAGTCGACCTGCGTGCTGGAAGACCCGGGCTTGCGCCGCAAGATCGTCATCGAGAAAACCGGCAGTCAATCTACCGTGGTCTGGACGCCATGGGAACGCAAGGCGGCCGAGATCGGCGACCTGGGCAGCCACCATGGCTGGCGGCAGATGGTATGTGTCGAGACCTCCAACGTCAGGGGCAATGTCGTCACTGTCGAGCCTGGCAGCTCTCATACTTTGAGCGTGCAGTACAGCACTGAAAGTTTGTAGCCGGGTGATTGGATTGGCAATGGGTGCATTGCCAATAGCCGGCCGTTGTAACGCGATTCAGCGGGAGTGCAGGCTCCCAAGGAGAATGAATGAAGACAATCATGCGCATATTGGTAGCCGCGAGCTGCTTGCTCATGGCTGGGCAGGCGGCAGCGGTGGATGCAAAGGTGGCGGAGTCGCTGGCACAGAAAAACGGTTGTCTGGCTTGCCACACGATCAAGCAAAAGGTCATCGGCCCGGCATTGCAGGATATCGCGGCCAAGTACCGTGGCCAGCCCGGGGTGGAAGCCAAGCTGATAGGCCGGGTCAAGAACGGCACCAGCGGCGTCTGGGGGCCGGTGCCCATGGGCCCGAACAGCCCGCAGGTGAAGGATGAGGATATTAAGGTCATCGTGCAGTGGATATTGACCTTGTAGCGGTTGCTGCAGTTGCTCCAAGCAAAGCCAGTCAAATGTTTTGACTGGCTTTTTTGTTGGATGGAATCAGGGCGTCCTTAGGCTAGACCCAGCGCCTTGAGCTTGCGGTAGAAGCGGTTGCGGCTCATGCCCAGCTCGCGTGCCGCGGCGGAGATATTGCCTTCATGGTGCTGCAGCGCCAGCTTGACCGCTTCATTGGTGATATCATCGATGGAGCCTGCGGCCAGGGGCGTGCTTTTTTGCCCCGGGGCAATGCTGTCCAGCTCGTCCATGAAGCCGGGAGGCAGGTGCTGCCGCTGCAATGGCTTGCCAGCAGCCAGGGCCAGCATGGTTTTCAGCACGTTGTGCAGCTGGCGGATATTGCCTGGCCAGGGATGTTGGCGGAACAGGTGGAGCACTTCGTCGTGGATTTCAACATCGCCGCCGCTTTCCGTGGCCATGATGTTGCGGATGATGGACAGCAGGTCCTGACGTTCGCGCAATGGCGGCAATGTCAGGCTGATGCCGTTCAGGCGGTAGTAGAGATCCTTGCGGAATGTGCCGTCGGCTACTTTTTCCTGCAATTTCTGATTGGTGGCGCTGATCACGGAAAAATCCAGTTTTCTGGACTTGCTGCCGCCCAGCGGAGTGATGCTGCGTTCCTGCAGCACACGCAACAGCCGGGCCTGCAGGAGCAATGGCATGTCGCCGATTTCATCGAGGAACAAGGTGCCGCCATGCGCTTGCTCGATCTTGCCTTGGCTGCCTTTCTGGCGTGCGCCGGTAAAGGCGCCTTCCTCGTAGCCGAACAGTTCCGCCTCGATCAGCCCTTCCGGCAATGCGGCGCAATTGATGGCGACCAGCGGGCCGTCGGCGCGGGCGCTGCCCTGGTGGATGGCGCTGGCAAGCAATTCCTTGCCGACGCCGGTTTCCCCCTGGATCAGGATGGAGATATCCTGGTTCATGACCAGCCTGGCCTGGTTCAATATTTCGGCGATACGCGGATCATCGCCGGTCATGGCGATCGCGGGACCGGCTGGCCTGGATGCATGGCGTATGCCGGCGATCTTGTTGCTGGCTGCTATTTCCGGTTCAATGCTGAGCCTTGCGTAGACGGGTTCGCCGTTTGCGAGCGTGAGCGTCAGCGGAGCGCTTTGCCGGTGTTCATTGCAGGCGTGGGAGAACGACTCCAGGAACATGGACTGGAAATGCGCGGGCGGGCTTTTCAAGCCCAGCAAGCCCAGCCCATTGCGGTTGATGGCCAGTAGCTCGCCCTCGCGTGACAATGCTGCATTTCCTTCCCATGCCGAGCCGATAAAATCGGCGGAGGTATGGAAGTGCAGTGTTACCGGCCCTTGGTGGCAGGCCCTGAACACGCGATTTTCAATCTGCTGGGCGGCCATCTTCACCAGCGCCAGTGTGTGTTGCTGGTGGGCGGCAAACGCATTGGTGACGTTGAGCGTGCCAAGCAGTTGCTGGTTGGGGCCAAAAATGGGGACGGCATAGCAGCTGAAACCGTGCAGTTGCTCGACAAAGTGTTCCGCGCCTTGTACCGCTACCGGCCGCTGTTCCACGATCGCCGTGCCGATGGCATTGGTGCCGCGTTCCTGCTCGCGCCATGAATAGCCCGGGCTCATGATTTCGCTAGGCGCAAGGTCGACCAGTAAGTGCTGGCCTTCGCTATGCAGGATGACGCCTTCTGCCTCGGTGAGCGCCACCATGCTGTATGAGTGGGCAATCTGCTCGTATAGCGCGGTGATCTCGGGCTTGGCCTGCGTCAGCAGCAAATGGTGCTTGCTGCGTTTCTTCTCCAGCTCCACCCGGTCCAGCGTTGCAGTGCTCAATGGCTGGGAAGCATTGATACCGTTATCCAGGCTGCGTTGCCAGGATCGTGCGATCGTCTTGTTGACCACGCCCTCCGCCATATTGCCTTGCTCAAGAAACTGCAGCCTTGCATGCTCGATTTCCTGCAGGGACTTTGTCATGGGGTGGTGCATGGCGGACTTCATGATTGATATTAGGAACTGTTCCCAAATGTAGCACTTGTGCAATTTCGTGACAACTGATTACGACGGGTTCGAGTCGATAGTTAGGAATAAATTCATATGGCAACGTATTATTTTTTCATGGTTTTCAGGAATTATTCCCGGTGATTGTTTTGGCTGGCATGGGGATTGCTGAATAGGGCCTGCAAGTTGATGACCAGGCATGGTCATGGTGCTGGCTGAGGTGGAGAGCATCGGCCAGCAATAAAACAACAAACATACTATGGAGAATATCCCTTGAAAGCGAAGCATTTGAAAATAGCACTGGGTGCCAGCCTGATCGGCCTGACATCCATCCCTGCTTTTGCAGCAGATGAGCTGGAAAAGCTGATCCAGGACGACAACCAATGGGTAACGCAGCGCAAGGACTATGCCAGCACAGGCTACAGCAAGCTGTCCCAGATCAGCCAATCCAACGTCAAGAACCTGAAGGCTGCCTGGACATTCGCTACCGGCGTTAACCGCGGCCATGAAGGCGCTCCGCTGGTGATCGGCGACACGATGTACTTTACCACCGCATTCCCCAACAATGTCTATGCGCTCGACCTGAACAACGAGGAAAAGATCAAATGGTCCTATTTCCCCAAGCAGGATCCTTCCGTGCAGGCATTGCTCTGCTGCGATAACGTAACCCGCGGCCTCGCCTACGGCGACGGCAAGATATTCCTGCAGCAGAACGACGGCCAACTGGTCGCCCTGGACGCCAAGACCGGCGCCAAGATCTGGGACGTAGGCGTTGTCGACGTTAAGCAAGGCGCTACCACCACCAATGCACCTCACGTGTTCAAGGACAAGGTCATCACCGGATGCTCGGGCGGCGAATACGGCGTCCGCTGCTACCTGACAGCCTACAACATCAAGGATGGCTCAATTGCATGGCGTGCCTACAGCACAGGTCCTGACAGCGAAGTGCTGATCGGTAAGGATTTCAACAAGGACAATCCTCACTACAGCTCACTGTCCGTATATGAAGACGTAAACGGCGGTAACAAGGAAGGCGGCTCCTACAAGGCTCTGCCCAAGGAAAAGCTGAAGTTCCCTGAAAAGGACCTGGGCGTGAAGACCTGGCTCAAGCCGCAAGCGACCAAGAACGGCTGGGAACAGGGCGGCGGCGCGACTTGGGGCTGGTATTCCTACGATTCGGCATTGAACCTGGTTTACTACTCCACAGGCAACCCATCCGTCTGGAACCCGGACGTGCGTCCCGGCGACAACAAGTGGTCCATGACCATTTTCGCACGCGACCTGGACACTGGCGTCGCCAAGTGGGGTTATCAATTGACGCCTCACGATGAGTGGGACTTCGATGCAGTGAACGAAACCATCCTCTGGGATGCGGACGGCAAGAAGCTCGCTACCCACTTTGACCGCAATGGTTTCGGCTACACCCTGGACCGCCAGACCGGCAAGCTGCTGGTGGCGGAAAAGATGCACCCGTTCGTCAACTGGGCGACTGGCATTGACCTCGTGACCGGCATCCCGCAAAAGGACCCCAAGTTCTCCACCCACGAAGACGTGAATGTCACGGGCATCTGCCCCGCAGCGTTGGGCGTGAAGGACCAGCAGCCTGCTGCCTACTCTCCCAAGACCAAGCTGTTCTACGTGCCGCTCAACCACGTCTGCATGGATTACGAGCCTGTAGAAGTGAAGTACGTGGCTGGCCAGCCTTGGGTTGGCGCAACCCTGAGCATGTACCCCGGTCCTGACGGCGTCATGGGCGGCTTCATGGCCTGGGACGGTCTCAAGGGCAAGCAAGCCTGGTACAAGAAAGAGAAGTTCTCGGTCTGGAGCGGCGCCTTGGCGACTGCGTCTGATGTCGTCTTCTACGGCACTCTGGATCGCTGGTTCAAGGCTGTCGACGCCAAGAGCGGCAAGGAGCTTTGGAAATTCCGCGTGGGCTCCGGTGTAGTCGGTAACCCGATCACCTATGGCCACAAGGGCAAGCAATACGTCGCAATCCTCTCCGGCATCGGTGGCTGGGCAGGTGTGGCAATGAACCTGGGCCTGACCAACGACAACGAAGGTCTGGGCGCAGCAGGTGGTTACAAGGAGTTGAAGGAGTGGAATGCGGCACCAGGCGGTGGCGCACTCAACGTATTCAGCCTCTAAACCATCTTTAGGCAGTACCCCTGCCGAAAGGCAGGGCTCATCTCCATTTTAGTAGTCCCTTCTTGCCAGTCCCTTGTGGACTGGCTTTTTTTTGCCCACAAAACCAAGGGCGAGCGCAGCGAAGCCAAGTGCGGATTGACCTTGGGTTCCCCGTCTGGCTGCGCCGAGTAGCGGAAATCTGTCTGGAAAAAGAGCTTGCGTCTGTCTGAGCGAAGCGAGTTCAGCAAGCGCCCAGACAGATTGAGCAACGCAGGGAACCGGGAGCTTGCTCCCGGCGCAGACTCCGGGGTCGCCTTTTGTTTGGTTACTTTTATTTGGCGAAGCAAAATAAAGGGACTCGCTGACAAGCGAAAGGCAACGGGTCAATGGTCTGCAACAGTGGTCAAGACCATTGTTCCTTCAACAACCCAAATCCAATCCCATCAAGCTCAACGATTTTCCGTCTTCATCAATACTGCGATTGACGAGAGGAAGGGTTTCGCCCCGCCGGGCGAGTATCTTTCTTTTGTTTCGCCAAAAGAAAGATACGAAAGAAAACGAAGTTTCGGCGGAGCCAAAAGGCGACCCGATTGTCTGCGACCCGGAACGTTGTTCCGGGCAACCTGCGTTGCTCGCTTTTAATGGGGACTGGCTGAACTCGCTAACGCTCAGACAGACGCCAGTCCTTAATCCATTAAAAGCTGCGCTACTCGGCGCAGCCAGACGGGGAATCCAAACCCAAGGTCAAAAGCAACGGCGACTTGGCTTCGCTGCGCTCGCCCTTGCGAGTTATTAGTTGGTGCGTTGCCGGAGTTTGCTGTGGTGTATGGAGTAGGCGAAGTACATGACAATGCCGATGCCTACCCAGACCAGGAAACGGTGCCAGGTTTCGCCAGGCAGGAACGCCATGAGCGCGCTGCAGGAGATGATGCCGAGGATAGGAATGATGGGGCCGCCTGGATTCTTGAATGGCCGATGCAGGTCAGGCTGGCGGATGCGCAAGACGATGACGCCGACGCATACCATGACAAAGCTTGCGAGGGTGCCGATGTTGACGGTCTCGGCCAGGGTGCCAAGCGGGAAGAAGCCGGCGACGACGGAGATGATGCTGCCGCAGAACAGGATCACGCGGGTCGGGGACTGGCGGTCCGGGTTGACCTTGGAGAAGGCGGCGGGAATCAGCCCGTCGCGGCTCATGGCGTAGAGGATGCGGGTGAGACCGTACAGCAGTACCAGCAATACCGTGATCAAGCCTGCCAATACGCCGGTGGCGACCAGGGTGGATGACCAGCCGTACCCCAGCTTGCTCAGCGCATAGGCGACAGGGGAGGATACGTTGAGATCGGAATAGTGCACCACGCCGGTCAGCACGCCCGAGACCAGGATATAGACGAGGGTGCAGAAGGTGACGGAGGCAATCAGGCCGATCGGCAGGTCGCGCTGCGGGTTGCGCGCTTCGTCGGCGGCGGTGGAGACGGCATCGAAGCCGAAATAGGCGAAAAAGACCAGGGAGGCGCCCGCCAGAATGCCGATATTGCTGCCGTCCGCCTGGCTGGAGAACCAGCCGAACGGCATGAAGGGTTGCCAGTTGTCGCTATTGATATGACCGACGGCGATGGCGAGGAAAATAGCGATGGTGCTGAGCTTGATCGCCACCATGACGTTGTTGACGGTGGAGCTTTGCTTGACGCCGCTGATGAGCACGAACACCAGCAGCCAGATAATGCCGAAGGCAGGCAGGTTGATGATGCCGCCCTGGCTTGGCGCCTTGGTCCAGGCTTCAGGGATGACGATGCCGAAATTGGCCAGGGTGTTGATGAAGTAGCCCGACCAGCCGTTGGCCACCGCGGCGGCGCCCACGCCGTATTCCAGCAGCAATATCCAGGCGATCGTCCAGGCAGCAAATTCGCCGAACGCCACGTAGCTGTAACCATAGGCGCTGCCGGAGCCGCCGACCGAGGAGGCGAGCTCGGCATAGGCAAAGCCGGCAAAGGCGGCAGCCAGCCCGGCAATGACGAAGGAAATCACCACGGCAGGGCCCGAGTACACGGCGGCGGCAATACCCGTGAGCACGAAGATGCCGGTGCCGATGGCGCAGCCTATCCCGAGCAAGGCAAGGTCGAATGCCGACAGGCATTTCTTCAGGCCGCTGTGGCGGCCTATTTCAACCGGTTTGGTGCGGAATAGCTGTGCAAGCATATGGACTCCCGTTTTTTTGTTTTTCTAGTATGCACGAATTATGCCCGGGCTTTAAATTTCCCCGGCCCGGGCATGCTGGGGTGCCTGGCTTATTTGTTTTCCGTGAGCCAGTCGCGCCCGGTGATGAAGTCGCTGTAGAGCCTGGCTTCGGGCGAGCCCGTTTCCGGCTTCCAGTCGTAGCGCCATTTGACGATGGGCGGCATGGACAGCAGGATGGACTCGGTGCGGCCGTTGGATTGCAGCCCGAAAATGGTGCCGCGGTCGTAGATCAGGTTGAACTCGACGTAGCGGCCGCGGCGGTAGGCCTGGAAGTCGCGCTCGCGCTCGCCGTATGGAATATCCTTGCGGCGCTGCACGATGGGCAGGTAGGCGTTGATGAAGGCATCGCCGACGCTGCGCTGGAACGCGAAGCTTTGCTCGAAGCCCAGTTCGCTGAAGTCGTCGAAGAAGATGCCGCCGATGCCGCGCGCTTCCTTGCGGTGCTTGAGGTAGAAATAGTCGTCGCATTCTTTCTTGAAGCGGGGGTAGTACTGCTCGCCGAACGGCGCCACCGCGTCGCGGCAGGTGCGGTGGAAATGCACGGCGTCCTCCTCGAAACCGTAGTAAGGCGTGAGGTCCATGCCGCCGCCGAACCACCAGATCGGCTCCTCGCCGGGTTTTTCCGCCACGAAGAAGCGCACGTTCATGTGCACGGTTGGTACATAGGGGTTGCGGGGGTGAAACACCAGCGAGACGCCCATGGCCTGCCAGCTGCGGCCCGCCGCCTCGGGATGGGCGACGCTCGCGGACGGCGGCAGCTTGCTGCCGATGACGTGGGAGAAACCGATGCCGGCGCGCTCGAACACATTGCCCTCTTCCAGCATGCAGGACGTCCCGCCGCCGCCTTCCGCTCGCTGCCAGCTATCGTGCAGGAAGCGCTTGCCGTCCACCAGCTCGATGGCTTCCACGATGCGGGCTTGTAGGCCTTGAAGGTAGTCGAAGATTGCATTTGAGTTCATGAAGCTCTCCAGGTGTCACCGGGTCTCAATGCTTCACGGGCGTAGAATCTTGCCAGTGATGAGATCCTGTATGGTCGAAGGTTTGCTCGCGCCTCCAGTCCTGCCGGGCAGTACCCTGACACGGCTGCCGAACAGGCGATGGCATTCGCGAGTGGTTTTGGCCGGAACCCGGCCGTTGTGGTTGGCGCTGGTGGAAACCAGCGCCATGCCAGCGTTGCGGCAGAGATTCGCCGCGAATGGGTTGGCGGTGACGCGCACCGCCAGGGATGTGTGCTTGCCCCTGAGCAATGCAGGGCAGCGTTGCGACGCAGGCACCAGCCAGGTATGCGGTCCGGGCCAGCGGGTGAACATGTGCTGTTTCTGTTCTTTCGTGACCGGCGCGATCAGTTTGCGCAATTGCGCAAATTGGTGTGCAATCACGATCAGCCCCTTGCGCTGCGGGCGGCCCTTGATGCGCAATAGGCGCTTGAGTGCATGATGGTTGGTGGGGTCGCAACCGAGTCCGAAGCAGGACTCGGTCGGGTAGGCGATGACACCGCCGCTACGCAGGAAATGCTGTAGTGCGCGTGCCTGCATTGTGCTATCTCTTAGGATTTGACGGCGCGATAGCCGATGTCGGTGCGGAACTGCATGCCGTCGAACTTGATGCCGTCGGCAATCTTGTATGCCTGGGACTGGGCATACTTCACGGTTTCGCCCAGCGCCGCCACGCACAATACGCGCCCGCCGCTGGTGACGACCTTGCCGTCCTTGATGACGCTGCCGGCGTGGAATACATGGGCGTCCGTGAGTTCTTTCGGCAGTCCGGTGATCTCATCGCCCAGGCGCGGGGTGTCGGGATAGTTGGCGGATGCCAGCACGACGCCGAGCGCGCTACGGCGGTCCCAGTCAGTCTTGGCCTCATTCAACGTGCCGTTGACCGCATGCTCCACCAGGCCGACCAGATCGCTCTTGAGGCGCAGCATGATGGGCTGGGTTTCCGGGTCGCCCATGCGGCAGTTGAATTCCAGGGTCTTGACGCTGCCGTCCTCGCCGATCATGAGGCCGGCATAGAGGAAGCCGGTATAGGGAATGCCGTCTTTCGCCATGCCGGCCACGGTAGGGTCGATGATCTCGCGCATAACCTTGGCGTGGATATCCGGCGTGACGACGGGAGCGGGGGAATACGCGCCCATGCCGCCGGTGTTCGGGCCTTGGTCGCCGTCCAACAGGCGCTTGTGGTCCTGGCTGGTGGCGAGCGGCAGAATATGTTTGCCGTCGACCATGACGATGAAGCTGGCTTCCTCGCCGGTGAGGAATTCCTCGATCACCACGCGCGCGCCAGCAGCGCCGAGCTTGTTGTCGGCAAGCATGGCGTCGATCGCGGCATGCGCCTCGTCTTCATTCATCGCGACCACCACGCCCTTGCCTGCGGCCAGGCCGTCGGCCTTGATCACGATAGGGGCACCTTGCCGCTCGACGTAGTCATGCGCGGCGGTGGCATCGGTGAACGTGGCGTAGGCCGCGGTCGGGATGTTGTGGCGGATCATGAACGCCTTGGCGAAATCCTTGGAGCTCTCGAGCTGCGCGGCGGCCTGTGTCGGGCCGAAAATCTTCAGGCCGGCGGCGCGGAACGCATCGACCACACCCTGCGACAACGGAGCCTCTGGGCCGACGACGGTGAGTCCGATCTGCTCCTTCTGCGCAAACTCGACCAGCTCGGAAACTTTGGTGATGGGCACGTTGACCATATCGGGGTCAAGCGCGGTGCCTGCATTGCCCGGCGCCACAAATACGCGGCTGATCCGCTCGCTCTGCGCGAGCTTCCATGCCAGTGCGTGCTCACGTCCGCCGCCGCCTATCACTAGAACTTTCATCTTTACCCTTTGATTATCAATTAGCCAAACACGCTGATATTTTAACGTTTCCTGGTTTTATGTGGCTTCAACCAGCAGAGTCATTGGCAAAGCGTTGCTGGCAAGGCGCACCGACGCAGACAGTACAAACGAGTACGGCAAGGAGGTGCAACGCAGCCAGCGGCGCTTTGCCAGTGACGATCAATGGCGGAAGTGGCGGATGTTGGTGAACACCATCACCAGCCCATGCTCATCCGCCGCCGCAATCACCTCGTCGTCGCGGATGCTGCCGCCCGGCTGGATCACGCAGGTGGCGCCGGCTTCCGCCAGGACGTCCACGCCGTCGCGGAACGGGAAGAACGCATCGGACGCCACGGCGGAGCCTTGCAAGGTCAGCCCGGCATTCTGCGCCTTGATCGCGGCGATCTTGGTGCTGTCGACGCGGCTCATCTGCCCTGCGCCCACGCCCAGGGTCATGCCGTTGCCGCAGAAGACGATGGCGTTGGATTTCACGTACTTGGCGACGCGCCAGGCGAACAGCAGGTCTTCCAGTTGTTCCGGCGTCGGTTGCTTCTTGGTGACCACCTTGATGTCATCAATGCTGATTTCATGGTTGTCCGCGGTCTGGATCAACAGCCCGGAACCGACGCGCTTGGTGTCGTGCGAGTTGCGGCCACGGCTCCATGCGCTGTCGCCACCGCTTGGCAATGCAATCTTGAGCACGCGCACATTGGCCTTGGCTTTGAATATCTCCAGGGCTTCCTCGGTATAGTCCGGCGCGATCAATACTTCGACGAACTGCTTGGAAACGGCTTCTGCCGCTGCGCCGTCCAGAGTGTGGTTGAATGCGATAATGCCGCCGAACGCGGAGGTCGGATCGGTCTGGAACGCCTTCTGGTAGGCTTCGAGCGGGTTGGCGCCCACAGCCACGCCGCAAGGGTTGGCATGCTTGACGATGACGCAGGCGGTGCTGTCGAAGCTCTTGACGCATTCCCAGGCCGCATCGGCATCGGCGATGTTGTTATAGGACAGTTCCTTGCCCTGCAATTGCTGCGCGGTCACGAGCGAGCCGGGCGCAGGGTAGAGGTCGCGGTAGAACGCGGCCTTCTGGTGCGGATTCTCGCCGTAGCGCAGGTCCTGTACCTTGACCAGGCGGCCATTGGCCTGGTCGGGGAATTCATTGCGCGTGCCGTCTGCGTTGAAGGAGGACAGGTAGTCGCTGATCGCGCCGTCGTAGTTGCTGATGCGGTTGAACGCGGCGACGGACAAGGCAAAGCGCGTCGCCTTGCTGGTGGCGCCGTTGGTGCTGCGCATTTCCGCCAGCACTTCCTCGTATTGCGAGGCGTCGGTCAGCACCGCGACGTCCTGCCAGTTCTTGGCGGCGGAACGCACCATGGCCGGGCCGCCGATGTCGATGTTCTCGATCGCGTCTTCCAGCGTGGCGTCAGGACGCGCCACGGTGGCCTCGAACGGATAGAGGTTGACCACCAGCAGATCGATATTCGGGATGCCGGCAGCCTGCATCGCGGCCACATGTTCCGGCAGGTCGCGGCGGCCCAGCAGGCCGCCATGCACCTTGGGATGCAGGGTCTTGACCCGGCCGTCGAGCATTTCCGGGAAACCGGTGTAGTCGCTGACTTCGATCACGGCGATGCCATTGTCGCGGAACAGCTTCGCTGTGCCGCCAGTGGAGAGGATTTCAACGCCAAAGCCTGAAAGGGCCTGGGCAAATTCGAGAATGCCGGTTTTATCAGAAACACTGATAAGCGCACGTTTGATAACAGCCATAATGAAAAGCTTCTAACAGAAGAGGTTATTGAAGGTTGTGTTGCTGGAGTTTCTTGCGCAGGGTGTTGCGGTTGAGGCCGAGAATCTCGGCCGCCTTGCTCTGGTTGCCGCCTGCGCGGTTCAAGACATATTCCAGCAAGGGCTTTTCCATGCATTGCAGCACCATGTCGTACACTGCATGGGGAGGCTGCCCGTCGAGGTCCTTGAAGTATTCATCCAAGGCCGCGCGCACGCAGCTGGCGAGATCCTGCTGGCTAGCCATTATGCAGCCATGGCCTCGTCGTCGGTGGCGACGGACTCTGCTTCGTATTGCAGGCGCGCATCACGCTGCTTGAGTTCGCCGAAGAAATCGTTGATGGATTGCAGCTGCTCTTCAATGCTCTGCAATTGGTTCATGTGGTGGCGGAAATTGGCCGACCCGACCAGGCCCTTGGTATACCAGGAGATATGCTTGCGCGCGACGCGCATGCCGGTGAGCTCGCCGTAGAAATTGTAAAGGTCGTGGATATGCTCGAGCATGACCTGGTGGATTTCCTCGACTTCCGGCGCAGGCAGGTGCTCGCCAGTCGCTAGGAAATGTTCCGTTTCGCGGAAAATCCACGGGCGGCCCTGGGCGGCACGGCCGATCATCACGGCGTCGGCCTTGGTGTAGTCGAGCACGAACCTGGCTTTTTCCGGCGTGGTGATGTCGCCGTTGGCGATCAATGGAATCTTGATCGCCTGCTTCACCGCGGCGATGGTGTCGTATTCTGCGTCGCCGGTGTAGAGGCAGGCGCGGGTGCGGCCGTGCATGGCGAGCGCCTGCACGCCGATGTCTTCCGCCATCTTGGCGACGGCGACGGCGTTGCGGTTGTTCTTGTCCCAGCCGGTGCGGATCTTGAGGGTGACCGGCACATCCACGGCATTGACCACTGCCTTGAGAATCTGTGATACCAGCGGCTCGTCCTTGAGCAGCGCGGAGCCTGCCATGACGTTGCAGATCTTCTTGGCGGGACAGCCCATGTTGATGTCGATGATCTGCGCGCCGTTGTCCACGTTGTGCTTGGCGGCCTCCGCCATCATCTTGGGGTCGGCGCCCGCGATCTGCACTGAGATCGGGTCGACCTCGCCTTCGTGGTTGGCGCGACGCAGGGTCTTGGCGCTGCCGTAGAGCAGGGAGTTGGACGTTACCATCTCGCTGACGGCCAGGCCTGCGCCCATCTTCTTGCACAGGACGCGGAAGGGCCGGTCGGTCACGCCCGCCATCGGGGCGACCACCAGATTGTTCTTCAACTTGTAAGGACCGATCTGCACCTGACTATAACCGTATCAATGACGTGGAAAAGCTGCTCATTTTATATGCAAACGCCGGAGTAACAAAGCACATATTGCTGGAGCACAGGAGCGGAAACAGTGGTTGCGGGCAGGGTAAGGCGATGTTTTACTTTAAGTTGCCGACGTAACCCCATGGATAATTTTATATACAGGTTTGTATAGTGTAAGCGCATATCTGCATCGTCAGCTCAGCCGGAACAAGGAAACCGTCCTGCTCAACTGCTGGGCCTGCTCATCCAGCGAATGGGCGGCGGCCATCGCCTGCTCCACCAGGGCGGCGTTCTGTTGCGTCACTTCGTCCATCGCGGTGATGGCGGTATTGATCTGCTGGATGCCGCTGTTCTGTTCATCGGAGGCATGGGCGATCTCGCGCATGATGCCGGAGACGCGCTGTACTGCGGCGACCACCTCTTCCATGGCGCTGCCGGCATCCGAGACCTGTTTCGAGCCTTGCCCGATCTTGGCGACCGAGCCGTCGATCAATTGCTTGATTTCCTTGGCGGCACTGGCGCTGCGCTGCGCCAGGTTGCGCACTTCCTGCGCCACCACGGCAAAGCCGCGGCCCTGCTCGCCGGCGCGCGCGGCCTCGACCGCGGCGTTGAGCGCGAGGATATTGGTCTGGAACGCAATGCCTTCGATTGCATTGGTGATGTCCGACATCTTGCGCGACTCGTGCGTGATCTGCCGCATGGTGCTGACGGCCCCGGTGACGGTGCTGCTGGCGCGCTCGGCGGTGCTGGAGGCATTGGCGGCCAGCTCGTTGGCCGTTCTCGCGTTGTCGGCGTTCTGGCCCACGGTCGAGGTGAGCTCTTCTATGCTGGCGGCGGTTTCCTCCAGCGATGCCGCCTGGTTTTCCGTCCTTTGCGACAGGTCGCTGTTGCCGAGCGCGATTTCGGAAGAGGCGTTGGAAACGTACTCGCTGCTGGCGCGGATGTCGCTCACCATGTCGCGCAGCTTGTCCTGCATTACCTTCATCGCCTGCAGCATGCTGGAATTGTCGCCCGGCTTGAGCGCGACCTGGGAGGTGAGGTCGCCGCTGGCGATATGGCTGGCCAGGTCGGCGGCATCTCCGGGTTCTCCGCCGATCGGGCGGATCACCATGCGGTCCACCAGGTAGCCCAGCGCCAGCGAAACCACGACGACGCTCAGCAAGCCGATGACGATGGCCGTGTTGCGCAGGCTGTGCACGCCTTCGAGTATCTTATCTTCCGGTACGGTGACGGCGAAAGACCATGGCGTCTTGCTCTGAGCGATCGCGATCGGCTGGTAGATCCTCAATACCGTGGTGTTCAATGTCCCGTCCCGGGCGCTGTCCTGGTAGGGCTGTCCGGAAGCGACCGCCTGCCTGATCTTGTCCCAGGCGCCGCCGGTGGGCATGGGTTTGCCCACATTGCCCGCATCGCGGTCGCCGACGTAGCTGCCCTGGTTGGAAACCAGGCTGGCATAGCCGGTGGAGAACGGCTTGACCTCGGCGATGCGCTGCTGGAACTCCGACAGCAGCATGTCCACGCCCGCAACGCCGACCACCGCGCCCTTGTAGCGGATCGGCACCACCATGCTCGTGATCAATACCTTCTTGCCGCCGATCTCGTATTCGTAGGGCTCGAGCAATGTCTCCTCGCCGCTGTCCCGGGCCAGCAGGTAGTAGTCGCCCGCGCCAGGGACGTCGTAGTCGGCCAGCGCCTCGACCGCCACCTGGCCGCCGCCGCGGTTCCAGTAAGGCAGGTAGCGGCCCGTGGCATCGGTGCCCGGCTGGTTGACGAACTCGTTGTCGCGCCCGTCAAATGCATTGGGCTCCCATATGGTCCAGACGCCGACAAATCCCGGATTGCCTTCCAGTACCCGCTTCAGCATGCTGTCGGCAAGCCTGCGGTTTGCCAGCCCGTCGCCGCGAAGCCCCTCCAGGGATTGCGCCAGGGTGCGGGCGGCATCGAAAGCGCTGTCTATCTCGGCCTTGGCTTCGTTGGCGTGTTGCCTCGACAGGGCGCGGGCATACTCGAGCGCCGATTCTTGCTGCAAATGCGATGCTTTGTAAGTCAGTACTGCGATGGTGAGGCTGAAGCCCGCCAGGATCATTGCGATGACGATCAACAAGACCTTGCTGCGCAAGCTGAGATGGTGGAGAGAAAACATGGTTCAAGGCTTAAAAAAATACGGTGTAAGCCTTAAGCAAATAGCATTCCCTGCACTGGCCGAGCTGCGGCACCAATCAATGCGGGCCGTTGCGGCAAGGGATGAGGGCGGCGCAGCCCGGGTTGGTGCATGTGCCGATGCCATGCACCAAGACAGCGCCAGGGCGTGGCCGCGCGGCGTTTATCTCGAAAGGGATGCTCAGCCTTGGTGCGCTGCGAGGCCGGTCAAATTCATGATGTCCAGCGCATTGGCGGTGGCGGCGCCGCGCGCCGTGTTGTCGAAAATGCACCAGGCCGGGCCGCTGGCTGCTTGCAGCGTATTCGCAAGCTGCCTCAAATATGCTTCGGGGTAGGACGAGTAATAGATTTCCGGCGAGCCGTGCAGCCGATAATAACTGAAACCCGGGTCGCCTCCTGGCGCTTCGGCGGTGGGAAATTTGGCTGGGTCCGCTGCCACGCGTGCCAGCCTGAAATCCTGTAGCAGGTGCTCGCCCTGCATTGAAAACCAGCTCGCATGGCGCGGTTCGCATGCCGCCGCGCCAGGGTAATGCTGGCGCAGCAATGTGAAAAACGTCAGTGCGGAAGGCATGTCCAGCGCCAGGCTGGGCGGCAGCTGGACCAGGATGCCGCCCAGCTTGCAGCCTAGCCCGGAGATTTCCTCCAGAAAGCGCAGCAGGCTATCTTCGCAATCGAGCAGCCGGCGCTGATGGGTGATTTCCCGGGGCATCTTGACCCAGAAGCGGAAGCCTTCCGGCACCGTATCCGCCCAGCGCATATAGGTCTTGTGTTGGTGCGGGCGGTAGAAGGACGAGTTGATCTCGACGGTGTCGAACAGCCGCGCATAGCGCTCGAGATGGCTGCCGCCGGGCGGGAACAATGCGGCATGCTGCGGCGGGGTTCCCCAGCCCGCACAGCCTACCCGGATCGCAGGCGCGCCGGCTGCAGGCAAGGGCATCATGTTTTTTTCATGCATGGCTTAGGCATCGTCGAGAGGCGCGTGTCCTTATTCAACATTCAGCCAGCATACTCGATATCTTCCCTATATCCCGCATAAGCCTGGTGGTATTCCATGATGCGGGCGACTTCCAGGATGAAATCCTCGTCATAGCCGGCCCGGCGCAGCAAGTGCAGCCCGACTTCCATGCCCGCGGCAATGCCGCCGCCGGTCACGATGCGGCCGCTGTCCACCACGCGGGCGCTGCTGATTCGACATTGCGGGGCAAGTTTCGCCAGGCGCTCTATGGGGACCATGCCGGCGTTGGACTGCTCGATACGGTCAGGTTCCTTGCGGCTGGTGGCGGGAATGCCGTCCAGCAACGCCATGTTGCCGTAAATCCACGAGCCGGTGCAGACGCTGGTCAGCAGCGTCTGTTCAGGCAGCGAGCGGATATAGTCGTGCAGGCGCTTGTTGTGGATTTCCTGCCGTGTGCCGAAGCCGCCCGGGATAAGGAAGGCATCCATGGCGGGATTGTCCGCGAAGCTGTAGTTGGGCAGTACGGTGAACCCGGCCTGGGTCTGCACCGGGCGAAGGCTGTCGCCGACCAGGAAGGCGTCGAGCTCCGGGTCCAGGCGGCGCGCCACGGAAAACACGCCGTGCGGGGCGGCGTAATCGATGATCTCCGCATCCTTGAATACATAGATGCCGAGCCGGAAGCCGGCGGTTTTTGTCTCGGTTTGGCGTGGTAGGGACATGCTAGGTTCTCCTGTCGGTGGGGGAAACGGTTTCCAGCAACATGGCGGCCAGCTGGCGGGCTTGGGCGGCAGCCTGGCTGCCTGGCGTGACAAGTTCGGTGGCGATGGCGCCTTCCATCAACAAGGCGAAGTGGCGCGCCTGAACGGCAGGCTGCGGCAATCCGGCGGCAATGCAGAGCGTGAGGATGTAGTCGGCCATCCGCTGCTTGTGTTCCGCGGCGATCAGGCGGAAGCCGTGGCCAGGGTCGGAGAATTCGGCCGAGATGTTGATGAAGGCGCAGCCGTGGAAGCCGGGCTCCTCGAACCAGGATTGCAGAAAATCGAACAGTGCGAGCAAGGATTGCCGCGGGCTTTCTGCATGTGCGTCCACAAATGCCCGCAGGCTGCCGAGCCAGCGCTGGTCCCGGAGCTTGAGGAATTCCGCGACCAGCCCGTCCTTGGACTGGAAATGCAGGTACAGGCTTTGCCGGGCGACCAATGCCTCATCCAGGATATCCTCCACCGACGTGGCGTGTACGCCGTTCTGGTAGAACAGCCTGCAAGCTGCTTCCAGCAGCCTGTCCCGGGCGGGGAGGGTCATCGTATCGCTCCAGTAGAATGGTCGTTCTATTAGAGGCCGGCTAGCAATAGACTGTCAATCTACCGTCGAGAGCCTGTTCACGATCATTTCATAGGGCACGTTGCTCCGGCAATGCAGCGGCTGCGCTGCCGGGACAACCCGAAGGGCATGATCCCAACATGTGCCCGCTCCGCGTTACAGATCGTGAACAGGCTCTTATGGCGAGGTCAGTTGCTCCAATTGTGCCAGCCAGGCGAAGGCATGCCGGTTGTTGCTGCCGCACATTTCGATGTCGGGCCGCAAGGAACTGCAGACCGCTGGCCGTTCCGGTTTGCCGAAGATCAGGCAGCGGTTGAGCTCGTCGAGCTGCACGCAGCGCTGTCCTGCTTTCTTGCCTTCCGGCATGCCGGGAATCGGGCTGCTGATCGAAGGGGCGATGCAGCATGCCCCGCACGATGGACGGCAATCCATTGGCTTAGCTTCTCTCGAAAGGTTGCCAGGGGTGGCTCGCCGCATCGAGCGCCTCCTGGATGCGCTGCATGGCGTCGGCGACTGCGGCAGCCTCGCCCTTGACGCCGAGTTCGATGGTGCGCCGTTCATCCAGGCGCGGTAGGCTGAACAGTTTGAGGCTGGGGTATTGCCGCGTGATCTCTTCCATCAGGTCCAGCAACCGGCTTTCTCCCGTGTCGAACACCAGGATGGAGGATTCGGTGGCCGGTTGCAGGTGGAACAGGTAGGCGTAATGCGTGTCCAGTATCCATTCCGTCATCGGCCAGGCCATTTCCGGGAAGCCGGGCATGAAATAGTGCCGCCCCAGCGAGAATCCGGGCACGCGGTTCACCGGGTTGGGGATCAAGGCGACGTCCCGGGGAAAATCCGCCATCAACACGCGCTTGGGATAGGCAGCCTCGCCGTAGCGCGCCTCGATTTCGGCCACCGCGCCCGGGTGGCGCGCAATCGGCCGGCCGGCGGCTTCTGCCGCGGCTTGGCGGGTCTGGTCGTCCGGGGTGGCACCTATGCCGCCAAAGCAGAGGACGATGTCGCTGCTCGCCATGGTGCGTTGCAATGTCGCCGCGATCTGCGCCCGGTCGTCCCCGAGGTATTCCGCCCACGACAAGGCGAGGCCTCTTGCGGCCAGCAGCGAGATCGCCTTGGCCAAGTGCGCGTCCTGGCGCTTTCCCGAGAGGATTTCGTCGCCGATGATGATGACGCCGAAGCGCGCTGATGTGGTGTCGGTCATGATGTCGAGGATGAGCTGGTGCGCGGAATTGCTAGGCAGCTAATTTGCCGCAGATAGGTCATGTTATGCAAGTTTTTGCCGTTGAATGGGTAAAATGGCCTGTGTTATTGATAGATCATATATGCCATGAGCAACCCGAAAGAAACCCCCGACGACGAAATCCTCTGCTTTTGCAGCGGAGTGAAGCGCGGCAAGATTCGCGCCTTGCACCGGCAGGGGTTCGATCTGCAGGGCATTGCCGACATGACCGGCGCGTTGACCGGCTGCGGCGGCTGCGAATGGGAGATCGACTATTTCCTCAAGGAGCTGGACAAGGAGCAAGGCAAGTAATCCAATGGCGGCGTCCTGTCCGCAATGCTGAAGCCGCCTTGGAGCGGCCGGCAAAACTCAGCGAAGCGCTCCTGGCTAGCCGCTCTTAATGCGCGGCTTCCCAATTTGAGCCCACGCCCACTTCCGCCAATAACGGCACATCCAGCTCGGCTACGCCCTGCATCAGTTGCGGCAGGGTTTGCTGCACCAATTCCAATTCAGCATCCGGCACTTCCAGCACCAGTTCGTCATGCACCTGCATGATGATCTTGCTGCTGAGCTTATGTTCCTGCAGCCAACTGTCCACGGCGATCATGGCGAGCTTGATCAGGTCGGCCGCGGTGCCTTGCATCGGCGCATTGATGGCCGCGCGCTCCGCGCCCGCGCGGCGCATGCCGTTGGGGCTGTTGATCTCGGGCACCCACAGCCTGCGGCCGAAGAAGGTTTCGACATAGCCTTGCTCCTTGGCCACCATGCGCGTGTTCTGCATGTATTCGCGTACGCCGGGATAGCGCGCGAAATAGCGGTCGATGTAGTTCTGCGCCGCGCTGCGCTCGATGTTGAGATTCTGCGCGAGGCCGAAGGCGCTCATGCCGTAGATCAGGCCGAAGTTGATCACCTTGGCGTAGCGGCGCTGCTCGCTGCTCACTTCGTCGCGTTGCACGCCGAAAATCTCGGCGGCGGTGGCGCGGTGGATATCCTCGCCCTTGGCGAATGCGGATAGCAGCCCTTCATCCTGCGACAAGTGCGCCATGATGCGCAGCTCGATCTGCGAATAGTCGGCGGAAATGATGCGCGACCCTTGCGGGGCGATGAAGGCTTCGCGGATGCGCCGGCCTTCCGCGGTGCGCACGGGGATGTTCTGCAAATTGGGGTCGGAACTGGCCAGGCGTCCGGTGATTGCCACAGCCTGGCTGTAGCTGGTATGCACGCGGCCGGTGGCGGGGTTGATCATGCGCGGCAGCTTGTCGGTGTAGGTCGATTTCAGTTTGGCGAGGCCGCGGTATTCCAATAGCACTTTCGGCAACGGGTAATCCAGCGCCAGCTCCTGCAACACGTCTTCATCGGTGGAGGGCGCGCCGCTCGGGGTTTTCTTGAGCGGCTTGATGCCGAGCTTGCCGAACAGGATTTCCTGCAATTGCTTGGGCGAGCCGAGATTGAACGGCTGCCCCGCGATGTCGTAGGCCTGCTGTTCCAGTTCGATGAGTTTCTGCCCGAGCTCGTGGCTTTGCGCCTGCAGCATGGCCTGATCGATCAGCACGCCGTTGCGCTCTATGATGTAGAGGATGTCGAGCAGTGGCATCTCGATCTGGCGGTAGACGAACTCCAGCTTGTCGTCCGTTTCGATCTGCGGGTACAGCGTCTGGTGCAGTTGCAGGGTGATGTCGGCATCCTCGGCGGCATATTCGGATGCGGTATCGATGCTGATCTGGCTGAACGGCACTTGCTTGGCGCCTTTGCCGGCGATTTGTTCGTAAGTGATGGTCTGCACGCCCAGGTGGCGCATGGCGAGGTCGTCCATGCCGTGGGTGCGGTGGCTTTCCAGTACGTAGGACTGCAACAGGGTATCGTGCGCGATGCCGTTCAACGCAATGCCGTGGTTGGCGAGCACATGCTTGTCGTACTTGAGGTTCTGGCCCAGCTTGGGCAGCGATGCGTCCTCGAGCAGAGGCTTGACCTGCTGCAACACCGCGGCGAAATCTAGCTGCTGCGGGGCGCCGGTGTAGTCGTGCGCGAGCGGCACGTAGGCGGCCTTGCCTGCTTCCACCGAGAACGACATGCCGACCAGCTTGGCCTGCATGGCATCCAGGCTGGTGGTTTCGGTGTCGAAGGCGACCAAGGGCGCCGACTTGAGCAGCAGCAGCCATTTGTCCAGGCTGGCCTGGTCGAGGATGGTCTCGAACTGGTGGTCAGGCACGGCAGCGGCGGAAAACAAGTCGCTGATTGGTGTCAAGGGCGGCGCTAAGGGCTTTGCGGCAGCGCTCTCGTTGCCTCCGGCTTCCAGCTCGCGCCGCCAGGTCTTGAACTCGAAGCGCTCGTAGAGCTCGGCGAGCTTGGCATTGTCGCTTGGCTGGGTAACAAGATCAGTCACCATTTGCGGCAGATCCAGCTTGCAGCGGATGGTGATGAGTTCGCGCCCGGTGGGCAGCCAGTCCAGCGCCTTGCGCAGGTTGTCGCCCACCACGCCGCCGATGTCTGCCGCATTGGCGATGAGGTTTTCTAGCGAGCCGTGCTGGCTGAGCCACTTCACGGCAGTCTTGGGGCCGACCTTCTCCACGCCGGGCACGTTGTCCACGCTGTCGCCGATCAGGGTGAGGTAGTCGATGATCAAGGCGGGGGGGATGCCGAACTTGGCTTCCACGCCTGCTTCGTCCAGCACTTCGTTGGTCATGGTATTGACCAGCTTGACGTGCGGCGTGACGAGCTGAGCCATGTCCTTGTCGCCGGTCGAGATCACCACCTGCATGCCCTGTTCCTCGGCCTGCCGCGCCAGGCAGCCGATCACGTCGTCGGCTTCCACGCCGTCTATCATCAGCAGAGGCCAGCCCATGGCCTTGATCGCCTCATGCAGGGGCTCGATCTGCCGGGAGAGGTCGTCCGGCATCGGCGGGCGGTGCGCCTTGTATTCGGGGTAAATATCGTCGCGGAAGGTTTTTCCCTTTGCATCGAAGACACAGGCGCTATAATCAGCCGGATAGTCCTTGTGCAGGCGGCGCAGCATGTTCAGTACGCCATACATCGCGCCCGTGGGCTCGCCCGCCTTGTTGCGCAGGTCGGGCAGCGCATGAAAGGCGCGATAGAGGTAGGACGAACCGTCTACTAATAACAATGTTTTCATCTTGAACTGGTGTGTAACCTTATGTCAGCTGCTAAAAAACTTCCCAAGATCCTCGACCCCGAGCTCCCCAACAAGAAGTACTCGGCACGTGAATCGTGGCGCGCGTTCGAGATTATGGCAGAATTCGTCGAGGCGACCGAGCGCATGAAGGAAATCACTCCCGCGGTTTCCATCTTCGGCAGCGCGCGCACGCCGCCCGACCATCCCTATTACAAGCTGACGGAAGAGATTGCGCGTCTCCTGTCCGATGCCGGCTTCAGCGTGATTTCAGGGGGAGGCCCCGGCATCATGGAGGCGGCCAACAAGGGCGCATACAAGGGCAGGTCGCCCAGCATCGGCCTCAATATCGAATTGCCGCACGAGCAGAAAGGCAACCCCTACCAGGACATCAGCCAGAACTTCCAGCACTTTTTCATGCGCAAGGTGATGTTCGTCAAATACGCCTCGGCCTATGTAGTGATGCCGGGCGGTTTCGGTACGCTGGATGAGCTGATGGAAGCGCTTACTCTCATCCAGACGGCCAAGACGAGAAGGATTCCATTGATATTGGTACATGAGCCGTTCTGGCGCGGCATGCTGTCATGGATACGCGAGACCCTGGGCGCCGAGGGCATGATTTCGCCGGAAGACCTCGATTTGCTGCAGGTGATCGACAAGCCCCATGAAATCGTCGAAGCTATCTTCAAGCATTATGAGACCAGGGGCTTCGAGCCATCGCCGGCGGAGCAGCAAATCATGCAGTTTTATCTGTAGGCGAATCAAAGTTTGGCGGCGGTTGCCGACCATTCCAATATCTTGTTGTTAATAAGCAACAACGCCCTTTTGGCGGATGGGCCTATTTGATAGAATTGCTGCATTATTCTGAGCCGAGGTTGTCATGCGTACCCATAAAATTTTGCTGATGTTGGCGCTTCTCCTGCCGCTGATGGCCTCTGCTGCGGACATCCCCGACAACCTGGAGCCTTTGCCCGAGGCGCCACCGCCGCCGGAAGGGATGGAGGGAGAGAATCCTGAGCCTGAAGTCACCATTACCAAGCGAGGCGAAGATACGGTCGAGGAATACCGCATCAACGGCAATCTCTACATGATGAAGGTAACTCCCAAAGTGGGCGCCCCTTATTATCTGACCAAAGATGATTCAAATGCTGGCTGGGCCCGTAGCGAAGGCGATATCGCGCCTACGGTCAGCATCCCCAAGTGGGTATTGTTCCGGTTCTGACCGTCAAGCATTGATGCCCGGAGAGGGTGGCGCTTGACCCTCTCTTCAACCTTCCCCGGTTTTTCCAAAAGTTTTCTATGTCCGTATTCACCACCGTTTCATTCGAGCAGATGCAGCAATGGCTCAAAGGCTATGACCTGGGGGAGTTGCTTGACCTGCAGGGGATCGCGTCCGGCATCACCAATACTAATTATTTCGTCACCACCGGCAGCGGGCGTTATGTGCTGACGTTGTTTGAAGAGCATAGCGCGGAAGAGCTGCCCAATTTCCTCGACCTGATGACGCACTTGGCCGAACGCGGCATTCCGTGCCCGCATCCGGTCAAGAACATTGCAGGCCAGGCGCTTGGCGAACTGAACGGCAAGCCTGCCGCGCTGGTGAGCTGCCTGGCGGGAAAGTCGCTGGACAACCCCTCGCCGCGGCATTGCGCCGCGATTGGCGAAGTGCTGGCGCGCATGCATCTGGCCGGCGCATCGTTCGAGGCCAGCATGAGCAACCTGCGCTGCCAGCGTTGGCGCATTGCCACGGCTGCCAAGGTGGCGCCTTTCCTGGAGGCGGAAAACCGCCGCATGCTGGATGCGCAGCTCGAGTTCGAGCAGGCGTTCGACACCAGCGCATTGCCGCGCGGGGTGATCCATGCCGACTTGTTCCGCGACAATGTGCTGATGGACGGGGACAAGGTAGGCGGCGTCATCGATTTCTACTATGCCTGCAACGATGTGCTGTTGTACGACATTGCGATTGCGGTCAACGACTGGTGCGTCAACGCCGATGGCACGCTGGATTCCGGCCGGGTGCGGGCGTTTCTCGATGCCTATCATGCAGTGCGGCCCCTCACTGAAGAGGAGCATGCCGCCTGGCCCGGGATGTTGCGCGTTGCCGCCATGCGCTTCTGGCTGTCGCGCCTTAATGACCTGCATTTTCCCCAGGCCGGCGAACTTACCCACGCCAAGGATCCGGATTACTTCGAGCGCATCCTGCGCAATGCTATCGCGGCACGCGAGCAGATACTGGCGGCCTGGGTCGATGCAAATTAACCTGTTCGTGGCTCAAGGCAATAAAATGATCATGCCGGCGCGGCATTGCCGGCTACTTTAAGGGACGACATGCAAGCCAAACCAACCATTTTCGGCCAAGTGAACGCGTGGGTGCGCGACATAATCGCCTTGTTCCGCCAAAAACCGGGCAAGTGGATGCTGCTCGGCCTGGCGCATGTGTTTTTTTTCGCTATGCTGCCTGGCTTGATAGGCCTGAAATTCGTTTCCTTCCTCTTGCTGCCGGCTTTCCTGGCGCTGGCGGTAGGTTTCTACCGCGATGCCGATGCCGGCCGCGACAGCGACTTGGGCGACCTGCTCAATGAAATCAAGCCCAGTTTCAGGAAGCTGCTGGGCCTGGGCGCCATTTGCGTCGCATACGTGCTGCTCATCAATATCCTGACGGCAGAAGACGCCATGAAGCTGGAAGCCCTGGCCAGGAGCGAAGAAAGCCCGGAGCAGGTGCTGGAACAGTCCTTCCCCATCCTGGTCAAGTTGATGTTGCTGCTGGTGCCGCTGGTGCTAGTGATCTGGTTCGCCCCGGCATTGGTCGCGTTCCAGCAATATTCAGTGGTGCGCGCCATCAAGTCCAGTCTGGCCGCGTTCATTCAATACCTGCTGCCATTATTGCTGACGTGGGTGTCCGTGACATTGATCATCATGTTGAGCATGACGCTGGCAGGCGTGCTGGTGGGGATGATGTCTGCAGCCTCCAAGGCCATGGGCGGGTTCTTGATGCTGGTGCTGGTGTTTGCCTGCATGCTGTTCGCCAGCGCCCTCATGCTGGCGTTCCAGTACGTCAGCAACCGTGACATCTTCAAGATGCCGCGGCCTGACCGCGTCGAACTGCTATAGCGTTTCCAGCTTGGCGTATTCCAGCGCCAGCCACTTCAAGCCTTCCCGCCCGAAATTGACCTGCACGCGCAGGTCGTTGGCATTGCCTTCGTAATTGACCACCACGCCCTGGCCGAACTTGCTGTGGGCCACGGCCTGGCCGATTTTCCAAGGCATGCTGGCTTGAGGGCGCGGAGCCGGGGCGGCAGCGGCCATATATTGGTTGGCGCCGCCATAGGATTTGTTCGAGACGGTGTTCAGGCGTTTGACCAGCGCTTCCGGGATTTCATCCAGGAAGCGTGACGGAATGCCGTAACGTACCTGCCCGTGCAGCATGCGGTTTTGCGCAAAGCTGATATAAAGCCGCTGGCGTGCGCGGGTCACGGCCACGTACATCAGGCGGCGTTCTTCCTCCAGGCCGTTGGATTCGTAACTGCTCTGCTCGTGCGGGAATAGCCCTTCTTCCAGGCCGCTGATGAAAACGGTATTGAATTCCAGGCCCTTGGCGGCATGCACGGTCATCAACTGCAGCGCGTCGCGGCCGACATCGGCCTGGTGTTCGCCGGCCTCCAGGCTGGCATGGGCGAGGAATTGCGCGAGGATGGACATGGCAACCTCGCCGTTCTCGTCCACCTGCATGCCGATGTCCTGGTTCATGAAGGCAATCGCCGCATTCACCAGTTCATCCAGGTTGGCGAGGCGATCTTCGCCTTCCTTGTCCGCCGCATAGTGGTCGCGCAGGCCGGAAAGCCGGGTGGCAAGCTCGACCTGCTCGGCAAGCGTGAGGCCGATGGATTCTTCCTGCATTTGCTTGACTAGGGCGACGAACCCGTCCAGGCCGCGGCCAGGTTTGCCGTCGCCGGCTTTCGCGTATGCCGCCTGCCACAGGCTGCTTTCCTGCTGGCGCGCCAGTTCCTGTAATTGCTCCAGGCTGCGCGCGCCGATGCCGCGCGTCGGGAAGTTGATCACGCGCAGTAGGGCGGTGTCGTCGTCGCCGCTGGCGATCAGGCGCAGATAGGCGAGCGCATGCTTGACCTCGGCGCGCTCGAAGAAGCGCAAGCCGCCGTAGACGCGGTAAGGCAGGCCGGCGGAAAACAGTTCGTGCTCAAGGATGCGCGACTGGGCATTGGAGCGGTAGAGCAGGGCGATCTGGCTAAGCTCGGTGCCTTCCTTGTGCAGGGCCTTGATCTCGTCGACGATGAATGTGGCCTCGTCCTTGTCGTTGTAGCCTTCATATACGCGGATGGGCTCGCCCTTGCCGGCAGAGGTCCAGAGGTTCTTGCCCAGGCGGTTGCGGTTATGCATGATGATGGCGTTGGCCGCATCGAGGATATTGCTGTGGGAGCGGTAGTTCTGCTCCAGCTTGACGACGTTCTGCACGTTGAAGTCGTGCTCGAAGTCGCGCATGTTGCCGACGCGCGCGCCACGGAAGGCATAGATGGACTGGTCGTCGTCGCCCACGGCGAAGATGCAGTTGTCCGCGCCTGCGAGGAGCTTCAGCCACAGGTATTGCAGGCGGTTGGTATCCTGGAACTCGTCCACCAGGATGTATTTGAAGCGGTGCTGGTAATGTTCGCGGATACTGTTGTTCCTGCTCAATAGCTCGTAGCAGCGCAGCAGCAGCTCGGCAAAATCCACCACGCCTTCGCGCTGGCACTGCTTGTCGTATTCCTCGAAGATTTCGCGCATGCGCTGCGAGTGGCTGTCGTAGGCTTCAACCGCGTAGGCGCGCAGGCCTTCTTCCTTGCAGCTGTTGATGTAGCCCAGCACTTGCTTGGGCGGGAATTTCTCGTCATCGACGTTCATCACCTTCATGACGCGCTTGATGGCGGAAAGCTGGTCAGCCGTATCCAGTATCTGGAATGTGGCGGGCAATTCTGCCTCGCGATGGTGCGCCCTCAACAGGCGGTTGCACAAGCCGTGGAAAGTGCCGGCCCACATGCCGCGAATGTTGATCGGCAGCATGGCGCCCAAGCGGGTGAGCATTTCCTTGGCGGCCTTGTTGGTGAAGGTCACGGAAAGAATGCCGTGCGGGGAGACTTGCCCGGTCTGGATTAGCCAGGCGATGCGAGTCGTGAGTACGCGGGTCTTGCCGCTGCCGGCCCCGGCCAGGATCAGCGCGGACTGGTGCGGAAGGGTAACGGCTTCCAGTTGTTTTTCATTGAGGCCGTCGAGCAGAGAAGTGGAGAAGGTGGAATTCATCATAGCCTGCATTATCGCAGGTGAGCGCATTGAAGAGAACCGCCGAGGCAGGTGTTGCTAATGAAGCAGGCGTGCACTTTTAGTGCGCAATTGTAAGCAGATGTAAAAAACGCACTTTGGATGAACTATCCGATTAAGGCCCGGTCTTATTTTCCAGACGACGCACTCGTCTCCCGCTTTCCTCCCTGAGCGGGAAGCCTTATCCCAATGAGGCTTAAATGCTTAACCCCGATTTTACTCCCCTTTAATCGGGGTTTTTTTTGCCTGTCGTTTCCGGGCTTGCTTTGCGAGGGTATTTAACCCCGCGATTCTTTAATTACCAATGCTAATCATTTGCGAGTATATGCTTAATTGATCGCATGTGGGAATAAATATTCTGACCGGCAAGTATGACGAATTGACGGCAAGCGGAACCATCTATCCCTATTGACGGCGCGAACAAATAAAAAAGCCCCGGCGAACCGGGGCTTTTTGCTTTGAGGCTGCCTTGCGGCAGCCAATGATGAGGACGGCTTAGAAGCCCATGCCGCCCATGCCGCCTGCGTCATGAGGAGCGATAGGCGCTTCTTCCTTAGGCAGCTCGGCTACCAGTGCATCGGTAGTCAGGATCAGGGAGGCGACGGAAGCAGCGTTCTGCAGGGCGGAACGTGTCACCTTGGCTGGGTCGAGAACGCCCAGCTCAACCAAGTCGCCGTAAGTGCCGTTGGAAGCGTTGTAACCGTAGTTGCCGGTACCTTCCAGTACCTTGTTGACCACGACGGATGGTTCGTCGCCGGCGTTAGCCACGATCTGGCGCAACGGCTCTTCAATCGCGCGCAGCACGATCTTGATACCTGCGTCCTGATCTGGGTTCTCGCCCTTCAGTTCCTTGATGGAAGCGCGGGCGCGCAGCAGAGCAACGCCGCCGCCAGGCACGATGCCTTCTTCAACGGCAGCGCGTGTAGCGTGCAACGCATCTTCAACGCGAGCCTTCTTTTCCTTCATTTCGGTTTCGGTGGCGGCACCGACCTTGATCACGGCAACGCCGCCAGCCAGCTTGGCTACGCGTTCTTGCAGTTTTTCACGATCATAGTCGCTGGTGGCTTCTTCGATCTGCTTCTTGATCTGGTCGATACGCACCTTGATGTTGCTCTCGGTACCGTTGCCGTCGATGATGGTGGTGTTTTCCTTGCCGATCTCGACGCGCTTGGCTTGGCCGAGGTCTTCCAGGGTCACTTTTTCCAGGCTCAGGCCGACTTCTTCAGCAATCACGTTGCCGCCGGTCAGGATGGCGATATCTTCCAGCATGGCCTTGCGACGGTCGCCGAAACCAGGCGCCTTGACAGCCACGGTCTTCAGGATGCCGCGGATGTTGTTCACCACCAGGGTCGCCAACGCTTCGCCTTCAACGTCTTCCGCGATGATCAGCAGGGGACGGCCAGCCTTGGCAACTTGTTCCAGGGTCGGCAGCAGATCGCGGATGTTGCTGATCTTCTTGTCGTAGAGCAGAACGAACGGGTTTTCCAGCAGGGCGATTTGACGTTCTGGATTGTTGATGAAGTATGGAGACAGGTAGCCGCGGTCGAATTGCATGCCTTCCACGACATCCAGCTCGTTTTCGAGGCCGGAACCGTCTTCAACGGTGATCACGCCTTCCTTGCCTACCTTGTCCATCGCGTCAGCAATGATCTGGCCGATGTCGGCATCGGAGTTGGCGGAGATGGAACCAACCTGGGCAATTTCCTTGCTGGTGGTGGTTGGCTTGGAGATTGCCTTGATCTCGTTCACGATCTCGGCAACAGCCTTGTCGATACCGCGCTTGAGATCTGTCGGGTTGAAGCCGGCAGCTACGTACTTGAAGCCTTCGCGTACAATGGCTTGTGCCAGTACGGTAGCGGTAGTGGTGCCGTCGCCGGCGTTGTCATTGGTCTTGGAAGCGACTTCCTTCACCAGTTGCGCACCCATGTTTTCCAGCTTGTCGCTCAACTCGATTTCCTTGGCAACGGAAACGCCGTCCTTTGTGACGGTTGGGGAGCCGAAGGAACGCTCCAGGACAACATTACGGCCCTTAGGGCCCAGGGTCACCTTGACGGCGTTTGCCAGAACATTCACGCCATTAACGATCTTGGCACGTGCCTCATCGCCGAAAATCACTTGTTTTGCAGCCATTTATATCTCCTAATAAACTTGTTTGAGCTAATGTTGTGCCGCTATTAGGCTTCCACAACACCCAGAATGTCATCTTCGCGCAGCACCAGCACTTCTTCGCCGTTTACCTTGACGGCCTGGCCTGCATATTTGCCGAACAACACCTTGTCACCCACCTTGACGTCCAGGGCGATCGCCTTGCCGTTGTCGTCCTTCTTGCCAGGACCAACAGCAATCACTTCACCTTGATCTGGTTTTTCAGCTGCGGAGTCAGGAATCACGATCCCGGATGCGGTCTTGCGCTCTTCTTCCAGGCGTTTCACGATAACGCGGTCTTGCAATGGGCGAATTGCCATGAGTTTCTCTCCTAAAATCTTTAAATGATCATTGGGTTTGTTACAAGTTTGGTTGCTAGGGCGGTTTAGCACTCCACCCTATTGAGTGCTAATGATAGGGACGATGTAGTGGTTTTTCAAGGGTGGATTTTGAAATTTTTTTGTCGCCTGAAATTTAAATCAAGATTTTTGCAATCGAAAACTAGATTATTGAATTCAAGAGTATGTTCTCTGATATTAATGGGACAACCCTAAGTGGAGGAGGATATGCTGCCGCTGGTCAAGGCGACGATAGTGCCTGCGTTGCTTGGGTGGCGGGATCAGTTATACAGAAACAGTCGGCAAGCGCGTCCACGCTCTGCAGGACGCCGAGTAGGCCATAGGCGTTGAAAGAATTTTCCACGCCTATTCCACAATGGCTGACATAGTTCGCCATGATCGACGGCATGTGGCGGGCCTGGAATGCAAATGCTTGCTCTTTCCAATTGCTCAGCATGAAAATACCTGACAGAGAGGGCAACTGGAATGAATGATTCAATTTTATTGTTATGGCGCGTATTTCTATAGTCCAGGATTAGTTACAATAGGCTGTTCGAACTGGAAGTGACTGATTTTAATAAAATAAATGATACTCAGTCTCAACATTGCAAAACCCCATCATAATAAAACTTATATTCTCACAACTATGGAGAGAGCCATGAACGCAACAGTCAAACAGATATTGCTGGGTATCTCAGCCTTCTGTATCAGCCTGAGTTTAAGCAGCCCGCTACTAGCAGACCCACCACACGGAAAAGGCAATGGAAATGGTGGCCCTCCCGGACAAATGAAAAAACAGCAACAACAAGGAGGAGGCTCTGACCGTTACTCCTACGATGGTCGCAGGGATGGAGGCAACATCGATATCGACATCCACTTCTCCACCAACCAACGCGTCATCATCCAGGACTACTATCGCGATCAATACCACGCAGGCCATTGCCCACCTGGGTTAGCGAAAAAGAATAATGGCTGCATGCCGCCAGGACAAGCCAAAAAATGGCGTAGAGGCTATCCACTACCGCGCGATGTCGTGTATTACGACCTACCTCCAGTCATCATGGCCAGACTGGACCCACCACCGCGTGGCTATAAATATGTCAGAGTGGCAGCAGACATTCTCATGATCGCTATTGGCACTGGCATGGTGATCGATGCCATAGAGGACTTGGGAAGCATGTAAGCAGCAAGGTCTATATCATGATGGTATAGGCCTTCTAGGGTCGAGAGATTGAGTTGCTATACGGTTGCACCCTGGTTGAACCCCGTGAAGGATGGTTATATTTGGCTACCTTGCTGGATATCTTTAATGGGGTAATAGCGCGAGTGTTCGATTACCTGCTGCGCCCTTGCAGCAATTGGGGGTTGGATCGGCCTTGGAGGTGTCTATCAGAAGGAAGGTTTGTAGGGATATCGTTCACCTGCAGTTTGATCCTGCTGCAGGCAGTGAAATGAAAGGCCCTTGTAATTCCAGGTTCATGGACATCAACCGATCTCCAGTAACTTGATCTTGTCGCCATCCACGCCGAACACGTGGTCGAGTTGCGCCGGGCTGCCAGGGAAATTGCCGACGACATTGGCTGTGACCTTCAAGCGATCTCCTTCTCGGGAAACGCTGACAGGCTCAACCGTGTACTTGAATGCCTTCTGTGCCTCACGCTGCCATGCTTGGATGGCTACATGCCCCCGATGCGTCTTGCCTTCGTCCACAACAATCGCATCCGATGTGAAGCAATGGGAAATTTGAGAGATGTCCGAGCCATTGCTGATCTCGAAGTAAAGGGCGACTGGATTCGGTAGTGAAAGGGGCATGGTTGCGTTCTCGCTGTGATTTACTGTATGAGAATTTTCGCCATATACTTTCAAACTATCAAGAACGCACTAAAAAGTAAGTTACTGAGTCATGGGAAAAATATACACACCCGCCACTGCCGCCGTTGGCGTAGAAGAAGTCATTCGGCTACTGGAAGGCCGATGGAAGCTGATCATTCTTTTCCATCTTTTCGGTGGACAAGTGCAACGCTATTCCGACTTCGAGAAGCTGATTCCCGGGATTTCTCAGAAGATGCTGGCCCAGCAGCTTCGTCAGTTGGAAGCGGACGGAATCGTTTCGCGCAAGCTTTATCCGCAAGTACCCCCAAAGGTCGAGTACCGACTGACGGAGTGGGGGCAGGCCTTGTGCCCCGCTTTGGATGCAATGCTGAAATGGGCGGAGAAGCGCGAATCGTTGCTGCCAGCACACGGAGGCGCGACTCAAGAGTCCTCTTGAACTTGTGTAGTAAGCCACTTTTCAACCCTGCCTTCCGCCGTCTTGGCGTGTTAATTAAAGTTCCAGCGATGCTGGCCGTGGTGTACATCGTCAATAATAGTAAGATTTGGTATCGGCGACAGTAGACAAGGATTGACCTCAATGAATACACATGACGATGGCTTAGCTAATGTAGAGGTATCATTGCTCAAAGCATTTCAGGCGTTTGATGAGGCTGGTCGCATGAAGCCTTCTAGCGACTATGACCGGGTGGTGGATGTCATGGAAGAGTTGGTGAAGTTCACTATACTCACTCGTGATATCTCCCCGTTACTTGTCGACAGATACGGCGAACGCAAGAATAGGGTCGAAGCCTTGTCTCGGCACCTGTAGCAGAAAGCCATGTGATGTCAGTATCGGCCACCACAGTGCATGACAATGCCTGGCATGTTTTTTTGGTGTTTTTAAGGCTGGGACTAACCTCTTTTGGCGGTCCTATCGCACACCTGGGCTATTTCCGTACGGAATTCGTCGAGCGTCGCTGCTGGATTGATGACCGTGGCTATTCTGATCTTGTCGCACTCTGCCAGCTCCTCCCGGGACCGACCAGCAGCCAAGTTGGTATGGCGCTAGGCCTGGGTCGGGCGGGTTGGCCGGGCATGCTGGCGGCTTGGGCGGGCTTTACCTTGCCATCGGCAATAGCGCTGATCCTATTCGCCTTCGGCATCATTCAGTACCAAGGATTGATCGAATCAGGCTGGGTGCATGGTTTGAAGGTCGTCGCAGTGGCAATAGTAGCGCAGGCGGTCTGGAATATGGCCAAGTCGCTATGCCCAGATCAGCCTCGTGCCGTCCTGGCTATCCTAGGCGCGCTTCTGACCCTGCTCCTGCCAACTGCCACGGGACAGATCGCTGCCATCGTCGTTGGAGGCCTGCTGGGCCGCTGGCGACTCACTTTATCACAGCAGGTTATTAGCCAAGCACATGTATATCCCGTCTCGCGCAAACTCGGCATCGTCGTCTTGCTGCTATTTGCCGTATCATTAGTTGTCCTGCCACTATGGGCTGCAGTCAGCGGTTCTTCGAGCTGGGCACTGCTCCAAGGCGTTTATTACTCTGGCGCACTTGTCTTTGGTGGCGGTCACGTCGTCTTACCGTTACTCCAGGCCACGGTCATACCCAGTGGAACAGTGAGCAATGCTGATTTTCTAGCAGGCTATGGCGCAGTTCAAGCTGTACCTGGGCCGCTGTTCGCCTTCGCGGCATATCTGGGCGCCGTGGCTCAGGGTCCACTACACGGCTGGTTAGGTGGGTTCGTGTTACTTGGGGTAATCTTCCTGCCGGCTTGTCTGGTGCTCATCGGCGCGCTACCTTTATGGGAAAGCCTCCGCCACCGCCGGGGTATCCAAACTACAATAGCAGGGATCAACGCCAGTGTGGTCGGTATCCTGCTGTCAGCCCTTTATGATCCGGTGTGGACCAGCTCCATTCATAGCACAGCAGACTTTGGGCTTGCGCTGACTGCATTTGGGCTGCTGGTTTATGGCCGTGTACCGCCTGCCCTAGTCGTCCTGATAGCTGCGCTAGGGGGGTGGGTCATGTCGTTTGCAATTTAAATCCAGAGTATTAGCAGCCTCATCCTGCTACAGCGTATGGGCATAGGTTCTGCCTAGTGCCATCATCTGGATCGGGTTGCTCATCACCGGAGCCCATCCCAGCCTGGCTGGCGTAGTCTTCGGGCTCATGACCCCGGTGCTTTCTCACGCGTTCATCGCCAGTTGTTCAAGGAAGCGTCCTCAGATAACTAACAACTGGCACAACCACTGCGTAAGCTCCGTATTGCCCAACGCGAGCCGCCGCCGGTGACTCGCATCCAAATGGCACTTCATTCCTGGGTGGCATTCGGCATCATGCCATTATTCGCCCTGGCCAATGCCGGGATAGCCCAGCCTGCCCAGTTTAAATAAGCAAATCGTGATTATGCGTTGATTGATTTGGTTCTATTATTCAAATATTATTGAAATATGGAATCAAAAATCATCGTTACAGCTTTAGCCGCTCTTGCCCAGGAATCCCGGCTCTCAATATATCGACTTCTCGTGCAGGCTGGGACAGCTGGTTTGGCCGCAGGCAAGATCAGCGAGTCTTTGGGCATCGCCCCGTCTTCATTATCTTTCCATATGAAAGAACTCAGCCATGCCCAGCTAGTGACGTCGCGTAATGAAGGCCGTTTTGTCATCTACTCAGCCAATTACGAGCACATGCACAGTGTCCTGGCCTACCTCACTGAGAATTGCTGTGGCGGCGTTCCGTGCACTCCAGTGCAATTTCAACTTTCTAAAGCATCTGCCAAATGACCATTAAAACTTTCAATGTCCTCATCCTTTGCACAGGCAACTCCGCCAGAAGCATCATGGCAGAGGCCTTGTTCAACAAATTAGGTCAGGGCAGATTCAAGGCCTATAGTGCCGGCAGTAACCCCACGGGCAAAGTGAATCCCTTCGCCATCGAGCAAATTGCTGACCTTGGGTATTCCACCGAAGAATTGCGTAGCAAGAGCTGGGATGAGTTTGCCAAACCAGAGGCCCCAAGGATGGATATTGTCATTACTGTTTGTGATAACGCAGCCGGAGAAGCCTGCCCCATCTGGCCTGGTACTCCGGTTTCAGGACATTGGGGTTTTGAGGATCCCGCCGCTATTGAAGGTAGCGATGAAGATAAGCGGATTGCTTTTTCACGCATCCGCGGGCAGATACAGCGTTGCGTGGAACGCTTCATCAGCCTGCCAGTAGAGGCTATGAGTGCCTCCGATATCAAACACTTGCTGGATAGCATCAAATGAGTATGTTTGAACGCTATCTCACCCTCTGGGTAGCCTTGTGCATACTGATAGGGGTTTCCTTAGGGCAGCTTTGGCCTGACGTATTCCAGGCGATTGCCCGGCTTGAATTTGCCCAAGTGAACTTACCGGTTGGGTTTTTGATCTGGGTCATGATCATCCCTATGCTGGCCAAGGTGGATTTTTCAGCTCTGGGGCAAGTACGCCGGCACGTCAAAGGTATCGGTATCACGCTATTTGTGAATTGGCTGATCAAGCCATTCTCAATGACATTGCTTGCCTGGTTATTCATTCGACATTTGTTTGGCGGCATGCTGCCTGCTGATCAGGTAGACAGCTATATCGCCGGATTAGTACTGCTCGCTGCCGCTCCTTGCACGGCGATGGTGTTTGTCTGGAGCCGGCTCACGCAAGGCGACCCCTTGTTTACCTTATCCCAAGTAGCACTGAACGATACCATCATGATCTTTGGCTTTGCTCCCTTGGTCGGGTTGCTGCTGGGCATTTCTGCGATCAGCGTGCCGTGGGCTACGCTCACGACATCTGTTGTGCTTTATATTGTGATTCCGGTGTGGGTGGCTCAATTGCTGCGCAAGGTAGTGCTGGCCAAAGGACAAGCTAGTTTTGAGCGGGTCATGAAAGCTGCGGGTAGCTGGTCGATTGCTGCATTATTGCTGACATTGATTTTGTTATTCGGCTTTCAGGGGCGCTCCATCATTGATCAGCCACTTGTCATTGCACTCCTGGCAGTCCCTATCTTGATCCAGGTATTCTTCAATGCTGGACTGGCCTATTGGCTGAACTACAAAGCGCGTGAACGACATAGCGTGGCTTGTCCCTCAGCCTTGATCGGTGCGAGTAACTTTTTTGAATTGGCAGTTGCCACCGCTATCAGTTTGTTTGGCTTTCATTCGGGGGCGGCCTTAGCCACGGTCGTTGGCGTTCTGATTGAAGTTCCGGCCATGCTCGCAGTAGTTTGTATCGTCAATCGCAGCAAGGACTGGTATCAGCGAAACCAAGCAAGGACTTAAGGGGAAAATGCTGATCATTGCATAAAAAAACAATGCAAGCCTGGAGCTCGATTGCCAGAATTCTTCTCAAATTATGTTGCAAATATAAAGTAGTGGATTTGCAAGATGCTTTGTAAGCGAGTGATTTGCCTATCTCTGGGCAATATCCACGAAAAAGTCACCGTCAGCGGCTGCATCATCGGCATCCCTGCCAAATCTGGCGCCTGCAGACCTCGCCATACCTCATCGTCAATCCACAGATGCCAATCCAAGCCGTACGGCAACAGCAATAACTCTGCCGATTCCTTTACTTGGCATTTTGTCGCTCACTTGGTTACGTACCTTTCCTCATGGCCCTAGGGGCCCGGCTTTTTCATTTGCATAGTCTTTCAAATTGAGGGTTTGTGGATGAAAGGCGCGGCTGATCCAGATGCCCGCTAGGATGGAATGCACAAGAAGTTTTGCATCTTCATGCTAAAAATGTACTATACAGTTTAGTTTTAAACTAAATGGTTTGGTTTTATCGGGAAAGTCTATGGAGATTGTAATATGCACATGGTTTTTAAATTATTGATGGTAGTCCTGGGCTTGGGGTTGTGGGGAACTGTCCTCGCGGTTGAACAGCCGCCCCAAGTCGTAGTGTTGGCATTCGAGCTCAATGATCTGACCAATCTGCCTAATGCGCCGGAAGAGCTGCAGCGCATCGATTTATTGTCGACCAAGTTCAAAGAGGCGCTTAAAAACAAGGAAGTGAATGTCATCCAGGAAGGTGCCAAGGTGAAATCGGAGGTGGAGCAGCATTCGCCTACCTATCTTTATGACAACGTAGAAACGGCGATTGAGCTCAACAAGGAAACCGGGGCGGATTACCTGGTGATTGGCGTGGCCTTGAAACCCACCTATTTATTTGTCTATCCACGATTGATCTTGGTGGACGTCAAAAAGCGTGCTGTCGTCATGTCCAAGTCTGCCCAGCTGGAGAGTTCGTGGAGCGATAAAAACACCACAATACGCACAGCGGAAAAACTTGCCCAATTGATCAAGGATAAGCTCGAACAGTTGAGCGAAGCCGCCAAATAACTGAAGTTACCGCGCTGTTCACCAGACTGCATTCATAGCTCGATGAACGCATATGTGTCAGAATGAACGGTATAGTACATATAAGGCAAGGCAATGGATTTACTCAATAGCGCATGGTTGATCCACATGATAGAGCGCAGCGGCAAAAAACCGGCCGAGAAGCTGCTGTGCGTATATTCCCTTCTCGATACTTGGCTGAGTGCGCCCGGCATCCGGGAGAGGGCGCTTGAGGAATATGCATCGCAACATTCTTTGGCTGCGGCCTGTCCCGTATTAAGCGCGCACTTGCTTCGACTCGCTACGGTAGCAAAGCTGCAGAATCCTGCAGCCGTCGTCGCACAGTTGATGATTTTGTTGCAAGGGGCGGTCGCTGAGGAATTGCGCAGCCCCGGGACGGACGCGTTGCTAACCGCCCAACAGGCGGCAAAGGCCGTATTGGCGGATGCGCGGCCGCCGCTCGCGACGAGGATTGAGAAATCCTTGCTCGCAGGCGGGTATGCCGCGGCAGTGACTGCCATCGCTATTCTCGGCCTGCATGTCTGGCCTTCAGGACAACATCAACAGGCGCAATTTGCCCAGCAGGGCACCGAATATCAAGAAGCTGCGGTTGTGGACGCCATCGACCCGGCCCTGCTGCTCAAGGCGCTTGTCTTCAAACGCAATATTCAGTCGGGAATCTGCCCGGCCCCCAGCTATGCGAGCGTTCCCCAGGATCAGTTGCAGACTTACATGCACGTCGTGCAGTCTGGGTTATCCAGTAACCCGGCATTGGATAGCCGGAAGCTGGAAGCATTGTTGGCATGGTACGAACAACATCGGGCTTGGGAGTGCTACTCCAAGTTGCAAAACAAGCAAAAGATAATATTGGGAATGGGCGTTTGATATGGCAAGACGGATGCGTGAGTACATCTTGGAGGTAGCTGGCGATTTGTTTTCCAGGCAAGGCATCAATTCGACGAGCGTGGACAACATCGCCGCCCAGGCGCAGGTCGCCAAGGTGACCTTGTACAAATACTTCAAGTCGAAGGAGCTTCTCATCATCGAGCACCTCCGCACCCAGGAAGAGAAGCTCTGGCAAAAGCTGGCCGAGGCGTCACGGCAAGAAAGCGCGTTAGCTGAACTGGAGGCATTGGTCGTCGGCCTGCTGGATATCATCGGGGAAAAGGATTTCAAAGGGTTTGCCTCGATCAAGGCCGGCGTCGAGTTTCCCCAGTCTGATCATCCGGTCAATCAGAGATCCCGGGAGTTTTCCAGGCAATTGAGAAGTCAGTTTGCGGAGTTGGCGGAGAAGGCCGGCATCAGGCAAGCCGAGGCCTTGGCATTGCAATTGGCGCTAGTGGTGGAAGGGGCGGCCATTACGGAAAGAAGCCAGCAAGGCAGCGATTTCGTTGGCCATGCCAAGTCCTTGGTTAAGACGCTGATTAATAGTGCAAGCTAAATTGCCCTGCTGTTGTTTTAGGCAGTTCATGATTCAGCAGCCATTTTTTACGTTCCAATCCTCCCCCATATCCGGTCAGGGATTTGTCGGACCCGATCACTCTATGGCATGGCACGATAATGCCGACCGGGTTGGCGCCATTCGCCAGCCCAACGGCACGCACGGCCGAGGGCTTGCCTATCTTCTCCGCCAGGGCGGCGTAGCTGATGGGCGTTCCCGGGATGATATCCCTTAATGCTTTCCACACCGTTCTCTGGAAGTCGGTGCCTCCGGTTGCAATTGCGATAGTGTCTATGATCTGAAGGTCGCCTTCAAAATACGCCTGCATTGCCAAGGCCGCTGGAGATGTTCCTGAATGCGTATTCAACATGACGGTATCGCCACGGTATTGCCTTTGCATCAAGAGGTGCAGGCGGTCTTCATGATCGTGCCAATCCAGGGCGCGAACGCGTTGATGTTCGTCCGTGACGAGCAGCATTTGTCCAATCGGCGTATTCATTCTTTCCATCAATAACGATAGGTGCGGCATTCACTGTCTCCTATCACGCAGTGCAAGAAATATCCCTGGATGGCGATTGAAAGATAGTTGGTTCCTAAATTCAAAGCCGCGAGCGGCACGGTATTCATGATTCCTGCTCGCGCGCGAGCAACTCGCGTTTGCGCTCGACGCCCCAGCGATAGCCGGAGATATCGCCATCCCGCCGCACCACGCGGTGGCAGGGAATCGCGACCGCGATCTTGTTGGCGCCGCAGGCCTGCGCCACGGCGCGGACCGCGCGCGGGCAGCCCATGCGTTCCGCAACCTCGGCATAGCTGACGGTAGCGCCGGGCGGGATTTCCCGCAGGATTCGCCATACCCTTTCCTGGAATACAGTGCCGCGGATATCCAGCGGCAGGTTCAAGCCGAGCGACGGCGCTTCGACGAAGCCGACGACCTGGGCGACCAGCTGCTCGAAATCCTGGTCGCCGCCGATCAGGCGCGCTTTGGGGAACTGGTCCTGCAGGTCCCGCACGATCTGTTCAGGATCGTCGCCCAGCAGGATGGCGCATATTCCCTTTCGGCTTTGTGCGACCAGGATCGCGCCCAGCGAACATTGCCCGACGGCAAAACGGATGACGGCGCCTGGGCCGCCGGCCCGGTAATCGCTCGCGCGCATGCCGAGCAATTGGTCGGCAGTCTCATAATAGCGGCTGTTGGAATTGAAGCCGGCGCCGTAAATGGCATCCGTGACGGAAATATCCGGCGTGTTCAGTTCTTCCCGCAGCTTGCGGCCGCGGTAGGCGGTTGCGTAGGCCTTGGGCGTCAATCCCGTTTCTGCCTTGAAGATGCGGTGAAAATGATAGGCGCTCAGGCCGATGCGTTCGGCCAATGCTTCCAGGTTGGGCGGCGTTTCCGATGCCTCGATGAGTTTGCATGCCTTGGCAACCAGGCCGGCCCTTTCAGCGGCGACCGTATTTTTGTCTTGCGTCCGCTGGCTGGGCCGGTAACCGGCGGCTTCGGCCAATGCCGGGGTGGCGAAAAATTCCACATTTTCACGCTTGGGCAGCCGGGACGGGGAGCTGGGACGGGGAGCTGGGCTTGCAATAGATTCTGGTAGTCTTCACGCCATAGACGAAACAACCGTCCGCTGCCGCATCCCGGTTGGCGACTGCTTGCCAGCGTGCCTCGTCGGAAAGATAAGCCGGTTTGCTCATGCCGGGTTCCATTGCGATATCCTCATCCTGTCCATGTATTCAGGATATCGTCGAGTTCAATCGCAAGCACTCCGCTTCTTGCGGTGTAATTCGCGAGCGCACAGCTTCTACGACCCACCGCATTATTCCCCGGGAAATTGCTCTGTCTCGTAACCTTGCATGACGCCTTGTCTGTCCTGCGCGCTTCTGTTCTGGCTTAGCTTGAATTTGCCCGCAATGGACTGGACCGGAATTTCCACGCCCACAATCGCTTTCAATTGGGATGCAATGAAATCTGCCGGCGCATCTGCAACCTGCCAAGGCTGGGTTCGTTCTGCTTCGTTGTGCTGCGTCAAGTGGCTGGCCTGTGCCAATAGCCAATCAGGGTCGTCAATCACGAGGGGAGTTCCCCGCACCTGGACCATAGTGTAATTCCAGGTCGGGACGACTTTGCCGTGTTCTGCTTTGGACGGATACCACGAGGGCGTGACATAAAATTGCGGCCCCTGGAAAACCACCAATGCTTCTCCGCCTGCACGGAGTTCGTCCAGTTGTTTGTTTCCCCTGGCAAGGTGGGCGCGCAAGACGCCATTTTCCCCATCCAGGTGGAGCGCGAAGGGAAGCAGGTTTGCCATCAAGCCTTGCGGGCCGGACGTAATGAGCGTGGCGAGCGGATGCTCAGTGATCAGCTGGTATAAAACATCCAAGCGTTCTTCTCTGAATATACTAGGGTTATGCATATCGACCTTCCCGTTGTGCGCCGCGAGATGTTGAATGGCGGCAAGTATTCATGCCAATGTTGTGCTCTGCTTGTCCGAAGGCATGTAGAACACCGTCAATCTTGATCATGCCAGATTGCGTCATGATTCGTGCGCATTGATGGCAGGAGGAACACATGCCGCCAGTTCGCATGTATTCTACTCAGCCTCAAGCATATCAATAAAAATTTAGGTGTTGATGGAAATGAGCGCTAAGCGGACTTTCTGGACATTGGTGGTCTCTGCCGCAGCCATTCTGGCTGTCACCATGGGCATCCGGCAATCCATGGGCCTATTCGTTTCGCCCTTGAACGCATCTACCGGCCTGGGCATTGTGACGGTCAGCATGGCCATGGCGATTGCACAATTGGCCTGGGGCGTGGCCCAGCCGCTCTTCGGCATGTTGGCCGACAGGGTGAGCTCGTTCAAAGTCATCGTGCTGGGGACGGCGATGATGGCCATTGGGCTGGCGATCACCCCGTTCATGCAGTCAGGGTTGGGCTTGGTTTTCGCGGTGGGCATCATGACGGCAGTGGGGGCAGGCGCAGGGAGTTTTTCCATCCTGATGGGAGCCGCGGCGCAACGGTTGCCTGGCGAGCAGCGGTCATTTGCCGCAGGCGTGATCAATGCCGGGGGTTCTTTGGGCCAGTTTATTTTCGCCCCGTTCGCCCAGGCGCTCATCCATGCATTCAACTGGGTCACGGCAATCATGGTGCTGGCCGCGACTTCGCTGAGCGTTATTTTGCTGGCGATTCCGCTGAGGGAAAGGAAAGCCGCGGTTCATTCGCAGGCGGCTGATTCATTGGGCCGCATGACGCTGGCGGACCAGGTGCGCATCGCATTCAAGGATCGCAGCTATCTTTGCCTGCATGCAGGGTTTTTCACCTGCGGCTTCCATATCGCTTTCCTGGTGACCCACCTGCCCGGGGAGATTGACCTCTGCGGGCTGCCTGCCTCCATCAGCGCGACATCCATCGCGATCATCGGGTTGGCCAACGTGCTCGGCAGCCTTTACGCAGGCTGGCTGGGCCAGACCCGCAGGATGAAAATGCTGTTGTTCTGGATGTATGCTTCCCGGGCCGTGGCGATTGGTTTTTACCTGCTCGCGCCGAAGACGGAGTCGACCTTTTATCTATTCGCAGCGGTATTGGGCTTCACTTGGCTGTCTACGGTGCCCCCGACAGCCGGGCTGATCGGCAAGCTGTTCGGTGCCCGCTATTTGGCCACGCTGTTCGGCCTGGCCTTGCTCAGCCACCAGGTCGGCGGATTTTTCGGGGCATGGCTGGGCGGGGTCGCCCTATACATGAATGGAGATTATTCATGGATGTGGTATGCCGACATCGTGCTGGCGATTGCGGCGGCGTTGGTGAATCTGCCGATCCGGGAAGAAAAGCCAAGGCCAATACGCAATGTCATGCGTGCCTGACATGCCGCCTGGCCCAGGCTTTTGTGGAAGAGGTGGTTGAGCTGATCGCGCTCACCCCGATGAGCCGTGTAGGCTGATCGGGATGGCGGGGCTGGTTAACGCTGCCTTGGGTCGTGGTAACGCGCCAGCCAATGGGCATAAGGAGGCGGAAGCACCCAGGCCGGGTTTTCCTTGTTCAGTTCCTTGGCTGCTTGGTAGGTCCAGTTTGGATTCTCGAGATGGGCGCGGCCTATCATGGCGATGTCCAGCTGTTCGTTGCGTACGGCCTGGTCGGCGAGGTCGGGCGCGCCGAATCCCCAGGCGGAGGACACAGGGATATTGGCCTCGTTGCGCACGCGCTGGGCGATCGGGGCAAGGAAGGCAGGCCCCCACGGAATCCTGGCCTCTGGGGTGCTGAACCCGATGCTGACGCTGAGCATGTCCAGGCCAAGCTGTTTCCACTCATTGACCAGCTGGATGGATTCGCTCAAGGTCTGCTCATCCTGCCCGTCGAATTCCAGCACGCCGAAACGTGCGGTCAAGGGCAGGTTTTCGGGCCAGACCTTGCGCACGGCGGCCAGGGTTTCGCGCGTGAAGCGGCTACGGTTTTCAGCATTGCCGCCGTATTTATCCGTGCGCAGGTTGGAATGGATGGAGGTGAAGCTCTGCGCCAGGTAGCCGTGGGCGAAGTGCAGCTCCAGCCATTCGAACCCCGCTGCGACGGCGCGCCGGGCGGCATCGACAAAGTTTTGCTGCACCCGTTGGATGTCGGCAACGCTCATGGCGGTCGGCATGCGCGGCAGCAAGCCGCCGAATGCCTTGGCCGAGGGCGCGATGGGTTGCCAGCCACGGGCATCGCCCTCGGGAATGTGGTCGTCGCCTTCCCAGGGAATATTGGCGCTGGCCTTGCGTCCCGCATGGGCGATCTGGATGCCGGGCACAGCCCCGGCAGCCTTGATGGCGGCCGCGATCGTACGCAACTGTTCCGCTTGCGCGTCATTCCACAAGCCCAGGCAATGCGGAGTAATGCGTCCTTCGGGCGCGACGGCGGTGGCTTCGACGATCACGAGGCCGCTGCCGCCGCGAGCAAGAGAAGCGTAGTGGGCTTGATGCCAATCATTGGCCAAGCCGTCGGTCGCCATGTATTGGCACATGGGCGGCACCGCAATGCGGTTTTTTAATTCGACATCTTTCAACTGGTATGAGGAAAATAGGTCTGCCATTGTCATTCCTTTTGAGTAGCGACGGTTGGTAGGTGGGAAAGCATTTCCCTGATGGCGTCAGGGTTTGTTTCCATAGTTCCAAAATATTCGAACTATGGAAACATATTAACGGCTATGATAAATTTTGTCCATGAGACAAATTAAACATCCTGCCATCGAGCAAGTGGAGCTGACCGACATCATGTATGCGCTTTCAGATCCGGCCCGCATGGACATCGTTGGGCACTTGGCGCAGGCGGGACGGCAGATGACGTGCGGCGAACTGGACTTGAACCGCCCCAAGTCCAGCATGTCGCATCACTTCAAGATCCTGCGTGCCGCCGGGCTAGTGGAAACCGTGATCGACGGCAAGGAGCACTTGAACTCCCTGCGGCTTGCCGAGATCGAGCAGAAATTCCCCGGGGTGCTCTCTGCCGTACTCAAGACAATTAAGCTGCCTTGATGGAGAGTCCGACCGGTCTGGATGCCTTGCGCCAATATGCAAAAAAAAAGGCCTAATTCATCGAACCAGGCCGAGGGTGCAGAGTTTCGAGCTTTTTTACCAGTCTGCCCTTGATCGATACTTGATCAACCTACGTAGCGTTTGACCAGGAAGCCGTTCTTGGGATGGAGCACATAGACGAAGTGCTTGCCCAGGTTGCGGTCCGCCCGCTCGGCGGAGGTATTGATGCGGTTGATGTTGAAGCCGTACTTGGGATGCGGGCGGTTGTTGGTGATGACGGCCACGTTCTTGGATGTCCCGACCGCCTGTGTTTCCGCAATGCGCGCATCGAAAGTGACATTGAGCGGGCTGATATTGGCAGCCGCCAGCACTTGGCCATTGAGCAGCGTATTGCCGTTTTGCGCCTGGGCCAGCAGTGCGGAGGAGGCCAATAACGCGAAGGTCAGAATCGAAATTGCCTGTTTCATGATAAATCTCCTGAAAATCAAATCATTAATATTGGTAATTGCTTTGCGATACGTTTGCTAGTGTCTATTGCCATCCACCTCCCAACGCTCTGTATAAGTTGATCATTGCGGAAATCTGCTTCTGCTTGGTCTCGATCAGGTCCATCTTGGCCTCCAGCGCGTCGCGCTGCGTCAGCAGCACTTCCATATAGTCGGCGCGGGCGGATTGGAACAGTTGGTTGGATATCTCGATCGAGTTGGTCAGGGTGTCGACCTGGCTGTTCTTCAACTGGTAGTTCTTGTCGAGGTTGTCCAGGTTCGACAACTGGGTTGCCACTTCGCCATAGGCGTTGATGATGGCCTGCTCGTATTCGAACGCGGCCTTGATCTGCCTAGCGCTGGCGTTCTTGTAGGTCGCGATGATGGCGTTGCGGTTGACCAGCGGCGCGACGAGGTCGCCGCCGAACGAGCCAGCAACCGACTCAGGCATGTTGAGCAGGTAGCGCGGGTTGAACGCCTGGAACCCCAGCCCGGCCTTGAGGGCAAACGATGGATAGAAGTTCGTCTTCGCCACCTCGATGTTGAGCTTGGCGGCTTCCAGCTCCAGTTGCGCCTGGCGGATGTCGGGACGGTTTTCCAGCAACTGGGAAGGGATGCCCACATCCAGCATCTTGGGCTTCATTTTCATGAAGCCGGCAGAAGACCGTGCTATCGGCTGCGGTGTGCGGCCCAGCAGGAAGTTGATGCGGTTCTCCGTCTCGACGATCTTCTGCTTCACTTCATAGCGCTGGCTCTGGTTCTTGTTGACCTCGGCCTCGAACCGCTTTACCGCCAGCGAAGTGGTGCGCGCATATTGCTGCAGCTCCCTCACCACGCCCAGCGCGTTTTCCTGGATCGCGATGTTCTTGTCCAGGTTGTCGAGCTCGTTATCCAGCGCGAGCAGTTCGTAGTAGGAGTTGGCCACCTCCGCCACCAGGTTGGTGATGAGGAAATTCTTCCCCTCCACCGACGCCATGTATTCCATGGTGGCGACCTTGGTGGCATTGCGCAGTTTCTTCCAGACATCCAGCTCCCAGGAGGCGACCAGCCCGAACTGGTAATTGCCGAAGTATTTGGGAAAATGCTTGCCTTCCTTGATCTCCAGGCCTTCCTCGATCGCGCCGTTGCGGGTATAGCGCGCGGTCTTCTCGGTTTCGGCGGTGGCGCCGATGCCGACCGAGGGCAGGTATTCGCCCTTGCGCGCCAGAATCTCGTTCTCGGCAACGCTGATGCGCTGCATGAGGATGTTGATCTCCTTGTTATTGGCAATGGCGGTATCGATCAACGTCGCCAGGTGCTGGTCCTCGAAGAACTCCCTCCAGTTGATGCGGGCAGCGCTGCCCGCGCCAGCAGCGCTATCGTTCGCACTGCTGTAATGCTCGGGCAGCGCGACCTGCGGCTCTTTTTTCGTGATCATCGGGATGGCGCACGATTGCACCATGAGCGCCAGGCATCCCAACACGGCAAGTTGAATGGCTTTATTCTTGGTCATCATCGTTTTTGCTGTAGTGATAGATTTCAGTTAAAGGCTCGACTTCTTCGTTCCTGATCATCGATTTGCCGTCGGACAGCTTGGCAAAGATGTAGTACAGGCCAGGGATGAGAATGACGCCGAAGATGGTGCCGAACAGCATGCCGCCCAGCGCCGAGCTGCCGATGGTGCGGTTGCCCACCGCGCCCGCGCCTGTGGCGACGACCAGCGGGATCAGGCCGGCGATAAAGGCGAACGAGGTCATCAGGATGGGGCGGAAACGCACGCGTGCGCTCTCGATCGCGGCATCCTTGATCGAGAGGCCTTGCGCATGCTTCTGCACCGCATATTCCACAATCAGCACCGCGTTCTTCCCGAGCAGGCCGACCAGCATCACCAGCCCGACCTGGGCGTAGATGTCGTTGGCGAGGCCCAATGCCTTGAGCAGGAAGAATGAGCCGAACACGCCCGCGGGCAGTGACAACACCACAACCAAAGGCAAAATGAAGCTTTCATACTGCGCCGCCAGCACCATGTAGACGAACACCAGCACGACGCCGAAGATGATGATGGCCTCATTGCCGCGGTTGGCCTCGTCGAAGGACAGGCCTTCCCAGCCGACGTCATAGCCGTGCGGCAGGGTGGCTTTCGCCACTTGTTCCACGGCCTTGATCGCGTCGTCCGTGGTGTAGCCGTCGGCAGGCATGGCGCGGATGGTGGCGGAGTTGTACAGGTTGTAGCGCGTGATCTCGTTCGGGCCCTGCATCTTCTTCAGCTTCATGAAGGCCGAGTAGGGCACCATTTCGCCTTCCTCGTTCTTCACGTAGTAGTTGAGGATGTCGGTAGGGTAACGGCGGAATTCCGGCCCGGCCTGGGTGTAGACCTTGAAGAAGTTGTTGAAGCGGATGAAGCCCTGTTCGTAGGTACTGCCGATCAGGATGTCCAGGTTGTCCATCGCCTTGGCGATCGAGACCTTCTTCTGCATGGCGAGCTTGTTGTCGATCTGGATTTCATACTGCGGGTAGTTCGCCGCATAGAAGGTGAACAGGCCGGTGAGCTCCTTGCGCTTGGCGAGCGCTTTCATGAAGTCCTGGTTGATCTTGTCGAACTCGTGGTAATCCGTGTTATCGGTCTTGTCGAGCAGGCGCAGCGCCAGGCCCGATGCCGCGCCATAGCCGGGGACGGCTGGCGGTTCGAAGAACTCGATCACGGCGCCGAAGTCCTTGGTCTTCTCTTCCAGCTCCTCGATGATCTGGTGCACGGATTGCTTGCGCTCGGACCAGTCCTTGAGGTTGATGATGCAAGTGCCGGCATTGGAGCCGCGGCCCTCGGTCAGCACCTCGTACCCCGCCAGGGAAGATACCGATTGCACGCCCTCGACCTTGGAGGCGATGCCCTGCAACTGCCGGGCGATCTTGTTGGTGACTTCCAGCGTGGAGCCGGGCGGAGTCTGGATGATCGCATACACCATGCCTTGGTCCTCGCCCGGGATGAAGCCCGCGGGCAATGTCTTGTCGACCAGGAAGGTGCCGGCGGCGAACGCGGCCAGCATGAGGAAGGTGACGATGCGGCGCGTGACGACGATATCCAGCAACTGGGTGTAGCGTCCCGTCACCTTCTCGAACACATGGTTGAAGGCATTGATGAACAAGCTGACCGGGGTCTTGCGCTTGGGCTGGCCGTGGTTGTTCTTCAGCAGCATCGCGCACAGCACCGGCGTCAGCGACAAGGCGACGACGCCCGAGATGATGATGGAAGCTGCCATGGTGATGGAGAATTGGCGGTAGAACACGCCCACCGGCCCGGTCATGAAGGCCACGGGCACGAACACGGCGGTCATCACCAGGGTAATGGCGACGATCGCCCCGCCGATCTCCCCCAGCACCTTTTGGGTGGCTTTGTAGGGAGTCAAGTGCTCGGTTTCCATCTTGGCATGGACAGCTTCCACAACCACAATGGCGTTATCCACCACGATACCGATCGCCAGCACCAGCGCGAACAGCGTGATCAGGTTGATCGAAATCCCGAACATCTGCATGACGAAGAAGGTGCCGATCAGCGAAACCGGCACCGCCAGGATCGGGATCAGGGTGGAACGCCAGTCGCCCAGGAAGATGAACACCACCAGGGCTACCAGGACGAACGCCTCGATCAGGGTGTGGATCACCTTTTCGATCGAGGCATCCAGGAACTTGGATACGTCGTAGTTGACTTCATAATCCATGCCTTCGGGGAAGGAGGTCTTCAGTTCCTCCATTCTTTCCTTCACATGCTCGATCACTTCGGTGGCGTTGCTGCCGTAGTTCTGCTTGAGCACAATGGCCGCCGAAGGATAGCCATCTTTGTTGGAGTAAATGTCGTAGAACTCGCTGTTCAGCTCGACCTTGGCGATGTCCTTGAGGTGGAGGATCTCGCCTTCGGAATTGGCGCGGATGATGATGTCTGCATACTGCTCGGGCTTGTTGTAGCGGCCCTGGTAGATCAGCACGTATTCCTTGGACTGCGCGGTGATGCCCGAGCTCTGGCCCAGGCGGCCCGGGCGGCCGATCACGCTCTGGCTGTTGATCGCCTCCATGACTTCCTCGGTGGAGACGTTGTAGGCGCGCATGCGCTCGGGGTTGAGCCAGATGCGCATCGCGTACTGGCGGCTGCCGAGAATCTTGGCCTGGGCGATGCCGTTGACGCGCTGTATCTCGGGGATGATGTTGACGTTGGCGTAGTTGAAGAGGAATTTCTCGTCCGCGTGTTTATCCTTGCTGTAAAGGTTGATGTACATCAGCATGCTGGGCTGGACGCGCTCGACCACCACGCCTTCCATCTGCACCAACTCGGGCAGGCGGCTCATTACCTGGTCGATGCGGGTCTTGACGTTGATCATGGCCTGGTTGGGGTCCACGCCGAGGTCAAAGATCACCTGGATCGTGGCTTCGCCGGCACTCGTCGCATCAGATACGATGTACTTCATGCCGGGCACGCCGTTGATCGCGCGCTCGATGGTGATCAGCGAGGATTGCACCAGCACGTCGGCGCTGGCGCCGGGATAGGCTAGCGAGACGATCACGCGCGGCGGCGCGATGTCGGGAAACTGCGATGTGGGCAGGGTCTTGATCGACAAGAACCCCATGAATACGATCAATAGCGACAATACAATCGCCATGACCGGTCTTTTGATGAAAATATTCAGCATTGATCTCGTCGCCTGGTTGGGTTATTCAGCGTAAAGGCTCAGGTCCGACATGGCCTTGTCAGGGGAGATGAAATCGACGGCGACCTGTTCGCCGTTATGGACTTTCCTCAAGCCCTCGATCAGGATTTTGTCGCTCGCTTCCAGGCCGTCCTTGACGATGTAGAGGTGGGGCAGCTCCGCATCGATGGTGACCAGCCGCTGCTGAATCTTGTTGTCCTTGTCGATGACGTAGACGTAGACCTTGTCGAGAATCTCGAACGTGGCTTTCTGCGGGATCAGCAAGGCATCCTTGTAGGGGATATTCATGAGGATGCTGCCGGTCTGGCCGTGCCGCAGTACTTGGTTGGGATTGGGAAAGGCGGCGCGGAAGGCGATGTTGCCGGTCTTGTTGTCGAAATCGGCCTCTATGGTCTCGACCACGCCTTCCTGGTCGAACACGTCGCCGTTCGCCATCTTCAGCTTCACCTTTTCCTTGTCCTGGGCGTGGTTCTTCTTGCTCTGGACGTAGTCGAGGTATTCGGATTCCGGTACGTTGAAGTACACCCACATCCTGCTGATGTCGGACAGCGTGGTCAGCAAGTCGCCCTCATCCACCAGGCTGCCGTTCCTGGCTTCCAGGTGGTCCATGATGCCGGTGAAAGGCGCCTTGATATTGGTGAAGCCGAGATGCGTTTCCGCCACGTTGACCTCGGCGTTAGCCTTGTCCAGCTTGGCCTTGGCAAGCGCCAGCTCATTGGGCGAAACGATGTTCTTGTCCGCCAGCGCCTTGGTGTTGTCGTATTCGATCTTGGTCATGTTGGCCTCGGCCTTGGCCTTCTGCAGATCGGCCTGGTAGAGGTTGGGCATGATGCGGAACATGGGTTGGCCCTTGGCGACCTGCTGCCCCTCGTCGACAAACGTGTCCTGCAGGTAGCCCCGTTCCAGGGCGCGGACCTCGATATGCCGGATGGCACGGATCTGGGAAACGTATTCCTTCACGATGGAGGTGTCCTGACGCAGCGGCGAGGTCACCTTGAGCTTGGGCAGTTCATGGGGTTCGTTGGATTCAGCCTGGTGGCAGCCGCTCAGCAGCGCCGCCATCACGCCTAGGGCGAAAGAAAGTTTTTTCATCATAAGATTGATCGATGCTCGGTTAATAAAGAGGTCAAGTCCTGAATTCATCGCGTGCAAGGCCTTGCGACGCATGTGCATCAAGCGCACAGGGTCAGGCGGGCAATGGTCAGCGTGAGTTAGGGGTGTTACCGGGCAGGATTTCCGCAGGAGCAGTCAGCGTTGCTGAATACCGGGCAGCATGAGGCGTGGCAATGGCGAATGAAGCCGTTTGCTTGCCACTGCATGCAGTGGTATTCGAGGTATTCAAGTCATTGGGTAAAACAAGCCCATGCCTGAATACGATCTCATCGCATTGTTAACGTCCGGTGGAAATACTGCGTGGGCGGGAAATGCCCTTTGAGGCGCAAACAAAATTCAGTGCAACGGTTCTGGCTAGGCGTTCTGCCGCAGACAGTACAACTAGTACGGTAAGACAGCAGAACAACGACGCCAGAGAAGGATTTTGTTAGCGGCCCTTAGGCAAGAGATGGAGGATCTCGGGGTCTTGCGTTGGTGGAGAAATAAAGGCGTTTTGCCGTGGTGTTGCTTGTCCGCGTCCAGGAGACCGGTGCGCTGGCAACGAGCAGAAGCGCGGTGAGTAGGAAACCAGTGAAGGATAGCGCCAGCGTGGAAGGCGGTTCGCCGCCTCCCGTGGGAGAAGATTCGACTTTGACGATTTGAACAACGTTGGCATCCGTGACGTAGAGTGCGTCAGGCAGCTGCATGCAGATATAGGCCAAGCTGAGCAAAGACAATACGACTGACAGCAATATCAGTCGAATTCTCAAGGCAGTCGGATCTAATCTTTGTTCCATTACGTTTCTTATGTTCAATCGTTACCAATTACATGCATCGGGGCTGCCCGACACATTAAAGGCGATATTCATCCTAGCATGGGTAAAAAAATTATTGCAATAGGAATACTTAACGCTCTTGCAGTTAAGCGGTTCGACTGCCGAGGTTCAAATTGGTTTCCTGATTTCGAAAATAGATGTCGGCACACGGCCGGAACCGCTGGCGTATCAAGCCCACCAGGCCATTGTGTAGCCAGGCGACGCCTCACGTTGCGGGGAGCTCCGTGGATTATCCGGTAAAGAGTTGTTTAAAGCCTTATAATTGCATATTCAATCGAGTCGTTTTGCAGGGAGCAGTAAATGTCGGAAGGGTTTGAGGATGTGGCAATCCAGCAGCTTCATTTGAGCTACAGCAGCCACCAGGATCGCATGTTGCTCAAAATCAGCCTGGCTGATGCGGCAGAGCTTAATGCCTGGCTGACGCGGCGTATCGTGCGTGTGCTGTGGGGATTGCTGCAGGATAGCGAGCTCTCTCCCGTGAACATGCATGAAACCCTGGCCGTGACGGCCGAGGAGCTGCTAGAGCATTTCAACCAGGAGGTGGAAAGTTTGCCACTGATACAGGGCATCAACCTTTCTGGCGCCTACCATGACATCAAGCTGGCGACCGCCGAGCCGCCGGTACTGATTGCCGAGTGCAAGCTGGTCCATATGGACCATACCGAATCCATGCTGGAGCTGCATAGCCAGGCCGGGGAAGTCTATAGCATCGCGCTGACAGCGGAATTGAGCCATGCCTTGAGCAGCATGCTGCAATTGGCGACACAGGAAGCCGCCTGGGACCTGGGCCTGACGACGGATCGTATTGTATTGGCGGACGAGGCGGCATCCTACGTCCTGCATTAAACCAGCGCATGACGACCAGTAACGCATCCTTGTTGCAGCGCAGCCTGGCTTCCGTCTGGCATCCCTGCACCCAGATGAAGCAGCATGAAGCGTTGCCTCTGGTGCCGGTCAGGCGCGGCGAGGGCGTGTGGCTGGAAGACTTTGACGGCAAGCGCTACCTGGACGGCGTCAGTTCGTGGTGGGTCAACCTGTTTGGCCATAACCATCCCCATATCAAGCAGGCAATCGCGGCACAGCTGGACCAGCTCGAGCACGTGATACTGGCGGGCTTCACCCACGAGCCGGTGGTGCGGCTTTCCGAACAGCTGTCTGCGCTTACCGGGCTTGGACATAGTTTCTACGCGTCCGACGGCGCCTCCGCCACCGAGATCGCGCTCAAGATGAGTTTCCACTACTGGCGCAACCATGGGCAGCCCGGCAAGACGCGCTTTCTCAGCCTGCAGAACGGCTACCACGGCGAAACCCTGGGGTCGCTTTCCGTCACAGATGTCGCCCTGTTCAAGGATACCTATGCGCCTTTGCTGCGCGAGTCCGTATCGTTGCCCAGCCCGGATTGGCGGCTTGCGGAGCCGGGCGAGAGCGCGGAGCAATATGCCTTGCGTTGTGCGGAGCAGGCCGAGGCATACATCGCTGAGCATCATGCCGCGATTGCCGCAGTGATTGTCGAGCCGCTGGTGCAGTGTGCCACGGGCATGGCGATGTATCACCCCATCTACTTGCAGCGCTTGCGTGCATTATGCGACCGTTACCGGGTGCACCTGATCGCGGACGAGATCGCCGTGGGCTTCGGCCGCACCGGCACCATGTTCGCCACCGAGCAGGCCGGCATCAAGCCTGATTTCATTTGCCTTTCCAAGGGCATCACGGGCGGCTACCTGCCGCTTTCCGTCGTGCAGACGACGGATGACGTCTACGCCGCATTCTACGATGACAATGTCGCGCGAGGCTTCCTGCATTCGCACAGCTACACCGGCAATGCCCTGGCATGCAGCGCGGCGCTCGCCACACTGGAGATATTCGCGCAACAGGATGTGCTGAACAGCAACCGCCGCAAGGCCGATTATCTCAACCGCAAGCTGGCAGCATGGCAAAGCCTGCCGATTGCCCACTTGCGCAATACCGGCATGATCTGGGCGTTCGACGCCATCCCTGGCCAGCCCGGTTTCCAGCAGCGGTTCTACCAGGCGGCGTTGCAACGGGGGCTGTTGTTGCGGCCGGTGGGCAATACGGTCTATTTCATGCCGCCTTACGTCATCAGCGAGGAAGAAATGGACTGGATGCTGGAACAAGCCTTGGCTGCGTTGGAGGAGAGCATATGAGGTTGCTTTGGGTAGGCCTGCTGCTGGGGATGGTCACGCTGGTGCATGCCGCGGTGCCGGAACCGGTCGGCGAGTTGCTGAGGAAAAACGGCATTCCTGCCGAGAATGTCTCTGTCTATGTGCAGCGTGTCGACCAGCCGTCGCCATTGGTGGATCACCAAAGCGACCGGCCGATGAAGACCGCCTCGACTATGAAACTGCTGAGCACCTATGCCGGGCTGGAGCTGCTTGGGCCGGCCTATCGCTGGCGCACCGAGGTCTACCATGATGGAAGGCTGGAAAATGGCGTCTTGCACGGCAACTTGATCATTCAAGGGCGTGGCGATCCCTACCTGCTTGCCGCCGATATGCGGGCGATGCTGGAGGACTTGCAATTGGCGGGCGTGGAGGACATCCGGGGCGATATCGTGCTGGATACCCGCTATTTTGCCCGGCGCTACCATGACGCCGCCGAGTTCGACGACAAGCCGCATGCGCCCTACAACGCCGTGCCCAACGCGTTTGCCGTCAATATCAAGTCCACCTCGTTCCATTTCCTGGTCGAGGGAGGCAAGCTGAACATCGAGGCCGATCCTGAACTGCCGGAAATCCATATTCACAACCAGCTGAACCTGGTGCGCGGCGATTGCGGGGATTGGAAAAGCCGGCTGCAGTTCGTGGTGGAACCGGTGGGCGACGAGGTGAATGTGACTTTCAGGGGAGAATACCCCTCGGCTTGCCGCGGCAAGACCCTGGAATTGAACGTGCTGGAAGATGGGCCATATGCCTACGGCTTGTTCCGTAGCAATTGGCTGTCGTTAGGCGGCAAGCTCCGCGGCGGGTGGCGTTATGGCGCATTGCCCGAAGGCGCCCAGCGCTTGGTGACCCATGACTCGCAGCCGTTGTCGGAAATTATCCGCACCATTAACAAATACAGCAATAACCTCATGGTGAGGCAATTGTTCTTGACCATGGCGGCAGAGCGGGTTGCCAGCCCGGCGACCGAGGCCGATGGCGTTCATGTCGTCAAGGCGTGGCTTGCCAGCAAGGGGCTGCATTTCCCTGAATTGATATTGGAGAACGGCTCCGGACTCTCGCGCGATGAGCAGATCACGGCGCGGCACATGGCGGCATTCCTGCTGGCGGCCTATGCCAGCCCGGTGATGCCGGAATATCTTTCCGCGCTGCCTATCCCCTCGGTGGACGGCACCATGGCCAACCGCTTGCGCAACAGCCAGGCCAGGGGCAGCGCGCACCTGAAAACCGGCACCATCAACGGCGTCAGCGCTTTGGCGGGCTATGTGCACGACCGCAGGGGCCGGCGCTGGGTAGCCGTGATCATGGTGAACGATCCCAAGGCCAGCGCCTCGCGCGCGGCGCAGGATGCGCTCATCGACTGGGTCTACCAGCAGCCTTGATCCGCACAGGGCCGCATAATCTAGGTATCATACTGGCTTCGCGCCGCGTGCAAGCGCCTGTGTTTGGCGAGTGCGCTGCTGTTGTAAACCTGCTATCGGAGTAATCCATGAAACCAATTGCCATGCTGGCAAGCGCGTTCGTGCTGGCCATGCTCGCCATGAGTGGCTGTTCAGCCGATACCAATAGTGACAAGGAAAAAATCGTAATGAGCGACAACATCACCGAATTACAGAAAATCGACACCCAGGTAGGTGAGGGCCGTGAAGCCGAAGCCGGCCTGAACGTGACCGTGCACTACACCGGCTGGCTGTACGACCCCAGCAAACCCGACGGCAAGGGCGCCAAGTTCGACAGCTCCGTGGACCGCCGCGAACCTTTCGTGTTCTATCTGGGCGGCGGGCAGGTCATCCGCGGCTGGGACGAAGGCTTTGCCGGCATGAAGGTGGGCGGCAAGCGCACCCTCGTCATCCCGCCGGAGTACGGCTATGGCGCGCGCGGCGCCGGCGGCGTAATCCCGCCTAATGCCACCCTGGTATTCGATGTGGAGCTGCTGGGCGTCAAGTAAGCGCTTGCTAATGGCATCCATGGTATGTGCCGTGGATGTTTTTTCCATCTAGGTTGAGTGGGACAAAAGGCAAAATGAAAGCACGTGTTAAGTGGATTGAGAACGTCTGTTTCATGGGCGAGTCAGAGACCGGTCATGCCGTGGTGCTTGACGGCGCGCCGGAAGCTGGTGGCCGCAACCTGGGCATGCGACCGATGGAAATGCTGCTGATCGGCATGGGCGCCTGCACGTCGTTCGATGTCGTTACCATCCTCAAGAAGTCGCGCCAGCCCGTGACGGATTGCGTGGCCGAGATCAGCGCCGAGCGCGCGGACGAAATCCCCAAGGTATTCACCAAGATACACGTGCATTTCGTCGTGACCGGCAAGGGCCTGAATCCGGCCCAGGTGGAACGCGCCGTCAAATTATCGGCCGAGAAGTATTGCTCGGCTTCCATCATGCTTGGCAAGGCGGCCGAGATCACCCACGGCTTCGAAATCCAAGAGGCCGAGCTTTGAGCCGACCCCGGGGCATGCAAGGGCTGCGCCATGTGGCCTTGTTCGTGCAGGATATCGAAGCCTGCCTGCATTTCTATGTCGACATCCTCGGCATGCAGGTCGAGTGGCAGCCCGACCCCGATAACTACTATCTCACCTCGGGCAACGACAACCTCGCATTGCACCGCAGCAACGAAGCTATGGATGGCAAGCAGCGACTCGACCATATCGGTTTCATCATCAGCCATATAGAGTTGGTGGACGAGTGGCATGCCCATTTTGTCGCCAACGGCGTCAAGATACTCATGGCGCCCAAAACCCATCGCGATGGCGCGAGAAGCTTCTATTGCGCCGACCCCGCCGGGACTCACGTACAGATCATCTACCACCCGCCGATTTCCGGCAGGCTCTAGACATAAAAAAGCCCCGCATTGCGGGGCTTTTGCTTAGTTATATTAGCTTTAGTATTGCCAAGTCAGGGTAGCGCTGGCATTCATGGGGGCTGAGTAGAAGCTCTGACCGAACATTAGACTGCTGACGTACTTCTCATTGGTCAGGTTGTAGACATTGACTGCCGCTGTCCAATGCTTATCCAGCTCGTAGTCTGCCATGACATTGATCACGGCATAGCTATCCTGCGTATAGCGTGTGCCATTGTCATAGTTGTAATGAGTGGAGTCTTGCCAGTTGATTGATGCTCCTACTTTCAATTTCTCGATGTGTGGGACTTGATACGTCGTGCTCAGCTTGATCAGATGCCTCGGGGTATAAGGTTTCTGGTTTTCATCATTCTTACCCTTGACGCTTATAAGTCGGGTATAGCCACCATTCACTTTTAGGCGGTCGGTGACTTCACCGGACATGTCAAATTCATAACCCCAGGTAGTGGCATCAATCGCCCTGGAGATATAGACATTCCCAATTTGCTGATTAGTAGATTCTGCCAGATTCTCTTGCACTGTCTTGAACAGGGCAAATGAAGTATTGAGATTGCTCAGCAGATCGCTCTTGATACCTAGCTCATAGTTTTTACCCTCTAGTGGAGCCAGAGGCTGAAGATTGGCGCCCAATGCTGTCTGCGGGTTGTATATGCCTGTGTAGCTGGCATAGAGGGTGTGTTGTCCGGTCAGGTTGTACACAATGCCTGCGTAAGGGGTTACCTTGTCATGTGCTTCTGCATCGTTGTTGCCGCCATAGTAATCGCCTTCGTACTTGTAGGTCAGCATGCTGGCACCAGTAGTGAGTTTCAAGTTTTCGGTCAGATTGAACTTGGCGGCAGCATAGTGGTTGAGGCGTTTTTGCGACCTAGAGCCAAAGTTTGACCATCCTACCCAGTTGGGTTCTGGCAGAGTGGCGATGCTATCGAAGCTGCTAAGCGCAATGTAGCCTGTACCGGTGCCACTGGCTCGGCCATAAGCGCGTGACCAGCTGGAGCCGACTACCAATTCGTGCTTGCGGCCCGCGAGAGAGAAGGGGCCGGATGCATAGATGTCGGCAACATATTCTTTGAAAGTGTCATGGTAATTGCCGCCGTAATATATCAAGCCTGCCCCTGTATTAGGGTCTTCATTGCCCATGACATAAAACAAATTGGACTGGCCGGTTTCAGTCTTACGTGAAAACTGCGTCTTGATCTTCCAGCCATTATTGAAGGTATGGGTCAGCTCAGCAAAGCTGGTGTTGTTGAGGGTGTTCCAGTAAGTCCAGTCCGGTGCCGGCATGGTGGAACGGCTGTAATGTCGCTTGGAACCATCTGCATATAGCAAGGGCAGCGCACCCCAGGTCGGAGTATTGCTGTTGTTTTGCTGATAGGTATGGCCGAAGGCCACGGCAGTGTTGTCGGTAATATCTGCCTCAATGATGCCGTAAGCCAGGTTGCGTTCCTGGCTGTAGTGGTCGAGGTAGGAGTTGCGTTTTTGGTGTGCCATGATCAGGCGTCCACGCACGTTGCCTGCTTCATTGAGCGGGCCGGAGATATCCGCATCTATGCGGCGCCTGTCCCATGAACCCACTGTTAGGTTGATCTTGGCCTGGAAATCACTGGTGGGACGCTTGCGTATGAAATTGATGGTGGCGGATGGATTACCGGTAGCTGTCAGCAGGCCATTGGCACCCCGCAATACCTCGATACGGTCATAGATGATGCTATCCATGTCGCCGATCAGCAATCCAGTTTGAAAAGGAACGCCTATACCGTCGATCTGGAAGTTAGTGATGTCCGAGCCCCGGGCAGTATAGTAAGTGCGGTCAGTCTCGGCGCGTTCTACACGGATACCGGTAGCGAGATCCAGCACGTCATTGACCGAAGACAGCTTGAAGTCATTGATCAAGCTATTGGTAATGACTGAGATCGACTGCGGCGTTTCCTTCAATGAAGTGTTGAGCTTGGTCGCAGTTGTACTGGTCTTCGTGGTGTAGGACTTGGTGGTTTCCGTCACTTGAGGCTCGGAGGCACCTTCAGCCTTCACTTGGATTTCAGGCAATGTATCCTCAGCCAGGGCCAATTGGCCGTTTGACAGGCAAAGCAGTGCCAATACTCCTGCACGGAGTTTAAAACGAGGTTGCATTATTCATTTCCCTGATGAATTAAAAAGCGGTGAAATGATAATGGGTGCTATTGGTAATGTGAATAATTTGCAAAGAAAAATAACAACAATTTACATTTTTTAGGTATTGGAAATGCGGAGTTATGGCAATTTTGGAGTTGATGCAACAAAAAGCCCCGATTGGGGCTTGGGGGCTAGATAATGTTGACGTTGAGCGGTTGTTCGTTCCTGATGATCTCGAACAAGCGATCAATATTGGGATGTTTGCCCGGGTTGGCCTCGGCGTCGCCGGTATGCTCGGCATAAATCTCCAGCCCTTCCCGGGCTGCCGCCACGCTGATGCTGCCATATTTCTTGTAAAGGTGGTGGTATACCTTCACGGAGCCTTGGCTGCCCGGCTTGTTCTCAATGGTGCCTGCCGCACTGCCCTTGATGTCGAGCAGCTCGATTTTCTGGATATGGTCGCTGGACTCGAGGCCAGCCAGTATTTCGCTGAATGTCGTCATAGATGATAAGTCGTCGTTGTCATGATGTTGGAAAGAATGCGCATGCCTGCCTTGAGCGGGAACGGGAGGCCGTTTGCTCCTTGCATAGCCGCCTGCTGCGCATGGCCCGCCGCATCGGCTTGCATCTGGCTGATGATTGAGCGGCTTTTTTGGTCGTCGGCGTTCAATGTCTCAAGATGGCGGGCCAGTTGATTGCTGACCTGGCGTTCGGTTTCCGCTGCGAAGCCTAGGCTCCAGCGGTCTTCCAACGCGCCTGCGAGCAATCCCATGCCAAAAGAGCCGCCATAGAACAGCGGATTGAGGAAGCTGGTGTGGCTACCCAATTCCTTGATGCGCTTTTCGCACCAAGCCAGGTGTTCGGCTCTCTTCTGTGCAGTTGCACGAAGCGTGGCGGCTGTTTCAGGACTGCGCACGCTAATGGCTTGAGCGCTGTAGAGGGCTTGTGCGCATATCTCGCCGGTATGGTTGACGCGCATCAAGGCGGCGGCATGCCGTTTGTCTTGTTTCTCAGTGAGCGTTTCTGGCAGGGCGGCGCCTGGATATGGGCGCTGGCTGGCCGGCGTAGCCAACAGCGTACGCAGGCCTTTGTCGAATTCAATGATGAGGCGGTCTAGCATGGCGGGAATTGCAGGATTGCAGAGGCCAGGCCGCCTGAGGCGGCCTGGGGTTTTGCTTATTTGCGTTGCAGGATCTGCAGGCCCTTCAGCAGGTTGAGCGCCTGGTTGAACTGGTAATCGGCTTTGGAGCCTGGCTCGATCGGGCCGCTTGGCGCTGCCTTGTCTTTCTGCTCCTTGTTGTCAGGCTCGGCAGCAGGTGCCTCGGGCTTGGTATCCTCTTGCTCGGCTGGCGCAGGCTGGACGATAGGAGCCTCTTCCCCGTCCTTGGGGTTGCTCAGGTGGCGGCTCAGGTCAGCCTCGCGCAACATTGCAGCGTGCTCTTGTGAGTTGACAGTTGCTTCTTCCACCAAGATGTCTGGCACGATGCCCTTGGCCTGGATCGAGCGGCCCTTCGGCGTGAAATAGCGGGCGGTGGTGAGCTTGATGGCCGCACCGTTGTTCATCGGCAGAATGGTTTGCACAGAGCCCTTGCCGAAGGTCTGGGTGCCCATGATGATTGCGCGCTTGTGATCCTGCAATGCGCCGGCGACGATTTCCGAAGCGGATGCGGAACCGCCATTGACCAGCACTACGATAGGCAGTGTCTTGAGGTCGGCTGGCAAGTCGCGCAGGTAGTCTGCGCGTGCGCCGCCACGCACGTAGTTTTCAGGGTTGGCGGTGAGGCGCATCTTGGCTTCTTCGCCACGGCCTTCGGTATAGACCACCAGCTCGCCCTTGGGCAGGAAGGCTGCGGAAACACCGACACCCGCATTCAGCAAGCCGCCAGGGTTGTTGCGCAGGTCGAGGATCAGGCCCTTGAAGGCTTCTTTGTTCTGTTCGCGCATGGCTTTCAGCGCTTTCGCGAGGTCTTCGCCGGTATGCTCCTGGAATTGGGTGACGCGGATATAGGCATAGCCGGGTTCAGACAGTTTGTACTTGACGCTTTGGGTCTTGATGATGGCGCGCGTGAGCACGAAGGTCAGCGGCTTGGCTTCGCCCTTGCGCAGCACGGTCAGGGTGATCTTGGTATCCGGTTTGCCGCGCATGCGCTTGACGGCATCGGTGAGCGTCATGCCTTTCACCGGCGTGTCGTCCAGTTTCATGATCAGGTCGCCGCTCTTGAGGCCGGCCTTGTATGCGGGTGTGTCCTCGATCGGGGCAACCACCTTGACGAAACCGTCTTCCATGCCGACTTCAATGCCCAGTCCGCCGAATTCGCCCTGGGTGCCTGCCTGCAAGTCCTTGAATGCATCAGCGTCCAGGTAGGCCGAGTGGGGGTCCAGCCCGGATAGCATGCCGTTGATGGCTTCGGTCAGCAGCTTCTTGTCTTCAACCGGTTCTACATAGTCGCTCTTGATCTTGCCGAATACTTCGGCAAATGTGCGTAGGTCATCAAGCGGCAGCTGCGGCTTGGTTTCCTTGTCCGCAATGGCGGAGTAACTCAAGCTCAGCATGACGCCAAGCAACGGGCCTGCGACGATCAAGCCGATCTTTTTAAGTTTGCGCATGTAAAACGATTCCTCAATGGAAAAACCAGAATGGTTGAATACTAATGGTTGTAATTGGAAGACAGGGAGCGACTAGCCCATTTTCCGCTATTTATGTTGTCATTGCAAAACGTTGCAGAGTATCGCACAGTCATTTTTTGCTTTTCAATCACTTGAACGCTAAATTTCTTTATTTTACATATGGAGCTGTTAGTCAATGAGTCTGCCCAAGTTGCCGGAACTGGAAATCGAATATTGCACGCAGTGCCGCTGGCTGTTGCGAGCGGCCTGGATGGCGCAGGAGCTGCTGACAACGTTCGAGTCAGACATTAAGCGCGTCAGTCTGGTTCCGGGAACGGGAGGGATTTTTGAGGTCAGGTTGAATGGCGAGCTGCTATTTTCTCGCAAGGAGCACGGACGTTTTCCCGAGTCGAAGGAATTGAAGCAACTGGTGCGCGACCGTATCGATCCCGAGCGCGATCTCGGCCATAGCGAGCGCAAGTAGCTGAAATCTAATTATTTAAATAGGATTTTGCGGGAGGAAAATAATATCCGACTAAAATAGTTGGAAATAACTCTTTAAATGTAAATTGTTCTCATTTATGATGTTTCCTGACGGGATTTTGTAGAAGGTTCATCAACATGAATGCATTTAACCAATCGGAAATAGGGGCCTTATTGCTCGATCATGAGATCGAGCCGCACGACATGGCACCCAACGAATTGCTGGACGTGGTGATGGCGCGGCAATTCGGCACTGATTATTTGCCTATCGTGGACGTGCAATCGATCGAGATGCTGGGCTATGAGGCCCATGCACGGTTCTGGGCGCGCAACGGCAGGCCGTTGAATGCAGACAAGTTGAGGGTGAGCCTGCGCAAGAATCCGTTATTGCTGTTTCATCTCGAGCTGGAATTGAAGAAGCTGCAGATTGCCAGCTTTCCGGGCGAGGGCTGGCTGATGCTGGACCTTGACATGGATAGCTTCTTTGCCGGGGGCGAGGGGGAGGACAACCCGTTCCTTGGCCTGTTCAAGGAATATGCCTGGTCCGAACGCGAGATCGTCATCAACGTCGTCCAGAATCACACCATGCACGAGACTTTCCGCACCCAGCACATGATGGACCTGTTGCAGCATTCCGGCACCTCGGTCGCGCTGGAGGATGCCGGGCTGTCCTGGGGCATGTTCTCCTTGAGCGCCTTTCTTGATGCCGCCATGGTGAAGTTCAGCAGCCGGGCGCTGCGGGAGCTGGACGGCAAGGCCGCCCAGGCCATGGTGGACTGGCTGGTAGGGGCGGCGCGCCAGATCGGCGTGCAAACGGTGATGACCGACGTGGACACCTGCGCAGCCCTGGACTGGGCGCGAAAAATGCGGGTGGACTGTGTGCAGGGGCGCTTGTTTTCCAAGCAGAATCTGCAGGCGCATTAGACGCCTGCTATCGCTGGACTTGGGCTAGCTGTAAAGCTCCTCCCAATTTTTATGACGGAAGGGAGTTGTATTGCGGTTGCAAATAAATAATAATTCCTCTCATTGTCATTATTAATTGTAGAGCCAGCCACATGAGCCCGGTCAGGCATCACGACACCATATCTTCCCTACTTGAAGAAGCATCCGACCATACGATCGCGACTTGGGAAAATACCATTCGCCAGGGAAACCGCGCCTACTCCGACAAGCAGGACCAGCTTGCATTGCAGCGATACCAGACAGCGCTCGAGCAGGCCAAGTTGCTGCTCAGGGAGTGCGTGCAGGCGGATGAGCAGGCCGTGCCCATTGATACCGTGTTTGCCGCCTATGTGGTATCCCACCATAACCTCGCCAATGTCTATGCCCGCCAGGGAGATATCAATACTGCGGCATGCCGGCTGTGCGAGGTGCACCAATGCCTGTCGCGCATTTGCTCCGATCCCGCGATGCATTGCGCATTGCGCGAAGCAGCCCAGCGTCACGGGCGCCGTACATACAGAGAACTATTGAACTTTAGCCATCTGTATAGTCAACATCCTTTAGTAGCGAGGACCTTGCGCGTCTGCGGGCAGTTCTGTAGTCTGCAAGACCAGCCGCTACACTAAATCCTGAATCCCAGTGAGATTTTCTGTGCTAAAAAGCATAAGATAGCTCGTGCAGATTGACTGCGGCAATCGGGTTCAACATTCCCTCTAAAATTTAACGATCAAAAAACTAAGGAGCAAAATAATGGCGTATACATTACCCCCCCTTGATTATGCTTATACGGCCCTCGAGCCGCACATCGATGCCCAGACCATGGAAATCCACCATACCAAGCATCACCAGACTTATATCAACAACGTGAATGCGGCCATCGAAGGCACGCCTTTTGCCGACGAGCCGGTAGAGTCGCTTGTCGCTAAGCTGGACAGCTTGCCGGAAAACCTGCGCGGCCCGGTGCGCAACAATGGCGGCGGCCATGCCAACCATAGCCTGTTCTGGAAGGTCATGTCCCCCAATGGCGGCGGAGAGCCTACCGGCGCCTTGGCGGACGCGATCAAGGCCGACATCGGCGGTTTCGATACATTCAAGGAAGCCTTCACCAAGGCTGCCCTGACGCGTTTCGGCAGCGGTTGGGCATGGCTGTCCGTGACTCCCGAGAAGAAGCTGATTGTGGAAAGCAGCGCCAACCAGGATAACCCCTTGTCCCACGGCAACACGCCGATTCTCGGCCTGGATGTCTGGGAGCATGCCTACTACTTGCGCTACCAGAACCGCCGCCCGGAATATATCGGCGCGTTCTTCAATGTCATCAACTGGGATGAGGTCGCACGCCGTTACCAGGAAGCCTTGTCCAAGTAGGGACTGGAACGTGTCATGAACTTCCCCTTCATTCTCGCTAACAACCGGCAAAAGCTATGGCTGTGGATGATAGCCCTGGGTATTCTGGGCTTGATTCTGTTTTTGGTGCAATCGTTTGGGGATTGGGGGCAAGCCGCCTGGGACGTACCCCAGGTGCGCGATGCCTTTTGGGGAGGCTCCGCCGCGGCATTGGCAACGGCGGCAGGCACTTTGCCGGTCTTCTTCTGGAAGCAGCTGCCTGACCGCATCATGGATACCTTGTTCGGCTTTGGGGCGGGCGTCATGCTCGCCGCCAGCGCCTTTTCACTGATCGTGCCGGGCATCGAGTCGGCCCAGGCCCAAGGCGCGAGCGCATGGGGCGCCGCCTCCATGGTGGGCGGCAGCATCATTATTGGCGCCGCACTGTTGTTGGCGTTGGAGCGCTGGGTGCCGCACGAGCACTTCATCAAGGGCATGGAACGCGAGAATACGCTGGCCTTGAAGCGTACCTGGCTATTCGTATTTGCCATTGCGTTGCACAACGTGCCGGAAGGCTTGGCGATTGGCGTAGGCTTTGCGGGCGGCGACGTCGTGCGCGGCGGCGCACTGGCTACCGGGATCGCGATCCAGGATATCCCGGAAGGCTTCGTCGTGGCGATGGCCTTGGCGGTGGTGGGCTATTCCCGCCGCACCGCGATATTGATCGGGATGGCGAGCGGGCTGGTCGAGCCCGCAGGCGCCGTGCTCGGCGCTGCGATTGTGAGCTCTTCTGCGGCGCTATTGCCCTGGGGTTTGGGTATCGCGGCAGGCGCCATGCTGTTCGTGGTGAGTCACGAGATTATTCCAGAGTCGCACCGCAAGGGACATGAAGTCTTTGCGACCAGCGGCTTGATTATCGGCTTCGTGCTGATGATGATGCTGGATACTGCCCTGGCCTGACGTGCAGTATTGAGGAACTTAGCGGCTGTCTTCCATGCGGCGGGCGCCGTTGAAACGCTTGGCCCAGTAATTGTCCGTCATATCGACGACCTGCACGCCGCCGCCCGAACTGGGGGCGTGGATGAACTTCTGGTTGCCAAGATAAATCCCGACATGCGAGAACGCGGATTTCAAGGTGTTGAAAAACACCAAATCCCCCGGCTGCAGCTGTTCCTGTGAGACCGGCTGTCCGAGCTTGCTGATGGCTTTTGCGCCGTGAGGCAGGGTCATGCTGGTGGACTGCTGGAAGACATAACGCACAAAACCGCTGCAATCGAACCCGGTTTCTGGCGATATTCCACCGTAGCTGTACTTGATGCCGGTCAAGCTCAGGGCATTGATGAGCACTTCCTGCACGGATTCGGTCCAGCCCTGGGTCGCCTCCATGGCGTCCTGCTGAAGCTGCCGGGCAGCGCTGACCTCTCCCGCCCAGGTAGGGACATGGTTCAGCAATACAAAAACAGCAAAAATGACGGGTAATTTCATCACTAGTCCCGATTCTATTAGTTTATTTTCGGTTCTGTAAACCAGTTCTTTAAGTTTTCCTGAAACTCGAACGCCAGCGCGACTGTCTTGGCAATAAGGAAAGGGAAGCTTGATGGCTTGGTGTAGAATGGCTTTGTCGATGTTGGAATAAGGCATGTCATCATGAGTTCGAGCGCTTATCCACTTATGCAGAAATTGAAGACCAATCTTGACGATGCAAGGCGCCGCGAGGTGCTGCACCATTTGAGTTCGGAAGAAATGGAGCAAACCCTGGCGGAATATGCCAGCCATTTCAGGCTGGGGTCGCGCGAGCGGGCGCGGCTGCTGGCAGAATCTGTCGCCAGGCGCATCCACGGGACGGGCAGCCGCCTGAAACGCGCGGGCAAGCAGGCGGTCAAGCATGTGGGCGCGAAAGTGGCCCATGCCGCCAGCCACAAGCTCAAGGAAATGGCTGCGCGCATCGAGCAGCGTGCCGATCGCCTGGATCAGGACGAATAATACAAACTCAGTTTTTTGGCCGGGAAGACTATGCTGCGTGAAACAATTTCGGTAATGCGTGATTTCAAGCGTGTGCGTGCGATTGGCCGCATCCTCATGCATTATGGCTGGGGTGATATTGCGGAACGGCTCGGCAAGCGCAGTTGGTTGCGCCGCGCGGGCAATGCGCTCAATTCGGAAGCCTCGCGTGAAATCATGCAACTGCCTTCTGAAGTCCGCGCGCGCATGGCGCTGCAGGAGTTGGGACCGACCTTTGTCAAGATGGGACAGGTGCTGGCAACGCGCCCGGATATTTTCCCTCCCAATTGGATAGAAGAGCTGTCCAAGCTGCAGGACCAGGTGCCGCCCGTGCCGTTCGAGGATATGCTGCCCGGCCTGCAGGAAGCGCTTGGCAAATCCCCGTTCGAGGTATTCCGCGATTTCGATACCACGCCCGTGGCGGGCGCCTCGATTGCCCAGGTATACCAAGCCAAGCTGCAGGACGGCACCCCGGTGATCCTGAAATTGCGCCGGCCCGGCATACGCGAGAACATTGACGCCGACCTGCGCCTGCTGCACCACATCGCGCGCCTGATCGAGGCTGAAGTGGAGGAGGCGCGGCGCTTCAACCCCACCGAGATCGTGGACCAGTTCTCCAAGTCATTGAAGCGCGAGCTCGACCTCGCGTTGGAAGGGCGCAATACCGAGCGCTTCGCGCGCAACTTCCTCACTGACAAAACCACCAGTTTCGCCAAGATTTATTGGGATTACACCAGCGAAAGCGTGTTGGTGATGGAAAAGATCAACGGCATACCGGGCAATAGCTTGGAGGAGGCGCGCCAAGCCGGGATGGACTTGCCCCTGCTTGCCGCACGCGGCGCGGATGCCGTCATGAAGATGGTCTTGATCGACGGCTTTTTCCATGCCGACCCGCATCCCGGCAATATCTTTTTCCTGCCGGAAAACAAGATCGCCGTGATTGATTGCGGCATGGTCGGGCGCATCAGCATAGACCGGCGCAACGAAATTGCCGACCTGCTCGCCGCGCTGGTGTCGCGCGACATTGATACCCTGCGCGGTATCCTGATCACGTGGGCTGGCAATGTAGTGGTGGACGAGGACAAGCTGGGGGCCGATGTCGACGAATTTATCTGCACCTACGACAATGCGCCGCTCAAGCACATCAGCTTCGGCATCCTGCTGAACGACCTCACCACGATCATGCGCGAGAACCATCTGTCGGTGCCGCCTGACCTCACCATGCTGTTCAAGGCGTTGATCACCCTGGAAGGGCTGGGGCGCCAGCTCGATCCGGACTTCCAGATCGTCAGCCACCTCACGCCTTTTGTGAAGAAGATCATTATCGAGCGCTACATGCCCAAGACGCTGTGGCGCAAGGGCACGCGCGGTTTCAGCAAGACGCTGGGCGCAGTGAGCGACCTGCCCGGCGACGTATCGCAGGTGCTGAAGGAGGCGGGACGGGGCAGGTTGAAGCTCAACCTGGACTTGAAGCGCCTAGACCACTTCGGGCACCAGCTCGACCACAGCACCAACCGGCTCACCATGGCGCTGATCACAGCCTCGTTGATCATCGGCTCTTCCATCGTCATGACAGTGCGCGGCGGGCCCGAGCTTTTCGGCCTGCCCGCGTTCGGCTTCCTTGGCTTTTTCCTAGCATTCGTCATCGGCATTATGTTGATGATCTCAATCTGGCGTTCAGGCAAGGATTGAGCTCTCCATCGCCAGCCTGGTGCTGGCACCCGGCGGTAGCTGGCATGCGCACTATTTTGGTGCAAATGCCGGATGTTATTGATTGTCGTATTTTTAACGCAATGAATAACAAGGAGTTTTTATCTGGCATGACCCTTGCGAGAGTCTCTGCATGGATACCGCTAAGAAAAAACCTTTTGACGAGATGCTCCTGCAAGACGAAGCGGTACGGCCGATCTATGCCGAGTACGCTGCCTGGCTGCAAGGGGTGCCGCACCAGCAGCTTGAGAGCAAGCGCCAGGAAGCAGAACTACTGTTTCGCCGGGTAGGAATTACCTTCAACGTCTATGGCGAGGATGCCGGCGCGGAACGCCTGATCCCGTTCGATGTCGTGCCGCGCGTTCTTTCCGCCGGCGAGTGGTCGCGTCTGTCCGACGGCGCGATCCAGCGCGTCAAGGCGCTGAACATGTTCCTGCACGATATCTACCATGACCAGGACATCATCAAGGCGGGCATTGTGCCGTCCAGCATATTGGCGAACGCGCAATACCGCCCCGAAATGTTCGGCGTGGACGTGCCCAAGGGCGTTTATGCCCACATCGCCGGCGTCGATCTGGTCCGCACCGGCGAAAACGACTTCTACGTGCTGGAAGACAACCTGCGCACGCCTTCCGGGGTTTCCTACATGCTGGAAAACCGCAAGATGATGATGCGCCTGTTTCCCGAATTGTTCCGCCGCTACCCGGTGGCGCCGGTCGAGCACTACCCGCAAGTTCTGCTCAACAACCTGCGAGCCGTGGCGCAGGCCGGCGTGCATGAGCCGACGGTGGTGCTGCTGACGCCTGGGGCCTACAACAGCGCCTATTTCGAGCATGCCTTCATCGCCCAGCAAATGGGCATCGAGCTGGTGGAGGGCCAGGACCTGTTCGTACGCAACAACGCGGTCTATATGCGCACGACCGAAGGCCCCAAGCGCGTGGACGTGATCTACCGCCGCATCGACGACGACTTCATCGACCCGTTGAGCTTCCGTCCCGACAGCATGCTGGGGGTGCCGGGCCTGCTTTCGGTCTACCGCAATGGCGGCGTCACGCTGGCGAATGCGGTGGGCACCGGGGTGGCGGACGACAAGGGCACCTACATCTATGTGCCCGAGATGATCCGGTTCTATCTAGGCGAAGAGCCTATTCTGTCGAACGTGCCGACTTACCAGCTCAGCAAGGCGGACGACCTCAAGTATGTGCTGGACAACCTGGCGGAACTGGTGGTGAAGGAGGTCCAGGGGTCGGGCGGCTACGGCATGCTGGTCGGGCCGTCCGCCAGCAAGCAGGAGCTGGAGGATTTCCGCCAGCGCATCCTGGCCAACCCGGCCAACTACATCGCCCAGCCGACGCTGGCACTGTCGACTTGCCCGACCCTGGTGGAACAAGGCATCGCGCCACGGCACGTCGACCTGCGGCCCTTTGTGCTGTCGGGCAAGACCGTCAGCCTGGTGCCGGGCGCGCTATGCCGCGTCGCCTTGCGCGAAGGCTCCCTGGTGGTGAATTCCTCGCAAGGGGGCGGCACCAAGGACACCTGGATTTTGAAAGATTGATGCCATGCTGAGCAGAACCGCAGATCATTTGTACTGGATGGCGCGCTACATCGAACGCGCCGAGAACATGGCGCGCGTGCTGGACGTGACTTACAACATGTCGTTGGTGCCGAACGCCTCGCAGAGCGAAACCACGCTATGGGAACCTGCATTGCAGATTGCCGGCGGCGTGGACAGCTATCGCCGGGATTACGGCGAAGTGACGGCGGCCGGCGTGGTGCGCTTCCTCGCCATGGATACGCACAACCCCTCCAGCATCTATTCGACCTTGCGCAGCGCACGCGAAAACGCGCGTTCCGTGCGCGTCACGCTCTCTGCGGAAACCTGGGAAAACATCAATGCGCTATGGCTGGAATTCAGCCAGTTTGTCGGCATGGACTTGATGCAGAAGGGGCTGGGCGAGTTCTGCGACTGGGTGAAGTCCCGCTCCCACCTGTTCCGCGGCGTGAGCTTCGGCACCATGCTGCGGGACGACGCGTTCCGCTTTCTGCGCCTGGGGACGTTCATCGAGCGGGCAGACAATACCGCGCGCCTGCTCGACGTCAAATATCATTTGCTGCTGCCCCGCGACGAAGAAGTGGGCGGCGCGGTGGATTATTACGAGTGGAGCGCGATATTGCGCGCAGTCTCCGCCTTCCAGGCCTACCAGAAGGTGTTCAACGACGCGATCGAGCCATGGAAGGTGGCGGAATTGCTGGTATTGCGTGAGGATATGCCGCGCTCGTTGCATGCCTGCTTTTCCGAGATCACGCCCATCCTCGACCAGCTCAGCGGCCGCCATAGCAGCGAATGCAGGCGTCTTGCAGGCGAGCTGCACGCACGGCTGCGTTATGGACGCATGAACGATATTTTCCAGGAAGGGCTGCACGAATTCCTCACCGATTTCATCACTTCCAACAACAATCTCGGTGCCGAGATCCAGCGCACCTTCTTGAATGCGCCGATCAATGGCCTAGCCGCCGAGACTGAATGAATGGAGCATTGCCATGCAGTTCACGATCAACCACCGCACGCATTATCTCTACACTGATATTGTCAATTACACCATCCAGAAACTGCGCTTGACGCCGCAGGACGGCTTCGGCCAGCGGGTGAGGCGCTGGGAAATCCGGGTCAATGGCCACCTGCAGCGTCACGATGATGCCTATGGCAATGCAGCGCATCTGCTGGTGCTGGATACCCCGCATGAAGAAATCAATATCCTGGCCACGGGTGAGGTGGAAACAGGCCTAGATATCCCGCCTGCATACGATATGCTGCCGCGCGAGATTTATTTGCGTACCACTGCACTGACGGCTACGGATGCAATCCTGCGCAACTTTGCGGAGCAATTCCGAGTCAATCAGCCTAACGAGCAAGCGCTGGACGACATGATGCATGCGATCGTGGACAAAGTGCCGTACAACCGTGGCGTGACTGCCGTGGATACCTCCGCTGCCGAAGCATTCCGCAGCGGGCACGGCGTCTGCCAGGATCATGCGCATATTTTTATTGCTTGCTGCCGTTACCTGGGCATCCCCGCACGCTATGTGAGCGGTTACCTGTTCACTAATGACGGCAGTTTGATGGAAAGCCATGCCTGGGCTGATGCATGGATGCCGTCCGGCTGGACTAGCTTCGACGTCTCCAACCGTTGCAGGGCCAATGGCGTGCACGTGCGCCTGGCGACCGGCCTGGATTACGGCGATGCCTGCCCGGTGAGCGGCATGCGCGTGGGCGGCGGGTTGGAGACGATGACGGTGGGGGTGCATGTCAGCCAACTCCAATCCCAACAATGATCGCGATGCAGAAAAAGCGTCTGGCGGCGTTGCATCCACTTGCCGTACTTCAGTGTACTGTCTGCGTGGATGTGCCTTGCCAGCCACTTTTTCTGCAGCGCTCGGTTTAGGGGATTTGTCCACCGGTTTTTAGGGTTCCTGGTTTAGGTAGCCGAAAGTATTACAAGGAAAACGCATGAATTCATTGCAGTTTCCCCGCCACGGGGACAAGGAAAACTCGGCATTTTTTGAGGAATACCTGGTCAAGTTGCTGGAAGAGCGCGATGCGGTGGGCTTGACCGCGATGGTGCACGAAATCGATGCGCTCATGATCACGGTGGACCCGGGGCATTCGGTCAAGTATGTCGCGGAGCTATGCTTCATGACTTCGTACCATTACCTGGTGACGCTGGAGAGCGAATCGCACTGGACGCATGTGCTGCGCATCGACCTGGACTCGCCCGACCTGTTGGTGCGGGAAGTGAAGGACCCGAACCTGCGCGGCATTTTTCGCAGCCTCAACGAAATCTACCCGGTGGGGGCGCGCAAGCCGAATAGCCGCTACATGGGCGAGATCATCCGCGTGGACAGCCTGCATGACGTGGTCAAGCTGCAGCAGGAGCGGGAATTTCGCTTCTTCACCCAGGACGAGGTACGCAAGCTGGAGTTGCCGGGCAACCTTGCAGTGAGCAAGCCCTCGCCTTACACCCACAACATCGTTGCCTACATGGAGCGCAAGCCGGATGAAATGCGGGTGTATTCGCTCGGGGTAAGCCGAGTCGATCCCGAGTTGCAGATGGCCTATGAAGCTGCCAAGGCCTTGCAGCAGAAGCTCAATTTCGGCGACCTGCTGCTGCCGATCGACCATCTCGCGACGCGGGTCTACAGCCAGAACCGCGAGGTGGCGATCCTGGAATACCTGTCGTGGTCGAGCTATTACTTCTGGGGCGCCTACAATATTTTCGACCAGAACTCATCGACCAACGTCACCAAGAGTGCGCACGGTCTGCCGGAATCCAAGAGTCCGGCCAAGGTGTTCACCGCCAACAACACGCCTTATTTCGTTAACCACCTGGAAAAGCTGCCGTCGCCCACCGAGACCTTCGTGCGCAACTACGGGCCGCGCCTGCACCACATCGCGGTGGCGGTAAGGGATGGCGAGCGCGACGGCATCGAGCACATCGAGTTCGCCGTGAATGCGATCGCCTCGCAAGGAAAGGGCTTCCTGCTCGACGTCATCGGTTCGCGCGAGGAGGGCTTGAAGCAGATATTCTCCAACGCTTCCGAACATTCGTCCCTGATCGTGGAGTACGTGCAGCGCTTCGGCGATTTCCAGGGCTTCTTCACCAAGGACAACGTGGCGGTGCTCACCGAAGCGGCCGGGCGTGAGGAAGGCGTAAAATCAGGGGCATCCCTGGGTTGATGTCAAGAGGTTGGTGTCAAGGAATCAGCCACAATCTAATCGTTACCCACGCCCAGCTTCTTGGCCACCGTCAAGGTCAGTAGCGAGGCAACGAACAATACGCCCAGGGTCATGAAGCTCTTGTGGATGAAATCCGAATCCTTGATCCAGTCCCAGATCATGGCGACGCCGAGCAGCAGGCTGGCGAGTATGCACAGGATGCAGATGGTGAAGCAGATGTTGCGGATGGTGTTGATGCGCATGGAGTGCTCCTGATCATATTGTTTTTGCTTGTATCGTATTGATGCGCCTGAGCAATTCGGCGCTATCCCTTGCATGATTATGGTATATTGCGCATCCTTTTGCCATTCGCTTTATTCCTACAAGCCATGACCCAAAGCCGCCGCCATCTTGAATTGCTCGCTCCGGCCAGGAATGCCGATTACGGCATTGCCGCGATCAACCACGGCGCCGATGCCGTGTATATCGGCGGACCGGCGTTCGGCGCGCGCGCCAAGGCGGAAAACTCGGTGCAGGATATTGCGCGGCTGGTGGCGCATGCGCACCGCTACCATGCCGAAGTGTTCGTGGCGTTCAACACCATCTTCCACGACAACGAACTCGAAACCGCGCGGCAGACCGCCTGGCAATTGTACGACGCGGGCGTGGACGCGCTGATAGTGCAGGACATGGGCCTGCTGCAGATGGACATCCCGCCGATCCAACTGCATGCGAGCACGCAGACCGACATCCGCACCGTGGAAAAGGCCGTGTTCCTCGACCAGGTCGGCTTCACCCAGATCGTGCTGGCGCGAGAGATGGACCTCAACACCATACGCAAGGTCGCTGCCGCTACCAGTTGTAATCTTGAATATTTCATCCACGGCGCGTTGTGCGTGGCGTTCAGCGGCCAGTGCTACATCAGCCACGCCCACACCGGGCGCAGCGCCAACCGCGGCGAATGCTCGCAGGAGTGCCGCCTGCCCTATACCCTGGAAGACAGCCAGGGCCGCATCCTCGCCAAGGATAAGCACTTGCTCTCGATGAAGGACAACGACCAGAGCGCCAACCTGCGCGCGCTGGCGGAGGCGGGCGTGAGCGCTTTCAAGATCGAGGGGCGCTACAAGGATATCGCCTACGTCAAGAACGCCACGGCCTACTACCGCCAGTTGCTGGACGACATCCTCGAGGACAACCCGCATTACCGCCGCGCCTCCTCGGGCCGCGCGATCTTCAGCTTCGTGCCGCAGCCGGAAAAAACCTTCAACCGCAGCACCACCGAATACTTCCTGCACGGACGCGGCGAGGACGTCGGCGCGTTCGATACGCCCAAGTTCGCGGGCGAGGAAATCGGCCGCGTCACCAAGGTCGGGCCGGATTATTTTGAAGTGGAAACTTCGCTGGAATTGCACAACGGCGACGGCGTGTGTTTCTTCGACGTGCACAAGGAACTCACCGGCATGCGCATCAACACCGTGCAGGGCAAGCGCCTCTACCCGAACGAAATGCCCGCCGACATGCGCCGCAACATGAAGGTCTACCGCAACCGCGACCATGCCTTCCTGCGTTTGCTGGAAAAGGATTCCGCCCAGCGAAAAATCAGTGTGGCGATGACGCTGCATGAAACGGTGGACGGCTTCGCGCTCAGCATGCAGGACGAAGACGGCTTCATGGCCTATGTGCAAACCAGCGCGGAAAAGCAGCCGGCCGAGCAGGCGGAAAAGGCGCAAGCCAGTATCCGCGACAATCTTGCCAAGCTCGGCAATACCGAGTTTTCAGCTGGCGAAGTTGCGCTGGACCTCAAGGCGGCATGGTTCATTCCCAGTTCCGTCGTCAACCAGCTCCGGCGCGAGGCGGTGGCCCAGCTGCAGGCCACGCGCTTGCTCGGTTACGAGCGCCCCAGGCCCGGCAAGCCCGCCGAGCCGCCTGCGCAATACCCGCAGGATACGCTGAGCTACCTCTCCAACGTCTACAACAAGAAAGCGCGCGAGTTCTACGAAAAGCACGGCGTGCAGGCGATTGCCGCCGCCTACGAGGCGAACGAGGAACTGGGCGAAGTGCCGGTGATGATCACCAAGCACTGCCTGCGCTACAGCTTCGCCATGTGCCCGAAGGAAGCCAAAGGCGTGATCGGCGTGCAGGGCACGATTACCGCCGAACCCATGACCCTCGTCAGCGGCAAGGACAGGATCAGCCTCAAGTTCGACTGCAAGCGCTGCGAAATGCACGTGATGGGCAAGGTGCGCAAGAACGTGCTGCAACTGCCGCAACCGCAACCGGTGCAGTTTTTCGCGAAGCGCCCGGCTTAGCGTTTCCCTGGCCAGAGGCTCAATACTGTCCGGGCAACTGCGAGCAGTGATTCACGGCTCGCCCCTGAAGCGGCCTGCACGCTCATTCCCTGATGCACGGTGGCGATATATTTCGCCAAGGCGGCTGGGTCGGTGTCTTCGTCTAGCTCCCCTTCCAGGCTGGCGCGCTGCATTCTGGCAATGAGTGCCGCTTCCAATGCTTGTCTCCGCTCGATCAGCAGCTGTTTGACTGCTTCGGCCTGCACTCCACAGCTTAACGATCCCGTATTGATCATGCAGCCATGGGGCTGGTCAGGCTCGGTCAGGGACTTTGCACTTTCCGACAATAGCTTTTCCACCACGCGGTAGGCAGTGGGTTCGCCGAGCGCGGCCGAAACGAATGCAATCGGGCCGGCGATGTATCGCTGCAGCGCTTTCTCGAACAATTCCTCCTTGCTGCCGAACGCGGCATACAGGCTTGGCTTGTTGATTCCCATGGCATCGGTCAATTCTGCGACCGAGGTGCCTTCATAGCCATGGGCCCAGAACAATCGCATCGCAATCTCCAGGGATGCCTCCGGGTCGAATTTGCTGGGGCGGCCCCGTGGTTTCTTGGTGTCAGCCATGTTCATACTCGCAGTCACTATCGAATTAATAATATTGTACCACTTGGTTGAAAATTATTTGACAATGTAATTCCGCACCGTTTAATATTTATTTACCGTTTGGTACATAAATATAGGAGATCAGCATGAGTAACATGGAAAGCAAGGTTGCATTGATTACCGGCGCCAACCGCGGCATCGGCTTCGAAACCGCTAAGGAACTGGGGGAGCAAGGCATTCAGGTGATATTGGCTGTGCGCGACCCCGCAGGCGGCGAAGCCGCAGCGGAAAAATTGCAGGCGCTAGGCATCAAGGCTGTCGTGGTGCCTTACGAGGCGGGCAAGCCAGGGGCCGCCGCCCAGGTGGCGGCGTTTGTCGAGCAGCATTTCGGCAAGCTGGATATCCTGGTGAATAATGCAGGCATCTTGAAAGAGAACTTGGTCGGCGGCAACAACAGCAGTCAAGTGGAAGGCAACGTGCTGCGCGATACCTTCGAGGTCAATTTCTTCGCCGTTATCGAGCTGACCCAGGCCTTGCTGCCCTTGATCAAGCGCTCCACGGCCGGGCGGATCGTCAACCTTTCCAGCATCCTCGCTTCACTCAGCCTGCACAGCATGCCGGATTCGCCTATCGAGCAGGCGAAGAGCGTCGCCTACAACACATCCAAAACTGCCTTGAACGCTTATACCGTGCATCTTGCACACGAGCTCAAACATACGGCGATCAAGGTCAATGCGGCCCATCCCGGCTGGGTGAAGACAGCGCTTGGCGGCGCCAACGCCCCGATGGAGGTGGATGGCAGCGGCAAGACCAGCGCACAACTCGCCACGCTGGACGCGGAAGGGCCAACCGGCGGATTCTTCCATCAGGGCGAAGCATTGCCTTGGTAAGGTTGCCGCCGCATGGCAGGCGCCTGCACTCCCGGTACCGCAAGCCATTGTTCGCCTTTGTCATGTCGGCGGTAACCTCGCTGATCGTGTCGGCGGTGATCCTGGCGTTGCGCGGCGTGCCTGCGCCTCTCTTCCTGCATCAATGGGCCCATGCTTTCATCACGGCATGGCCCGTGGTGTTCCTGTCCATTATCCTGATTGCGCCGCGGATCGATCGCTTGCTGGACTGGGTCGTGGAAAGGGACTAGACAAAGCAAAGGCGTCATCAGCCTTTCGATACTTGAGGATAGTGCTTGTTTAGCGCTATCTGTTCTCTAGCCTGATGGGTAGCAGTCGCAGTTTCGGTAGAGCGCGGAGCCGTGACCGAGCCGCCGCGAAGCGTGAAAGCTGCTACTCAATTGCCGCTGCGCGGTAAAACTCAACATAGAACCTGCCGGGGATGCCGAATTCCACCCAATGGACGATCTCCGGCAATATGACGATGGTTTCCCCCGCATTGGCAATCGCTGATGCTTCATTCGGCGGCGCCAGGCGGTAGACGACTTGGCCTTCCAACACATGCAGCAGGCCCCAGACGCCGGCCTTGGTGGAATGCTGCGATTGCAGGGCGGCTGGCAGGTTGTCCGGCGTGAAGTCCGGGGTACGCTTGTAGGCTTCCAGCCCTTCGGGAAGCTGGCTGGGAATCAGGCTCATGTTTCCAGCCTGACCAGGTTTTGCGGCTTACCTTCCGTCCAGGCGCTGATATTGGCAAGCGTGGTGCCGGCGATCGCATCGAGCGCTTCACGCGTGAGGAAAGCCTGGTGGGCGGTGATGATGACGTTGGGGAAGGTCAGCAGGCGCGCCAGCACGTCATCCTGCAATGGGAAATCGGATAAATCCTCGAAGAACAAGTCCGCTTCTTCTTCATATACGTCCAAGCCAAGGTAGCCCAAGTGGCCGCGCTTCAATGCGTCGATCACGGCGGGCGTGTCCACCAATGCGCCGCGACTGGTGTTGATGAGCATGCTGCCTTGCTGCATGCGGCTGAGCGAGCTGGCATTGATGAGGTGGTGGGTCGCAGGGCTCAGCGGGCAATGCAGGCTGACGATATGGGATTGCGCCAACAATGCGTCGAGCTCGAGGTAGCTGGCCCCCAGCGTAGTGACTTCCGGGTTGGGATAGGGATCGTAGGCCAGTATCTTGCAGCCGAAGCCTGCCATGATACGCGCAAACGCTGCGCCGATTTGCCCCGTGCCGACAATGCCTACGGTCTTGTTGACCAGGTCGAACCCCGTCAATCCGCGCAGGCTGAAATCGCCTTCGCGGGTACGGTTGTAGGCGCGCGTCAGGTGCCTGTTGAGCGCAAGGATCAATGCGACGGTATGCTCGGCGATCGCATGCGGCGAATAGGAGGGCACGCGCACGACGGCGAGGTTGAGCCTTTGTGCGGCTTCCAGGTCGATATGATTGTAGCCCGCGGAGCGCAATGCGACCAGCCTGGTGCCGTTGGCTGCCAGCTTCTCCAGCACCGGGGCGGACAAGTCGTCATTGATGAAGGCGCAGACGACTTCCGCTCCTGCGGCAAGCACGGCGGTATCCACCGTGAGCTTGGGCTGCTGGAAGATGAATTCGGTATTCTGGGGCTTGGGAAAGGCAAGAAAGCTTTCCCGGTCGTATACCTGGGTGCTGAAAAAGACGATGCGCATCGGACTCCTTTACATTGGCGGGCGGCAGGCTCGATGGCTTGATTAAAACATCAATACAGGCCGCAGCCAAGCAGCCGCGCGGCCAAGCGCAAAACAAGCCCTCCCGCGAGGGGAGGGTGGATACGTCCAACGTCAGGGAAATGTGCCGGCGAATGAGCTTCGCTTCAAATTGTTATGCCGATCACTCTGAAATTTTCAGGTCTTCTACTAGTAATGACACGCGAGAATGAAAAAAGGACACCCCTTGATAAAAATATTTCCATAAGATTTTGTATTTATATGGTTATTTTCTATCTTCTCGAGTACTTAATAGGCGCTCCGTTGATGGGTCTTTAATTCAATTCGTCAAAATGACATTAAATTGCAATATTTATGTGGCGAAATTGTCATGCGGGCAACGCGCTTTATGTCTTCAGTTTCGCTGGGGAATGCCGTAAATGACGAAGCTGCCGCTAGTGTGGCCTCATCCCATCCAACCTGTTCCAACTCCCGAGTAAGACAATGCAACTCCATGATATAAAAATCTCCACGCGCTTGATCGGCCTGAGCGTGTTTCTTCTGCTGGGGTCGCTGATCCTGGGGCTGACGGGTTGGATCGCGCTGTCGAAAACGAACGCTCTGCTCCAGCTTACGCTGGAACAGGCCGCGTCCTCGGAAGAGGCAGTGGATACTGCCCGCAAGGCACAAGTCATATTCAAGATACAGATCCAGGAGTGGAAGAACACGTTGTTACGCGGCCATGATATGGAAGCGTTTGCCAAATACCGGGATGCCTTCATCAAGAGCGGCAAAGAGACGCAAGAGGAGTTAGGCAGGCTGCAGACTATTTTCGCTAAGCTCGGCCTGGATGAGGACATGGTGACCGAGGCGAAAAGTTCGCTTGCCAAGCTTGAATTCGATTATCTTGATGCGCTCAAGCAGTTCGACAGCGCCCGCCTCGAGAGCACGCAGGCCGTCGATAAGCTGGTCAAGGGCATGGACCGCGAACCTACTCAAAAGATCGACCAGATCGTGGCGTTTGTCAGCGAGCACTCGGCAAGCATTCGCGAGCGCAATCAAGCATCGGCGCAGAAGCAGCACGATCTTGCCGTCTCGTCGATTCTGCTGGCACTGCTTATCCTGACTGCTGCCGGCGCCGGGCTGACCTATTGGATCATCACCAGCGTGACGCGCCCGCTCAACAGCGCTATTGCAATCGCAAAGACCGTGGCCGCCGGCGACCTCACAGCTGACATCAACATATCGTCTCAGGACGAAACCGGCCAGCTGCTCTCGGCATTGAAGGAAATGAATGACAGCCTGGTGCGCATCGTGAACAGGGTGCGCCAAGGCACCGACGCGATTGCGACTGGCTCCAGCGAGATCGCGGCAGGCAACCTGGATTTATCCTCCCGTACCGAGCAGCAGGCCAGCGCCTTGGAGGAGACCGCGTCCTCCATGGAGGAAATCACCGCTACAGTGCGCCAGAACGCGGATAATGCCCAGCAAGCCAACCAGCTTGTCGCCTCCGCTTCCGAAATTGCCTTGCGTGGCGGCAATGTGGTGTCGCAGGTGGTATCAACCATGGAATCGATCAACGAGGCTTCCAAGCGGGTTGTCGATATTATCGCCGTGATCGACGGGATTGCCTTCCAGACCAATATCCTAGCATTGAATGCGGCAGTCGAAGCCGCCAGGGCTGGCGAGCAGGGGCGGGGCTTTGCCGTGGTCGCTGCGGAGGTGCGCGGCTTGGCGCAACGTTCCGCTTCGGCTGCCAAGGAAATCAAGGAGCTGATCGGCAACTCGGTGGAGCGTGTTGGCACCGGGGAAAAGCTGGTGACGGAAGCGGGAGCGACGATGCAGGAAGTGGTGCAGAGCGTGCAGCGCATCATCGATATCATGGCCGAAATCACTGTCGCCAGCCGCGAGCAGACCAGCGGTATCGAACAGGTGAACATCGCGATCAGCCAGATGGACCAGGTCACGCAGCAGAACGCAGCCCTGGTCGAGCAGGCGGCTGCAGCGGCAGCCTCATTGCAGCAGCAGGCGGACGAGCTGGCTTTGGCGGTGGGCAGGTTCAAATTAGGCTGATGCGAACTGCCAGCGGATGCTGGCAATAAGTCTTCAACCGTCCGCAGAGTACACGCGCTCTGGCCAGCAAACGCCAAAGGCCAGTACGTCGTGGTATTTCCCTTCTGAGCGGGCATGCGCGTGCAGCACACCTTCCTGGAGCAAGCCGCATTTTTCCAGCACGCGTGCCGATGCCCGGTTATGCGCTAGGCAGCGCCCGGTAATGCGCGTAATGCCCAGCGTGTTGCGCGCGAACGCCATGAGCGCCTGCAAGGCTTCCGTGCAGTAACCCTGGTTCCAGTACTCGGCGGCAATCCAATAGCCGACTTCCGCACGGCGGTCGGCGGCATGGATATCCAGCAGGCTGACAGTGCCAAGCAGGACGTCGTCCTGCCGCCTGGTCACGGCAAAAATGACGCCCGTCAGTTGGTCGTGATGAACTTCATGGGTGCCGAACCATTCCTCGGCTGCATCGGGCGGGTAAGGCCAGGGAATGGAAGCGCACATGGCTGCAATTCGCCGGTCTTCCAACATCGATTGCACGGTTGGCGCATCCTGGATCACGTAGGGACGCAGCGCCAAGCGTGCGGTATTCAGGCTGGGCAACTGCATGCCGCTAGGAATATCGCCTCAAGGCGCGGGGTTCATGTATCGCAGGTGGATCGCTTCGATCTCCTGCAAAATGTCCTGCGAAAGAGGCTTTTGCCAGGCGCCGATGTTTTCCTGCAGCTGATCCAGGCTGGTGGCGCCGATAATCGTGCTGGTCACGAACCAGCGGTGGTAGACGAACGAGAGCGCCAGTTCGGCAGGGCTGAGGCCATGCTTGCGTGCGAGCCCCGCATAGGCCGCGCTGGCAGGGGTGACGTTGGGCTTGGTGTAGCGCTGGGCGTAGCCGGGAAACAGGGTGACGCGGCCCTTGGCCTGCGGGTCGTCGATATATTTGCCCGTGAGATGGCCGAATGCAAGGGGCGAGTAGGGAAGCAGGCTCACTTGCTCGCGGTAGACAATCTCGGTCATGCCGAACTCGAATCCGCGGTTGAGCAGGCTGTAGCTGTTCTGGATGGAGGCGATGCGCGGCAATCCGTATTGCTCGGAAGCGCGCAGGAATTCCATTACGCCCCAAGGCTGTTCGTTGGACACGCCGACGTAGCGTACCTTGCCTTCCTTCACCAGTTCGGCCAAGGTTTCAAGCTGCTCCTGGATCGACACCCAGGCCTTGGTTTCCTTGGCTGGGTCGAACTGGTATTGCCCGAAAATCGGCACATTGCGTTCCGGCCAGTGGATCTGGTAGAGGTCGAGGTAGTCGGTCTGCAAGCGCTTGAGCGAGCCTTCGATGGCCGAACGCACATTTTCGCGGTCTACCGCGCTCGGGCCGCCGCGTATCCAGTCGAGCTTGCGGTTGCCGCCCGCCACCTTGCTCGCGAGGATGATCTTGTCGCGCGGCTGGCGCTTGAGCCAGGTGCCGATAATGCTTTCGGTGCGGGTATAGGTCTCGGCCTTGGGCGGCACCGGGTACATCTCGGCGGTGTCGATGAAGTTGATGCCTTGCGATAGCGCGTAATCGAGCTGGGCATGGCCCTCGGCTTCGGTGTTCTGGTCGCCGAAGGTCATGGTGCCCAGGCAGATGGCGGATACGTCGAGGTCTGATTTGCCTAGCTTGCGGTATTCCATGTGACTGTCCCTGAGTCTGTGGGAAAAAGGCAAGTGTACGTCATTTTGCGTAGGCGGGTGGCACTACTCCCCTTGTGGTATTGTCGAGCCCTGCGCGCATGCGTATGATGAACCCAACTCAATCACCGTGTTTTCCGCATGACTTACTGTGTAGGCTTGTTGCTCGACCAGGGGCTGGTCTTGGCGTCCGATACCCGTACCAATGCCGGCGTCGACCAGGTGGCCGTGTTCCCCAAGATGAGCGTGTTCGACGTGCCGGGAGAGCGGGTGATTACCTTGATGACGGCAGGCAACCTTGCCATCACTCAGGCGGTGATCAACCGTCTGCGCGACGCGATCAAGCTCAACGAGGGCGCGACATTGCACAACGTCGCGAGCATGTTCGATGCCGCGCAGCTGGTGGGCGAGCAGCTGCGGGTGGTGTACGAGCTCGACCATGAGCATTTGAAGAACCATAACACCGATTTCAACGCCAGCATCCTCGTCGGCGGGCAGATCCGGGGCGAGCCGCCCAAGCTGTTCTCGATTTACGCCGCGGGCAATTTCATCGAGACCAGCCAGGAAACCCCTTACTTCCAGATCGGCGAGACCAAGTACGGCAAGCCCATCATCGACCGCGTGATCACGCACGAGAGCGACATCATGGAGGCGGTGAAGTGCGTGCTGATCTCCTTCGATTCGACTATACGCAGCAATATCTCGGTAGCCGCGCCGATCGACCTGCTGATCTACCGCACGGATAGCTTCCATGCGGATTGCAGGCAGCGCCTTACCGAAAGCGACCCCTACTACAACACCATACGCCAGGGCTGGTCCGACGGCCTGCGCGAGGTGTTTGCCGCTTTGCCCAACCCGGACTGGTGTTGATGTGCCGCGGTCAAGAACCGCACGGAATCCAGCCGCAAGTCCAGTATAATGTCAGGGTTTTCGATAGATCACCCTGAAAGTCCCGCTTGAGCGACCTAGACCATGTATTTTCCGCGCAAGGCCCGTTGGCGGAAACCATCCCAGGCTATCGCGCGCGCCTGCAACAGCAGGAAATGGCGCAGGCGATCGCCGAGGCGATCAAGCACAACCGCCAGCTGGTAGCCGAGGCCGGCACCGGCACGGGCAAGACCTTCGCCTACCTCGTGCCCGCGCTGCTGTCGGGCGGCAAGGTCATCATTTCCACCGGCACCAAGACCTTGCAGGACCAATTGTTCAACCGCGATCTGCCTGCCGTACGCGACGCGCTCAAGGTGCCGGTCACCGTCGCCATGCTCAAGGGGCGCGCCAATTACGTCTGCCATTTCCACCTGCAGCGCGCGATGAGCGAGGGCCGCTTCTATTCGCGCGAAGACGCGGCCTATGTCCACAAGATCCAGGCCTTTGCCGAGAACAGCGCCACGGGCGACAAGAGCGAGCTGACTTCGGTGCCCGAAAGCGCTACCGTCTGGCCCGCGGTGACTTCCACCCGCGACAATTGCGTAGGGCAGGAGTGCGCCTTCTACAAGGATTGCTTCGTGATGGAGGCGCGCAAGCGCGCGCTGGCCGCGGACGTGGTGGTCGTGAACCACCACTTGTTCTTCGCCGACGTGATGCTGCGCGACGAAGGCGTGGCCGAGCTGTTGCCCGCGGCGAATACCGTGATCTTCGACGAGGCCCACCAGTTGCCCGAAGTCGCGGGCATGTTCTTCGGCGAGGGCTATTCCACCAGCCAGCTCATGGAGCTGGCGCGCGACTCCCATAACGAATACCTCACCACGGTCAAGGATTGCACGGCATTGCCGGAGGCGACGGCCGCGCTGGAAAAAGCCGTGCGCGATTTCCGCCTGATCTTCGCCTACGAGGGCGCGCGCTTGCCGGTGCAGAAAGCCCTGGCATTGCGCAACTTCGAGGCCGCCTATGCGACGATGCAGGAAAAGCTCGCCGAGCTGGCAAACGTCCTGGAAACCCAGGCGGAGCGCGATCCGGCCGTCGATAACTGCTGGCAGCGCGCGCTTGCGTTGCAGGCCTTGCTGCAACGCTGGCATGCCGCCGCCGATGACAACCTGGTGCGCTGGGTCGAAGTGTTCAGCCAGTCGGTGCAGTTGCATGCCACGCCGCTTTCCGTGGCCGAAGGGTTCAGCAAGCAGCTCAACGCCCAGCCGCGCGGCTGGATTTTCACCTCCGCGACCCTGGCGGTGAAAAGCGATTTCAGCCATTACCTCGCGCAGATGGGCCTGCAGGAGGCCACCACCGGCCATTGGGACAGCCCGTTCGAGTACGGCCGGCAAGGTTTGTTCTACGTGCCGCAGGGCATGCCCGAGCCCAATAGCGCCGGATATGCGGCCGCCGTCGCCGCCATGGCGTTGCCGGTGATCAAGGCTAGCCGCGGGCGTGCGTTCGTGCTCTGCACCAGCCTGCGCGCGATGCGCGAATTGCATGCGCTGCTCAAGGATGTCTTTGCGGCCGAGGGGCTGGAGTACCCGCTGCTGATGCAGGGCGATACCGCGCGCAGCGAGCTGCTGGAGCGCTTCCGCCAGCTCGGCAATGCCGTGCTGGTGGGCTCGCAAAGCTTCTGGGAGGGCGTGGACGTGCGCGGCGAGGCGCTGTCTGCCGTGATCATCGACAAGCTGCCGTTCGCGCCGCCCGACGACCCGGTGCTGGCGGCACGCATCGACAAGATGAACGCCGAGGGCAAGAACGCCTTCATGGAGTACCAGTTGCCGTATGCCGTCATCACCCTCAAGCAGGGGGCGGGACGCCTGATCCGCGACGAACGCGACCGCGGGGTGCTGATGATCTGCGACCCACGGCTGATCAGCAAGCCCTACGGGCGCAGAATCTGGCAGAGCCTGCCGCCGATGCGCCGGACGCGCAATGTGGAAGATGTAGTAGAATTCTTCGCTTCTTCCCCACTTGATCCGGCGTGATATATCCGGCATGAAGCTCCTCGCCCTAGATACCTCTACGGAATACCTGTCGCTGGCCCTGCTGCTCGATGGCAGGTTTGCCGAGCGCGAGCTGCTGGCGGGCCAGTCCCATTCCCAGCGTATCCTGCCTTTGCTGCGCGAGCTTTTGAACGAAGCGGGCGTAGGGCTGCGCGACCTGGACGGCATTGCCTTCGGCGCGGGCCCCGGTTCGTTCACAGGCTTGCGCATAGGTTGCGGCGTCGCCCAGGGGCTGGCCTTTGGAGCCGGGCTGCCCGTCATCGGCGTGAGCACATTGCTGGCGCTGGCCGAGGACGCACAGGGCGCCGGCAGGGTGATCGCCTGCCTGGATGCGCGCATGGGCGAGGTGTACCACGCTGCCTATGAGAAAACGACGGCTGAGAAAACAGCGGCAGGCTGGCAGGAAGTCGTTGCCCCCGGACTGTATGCGCCGGATGCGGTGCCGGAAATCGAGGGCGAGGGCTGGACCGGGATAGGCAGCGGCTGGAAGGCTTACGCGCAAGCGCTGGAGGAGCGCTATGCCAGGCAACTGGCACAGTGTCTTCCCCAGGCTTATCCGCGTGCCGCGGCGATTGCACGATTGGCATTGCCCGGGTTTGAAGCTGGCCTGGGGCGTCCGGCCAGCGAAGCTGCCCCCATCTATATCCGCAACAAGGTTGCGCTGACCACGCGCGAGCGCGAAGCCAGGGCGGCCGGCGCATGAATGCCGTGCTGAAGCCCGAGGTCAGGCTGCGGCCCATGCAGGCGGCAGACCTGGATACCGTGTCCAGGATAGAGCCGACGATTTTCCCGTACCCCTGGACGCGCGGCAACTTCAGCGACTCGCTGAGCGCGGGCCATAGCTGCTGGGTATATGAGCGCGACGGCGAGCTGTTCGGTTATGCCGTCATGATGCTGGTGCTGGACGAAGCGCACCTGCTCAATATCAGCATCGCGGCGCCCTGGCAGGGCAAGGGCTATGGACGCAATCTGCTGGCCCATATGATGGATATCGGCCGTCAACATGGCGCGCTGAATATGTTCCTGGAAGTGCGTCCTTCCAACCAGGCGGCGCTGAGCCTGTACGAAAGCATGGGCTTCAATGAGATGGCGGTCCGCCGCGGCTATTACCCCGCGCCTGAGGGGCGCGAGGATGCCGTGCTGATGGGAGCGGCATTGTGAAGGAGGCGACATGGGCCTGAGCCGCGACGATATGTTGCGCGAGCTGGAGTTATTGCCAGTCTGGCGCTTGCGGAACCCGGCAGTATTGCCGGCTGCAGGTCAGTCGCAGGATGAGCGGCGCGAGGTTGCAGCAATTGAACCTGATCCGGTAGAGGCTAGGACAGACGCTCTTGCCAGCGAGGTCGCCAGTGAGCCGTTACAAACCCAGGCGCCAAGCCCGGTTGAAACCTCGCCGGCCCCGATAGCGGCTCAAGCGGAGCCCATGCCCGAGACAGGCAATTATGAGGCTGGCGATATGCAGCCCGATCCGGAATATTTCGAAGCCATGCAGTCATGGCCGGAGTTCAGTGAAAGCGGCGTACCGCCATTGTTTGAAGAAGAGGATCCCGCTCCGCAGGGCGACAGGCGGACCGCCATCATGGCCATGGATTGGCAAGCCTTGCAGCAGAGCGTATCGGAATGCGAGGCTTGCGACCTGGCACAGAAACGCACGCAAACCGTGTTCGGCGTCGGCGACCCGAATGCGGAGTGGCTGTTCGTCGGCGAGGCGCCCGGAGCAGAGGAGGACAGGCGCGGCGAACCATTCGTCGGCTCGGCTGGCCAATTGCTCGACAATATGCTGGCCGCCATCGCACTGAAGCGCGGCGAGAATGTCTATATCGCCAACGTGCTCAAGTGCCGCCCGCCCGCCAACCGCGATCCGCATGGCGAGGAAGTGGTGAAATGCGACCCTTACCTCAAGCGCCAGGTGGAACTGATCAAGCCGAAATTGATTGTCGCGCTGGGCAAGTTCGCGGCGCAGTCGCTGCTTGCCAGCGACAAGAGCATTGCCGGCTTGCGCGGCAGGCTGCATGATTTTCACGGGGTGCCGGTGATCATCACTTACCATCCGGCCTACCTGTTGCGCAACCTGCCGGACAAGGCCAAGGCCTGGGATGACTTGTGCTTCGCGCGGGAAACCATGCGGGGCTTGCAATCGGCGGCATCGCCCCCATCTGTAGCTTAGTTTAAGGATGGGCATGAGCCCGTGTCTAGAGCGTCCGGCGAAATCGCTTCGTTAAGTTTTGCCAGGCGCTTCATCAGTGGATTGAATTGATTCTTGGAACGAAGGGATAGAACATGCAAAAAATCTGGTTGAAGTTGGCGGCGCTATTGATGGTGCTGACCTTGAGCGGTTGTGGCTACAACACTTTCCAGAGCCTCGATGAACAGGTCAAGGCGGACTGGTCCGAGGTGCTGAACCAATACCAGCGCCGTGCCGACCTGGTGCCCAACCTGGTGAACACCGTCAAGGGCTATGCCTCCCACGAGCAGGAAGTGTTGACTCAGGTGGCGGATGCACGTTCCAGGGTGGGCAGCATCCAGGCAACGCCGGAACTGCTGAACGACGAGCAGGCCTTTGCGCGCTTCCAGGCTGCGCAAAGCCAGATGACCTCTGCGCTCTCGCGCCTGATGGCCGTGGCCGAGAATTACCCCCAGCTCAAGGCGGACGCCAACTTCCGCGACTTGCAGGCGCAGTTGGAGGGCACCGAGAACCGCGTGACGGTGGCGCGTAACCGCTACATCAAGTCCGTGCAGGCTTACAACACCGCCGTGCGCCAGTTCCCCAACAACCTGACCGCCAAGATGTTCGACTACCAGCCTAAGCCAAACTTCTCGGTGGAGAACGAAAGCGAAATCTCCAAGGCGCCTGCTGTCAGCTTCGATAAGTAATAGGGCAGCGTGTCGGTTTTGTTGAACAAGCATTCATACGCCAGGCTGTTGGCGCCGCTATTGTGGTTATGGCTGGCGATTGCCGGCTGCGTCCATGCGGATGAGGTGGCGGTGCCGGCGTTGACGGCCAGGGTGACGGATCTCACAGGCACGCTGAGCCAGCAGGAGCAGGCTGCGCTAGAAAGCAGGCTGGCGCAATTCGAGCAAGAGAAGGGCAGCCAGATTGCCGTGCTGCTGGTGCCGACCACGGCGCCGGAAGCGATAGAGCAATACTCCATGCGCGTGGTGGAAGCCTGGAAGCTCGGGCGCGGCAAAGTCGACGACGGCGTCCTGGTGCTGGTCGCCAAAGACGACCGCAAGATGCGCATCGAGGTGGGTTACGGCCTCGAGGGGGCGATTCCCGACGTGATTGCCAAGCGCATCGTGTCCGACGTGATGGCGCCGGCATTCCGCCAAGGCAATTTCTATGGCGGCATCGATGCGGCGCTGGGCTACATCACGCGCCTGATTGCCGGCGAAGGGCTGCCTGCGCCGCCCAAACCGCGTGCTCAGGGCGGCCAAGGCGATGGCGGGTTTGGTGAAATGCTGCCCTTGCTGCTGTTCGGCGGCCTGATCCTCGGCGGCGTATTGCGCGCCATATTCGGCAATTTCCTCGGCAGCGCGATCAATGGCAGCCTGGTGGGCGGGGCTGTGATGTTGTTCGGCGGCGGGCTGCTGTTTGCCGCGGCGCTGGGCTTTGTCGCATTCTTCATTACCATGGTCGGCTCCGCCATGGGCGGCGTGCCGATCGGCGGCGGTGGTTTTGGCGGCGGCCGTGGCGGCTGGGGCGGAGGCGGTTTCTCTGGCGGCGGCGGTGGTTTTGGAGGAGGAGGCGCCTCGGGCGATTGGTAAGGCATGAAAAAGCGACATACACTCCTGCGGCTGCTTGCGCATATATTCAACACCCCGTGGCATGTACGACGGCATTTCCCGGCGGCTGCATTGCAGCGCATCGAGCAGGCGATTGCCGCCAGCGAGAAAACGCATAACGGCGAAATCCGCTTCGTCGTCGAGGGCGACCTGCATCCCCTGGCCGTGCTGCGCGGCGTCACGCCGCGCCAGCGGGCGATTCAGCTGTTCTCGCAGCTGGGCATCTGGGATACCGAGCAGAACAACGGCGTGCTGATCTACCTGCTGATGGCGGACCATGACGTCGAGATACTGGCCGACCGCGGCATCAGCCGCCACCTGGGCCAGCATGGCTGGGAATGCATCATCAAGGTGATGCAGGAGAAATTCCGCCAGGGGCGGTTCGAGGAAGGCGTGGTCTATGCCATTACGGAAATCGGCAAATCCTTGCAGCAGCATTTCCCCGCAACGACGGATGACAAGAACGAGCTATCCAACAAGCCCGTTGTATTGTAGAGGCCTGGTTAGGCCCGCCTAAGAACTGTAAAAAAAGCCATATACAAAAGTAGTGAAAGGCTTTGTTCGCCTGGCTAAGTGTAGTTGAGCACCTCTCCGCGCAATGTGTAGCTGGCGACGCGGCAGGCTTCGACAATTGGTCGCCAGGCGCGGCCGTAGATCTCGCTGCACGGCACATGGTCGATATGGTGCTTCATATCTGCAGGTTCCGGCGCAAGCAGGTTGTTCGCCGCCTCGATTTGCGAGAAGATGATCATGACCTGCTCGACGGCGGTAATGGTGCCGAGGTTGTGCAGGGGAATGGCGTGCAAAGCCTGTTCGAGGCGGCCCAGCTTGCTGCGGTTGAAGTCGCGCATTTGCCGGGTTTCGTTTTTTAACGGATTGCTGCGCAACTGTTCAATATTGTGCAGTGTCAGATAGATGTCGTAGGCGATCTTGTGGGTGACCGACATCAGCCGCTTGGAATAGCCGCGCTGTTCCATGCTGCGGCGACGGGTGTCTATATAGTTTTGCCAGGCAGAAATGCCGATGGCGGCGAAAATGGCAACGACGGAGCCGATGGCCTGGACCCAGGCGGCCCATTCAGATGAAGTGAGTGTTGTCATAGCGGTACGGCGTCAATCTTTCTGTGTTGTACATGCTTGCATGCAATATGCCATGCGGTAATAAGGTTATAACAGTTTTTTGGTATTGTGGTGAGTGCCCATAAAAAAACAGCAAGAGCAACAATGCTGTCGTTTGGTGGGAAACAGGCGGGTCGGGGCCAAAAGCCGAGACCGCCAGCGTGCCGTCTCAGCTTTTGTCGCGGCATGCCGTTATATTAAATGGATACCATCCATGGAAAGGCAATAAAATGAAAGCCTTATTTAGAGGTAGTGTCATCAAGGGAATGAGGCTGGTCGGCGTATACGAAGACGAAGACCAGGCCGTCATCGAGCAGTACCTGGACCAGCTGGACGGTCCTGTCACCGACAACGGGGAAAAGCTGTTCCACCAGTTCGTCGACCTCGTCCCGTCTTCCCAATCAACGCAATATGGCGATATTCCCCCGCAGTCCCGCGTGATCCTGGTATCAGGTAGCCTGACGCGTGGTATCGTGGCGCGGGGCCCGTTCCCGGCGCGCTCGATCGCGCTAGGGTACGCGGTGAACCTGAGTTTCGGCCAGACGGCGAATTACTATGTCGTCGACCAGGAGCCCGAGTTCGTACCATTGCGGGACAAGCTGTACAGCCTGGTTGAAAAGACTGCCGCTGTTGCTTAGGCTGACGCCGCGCACGTTTCCCGATAGAATTCGCAGCATCCGAAATTTCCAAGAAGCGATAACATGCGTGCGTCACAGTTTTTCATAGCAACACAAAAAGAAGCGCCCCAAGAGGCGGAGCTTCCCAGCCACAAGCTCATGCTGCGTGCCGGCATGATCAAGCGCCTGGGCTCGGGCCTGTATAGCTGGATGCCGCTGGGCCTGCGCGTGTTGCGCAAGGTGGAGACCATCGTGCGCGAGGAAATGAACCGTGCGGGCGCGATGGAATTGCTTATGCCGGCCGTGCAGCCCAAGGAGCTGTGGGAGGAAACCGGCCGTTGGGCGGTATTCGGTCCGCAGATGCTGAAAATCCGCGACCGTCACGAGCGTGATTTCTGTTTCGGCCCCACGCACGAAGAGGTGATCACCGATATCGCGCGCCGCGAGATCCGCTCCTACAAGCAATTGCCGCTGAACTTCTACCAGATCCAGACCAAGTTCCGCGACGAGATCCGTCCGAGGTTCGGCGTGATGCGCGCGCGCGAATTCGTCATGAAGGACGCATATTCCTTCCATACCAACCTGGAATCGCTGCAACAGACCTACGACGCCATGTACCAGGCCTACAGCAACGTATTCAACCGCCTGGGCCTGAAGTTCCGCGCCGTGCGCGCGGATACCGGCGCCATCGGCGGCGACGGCTCGCATGAGTTCCATGTATTGGCGGATTCAGGAGAGGATGCGCTGGCCTATTGCGAGAGCTCGGACTTCGCGGCAAATGTGGAATTGGCGGAAGCGCTGGCTCCCGCGCACCCAAGAGCCGAGGCGAAAGAAGCCCTGCGCGAGGTGGACACCCCCAAGCAGACCACCTGCGAGGACGTGGCGGCATTGCTGGGCGTAACGCTGCAGCAGACCGTGAAGTCGATCGCCGTGGTGTCAACCGACGAGGCCGGCAAGACCCAGTTCTACCTGCTGCTGCTTCGCGGCGACCATGCGCTGAATGAAATCAAGGCCGCCAAGGTGCCCGGGCTGTCCAGTTTCCGTTTCGCCTCCGAACAGGAAATCCGCGACCACCTCAATTGCCCGCCCGGCTTTATCGGTCCGGTAGGCGTTTCTGAGCAGGTCAAGGTGGTCGCGGACCGCAGCGTGGCTGTGATGAGCGATTTCGTCTGCGGCGCGAACAAGCCCAAATTCCACCTGGCCGGCGTCAATTTCGGCCGCGACCTGCCGGAGCCAGTGGCGGTGGCCGACATCCGCAACGTGGTGGAAGGCGATCCCAGCCCGGACGGCAAGGGCTCCATCAGCCTGTGCCGCGGCGTCGAGGTCGGGCACATTTTCCAGTTGCGCACCAAGTATACGGAAGCCATGGAAGCGACCTACCTCGATGAGAACGGCCAGAAGCAATTCATGGAGATGGGCTGCTACGGCATCGGCGTATCGCGCATCGTCGGCGCTGCGATCGAGCAGGGCAACGACGAGCGCGGCATCATCTTCCCCGCAGCCATGGCGCCGTTCTCGGTGGCGATTGCGCCGATCGGCTATGACAAGAGCGAGGCCGTGCAATCTGCGGCCCATACGCTGTATGACGAGCTGTCCGCTGCGGGCATCGACGTGCTGCTGGACGACCGCGGCGAGCGTCCGGGCGTCATGTTTGCCGACCTGGAACTGATCGGCATCCCGCATCGTATCGTCATCGGCGATCGCGGCCTGAAGGAAGGCCAGGTCGAATACCAGCCACGTACCGCTTCCAGTGCCGAGACAGTGCCACTGGCGGATATCGTGTCCGTGATCAGGCAGGCGCTCTGATGCAGCGGGCTGGCTTACTGTTGTTCGCCAGCCTGTGGTGCGCCAGCATATCGGCTTATGCCGGCGCGCAGAAGGAAGAGCCCCTGTCCAACAGCGTACGGGCAATGATGCAGCGCTCGATCAGCGATAGCGCCGCGCCTCGCTTGGTCGTTTCCAGCCAGGAGGAAGGGCTGGCTTGGTTGCAAGCCATGTCCAACCGCTTGCAGAAGCCTATTCCAGACATGCGGATGCGCGAGGATTTCCTGCGTACCGTGCATTACGAGGCGACGCGGGCCGGGCTGGATCCGCAATTGGTCTTGGCATTAATCCATGTGGAAAGCGCATTCAACAAATATGCGGTGTCGTCGGTCGGCGCGCGCGGCTATATGCAGGTGATGCCGTTCTGGGTCAAGGCCATCGGCGCGAATGACCACAACCTGTTCCACATGCGCCTGAACCTGCGCTACGGCTGCACCATCCTGCGGCATTACCTCGATATCGAGAAAGGCGACCTCTACCGTGCCCTGGGCCGCTACAACGGCAGCCTGGGCAGGCCGGAATACCCCAATCTCGTCGTCAATGCCTGGCGCAAGTCCTGGACTTACCAACCGCCCGCCGCGCCGGTCACGGCAACGGCATTCAACTAGGCAGCCATAGTGGCAGCTGGTTCCGATCGCAACAAGCGCCGCCTGCTTGTCTATGTTTCCGGCCATGGTTATGGGCATGTGGCGCAGATTGCGCCCGTACTCAACCAATTGGCGCAGGACCAGCCGCACCTTGCGCTGGTGGTTTGCAGTGCGGTCGGCGAAGGTTTCCTGCGCTCGCGCATTCATGTCCCATTTATATATGAGCCCCGTCGCGCCGATTTCGGCATGCTGATGCAATCCGCGCTGGAAGTGGATGTGGCGGCCAGCGTCGCCGCCTACCTGGACTTCCATGCAGACTGGGACGCAAAGGTCGAGGCCGAGGCCGCATGGATCGCCGCGCAGCATGCGGATGCCGTGCTCAGCAACGTGGCCTACCTGCCGTTGGCGGCGGCCTCGGCGCTTGGCCTGCCTGCCTTGTCCATGTGCTCGCTGAACTGGGCGGACATCCTCCGCCATTACGCAGCCGACCCCTCCCTAGATCATGTGCAGCAGCAAATGCGCCATGCTTATGCCAGCGCGCGCGGTTTCCTGCGCATCGAGCCTTCCATGGAAATGCCGTGGCTGGATTGCCATGCAGTGAGGCCGGTCGCGGATATGGCACAGGAAAACCGCGCCGTCATCTTGCAAGCAATCGGGCTGCAGCACGGCAGTGAGCACAAGCTGGTATTGGTCGGCATGGGCGGCATCAGCACGCAGGTGAACCCGGCCAGCTTCCCGGCATTGCCAGGCGTGCATTGGTTGTTGCCGCAAGCCTGGATGCAGGGTGCGGAGCGGGCGGATTTCCATGCGCAGGAGCCGTTGCAGATGCACTTCTCCACCTTGCTGGCAAGCAGCGATCTCGTGCTGACCAAGCCTGGCTATGGCACATTCGTCGAGGCGGCCTGCCATGGCGTTCCCGTGCTGTATGTGCCGCGCGACGGCTGGCCGGAACAGGATTGCCTCATTTCCTGGCTGCGGGTGAACGGCCTTTGCCTGCATGTGGATGCAGGCCGACTGGCGAGCGGGGATTTTGCCGGCAGCCTGCTGGAAATGCTCAATGCACAAAAGCCGCAACGGGTAGCGCCGCGCGGCAATCGCGAAGCCGCTGGCTGGATTGCTAGGCGGCTTGGCCTTGCGTCCTGATGGAATAAAGTTGATTAAATAAACTGCGAGAACAGCCAATAAAGCGATCCGGAAAGCAGCATCGCCATGGGCAGGGTCAGCACCCAGGCCATCAGCAGGTTGCGGATGGTGCCCATTTGCAGGCCGGAGCGGTTCGCGGCCATGGTGCCCGCTACGCCGGACGACAGGACCTGCGTAGTCGATACCGGCAGGCCGTAGAGGTCGGCTGCGCCAATGGTCAGCATGGCGACGGTTTCCGCCGAGGCGCCTTGTGCGTAGGTCAGGTGGGTCTTGCCGATTCGCTCGCCCACGGTGACCACGATACGCTTCCAGCCCACCATGGTGCCCAGCCCGAGCGCGATCGCAACCGCGATCTTCACCCAAAGCGGGATGAACTTGGTGGCCTTGTCGATTTCCTTCTTGAAGGCCATGAGGTTGGCCTTGGTGTCGGCATCCAGGTGCACCGCCTCGGGGTTCTTGTCGATCAGGCGGATGGCTTCCGAAGTCAGGTACATGTCGTTACGCACGTTGGCGACCGCATCCGCAGGCACTTTCGCCAAGCTGCCGTAGCCTTTCACTTGCTCCCCGATGCTGCCGGTGACTGCGGCCAGCGCGGGCAGGAGTTCAGGCGTCGCTTCCTTGGTGCGGATGTAGACGGAAAGGGTCTGCAGCGGCTTGTCTGGCGCGGCGTCGGGAGCGGTATGCTGCAAGGATGCCTGGGTGACCTGCGCCACCGCGGCAAACTGGACCGCCTGGTCGGCAGGCATGGCGCGGTTCAGCGCATACGCCATCGGAACGGTACCCACCAGGATCAGCATGATGAGGCCCATGCCTTTCTGCCCGTCATTGGAGCCGTGCGCGAACGAAACCCCGGTACAGGTCAGGATCAGGATGCCCCTGATCCAGGCTGGCGGCGGCTTGTTGCCCTTGGGTTCGCGGAAAAGCTCACGGTTCTTGACGATGGTGCGCAATGCCAGCAGTACGAGCGCCGCGGCAATGAAGCCGACCAAGGGAGAAAGCAGCAGGGAATATCCCACCTTGCTTGCCTGGGCCCAGTCCACGCCGCTGGTGCCGTCGCGGCCATGCATCAGGGCATTGGCGACGCCGACGCCGATGATGGAGCCGATCAGGGTATGCGACGAGGAGGCAGGCAGGCCCAGGAACCAGGTGCTCAGGTTCCAGAGGATGGCGGCGATGAGCAATGAAAACACCATGGCGAAGCCGGCGGCAGAGCCGACTTGCAGGATGAGCTCCACCGGCAGCAGTGAGATGATGCCGAACGCCACGGCACCGCTGGAAGCCATGACGCCGAGGAAGTTGAAAAGCCCGGACCAGACCACGGCCACATTGGCAGGCAGGGAGTGGGTATAGATGACGGTGGCGACAGCATTGGCGGTGTCGTGGAAGCCATTGACGAACTCGAAGCCCAGCGCAATCAGCAGGGCCACGCCCAGCAGGATGAAAGGCAGCCAGGTGGTGGGAGAGGTGTCGGTGTTGCTGACGTCGTGGTTCAGGCTGGCAACGGTAAACAGCAATCCGGCAAACAGGGTGCCAAAAAACAGGATTTGGGTAATGAGGCTGTGCTTCTTGCTCAGCTCCGGGCGACTACTAAAGGATTTGCTTGAGTGTAACGCTTTGGTATTCATCAAGAATTTGGTTTTCGCTGGAAGAGCCAGCATTGTGCTGGCGCATTATGACATATTCATGACATTCATGTGTCATTGCATGCTGCTGCTTGTTGCATCTTCCTGGTCTTGCCGTTCGATCAGCATCGCATCACCGTAACTGAAGAAGCGGTAGCGTGCTGCCACCGCATGGGTATAAGCGCTGCGGATGTGCTCCACGCCGGCAAAAGCGGAAACCAGCATCAACAGGGTGCTCTTGGGCAGGTGGAAATTGGTGAGCAGGCGCTCCACCACCTTGAAGCGGTAGCCCGGCGTAATGAAGATGTCGGTTTCCCCCTGCCCGGCATGCAGGGTTCCCGGCCGCGCCGCGCTTTCCAGCGCGCGCAATGCCGTTGTGCCCACTGCCGTGACCTTGCCGCCGCCGGCCTGCGTCTGTCGTATCAGGTCCACGGTGCTTTGCGGCACGGAATAGAGTTCGCTGTGCATTTTATGCTCGCTGATATTGTCCACGCGCACCGGCTGGAAGGTGCCGGCACCCACATGCAAGGTGACGTAGGCGATGTTGACGCCCAGGCTTCTCAACCCTTCCAGCATGGCATCGTCGAAATGCAGGCCGGCCGTAGGAGCGGCTACGGCGCCCGGTTCGCGTGCGTACACGGTTTGGTAGCGCTCCTCGTCGGCGCTTTCGGCATCGTGCGTGATGTAGGGCGGCAAGGGCAGGCTACCGTGCCGCTCCAGCAAGTCCAGCAGGGGTATGTCGCCCAGGATTCTCAAATGGAAAAGATCGTCATGCCGCCCCACCATCTCGGCCTCAAACGCATCCGCAATGCGCAAGATGTTGCCGGGCTTGGGCGCACGGGATGCGCGGACATGGGCCAACGCCTCGAACGGCCCGGTCACGCGCTCGACGAGAACCTCCACCTTGCCGCCGCTGAGCTTTTCGCCATGCAGCCTGGCCTTGATGACGCGGGTGTCGTTGAAGATAAACAGGTCTCCCGGTTTGACCAAGTCCGGCAAGTCGAGGAACAGCCGGTCGTCCAGCCTGCCCGTATTGCCGTCCAGCTGAAGCAGGCGGCTCCCCCTGCGTTCCTTGGCGGGAAATTGGGCAATGAGGTCGTCGGGCAAGAAAAAATCGAAATCAGTAGTGCGCATTGTCATAAGGGTTGCTATAATGCACGCCTTGTTGCCGGGGTGGCGGAATTGGTAGACGCAGCGGACTCAAAATCCGCCGCCGCAAGGTGTGGGGGTTCGAGTCCCCCCCCCGGCACCAGTCAGGCAATATTCTCCTAAAAAGTCCCTTGTTGTTTCCGTAAGTTGCTTGTTCTTTTCCGCGTCGGCATGCTGCCGTCTGGCGGAGGCCGGATTATACCGGAGCTTGCGGCAACTTGCCCTGCCTTCATTACACTTCTTTACATTTATCCGACATTCTTTTGCGTGCAGGCGCCATGCTTGATACGGCCGAGGCGATAGTCTTTGATATAATGAGATAAATTCTCATTTATCGGGTTCGCCAGTGTTCGTACGTTGACATGCAAAGTAACCAAGCTCAAAAAGCACGCTCATTCTGGCTTAAGCATTTATATCGCTGGCACTGGATCAGTTCCGCCATCTGCCTGGTCGGGATGCTGCTGTTCGCCGCGACTGGACTGACGCTCAACAATGCCGGCAGTATCGAGTCCGAGCCGGTAGTCACCAAGAAGAATGGGCGATTGCCCGCGCCATTGTTACCAAGACTGCAACAAGAATATGCGGACAATGCCCCTCTGCCGAAGGTGATCGCAGACTGGATGGCGGGAGCGCTTGGCATTGAGGCGGGCGAGCGTGCCGCCGAATGGTCGGATGACGAAGTGTATGTCTCCCTGCCACGCCCGGGCGGGGATGCCTGGGTAGTCATCGACCGTGGCAACGGCGAGTTGAATTACGAGTTGACCGAGCGCGGCTGGGTTTCCTATTTCAATGATTTGCACAAGGGACGTAACGCCGGGCTGGCGTGGAGCTGGTTCCTTGATGTGTTTTCCGTGACGGCGTTGGTGTTTTCAATCACGGGCCTGTGCCTGCTGCACATGCATGCGGGCAACCGCCCGTTCACTTGGCCGTTGGTAGGCATTGGCCTGGTGCTGCCCCTCATTCTGGCAATATTATTCATTCATTAAGGAGAGCTTGATGCGATACGCAGTGATTCCGGCCTTGATCGCGGCCATGTTTGCCGGTGCCAGCCATGCGGCCGGGCTGGACGTCAAGGTGACGATCCCCAGGATCAATGCTGCCGAGTATCACCGTCCCTATGTGGCGGTCTGGGTGGAAACCCCCAACCAGGAGATCGCGACTACCTTGTCCGTCTGGTATGCGAAGGACAAGGCGGACAACAAGGGCACCAAGTGGCTCAAGGATTTGCGCCAATGGTGGCGCAAGGGCGGGCGCGACCTGAATATGCCGCTGGACGGCGTTTCAGGGGCAACCAAGCCGGTAGGCGAACATACGCTTTCCTATACCGAAGGCAAGGCCCCCTTGGAGAAGTTGGCTGCCGGGGAATACAACCTTGTGGTCGAAGCCTCGCGCGAGAAGGGTGACCGCGAACTGGTGCGCGTCCCGTTCAAGTGGCCGGTGCAAAAGGCGGAAAGCCTGAAGGCCAGCGGCGAATCGGAGCTGGGCGCGATCAGCCTGGAACTGAAGCCTTAACTTCCCTTAATGACAATGGAATCCTGATTGATATGAAACCTATAACATATGTATTGGCTGCTCTCGCGGCCTTGAGTGCAAGCGCCGTTCACGCCCATGGCTATTGGCTGTTGCCATCGAGCACCGTGTTGTCGGCGCCGCAATTCGTTACTTTCGACGCTGCAGTTTCCAATGACCCTTTTCACTTCAACCATCGTCCATTACAGATCGACGAACTGAAGATCGTCGCGCCGGACGAAAGCCTGCTGCAGCCTGCCAATGTCAGCAAAGGCGAGCTGCGCACGACCTTTGATGCCTATTTCGAGAAGAACGGTACTTACCGCTTGTCCTTATATCGAGAAGGAGTGCGCGCCTTCTGGAAGGAAGGCGACCAGCCCAAGCGTTTCATGGGTTCTGCGGAAGAGTTCCAGCAGCGCGTGCCCGCCGATGCCAAGGACCTCAAGGTGTCGGAAATCTCCAACCGGCTCGAAACCTATGTGACCGTGGGTTCTCCGAGCAAGATCAAGACTGTCGGACGCGGCCTGGAGGTTGTGGCCGGCACGCACCCGAACGACCTGGTGGCGGGCGAGCCATTGACCCTGCAATTCCTGGTGGACGGCAAGCCGACGGCGGGGGTTGAGGTCGAGGTCATCAAGGGCCAGACCCGCTACCGCAACCAGAAGGGCGAGCAGAAGCTCAAGACCGATGCCAACGGCAAGGTGACGATCAACCTGCCGGAAGCCGGCCTCTACTGGCTGGATGCGGACTATAGCGACAACAAAGTGCAAACCAAGGTGGCCAAGGAGCGCAGCCTGGCCTATGTGCTGACGCTGGAAGTACTGCCGCAATAGGCATGCGGCAGGTATTGATCCCGCAGCGGCTTGCGGATTTGCCGCGCGAGCTGCCCAGCGGCCGCATTGTCACGCTTAGCGGCGAGACCATGGGGACGACTTGGTCCGTTCGCTATGTCGAAGCAACGGGGCTCACGGAGAATATAGTGGCAGAAGCGGTGGAGGCCGCACTTGACCAGGTGGTGCAGCAGATGAGCACCTGGTTGGAGGATTCGGCGATCAACCGGTTCAACCACGCTGCGCCAGATACGGAGATGACGGTGCCGGCGGAGTTTGCCGCAGTGCTGTCCAAGGCGCTGGCAGTGGCCGCGCAGACCGACGGCTGCTTCGATCCCACCCTGGGAAACCTGGTCAACCTGTGGGGGTTCGGCCCCCGGCAGGCGCAGGAGTTGCCGCCGACGCAAGCCAGCGTCGATGAGGCGTTGCGGGAAAGCGGTTGGAAAAGGCTGCAATTCGACCCTGTCCGGCGAGCGCTGAAGCAGCCTGGAAAGCTCGCCCTGGATTTTTCCGGCATTGCCAAGGGCTTCGGCGTGGACCAGGTTGCCGCGGCGTTGCGCCAGCATGGCGTGCAGCATTATCTGGTGGAAGTCGGCGGCGAGTTCTACGGGCATGGCATCAAGCCGGACGGGCAGCCCTGGTGGGTAGCGTTGGAGCGTACGCCGGAAGCCTCCATGCTGGATGACTATGTGGTGGCCGTGCATGGCTTGGGCCTTGCGACCTCCGGCGACTATCGCCGTTATTTCGAGCACCATGGGCGACGCTATGCCCATACCATCGATCCGCAGACCGGCTGGCCGGTTGCCCGGCCCCCGGTTTCCGTCAGCGTGCTGGCAACCAGCTGCATGGAGGCCGACGCGTTTGCCACGGCCTTGACCGTCATGGGCCTTGAGCGTGGCCTGGCGTATGCGCAGACGCATGACATCGCCGCCTTGTTCACGATAGAGATGCAAACTGGCAAAACCAGCTTGGTGCAGCAGGCATCGCCCAAGCTGCAGGAAATGCTGCAGTGACGCGGGCGCATGCTTTCTTGCTCAGCCTGTTGCTCAGCGGCGAGGCGCACGCCGCCGTGAACAACCCCGCTTTCAACCGCTATGCGCTTGCTTTCGGCATATGCGTGGCCTACCTGGTGTTTTGCTTTTGGATCATCAAACGCCATCGGCGGCTGTCGGCTGTTCCGGTGCCGGTAGCGGCGGCCGCTGGCGAGAGAGTGCTGGTGGGCTATGCCAGCCAGGGCGGCTACGCCCGCGAGCTGGCATTGAAAACGGCCGCATCCTTGCAAGAGGCGGGCGTGCCCGCACAGTGCCTGGCATTGGACGCGATTGATGCCGCCGCGCTGGCAGCGGCCCGCCGCGCATTGTTTGTCGTCAGCACCACGGGCGAGGGCGATCCTCCCGACAATGCCCGCGGCTTTGTGCAGGATGCCATGACGGCAACGCCGTCGCTCGCGCATCTGCAATACGGCATCCTGGCGCTCGGCGACAGCAGTTACGCCAATTTCTGCGGTTTCGGCCATCAACTCGATGCCTGGCTGCAGCATGTGCATGCATTGCCCTTGTTCGACCTGGCGCAGGTGGATGCGGGCGATGCCGGGGCATTGCGCCACTGGCAATATCAGCTGGGCTTGCTGGCAGGCAGCACCGAGATGCCGGACTGGGAGGCGCCGCAATACCAATCTTGGCGCCTGGTACTGCGACAGCAATTGAATCCAGGCAGTTCCGGCGCGCCGGTTTATCATTTGGCCTTAAGTGCCGAGTCGACCAGCGCGACATGGCAGGCCGGCGATATTGCCGAAATCGGGCCGCACAATCCCCCGCATGAGGTGGCACATTTCCTCGCGCAGCTGGCATTGGACGGCGCGGCTATGGTGGACGGCAGGTGCCTGAACGATTGGCTGCAGGAGCGCCTCCTGCCCCACGCGGAATCCGAAGTAAAGGCACTCCGGGGCTTATCGCCTGATCTGCTGTTGCAGCAGTTGCGTCCCTTGCCCCACCGTGAATACTCGATTGCCTCCTTGCCCGGCGACGGTCAGCTGGAGTTGCTGGTACGGCAGGCATCATATGCAGATGGGCGGCTGGGCCTGGGTTCTGGCTGGCTCACGCAATATGTCGATCTAGGCGGTACGGTGGCATTGCGTATTCGTGAGAATGCGGCCTTCCATCCTCCCGCAGAAGACCGGCCATTGATCCTGATCGGCAACGGCACTGGCATTGCCGGATTGCGCGCTCACCTCAAGGCTCGCGCAATTTCTTCGAACGCACCCAACTGGCTGCTGTTCGGCGAGCGCAACGCGGCGTATGACTTTCATTTCATGGATGAGATACGCGCCTGGCACTCCAGCGGCGTCTTGACCAGGCTGGATACCGCATTCTCGCGCGACCAGGCGGAGAAGCGATATGTGCAGCATGTGCTGGCTGGACATGCCGGCCTGGTAAAGGAATGGGTAGGGCAGGGCGCCGCTATTTACGTCTGCGGCAGCGCCAACGGCATGGCGCAGGAGGTGCATGCGGTCTTGCTGCACGCCCTGGGCGAAGATGCCCTGACCCAGCTTGCCTCCGACGGCAGGTACAGGCGGGATGTGTATTGATGCCTGCGCCTGCCATGGTATAAAAAGCATGCCTGGAAAAAACGGGGGTGGACGGACGCCAGGCATGCGCGAAACATTGAGCGCTCTCTAATGCGGCGACATGACTCCCGGTGGAAATAGGGATTTGCTCCAGGCCAGGCTGTGCGCCAGGTCCTTGTAGCGCACGATGCGGTTCCTGCCCAGGCGCTTGGCGGTATATAGCGCGAGATCGGCCTGGGACAGCAGCTCGTTGATGGAGCGGTTTTCGAAAGAATCTTCCCAAGTGGCATGGCCTATGCTCACGGCGACCTTGCGGTGGCCTCCTGCCGATATCTTGAGTTTCTGGATCGCCAGGTGCAGTTTCCGTGCGATCGCATGGCAGCCTTCCGCCGTACTGTTGGGCAGCAATACCACGAACTCCTCGCCGCCGAAGCGGGCGACAAAATCCCCAGGGCGCTGCATGTTGGCGTGCAGGGTCTGGGCAATCTTCTTCAGGCATTTGTCGCCCTTGATATGTCCGAACTGATCGTTGTATTCCTTGAAGTGGTCGATATCCACCATGAGGATGGATAGCGAGCTGTTATTGCGCTGCGCACGGCGCCATTCGAGCGCAGCGGTGTCGTCGAAGTAGCCGCGGTTGTAGATGCCGGTGAGGCTGTCCTTGTGGGCTTTTTCCAGGAGCGCGGAATGCGAGTCAGCTAGGTCGCGGGAGAACTGGCTGAGCTGCAGGATCAATACGGCGAGCAAAGTGGTAGAGGAAAACAGGCTGAGCAGCTGCGCCATGTACCAGTTTGCGCTGAACGGGGTGCTGTCTATCAGCAGGTGCGAGACATGGCATAAGTGGGACAGCGCCGCGACGGACAGGAAAATCGTGACTAGCTTGTTGTCGCTGCAAAAGGTGCGCACCAGGGCGAAGGTGGCGGCCGCCATGATCCAGCTGCCCCAGCCCAGCGGCGCGGTGACGATAGGCACGCTGCTCATGATGGCGGAAAACAGATTGCCAGAATTGAGCGCCAGCATGTAGAGGATGATGCCGAGCAGCGGGGTGAGCATGAACGGCACAGTATTTTTGCCAAGGCTGATGCGGTTCAGTTGCGGAAAGGAGTCGGCCGCCTTGCGGAATACCATGGCAATGATGATGAAGCCGCAGAAGCCGAACTGCCAGTATGCGCCCCAGTTCGACATGATGTTGGATGAGATGGGCGCGGTGTTGACAGGCGCGACAGGCGACCCATGCATCGAGATCAGGCTGGTGATGGCAGCCAAGGCATAGATGGCGTAGGCGCCGGCCAGCGGCACCAGGAAGAATTGTTTCTGGATTTTGAACTGCAACAACAGGAGCAGGGCAGTGGTCGTGGTGCTGAGCACGACCAGGGTGGCGACGACAGGGGCGAATGCCGCCAGTTGCGGCCATGGACGCGTGGCGTGCAGCATGGCGAGCAGGCTGGCCGTGATCAGCAACAACATGAGAAAGCGTGTTGTCCAGCGTAAACGGGATGAAACTGTTTGGTGCAGGATGGCGTCCATCGCCTCCCCTTCTGCTTAATTTACTTTTGGTTTGACGCTATCTTGCAGTAGCCAAATGCCTTGTCATAGGGATCTGACAATTGTTGACATTTGCTGGCGCACGGGCCGGGGAAACGCCTGTGGAAAGATGCTTAGGGATGCTTTGGAACGAGGATGCGGAAGGTGCTGCCTGCGCCAGGCACGCTAGTGAGGCGTACTTCGCCCTGGTGCCGGGTGGCGACGGCCTGGACAAAGGCCAGGCCCAGGCCAGTGCCCTCGATATGAGGATGGCTTTGCTGGTGCACGCGGCTGAATGACTGGAATAGTTGCGACTGCGCTTCCGGGCTGATGCCGATGCCGGCGTCCTGCACCGCGATGCTCCAGTACCTGCCTGCGGTGCGAATGCTGCACGAGATGGTGGAGTGGTCCGGGCTGAACTTGATGGCATTACTGAGCAGATTGGCGATGGCACGCTTGAACAGGGTGACGTCGACGCAGGCATGCGCTTCGGATGGCGTGTCGCTCAGTGTGATGGTGATGTCGCGCGCATAAGCGAGTATCCAGGCATCGTCGATCGCCTCATGCAGCAGGTCCGCCAGGTTGATGTCGTTTAGCTGGTAATGGCCGGATTTGGCCCGCGTCAGCTGCACAAAGTCGTCTGCCAGCGTCAGGGCATTGTCGGCATGTTTTTCTATCATGCCTAGCCAGCGCTCCTCGATCTTTTCCGGGCTCAGTTTCTGCAGCTCGACCAGGGAGATGATGGAAGACAAAGGCGCGCGTATGTCGTGCGTGATGAAGCGGAAGGCCTCGTCGCGGTCCTTTTCCGCCTGCCAGAGCTTGGAAACGTCGATGATGCTGAATATCCAGCCGATATGCTGTTCAGCGGCATCCCTGCATGGCGCGAGCTTGACGAGCAATTCGCGCTGTTTGTCGTCCTGCGCCTCCACCTCGATTTCGAGCTGGGCTTGCAGGATATCCGTGTTGATGACGGGCTGGTTGCTCTGCTTGTCCTGGATATGCTGCAACAATGGCAGCAATGGTTGCTGCTGCAGCATGGCGGAGGTATCGACGCCGAAATATCCGGCCGCCGCCTGGTTGGCAATGCGGATGATGCCGTCGGGATCGCAGATCAAGGTGGGGTCCAGCAGCCCGTTGACGCTATCGCTGATGAAGCGGTGCATGCCTTGTAATTGATGGGTGGCTTCATGCAGGGCGTTGATACGCTTGTCGAGGAAATCATGGAACGCAGCGGGAGCCTGCGGTATCGACAGCATCGGGAAGTCGCGCTTGAAGGATTCGAACTCCGCCGCCAGGAAGCGGGCAGCGGTGTCCAGGCGGTGCCAGCTCCAGAGCGGGTAGATCAGGATCAGGCCGAGCGCTCCTGCCGATGGCGCCAGCAAGAGGCCGAATGTGATAGCTACCCCATAGGTGACCAAGAGCAGCAGGACGAGCAGCGAAAAGCTGAGCAGCAAGGCAGAGAGCGGGCTCAGCAGCATGAAGCCGAGCAGGGCCAGGCTGACGAAAGCAAGGTTGAGCGCGATGTTCTGCCAGGCAGTAGCGGACGCGAGCATGCGGCCGCTCAACTGGCTCTCGAGGATGTTGGCGAGGATTTCAACGCCAGGCATCAATAGGCCATCGCTTGAAACCGGGGTGGCGTATTGGTCGCCGATGCCGGTGGCGGTGGCGCCCACCAGCACCAGCTTGTCTTTGAATATATCGCCAGGAATTTTCCCTTCGATTACATCGCGATAGGAGATGCGGGGAAAATATCCCTCCTTCCCTGCATAAGGGATCAGCTGGGCAATGGATTGCTTCGCGCCGCTATGCTGGTGTGGGCGTTCTGCGCCTCCCAGTATGGCCTTGCTGAAGTGGGGGTATCGTACTTGGCCTGCCGATTGTTGCATGAGCGCCGAGCGTACCACTCCGTCGTAATCCACCTTGATGTGGACATGCCCGAGACCGGCTGCTGCTTGCGAGAATATGGGGGCAGGGGTTTGCACATGACGGGTTTGCCCTGCCTCCCTGAAGACGACAGGCAGCGTAACCACGCCGCTTTGCCTGATGGCCCGGGCCAGCAGTTGGTCGTCCTCAGGATGCTGCAGGTCGGCTTCGCTGAACAGGATGTCGAGGCCGATGGCGGCCGGCCGTTGTTCGCTGATGCGGTTGACCAGCTCTGCATGCAGGCTGCGGCGCCAGGGCCAACGGCCGAACGTGGCGACGCTGTCGTCGTCAATCGCCACGATCACTACCTTGCCAGTCAGCGGATGCTGCTGGCTGGCAATGATGGCGTCCTGGATCAGGTCATCGGCAATGATGAGTGTGCGCTGGTGGGACAATACCGCTATCAGGACCAGGATGATCCCCGAGATCAGCAGCCAGAGCCGTTTACTGTATGAGGGAGCCGAAGATAGCGTCGTCGAGGGCATGCAGTGCGTAACGGCGCTCAGGACTTGGGTTTGTCAAACCAGGTGCGGTCGACGCCATCTTCTTCGTGCTTCACCTCGATGATGCGCGCATCGGAGAACGGTCCGGTATGGTTCTCCAGCTTGGTGGCGAGCCTGACGTAATAGCGCCCAGTCGGCAGTGACTGGAGATTGATGCTTGGGCTATCGAGTACCTGTTCGGCCACCAGGGATTCAAACTGGGGCGTGCGGCTGACCTGGGCGATATAGCGAACATCCTCCAGCTTACTAATCCAATAGGCTTGCCCCGGTATGGCGGCCGGGGTGCCGGCATCCTCGCTGATGATGATGTCGATTGGCAAACTGTATGGTCCCAGGGGACCTCCATCCCGAGAGGCTAGGGCGGCGACGCGCCAGTAGTACCGGCCTTCCGCGAGAGATTCGAGCTGGTATTGGCAATGGTCGAGGTTGTCGGCGTCCACGACAAGCTGCTGGAACTCGCGGTCGCTGGCAATTTGCAGGCGGTAGCCTTGTGCGCCTTCCACTGGCGAGCAACGCAGGATGCTGTTGCCGGCAACGATTTGTCCCTGCTGCGGCGCCAACAGCCAGGGGCTGGAAGGATGGCTGTGGATGGTGAAACGGTGCTGGGCTTCATAGCCTGCAATGCCATGGATATCCAGCGCGCGGACTGCTAGCAGGTATTCTCCATCCTGCAGGCTGGGAAGCTCCGCACTGGCCGAGTCCGATGCCGCGTTCCACAGCACTTGCTCCATGGCTTCGTCCTGGGCGATCCGGTACTGGTATTCGCTGCTGCCATCCAGGGCTGGCCAATTGAACTGCAGTAGTTCTGGTTCGTTGAGCGTAGACGGCAACTGGCTCAAGTCCGGCGCTGCCAGCAATGTTTGCACCTCTCCGAGACTGTTGTCGGTGGCCGCGATGCCTTGCCCGGCTTGCAGCATTTTTCCGGACTTGGGCTTGCCTGGCTTCGCCGGCTGCATTTCCACCTGGCCCTGGGTCACGCTGGTGGTGGAAGTGTCGCCCGCTCCCACGGTAAAGCGCGTGCCGCGTACTGCGGCCACTGCCTGCGGCGTGATGACCTTGAAATGCTGCGGATTGCGCTTGGGTGCAGGCGTCACCGAGACGTCCACGTCGCCCTGTTCCAGGTAGATGATCCTCTGACCTTGCGGCACCAGGCCGCCTTCCTTGATGCGGTCCAGGCGCACCCGGGTATTGGACAGGATGCGGGCAACGCTGTGGTCGGCAAATTCCAGCGACAGGTAGCTATTCTGGCCGGTGCGCACGATGTTGCCTTCGGTCAATTGATCGCCATGCGAGATGCTTTTGATCGTGTTGCCTGCATCGTCGACCAGCAATACTTCGCCATGGACAAAGCTGGCAGTGACGGTGCTGCTGACTTGGGGAATGAGCAGGCTGGTGCCTGGCTGCAGGCGGTGCGGGTTGGGCAGGCGGTTGAGCTTTTGGATGTCCGGCCAGGCAAGCGGGTCGCCCATATAGCGGGTGGCAAGGTTGTAAAGGTTGTCCCCGGGCTCTACGGTGTGGCTGACCGTATCGGCCTGAGCCGACGCGTGGGCCGCCAATACGAGCCCGGCCAGGAAGACCGGCCGCCAGTTAGGCCGCCATGGCGAATGTTCGTGATTGCGCACTGCGTTCATGTGATCCCCGGTAATAATATTAAGAATTCTCTTCCAGTAACGGTACCAGCGTATCGCTCTCGAGCCGGTAGCCCATGCCGTAGACCGCGGCCAGCTTGTAGCCGTTGTTGGGGTGCAGTTTCAGCTTGGAGCGTATTGCTGAAATATGCGTGTCCAATGTGCGGGTTTGCAGGTCCACCGATTGCATGCCCCAGATCTGTTCCTGGATATGCTGGCGCGACAGCAGACGCCCCTGGTTCTGGAACAGGAACAACGCCAGTTCGAACTCCTTGTTCTTGAGGGTGACCGGTATGCCGTTATGCTCGAAGCGTTGCTGCGCCACATTGCATTTATAGTTGCCCCAGACGAATTCCTGCTGCGTTTGCTGCGGGTAGAGCCGGCGCAGGAGCGCGTTGATGCGGGCGTGCAGTTCGCGCACGCGGACCGGTTTGCTCATGAAGTCGTCGGCGCCGGAGGTGAGGCCATGCACTACGTCGCGCTCGTCGCTGCGGTTGGTGATCATGAGGATGGGAATGGCTTCCTTGAGATTGGCGCGTACCCATTGCACAATTTCCGGGCCGGAAGTGTCGGGCAGCTCCCAGTCGAGGATGAGGAAGTCGAAGGTTTCGTGCTGCAGTGTGCGTAGCAAGGATTTGCCATCATTGAAGGTGTGACAGTCATGTCCCAGCGACACTACCGTTTTCTCTATGAGCTCCAGTTCCGAGTTGTTGTCATCCAAGGCAGCAAAACGCATTTCTTTTCTTTCCTTTTTTTGCATTATAGGCGCGCATGACGGAAACATGCCAAGCCATTGCGGCAATATCACGCACCACCATAGCCAATCTTATACCGCCGCCCTTCAGGGAGATTGTCAACAAATGTCAACCGCTCGGCTTGCATGGGGCGCACATTATTGGTGCATTGCGCAATTGTTGTGCATCGAAAACCGGCTGTGGAATGGCATGTGCGTATCATCTTTTTGTATGCTTTTGAAAATAAAAAGAAATTAATGCTGGCACAAGAGTTGCTGAACATCGGCTGTTCTAACGAAACAAATGAATATGCCAGGACTCTGGTGATTATCAACAATCTTTGATGCAAGGAGCATGTATGAAATTCATATCCGCTATCATCAAGCCTTTCAAGCTTGACGAAGTGCGGGAAGCTCTTTCCGCTATTGGCGTACAAGGGATTACCGTCACCGAGGTGAAGGGATTCGGACGCCAAAAGGGGCATACCGAGCTTTACCGCGGCGCTGAATATGTGGTGGATTTTCTTCCTAAAGTGAAACTGGAGGTCGCCATTGAAGACAGCTTGCTGGATCAGGTGATTGACGCAATCGAGCAATCTGCCAGCACCGGGAAGATCGGGGATGGCAAGATTTTTGTCTTTGATCTTGAACAGGCTTATCGCATCCGCACCGGTGAAACCGGCGGCGATGCGCTTTGAGGGAGGGCGTCATGAAGCGATTCTTATCCATTTCCACCTTGCTGGGCGGCATGCTGGCGGCAGGTTCCTGTATGGCAGAAGAAGTAGCCGCGGAAGCACCAGCAGTCTTGAACAGCGGCGATACCGCCTGGATGATCGTGGCCACCGTGCTCGTCATCATCATGGCCGTGCCCGGCCTCGCGATCTTCTACGGCGGCATGGCACGTTCCAAAAATATGTTGTCGGTATTGATGCAAGTGCTGGTGACATTCTCCCTGCTGTCCGTATTGTGGGCGGTGTATGGCTACAGCCTGGTCTTCACCGAAGGCAACGCCTTCATCGGCGGCCTGAGCAAGGCGTTCCTGGCGGGCATTACGCCGGACAGCCTGGAAGGCACCATTCCTGAACTGCTGTTCGTCACCTTCCAGATGACGTTCGCGGCCATTACCCCGGCCCTGATCGTCGGCGGCTTTGCCGAGCGCATCAAGTTCTCCGCGGTCCTGTTGTTCATGGTGCTGTGGATGACGTTCTCCTACCTGCCCATGGCTCATATGGTCTGGGGCGGCGGCTGGATCGGCGAAATGGGCGCAGCCGACTTCGCTGGCGGCACCGTGGTGCACATGAACGCGGGTATCGCAGCCCTGGTGGGTGCCTTGGTACTGGGCAAGCGCATCGGTTACGGCAAGGAAGCCATGCCTCCGCACAACATGGTCCTGACCATGGTCGGCGGTTCCCTGCTGTGGGCTGGCTGGTTCGGCTTCAATGTCGGCAGCGAACTGGCTGCTGACGGCATGGCTGGCCTGGCGGTAGTCAATACCCAACTGGCAACCGCTGCCGCTGTCGTCGGCTGGGTGATTGCCGAATGGCTGAGCAAAGGCAAGCCTTCCATGCTGGGCGCGATTTCCGGCGCGATTGCCGGCCTGGTTGCGATCACTCCCGCTTGCGGCTTCGTCGGCCCGATGGGTGCGATCGTACTCGGCTTCATCGCCAGCCTCATCAGCTTCTGGTCCGTCACCAAGCTCAAGAACGCACTCGGCTACGACGACACCATGGACGTGTTCGGCGTCCACGGTATCGCCGGTATCGTCGGCGCGCTGGGCACTGGCATCTTCATGGCGCCATCCCTGGGCGGCGTGGGCTACGAAGAAGGCGTGACCATGGGTGAGCAGTTCTATATCCAAGCTATATCAGTCGGCTTTACCGTGGTCTATGTCGGCGTGGTCAGCTATATCCTCTTCAAGATCGTGGACCTGGTGGTTGGCCTGCGTGTCTCCGAAGAAGACGAACGCGAAGGCCTGGATACTGCCTCTCATGGCGAGCGTGCCTATCACTCCTAAAACAGCTTGGAAGTTACAGGCCTGAGGAAAGCCCGGCGAATGCCGGGCTTTTTTATTTGTTAAATCGGGCAGTCATTGGTTTCTCTAGTCATGGTTAAGTCGTGATGATAATATATGATGCATATTGTCATCTAAAATGATGAGGAGTGTATATGAGAACCACAGTGACCATTGACGACGCTTTGTATGAACGGGCGCTCGAAGTAGCGGACCCGATGATGGACAAGGCGGATTTGTTCCGGGAGGCCGTCAAGACTTTCGTCAGGGTTCAGGCGGCGAAGCGGCTGGCATCCTTGGGAGCCGCGGCTCCCGAAATGGCCAATGTTCCGCGTCGCCATGAGCATGCCCAGTGAAAGTTGTGCTGGTTGATACCTCGGTATGGGTGGAGCACTTCCGGCAGCGCAATGATGCGCTGGTGAGATTGCTCATGCTGGATTCGGTGCTGATGCATCCCATGGTGTTGGGTGAGCTGGCATGCGGTACACCGCCCAGCAGAGCACAAACGCTTGCCGATTTGGCCACGTTGCAGCAGTCCCAGCAGGCAAGTTTGCGGGAGGTCATGGCTTTTGTGGAACAGAAAAAGCTTTATGGTCTTGGTTGCGGCCTGATAGATATGACGTTATTGACGTCTGCGCTGCTATCGCCCGGGGTGGAGTTGTGGACGCTGGATAAGCGCTTGTCCGCTTTAGCACAACGCTTGGGGGTCATGTATGAGCCAGTCTGCATTGATAGATAAATATCAATTCATTGGGGGCAAGCGCGTTATCAATTGGGAGGATTTGGTTCGTGGTGTCATGATATCCAATGTCGTTTCGGGGGATGCGGAATATTTGGTTTTGGCGTCCGTTCCACGCTCCTCAATTTAAACTTTAGGTAGAAATTATGACTATAAATCCATCCGAAGTGCGTTTCATCAAACTTGGCCTAGGCGGCGTGTGGGAGAAGGACTGCATCGAAGGAACCATACCATCGGTGAGGTTTGGATTTGGCAATCCTCACCACGAGGACTGTCTGCGAGGGGATTGGAAGGTACTTGAACAATACTGGTGTACCTTTAAGAGGCAGGCCGAGGTAACTAAGATCGTCAACCAGACCAAGGATTTCTACACGTTAGGTGCAGATGCGCTTTGGATTACTTTCTACAACCGAAAACTATATTGGTGTTTCGCTGATACCCAGGTTACTGAAGTGGAGCCGCACGGTTCTCGGAGTCGGAAGGCGATCGGTGGCTGGCGCTGCGACGACGCAACTGGAAACCCTCTCTACGTGGATAGCCTTAGCGGTCGGCTTACGAAAGTGCAAGGATTCCGTGGAACCATCTGCAATGTGCGTGAGCGTGAATACCTGCTTGCACGTCTAAACGGCGCCGTAATGGAAGATGTGCAGGAAGCAGCAACAAGGCTGGAGTTATTGAAGAGTTCCGTTGCGCCGATTATTCAGCGACTTCACTGGAAGGATTTCGAGTTGCTGGTTGACTTGATTCTTACTAGGGCTGGATGGCAACGCTTGTCTCCACTCGGAAAAACAGAAAAGTCTATAGACCTTGAGATGCTTCTGCCGGTTACCGGTCGTCGTGCTTTTGTTCAGGTCAAGTCGTCCTCCTCATTGCAGGAGTTGGAATACTACACAGAACAGTACAAAGCCATGGATCAGTATGAAGAAATGCTGTTCATCGTCCATACAGCAGATCCGTCGCTCCGTGAGTATGCGAAAAAGCAAGGGGTCACATTTATGGGGCTGGGGGAAGTAGCCTCTCTGGCTGTTGATTCTGGTCTTACGCAGTGGCTTATTCAGAAAGCTACTTAACCGATGCTGAGTCATCTTATCTAGCCGACTTTTTTGCCTTTGCTTCGTCCAGGAAATTTGCGGTGTATGTTGGGAGTCGGGTAGCTCTTAGTTAAAAGTCATGTCTGTCAACATTCTCCGTGCACCGGCCAAACTAAGATGATTGTCGTCGTAATATAAGGCTTCACCATCAATTGCAGCTGCGCAGCCATCGGTACAAAGTTGTTCCACTGGCTTGATGGCATGAAGGCGCTGGCCATAGTGCAGGCTATCCAGCTTTTCCAGGATGAAGGCATGGCGGGCAAGGTAGAAATCGCGGCTGGTCATGTGCCCAAGGTCTTGCGGCGGTGCCTTGTGCAGAATGGACATTGGTGTGACTGCCTTGGTGATATCCATGGGCAGTTCCGGGATGGGGTACACGACATATACGTCCTTGCCAGCGGCGAGCAGGCGGTCTATGGTGGCTTTCAGGCTTTGCCAATACTCCTCCCGGAGTTCCTCGCGGCTCATGCCCGCATATTCGGCCGTGAACTTATTGACCGGGCTTTTATCCGGCAATGACGGATAGTGCTCCAGGTTGCCGAACAGGGCGCGGGTATAGCTGAAGCCGATCAATACGTGCTTGATGTCCTGCCGTTGTTCAAGGTGGGCAACGGCTTCGCGCATCCAGGCGCTGCACCCAGGCTCCTTGGCCTTGAACAGCAAGGCGGGCGGGCAGCCGCTGAAGCTCAGGTGCAGCAGGCCTTCGTCCCGTGGCTTGAGCTTTTCTCCCAAGGCATAGGCCAATTCCACGGTGTGGCTGTCGCCCAATGTGGCCCAGGTAATGTGCTTGCCAAAGTATTCGCAAGATTGCGCCGGTTTCAGGTAATCGGTGCCGCTGGTGTGGCATTCCTCCCGCAACGGACTGCCGATGGTACTGGTCATGAGTTCCGGCTGCTCGAAGCGATCGGGAAAGCCCTTGCCCTGCATCCCAGCCAATCCCGCGGCCAGCATCACGCCTAGCGCCACGCCGGAAAACTGGAAGATGCAAGCGCGGGAATAGCGCTTCTTGTTACGGAAGGGCTGCTCCACATAGAAATAGCTGAGGATGGCGAGCAAGAAGGCGAGCGCAATTGCGACGGTGAACATGATGACGCCAGGGTCGGACGCGCTTTTCATGCGCATGAAGGCAAACAGCGGCTGGTGCCAGAGGTATAGCGAATAGGAGATCAGGCCGATGCCGACCATGGCCCGGCTGCAAAGGAGCTTGCCTATCGCACCGGACGGATCGCAAAACGTGATGATGAGGCAGGCGCCCAGCACGGGGATAAGGGCGTACAGGCCGGGGAACGGCGTTTGCTGGTCCAGCAGAAAGACCGCGCCGGCAATCATGGCGAGCCCGGTCCAGGCCAGGCCGTTGCGCATGCCTTGCTTGAGGCTGTTCCATTGCTCCGGCCTGAGCAAGGCGAGCAGGGAGCCTGCCAGCAATTCCCAGGCACGGCTGAAAATGAGGTAGAAGTTGGCATCGACCGCGTTCCGGCGCAGCAGGTATTCCGACAAGGCCAAGGAGGCCATGGCCAGGATCAGCATTACCCAAGTGATACTGATGCGGCGCACGAGCCAGAGCCCGGCAAGCAGCAGCGGGAACAGCAAGTAGTACTGCTCTTCCACCGCCAGGCTCCAGGTGTGGAGCAGGGGCTTTTCTTCCGAGGCCGTGGAGAAGTAGCCGCTGCTGAGGTAGAAAAACACATTGGAGCCGAATGCGGCTACCGATATCAGGCTGCGCGCATAGTCGTGCAGCAGCGAGGGCGGCATGAGGAAAAATGCCACTACGCTGGTGGCGAGCAATACGACTGCCAAGGCGGGCAAGATGCGGCGCGCGCGGCGTTCGTAGAAGTTGATGATGGAAAAGCGTTGCTGCTCGAGCTCGCCGAGCAGAATGGAGGTGATGAGGTATCCGCTGATGACGAAGAAGACGTCAACGCCGACATAACCACCGCTGAAACCAGAAAAACCGGCATGGAAGAACACCACTGCCAGCACTGCAACTGCACGTAAACCGTCTATCTCCCGCCTGTATTTCAAACCGCTCCTTTCGATCCACTCTTGCTCTTGTTGCAAGGTGTGACAATGAGCGCAGCATGAAATTCAGCTCGGGGCGGGCTTGGCTGATCCAACTTCTATATGAAGATATTGCGTGCCTGCAAGCGCGTGGCGTTCCAGCCCAGGTGGTCGTAATAAGCGACGGCGGGCTGGTTGTCCATGTCCACCAATAGCTGGGCGCGGGTGGCGCCCTGCGTCTTGGCCCAGGCGAGGGCATAGTTCAGCAGCTGTTTGCCTAAGCCGGTTCCCCGCCATTGCGCATCGATGACCATGTCCTCGATCCAGGCGGCAGGGCTGCCCTGTGCTGTGGAGACGACCAGTTGCGCGCTGACCATGCCGACCACCTGGCCGCCGGCCAGTTGCGCCACCAGGATGGTGCCCCGGTCGGGCCGCTCCAGCAGCAGGCGCAATCCTGCGGTTTGCTTCGCCAGGTCGGGGGTGAAGTCCTGCTCTATGCTGAAGAGCTGCTGCAGCAGGCCGCACAACGCCGGGATGTCTGCTGGTTCGGCGGGACGGATTACTGTGGCTGGCTCACTCATGTTCGACCGGTTCTTCCGTGTCGTAATGGATGATGGCGAGAAAGCGGATCGGCAGCTTGGCATGGTATTCCGGACGATGGGGAATCTCGCCGCGGAAGGTGAGGGCGTCGCCCGGCTCCAGCATGTAGACTTCTTCGCCCACGCGATATCCCAGCTCGCCTTCCAGCATATAGAGGAACTCGGTGCCGCTGTGCTCGAAGGAGGGGAATTCCTCGCCCGGGTCTTCCAGGGTGATGAGGAACGGCTCGAACAGTTTCTTCGGGCCCTGGTCGTAGGCCAGCAGGTGGTAGGTATGCCCGTTGCGGGTGCCCCGGCGCACCACTTCCATGCCCTGGCCTTTTTTTACGAGCTGGGCGCCTCCCGTTGGCTGGTTATAGCCCTGGAACAGTCTCGAAATCGTCACGCCCAGGCTGTTGGCAAGCTGCTCCAGCGTGTCCAGGCTGGTGGAAACCAGGCCGTTCTCGATCTTGCTGAGCATGCCGCGGCTGATGTTGGCGCGTTCGGCCACTTCAGCAATGGTGAGCCCATGTTGCTGGCGGATATCCTTGATGACATTGCCCAGGTGCTTGCCCAGCGGTTTGCTTTCATTGTCGGTATTTGCCGGCAGCGCTTTTTTCACATGTTCCGCCATTTCTCGTCTTCTTTCTCACTTCTTAATTACTGGAAAACAGCTTGATGGCTGCTCGCCTGATTCTTGCTTTTCTTGGCACTGTATGGCAGGAAAAGTTTCTTGAAATTAAAAAAAGTTTATTAATAATATTCCATGGCACCACATACGGCAAGGCGGCCAACCCAACACAACAGGAACCATGACATGAAACCCGTGATGATCGTGCAGTTTAGCGCTTCCGAAGGGCCGGGGCACCTTGGGGATTATCTCGTAAACGAGCATATTCCGTTCCAGGTATTGAGGATAGACCGGGGCGAGGCATTGCCGGCAGATATCCATGCATATAGCGGCCTTGCCATGATGGGCGGGCCCATGAGCGTCAATGACGATTTGCCCTGGATACCGCCCTTGTTGGCCCTGGTCAGGGAGGCTGTGGTGCAGCGCATCCCTGTGATCGGGCATTGCCTGGGAGGCCAGATGCTCGCCAAGGCGATGGGCGGGGAAGTGACGGATAGCCGTTTTACCGAGATCGGCTGGGTGCGTGCCTGGCCCGAGGCTGTGCCGCAAGCGGTGGAGTGGCTGGGCGGCCATGCCGCGCTGGACTTGTTCCAGTGGCATTACCAGACATTCTCCATCCCGCCGGGCGCGGTGCGTATCCTGCGCAGCGAGCACTGCGCCAACCAGGCCTATGTGCTCGATGACTTGCATATCGGCTTCCAGTGCCATATCGAGATGAAGGCGGAGATGGTGCGCGAGTGGTGCGGGATATCGCCGGAAGAGCTCAAGGGAGGGAGTGATGCCGACCCCGCACAGCCCATGATCCAGTCTGCCGCCGAGATAATGCATGACCTCGACGCGAGGATCGCCACGCTCAACCAATGGGCGGGGCATGTATATGCGCGCTGGGCTAAGAGCCTGTTCAAAGTCTTTTTATAGAATACGTTGAACCGTCAAGGCAGCCGCTGCTGCGTTGCAAATCCTCGCCGGGCAATAAGCACGTCTGTGGTTTGCGCCTTGCTTCGGCTGCCTTGACGGTTCAACCCGCAGGGCATGACTTGAAAACGCGCCCGTTCTGCGTTGCAGTCCTTGGCAAGGCAATGAGCATTACCTGCGGACTGCGTCTTGATCGGACGCGTTTTCAAGTCATGCGTATCTATAAAAAGACTTTGAACAGGTTCTGAGAACCTGAAGCGGGATTGAGGCGGCGGTAAAGCCGAGGCGGGCATAGATACCACCTTTGAAGTACATCTTCGAGAGAATTTTCCGCGACTGGCGTTTTGACTATTGTTGACCTTGAAATGACCACTTCTAAGGATAAAGCATGTCAAGGAATTCGATTCTCAACGAACGCCATCGCGCCCTCGGCTCCAAACTGGACGGCGAGACCTGGAACGATATGTCCATTCCCTGGAGCTATGACACCGATGTCCACGACGAAGTCGTCGCGGTACGTTCCAGGGCCGGGCTCTATGATGTATCGGCGCTGAATATCGTCAATGTCGCCGGCCCGGATGCCGAAAAAGCGGTGGACCGGCTGGTGGCGCGGGACATTACCAGGCTCAAGCCCGGCCATTCGCTGCTGGCGGCGAAGGTGAACGAAGCGGGGGCGATTTGCGACGACATCATGGTGATCCGCGATTCCGCCACCGCATTCCGCTTATCCCACGGCAGCGGCGCGACCAAGCAACAGCTGGCGAAGATCGCGCAAGGCCTCGACGTCCAGGTCGAGCCAGACCTCGGCGCGCATATCCTCTCGCTGCAAGGCCCCAAGTCGCTGGCGGTGCTGAGCCCCTTGCTGGCGTTCGACCTAAAGGAGCTGGCCTATTTCCAGCACAAGCCGGCCAAGCTGTTCGGCAAGGATGTCTATATCGCCCGCGGCGGATACTCCGGCGAGCTCGGCTATGAAATCTACTGCCGCGCGGAAGACGCGGTGCTGCTGTGGGACGAATTGCTGAAAGCCGGTGAGCCGTTCGGCGTGATTCCCGCCTCATGGAATTCTCTGGAGCTCACGCGCATAGAGGCGGCGTTGCTGTTCTTCCCGTTCGAGATGATAGAAGGCGATACCACGCCATGGGAGGTCAACATGGGATGGGGCGTCGATCTCGACAAGCCGGGCGACTATATCGGCAAGGCCGCCGTGCTGGCGTCCAAGGGCAAGGAGCGCGTGCGCCAGATAGGGCTGGTCTGCCAGGCGGCGATTGCCGTGGAAGCCGGCGCATCTATTCATATCGGCGGCAAGCAGGTGGGCGTGGTCACCAGCGCTTCCTATAGCCGCTATCTCATGCAGTCGCTCGCGCTGGCGCATATTGCGCCGGAGTTTGCCGCCAACGGCACCGAGGTCGAGATCCAGGGCAAGACGACCAATTGCAAGGCCTATATCGCCCCGATCCCGTTCTACGACCCGCTGCGCTTGCGCACCCATCCACGCAGCGAGGGCTGAGCCATGGAACGCGGATACTGGATCAGGAGCAAGCCGGTGTATGCCAGCCTGGCCTGGCAGCACCAGGCGCAGGCTCACGTGGTGCTGGCGCAGGGCGAGGCCGGGCGCGCCGTGCTGCGCCTTTACCAGCAACGCCTGCCCGAGCAGCCTGTCGTCATCCTGTACCTGGCCGGCCAAGAGGCGGATTACACCGCCGCGCTGAAATCCGTGGCAGGCGACGGCGTGCAGGTATTCGCCAGCCAGGAGGCGTTATGGGCTGCGTTCGACGCCTTGCTCTCCACTGCGTACATGGGTACGCGGCTGTATGCAGCCGGCGATGAGGATTTCCTCTGGCAGGTCTCGACGCTGGCCGCCAAGCATGGCGTGCTCAATGCCGACATCATGCGCGAGCAGCATGTGTCGCTGGCGCGCCCGGTGTACTGCGTGCACTGCAAGACGATAACGCAGCATGTCACGACCAATATCGCGGTATGCAGCGGCTGCCGGCGCCATCTTTTCGTGCGCGACCATTTCTCGCGCCGGCTCGGCGCCTATATGGGGCTGATGGTCGATGCCGAAGCGCCCGGCGAGATACCTGCGGCCGAGGAGATTTACCCATGAGCAGCTTGAAAGTGATCGTCTCCAATATTGCCGAGGCGGCGGAAGGCATACGGCGTTTCACGCTCGAGGCCGCCGACGGCGGCGAATTGCCCGGGTTTTCAGGCGGCAGCCATGTGGTGGTGTCCATGCCTGCAGGGCCGCGTACTTACCGCAACGCCTATTCGCTGCTGAGCCCGCCTTCGGACCGCCGCAATTACCAGATTGCCGTGCGCCTGCAGGAAAACTCGCGCGGCGGTTCGCGCTTCATGCATGAGCAGGTCGAGGTAGGCACAGCGCTGGAAATCTCCTGGCCGGTCAACTTGTTCGCCATTTCGCGCGTCGGCCGCAAGCATATCCTGGTGGCGGGCGGCATCGGCATCACGCCGTTCATGTCGCAGGTGCATGACTTGCTGCGCAGCGGGGCGGATTTCGAGCTGCATTACGCCTTCCGCTCCCAGCGCCACGCCGGGTTTGTCGGCGAGTTGCAAGGCTTGCTGGGCGGCAGGCTGGTTTGCTACGACCAGAGCCAGGGGCAGATGCTCGATACCGCCACATTGCTTTCGTGCCAGCCGCTGGGGACGCATGTGTATGTCTGCGGTCCCGGCGGCATGGTCGAGGCCGTGCGGAATACCGCCAGCAGGCTGGGATGGCCCGAGGCGCATGTCCACCATGAGGAGTTCCTCGCGCCGCCCGTGGGCGAGCCGTTCGCCATCCGCCTCAGGCAATCGGCGCGGGTGGTGGAAGTGGGTGCCGAGGAAAGCATGCTGGAGGCCATGGAGGCTGCCGGCGTCGATGTGCCCTACCTGTGCCGCGGCGGCGCATGCGGCCGCTGCGAGCTCGAAGTGCTGGCGACGGACGGCGTGATCGAGCATCACGACCATTACCTGTCCGAAGACGAAAGGCGCTCGGGCGGCAAGATCATGCCTTGCGTTTCGCGCGCCAAATGCTCGTTTATTGAACTCAACCTCTGAGGTGCACCATGAACAACCTTGCCTACAAACTCGACGCGGAAACCTTCCGTGGCGCCTACACTTTCCACAACTCTCCCGCGGCGATCCGGCGCTTTCCTTTCCCGTTCGACCAGGACCACTACATGTACTCGGTCAACATCGAGCCGCACAAGCCCGGCGCGCCAGGCTCCGTCTATGAGCACCCGTTCGACATCGACGAGCACTATGCCGACGAGTGCGTGGACAAATGGGCGACCCTGGACCAGGACCGGGGGCGCTATGCGGCATTGCCGCACATGATGGACGCGCAATGGGATTTCCTGGAACTCACCATGGAAAGCCTGGCCCGCGATTACCCGGCGCAATTCAAGCTGAGCAAGCATGGCGAGCGCTGGACCTGGAACAACCTGGTATTGGGCATAGAGGATAGCTTCGTGTTCGGCGATGCTTCCACGTTGCCGATGGAGCCTTTCGAGTACATGGGCCGGCAAGTGCAGGGGGATTTCGTGCTGCTTGACCAGCGCGAAGGAACATTGTTCGCCGATGCGGGCTTCATCACTAGCCAGGCGGACTGGTCGCTCGCGTTCGACGTCGGCATGTCTTGGCACGAATGGCACGGCCCTGTGCCGCAGGTGGAGAAAATGGGCATCATGGACCGCGCGCTGAAGTTCCTCATGAGCCTGCAGCAGGGCAGCCCGGTGCGCCGCCTCAACTGGACCATGACCATCAACCCGCGCCTGGATACCTCGCCGGAGCATTATCCGGAATGGGGTCCTGACCGGCTGAAAGTGGATGCGGGTAACGCGGGCGAGAAAGCGCACTTGCGGGTGGAGCTGCAAAGCCTGTTCCGCTTGCCGCGCAGCAACGCCATCCTGTTCAGCATCCGCTGCTACCTCATGAGCCTGGAGGAGATGGCGACCTACCCGCGCTGGGTGAAGCGTTTCCATCGCGTGATCCGCGACCTGCACCCCGACCTGTTGGAATACAAGGGCATCAAGGCGTATCACGAACCCGTGGTGGCGTGGCTGTCGCAACGCGACGATGGCGAGGCGTTGCCGCCCGGCACGCAGCCGGAATGATATGGTTGTGTTTTAAAACGCAGTGAATGTGCCGTCTTGCCTTATAGCCTGTTCAATGTCTTTTCATCAGGCACGTTGCCCCGGCAGCGAAGCCGCTGCCGGGGCAACCCGAAGGGCACGGCCCCAAACCGCGCCCGCTCTGCGTTGCAGTCCTTGGCAAGGCATCTGCATTACCGGCGGACTGCGCCTTGACCGGACACGGTTTGGATCCATGCGTGTCCCGATGAAAAGACATTGAACAGGCTCTTCTTCGGCAAGGCAACAACGCCAGGAGCATTTTGGCCGCGCTCAGTGGCCAATCTGGCGCTGTAGTTGCATGAAGATCGGGGCCGCCTCGGCATTCTCTCCGCCCAGGGCGGCGATAAAGCCTTCCACGGCAAGCAGTTCGCCGGTGCTGGCGTAGATGCCGTTGCCCTGCTCCCAGACCCATTGATAGGAGCCGTTGCGTGAATACAGGCGGTAGATCGCCTGCAACGCCTGCCGCTGCGTGAGCTGTTCGCGGGCGGTTTCCCACACCTGGTAATCGCCCGGGTACAGCAGTTTCCTGAAGCTGAGGGCAGGGTTGGCGATCAGCTCGTGCGCGCCGTAGCCGGTGAGGTTGAGGCTGCCGTCGCTGACGAACTCGAAATTGAGGCCGTGGTCGGCCTTGCGCCGGTAGATCATGCACGGCACGTTGTTGATCAGGCTGCTGAGGGAGTGGCGGTTGCTCCTGAGGCCGGCTTCCACCTGGCGCGCCTCGGTGATGTCGGTGAGGGTGCCGAGCACGCTGGCGCCCTCGTTTTCCGCCATGGCGGAGCTGCGGGCGCGGATTTCCACCCAGCACGGCTCGCCGTTGCGCTTGATCAGCCGGATCTGCTCGTTGCAGCGCAGGCGCTTGCCGCGGGCGATGGAGTCCAGGCGCGCAATCGCGAGCGGCTTGTCCTCGGGGTGGATGAAGTCGATCAGCGGCTTGCCCAGCGATTCTTCGATCGAGTACTCGAGCAGGGCTTCCCAGCTCGGGTTGAGGAAGCTCAGCCTGTTGCCGCGTTGCAGCTCGAACACCACTTCCTCCAGGCGGTTGATGAGGAGGTGGTAATTGAATTGTTCGTTGAAGCGCACGCCGGTGGCCGGTCCGCTGGAAATCGGGGAGAATTGCAGCAGCAGGCGCTGGTGGGTGGCGCCGTGCCCCATGGGGGAGAGGGAAAGCTTGCTCGGCAGCACGGTGCCGTCCAAACAAAGCAGGCGCAAAGTGCTATCCTCCCTGGCGGGGGTGTCGATATTGGCAAGCAATGCAGCCAGCAGCTGGTGGTCTCCCGGATGGATGACGTTGGTGAGCGGCATGCCGACGATCTGGTCCGACATGCCGGCCATGCCCAGCTCGTTGAGGAAGGCCTGGTTGGCGAACACCACCGTATGGTTCTCCACCACCGCTGCGGGCGACGAAAGGCGCGAGGAGACTTCGTGCTCCCAGTTCGGGCTGCGCATGCGCGCCTGCATGCGCCCTATGTTCTGGCGCGCCAGCACGGGAGCCAGCGCCGCCGTCAGCAGCAGCGTCAGCAATATGCTGCTGACGATGAGGAGGCCGGTGAGGTGGGTGGCAAAGGGCGCGCTGGCGGTCCACCAGTTGTTGAACACCAGCAGGAAGATAATGCTCAGTATCAGTGTGCTGAAAAGATATAGGCTCATGGCAGTGGCTAAAGGCTAGAACAATTTGCAATCCGGGACCATCAAGACAAGGCTGGGCAAGCCGCTCGGCATCCTGCGCGAGCGCTTGCTGCGCCATGCGCTGTACCTGCGCCTCGTCATGCTGCTGTCCTGCGCGGCGATACTGGCCGTCATGATGCAGGCAGGCTCGCTGTTCCTCCTAGATTACATACCCGCCAGCCAATCCGCAATCCAGCAGTTGGCGCAACGCAAGCTCGAATGGAGCCAGCTTCCCGGCAATGCCGGAGTGCGGCAGCCTCCTCCTGCCTGGAGCGCGGCGACGTTGACCGGCGGCGATACCGCCCGCCAATGGTATGCCGAGCGCCAGTCCCGCAAGCTGGCCGCGCTGATTGCCCGGCTGCAGCAGGACGAAGCCGCTTACCTTGCGGACGGACGGGACGCATCAAGAACGATGCAGTCGATACTGGCAGGCCATGATGCCATGCTCGATGCATTGCGCCGTGACGTCGACGAAAAGCAGACGGTGCTGGTGATGCTGCAGTTCATGGGCCTGTTGCTGCTGTTGTGCAGCCTGGTCGCGGTAGCGTTGATGGTCAAGCAGATATTAATCGACCGGGTCGCGGCCTTGGTCGCCATGCTGCCGGGCGAGCAGCTGCCCGCACAGGACCGGTGGGACATGGACGAACTTTCCCAGCTGGAAGGCGTGGTGCAGGCGTTCTCTGCGCAGATGCAGGGCTTCAAGTCCGAAACCGAATGGTTCAACCGCACGCGGAGCGAACTGCTGCGCCGGCTGCTGCGTGCGCGTACCTTCCTGCACGGCCTGGTGCTGTCGCTGAACGACAATGTGCTGAACGAATCCGTGCTCAAGACCATGATTTACTCGATGGAAAGCAGCCTGGACCTGCGCAACGTATCGTTGCGCTTCGTGCTGGACGGCGGGGAGAGCCGGGGGGAGCGCCTGCTGTTTTCGCAATACGCCCCGGAAGCCTTGCCGGAAGAGGTGTTGCGCGACCTGGCGACGCGGCGCTCGGCCAAGTTCATGCTGGCGAACGAGTGTATTGCCGCGACATTCGCCTGCCCGGGCGACAATTTCGGCATGCTGATCCTGGAAGCCAAGCCGGGCCAGGAGTTGTACGAGTCCGATATTTCGCTGGCGGAAATCACGGCGCAACTGCTTTCACTGGTGCTGGGCGCGCAAAGCCGGGAGGAGCAGGCCCGGCGGCTGGCCCTGTTTGAGGAGCGGGCCGCGATTGCGCGCGAACTGCATGATTCCCTGGCGCAGTCGCTTTCCTACATGAAGATCCAGATCGCGCGGCTGCAAACGCAGACAACCGGCGAGTCGGGGGAAAACAGCGGGATCACTAACGAGATTGCGGGCGAATTGCGTGAAGGCCTGGATACCGCTTACCGCGAATTGCGCGAGCTGCTTTCCACTTTCCGCATGCATATGGATGTGCGCGGGCTGGGATTCGCCATCCAGGCGGCGATTGACGAGTTTTCCAACCGCTCGGCGGTGTCGATCACGCTGGATAACCGCCTGGTCAATTGCCGCCTGACAGTGAATGAGGAATTCCATATCCTGCACGTGATACGCGAGGCGCTTTCCAACATCATCCGCCACGCGGGCGCGCAGAATGTCGTGGTGGCGCTGGCATACACCCCGGGCAGCACCGTCGTGGTGACTATCGATGACGACGGCATGGGCATGCCGGCCAATGCAACGGACGAGCCAGGCCATTACGGGCAGAGCATCATGCGCGACCGGGCATACAGCCTGGGCGGGGACATCACGGTCAGCGCGCGGCGCCAGGGCGGCACGCGCGTCAGGCTGATTTTTACGCCCAAGCTCAACCAGTAATCCAAGTGAAGTTATTTCAACCTATTGCACGAAAGTAAGTGGACACTATGCTGAAGGTATTCCTGATAGATGACCATGCCCTGTTCCGTAAGGGCGTGAGCCAGATGATAGGCGCCGACCCGCTGTTCGAGGTGGTCGGCGAGGCCTCGTCGGGGCTGGAGGGCTTGGAGCAGGCGCCTGCGCTTGCGCCGGATATCGTGCTGATCGACCTCAACATGAAAGGGGTGGACGGGCTGGAGACCTTGCGCAGGTTCAAGGCCGACGGCCTCCGGGCACGTTTTGTCGTGCTGACCGTGTCCGATGCCGAGGACGATCTGCTGGAGGCCCTGCGCTCTGGCGCGGACGGCTACCTGCTCAAGGATATGGAGCCGGAGCAGCTTTGCGCCAGCCTGAAGAAAATTGCGGACGGCGTGACCGTGATCCAGGACCGCTTGACCGAGGTGCTCAGGCAAGCGTTGCAGGAGCTAGGTAACAAGCCGGCGCCTGCGACGCCAGACCAGGTTTCCCTGACCGAGCGCGAGCAGGAAATCCTGCAATGCCTTGCCGACGGCCTGAGCAACAAGGCGATTGCGCGCAAGCTCGGCATTTCCGATACCACGGTGAAGGTGCATGTGAAACATCTGTTGAGCAAGCTGCGCTTGACCAGCCGCCTCGAAGCCGCTGTCTGGGCGCACCGCCAGAAGTAATCCCTTCAATCCGATACCTTGTTGCTCCTCCTTGCCGCGCAACTGCATTGTCTGCGTCGTCGCCCTGGTCCCGGATTGAACTAGAAAGGAAGTAAGTGGTAACTTTATTCTGGGCCCCTATACCTCCTAAGGAGTAATCCGTAGTGGGAATTGTGGCAGCCAGCCCATCCGTTATCCAATGCAATCCTGGAGAAGATGCATTCCCGCATCTTAATGTTCATGTTCAGGAGACTGCAAATTGAGTGCTACCCCATCCTTAGATGTCACGGCGTCGACCATCGGTCAGCCGCCCAGGTCCGGCAGCCTGCACCGCAAGATAGGCTGGCAGGGCGCGTTCTGGGTCGCCAGCGGCGTGCCGGCATTGGTGCTGTTTTCGATTGGCGCGATTGCCTCGACCGTGGGCAAGCCCGCCTGGCTGGCATGGATGCTGTCGATCACTTTCGGCTTCATCCAGGCGTTCACCTATGCCGAGATCGCGGGCATGTTCCCGCACAAGTCTGGCGGCGCCTCTGTATACGGCGCCATCGCCTGGGTGCGCTACAGCAAGTTCATCGCGCCGATCTCGGTGTGGTGCAACTGGCTGGCGTGGACGCCGGTGCTGGCGATCGGCTCCGGCCTGGCGGCGGGCTATATCCTGCTCGCGATGTTCCCGGCGGACGCGGTGATCAATACCTGGCAGATCACCTTGATGGACCTCGGCTTCATCAAGTCCGGCCTCAGCCTGCGCATCGACGCCACCTTCATTCTCGGCGCGGCGGTGCTGCTCGGCGTTTTCGGCATCCAGCACGGCGGCATCCTGCGCTCTTCGCGCGTGACCATGATCCTGGGCCTGGCGGCCTTGATCCCGCTCATGCTGATCGGCATCGTGCCCATCCTCACCGGCGACATTTCCGCCGCCAATTTCCTTCCCGTCGCCCCGCTGGCTTACGACGAGGCCGGCAACGTGGTGAACGGCGCCTGGGATATCGAGGGCTGGAAGCTCATGGCGGGCGGCATGTTCATCGCGGCCTGGTCCACCTATGCGTTCGAGACCTCAGTCTGCTATACGCGCGAGTTCCGCAATCCCAAGACCGACACTTTCAAGGCGATCTTCTACTCGGGCTTGCTCTGCCTCGCCGTCTTCACCCTGGTGCCTATCGCGTTCCAGGCCGATCTCGGCCTCGGCCACCTGGTGACGCCCGCCGTGCTGGATGCCGCGGGCAATGAAATCAGCGCCGCGGTCTACGACGGCATGCTGGCCCCCGACATTTACAGCGGCATGGGCGTCGCTAGCGCACTGGCGTCCATGCTGGGCGGCAGCCAGCAGCTGGGGAACATCATCGTCATCATGCTGGTGCTGGCCCTGCTGCTTTCCATCATGACCTCCATGGCGGGCTCTTCCCGTACCTTGTTCCAGGGCGCGGTGGATGGCTGGCTGCCCAAATACCTTTCCCATGCCAACGAGCATGGTGCGCCGACGCGCGCCATGTGGACCGACCTCTGCTTCAACCTGGTGTTGCTGCTGATGTCCGATTACGTGTTCGTGCTGGCGGTGTCGAACGTCTGCTACATCATGTTCAACTTCCTCAATCTCAACGCAGGCTGGATCCATCGCCTGGACCGGCCGAAATGGGAGCGCCCCTACAAGGCGCCGTTGATCCTGATCGTCCTGGGCACCATCTTGAGCTTTGTCAATGTCGCCCTGATGGGCTTGGGCGCCAATATCTGGGGCGAGGGCACCTTGTGGTCCGGCGTGGTATGCGCTGCGCTGATCGTGCCGGTGTTCCTCTACCGCCACTACGTGCAGGACAAGGGCGTGTTCCCCAGGGCCATGCTCGAGGACATGCACATGGGCGACGAGGCGGGCGTGAAGAAACGCGCGGGCGTCATGCCGTTCGTCGCCATCGGCGTGGCGGTGCTGATCGTGATCTACATGCAGCAGCTATAAGTTTCAGCTAGCCAAGGACATCAAGGCCTCGCGAGAGGCCTTGATCGTTTCTACATCTCTACATCTTGGCGAACTCGATATAGAAGTCGCGTATGCCCGACGCCAGGAACTGTACCGCCACGCAGGTGAGCAGGAAGCCCATGATCTTGGTGACGGCCTGCATGCCGTGCTCGCCCAGCATTTTCTCGATATAGGTGGCCGAGGACAGCGCCAGGTAGGCGATGCCGGTGGTGATGGCAATCCCGGTGATGACGATGGGGTCGCCGATGAGGTGGGAGCCTTCGGGAATCTGCGAGCCGAAACTCATGATGACCGCGATCGAGCCCGGCCCGGCCATGCTGGGCATCGCCAATGGCGAGAACGAATAATCCAGATTGGCATGCTTGATTTCGTCAGGCTCCGAATCCACGCTGGAGGACGAATCCAGTCCTGAGAAGATCATGCGCAGGGCCAGGATCAGGATGATGATGCCGCCCGCGACGCGAATCCCCGGCATGGAAATGCCGAACAGGTTGATGATGCCGTTGCCCAGCAACAGGAACGTCGTGAGGATGCAGAACGCGTAGATGCAGGCTTTCTTGGCTTGCCGCTTTCTGGTCTCGACTGTCATTTGGCGCGTCAGCGCCATATACAGCGGGATCGTGGTGAGCGGGTTCATGATGGGCAGCAGGCCGATCACGACGATAGAAACGTATTTGAGGGCTTCCAATATGCTCAAGGCTCGGTCCTTTCCTGGGCTGAAGAATGTGTCTGGATAGGATTCTAATACGGGATGGTGCGCTGACCCTTGACTCTCGGTTTCTTCGATGGCCTTTTTTGAATGCGTCCTCGCTCGAAAGGCGCTTTTCTTTTCCCGGGTTTTTCATTTTTCCAGGCTAGGAAGTGATATCTGGCATCCAGGTTGCATGACCTTTGCTATGTCGTGAAATGAACAAAAACATGCACAAATGTGGTGCCTATCACCTTGAATTTGCTTGTTCTTGGTGCAAAGTTTCTTTTTATGAAAAAAAGTTTCATAAATGTGTTGACGCTGTTTTTTGACCTCGGTATAAATGCACTAAAGTTTCTTTTAGAGAAAAAAAGTTTACTTCAAGTGTATGCAGTATTGATGACTAAAGTTTTTTGGAGCCACGATAAATGCCGTTGAGATTGCTTAAATACGCGTTGAGCAAGGAGTACCCGGGAACGCGGTTTTTCCAGGCGCATACCACGCCGAAGAAATCCTATGACGTGGTGATCATCGGCGGCGGCGGCCACGGCCTGGCAGCGGCGTATTACCTGGCCAAGCACCATGGCATTACCAATGTCGCGGTGCTGGAGAAAGGCTATATCGGCGGCGGCAATACCGGCCGCAATACCACCATCGTGCGTTCCAACTATCTCACGCCCGAAGGCGTGAAGTTCTACGATGCCAGCGTCAAGATCTACGAAGACCTTTCCGAGGAGCTGGACCTCAACCTGTTCTATTCCACGCGCGGCCACTTCACGCTCGCGCATACCGAATCCGCGATGCGCACCATGCGCTGGCGCGCCGAGGTCAACAAGCACGTGGGCGTGGAAAGCTATGTCGTCGGCCCGGACGAAATTGCCAAGGCCTGTCCGCAGCTTGACTTGAGCTGTAGCGGCAAGGCGCCCATCGTCGGCGCGCTCTACCATGCGCCGGGCTCGGTGGCGCGCCACGATGCCGTGGCCTGGGGCTATGCCCGCGGCGCGGACCGGCTGGGCGTGGAGATTTTTCAGAATACCGAAGTCACCGGCATCGACGTGCAGGGCGGCCAGGTAGTGGGCGTGAACACCAACAAGGGTTATATCGCCACCAACAATGTGTTGTCCGCGGTGGCGGGCTTTACGCCGAGAATCTGCGAAATGGTGGGCGTGGAAACGCCTATCGTGATCCATCCGCTGCAAGCCTGCGTCACCGAACCGATGAAGCCTTGGCTCGACACCATCCTCGTCTCCGGCAGCCTGCATGTGTATGTGAGCCAATCCTCGCGCGGCGAGCTGGTGATGGGGTCCTCGCTCGATCCTTACGAAGTGCATTCCACGCGTTCGACGCTGGATTTCGTCGAGGGGCTGACCTCGCACATGCTGGACATGTTCCCCTTCCTTTCCAATATCAAAGTGGTGCGTCAATGGGCGGGCATGGCCGACATGACGCCGGATTTCGCGCCGGTGATGGGCAAGACGCCGGTCAAGGGTTTCTACCTCGACGCGGGCTGGGGCACCTGGGGCTTCAAGGCGACACCGATCAGCGGCAAGACCATGGCCGAGACCATCGCGCGCGACCAGGCGCCCGATCTGATCCATTCCTTCCGCCTGTCGCGCTTTGAGGATTACGAGCTGACCGGCGAAAAAGGCGCGGCCTCGGTAGGCCACTAAGCCAGGGCATAGATAAGGAATACACGATGAAATTACTGACCTGTCCCGTGAATGGAACCAGACCGCTGAGCGAATTCGTCTATGGCGGCGAATTGCGCATCCCGCCCGCTGCCGGTTGCAGCGACAAGGAGTGGGCCGACTACGTGCACAACCGCCACGGAGCACCTGGCCTCAAGCAGGAGTGGTGGCACCACGCGCCAAGCGGCACCTGGTTCATCGCCGAGCGCAACACATTGACCGACCAAGTGATTCGTACATATCTGAAAGGGCAGGAGGGCAGCAAATGAGCGCGCGTTTGACCAAGCAACAAGGCGAGTGGATCAACCGTGCCGCTGTCGTCAAGTTCAGCTTCGAGGGCAGGGAGTTCAGCGGCTTCGAGGGCGATACCATCACCAGCGCGCTCTGGGCCAACGGCGAAAAAGTGTTGGGGCGCAGTTTCAAGTATCACCGTCCGCGCGGCATCCTCAGCCTGGCCAACCATGACGTCAACGTGATGCTGACCGACGGGCTGGACACCAATATCCGCGGCGACGTGGCGCCCGTGAGCAACGGCGCTGTGTTGGAGGCGGTGAATACCGACGGCGGCGTGCGCAAGGACAAGAGCCGCATCATCGACAGCATCGCGCCGCTGCTGCCCGTGGGCTTCTACTACAAGGCGTTCCATACGCCCAAGAAGATGTTCCCGTTCTGGGAAAACGTCATCCGCAAGGCGGCGGGCCTGGGCGTGGTCAACTTCAACTATCCGCGCATCATCAAGCCCAAGCAGCATATCCATTGCGACGTGCTGGTGGTCGGCGCGGGCGCTTCCGGCCTGTCCGCCGCTATCGAGGCTGGCAAACAGGGCCTGCGCGTGGTGCTGGTGGACGAGAACGCCCAGCTCGGCGGCAGCCTGGGCTTCGACTGGGGCGGCAGCCAGGAATCCGGCAAGCTGCTGGGCGAGCTGGTCGCCGAAGTGCAGGCATTGGCGAATATCCAGGTAATTGCCAGCGCATATGCCGCCGGCTACTATCCCGACCACCTGATTCCCGTGGTGACCAAGGACGGCATGGTCAAGGTGCGCGCCGGGGCGGTGGTGATGGCGAGCGGCGCTTTCGAGCAGCCGCCGGTGTTCCGCAACAACGATATTCCCGGCGTCATGCTCGGCTCTGCGGCGCAGCGCCTGCTGCACCGCTACGGCGTCAAGCCGTTCGAGCATGGGGTGGTGTTCACTGCCAACGACTACGGCTACCGCGTCGCCCACGACCTGCTGGAAGCAGGCGTCAAGGTGGCGGCATTGATCGACCTGCGCACCGAAGTGGACGCGGCCTTGCCTGCCGGGCTGGCGCGGCGTGGCGTGAAAACCCTGCAGGGTAGTGCTGTGTATGAAGTCGAACCTGCTTCCGACAAGTTCAGCGTCAAGGCCGTGGTGGTCGCGCCCTACAACGCCGACAGCGCCGAGGCGGACACCGGCAGCAAGACCCGCATCGAATGCGACGGCGTGGCGATGTGCGCGGGCTGGGCGCCCGCCGCCAACCTGTTGTACCAGGCTGGCGGCGCCATGCGCTACGACTATGGCGTGCACCAGTTCGTCCCCAACAAGCTGCCTGCGGGCATCTTCGCCGCTGGACGCGTCAATGGCGTCTATGCATTAGCCGACAAGCTGGCCGATGGCCAGCGTGCCGCGATTGCCGCGATGCGCCATATCGGTAAAGACCTGGCGGAGGCTGCCGGTGTGCCAGTCAGCGTAAGCGCGCAAAGCCACCCTTACCCCATCGTCATGCATGCCAAGGGCAAGAACTTCGTCGATTTCGACGAGGACATCCAGGTCAAGGATTTCATCAACGCCGCCAAGGAAGGCTTCGACAACATCGAGCTGATGAAGCGCTTCACCACCGTCGGTATGGGCCCCAGCCAGGGCAAGCATTCGAACATGAACGCGATCCGCATCCTCGCCCGGCTGCGCGGCGTGCCGGTGGAGCAGATCGGCACCACGACCTCGCGCCCGTTCTTCCACCCCACGCCGATCGGGCACCTGGGCGGGCGCGGCTTCCATCCGCACCGCACCACGCCGCTGCATGACGGCAATGCGGCGCTGGGCGCGGTGTTCACCGATGTCGGCCCCTGGAAGCGCGCCGCCTACTATGCCGTGCCTGGTCAGAGCGTGCAGGACACCATACTCGCCGAAGTGGAAGCCGTGCGCGGCAAGGCCGGTATCATCGACAGCAGTTCCTTCGGCAAGATCGAGGTGCATGGGCCGGAGGCCGCCTTGTTCCTCGAGCGTTTCTTCACCGGCCGTTATGCCGACCAAGGCGTTGGCGAGTCGCGCTACACCATGCTGCTGGACGAAACAGGCGTGGTGGTGGACGACGGCCTGGCGCACCGCCTGGAGGAGGAATTGTTCTACCTGACCTCGGGCACCTCGAATGCCGCCGCGGTCTACCGCGAGATGCAGCGCTGGCAGCAACTCTGGCAGCTCGATATCGGCCTGGTCAACGTCACCGGCTCCTATGCCGCGATCAATGTCGCCGGGCCACTCGCAAGGCAGGTCTTATCCGGCCTCGTGAATTTCAACCTCGGCGAGCAACAGCCGCATAGCGCGCGTGAGGCCGAAATTGCCGGGGTGCCGGTACGGCTGCTGCGCGTGGCTTTCGTCGCCGACAGCACTTATGAGTTGCACGTGCCCACCCCGCAAGCCGCTTTCGTCTGGGAACAGGTGATGCGCGCAGGTTCCAGCCTGGGCCTCAAGCCGTTCGGCACCGATGCGCAGCGCATCCTGCGCCTGGAGATGGGCCATGCCATGCCCGGCATTGATACCGACGGCCTGACAAACCCGCTGGAAATCGGCGCGGAGCATGCCATCGACATGAACAAGCCGGATTTCATCGGCAAGCGCAGCCTGCAGATCATCGCCAAGCGGCCGCTCAAGAAGACCCTGGTGGCGTTCGCGCTCAACCCCGGCTATGCGGGAGAGATGCCGTTCGAGTGCAACCTGGTGATCCGCAACGGCGAGATCGAGGGCCGCGTCACCAGCATCGCCTATTCGAGGACCGTGGGCCGCGTGATCGGCTTCGCCTATGTCGCGCCGCAGCACAGCGCCGTGGGTTCCGCTTTCGAGATCCGCACCGATGGCGGCGCAATGGCGCCCGCGACCGTAGTGCCTTTCCATTTTCTTGCCAGCCAACATTGAGACCTGACATGCAGACAGAAAAACTCATTACTCCCATCGCCCATGCATTGAATCACGAGCATGGCGAACAGATTGACTGGGGCGTCATAGAGCAGATGAAAGTGGCTGCTCGCTTTGGCGGCAAGGAACTGGAAGAAGAGAGGAAAAAGAATCTGGGAATCGCTGATGCGAGCTTGTTGCGCAAGTTCGGCGTCAAGGGCGCGCAGGCTGCCGATTGGCTGGCCCGGCAGGGCGTCGCCATCCCGCCGCGTGCCAACACCTGGGCGCGCAGCGCGGACGGCAGCCTGGTCTTGCGGCTGGGCAACAGCGAATTCCTGATCGAGGATGCGCCGGGAGGCACAAGCTGCGAAAGGCTGGCACAAGCCTACGCAGGGGCCAAAGGGGTGTATCCGGTGCCGCATGTGGAAGCGTCGTTCGTGATCGGCGGCCACGCGGTGCAGGCGTTGTTTTCAGAGGTTTGTTCCATTGATTTAACTCGCGCTTCGCTCGGCGCACAAGACGTCGTCATGACGCAATTCGCCGGGGTCAGCGTAGTCCTGATACGCCAGGACCTGCAGGAGGAGGAGAGCCTCTACAGGCTGTGGTGTGATAGTTCGTACGGTCCATATTTGTGGGAAGTGATCGCAGGCATCGCTCACGAGCACAAGGGCGGACCCGTCGGGATAGGGCGCTACTTCGCGGCCTATTCATAAAACTCAATTGGACTCGGAGAGTTATGTTATGAAGATAGTAGATGGAAAGTTCACGTATCAGCCAGGCACGCCGGCCGAGCAATTGGCGGCCGCGAAGAAGTTCCTGGCCGACAACGGCGTGAAATACGTGCTGGCGCAGTTCGTGGACATCCACGGCGTCGCCAAGGTGAAATCGGTGCCTGCAGCCCATCTCGAATCCATCCTCAAGGATGGCGCGGGATTCGCCGGCGGGGCGATCTGGGGCATGGGCATCCTGCCCAACGGCCCGGACTACATGGCGGTGGGCGATTTGTCCACGCTGAGCCTGATTCCCTGGCAGCCCGGCTATGCGCGCATTATTTGCGACGGCCATGTCGACCAGAAGCCATATGAATACGATTCGCGCGTGGTGCTCAAGAAGCAGGTCGAACGCCTGGCCGCGCAAGGCTGGACGCTCTATACCGGGCTGGAGCCTGAATTCTCGCTGCTCAAACGCGACGAGAAGGGCGCGCTGCATCCCTGCGACGAGACCGACACGCTGCAAAAGCCTTGCTACGACTACAAGGGCATGACGCGGCAGGCCGTGTTCCTGGAACGGCTGACCGAAGCGCTGATCGCGGCCGGGCTGGACGTGTACCAGATCGACCACGAGGACGCCAACGGCCAGTTCGAGATCAACTACACCTACGCCGACTGCCTCAAGAGCGCGGACGACTACATCTTGTTCAAGATGGCGGCCAGCCATATCGCCAACGAGCTCGGCATGACCTGTTCCTTCATGCCCAAGCCGTTCGGCAACCGTCCCGGCAACGGCATGCACATGCATATGTCGATCGGCGACGGCAGCAAGAGCCTGTTCCATGACGACGGCGACACGACCGGCCACGGCCTCTCGACGCTGGCCTATCACTTCCTCGGCGGCATCCTGCACCACGCCCCGGCATTGACCGCGCTGGCTGCGCCTACCGTCAACTCCTACAAGCGCCTGGTGGTGAGCCAGTCGCTCACCGGCTCGACCTGGGCGCCCGCCTATATTTCCTACGGCAACAACAACCGCTCGACCATGGTGCGCATACCCTATGGCCGCCTGGAGCTGCGCTTGCCGGACGGCAGTTGCAACCCCTATCTGACCACGGCGGCGGTGATCGCCGCGGGCCTCGACGGCGTGAAGCGCGAGCTGCACCCTGGCCCCGGCCATGCCAGCAACCTGTTCGACCTGAATCTGGCGGAAATGAAGGAGCAGGGCATCGGCATCCTGCCGCAAAACCTCAACGAATCGCTGGCCCAGCTCGAGGCCAGCCAGGTGTTGCGCGATGCGCTGGGCAATTCGCTCACGGAAGAGTTCATCAAGCTCAAGCGCGCTGAGTGGGTCGACTATCAACGCCATGTATCGGATTGGGAAATCAACCGGTACATCGAGTTTTTCTAAATTATTTTGGATTCTATGTAAGGAGAACATCATGTGTGGAATCGTTGGATTGCTGGTGAAGAACCAGAAGTTGCGCGCCAATATCGGAGAACTCATGCTGCCCATGCTGATCGGCATGACCGAGCGCGGCCCGGATTCTGCCGGCCTGGCGATTTTCGGCGCGCCCGTGGATAACACTGAGCGCAAGTTCAGCCTGTATTGCGCCTCCCCCGAGTTCGACTGGGCCAAGCTCAGCGTCGACCTCAACAACGGCCTCAAGGCCGATGCCAAGGTGGAAGTGAAGGTCAACCATGCCGTGGTGACGACGATCACCAGCCCGGAAAGCGTCAAGGCCTGGCTCAAGGAACATTACCCGCAGGTGCACCTGCTGTCCGTCGGCCAGCTCATGGACATCTACAAGGACACCGGTACGCCGGCCCAAGTAGCGAGCCGCTATGACTTCTCCAAGCTGTCCGGCAGCCACCTCGTGGGCCATACCCGCATGGCGACCGAGTCCGCGATCACCCCGTCGCACGCCCACCCGTTCACCGCGGGCGAAGACTGGTGCCTGGTGCACAACGGTTCGCTCTCCAATGCGCACAGCATCCGCCGCAAGCTGGAGCACGAAGGCATCTCCTTCGAGACCGACAACGATACCGAAGCCGCTTGCCGCTTCCTGCAATGGCGCATGCGCGAGGGCGACGACCTCAAGACCGCGCTCGAGCACGGCTTCGACGAGCTGGACGGCTTCTATACCCTGCTGATGGGCACCAAGGACCAACTGGCGCTGGTGCGCGACCCGTTCGCCTGCAAGCCCGCCATTGTGGCCGAGCATGACGATTATGTCGCGATCGCGTCCGAGTTCCGCTCGCTGGCCCACTTGCCCGATATCAAGAACGCCAAGGTGTTCGAGCCTGCACCAAAGGAGATGTACGTATGGAAACTGTAACATTCGACCTGGAAAAAACCGCGCTGCGCGAGGTGAACCAGTACCTGCACAGCGATGCGACGGAGCTTGATGGCAAGAAGGTTACCATCACCAACCCGGGCGGCGCGCACAACATCGCCGTCGGCCTCAAGGCTGACGTCGATGTTGTGATCGAGGGGCATGCGGGCTATTACGCTGCAGGAATGAACCAGTTTGCCAACGTGGTGATCGAGGGCAGCGCCGGCACCGGCGTAGCCGAGAACATGATGTCCGGCCGCGTGCACGTGAAGGGCTTCGCCTCCAATGCGGCAGGCGCCACTGCACAGGGCGGCTTGCTGGTGATCGACGGCGATGCAGGTTTGCGTTGCGGTATCTCCATGAAGGGCGTCGATATCGTAGTCGGCGGCTCGGTCGGCAGCTTCTCCGCCTTCATGGCGCAGGCTGGCAACCTGGTGATCCTGGGCGATGCCGGCGAAGCGCTGGGCGATTCCCTCTACGAGGCCCGTATTTTCGTGCGCGGCACTATCCAGAGCCTGGGAGCCGACTGCGAGGTCAAGCCCATGGATGACGAGGCGCGCCAGATACTGGTCAAGCTGTTGAAAGAGTCCGGCTACGCCGATGTCGACCCCGACAGCTTCACGCTGCTGGGCTCTGCCCGCACGCTGTACAACTTCCACGTAGATAACGCAGGAGCCTATTAATCATGAGCGATACGCCAAAAATCCCGCAAACCGAGCCGCGTTTTTCTGCGACCTTCGACAAGCACACCATGTCTGAAATCCGCCGCGCCGCGGCGACCGGCATCTACGACATCCGAGGCGCGGGCGCCAAGCGCAAGCTGCCGCACTTCGACGATCTGCTGTTCCTCGGCGCCTCCGTCAGCCGTTATCCGCTGGAAGGCTACCGTGAGAAATGCGGCACCGATGTCATCCTCGGCAACCGCTTTGCCAAGAAGCCCATCCACCTCAAGACCCCGGTCACGATCGCCGGCATGAGCTTCGGCGCATTGTCCGGCCCGGCCAAGGAAGCCCTGGGCCGCGGCGCGAGCGCCGTGGGCACCAGCACCACCACCGGCGACGGCGGCATGACGCCGGAAGAGCGCGGCCAGTCCTCCATCCTGGTCTACCAATACCTGCCGTCGCGCTACGGCATGAACCCGGACGACTTGCGCAAGGCCGATGCGATCGAAGTCGTGATCGGCCAGGGCGCCAAGCCGGGCGGCGGGGGCATGCTGCTCGGGCAGAAGATCAGCGACCGCGTCGCCAAGATGCGCTGCCTGCCCAAGGGCGTGGACCAGCGCTCCGCCTGCCGCCATCCTGACTGGACCGGCCCGGACGACCTCGAGATCAAGATCGCGGAAATCCGCGAGATCACCGACTGGGAAAAGCCCATCTACGTCAAGGTCGGCGCGACCCGTCCTTACTTCGACGTGGCTTTGGCCGTGAAGGCGGGCGCCGATGTCGTGGTGCTGGACGGCATGCAGGGCGGCACCGCCGCGACGCAGGAAGTGTTCATCGAGCATGTGGGCATCCCCATCCTCGCGGCGATCCGTCCCGCCGTGCAAGCCCTGCAGGACTTGGGCATGCACCGCAAGGTGCAATTGATTGTCTCCGGCGGCATCCGTAACGGCGCCGATGTCGCCAAGGCATTGGCGCTGGGCGCGGACGCGGTGGCTATCGGCACCGCCGCATTGATCGCGCTGGGCGACAACGACCCGCACCTGGAAGAAGAGTACAACAAGCTTGGCACCACCGCCGGCGCTTATGACGACTGGCATGAGGGCAAGGACCCCGCAGGCATCACCACGCAGGACCCCGAGCTCATGAAGCGCCTCGACCCGGTGAAGGCAGGCCGCAGGCTGGCGAACTATCTCTCGGTGATGACCATGGAAGCCCAGGTGATCGCGCGCGCCTGCGGCAAGTCGCACCTGCACAACTTGGAGCCGGAGGACCTGGTCGCATTGACGCTGGAAGCATCGGCGATGGCGAAAGTGCCGTTGGCCGGCACAAACTGGATTCCGGGCGTTTCGCAGTTTTAACCCACCCCGCGTTGTACTGACGTAGTCCCCTAGGGCCTGTTAACGCGATCTTCTTCAATAGCGTTAACAGGCCCTAAGCCAGGCCAACTGCCATCCGGCAGTTCCCTGGCGTTTTTTTGCCCATGTTGCTTGAAGTACCCATAAAGGAGTAGTGCTTCAGGAGAATGGCGTCTTTTTGCAGGTTTGCGACAATACACCGGCTTTTTATGAGCGATGCCTGCTCCTTTTGCAATCATGGAGCCTTCTTGAGGGAGTCATCACCGAGGTGCATGACTCCTTTTTTTCAGCTGTGGAGAATCCCGTCCGCATGCAGGATGGCGCGTGCTATTTCCTCGATGGTCACGCGCTTGAGCATGGCCTGCTCGCGCATGGCTTTGTATGCCTCAATGGCACTGATGTTACGGGTGCGAGCCAGGATAGTTTGCGCCGCACTGATCTGGTTGGCAGCTTGCAGTTTTTGTTCCAGGCGTTGGTTGCGCTTGTTGAGCGCCTTGATTTCCTGGCAATGGTGAATGGCCATGATCAAGGTGGAGAGGATACCGTTGGCATGCACCGGGCTCACGAGGATGCCGTGGCAGCCCAGGCTGGTGGCGGTATCGAGGATAGTGGGATTTTCGTATTCGACAATGCCGATCAAGGGGATGGCAGAGGCTGGGTTGAGCCAGGGCAGTTTTTTCTTGGCGCTGGCCTCGGCGTTGAGCAGGAAAAATACGATGTCGGTATTTTCCGGCAGCTCTGCCAATGGCGGCCACAGGGTGACGGTCTGGCAGCCGATGCGCAGCAATTGCTGCACCAGGATGTCGCGGTTTTCGTCCTTGGGATGGAATATGGCGATGCGCGCATTGCGCAGGCTGCGGAACAGGTCCAGCGTGGAGCGCTGGCGCGAGCTGCTTTTGCCGTTGCTAGCCATGCATGGCCTCCGGCAGGTATTGCAGGGTATTCCATTCCTCGCCGGTATGGGTCACCAGGTAAGGGTCCGGCGTGACGCCGCCCGCCACGGATTCGGCGATGATGTCGAACATGCCTTGCTCGTTGACCCTTCCCAGGCGCGGGTTGAGCCGGGTGTGGTGGTTGGCCGGGTTGATGGCGACCCGGCCTTGAAGCGCCTGGTATTCGCGACCCAGAAGGCGCGGCAGCAGCGCCTCATAACTGTCATCGCCGGCTTCCCGCATCGCTTCGGCGAATAGCTGCGCCTGGAAATAAGCAGCTTCCCAGCACATGTTCGGCTCGATCTCGTCGCCGAACTGCTGGCGGAAATTCCGCAGGCAGGCCTGGTTGCGCTCGCTCCCGATCGACTGGAAATAGGGCGCGGAGGTGATGTGCCCTGCCGCAATCCGGCGGCCCATTTCGGCGACCTCCGCCTCGCAGGTGGTGAGGCTGGCAATCGGTATCTTGGCGGCGTCCATGCCGATATCGGCATAAGCCTGGTAAAGCATGCGCGTGGCCTTGCCCACTACGGTGGAAAACACGAAATCCGGCGCCTTGGCCTTGATGTCGCGCACGATGGAGATGAAGTCCTTCTCGGTTGCATCGAGCGGCAGGTAGCGCTCGGCGAGCTTCTTGCCGCCGGGCACTTCGAGGATGAAGTCGCTCATGATGCGGTTGGACTCATAAGGGTAGATATAGTCGCTGCCCACCAGGTAGATGCGTGCGCCGAAATGCCGCGTCATGTAATCAGCAAGTTGGGCGCTGTTCTGGTTGGGCGCCGCGCCGGTGTAGATCACGTGGGGAGAGAACTCGAAGCCTTCATAGGGCGTGGGGTAGAACAGCAGCTTGCGCCATTTCTCCACCACGGGAATTACCGCCTTGCGCGAGCTCGACATGTAGCAGCCGAAGATGACGTTGACCTTGTCGTCTCGGATCATGCGCTCGGCAAATGCCTGGTATTGCCGGGGAATGCCTTGCGGATCGTAATAGATTGGCACCAGCTCGCGGCCATGGATGCCGCCTGCGGCATTGATCTCGGAAATGGCGAAAAATGTGGCGAATGCTTGCGAGCGCTCGATGGTGGCGGTTGCGCCGCTGGTCGAGAACAGGACGCCAACATGAATAGGGTCGGAATTTGCCATGGCTTGCTTTCAGGTTGTGCCCCGGCTCAGCCGGGGCAGGTTGCTGGACATTGCCTAGTTAGGCAGTCCCTCGATCGGGGCCTCCTTGGTGCCCAGGGTCGTGCGCGTGAATGACTCTACCATTTCCCGCGCGCCTTGTGGGTCTTGCACCCATTTGCCGTAGAAGCTGTAAGGGCATTCGGCAACGCCGTGCTCCCCATCCTTGGAGTTGTATACCCCGGTGTAGCCGCGGTGCAGCAGCTTGAACAAGTGGTTCTCGGACTGGCCGTGCTGGCGGAAATCGCGGATCAGGTGCTTGCTCAGCGCCGCATATTGCACGCCGTTTTCCTCTTCGCCGCATTCGCCCAGCGTACGGCCGTCGAAGCCGACGATGGCGGAGTGCCCGAAATAGGAATATACGCCGTCAAAACCCGCGGCATTGGCGACGGCGACATAGGTATTGTTGGCGAACGCCATGGCCTTGCTGATGAGGATTTGCTGTTCCTTGGCCGGGTACATATAGCCTTGGCAGCGGATGATGAGTTCCGCGCCCTTCATGGCGCAGTCGCGCCAGATTTCCGGGTAGTTGCCGTCGTCGCAGATGATCAGGCTGACCTTCAGGCCTTTGGGGCCTTCGCTGACGAAGGTTTCCTTGCCGGGATACCAGCCCTCGATCGGCACCCACGGCATGATCTTGCGGTATTTCTGCACGATCTCTCCCTGGTCGTTCATGAGGATCAGCGTGTTGTAGGGCGCCTTGTTCGGGTGTTCCTCGTGCTGTTCTCCCGTGATGGAGAACACTCCCCAGACCTTGGCCTTGCGGCAGGCTTCGGCGAAGATCGCGGTTTCCGGGCCGGGTACCGTGGTGGCGTTGTCGTACATCTCCTGGCCGTCGTACATGATGCCGTGCGTGCTGTATTCGGGAAAGATCACCAGGTCCATGCCCGGCAGGCCGGCTTTCATGTTGACCACCATGTCCGCGATCTTCTTGCAGTTGTCGATAATCTCGGCCTTCGTATGCAGGCGCGGCATCTTGTAATTGACCACTGCGACGCCGACGGTATCGTGACTGCTGGAAATATCACCATGTATCATTTTCTTGCTCCTAGGTTAAGTTGTCTGCAAAAATCCAGGATACCCACGCCTGCGACAGGCGAAAAAAAAGCTCGCCAACCGTTTCGAAACGGTTGGCGAGCTTTTTTGCTCTGACCATTACCAGCGCTGTTGCTGGTATGGAAAAATGTTCAGTACGCCGATGTTGGCGTGGATAGTCCTTGGATGAAAATGTAGTCCTCTTTTTCGCGTCCGTCAACAGTGAAAGCGGTCAGGACTTAAATCTGCACGTGCTGTTTTTCTATATGCGTATAAAAACGTGCCACGTCGAATTGTTTGAGGGCGGGGTGTTCGTTGGCGCCCGCAACGTTGGCTAGCCGGGCGGGATCAGGCAATGTCAGCTCCCTGGAAAGGTTGAGTCTGGGATAAATGCCATGAATGTCTGGATGTAACTCAGCCGCCACGATAATGTCGCCGTACATCACCAAGGCGCCTCCCCAGGAGCGGATCAGCCCGCGCTGGCTTACAGGCACCTCGGATGGTGCGGAGGTCTTGATCTGTGCGTCCAGCCAGGCGTAGGCGATCCTGATGCAGTCGTTGCTCTGGTGAACGGGCACAAAGCCTGCATAATTGGCCCTGGATTTGGCAAGCGCTATGGTTTCGTCGGATAGCATGAATTTTTTCTTGTTGATTATAGTAGATTCTGCCACAGCTTTCAGTCGGGCTTCAATTTGGACATGCAAGGCGTTCCCCAGCGCCGTTGCTTGGCGGCCTTCTCATGCCGAGGTGATCAAGTCATTGTAACCGCGAATGGCTATATGTCCTTGAAGCATGCTCCAGCTTTCCATAGTTGAGATGCTCGTATATGGCCCGCAAATGCTGCAGGTCATTCGAGTATTGCAGTTCAAAGCAAGGGAAAGGCTGATGATAGAACCTTCTCTCGCGCGTCAGTTCGTCCAGGTCGTCATGGAAAACGCCATTGAAGATGCTGATCTTGTTGTCCACAAAATCCCGGATGGCGGTAATCCTGTTGACGCCATCCAGCAGCCAGCCCGACATCGGCTTGACGCCGCTTGTGCGCCATTGCGGAGCATGGATCACGTAATATCCGATCGGCACGCCAAGAAAAATATTCTCGATAAACCGGGCCTGCCGGTTCTTGTCCCAATCGGTGAACTGGCTCCAAGGCGGCAGCACGAAGTTGACCAGAGTCTTTTCGCTTTCCAGGCAGGGAAGCTGTGGAGACATGCCGAAGATATGCTCGATTGGATGATTGTGCGGCGTGCCGTGCAAGAGCCGATCTGGGAGCAGCGGGGATTTTTGATGAGGCACGTCTGCCATGATCAATCTCCTTTTATTGTGAAATGGAATTAAGGGGTATTGCAAAATAAGATAATCCTGCCGAGCAATAGTTCCAGCGCCCAGCATAGGCATTGATCGTGAAATCCCGATTGAGGCGGAGAAGCTGAGCGAGGAGCGTTGCCGGGCTAGAGCGCTTTTAAGCGCTCGATGGCCGCATCCAGCGTTTCCTGGTTCTTGGCAAAGCATAGCCGTGCCAGGCGCTGGCCTGCTGGTGGCTGGGCATAGAAAGGCGAGAGGGGGATCGCCGTGACGCCTTTTTCAATCGTCAGCCAACGGCAGAACTCGACGTCGTCCAACTGGCTGACGGCCGAATAATCCACCAACTGGAAATAACCGCCTGGTACAGGCAGGGGGAAAAGACTGGTGGTGAGCAATTGTTCGCGGAACCCGTCACGCTTGGCCTGGTAGAAGGCGCCGAGCTGCTCGTGGTGTTCCGGCTGGGCATCCAGGATATGAGCGAAAGCATGCTGCGCCGGCGCGAAGCTGCAGAACACATTGTATTGGTGCACCTTGCGGAACTCGGCGCTCAGGGATGGCGGCGCAATGCAATAGCCGAGCTTCCAGCCCGTGCAGTGGTAGGTCTTGCCGAAGCTGGATACCACAAATGCCCGCTCCCGCAGCGATGCGTGGCGCAGTACCGATTCATGCCGGGCGCCATCGTAGACCATATGCTCGTAAACCTCGTCGGACAGCAGCCAGATACCTGTGTCGTTGATGAGCGAGGCAAGCGCCAGCATATCGTCATGAGTGAATATCGCACCTGAAGGATTGTTGGGAGTATTGATCACCAGCATGCGCGTGCGCGGCGTGACGGCATCGCGAATACGCTGCCAATCCGGGGCGAAGGTTTCAGCAGTCAGCGGCACGTGCACCGCGATTCCTCCAGCCAGCTCGATCGCAGGCTCATAGCTGTCGTAGGCCGGGTCAAGCACAATCACCTCGTCACCAGCACGCACCACCGCATGAACCACGTTGAATATCGCCTCGGTGGCGCCACTGGTCACCGTGATGTCACGATCGGCGTCGGGCATGTAGCCGTAAGCGCGCTCGGTCTTGCGGGCAATCGCCTGTCGCAGGGCGGGGATGCCTGCCATCGGCGCATACTGGTTAAAGCCATTTCGCACGGCCTGCTCGAGCGCGTGCATTAGCGCTTGCGGCACATCGAAATCAGGAAAGCCCTGTCCCAGGTTGACAGCCCTATGCTCGGCTGCCAGCTGCGACATGACAGTGAAAATCGTGGTGCCTACATTGGGCAGCTTGCTCGAGATCATGGACTGCATATCCGACAATGTGATAGCCGGCTTATAGGCGAGCTAGAAATCCAGAGTGGCGCTTATGGTCAGGGTGCGAGGCGCTCCCAGCACCAAATACCCTAATCCTGGATAGCCGCCGCTTGATGCCCAATAGTCGCGGTCCGTCACATTGTCGATTCTGCCCCTCAGCGTCAATAAATTGTCGCCTAGGTCGATCAGGTAACGGGCGCCGATATCAAGGCGCGTCCAGCCGGGTACGGATAAAGTGTTGGCCGCATTGGCATAGACGTTTCCAGTGGCAATGACCCGAGCGTCAAGGGAAAGGCCGCTAATGCCAGGCACCGTCCATTCAGCGCCAAGATTGGCTTGCTTGTTGGGGATGCCGATGGTGCGTTGCCCTTCGGTAGCAGCGACATTGGTATCCCGCTGTTCTGTATCTAGGAAGGTCACGCCGCCCAACACACGTAAGCCAGGCATTGCTTCCCCGAACGCCATCAGCTCGATGCCCTGATGCCTGTCTTCGCCTTTCGTACGGAATACATCGTCGCCTTCAAGTACGCCTCGAGGTTTGTCGGTGGTGAAGTAGGCGGTGGAAAAGCCCAGCCTGCCTAGGTCGACCTTGACGCCTATTTCCTGCTGGCGGGCGACATAGGGGGGTAGTATGGTGCCCAAATTGCTGGCTTGAGGTGGAGCAGTTTCGCCAGTGTTGAGGCCTTCGATGTAATTGGCATACAGCGATACCGCCTTGGTGGGCTTGTAGACTGCTCCGACGACCGGGCTGGTACGGCTCTGGTCTGACTCGCTATCAATCAAGAGTGTATTGTAAGCGTAATTCTTGATATCGACTTTCTGGTGACGCAAGCCCAGCGTGAGCAGCACACGTTTGTCGAGGAAGGAAAGCGTATCCCCAATCGCGATGCTGCGCAGCAGGGTAGTGCCATTCAAGCGTGGGTTGGAGAGAGAGTTGCCATACAGTGCATCAACCGAATAGTCCGGTCGGGCGTATTTCACGTTGCCATACAGGTTGGTGGCCAAGGCATTTAGATAATCCATGACGTAGGCATTCTTTTTCTCCAGCTTGTAATAGCTGGAACTCAATACCCATTCATGTTCTACCGGACCGGTGGAGAACTTGCCGCGCAGGCCGATTTCGCCAGTCCTGACCGAATCCTCGCGGGTGTTGTCGAAGCGGTACACCGAGCCAGCCCCGGTAGCGCCATTGGATACCTCCAGGTTGGCAAGCGAATTGGCTTCATCGCTCTCACGGAAGCCGCCGGCAAACCATGCCGTAAGATTGTCGCTGAGGTCATGTTCGGCCCGCAGGGTGCCGAATAGGTCGCGTTCGTTTGAGTATGACCATGGCTGTGCCCAGTTTTTGCTGCTCTTGGGCGCGCGCGGCACCGTGGTGATATTGTCTGCCAATGTCACATTAGTGCGCGTTTCGCGCAGCTTGTTGTCTTGATAGCCGAGGTCAGCGGAAATTCGCGTCTGGTCGCCACGCCAGTCCAGGCCAATCGAAGCAAGGCCGAGCTCGACATGTTCGTCGTCTATGCCGGTACCGCCGCGTCGTTGCGTGACGTTAAGGCGGATGCCCATGCGTTCATCCGGACCGAAGCGGCGGGCGAAGTCTGCAGACGCCAAGCCTTGGTCGCCACGACTCCAGCCCAGGGTGACGCGGTTGATGGGCTCGTTCGGCGCACGCTTGGGTAAAAGGGAAATGGCGCCGCCGATGCCGTCGCCATTAGGATTTGTTCCAGTCAGGAACGCGGAAGCGCCGCGTAAAACCTCGACGCGTTCGAACAGTTCGGCAGAAATATACTGACGAGGAAGCAAGCCGTACAAGCCATTGTATGCCACGCTGTCGGAGCCCAGGATAAAGCCGCGGATGTAATAAGACTCCTGGAAATTGCCGAAGCCGCGTGCAACACGCACGGAAGGATCGTTGAGTAATACGTCGCCCACGCTCTTTGCCTGCTGATCCTGAATAAGCTCGTTGGTATAAGCATTGAAGGAAAACGGAGTGTCCATGATCTCTTTATTGCCCAGCAAGCCGATACGAGCACCTCTTGCTACCTGTCGTCCGGCATAGGATTTGACCAGTCCCTCGGCAGAAGCATCCGCACTGGCTGTTATATTTATTTCCTCCAAAGGGGAATCTTCATGTTTTTCTTCTGCTGCTGCATGGGAATGAATGCTTGCCAGCGCTAGCATGAGTGAAATGGCGAAGGGGGATAAACGTGAATTAACAGGCACGCTCAGCAAATTAATCTCCTTGAATAGGAAAACTTAGGGTGAGTTACCGAGCAATTTATATTCTGAGTGCAAATAAGTAAACATCTCATTTGTATTTATATGCTGCCACATTTTTGCTCATCACAAACCTCTCAAGAGAAAAACCGTATGAAATTGAAATGTTCAAGCCATCTTCATGGCATTGGGTGCGGCAGTCGATGCCATGCAAACCATGTGTGGAAATATTCAGGAGCGTAACCGGCGAGTTTGTGCGAACTCCCGATAAGGCCGGGTTTGAAAAGTCTAACTTCTAATTCGGTGATGGTGCGCCCGACAGGAGTCGAACCTGTGACCTTTGGCTTCGGAAACCAACACTCTATCCAACTGAGCTACGGGCGCATTTTGAGCAGGAGACGGATTATAGCAAATGAATACATGCTTGTCCTTGCTATAACCTTTTCTCTAGCGGGGGTTATTGAGTATAATCCTTGGCATTTTCCCTGTATGGATTGGTTTTGTATGAGCGCGCACGAGTACGATTTTCCGAAAACAACCAAGACGCAATTTATTCTTGCGGCATTAGGCGCCTTGTTTGCGCCATTGCTGGTGCTGTTCCTTGTTGCGCGTTTGTTTTTTGGCATTCAGTCTGGTTTGGTTGATGATCCCGTAGTGGAGCAAAAGCCTGAGACAGCCGCCGCAGCGAAGCCTGCAGATACTGCCAGCGAAGACGAAGATGACGCTGATGATGAACCTGCTGCTGAAGCGCCGACAGCAGATGAAGAAAAGAGCGAATAACTGCTTCTGTTATCTGTCTCTTCAGAAGTTTCCTCAATCTTAGATAACAGCCCATGGCCACCTATGCGATAGGCGATATCCAGGGCTGTTATCGCTCCCTTCTTTCCCTGCTGGATGTCATCCGGTTCGATCCCTTAAAAGACAAGCTCTGGCTGGTCGGTGACTTGATCAATCGCGGTTCCGGTTCCCTGGAAACGCTCCGTTGGGCCAAGGCGCATGAATCCAGCCTGGTCATGGTGCTGGGCAACCACGACCTGCATGCATTGGCTGTGGCGGAGGGCTATGTGCGTGCGCACCGTAGCGATACCTTGCAGGCTATTTTTGATGCGCCTGACCGGGATGAGTTGCTGGAATGGCTGCGTTTGCGTCCCATGATGCATGCGGAGGGCGACTTAGTGGTGGTGCACGCGGGTTTGCTGCCGCAGTGGCGTGCCGATCAGGCCTTGGAGCTGGGGCGCGAGGTAGAAACCGCCTTGCGTGGTGACGGCTACCAGAGTTTTCTTGCGCACATGTATGGCAACTATCCATTGCGTTGGGAGCCCGGCTTGCAAGGGATGGACCGCCTGCGCATGATCACGAACGCCATGACGCGCCTGCGTGTCTGCACGCCTGATGGTGCAATGGATTTTGACTTCAAAGGCGAGCTGGCCGATATCCCAGCGGGTAAATTGCCCTGGTTCGACATACCCGAACGGCGCTCAGCCGATGCTACGGTGATTTTCGGGCATTGGTCCGCGCTGGGTTTGCAGCAGCGCGACAATCTTTATGCGCTGGATACGGGTTGCCTGTGGGGTGGCAAGCTGACTGCGCTGCGCCTTGAGGACCGCCGGACTTTCCAGGTGCCTTGCCATCCTGCAGACGGGGCCCGTGCAATCAAGGGCAGCTGATCGTAGCTTCCTACAGCCTTTAGTCCAGGTTCAACCTGGCGGCGATCGACTGCCTTGCCATGAGGCAGAGTCCGCGCCTTTCGTGTCCCGCGCTGGCAATCGGGGCGGCAAAATCCAATTCCACAACCGGCCTTGGCTGCGCCAACACCATGCGCAGGGATTGCCATAGCGTGGTCTCGCCATGGTAGGCCATCGCCGTATTGATGCTGCCGTCTATCTTGGGGTAGCGGATCGAGAATGGACGGATTGCCGTATCCGTATCAATGACTGCCTGCATGAGACTGCCCTTAAACGGTCTCAGCTCCGTGCCATCCGTCGTCGTGCCTTCGGGAAAGTAACATAAGCAGTCTCCAGCCAAGATGCTCTTTGCCGCAGTTTCCACCATGCGGCTGGCATCCTGTTTTTTCTCGCGCTCGATGAACAGCGTATTCGCTTGCGCCACCAGCCAGCCAATCACCGGCCACGAGCGGATATCCGACTTGGCGATGAAACGCACAGTGCGGATGCTGTTGAGCGCATGGATGTCCAGCCAGGAGATGTGGTTGGCGACAAACATGGTGCCGCGTACATCCTCATTGGGAACATGGCCCTTGGCAATGACCTGAATATTGAGAATGCCCAGGAACTGCCTGCTCCAGCGGCGGATGATCCTGTCGCGCCTTGCAGCACCCACATGGGGCAGGATGGTCGCCGCGACGGCAACGCCGTAAAGCGTGTGCAACCCAAGGCGCGTCAGGCGGAATAGCTGTATAGGCAGGGACGTCTTTTTTTCGGGCAAGCAGGTGGTGGTCGGCAGCTTATTTGAAAAAGTGAGCTGCATAGCGTTTGTTGAGTCGCGACAATGGTAGCATAACCAGCATGTCTGCTGTGTTGAAGTCGGGGTCCCAGGCCGGCGCGCCGCAGATATAGGCGCCCAGGCGCAAGTAACCCTTGATCAGCGGCGGGCAGGCGACTTCCAGGTCTTTGCGCAATGCCTCCAGCGGCAGCGGGCAGTTCGGGAATACGCGGTATTCCACGGGCGAGAGGTGATCCTGCTGCAGTTGGTGGTACAAGCTGGCCGCCATGTGACCGCCGTCGGCCATGCCGATGCTGCCGCAGCCGATCATGTATTCGTAGCGGTGCACCTTCATGTAATTGGCGAGGCCCGCCCAGAGCAGGGTGATGGTGCCGCCCATGCGGTAATCCTTGTGGACGCAGGCACGGCCGACTTCCACCATGCTGGAGGCGAGGTGGCGCAGGCGCGAGAGATCGAACTCGCCAGCGGAATAATAACCGCCGGCTTCATTGGCCATGGCGGGGCTCAGGATGCGGTAAGTGCCGACGACTTCGCCGGTTTCATGGTTGCGGACCAGCAAGTGGTCGCAAAAGGCATCAAAGCCATCCTGGTCGAGGCCTTCGGTGCCGGAGACGTTGGCGCCCATTTCCTCTGCGAATACCTTGTAGCGCAGGCGTTGCGCTTCGGCGATTTCAGAGGCGTTGCGGGCAAGGCTGACATATAGCTGATTGGCACCATTCTTGGCGCCAAGGGAAGACTGCCGGTCAAGCATGAGGGCTTATCCTGACGATTGAGATAGGCCACACTCTAAAATTGCCGAATGACGGAACGGTTAAATCCAGGTTAAGCTTTTATGAAAATGCCGGGCAAGCCCGGCATTGATGGAGATGAGAGGGAAGAGCGAGTTAATGGGTCACGCGGGTGACGCCGCCGCTTTCCACCAGGCGCACCTTGTCGCCGGGGTTGAATTGGACGTCCGCTTCCTGCACCACGGCAATCAGGTTGCCGCTTTCAAGCTTGACGGTAATTTCCAGGCCGTCCTTGCGGGTCACGCCTTCTTCTGCAGCGGCGCCCGCCAAGCCGCCCACCAAGGCGCCGAGCACGGTTGCAATTGCTTGTCCGCGTCCGCCGCCGACGGAACTGCCCGCAATGCCGCCGACCACGGCGCCTGCGCCGCCGCCGATGGGCGTCTTGGTGCCTTCCAGCCTGACGTTGCGCACGCTTTCCACCACGCCCAGGCGCACGGTCTGGGTCTTGCGGGCCTCGTCGCGGCTATATACGTCGCCTGAGTTCGAGCTCATGCAACCGCCCAGGGTAAGTAAAATAATTGCTGCTGCCAATAAAGACGTAATGCGCATGCTATTGCTCCTTAAGCGTTTTGTTCTTCAGCGTATTCTGACAATGTTTCGTCAACCAGCACCTGACTATAAATATGTTGAATCTCTTCGCGCGTGACTTTGTGGTTTTGCGCCCCGCGGCTGGCGATCTTGATGGCGCCCATCACGGATGCCAGGCGGCCGCTCACTGTCCAGTCCCATCCTTGCGCAATGCCGTAAAGCAAGCCGGCGCGGTAGGCATCGCCACAGCCGGTAGGGTCCACCACCTGCTCCGCTTTTACGCATGGAATTCTGTATAGCTTTCCATCGGCATAAATCGTAGAGCCTTTAGCCCCTTCGGTCACGATCAAGGCCGTGACCTTTTCCGCTACCTGTTCCAGCGTAAGACCAGTCTTGTCCTGTAATAGTTGCGCCTCATAGTCGTTCACGGCGACATAAGTGGCAAGATCAATGAAATGCAGTAATTCCTCGCCGTTGAACATCGGCAATCCCTGGCCGGGATCGAACATGAACGGGATGCCTTTCTCGTGGCATTCCTTTGCGTGCAGGAACATGCCTTCGCGGCCGTCCGGCGCGATGATGGCGAGGCCGATGTCTTGCGCATCATGTACGCTGTTCTGGTGGCATTCGCTCATGGCGCCAGGGTGGAATGCCGTAATCTGGTTGTCGTCCTGGTCGGTGGTGATGAAGGCCTGGGCCGTGAAGGTGCCAGGAATGTTCTTGATGTGGGTGGTTTCCAGCCGATGTTGTTCCAGCCAGTTCGTATAGCCTGCAAAATCATCGCCCACTGTCGCCATGATGACCGGGTCGCCTTGCAGCAGCTTGAGGTTGTAGGCAATGTTGCCAGCTGTGCCGCCAAACTCGCGGCGCATTTCCGGCACGAAGAAGCATATGTTCAGCATGTGGATTTTGTCTGGCAGGATATGGTTCCTGAACTGGTCGCCAAAAACCATGATGGTGTCAAATGCCATGGAGCCGCAAATCAATATCCGCATGTCTAGAGCCTATCTATCGCAATCGTGTATAAACCCGCATTATCTAGGGCCTGCAGGCCGACTGCAAGCATGAAAAAAGCCCGCAAGGCTGCGGGCTTCTTGTGGGGTGGCGGATGACGGTGCAGTTACGCTGCTTGTTTCTCCAATGAGTTCTCGATCAGGATTTTGGCTGCCTTCTTGGCATATTTCACTGCCCCGGAGCCACGCTTGATTTGCTCAGCCTGGATGGCGCCCTCGATCAGGATGGAGAGCTGCAACGCCAGGCTGTCCGGGTCGCGTGCGCCGGCATCGGCGGCGAGCTCTGCCAGGAATTGGCGGAACTGGCGCGATTGCTCGGCCGAAAGGCGATGGACAGGGTTTTCCTCATTGGGGAATTCGGCAGATGCCTTGAGGAAGGCCATGCCGCGGAAATCTGGCGCGGTGACCCATTCCTCGATAAAGTCGAACAGCTTTTGCAGGCGCTCGGAAGGCTTCTTGGCGTTCTTGCTGAGGTTCTGGCTGAGCCAGTCGGTGAAGTCGGAATGGCCTTTCTGCAGGACTTCCAGGATCAGGTCTTCCTTGCTGCGGAAATACTTGTACAACGTCATCTTGGTCGTGCCGGCGACCGCCACGATCGTGTCGACCCCGGTGGAGTTGATGCCGCGCGTCTGAAACAGGTCAGAAGCGACATGCAGTATTTTTTCCCGTAGCACGGACATAATGCGATTCCTTATTGAACGTACAGTATTGTACGCAATCTTTATATACTGGGTAGTATATACATATTCATGCCAGAGCAGGTGGATAACAGATTCATTATCTGCATTATCCAGCTACTGCCCGAGTATAAGTCCTGCTTTTGAATCCTGCTTGGTTTAAGTGTAAACAAACTGTTACAAAAGTATAAAAAAGTGTAAATTGGCTAGAGCTGCATTTGTAGGAAGAAACGAGTCTGCTATTTACAGGAAGGTATGTATGCGTAAACTTTTATCATGGGGATTGGGTGGACTGATGGTCGTTGCACCTTCGGTTTTTGCGGCGGATAAACCGCTCTCAGTGAAAGAAACGATTGTGCTGGATGCGCCGGCTGAGGTGGTGTGGGCCAAGATCGGCCATTTTGGCGACATGAGCTGGCATCCGGGAATCGCCTCTACGGAGATCGTCGACGGCGATGAGGACAAGCCCGGCGCCAAACGCATATTGACCCTAAAGGACGGCGGCAAGATCCATGAAACCTTGACCGCGCGCGATACCGGGAAGATGAAGCTTTCGTACAAGATTACGGAAAGCGTATTGCCGGTGAGCGAATATAGCGCCACGCTGTCGGTAAAAGCCGAAGGTTCGCGCAGCCGCGTGGTATGGGTGAGCCATTTCAAGCGCAAGGCGCCGGACGATGACAAGGCTGGAGTGGATACCATTACGGGCATATTCCAATCTGGCTTGTCGCAATTGAAAGCCAGTTTGCACTAAGCATGTGGTTTGATAAAAAACAAAAAAGCCGGGAAACCGGCTTTCTTGTTTTCTTGAATTCTCACGATTGCTGGATGGGTTTCCTCACGGTGACAACCGGGACGGTCAGCTGCGCTTTGATATAGGCCTGCTCCGATTCGGAGAGCATGGTGAGCGGCCTGTACTCGCAGCTCACTTTCTTCAACAATTGGGTGGCCAAGGTGATTTCCTCGGCCTGGCTGGAAAGATTGCCGGCCACGATATTGGTGAGGAACACGCCACGTTCGGAAGCGCCCAGCATCAATGCCTGGGGGAACTGGCAATTGCCTTGGCGCATGCGCTCGATGGCGGTGTAAAGTTCCGCGACATGGTGCGGGCTGGCGACCCGCTCTTGAGCCACCGTGTTCCACAATTGGTGGCTGGATGAGGATTTGTGCACCGGCGGCGTTTCCCGCAGCATGTACCACGACATGAACAAGGTGATCCCCAGCAGGCTGATGAAGCTGGCGCTCATGCCGAAGTCCCGCAGCTTGCGCCAGCTGCCGTCGCATTGGGCGTGAATCAAGGCGTCGCTGGCCGTGCGCGCATGGCGTAACGCCTGGCTGCCCGGGTGCTGCAGTTCTTCCCGCAATGCATTTTCCAGCATGATGATGATTTGCTGCGCCAGCACCTCGGGCAGCTGGGCGCCGCCTGCCTTGGCCTGCTTGCTGAGAAAGCGGGTCAGGCCGGCCTTTTGCCGCAGCAGCTCTTGTTCAATATCCTGCAATGGTCGTGCGGGCATGAGCGTCAGGTCGAAAATTTTCAACAAGCGCGATTGCGGCTTGTCTTTGCTTGCCTTGAGGGATTGCATCAACCATGAGTGATTTCGATTGAACATAGGCATATCCTGGCTAGAAAGGTTTGACGACCACCAATATCACCACCGCGGCCAGCAAGAGCACGGGCAATTCGTTCAGCCAACGGTAAAAAACGTGGCCGTGACGGTTGCGGTCGTGCTTGAAATCGAACAGCAGCTTGCCGCAATACACATGATAGGCAACCAGCAGGGCGACCAATGTGAGCTTCGCGTGCAGCCAGCCGCCTGAAAAACCATAACCTTGCCATAGCCAGAGGCCGAACGCGATGGTGAGCACCGCTCCCGGCGTCATGATGCCGAAGAACAGCTTGCGTTCCATGATCTTGAAGCGTTCGCTGCCGATGCTGTCTTCGGTCTGTGCATGGTAGACGAACAGGCGCGGCAGGTAGAACAGGCCGGCGAACCAGGTCACCATGAACACGATATGCCAAGCCTTGATCCACAGCATATCAGCCTGCCATTCCAAGATGCTGGTCGAGCAGCTTGCGCAGGGAGCCGAAATCCAGCTCGCCGATCAATTTCTGGATGATGCGGCCTTGCTTGTCGATGATGAACGAAGTCGGCGTGACGCGGACATCGCTGAACTGTACGGCGGCATCGCCGCTGCTGTCATGGCTGACGGGGAAGGGCAGGGCGTTGTTGTGGGAATAGTTGATGACCTGCTGGATGCCGTCGTATGACATGGCGACCGCAATCACCTCAAACCCCTTGTCCTTGTATTGCTTGTAGGTCTGGATCAATCCGGGCATTTCCGCGATGCAGCCGGGGCAGTCGGTTGCCCAGAAGTTCACCAATACCAGCTTGCCCTGCAGGGAAGACAGGGGAATGCTCTTGCCCTCCAGTGTAACGAAGGTGATGTCGGGCGCTTGCGGCTTTTGCGTCAGGGAAAAACCAAGAAAGGCGAGCAGGCCGACAACGGCGAGAGGGACCAGGACTTTGCGTAATTTCTGCGACATGGTGAAGACAACCATTCCAACATCAATGTATCTATGATGGCATTGTGGTGCTTTTCACCGGGTTTGTCATCTGAAATGCACAGGCTTTCTTGCGCATGCTAACAATTCTCATTCTCTTGAAAGCCGCGCCAGTACTGCATTTGCGCTTATTTTTGTATCTATCCCCATGATATAATTGTGCCTTTAGCCGTAATGATCAGCATGACTGCCCGCCTACGCGAAATCCCCTACAACTACACCTCCTTCTCCGACCGTGAAATCGTCATCCGCTTCCTGGGCGAGGATATCTGGAACGTATTGAACGATCTGCGCTCTGAGCGCAAGACCGGCCGTTCCGCACGCATGCTGTTCGAGGTGCTGGGGGATTTGTGGGTGGTGTCGCGCAACCCTTATTTGCAGGACGACCTGCTTGCCAACAAAAAGCGTCGCAAAGCCTTGATCGACGCGCTGGCGCACCGCATCAAGGCCATCGACGAGCGCAGCGCGGGCAACGCCAAGGTGCTCAAGCTGGTGGTGGCGGCACGCAAGGCGGTTGAAGCGTTTGCACAGGAGTTCCAGGATATCGAGGCGATGCGCAAGCAGGCGTTGAGCAGGCTGTCGCGCCATACGCGCAAGGATAATATCCGCTTTGACGGCCTGTCGCGCGTCTCTCACGTGACGGACGCGACCGACTGGCGCGTCGAATACCCGTTCGTCGTGATCACGCCGGATACAGAACAGGAGATCGCCGCATTGGTGCGCGTCTGCATCGAGCTCGGCCTGACCATCATTCCGCGCGGCGGCGGCACCGGCTATACCGGCGGCGCCGTGCCGCTCACCAAGCTTTCCGCGGTGATCAACACGGAAAAGCTCGACCAGTATTCCGACGTGACTTACGCCAAGCTGCCTGGCGTTAATGGCCCAGGCATGGACGGCACTGTGCCGGTGATCCATTGCGGCGCGGGCGTGGTAACGCGCCGCGTGATGGAGGCGGCCAGCGCCGCCGGGCTGGAGTTCGCCGTCGATCCGACTTCCGCCGACGCCTCGTGCATAGGCGGCAATGTCGCGATGAACGCGGGCGGCAAGAAGGCCGTGCTCTGGGGCACTGCGCTCGATAACCTGGCTTCGTGGCGCATGGTGACGCCGGACGCGCAGTGGCTGTTCATCGAGCGCCTCGACCACAACCTCGGCAAGATCCACGACGTGGAGACCGCGCGGTTCCGCATCACGCGTTATGAAGAGGACGGCAAGACTGTCATCGGCGAGCCGGAATTGCTCGACATTCCCGGCCCCAGCTTCCGTACAGTCGGCCTCGGCAAGGACGTCACGGACAAGTTCCTTTCAGGCCTGCCCGGCATCCAGAAGGAAGGCTGCGACGGCCTGATTACCTCGGCGACCTTCATCCTGCACCGCATGCCCAAGCACGTGCGCACCGTGTGCCTGGAATTTTTCGGCCACGTCGCGCTTGCCGTGCCTTCCATCGTCGAGGTCAAGGATTATCTCGACGCGCACCCCAACACCATCCTCGCCGGGCTTGAGCATCTGGACGAGCGCTACCTGCGCGCGGTGGGCTATGCCACCAAGGCCAACCGCAGCGAGCGTCCCAAGATGGTGCTGATCGCCGATATCGCGAGCGACGACGAGGCCGGGGTAGGCGAAGCGGCTTCGCAGGTGGTGCGTCTTGCCAACGCGCGCGGCGGCGAAGGCTTCATTGCCGTGTCTAGCGAGGCGCGCAAGAAATTCTGGCTGGACCGGGCGCGCACCGCCGCGATCGCCAAGCACACCAACGCGTTCAAGATCAACGAAGACGTGGTGATTCCGCTGCCGCGCCTGGGCGATTATTCCGACGGCATCGAGCGCATCAATATCGAGCTCTCGATCAAGAACAAACTCAAGCTGCTGGACGCCTTGCAAGCCTTCATCGAAGGCGACCTGCCATTGTACGAGGACGACGAGACCCAGGCAGACCCCGAAAGCGTGATCGCCAAGCGCAACATGGCGCTGGAACTGTTCGCCGCCACGCGCCAGCACTGGCAAATGGTGCTGGACAACCTCGACGGCGCGATTTCCCTGCTCGGGCCGGATTTCAGCGACCTTGCGGTGGAGAACATCTTCCGCGCCGTGCAGGAGCACCAGGTGCGCATCTCCTGGAAGCAGGACATCAAGAAGGAGCTGCACCGCATCTTTACCGGGCGCGAATACAGCCGCATCCTCGAACGCTGCGACGAGATACACAAGCAAGTCCTGAAAGGCCGCGTCTTCGTCGCGCTGCACATGCACGCGGGCGACGGCAACGTGCATACCAACATCCCGGTGAATTCCGACGACTACGAAATGATGCAGACCGCGCACGAGGCCGTCGCGCGCATCATGAAGCTGGCGACCGGCCTGGGCGGCGTGATCTCGGGCGAGCACGGCATCGGCATCACCAAGATGGAGTTCCTAGACGACAAGACCGTGGCGAAATTCGCCGACTACAAGGCCAAGGTCGACCCGGAAGGCCGTTTCAACAAGGGCAAACTCATGGCGGGCTCCGGCCTGCATTCGGCCTATACGCCTTCCTTCGGCCTGCTGGAGCAGGAATCCATCATCATGGAGCAATCGGCCATCGGCGAGATTGCCGACTCCATCAGCGACTGCCTGCGCTGCGGCAAGTGCAAGCCGGTGTGCACCACGCACGTGCCGCGCGCCAATTTGCTTTACAGCCCGCGCAACAAGATACTCGGCACCTCGCTGCTGATCGAGGCCTTCCTGTATGAGGAGCAGACCCGGCGTGGTATCTCGCTCAAGCATTTCGACGAGTTCAACGACGTCTCCGACCATTGCACGGTGTGCCACCGCTGCGAGAAGCCGTGCCCGGTCGATATCGACTTCGGCGACGTCTCCATCGCCATGCGCAACTTCCTGCGCGAGCAAGGCAAGAAGCATTTCAACCCCGGCACCACGGCGGCGATGACCTTCCTCAACATCAAGGATCCGGCCACCATCCGCGCCATGCGCACCGCCATGGTCGGCTTCGGCTACAAGGCGCAGCGCGTCGCGCACGGCCTGTTCAAGCGGCTGGGCGTGCTCAACGGCACCAAGAAGGCGCCGCCGCAAACGCTGGGCAAGCCCGAGATCAAGGCGCAGGTGATCCACTTCCTCAACCGACCGATGCCCAAGGCGATGCCGACCAAGACCTCGCGCGCCTTGCTCGGCATCGAGGACGACACCATCGTGCCGGTAATCCGCAACCCGCAGAAGACCACCGACGATTCGGACGCGGTGTTCTACTTCCCCGGCTGCGGCTCGGAGCGCCTGTTCTCCACCGTCGGCCTCGCCACCCAGGCCATGCTGTACGAGGCCGGCGCGATTACCGTGCTGCCGCCCGGCTACCTCTGCTGCGGCTATCCGCAGACCTCCAGCGGCAACCACGACAAGGGCCAGCAGATCACCGCCGACAACCGCGTGCAGTTCCACCGCGTCGCCAATACCTTGAACTACCTCGACATCAAGACCGTGATCGTCTCCTGCGGCACCTGCATGGACCAGCTGCAGAAGTACGAATTCGAGCGCATCTTCCCGGGCGCGCGATTGCTGGACATCCACGAATACCTGATGGAGAAGAACTTCAAGATCGAGGGCGTCACCGGCACGCGCTACATGTATCACGACCCCTGCCATACGCCGATGAAGACCTATGCGCCGATGAAAGTGACGCAGGCGCTGGTGGGCGAGAACGAAGTTGCGCTCAACGACCGCTGCTGCGGCGAATCCGGCACCTTCGCCGTCGCGCGCCCCGATATCGCCACCCAGGTGAAAATGCGCAAGCAGGAAGAACTGGAAAAAGGCATGGCGAAAATGGGCCTGACCCCGGGCCGTCCCGAGCAGGACGTGAAAATCCTCACCTCCTGCCCGTCCTGCCTGCAAGGCCTGTCACGCTACGGCGAGGATACCGGCATCGAAGCCGACTACATCGTCGTCGAAATGGCTAAGCACCTGCTGGGCGAAAACTGGATGCAGGATTACGTGCAAAAGGCCAACAATGGCGGGATAGAGAAAGTGTTGCTGTAACGACAGCGAGCTGCATAAAAAAGCCAGCGTCAGCTGGCTTTTTATTTTAGTGTTTGTTCTAGTGCTGTTGCGGGGGAGGCAGGTCGTAACCGCCCTTGGCAAAGTAGTCCAGCACGATCCGTACAAAAGCCTTTTGCCCGACGATCAATGCCTGGTCGTCCACTTGGAAATAAGGGGAGTGGTTGCCGGCAGCCTTGTCCAATGGAATGGATGGCGGCGTGACGCCCAGCCCGAATGCCAATGCAGGAACAATCTTGGCATACTCCCAGAAGTCCTCGCCGGTGTAGCCTGATGTAGTGCTGACTTTGAAGTCAGTCCCGCTGATTTTTGCAGTTTGTTCAAGCAGCGGACTGATCTTGTCGACAAATACAGGCTCATTGTAGCCGGCAGGCCAGTGGTGGCTGTCGAGAATGAACTCTCCCTTGGCGCCATGTGCTGCTGCGACGTGTTCCGTGATGCGGGCAATGCGTTTCAGCACATCATCACGTTGACTGTTGGACTTGGCCCTGACAGTGCCGTCCAGGCTGATTGATTCAGGAATGATGTTATGACGCGAGCCGCCATCCACGCGGCCGATGCTGATCACGGGCGGCCTGTTTTCTATTAGGTCGGTCTGGCGGCTTGGAATCTGCTGTAACGCCAAGATGACTTCAGCGGCAATCGGCACAGGGTCTATGCCTCTCCATGGCGCAGCGCCATGGGCTTGGACGCCTACGATCCTGGAGACGAAATGATCTGCGCTGGCGGAAGTCGGGCCCTTGGTGACCCTTAGGCTGCCAGATGGGCCAGACCCTACATGCAGCATGAAAATAGCGCCCGGCCGGGGATTATCCAAAACGCCCTCCTTGATCATCAGGGCCGCGCCGCCTTCCTCGCCGTCAGGCGGGCCTTCTTCTGCAGGCTGGAAGATAAACTTCACGGTGCCGGCCAAATTGGCACGATTGGCTGCAAGCGCCTCTGCCACTCCAAGGAGGATTGCGATGTGCGCATCGTGGCCGCATGCGTGCATGACGCCGACGTTTTCGCCGTTATACTCCGAACGTTCCTTGGAGGCATAGGGCAGGCCGGTCTTTTCCTCGACCGGCAGCGCGTCCAACTCCGAGCGCAGCGCAATGACCGGCCCCGGTTTGCCTCCCTTGAGCACTGCCACCACGCCAGTGACGCCTACTCCGCTTTTTACGTCCAATCCCAGCTTGCTCAGCCGTTCCGCCACCAGCTTGCTGGTACGCACCTCGCGATTGCCCAGCTCCGGGTGTTGGTGGATGTCCTGGCGCAGCGCGATTATGTCGGGCTGGATTGCTTCCAGCTTTTTGTCGATGGATTGTAGAAGCGACTTATTGACGCTTTCTAGCGCATAGGATTGCGAGCTTGCAAATGCGAGCAACGCTGCGGCAATAGCCTGGTTCAGCTTGAATTGCATTGATTTTCTCCGTGGTTATGAATCGCCCCGGAACCATTAGACGCTCCGAAGCCTTAAACTTAGGCAAAAGGAGAAGTCATGAGCAGCAAGCGTTACCCGGAAGAGTTCAAGATTGAAGCGGTCAAACAGGTCACGGATCGTGGTCATCCCGCCTCAGAAGTGGCGAGTCGATTGGGCGTGACGTTGCCGACCCTGTACGAGTGGCTGAAGCGTTACAGCGTGCCCGAGGTTGAGCGTAGCGAGTTGCAAGGCCAGGCGGCAGAAATTCGCCGACTCAAGGCCGAACTGAAGCGGGTCAGCGAGGAGCGCGACATCCTAAAAAAGGCCGCAGCGTACTTTGCCAAAGAGTCCCGGTAAGGTACTCAATCCCATGAAACGCAGTATCCGGTGCGCCGGCTCTGCCACATGATGGCCGTTCATCCCAGCGGCTATTACGCTTGGAAGGCCGAACCCGTGTTGCCTCGTCAGCAGGATGATCAACGACTGCTGGGGCTGATCAAGCAATCCTGGTTGGAGAGCGGTGGCGTCTATGGTTATCGCAAGATTGCACATGACCTGCGCGATCTGGGCGAGCGCTGCGGCAAACATCGGGTTTATCGTTTGATGAGGCAGGAAGGGCTGCGGGCACAGGTGGGCTACCGTCGTCGGGCCGGTCGCTACGGCAAGCCCGCGGTCGTGGCTGAGAATCAGCTGGAGCAGAAATTCGATGTCGAAGCGCCCAATCAGGTTTGGGTGACAGACATCACCTATATCCGAACCAACGAAGGCTGGTTGTATCTGGCCGTGGTACTGGACCTGTTCTCGCGTCAGGTCATCGGATGGTCGATGCGCTCGCGGATCGATAGCGAACTGGCAATCAATGCCTTGCTGATGGCGGTCTGGCGGCGAAATCCCACGGCGCCCGTGATCGTCCATTCGGACCAGGGATGCCAGTACAGCAGCCACAACTGGCAAGCCTTTCTGAAAGCCCATGGCCTGGTGGCCAGCATGAGCCGACGGGGAAATTGCTATGACAACGCTGTCGCTGAGAGTTTCTTCCAGCTACTCAAACGGGAGCGAATCCGCCGCAAAACCTATCTCGACCGCGAGGAAGCTCGCCGGGATGTCTTCAACTACATCGAGATATTTTATAACCCGAAACGTCGCCATGGTTATGCAAACGACGTTTCTCCGGTAGAGTTCGAAAATCAGTATTTCAACCGGCTACAGAGTGTCTAGAAAAGCCGGGGCGATTCACTTTGATATGCAATCTTTCTTAGTATGGTTAACACCCAGAAACACTACAGTTAGACATACAGCCACTAAGAATTAACTCAAGAAGTGTAATAATTAGAAAGAATAATATTTTTTTCATGACATGCCCTTATTGTAATTGAATGATAGAAATTACTGCATTCCAGACCTCTGGCGGCAATAAAACACTTAAAGCAAATGGAGCAGCTAACGGAACATTAGTCATATTTGTTACGTTTCCAATAGTCCCTAAAAGAGTTCCGCTTCGATTTTTCCCATTACCAAGTTCGTCATACCATATAAAGCTGTTGAATGTGTCATGCGTTCCTGCAAACGATTCTGCTAATTTGTCAAATAAAGAACCATCTTCATATTCAAACTGAATACCCATTTGTTTCATTTGGCCTAATGCTCCTTGAACTCCTCCAAGCTCACTTCTTAAGTATTGGTTTTGGTCAATGAATTGATTGACTGTAATATCATTACCTTGATTGTCTTTTGGTCTAAAAATAACTGTTCCGTCTGAGTTCTCTGCATAGCCACTCTTCGTGGTTGGATCAACTTGGCATGCATTGGCTCCAGCAGCCTCACACCATTTTTCCAGCACTATCCGCCCCCCTGCAATCTTGAGATTATCCCCATTGACACCGACACTATTGCCTGAGACATTGCTGATGCAATTACCTTGAACATCACAAAGCCCTGCAAATTTCTTTGAGTCTTCAATCATTAATTGCCGCATCTGGTCAGCCGCCCATGATAAAGATTCCTTGCTCACTGCCGCAACAGTGCCCGTAGTGCCACCTCCAATGGCTGCAATGATGATATTAGCTGCCTTGCGGTAGTTACCGTTGCCATTCCAGTTTTCATAATCTGCTTGGGCTTGTAGGTCATTGAGTGTAGAGCTAGCTTTATCTGACGTCATGCCAGTACCTTCGAGTTGTGCTAGACGTTCAAGCTGATACGCAGAAAGTGCTTGACCATTGGATTGCTTGTTTTTGATGTCTTCGTAATCTTTTGCATCCTGATAAGGTTGGGTTTTGCTAGAAGCAAAAGTAGCTAACGCTTTAGGGGCTTCTTGATTGAATGCTTGCGTAATTTCAACCTGTGCCTGAATCTCTCTGGTGACTTTCTCTGCATCAAAGATCGGTGCAATGGTATTGGCGGTTGAGTTGCCATGACTATCGACAGCATTGCCGTTCTCATCAACAACAACATCTCGGTTAAGTAAAGCAACGGTGGTGAGTGCGTCTGTCCCAGTTTTTTGTTGTTGCCCTGCATCATCAGTGATGTCAATCACCCCAGAACTGATGGCGCTGACTGTGGTGCTGTTGGCTTTATCACTATCGGAGCCTATTCCCGCGCCAGAGAGTTGTGGTAAGCCTGCTTGAATACCACCGCCAAGGGTGGCCGACGATGCCTTGCCTTCATACTCCGCTTTGTTCTGAATGTTCGATACTGTGAGTGTTTCAGTCGTCAGGCTGTTTTTGCCATCTTGAATCGCCTGGTCGGTCGAGGCCATCACTGCCCCTGTCAGATTAGTATTACCCGCCACACTGACCTGGAACCCCTCGTCCCCGGCAAAGATACCTGCCTGTTCATTCACAGAAGCATAGTCAGACTGTATCTTGGTGCTGGAACTGCTGATAGAGCCACCATAAGCCCCTGCGCCAATCGGTATGCTCACGCTGATGCCCATGCTCTTCTGTTTGCTGTCGTAGGTGCTGGTATCCTGCAAGCTCTGGATGTTGAGGTCGCCCTGGCCTGAGGTGCCGACATCGGCGACTACCTGATTGCCCTTGACCTGTGCGCCTATAAGGTTGGTATCGGTACCGCTCTCCAGCGTGACCTGGTTGCCAGCCTCAATGACGCTCTCCGTCCACGTCACATCCGTGCCGTTGGCCTTGCCTTTACCCTGTGATGCGCTGGCGGTGACGGCAAGCCCGTTGGAACCGATGCTGATGCCGACACTGGCGCTGCTGTTTTTATTCTTGCTGTTCAGCGTCTGCGTATTCCGTGCAGCGATCAGGTTCACCTCATCATCCGCTTTAAGACTTACATCTCCATCTGCCTTGATCGAGCTGCCGATGACGTTGATGTCCGATTGCTCCCCAGCCCCCATAGCCGTGATGGCGATATTGCCACCCGCCATCACGGTGCTGCCTTGTGCCGTGCTGCTGGATTGCGTGGAAGTGCTGCTGCTCTTTGAAGTACCAATGCTGAGCGACAGATTCACTCCGCCTGCCTGATTGGCGGCATTGGCGACACTACTATCTGTCGGTGCAGCATTCAATGCCTGTTGTGTGGAATCAAAGGCATTCTTCGCCGCCAGCGCAGTCGTGCCTGCTGCCAAAGCCTGCATGCGGCCATCCGAAGTGTTGCTGGCGGCCTGTTTCATCTGCTCTGCGGTCTGGATGGCCGAAATGACCGGGCTGGTGATCGCCAGCGTCAGTCCGCTCTGCTTGAACTTGGTCTCGGTGGTCTGGGTGGAGGCGTTGTTGCCTGCGGTGATGTTGACCTGCCGGGCGCTGATCTCGATATCGCCTTGTGGCGCGAGCACATCGCTGGCGGTTTGCGTGTAGGTGTTGCCTGCCTGGATAGCGACGTCGCCTTCGACGCTGCCCACGGTGCTGCCGCTCTGCGTGACCGTCGTGCCGGTCTGCTTCTGGCTCAGGTTGCTGGTGCCGTAGCCGATGCTGGAGCCGCTGGCGGAGAAGCCGGATTTCTTGGTGGTTTTCTGGTTGAAGGTGTAGCTGGTGTTTTCAGCTGCGGCGATATTGATGTCTCCGCTGGCCTGCAGTTGGGTGCTATTGGTGGAAACGACGTTGCTGCCGGTGATGTTGATGTCTCCCGTAGCCGCTAATGCGGTTTCGGTTGGTACGCCAGCTTGCAGGCTGACGGTATCCGCACTGAGGCTGCTGCCGATGGCCTCGGTGGATTCGGAAATGGTGCGGTAGGTCTTGGTGGTGCTGCTCAATCCGCTGCTGCGCTTGGTCTTGCGGGCCAGGTCGAAGTTGCTGCTGGCCTCGCCTGCGGCGATGGTGATGTCTCCGGCTGCGGCGATGCCGAGGCTGCCGCTTTTGCTATTGATGTTGCCAGCCTTGATGCTGACGTCATTGCCAGCTTGCAGGGAGATATCGCCGCCGGCCTGGATGGCGGTGCCGATATCTTGCGCGCTACCGTAGGAAACACGATTTTTGGCATTGCGTACGCTGTTGTTCCGTTCGGCGATTTGCAGCGTGCCTAGATTGATGTCGTTGCCTGCCTGGAGCGAGGTGATGCCGTTATTGCCGTTATTGCCGTTGTTGACGATGCTGGCGGCTATTAAGTTGAGATCGTTGCCTGCGCTGGCGACGAGGACGGCATCGGGGTTGCCGACATAGAGGCCGGCCACCCTGTCGAGATTGGTGCGGCTGAAACTGCTGGCGCCTATGGTCTGGGCATGGCTCTGCGTGGTGCTGGCGATGTTGATGTCATTGCCGGCTTCAAGTACCAGCGCATCTTTTGCCATGATAATGCCGCCAATGTTGTCGATGTCGCCAGCAGCCTGCAATGCCGTGACGTCGGCGCTGATGGTGCCGCCAAGGTTCTGGATGTTGTCTGCATTGAGCACGGCCAGGGTGCGCCCTGCCATGGTGCCGCCGTTGGCGATCGTATCGGTGGCGTGGATGTTGATGCTGTTGCCCGCCATGATGCCGGTGGCGGAGTTCAGGTCGCCATCCTGCAGCCGCACATACACCTGAGGAACAAGGGCTTTGGTGACGGTGCCGTCGGGCAGGGTGATTTCCTGCTCCACCAACCAGACGATATCGGAGGTGAGCTGGGCGATTTGCTCCGCTGAGAGCGCAATGCCGGGAATGAGCTGGATATGGCTTGCCACGGTGAGCCCGGCATTCATGAGGGCCTGGTATTGCACCTCGTCGTCGGCGTAACCATCAAGGAAGCGCCTGCCGGTCAGTTCGGCGATCTGCTCACGCACCAGACGTTGCTCGTAGAAACCATCCCCCAGGCGCTTTTGCGTGATGGCAGGGTCGAATGAGAGTTGCTGCACCATGTAGTCGGAGCTCAGCCAGGTGCGATAATTGGTGAATCGGGGATTGGTTTCTATCAGATAGTCTCCTGAAACATCAGGCAGCGCCTGGAACAAGGCGTTGTTGTTGACTGTGTTCGGGTTGCTGCTGACCACGGTGCCGCTGGCGGGCGGCGCAGCGTCGCCTTCAAGGCGTGTGGTGTCCAGGTTGTAGGTGGTGACGATGTTGCCGGGGCTGTGGTTGCCCAGATAGTCAATGTCGTAATCGTTATCGTTGCCATCCCAGTCGTAATACCAAGCGCCGCCGCTGTGGCGGACGATGGTCTGGCCTTCGGTGTTAAGGTTCTGCACGGTGGCGCCGCTGATGTCCAGCGCAGCGCCGGCGATGATCTGGCTATCGCTGTTCAAAACATTGCCTGTGATCCGCATGTCGCCGCCAGAGAGGATTCTGCCGGGCGTGGAGGCGAGCACTTCGGTGTGGGAGGTGTAGCTGGTGCCCTGGTAGCGGGTGTATTCGCGGAAGCGGTACGGACCGGCATCGCGCCATTCAACATTAACATTCCCAATCCGGGCGCCGGGGTAGTCTGCGCTATTCCAGACGACCCCCTGGCCTGCCGGGGTGAATTTGTCGTAGCCTGCGGTGGTTTCCGCTGTCCTTCCCACTTGCAGGCCGGTATTGAGGTTTTGCAGCTCATTTGCGTTGATGACCATGTTGCCCAGCGCTTCAATGGTGGCGTCCTGGTTGATGACGGAAGCGGCGCTGCCGGTGGCTATCCCTGGGGCATCAAGGACGCCGCCAATGGCGATGTCCCCGCCGCTGAACAGCATGGCATTGTCGCGATTAATGAGGTTGCCTGTTGCCAGGTCCAGCCGGGTGCGCCCAGCCATGATGGCAGCGGTGGTGGTGCCATCCACGGTTTCCGCGAGGTTGTTGATCTCGCTGGCCTGGATGCTGAGGTGGTCACCGAAGATGCTGCCATGCCCGATGTTGTCCAGTCTGTCTGCGGTTATATGCGTGGTATCCCCGTCTATGGTGCCGCGGTTGATAATCGCATCTTGGCTGAACAGCGTGGTGCCGGATGAAGCAATTTCCCCGGTGTTGTCAATGTTCTCTGCATTCAGGCTCAGCCCGGCATTGGCGTTGATGGTGCCAGCATTCTGCAAGCTGTGATTGGTGGTGATGTCGATATTGGTGTGCGCTGCCAGCGTGCCGGAGTTGATGATGTGTCCGTCAGCAGTCACGACGACTTCGCCCACACTGGCCCCGATATGCCCGGCGTTGCGTACGCCCAGCCCGGCTTCGGTGCCGATGAGGTGGATTTTGCCGGCGTACATGCCGCCCAGGGCTGCCACGTCCACGGCAAAGGCAGGGGCCGGGCTTGCCGGGGCGGTGTGGGAAACCGCCGTCTGCTTGCCGTTGCTGTCGATATCGACCTGGTTGGCTCCGGTGGTGATATTGAGTGCGTTGGCCCATATGCCGGCATTCACTTCCACCGCCCGCGCGATGATGTCCGTATAGTTGGCCTGGGAGGCATCCATGCCTTGGCCTAAGAAGCTGATGCTGCCGCCGCCCACGCGGTAGCCCAACAGGTTGCCGCCGTTGAGGATGGGGGTGCCGGTGGTGAGGGTGGCGCGGTTGGCGTTGATGAAGCCGCAGCCGTTGCAGCTGATGCCGGCCGGGTTGGCAATGACGAGCTGGGCGCGGCTGCCGGCGATCTCGATGAAGCCGTTCAATAAGCTGGGGTTGCTGCTGTTGACTTCGTTGAGGATGACGCGGGCGGTGCCGCCTGCGAGCAGGGGGTTGCCCTGCACCCAGCCGCCAAGCTGGGTCTGCACATTGGCGTTGCTGTTGTTGAGGATGGCTCCCTGGGCATTGACGTCAAACTGGCTGTAGGTGTTGCGCGACACCCCGGCGGCGCTGGGCGTCTGGATGTTGACCAGCGGCAGGCCGTTGGCGGTGTTGCCGATGATAGGCTGCTGGCCGGCCGGCGCCGACGGGTCGGCGATGATGTCGGCTTGGGCTGGATTGATGATGGCTAGGGCGGAACCCAGCATGAGCATGAGGGAAAGCCGCAACGGCGTGATGTTTGCCAGCACTTGCCTGGCGATGGGCGAGGCATTGGGGGATGGGCTGGCCGCGGTGTTGTGGACGGCGATGTTCTCAGCCACGGCCATCATGAGGCCTCGGGCACGGTTGAATACCAGGCGGTAACGGTGTTTGTTCATCTTGATTCCCCTTTAACGTGCTTGCGGCTAGAACGACCAGTTGAGGTTGAATCCGGCTGCCGTCTTTGCGGTCTCGAATCCATCCGGTTTTTTGACGGGCTGCCCCAGGAACAGGTCGTAGCTGAACCCCTTGTAGCCTCCGCGCATGCCGATGACAGCGCCAGCCAGTTGTTTTCCGATAAGCGTGTCGCTGGATTGACCGCCCACCTCGCCATAGTCGAGCCCGAGATAAAGCGCCTGCCCGCTTTGCCCGAGCATGGCGCTGAGGTCGTTGCGGATGAACCAGCCACGGTCGGCGCTCAGGGTCAACTGCCCGTCGAAGCCGCGCACGGTGTAGCGGTTGCCGATGGCGAAGCGGTCCTGCGGCGTGAGCGGGGTGAGGTTGGATTGCGCGCGGATGTTGGCGGCGTAGCGCAGGGCTTGTGTTCCCCATGGCGCCTGGATGGAAAGCGGGGCCATGAAGCTGATATCGGCGGTGATGATTTCCATGCGCGAAGTGCCTTCGCCGAACGCTTCTTCAGGCGCTTTCAATGCCTGTTGCGCGCCGGTGCCGCGGCGGTAGGCGAGGCTGTAATCCAATATGGATTGGCCGAGATACCAGCTCTGGCTGACGCCCAGCGACCATCCGGCAGTGCGCCGCCGCTGCACTTCCACCTCGGTGTCGTCCACGTAGTTGAATGATTTGCGGAAGAAGCTCCCCAGGGAAAGCTGCGTCTTGTTAATGGCGGAGCGGTAGACCATGCGGCTTAGCCTGAATTCGGCATTCTGGGTGCGGCCGCTGTAGAGGTAGGATTGGTTGAGGCCGGCGACTTCCTGGTGATAGGTGTAGCTCGAGCCGGTGGCGCTGAACAGCCAATCACCATAAGGGATGGAGTAATGCAGGGTCTTGCCGCGCGAGCCGCGGCTGCCTTTGTCGCCGCCGCCCAGGTCCTGGTTGAGGTTGATGTAGAACAAGTCGCTCAGGCCCAGCAGGTTGTCGCCGGAGAGCGTGACGCCGCCCTGGTATTTGCCCGTGCTGTCGAAGCCGCCATCATCCGCGCTGAAGGTGAGGCGGAAGGGCAATGCCTGGCGGTAGCGGATCACCAAGTCGCTCTCGCCGGGTTGCGCATTGCCATCGGCGGGTTCGATCTGGATATCGGCGTCGGAGGTGGGGGAGCGCTTGAGGTTTTCCAGGCCTTGCTCGATGGCGCGCAGGTTGAGGATGTCGCCAGGGGCGACCGGCAATGCGTTGCCGTAGCGGATGCGCTGGCTGGAATCCGGGGTGAAGCGGATTTGCCGCACCTTGCCGGGGATCACGGCGAGGCGGAGGCGGCCATTGCCCAAGGCCTGCGGGCCGGCGAGGATGCGTGTCGTGACGTATCCCTCGGCCACGATGGCGTTCTGCACATGCGACATCGCGGTGTTGATGCCTTGCGCGCCCAGGCAGCGGCCGATGGCGATGTGGTCTTTATCTCCATGCAAGACATCCTGCAATGCAAACTGGAAGAGATCGGCATGCTCGCCTTCAAGGCTGATCTGCCTGATGATGAAGCAGGGGGATTCCTCGGTTGGATAGGCAAGCGGGGCTGGCGGCTGCGAGCCAGGCTGGCGCATGTCCGGCGCTGTTTCCTGTTGCTGCCGCAAGACGCGCAGGCGCTCCTGCTGCAATAGCTGTTCCTGCGCGGAGGTGTCGATCGGTTCGATTGCCGCAATGGACGGGCATGCGTAAAGCAAGGCCAATACGGCCCATAATCCATGACGAGATGGCAGCAAGCGTGATTCCCCTATAACAATATGCAATGAATATTTTTATTGCTAAGTGGCAAGGCCGGCATTGGCAGATGATTAGACAGCCTTTGCGCAACGGGCCAGGCATGAAGCTTGGCGGGCGAGGTGCTCAATATGGCGGTTCCGCTGTCATAGTAGACAAAGTGCTGCTACCTTAGACCGGTGACTTTGCGTCCTCGATTTTTCAACCAAGGTTGCCCTTAACATTTTTGACTATTCTGATGCTGTCGATGAATGAATGTCAATCTGGTATGGGTGTGAGTTTATCTCTTTGTTTTGTAGGCGGATTGCTGGCGATTTTGTCGTCTTTTGTCTGTAGTGCAAGTGGATCGCCAGGCTGGATGCCGGGGTGGGCGATATTATCCAAAAGACCCGGCATGAGTTTGTCTATAATGGCCTCATTTTAAAACTTGCCGGTATCTCGCATGCTCGTGTTGAAAACATTCTCGTTATTCGTCGTGACCGCGTTGGCGGAGATCCTGGGCTGCTACCTGCCTTACCTTTGGCTCAAGAAAGGCGGCTCTGCCTGGTTGCTATTGCCAGCCGCGATCAGCCTGGCGGTGTTCGCCTGGCTGTTGAGCTTGCATCCGACTGCAGCAGGGCGTGTGTATGCGGCTTACGGCGGGGTGTATATATTCGTGGCGCTCGGCTGGTTGTGGCTGGTGGACGGCATCAGGCCCAGCACCTGGGACGTCGTCGGGGTGGGGGTGGCCTTGATCGGCATGGCGATCATCATGTTTGCGCCGCGTTAGTCTTCCAGTCCTTGCTCATTCAGGAGTAAAGTGAAATGCGGCTGGCAATACTCTGCTGCCCCTCTTGCCATGCTTTGCTTGACCGTAGTATCGAATACGGCAGAACGCCTAGCCAGGATTAGGTTTCACATAAGATTTATTAGCGCTCCGAATGCAGGTTGGTGTCAGGGAGGTCTTCTTGGGCAGACCATATGGCGTGACTGGATTTTGTATCGTGCTGAGCTTGCTGGCGCATGCATTGCCAGCCATGGCGTTGATGAACGGCGATCCTGTCAGCCGGGCGCCTGCCGTGCAGTTGGTGTTCGAGCACCGCGAATGGCATGACTACCGCCAGGAATGGCGCGTGAGCCATAGCGAGTGTAGCGCCGTGGTGGTGGGCAGGACGCCGATGACCCTGTTGACCGCAGCGCACTGCCTGCGCGAGGGGAGCCTGGATGAGCGCGACGGCTTGCCTTTATTGTCCATCGCGCGCGCGCCCGATTCCTTATTGGCTATGGCCCGGCTGGCCCGGCTCAAGCAGGCCATATTCCCCGAGTTCGACAAGGTGCGCGGCAACCTGATCGACGACCTGGCGGTCCTGGTGTTCGACATCGAGTTGCCCGATGAAATCGATATTGCGCCAGTCCTGCTTGATGAGCCGGCGCATACCCTATTGTTGTGCGGCTACGGCTATGGCGCGGCAGACGCCCTGCCGGTGAGCCTGCGTTGTGCAAGCAAGTATGTGCATCGCGCAACGGAGGGCTTTGAGGCTTTTGTGCCTGCTGCCTATGCCAGCCTGGACACGTTGTTCTATGCGCGCTACCAGGTGCAGTTCGAGAGCAAGGCCAGCGCGGTCTCGACGCTGGAAACGCTGCTGGCTGTGAATCGCCTGAATGAACAGGGGGATTACGACCCGGCATTGCCCATGCCGACCATGGGCGACTCAGGCGGCCCCTGGCTGGAGGAGCTGGCCGGCGGACATTACGGCGTGGCGGGCATCACGAGTTTCGTGGAAAGTTTTTACGGCAGTTCGCCGCAGTTGCCCTTTTTCCGCAAGAGCAGCGCGCCGATGGCGGATTTCGTCTATGCGGCTTATGGCATCCGGCTGGATTCGATGCGCGCCAGGAAGCTGTTCAACGCCGCGCGCATCAAGGGCGCCGATATCCGTGTCTACCGGCGTGGCTGGCAGAATGCCGATATGCCGCCCGCAGCAGAGGCTGTTACGCGGCAGTAGCTGCCGATTCTGGCGCGGGTTTGCGCACTAACCGGCTTTGCGGCAGCACGGCGGTGAACGTGCTGCCCTTGCCGGCTTCGGATTCAATTTCCAGGCGCCCCTGGTGGCGGGTGAGGATATGCTTGACGATGGACAGCCCGAGGCCGGTGCCGCCCGTCTCGCGCGAGCGGCTGCGGTCCACGCGGTAGAAGCGTTCGGTGAGGCGGTCGATATGCTGCTGCTCGATGCCGATGCCGGTGTCCTGCACGCTGAACAGCACATCCTTGCCGCGCAGGAACAGCCGCAGGTTGATCTTGCCGCTGGCCGGGGTGTAGCGCACGGCATTGCTGACCAGGTTGCCCAGGGCGCTGTGCAGTTCTTCGGTCGCGCCCTTGATGAACAGGCCGGGCTCCACCGGTTCGAGGGTGATCTCGTGCTTGCCCTGGCTGAGGCTAATGCCCTCGTGCAGCAGCATGTTGAGCAGGGTGCCCAGGTCGATCTCGCTTTCTTGCGGGGCCTCCGGGCTATTTTCCAGCTGCGAGAGCGTGAGCAGGTCCTCGATCAGGCGACGCATGCGGCCGGTCTGTTCCTGCATCATGCCGAAATAGGCGCGCGTGCTTTCCGGCACGGCGCCTTCCATGTCGGTCAACGTTTCCAGGAAGCCGCCTACCACGGTCAAGGGCGTGCGCAGCTCGTGCGAGACATTGGCGATGAAGTCGCGGCGCATGGTTTCCAGCTTTTCCATCTGGCTGATATCGCGCGAAATCAGGAGCTTCTGGTTGCTGCCGAACGGCACGAGCTGGATTTCCAGCGTGGCGCCGGTCGTGCGCCAGGACTTGAGCTTGATCGGCTCGGAGTAGTTCTGTTCTTGCAGGTACTGGATGAAGTCAATCGGCCGGACCAGGTAGGTGATGGGCTGACCCGCATCCTGCCGCATGGACAATCCAAGCTGGCTTTCCGCCGTCGGGTTGCACCACTCGATCTGGTCATTGCCGTTGAGCAGGACTACGCCGTCGGGCAGGGCGCTGGCAGCATGGCGGAAGCGGTCGAGGGCCGAGCTGATTTGCGCCTGGCTGCGATTGCTCCGGCGCTTTTCGTAGTAGATGGCGGAAAACACGTCTTCCCAGATGCCGCTGCCCACGGGCATGGTATTCAGCTCCGGCTTCTTGAACCATTGCAGCAACTGGTGCAGCCAGTATAGATGGCTGACCAGGTACAGCAGCACGATGGCGCTGAATGCCAATAGCGCCGTCATGGCGTCTGTGGCCGCCCAGACGACCAGGCAGGAGAATATGGTGGCTAATCCCAGCCACAAGGCTTTCCAGCGGATATCTTGCACGAAATGCTTCTTGTCTTAAGACAGTCGCTATTATGAGCTACTGTGCAGAGAAACGATAGCCAACGCCGCGCACTGTCTGGATAAACTCTTCGTGGCCGGATTCGGAAAGGGCGCGGCGCAGGCGGCGGATATGCACGTCCACCGTCCTGTCCTCCACGAACACGCGGTCGCCCCATACGCGGTCCAGCACCTGGGTGCGCGAATGCACGCGCTCCGGGTTGGACATCAAGTAATGCAGCAGGCGGAACTCGGTCGGCCCCAATTCCAATGTCTTGCCATTGCCGGAAACGCGGTGCGTCATCGGGTCCAGGCGCAGGCCGCCGACCTCGAGCGGGTCATCGGTCATTTGCGGCGCGCGGCGGCGCAGTACGGCCTTGATCCGTGCATTGAGCTCTCGCGGGCTGAAAGGCTTGGTGACATAGTCATCCGCCCCGACTTCCAGGCCGCGCACCTTGTCGGCCTCCTCGCCGCGCGCGGTCAGCATGATGATGGGAATCGCCTTGGTCAGCTCGTCACCCTTCAGCTTGCGTGCGAACTCGATACCGCTCATGCCAGGCAGCATCCAGTCGAGCAGGATCAGGTCAGGCAATGTTTCGCGGATCAGCATCTGTGCCTGCTCCACGCTCAATGCCCGGACCGGGTTGTGGCCTGCTTGCGTCAGGTTGAGCGCAAGCAATTCCTGGATTGCTGGTTCGTCTTCTACTACCAGAATATTCGCTGGCATGTCGTGTTTCCTCACTTGTTGAATGACGAGCAATATATGACGCTAATATGACAGATTGATGAACATGATTAAAGCTGTTCGAGCATTGCGGTTTTATTCGACTTGTATGATGATTTGTAACAAAATGTTTCTTTTTGTTACTTTGCAAATCAATTCTAAATTCGAATAAAACCGAGGGGTGGGCATGGCAGGCTTTTTTTCAAAGGAACGTATTACGGCAGGGCCGGGTTACAACCGTTGGCTGGTGCCGCCCGCCGCGCTGGCTGTGCATTTGTCGATTGGTATGGCCTACGGTTTCAGCGTGTTCTGGTTGCCGCTGTCCAAGGCATTGGGGATTTCAGAGCCGCTTGCGTGCGGGGAGGAAGTCAGTTTCTGGATGCGGGCGATCACGACCACCTGCGACTGGAAAATCAGCGACCTGGGGTGGATGTATACCTTGTTCTTTGTCTTCCTGGGATCGTCGGCGGCGGTGTTCGGACATTGGCTGGAGCATGCCGGGCCGCGCAAGGCGGGCGCCGTTGCCGCCGTGTGCTGGGGCGGAGGTCTGCTGATTTCCGCGATCGGGGTGTATACGCACCAGCTCTGGATGATGTGGCTGGGCTCGGGCGTGATCGGCGGCATCGGCCTCGGGCTGGGGTATATCTCCCCGGTCTCGACCTTGATTAAGTGGTTCCCGGACCGGCGCGGCATGGCGACCGGCATGGCGATCATGGGGTTCGGCGGCGGCGCCATGATAGGCGCGCCGCTTGCCAATACGCTCATGAATTATTTTGCCACGGAGACTTCCGTCGGCGTATGGGAAACCTTCGCCACCATGGGCGTACTGTACTTTATCGCCATGATGATAGGCTCGCTGGGCTACCGTGTTCCGGCGCATGACTGGAAGCCCGAAGGCTGGACCCCTCCAGCCAGCAATGGCAAGGCCATGATTACGCCGCACCATGTGCATGTGAACCAGGCGCACAAGACGCCGCAGTTCTGGTTGCTGTGGTGGGTGCTGTGCCTTAATGTCAGCGCCGGGATCGGGGTGATCGGCATGGCGTCCCCGATGCTGCAGGAGGTGTTTGGCGGAAGGCTGATCGATGTGCCGCTGAAGCTGGCGGAGCTGAGCGGGGACCAGAAACTGCAGGTGGCGGCCATCGGCGCCGGTTTCGCGGGGCTGCTTTCCTTCTTCAATATCCTGGGGCGCATCGGCTGGGCTTCCTGCTCGGATTTCCTCGGCCGCAAGCTGACCTATGTGATCTTTTTTGCCTTGGGCTTCGCGCTCTACGTGCTGTCGCCCTGGGCGGGCAGCATAGGGAGCGTGGCGCTGTTCGCGGGCTTGTTCTGCATTATCCTCACCATGTACGGCGGCGGCTTCTCCACGATTCCGGCATATCTGGCCGACATTTTCGGCACCCAGCATGTGGGTGCGATTCACGGCAGATTATTGACCGCTTGGGCGACCGCCGGGGTGTTGGGGCCCGTAATTGTGAACTACTTGCGTGATTACCAGCTTGACCAGGGCGTTCCTGCCGACCATGCCTACAACATGATCATGTACGTGCTGGCGGGCCTGCTGCTGGTCGGCCTGATCTGCAACCTGCTGGTGCGCCCGGTGGCGGAGAAACACTACATGACCCCGGCCGAGCTGGAGGCGGAAAAGAAGGTCTCGCATGAACAGGCGCAAAAGATGACGCAGGCGGCCGCGCACAAGAGCAATGCCGTATTGGCCGTGGCGGTCTGGATCGCGGTCGGCATTCCGATCACATACGGCATCTGGAACACTTTGCAGAAAGCGGTTATCTTGTTCCATTGATCTTGCCATTGGAAATTGTTGTGACTGATCTCTGTCGTTGCGGGTGGGCCAAGGGGGCGCTGGATGTCGTTTATCATGATACGGAGTGGGGCGTGCCCGTGCATGACGACAGGCTGCTGTTCGAGTTCCTCGTGCTCGAAGGCGCACAGGCCGGGTTGAGCTGGAGTACAGTGCTGAAGAAGCGGGAACATTACCGCAAGGTGTTCGACCAGTTCGATATCGCCAGAATCGCGGCCTACGATGCGGACAAGGTGGAGGCCTTGCTCGCGGACCCGGGCATCATCCGCAACCGCCTCAAGGTGCATGCCGCCATCGGCAATGCCCGCGCAACATTGGAGGTGCAGGCGAAATACGGTAGCCTGGACGCCTTCCTCTGGCAGTTCGTGCAGGGCGAGCCCCAGGTCAACCATCGGCTTAGCCTGGCGGATGTGCCTGCCAGGACCGAGATATCCGACCAGATGTCCAAGACTTTGCTGAAGCACGGCTTCAAGTTTGTCGGCTCCACCATCTGCTACGCCTTCATGCAGGCAGTCGGCATGGTGAACGATCACGTCGTGGATTGTTTTCGCCATGCCGAACTGCTGTCCGGCTCTAAGTCTCCCCTGGCGTGTTAAAATGACGGGATTCGCCAGCGGATTGCCTGGCTCATTTCAATAGCGCAGTGCGGCTGCGCCTAGTTCGGACGAAATCATGAAGAAAATCGCAGTAGATTTGAATGGCAAGGATTTGCGCATCGGCATCGTGCTGTCCCGTTTCAACAGCAACATCGGCGACGGCTTGCTCCAGGCTTGTGTCGAACAGCTGCAGAAGCTGGGCGTGGCCGATGACGACATCACGCTCGCCACCGTGCCCGGCGCGCTGGAAACGCCAGCCATCCTGTTGCAGATGGCGGACAGCGAGCAGTTTGACGGCCTGATCGCGCTGGGCGCCATCATCCGTGGCGAGACCTACCATTTCGAGGTGGTTTCCAACGAGTCCGCGCGCGGCATTTCCGATGTGCAGCTGAGCACCGGCATTCCCGTCGCCAACGCCATCCTCACCACCGAGAACGACGAGCAGGCCGAAGCCCGCATGGCGATCAAGGGTGCCGAGGCTGCGGACGTCGTGGTTGAAATGATCAACCTGCTGAAGCAACTATGAGCGATCAAGACAAGAAGCCGCTAGAGGCGAAAAAGCCGGCCCCGAAGGCCGGGCGCAGCCGCCGCAAGTCGCGCGAGCTGGTGCTCAAGGGCGTCTACCTGGCCTTGATGAACCAGAAGGATGTCTCGGTCATTATCCGCGAGCTGGCCGACGACCCTGATTTCGACCGCGCGGATTACGAGTATTTCCGCCAATTGCTCGAAGGCGTGGCGGAGAACATCGACGAGCTGGACGCGCGCCTGGTGGGCTCGCTGGATCGCCAGCTATCCGAGCTCAGCCCGATCGAGCATGCCATCCTTTGCATTGCGGCGTACGAATTGATCCATGACGTGACCATCCCTTACCGCGTCGCCATCAACGAGGGCGTGGAGCTTGCCAAGCTCTATGGCGGCACTGACGGCCACAAGTATGTCAACGGCGTGCTGGACAAGATCGCGGCGGAAGCCAGGCCCGATGAGTTCCAGCGAGGCAGGAAGTAGTTTCTCCCGTATTGATGCATGAATAGCCAGCCGTTGTGCTGGCTATTTTTTTATCCGCCGTCATGCTGTGAATTATTCATTGAGGCGACGAGAGGCTTGTAATCTGGCGCAGGCTTTGTAAAGATTGTGCAGCATAATAACCATAAAAAAACAAAGCAGGCTTGCTGGCTCAGGGGATGAAGGATTCAAGGGCGGCAGCCTAGCTGAAAGGGAGCTTTATTCATGGCGAAATTGGTGCTTACGCTGGAAGGCGATTTTCTGGCTGAGTTTCCATTGGACAAGCAGCGCTTGACCATCGGGCGGCGGCCCAGCTGCGATATCAGGCTGGAAAACCTTGCCATCAGCGGCGAGCATGCCGCCGTGCTGGCAGAGGACGGCGTGTTCTATATCGAGGACAACCGCAGCACCAACGGCACCTTGGTGAATGGCCGTGCCATTACCCGGCACCAGCTGCAGGATGGCGACAGGATAGGCCTTGGGCGTCACCAGATCGAGTATCTTGAAGAAGACCTTGCCGCCGATCGCGGATTCGAGAAAACGGTGCTGGTCATGCCGGCCATCAGGGAAATGATGGCGGAGGCGGCGGAAAAGCACGCCGCCGAGGAGCCTGTAGGCCAGCATGCCGATGGGCGGGCGGTGAATGGGGCGGCCGGATTGCAACCTGCCGGGCTCGCCAAGGTCAAAGTGTTGAACGGCGCCAGCCCTGGGCGGGAGCTGGTAATCAGGAAAACATTGACGACGCTGGGCAAGAGCGGGGTGCAGGTTGCCGTCATCACCAAGCGGCCGAACGGCTACTTTCTTTCCCATGTCGAGGGCGACGGCCGCCCGATCCTGAATGGCGCTGCGGTAGGGCTGCAGGCGCAACTATTGGCGGATGGCGATATTATCGAGCTGGCCGGGGTCAGGATGTTGTTCTCGCTGGCGTAGTTTTTTGGTCGAACCGGACGGAGGGTAAATGACGGCACGCGGCGCATTGGTCAAGCAGCTGGAAGACCTGAACGCAATAGGCATTGCCCTGTCTGCCGAGCACGACCACCAGCGGCTGCTGGAAATGATCGTGATGAGTGCCAAGCGCCTGACCAATGCGGATGCGGGCACCCTTTACAGCGTGACGCAGGACAAGACGCTACGCTTCGAGATCATGCGGACCAGCTCGCTTGGCATCGCCATGGGCGGCACTACCGGCAATCCCATTCCCTTCCAGCCCCTGCCGCTTTACCTCGCCAGCGGGCAGCCCAATCACCATATGGTGGCGGCGTATGCCGTGCTCAACGATTGCACCGTCAATATCGAGGATGCCTATTACGCAGAGGGGTTCGACTTTTCCGGTACGCGGCAGTTCGATGCGACGACTGGCTACCGTTCGCGCTCCTTCCTTACCGTGCCCATGAAGAATCACGAGGGCGAGATCATCGGCGTCCTGCAATTGATCAACGCCAAGGATGCTGCCGGGCAGATCGTGCCTTTTTCCGATTCCAGCCAGCAACTGGTGGAATCCCTGGCGTCGCAGGCCGCGGTTGCGCTGACCAACCGCCAGCTGATAGAGGGCTTGCGGAATTTGTTCGAGGCCTTCATCCGCCTGATTGCCGGGGCGATCGATGCCAAGTCGCCCTATACCGGCGGCCATTGCCGGCGCGTGCCCGAGCTGGCAATGATGCTGGCCGCCGCGGTGAACCGGGCGGCATCAGGGCCGCTCAAGGACTTTTACATGAACGGCAAGGAGCTGGACGAGTTGCGGATTGCTGCCTGGCTGCACGACTGCGGCAAGATCGCGACACCCGAATCCTTGATGGACAAGCCGACCAAGCTGTCCACGATTTTTGACCGTATCGGCCTGCTCGAGCAACGGTTCGCCCTGATGAAAAAACAGGCGGAATGCCGCCTGCTGCGGCAACAGCTCGATGCGGTCCGCCAGGGGCGCGAGCAAGGGCTGGATGCGCTTGAGCGGCAATATGCCGACTGGATCAGGCAGCTTGACGACGACCTTGCATTTTTACAACGGGTGAATGTGGGTTCCGAGTCGATGCCGGCTGAGGATCAGGAGCGGGTGAAGAAGATTGCTCAATACCAGTTGGAGGATGAGTCAGGCAAGACAGTGAATTTCCTCACCGAGGACGAGGTGTACAACCTGACCATCAGTTCCGGCACGTTGACGCCGGAAGAGCGTCAGGTGGTGAACCAGCATATCGTCGTCACCATCGACATGCTGGAATCCCTGCCCTATCCCCCAGGGCTGCAGCGCGTTCCCGAATATGCCGGCGGCCACCATGAGCGCCTCGACGGCCATGGCTATCCGCGAGGCCTGACCAAGGAGCAGCTTTCCATTCCGGCGCGCTTGATGTGCATCGCCGATATCTTCGAAGCATTGACTTCCGGCGACCGGCCTTACAAGAAGGCCAAGACCTTGTCAGAGGCATTGCATATATTGGGTGAAATGAAGCTGGACCAGCATATCGATCCCGACTTATTCGATATCTTCATCCGGGAGAAGGTCTACTTGCACTATGCCAGGCGCTACCTGCAACCCGGGCAAATCGACGCAGTGGATGAGGCGGCGATACCGGGCTATGCCCCGTGATGGATCATCACGTCAACTTGTTACGGCAATTGCTGGTTGCGTACGCCTTGCCGGTCTACAACCAGGCAGCTGCCCTGTTCGTACCAGTCGCCGAGCACCCAGCGGTCCACCCTGCGGCCGTCCACTTCCAGGGGATGCAATGCGGGACGATGCGTGTGCCCGTGGATGAATAGTTCCGGGTAATCGTACTCGCGCAGCAATGCGGCGACTGCCTCTGCATTCACATCCATGATGCTTTCCTGCTTGCCGGACTTCTCCTGCTCGCTGCGTTGGCGCAGTGCCTTGATCTGGTCCTTGCGCTCACTGAGCGGCTGTTGCAGGAAGTTCTCCTGCCAGGCAGGGGAGCGTACCTGGCGGCGGAAAGCCTGGTACGCGACGTCATCGGTGCAGAGCGCATCGCCATGGCTCAACAATGCGCGTTTGCCGTACAGCGTGACGAGTGTCGGGTCGGGCAGCAATGTCAGCCCGGCTGCGGCGGCAAATGCCTTGCCAATCAGGAAATCCCGGTTGCCGTGCATGAAGTAGAGCTGGGTGCCTTGCTCGGATAATGTACGCAATGCCTGGATGATGGGCTGGTGCTGGGCAAGGTCGTCGTCGCCGGCCCAATATTCGAAAAAATCGCCCAGGATGTAAAGCGCCTCAGCCTGGCTAGCCTGCTGCTGCAGGAAGCCAAGAAACTGGGCGGTAATGGCGGGTCTGGAATCGCACAGGTGCAGGTCGGAAATCAACAGGCTGAACGCCGTTTTCTCCTGACCTGCATATCCCATGCTGGTGCTTAAACGATTTCGGCGCGTTCGATGACCACAGGCTCCAGAGGGACGTCCTGGTGGCCGTTCTTGCTGCCGGTCTTGACCTTCTTGATCTGGTCGACGACTTCCGTGCCGGCTGTCACTTTGCCGAACACGGCATAGCCCCAGCCTTGGGAGGTTGGCGCGGTGAAGTTGAGGAAGTCGTTGTCGGATACGTTGATGAAGAACTGGCTGCTGGCAGAGTCCGGGGCAGGGGTACGTGCCATGGCGATGGTGTAGGTCTTGTTCTGCAGGCCGTTGTTGGCTTCATTCTTGATTGCCGCATTGGTCGGCTTCTGCTGCATGTCCGGGGTGAAGCCGCCGCCCTGGATCATGAAGCCGTCAATCACGCGATGGAAGATGGTGTTGTCGTAAAAGCCGTCTTTTACGTACTGGATGAAGTTGGCAGCGGTAATCGGCGCTTTTTCCTCATCGAGTTCCAGGGTGATTTCACCGAAATTGGTATGTAGCTTGATCAAGGTTTCTTTCCTTTGCTTTTGGTTGGCGCTTCTGTCTGCGCGATGGTTTTGACTTTCTTGTAGTCCAGGCGATCGGCAATGTTGATGGGCTGGTCCAGCAGTGCCACCTTTTCAATGACGACAGGCTCGATCGGCACGTTGAGGTGAGCGCCTACTACCCTGGTCGGGCTCTTGCCTATGCGCTCAACCACGTCGATGCCCTTGATTACCTTGCCAAATACGCAATAACCGATATAGGCGGCCTCGGGCTTGTGGAAGTTGAGGAACTTGTTGTCCGACAGGTTGATGAAGAATTGCGAAGTCGCGGAATTGGGCGCGAATGCACGTGCCATGGCGACGGAGCCGTATTCATTCTTGAGGCCGTTGTTGGATTCGTTCTCGATTGGAGAAAAGGTGGGTTTCTCCTTCATGTCGGCAGTGAGGCCGCCGCCCTGGATCATGAACCGGTCCACGGTGCGGTGGAAGGTGGTGCCAGTGTAGAAGTCGCTGGTGACGTACTGGATGAAGTTGGCGACGGTTTTAGGCGCCTTGTCCGGGTATAGCTCGATGACGAAGCTGCCGTGATTGGTCTGCACTTCCAGCTGCTGCGGCGCATTGTCGCTGGCAATCGCCGCCAGGCTGGCGCACAGCATGGCTAGGTACAGGAACGGGGCGAGTAAGGCACGTGTGGTTGCGCGCATCAGAATTTCCTCCAATGTCAAAATCTGCATCATGCGGGACCTTCATACATGATCTTCCAGCGCTGATTGTCCCACACCCAGTACTGCTGTTTCTTCATGCGGTTGGCGAGTGCATCGCTCTTGTAGTCCTGGTCGAAACTGACCAAAACCATGGACGCTGGGCCATTAGGATAGCGGAACATGCTGATGTTGGATAGACCGATCTGCACTTTTGCCTTGCTGGCCTGGATGCGCCGCTTATTCTGGCTCCAGTTTTCCAGGTTGCCGCTGTCGCTAAAGAAGTCCTTGGCATAATGTGCAAGGTATTGTTCGGTGTTCTGCGCTTCCCAGTCATGGCGCCATTGTTCCAGGGCATGATCCAGTGCCTGCTGACGGTGCTTGGCCTCCTCGGGCGTGATCCATTGCAGGCTGTTGCTGATGATGACCGGCGTTGCGCCTTGCTGCAATACGGGAGTCAGGGCCTTGATGTCCGGGTTGGCAATCACGACGCAGCCGTCGCTGGCCTTGGGCGGGCGGCTGTAGACATCCTTGGGCGTGCCGTGCAGCCAGATGCCGTGGCCTTTCTTGCCTTGCTGTTTATCCAGCGGGTTGGGGTAGTTCAAGGGGTAGGCGGCTTCGCCATAGAAGTCGGGCAGCTTGCGCTCCAGTTTTTTGCCTGCGGTATAAACCCCCAGCGGCGTGCGTTTATCCCCTTCCACAAATTTCTCGCTGCCGTTCTTGCCCATGGTGATGTAGTAGTCCACCAAGTGATGAGGCTGGCTGTCGCGGTTCTGGTAAACGTATAACCGTGATTTTGCCGTATCTACCACGATCGCATAGCGTTGTTCCGGCGCCATGCGCCAGAGGACGTCCGGGATTTTGCCTTCGTGCGGGATGGCAAGATGGCGCTCTATCCGGACCTTGGCCTCTTCCTGAAAGTCGGACACCGCGGCATTCTTATCATCGCCCAGCTTGGTGGACTGTTGCGCAAAAGCCATCAGCAAGTCGCCGCGCACCAGGTGGGCGAGGCGGAAGTTGGGCACGGCTTGCAGCAGTTGGTCAATGGTGTTCAAGGCCTCGCGCAACTGGCCTTCGTTGATTTCAAGCAGGCTTTGCACCAGCAGGCGCTCGGCCTGGTTGCTGCTGAATGCGGGCAGCACGTTGCCTGGAAGCGGACTGGATTTGTCTGCCGTGGCGTTCCAGGGCAGCAGGCCGCCCCCGATGAGCAAGGCCGTGGACAACAGTTTGGTAAAGCGTTTGATCATGCTGTATAGGGTTAACGGTTTGTCAGCTCCTGTTGGATCAACCACTTGCCTTGCTGTTGAACCAGGACCAGTTCTTTGCGCGTGCGTTGCGATAAATGATCAGCCTCGTAGGACTGCTGGAATGCGGCGCGCGCAGTGTGTTCATTCTCAATGCTGATTTTCACGTTGGTTAAATTGACTTCGATCCTTGAAGGCTTGCCGACACGCGTTTTGCGTGTCGCCTCCCAGCTTGCACGGCTTTCCCCGTTCGGCGTCTTGAAATCCTTGGCATAGCTGGCGAGATATTGCTCCACATTCTGGCTGGACCAAGCTTTTGCCCAGGATTCTACGGCATTCAGCACCGCTTGTGTCTGATCAGATTTTTTCCGTTCTGTGGGGGCCGTTGGCGTAGCCGCCACTTCCGGCGCGGGGGGCTTGACGTTCGCAGGCACAGGTTCGGCAGCGGGCTTGCTGGTTTCCGCAGGCTTGGCAGGCGCGGGTACTGGCTTGGTGTCGGTCTTGGCTGGCGCTGGTACAGCGGCGAGGCTGGGCTTGGCAGCCTCCTTGGATGGCGTCTTGGCGGCAGCGATGTCGCCGGGCGGCGGCAATAAATCCTTGATGAGGGCGAGTTTGCTCTTGGCTCGGCTGTTATTGGTATCGAGTTGCAAGGCGCGGCTATACGACTCCGACGCCATGCGGGCGTAGATGTCTCCCAGGTTCTCGTGGGCCGTGGCGTAGCTCGGGTGGGTGCGGATGGCAGCCTCGAGCGCGGCCTTGGCTTTTTCATAGTTGCCCTGGTAGGCGTAGAGCACCGCCAGGTTGTTGTATGGCGCGGGCAATTGCGGGTATTTTTCCGTGAGCTCGCTGAATACCTTGATGGCCTCGTCCTGCTTGTCGCTCTCGGCGAGCAGCACGCCCTTGAGGAACAGCGCCTTGGCATCGGTGGGCTGCTTGCCCAGGTAGCCGTTCAGGCGCTGCAGCGCCTGGGCCGTTTTACCTTGTTCCGCGAGCTGGTTGATTTCGTCCAGTTCGCTTGCCCATCCCTTCGGCGAGAGCAGTAAAGCGGCGATCAGCAGGCTATGGCTCAGCGCGCGTGCAATAGGCATATGCTATAATTCCAGGCTATTATTATGGTCATAATTCTATCAATAAGCGCATGCAAGCACTACTGCCAACGTAGCAGGCATAATCAACAAACATTGCTTGATGACGAATCTTCCAATCCCTACACCTCGCAACCTGAACTATGCTGAAAATCTATAACACGCTTGCGCGCGCAAAGCAGACTTTTTACCCGATCGTGGCAGGCAAGGTCAGCATGTATGTCTGCGGCATGACAGTCTACGACTACTGCCACCTGGGGCATGCGCGCGTGATGGTGGTGTTCGACATGGTGAACCGCTGGCTGCGCAGCTCCGGTTACGACGTGACCTATGTGCGCAATATCACGGATATTGACGACAAGATCATCGCGCGCGCGAATGAAAATGGCGAGACCATCACTGCGCTCACCAGCCGCTTCATCGACGCGATGAACGAGGATGCAGCACGGCTTGGCGTCTGGCGACCCGATCTTGAGCCGCGCGCCACTGACTATATCCATGAAATGATCGCCATGATCAGTGCACTGATTGAAAATCAGCATGCCTATGCGGCCGATAATGGCGACGTCTATTATGCGGTGTCCAGTTTCGCCAACTACGGCAAGCTGTCAAGCAAGTCGCTCGAGGATTTGCGCGCCGGGGAGCGTGTGGAAGTGGACGCGCACAAGCGCGACCCGATGGATTTCGTCTTGTGGAAGGCGGCCAAGCCAGGCGAGCCGAGCTGGGACTCCCCCTGGGGGCCAGGCCGTCCGGGCTGGCATATCGAATGCTCCGCGATGGGCGCGCGGCATCTCGGCCAGCACTTCGACATCCACGGCGGCGGGCAGGACTTGCAGTTTCCCCACCATGAGAACGAGATTGCGCAGAGCGAAGGCGCGCATGGTTGCACGTTCGTCAATTACTGGATGCACAACGGCTTTATCCGCGTGGATGACGAGAAAATGTCGAAATCGCTCGGCAATTTCTTCACTATTCGGGAAGTGCTTGAAAAGTACGATGCCGAGGTGGTGCGTTTCTTCATTCTGCGTGCGCACTACCGCAGTCCGCTGAACTATTCCGACCACCACCTGGATGACGCCAAGCAGGCGTTGACCAGGCTTTACAATACCTTGCGCGGCCTTGAGCTGCCGACGGTTGACATCGACTGGCAGCAACCGGATGCGGAACGATTCAAGCAGGCGCTGGACGATGACTTCAATACGCCGGAAGCATTTGCCGTATTGTTCGAGCTGGCGAGCGAGGCCAACCGCACGGGCTCAGTAGTGCAGGCCGGCCTGCTCAAGGCGCTTGCCGGGCAATTGGGCTTGTTGCAGCGCGAGCCCGACCAGTTTCTGCAAGGGGATGCCTCGGCTGGCCTGGCTGCAGAGGAAATCGAACGGCTGATCGAGGAGCGGCTGCTTGCCCGTAAGGGCAAGAACTTTGCCGAGGCGGACCGGATCCGCGATGCGTTGAGCGCGCAAGGCATCGTCCTTGAGGATACCGCACAAGGCACGAGCTGGCGCCGCGTTTAGGGCGCACAGTCCTGGCGCCGTTGCGCCGCTTTGCAGTAACACTACTTGTATGGCCCGCAGAGTGCTTCGCCGAGTTGGCCGCGTTTCATATAGGGGCAATGCCGCAAACTGGTTCTCAGCATTGGATTTTCTGGCTATAATCGAGCCATGTCTTTTGCAAAACGCGTATTTGCGTTACTTAGCGCCATTGTGTGCCTGTGTTTGTTTGCCCAGCAAGCCGAGCAATCGTATGCAATGGAGTATGACGACCCGACTTTTACCCATGTGCAGCAGGTGGAAATGGATAATGACCGCGAGGTCAGCGAGCCCATCCTGGTCATGCATATGCCTTTAGTTCGCCCTCCCTTTGTTTTTGATCTCAAGCTCGCCATTCTGGCCGAGACTTACCGCCAACCCGATCTCTTCCTGATTACCCGTCCTCCTATTGCCTGATTGCGCCTGGAATCCGCCCTGAGCGGCTTGTCCTCAAGTGGCAAGTGCTGCCTTGGTCAGTATCACGGATTCATCACGGCGTCACCTCCTGATGCATAGACTGGCCCAAGCCTTGCTAAGGATATCCCAGCAAAACGATGATATCCGAGGAAAGCGGAGCCTAGCTGCGGCAATGATGCGCATCAGGAGCCTGCCTTTCGCGGCAGGCTAGTACGCTCCGCATATGTTTGCTATAAGCAATGCATCAATACGGAAAAGTTGATCAATCGGTTCAAAAGTGAAATGAAAACAAATATAGAGACAGGCATGCGCCGGCATGGTGCATTGCCAGTACCGCAAGTCGGCCTGCGACCATTTCTTATGCGCGTGCTATCTGTCATGCTGGTATGCGGCCATGTGCCGTCGGCATTGGCGGCATATACGCTGTCAGACATGATCGATACGGCCATGCAATACAATCCAGCGCTTGGTATCGCGGCTGCACAGCGCGACGCAGCGCAAGCCGCAGTCACCACAGCATCGACGTACAGCAACCCCCAGGTGGAAGCGGTGATGGGCCCCAGCCGTTACCTGACGCCGGGCGGGCAGGGCGATAACCGCAATTGGAACGTCGGCTTGTCCCAACCTTTGGAGTACCCATGGGTGCGCGATGCCAGGATTGCGGCTGCAGAATCGGGGACCAAGGTGGCGGATGCCGGAACGGAGCTGATCCGGATCGAGCTGCGCTCCCGCGTCAAGAATGCATTCTACGACGTGATCCAGCGCAAGGCCGTACTCAAGCTGGTGGAAGGCGACCGTAACCTGTTGCAGCAGATCCGCGAGCGGGTCAAGTTGCGGGTGGAGGTCGGCGAGGCGCCCAGGTATGAACTGATCAAGGCCGATACCGAGGCATTGGCTGCCGAGCGCGATTACCAGTCAGCCTTGGTGCGGGTAAACGAAGGCAAGGCCTATTTGCGCGGCTTGCTGGGTTCCAGCATCCCGATCGAATACGACGTGGAAGGCGAGCTGCCCATGGGATACGGCTTGCCGTCGCTGGAGAAGTTGCGCGACCAGGTGGTGCACAGCCCGCAATTGTCGCAAGTACGGGCGGCGACTGAAACCGCCGAGGCCAAACTCAAGCTGGAAGAGCGCTTGCGTAATCCCGGCCTGACGCTCAAGGCCAGCGTCGAAGAGGATCCCGATCTCAGGCAGATGCGCTTCGGTGTGGCGATTCCCTTGCCATTGTGGGACAGGCGCCAGGGCCCGATTGCGGCGGCTTCCGCCGATGTGCGCCAGACCCAGGCAACCCTGCACGACCGCGAGCTGGGATTGCGCCGGGATATGGAGGCTGCCTATCAGCGCTACCTGATTGCGCAGCAACAACTGGCCGCTTTCGAGAATGGCTTGCTGAGCCAGGCCGAGTCGGTGCTCAAGGTGGCGGAGGCCGCCTATCGTTACGGCGAGCGCGGCATCCTCGAGTATATGGATGCCCAGCGCACTTTCCGTCTCGTGCGCAAGGATTACCTTGCCGCAAAATTCGATTATGTCAGCAGCATGCTGGAAATAGAGCGCCTGCTTGGTACAGAACTTCTGGAGGTTAAGCCGTAATGTTCCCCAATTCCCTATTGAAACCGTATTCCACTTTCGCAACAAGTGGCCTGGTCGTGCTGGCCTTGCTGCTTTCGGCATGCAAGCCGGCCGCAACGCCCGACGAAGCGGCAGATGAGCCCAAAGACCCCAACATCGTCGAGCTTTCCGAACTGTTGCAGAACCAGATCAAGATTGCCCCGGCCGGCAAGGCCGAAATCCGGGAAGTCTTGCGCGTGCCCGGCAGCATCCAGGTGGATGAGCAGCGCGTGGCGCGTATCGGCGCCTCGGTCACCGGGCGCATCACCGACATCAACGTGATCCTGGGGCAGGACGTCAAGCAGGGCGAGGTGCTTGCAACGCTGAACAGTACCGAGCTCGCGCAGAACCAGTTGCTGTACATCAAGGCATCGCAACAGATCGCGTTGCAGACCAAGGCGGTGGAGCGCGCGCGCCAGTTGCTCGAGGCCGACGTGATCGGGGCCGCAGAACTGCAGCGCCGGGAGGCCGAATTGAGCGCTGCCCAGGCCGACTTATATACGGCGAAGGAGCAATTGCAGGTGCTGGGTATGTCGGAAAAGTCCATCGCGCAAATCGCCAGCTCGGGGCAATTGCGTTCCTACAGCAACGTGGATGCCCGCCTTTCGGGCACGGTGATCAGCCGAAGGGTCAACCTGGGCCAGGTGGTGCAGCCGGCGGAGGAGTTGTTCATCGTTGCGGACCTGTCGCGCGTATGGGCGGTGGCTGAAGTGCCTGAACAGCAGGTCGAGCTGGTGCAGGAAGGGGAAGATGTCGAGATCGAGATCCCGGCCCTGAGCAACCGCAAATTCACCGGCAAGCTGATTTTCGTCGGCGATGTGGTGAACCCGCTGACGCGTACCGTGACGGTGCGTACCGACCTGGAAAACAGCGACGAGGCCATCAAGCCGGACATGCTGGTTTCCATGCTCGTGCAGTCCAAGCCGACGATGCAACTGGCAGTGCCTAGGCGCGCCGTGGTGCGCGAGAACGACAAGGACTATGTCTATGTCGAGATCGGCCCCAACCGCTTCCGCCTGCGCGAAGTGGAGCTGGGCAGCGAGTACAACGAGATGGCAGCCGTGTCGTCCGGCCTGGAAGAGGGCGAGACCATCATTATCGAGGGCGCTTTCCACGTCAATAATGAGCGCAAGCGCAAGGAACTGGAATAGGCCATGATCGAATCCCTCATTAGAGCTGCCCTCAAGCAGCGCCTGATCGTCGTGGTCGTGGCGCTGGCCTTGATGGCCGCCGGGGCCTTTGCCCTGAAGAAACTTTCCGTCGATGCGTTTCCCGACGTCACCAACGTCCAGGTCCTGATCGCTACCCAGGCTACGGGCCGTTCCCCGGAAGAGGTGGAGCGCTTCATTGCCGTACCGCTGGAAATCGCCATGACAGGCCTGCCGGGCCTGGAGGAAATGCGCTCGATGAACCGCAACGGATTGTCGTTGATCACGCTGGTGTTCACCGACAAGACGGATGTGTATTTTGCCCGCCAACTGGTGATGGAGCGCCTGATGGAGGTGATGGACCGCATGCCGGAAGGCGTGACGCCCATCCTCGGCCCGGTGGCGACCGGCTTGGGCGAGGTCTATCAATTCACCCTGGAAAAGCCGACCGACGGCGAAAAGCCGTTGTCGCGCGAGGAGCTGACCGAGCGCCGCTCCATCCAGGACTGGGTGGTGCGCCCGTTGCTGCGCGGCATCCCGGGCATTGCGGAAATCAATTCCCAGGGCGGTTACGTCAAGCAATACCAAGCCTTGGTCAATCCGGACCGCATGAGCCACTACGGCCTGAAGCTGCAAGACATTTACATGGCCCTGGCGCGCAACAACGCCAACAGCGGCGGCGGGGTGTTGCCGCAGTATGCGGAGCAATATCTGATCCGCGGCGTGGGCCTGATCGAGAATCTCGACGATATCCGCAATATCGTGCTCAAGGAGCAGAACGGGGTCCCGGTCTACATGCGCGACGTGGCGGAAGTGCAGGTCGGGCATGAGGTGCGCGTGGGCACCGTGGTCAAGAACGGCTATACCGAATCCGTCGGCGGCATCGTCATTATGATGCGCGGCGGCAACGCCAAGGAAGTGGTCAGCCGCGTCAAGGCCAGAGTCAAGGAGATCAACGAGCAGGGCATGCTGCCCGGCGGATTGCAGATCGTGCCTTACTATGACCGCAGCGAGCTGGTGGATTCCGCCTTGCACACGGTGACCAAGGTGCTGATCGAGGGCATCATCCTCGTCATCATCATCCTGTTCCTGTTCCTCGGCGATGTGCGTTCCAGCCTGATCGTGGTGAGCACGCTGATTCTCACGCCGCTGATCACCTTCATGGCGATGAACTATTACGGCATCTCGGCCAACCTCATGTCGTTGGGCGGCCTGGCGATCGCGATCGGCCTGATGGTCGACGGCTCGGTCGTGGTGGTCGAGAACGCATTCCACCACCTCGGGCACCGTCCTGGCGAAAGCAAGGTGCGCGTGGTGCTGGAAGCCGCCGCCGAGGTGGGAACGCCGGTGCTGTTCGGCGTCGGCGTGATCATCCTGGTGTTCCTGCCGTTGATGACGCTGCAAGGCATGGAAGGCAAGATGTTCGCGCCGTTGGCGTTGACGATTGCGATCGCGCTGTTCATTTCGCTGGTGATTTCTCTGACATTGTCCCCGGTGTTGTGCTCCTACATCCTCAAGGGCGGCAGCGGCGAGGATACGCGCCTGATCCAGGCGATCAAGCGGCCCTACCTGAAGATGCTGAACTGGGCATTGTCGCACGACAAGACCACCATCATTGCCGCCACCGCCCTGTTCATCGGCACCATCCTGCTGGTGCCGTTCCTCGGCACTTCCTTTATCCCGGAAATGAAGGAGGGCTCCATCGTGCCGGGGATCAACCGCGTGCCCAACATCTCGCTCGAGGAATCGACCAAGATGGAAAGCGACGCGATGCGGCTGATCATGGAAAAGGTGCCGGGCGTGAAGTCTGCGGTATCCGGCGTAGGCCGCGGCGAGAGCCCGGCCGACCCGCAGGCGCAGAACGAGTCGACGCCGATCATCAGCCTCAAGCCGCGTGAAGAATGGCCGGATGGCTGGACCCAGGACGATATCGCGGAAAAAATGCGAGAGGTGCTGGAGCAGTCCCTGCCAGGGGTGCAGATTGTCATGGCGCAGCCGATTTCCGACCGCGTGGACGAACTGCTCACCGGCGTGCGGGCCGACGTGGCTGTGAAAGTGTTCGGCGAGGACATGACCCTGCTCAAGGCCAAGGCGGACGAGATTTCCCGGATTGCCGGCGGCGTGCGCGGCGCCACGGAAATCAAGGTGGAGAAGGTTTCCGGCCAGCAATACCTGAACATCACCGTGGACCGGCATGCGATCGCGCGCCATGGCATCAATGCCTCGGACGTGCACGACGTGATCGAGACCGCGATCGGCGGCAAGGTGGCGACGGAAATCTACGAAGGGCAGCGCCGCTTCAGCGCGGCGGTGCGCTACCCTGAGAACTTCCGCGGCAACATCGAGGCGATCAGCAATATCCTCATCACCTCGCCCAACGGTTCGCGCGTGGCCTTGCGCGACCTCGCGAAAATCGAGGTGCGCGACGGCCCGGCGCAGATCAGCCGCGAGCTGGCCAAGCGCCGCGTGGTGGTCGGCATCAACGTCAAGGACCGCGACCTGGGCGGGTTCGTGGCCGAGTTGCAGCAGGTGCTGACGCAGAAGCTCAAGCTGCCCGAGGGGTACTATCTCGAGTTCGGCGGCCAGTTCCAGAACATGGAGCGGGCGATGGGGCACCTCATGGTGATCATTCCGGTGACGATAGGGGCGATCTTCTTCCTGTTGTTCCTGCTGTTCAATTCGGTGCGTTATGCCACCATGATCATCATGGTGCTGCCGTTCGCGTCGATTGGCGGCATCATTGCCTTGTTCCTGACCGGGGAATACCTCTCGGTGCCTGCCTCGGTCGGCTTCATTGCGCTGTGGGGGATCGCCGTGCTCAACGGCGTGGTGCTAGTGTCCTATATCCGCAGCCTGCGGGACGAGGGTCTGAGCCAGAACGAGGCTATCCTCAAGGGGTGCACGCAGCGTTTCCGGCCGGTGATGATGACGGCAACGGTGGCGATGCTGGCCTTGGTGCCCTTCCTCTTCGCTACGGGGCCTGGCTCGGAAATCCAACGTCCGCTGGCGATCGTGGTCATCGGGGGATTGATTACTTCCACCCTGCTGACGCTGGTCGTGGTGCCGACGCTATATCGCAAGTTTGAAGAACAGCGCGTAGAAGCATGATGACAAGGAGCCGAACATGAAAGAGATCAAAGCCATTATCCCGCCGCAGCGCCTGCCCAAGATCCGCTCCGGGCTGCGCAATATCAAAGGTTTCCCGGGCATGACGGTGAGCAAGGTGGAAGGGTGCGGCCATCATATGGCGCGCCCTACGCTCGGCATCCGGGAGGAACTCACGGATTACAGTCCCAAGGTGCGCATCGAGATCGTCTGTCCGGATGAACTGGTGGAAGGCATATTGCAAGTCCTCGTCGAGGTCGGGCATACCGGCCAGGTGGGCGACGGCATCGTGTGGGTCACTGCCGCCGTAGAGCGCATGATCCGGCTTTCCGAACAGGTGTTGGTGCTGGATTGCTGAAATGCGCATCTGACGATGCTTCGCAAAGGCGCCTTGAAGGCGCCTTTTTATTGGCATCGATTCGCATGATCTTCGGCTTCATAGCCAGTGAGCTGGTGTGGGTTTTCCGGTAGAATCCCCTCATGCTTTATTCCATTGCCAAACCCTGGTTGTTCCGCCTGGATGCGGAACGCGCCCACGACTTTACCCTCAAGAACCTGAAGCGGCTGGAACGCTCCGGGCTGCTGAACCTTTACCCCCGGCCCTCCAAGTGCAAGCAGCGCCAGGCGATGGGAATCAATTTCCCCAACCCGGTCGGCCTTGCGGCGGGACTGGACAAAAACGGCGCCTATATCGATGCGCTGGCCGGGCTCGGGTTCGGCTTTATCGAGATCGGCACGATCACGCCGCGTCCCCAGCCCGGCAATCCCAAGCCGCGCATGTTCCGCCTTCCCGAGGCGCAGGGGGTGATCAACCGTTTCGGCTTCAACAACCTCGGGGTGGACGCCTTGTTGAGAAACGTGGCTGCCGCCAGGTACAAGGGCGTGCTGGGCATCAATATCGGTAAGAATTTCGACACGCCGAACGAAAGGGCGGTCGACGATTACCTGCATTGCCTGCGCAAGGTGTACGCCCATGCGCATTACGTCACGGTCAACATCTCCTCGCCCAATACCAAGAACCTGCGCGCCCTGCAGGAGAAAGAGGCCTTGGGCCAGTTGCTGCATGCCTTGAAGCTTGAGCAGCAGGTGCTGGCCGACCGGCATGGCCGATATGTCCCGATCGCGCTCAAGATCGCACCTGACCTGGACGAGGCGCAGATCGCCGATATTGCCGCATTGCTGATGGAATATCGGTTCGACGGCGTGATCGCCACCAACACCACCCTGGCGCGCGATGCGGTGCAGGGCCTGCCGCATGCGGAAGAGGCGGGCGGCTTGTCCGGCGCCCCGGTGCGCGATCGCTCCACTGCGGTGATCCGATCCCTTTCCGTCCATCTTGCCGGCGCATTGCCGATCATCGGCGTGGGCGGGATTCTCAGCGGCGAGGACGCCGAAGAGAAAATCGCGGCAGGCGCCAGCCTGGTGCAGGTCTACAGCGGCTTGGTCTATCGCGGCCCGGTACTGGTTGACGAAATCTGCCGCAAGCTGGGTTGATGTGGCGCAGCCCGTCCTGTATTCCTACCGGCGTTGCCCCTATGCCATGCGCGCCCGCATGGCATTGCATTATGCCGGCATCGCGGTGGACATTCGCGAGATAGCGCTCAAGGCCAAGCCTGCGCATATGTTGCAAGTGTCGCCCAAGGGCACGGTGCCGGTGCTGGTATTGCCTGACGGTTCCGTAATCGATGAAAGCCTGGATATCATGCGCTGGGCGCTGCAACGGCATGACCCTGAGGACTGGCTCGGCAGCCCGGCCCTGCTGGCGCAGGCGGAAAGCTTGATTGCCGAGAACGACGGCTCGTTCAAACGCGCGTTGGACCGATATAAATACGCGATTCGTTTTCCCGAACAGCCGCCCGAGGCGTATCGTGCGCAGGGCGAAGCGTTCCTGCAGCAATTGGAGTCGCGCTTGCAGCAGCGGCCCTATTTACTGGGAGCCCATGCGGGCTTGGCGGATGTGGCGATATTCCCGTTCGTGCGCCAGTTTTCCATGGTGGATCAGTCCTGGTTCGAGGCCGCGCCTTATCCCCGGGTGCGAGCCTGGTTGCAGGCGTGGCTGGTAAGTGCGCGCTTTGCCGCCGTCATGCAGAAATATCCGGTTTATGCCGGTTAGAAGCTGGACATTCCAAGTGAAAATCTAAAGTTAGACATGCAAATAAAAACGCCGCATTTCTGCGGCGTTTTTTCGACATCAATATTGAATATTGAGCATCAGCCAGTGACATCAGCTTCCAAAGCCGGCTTGTTGTCCTTGGGCTTGCTCGACGACTCGTTAAAGCTGAGCTTGATGTTGTCGTCCTTGTCGATATCCACATGCACATGGCCGCCATTGGACAGCTTGCCGAACAGCAACTCGTCCGCCAAGGCACGGCGGATGGTGTCCTGGATCAGGCGCGACATCGGGCGGGCGCCCATGAGCGGGTCGAAGCCCTTCTTGCCCAGATAGGCCTTGAGCGCATCGCTGAACGTGGCTTCCACTTTCTTCTCGTGCAATTGGTCCTCAAGCTGCATGAGGAACTTGTCGACCACGCGCACGATAATCTCTTCCGAGAGCGGGGCGAACGAGACGATCGCGTCCAGGCGGTTGCGGAACTCGGGGCTGAACAGGCGCTTGATGTCTCCCATCTCGTCGCCGGTGTTGCTGCCCAGGGTGAAGCCGATGCTGGTCTTGCTGATCGCTTCCGCGCCTGCATTGGTGGTCATGATGATGGTCACGTTGCGGAAATCCGCCTTGCGGCCGTTGTTGTCGGTCAGCGTCCCGTGGTCCATCACCTGCAGCAGGATATTGAAGATGTCCGGGTGCGCCTTCTCGATTTCATCCAGCAGCAATACGCAATATGGCGTCTTGTTGATGGCTTCCGTCAACAGGCCGCCCTGCTCGAAGCCGACATAGCCGGGAGGCGCGCCGATCAGGCGCGACACGGCATGGCGCTCCATGTATTCCGACATGTCGAAGCGGATCAATTCCACGCCCAGGGTATAGGCGAGCTGCTTGGCCACTTCGGTCTTGCCGACGCCGGTAGGGCCGGAGAACAGGAAGGAGCCGATCGGCTTGTTGAGGCTGCCGAGGCCGCTGCGCGCCATCTTGATCGCGGCGGACAACGCCTCGATGGCCTTGTCCTGGCCGAAGACGGTGGCCTTGAGGTCGCGCTCCAGCGTCTTCAGCGCGTTGCGGTCGTCGCTGGAGATGTTCTTGGGCGGAATGCGCGCCACCTTGGCGATGATGTCCTCGATTTCCTTGTTGCCGATCACCTTCTTCTGCTTGGATTTCGGCAGGATGCGCTGCGCCGCGCCAGCTTCGTCAATCACGTCGATGGCCTTGTCGGGCAGGTGACGGTCGTTGATGTAGCGTGCGGACAACTCGGCAGCCGTGTTCAGGGCAGAGGCGGTGTATTTCACGCTGTGGTGCTTCTCGAAGCGCGACTTGAGGCCCTTGAGGATTTCCACGGTTTCGGAAACGCTGGGCTCGACCACGTCGACCTTCTGGAAACGGCGCGACAAGGCATGGTCCTTCTCGAAGATGCCGCGGAATTCCTGGTAGGTGGTCGCGCCTATGCATTTGAGCGAGCCGTTGGAAAGCGCCGGCTTCAACAGGTTGGACGCATCCAGCGTGCCGCCGCTGGCAGCGCCCGCGCCGATCAGGGTATGGATTTCGTCGATGAACAGGATGGAATCAGGCTGGTCAGCCAGCTTCTTCATCACTGCCTTGAGCCGCTGCTCGAAGTCGCCGCGGTATTTGGTGCCTGCCAGCAAGGCGCCCATGTCCAGCGAGTAGATCACGGCGTTCTCGAGCACTTCCGGCACGTTGCCTTCCACAATGCGGCGTGCCAAGCCCTCTGCGATGGCGGTCTTGCCGACGCCGGCCTCGCCGACCAATAGCGGGTTGTTCTTGCGGCGGCGGCACAAGGTCTGGATCACGCGCTCCAGTTCCTGGGCGCGGCCGATCAAGGGGTCTATTTTGCCTGCCAGCACCTGCTGATTGAGGTTCTGGGTGTAGTTTTCCAGCGCGCTGGACGGGGAGGCCTCGGTTTCGGCCTCCTGCTCGGTTTCAGGGCGCTTGGCGTTGCTGCCGTCGGTGACCTTGGCGACGCCATGGGAGATATAGTTGACCACGTCCAGGCGCGTGATGCCCTGCTGGTGCAGGAAGAAGACCGCATGGGAATCCTTTTCGCCATAGATGGCGACCAGCACGTTGGCGCCGGTGACTTCCTTCTTGCCGGAAGACTGCACATGCAGGATGGCGCGTTGGATCACGCGCTGGAAGCCCAGCGTCGGCTGAGTGTCGACTTCCTCGTTGCCTTCCACCGTAGGCGTATGCTCTTCGATATAGTTGTTGAGCTCGGTGCGCAGATTGTCAAGGTTGGCCCCGCACGAGCGCAACACGTCCGCCGCAGTCGGGTTGTCGATCATGGCCAGCAGCAGGTGCTCCACGGTGATGAGCTCGTGGCGTTTCTGCCGGGCATCCATGAATGCCATGTGTAGGGATACTTCAAGTTCTTGCGCGATCATCTAAGCTTCCTCAGCTTTCTTCAGGCTTCTTCCATGGTGCATTGCAGCGGGTGCTGGTGCTCACGGGCATAACTAATGACTTGGTTTACCTTGGTCTCGGCGATGCCGTGCGGATACACGCCGCATACGCCCGCGCCCTCGGTATGTACTTGGAGCATGATTTGCGTCGCTTGTTCACGGTTTTTCTGAAAAAAGCGCTGCATGACATCCACCACGAATTCCATGGGCGTGTAGTCATCATTCAGCAGAATGACTTTGTACATCGAGGGAGGCTTGGTTTTTGCGTTGCCTACCTTCTCAACGATATTGTCCTGATGTTTGATGCTAGCCATACGTTTGATCTATTTTGAGCCGAATGCAGAAATTTTCAAGTCTGAATTGAGTAGGGTTATTACCGGCTGCATAGTTTTACATGCAAGATTTTTGCCATGTAATGACTATTACGGATGAATTCTTACAGTTTTTACAGCGCGATCCTGGGTTTTGAGGATTTCCAGCTTGTAGTCACCGATTTTGAGCCCGATGCCAGGCTCCGGGATATCCTCGAAATGTTCGACAATCAACCCGTTCAGGGTGCGCGGGCCATCGAGCGGCAGGTCGATACCCAGTTTTTTGTTGATGTCGCGCAGACTGTTGCTTGCATCCACGAGCCAACTGCCCCCATCTTCCTTGCGGTATGCCAGGCGTTGTTCCGCGGATACATTTGCAAAATCGCCAATAATCGCCTTGATGATATCTTCGAGTGTGACCAAGCCTTTGAGTTCACCGTACTCGTCCACGACCAGGGCAATGCGTTGCTGGCACTGCTTGAATTCCTGCATCTGAGTATAGACAGGCGTACCGGAAGGGATGAAGTAAGGCGCTTCCATATGCTGGCTCAGCAGCTGCTGGCTGAGGGGCTTGGTACGCAAGACATTCATGATGTCCCGGATGCGCAGCATGCCGATGATTTCCTCGTTCGGCCCGTTGCGCACCGGCAGCCGCGAATGCTGGCTCTCGGTAATCTGGGCGAGGATTTCCTCCATCGGCGCCTCGAAATCGATGATCTCAAGCTGCGTGTGCACGGTCATGATTTCATCGACGGTGGTCTGCTCCAGATCCAGCAGGTTCAGCAATACCTCGCGGTGTTTTTGCGGGATGGGGCTGGTGGTTTCGCTGAAGATGCTGCGCAGTTCCTCTATGCTGGTGGTATGGTTGCTCTCGGTGAAGCTGACTTTCATGCCCAACAGGCGCAGCAGGCTGTTGGCGCACAGGTTGGCCAGCCATATCAACGGGTAGCCGGCCTTGACCAACGGCAGCAATACATAGCTGAACGACAGGGCGAGAGGCTCGGCATGCCGGGAGGCGATGACCTTGGGCGTGATTTCGCTGAAGACCAGGATGGCAAAGGTAATGAGCACGGTGGAAACCGGCATCAGCAGCTCGCCGAGGTTGAACAGGCGGATGCTGATGAAGGCGGCAAGCGTTGCAGCTGCGGCATTGGCGAGGGTATTGCCCAGCAGGATGGCGCCGAGAAACTGCTCGCGCTCGTTGAGCAGCCTGGTGGCAAATTCGGCGCTGCGTAATCCTTCTTTGGCGAGGATGGTGAGCCGGTGCCGGTTGAGCATCAACAGGCTGGTTTCGGCCATGGAGAAAAAAGCGGAAGCGAATAGCAGCAGGGCAAGAATGCCCAGCTGCCATAGTAAGGAACTGTCCAACGGTATCAATCGGGGAATGAGATACCGCTAGTTTCGGCGCGAAGCGCCGGCTTTGTCAAGGCAGGGCTTCTTCCGCCTCGGGTTTCCTTTCGCCGCCGATCAGGTTCTCGCGCGATACGCCAAGGTACATGGCGATCGGGCTGGCCACCAGTACCGAGGAGTAAATACCGAATAGGATGCCGATGGTGAGGGCCAAGGCGAAGTTATGCAGCACCTCGCCGCCGAAGAACAGCATCGACAGTACCATGAGCTCGGTCGAAAAGTGGGTGATGATGGTGCGCGACATGGTGCGGGTGATCGCATTGTTGATCACCTCAGGCACGCTGGCCTTGCGCATCTTGCGGAAATTCTCGCGCACCCGGTCGAACACCACCACGGACTCGTTCACGGAGTAGCCCAGCACGGCGAGCACCGCGGCGAGCACCGTGAGGTTGAATTCCCACTGGAAGAAGGCAAAGAAGCCGAGGATGATGATGACGTCGTGCATGTTGGCGATCACGGCCGCCACGGCAAAGCGCCATTCGAAACGCATGGCCAGGTAGGCCATGATGCCGACGCAGACGAACAGCATCGCCAGCGCGCCCTTGTCGTACAGTTCCTGGCCGACTTGCGGGCCGACAAACTCGACGCGATGCAGCTTGACCTCCGGATTGTCGGCGGAAAGCGCCGCCAGCACTTTTTCGGAAAGCTGCGCGGTCGACAGGCCGGGCTTGATCGGCAGGCGGATCAATACGTCCTGGCTGGTACCGAAATTCTGCACGGTGGCATCCTTGAGGCCGATCTCGTCGACCGACTTGCGGATGCTGTCGAGGTTGGCCGCTTGCGGGTAGCTGACCTCCATCATCGTGCCGCCAGTGAAGTCTACGCCCAGGTGCAGGCCCTTGGTGGCCAGGAAGAATACCGACAACAGGAAGGTCACGAGCGAGATGGTCGTCGTGAGACGGCCATAGCTCATGAACGGTATATCTTTTTTGATTCTGAAAAATTCCATGATGTTTACTCTAGTGTTTACCTGTTGATCGATAGTTAGCCGATGGACAGCTTGCTGATCTTGCGGCGATAGCCGTAGATCAGGTTGATGACCGCACGGGAAACCAGCACTGCCGAGAACATCGAGGTTAGGATGCCCAGCACGTGCACGACGGCAAAGCCCTTGACCGGGCCGGTGCCGAACATGAACAGCGCCAGGCCCGCGATCATGGTGGTGACATTGGCATCGAGGATGGTGCCGAATGCACGCTCATAACCCGCATGGATGGAAGCCTGCGGCGTATTGCCGTTGCGCAGTTCCTCGCGGATACGTTCGTTGATCAGCACGTTGGCATCGATCGCCATACCCAGGGTCAGCGCGACCGCCGCGATGCCAGGCAATGTAAGCGTGGCTTGCAGCATGGAGAGCAGGGCAACCAGCAACAGCAGGTTGATGCTCAGCGCCAGCACGGAAACCGTGCCGAACAGCATGTAGTAGACAATCATGAATACTGAGATCGCCACAAAGCCCCACAGGGTGGAATGCATGCCGCGCTCGATATTGGCTTCGCCCATGCTGGGGCCGACGGTACGCTCCTCGATGATCTCCATCGGGGCGGCCAGTGCGCCGGCACGCAGCAGCAGGGCGACGTCGGTGGCTTCCTGCGTATTCGCCATGCCGGAAATCTGTACGCGTCCGCCGCCGATTTCCTCTCGGATCACGGGAGCGGTAATCACCTCCGCCTGGCCTTTCTCGATCAGCAGGATCGCCATGCGCTTGCCGACGTTTTCACGCGTGGCCTGCTTGAAGATGCGCGCGCCGCGGCCGTCCAGGGTGACGTGCACCACTGCGCCGCCGCCTTGCTGGTCCATGCCCGGACCGGCATCGGTGATGTAGTCGCCGGTCAGCACCACGTTTTTCTTGACCAGCATGGGGATGCCGTTACGGTCGGTGTAGAACTCGGTGCCGAACGGCACTTGGCCCTTGGAGGCGTTTTCCAGGCTCACGGCGTTGCTCTTGTCCTCGTCTACCATGCGGATTTCCAGCGTGGCGGTACGGCCGAGGATTTCCTTGGCCTTGGCGGTATCCTGTACGCCAGGCAGTTGCACGACGACACGGTCAATGCCTTGCTGCTGGATCACGGGCTCGGCAACGCCCAATTCGTTGATACGGTTGTGTAGGGTTTGGATGTTCTGCTTGATGGCGAATTCCTGGATGCGTTTTTTCGCAGGCTCGCTCAATACGGCGGTCAGGACTTTGTCTTCGCCGCGGTCGGAAGTGCGGAAGGCGAGGTCGGGATAATCTTTTTCCAGTGCGCGTTGCGCCTTGTTGAGCTCGGCAATGTCCTTGAAACGGACATTGACGGCCTGCCCATCACGCGAAACACCGAGATAGCTGAGCCGGGCGGTGCGCAATGCGCTGCGGAAATCGCCGACATAGCGTTCCGCCGCCTGGTCGAGCGCCGCCTTCATGTCCACCTGCAGCAGGAAGTGCACGCCGCCGCGCAGGTCCAGGCCCAGGTACATCGGGCGCGCGCCTATGCTGCGCAGCCATTCAGGGGAGCGTGAAAGCAGGTTGAGCGCAATCACGTAATCCTTGCCCAGCCGCGCCTGGAGCGCGTCCTTGGCCTGCAGTTGGATGTCGGTGCTGGGGAAGCGGACCTTGACGCCGGTGACGTCGAGGAACAGCGCCTCAAACGGGATGTTCTCCTGCTTCAGGATGTTCTCCGTGTTTTCCAGCAGCGCTGCATCCACCTTGGTATTGGCCTTGGCTGCGGTGATCTGCACGGCCGGGGATTCGCCGAACAGGTTAGGGGCTGCATAAAGCAGGCCTACCAGGACGACAACCAGCACCATCAGGTACTTCCATAAAGGGTAGCGGTTCATGAAGCGGCTCGCATTTCAGTGTTTCAGTGATGTTAAAGATCGTGAGTCAAGTGTATAGCGGCTATGTTACAGGGACTTGATGGTGCCCTTGGGCAACAGGGTTTGCACAGTGTGCTTTTGTACGGTAATCACGGTTTCCGGCGCGATTTCCAGGCTGACGTAGCCTTCGCCTACCTTGGTGATGCGGCCGACGATGCCGGAGCTGGTGGTCACTTCGTCGCCTTTTTGCAGGGCCTCGATCAATTTGCGTTGTTCCTTGGCCTGTTTCATTTGCGGGCGGATCAGCATGAACCAGAACAGCACGAAGATAACGATCAAGGGAAGGAAGCTCATCCAGTCTGGAGCGGCCTGGGCTGCATCAGCAGCGTACGCAGAAGCGATTAACACGGGTAAACCTTTCTTTTCAATGGGTAGAAATACTTGAAGCGCAAAATATTAGCCCAAAATTCTAACATATTGTGGCATATGCGCTGGATTATGCTGCTTGCTGCAATTTCTGCCGCCCTTGCCTGAACTCGCTAGCGAAAGCGGCAAACCGGCCTTGCTCAATGGCCTGGCGCATCCCGGCCATCAATTCCTGGTAATAATGCAGGTTGTGGATGGTGTTGAGGCGCGCGCCGAGGATCTCGCCGCTGCGGTGCAGGTGGTGCAGGTAGGCGCGGCTGAAGTGGCGGCAGGTATAGCAACTGCAGTCCTCGTCCAGCGGTCGCGTATCCTTCCGATGTCGCGCGTTCTTGAGCTTGATGTCGCCATGGCGCGTGAACAGCCAGCCGTTGCGCGCGTTGCGGGTCGGCATCACGCAGTCGAACATATCCACGCCGTGCGCTACGGCGGCGACCAGGTCTTCAGGCGTGCCCACGCCCATCAGGTAGCGCGGCCTGTCCTGCGGCATTTGCGGCGCGGTGTGGGCGAGGATGCGCAGCATGTCTTCCTTGGGTTCGCCTACCGAGAGGCCGCCGATCGCATAGCCGTCGAAGCCGATCTCGGCGAGCTCGGCGAGCGATTCGTCGCGCAGGTCTTCGTACATGCCGCCCTGGATGATGCCGAACAGCGCGTTCGGGTTGCCCTGGTGCGCGGCCTTGCTGCGCGCGGCCCAGCGCAGGCTGAGGCGCATGGAGTCGCGCGCTTCGATATGCGTCGCGGGATAGGGCGTGCACTCGTCGAAGATCATGACAATGTCCGAGTTCAGCACTTTTTGAATGCGCATGGATTCTTCGGGCGTGAGAAAACAGCTGTCGCCATTGATGGGGGAGCGGAAGCGCACGCCTTCCTCGGTGATCTTACGCAGGTCGCCCAGGCTCCAAACCTGAAAGCCGCCCGAGTCGGTGAGGATGGGGCCGTCCCAGCCCATGAATTGGTGCAGGCCGCCGAATTCGCTGATGACTTCCAGCCCGGGGCGCAGCCAGAGGTGGAAGGTGTTGCCGAGCAGGATATGCGCGCCGGTGTCGCGCACTTCGACCGGGGACAACGACTTGACGGAGCCATAAGTGCCGACCGGCATGAAGGCCGGGGTTTGCACATCGCCGTGCGCGAGGCTGACGGTGCCACGCCGCGCGGCGCCGTCTTGCTTGATAAGGGTAAATTCCATGATGCTTAGCCAAAATTCAAGCCGCGATACTACCATGGACTGACGCTTTATATGGTATCGAGCGCGCGCATGATGGCCATGTGCTTGCTATACTGTGCGCAGTTTTGCGTGCAGATATCCTGCACGATCGTTCAATGAGGAAATGCTTGAATGGCTGACATTCCCAACCGTCCACACCGCCACCGCTCCTTCATGGAGGCCGGCCTGCGCGAGCGCAGCATTTATCTGTTGCCCAATCTGTTCACCACAGCGGCGCTTTTTGCCGGGTTCTATGCGATTGTGCAGGCCATGAACGGCAACTTTGAGCATTCCGCCGTGGCGATTTTCATTGCCATGGTCCTGGACGGCCTCGATGGCCGGGTGGCGCGCATGACCAATACACAAAGCGCGTTCGGCGCCGAGTACGACAGCCTGTCCGACATGGTGTCGTTCGGCGTCGCGCCGGCATTGGTGATGTACGTCTGGGCCCTGAAACCGCTGGGCAAGCTCGGATGGATCGCTGCTTTCATCTATTGCGCCGGTGCGGCCTTGCGCCTTGCGCGCTTCAACACCAAGCTGGACGAAAGCGACAAGCGCTATTTCCAGGGCCTGCCCAGCCCTGCGGCTGCTGCCCTGCTTGCCGGGCTGGTCTGGGTGTCGTATGAAAACCACGTGAGCGGCACGGAGGTGTTTTTTGATGCCGTCAAGATGCAGTGGGTGGCATGGTTCATCACCTTGTTTGCCGGCCTATCCATGGTGAGCGACCTGCGTTACTACAGCGGCAAGGACATCAACCTGCGCCGCAGCGTGCCGTTCGTCGTGATCCTGCTGATCGTGCTGGCGTTCGTGCTGATTTCCTACAGTCCGCCGGAAGTGCTGTTCGCCGTGTTCCTGGCCTACGGGGTCTCAGGCTATATCCTCTGGCTATGGGGCAAGCGCAAGCCGAAGCCCGCCGCTGCCGACCAGTCCGCTCCTCCCGGTCAATAAAACTAAGCGCTTGCTGGATCAATGCCCGTGCTGCAACGCCTGCAGCACGGGCTTTATTTTTTCACCGACATGGATTTGCGGGTTGGAAGGGCCATCCGTCTTGCCTGCTTGCTGTTCGCGCTTGCGGATGACAGGCAGGGCATGCTGGAAAGCCTCTTCGAATGAATAGGTGTTACGCAAGGCTTCGTCGAACAAGGCGCGGCCAAAGAAGGTCAACTCCGAGCCGTTGCCGCAGCCGAATGAGGTATGGGTGGCGTCGGCTGCGGTCATGATCAGCGTGTTCTCGTTCTGCAACGGCGCTATCCAGCTGCCGGAATAGCACGCCGATACCACGATGACGCGGTACTTGACGCCTGCCTTGTCCAACCACAGGTTGAGGGCCTGCGAGGTGAGCATGTCCATTTCCAACGGCCAGAGCGAGGCGGCGAGTTCCCCGTTCTGCGCGCCATGCGAGGTAAGGTAGATCAACAGCACGTCTTCCTCGGTATTCATGAGGTCTGCGGCGCGGTTAATGGCGCGCTCCAGGTTTTCGAGGCTGGCCCATGGCAGGGTTTCCAGGGTGGCAGGGTGGTTGACGAGCTCCTGCATATGACCTGCGGCATCGAAGCGCTCCTCGATGACGGCATTGACCATGCTGCTCTCGCGCAGGAATACCTCGTCGTCGCCATAAGGCGCATAGCTGATGCTGAACAGGTCGACAACGCCTGGCCGCTCAGGCTTGACGGCTGCACGTTGCTTGCTGGCGAGCTGCAGTTGGGTTTCCAGCTTTTCCTGGGTCAGCTGCAGGCTGTTGTCCGTGCCGGCGCTATCCTCTTCATAAGGCAGCCAGTACATGGGGGCTTGTGAAAAATGCACGATCAGCGGCGCGCCAAACGCGAATATCCCGGTCAGCAAGATGAGTCTGCCCGGCACTTGCGTGCTGCGTGTCAGCAGCAGCCAGAAGGCCAGCGCCGCCCAGGTGGTGGTGGCGATATACAGTGCCCAGTGCCAGGCGGATCCATCCAGGCCTTGCGGCTGGATTAGGCCGACATAGACCAAGGTGCTGAGGATATCCAGCACGAACGCCTGCGCGGTGCCGATGGCAAACAATGCGGCGGCCTGCACCTGCAGGCCGTGCGCGCGCGCGTGGTCGCTGAGGTACCAGCACAGCCATAGCAACAGCAGCACGACCAGCCAGCCCCAGAGCAACGCCTTGGGAAAGAATTCCGCCTGGCCGATGATCACCAGCCGTCCCATCAGGATGCTGCCGGCAGTGGTAATCGCCAGCATCAATAGTAGCTGCAATGGGCTGATCCGCAGTCCTTCAACATTCACTCGCTGGAAAAATGCGCTTTTCAGCCCACGTAGGAAAAAGGTGCGTAATGGAAATGTGGTATGGGACATGCTGGCCTGTAAGCGATTGCGGGTTAATGTCCGCCATCGTGCCTCAAATTCGCCCACGCGCCAAGTTGCCGGCTTGAATCCGCAGGCATGCCAGGGCTTCGGCTTGCCTTGCGGGAGGAAAAGAATTATATTCAATCACCTATGCAGAACTTCAGGCACAATCCGGATTTCCCCCTTGCCCGGGCTTTCTTGGCCCCGGCGAGCCTGATGCTGCGCAGCCCGCGCTAGTATTGCTCCTGCCCAGCTTTAGCCATACCTACTGAGACGCTTCCGCTCATAAACCCAAACGTTGATGGAATTTCAGGCCATGACACAGAACCAGCTCATCATTTTTGATACCACCCTGCGCGACGGCGAGCAAAGCCCTGGCGCGGCCATGACCAAGGAAGAGAAGCTGCGAATCGCCCGTCAACTGGAAAAGCTGGGCGTGAATGTGATCGAGGCCGGTTTTGCAGCGGCGAGCCCCGGGGATTTCGATGCCATCCGCGCCATTGCCGAAGTGATTACCGAGTCCACCGTCTGTTCGCTCGCGCGCGCCAACGAGAACGACATCCGCCGCGCGGGAGAGGCGATCAGCCCGGCCAGGAAGCGCCGCATCCATACTTTTATCGCGACCAGCCCGATCCATATGCAGAACAAGCTGCGCATGACACCTGAGCAGGTGCTGGAGCGTGCCGTGCAGGCAGTGAAGTGGGCGCTAGAATATACCGACGACGTCGAGTTCTCCGCCGAGGATGCCGTGCGGTCCGACATCGATTTCCTGGTGCAGGTGTTCGACGCCGTGATCGCGGCAGGCGCCAAGACCATCAACGTGCCTGACACCGTGGGCTACTCCGTGCCGCAGCAATGGGGCGAGCGCATGGCGCAACTGATTGCGCGCGTGAAGGACGCCGACAAGGTGGTGTGGTCGACCCACTGCCACAACGACCTCGGCATGGCGGTGGCGAACTCGCTGTCTGCCGTGCTGGCCGGCGCGCGGCAGGTGGAGTGCACCATCAACGGCCTGGGCGAACGGGCGGGCAATGCCAGCCTGGAGGAAGTGGTGATGGCGGTGAAGACCCGCCGCGACGTGTTCCAGCTCGATACCACCATCGATACCACGCAGATCGTGACGACATCCAAGCTGGTATCGACGATCACCGGCTATCCGGTGCAGCCCAACAAGGCTGTCGTCGGCGCGAACGCGTTCGCCCATGAGTCCGGCATCCACCAGGACGGCGTGCTCAAGCACCGCGAGACTTACGAGATCATGCGTGCGGAAGATGTGGGCTGGGGCGCCAACAAGCTGACGCTGGGCAAGTTGTCCGGGCGCAATGCTTTCCGCACCCGTCTCACCGAGCTGGGCATCACCCTGGAAAGCGAGGATGCGCTCAATGCGGCATTCGCGCGCTTCAAGGAGTTGGCGGACAAGAAGTCCGAGATATTCGATGAGGATATCCAGGCCCTGGTCAGCGATAACGTGGTCAACGAGGAAAGCTTCAAGCTGAGCTACCTGCATGTGGCGTCGCAGACGGGCGAAGTGCCGCATGCGGAGGTGACCGTGGCGGAGAACGGCGTCGAGCGCCGTGCGGACGCTACTGGCGGCGGCCCTGTCGATGCGGCGTTCAAGGCTATCGAGAAGATTATCAGCAGCGGCGCCGAGCTGCTGCTGTATTCCGTCAACAACATCACCAGCGGTACCGATGCGCAGGGCGAGGTGACGGTGCGGTTGTCCAAGGGCGGGCGCATCGTCAACGGGCAGGGGGCGGATACGGATATCGTGATCGCCTCGGCCAAGGCCTACCTGAACGCCCTCAACAAACTGCATGCGAATGCCGAGCGGGCACATCCGCAGGTATAGTGCATTCATTCATTTAACGATCGAATATCATCAAGGTAAAAGTAAAGGAATCCCCATGTTGCAAGGTGCAATCCAGGTAACAAGTTTTGATATGGACCGGCTGTTTTCCATGATTGAGCAACTGCGCAAGAACGGCTTCCCCGAGGCAGGCAACCTTACCCGCCTCGAAGATGAACTGGCGCGCAGCGAAGAAGTGGCCTCCGAGCAGGTCGGCGCGGATGTGGTGACCATGAATTCGCGCGTGCTGCTGCGCGACGAGGCGAATGGGCATGAGATGCACTGCACGCTGGTGTTTCCTGCCGATGCGGACGCTTCGGCCAACCGCATTTCGGTGGTGGCTCCCTTGGGCACTGCCATCCTGGGATACCGGGTCGGCGACGTGATCGACTGGGCCATGCCGGGAGGCGTGCGCCAGTACAGGATATTGAAGATTGATTACCAGCCTGAGGCTGCTGGCGATTTTCACTTGTAAACAATTTAAGTGGTTAAGCAAGGCGCCTCCTGGGCGCCTTTTTTATTGCGCAAAGCCGGTAAAAGTCCGGAAGGGACAATGTGTGCGTTTCTCTCGCAACATTTTATTATTCGGGTTGTATTACATCTGGGGCTCGACTTATCTTGCCATGCGTGTTGCGGCACAGCTAAGCCGTCAATGCTTGGTCTTGAGATAGCGCTTGTCGCTGAAAGTAGCCAGCCAATGTGGCCGGAACGCCGTCATCAGCGTGACCGCCATGCCGGTAAGAAAAGCTTCCGACCAGGCGATCAGGATGAAGTAGGGCAGGTAGTTGCTGAACAGGTAATCAAGCGGGTAGGCCTGCATGCCGCTTAGCATCAGCACCGCGCTCAAGCCGCACAGGCTGATGGTGAGTCCCGCGCATAGAAAGCCGCAGGCGAAGATGTAGATGATCAGGTGGTTGGGCAGCTTGCTGTCCACTAGGCGGAACAGGTTGTAGCTGAAAGCCACCGGGATAGCGGCCATGATGATGAAGTTGACGCCCAGCGTTTGCCATCCCGCCATGCCGAATGCGGTGATGCTGACGAGGATCAACGCCAGCGCGATCAGCGCCAGTTGCCAACGGAACATCAGGCACAAGGCCGTGGCGCCCAGGAGGTGGATGTTCAGGCCGGGGCGTATGCCCGCCTTGACGCTCCAAATGACCATCAACGCCACGATGGACCCGAGGAAAACGTGTTGCAATGCCGGATCGCTCAAATGCCTCCAGGGGGACTTGATGACGGCATAGGCAAGCAGGGCCAGCGCCAGCGCATTGGCAACCCATTGCCAGGCGGCCGGAACCAGGTAGTCAGGCAGGTTCATTGCCCTGGATGGCCTTGCGGCACGGGGATGATCGCATACTTCGGGTTCATGAGCTAAACTCTAACAATTTTTGCCGTAGACGGAGAAACATTTTGCAGCTCGCATTGTTCGACCTCGATAACACGCTGCTGGCTGGCGACAGCGATTTCCAGTGGGGCCAGTTCCTCATCAGCAAGGGATTGCTCAACGAGCAGGAACACCTGGCCAAGAATATTGCCTTTTATGAGGATTACAAGGCCGGCAGGCTGGATATCTACGCCTTCCTGGATTTCCAGCTCAAGCCCCTGAGCGAACGTCCGCGCAGCGAGTTGGACGTATTGCACCGCGAATACATGGCGCAGAAAATCCGCCCCATGATCACCGACAAGGCACGCGCATTGGTGGAGAAGCACCGCCAGAATGGCGACCTGCTCATGATCATTACCGCGACCAACAGCTTTGTGACCACCCCGATCGCGCACGAGTTCGGCATCGATAACCTGATTGGCACCACGCCAGAGGAAGTGGATGGAAGGTTTACCGGCAAGGTGACGGGAACCCCAAGCTTCCAGGCCGGCAAGATCACGCGGCTCAACGAGTGGCTGGAAGAGCGCAACCAGGCATTAAGCGACTTCGAAACTACCTGGTTCTACAGCGATTCCCATAATGACCTGCCATTGATGAAGCTGGTGGACAAGCCTGTGGCGGTGGATCCGGACCCTACGCTCAAGACGTATGCGGAGGAAGCGGGCTGGCCTGTCATCAGCCTGCGTTGATATATAGCCAGAAGTGTTTTGTTAGCTGCTTTAGCGGTGCAGCAGGACTTCCAGCACGAACTTGCTGCCGGCATAAGCCAGCAATAGCACGACAAATCCGCTCAAGGTCCAGCGCACCGCGGTGCGTCCGCGCCAGCCGTAGCGGTAGCGGCCAAACAGCAGCCCGCCGAAGATCAGCCACGAGAGAATGGTGAACACGTTCTTGTGGTTGAACTGGAACGGCTGGTCGAACAACAGCTCCGAGAACATCATGCCGCTGATCAGGGTCAGCGTCAGCAGGATGAATCCCAGCGTAATGATGCGGAACAGCAGGGTTTCCATCGTCATGAGCGGCGGGAAGTCGGGCAGCTTGAGCCAGCTCGATTTCTGGTGCAGCTTGCGTTCGGCGGCCGTCATCAGCAAGGCATGCAGCGCGGCAAAAGTCAGCAGGCTGTAGGCCAGCATCGCAATCACCAGGTGGGCCACGAACAAGGGCTGGTCGGCGTAGGGGATCACGTGCGATTCGGGCTGCCATGCCTGCAGCAATACGAAAAAGGCCGCTGGCGGCAGCACGAACGCCTGCAGGCTATGCAGGTGGTGCTTGATATTGGTGATCCAGTAAATAAGCACGGTGAGCCAGAGGATGGTGGACAGCGCATTGGTAAAGCTCAGGTTGAGTCCCTGCGAGAACAAGTGGCAATAAAGCGAGAGCGCGTGCAGCACCAGCCCGACGGCGATCAGGCCGGACTGCCAATTCTGCTTGGAAGGGGTCGATGCGTCGCTGGTCTTGGTCTGGCGCCAGTAGTTGACGGCCACCAACAGGTAAATCAATGCGGTAATAGCGGGTAGAAACGCAATCATACGGGATGACTTGGGTTAGAATTCATATATTCACAACACTATAACATGCAGCCGCCTGACGCACGCGTTAATCCACGGCGGCCGCCACTGGTATCCATCATGTTCGAAAACCTCAGCAGCAGATTACAGCAAGTCGTCAAAACCCTACGCGGGCACGCCCGCCTCACGGAAGAGAACATCACCGACGCCATGCGCGAAGTGCGCATGGCATTGCTGGAGGCCGATGTGGCCTTGCCGGTGGTCAAGGATTTCGTCAGCCAGGTGAAGGAGCGCGCGGTAGGCCGCGAAGTGCTGCAAAGCCTGTCTCCAGGCCAGGCCGTGATCCAGGTCGTGCACGAAGAGCTCACCCGCCTCATGGGCGAGCAGAACGTCGGCCTCAATCTTGCCACCAATCCTCCCGCCATCGTCCTCATGGCAGGCTTGCAGGGCTCCGGCAAGACCACCACCTCAGCCAAGCTGGCACGGCTGCTGAAGGCCGAGAAAAAGAAGGTGCTGCTGGCCAGCGCCGACGTCTACCGGCCTGCCGCGATCGAGCAGTTGAAAACCCTGGCCAAGAGCCTGGAAGTGGACTGTTTCGATTCCAATGCGACGCAAAAGCCTGCGGATATCGCCGCGCAGGCCCTCGACTTCGCCAAGCGGCATTTCTATGACGTGCTGATCTTCGATACCGCGGGCCGCCTGGGCATCGACGAAGCCATGATGGCGGAAATCAAGCAGCTGCATGAGTTGCTCAACCCGATCGAGACTCTGTTCGTGGTCGATGCCATGCAGGGTCAGGATGCGGTCAACACCGCACGCGCATTCGGAGAAACCCTGCCCTTGACCGGCGTGGTGCTCACCAAGCTCGACGGCGATGCCCGAGGTGGCGCGGCATTGTCCGTGCGCCATGTCACCGGCAAGCCGATCAAGTACATCGGCGTGAGCGAAAAGGTCGATGGCATAGAGTTGTTCCATCCTGAGCGCATGGCGTCACGCGTGCTGGGCATGGGCGACGTGCTTTCGCTGATCGAGCAGGCACAGAAGAACGTGGACCTGGACGAAGCCAAGAAGCTGGCCGACAAGGTCAAGTCCGGCAAGAATTTCGACCTTGAAGACTTCAAGGCGCAGATGCTGCAAATGCGCAAGATGGGTGGCATGGGCTCGTTGATGGACAAGATGCCCGCGCAGATTTCCGGCATGATGGGCCAAGTCAATAGCGAGACAGGCGACAAGGCCTTGCGCCGCATTGAGGGCATCATCAATGCCATGACTCCCTTGGAGCGCCGCAAGCCGGATATCATCAAGGCCACGCGCAAGCGCCGCATTGCCGCCGGCGCAGGGGTCCAGGTGCAGGAGGTCAACCGCCTGCTCAACCAGTTCGAGGAAGTGCAGAAAATGATGAAAATGTTCTCGAAGGGCGGCATGAGCAAGATCATGCGCGCAATGCAGGGCCGTTTTCCCGGCATGAGGTGATGCGCGGGGAAATTCTTTCCTGCACATAGGCTTGCATCGAAATCGCTTGATGGGATGGGTTGCTGAAGCAAAGGAAATTGCAATCCAGCATTGACGCCACCGGCGCTTTTCTTCATAATTGCGCGCTTTCCGAGATGAGAGTCTCATCTCAAGGGCCGTTAGCTCAGTTGGTAGAGCAGCGGACTTTTAATCCGTTTGTCGCAGGTTCGAGCCCCGCACGGCCCACCAGGAATATCAAAGGGTTAGCTTTTTAGCTAACCCTTTTTTCGTTTCAAGGCCGTATCTTCAAATTGGTTTTTCTTCCCAGGCTTGGCCTGGTATTTTTAATTGTGAGGTTAGCGCTATGCAAACAGGCCATCATGCACAAACCCATAACCGCTGGCTGGCGTTGATCGTCTTGTGTTTCGGCGTGCTCATGATCGTGCTCGATACCACGATCGTGAATGTGGCGCTGCCTTCGATCCGGGCCGACCTTGGGTTCAGCGAAACTTCGCTGGTGTGGGTGGTGAACGCCTATATGCTCACCTTCGGCGGTTTTCTGCTTCTCGGCGGCCGGCTGGGGGATTTCTTCGGCCAGCGGCGTTTGTTCCTGATCGGGATTGCATCGTTTACGCTGGCTTCGCTGATTTGCGGGATGGCCGCGACGCAGCAGCAATTGGTCTGGGCGCGCGCCGTGCAGGGGCTCGGCGGGGCGGTGGTGTCGGCGGTGGCGTTGTCGTTGATCATGAATCTGTTCACCGAGCAGGGCGAGCGCGCCAAGGCGATGGGGGTCTACGGCTTTGTCTGCGCGGGCGGCGGCAGCCTGGGGGTATTGTTGGGCGGATTGCTTACGAGCACCTTGAGCTGGCACTGGATCTTCCTCGTCAACCTGCCGATCGGGATCGTGGTCTATGGGCTGTGTTTGCGGCTGCTGCCTGCGCATGGCGCCGAGTTGCGTCCGCAGAAGCTCGATGTCGCCGGGGCGTTGAGCATTACGGCGTCGATGATGCTGGCGGTGTATGCGATTGTGAACGGCAACGAGACGGGCTGGCTTTCCGGCGAGACCCTGGGCTTGTTTGCCCTGGCCGGGTTATTGTTTGCATGGTTTATCCGCTTGCAATTGCGCGTGGCCGCGCCATTGATGCCCTTGAGCCTGTTCCGGCAGCGCAATGTGTCGGTGGCCAACGTGGTAGCCGTGCTCTGGGCGGCTGCCTTGTTCGCCTGGTTCTTCATGTCGGCGCTGTATATGCAGTTCGTGCTGGGCTACGACGCCTTGCAGGTGGGGTTGGCGTTCCTGCCGGCCAATGTGGTGATGGCCTTGTTTTCCCTCGGCTTGTCCGCGTGGCTGGTGATGCGCATCGGGATTCGCGCTTCGTTGACGCTGGGATTGGTGCTGGCGGCGCTAGGCTTGGGATGGTTCGCCCGTGCGCCGCTGGATGGCATGTTCTGGCTGGATATATTCCCTTCCATGGTGCTGCTGGGGTTGGGCGGCGGCATCGCCTTCAACCCATTGCTGCTGGCTGCGATGAATGATGTGGCGCCCGAAGATTCCGGCCTGGCGTCCGGCGTGGTGAATACGGCCTTCATGATGGGCGGCGCGGTGGGATTGGCTGTATTGGCAAGCCTGGCCGCCTTGGTGAGCCAAAAGTGGCTGGCGCACGGTAATGCCTTGCCGTCGGCGTTACTGGCCGGCTACCAGCTTGCTTTCCTGCTGGGCGCGGCTGCTGCGGGAATCGGGGCAGGGTTGGCCTTGCTGCTTATGCATGAGCCCAAATCCACGCAATCGGCGGCATCGGCTCCAGTTCATTAAAAATAGGATATCGCGTGCAAACGGCTCGGCCTAGCCGGGCTTTTTCATGCCTGCCGCTGGGGCAGGTTTGAATCAAGCCAATGCACGCACCATGTAGCTAGCGGCGTCATCGTAACTTTGCAGTTTTGCTGCCGGGACAAGATGATTGGCTGCCTGGAATTGTTGTCGCTGCCAGAAGCGGAACGAGCGATTGACTGCGATAAGCGAGAGGTTGTCCAGGCGTTCATGTGCGGCCTGTGCATATAGTTGCGCGAGAATCTCGCCAGCGGCATTCGAGCCGCGTGAGGACGGCAGCAGGGCAATATCGTGCAGGTAGTAGGTGGTGGCCTGGCTGGGCAGCGCATGCAGCATGCTGTTGAGGGCGGGAGGCATGCCGAGCTGCCACGGATGGCTGAGCAGGTAGCCGCAGATATGGCTTGCCTGTTGCCGCACCCAGCAACCTTGAGGATACAGCTGCTGGCGCTCAGTGAAAATTGCTAGGTCTTCTGGATAGCCGGGATGCACCTGCCCGGCTATCCGCATGACGGCTGGCAGGTCGCTTGCATGCATCGGCCTCCATGAGGCTGCGGGCTGCATGTCGGTTCCCGGTTCGCGGCCTTATTCGGTTTCTTCCTGGCGCTTGCGGCGCTGGCGCACGCTTTCGGCCAGGGTATCGAGCAAAGTGATGGAGTCGTCCCAGCCCAAGCAGCCGTCGGTGATCGACTTGCCGTATTCTAGCTGGCAACCAGGGATCAGGTCCTGCCGACCCTCGTTGAGGTGCGACTCGATCATCAGGCCGACGATGCGGTCGTCCCCGCCGGCAATCTGGCTGGTGACGTCGGCGACGACGTCGATCTGGCGCTTATACTGCTTGAGGCTGTTGGCGTGCGAGCAGTCGATCATGACCTTGGCGGCCAGCCCTGCATTGGCGAGTTCGCGCGCGGCATCTTCCACGCTGGCGGCATCGTAGTTCGGCGTTTTGCCGCCGCGCAGGATGACGTGGCAATCCTCGTTGCCGCTGGTCGAGATGATGGCGGAGCGGCCTTCCTTGGTCACGGAGAGGAAATGGTGCGGGCTGGCCGCTGCCTTGATGGCATCGACGGCGATGCGGATATTGCCGTCCGTGCCGTTCTTGAAGCCCACCGGGCAGGAAAGGCCCGAGGCCAGTTCGCGGTGGATTTGCGATTCGGTCGTACGAGCGCCGATCGCTCCCCAGCTGACCAGATCTGCGGTGTATTGCGGGGTGATGACGTCGAGGAATTCGGTGCCGGCAGGCATGCCGAGGGCGTTGACGTCCAGCAGGAAGCGGCGTGCCAGTTCCAGGCCCTCGTTGATGCGGTAGCTGCCGTCGAGGAAGGGGTCGTTGATCAGGCCCTTCCAGCCCACTGTGGTGCGCGGCTTTTCGAAATAGACCCGCATCACGAGCAGCAGTTCGTGCTCGAAGCGCGCGCGCAGGGCGACCAGGCGGCGGGCGTATTCCAGCCCGGCATCGTAGTCGTGGATGGAGCAGGGGCCGATGACGACGAGCAGCCTGTCGTCGGCGCTGTGCAGGATCTTATGAATGGCGCTGCGGGTAGCCACGATGTTGTCGGTGATGGCGGTACTGGCGGGCAGCTCCTCAAGCAGCTCGGACGGTAATCTCAGCTCCTTGATTTCCTTGATGCGAACATCGTCAGTCGCAATTTTTTGATATGGGCTCATTCTTTTCTCACCGCCGCCCGGAGGGTAACCAGGCATGGCACGGCATTGGTATTGTAAAAAAGTTGATTATTATAGCTTTATGCAGGCCTTCATGCCTGTGTTTGTGTCGTTCCGGGCATGATACTGCGGGAAGATGTCAGGCTTATGGCGCAGTTTGCGTGGTTTTGCAAACCAGGGTGCGGAAGCCGGGCCTGGGGCCTTCTACCTTGTCGAAGTAGCCATCGGAGGGGGCTTGTACGCTGCCTTGCGGGCAGGTGAACATGGCAGGCGCCGATTCGGCAAGCGGCACGTAGCCTGCAATGCGGCCGTTGGCATCATGGCCGGCGATCAGCTTGTAGAAAATACGGCGGTTGCCTTCCTCGGCGATTTCGGAGGCGGTCCAGCACATTTCGCCGTAAAAGTAGGCGTCTATCTTGTCTTCCTTGTAGTCCGCAAACGCGACGCCGCCGACAACCTGGCTGCCTTCTTCTGGCTTGAAGTTGCCATAGTCCTTGCATACGGCCAATGCGGCGGTGCCGTGCAGCGACAGGGCGGCGAGCAGGATGATAGCGGGCTTGTTCATGCGGACTCTTCCTTGGATACAATGTTGTCTACGGCTATTTTCTCATAATCGATACCGGGATCGTAAGGCTGAGCCGAATGAAGCTGAACTCTTTGCCAGAGGTTTGATCTCATGGATTATTGGATAATAGAATGATAGCCATTACGGATATCAAGCTTTAATCAAGATGCATTTCATCCGCCGTCTTGTGGTTTGTTGATAGGCGAGTCTGTCGGGGAAGCGGTCCAGGGCAAACCTGTGAACCAGTAAGTCAGCATTAGCTAAAGCCGTATTGCAATTGATAGCCCATGGGTAGACGTGCGTGACCAAGTCTCTCGTAGCTGAGAGTTTGTAATGAACCGCCCTATGTCGAGTTACCGGTTGGAGTTCCGTAAGGGATGGGACCAGAAAGGATCAATTTTGTATCGTGTTGTGTGGAAAGGTTTCACTGTTGCCAGTGCCGTGATAGTCGGCTTGGGGGTATTGCCGTTATCGGCCGGGGCAGATGAGATCCGCCTGAAAAATGGCGACGTGATCACGGGTAAAGTGGTGCGAAAATTCAATGAGAAGGTAGTGTTCAATACCTCGTATGCGGGCGACATCCAGGTCACCTGGTCCGAGATCGAGACCATCAAGACCGATGAGCCGCTGGCCGTCACGCTGACTGACCGCTCCAACCTGAAGACGACGCTGGAAAGCTACGATAACGGCAAGGCCACGATCAAGCTGGTGCAGCTGGATGACGAGGAGGACGGCAAGAAGCAGTACGAGGAGAAAGAGATTCCGCTGGCCGACCTGCTCTACATCAACCCGACGCCAGAATTGTCGGGCGTCGGGGTCAACTGGAGCGGCCGCATCAACCTTGGGGGTTCCGTCACGCAGGGTAATACCGACACCACCACGGTCCGTCTTGACGGCGAATCGATCGCACGCACGCTCAACCACCGTCTGACAGTGGCTGCCGTGGTCAACCGCGCGACCAACAACGGCGAGAATACGCAGTTCAACAACCGATCCTCCATCAAGCTGGACCGATTCGTCAGCAACAAGTGGTACGTCTATGCCAACAACACGCTGGAAAACGACCGCTTCCGCGACATCAAGCTGCGGACGACAACCGGCGTCGGTAGCGGTTACCAGGTGTACGAGCGGCCGGACCTCAACCTCTTCGTCGAAGGCGGCTTGAACTATGTGACGGTCAATTATTACGAAGCCGAGAACGAGAGCTACCCGGGCGCGCGCTGGGCGTTGAAGTACGACCAGCGCGTCTTCGGCGGCAGCACCCAGTTCTTCCATGAGCATGAAGTCCTGCTGGGCCTGGACAGCGCAAGCAATGCATTGGCCTTCACCAAGACCGGCTTGCGCTTCCCCATCATCAACAACTTCAATGCCTCGATCCAATACAACCTGGATTGGGCGGGACAGCCGGCAGACGGGCGCAAGAGCACGGATAGCGCTCTGATCTTCAACCTCGGGTATGTCTGGCAGTAACCGAGGTCACGAGCGCAGCCGCCTTGCGCGCCAGTTGGCAACTTGTTGCCGGCGCATGATATGGCGCAGCAGGGCGGCGATCGCAATGAAGCTCGCCAGGTGGGCGAGCCCTGCGTAAACGCTGACCAGCAGGATACGTGAAAACGCACCCGTCATTGCCAGGGGCGATAGTACAATCAGGGCGACAAGCAGGATCAGGAGCATTGCCGTATCCTCCGTGCTGAATCATGTACGGTATTGCAAGCACGAATCACACCATCCACCACCGGCCCAGACGGCCTAAAAAATTCAATCTTTCCTGGATCCAGCCGTTAATTGATCAAGGGCGGCTTCCCATTCTCTTTTGCCGGTCGATGGGCCGGCAACCCAAGCTACAATTAGCGCATCATTTTCAAAATCGAAGAACCTAAAAAACATGTTTTCTGACCAGGGCGGCCAATTCAGCATTGCATCAGGAGGATGGAGGTTTTACTCCCCCTTGATCGTGGCAGTCCTGATTGGTATTTCCCTGCTTGGCGTCGCTTCCTATATCCATACGGTTGACCGTCAAGCCAAGATCAAGGAAGAGCGCCATTACGTGACGACGCTGGCAGCAGGCGTGCGTGCTCGTATCGAGGGAGAGCTGAACAGCTCCATCCATCTCGGGCTGGGCCTGACCACCTATGTTGCCGCCAATCCCAATTTCAATGCCGACAGTTTCAACCGCGTCGTGGCCAGCCTGGTGCATTACGGGCGCCACCTCAAGACCATCACGATGGCGCCGGGCAATGTGGTGCGCTACGTATATCCCCTGGCAGGGAATGAAAAGCTGCTCGGGTTACGCTACCAGGCCCAGGCGACTGGCCAGGAGGCCTCTCTGGAGGAATCGCGGCATCCCGAATTGGTTGGGCCGATTGACCTGGTGCAGGGCGGGCGCGGCCTGGTGCACCGCTTGCCGCTGTTCGTGTTTGATCAGGCTGGTAAGGAGTCTTATTGGGGAGCGGCTTCGGTGGCACTGGATATTGACAGCCTGTTGCAGGCTGCGGGTTTGCAGGTGCATGGCGCGGTCCTGAGTTATGCCCTGCGGCGCATGGATGACCGCGGCCATGCTGAAATGATCAGCGGGGACAGCGCCTTGTTCAGCCATGACCCGGTGTTGCTGGACATTACCTTGGACGGGCATGTTTACTGGCAGCTTGCCAGCATGCCGACGAAGGGATGGGGGCAGCTGGCCCAGCCGGACAACTGGATTTTCTGGATCGGTGTGTCGCTGGCGCTGGCCTTGGCAACGCTCGCCTATGTTTGGTTGCGCACTATCCAGCAGTTGCGCCAGCGGGATGCCAGGACGCGCCTGGCCACCAGCGTATTCACTTCTTCCAGCGAAGGCATGCTGATTGCCAGCCCCGGCGATGAAGTGATCGGCATCAATCCTGCAGTCACCGAATTGACGGGATATTCGGCACAGGAGTTATTGGGCATGCCGGTCAGTTTCCTTGCGGCCGAGCAGATGATGGCGGAAAACAGGCAGCAGGCTTATTTTTCCGTCAATGAGAAAGGCATCTGGCAAGGCGAAACTTTGATACGGCACAAACAGGGGCACGTTTTCCCCGTCGCGCTGACCATTACCACGGTCACCGGCCAAGACGGCAGGGCCGAGTGCTACATCAACACTTTCAGCGATATCAGCGAACGCAAGGCCAACGAGGCCAGGATTCATGACCTGGCGCATACCGACACGCTCACCGGCCTGCCGAATCGCATGAGCCTCTATAACGGGCTGGAGGAGCGGCTGGCAGACGCGCAGCCCATCGGTGTGATGATCCTCGATCTTGATAATTTCAAGATTATCAACGATACCCTGGGGCACCATGTCGGGGACCAGCTATTGGTGGAAGTGGCGAGGCGCCTGGTTTCCTGTGTTGCCGACCAAGGGCTGGTGGCCCGGCTTGGCGGGGACGAGTTTGTGATCGTACTCGGCAGCCAGCAGGCGCCGCAGATGGTGGGCCGCGTGGCGGAGCAGGTGTTGCAGCGTCTGGCGCAGCCTTATCTGATCGAAGGCTATGAGCTGCATTCGTCTTCCAGCATCGGCATCGGGATTTCCCCGCGCGACGGCAGCGACGCCCATAGCCTGCTCAAGAATGTCGATACCGCGATGTATGAGGCCAAGTCCTCCGGCAAAAACAATTTCAAGTTCTTCACCGAAAAGATGCGCGAGGAAATCAATGAGCGCATGCATATGGAGAACCATTTGCGCCAGGCATTGCTGCGGGACGAGTTCGAGCTGCACTACCAACCGCAGGTAGAGATCGCTACTGGACGCATCATCGGCATGGAAGCGCTCGTACGCTGGAATCATCCGGAGTGGGGCATGGTGTACCCGAACAAGTTCATCAGGATTGCGGAGGAATGCAACCTGGTGATTCCGCTGGGCGAATGGGTGTTGCGCGAGGCATGCCGGCAAATCAGCCAATGGAGCCAGCAAGGCTTGGAAGAGGTGTGTATTTCTGTCAATATTTCCGCGCGTCAATTAAAATCCAGGCATCTGTTTACCCTGATTGACAGCTTGATTTCGGCGCATAATATCAAGCCGGGAATGCTTGAGCTCGAGATCACCGAAAGCGCGGCCATGGATGATCCCGAGCAGACCATTCCGCGCATGAAGAAATTGAAGAACAAGGGTGTCGCGTTGGCGATCGATGACTTTGGTACGGGATATTCTTCCTTGAGTTATCTCAAGCTGTTGCCGTTGACGCGCCTGAAGATAGACCGCTCCTTCGTCAAGGACATCGAGACCGACCCGAACGACGCGGCGATTTGTGCCGCCACCATCGCGCTTGCGCGCATTCTGGGACTGGGGCTGGTGGCGGAGGGCGTCGAAACTGAAGCACAATTGGATTATTTGCGTGCCCAGGGCTGTGATAGCGCCCAGGGCTATTATTTCAGCAAGCCCCTGCCGGCAAACAACATTATGGAGTTTGTTTCCCGCCATCAGCAGGAGGTATTGTCGTCATGATGCGATAAATATCATGGCGCGGAAAAGGGGAGTGGTTGCGTAGGCTAGTCACATTGATATTGCTGCTGATCTGCCATGCCTGTGCCTGGGCGCAACCTGCCGCGTTGCGCCTGGATGACAGTCACGCGTTGGCGTATGCCGGCCCTTTCCTGCAATACCTGGAGGATCGAGGCCATCAGCTTACGTTGAAAGACTTGCCGTCTTTGCAAGAAAGCGGCGTATGGAAGCCCGCGCTGAATGAGCTGGGCAACGTCAACCTGGGCTACTCCCGTTCCGCGTTTTGGTTTGCGCTGCCGGTGTCCGTGGCGCCCGGTAGCGCCGAGGACCGGCTGCTGGAAGTCGCGTTTGCCTCCCTGGACCATGTCGAAGTCTATAGCCCGGATAGTGATGGCATCTACCGGCGACAGGCGGCTGGCGATATTTATCCTTTCAATCAGCGGCCTTACCCGCACCGCAACCTGGTGTTCCCGCTCAAGCTGCCGGCGGGGGAGCATGCCATTTACATCAAGGTCGTGTCGCAGGGGACGTTGACGGTGCCGGTCAACCTCTGGCAAGTCAAGGCGATGCATGCGCATGACCAATACGCCTATTCTTTGCTGAGCTTGTATTACGGCGCCCTGCTTGCCCTGTTTTTCTACAATTTCCTGATCTACCTCTCTACGCGCGAAACCGTGTTCCTGTTTTACGTGGCTTTCGTCGGCAGCATGGTGGTGGCGCAGGCATCGTTGAACGGCCTGGGGAACCAGTTCCTCTGGCCCACATGGCCCGAGTGGGGCAATGTCGCCTTGCCCTGCGGCATGGCGGCCACTGGATTCTTTGGCGTGTTCTTCAGCCGCATCTTCCTGAATACACGGGGGAATTTTCCGAGGCTGGACCGGGCGATGCTGGCGTTTGCCGTATTGTTTGCCTTGATTATGCTATCCCCGCTGGCCTTGTCATATCGCTTTTCTGCGCTGTTGGTTTCCTTGTCGGGCGTGGTATTTTCATTGTTTGTCACCTCGGTGGCGGTCGTTTCCTATATGCGCAAAAACCCAGGCGCGTTCTATTTCCTGTTGGCATGGAGCGCTGTGCTGGCCGGGGTCGTGATCCTCGGGCTGCGCAATCTGGGCTGGGTGCCGACCAATGCCTTCACCATTTATTCCATGCAGATCGGTTCTGCCATCGAGATGCTCATGCTGTCTTTCGCCCTGGCCGACCGCATCACCATCATGCGCAAGGAAAAGGAACAGGCCCAGCGCGACACCCTGAATGCCAAACAGGAGCTGGTGGATGCCCTGATCAAGACGGAGCACGACTTGGAAGAGCGGGTCGCCTTGCGCACCAAGGAGATCGAGGCAGTCAACACCCAGCTGCGCCACAAGGAGCGCGAACTGCGCTATATGGCATTGCACGACGCCCTGACCGGGCTGGCAAACCGGACCCTCATGAACGACAGCCTCAAGCGCGCGCTCGCCCGGGCAGAGCGGGACAATAGCGTCGTGGCCGTGCTGTTGATCGATTTGGACGGATTCAAAGAAATCAATGACACTTACGGGCATGCCGCCGGCGACCTGGTGCTGCAGGTGGTGGCTGCGCGCCTGCGCAAGGTGACGCGGGTGAGCGATGTGACCGCCCGGCTGGGAGGGGACGAGTTCGTCGTGGTGCTGGAGGATATCCATGGGGCCGAAGATGCCATACGGATTGCGGAAAAACTGGTGGTGGAGTTGGCGCGCCCGGTGGAGGGCGGTTTGCACATTTCCGCCAGTATCGGTATCGCATTGAGTTCCGGGCGGCAGATGACGGATGATGTCTTGTTGAGGCAGGCCGACAAGGCGATGTATAAGGCAAAACTGGCGGGGCGCAACCGTTGGCATGTGGCTGTCGAAGCAGAATATGACAGCATGAACTAATGGCTCAGCAACTTTTGAGCAATGCGCTTGTCATTTTGAATGGGAGTTCTGCTGCAGAAACTTCCTATACAAATCAACATTAATAAGGCAGCGTATGCATATTATTAAAAAGTACAAAAAGTTTTTTCTTTCCCTGTTATTCCTGATTGTTGGCATTGCTTTATTTTTTGCCGGAGCCGGCCAGTATCACATGCAATGGTGGCCTTTCGGTCAAGGCTATTTTGCCAGTGTCGACGTGGATGAAATAGTACCTGAGCCTCGCCAGGCAAAAATATCCTCGATCTTCGGCACGGAAGAGCTCGAAGTGCGCGAACTGCCGTTCAGCGACCAGTACCCCACCGGTCCTTTCGAAATGCTGGGCAACAAGCAATTCCTCTTCATTACTAAGTGCGGCGAGGTTTATTTCACCAAGATCAACGAAGCCAGCGAGCTTGAGATTACCAAGAATGCCGATGCATTGACCAAGCCCGGGCTGGAAGAACGCGAGGAAAGCAAGGGCGATGATTATGACAACCTGGTGTATTGCAAGGAGCTGGCCGGAGTCAAGGACTCGCTGCTGGTCGGCAATACCCTTTATGTGGCCTATACCACTTGGGACCACGAGGCGAACGGCGCTAGGCTGGCGGTATCCGCCTTTGAGCTCGACCAGGAGAATGCTGAGCTGACCTTCCGCAAGGATATCTTCGTCACTTACCCGGCGATCAAGGAGCCTTTCCTCGGCCACCAAGTGGGTGGCAAGCTGGTATTGGGCGCGGATGACGACACCATGTTCCTGAGCGTGGGGGATTTTTCCAAGCCAGACGGGGTGCAGGACCCAACCACTGCGCTCGGCAAGATGATCAAGATCAACCTGCGGGACGCCAGTGCCGAGATCTATGCCTCGGGCTTGCGCTCGCCTTCCGGCGGCTTGTATTTCGACCGTGAAAGCAACGAGTTATGGGAAACCGAGCACGGCCCGAGGGGCGGGGACGAAATCAACCTCATCAAGCATGGCCGCAACTACGGCTGGCCGGTGGTGAGCTACGGCACCCTGTACGAACGCGAGGGCATGGGCAACTACTACGGCAACAAGTACAACTCGCACGAGAAGTTCGAGAAGCCCGCATTCGTATTCAACCCCTCCATAGGCGTGGGCGCGATCGCCAAATATCCCAAGACCGGCAAGAACGAGTATTGGGAGGGCGGCTTCTTCGTCGCGGGGATGGCCGCCAATTCCCTGCTATACATGCGCAAGGAAGGCGAGCGCCTGATATATGCCGAGCCGGTGTTGAACGAATACCGCATTCGCGCATTGAAGATAGACAAGAACGGCCATTTCTTCATCAAGACTGATAATGACCAATTCCTCTGGATGGAAAAGTAGGTACAAGGGCCTGTTCACGCGTCATGTCATGACAGGACCGTGAACAGGCCAAGCAGTCAGGCTGAATAATAGCCTGACTGTTTCAGTGCATGCTAGGTTGGGGAGTGCTGGGGTTGTATGTCTGGCAATGTCAGCAAGTGGTGCTGCAATGCGTAGAAGATGAAATCGGCATTGCTCTTGAAGTTGAGTTTCTTCAACACCCGGCTGCGGAACACGCTGACGGCGCCCGCGGTGACGTTCAGTTCGCGCGCCACGGTGGCAATGGTTTTGCGCTGGATGAATTTCAAGAACACCTGGAACTCGCGCTTGGAAAGTTGCTCGTGCGGGAGGGGCTCTTGTTCCGCCTGCAGTGCCAGCCTGAGTTTTTCCGGCAGGTAATATTTTCCGCCAGACACCGTTTCTATGGCCTGGAACAGCTCGCCTTCGCCAGCATATTTGTCGAGGTAGCCCTTGCTGCCGCAACGGATGAAGTTAAGCAGGAAATGCTCTTCTTCGGTATTGCTGAGCAACAGCACGGGAATGTGCGGTGCAATGCCGCGCAAGTGCGACAGCAGCTCCAACCCGTCTCTCTTGCAGGAAGACACGCAGACGATGACTAAGTCGAGCTGCCGCTTGGCCCGCAGTTTCCTGATCTTTTCCTCGTCTATATTCGCCAGTACGTGCTTGATCTGCATTTCCTTATGCTGCGAAAGCAGATGGCTGAGCGAATAGTTGACCAAGCTGTCCTGGCTGATCAATGCAATTTTTTTCATGGCGCGCTAAGTCTAGGGCAATGAAGAGATTTTCATATCCTACTCATAATGCCGTATCGACGATGTAGGACAATATAGCGCTTCTTTGTAGGAAAAAATGAAGTTTGACGGCCTGCAGGTACGCGTAGGACCGTTCTGACAACTATTCGAGCAGTTTGCCTATGACGTTGCTGCTCTGCTTCTCCTAATCTGCTTCTCAGCCGCATTCGAGGCTAGAAATAAAACAACCACTCAAATATGTTTAGGAGGCAAATATGGCAACGTTGCATAGCGAAGCAGCAAGGAGGGATGACTGGCTGGTCTTACCCATTTCATGGCGGGCAATCCTGGCCGGGGTGGCCGTGGCGGTCGCGATACAACTGATCTTGAGCCTGTTGGGCACAGGCGTGGGCTTCAGTTTCGTAGAACCGACCGATCCAGGCGGGACGCCTACGGCCCAGGCATTTGGCATCGGCGCAGCATTATGGTGGATCGTGTCATGGATATTCTCATTGACCGCGGGGACCATCGTTGCCGTGTTGTCTTCCGGTGAAATCACGCGTTGCCGCGGGGCCTTGCTGGGCATCGTCATCTGGGCATTGGCCACCATCGCGGGCGCTTGCGTATTCACCAACCTCGCTGGCGGCGCATTCAAGACCACCGCAGGCGTGCTCGGCGTAGCTGGCAGCGGCGCCGTCGCCGGCGGCACCTTGCTTGCGACCAATGGACCTGGCGGCGAACTGAGGCAAGAAGTGGAAGAATTCTTCCGCAATGCCAAGAACAGCGTGGACCAACAGGTGACCGAGGAAGGCCAGGGCAGGGGTCATCGTGGCGGCGGTGCTTACTGGCACGCCTTGAGCCGCTACCTGGCCAACCCTGATGAAGCGAGCCGAGCCATCGATCGTGACCGCGTTGTTTCCACACTGGCGGATGCGACAGGCGTTTCCAAGGAGCAGGCCGACGAGGAAGTGAAAAAGCTTGAGGACGCCTACGCCGCCGGCAAGGAAAAAGCCAAGGAAGCAGCCGACCAGGCAGCTGAAGCAGCCGCCAAGTTCGCGTTGTGGGCTACCCTAGGGTTCCTGCTCAGCCTTGTCGCCGCTGTGGTGGCGGGTTCCGTCACTGCGCGCAACCTGGTGCATGCCGCCGCCAGAAATACATATTAATTAGCCAAAGGAGAGATATATGCCTTATATCATCGCATGGTTGCTGGGTGTCCCTATTACGGTCCTGGTGTTGATCTGGCTGTTGTTCTAAACGCCGGTGACAAGCAAGAGAAAGCCCCGCCAAGCGGGGCTTTCTCGTTTGTGCATTTGGAACAGAGGATGTCAGCGCCTTCTGACAAAAACTATCATCGCCGTCCTATGGGGAGGCGCAAGCGGCTTGGCTATGATGGAGCCATAGTCAATTGGGCAACACCAATGCAAGTTAAGTTTCATCGGTAAGCCAAATAATTTGCATGGATCCATCATCGAACAGCATCACCAGCATGACTGTTAAGGAGAATAAGATGAAGACAACCTTTCGAGTGCTCGTTCTGTCATCCCTCATCGCAATGACCAGCCTCGCGGGCAATGCCGCACCGGCTGCCGAAATGTGCAGTAGCGAACTGCAGCATGCCGTGCCGGTACAAATGAACAAGGGAGCCATGCTGAGCGTCAGCGACCGGTCACTGTCCTCTCGGCAGAACGTCTTGCAGGATAAGCAAGCCCTGGGCAAGTCGCGCGGTTTCGAGCGTTATCAACGGCCTGTATTGGTGGACAAGGGGATTTGCCTCCACAAGCCCGGCGCGTTCAATAAAAGCACCGTCAAAATGTAACGCTCACCCTGCTATATGCGCACTTGCTGATAGCGCGCGTGCCGCCCGTTTTGCATGATAAAAAGGAGAAGAAATGAGATTATCCAAGTCCAAACTGTTTGCTGCCATCATCGCATTGATATTGGTGTGGGTAGCTTTTACCCAAATACGCATGCTCGATGGCAAGGCTGTGGATACCGCCAAGGCGACCGCATTGAAGCATATTGAGAATCCTGAAACTGCCAAACTGGAGAATTTGGAAGAAGTCCGTCACGGCGATACCAGCGTTGTCTGCGGAGAGTACCGCGTGAAGACTGAAAACGGTGAGTACGGCGAAGCACGCAAATTTGTCGTCGAGGTGCATGAAGGCGAAGAGTCGCGGTTCAGCGAATTGGACGAGGACATCGCCCAATACTGCAACCTGCCAGGCAGGCATTGATTCACGGCAAGAAATAACAAAGAAGCCTGCAATCGCGGGTTTCTTTGTTTGTTTTAATTGCTGGCCGAAGGCGCAATCAGCGGCCAGCGGTCATCCATCCAGGCATATTCCTCGGGAGGCTCGGTGGTGATGACATAAATGCGGCGCTCATCGTGGTGGGTGGCAATAACGCCCTTGATGGCATGGCCTGGCGGGATGTCGATCCAGTGCGCATTGCGTTCCGGGTCGCGGCTCAAGAATTCCTCGGCAAGCAGATCTACAGGTTCCGGCTTGAGCTTGTCCCATTTGCCTTGCTCCAGAGATGTCTGGCGAGCCCAGCCGCCAATGAAGAAGCCGCCTTCTTTTTCCTCAAGGTCGTTGCCCCAGCGCAGCCACTTGATATGGCCTTCAGCGCTCTGGATCGGCAACGCCGCCTTGGGATGGGGAAACTCGATCCGTTTCTCGACACCGGAATGGTCGGTTAATTTGATGCCTCTGCACATGGTTCTGGTCCTCAATACAATGAAATCTATTCTAGGGAAATCATATTAAGAATTGATTAAATGATGTAAGCCTGAGTTTTCTTAAACTGATGTAGGAATTTTCCTAACAGGTCCATTGTTCCTGAATATGGAATTGTGTAATTGGGATATTCTTATATATCGAAATCTGGGCTTTTGTCATACTGTTTATGATTATTTAATAAGGAGCCAACACGTAATGAAAACAACAAGCAAAGTGCTCGGCCTGATATTAGCCATGGGTTGGGCGGGGGCCGCCAACGCCGATCTGGCGGACGTGGAAGCGAACCTGGGCCGTCTCAAGGTGCCGGAAGGGTTCAAGGTGGAAGTCTATGCCGAAGTGCCTGGCGCACGGCAAATGGCATTGGGGACTTCCGGCACCGTCTACGTCGGCACCCGGGGCAACAAGGTCTACGCCGTGGTGGACAAGAACAAGGACCACAAGGCCGACGAGGTGATCACCATCCTCGACGACCTGAAGGTGGGCAATGGCGTCGCCATGTGGGACGGGCATCTGTACGTGGCCGAGCAGCACCGCATCACGCGTTATGCCGCGCCCGATTTCGACCTCAACCTGCCGTTCAAGCAAATGCGCGAAGTGATCTATGACCAACTGCCGGACAAGGCGCACCACGGCTGGCGCTACATCGCGTTCGGCCCGGACAAGAAGCTGTACGTGACGATTGGCGCGCCGTGCAACGTGTGCGACCCGCAAGGCATCGAGGCCTCCATCATCCGCATGGACCCTGACGGCAAGAACACAGAAGTGTTCGCCAAGGGCGTGCGCAACTCCGTCGGCCTGGATTTCCAGCCGGGCACCAATGTATTGCACTTCACCGACAACGGCATGGACATGATGGGCGACGATATCCCGCCTGACGAGTTCAACGCCGCGCCAAAGGCCGGCCTGCATTTCGGCTTCCCTTACGTCGGCGGTCAAGATGCGCGCCCCAAGGATTGGCAGAACAAGAAGCCGCCACAAGCCGTGACGCCGCCCGTGCTTGGCTTCCAGGCGCATAGCGCGAACCTGGGCTTCAAGTTCTACACCGGCAAGCAGTTCCCGAGCGCATACCAGGGCAACGCCATCGTCGCCCAGCACGGTTCGTGGAACCGCAGCAAGCCTGTCGGCTACCAGTTGATGCGCGTGGTATTCGACGAAAACCACAAGGTGAAATCGAACGAAGTCTTCATCGACGGCTGGCTCAATGACGGCGAGGCATGGGGCCGCCCTGTCGACGTGCTGCAGCTCAACGACGGCTCCTTGCTGGTATCCGACGACTATAGCGGCGTCATCTACCGTGTCAGCTACGGCGAATCCGCCGCGGCTGCGCCTGCCCGCGGCAAGAGCGGCCACCAGGCAAAAGTGACCGGGCTGCAGATGCCGGAGTCTGCCGTGGCTCACCCGGATGGCTGTATATTCATCAGCGAGATTGGCGAGTTCGGCAAGAATGGCGATGGCAAGATCACCGTGATCAACAAGGACGGCAGCCGCCAGGCCCTGGCGGAGGGCTTGAACGATCCCAAGGGTGTCGACCTCTTCAACAATCAGCTTTATGTCGCGGACGTGGACCAGGTGGTGAGGGTCGGGCTGGACGGCAGCAAGACCGTGATTGCCAAGCCGGGAGACTTCCAGGAAAAACCAGTGTTCCTCAACGACATCGAGATCGACGGCCTGGGCAACGTCTATGTCTCGGACAGCGGCGATGACAATGGCAAGCACGGCGCGATCTACCAGATATCTCCCGAAGGCAAGATCGCCCAATTGATCAACGACAAGTCCGGCATCAAGCGCCCGAACGGGCTGCTGCTCGACGGTCCCGGCAAGCTGCTGGTGGCCGATTTCGGCAGCGGCAAACTGTTCCAGGTGAATTTCGTCGGCAAGAAGGCGAGCGTCACGCTGCTCAACCAGGGCTTTGGCGGCGCTGACGGCCTGGTGCGGGATACGGACGGTTTGCTCTACGTCAGCGACTGGGCCGGCGGCAAGGTCTGGCAATTGACCGAACCGCGCGCGACGCCGCAGTTGATCAGCGAGGGCCACCAATCCGCTGCAGACATAGCAGTATCTGCCGATGGGCGCTTCCTCTTGATTCCTGACATGAAGGGCGGCGAGTTGGTGCCTTTGCCTATCAAGTAATTGAGTGGTTTCCATCAATAAAAAAGCCGGTTCATGCCGGCTTTTTTATTGATGATATTTAAGTATTGATCAAGGCCGCTTTTGCGGTATCCGGCAAATGCCGGTCCAGTTTTTTTGCCAGCAGGAAGGCTTGCCGCCGCTTGTTGGCATCCCGGATTTGCTGCTCGATCAGGCTCAATACGTCTTCTACGGTGAGCACGTCCTTGTAGGCCTCGATATTGTCCTTGAGGGGTTGCAGGACTTGAATGCTTTGTTGCGCGTCATAAATAGATTGCTCGAGATTCTGGCCAAACATTGCGGCTCCTGATAGCAAAGTAAATAAGTGGGCACGATTGTAGAGTGAAAATTTAGTCCCGCTTATCAGGCTGGGCTGATGTTGCTGTAGGACGATACTGACAAACCAACATGTCCAATTGAATACGATATGGCGACAATTTGAGGTCATGAAGGCAGCCTAATCGGCTGCCTTTCTCAGGCCTTTTGGTAATCAAAAACGTATATGCAGCGCAACTTCAAGGCTGCGCGGCTCGCCGACATAGTATTGGGTATTGGTCTGGTGGATGAAGCGCGCGTATGTTTCGTCAGTGAGGTTGCGGATACGGGCGATCAGGTCGGCGTTCTTGCTGACGCGGTATTTCGTATGCACGTCGAACAAGGTGTAGGAGGGCACCCACATGGTATTGGCGTTGTTGGCGTATACGGAAGCCACGTAGCGCGCGCCGATGCCGGCTTGCCAGCCTGGTGCTATCTCATAGTGCAGGCGCAGGTTGGCGACCTGGTCGGGCACATTGATCGGGTGCCTGCCCCTGCGGGAGACGACGGCGGTGCCGACGGCTTCATTGAAGTCGTCGTATTCCGCGTTGATCCAGGCGATATTGCCTTCCGCGCGCAGCTTGGGCGTGATCTGCAGGGAAGAGGCAAGCTCGATGCCGGTGGAGGTCTGCTGGCCCACCTGGATGGTGTTGTTGCGGTCCTGCGGGTCGGTCACCGGGAAGTCCCTGCGCACGATGCGGTAAGCCGCGATGGTGGCGGTGCCCCGTCCGTCGAGGTAATTCAACTTGCTGCCGACTTCCACTTGGTAACCGGTGGAAAGCTTGAAATTGTTGTCCACCTGGGCCGCGCTGGCGCTGGTGAGCGTACCGCCAGGCGGTTCCGCCGAGGTGCTGTATTGGGCATAAAGGTTGGCGTCTTCAGTGACGTCGAATACGATGCCTGCGCGCCCGGTAAACGCATCCCAGCGCCGGTCGACCGTTGCCGGGCTGGCGCCGGGATTGTTGTCCAGGTGCAGGTCGATATGGTCGTAACGCAACCCGGTCACCAATGACAGGCGCTGGGCCAGGAACTGGCGGTTTTCGATGAATGCGGACAAGGTCCTGGTCTTGGTGCTGCGGCCTTTCTGCAGGCCGTTGCCCATGCCGGGGATGTCGGAGAACCCGCCGGGATCGGGATTGCCGGGCGCAACCGTGTCGAAGACGCTGCTCACCGAAGTCGGGAACACGGTTTGCCGGTTCACGTTGTAGTTCGCGCCGAAAGACCAGTCGCTTTGCAAGCCGAACAGCGCGCCCTTGTGCAGGACTTCGACCCGGTTGCCGTTGAGTTCCTGGTCATGGCGCTGCATGTAGGCGCCCGAACGAAAGACGGCGCTGTTGCCGGCGTTGTAGCGGTATACCTCGAGGTTGCGGAAATCCCGCTGGCCGGTGTAGTGGTAGAAGGTGTTGCGCAGCGAAGTCTGCGCGCTGAACTGGTATTCGGTGATGGACCGCACCCAGGTGACGCGCTGTTCGTAACGGCCGTCCGCGACGTTGTAATTGGCAAAGCGGTTGGACGTGTCGATTTTCAACCTGCCGGCCTGCGGGTTCAGCGTCGGCGTGCCCCAGTAAGGGCTGTCTTCCTGCTCGACGTGGTGTTCCAATGCCAGCGTATGCGACAACTCTGGCGTGATGTCGGCCAGCCATGACAACGCCAGGCTGTCCGCCTCGCGTTGCTGCCGGTCGATATAGCCGTTGCTGGTGTTGCGGCTGAAATCCAGGCGCACCCAATTGTTGCCGTTCAGCGCATGGTTCAGGCCGAGATCGGTTTCCATCGTGTCGTAGCGCGCATAGCTGATGCGGGCTTCGCGGATTTCCTCGTCGCGGGTCGCGAGCTTGGTGACATAGTTCAGGCTGCCGCCGATGGAACCGCTGCCGTAGAGGAAGGAGGAGGGGCCGCCCACCAGTTCCACGCGGTCATAGACCCAGGCGTCCACCGGGCGGTTGGCGCTGTTGTACTGCAAGCTGATGCCGTTGAACAACTGGTTGACCTGTGCGCCGCTGAACCCCCTGTAGGCAACGAAACCGCCGTGCCCGGGAGGTGCAGAGGCATTCACGCCGGGCAGGCTGTTGGCCGCATCCTGGAAATTGCGCGCGCCCGTTTCCTCCATTTGCTGGCGGCTTGCCACGGCGACCGAGGCGGGGTTCTCGCGGATGGTCAATCCAAGCCGGGAGCCTGCCTCCGACGGCTTGTCGATGTTCAAGCCCTGCTGGTGCTTGATGGGTGCAGCCTTGACGTGCACGGTGTCCAGGGTGTGGGTGCCGTCCGGCTGGTCCTTTGCCTGGGCGGATTCCTCGGCATCGGCATATGAAATGCCCATGGCCGAGGAAAACATCCCGGCAATCAAGGCCTTGATCAGGAATGGGTATGGTGTCGTCATATTGGGTCGAGAGGCAATGTGCGAAGCGTCGCGGTCGTGGCGGCATGTCTGCCACGACACGGGGCGTATCGGCAGTTTTTTGTTATGAGGGGGTGAAATATAGCAACATCGCCGGCTTGGGATAATGTGACAAATTGTCGCAGCCGGCAGCAACCAGGGCCTGTTCACGATCTAGGGCACGCATCTTGGGGCGATGCCCTTCGGGTTGCCCCGGCAGCGCAGCCGCTGCCGCGTTGCAAATCCTCGCCGGGCAATCAGCACGGCTTCAGTTTGCGCCTTGCATCGCCTACCCTGCCGGGACAACGTACCCTATGAAAAGATCGTGAACAGGCTCTTAATGCCTTGTCAGGCCCGCCGGGCCATGCTGCCTCTATACCAGAGTTTTGTGAGTTGCGCTTAATGCGCTATACTGTTCGGTGTTGTAGCTAATTGCTTACCTTTCCTACAGCAAGTCTGAGACGTGCTGCGGTTTCCCCAATATCACCGCCACTTAAAGCCACAGGCTCCCAAAAGAGTTTTTACAGTGGTCAAACTTCCTTAACGGCAAGCCCCATACCGGACGATTTTTCCAGTCCGCAGGTGACCTCCAGCCCTCCAACCGGTTGCATGGCACCGTTTTCCGCAGCATTGCGCTGCCTGAGTAACTGCATATGAAATCACTCAACATCCAGCCTTTTATGGCCGGACGTTATTTAATCACCCCGATCTCGCATAGCAACGGGAACGGGCGCTATACCGCCTCGCTGTCCATCCGCAGCGGCCAGGGAACGGGCACGCATTGCCGTATTGTCAGCTTCGCCCGCGAATTCATTTCGCGCGAAAAAGCCCTGAACCATGCCGCCACTCAAGGGCAGGTCTGGCTGAAAAACCCACAGGCTTTTGCCTGATATTATTGAAAGGAAAGACCATGGCAAAAGAAGAACTCATCGAGATGCAGGGCAAAGTAGATGAAATCCTGCCGGATTCCCGTTTCCGCGTCACCTTGGACAATGGGCATATATTGGTCGCCTATACCGGCGGCAAGATGCGCAAGAACCATATCCGCATCCTGGCTGGCGACAAGGTCACGGTCGAGATGTCGCCTTACGACCTTGCCAAGGGCAGGATCATCTTCCGGCATATTGAAGCGGGTTCGTCCCGCCCGTTCAAGCCGGTCAAGCGCTACGCCCGCTAGACCCTCCGTTAAACTTCTTGCCCGTCAAAAAGCAGATATCCCTTGGGATATCTGCTTCGAGACTATGCTGCTGGCGCTATGAGAATGTTTTCTTAAGGCGCATGTGTTCCAAGGTTTTGTTGGGACATTCCCTGAACAGTTACCGGTAATAAAGGGAGAACAGGCTCATGTGCCAGAGCCCCCATTTTGCCGCCACGTTGGCGATGCTGGTCACGGGCTCAGGCGTTGATTGCAATTCAGCACGTACCCGGTGTCAACCATGGTGGGTTTATCCTCGTCCGTCAGTGGAGCGCCACGATCGGCCTGTTGACTGCAGCAAGGTGCAGGCTGCCGCTTTGCAAGTTCCTATAATTGCCGCCATCAGGCTGGCTGTTTCACCCCGGCATGGCGTTGTAGCAACGCCAGCACGTCCTGCTCAGCCGCCTGCCAGGCGTCGAGCTCCTGCGGCTGGCTGTGTTTGCGCAGGGCTGCGAACAGTTTTCCGGTCATGTAGATATCGATGATGAGCGGATGCACATAGCACTTGCGGCAGATGCTGGGCGTATTGCCGAGCTTGCGTGCGGCTTCGGTAATCGCGGCCAGCACATTCTTCTTGGCTTGCGACTGGTTCTCGAACGGCTCGGCGGCCGATAGCGTGTGGAAGGTCTGCACCGTGCCCGACCAGGTGCGGAAATCCTTGGCGGTGTAGTCGCGCCCGGTAATGCGCTTGAGGTAGTCATTGACGTCGCTGGAATCGATGGCGTGGCGCTTGCCGTCGTCATCGAGGTACTGGAACAACTCCTGGCCGGGCAGTTCCTTCATCTTGCGCACCAATCGCGCCAGCCTGGCGTTCTGAATCTCGATCGCATGCTCCACCCGGCTTTTGCCCTTGAAGTGAAAGGCGATCCGCCCGCCGCTGACCTCGACGTGGCGGTTGCGCAGGGTGGTGAGGCCGAAGGAGCGGTTGTTGCGCGCATATTCGTCGTTGCCGACGCGGATCATGGTGGTTTCCAGCAGCGCGACCACCAGGGCCAGCACCTTGTCCCGGCTCAGGCCGGGCTGCGCCAGCTCGGCATCTATGCGCTCGCGGATCAAGGGCAGGTGCAGGGCGAAATCGATGATGTGCTCGAACTTGGCCTCGTCGCGGATCGCGCGCCATTCCTTGTGGTAGCGGTACTGCTTGCGCTGCCTGGCGTCGTAGCCGGTGGCTTGCAGGTGCCCGTTGGCATAGGGGCAGATCCATACCTTCTCCCAGGCCGGCGGAATGGCGAGCGAGCGGATGCGTGCCAATTGCTTTTCGTCCCGCAGCGGGCGGCCCTGCGTATCCACGTAGCGGAATCCCTTGACGGTCCGCTTGCGGCCGAAGCCGGGCTTGTCGTCCTGCACGTAGCGCAGGCGCGCGGCTTGCGCCGACAGCTCCATGTCTCCATGCAGCTCGCTGCCCAGCGTCTCATTGAGTTGGGCAGTACATTCGTCCATCTTCGTGTCCGGCATAGCGCAACTCCGCAGTGTGGTGGGCAGAGATAAAGACCGTCCGAGGCATGAAAAAGTGCCGTGCAGTGCACTCCACGCAAGCATAGTGTTTCAACCGTGTAAATCTGCAATGAGCAAATACCTGGAACCGCGCCGCATTGAATTGCGCTTCGGATATCCTCTTGAAAAATAAATGGCCATCCCTATTTTCTGAAACAAGCAGGTGCCCATCACGGGGTCTGCCATGTTCAATCGCTTAAATCAGAAAGGATGACATCATGCGTACATTTGATTTTTCGCCACTGTATCGTTCTGCCATTGGTTTTGACCGGTTGGCCCAATTAATCGCCGAGGCCCAGCGCAGCGAGAACGACATCAGCTATCCGCCCTACAACATCGAACTGCTCAGCGACGACCAATACAAAATCGTCATGGCCGTGGCAGGGTTTGACCAATCTGAGCTGCATATCGAGACCGAGCAGCAGAAGCTCAAGGTCCAAGGCCGCCATGTCAGGGATGCCGAAGCAAAATCGCGCAACTACTTGCACCAGGGAATTGCCGCCCGCGATTTCGAACATACCTTCCAGTTGGCCGACCATGTCAAGGTGACCAATGCCTCGCTGGACAAAGGCCTGTTGACGATCGAGCTGGTACGGGAGGTGCCCGAAGCGCTCAAGCCCCGCAAGATCGATATCCGAGTAGAGAGCAATCCTAAACTGCTGGAGGAACGGCAAGCAGCTTGATGCCTTTAGCGACACTGTAAAGCACGGGGCTGGCATTGCTAGCCCTTTTTGTTTGGTGGGTTTTCAAATGGTCTTATGCGAAGTGTAACCTTTGCGGTTTGGCGTGCCAGGGCAGGGCATCCATATTCTGAACTTCCCGTTTTTGCCGCAGCCAAAACACCATGGCTGCTCATATCCGTATCGGCATATCAGGCTGGCGTTATGCGCCATGGCGCAACGTCTTCTATCCCAAAGGGTTGGTGCAAAAGCGCGAGCTTGAATTCGCCTCGTGCGCCTTGCTGACGATAGAACTGAACGGCTCCTTTTATGCCTTGCAGCGCCCGAGCAGTTATCTGCACTGGTACGAGCAGACGCTGCCGGGCTTCATCTTCAGCATCAAGGCAACGAGGTACATCACCCTGAATCGCCTCGGAACCATTAGACGCTCCGAAGCCTTAAACTTAGGCAAAAGGAGAAGTCATGAGCAGCAAGCGTTACCCGGAAGAGTTCAAGATTGAAGCGGTCAAACAGGTCACGGATCGTGGTCATCCCGCCTCAGAAGTGGCGAGTCGATTGGGCGTGACGTTGCCGACCCTGTACGAGTGGCTGAAGCGTTACAGCGTGCCCGAGGTTGAGCGTAGCGAGTTGCAAGGCCAGGCGGCAGAAATTCGCCGACTCAAGGCCGAACTGAAGCGGGTCAGCGAGGAGCGCGACATCCTAAAAAAGGCCGCAGCGTACTTTGCCAAAGAGTCCCGGTAAGGTACTCAATCCCATGAAACGCAGTATCCGGTGCGCCGGCTCTGCCACATGATGGCCGTTCATCCCAGCGGCTATTACGCTTGGAAGGCCGAACCCGTGTTGCCTCGTCAGCAGGATGATCAACGACTGCTGGGGCTGATCAAGCAATCCTGGTTGGAGAGCGGTGGCGTCTATGGTTATCGCAAGATTGCACATGACCTGCGCGATCTGGGCGAGCGCTGCGGCAAACATCGGGTTTATCGTTTGATGAGGCAGGAAGGGCTGCGGGCACAGGTGGGCTACCGTCGTCGGGCCGGTCGCTACGGCAAGCCCGCGGTCGTGGCTGAGAATCAGCTGGAGCAGAAATTCGATGTCGAAGCGCCCAATCAGGTTTGGGTGACAGACATCACCTATATCCGAACCAACGAAGGCTGGTTGTATCTGGCCGTGGTACTGGACCTGTTCTCGCGTCAGGTCATCGGATGGTCGATGCGCTCGCGGATCGATAGCGAACTGGCAATCAATGCCTTGCTGATGGCGGTCTGGCGGCGAAATCCCACGGCGCCCGTGATCGTCCATTCGGACCAGGGATGCCAGTACAGCAGCCACAACTGGCAAGCCTTTCTGAAAGCCCATGGCCTGGTGGCCAGCATGAGCCGACGGGGAAATTGCTATGACAACGCTGTCGCTGAGAGTTTCTTCCAGCTACTCAAACGGGAGCGAATCCGCCGCAAAACCTATCTCGACCGCGAGGAAGCTCGCCGGGATGTCTTCAACTACATCGAGATATTTTATAACCCGAAACGTCGCCATGGTTATGCAAACGACGTTTCTCCGGTAGAGTTCGAAAATCAGTATTTCAACCGGCTACAGAGTGTCTAGAAAAACCGGGGCGATTCAAGTTTGAGTATGGAGTACTTTTTAAGCGAAGTCTTTTAACTGACTGAATGGGATGATGAGGCGTTGCGTATAGTTGCTATCAGCCAAGATGCTCTATCAAGGATTTGGTAATAAATGAGTGTTTAAAGCGATAGGTAATAAAAAAGTGGGTCACTCATGACAAGTGCCCACTTCTTTAATTATTTGGCGCGCCCGAAGAGATTCGAACTCCTGACCCCTTGGTTCGTAGCCAAGTACTCTATCCAGCTGAGCTACGGGCGCGTATGTGAGGCGTGCATTATACGCGAAGATGAGATTAATACCAGCATAATTTCTTCTTTGCTACACGCCGTTGTCGTGTGGCGGAGAGCGAGGGATTCGAACCCTCGATACAGGTTTAAGCCCGTATGCTTCCTTAGCAGGGAAGTGCCTTCGACCACTCGGCCAGCTCTCCGCACGAGGGCGTAACAATACTTGATTACGCCGCAAAAATCAACGCCAAAACGGCGTAATTCTTAAACTTCTTCTAGTCCGAAAGCCTTATGCAGGACGCGTACGGCCAATTCCATGTATTTCTCGTCGATGACGACGGAAATCTTGATCTCGGAGGTGGAGATCATCTGGATGTTGATGCCTTCTTCCGCCAGTGTGCGGAACATCTGGCTGGCGATGCCGACGTGCGAGCGCATGCCGACACCGACCACGGAGACTTTGGCGGTCTTGTCGTCGCCGATGATCTCGCGCGCGCCGATATGGCCTTGCACCTTGTCGCGCAAGATGTCCAGGGCCTTCTGCAGGTCGTTCTTGTGCACGGTGAAGGTAAAGTCGGTGGTGCCGTCGGCGGCGACGTTCTGGATGATGATGTCGACGTCGATGTTGGCGTCCGCCACGGGGCCCAGGATTTGGTAGGCGATGCCTGGGCGGTCGGGCACGCCCAGGACGGTGATTTTGGCTTCGTCGCGGTTGAAGGCGATGCCGGAGATGATCGGTTGTTCCATGTTGTTGTCGTCCTCGAATGTAATCAGCGTGCCTTCGCCTTCTTCCTCGAAGCTGGAAAGCACGCGCAGTTTGACCTTGTATTTGCCTGCAAACTCGACCGAGCGGATTTGCAGCACCTTGGAGCCCAGGCTGGCCATTTCCAGCATTTCCTCGAAGGTGACCGACTTGAGGCGGCGCGCTTCGGGCACGACGCGCGGGTCGGTGGTGTAGACGCCGTCCACATCGGTGTAGATCTGGCATTCGTCGGCCTTGAGCGCGGCTGCAAGCGCGACGCCGGTGGTGTCGGAGCCGCCGCGGCCCAGCGTGGTGATGTTGCCGTGCTCGTCCACGCCCTGGAAGCCGGCCACGACGACGACGTAGCCGTCATCGAGGTCCTTGCGGATGCGTTCTTCGTCGATCTTGAGGATGCGCGCCTTGGTGTGCGCGTTGTCGGTGACGATGCTGACTTGGCTGCCGGTGTAGCTCTTGGCTTTGACGCCGAGCTCCATGAGCGCCATGGAGAGCAGGGCGATGGTGACTTGCTCGCCGGTGGAGACCAGCACGTCCAGCTCGCGCGGGTGCGGGTTGGGCATCACTTCTTTGGCGAGTCCGATCAGGCGGTTGGTCTCGCCTGACATGGCGGAGACCACGACCACGACCTGCTGCCCCAGCGCCTTGTGGCGCGCTACGCGGCGGGCGACGTTGCCGATGCGTTCTGGATTGGCGACCGAGGTGCCGCCGTATTTCTGTACGATAAGTGCCATATCTATGTCGGTATCAAAGGTGCATCAATAAAACACCGGCGCTTGCGGTGCAGGCGCCGGCGGCTGTTAATTCAGTTTTTCTCCCACCCAGCCGGCAACGCTGGCGAGCGCCTGCGGCAGCTTGCCGGCATCCGTGCCGCCCGCCATGGCCATGTCCGGCTTGCCGCCGCCCTTGCCGCCGACTTGCCCGGCGACGAAGTTGACCAGCTCGCCGGCCTTGACCTTGGCTAGGGTGTCTGCGGTCACGCCCGCGGCGACGCTGACCTTGTCGCCGTTGACGCTGGCGAGCACGATGGCGGCGGTCTTGAGCTTGTCCTTGAGCTTGTCCATAGTTTCGCGCAGGGTGTTGGCGTCAGCACCTTCCAGCGTGGCGGCCAGCACCTTGACGCCGTTGACGTCCACGGCTTGGCTGGCGAGTTCGTCGCCTTGCGAGGAGGCCAGCTTGGATTTGAGGCGTGCGAGCTCCTTCTCCAGTGACTTGACCTGGTCCAGGGTCTGGCTGATCTTGCCAGCCAGCTCGGCGGCAGGCGCCTTGAAGGAGGCAGCAGCGTCTATAAGCAGTTGCTGCTGTTGCTGGATATGGTGCAATGCTACATCGCCGGTTGCGGCCTCGATACGGCGCACGCCTGCGGCGACGCCGGATTCGGAGACCACCTTGAACAGGCCGATGTCGCCGGTGCGGCTCACATGGGTGCCGCCGCAGAGTTCACGCGAGCTGCCGATGTCGATCACGCGCACTTCGTCGCCGTATTTCTCGCCGAACAGCATCATGGCGCCGGTCTTCTGCGCTTCGTCAATCGGCATCACGCGTGCCTGGGTCGGCGCGTTGGCGAGGATCTCGGCGTTGACGATCTCCTCGATGCGGCGAATTTCCTCGGCGGTGACCGGGGCGTTGTGCGAGAAGTCGAAACGGGTTTTATCAGAATCTACTAGCGAGCCCTTTTGCTGCACGTGGCCGCCCAACACTTCGCGCAATGCCTTGTGCATGAGGTGGGTGGCGGAGTGGTGGCGCATGGTGCGGTGGCGCGAGGCGAGGTCGACGCGCGCGCTGACTTCGTCGCCCACGCGCAGGGTGCCGGTGCTCAATACGCCGTGGTGGCCGAATACGCTGGCCTGGATTTTCAGGGTGTCTTCCACTTGGAAGATGCCTTCCGCGCCCTTCAAGATGCCCTGGTCGCCGACCTGGCCGCCGGATTCGGCATAGAAAGGGGTGTTGTCGAGCACGACCACGCCCAGTTCGCCTTCGTTGAGGGCGTCGACTGCGCTGCCGTCCTTATACAGCGCCAATACCTTGCCTTGGGCTTCGAGCGTGTCGTAGCCGTGGAAAGTGGTCGAGGCGCCCGTGTATTCCAGGTTGGCCGCCATCTTGAACTTGCCTGCGGCGCGGGCCTGTTCCTTCTGGCGCGCCATGGCGGCGTCGAATGCGGCGGAATCCACGCTGACCTCGCGCTCGCGACAGACGTCTGCGGTCAAGTCGAGCGGGAAGCCGAAGGTGTCGTGCAGCTTGAAGGCGGTCTCGCCATTGAATACCTTGTTGCCAGTCTTGGCCATTTCCTCAAGTTCGGCTTCGAGGATCGCCATGCCGTGCTCGATGGTCTCGAAGAAGCGGTCTTCTTCCAGGCGCAGGATGTCGGTGATGCGCTGCTCGCCGCTCTTGAGCTCGGGATAGGCGTCGCCCATCTCGGCCACGAGGTCCGCCACTAGCTTGTAGAAGAACGCGGCGCGCGCGCCCAGCTTGTAGCCGTGGCGGATCGCGCGGCGGATGATGCGGCGCAGCACGTAGCCGCGGCCCTCGTTGCCCGGGATGACGCCGTCGGCGATCAGGAAGCTGCAGGCGCGGATGTGGTCGGCCAGCACCTTGAGCGACGGGCTGTCGAGGTCTGCGGTGCTGGTGACGCGGGCAGCGGCCTGTATTAGGTGCTGGAACAGGTCGATCTCGTAATTGCTGTGCACGCCCTGCAGCACGGCGGCAATGCGCTCCAGGCCCATGCCGGTATCGACGGAAGGCTTGGGCAGCGGGTGCATCACGCCTTGCTCGTCGCGGTTGAACTGCATGAAGACGTTGTTCCAGATTTCGATGAAGCGGTCGCCGTCTTCTTCCGGGCTGCCGGGAGGGCCACCCCAGATATGCTCGCCGTGGTCGTAGAAAATCTCGGTACAGGGGCCGCAGGGGCCAGTGTCGCCCATCATCCAGAAATTGTCTGAGGCGTAGCGTGCGCCTTTGTTGTCGCCGATGCGGATCACGCGCTCGGCGGGCACGCCGATTTCCTTGGTCCAGATGTCGTAGGCTTCGTCGTCCTCGGCATAGACGGTGACGGTGAGCTTGTCCTTGGGCAGCTTGAAGACTTCGGTGAGCAGTTCCCAGGCATAGCTGATGGCGTCGCGCTTGAAGTAGTCGCCGAAGCTGAAGTTGCCGAGCATCTCGAAGAATGTATGGTGGCGCGCGGTGTAGCCGACGTTCTCGAGGTCGTTGTGCTTGCCGCCCGCCCGCACACACTTCTGCGACGAGGTGGCGCGGGTGTAGGGGCGCTTGTCGAAGCCGAGGAACACGTCCTTGAACTGGTTCATCCCGGCGTTGGTGAAGAGCAGGGTGGGGTCGCCTGCCGGGACCAGCGAACTGGAACTGACGATCTGGTGGCCCTTGGAGGCGAAATAGTCCAGGAAGGCCTGGCGAATCTGGTTGCTCTTCATTGATGTGTGTTCTTGCTCAAAACGTTAATGTCAAAAATCCAATTGCGCGGCATGCCGCCGCCGTATCACTCGATATCTTCCGGGCTGCCGCGCAGCACCTTGCGTATCACTTCAAAACCGAAGCCGCGTCCTTGCAGGAAGCGTGCTTGCTTCGCCCATTCCTCCCGCGATTGCGGCGGCTGGGAAAACTTCTTGCGGTAAACCGCCGTCGCGGCTTCCAGTTCGTCCGGGGCCATATCGGCCACGGCCTTGCCAATCAGTTCGTCGCTGACACCGTGCTGCCTGAGCTCATGCGCCACGCGCAGGCTGCCGTAGCGGCCCTTGCGGGCGTGCACGATCTGCTCGGTATAACGTGTATCGGATAGCCAGCCGCGTTTCTTGAAGTCCTCCAGCAGGGCGGGGAGGTCGTCCTCCTCTCCCGCATGTGGACTCAGCTTATGCAGCAACTCCTGATAGGAATATTCTCGCCGTGCCAGATATGCCAAAGCCCGCTCTCGCAGGCTGGTGGCAGGTTTATTCGTCGTCTTCTTCATCCGGCGCCGTCGTCATCGCGGCATTGGCCAGATTGGAGTGTTCGCGAATCTTGGCGTCGATCTCGTTGGCGATTTCCGGGTGTTCCCGGAGGAATTCGCGCGCATTGTCCTTGCCCTGGCCGATCTTCTCGCCCTTGTAGCTGTACCATGCGCCGGCCTTCTCGACCAGCTTGAGGTTGACGCCGAGCTCGATGATTTCGCCTTCGCGCGAGATGCCTTCGCCGTAAAGGATGTCGAACTCCGCCTGCTTGAACGGCGGGGAAACCTTGTTCTTCACCACCTTGACGCGGGTTTCGGAGCCGGTGATCTCGTCGCCCTTCTTGATCGCGCCGGTGCGGCGGATATCCAGGCGCACGGAAGCGTAGAACTTGAGCGCGTTGCCGCCGGTCGTGGTTTCGGGGTTGCCGAACATCACGCCGATCTTCATGCGGATCTGGTTGATGAAAATGACCAATGTGTTGGTGCGTTTGATGTTGGCGGTGAGCTTGCGCAATGCCTGGGACATCAGGCGGGCTTGCAGGCCCATGTGCGAGTCGCCCATTTCGCCTTCGATTTCGGCTTTTGGCGTCAGCGCGGCAACGGAATCGACCACGACGATGTCGACGGAGCCCGAGCGCACCAGCATGTCGGCGATTTCGAGCGCCTGTTCGCCGGTGTCGGGCTGGGAGATCAGCAACTCGGAGACATTGACGCCGAGCTTCTGCGCATATTGCGGGTCGAGCGCATGTTCCGCGTCGATGAAGGCCGCCGTGCCGCCCAGCTTCTGCATTTGCGCGATCACGGAAAGGGTGAGCGTGGTCTTGCCGGAGGATTCAGGCCCGTAGATTTCGACGATACGGCCGCGCGGCAAGCCGCCGATGCCCAGGGCGATGTCTAGGCCCAGGGAGCCGGTAGAGACTGCCTGGATGTCAGCGGCGACGTCGGTGTCGCCCATGCGCATGATGGAGCCCTTGCCGAATTGTTTCTCGATTTGCGAGAGGGCGGCGGCCAGCGCTTTGCTTCTATTTTCATCCATCAGTGAATACCTTTTCGAGTTGCCTGCTAAAGCCTGCAATTATTTCATAAATCAGTGGCTAAGGTAAGTTGCAACAAGCCTGTTAATGCGGTTTTGACAGACTGCCTGCGCACGGCTTCCCTGTCGCCGGAAAAGTGGTGGGTGCGGGTGACGATGCGGCCGTCGCGGTGGGCCCAGCCGAAGCATACGGTGCCGACCGGCTTTTGCTCGCTTCCGCCGTCCGGCCCGGCGATCCCGGTAATCGACGCGCTGATGTCGGCCGTGCTGTAGGCGAGCGCGCCCAGGGCCATCTCCTTGGCGGTTTCCTCGCTGACCGCCCCGTGCTGCCTCAAGGTTTCGCCGCCCACCCCGAGCATTTGCTGCTTGGCTTCATTGCTGTAGGTGACGAAGCCGCGGTCGAAGCAGGAAGAACTGCCCGGGACGGCCGTCACGCATTGCGCGGCCCAGCCGCCGGTGCATGATTCGGCCAGGGCGAGCCTGAAGCCCTGCTTGATCAGGGTTTCGCCCAGCGTGTGCGAAAGGCTTAAAAGCTCTGCATCATCCACCATTGTGTTCCTTTCAATACGGCAATTGCATAGATCGCGGCCAGCAGGTCGTCCAGCATCACGCCGAAGCCGCCGTGCACTTGGCGGTCCAGGGTGCGGATCGGGAATGGTTTCCAGATGTCGAACAGGCGGAACAAGAGGAAGGCGTACAGCCACCACTCCCATGCCTTGGGCGTGAATTCCAGTACCAGCATGAAGGCCACGATCTCGTCCCAGACGATGCCGCCATGGTCGTCGACGCCCAGGTTGCGCCCGGTGATGCCGCAGAGCGGGATGCCAACCAGGAAGAGGAGCGCCAGGATGGGAAGGTGGCTTGCCTCGGGCAATAGCATCAGCAAGCCGAACAATGGCAGGGCGGCCAATGTGCCGCAGGTGCCCGGGCCCTTGCTCGCCAGGCCGCTGCCAAAGCCCAGTGCGAGAAAATGCGCGGGGTGGCGCAGCAGGAAATGTCGGTCAGGCAAAATGGTCAAAACCGTGCTCCTTGATGGCGAGAAGCGCATCGTCCAGGCCTTGGACGACGAGTTGCCGCGTATCTGTGATGCGGCCAATCACGGCCATGTCCAGGCCCAATTGCCGGCCGATGCCGGCAATCTTCTGCCTGTTCTCAGTCGGGGCGGTAAAACATAACTCATAATCATCGCCGCCGGCCAATATCATTTTCTGTATTGCTTCTTCGTGAGAGTATGCGCTTACAATTTTTGATGTGGGAATCGTCTTTAGCCACACCTCCGCTCCCACATGCGAGTTCTCCAGGATATGCCCGAGGTCTGCCAGCAGCCCGTCGGAAATATCCAGCGCGCCATGTGCCAGCCCTCTCAATGCCAATCCCAATGCAACCCTGGGCTCGGGCTGTTGCAAGGCTTTGCTGCAGGCACCGAGTTCTGCATCGCTGAGCGGATAACGGCCCTGGATGGCGGCCAAGGCCAGGGCGGCGTCGCCCAAGTGGCCCGAGACCCAGATGTCGTCGCCAGGTCGTGCCTGGCTGCGCAACAAGGCAGTTCCCGGCGGCGCTTCGCCCATGATTTGCACATTGATGGTCAACGGCCCGCGCGTGGTGTCGCCGCCTATCAGGGCGATGTCGAACTGCCCGGCACAGGCGAAGAAGCCTTCGGCAAACCCTGCAACCCAGTTTTCGTCCGCCTCGGGCAAGGCAAGCGACAATGTCGCCCAGCGCGGCTGCGCACCCATGGCCGCCATGTCTGAGACGTTGACTGCCAACGATTTCCACCCGATCAGCCATGGATCGGTATCAGGATAAAAGTGAGTGTTTGCTACCAGCATGTCGGTCGATATGGCGAGTTCCATGCCGGGGGATACCTTGATCAATGCAGCATCGTCGCCTATGCCCAGCACTGCCGACGGATGGGGGCGCTGGAAATAGCGCCGTATCAGGTCGAATTCCGATGCCATGGCTCAGGCCGGCTTTTGGGCCGACTTTGGACGGAAGGCTTGCACGATATCGGGATTGGTTTCGATATAAGGCGCCTCGATCAGGTCCAGGCAGTAGGGCACGGCGGCGAAAATACCGTGCACCACGGTGTTGCCGCTTTCGTCCTTCAACCCTTCCAGCGTCTGGGCGATGGCCTTAGGCTGGCCCGGAAGGTTGATGATCAGGCAGCGCTTGCGGATCACGGCGACCTGGCGCGAAAGGATCGCGGTCGGCACGAATTGCAGGCTGATCTGGCGCATTTGCTCGCCAAAGCCGGGCATGACCTTGTCCGCTACCGCCAGGGTGGCTTCCGGCGTCACGTCGCGTACGGCAGGGCCGGTGCCGCCCGTGGTCAGCACCAGGTTGCAGCCTTCGAAGTCGACCAGGTCGCACAATGTGGATTCAATTTCCTCCTGCTCGTCAGGAATCACGCGCAACGCGCTTTCCCAAGGGGTGGTGAGCGTGCGGCCAAGCCATTCCTGCAAGGAGGGGATGCCCTTGTCTTCGTATACGCCGGTGAAGGCACGGTCGCTGATGGAAACCAGCCCGATACGGATAGTGTCTGTTGCCATGGTTATGCTTCTGGGGATTTAAGTCATAATGATCCCGGCATAATTGTGTGCCGGGAATGAAAAAACGTGGTTTCATCATACCATTGTCACCAGGAAAAACGAGTGGAGGGGATATGCGCCCATATTTACGACCATATTTGATCGTGCTGTTGCTTGCCGTGCTGGCGGCCTGTAGCAAGCCGATGGTCAAGGAGACCGTGCCGGAAAAGCCGGTGGCGCCTGAGCCTGTGGTGGAGGTGCCGCAAGAGGAAAACCTGTATACCCAGCACTATGTGGCGCGCCAGCTGCACGGCGTCAAGCTCAGCCCGGGCTCGGCCGAACCCACTATCTACAAGGGCGTGAGGGAGACCGACGATTACCAGCGCATGCTGAATGACGGTTATGAAATGCTCGGCTACTCGAGCTTCGAGGCCGGCGACGTGCCGCCTTCGCGCGCGGTGGCCCATGCCTCCAAGGTGCAGGCCGATGCCGTGGTGGTGTATACGAAATTGATCGCGGCGCCGACGGCCGCCATGAGGATGCAGAAAATAAAGGAGCAGGCGAAGACGCAGGCAAGCGCAGGCGGCAGCGGGGAGTTCTACAGTTATTTTGCAACCTACTGGGCCAAGCTGGCGCCGCCTGCGCTGGGCGTGCACGTGATGCAGCGCAGCAAGTATGATCCCGGGCCTGGCGTGACCGTCCTGGCGGTGATTACCGGCTCTCCCGCGGCGCAGGCGGGGGTGGCGGTCGGCGACGTATTGCTCAGCCTGGGGGGAGAAGCGCTTTCTTCCGCCCAGGTGCTGCAGCAAGCGACGCACCGTCATGCCGGGCAGGAGGTGGAGTTGGTATTGCGCCGGGTAAACGCCGAGAAGCGATTGCGCGTGACGCTGGGCGCGGCGTTATAGTAGAAAATATCTCAAGCGGAACGCTTTACGATAAAAAAGCATCTTCAACCAGACCATAAAAACATTACCGATAGAAATATGCTGATGGAACATATCCTGCGCGATTACGCACGACACAATACCAATGCCGCCCGCTTGCTTGCCGACCTGGTGGCGGAAATCCGACCGCGGCAGAACAGCGATACCGGCCATGCGGCCCACGCAGTGCAGGCGCTTTGCCATGTATTGAACAGCGACCCTGGGAAGGCCCAGGTGCTGAGGGATGCCATCGTGAGCCTGCTGGTGGGACGGAAGCCCATATCGCTGTACGTGGATTCCGGCATCCAGCCTAACAGCGGTTTCTTTACCGAATTGTCGCGGCGCATCGGGCACAAGATACTCCCGGACGCCATCAACCCGGCCTATCTCAAGGACTTGTTCGGGCAGATATTCCCGAAGGGCGGAGACGAGACGTGGGTGGCTGCGGTGCCGGATGACGTCTGGCTGCAGCTCGTGCATGCTTTGCGCTTCCACGAGGTGCCCGCGGACAAGGTGGCGGAATGCCAGAAGAGCCTGCTGGATGCGGCGCAGGTATTGTCCTACCGCCTGGCGGCTTCTGGGCTGGAGCCGGAGCTGATCCGCAACCATCCCGAGATCGAATACCACGATTCGCCCTTCATCACGCAAAGCGTCGAGTTGCAGGCCTTGCTCGCCATGCCCCTGGAGCAGCAGCACGATGTCGGGCATATCCTCGTGATGCTGGACCAGTGTCGGGAGGTGATCGCCAAGATCCGGCGCAACAGCTCGCAAACCGGGACCAGCGTGCACCTCACCTTCCTGCTGCAGCGCATGAGCCAGCAGGTTCGGCGCCTCGAGAGCCTGCTGGGCATCATCAAGCTGGTGCGCAGCGATGCGGATGCCGGGACGGCGATGGTGCAATTGTTCAAGACGCTGGTTTCCGCGGAGCGGCACAAGAACGACGTGCGGCAGCATTTCCGCGAGAACGTCGAGCTGATGGCCTTGCGCGTCACGGAGAATGCCAGCCGCACCGGCGAGCATTACATCACTGAAACGCGCAGCGAGTATTTCGGCTTGATGCGGTCCGCCATGGGCGCAGGCGTGATCATTGCGCTCATGACCATGCTCAAGATCATCGCGGCCAAGCACCATTACGCGCCGCTGACCGAGGCGATCCTGTTCAGCCTCAATTACGGCCTGGGTTTCGCGCTGATCCATATCCTGCATTTCACGGTGGCGACCAAGCAGCCGGCGATGACGGCGGCCGCGATTGCCGCGAGCATCGACGCGAGCGACCGCAAGAACAAGAACCTCGACAAGCTGGTCACCATCATCGCGCAAACCTTCCGCAGCCAGACCATCGCCATTCTCGGCAACGTCATGATGGCGGTGCCCGTCGCGATGCTGGTGGGCTGGCTGATCCTGAGCGTGACGGGGCAGCATTTCATCACGCCGGAAAAAGCCCATGCGTTATTGGATGCCAACGACCCGTTCCACAGCGGCGCGGTGTTCTATGCCGCGATTGCCGGGGTGTGCCTGTTCCTGTCAGGCCTGATTGCGGGCTACCACGATAACCTGGCGGTTTATAACAAGATTCCGCAGCGCCTGCGGGCGCTGGGCTGGCTGGAGTGGCTGCTGGGCCCGTCGCGCCTGGACCGCGTGGCGCGCTATGTCGAGAATAACCTTGGGGCGCTGGCCGGCAATTTCTATTTCGGCTGCCTGCTGGGCGGGATGTCCGGCCTGGGCGTGCTGCTTGGCCTGCCCATCGATATCCGCCACATTGCGTTTGCGTCGGCGTTTACCGGCTATTCCTTCGTCGCGCTGGATTTTCTGTTTTCCTGGCAGGTATTGGTGACGGCCATCCTGGGCATCTGGCTGATCGGCACCACCAACCTGGTGGTGAGTTTCAGTCTGGCGCTGTATGTGGCAATGAAGTCGCGCAAGGTGACGTTTGCCCAGTGGCGCTTGCTGCTGAAGACATTGGCCAAGCGCTTCATCCAGAACCCGGCCTTGTTCCTGTTGCCCCCCAAGCGCGACACCGGGGTGGAGGTGGAAGATCTTGAGCGTGCTGCGGACGAGCATGCTCATGTTCAAGCCCATGCTGGCGACAAGCCGCCAGCGCATTGAAGTCGGGCTAATCCAGCGTCTGGTAGGGCTTGTGCTGGCTGTTCTTGCGCGCAATGGCCTCGTCCGGCAAGGGCACCAGCGATTCCACCTTGAGGTGCAGCGCCGATTTTGCCAGCAAGTGCGCGCTGATCGGCGCAGTGATGAACAGGAACAGGGTGATCAGCACTTCGTGCAGGCTGACGCCGTCGCCCTGCACGCTGAAGAAAATGGACGAAGCGATCAACAGGCTGCCGACGCCCAGCGTCGTGCCCTTGGTCGGCCCATGCAGGCGCGTGTAGAAGTCGCGCAGGCGCGCGAGCCCGAGCGAGCCGATGAAGGTGAGCAATGCGCCGGTGACGATCAGCAGCGAAAGCAGGATTTCCAGCACGATGTTCATTCGATGATGTCCCCCCGCAGCAGGTATTTGCACATGGCGATGGTGCCGATGAAGCCCATGAGTGCAATGAGCAATGCCGCCTCGAAGTACACCATGCTCTTGATGTGGATGCCGAACACCACCAGCAGGGCAATGGTGTTGATATAGAGCGTGTCCAGCGCCAGGATGCGGTCGGGTGCGCTGGGCCCCTTGAGCAGGCGCCAGGCGTTCAGCGCCAGCGCGGCCGAGACCAGCACGAATGCGATGTGGATGGCGATTTCTATCATTCCTCGAAAATCTCCTTCAGTGGCAGTTCGTAACGTGTTTTGATGGTGTGGATGAAGGCGTCGATGTCATCGACGTCTATCGTGTGCACCAGGATGCTTTTGCGGTCGGGCGCAAGCAGTGCCGAGAGCGAGCCCGGAGTGAGGCAGGTGGTGTTCGCCAGGATGCTCATCGCGAAATCGGAATCGAGGTCGATCGGCACCACGATGAAAGCCGGCCGCAGTTTCTCGGGCTTGCCCAGGATGCGCATGGCGACGATGAAGTTGGCCTCGATGATGTCGTATAGCAGGATGCCGCTGAACTTCAATAGCGTGAGCGGCTTGTGCACCTTGAGCTTGTCGGGCCAGAACTGCAGGGCAAAGAACGGGATGGCCCAGCCCAGCAACAGGCCCAGGGCAATCTGTCCCGGGTCTATGCTGTTGTTCAGCAGCAGCCAGATGACGCCCAGGATGACGGTCAGCAGCGGGTGGGGCAGGAAGCGTTGCATTACTGTTCTCCCTTTCCGAGGACGGCGTGGATGTAGGACGGCGTATCCAGCAGCTGGCTGGCCGTTTCCAGGCAGTAGCTGTTGATGGGGCCGGCCCAGAAGGTCATGAGCACGCATAGCGACAATAGCGACAGGATGGGGAGCAGCTCGCGCACGCGCAACGGCTCGGGCTCGCCCTGTTTGATGTAGGAATTGGTCGAGGTGTCGACCGCATGGGCTTCGAAGAAGAACAGGGTGCCGGTGCGCGCCATGGCGATCACGGTCAACAGGCCATTGGCCAGTATGATCGCCATGATATAGGGCAAGGCGGGATGTTCCAGCGCCGCGCGCAGCAGCATGAACTTGCCGATGAAGCCCGAGAGCGGCGGCAGGCCCGAGGCAATGATGGCCAGGATGAAGAAGGTGGCGCCGAGGAATTTTTGCCTGGTGATCACCAGCCCGGCTTCCAGCCGATCTTCCATCTGGTCGCGGCGCTGCACGATCAGATCGGCAAGCAGGAACAGCGCGGCGGCGGCAAACGTGGTATGCGGCAGGTAGTACAGCCCGGCCGCGATCCCGGCTTGGGATTCGAGACTGAAGCCCGTCAGCAGGGTGCCTGCGGAAATCACGACCAGATAGGCGACTTGCTGGCGCAGGCGCTTGCTGCCAAGCAGGCCGAAACTGCCGATGACGATGGTGGCGAGCGCCATGCCCAGCAGCCAGCCGTCCAGCAGGTTGGCAAGCGGGCCGGCTTCATTGCCGAATACCAATGTGTAGACGCGAAGGATGCTGTAGGCGCCCACCTTGGTCATGATGGCGAACAGGGCGGCAGCGGGAGCGCTGGTCTGCGAGTAGGCCGAAGGCAGCCAGAGATAGAGCGGCAACAATGCTGCCTTGAGGGCGAACACCACAAACAGGAGCAGGGCTGCGGCCTTGACCAGGCCGACATTGTCGGTGCTGACATGGGTGACCTTGACCGCCATGTCGGCCATATTGAGCGTGCCGAGAATGCCGTAGAGGACGCCGACGGCAAACAGGAACAGCGAGGAGCCGACCACATTGATGACGACGAAGTGCAGGCCGGAGCGGATGCGCTTGCGACCGCCGCCGTGCAGCAACAGGCTGTATGAGGCCAGCAGCAGCACTTCGAAGAACACGAACAGGTTGAACAGGTCGGCCGTGAGGAACGCGCCGTTGAGCCCGAACAATTGCAACTGGAACAGGATATGGAACTGGCGGCCCTGCCTGTCGGTGCCGCGCATGCCGTACACCAGCGCGAACAGCGAGAGCAGGGAGGTGGTAAGCACCAGCAGTGCGGCGAGCCTGTCGGCCATGAGGACGATGCCGAACGGGGCTGGCCAGTTGCTCAACGAATAGACCAGGATGCTGCCATCGCTGACCGTGCATAGCAGTTTGGCTGCGACAGCAATCAACGCGATGCTGCTGATGCCGGAAATGACGCGCTTGACGTAGATGCGCTGCTCGCGCAGCAATAGCAGGAAAATGCCGGTAAACAGCGGCAGCAGCAAGGGAACGATGGCAAGGTGGCTCAACGGACTTCCTTTCCATCAACGTGGTCGTTTCCCATTTCGGTACGCGCCTTGAGCGCCAGCACGATGATGTAGGCGGTCATCGCGAAGCTGATGACGATGGCGGTCAGCACCAGCGCTTGCGGCAAGGGGTCAGCGTAATTGCTGGCCTGCTCGCTGATGATGGGCGGCTTGCCGATGACCAGCCGTCCCATCATGAACAGGAACAGGTTGACGGCATAGGACAGCAGGGTCAGGCCGAGCACGACGGGAAAAGTGTGGCTGCGCAGGCAGAGATAGACGCCCCCTGCGGTGAGTATGCCGATCAGGATGGAGATCAAGGCTTCCATGGCATGTCTTCCTGTTTTTTCGTTGTAGTCTTTTCAGCCTTGTCGATGGCTGCGGCTCGCGCCGGTTTGGGCTCTTTGCCGCCCGTGTTCTTGCCGATGCGGGGCAAGTAGCTGACCTGGTGGATCATGCCCAGGTTGATCAGGATCAGCAGCGAAGTGCCGACCACCACCAGGAACACACCGATGTCGAACGCCATGGCCGAGGCCAGCTCGAACTCGCCGAGCAGCGGCAGGTGCACATGCTCGAAGGTCGAGGTGAGGAACGGATAGCCGAAATACCAGCTGGCGACGCCTGTGCTTGCCGCGGTCAGTAGGCCGTAGCCGATGAGCGGATGGGTGTTGGCCGGCAGCTTGCTGCGCGTCCACTCTACCCCGTTGGCAAGGTATTGCACGATCAGCGCCGCCGAGGTGATGAGGCCCGCAATGAAGCCGCCGCCGGGCAGGTTGTGCCCGCGCAGCAGGATGAATACCGCCACCAGCATGGCAAGCGGCAGCAGGATGCGGCTGAAGGTGGCGAGGATCAAGGGGTGGGTATCGGGATTCCACGGGCGGCCTTCGGCATCCTGCTTGGGGCTGAGCAGCTTGAGCTGGTCGAGCATGGCGTAAATGCCCAGGCCGGCCAATGCCAGCACCGTGATCTCGCCCATGGTGTCGAAGCCGCGGAAGTCTACGAGCAATACGTTGACGACATTGGCACCCCCGCCGCCGCTGACGCTGTTCGCAATGAAGTAGTCGGCGATGGTTTCATATTCGCGGGTCAGCACCGCATAGCTCAGCGCGGCTATCCCTAAGCCGGAAAAAACCGCGATCACGATATCGCGGGCCTGGCGCAGGCGGTCCTGCTCATCCGGCGTTGCCTGCGGCAGGAAGAACAAGGCCAACAACAGCAGCACGGCGGTGATGAACTCCACGGCGAGCTGGGTCAGCGCCAGATCGGGCGCGGAGAACTTCACGAAGGTCAGCGCCACGCCCAGGCCCACTGCGCTTACCAGGATCAGCGCGGTGAAGCGCTGCTGGTGCATGATGACAGTGGCGAGGGCCGCCACCATCATGATGATGGCGACCATGGCGCTCATGGGGTCTACCGGCAGCATGGCGCGGTTGCCCGTCAGCGGGCCGCCGCCGCTGAGGAAACCGTATCCGCCCAGCACGATCGCCGTGACGAACAATATCCACAACATGCGTTTTTGCGAAAGGTTGTCGGCATTCATGGTGATGGCGCTCGACCAGGCGAACAACCGGCGCATGACGCCGTTGTAGATGATCTTGGCGTCTATCCTGCCGTTGACGAGGCTTTGCAGTGAGAAGAATGCCTCGCGCTGGCGGTATACCAGGATGCCTCCCGCCAGTGCGACCGCACTCATCCACAAGGCGGGCGTCAAGCCGTGCCAAATCGCGAGATGGAAGGCAGGCGGTGCGCTCTGCAGGGCGCTGCCTGCCACCAGTGTGACCAGGGGTTGCGCAATTGCCGGGAACAAGCCGACCACGACGCAGGCTGCCACTAGGATGGCGACCGGAATCTGCATGCCGCTTGACGGGTCGTGAGGCGCCTTGGGCAGGTCGGCAGGCTCGCCGCCAAAGAATACGTTATGGGCGATGCGGATGGAATAGGCGGCGGAGAACACCGCGCCAGCCGTCACGATCGCGGGCAGCAGCCAGGGAGGGGCGAAGGTATCGCCATACACGACGACTTGCTCGAGGAACATTTCCTTGGAAACGAAGCCATTGAGGCCGGGAATGCCTGCCATGGCGGCTGCGGCGATGACCATCAGCGTCGCAGTGTAAGGCATGTAGCGCCTGAGGCCGCGCAGCTGGCGCATGTCGCGGGTGCCGGTTTCGTGGTCGACGATCCCGGCCAGCATGAACAACGAAGCCTTGAAGGTTGCGTGGTTGATGATGTGGAATACGCCGGCGACCACAGCCAGCGGCGTGCCGATGCCGAACAGCGCGACGATCAGGCCGAGATGGCTGATGGTGGAGTAGGCCAGCAGCGCCTTCATGTCGTGCTTGAACAGGGCGATGTAGCTGCCTGTGAGGAAGGTGACAATGCCGATGCCGGAGACGATCCAGGTCCACTCCGGCGTGCCGGCGAGCGCAGGAAACAGGCGCGCCAGCAGGAATATCCCGGCCTTGACCATGGTGGCGGAATGCAGGTAGGCGGACACCGGGGTGGGCGCTGCCATGGCATTGGGCAGCCAGAAGTGGAACGGGAACTGCGCCGACTTGGTGAATACGCCAAGCAGGATCAACAGCAGCATGGATGAGTAATGCTCGTGGCTGCGGATCGCGTCGCCTGCCAGCAGGATGTCGCTGAGGTCGTAGCTGCCGGCCATATTGCCCAGCAGCAGGAATCCGCCGAGCATGGCGAGCCCGCCGCCGCCCGTGATAGTGAGCGCCATGCGCGCGCCGCGGCTGGCTTCCTCGCGTTGCTGCCAATAACTGATCAGCAGGAACGAGGACAGGCTGGTGAGCTCCCAGAACATCAGCAGCTGGATGATGTTCTCCGAGAGCACGACGCCAAGCATCGAGCCCATGAACAGCAGCAGGTAGGCATAGAAGCGCCCCATGCTGTCGCGCGGGGAGAGGTAGTAGCGGGCATAGATCACCACGATCAGGCCGACCAGCAGGATCATCAGGCTGAACAACAGCGACAAGCCGTCCAGCCGGAATGCAAGGTCGATGCCCAGCTCCGGTAGCCAGGGACCGATGCGCTGGACCACGGTCTCGCCTTGCCAGACCTGTGCCGCCAGCGGCCATAGCAGGAATAGCGAGAACGTTGCCGAAAGGATGGCGACCCAGGCGGACGAATAGCGTCCCAGCCTGGTGCTGAGTTTAGTGAGGATCGCCCCGAAAAAAGGTACCAGTGTTAAATAAGCTAAGCCCATGTGGTCTTAAGAATGCGTCGTTAAAGTTTGCGGTAACCTTGCCAGTCTTGGTGCGGCATCTGTCCGCGCTCGGCTAGTACCGGCATGGCCGGAAACTGCCGGAGGGCTTACCTGCCTGCTATGGCACTGATTGCATCAATCAGTGTCGAGTTCAGCGTCGGTCGTCAAATTTTCCGTAATGCTGCGCAATATCTTGAACAGCTCGCGGCTGCTCTTGGGTGGCTTGCCTGCCGATTGCTCGCGCCGCGCATTGCGGATCAGGTTGCGTACCTGTTGTGCTTCCGTGTTGGGGTATTCGTTGATGAACTCCGCGAGCGCGGACTCATCTTCAAGCAAGCGGCTGCGCCATTGCTCCAGCCGGTGGAAGCGCGCGTTTTCTTCATTGTGCGAGCCTTCCCAGCGCTGCAGCTGCTCAACGATGGGCGCGGTGTCGATGTCGCGCATCAGGCGGCCGATATACTGCATTTGGCGGCGCAGCGCGCCGTTCGAGGTAATGCGCTTGGCTTCGTTGACGGCGTCCAGCAGGGCTTCCGGCAGGTCCAGCTTGGCCAGCTTCTCCTTCGGCAGCTCGACTAGGGTCACGCCTATGGCTTGCAGGGCATCCGCCTCTGCCTTGCGCTTGGTCTTGCTGACAGGCTCAATGCTGTGTTCGGTGTTTTCTGTCTTGTTAGGTTTCATGCTGATGTATGATAACAGTTTTTTGCAAAGAGACTTCTGTGAACGACCAGACAGAGCGTGGTTCGCGCTTTTCATACACGCTGGATGAGCTGAGGGGCTTGAGCGATGAAGTCCTGCGCTTGGCAAAGGCGGCGGGTGCAAGCTCGGCCGAGGCTGAAGTCAGCCTGGGAATAGGCCAGAACGTCTCGGTGCGCATGGGCGAGACCGAGACCATCGAGTACAACCGTGACAAGGGCATGTCGGTGACGGTGTATTTCGGCCAGCAGAAGGGCCATGCCAGCACTTCCGACCTCAGCGCCGATGCGCTCAGGGATACTGTCGCCGCAGCATGCAATATTGCCCGCTACACGGCCCAGGATGAATTCTGCGGCCTGGCCGACCCCGCCCTGCTGGCGCGGGAGATTCCTGACCTGGATTTGCACTATCCGTGGGACATCAGCGTGGACCAGGCATTGGCCTTGGCGGTGGAATGCGAGCAGGCGGCCCGTGCCGCGGACGCTCGCATCAGCAATTCGGAAGGCGCCTCGGTCTCGACCTATGAAGGCCTGTTCTCTTATGCCAACAGCAATGGCTTCAATGCCGGCTATCCCAGCTCCCGCCACGGATTGAGCTGCTCGGTGATCGCCGAGGCGGACGATAGCATGCAGCGCGACTACTGGTATACCAGCGCACGCCATCCCGGCGACCTGGATTCGGCACATGCCGTCGGTTTGCGTGCAGGCGAGCGGGCGGCGCGCCGGCTCGGCGCGGGCAAGGTCAAGACCTGCCAGGTGCCGGTATTGTTCGAGGCGCCGCTGGCCTCGGGATTGATTTCGCACCTGGTTTCCGCCATCTCCGGCGGCAGCCTATACCGCAAGTCGTCGTTCCTGCTGGACAGCCTGGGTAAGCAGGTGATGTCCTCGCTCGTGAACATAGAAGAGCTGCCGCATATCCCGCGCGGCCTCGCCAGCTCGCCGTTCGACAATGAAGGCGTCGCCACCCGCGGCAGGACGTTGATCAACAGCGGCGTGCTGGAAGGCTATATGCTCGGCAGTTATTCCGCCCGCAAGCTCGGCATGCAGAGCACGGGCAATGCAGGCGGCAACCACAACCTGATTGTCCGGCACGGCGACCTTGACCTCGCCGGTTTGCTCAAAGCGATGGGCACGGGGCTGTTGGTTACGGAATTGCTGGGCCACGGCATCAACATGGTGACCGGCGACTATTCCCGCGGCGCGGCGGGTTTCTGGGTGGAGAACGGCGTCATCGCCTATCCGGTCGAGGAAATCACGATCGCGGGCAACCTGGCCGAGATGTTCATGAATGTCGTGGCGGTGGGCAATGATGTGCTGGTGCAGGGGTCGAAGCAGACCGGCTCCATCTTGATCGAGCGCATGACGGTGGCAAGTGGCGAATAGCCTTTGTCTTTGACTTGATTTTCACCAAATGAAAAAGCCACGCAATGCGTGGCTTTTTTGCTGGATGGCTATTATTTATTGTGCTGCTGGGGCTGGCAGCGTTTCTTCTTCGTCGTCATCGTCGAAGTCATCGTACTCCGAGGATGCCTGGCCGGTGACGAATTGCTCACGGCGCTGCAAGTAAGCCTCGCGCATAAAGATGTAAGGGTCCAATGCAGCATCGTCAATCAGGTCGCTTGCGGGCAAATACTGCGAGCGCAGGTCAATGAAGCTCAGCAGGCGCAACTGGTTGCGCACGCGGACGTGATTGGTGTACTGGATCGGGTCGAAGTAGAGCGTGTCGACGGTCAGCCCAGCGGTATCGCGGAATGTGCTTGGGCCGATAAACGGCAATACCAGGTAGGCGCCGCTGCCTACGCCCCACTTGCCCAAGGTCTGGCCGAAATCGGCTTTATGCCTGGGCACGTCATCCATGGAGGCGACGTCGATCAGGCCGCCGATCCCGATGGTGGAGTTGATCACCAGGCGGCCGGCATTGTCCATGGCCTTGCCCAGTTCCAGTTGCAGGATATTGTTGATCAGCGAGGTGAAGGTGCCCAGGTTGGTGAAGAAGTTGTTGACGCCTGTGCGGACCGGGCTTGGCACTACTGCCTTGTATGCGCCCGCAATCGGCTTGATGACGGCCTTGTCGGCAGTATCATTGAACTTATAAATTCCCCGGTTCATGCTTTCCAGCGGGTCTTTATTGGCTTGGGTCGCACAGCCTGTCATGCTGAGCGCAAGTGCGACGCTAATCGCAATCCCTGAAATTTTAACGCGCATACATCTGTCCTAATTATTATTGAGTGTCTCTAATTTGACACAAACGGAACCCACTTTAACCGAGCGGTTTTTAGTTGTCTATCGAATTTAATACAACTCGAACCCGTGGAGGCACACTAGTTGTAAAAATGAAACAATTCGTTATCCAGGTGGCGCTTTGTGCCGCCGCTGGCTATATTGCTCTAGCATCACGGAAAGGACGTGGACGATCATGCTGAAACTTTCAGATTTTCTGGCCGGGCAGGGAAGGCAATATGCCCATGCGGATAGTCTCTTATCGCTTGTGCAAGAGGTTGCCGGCGCCTGCCAGGCGGTTGCGCGCGAAATCAGCCATGGCGCGTTGCGCGGCAACATGGGGAATGCCGGCCGCGAGAACGTGCAGGGTGAACAGCAAAAAACGCTGGACCTGATCAGCAACGATATTTTTGTCGAGATGGCGGCCCGGCTGCCGCAGGTGGCCGCCATCGCCTCCGAGGAAATGGAGCATGCACAGGCGTTTGCCGGGAAACAGGGCGAGTACCTGCTGGTGTTCGACCCCTTGGACGGTTCTTCCAACGTCAACCTCAACCTGTCCGTCGGCAGCATTTTTTCCGTATTGCCCGCGCCGCAGGGGCAAATAGACGAGTCTTCGTTCATACAGTCCGGGACCCGGCAGCTAGCGGCGGGTTATGCGCTGTACGGCACCTCCACCATGCTGGTGCTGACCTTGGGGCATGGCGTGCATGGTTTCACCCTGGATCCCGAGCAGGGCGAGTTCTACCTGACGCATCCCGACCTGACCATTGCCACGGGCACCCAGGAATTCGCGATCAATATGTCCAACCAGCGCTTCTGGCAGCCGCCGGTGCAGCGCTATGTCGATGAATGCATTGCCGGCAGCAGCGGCCCGCGCGGCAAGGATTTCAATATGCGCTGGGTTGCCACCATGGTGGCGGAAGTGCACCGCTTGCTGGTGCGGGGCGGCGTGTTCCTCTACCCCTTGGATAGCCGCAGCGTGGGGCGCGGCGGGCGCCTGAGGCTGTTGTACGAAGCCAGCCCCATGGGATGGCTGGTGGAGCAGGCAGGCGGCCTTGCCAGCACCGGGCACAGGCGTATCCTGGAGGTGGAGCCGGGCAGCCTGCATCAGCGCGTGGCGGTCATCCTCGGAGCGCGGGAAGAGGTAGAGCGCTTGCAGGAGTACCATTCCTTCACCGACCCGACGGCGTAGCCTGCCGGTATCGGAGCTTCATGACCGGCTACTCCTGAGTTTCCTCTTTGCTGCCAGCCCGTTTGTATAGCGCCAGCGCCTGCTCCCGGCGCATGGCGTGGTCTACCACGGGGGCGGGGTAGTTCTTGCCGATCACCAGTCCTAGCGCCTGCTGCCGCAATGGCGGGATCAGCCACGGCGCATGGATCTCCTTATTGTCGCATGGCTGAAGCTCGGGCACATATTTGCGGATGAACTTGCCCTCCGGGTCGAATTTTTCCGATTGCGTCACCGGGTTGAAGATGCGGAACCACGGCTGCGCGTCGCAGCCGGTCGATGCCGCCCATTGCCAACCGCCGTTGTTCGCGGCGAGATCGAAGTCGATCAGGTGTTCAGCGAAGTAGCGTTCGCCCCAGCGCCAGTCGATCAATAAATCTTTTACCAAAAAGCTGGCGGCTACCATGCGCAGCCGGTTGTGCATATAGCCGGTCTGGTTGATCTGGCGCATGGCGGCGTCGACCAGCGGATAGCCGGTGCGCCCTTCGCACCAGGCCTGGAACAGGCGTTCATCATTGGGAAACGGGATATGCTCGAATTCCGGCTTGAAGCTATGCCCTGCGGCTACCTGCGGGTGATGGTGCAGGACCTGGAAATAGAAGTCGCGCCACAGTAATTCGTTGAGCCAGGTTTCCGCGCCCGCGCCGCCTTGCTGCCGGGCTGTCCTCGCCAAATGACGGATGGAGACGGTGCCGAAACGCAGATGCACCGAAAGGTATGATGGGCCTTTCAGTGCGGGGAAGTCGCGCGCATCGCGGTAGCGCGGCATGCGCTCGCTGAAATCCTCGAACAAGGCCATGCCGCCCGACATGCCGGTAGGCAGCTTGAGTTGCTTGAGGTTGCTGCGCGCAAAGCCTAGCGACTCCAAGGGCGGCATCGGCTGAGGTGCGGATTGCGCCAGGTGGCGCATGTAGGGGTTCACCGGGTAGGTCTTGAGGTAGAAGTCGTCCAATTTCCTCAGGCAGGCGTTCTTGTAAGGCGTGAAGACGCTGAACGGGGTGCCCGACTTGGTCATGATTTCGTCGCGCTCGAAGATCACCTGGTCCTTGAAGCGCTTGAACGCGATGCCTTGCGCCTCCAGCCGCTGCCTGACGGTGTCGTCCCTTTTCACTGCTGCCGGTTCGTAATCTCGGTTGCAGTAGACGCACTCCGCGCCCAATGCGCTTGCGAGCGCGGGGATTTCGTCAATCGCCTTGCCGTGGCGTACCAGCAGGTCGCCGCCGCGTTCCTGCAGGGCAAGCTTGAGTTCATGTACGCTTTCCCAGATGAATTCCACCCGGCGGTCTTCTTTGGGCAGGCCATCGAGGATATCGGTGTCGAAGACGAAGGCGCACATGACCTGTTCGGAATCCTTCAGGGCATGGTAGAGCGCGGCATGGTCGTAGTCGCGCAGGTCGCGGCGGAACCACACCAGGGATTTGGTCATGGGTTATTCGCGGTGGTAAGGATGATTGTTGATGACACTCAATCCGCGATAGAGTTGCTCGCTCAGCATCACGCGCACCATGCCGTGCGGCATGGTGAGCCTGGACAGGCTCCATAGCCAGTCGGCTTTCTGTTTCAGGCTGTCATGCAAGCCGTCGGCCCCGCCGATCACCAGGCTCACATCGCGGCCGCTTTCCATCCACAGGCGCATCTTGTCGGCTAATTGCAGGGTGGTGACTTCCTGGCCGCGTTCGTCCAGCGCGACGAGGTAATCGCGGCCCGCGGCTTCGAGGATGCGTTTGGCCTCGGCTTCCTGCACGGTTTCGGAGTTCTTGCCCGAGGCGCGCTTATCGGGCTTGATTTCGACGATTTCCACGCTCATTTCGCGCGGCATGCGCTTGGTGTATTCGGTGCATGCGGATTGCACCCAGTCAGGCATTTTATGGCCGACAGAAATGATCCGCAGCTTCAAGGAGGATTAGGGCCTGTTAATACTAATCAAGGGGATCGCGTTGGAGCGAGAAAAGGCTGGTTGCAAGACGCCAAGCACAGCAAGGCTGAGTGCCTTGCGAGCATTGGTAACGCCGTGGACGGCCTTTTCTCGCTTCAACCCTACGGGAAGACATGAAACATTCGTCCACTCGGCGTTGCCCGTTTTGTGCGTATCGACATACGTACTGCAACGTGCGCCTTGATTGGACAAATGTTTCATGTCTTCGCGACTCCTTGATTAGTATTGACAGGCCCTGATTACTCTGCGGCTTTGATGTGGCCGCGGCGGTTTTCGGCCTCGCCCCAGAGTTGCTCGAGGTTGTAGTAGGCGCGGGTGGCGGGCACCATGACATGCACGACGATGTCGCCCAGGTCGACCAGCACCCATTCGCCTTCCTTCTCGCCCTCGGTGCCCTGGATGTTGGCGCCTTTTTCCTTGAGCTTCTCGCGGACGTTGTCGGCAATCGCCTTGGCCTGGCGCGTGGAGTTAGCGCTGGCGACGATCATGTAGCTTGTCAGGGAGGTGAGCTTGCTCACGTCCATCACGGTGATGTCAAAGGCTTTGATGTCTTCCAGCGCGTCGACGACGGCCAGCTTCATTTGTTCTAGATCTAGCATTAGGCGGCTTGTACGGGGATGTGCTGGCGTTGGTTCTTGATGCGGTTCTCGGCATCGACATACACCAGCTGGGGTTTGAATTGGGCCAGTTCTGCTTCAGTATAGCTGGCGTAGGTGGCAATGATCAGCAGGTCGCCGGGGCTGGCCTTGCGTGCGGCTGCGCCGTTCACCGAGATGATGCCGGAGTTGCGCTCGGCACGGATCGCGTAGGTGGTGAAGCGCTCGCCGTTGTTGACATTGTAGATGTCGATCTGCTGATATTCCCTGATGTCGGCTGCTTCGAGCAACGTTTCATCGATGGCGCAGGAGCCCTCATAGTCCAGCTCCGAGTGCGTCACGCGCACGCGGTGCAGCTTGGATTTGAGCATAGTTCTTTGCATGGCCAACCAATGTGAAAAAACAAGACCGGCTATTATAGTGTAAACAACACGCTGAATAAATGAAGATTTATTGCTGAGGGAGATATTAATGTCATGAATAGACAAGAGCGTAGCTGGATCATCGCCTGGGCGACCTTGCAGGGGATAGGCCTGTGGCTGCTGCACGAGTGGCTGATCAGGTTGGTCGACAAGGGCCAGCATTTGAGCGTGATCTGGCCCTTGTATGCATTCATCTTGACGCTGCCGTTGAGCCAGATGATGCTCTCCGCGCACCGCAACAAAACGGCATTGTGGTGGATGTCCGCGGGCTTCTCCCTGGTGATGTCCGCTGCCGCGGCCTACATGGGCTGCCAGGCATGGGTGGACGGCCTGCCGGTTGGCAGCGTCGAGCGGCGCGGCTTCTTGCTTGGCTTCATTACGCTGGGCAGTTGGTTTGTCCTGTTGCCGTTCGCCGAGCACAAGCTGGTCACTCATCGCTGGTTCAGCGATTATTCGCTGCTGTTTTCCGCCGCCTGGCGCAACCTGGTGAAGCTGGTACTGGCGGCCTTGTTCACCGGGCTGCTGTGGATATTGCTGTTCCTGCTGGCCGGGTTGTTCAAGGTCCTCAACATCGGTTTCCTCATGGACCTCTTCACCAGCCGCATATTCGCCTATCCCGTCACGGCGATCGCCTTTGGCATCGGTATCTCCCTCTATGCCGCGAAAGAGGAGGCGCTGGTGGGCATCTACCGCGCCAGCCTGAACATCCTGGGCTGGCTGCTGCCCGTGGTGAGCCTAATCCTGATCCTGTTCCTGCTGGCATTGCCGTTCCAGGGCCTGGCCCTGCTCTGGAAGACAGGCTACGCCACCAGCTTGATGCTGTGCCTGTTGGCATGGACCGTATTCCTGTTCAACGCCGCCTGGCAGGACGCCTCGGGCGAGCAGCGTTTCCCCCGCTGGCTGCTGCGCTTCATCAGCCTCGGCCTGCTGGCGATGCCGGTTTACATCGCCCTCTGCGCCTATTCGCTCGGCCTGCGCGTCGCGCAATATGGCTGGAGCGTGGACAGGATATGGGCGGTATTGGCCATCGTCACCATGGCGATCTACGCCTTGGGTTATGCGTTCGCGGTGCTCAGGCGCAGCGCCGTCTGGATGCTGGAAGCAAGGCAGGTCAATATTGCCGCGGCGCTGTTCACGGTGTCATTGCTGATACTGACCATGACGCCGGTGCTCGACCCGGCCAGGGTGGCGGTGAGCAGCCAGGTTGCCAGGCTGCTGGACGGCCGCACGCCGGTCAATGACTTTGACTTCGAGTATCTGCGGCTGCAAGGCGGGCGCTACGGCAACCAGCGCCTGCAGGATCTCGTCCGCAATACCGCGCATGAACATGCGGAATTGATCCGGCAGAAGGCCGCGGCTGCGCTGAAAGCGACGCATCGCACGTTTAAGCCCAAGGGCCCGGAACCGCTGACGCGCGAGCAATTGCGCGAGCGCTTGACGCCTTATCCGCACGATGCCGGGCTTGATCCGGCATTCCTGGATTTCCTGCTCGGGCGATACAATACCGGCGATATTTACCTCAATTGCCGTGCCGACAAGCCTTGCCCGGTATTGACGCTGGACCTGAACGGCGACGGCGGGCGGGAGCTGGTGCTGCTGGACGGCTACGGCAGCCGCATCTTTTCCCAGGAGCAGGGCGTATGGAAAGTGGCCGGGCGGCTGGCGGGCAAGGACATGGGCGCGCTGGGCGCCGCCAAGATGCAGCGCGAGCTGGATGCGCTGGATTTCTCCGCCAAGCCCAATGCCTGGCGCGAGCTGTGGATAGGGAACATGAAATACCAGGTGGAGGAGCAATAAACGAGTAGTGCGCTTGCCTAGGTTGTTGGGTAGTCTTGTGTTGTGTATACAGCAAGGCCTTGGCTTGGTGATAGGGTTCTGAATGGTGCAGGAATGACAGACCGATCATGCAAGATAAAGCCGACGTTCTGGTCGGCTTTTTCTTTGGCGATTCAGTCCCTATATATCAGTTTACGTAAGCCATCAAACTTGTCACCACTGGTATTTCAACGTGGTATAGATGTTGCGGCGGTCGCCATAGTAACAACCTGCGGCAGCGATGCAGGTGGCAACATATTTTTTGTCCGCTAGGTTGGCGGCGTTGACTTGCAGGCTGAAGCCTTTGAGCTTGGGGTTCGCTTTAGCTAGGTCATACCGCAGGGTTGCATCCAGCAGGGTGACATCGTTGGTTTTATAAAGATTTTCATTCTCTCCGAACGAGCCAGCCAAATAGCGCGCGCCCAGGCCGAACGACATACCATCCAATATGCCGGAAGTTGCCGTATGATACAGCCAGGCTGCTGACTGATGGCGAGGCACAAAGGCAAGCTCATTGCCTAGCTGGGTGGATGCGCTGGTTTTGGTGATCTGGCTATCTGTGTAGGCATATGATGCCAATGCTTCAACACCATGTCCCAGGCTTGCTTTTCCTTCCAACTCGACGCCCTTGATCTCCACTTCGCCTGTTTGCATGCGGGAGCCGTCGGGGGCTGTGGTGACGATGTTGCGCTGATTAATCTTGTAGGCCGACAAGTTCAATAGCGCATCCATGCCCGATGGCCGATACTTGACTCCCGCTTCGTATTGTTTGCCTTTTGTCGCGTCCAAAGGACTGCCGTTGCTATCTACCCCCGTGCTTGGCTGGAATGAACTTGCAAAGGAGACATAAGGAGTCAGTTGCCCGGCGAACGTGTAACTCAAGGCAATGTTGCCGCTCAGCGCGTTGTCGTCGTTAGTGACGCGGCTAGTGGCGCCTGAGCCATAAGCCAGGTTCTTGTTCGTCTTTCTTGCATCGTCATGACGTACACCCAGTTGTAACCCCCAGTTACTCCACTTGATCTGGTCTTGTAAATAGAACCCGAGTTGCCTTTGGCTGGAGTCGATTTTGGTTGCCCATGCTGGTGCAGTCAGCGATAGCGCGCCGTGGTCAAGGTAGGCGTTATAGTCCATCAGGTTGATGATGTTCAGGTTGGATTCGCGGTAAGTCGCTTCCTCGTACGTATAGTCGACCCCAAGCAGCATTCGGTGCTCCAGCCCTGCCGTGTTGAAACGGGTCTCAAGCTGATTGTCTATCGTCAGCATGTCGGATACTTCGGGGAACGCCCATGCGTAACGGATGAGGTTGGTCGGCAGGCAATTGTTCGCGCTCAAGCAGGTTCCTTGCACCCGTCTGGAGTCTGTATCAACACGTGTATAACGGACATTCTGGCGGAATGTCGATTGTGGGTTGATGATATAGCTGAACATGTAGCCAAGGAACGATTGCTCATTGACATAACGGTCGTAGTTCTTTTCGCCGATAAATGTACTCGTCGGCAGGCGGCCCCAATTGCCATATGGCTGTAACGTTCCTTGAATCGGCAAGGCTGTCGCTGCACCGCCGCGAGAGTCGATTTTCTGATAATGTGCCAACAATGTCAGGCTGACATTTTCATTAGGCTTGATGGTCAGGCTGGGGGCGATCAGGTATTTGTCATCCTCCACATGGCGGGTTTGGGTGTCCGCATCGCGGCCCAGCCCGATCAGGCGGTACAGTATGCGACCCTCTTCATCAATAGGACCGGAAATATCGAATGCGGCTTGCTGGCGATCATATCTGCCAGATTGCAGCTGGATTTCCCCGCGTTTGATGTCAGTGGGCAACTTGCTGCTCAACGCCAATATTCCGCCTGGTGAAGATTGACCATAAAGACTGGACGCCGGCCCTTTGAGCACTTCAACTCGTTGCAGCAGGTAAGGGTCAATTTTAGCCTGGGAATAACCGTTGGCGCCGAAAGGCAATCGCAAGCCGTCAAGATAGCGTGTGGGAGGGGTGAAGCCACGTACGGTCATCCAGTCATAGCGAGAGTCCGTGTTGCTGTACTGCAACACTACGCCAGGGGTGTAACGCAGCGCCTCAGTGATTGTCTGGACTCCCATGTGATCCATCTGTTCCCGGGTGATGACATTGATGGTGCGAGGCGTTTCCAGGAGTGAAGCGTTGCTTTTTGCGGCCGAGATGCTGCGGGCGGCGGCATAGCTATGCCGACCATCGTATTCCAGATTATCCGCGTCTTGATTCTGGGATGCAGATACATGCAACTCGGGCAATGTGTCGCCCTTGGCCGGAATTGCCGTGACGGAATATCGCTTTTCGCCTAGACGCTGCAGGTGCAGGCCCGAGCCTTTTAATAAAGCCTCTAGGCCAGCATCCACACTGTACCGCCCGTTCAGCCCGGCGCTGGCCTTGCCGTCAGCCAGCGCGGCGTCCGCCGAGAGCAGGATGCCGGCCTCTGCCGCAAAGCGGCTCAGCGCCTGGCTCAACGGGCCTGCCGGGATATGGTATTCATGTAGTGTCGCATTGGGCTCCGCCGCGAAGGCCGGCATGACTGGAACGCTGCCGATGGAAACAGCGAGGATGGCTGCGCGCAGGTGTTGCCTGAGCGGCTTGATCGAGATCTGATGATGCATTGAGGTTCCCTGATGAAGAAGTTGGAATTAAAGCGCTTCATCCCTAAACCGAAGCAAACGTGGAAAAGGGAACCTCGGGGATGAAATTTTTTCCTAAGAGCCTGTTCAAAGTCATTTCATAGGGCACGTTGCCCCGGCAGAGTAGGTGATGCAAGACGCAAACCGCAGACGGGCTTATTGCCCGGCGAGGATTTGCAACGCAGCAGCGGCTGCTCTGCCGGGACAACCCGAAGGGCATGGCCCCAATGCGCCCGCTCCGCGTTGCAGCCCTTCGCAAGGCAATGAGCATTACCTGCGGACTGCGCCTTGACTGGGCGCGTTTTGATGCCATGCGTACCCTATGAAATGAGATTGAATAGGCTCTAACGTGCGGACACCAGCGCCATCTCGCCCGGTGCGGTGCGCTCAAGCCTCACCGGCAGGGTCTCGGCGATCGCGTGGAGCACTTGCGGCACATCATTGAAAGGATAAGCGCCCATCAGCCGCAGGTGCGCCACTTCGGCTGCGACGCTGAGCTTGCCGGGGTAATAGTCGCCGAGTTCGGCAATGAAGTCGTCCAGCCTGCGGTTGTCGGCGATGAGGATGCCGCGCGTCCAGGCTTCGCGCGCAGGCGACGCCGGTTCGGGATGGGCGATGCGCCGTGCGTCGAAGCGCGTCTGCCAGCCAGCCTCAATGACGACGGGCTTGCCGTGTTGGCGGGTGATCGCCACTGCGCCCTGGTAGACGGCGAGCAAGGTATGGTCCGCCTGCTGCTGTACCGTGAAGCGTGTGCCCAGCGCGGTGAGGCGGCCGTACCGGCTGTCCACGACGAGCGGGCGGGCCGGTTCCTGGCTGTCCGGCGCGGATTGCACGAGGACTTCCCCCGCGAGCAGGGTGATGCGGCGCAGGCTGAAGCCGTATTCCACCTTGGCCTGGGTGCGGGTGTTGAGCCAGAGCTTGCCGCCGTCGGCAAGCGCCACCATGCCGGTCTTGCCTGCGATTGTGCGGTGGGTTTCTGCACGCGCGGTCAGGGTGGTGGCCCAATCCTGCCATGGGGCGTAGCGCTTGATCAGCATACCGCCGACAAACGCCATGCCGCCGATGCCGAGCAGCTTGAGCGCCTGCCGCCTTGTCCGCGGCTGATTCAGCGCGTTATGCGAAGCCTGCTTGTCCGCAATATTGGACAATTGCTCGAAAGGCGCATGGATCGCCTCGACTTCCTGCCAGGCCTGCCGGTGCAAGGGGCTCGCATCCAGCCAGGCCTGCCACGCGGTGCGGTCTTGCGCGTGCGGATGTTCGTCGCGCAACACGGCAAACCATTCCGCCGCCTGTTGCAAGGCGACTAGGTCGCCTTCGTTCTTGCCGGGTTTGCTCATGCCCGTGCTTCGTTGAGTTCGCGCCGCAGCAGCAGGCAATGCATCATGGCGGCTGCCATGTATTTTTTCACCATGCGTTCCGATACCTCGAGCTGAGTCGCAATTTCACGGTACGTCAGCCCGTCGATCTGGGCAAGCAGGAACGCCTGCCTGGCCTTGGGGTTGAGGCGGTTCAGCATGGCGTCGATTTCCAGCAGGGTCTCGACGATTATGTGTTGCAGTTCCTGCGAGCCTGATGTGTGGGGTTCATGGTGTTGCAGGGCTTGCAGGTAGTGTCGCTCCAGCTCCTGGCGGCGCCATTGGTCGACCAGCAGCCCCTTGGCGATACGCACCAGGTAGGCGCGCGGCGTGGCCAGTCCTTGCAGCGCTTCATGTTTCAATAGCAGGCGCACGAATGCATCCTGGGCGATATCCGCAGCATTGTGCGGGCAGCCGAGTTTCTTGTTCAGCCAGTTGGACAACCAGCCGTGATGGGCGGAGTACAAATCGGTGATGGGTGACTCTGGAGGAGCGGACATGAACGTCAGGCCGGAATATTGTGATAACGATTCTCATTTTAGTGGGATTCAGGGGCATTCCACAATGAGAATATGATTTGCTGCCGACAGGCCGGCCAAGTGCTACTCTATCGTTGTAAAAATGCTAGATTGCGGCAATGCCGGTCGCAGGCGTTTAACGGGAGATCGAACATGAAGTGGGATGGATTAAGGCGTTCAGACAATGTGGAAGACAGGCGCGGGCGCGGCGGCAGGGGAGGCCTCGGCCTGGGCGCCGTAGTCGTGGCGCTGGTGGCGGGCTGGATATTCGGCGTGAACCCGCTGACCATCCTCGGGCTGCTCGACGGCGCCAATGCGCCGGCAACGCAACAAGGCACGGCACCGCCCGCGGACGACAAGCAGGCCATGTTCGTTTCCGCGGTGCTGGCGAACACCGAGGACGTATGGGGCAAGCTGTTCAGCGAGGCGGGCCGCACCTACCAGGAACCCAGGCTGGTGCTGTTCGGCGGCAGCACTAACACTACGCAGACCGGTTGCGGCGTGGGGCAGAGCGCCATGGGGCCGTTCTATTGCTCCCTCGACCGCACCGTCTATATCGACCTCGGCTTCTATGAAACGCTGGAAAGGCAGCTCGGCGCGCCGGGCGAGTTCGCGTGGGCCTACGTGATCGCGCACGAGGTCGGGCACCACGTGCAGAACCTACTTGGCGTGCTGCCCAAGGTGGATCAACTGCGTTCCCGCGCGCGCGAGGCGGAAGCCAACCGGCTTTCCGTGCTGCAGGAACTGCAGGCCGATTGCCTGGCAGGGGTGTGGGCGCACCATGCCGATGCGCAGTACCGCATCGTTGAAGCCGGGGATATCGAATCCGCGTTGAATGCGGCCGCGCAGATCGGCGACGACAACCTGCAAAAGCGCGGGCAGGGCTACGTGGTGCCGGAAAGCTTCACCCATGGCAGCAGCGCCCAGCGCATGCAATGGTTCAATACCGGCTACAAGAGCGGCAAGGTGGAAGCCTGCGATACTTTCAGCAAGGGATGATGTAAAAAGCCGGCAGATGCCGGCTTTTTCTTTTTGACAAGTCGCTCAACGTCCAGGCGCGGGCCTGTCGCCGCCCTGTCCTCGCTCAGAGGTGCCCGGACCTCCGCCATGGCCGCCATGCGGGCCGAAGCCGCAGCAGCCGCCCAGCAGCAAGGCGGAAATGACGATCAATAGAAAGCTTTTGCGTAACATGCTCGTTCCTTTAATGCGATTGCGGTACGCTTGATTGTAGAGGCTTGGATACGTCTTGGTTGTTAATCCAGGTAAATCCTATGTCATGGAAAGAGGGCTTCCCCCTTATCTCGCCAAGCCATGAACCATTAACATTGATGGGATTGGATAGTCTTCCAGGTTGTTAATTGATGCTATCCAACAATACCGAACCCCGACATATGGGAATGCCCGGGTTCGGTATCGGGTCTGGCGTTAATCGGATAGTTTAATAATTGATAGTGTAGCTAACCGCCAATGTTCTGCCTTCAGCCGGAATACTTGAAACCGGTGCGAACGTAACAGCGGACTGCTGGGTGTAGACTGTGCGATAGTATTTATCGAACACGTTGTACACGCCAACATCGATGCGCCCTTTAGGTGTCGGAAAATGGGCCAGTACATCCACGATGGCGTATCCCTTGATAATTGCAGCATCATTGGGGACTACGTTAGCATCATTGACGGTGACGAGGGAGTCTTTGTAGGCTCGGTCTGAGCCTTGAATTGCCAGCATTTGTACCCTAACGCCGGAGCCTTGGTCGTTGTTCCATTCGCCAAACAGGGTGGCCTTGACCGGTGAGACTTGGTACGCATTCAATTCACGCCACTCTCCGGCGGCGTCCTTGAATTGGCCGCGAGTATAACCCAATGTGCCTCCCAGCTTGAACTGCTCGAAGACAGGATAGCTTGCATTCAGCTCTATTCCATAGATACGCTGATCCGTGCTGGCAACATTGATTGTTCGGTTAGACTGGAACTGCACTACCTTGTCAGAGGTGTTATAGAAGCCAGTGATTCCGACATTCGGTCCTTGTTCCATGTGTAAGCGCCATCCCAGCTCATAGCTATTCACAGTGATAGGGGTGATGTTGGCCGCAGACAAGTTGTAACCGGATGGTACGTCACGCATGACGCGTTGCACATCAGGATAGCTGAACCCTTGCGAGAAATTGGCAAATACTTGTTGTTGTTCTTGGAGCTTGTAGACTGCCCCAAGATTGAACAATGCCTTGGCATCACTGCTTGATCCGCTGTCGACAGGAGTCAGGTCGGCAGCAAGCCCTTGCGCGGCCCTTGCAGCTTGCCTTGTCGGGATAAATGCATCTGTTTCAGCCCGGATGTATTGATACCGCACACCTGCCTGCACGTTGAGTTTGTCGCTGGCAACGAAATCGCTTTGCAGGAAGATACCCAAGTTTTGGATTTTTGAGTCTGGACCGGCATCAAAGCTGTTACCTGTGTAGGTATAGGACAAACCGTTGTTACTCGCCTGCATCAGATCATAGTACTGGCTGTCTTTCTCATGGTCATAGTCGAAGCCGTATGTCAGCTTTAAATCCTTGTCTTGAATTTGCAGGTCTGTTTGGATTGTTGATCTGAAGCCAGCGACATCAATATTGGATTGTGACTGATTGGCGAAGGCGGTGCCAGCGTACACAGGGAAGAAGCGCGCTTTCTCTTTGCGATAGTAAGCTTCAAGATTCAATATCTGCCCCAGGAAATCCTTGTGCTGATATTGCGTATTGATTGCATAGCGCTCGGTAAATGGCTGATTGCTTAAATGCAAGCCCCGGACTGCGCGGAAAGTCGGGTTGGTTGAGAAACTACCAGTGTAATCTGGTGCATATGAGGTGTCTTGTTCGTCTTTATAGTACTGAACCCCAAGGCTTAAGGTTTGGTGGTTTTCCAGATTGAAATTCAACCGTCCATGCAGGTCGATAGTATCAGTGTCGGCACGGCTGGTCTGGTAAGGGTCAAGGGCAATCCGGTTCCCATTGCCGTCCAGCTGATCGCTGCGGCTGGTGTAGTTCACTCCCAGGAATCCGTCGATCTTGTCTTTGTTAAAAGAAATGGTTTGCCCAATTTCATAGGCGAGTCCATCACGATTGAGATTGGTGCCTGAGGCAACGCCTATTTTTGACTGATAACTAATCGGTTTGGACTTGTCTGTTCGCTTGGTGATGATATTGATGATGCCTCCGGTCGCGCCTGAGCCGTAAATGCTGCTGGCTCCGGATACAACCTCAACACGTTCGATCATGCTGGGACTAATGCTGTTCAATTGCCGGGAAACATCTCGCGAACCCGTTTGTGAAACGCCATCAATCATGATCAATACCTGCCGTCCGCGCATGGTCTGGCCATAATTGCTGGTGGTGCCGCTGCTTGGTGCCAATGACGGAATCAATTGTGCCAGGGCGTCAGCGGTCTTGCGTCCAGCCGCCGCTTGTTGCGTGATTTGCTCATTGCTGATCGTTTGTACTGTGCCGGCAATTTCAGCAATGCTTTTTGGCGTCCTGGTTGCAGTAACGACTGTCTGCTGTAATGCAAATTCTGTTGGCTCATTGTTGGCAGTTTCGGATGCTGCTGAGAATTTTTCTTTAGCGTTAATGATAATGAAGCTATTGTTGCCCTTGTCTTGCAAGCTCAGGTTCGAGCCTGCCAGCAATTTTTCTAATGCTTCGCGAGCAGTGAAGTTCCCTTTGATCGCAGGGGTGGTCAGTCCGCTTGCCAAGCTGCTGGCGAGCAGCACCTGGACGTCGGCTTGCTTGGCGATGCGGTTGACGGCCTGTTCCAGCGGCTCGGCTGGGATGTCGAACGTCAGCTTGCCGGTATCGGCATGGATGGATGTGGCAAATAGCAGGCCGATGGCGACGGCGGCCTGCCTGAGTGCGTAGTGATGTGACACGGTAAAACTCCCCTTCTGTAAAGCGATTTTAATGACCTACAGGGAGTTAGCCGTTTGGTAAGGTCGTTACCCCAACCTGGGAATGAGAATTTTTTTGATTATTTTTCGCTAACTAGCAAACTGCCATCTTTTTGCTGCTTTACCTTGACCGGCAGGATATCCGGCAGCAATTGCAGCAGCTTGTCGGTATTGTCGATGGCGAATACGCCGGAGAAGCGGAGTTTGCCCAGCGCTGCGGATTGCAGGCGGATAGGCTCACGACGGTAGCGCTGGATTTCCGCGATGGCTTGGCTGAGCGGTGTTTGCTCAAACACCAGTTTGCCGTCCCGCCAAGCCAGACTGTTGGCAGGATTGATGTCGGGTGCCGGTTGCAAGGCGCCGTCTGCTGACATGGTGATTTGCTGGTTGGCAGTGAGCATGGCGCGCATATAGCCATCGGCCGCCTTGCTGGTGACCTGCACCTTGCCTTCTTCCACCGTCACCGTCACATGGTCCTGCTGACGATAGACGTCGAACACGGTGCCGACCACCCTGATGTCCGCCTTTCCCGCCGCCACGGTGAATGGCCGGTATGCGGCCTTGGCGACGGAGAACAGCGCCTGGCCCTGGCGCAATGCCACGCGGCGCGAGCGCAGGTGCCAGGAAACCTCCAGTTGCGTATCGGTATTGAGCGTGAGCTTGCTGCCGTCCGCCAGTGTAATGTCGGCACGCTGCCCGATGACGCTGGCATGCTGTTCGCTCCTGTAGGCCGGGTCCAGCCAGAGCAAGCCTGCGGCGATCATGGCGAGCAGAAGGGTTGCGTTCGCGGCGGTTTTCTTCTTGCGCGGCTTCTTGATTTCCGGCAGCGGGAATAGTTCTTTCAGAGTGTCGCGGTGCTGCGCCAGTGCGTCTTCTGCGCTGTGCTGTTCTTTGCCGGGCGGCGGATTTTGCTGCGACATAGATGCTTAATCGCGTCCGAGTTGTTTTTTGCAGGCAGCCAGCCCCAGGCGGGTATGGCGCTCCACCATCTTGACGGAAATGCCGAGTTGCGCGGTCACCTCGGATTGGGGCAAGCCATGAATCTTGTGCATGATGAACACTTGCTTGCAGCGCGGCGGCAGTTGTTCGATGGCTTGCGCCAGCAGTTGCACCTCGCGCTGGGCATCCAGCGCGGCAGCATGATCGGGAACGCTGGCGGTATCCGGCAGCTCGGCCATGGATTCGATCAAGCGGGTGCGCACGCTTTCGGAGCGGCATTCATTCACCGCCATGTTGTGCGAGATGCGCTTGAGCAGGGCAATCGGCTGCCTGGCCTCGATTGCTGGCTTTTCCATGATATGCACGCACACATCATGCACGATTTCGCGCGCAAACCCGCGGTCGCCGAAGCGGCGGCGGATATAGTCCACCAGCTCGTCGTAATGTCGCGTGAGCGAGGCCAGCAGGGTCGGGCGGGGAGTGTCTTGCAGCACGCTTGGCAGTTGCGGAAGGGTTCAAGTAAAGGCTGATTATAAATAATAATGCTTCTTAATTGTGACTTTCTGCGGAGTGTCAATGGAAGAGCTGTGGGCATTGATGGTCCTGGATTTCCTCCATCGATGCATGAGGCAGCCAGCCGGATTGCCTGCTGGCCAGCAGCACAAGATTGCCGTTTTGCAGGGAGGCAAGCCCGAGGCCGAATTCGCCCATATGGCCGCGCGCTTGCGGCAAGCCGTTGGCAAGCAGCAGAAAGGGGCTGTGGTGCGCGAGTTCATCTAGGTCTAGGGTGCGTGCCCAGTACTGGTGGGCGTTCATCCCGTTCGATATGGGTTGCCATTCGGAGCCCAGCTTGGCGGAGAGTGAATCCAGCTGATTTCTGACTACAGGTTTCAGGCAGGATATATGGATGTGCAGCTGGTTTTGCGTGCGCGCACGCTGGGCATTGACGGTGAGTGAAAGCGTTTCGGCAGGAATGGTTTTCCCGTAAAGCACTTCCAGCCAGCGGCGTTCCTGCCAGGCATGCGCAAAAAAGTTGCTGGTGGATGGATTGAGCAAATCAGTAGACTCCATGCCACTGATTTTTTCAGTGGGAATCAGCAGGTACTGCAACGGGCCTGTCCTTGAATATGACGTATTGATCTTCCAGGTTGACGCTGGCGCATGGCGCGGGCGTGTTTTCTGCCAACTGGCGCGGCACGCATTGCTCGTGCGTGATGCGCCACAAGGCATCTGCCGAATGGATGCGGTGGGCCGCGGTCAAGGGTGTCGTTGCTGTGCTGTGACATCCTGCCATGTGGATGGCTAGCGCTATGAGGCCGGTGCAGTTGAATAGACGGGTGCAATTTAACATGGTTAGTTTCATGTTCATGGCCGCGGTATGGATGGAGCCAATAGAACAAGATAGCCAACGATTAAGGCGGCAGCATGACGCTATGGCCGAGCCCTGTAAGAAGGCTTTATTTCAAACGGAAAATTCGAGATTGTCGATCAGCCGGGTGCTGCCCTGCCGTGCCGCGGCAAGCACCACCAGGTCGCGGTCGTCCGGGCTGGCCGGCATGAGCGTGGCGGCGGAGCGGATGGAGACGTAATCGACGATCCAGCCCAGCTGGGTGAGGTATTGGCTGCTTTGCGCCTCGATCGCGGCATAGTCGCGGTTGCCTTTCTGCACATTGTCGACGATCAGCTTCAATGTGCGGTAGAGCCGTTGCGCTTCCAGCTTCTGCCCGTCGTTCAGGTAGCCGTTGCGCGAGCTCAGGGCCAGGCCGCTTTGCTCCCGCTGGGTCTCGCCCGCGACGATCTCGATCGGCAGGTTGAACTGGCGCACCAGCTCGCGAATGATGAACAGTTGCTGGAAATCCTTTTTGCCGAACACGGCAATCTGCGGCTGCACGATGCTGAACAGCTTCATGACCACAGTGGCGACGCCGTCGAAGTGGCCGGGCCGTGCGGCGCCGCATAGTTCGTTCGCAATCGGTGGCGGGGTGATGCGCATGGTTTGCTCGGTGGGGTACATTTCCTCGACGGATGGCGTGAACACGATGTCCGCGCCGGCCGCCTGCAGTTTTTCGCAATCTTCCGCCAATGTACGCGGGTAATTCGCTAGGTCCTCGTTAGCGCCGAATTGCAATGGGTTGACGAAAATGCTCGCCACCACGCATTCGGCACGCTGCCGCGCAAGCTCCACCAGGTGGATATGCCCGGCATGCAGGTTGCCCATGGTCGGGACGAAGGCGATGCTGTCTTCCTGCGCAAGGCGCGCGCGCAGGTTCGCAATCTGGGGAATTACCTGTAGCGCCATGGGTTACTCGAAGCTGTGTTCCGTGTCGGGGAAGGTTTGCGTCTTCACGGCGGCGACATAGTCGCTGATCGCTTGCTCGATGCTGCCGGCGCCTTGCATGAAGTTGCGCACGAAGCGCGGCGATTTGCCCGCGTAAATCCCCAGCATGTCCTGCAACACCAGCACCTGGCCGTCGCAGTATTTGCCCGCGCCAATGCCTATCACGGGAATCTGCACGGCCTGGCTCACCGCGGCCGCGAGCGCTGCGGGCACCATTTCCAGCACCAGCATGCCAGCGCCTGCCTGTGCCAGGGCTTTCGCGTCCTCAAGCAAACGGCGAGCTGCGGCCTCATCCTTGGCCTGTACGCGATAGCCGCCAAGCTGGTGCACGGATTGCGGCGTCAGGCCGAGGTGACCGCATACGGGAATGCCGCGCTCCACCAGGAAGCGCACGGTCTCCAGCATGATGGCGCCGCCCTCGACCTTGACCATTTGCGCGCCCGCCGCCATCAGCAGGGCGGCGTTCTCGAAGGCCTGTTCGGGGTTTTTCTGGAAGCTACCGAACGGCATGTCGGTGACGACGAAGGCGTTCTGCACGCCGTTGGCGACACATCGCGTGTGATATTCCATATCGCGCAGCGAGACGGGCAGGGTGTTAGCGTGGCCTTGCATGGTCATGCCCAGCGAGTCGCCGACCAGCAGCACCTCAACGCCGGCCTTGTCGCTGAGCGCCGCGAAGCTGGCGTCGTAGCTGGTCAGCACGGCGATTTTCTCGCCGCGCGCTTTCATCTGTTGCAATGCCAGGAGGTTCATGCCGAACAGGCTCCTTATTCCAGGTTGGGGTTGAAAAACTCGCGGCGGCCGCGCATTTGCATGATGCGATCCAGCAGCATCTGGATGGCGCCTTCCTTTTCGGTGATGTCGAGTTTTTCGTTGTTGACGATGAGCACGGGGGCGCCGTCGTATTGATGGAAGAAGTTGCTGTACGCATCCGACAGGCGGGCGAGGTATTCGCGCGAAATTTCCTGCTCATAGGCGGTTCCGCGCTGGTTCACGCGCTCGTGCAGCGTTTCCACCGGGGATTGCAGGTAGATCACGAGGTCGGGTGTGGGCACCTGCACATGCAGGTGCTTGTACATCTGGCGGTAGAGCGCATATTCCTCGTCGTTGAGGTTCAAGCGCGCGAACAACGGGTCTTTTTCCAGGAAGAAATCCGCAATTGTCGCCTGGTTGAACATGTCGCGCTGGCTGAGGTCGCGGATCTGCTCCACGCGCTGGAACAGGAAGAACATCTGCGTCGGCAGGGCGTAGCGCGGCGCATCCTGGTAGAACTTGGGCAGGAAAGGATTGGCGCCAGCATTTTCCAGCAGCAGGTTGACCGGGAACATATCGGCCAGCTTATGCGCGAGCGTGGTCTTGCCGCTACCGATGGGGCCTTCGACGACGATGTAGTGGAAGCGGTCGAAAATGCTCATGCATTGTCCTCCTGCCACAATGCCACTCCCTGGTCCGCGCATTGCGCTGCCAGGTCTGCCACTTTGCCCTGGCCGGCAATATGCAGTTCCGGCGCAATTTCCGCCAGCGGCAGCAATACAAAGCCGCGCTGGTGCATGCGTGGATGCGGCAGTGTCAATTCGGCGCTATTCATGGTCACTTCATCATACAGCAACAGGTCCAGGTCCAGCACCCGGGGCGCGTTGGGAAAAGGGCGTTCCCTGCCATGCTGGTTTTCCAGGCCGAGGATGGCATGCAATAGTGCGATAGGCTCCAGGCTGGTTTCTATTTCGGCGACGGCATTGATGAAGTCGGGCTGGTTGTCGTAACCGACAGGCGCTGTACGGTAGAGTGAAGAAGGCCGCACCAGGCGGGTTCCCGGCAGCGTGGCAAGCTCTGCCATGGCTTGCCTGACTTCTTGGGCGGGATCGCGCAGGTTGCTGCCCAAGGCGATATAGGCGCGCGCCATGATTACTCCTCTGTTGCGGCCGAGGCTGGCTTCTTGGTGCGGCGGCGCCTGCGTTTGCGCGGGGCGGTGTCGGGCAGCAGCATGGCCTGGCGTTTCTCGCCGTCGGCGTTGGCAAACTCAGTCCACCATTGGCCGATGTCGGCGGGCAGTTCGCCTGATTCGCAGCGCAACAGCAGGAAATCGTAGCCGGCACGGTAGCGCGGGCTTTCCAGCAGGCTGTAGGGGCGCTTGCCCGCGCGCTGCTCGAAGCGGGGTTGCAAACCCCAAATTTCGCGCATCGTCACGCTGTAGCGCTTGTGGATGGCCATTTTCTCGGCCTGGATGTCGCAAACCTCGTCCATCGCCATATGCAATGCCGGGATGGGCTTGTTGCCTTGCTGCTCGAACTTCTTCCAGGCCAGCAGCACCTCGTGCCACAACAGGGTGGCGAACAGAAAGCCGGGCGAAACCGGCTTGTCCGCGAGTACGCGCTCATCGGTGTTCTTCAATGCCAGCCTGACGAAACGCTCGCCCATCGGCTGTTCGAGCACCACGTCCAGCAACGGCAGCAAGCCATGGTGCAGCCCGTGCTGGCGCAAGGCGTTGGCGCTCTCAATCGCATGGCCGGATAGGAATAGCTTGAGCATTTCATCGAACAGCCGCGAAGGCGGCACGTCATGCAGCAGCTCGGCCAATTCGGAAATCGGCCGTTCTGTTGCCGCATCCAGTTTCAGGCCGAGTTTTGCCGAAAGGCGCACAGCGCGCAGCATGCGTACCGGGTCCTCGCGGTAGCGCGTGACCGGGTCGCCGATCATGCGCAACACGCCGGCCTGGATGTCGGCTACGCCATGATGGAAATCCAGCACCTCTTCGGTCGACGGATCGTAATAGAGCGCGTTGGCGGTGAAGTCGCGCCGCGCCGCGTCCTCCTCCTGGCTGCCGAACACATTGTCGCGCAGGATGCGACCGCTGTCCGTGACCTTGGCATCCCCTTGTTCCGCCAGATGGCTGCCGCGGAAGGTGGAAACCTCAATGGTCTCATCCCCGAACATCACATGCACCAGGCGGAAACGCCGCCCAATGATGCGCGAGCGGCGGAAAATGCGGTTGACCTGTTCAGGCGTGGCATTGGTCGCGACATCGAAATCCTTGGGGCGCTGCTTTAGCAGGAGGTCGCGCACCGCGCCGCCCACGATGAATGCCTCGAAGCCCGCCTTTTGCAAGCCGTCAGTAGTCTTGATCGCTGCATTGCTGATGAGCTTGCGGTCTATGCGGTGCACCTTGGCAGGAATGCGCTCGGTGTTGCCCTGAGGACGGACCGTACTGGAGGAGGCAGGTTTTTTGGGGGATTTAAAAACGCGTTGCAGCAGTTTTTTGATCATTTAGAGGTAGAGCCTAGGCGTCTAGTTGAATGTTCAGAATGCAAGAATTATATCGTATGTCGCATTTTATAGGCTCATCCATCATTGTTCAGTATGAGTATGCAGCGTGAATAATTTTGGTTATATTCATGATTAAAAATAGAAAGCCCGGCGTATTGCTACGCCGGGCGGATACGAACAATTAAGTTCTTATTGTAGCAACGGCTCTCACCCCGGATGACTACAACGGGACAAATGATAGGGGACTTCGGCATGCAAAACAAGAAGAATTTAGGGCCTTTGGTATTCGGGCTGGATATCGGGATTGCGTCGGTTGGCTGGGCTGTTCTGGGAGAAAACCGCATTATTGATCTCGGGGTGCGCTGCTTTGATAAGGCGGAAACCGCGGATAAAGGGGAGTCATTAAATCTTGCTCGGCGGATGGCTAGATTATTGCGTCGCCGCTTGCGGCGAAGGGCATGGCGATTGACGAAACTTGCCCGATTGTTGAAGCGTGAAGGCTTGATACATGACGTGAGCGTGCTAAAGCAAGCGCCGCTTGCAGGATTCAAGACGCCTGATCTTTGGCGGCTGCGCGTCGCTGCGCTGGACAGGAAGCTGGAGCCAGAAGAGTGGGCGCGAGTCATCTATCACATCTGTAAACACCGTGGTTTTCATTGGCTGAGCAAGGCAGAAGAAAAAGCGGCCGAGAGTGACAAGGAAGGCGGCGCGGTCAAGAAAGGCTTGGCTGGTACTAAACGGTTGATGCAGGAAAAGCAGTATCGTACTGCCGCGGAAATGGTTGTCAGCGAATTCCCGGATGCCCAGCGCAATAAACGTGGTGACTATAGCAAGGCATTATCCCGGTTTGAATCGGCCAGTCTTTTATAGACAGTTTGTTGCCTCAGAAAAGTATTGCCGTTCGTAGTTTACTGGGGAAAGGTTCGCGGCGTGACTATGCCGACGAATCGGGTTGTAGAACATTTCGATGTAGTCAAAGATATCCTGGCGTGCCAGCTCCCTGGTGGGATAAATTCTGCGCCTGATGCGTTCGCGCTTGAGCAACTGAAAAAAGCTTTCTGCGACAGCGTTGTCATGGCAGTTTCCGCGTCGGCTCATGCTGGGTTGTAAATTATGGGAAGCCAGAAAGGCGGCCCATTCGTAGCTGGTAAATTGGCTCCCCTGGTCAGAATGCACCATCACGCTTTGTTTGGGTTTGCGCCGCCAGACCGCTGCCAATAATGCTTGTAGAACCACGTCTTTACTCATGCGGGCATCCATCGACCATCCGACTACCTGGCGCGAGAACAGGTCGACAACCACAGCCAGATAGAGCCAGCCTTCATGCGTGCGGATGTAGGTAATATCAGTTACCCATGCGATATTGGGCGCGGCCACATTAAATTGACGGTCCAGGATGTTGGCCGCCACGTTATGCACGGCACCACTATGGAATCCGGGACGGCGACGATAGCCAACCTGGGCACGCCAGCCACGGCTACGCATCAACCGCGCGACACGATGCCGGCTACAGGATTCTCCCAGGGCCAGCAAGTCGTGGTGCACTTTACGATACCCGTACACTCGGCCACTCTCAAGCCAGGAGGGCTTCATCAGCTCCAGCAAGCGCAGGTCTTCATGATGGCGCTGGCTATAGGGATTGCGCCTCCAGGCGTAATAGCCGCTGGGGTGAACCTCGAGCACTTTACAGAGCCTGCGCACGGGATATTGAGTCGCATATTGCTCAATGAACGCGTACTTTATCCGGACTCCTTGGCAAAGTACGCGGCGGCTTTTTTTAATATGTCGCGCTCTTCGGTCAGACGTTTTACCTCAGCACGCAGGCGTCGAAGCTCAGCGGCCTCACTGCAATCTTGCTCACGCTGCGGTGCCGACTTGCTGTACCGCTTGACCCATGCATACAGGCTGTGGGTCGATACACCAAGCCGCTTGGCCACATCGGCCACCGGACGCTGGTGCTCGGTGATTTGTTTCACCGCTTCGAGTTTGAATTCTTCTGTAAATCGGACCGTGCTCATAATGCTCTCCTCTGTGAGTATTATGAGGCTAAAAAGTGTCTATTAAACTCTGGCCGATTCAAACCTTCTGAGGATTGTAAGTCATCCGGGGTGAGAGAGGGAGCTACAACGATCCGTAACTTCGCTCACGTGAGCGTCGCCGAGTTTGGTATGAAAGCCTTCTAGTATTTCGCATACTAGAAAGCCACCAGCAGAAAATAGCATTCACAAAATTATTTTGCTGCAGGCGGGAGGCCGGACGTCCCTCCATCCATCAACGAGTCGAGAACCGTTCAAGTTTGTGGACTCCGAAAATTTCCACAACTCACCTGCAACAGTTCTAGCTTACTGCGTCCATTTTCTGAATACAAGCTGGATGAGGATAATTTGGACGCGGCCATGAATGGCTCCGGCTTAATTTTTATTCTCTTGCGGGAATACTCGAACACTTCTTGGTTTTAGGAATACTTGGCTACCTTGGCCAATCGCTAGTTCCCGGAAACGCTCGCGCGTGATTTCCGCTTCGATGAGGTCGGCATCGTTCACGGGTTGCAGTTCCAGACGCACCAACGGGCCGGCCGCGTGGATGTAGCTGACGACGGCCTGCAATGCCGGGTTGCCATTCGGTTCTGTGTAGATGTCGATGTCGTGCGGGCGCACGTAGGCGAGCGCATTGCTGTTTTGCACGGCATGGTGCTCATCCAGGCTGAGCGTGATGTTGCCGATATGGGCCTGGCCCTGGTCGACGCGGCTATGGAACTGGTTGACGTTGCCGAGGAATTTATAGACGAACGGCGAGGACGGGTTGTCGTACACTTCCTGCGGGGAGCCGATTTGCTCGATCTTGCCCTGGTTCATGACGACGATGCGGTCCGCGACTTCCAGGGCTTCTTCCTGGTCGTGCGTGACGAATACGCTGGTGATGTGAAGTTCGTCATGCAGGCGGCGCAGCCAGCGGCGCAAGTCCTTGCGTACCTTGGCGTCCAATGCGCCGAAGGGCTCGTCCAGTAGCAGTACCTTGGGTTCGACAGCGAGTGCCCGGGCGAGCGCGATGCGTTGGCGCTGGCCGCCGGAAAGCTGTGGCGGGTAGCGGTCGGCCAGCCAGTCGAGTTGTACAAGGCTCAATAGCTGGTGCACCCGCCGGTGGATTTCGGCTTCACTCGGACGCGTTTTCTTGGGCCTGACCCGCAGGCCGAACGCGACGTTCTCGAACACGGTCATGTGGCGGAACAGGGCGTAATGCTGGAAAACGAAGCCGACCTGGCGTTCGCGTACGTCGCGGTTGGTTGCTTCCTCGCCGTGAAAGTGGATGCTGCCGGCATCGGGGGACTCCAGTCCGGCGATGATGCGCAGCAGCGTGGTCTTGCCGCATCCCGAAGGGCCGAGCAGGGCGACCAGTTCGCCGCTTGGCACGTCGAGGCTGACGTCCCCCAGTGCGGTAAAGCTGCCGAATTCTTTTTTGATGTTGCGGATTTCAATACTCATGATGTCATCCTTGTGACAGGTATGCTGTTTATATGTTATTGGTCAGAGGCTTTTTCACGCGCGCTGGCATTACGGCTGCTTTGCCATTCGATATACGACTTGAGCGCCAGCGTGATGAGCGCAAGGAAAGCCAGCAGCGATGCCACGGCAAACGCAGCTGCATAGTTGTACTCGTTATAGAGGATTTCCACATGCAGCGGCATGGTGTTGGTGAGCCCGCGGATGTGGCCCGACACTACCGAGACCGCGCCGAACTCGCCCATGGCGCGGGCATTGGTGAGGATCACGCCGTACAGCAGGCCCCATTTGATATTGGGCAGGGTGATGTGCCAGAGGATCTGCCAGCCTGACGCGCCCAGCACCAGGCCTGCCTCTTCCTCTTCCTTGCCTTGCGCCTGCATGAGCGGGATCAGCTCGCGCGCGATGAACGGGAAGGTGACGAAGATCGTGGCCAGCACGATGCCCGGGATGGCGAAAATCACCTTGAGGTCATGGTCGATCAGCCATTCGCCGAACCAGCCTTGCAGGCCGAAGATCAGCACATAGATCAGGCCCGCAATGACCGGGGAAACGGCAAACGGCAGGTCGATCAGGGTGATGAGGATGCTTTTGCCCTTGAACTCGAACTTGGCGATCGCCCAGGCTGCTGCGATGCCGAATACCAGGTTGAGCGGCAATGAGATGGCGGCGGCGATCAGGGTGAGCTTGATGGCGGATACGGCATCGGGCTCCACCAGTGCGGCGATGTAGGTTTCGAAGCCCTTGCGCAACGCCTCGGTGAACACGGCAGCCAGGGGAATGAACAGGAACAGGCTGAGGAACAACAGGGCCGAGATGATCAGGGCCCAGCGAACCCAGGTGGGCTCGGAGGTGGCGCGGCTGCGCGCTACCTTGGCGTTGTAGTGAGCGAGTTGGGAAACGGTGGTTGACATAATTATTGTGTTCCTATCGCGATGCGCTGTTGCGGCGGCTGCTCCACCATTGCAGGCCGTTAATGGTGAGCAATAGCAGGAAGGAGATGACGAGCATGACCACCGCGACCGCGGTAGCGCCGGTGTAGTCATACTGTTCCAGCTTGGTGATGATGATCAGCGGGGTGATCTCGGAGATCATCGGCATGTTGCCTGCAATGAAGATGACGGAGCCATATTCGCCAATCGCGCGGGCAAAGGCGAGCGCGAAGCCGGTGAGCAGGGCGGGCCAGAGCGCGGGCAGAATGACGCGGTGAAAGGTTTGCCAGCGGTTGGCCCCCAGGCTGGCGGCGGCTTCCTCGGTTTCCGCCTCCAGGTCCTCGAGCACGGGCTGCACGGTGCGGACGACGAACGGCAGTCCGATGAATGTGAGCGCCACGACGACGCCTAGCGGGGTAAACGCCACTTTCAGGCCGTAAGGTTCGAGCAAGCTGCCGATCCAGCCGTTGGCCGAGTAGACCGCGGTGAGCGCAATGCCTGCCACCGCGGTAGGCAGGGCGAACGGCAAGTCGACCAGTGCGTCGACCAGCTTTTTTCCTGGAAATGTGTAGCGCGTCAGCACCCATGCGGTCAGCAAGCCAAAAACCGCATTGATGATGGCGGCGAACAGGGATGCCCCGAAGGTGAGCTTATACGAGGCGATGACCCTCGGCGTGGTGACGGTGTGCCAGAATTCACCGAAGCTTAGTTCGGTGGTTTTGAAGAAGGCGGCCGACAATGGAATCAAGACGATCAGGCTCAGGTATAACAACGTATAGCCGAGAGAGAGGTTGAAGCCGGGCAGCACGTTATGCGGTTTGTGTTTTTTTGCCATATTGTGAGTTTAGTTTGTTTGGCTGGAATTGGGCTGGTGCAATGTAGCAGAAGCGACTGCCGGGCAAAAATAATATGTTTTTATAATGATATGCCCCGACGTTATTTTTCTATGGGCCGCGCCGTTATGCTGCGGCCCGCTTGTTCAGGCGCAGCGCGGGCTTCAAGGCCTCGGCAGGCTGTAGTTCCTTGGCGGTGGCCGGCCTGCCGAGGAAATAGCCTTGCAGCAACGTGCTGCCCGACTCGATGGCGATTTCCAGGCCGGCCTGCGATTCGATGCCGGTAATCACCGGTTGTGCGCCGATGTCGTGCACCAGCTGGATCAAGCGGGGCAGGATCTTGCGTACGCGCGGGTTGCGCTCGGCTTCCTTGATCAGGCTGGTATCCAGCTTCACGAACTCGGGCGAGAGTTTCCACAGCCGCTCCAGGTGGGAGTGCTTGTTGCCGAAGTTGCCGATGGCGATGCGGTATCCGCGTTCCGTGTAATTCTCGATGGCGTCCGCCAGTTGGTTCTCGTGTTCGACGACGCTTTCCTGTATCTCGATGACCACGCGGTTGGTCGGTACGGAGTTCGAGTGCAGGATGCGCTCGAACACCTTGCCGTGCGCATTGACGCTAATCAGCAGGTTGGGGTGCACGTTGAGGAACAGCAGGCCGTTTTCCGCATAGATCTGGCGGAAGTTGAGCACGTGCAGCGTGCGCACCACGCGGTCGAACTTCACCAGCTTGCCTACCTGCCCGGCAAAGCTGAAGGCGAATTCGGGGCTGATGCCCTGCTGGCCGCCGAGCGATGGGCGGATGAAGGCTTCGTGGCCGAACAAGTCCCCGGCCTCGCTATCGTAGATAGGCTGGAAGGCGCTGTTGAGCTGCAAGCCCAGGAAGGTGCTGTTGAACTCTCCCGAGGATTGTTCTTCCAGCCCGTACTCGTCGAGATCAAGGTAGAGGGATTCCCGCAATTGGGACTTGAGCTGCTCGATGGCAGCGGAAGTGGGGGCTGTGTTCTTTGTCGTCATGGCTGGCTGCTTATTTGTTCACGTAAATCTGGTCGAATATTCCGCCGTCGGCAAAATGCGTTTTCTGGGCTTTCTGCCATCCGCCGAAGGTGTCATCCACGGTAAACAATTGCAACGGCTTGAAGTCGGCCTTGTGGGCCGCCAGGACTTCGGCCGAGCGCGGGCGCAGGTAATGGCGGGCGGCGATTTCCTGTCCTTCCGGCGAATAATGGAATTCCAGATAGGCTTGTGCCACTTGGCGCGTCTTGCGCTTGTCCACCACCTTGTCGACCAGGGAAACCGGGTTTTCCGCCAAAATGCTGGAGGATGGGTAGACCACGTCGAAGTTGTTGTTCCCCAGCTCCTTGTTGATGAGGAAGACTTCGTTTTCGAATGTCAGCAATACGTCGCCAATGCCGCGCTGCACGAAAGTCGTGGTTGCGCCGCGGCCGCCCGCGTCCAGCACCGGCACGTTCTTGAACAGCTTGGTGACGAAATCGCGCGCCTTGGCTTCGTCGCCGCCTTTCTTGATGACGGCACCCCAGGCGGCAAGATAGCTATAGCGACCGTTGCCGGAGGTCTTGGGGTTGGGGATGACCACCCCGATCCCGGGCTTGACCAGGTCGTCCCAGTCCTTGATGTTCTTGGGGTTGCCTTTGCGGACGAGGAAGACGGTGGTCGACGTGGTGGGCGAGCTGGCATTGGGCAGGCGCTTCTGCCAATCAGCAGGGATCAGCTTGCCGCGCTCGAAGAGGATGTCGATATCGTTGCTCTGGTTCATGGAGATGACGTCCGCCTGCAAGCCGTCCGCAACGGACCTGGCCTGCTTGCTCGAACCGCCATGGGATTGGTTGATGGTGACGGATTCCCCGGTTTTCTGCTTCCAGTACTTGCTGAAGGCAGGATTGAAGTCTTTATAGAACTCACGTGTCACGTCGTAGGAAACGTTCAGCAAGGTAGTGTCGGCATGAGCCAGGCCCGCCGCGGCCAATAGGCTGATAGCCAATATTTTTTGTAGCATTGAGACCTCTAGAGGGATTGAGAGACGATGGAGTGCACTATAGGAGGCTTTGGAAATAATGTAAAAGAATATAGTGGAATATAATTAAATTGATTCGTTATTTTGTACTTAAACCTTCACATATATTTTTTACTTATATGTATAGAATTAATTCGAATATGTGATAATCTTCCATTATTGCAGTGTTTGTTGCACCATGACCAATGGACAGCGACCATTTATGACGAGGATGTACTTTGGATGCATCGTCACAATATATCGTTAGCGTGAGCTGACCGGACAACCGGAAGCCAGCACTTCTTCTTGAGAGGTGCTGGCTTTTTTGTTTTTACAAGGTCAATTTTGGGCGGCAATTGATGAGTCAACATGAAAAAAATGCTGAGTTCGGGGATGAACTGGGGATCAGCCAGATTGTCACCCAACTGCGCGAAGTCAGGCTGACTGCGCTGGAGCACCGCAACCGGCTGAACCGTCCTCCCAAGCTCCCTGCGCGCAAGGCGCTTGCCGAGGTTGTGGAAGGGCTGGGCGCCGCCCTGTTTCCCAACCGTCTCGGTTTGCCGGACCTGCGGGAAGAGGGCATCGACTATTTCGTGGGCCATACGCTGGATGTGGCATTGCGGGAACTTGTCGCCCAGGTGCGGCTGGAGCTGAGCTTCGTTGCAGAGGCCGGACAGGCCGAGGATGCGAAAGCGCGCGCGACCGCCTTGGTGCGTGAATTCGCTGCCCAGTTGCCAGCCGTCCGGCATTTGCTCGACAGCGACATCCGCGCAGCTTATGAGGGCGACCCGGCGGCGCGTAGCGTGGACGAAGTGCTGGTGTGCTACCCGGGAATCAACGCCATCATCCATTACCGTATTGCCCATGTGCTGCACCAGCTGGGCGTGCCGTTGATTGCCCGCATGATCACTGAAATTGCCCATTCCGCCACGGGGATCGATATTCATCCCGGCGCCCAGATCAGCGAGGGCTTCTTCATTGACCACGGCACGGGCGTCGTCATCGGGGAGACCAGCATCATTGGCCGCCATGTGCGGCTCTACCAGGCGGTCACGCTGGGCGCCAAGCGCTTCCCTGTGGATGCCGATGGCAGCCTGGTGAAGGGCAATGCGCGCCACCCGATTGTCGAGGACGATGTCGTGATCTACGCCGGGGCCACGATCCTGGGCCGCATTACCATAGGTCGCGGCTCGGTGATCGGGGGCAACGTCTGGCTCACGTACAGCGTCCCACCCAACAGCAATATCACCCAGGCGCAGATGAGGGAAGGCGCGCCTGCAGGCCAGGGCAACGGCACTGCAACTCATCAGTAGGATTGATCAGCAAGTAGCAATGGCGGCCCTGATCCGCCGAATTGAACGGTAACTTTAAAGGAGAGATTTTCATGTCAGACATTCATCAAGCGCATACCGCCCTGGGAGACGTCGCTGCCCGTACGCTGGCGAATGCCACCAAGACCGTGCCCATGCTGGGCGCCATCACGCCGCGCTGGCTGGTGCACCTGCTGCAATGGGTGCCGGTGGAGGCGGGCATCTACCGCGTCAACAAGGTCAAGGACAACCACCATGTCGAGGTGGATTGCTCCAACAAGGACGAGCGCGAACTGCCCGCCACTTTCGTGGATTACGAAGAATGGGGCCGCGAGTATGTGCTGAATGCCGTGAATACCGTGGTGGACGTGCATACCCGCATTTCCGACCTCTACAGCAGCCCGCACAACCAGATCCGCGAGCAGTTGCGCCTGACCATCGAGACGGTGAAGGAGCGTCAGGAAAGCGAGCTGATCAATAACAAGGAATATGGCTTGCTGCACAACATCGCAGCCGGACAGAAGGTCAAGTCCCGCAGCGGCTCCCCTACGCCGGACGATTTCGACGAGCTGATTTCCCGCGTGTGGAAGGAGCCGGCGTTCTTCCTCGCGCATCCGCAGGCGATTGCAGCCTTCGGCCGCGAGTGCACGCGCCGCGGCGTGCCGCCGCCGACTGTCAGCCTGTTCGGCTCCCAGTTCATCACCTGGCGCGGCATCCCCATCATCCCGTGCGACAAGCTGCGCGTGACCAAGGGCAAGACCAACATCCTGCTGCTGCGTACCGGTGAAAGCCGCCAAGGCGTAGTGGGCCTGTACCAGCCCAACCTGCCAGGCCAGCAAAGCATGGGGCTGTCCGTCCGCTTCATGGGCATCAATCACAAGGCGATTGCTTCCTACCTGGTTTCCCTTTATTGCTCGCTGGCGGTACTGACCGAAGATGCGATTGCCGTGCTCGAGAATGTCGACGTAGGCAACTACTATGACTACAAGTAACATTAACGACCTGTCATCATTTGAACCCGAAGCCATCCTGGCAGCATTGCCAGGCGAGCATCCGCGCATGGCCGCGGCCATTGCGGTGGGGCGGGAGGCGCAGGCAAACGGGCACCTGGATATTGACGAGCTGACCCGCATTGCCAATGGAATCTATGCGGAAGGTTTTCCGCATGGCGCGCCAGAGCTGCCTTCCACGGCATCGCTCACGGATTCCGCTGCGCCGTATGCCGCCGGGAGCCCGGGGATAGGAGCGCCAGTGCCGCCGGCCCCTTCCGCGGTGTCTGCATTGCCGACGGGTGCGCCCGCTGCGGCCAATGTCGTCCCCGGCATCGAGCTTGCGCAGATCGCGACCCCCAGCCTCGGCGTATCGCCGTCCCAACTGCCGCCGGAATTCAGCCAGGAGCGGGTTGAGGCCGTCGGGCCTGCGCCTGTCTTCCCAGGGCTGGATATCAGCAGCCTGCTTGGCGGCGTAGATATTCCGTATCCAGTGGACCTGCAAGGGCTGCTGGCTTCGCCCGCCAATAGCCCGCATGGCTTGGGAAAGTCGGCCGCCAGCAAGGCTTCGCCTTACTATTTTGTCGCGGAGCGACCCGGCATACCGGAGGTGTCAGGTTCGGCCCACCCGCCGTTCGACGTCAACCTGGTGCGCAAGGATTTCCCTATCCTGCGCGAGCTGGTGAACGGCAGGCCGTTGATTTGGCTGGATAATGCTGCGACGACACAGAAGCCGCAAGCGGTGATCGACCGCCTGTCCTATTTCTACCAGCACGAGAATTCCAACATCCATCGCGCAGCCCATGAACTGGCGGCCCGCGCGACGGATGCCTATGAAGGCGCGCGCGAAACGGTACGCCGTTTCATCAATGCGCCTACGGTGGAAAATATAGTGTTTGTGCGCGGCACGACCGAGGCGATCAACCTGGTGGCCAAGACCTGGGGCAGGAAGCACCTGGGCGAGGGCGACGAAGTGGTCGTCACCAACCTGGAGCACCACGCCAATATCGTGCCCTGGCAGCAGCTGTGCCAGGAAACCGGAGCCAAGCTCAAAGTGGTGCCGGTGGACGATAGCGGGCAGGTGCTGCTCGATGAATATCAGAAATTGCTGACTTCGCGCACCAAGCTGGTTTCCTTCACCCAGGTCTCCAATGCCCTCGGCACCGTGACGCCGGCAAGGGAGATGATCGCCATGGCGCATGCGGTTGGCGCCAAGGTGCTGTTGGACGGCGCGCAATCGGTCTCGCACATGCGTACCGACGTGCAATCCCTGGATTGCGATTTCCTGGTGTTCTCCGGCCACAAGATCTTTGGCCCGACCGGCATCGGCGCGTTGTACGGCAAGGCTGAGGTGCTGGACGACATGCCCGTCTGGCAAGGCGGCGGCAACATGATACAGGACGTCACCTTCGAGAAGACGGTATATCACGGCGCTCCCGCCAAGTTCGAGGCCGGTACCGGCAATATCGCCGATGCGATAGGCATGGGGGCTGCGCTCGAGTACGTGGAGCGACTGGGCATAGAGAACATTGCGCGTTACGAGCATGAGCTGCTGGTCTATGCGACCGCTGCGCTGGAGAAGGTGCCGGGTTTGCGCTTGATCGGTACCGCCCAGCACAAGGCCAGCGTGTTGTCGTTCAACCTGCACGGCTACAAGAGCGAAGAAGTCGGGGCGGCGTTGAACCAAGAAGGTATTGCGGTGCGCTCTGGCCACCATTGCGCGCAACCGATACTGCGGCGCTTCGGCGTGGAAACCACGGTCAGGCCGTCGCTGGCTTTCTACAATACCTATGCCGAAGTGGATGTCCTGCAGGGCGTGCTGCTCAAGTTGGCCTCCGCAAAACGCTGAACGCAACGTCTAGCCAGCTTGCAGCAAGTAAAAAGGCCAGGAATATTCCTGGCCTTTTTGTTGTTTAACAAGGTGCTGGCAGCTTATACCTTGGCGAGGGAAACCTCGGTCGCCTTGATCAGCGCCAGCACTTCCGTGCCGACCTGCAGGTTCAGCTCATTGACAGAACGCGTGGTAATGACGGAAGTGACGATCCCCACCGGGGTTTCCACATCGACCTCGGAAACCACCGGGCCCAGCACGATTTCCTTGATCCGGCCACGGAACTGGTTGCGGACGTTAATTGCATGAATTGCCATGATAAAACTCCTTTTGCTACATCAACTGCTTGAGTACAGGTTAATTCAGTGAGAGACGGTCTTGCCATTGAGCACTGGCTTGCGTGTCTTCGCTACACTCTCCCTCCGCGACGTAGTCGGGGTTCAGTTGCTTCAAGCGGGTGCGCAATGCTGTTGGACCATTCGGCGTGTAAACAATTCGCACGCCGCGCTTGGCTGCGCTTTGCTTGATCTTGTGGGTGAATGTATGGCTGATCCAGTCGGTGACCAACACGATCAGGTCGGTATCGTGCGGAATGACTTTCTTGCCGTCGCCGACCTTGCGCCCCGACCAGTGGTTGATATGCGTGACACCGAAGTTGGACAGCTCTTGCTTGATGCCTTCAATCTGGTCGCCGCCTACAATTAACGCAGTACTCATGATGAGAGTCTCCTTTAGCTGCTGGCAGCGCCAAATTGTGCTCGGCGCTGCCTGTTAATCAATGAATCGTTAATTTATTGCTGATAGATCTGGTCGAAGGTACCGCCGTCGGCAAAGTGCGTTTTCTGCGCCTTTTGCCAGCCGCCGAATGCCGAGTCGATGGTGACCAGGCTCAGCTTGGGGAAGAACTTTTCATACTTCTTGGCGACGCTTTCGAGGCGCGGCCGGTAGTAGTTCTTCGCTGCAATCTCCTGGCCTTCCTCGCTGTACAGATGCTCCAGGTAGGCTTCTGCCACCTTGCGGGTGCCGCGCTTGTCGGCCACCTTGTCCACTACCGAGACGGAGGGCTCGGCCAGGATGGACAGCGACGGGGCGACGATCTCGAATTTGTCCGGGCCTAGTTCCTTCTGCGCCAGGAAGGCTTCGTTTTCCCATGCCAGCAGGACATCGCCGATCCCGCGTTCCACGAAGGTGGTTGTCGAGCCGCGGGCGCCGGAGTCCAGCACCGGCACGTTCTTGAGAATCTTGCCGATGAATTCGCGGGTCTTGGATTCATCGTTGTTGAATTTCTTCTGGCCGTAAGCCCAGGCTGCCAGGTAATTCCAGCGCGCACCGCCGGAAGTCTTGGGGTTGGGGGTAATCACCTTGATGCCGGGCTTGGCGAGGTCGTCCCAATCCTTGATGTTCTTGGGGTTGCCCTTGCGCACCAGGAACACGATGGTGGAGGTGTAAGGGGAGCTGTTGTCCGGCAGGCGCTTGATCCAGTCCTTGGGGATCAGCTTGGCTTTTTCCTGCAGCGCATCGACATCGTAGGCAAGCGCTAGCGTGACCACGTCGGCCTGCAGGCCGTCGATGACGGCGCGGGCCTGCTTGCCGGAGCCGCCATGGGAAGTCTTGATGGTGACTTTGTCACCTGTCTTGGCCTGCCAGTATTTTGCAAAGACATTGTTGTACTCTTGGTAGAGCTCGCGCGTCGGGTCATATGAGACATTCAGCAGTGTGACATCGGCCGCTAATGCAGAGAGCGAGCTGCCCAATGCCGCGATGGCGATCAAGCCGGAAAGGCGGGGAATAAAACGGTGCATGCAAAATCCTTTTTTATATTTACTTAGTGGTTAACAGCGCTTTGCAAGGCTGGCTTGGTTTTTGGCGTGTCATTGTTGAAGCGTACTTTTTCCCGGCGCTCGATCTGGGTGACGCGGCCATCGTGGACGGTGATCTCGATGGAGCCAAAACGCAGCAGGTCGATGGAGCGCAGGATTTCCTGAATCACCTCGTTGCTGGTTTTCAATTTTGGTTCTTGTGACATACGTTTGCCCTTGGCAGTGTTCAATGAATGGGTGAACTGTAGCAAGGTTATTAAATAGTTAAAAATAATTTGTTTTTATAATTTTATCGTTTTTTTGAATATCGATAGGCGTAAAAAAACCGGGAAAGCCCATGGCGATCCCGGTTGAAAATGGAGGTATACAGGAAAAGGCGAACTAGAAGGCGCTGACCGTCAACTCGACATAGAAGAAGTTGGAGGTGTCTTTGCGGTCTCCCGTATTGTTCTTCACGAAGTCACCGCCCTTGAAGTAGGCATAACCCACATTGCCACTGACCTGCTTCACAATCGGGAATCTGACGCGAATATCCCATTCCTCGCCCAGATCCCTGTCTTGGTTGGTGCCGGTGTTGACCAGATTGTTGCCCGCACCCCAGCGGTCGGTGGCGCTATCCAGCTTGTACCAGCTGTAGCCGGTATCGATGTTGACACCGGTATATGGGGTGAACTCGGCGCGGATCTTGGTGGCATTGATATTTTCCATCTGGATGTAATCATTGCTCGACCATGGGCGCGCAAAGCCGAACAGGCGGTCGAAGCGTTCCTGGGTGCCGGTGGTGGAGGCCTTGTTGCCGCTCGCTACACCATAATTGGCGCTGAAGCGCGGTTTCCAGGCGTGGTCGGCGGTATAGCCGACTTCAGCGATGTAGGAGTAGGCGCGGTGGTCGCGCTTGGTGGTCGGCGTCACGTCTTCCTCGCCCCATTGGCGGTAGTAGCTGACATCGTAGTCGAAGCCGGTCTTGCCGACTACGCCATAACCGCGCAGGCCGGCAGTGTGTATTTCCCGATCCTTGAAGTCGTTGATATTAGTGACCCTGGCGCCGGAAGCATTGTATTTGACTTCATCGCCATCCTGCTTGAGGTAAAAGTAGGATGGGGAAAGCGTCACGATATCGGACCACTTGCGCCAATCGAAGACGGCGCCATAGAACCATTGCGCCTTGTCGCGCTGGTTGAGCTGCTCGGTGAAGCGCACGATAGGCTGCAACGCAAACAGGTCCAGCTCCCAGTCGTTCTTGTGCTGGCCGAAAGTGGCACGAACGCCCTGGAATGTATTGGTCGTGTTGCGCCATTCGTTACGGGCGATCAGGCGGCGGTCAAGCTGCTCGAACGCCATGCGGCCGGCCTTGATGCTGATGGGGCGGTCGTTCCCGAGATCGTCCTTGCCCAGTCCGTCCTTGAAGAACAGCTCGCCATATAGCTGGATCGGCTCGGCCAGGTCGACATCCCGGTTGTCGCGGGCGAAATGGCTATGGTTGCGGCGATCGTCTTCCAGTTCGAGTGTGAATCTCAAAGGATCAAATTTGTTGCGCACTGCAAGGTAGATGCGAGAGCGAAGCAGGAATGGTTCGTCCGTCACATTGACTCCGCGGCGGAAGTCATTTTCCCGGTTTTCATAACGGAACCGGTAGTCGGCGCCGACGTCCAGCCAGTCGATGTCGGTATATTCCTTGAGCCAGGTCTGGTTGATAGGCTTGGTGAATCTAGGGGGCTCGCTTTCGCGCTGGGTGCCATAGGCGCGCGGAGCAACCCAGTAGCCTTTTTCCGCTTTTTTCGCGAGTGCCGCCTCGGCTGCAATTTCCGCCTTGCGCGCCTTGATGCGTTCTTGTTGGTCTAGCTCCTCTGCTGTCAGAGGCGCGTTTGCGGCTTCTTCGGCTGCATAAGTGAGGCCGGCCGTGAGTGCGATGCCGCTGGCAATCAATAGCTGGATAAGCCCAGTTTTCTTGATCAAGATAAATCTCCCTGATGTTTGTTGCTTCCAGTTGACTGGCAAGCGAACCTTGTTTGTGAACAAGTGTTGATATTCAACCGCTGGTGATACAGTAGGTGTTATAGGGGTGTTTAAACAGGACAACGAGACGCTGGGATATGACTACGTTGCGCCGCCTGGTGAACCAGGCAAGCGGTCCCCTGCTCACGGATAAGACCTAATGTAAATTCCAAGGCTAATATCGACATGATGTGGGGGTTCTTTAAAAACTCAATGAATTGATAGCCCGCACTTTAGCAATAGTTATTAATAGTTAAAAATACTTTTTTAATCTATTTTTATATGAATCATTAATATGCATGCTATGCGCGCCGGTGCTGCCACAATACATCCGCTTCGCCCGCCGCATGGTTAAGGTAGCGCGCCATGACGAACAATAAGTCCGACAGGCGGTTCAGGTAGGGCAAGGCGGCATCGCTGGTGGCTTGCCGGCGGTGCAGGGAAAGCAGTACCCGTTCCGCACGGCGGCATATGGTGCGGGCCAGGTGGCATAACGCTGCAGCACGCGTGCCGCCGGGGAGGATAAACTCCTTGAGCGGGGCAAGCTGAACGTTGAGCGAGTCCAGGGAGTGTTCCAGCGCCTCCACGCGGCTCGCTTGCAAAAGCCGGTAGCCGGGAATGGAAATCTCGCCTCCCAGGTCGAACAGGTCATGCTGAATCTGCGTCAGGGCTTGGCTTACTTGGAGTGGCAGCGGTTCGGCCAGCAATACCCCCAGCGCGGCATTGAGCTCATCCACGCAGCCCATGGCCTCTACACGCAAGCTGTCCTTCTCTATCCGGCTGCCGTCGCCGAGGCCGGTGGTGCCATCGTCACCCGTACGTGTATATATCTTGCTCAGGCGGTTGCCCATGGTTGCTTATCCTTGTCGCGTGCATAAGGCGCATTGTAAAGCAATGCGCATGCTGGCTCGCAAGCCAGCGCTTGGGTAAACTGCCTGGGTTCTTATTTCTTTTGTCTATCGTGGCCCATTCATCAATTCATCCGCCTGAAAGTCCCAGTGCCGTTCCGGCCATTGGCGTATTCGACTCCGGCGTGGGCGGGCTGTCCGTGCTGCGGCATATCCGTGAGCAGCTTCCTGGCGAGCGCCTGCTGTATTTCGCGGATTCCCTGAACGCGCCATATGGTCCCAAGTCGCAGGCTTTCATCGTTGAGCGATCCAGGGAGATTTCCCGGTTTTTGATTGGGCATGGAGCCAAGGCGATCGTCGTCGCGTGCAATACGGCCACGGCGGCTGCGATCCAGACTCTCAGGAGTGAGCTGGATATCCCCATCATCGGGATGGAGCCGGCAGTCAAGCCTGCCGCGGCTGCAACGCGTAGCGGGGTTGTGGGGGTGCTGGCTACGACCGGAACATTGAAGAGCGCGCAATTTGCCGCCTTGCTTGCGCATTACGGGAAGAATATCAAGGTGGTGACCCAGGCGTGCTTGGGCCTAGTCGAATGCATAGAGCGTGGAGACTTGGATGGTAAAGCCACCCGTGCGCTGGTGGCGGAGTATGTCGCCCCATTAATAGATGCGGGTGCCGACACGATTGTGTTGGGATGCACGCATTATCCTTTTGTTAAACCCCTCATCGCCGAAATTGCCGGGCCAGGTGTCGTGCTCATCGATACGGGGGAGGCGGTGGCGAGACAAGTTCGACACCGCCTGGAGGAGGCAGGGTTGCTGGCCGTCTCAAGGACGCCAGGTACCGTCAGAGCCTGGACCAACAGCCCTGCAGGTAATGCAAAACAGCTGATCCGCTTATTGCATGGCGGCGATATTGAAGTAGAGGCGATAGGCGGGCAATCACTCAGTTTTCTATGAGCACCGCCGTATCAATCTAAGGCATGGAAACAATAAAGCCGGACAAGTCCGGCTTTATTGTTTAATGGTGTGTGACGGTTTCGCCGGCTTTCAATCTGTACTTGGTTCCGCAGTAAGGGCAAGCGACATGGCCCGTGGCAGCAATATCCAGAAAAACGCGCGGATGCGAGCACCACAGCGCTACCTCGTCGGTCGGGCAGTGCAGTGGAAGGTCTTTCGCCGTGACTTCGATTTCCTTGCTGTCGGTTGCCATGTCGTGTCCTCTTGCGCTGTGTTATACCAGTGTCAGCCAGCCGATATGCTCAGGAGAGCGGCCGTGCACCACGTCGAAATACTTGGATTGCAGCTTCTCGGTGATCGGGCCGCGCGTACCGGCGCCGATGGCGCGATTGTCCAGTTCGCGGATCGGGGTGACTTCGGCTGCGGTGCCGGTGAAGAAGGCCTCGTCTGCCGAATAGACTTCATCACGGGTGATGCGCTTTTCGATGATCTGGTAACCGAATTCCGTGGCAAGCTGGACTACGGTGTCGCGCGTAATGCCTTCCAGCGCGCTGGTGAGGTCGGGCGTGTAGATCTTGTTGTTGCGGATGATGAAGATGTTCTCGCCCGAGCCTTCGGCGACGAAACCGTCGACATCCAGCAGCAGGGCTTCGTCATAGCCGTCCTGGGCGGCTTCCTGGTGGGCCAGGATCGAGTTCATGTAGTTGCCGTTGGCTTTTGCCTTGCACATGTGGATATTGACGTGATGGCGCGCAAACGAGGAAGTCTTGACGCGGATGCCATGCTTGATCGCCTCGTCGCCCATGTAGGCGCCCCATTTCCATGCCGCCACGATCACGTGGGTGGAAAGCGTCTTGGCGGAGATGCCCATGGCCTCGGCGCCATAGAACGCCATCGGGCGCATGTAGCCCGACTCGAGGTTGTTTTCGCGGATGGCGGCTTTTTGCGCTTCCAGCAGGGTCGCCTTGTCAAATGGCATTTTCATGCCCAGGATATGGGCGGAGCGGAACAGGCGGTCAGTGTGCTCCTGCAAGCGGAAAATCGCAGTGCCCTTGTCCGTCTTGTAGGCGCGCACGCCTTCAAATACGCCCATGCCGTAATGCAATGTATGGGTCAGTACATGCGTAGTGGCATCACGCCAAGGTACCATTTTTCCGTCATACCAAATCAGACCATCGCGGTCGGCCATCGACATCTTTGCTTCTCCGTTACCAAGTGCTGTCAAAAACTTCCATTGTACGCGCAAGGCCTTGTATTTGAATAGCTGGTTTTCTCAAAATTGTTGGCGAGAAGGAGGTACCTGGCGACGGATATGGGCGGGATGAAGTAAATAATTTGGAGCCTAAATAAGTTGAGTAATTTGATCGGATATTAACCACTTTTAAATTATGGTTAATGGGGGTAGAATGGGTTTCATGGTGTCCTGTTTTGTAGTCAATAATGAAGTGAGAGATATGATGAAACTGAAGCAAAGTGTGTTGCTGGCTTGTGCGTTGATGGTTCCTGCCGCTGCGATGGCCGAAGCTGGCGACTGGGTGATCCGTGCGCGCGCGGTGAATGTGAGTCCGAATGAAGATAGTAGTTTGGGGAAACATCTTAATGCAGGGTTTGGAATTGGTGCTGGATCCAAGCTGGAGGTGAATGATCAAGTCATTCCGGAGCTCGATATTTCTTACTATGTTACCAAAAATATTGCGCTGGAATTGATCCTGGCATTGGGCACCCGCCATGATGTAAGTATTAAAGGTTCAGGTGCTGTTGCTAGTGAAAATCTTGGTTCCGTCAACCTGCTGCCGCCGACATTGACTGCGCAATGGCACTTCCGTCCCGACCAGACATTCGACCCTTATGTCGGTGCCGGCGTGAACTATACCCGTTTTATGGATAACGGCCTGCACTCCAACCAGGTGGGTGATATTCGCGTCGAGCGCAACAGCTGGGGCCCTGCGCTGCAAGCCGGCTTCGATATCAACCTCAAGGATGGCTGGTTGCTCAACGCTGACGTCAAATACCTATGGATCGATACCGACGTCAAGCTCAAGAACGGCCCCAAGATCGATAGCCTGGACATCAATCCATGGGTCATCGGCTTTGGTTTCGGCAAGCGCTTCTAATTGCCCGGCAGCCGCGGGCTGCGGTTTGGCATAAACCGCCTGGTGGCCGATAATCCTAGTTTGGATTGTCGGCCACGGGTGGATGTATGTTGAGATGGTTGTGGATTTTCCTGGTTTTCTCCTTGGTTGCATGCGGGCCGGGGAAGCAGGAAGTGGAACTATACGGCGTTGATATCAGCGACAGGAAGTTGGAAGGTGCTTTTACCCTGGCTGACCATCAAGGCCAGGTCCGGCGATTAGAGGATTTCAAGGGCAAGGTCGTAGTGTTGTTTTTTGGCTATACGCATTGCCCGGATGTGTGCCCAACCACCATGCTGTCCCTGGCGAACGCCATGAAGCTCATAGGCGACAAGGCGCAGGACGTGCAAGTGTTGTTTGTCAGCGTAGACCCGGAGCGGGATACGCGGGAAGTGCTGGCGCAATATGCTCCATTCTTCGATGCGCGTTTTATCGGTTTGAACGGAACGCCGGAGCAGTTGAAGCGGGTCGCGAAAAATTACAAGGTGGTATACGCCAAGCGACCGGCGGAAGATGGGGATGCTTATACCGTCGATCACAGTGCCGGCGTGTATGTGGTTGACCGGGAAGGAAAAGTGCGTGCCTATTTGCGGCATGACGAGACACCGGAACAACTGGTGCATGATATTACCCAGTTTTTTTAGGGTTTTTCTTGTCCAAGGGCTTGGATAAAGAATATAATTTTGCGATTTTTATAAATTAGACTTTTAGATGAGGAGTGCGACCATGGCAACGGCAAGCATTGCGTCTGCTGGTGTTGGTGCTAGCGAACAATATAACTACGATATTATTCGCAAATTCGCCATCATGACCTTGATCTGGGGTGCGATTGGTATGTTCGTCGGCGTGTATATCGCCTCTGAACTGGCCTTTCCGTTCCTGAATTTCGATAGCCCGTACATCACATTCGGCCGTTTGCGCCCTGTGCATACCAGTGGCGTGATCTTCGGTTTCGGCGGCAGCGCCCTGTTCGCAACCTCATACTATGTTGTACAGCGTACCTGTCAGGCCCGCCTGTTCGGGGGCGAAGCGCTTGCCAATTTCACCTTCTGGGGCTGGCAGGCCGCGGTGGCGCTTTCTGCGCTCGGGTACATGTTCGGCTATACGCAGGCACGCGAATATGCCGAGATGACCTGGCCGGTCGACCTGCTGATCCTCTTCGTCTGGGTGGCTTACCTGGGCATTTATGTCGGCACCTTGCTCAAGCGTAAGCAGCCGCATATCTACGTTGCCAACTGGTTCTACCTTGCCTTTATCCTCGCAACGGCCCTGCTGCATATCTTCAATAACCTGCAAGTACCCGTGAAGCTGTTCTCCCTGGAGTCCTACAGCCTGTTCTCCGGCACCCAGGATGCGATGACCCAATGGTGGTACGGTCACAATGCGGTGGGCTTCTTCCTGACCGCGGCCTTCCTCGGCATGATGTACTACTTCGTTCCGAAGCAAGCTGGCCGTCCGGTGTACTCCTACCGTTTGTCCATCCTGCACTTCTGGGCGATTATCTTCCTCTACATGTGGGCGGGTGCGCATCACTTGCACTGGACTGCATTGCCTGACTGGACCGGCACGCTGGCTGCCACCTTCTCCATCATGCTGTTGCTGCCATCCTGGGGCGGCATGATCAACGGCATCATGACCTTGTCTGGCGCCTGGGACAAGCTGCGCACCGACCCGGTGATCCGATTCCTGATCGTCGCATTGTCCTTCTACGGCATGTCCACCTTCGAGGGCCCGATGATGTCCCTGAAGGATGTGAATGCGCTGTCCCACTATACCGACTGGACTGTAGGCCACGTCCACTCCGGCGCGCTGGGCTGGGTTGCCATGATCACCTTCGGCAGTATGTACCACCTGGTGCCGCGCATCTGGAACACCCAGATGTACAGCCTGCGCCTGATCAACGTCCACTTCTGGCTCGCGACGATCGGCGTCCTGCTCTACATCACCGCCATGTGGATCTCGGGCATCATGCAGGGTCTGATGTGGCGCGCTTTCGATGACTTCGGCAACCTGCAGTATTCCTTCGTCGAATCTGTTGCTGCTGCGCATCCGTTCTACGTCATGCGTGCCGCGGGCGGGGCATTCTTCCTCGCGGGCATGATTCTCATGTGCTACAACATGTACAAGACCATCCGCCAAGGCAGCACCGAGGCCCATGCCGGCCTCAATGTGGCGGCAGCCTAATCGGCGCTTGATTGTAAAGACGAGTTACTGGAGTTATTCATGAAGCATGACAAAATTGAGCGCAACCTAGGCATACTGCTGGTGTTCACCATGCTGGCAATCAGTGCCGGTGGCATGGTTGAGATCATTCCACTGTTTTTCATCAAGGAAACAGTGGAAAAGGTCGAAGGCGTGCGTCCCTACACACCGCTAGAGCAGCGCGGCCGCGACATTTACACCCGTGAAGGCTGCTATCTCTGCCACTCGCAGATGATCCGTCCGTTCCGCGACGAAGCGTTGCGCTACGGTCACTATTCCCTGGCTGCCGAGTCCAAGTACGACCATCCGTTCCAGTGGGGCTCAAAGCGTACCGGTCCTGACTTGGCGCGCGTGGGCGGCAAGTACTCCAACAATTGGCATACCCAGCACTTGATCGCGCCGCGCTCCCTGGTGCCGGAATCCGTGATGCCGAATTACCCATGGCTGGCAACCACCGAGCTCAAGTACGACGACATCAAGGACCGCTTGCTGGCCCTGCGCCGCGTCGGGGTGCCGTATTCCAACAGCCAGGCGGAGTTCGACCGCAATGTGAAGGAGTTCGGCGAGGATATTGCCAAGCAACTGCACATTCCTGATGCGGACAAGAATCTGGCCGCCCAGGCGCAGTCGGGCAACTACGATACTGACCCAAGCAATATCACCGAAATGGACGCGCTAGTAGCCTATTTGCAGGTGCTGGGTACCATGGTTGATTTCAAGAAATATGATGACGATTATTTCGTCAAATTCCGCTAAGGAGTAAAGACGATGGAATGGCTGCTCTGGTTCACTCGCTTTGAAAATACTAAGCCTTTGTCTTTGTTGATTTTCTTCCTCGTGTTCTGCGGTATCCTGTTCTATGTCTTCGGAAGCAAAAAGCGCGGCGAAAGGCTGGAAAGCCACAAGAATATTCCGCTGCAAGATGACGAAATCTAGTTAGGAAAGCATTATGAGTCAGGATAAGGCTACGACGACAACACCAAAGACCACGGGCCATAGCTGGGACGGTATCGAGGAATATACCAACCCGTTGCCCACCTGGTGGATCTGGGGTTTTTACATCACATTCATCTTCACCGTGGTCTACTGGCTGCTGTATCCGGCTTGGCCGATCGGCGACAAGTTCACCAAGGGCGTTCCCGGGCTGCATACCATTACCTATACTGCGACGACTGCAGACGGCAAGGAAGTGGAAAAGACCTCCCATTGGAACATGCGTGCCAAGTACATGCGTGAAATGAACGAACACCAGGCCGACCAGAAGCAATGGTTCGACAAGGTGGCTGCGATGTCATTCGAGGACGTTTCCAAGGATGCGGAGCTGATGCAGTTCGTGAACTCCGCGGGCAAGACACTGTTTTCCGAAAATTGCGCGGCTTGCCACCAGGCAGGCGGTCAAGGCAAGGTCGGCATGGCTCCTAACCTGACCGATGACCATTGGCAGTTCGGCGGTACCTACGAGCAGATCCACGCGACGATCGAAGGCGGCCGCAATGGCGTGATGCCTCCGTTCAAGGACAGCCTGGAAGACGATCAAATCACCCAGCTTGCACACTATGTATTAAGCTTGTCCGGCGAACCGCATGATGCGGCCCTGGCTACGCAAGGCAAGACATTGTTCAGCGGCGCCGGGATATGCTTTACATGCCATGGCCCGGATGCTAAGGGCAATACGGCAATGGGTTCTGCCGACCTGACCGATAAGATATGGCTTTGGGCGGATGTCGGCGGCAAGACTGGGCAGGAAGCAAAGGTTGCCGAAGTGAAGCGTATCATCGCCGGCGGGATGAACAGCGGCGTGATGCCTGCTTGGGAGGAACGGTTGAAGCCAGAACAAATCAAGCTCCTGACTGTCTATGTACATGACACACTGGGCGGCGGTCGCTAAACCGCATCGATATTGAATAAAGGCTCACGGTTGCGTGGGCCTTTATTTCTAGAGCAGTTGCATTTTTAGAGGGGTGGTGTATCACCAGCGTTATGGAAGCAACCAGTTCGGCCAGCACTACTAAAAAATCCCCGCTTCTAAACCGGCAAATCCCGATTGTCACGCGTTCGGTAAAAGGCAAGTTCCGCACTTTCAAGACTGCGGTGATGGTGATCGCCTACTCCGTTTATTTCCTGTTGCCGTGGATGCCATGGGAGCGCAATACCGCTGCGAGCCAGGCTGTATTGTTCGACCTGGAATCGCGCCGCTTCTTCATCTTCAACCTGGTTGTCTACCCCCAGGATATCTTCTGGCTCGCAATGCTGCTGTTCATCGCAGCCGCGTTGCTGTTCTTTACCACGGGCCTGATCGGCCGTGCATGGTGCGGCTATTTCTGCTTCCAGACCCTGTGGACCGATCTTTTCATCATGATCGAGCGCATGATCCAGGGGGAGCGGCCCGCACGCCTGAGATTGCTCAAGCAGCCCTGGAACGCCGAAAAGATCATCAAGATGGGCAGTTCGCATGGCCTGATGGTGCTGGTGTCGTTCTGGACCGGGGTGACGTTTGCATGCTATTTCGCCTATGCGCCGGATTTCGTGCCGCGGCTATTCGCCGGCACGGCCGCGGAGGCCGGGTACATCACCGTGGTGGTGCTGACCATCACGACCTATGTCGCAGCCGGCTTGTCGCGCGAACACATCTGCACCCTTGCCTGTCCGTATGCCAGGTTCCAGGGCGTCATGTATGAGCCGGATACCCTGGCTGTCGCCTACGATGTGAAGCGCGGGGAAGGCGCCGCCGGCCGCAAGGCGCCGGCCAAGGGACTGCGTACCCGCGAGGAGCGCCAGGCGGCCGGCCACGGCGATTGTATCGATTGCGGCTTCTGCGTCCAGGTCTGCCCGACCGGGATCGATATCCGCGACGGCTTGCAATACCAGTGTATTTCCTGCGGCCTGTGCATCGACGCATGCAACAACATCATGGATTCCATCGGTTCCCCGCGCGGCCTGATCCGCTACGACTCCGAGCAGAATATCGCGAGCCCGGCGCCACACAAGCCGCGCCTGGAATGGAAGCGCCCCAAGGTCCTGGGGTACGCCTCGGCGCTGGTGGTGGCGACGATGGTATTGTTCTACAACATCGGCACCCGGAACGATACCGAAGCCAACGTGCAGCAGGTCAGGCAGCCCTTGTTCGTCATGCTGTCCGACGGCAGCGTGCGCAACCGCTACCAGATCAATATCGCCAATAAGACCGAGCACGAGCAGCGCTACGAGCTGAAAGTACAAGGCATTCCCGCCGGCGCGCTGGACCTCGGCAACATTCCGGAAATCCGCGTGCGTGCCGGCAAAAGCCTGAGCCTGAACGCCAAGGTTGACCTCGCCAGCGATATCGCGCGTAATACCAAAGAATTCTCGTTTGTGATCGTTCCCACGATCGCAGACGCCGAGCCCGTGGTGGTGAAGACCAATTTCAACAGTCATTGATACATGCTTAAGCTGATTCCCGTTTTATCCATCGCCGAAACCTTGTTCGGCGGCCTCATCTTCGCCATCGGGCTTTATTTCCTGCTGCGTGCCGCCCGGGTGGTCAACTTCTGGGCAGCCGTATTGAGCGGCGCCATCCCGTTCCTGCTGTATATCGTCTACAGCACCCAGCATTGGGCGGGCGGCGATGTGCTGGCGATCCACTTCGCGGTGTTCCTTGCCAATGCGGGCCTGCTCGGCGTGTTTGGCAGCATGAAGCAGAAGCAGCAATCCATGCATTGGGGCCCGAAGATCATCATCGGCTTTTTCATTTTCCTGGTGATTTCGAATGCGATCCTGCTTTCCATAGCAGGGCGGGGACTGCCGCAGAGCCTGACATCCTTTTTCCTGCCCAATCCTGACAACCAGCGGGTGCATACCGCGTTTCCAGGCGTGATGCCGCATGACCGCAACAAGAGCTACCAGCCGCACCTCGAGCAGCTGCAGCAGCAGCAAGCCCTGGGTTGGCAGCTCAAGCTGCAAGGAGTCGAGGATCTGAATCCAGGCACCTCGAAGCGCATTGTGGCGCGTATTCTCGACGAGAACGGCAATGCCGTCACCCAGGCCGAGGTAACGCTCAATTTCTGGCGCATGGCGAATAGCCGCGACGACAAGATTTACGTCCTGGAAGAACAGGCCGAAGGGGAATATGGCGCCGATGTCGTCTTGCCCGACTCGGGGCGATGGATTGCCGAAGTATTGGTCAAGCAGGGCGACAAGCGCTACCGCAAGCAGGAGTCGCTGTTCATCGACGATGAATAGTCCGCAGGCGCTGGAAGCGTCTTGCTACCATTGCGGCCTGCCGGTACCGGCCAGCAGCGAGTTTCACGCGGCCATCCTCGGGCAGCGACGCCGCATGTGCTGCCATGGCTGCCAGGCGGTGGCCGAGTCGATCGTCGAGAACGGGCTGGAGGATTATTACCGACACCGTACCGAGCTGCCCCAGACAGCCGAGGAGCTGGTCCCGGACGAGCTGCGCCAACTTGAGCTGTACGACCATCCCGAAGTACAGAAAAGCTTTGTGCACGATGAATCGGGAAACTTGCTGGAAGCCTCGCTGATTCTCGAGGGGATCACGTGTGCAGCCTGCATCTGGCTCAACGAGCGCCACCTACAGCAGTTGGACGGCGTTGCGTCCGCCTCGATCAATTATTCCTCCCATCGTGCGCGAGTGCGCTGGGATGACAGCAAAATCCGCTTGAGCCAGATCCTGGCCGAAATCCGCAAGCTTGGCTATCACGCCCATCCCTTCAGCGCGCAACAACAGGAAGCCGTGCGCGAACAGCAGCGGCGGCAGGATTTCCGCCGGCTGGCGATCGCCGGGCTTTCCGCGGCGCAGGTGATGATGGTGGCCGTGGCATTCTATGCCGGCCCTGAGCAAGGGCTGGAGCCTGCCACCGAGCAACTGCTGCGCTGGTTCAGCCTGGTGATCACCGTCCCGGCGATGATCTATTCGGCCTGGCCGTTCTACCAAGCCGCTTGGCGCAGCATCGTCAACCGCAGAGTGGGCATGGACGTGCCTATCAGCCTGGGCCTGATCACCGGCTTCATCGGCAGCGTCTGGGTGACCTTCCAGGGGCAAGGCATCGTCTATTACGACACCCTGACCATGCTGATTTTCTTCCTGCTCTCCACCCGCTACCTGGAACGTCACGCACGAGAAAAGTCGGTGGAAGCGGCAGAAAACCTGCACCGGCTGATTCCCCCGATGGCTACCAGGCTGGATGACAACCAGCAGCCGCAAATGGTGCCGTTACACGAGCTGCAAGTAGGCGATACCTTGCTGGTGAAACCCGGCGAGGCCATTGCAGGCGACGGCGTCGTGACGGAAGGGGAAAGCCAGGTCGATGAGGCACTGCTCACCGGCGAAAGCCGCCCGGTGGCCAAACTGCCAGGGAAGTACGTCTACGCTGGCAGTGTCAATTACGAAAGTCCGCTGCAAGTCAGGGTGACCGGCCTTGGCGAGCAGACCGTGATTGCGGGGATCGCGCGCCTGCTGGACCGCGCCCAGGCGGAGAAGCCGCGCCTCGCGAGGGTGGCCGATCATGTCGCCATGTATTTCACCAGTATCCTGCTGATTGCCGTCGTGGTGATCGGCCTGGCCTGGTGGTGGATCGCGCCGGAGCGCTGCTTTGAAATCGTACTCGCGGTGCTGGTGGTGAGCTGCCCGTGCGCATTATCGCTGGCAGCGCCAGCGGCATTTGCGGCGGCTGGCTCGCACCTGGTCGGCCGGGGCGTGTTGCTGACGCGCGGCCATGCCTTGGAGTCCCTCGCCAGGGTCACGCACGTGGTATTCGACAAGACCGGCACGCTGACCATCGGCCGTCCGCACATTATTGCGACCGTTCCCTATCACGGGTACGAGGCTGAAACGGCGCTGCGCATTGCCGCAAGCCTGGAGCAGGCCTCGGAACATCCGCTGGCACGCAGTTTCACCGACGTGGTGCCTGCGGGCGAGCGTTCCGGCGTGGTCGGCGTCAATAACCAGCCAGGCAAGGGCATCAGCGGCGAAGTGGATGGCGAACGCTACTTTATCGGCAATATGGCGCTCAATCCTCAGGTTGCATACCCTGAATTGTCCGGTTTGGAGCCAGGAGCCAGCGTCGTATGGCTCAGCAATTCGCGGCAGGTGATGGCGGCATTTGTATTGGCGGATACGATGCGCCCAGAAGTCACGGCGCTGGTAAGCAATCTCAAGAGGCGCAACATTGCCGTATCGATATTGAGCGGCGATACGGCCTCCAGCGTGCAGCATTTCGCCTCGGTGGCCGGTATCGACGACTGGCGGGCGGGCCTGACCCCTGAGGGCAAGCTTGCCGCCTTGCGCGAGATGCAGCAGCGAGGAGAGGTGGTTGCCATGGTCGGCGACGGCATCAACGACGCCCCGGTGCTGGCAGGGGCGCAAGTGTCGTTCGCCATGGGCAATGGCACGCAAATGGCGAGGGCCTCCGGGGATATCGTGCTGCTCGGGGAAAACCTGCAGGAGATCGACCATGCCATCACCACGGGACGCTTCACCGTCAGCATCGTGCGCCAGAACTTCACCTGGGCCCTGGTCTATAACGCCGTGGCATTGCCGTTTGCCGCCACGGGGCTGATTGCGCCATGGATGGCGGCGATCGGCATGTCCGTGAGCTCCCTGATCGTCATACTCAACGCCTTGCGCCTGCGATAGCGCGCCTGCATTCCAGCTTTTTCCTTTCGATATCTTCTCGCGAAAGTGACGTGTTCTCGTGTAGTACGAAGAATGATTCTTGTTGGTATTTTTCTTTATAAAATCATTAAAAATCAATAATTTACAAAAATATTTTCCTATCCATTTCAGATGGTATTGGGTATGATGCGTGCAATTGGACAAATCATCCGTGGAGGCGCTATGAAAGGCGATAAGAAAATCATCGAAACCCTGAACGAGCTGCTGGCAGGCGAGCTGACAGCTGTTGATCAATACCTGCTCCATGGCGAAATGTATGCCGACTTCGGCCTGGGGCAACTGGCGCAGAAAACCCTGCACGAGTCCGACCATGAACGCCAGCACGCACGCGCTATCATTCAGCGCATCCTGTTCCTGGAAGGCAAGCCAAACCTGGAAAAGCGCCATGGGCTGACGACGGGGAAAACCGTGCCCGAGATGCTGAAGTCCGACCTGGCGCTGGAATACAAGGTCGTAGCCGATCTCAAGGCGGCCATGGCGCAATGCGAAAAGGCCGGCGATTATGTGACGCGCGACATGCTGCTGCTGCAACTCGACGATACCGAAATGGATCATGCCTACTGGATCGAGCAACAGCTGCGCCTAATCGGCCTGGTCGGCCTGGAAAACTACCTGCAGAGCCAGATGAAGTCTGAGCCTGCAGTTTGATAAGGAGCATATGATGAAGGGCGACAAAAAGATTATCGATATCCTCAACAAGGTATTGAAGAACGAGCTCACCTCGATCAACCAGTACTTCCTGCATGCCCGCATGTTCCGCAACTGGGGGCTGGAAAAGCTCAACGACTACCAGTACAAGCAATCCATCCGCGTGATGAAGGAGGCGGATGAGCTGATCGAGCGCATCCTGTTCCTGGACGGCCTGCCCAACCTGCAGAACCTGGGCAAGTTGCTGATCGGTGAAAATGTGGTGGAATGCCTGCAGGGCGACCTCAAGTACGAAAGGGAAATCCACCGCCCGTTGCTGGTGGAGGCGATCGCGTTATGCGAGGAGTTGCAGGATTACGTCAGCCGCGACATGCTGGAAGAACTGCTGGAAAAAAGCGAGGCTGCGATCGATTGGCTGGAAACCCAGCACAGCCTGATTGCCGATGTGACATTGCCCAACTATCTGCAAGCCCATATGGAAGCCGCAGACTAAGCTGGCTTTCATCCAGAAAAAACCGCAGCTTTGCCTGCGGTTTTTTATTGCATGTCGGTCGGGAATTTCTCTTGACAAGACAGGGGGTTAAAACGATAATAGTTATCGTTTGTTAACGCATCTTGATTCAGCAAGAGAAAGCCACCGATCGTTCTATGTACGTCTGTGTTTGTCGGGCCATCACTGATCGCCAAATTCTCCAGGCAGCGCGCGCAGGAGCCAGCAGTCTCAAGGATTTGAGGCGCGATCTGGGCGTGGCCAGCGAGTGCGGCCAATGTGCCAGCTGCGCCAAGCAATGCTTGCGCGAGGCGCATCAGGAAAACGACATCGCCATGCCGGTCGGCTTTGCCTGAGTAGTAGACTCCCATTGCCGGCGAGCATATTGCCCGCCGGTGCCAGCATTTTCCGTTTATTTCTTTGCTTACAGTAAATGATCCAGCAGGTCTGGGCCAAATACCTCGCGCTTGATGCGGTTGGGGTTGACGCCTGCCTGCAATAGCTGCTCGCGCTGCGCTTGCATGAAGCCCAGCGGGCCGCACAGGTAAATATCCGCATTTTGCAGCGCTGTCGGCCATAAGCCGGTGACATCCATCCTTCCGTGGTATACGCCGCCTATGCTGCCATGCGCGCCTTCCAGGCTTTCATAGAACAATGCGGTTGCCAGGTTGGGCATGCGATACCTGGCTTCTTGCAGGTCCAGGCTATGGCTTTGCCATGCCGGGCTGCGCGCCGCATGCGCGAAGAATACCGGGCGCTGCGGTGCGAGGTCGCGCACTGAGTTCAACATGGACAACATGGGGGTAATGCCGACGCCGGCCGAAAGAAGCAGCAATGGCTGGTCGCTGATGACGGTATCCAGCACAAAATCGCCGAATGCAGGCGTGGCCTGGATCAGGTCGCCGACCTTGACTTCGTCATGCAGCCAGTTGGAAACCAGGCCCTGCGGCTTTTCTGCCTCCTGTTCGCGCTTCACCGAGATGCGCCACCAGGGAGCCGCGATCGAGTCCGACAAGCTGTACTGCCTGAGCTGGCGCCTCTTGCCTTGCTCGAACTGCATTTCCACGCTGATGTATTGGCCGGGCAGGAAATCTCCTGGTTTACGCCCGTCCGGGTGCTGCAGGTAAAACGAGACAATGTGCTCTGATTCGAATACCTTGCGCGCGACCTTGAGCGTCATCAAGGCGCCTGCCGTGCTGGCGGTGCTAGCATACAGCGATTTTTCCTCCTCGATCAAGAGGTCGGCCAGCAGCCAATAGGCCTCGCCCCAAGCTGCCAGCAGCTCATCGGTGGCGGCCTCTCCCAATACTTGCTTGATGGCGCCGAGCAGGTGTGTGCCCACGATAGGGTAGTGCTCCGGCTTGATGCCGACCGCGGCATGCTTGTGCACGATGCGCTTGACCACGGGCGCCAGGGCGGCAGGGTTGTCGATGTTGGCAGCATAGGCAAAAACGGCAGAAGCCAAGGACTGCTGCTGGATGCCGCTGGCCTGGTTGCCCATATTGAACAGGTTTTTGAGCTCGGGGTGGGTGCCCAGCATATTCTGATAGAAGGCTTGCGTGATTTTCAGGCCATGTTCCCTCAGGACGGGAACGCTGGCGTCAATATAGGGACGGGCTGCGGCAGAAAGCATATCGGCTCCTTATGTTGTATATAAAATGAAACAATTTTTGCAAAAAAAGCGCGGCAGTGTGGTGCGGGCATTTCAGTGCATTCCCGCCAGATGGCTCTGCTGCAGCTTGATGATGACATGGGCTGTGCTGTTATGAATTACATCCTGCAATGTGTAGGTATCCATATATTCGTAGAACGCATTCAGGCCTTGGTCCAGTGCGTGCTTGAGGCCGCATTGCCCTCCCAGCGGACAGGGCGGCTCTTGGCAGTTCACCAGCGATACGCTGCCTTCCAGCACGCGGATCACGTGGCCAAGGCGCAACGAAACGGGGTCCGTGCCCAGCCTCAGGCCGCCATTGGGGCCGCGCGTGGTCTGGATCCAGCCGGTCTTGTTCAAGAAGGTGACAACCTTGATCAGGTGGTTGCGCGGGATATTGAACTGCGTGGCGATTTCACTGATGGTGATGGGTTTGTTGCGCTCATGCTGGGAAACGTACATCAATACGCGTAAGCCAAGATCGGTGAATTTGGTGAGCTGCATGCCGGGCAGTATAGTATTGTTTATTTTTGTATGCAAAAATTGTCGGCAGCAAATTCGTATGCGGGTTCCGTCAGCCTAGACGGTAAAGCTGCTGCGAGCAGGCCTTGAGGGCTTGCTCGGCGGCCGGGTAGTCGGGATACAGCTTGGCCACGACTGCCCAGAACCTGGCGGAGTGGTTCATCTCGCGCAGGTGCGCGAGTTCGTGGGCAATGACGTAATTGATCAGCGCAGGCGGCGCCTGGATCAGGCGCCAGTTGAGGCGGACTTCGCGCCTGGAGTTGCAGCTGCCCCAGCGGGTCTTGGCATTGGAAAGAAACAGGGCGGGGGTGGGTTCGCCTAGCCTGGCTGCGAATATCGGCAGGCGGCGCGCAAAGTCCAGCCTGGCTTCTTTCTGCAGCCATTGGATCACTTTGCGGGCGATCATGGTATGGTCGTGAATATTGGTGGTGGCTATTTTTAACGCATTGCCTTCGAGCTTGGGGCTGCTGTTGCGCGACGATGGCGTGATCCTCAACGTCAGCGGCTGGCCCAGCAGGTGCAGTTCGGCGCCATCGCGCCACTCGAATTCGGGAACGACCGCCGCTTGCCTGGCCTTGAGTTTGGAGGTAATCCAGCGTGCCTTGCTGCGCAACAGGGCTTCGAGGTCGGCATGGCGGATGCGCAGCGGCGCATGCACGATCAGGCCATCCACAGTGATCTTCATGCCGATGGTGCGCCTGGCCCGCCGCTCAAGCCGGTAAGGGATTTGCTCCCCGTCGGGCAGGGCCAGGACGTACTGCATTATTTGCGGTCCAGCAGCAGCATTTCCTGCTCGATCCAGTCCTCGACCCGCTGGTTGAGCTCATCGGCCTTGATGCCTGCGGTTTCAATCGGCTTGCCTATGCTGAGCGTGATCGTGCCGGGACGCTTGAGGAAGGAGTTCTTGCCCCAGTATTCGCCGGCATTGTGCGCCACGGGCACGACGGTGGACTTGGTGTGCGCAGCCAGCCATGCCCCGCCAATATGGTATTTGCCGCGGGTGCCGGGAGCGACGCGGGTGCCTTCGGGGAAGATCACGACAAAGAAGCCCTGCTTGAGGCGTTCCTTGCCCTTGGCGACCAGTTGCTTGAGGGCTTCGCGTCCCGCGGCACGGTTGATGGCGATCGGCGAGGTCAATGCCAATCCCCAGCCGAAAAACGGAATCCATAGCAATTCGCGCTTCAACACCCAGACTTGCGGTGGGAAAATCTGCTGCAAGGCCAGGGTCTCCCATGCGGACTGGTGCTTGCAGAGGATGACGCTGGGATGGCCGGGAATGTTCTCCCTGCCGATGACGCGGTAGCGCAAGCCGCAGGTCAGCTTCAGCCACCAGAGCATGCTCCTGGCCCAGCCGGAGATCAGGATGTAGCGCGTCCTGCGTGGCAACGGGAATGTGAGCAGGGAGAGCGTGGTGAATATGGGGGTGAAAATCCACATGCCCAGCATGTAGAGGGAAGAGCGGATATAGATCATAGATTAAGCAAGTTCGATCAAGCAGGTTGATTAAGCTGGTTCGGTGATGATGCGGCGCGCTGCCTCGGCCAGGTTATCGCATACCCAGGTGTTTTCCGGCAGGCCGCCGGCCGCCAGGGTTTTCTCGCCCTTGCCCGTGAGCACCAGGATAGGTTGTGCGCCGAATACCGCGCTGGCCTGCAGGTCGCGCAACGAGTCCCCCACGCTGGGCACGCCCTTGAGGTCCATGCCGAAGCGCTTGCTGATTTCCTCTATCATGCCAGGCTTGGGTTTGCGGCAATTGCAGTTCGCATCCGCCGCATGCGGGCAATAAAACAGGGCATCGATGCGACCGCCGAACTGCGCTAGCGCCTTGTGCATCTTGTCGTGGATCGCGTTCAGGGTGGCCATGTCGAACAGCCCGCGGCCAATGCCCGACTGGTTGGTCGCCAATGCCACCCGGTAACCGTTCTGGTTGAGGAGGGCGATGGCTTCCAGGCTGCCCTCGATCGGCTTCCATTCATCAGGGCTCTTGATGAACTGGGCGCTGTCTTGGTTGATTACCCCGTCGCGGTCGAGTATGACAAGTTTCATGGCGGTTCCCGGTCAGGCTGTTATGGCTATTATGCCGCGAGCCTGGACAAATCGGCTACCTGGTTCATGGCCTGGTGCAGAGTCGCCAGCAATGCCAGGCGGTTGGCCTTCAATGCCGGGTCGTCTGCATTGACCATCACGTGGTCGAAAAAGGTGTCCACCGGCTCCTTGAGCGCGGCCAATGCCTTGAGCGAGCCTGTGTAGTCGCCGGCGGCAAACGCCTGTTGCGCCTGCGGCTGAACTTGCGAAAGCGATTGTGCCAATGCTTTTTCCGCATCTTCGTGCAGCAGCGCCGGGTTGATATTGTTCTCGATCGCGCTTTCGGACTTTTTGAGGATGTTGCCGACGCGCTTGTTGGCGGCGGCCAGGCTGGCCGCTTCGGGCAGGCTGGCGAAAGCGCGTACGGCTTCCAGCCGCTTGGCGATATCGCCGAGTAACTGAGGTTTCAGTGCCAGCACCGCGTCAACTTCCTGCACGCTGTAGCCTTGGTCGCGCAGGCTGCCGGACAGCCGGTCGAAAATGAACTCTTCCAGCGCCTGTAATCCAGCTGCATGGTCGAATGCGTGCTGAAATACCGACAATGTCTGTTCAAGCAGGGTGTTGAGCGGCAGGGACAGGCCGCCCTCGGTGAGGATGCGCAGGATGCCGATGGCATGGCGGCGTAGCGCGAACGGGTCTTTCTCGCCGGTGGGTTTTTCGCCGATGCTGAACATGCCCGCCAGGGTTTCCAGCTTGTCGGCGAGCGCGACCACGAGGCCGATACGGTTGCGCGGCAGCTCGTCGCCTGCGAAGCGCGGGCGGTAGTGGTCCTCAATGGCATAGGCGATGTCGTCGCTCAGCCCCTCGTGCTGCGCATAGTAGCGTCCCATGATGCCTTGCAGCTCAGGGAATTCTCCGACCATGTCGGTGACGAGGTCGGCCTTGGCTAACTGCGCCGCCTGTGAGGCTTGTGCGGCCAGGGTTTGGTCGCCCAGGGCGGTTGCTACGAGGTTGGCTATCGCACTCACGCGGGCGATGCGCTCGCCTTGCGAGCCCAGCTTGTTGTGGTATACCACCTTGGCCAGGCCGGGAATGCGCGACTCCAGCGTTTTCTTGCGGTCCTGCTCGAAGAAGAACTTGGCGTCGGCCAGGCGCGGACGCACCACGCGCTCGTTGCCTCCTATCACGGCGCTCGGGTCTGCCGGGCTGATGTTGGAGACGATGAGGAACTGGTTGGTGAGCTTGCCTTGCGCATCCAGCAAGGGGAAGTATTTCTGGTTGGCCTTCATGGTCAGAATCAGGCATTCCTGCGGCACGGCAAGGAATTCTTGTTCAAATTGCCCGACCAGCACGTTGGGGCGTTCGACCAGCGCAGTGACTTCGTCCAGCAGGGCTTCGTCCTCGATCGGGCGCAGCTTGAGCTTGCTTGCGGCAGCTTCCAGTTGGCGCGTAATCTCGTCGCGGCGCTCCTTGAAGCCGGGAATCACGGCGCCGTCCTGCCGCAATTGCTCAGCGTAGCTGTTGGCGTCACGCAGCACAATGGGATTCTGCGTGGCTTCGAAACGATGGCCTTGCGTCTGGTTGGAGGCGGTCAAGCCCAATGTATTGATAGGGACGATCTCGCTACCATGCAATGCGACCAAGCCATGCGCCGGGCGCACGAAGTTGACGTTGCTCCAGCCGTCCTGCAGCTGGTAGGTCATGACCTTGGGGATGGGCAGCTTGGCGATGGCTTCATCCAGCGCTTTCTGCAAGCCTTCCGCCAGTGTTGCCCCTGCGACGGTGAGGTCGAGGAACAGCACTTCCGCCTTGCCGTCATGTTCGCGCTTGAGCTGGCCGGCTACACTAGCATCGGCGCTGGCATCGACGCCTAGCGCCGCCAGTTTTTTCAGTAAGGCGGGCGTGGCGTTGCCGTCTGCATCCAGGCCTACGCTGACCGGCATGAGCTTCTGCGCGACGGCCTTGTCATCAGCCTTGGTGGCGACATTGGTGATGTGCGCGGCGAGGCGGCGCGGCGAGGCGTAAGAAGTGACGCTGGAGTCTGCGGCGGTGAGGCCTTGCGTTTTCAAGCTGTCGAGCAGGATTTGGGAAAACGCCTGGCCGAGTTTGTTTAATGCCTTGGGCGGCAGTTCTTCAACGAATAGTTCTACGAGTAGGTTGCTCATGCTGCTGCTTTCTTTGCCAGTTCTGCCAATACTTCATCCGCCCAGGCCTTCGGCGCCATCGGGAAGCCGAGCCGGGCGCGGCTGTCGAGGTAGCTTGCGGCCACGGCGCGCGCCAGGTTGCGGATGCGGCCGATATAGGCGGCGCGCTCGGTGACGGAAATCGCGCCGCGCGCGTCGAGCAGGTTGAAGGTATGCGCGGCCTTGAGTACTTGCTCGTAGGCGGGCAGGGCGAGTTTGTGCTCCATGAGTTCCTGCGCCTTCTTTTCATGGGCGTTGAAGGCGGTGAAAAGGAAGTCGGCGTCGCTGTGCTCGAAGTTGTAGGCGGACTGCTCGACCTCGTTCTGGTGGAATACGTCGCCGTACTTGAGGTCGGGCGCGCCGTTGACGCCCTTGGAGTAGACGAGATCGTAGACGTTTTCCACACCTTGCAGGTACATCGCCAGACGTTCCAGGCCATAGGTGATTTCGCCGGTGATCGGGCGGCAGTTGATGCCGCCTACCTGCTGGAAATAGGTGAATTGTGTGACTTCCATGCCGTTGAGCCAGACCTCCCAACCCAGGCCCCAAGCGCCCAGCGTCGGGTTTTCCCAATCGTCCTCGACGAAGCGGATGTCGTTTTTCTTCAGATCGAAGCCCAGGGCCTCCAGCGAGCCCAGGTAGAGTTCCAGGATATTGTCCGGTGCCGGCTTGAGCACGACCTGGAACTGGTAGTAGTGCTGCAGGCGGTTGGGGTTTTCGCCGTAGCGGCCATCCTTGGGGCGGCGGCTGGGCTGCACGTAGGCGGCTTTCCAGGGCTCGGGGCCGAGCGCGCGCAGGAAGGTAGCGGTATGCGAAGTGCCTGCGCCGACCTCCATGTCGTAAGGTTGCAGCAGCGCGCAGCCTTGTTTGTCCCAGTATTGCTGCAGGGTCAGGATGATCTGTTGAAAAGTCAGCATGGTGTGTTAACTATTTGTCTGGATTGGGTTTGCTCACCCGTTGGCGCTGTGCGATGCCTGGTGGCGCATCACGCATTGCGGCAACGTGCAAAAGGGCTTGATTTTACTTCTTTTTACCGCGCGGCAAAAGGCCGGGCGCGACGGCGCCATAAAAGGCCAAGCGCGGTGAACAGCAGGATCAGGACCGGCCAGTTGCCCCAGCGCACATAAGGGGTCGTGCCCTGATAGCCTTGGGCCTCGCCTTCAAGAATGGTGGTCTGGAAATGCGGCGCATGTGCTGCCAGCGTGCCGTCCGCCCGGATGATGGCAGTGGCGCCGGTGTTGGTCGAGCGCAGCATCATGCGCGCGGTTTCCATCGATCGCGCCTGTGCAATCTGCAAATGCTGGTAGGCGGCGAACGACTCCCCGTACCAGGCATCGTTGCTGGTGTTCACCAGGATGTTGGCTTCGGGCAATTGCAGGATGATTTCCTCGCCGAATACGTCCTCGTAGCAGATGTTGATGGCGACGGCTTGTCCTGCGATCCGCATCGGGCGTTGCTGGAAGCCGCCTCGCGACATGTCGGTGAGCGGGATGTCCAGCCAGTTCTGATAGACCCAGCCAAACACCTGCTTGAGAGGGATGAATTCGCCGAAAGGCACCAGGTGCGTCTTGCGGTAGGCTTGCTCAGGCGAGTTGCCCAGGCTCAGCATGCTGTTGTAATAACGGTCGTTTTCATGCTCGACCGTGCCGATCAGGATGTCGCCGCCGTTTTGCCGCGCATGGTCGGCAAGGCGGTGCAGGTAATCGGCCGGTAGCTGGCTGGAAATCAGCGGGAACGCGGTCTCAGGCAGGATGATGAGCTGCGCCTTGGTCTGCAGCGTCATGTCCAGGTAGCGCTGCAACGTTTCGTGCAATGTCTGGTTTTCCCATTTCAGGTCTTGTGTGATATTGCCCTGCAGTAAGGCGACGGAAACTGGCGCCCCCGTCGGCGTACTCCATTGCGGCAGCTTCAACAGGCCGCCGGCAACCCATAGCAGGATCAGCAACGCCGCGCTGCGGCGCAAGACGGCGCTCTGGCGCCAATGCAAGGCCATGGCGGCGAGCAGGCCGGCGCTGAGGACGGTGGCGAGCGAGACGCCGTGGATGCCGAGTACCGGGGCAAACCCGGCCAGCGGGCTGCCAGGTATTTGCGAATAGCCTGCCAAAAGCCAGGGGAAGCCGGTGAATATCCAGCCGCGCACCCATTCGCTCAATACCCATAGTACCGGGATGCCCAGCCAGGGATTGCCGAGCTTGCGCGCGCTCCAGCCGGTGGCGGCCGGGAACAGGGCCATGAAGAGGCTGAGCATGAAAGTGGCGAAGACGGCCATGACGGCAGGCATGCCGCCAAAATCATGCAGGCTGATGTAAATCCAGTAGATGCCGACCCCGAACAAGCCAAGCCCGAAGGCCAGGCCCAGCCACCAGGCCTCGGCCGGGGTTTGCGACTTCTGCCATAGGTAGACCAGGCCGGCGAGTCCTACTATTGTGGCCGGATACCAATAAAAGGGCGCAAAGCCAATGACGCAGAATGCCCCGGCAAGCAGGGCGGTAAGGTGGGGTAAATCCAAGCGCGGAAGTTTCAAGTGGGCCTCAGGGGTATTAAACTGGACGGATATCGCGTGTTTATTGCATTATAGCGGCTCGGACTGGTATCAGGCATGCGGCATGCATGCGCTACTCAAACTGACTGTTTTTGACGGGAGATAATATGTTTAAAGAATTCAAAGCGTTTGCGATGCGCGGCAACGTAGTCGACATGGCAGTGGGTATCATCATCGGTGCGGCGTTCGGCTCCATTGTTAAATCCCTGGTCGATGACGTCATCATGCCGCCGATTGGCTTATTGCTCGGTAACGTGGACTTCAGCAACCTCTTCATCGTGCTCAAGGATGGCGCTGAAGTGGCCTCGCCTTACGCCTCTGTCGCGGCTGCACATGCTGCCGGCGCAGTGACCCTCAACTACGGCTTGTTCATCAATGCGGTGGTGAGCTTCCTAATCGTGGCGTTTGCCGTATTCCTGCTGATCCGGGCCATCAACAAGCTCAAGACTGCCGAGGTACCTGAGCCAGCCGCTACGCCAGAGGATGTCCTGTTGTTGCGTGAAATCCGGGATTCGCTCAAGAAGTAGCCTTCACCAGTATCGTTGCCAATCATTGGATTGGCATATGGTCTATGTATCGCAATAAAAAAGCCGGATAAATTCCGGCTTTTTTATTGTGTTGTGACGCTGGGACTATAGGTCGGGAGTAAACGGATTGGGTGAGGACTCGCTGTCGTCCTTGCCATCATGGTTCATGAATACCACCATGACCACGTTGTCGCCGATGAAATCGAGCTCGGTGGTCTGGTAATAACTGCCCTCAAGATCGGTATTGATGTAGTGGTATTGCCAGACAGAAGCCATAAGCTCGTCCGTGCCCGGCCGGTGATAGTCCTGCTTACTGGCGGGCTCTCCGAACTGGGCGACGATCGTGGCCTTGTCGAACTGATGGATGTTCTGGACAAATTCGGTTTCAGCCGTGGGGATGGCGGTCTTCAACGGCTGCTGGCTTTCTTCCGCCAGGAGCGGGCTAGAGGACAGAGACAATAACAGGGTAAACCACACGATACGCATCACGTAACTCCCTATTCAAGGTGTCAGACAGTTTTGATAGCGATTTTGAGCTGAAGTTCCTGTTGCAACAATGGCTTATTGGGCGTTCTCAGTGAAGAGCTCCCTTGTTACAGCCCGCTTTCATTCTGTACGGGTGGAACGACTTCGACCAGCAGGGAATAAACGCGGCGGCTGTCGGCGCGCAATACCGTGACATTGAGGTTGTCGAAACTGACTTCTTCGCCGCGCTTGGGCATGTGCTGGAACTTGCTCACCACCAGGCCGCCTATGGTGGAGAATTCCTCGTCGCTGAGCTCGGTGCCCAGGGCCTCGTTGAAATCGGCAATTTCGGTGAGCGCCTTGACGCGATAGCGGCCATGCGCGTCCTGGATGATGTTGTCTTCGTTCTCGTCTTCGTCGAATTCGTCCTCGATATCGCCGACGATCTGCTCCAGCACATCCTCGATAGTGACCATGCCGGCCACGCCGCCGTATTCGTCGACGACGATGGCGATATGGTTGCGGTTGCTGCGGAATTCCTTGAGCAGGACATTGAGGCGCTTGGATTCGGGGATGAACACGGCGGGGCGCAGCATCTCGCGCACGTTGAAGTCCTTGCCGCTGTAGAACTGCAACAAGTCCTTTGCAAGCAGGATGCCGATGACGTCGTCCTTGTTTTCGTCAATGACGGGAAAGCGGGAGTGCGCGGCTTCGATGACAAACGGGATGAATTTCTCGGGCGGGTCGGTGATGTCGATGACGTCCATTTGCGAGCGCGGGATCATGATGTCGCGCACCTGCATTTCGGAAACCTGCAATACGCCTTCTATCATGGCCAGCGCATCGGCATCGAGAACGCTGTTGGCATAGGCGGTGTGGAGTTGTTCGATGAGCTGCTCGCGGTCTTCAGGCTCGCGCAGCAGGAAGTGGGTCAGGCGTTCCAGCCAATGGGGTTTGTCGTTCGCGCTACGTTTGTCGGGTTCTGCCATGATGATGGATTAAGGCTTCCGTTTTTCTGATAAATAAGGGTCTGCATAGCCAAGCCGGACCATGGTGGCGGATTCTATCGATTCCATCAGTTCGGCCTGGTGTTCCTCTTCGTGGTCATAGCCGTGCATGTGCAGTATGCCATGCACGGTGAGGTGTGCGTAATGCGCTTCCAGTGTGATGTTTTGTTCATGCGCTTCCCTGGCGACCACCGGGGCGCAGAGGATGATGTCGCCGACCAGCCATGGCTCTTCCACCAGGGGGAAGGTCAGTACGTTGGTGGCGTAATCCTTGCCGCGGTAGTCGCGGTTGAGCATGCGGCCTTCCTCTTCATCGACGATGCGCAAGGTCGCTTCGGTATCCACGCGCAGGGTGGCGCGCGCCCAGCGGCGGAATTGCTTCTCGCTGGGAAGGCCGTCGTTTTCGCTAGCGTATTGAACACTCATGGCGAGCTTGGGCATGGCGGTTATTCCTTGTCCGTGCCGGGTTTGCCGTCGGCTCCAGATTTGCCTGCATTGGGCTGCGCATGCCGTTCGCTGTCGTAGCGTTCGTAGGCATTGATGATTTTTTGCACTAGCGGATGGCGTACCACGTCCTCGGAAAGGAATTGCGTGAAGGCGATGCCGCGCACATCCTTGAGTACCTTCTGTGCTTCCACCAGCCCGCTTTTCTGCCCGCGCGCGAGGTCGATCTGGGTAACGTCGCCGGTGATGACGGCCTTGGTGCCGAAGCCGATGCGGGTGAGGAACATCTTCATCTGTTCCGGCGTGGTGTTCTGCGCCTCGTCTAGGATGATGAAGCTCTGGTTGAGGGTGCGGCCGCGCATATAGGCGAGCGGGGCGACTTCGATCGCGCCGCGTTCGAACATCTTGTTGACGCTGTCGTAGCCTGCCAGGTCATACAAAGCGTCATAGAGCGGGCGCAAGTAAGGGTCCACTTTCTGCGAGAGGTCGCCCGGCAGGAAGCCCAGGCGCTCGCCGGCTTCCACTGCCGGGCGCACCAGCACGATGCGCTTGACTCGGTCGCGCGTCATGGCGTCGATGGCGCTGGCAACCGCGAGATAGGTCTTGCCGGTGCCGGCGGGGCCGATGCCGAAGGTGATGTCGAAATCCTGGATCTGCTGCAGGTAGCTGACCTGGCGCGGCGTGCGTCCGTGCAGGTCCTGCCGCCGGGTCATCAGGGTAGTCATAGGCGTAGCGACCTCGTCGGGCGACAGGCGGTCAAGTTCGACTAGCCCCAGCTGGATTTCCTCCAGGCTGATGGGCTTGCCCGCACGCTCGTAATAGTTCTCGACCAATTGTGCGGCGAGGCGGGTATTGCCTTGCTCCCCGGAAAAGCGGAAATGCGCGCCGCGCCGCGAGATGCCGACATCCAGCGCATCTTCGATCTGCTTGAGGTTCTCGTCCAGCGCGCCGCACAGGTTGGCGAGGCGCATGTTGTCTTCAGGTTGTAGGGTAATGTCTACCGGCATATTGTTAGACCAACTCTCCTCGCAGGGTATGTGAAAGGGCTTCGGTAATTCTTACGTTGACGAACTGGTTGATCAAGGCGGCATCGCCAGGGAAATTGACGATGCGGTTGTTGTCGGTGCGCCCGGCGAGTTCGCTGTCGCTCTTGGCGGAAACGCTTTCGATCAGCACACGCTGTACGCTGCCTACCATGGAGGCGCTAACGGCCTTGCCCTGCGCTTCATTGAGCGCCTGCAGGCGTGACAGGCGTGACTGCTTTTCCTCTGCACTGCAATCGTCGGGCAGGTAGGAGGCAGGCGTGCCGGGACGCGGACTGTAAACGAAGCTGAAGCTGAAATCAAAGCCGACATCGCGCATCAGCTTTATGGTGGCTTCGAAATCCTGCTCGGTTTCGCCCGGGAAGCCGATGATGAAGTCCGAAGTGATGCAAATGTCCGGCCGCGCCGCACGCAGCTTGCGGATGATGGATTTGTACTGCAATGTAGTGTAATTGCGCTTCATGTTCATGAGCACGCGGTCCGAGCCAGTCTGAACCGGCAGGTGCAGGTGCGATACCAGCTTGGGAATGCGGGCGTAGCAATCAATCAGCGCAGGGGTCATTTCATTCGGATGCGAGGTGGTGTAGCGGATGCGCTCGATTTCCGGGATCTCGGCCAGGTACTCGATCAGCAGCGCCAGGTCTGCGGTTTCGCCTTCCGCAGTTTCGCTGCGGTAGCCATTGACGTTCTGCCCGAGCAGGGTGATTTCCTTGACGCCCTGCTCGGCAAGCTGGATCGCCTCGGTGAGGATGTCATCGAACGGGCGCGAGACTTCGTCGCCGCGCGTGTAGGGAACGACGCAGAACGTACAATATTTGCTGCAGCCCTCCATGATGGAGAGGAACGCCGCGGCGCCTTCCACCCGCGGCGGCGGCAGGTGGTCGAACTTCTCCACTTCCGGGAAGCTGATGTCGACCTGCGAAATGCCGGTCTTGCGCTTGGACTGGATCATGTCCGGCAGGCGGTGCAAGGTCTGCGGGCCGAAGACGACATCGACATAAGGCGCGCGCGCCACGATGCTTTCGCCCTCCTGGCTTGCAACGCAGCCGCCTACGCCGATCACCAGGTTGGGGTTCTTTTCCTTGAGCGGCGCAAAGCGCCCCAAATGGCTGAACACCTTCTCCTGGGCCTTTTCGCGCACCGAGCAGGTATTGAGCAGGATGACGTCGGCCTCTTCCGGGTTTTCGGTGGTCTGCATGCCTTCTGCGGCATGCAGCATGTCGAGCATGCGCGACGAGTCGTACTCGTTCATCTGGCAGCCAAAGGTTTTGATGAAAATTCTTTTCGGCGGATTCATACAGCAGGTCAGGCTGCGCTCGAGGCGCGGGAGGAGTAGAAGGTGGACGTCGCAGGCTGCAAAATAGCGTAAGAAAAACAGTAGGGTAAGGCCTCATTTTAGCTTAGCTGCTGCGGAAAGCCAATCGCAGAGTAATCCCATTTCCAATTAATCCGATACGGTGTTGCTCCTCCTTGCCGTGCAATTGCACTGTCCGTGTCGTCGCGCCTAGTCTCGTATTAAGTTGGAAATGGAATAAAATGCCATGCATGGAAACACTGCCTATCTTCATGAAACTGCGCAATCGACCCTGCCTTGTGGTCGGAGGAGGCGATGTTGCCAGCCGCAAGGTCAGCCTGTTGGAAAAAGCCGGGGCCGACATCACGGTGGTGGCGCCTGAGTTGCACCCTACGTTGATGCAATGGCTGGCAGAAGGGCGGATACGTCATTTTGCCTTGGTATTCGAGCCATCGCAGATGGATGGCGCTGCGGTTGTGATTGCCGCGACGGACGATGCCGAGGTGAACCGCGCCGTTTCCCAGGCGGCGCAGGCACGCAATATTCCTGTGAATGTGGTGGATGCGCCTGAACTTTGTACATTCATCGTGCCTTCGATCGTGGACCGCTCTCCACTGCTGGTGGCGGTGTCCAGCGGCGGGGCTGCGCCAGTGCTCGCACGCCTGCTGCGCACCCGGATTGAAACCATGATTCCTGCCGCCTACGGCCGTTTGGCAGCATTTGCCGCCGAGTTCCGCGAGGCAGTGAAGCGGCGGTTCAGTACCGGGCAGCAGCGGCGGATTTTCTGGGAAGATGTGTTCCAGGGAGCGATAGGCGAACAGGTATTGTCCGGACAGGAGTCTGCGGCGCGGCATGCCATGGAGCAATTGCTGGCAGGGAGTGGTGAGCTGAATCATGGCGAAGTCTATCTTGTCGGCGGCGGCCCGGGAGATCCAGACCTGCTGACTTTCCGCGCCCTGCGCCTGATGCAGCAAGCGGATGTGTGCGTCTACGACAAACTCGTGAGCAAGGAAGTCATGGAGTTGGTACGGCGGGACGCCGAGCTGATTTATGTGGGCAAGTCGCGCGACCAGCATACCTTGCCGCAAGAGGACATCAATCAGCTATTGGTACGCCTTGCCCAGGAAGGCAAGCGCGTATTGCGCCTGAAGGGCGGCGACCCGTTCATTTTCGGCCGTGGCGGCGAAGAGATAGAGACGCTGATGGAGAACGGCGTCCCGTTCCAGGTGGTGCCCGGCATCACGGCAGCGAACGGAGTATCCAGCTATGCCGGAATCCCGCTGACCCACCGGGACTATGCGCAGTCGTGCCTGTTCACGACCGGGCACCTCAAGGACGGTTCGGTCAACCTGGATTGGCATGCCCTTGTGCGCCCGAACCAGACAGTCGTGATTTATATGGGATTGGTGGGCTTGCCCGAGATATGTCGGCAAATGCAAGCTCACGGCGCTTCCGAAAATCTACCCATCGCCATCATCCAGCAAGGCACCACGCAGCGGCAGCGGGTAGTGGAGGGCACGTTGGCGACATTGCCCGGGCTGGTGGAGCACGCAGGGTTGCGCGCGCCTTGCCTGATTATTGTCGGCGAGGTTGTGCGTTTACGCGAAAAGCTTGCTTGGTTTGCGCCGTCACCTGAGGCTGTATCGGCAGGGTAAGCCTGGCTTCCAGGCCTCCCTGCGGGCGGTTGAGCAGGGTGAGCTGGCCCTTGTGCAGCTTGGCGATGCGGTCGGAGATCGCCAATCCCAGGCCGCTGCCGCTTTTGTTGCCGCGCGCAGTGTCCAGGCGCTCGAATGGCCGCAGCAGGCGTTCCATCTGCGAGGCAGGGATGCCTGGGCCGTTATCTAATACACTGAGAATGATGTTGCCTGCCGTGATGCGCGTGCTGACCGTGACTTCACCGCCGCCATAGGCAAAGGCATTGTCGATCAGGTTGGTGAGCAGCCGCTGCATGGCTAGCGGGCGCACGGGAATCAGATGGGTCGGCGCCAGGGACATGGTCAATTTGCGGCCTGCGCGGATATGGCGGTCTGCAATCGAGGTAAGCAATGCGTTGAGGTCCATAATCTGCGTCGGCTCGCCTTCGATCCCGCGCACAAAATCCAGGAACTGGTGGATGATGCTGTCCATGTCGCCGATGTCCTGGATCATGCCGGCCTTGAGGCTGGCGCAGTACTCGTCAGGCAGCATTTCCACGGAGAGGCGCAGGCGCGCCAGCGGGGTGCGCAGGTCATGCGAGATGCCGGCCAGCAGCAAGGTCCGTTCGTTGTCCAGCCGTACCAGCGCCTCGGTCATTTCGTTGAAGGTGCGGCTGACTTCACGCAGCTCATGTGCGCCTTCTTCGGGTAATGGCGGTGGGTATTCACCGCTGCTAAGCCGTCCTGCCGCTTTCACTAGCAAGCGCAGCGGATGATGGATATTCGAGGCGATCAGGTAGGCGCCGAGCAATGACAGCATGATGACGAGGGCGCCCCAGCCCAGCCATTGCCAAGGGAACGGGCGGTCTACCTGGATGCGCGGAATCACTACCCAATAATCGTCTTGTCCCAGGCTGAAGCTGACCCAAAGGCCGGGTATGCCGAAGTGGTTCAATACGACGAGCGTGTCCTTGCCCAGGCGCTCGCGGATTTTTTCCGCGATCAGGCGGATGAGGTGATCGTTGGGAAGCGGCTCGATTTCCTCGAGCATGTCCGCGGCGTAAATCCGCACGCCTTCGCGTCCGGATAGCTCCGAAAGCAAGGCCAGCCTGCGGTTTTCATGCGCGGCGAGCAGGGAGGCGCGGGTATAGTTGACGACAGTGATCGCCTGCAGCGCCGCCGCCATGGCGCGCGGCTCGCTTTCGAAGTAGTCGAACAGCTTTAATGCCGCGAACTGTCCCGCTGCGAGCAACAGGGCGATCAGCAGCATGACGCGTGCGAGAAGGGTGCGGGGCAACAGGCTCACGGAGGCGCGACACTAGCTTTTCTGGGTTTCGCCATCGGGAACGAAGACATAGCCGAACCCCCACATGGTCTGCAGGTAGCGCGGATGGGATGGGTCCGGCTCGATCAGGCGGCGCAGGCGGGATACCTGCACGTCGATACTGCGGTCGAACACATCCAGTTCGCGTCCGCGGGCCAATTGCATGAGGCGGTCGCGCGACAATGGCTGGCGCGGATGGTCGACGAATACCTTGAGCAGGGCGAATTCGCCGCTGGTAATGGTGACGGGTTCGCCGTTCTTGGTCAGCGTGCGTGTCGAGGGGTCGAAGATGAACTCGCCGAAGCTGATGTGTTCCGCCTCTGCCACCGGCGTGCCGGGCGGGAGCCGGCTGTGGCGGCGTAGGACCGCATTGATGCGGGCGAGCAGCTCGCGCGGGTTGAACGGCTTGGGCAGGTAGTCGTCCGCTCCCATCTCCAAGCCGATGATGCGGTCTATCTCGTCTCCGCGTGCGGTGAGCATGACGACTGGGATGGTGCTGCCGTTGGCGCGAAGGCGGCGGCAAATGGCAAGACCGTCCTCTCCCGGGAGCATGAGGTCGAGTACCAGCAAATCCACATGCTCATGGGCAAGCACTTGGTCCATTTCTCCGGCATCGGAGACGGCTTTTACCGAAAAGCCCTGTTCGCCCAGATAACGTTGCAACAACTCGCGCATGCGCAAGTCGTCGTCCACCATTAATATTTTTTTCGAAGGTGTCTGCATAGCCATATTTTCTGCGGAAATGGGGGTGGATGAAAAGTATTATTTACAGGTTCCATCGTCTTTGTGCTGATTCTCTTTATTGCCAGCTTATGGGTTTGCATAAGGTGGAAAATCCCACACAATAATTGTTACAATTTTTTACAATGAGAAGCCGATATGAAACACTCAGTTTACATCAATGAGGGATGATGTCGCCTCATTCAACTGCTTGCCAGTACATTTTTGCATCAATGGCGAGGTTGAATGGTTACTGAGCCAGGCATATTGTTAGCCGCTGGCGAGGGCGCAAGTAAGCTTAAAACAGAGGCGAGCGAATCATATGATCTTGCAAGTGTACGGTTTAGCTTTATGTTGATGGTAACTGATCTGGTTTGGCATCATAAGCTGGTAATGACAGCAGTATTGCTGGGCGTTGCCGGCGTCGTCCATGCTGCGAACGTACGTTATGCAAATGACGATATGGCGGCCGATGCGCAGGAAGTGCCGACGGCACATATCCATCAAACCCTGGATGCAAAAATTTCTGGTGAGGATCGCCAGCGCTTGCGGCGCGATCTTTACGAATACTCTCGCAGCGTCGATGCTGCCCATGCTCAGATTGAAGAACGTAGGCGCATGATGCGCCAGCGCATTCTGGAGCGTTTTCAAGAAGCTGACAAAGACGGCAACGGGGTGATTTCACGTGAGGAAGCGGTGGAAATGCTTCCCCAGGTGGCTCGTCATTTCATACAGTTCGACCTCAATGGCGACGGCGTGATTACGATGAACGAGCTTGAGGTCATGCAGGCTCAGATTGCCGAGCGTCAGCACAAGGCGCTCGAGAAGAAGGACAAAGAATTGCAGGATGTGGCTGAACCAGCGCCGCTGCACGATGTAAAGGATGTGAGCGTTGCCGTTCCCAAGCGGGCGCTATGACTGAATTCCAATAATAAATCTTCCTTGTGAAACCTTTGAGCACTGCCTTGCCGGGACAGTGCTTTTCTTTTGTCTTTTATTGGCGACAATTTTTCAACTTTTCCTCTCCCTTGGTTGTGAATTTTATAATCAACTAATTGATTTTAATTTAAAAATCATTAATGGCCTAGTTTTTGCAATCTGAACAGTAACGGGTGAATACCTGGAATTTGAAAGGAAAATGAAATGAAGAAAACGATTGCAGGGTTATTGTTGCTTGCCATGTTGAGCGGTTGTTCCGGATTGTCCACGCGCCAAAAGAATGCGGCTACGGGTGCCGCCATTGGCGGCGTAGCGGGAGCGGTGCTGACGGGCGGGAGTTCGTTCGGCACCGTGGGCGGGGCAGCAATTGGCGGCGTCATCGGTCATGGCGTCGATTCAGCGGGCAAGCGCAAGTAGTATTAAGCCACAAGTGTTAACCACGGGTGTCGCGATTTTGCGACGCCCATGGCTGCCAATATTTCAACCTCTCCTCCGCTTCACCACTATCGCGTCAACCGGCGGTAGTGGTGTTTTTTCGCCTGCTTCCGCCGTATTATCCTGATACTCTAGAGTGTCGCCAGTATTGGAGAGTAAGGTGTCTTTTCTCATTCGGTGCAAAGTCAGCGCATATGGAATTGCCGCAACTCGGCCATGGCGGTTCTCACCGGTTGAGACGCCATGAACATCGAGCTTGAAATCGCCGCAGGCGTGAGCGAGCTGGATAGTGCGCAATGGAATGCGCTGACGGATGGGTCTCCCTTGCTCAGCCACGCTTTCCTCAGTGCGTTGGAGCATAGCGGTTCGGTTGGCGAGGGCACCGGCTGGCAACCCATGCCGTTGGTATTCAGGCGCGACGGCAAATTGGCAGGGGCCGTGCCCCTCTACCTCAAGCATCATTCCTACGGAGAATATGTATTTGACTGGTCTTGGGCGGACGCTTATGCCCAGCATGGGCTGGAGTATTACCCCAAGCTGGTGGCGGCAGTGCCTTTCACGCCGATTACGGGTGCGCGGCTATTGTCGCATGATGCCGTGCTGCAAGCGCGGATGGCGGATATCCTGCGCGATACGGCGCACCGCTTGCAGCTGTCGTCTGTCCATGTCCTGTTTCCCGACGCGAAAAATGCAGATATGTTGTCAGGCCAAGGCTGGCTCAGGCGCCAGGGAGTGCAGTTCCGCTGGCAGAATCAGGGGTTTGCCGGCTTTGACGAGTTCCTCATGACCCTTACGCATGACAAGCGCAAGAAAATCCGCCAGGAACGCAAGAAGGTCGGTGCGGCCGGGGTGAGCTGCCGGCGCCTGCGCGGGTGCGATATCAGCGAGCGCGAGTGGGATTTTTTCTACAAGTGCTATCTCAATACCTATCTCGAGCACCGTTCCAGCCCTTATCTGACCCAGGCATTTTTCCACGAGCTGGGCGAGCGCCTGCCGGACAACGTGATGCTGGTGTTAGCGGAGCGTGACGGCCGGCGTATCGGTGCAGCGCTCAACCTGTACGATGCGGATTGCCTGTATGGACGCTATTGGGGCGCATTGGCTTATGTCCCCAACCTGCATTTCGAGCTGTGCTATTACCAGGCGCAGGAGTTCTGCATCGAGCAGGGTATCCGCTTCTTCGAGGGCGGCGCCCAAGGGGAGCATAAGTTGGCACGCGGATTCGTGGCGCGGGAAACCTGTTCATTCCATCATATCACCCATGCCGATTTCGAGGCTGCGGTCAGGCGCTTTGTCTCACGGGAAGGCGTTGGCGTCAGCCACTACCAGCAAGAGCTGGACGAGCGTGCGCCGTACCGGAAGCCCGGCTAGCGCCAAGTCGCAGGACTACCATTCCACGCCGGCGCGCACCCAGTTCGCCATGCCCTTGGCGATTTCCCTTTCTCCCATGATGGTGTAGGACGCGCCATGTTTTTCCAGGTGCTCGATCTGGGCGTCGGAATGCGCGCGCGCCACGACTTCGATCTGCGGGTTGATCTTGCGGGCGTGCTCGATGATTTGTCCTGCTTCTAGCGCGTCAGGGATGGCGACCAGCAGCCAGCGCGCGGACTTGAGATTGGCGGCTTCCATCATGCCGGGCGCCGCGGCATTGCCGCACAAGGCCGGGGTACCCTGCTCGCGCAGGGCCTGGACTGTTTCAGGTTGGTCTTCCAGCACGATGAACGGCTGGTCTTGCTGGCGTAGCGACGCGCCTACCAGCTTGCCGACGCGTCCATAGCCCACCAGGACGGCATGGGCGTGCAGGTGGGGATACGATATGGTGCGTGCGCCGCTTTCGCCCTTGAGGGGACGCTTCTCTTCGCGGTTGAGCAGCCACGGCTTCAGGCGATCAAGCCAGGCGAACAGCAACGGATTGATCAGGATGGAGAGGATCGCGCCGCTTAGGATCAAGTCGCGTCCGGTGTCTGACAGCAGGCCCAGCGAGCCTCCAAGGGAGGCCAAGATGAATGAGAACTCGCCAATCTGCGCCAGGCTGGCAGAAATCGTCAACGCAGTGCCCAATGGATGGCGGAAGGCCAGCACGATCCCGAAGGCGGCCAATGATTTCCCGATGACGATGATGAAGAGGGTGGCGAGAATGAGCCAGGGCTCGCGAAAGAGGATGGAGGGGTCGAACAGCATGCCGACCGAGACAAAAAACAATACGGCAAACGCATCGCGCAACGGCAGGGATTCTTCCGCGGCGCGGTGGCTGAGCTCTGATTCGCTCAGGATCATGCCCGCAAAGAACGCGCCCAGCGCGAACGATACCCCGAAAATATAGGTGGCGCCCAGCGCAAACCCGAGGGCGATCGCGAGCACGGCGAGCCGGAACAGTTCGCGTGACCCGGTGGCGGCAGTGCGTGCCAGCAGCCAAGGGATGATGCGGCGGCCGACCAGCAGCATCACGGCGACAAAGGCGATCACCTTGCCTATGGTCAACGCCATGGTGTTGAGGAGGGCGCTGCCGTCCAGGTTGTTGCCCTCGCCGCCCAGTATGCCGCTCAACGCAGGCACCAGCACCAGGGTGAGCACCATGGCAATGTCTTCCACGATGAGCCAGCCAATCGCGATCTGCCCGCGCTTGGTTTCCAGGATGCGCCGTTCCTGTAAGGCGGTGAGCAATACGACGGTGCTGGCTGTGGACAGCGCCAGGCCGAAGATCAGGCCTTCTCCCAGCGGCCAGCCGATCGCCAATGCCATTGAAAGGCCGAGCAGCGTGGCAATGGCGATCTGCACGATAGCGCCGGGAATGGCAATCGATTTGACCGAAAGCAGGTCGCGCAGCGAAAAATGCAGGCCTACGCCGAACATGAGCAGGATGACGCCGATTTCCGATAGTTCATGGGCAAGGTTGGCGTCAGCGACAAACCCCGGGGTATGCGGGCCCACGACGACCCCTGCAATCAGGTAGCCAACAAGCGGCGGCATCTTCAGGCGGTTGGCCAGTATGCCGAAAATAAAAGCCAGTACCAGGCCTCCAACTATGGTGGCAATGAGTGGCGTGTGCTCCATCCGGGGGGGAAACCTTTCAAACTTGGCGAGAGATCAAATTGCGAGCCATGCTGCCTAGCATTCCGGCATGGACAGTATGGGTATTCGAAAAATTAACTCAAGATTGTGTCAGCGCGCAACTTTTTATATGAAATTCTCATGCGGGGATACGGTCTTGACGCGAATCTGCAAAAAATAGTTGGTTTTTCTGACATGCTTTTAGGAGTAAGCCAGCTCTTGCATGAATAGCACGGCGATTACACTGGTTTTCATTCTTGTAAAGTGTGCATGGAGTCTGATATGCCGACCATTGAAAAAACCATAGACGTCAAGGTTCCTGTGAATATTGCCTATAACCAGTGGACCCAGTTCGAGACCTTTCCCAACTTCATGGATAGTGTAGTCAATGTAAAACAGCTGGACGACAGGCATGTCTGGTGGCTTGCGCAGATCGGCGGGAAGGCCGTCGAATGGGAAGCCGAGATTACCGAGCAGGTGCCGGACGACCATATCGCGTGGCGCAGCGTTTCCGGCATACGCAATACTGGAGTCGTATCCTTCCAGCATGTAGATGTCCATTCCACCCGCGTGCGTCTAGAAATTGAATATGAAACCGACACCGTGGCTGAAACGGCCGCCAGCATGATGGGTGTGCTGGAGCTCAAGATTGCGGAAGACCTTGAGCGTTACCGTCAGTTGCTGGAATCACGCAAGGCGCCTGCCGGCGGCTGGCGCGGCCATATTCCCTCCGATGCGGACAACGCGTTGCATTGAGGGAGGGCGACGCGAGATGGCGTTATTTACGGTCAATGTGCGCTACAAAGAACACTCGGCTGTCGAGCCGCCGTTATGGAGCAATGACGTCGATGCGGCCGATGTGGAGGAGGCGTACCGCATCGGCAAAGCCCAGTTCGAGGCGGAGCGTCCAGACCTTGCGAATGCATCTGTCTCTATAGAGGCCGCATCAGGGTACGTGGAGAAGTGAGGCAAATGAAATGGAAAGCTTGATTGCCAAGCTCAAGACGCCCTCGCCCCATCATGAGGTGGAAATGGAAATAGACGGTTTCACCATACGGCCACTAGATGAGAGCGTGAGTGCGCTTGAGGATTTTCAGCCAATAGCGGAAGAGGCGATCCGCTATGCAGGCGATGATTATAAAGTGGTGGCTTATCCTGCGGATAATCCGGACAGCGCACGTGACGGTTACGGTAAGGTGTTTTTCAATAAGGTTAAATGCCCCTAGGTCGAGCCCTTTTAGGCTGGCTCATTGCTGGCAGAGATCCAGCCATTTTTCTATATATTCATTGAGATATTCGCGGTCCCCCTCGACAATATTGCCAATGATGCCTTGCTCGACAAGCCGGTCCCGTTGTTCTTGAATGCAGGACGATAACGTATCCTTGTCGGGGTGGGCCGCGACGACAGCCTTCATGAGAATGCGGTATTCCAGGCTTTCCAGCGTGCGTTGGTTCAACTGTCTTGCCATTGCTTCAACCTGTGCTTGCAATAATGGAATTCTTTCCATGTGCGTTCTTTCCCAAATAAATTCCCCGATACGATCAATTTCTGTTGCTTACTGATAGTGCGGCGATATGCTTCGCTTTTGTTCATTATTGTCACAAAATAGATGGTGTCTGCCAACTGGCCGCCCGCATACCTAGTGTGCAGTAAATTCACAAGGTGCGTTTCACAAATGCTTGTTCATCAGCGCGCTGCATCCGGCATTTTCCAGCCGGGAAGCTTTACGCAGTAGATATTGAAAGGAGGCGGGCAGATGCACCGTGCGTTGTTATTTTTTCCTTTAGTATTCAGTCGTTTTTGAGTGCCCCAATATATGCCATGTGAGGTGGCGGCTGTGATTCTGAATCAGGTCCCTGATCAGGGGTTTTGCCGGTATTTCAGGACAAATTCGTTTTCCATGAATTCGCAGGCTTCAGCGACATATTTCAGTTCCGTGGGCGAAAGCGCGGAATTGGCATGGCGCTTCCAGCAATCCTGTATCGCCGCCCGATCATTGCGTTGCTCCGCACTATCAGGGACTGCCGGCCCACCGAAAAGGTAGTAAAGCAGCGCCGCGCTGATAAAGACAACAATAAACAGCCAAAGCCAGGATTGCGACCCCCATTGCCGAGTGTGGCTGGTCATAATGCGGTTCTCCTTTTCCATCGAATAGTGAATTGCTGGTGTTTGTATTATGCATTAATTATAGTCTGCCAGGATTGTTCCAATCTTCCCTGCAAGGCTTAATTTTTCTCATGATGCGCAAAGAACCCGAGAGGCAATTTATGTGTCACACAGCTAAGCTCATCCGGCTTATTCTTAAAGAGAACCAGAATATGAAGAAGATGGCAGCATGAGGGCCTCCCCGGCCAGACGGTTGAACAAGCTGGATTGGCTGCATGCTGGCATGGCCTGGTGTCAGCGAGGCATCATGCTGATACTTCTCGTGCCATTGTTCGCATGCGGCTTGCCTCAGGTGCGTGAGAGCGACAAGCCGCCTTCCATGGCGCTCCGGGTGGAGGAGGTGGCGGACACGCAGTTGGGCCAGACCATGCGGCCGCTCAAGGCCGCCCATCCGGGCGAATCCGGCATCATGCCTTTGCTGGATGCCTACAGTGCTTTTGCAGCGCGCATGCTGTTAACCCATTCCGCGCAAAAGACCCTAGATGTTCAATATTACATCTGGCGCAACGACAATACGGGCATACTGTTCCTCGAAGCATTGCGCAAAGCGGCGGAGCGTGGCGTCCGGGTAAGGCTGTTGCTGGACGATAACGGCATCAGCGGTCGTGAAATGGATGCCAGGCTGGCTGCGCTCAACAAGCATCCCAATATCGAAGTCCGCCTGTTCAATCCTTTCCCTTTCCGAACATTCAAGCCGCTGGGCTTTCTCACGGATTTCTCGCGCCTCAACCGCCGCATGCACAACAAGTCGTTCACTGCCGACAACATGGTGACCATTATCGGCGGACGCAATGTCGGCGATGAGTATTTCGGCGCGACGGACGGCATATTGTTTGCAGACCTCGATGTCATGGCGATCGGCGCTGTAGTGGACGACACCTCTCAGGATTTCGACCGCTACTGGGCCAGCGCATCAGCCTACCCCTTGAGCGTGCTGATTCCCGCCCCAAGCGATGAGGAGTTGCAAGCATTGAGCGCTGCGGCAGACAAGGCGGAAAAAACCGTCACTGGGCAAGGCTACCTCAAGGCATTGAAAGAAAGCCAGTTCATCCACGATTTCATCAAGGGTCAGCATGCATTCGATTGGTCCAAGGTGGAGCTGATCAGCGATAGTCCGGACAAGATTACCGGAGAGGCAAAAAAGGATGAGCTGATGGTGTTCAACCTGGCCCGCATCCTGCGCAACCCGAAAGAGAGCGTCGACCTTGTCTCTCCTTATTTCGTGCCGACCCAGGCCGGGGTCGATGGGTTTTCCGCGCTCGCCAGGAAGGGCATCAATATCCGCATCCTGACCAATGCGCTCGAATCTACCGACGTGGCGGCGGTGCATGCGGGCTACGCAAAGTGGCGTAAGCCGTTGTTGCAGGCCGGCATACGGCTGTACGAAATGCGCAGCCAGGTGGCTGGAAGCGGCATGGCTAAGTATCTGGGGGCACTGGGCAGTTCGGGTTCCAGTTTGCATGCCAAGACTTTTACCATTGACCGTTCGCGCGTATTTATCGGCTCGTTCAATTTCGACCCGCGTTCAGCGCAGCTCAATACAGAACTTGGCTTCATGATCGAAAGCCCGGGACTGGCCCAGCAGATGGAACAGGCATTCAAGGCGGATGTGCCGGAGAGCGCTTATGAAGTCCGGCTGGATGAAAATAACCGCTTGTATTGGCTGTCATACCAGGACGGGGTGGAGCAGCGGTACAGCGTTGACCCGGGCACCACCCTGATGCAGCGTTTTTTTGTGAGAATATTGTCGATAATGCCCATCGACTGGCTGTTGTAAAAACTGTTGTCAAGGGCAATAAAAAAGGCGGAACCCTGTCCGCCCTTGGATAAAACTGACCTGGATTAAGCCTTTTTCACCAGCGTCAGCCCGGTTCTTTTTGCCTTGAGCAATACTTCGAATACGTCGACCGCGGCAACCTTGTGCGATTTGACTACTGCGTCAAATGCGGCGATCAGTTCTGGCATGCCTTCGCTTTGACGGTTCAATTCCACTGGTTTTTTTTCCAGCGCTTCCAATTGCTCTGTCAGAGCGGAAATCTTTTGCTTCAGCTTTTCTCTTTTTGTATCAATAGTTGCCATGAGTCAGTCCTGTTTGTGGTCATGTGGAAATAATTTCAAGATACCGCCAGTGAAGAAATGCAGCAATCATTCTTTGAAATCATCTGAATTAATTCACTTCGATCCGGCATTATATTCAAATTAACCTTAAAAATAAAACAATGAATATATCAATACAATGAAAGAAAAATGATAAAACTACCGCTTCTGGAAGCCAGGTTGGCGATCATATCAATTCATGTTTAAATCAAGGCGATCACAACATCGCCACTTATTCAGAAACAACATGGTCGAGGTCAAAAATAGAAAAAATGGTAATCGTCAATATGTCAGGATAATATTGGTTATTGCTTGGAGCTTACTGTAACCAGGAAGTTTAATTTTGGTGAAAGCCGCCGCTTGCAGCATGCATGGCAGTAGCTGCTCACGCCCTTAATTTTGAATGTGATCTATTAAATAGGCGATCAAAATTCTTCCGCTAATTGGGAAAATTACCCCTCGCTTTTGCATTGGAAACGGCCGGGATAAGATCAAGTAATGGCTGTGCAAGAGCTGGGGTTTTGTCAGAGAAGATGACTGAGCATCCCAAGAATTTGCAGCCGACGCTTGCTGAGCGGCGTTGTCCGATCTGCTATCTTGATAGCCGATTCAAGCCCGTCTGGATAGGTAGTGATCCAAGCCGAACATGTCAGCGAACTGGATGGCAGACAAAGGGCGGGAGAAAAGATATCCCTGGCCTTCGGAGCAGCCAATTTCAAGCAAGGCCTTTTGTTGTTCCGCAGTTTCAATGCCTTCCGCAATCGTATCCAGCGAAAATGCGTTCGCCATATCAATCACGGCATTGACGACGGCCTTGTCCTGTTGCGACTCCAGCATTCCCTGGACAAAAGAGCGGTCTATCTTGATACGGCTTAAGGGGTAATGTTTGAGCAGGCTGAGCGACGCGTATCCTGTGCCGAAATCGTCAAAGGCGATGCCGACGCCGGCCTCCCGCAAACGGCGTATGGATTCGAGTGCCAACTCGTCATGCTCGAGCACGATATTTTCCGTGATTTCCAATTCCAACGCCGAGGGCGGCAATCCGTGGCGCTCAAGCATAGAGATGACCGTCTTCGCAAGGTCGTCCACCCGGAACTGTGCGCCGAACAGGTTGACCCCCATGCGGAAGTCCGCCAAGCCTTGTCGCCGCCATTGCGCCACTTGGGCGCAGGCTTCATCCAGCACCCAGTTGCCTACCGTTGCCGCCAGAGGTCCGTTTTCCAACGCAGGCAGGAAAGCCGCCGGTGACAGCAAGCCGCGCTCGGGGTGCCGCCAGCGGATCAGCGCCTCAGCCCCAGCTAACAATCCGTCGGACAAGCGGATCTGCGGTTGGTAGAAGAGGACGAATTCGCCATCGTGCACCGCCCGGTGCAATTCCAGGCCATAAAGATGGCGCGCCACCGCCTCCATCCTGAGGGCTTGGACGAATACATAGGATTGCGCCCCGCCGAGGCGCTTGGCATGGAACAAGGCCAAGTCTGCGTTACCGATTAACTCCAGCGCCTCTTGCGCGTGTTGTGGCGCTATCGCTACGCCGCAGCTGGCCGTGATGCGAATTTCATGATGGTCGATCACAATCGCATCGACCAGCGCCTCGATCAAGGCTTGTGCAACAGCCTGTGCTTCCGCAGGGTCCTTTAATTCGTGCAATAGCAGCGCGAATTCGTCGCCGCCGATGCGGGCTGCCAAGCCGGAGCCTGCCAGCGCATGCTCCAGCCGATGGGCGATTTCGCGGAGGATGCTGTCTCCTACCGCGTGCCCCAGCGTATCATTCACATCCTTGAATCCATCGAGGTCGAGCATCAAGACGGCGATCGGTTTTGCAGCGACCAAGGCTTGTTCCACTTCGCGATAAAAGCGGCCGCGGTTCGCCAGGCCGGTCAGCAGGTCGGTAGTGGCCAAGCGGTGCAGTTCCGCCTCCTCGCGCTTTTTTGCCGTGATGTCCTGCAGGTGCGCATTGAAAATAAGCTGGCCATGCTCTTGCCAGCAGAAGAGGGAAAGCCCCAGTTCGAATTCGCTTCCATCCTTGCGCAGGTCATGAGTGGCTTCCGGCATGGATATGCCGTCGAAGGTGCCGGTGGTTACCGCTTGTGCGACCAATTGATGGAAAATGGGGTGTTCCCGTTCCGGAATCAATTGATCGACGAGCAAGCCTTCGCCTTCATCCAGGCGATAACCATGCAGCGCTGCGGCGGCCTGGTTCCAGGTCACAATGTTGCGATGGGCATCAAACCAGACAACTGCTGTGGGCGAGTTGCGCGCGAACTCCTCGAACGGCTGGCGAGATTGCTCTGTCGAGATTTCCAGGCGGCGCAGCTCGAGGCGATCCACTGCCATCTTGGCAAGTTCGCGCAGGCGCTCGCAATCTTCCCCGGAAAACTCCCTGGGCTGGCCGTCGATCACACATAAGGCTCCTAGCGCATGACCGTCAGGTGAAATCAACGGGACGCCTGCATAGAAACGCAAATTGGCAGGCCCGAGGACTAAGGGATTATCGTGAAACCGCTCATCGAGATGGGAATCGGGCACGACCATCACATTGGTCTGGTTAATGGCATGGGCACAGAAGGAAACGTCCCTTCTCATGTCCACATTCCCGACCCCGGTACTGGCCGCGAAAAACACATGGTCGCTGCCGATCATGTTGATGGCTGCCACTGGCATGTTGAACATGCGGGCAGCGATTTGTACCACCGGTTCAAGTGCCGGAAGCGGCCGGTCCAAACCTAATCCATAGGCTGCTAATGCTTGCAAGCGTTCGGTTTCATCTGGCGGAATCATGGGACATTTCATTAGAAATTCCTATTAAGCAGTATGAAAAAGCTAGAGCAGGTAACGATAATTTTAATTGTCGAACAACATCACATATACGAATATTTTATATAGATCGTATTATGCACTGCAGGAGTTATGCAATGCCATGATTGCGGTCCATAACGTTGGTTAATATCTGTGATTTTTTGATGAATGGTACGGCGGCATGAGAGGCAGGCGCTATGTCATTTATCATTAAAAAGACACTTTCAGGCATGATGGAGAAAGGTGTTGTGTAAGGCGATAGAGGACATGCTAGATGTCTTGCAGCGACCGTTTCAGGTAACTCGAGTTCTCCATCTGGTCAATGGCGCGATGAAGCTCAAGAATCAATGCCACGGCTTGATCGGCAGTGAATGCGTAGTTCGGCCCCGTGATGGCATCTTCCAGCTGTTGTCCTAATTCGCTCAGGTAAGCCGGGGAAAACACGATGAGCCCATTTTCAGGGATGGGCGTGGTGGTGAACGTAATGACCGGGAATAAAGGCGCTTGGTTTTCTTGCCCCATCATTTTTCCTTTCTGGATTCCGTTGGAAATAGTTCGAACCCGGAATGGAGGAGAGGTTCAAGTGCCCGCGAAGCCTCAATATTGCTTAAGTGGCAGCGACGAGGAAGAGTGATGGCCGCATTGCCTTCGAGGTTTCCGCAAGCGGCTGCGTTAACGCAGCAGGTTTTTTACTGCCGTGTGTATTGCAGCGATGGTGATGGGTTTGGATACGACATCATTGAAGCCCGCCGAGTATAGTTTGTCGCGGCTGCCTTGGAGGGCGATGCCGGTCACTGCAATGAGCGGTGTCGCCGCAGTCTTCTCGTGCGCGCGCAGCAATCTGGCCAACTGAAAACCATCCATGCCGGGCATATCGATATCGGAGAGAATAAGGTCATAGCCGTGCTTGGCATTGGTCGCCTGCTTCAGCCCGCTCTGACCGTCGAATGCAACATCCACTGCGTAACCCTCCAGGGTGAGCAATTGCGCTAGCAACTCGGCGGAATTCCCGTTGTCTTCCACCAGCAGGAGGCGAATGGGTCGTTCCGGTCCGGGTTTCGCTTGGCTGGTTTCCTGGGTGGCTGAGTGACTCAGCGGCAAGAAGATGCGAAAGCTTGCGCCCATGCCCTTGCCCTGGGAGAAGGCCTCCACTCTCCCTTGATGCAACTCCACAATCTGTTTGACCAGGGCTAGACCGATGCCAAGGCCGTTGTTGATCCGCGAGGAAGAAGAGTCTTCCTGCACAAACATGTCGAAGACATGCGGCAACACATCGGCAGGGATGCCTTGGCCGGTGTCGGTCACCTCCAGCACCGCCCATTCGTCGCGTGCCGACAGGGAAATATGAATGGCGCCGCCTGATGGCGTGAATTTCAATGCGTTGGAAAGCAGGTTCCATATCACTTGCTCGATCCGTGTCGAGTCGGCGTAGATCACAATCCCGGGTTGCAACTCGAGGCTTAGCGGGACGGCGTTCTGGCTGGCTTCATCCTGGAAGGAGGTGGCCAGCCTCTCCACCAGGTTCTCAAGGTGGTAATGGCTGCGTTGCAGCGCCAGCTTGCCGGTATTGATGCGCGACAAGTCCAGCAGGTCATCCACCACGGTGGCGAGGTTCTTGACAGTACGGCTCAGCGTATCCGCAACGCGTTGGATGATGGGCTGAGAACTGGCCTCGGGCAGGCGTCCCAGCAGCTCCGCATTTAGCAGGATCAGGTTCAGCGGATTGCGCAATTCATGAGACACCGCGGCAAGAAAATCATCCTTTGCCTTGTTGGCCTTGATGAGCGCTTGCTCGGTAGTTATGCGCGAGGAAATATCCTTGAACAAGACGCCGAGCGTGTGCTGTTCCGGTTCGTCGATGCGGAATCCGTAAACCTCGTAAAAGCGCTTTAACGCTTCCGCCCGGTGCTCAAAACGTTCCGGCACGCCGGTTCTGTCGATGCGCGCATAGGTGTCAAACCAGATTTGCTCATGTTGGGGGGCCAACTCGCGCATGCCTTTCCCGATGACGTTGACAAGGCCGGTCTGGTTGGCGAAAGCGGCATTGGTATGCAGGAAGATATAGTCAATCGGATTGCCTGCGCCATCATAGACCATCTTGATAATGCACATGCCTTGATCTATGGAATCAAAAATCTGCTGAGAGCGCATCTCGGTGAGGCTGAGGGCACGCTCCGCGCGTGCGCGCTCCACCGTTTCCCAGGTACGTTCCGCCGCTTTCTGCAGCAGAAGCACATCATGCGCAGACCACTGCCGGGGAGCGCTGGCATTGATCGAGAGCATTGCCATGAGCGTGGATTGTTTGATCAAAGGGACGGCAATATAGCTTTGCACCCCGACGGAAGCATAGGCATGGCGCTCTTGTTCGCTTAACGAATCCTCATGCTTGATGTCCCGCATGACGAGCGTCTCTCCCATGCGCAGCCGATCCATCAGGCCTTTGCCGAACTTGTCGAGCTCGAAGCTGCCGTGGATTTCCGCAATGCCCGGACGCTGATAGGAGATGTTGATCATGGCATCGCCGACGGCACTGATCTCGGCATAGCTGGCACGTTCGGCCGGCATCGCCTCGCACAGCATCTTACAGACGCATTGCTTGATTTCTTCGGTATTGACGAGGGGACGAATGGAATTGCTGAGCTTGAGCAGGAACTGGTACTCTGCTTCTCCCATAGCATCTGGAGCGTGGTCACGCATGGTCGGTGCTTTCAAGGAAGTCTTCCTCTCTGCATTGTCGGGGGTGATGCGGGCCGTAGGGTTTAATTAATGCTAATCGATAACCTGCCTCTGCATTATGCCATGACTCTTAAAAAAAGAGAGTCACCGTTTCTGCCAGTCATATTGCTTGCGTTGGGGTTGGAGTTGGCTTCCATCTTCGTATGCGTCGTTGGGAATGGGCTGAGGGGGATTGCCGAGGCGCTCGCGCTCCCCACCAAAAGGCTCGCGGTGCCCGCTGCGCTCGTATTGTCTGATAGCCTCAACCTGCTGTCGCTGTCGCGCTTCCTCTTTGGATTCATCTATTGTGTCGGCATGGACAAGCATTGCCACCGCCAGCAGAGCAAATGCAAGTAACGATCTCATATGGATAGCGCCTCCTGGAGGGAGACTTGTCGATCAAGTGAAAGTTTCCTGAAAAGGCCAAGCCCCTTGCGGGGCTTGCCGGAAATAAAAGAATCAATGCAAGGCGTCGGATTTGCCTGACCCCATCCCTAACTCCGCCCCGGTCAAGGGGTTTCCCTCTGGGTTGGACTGGGTGCGCAGCGCCATCTGCAGGTTCAGTGCTTCTTCATCCGTACTCAGTTCAACGCTAGCCAATCCGCCGCCTTGGCCAAGCGAGCCTGGATCTTGAACATATTCCCATTGCTCTCCTTGGTTCCATGGCCCCCGCATTTCATCTCCCTTGGACATGTTCAGGTAGAGATTGGTGAAGCGGGGGTCTCCGGGCGTCTTGCCTGGAGGGAAATTATGCTGGATAGCATACAAGGCTTTTTCGAAGGATTTCTGGTGAGCAATCTCCCGGGTCATCAAAAAGGTGAGCGCATCTTTGACTCCCGAGTCTGTGGTCAGGTTGATCAAGCGTTCATACACGATCTTGGCGCGAGCCTCTGCAGCGATATTCGAGCGCAGGTCGGCAGTCGGCTCGCCTATGGTATCAATGTAGGCCGCCGACCAGGGCACGCCTGCAGAGTTGGTCAAAGGCGCTCCTGCGCCATAGAGCAGTTGCGTGATGTGGCTATCGTTGCTGCCGCCCGACAATGAACGATAAATTTCAGCTTCGCTGTCGATCCCTTCCGCCAGTTTTCCTTTGGCGCCCTTGTTCAGCATGCAAACCATCGTGCCGATGATCTCGAGGTGGCTTAACTCTTCCGTGGCGATATCGAACAGCATGTCCTTGCGCCCAGGATCATCCTCGGCAATCGCTTGCGTGAAGTATCGACAGGCGGCGGCAAGCTCGCCTTGAGGGCCTCCAAACTGTTCAAGCATCAAATTTGCCAACCCGGGATTGGACTCCGAGACATGGACGGTGTATTGCAAACGCTTATTATGTGAAAACATGACTTTCTCCTTTGGTAATGTATGACATTGAATTCAAGCCAAGCCGGTTCAATGTACCTAATCGGAGAAAGGACAAACATGAGACGATATCTGGCAAGGCTGTGAGAAGACATTAACGGAGAAAAGGAAGTGAGGCTAAGCGTTGTCTTGCAAGAAGGCCTTGGGCCGAACTTTTAAGGCTTAGCAAGGTAATGGCAATTGATGTTGGGATCGCCAGTGCGAAAGCAGTGGGCATTAGCAGGCGTTTACTCAGAAGGGCATCTTGATGCGCTAATCTTAATTGTTTGATCTGATCTAAGCGTTTGTCAAAGTCGAGCCATGCTGGGTATTGAATTGTCCCGGCAACCGAGGAGGCAGTTTGGTTATAGCAAAGCGTTCATTGTTGCTGCGTCAGGTGCTTTTGCAGATAGATGTCTTCAGCCTGCGCAGGCTGATATACCGGTAGACCGGAGCAGGCGCTGATGGTTGTACCAAGCGATCCATTCCAGCGTTGCCAACTCGACAGCGGCCCTGGTTTTCCAGGGCGCTCGCCGATGGATTAATTCTGCCTTGTACAGTCCATTGATGGCTTCGGGTAGACGTCCCGGTGAATCGGCCAGAGTTTAATAGACACTTTTTAGCCTCATAATACTCACAGAGGAGAGCATTATGAGCACGGTCCGATTTACAGAAGAATTCAAACTCGAAGCGGTGAAACAAATCACCGAGCACCAGCGTCCGGTGGCCGATGTGGCCAAGCGGCTTGGTGTATCGACCCACAGCCTGTATGCATGGGTCAAGCGGTACAGCAAGTCGGCACCGCAGCGTGAGCAAGATTGCAGTGAGGCCGCTGAGCTTCGACGCCTGCGTGCTGAGGTAAAACGTCTGACCGAAGAGCGCGACATATTAAAAAAAGCCGCCGCGTACTTTGCCAAGGAGTCCGGATAAAGTACGCGTTCATTGAGCAATATGCGACTCAATATCCCGTGCGCAGGCTCTGTAAAGTGCTCGAGGTTCACCCCAGCGGCTATTACGCCTGGAGGCGCAATCCCTATAGCCAGCGCCATCATGAAGACCTGCGCTTGCTGGAGCTGATGAAGCCCTCCTGGCTTGAGAGTGGCCGAGTGTACGGGTATCGTAAAGTGCACCACGACTTGCTGGCCCTGGGAGAATCCTGTAGCCGGCATCGTGTCGCGCGGTTGATGCGTAGCCGTGGCTGGCGTGCCCAGGTTGGCTATCGTCGCCGTCCCGGATTCCATAGTGGTGCCGTGCATAACGTGGCGGCCAACATCCTGGACCGTCAATTTAATGTGGCCGCGCCCAATATCGCATGGGTAACTGATATTACCTACATCCGCACGCATGAAGGCTGGCTCTATCTGGCTGTGGTTGTCGACCTGTTCTCGCGCCAGGTAGTCGGATGGTCGATGGATGCCCGCATGAGTAAAGACGTGGTTCTACAAGCATTATTGGCAGCGGTCTGGCGGCGCAAACCCAAACAAAGCGTGATGGTGCATTCTGACCAGGGGAGCCAATTTACCAGCTACGAATGGGCCGCCTTTCTGGCTTCCCATAATTTACAACCCAGCATGAGCCGACGCGGAAACTGCCATGACAACGCTGTCGCAGAAAGCTTTTTTCAGTTGCTCAAGCGCGAACGCATCAGGCGCAGAATTTATCCCACCAGGGAGCTGGCACGCCAGGATATCTTTGACTACATCGAAATGTTCTACAACCCGATTCGTCGGCATAGTCACGCCGCGAACCTTTCCCCAGTAAACTACGAACGGCAATACTTTTCTGAGGCAACAAACTGTCTATAAAAGACTGGCCGATTCA